>NZ_RQXX01000002.1 GCF_004011175.1 Mesobaculum littorinae | reverse complement strand
CCGGGAGTAACGGTCGCTGCTGCCTGCCTGGCGCACGGCCCGCTGCGTCGCCGCATGACCGCTTCAGAGCCGATCACGACGGATCCTGAACCGCTGCCTTTGCGGCGTAGTCACTTCGGGCCTTCTCGATCTTCTCGAAATTCGCCTCCGCCCAGAGCCAGACGCCGCAGAATGCCTTGCTAAGGCCGAGGCCTAGATCCGTCAGCCGGTATTCCACTTTGGGCGGCACGACCGGATAGACCATGCGGGTCACCAGGCCGTCTCGCTCCATCGCGCGCAAGGTTTGCGTCAGCATCTTCTGGCTGATCCCCGGGCAGGCGCGGGACAGTTCGCCGAACCGGCAGCACTCCTGCTCGGTCAGGATCTCGATCAGCAACATCGTCCACTTGTCTGCGACCCGGCCGATGATCTCTTCGACAAGACGGTCCAGTGCGGGATCGGTCCGGGGAAGATTCTGCAGGTCTTCCCGCAGCGAGGTCTCTGTCATCGGCTCCATACTCTCTTTTGGGTAAGTATAAATCTTTGGGGTGCCTACTTTCTTACAGGCAGCAATGGAGACATCTAGGGGCTATCTCGCAAGAAGGACAGTACACAATGGCACTTGCAAATCGAACGATCCTGATCACCGGCGGTAATTCCGGCATTGGTCAGGCCCTTGCCCGGGACCTTCAGGCGAAGGGCAATCGCATTATCATCACCGGTCGAAAGCAGGGCAGCCTGCAAGCGATGCTGGACGAGAACCCCGCGATGGCCGGCTATGCCCTCGACGTCACGGACGAGGCGGCGCTTGCGGCTTTTGCTCCGGAAGTCATTGCCAAGCATTCCGACCTCGACACCGTCATCCTCAACGCCGGGATCATGGAGAGTGAAGATTACACGACGGACCCGGTCGATCTGGACGTGGCGCACCGCACCATCGCCACAAACCTGATCGCACCGATCAGCCTGGCTGCGGCACTGCTGCCCCATATGCAGACCCACCCACGGGCGGCTCTGATCACGGTGTCGTCGGGGCTCGCCTTTGTGCCAAAGGCCGCAAATCCGGTCTACTCCGCGACCAAGGCCGCCATCCATTCCTGGTCCCAGTCGTTGCGACACCAGCTGCGCGATACATCCGTGGATGTCCACGAGATTGCACCGCCGCTTGTCGCAACGGAGCTGACGCCAGGCCAGTCGCAAGTGGCCGCGGCAATGTCGCTTCGGGAATTCACGGATGAAGTCGTGAGCATCCTGTCTCGTGACGACATTCCCGACGAGATCCTGGTGAGCCGCGTGAGTTTCCAGAGAAACGCCGAAGCTGAAGGTCGCCACGCGGCTGCCTTTGCGATGATCAACGGCTGATGGACCTCGACGAAGTGCGCCCGGAGCATCAGAACGCTCCGAGGCGCACTTCGCATGGGGTAAATGCGACGTCCCGGATGCGACTGCTTTGTCCGCACAGCGTACCTTGGCCGTAGAAAATGCTGCGCGACGCATGAACGACTGTTTCGGTGGAGCTGCGCCGCAGCGAGGTCGGCCAGCCCCAAGGTCGGGTTAGGGCCGTGAGCTACGGCCGCTGCTGTCTGCCTAGTGTACGCCCCGCTGCGTCGCCGCATGACCGCTTCGAGCCCGTTTCAACGAACGCTGCGTCCTACTTGATTGTCGGCTCTCTAGACTCGTCTGGAGATTCTATGATCCGCGTTGCAAACGGGCGAGGGAACCGGCGAGCGCCACAAGGATGCCGCCTCCAAGTGCCTCGATCCACTCGATGATCCGCTCACGCATCAGACGGGCCGATAGAGCTGATGCGAGGCCGTAGAAGACGAGAACAGGAAGTTCCAGCAAGACAGAGGTGAAACCAAGGACGACGAGCTGGAGGACCACACTGCCCTCCGGAGAGACGAACTGCGGAAGGATGGCGACGAAGAACGCGATATTCCCGGGGTTCGACGCTTGGAGACTGAAGCCCTGCCAGAAGGACCGAACCGCTGTCTGTCGAACTTGAGGGGCGGCAGCGCGCGCTTCGGAAAGGTTCAATCCCCTATCGAGCGATCGCTCGCGCCAGAGACGTTTCGCCAGGGGAGCGATCATGCCTATACCGAGATATACTAGGTAGGCCGCGCCTATCCATTTGACGATCGTGAATAGCGTCGCGCTCGCAAGGATCAGGGCGCCGACGCCGAGGGCGGACAGGCTGAAGAAGACAGCGTTGGTGGACAATATTCCGAGGGTCGCCATGAAGCCGATCCGGAACCCCTGACGCATCGACAGCCCGACGACGAGGAGCACGGCTGGTCCGGGCGTGAGCGACAGGAGAAATTCCGTCAACGCGAACAGTGCGAGCGTGCCGAGGTCCATCTGAAAATCTCCGTTATCCACTCGAGACATCCTATGCCGTCGCCCGGAAAACTTACCAGTTCAGATCTAAGCGGCATTTCGAATGAAGGCTGGCGAATGTCTGGAAGGTCCGCTCAGCGGACTTTCGCCCTCCCAGCCATGCCGCACGGTGCCACGGATGATCGGTCACAGGAAGCTGCATCGCGGCGAAAGGTGACCCGGCGAACGGCGGCTAAGGGCCGTGAGCGACGGCCGCTTCTGCCTGCCTGCCACACCCCACGCTACGTCGCCGCATGACCGCTTCGAGCCCGGAGCAGTTATGCGGCGCTGCAGCGCGCTGCATGCCCAGCCTGGCGGGCCGCATGGCCCTCTCGGCCCAAACCGGTCGTCGCCGCTCCGCTCTGCCTCTTCACCGAAGCGGCCATTCATGCGGGCCGCAGCATTTGAACGGTCCGAGATCGGCAGTGCGGACCTTCCGGCCATTCAACTTATTAGCGGGAGTTACCGTTTTTTGCGGGTTGGCGACCTATGCGCGCGGCTTACGCTGAGGCTTGCAGCCGTATTCTACGGACGCAGATGTCACTTGGGGCAACCACGGCAAACGGCCTTTCGATCAGGGGATGTCTGGCTAAACTCTTCAGATGGCCGGCGCGAGCACTATCCGAATTTAGTTGAAGACCGGAGCCCCTTGCGGCGCAATTGTTCAGACCAGAGTATACAAACTTTAGAACTTGCCGCCAAAGAAGAGAGCACCGCGCCGGAGGTCAATTCAGACCGCCAATTAGGCCTCTATTGCCAACGCGCGATGGCTCCTGGACAAGATCGACGCCGAACCGCAATCGAACGGCCTTTTGTGCGCTCGCTGCAAGCTCGTCCACGTCGGCCACGGTCGCTCCGCCGACATTAAAGAGGATCAGGGCGTTTGTCTCGCAAAATGCCGCGCCGCCTCGCCTTTTGCCGCGAAATCCACAGAGATCGAGCAGCTTTCCTGCGGGCAACTTGACACCGCCCGATACCGCACGACCGGAAACCTCCGGAATGCGGGACGCGGCGGCCACGGACACGACAGGATTATGGAAGAACGAACCGGCATTTCCGGTCGTCCGCCAATCGGGCAGGCGCGCCCGCCGACGCGCGAGTACTGTGGCCATGATCTCGGCGGGGCAACTCGGATAGGCGCAACAGCCCAGACCGTCGTGCGACAGAACCGGGCTCCACTCGGCCGGCAGATGAAGCGTGATCCCGGTCACGAGGAAGCGGCCGGGCTCTTTTTTTAAACGGCTGTAGCGGTAGCCGAACCCGCAGTCCGGCGCCGTAAGCCGACGCGGAGACCAATTCGCCGTGTCGATGACATCGACACTTTCGACCACGTCGCTCAATTCCACGCCGAAGGCGCCGATGTTCTGGACCGGCGCGGCGCCGGCCGTGCCCGGGATCCCGGCGAGGTTTTCGAGCCCGCCGATGCCCAGCCCGACAGTCCAGCGGACAAGCTCATCCCATGGCTCGCCTGCGCCCGCAGTTATGCGAACGCCTCCATCAGCGCGCTCCAGCCGGCGGCCACGCAGGTCGGCGATCCCGACCACCGCGTCGATCTCGTCGGCCAGCACGCAGTTGCTGCCGCCCCCGAGCAGGTGGAACGGCAGGCCTGCGCGCTCCGCGAATTGCGCCGCCGCGACGATCTGCCCTTCCTCATTCAGAACGCCGCCAAACCGGGCGCGAGAGCGTAACCCGAGTGTATTCCGCCCTCCGAGGTCGAACTCCGGAACCAGCGGCACTGGCGGTGGTCTCATGGATAGGGCTCGCGCGTGAGCTTGGGACGGAACATGAGGTCCTCGCCGCGGGCCATGCCGATATTGATGCGGAACGCCTCGGCGGTGCGCTCGGAGCGCTCGACGAAAAGCTGCGCGGTCTTCGGCGGGCAAAGCTGCGTAACCGTATGCCGGAAGAGCGCGAGCCAGCGCCGGAAGTGATCGTCGTTCAGTTCCGATATCGCGAGGTGCTTGGGCATCGGGCGACCGTCATAGCCGCGCGTGCCCAGAAGGCTGGAGCACCAGAAATCCTCGATCTTATCGAGATGCGGCTGCCAGCGGTCGTCCGGCACCCGGGCGCGGAAGACGGGGCCGATCACCGGGTCCTCGCGCGCGGCAGCGTAGAAATGATGCACGACTTGGCGGATCATCGCCTCGCCGAGGCCCTCGGCCACCGCCTCGGGAGAGCGCGGCACGGGCTGGGGATCGCGCGCGGCCATCAGGTGGCCTCGCGGATGACGTAGGTGCAGCGGCGGCCCCCGCCGACGATGTGCTCCACCCGCTCGACCGAGACGCCGTCGCCCAGCACGTTCTCGAAAACCGCCTTCTCGGCCCGGCAGAAGCCCTGACAGAACGTCGCCGCGGCGCAGATCGGGCAGTGATTTTCCACCAGCCGAAGCTCCCCGTCCTCGCCCTTTTCGGCGGCCGCCATGTAGCCTTCTGCGTTGCGCAGTTCGGCGAGTTTTCCGACGCGGTCGCCGAGGGTCACGCAGTCCGCCATCGCCTCTTCGTAGAGCGCCTGCGTTGTCGCCTCGCGCGCGTTAATGATCCGGTCCAGCGCGTCCTCGCCCAGAACGCCCGAGATGCTGCGCAGGATGTCCACGGTCAGCGCGGCGTGGGTGTCGGGAAACCGGGCCTGCCCTTTCTCGGTCAGGTGCCAGTGAACCGCCGGGCGGCCCCGCCCGGCGGACTTGCGTTCGTCCCCCACGAAACCGTCCTCGGCCAACTTCACGAGCTGCTGGCGCGCCGCCTCTCCGGTGGTGCCGAGGCGCGCGCCCAGCTCGGCCGAGGTCAACGCGCCGTGCATCTTGAGCGCCATGAGAATGCGCTCGGCGGCAGAGCGCGGCGACCAACCCTGTTTTTCCAAGTCATCACTTGACATATATGCCTCAAGAGTTTTCAAAGCGCTTACTTGGTTTATTAGCCCGCCACGCCGCGGGACGCAACCGAACCCACGAGAAGGAGCCCCACATGGCCTTCGAACTGCCCGCCCTGAACTTCGCTCATTCCGCCCTCGAGGATCGCGGAATGAGCACCGAAACCCTTGAGTTGCACCACGACAAACACCACCAGGCCTATGTCACCGCGCTCAACGGTTTCGTCGAGAAGAACGCCGACCTGCAGGGCAAGACGTTGGAGGAGATCGTCACCGCGACCTATGGCGATGCCGAGCGCGAGGGTATCTTCAACCAGGCGGGCCAGCACTGGAACCACATCCATTTCTGGAATGCGCTCTCGCCCGAGGGCGGCCGCATCCCCGGCCCGCTCGAGACGAGGCTTACCGCCGATTTCGGCTCGGTGGACGCGTTCAAGCAGGCGTTCAAGACCGCCGCCACCGGCCAGTTCGGCTCGGGCTGGGCTTGGCTGATCCAGAAGCCGGACGGTGGCCTCGGTGTGACCAAGACGCCCAACGGGGTGAATCCGCTCGCCACTGGCGAGGGTACGGCGCTTCTCGGCCTCGATGTGTGGGAGCACAGCTACTACGTCGACTTCCGCAACCGCCGGCCGGACTACGTCGACAACTTCTTGGACCGGCTCGCGAACTACGAGCTCGCCGAGGCCAACCTCGCCTGAGCCGCTGATCCCCATGCGCGCGTTCAGCGCGCATCGGGCCTTGTCCGAACCCGCGAGCCCGCCATGACATACGTCGTCACCGAGAACTGCATTGCCTGCAAGTACATGGATTGCGTCGAGGTCTGCCCCGTCGACTGCTTCTACGAGGGGGAGAACACGCTCGTGATCCACCCCGACGAATGCATAGATTGCGGCGTCTGCGAACCGGAATGCCCCGCCGACGCGATCCGGCCCGACACTGAGCCGGACAGCGAACGATGGGTCGAATTCAATCGCAAATACGCCGAGATGTGGCCTGTCATCACCGCGGCCGGCGAGCCGCCCGCGAATGCCGATACGATGGACGGCATACCGAACAAGCTCCAGACGCATTTCTCGCCCGAGCCCGGGCAGAAGGACGCGTCATGACGGCCGCCGCCCCCGCAAAGACGGACCAAACCGCGCGCGCGTTCCGCGAGGCCATGGCATCACTCGCGGCGACGGCCTGCGTAGTTACGGCCGCCGACGCAGACGAGCGCATCGGGCGCACGGTGACGGCAACCCTGTCGTTGGCCGTCGACCCACCCTCGCTGCTGGTCTCGATCGACGCCGGCGCAAGACTGTCTTCGCTGATCCGCGCGCGCGGCGGCTTCTCGTTCGCCATGCTGCAAGCCGATCAGCGGACGGTCGCCGAGGCTTTCGCAGGCAAGGTTCCGCACGACCGGCGCTTCGAGCACGGCACGTGGGAGGCTTGGCCATCCGGTCATCCCCGCCTGTGCGGGGCGATGGTGGCGATGGACTGCAGCCTCGCCGGAGAAATCGAGACGGAAGACCACGTCCTTTTCGTCGGGCGGCCGCGGGCCATAGACCTAGCCGAGACCCGACAGCCGCTCGTCTGGCACCACCGTCGGTTCACCACGGTCCGTCCGCTTTGAGCGAGCGGCCCTATTCCTCCAGATACGAAACCGAGGACGATCCATGTCCATGCTCCCCTGGCGCCACATCTTCGCTGGCGCGCTTGTCGCATTCTTCCTGCTGGGTGGCACCTTGAACATCTTCGCCAGCCCAGAGATCCGCGCCGACTATGACCGTTGGGGCTATCCCGACTGGTTTCCCTACCTCACCGGCCTGCTGGAGTGGACCGCAGCCGCCCTGATTGCGCTGCCTCGAACACGCCTGCTCGGGAACGTTCTTGCAGGCTGCGTCATGGGCGCCGCGTCCGCGACCGTTCTTCTGCACGGAGAATTCGGTCACGTAGTGCCGCCGCTGGCGATACTTGCTCTTGTTGCGGCGAACGGATGGCTGACTAGGAAAAGATAACTCTTGGTCAGGTAGCATAATCTTACGGCAATGACTTTCCGAATTTTCGGCCTTGGCGGCGACGTATGAGGGTCTGCGTAGAGACTTGGAGGGAGCAAAGATCTGACATGGCGCAGGAGCCTCCGCGAGTAGCGGCCAAATATGGCTGAACACGTTCTGCATGCCCTCGCCCCCAAAACCGAGAAATGATCACGCATGTGGCACCGGTGGTATTTCGTCCTGCAACCGGCTCCGATCATCACTGGTTTGCTTGTCGAAATGCCGTACGCAAATAAATCTGTCTCCCCTCCCCGAAGCGGCCTTTCGGAGCATCGTGCAGCAAGATTGGCGCAAGGCTACTTAGAATGATAACGGCAAGAACGAGGGGACGGGCACCACGGGATATCCAGTCCTCCGGTAGATCATCTTTCGGATTAACGAACCGAATGGTTCCGGGGAATGGCGAGCTCCTTCAAGGCAGGCACTTGAAGATTTCGTGACGCGCCGAACCACGACACCTCTTGGTATCCAAGAACCTTCAGTCGGGTTGATCGGCGCGTTCAATGCGTATTTCAAATGAGGAATCTTGCAGGAGCGCGTCAACGGCTCCGTCGAACGTTCCGAGGCGGACGAGGCCGCCGGACGGTTGGAAGGGCTTGTAGAAGATCGCGAGATTGCCCCAAGGGGCGTAGAACGTGATGTCGCCCGCAGCGGGCTCGTAGGTGGCCGGCGCCTCGCTGGTGTCGACCGCACGTGGCAGGTCCGAGACCTTCTCGATACCGTGGAAGTCCGACAGCGTGAGGTCGAGCGGCAGCATCGCGGCGAAGTCGCGGCCCACGATTGTATCGTCCAGAGTGGCGGCGAGCGTCGCCTCGCCGACGGTGACGTTGATCGGAATCATTCCAGCCTTCTCCTGCGCGTGGGCCTCGGCCCCCGTGACGAGTGTGGCGCAGAGGCCAAGGGCCGCTATGCGTCGATGGAGCATGGTGCCTCCGCTACCATTCTGATGACAGGACCTTAATCCCATCCCGCTCTGGAGATAACCGGCTGCAGCCGGCATGCGCCGATGAGCGCCGCTCATGAACGCGACGCGCTTGTGCGCCGACGCTCGCTCATGAGACCGGTTCATGAGCGCATCCTGAACCGAACCCATGATCCGAGCCTCCGCCGACCTCATCTCATTACATGGGAGCGCGGTAATGCGCCCCGCCTTCCGGCCTCACGGCCGCCTCTGAGACCAAGGAGACGACCAGAATGACCCGACTTCTCGCCCCCACGCTCGCCCTTGCGCTCGCCGCCCCCGCGGCGTTCTCGCAGTCCATGGAGATCACCCACGCCAAAGACCGCGCTGGCCAGATCGGCAGCGAGGACGTGTTCACCGGCACCGTCTATGTGGCGCCGGTCTTCGATCCCGACATGGCCTCCGTCAGCGCAGGCGAAGTGACCTTCATGCCCGGCGCGCGCTCGGCCTGGCACACACATCCCGGCGGTCAGAAGCTGGTGATCACCCACGGCACCGGCTGGACGCAGGAACGCGGCGGCGAAAAGATCACCATGCAGGCCGGTGACGTGATCTGGTGCCCGCCGGATGTCGAGCACTGGCACGGCGCGACCGCCACCACGTCGGTCACCCACTACGCGATCCAGGAGGTCGTGGACGGCTTGGCCGTCGAATGGGGCGCGCATGTCACCGACGCGGAATATGGCGGCTGACCGAACGCGGTGCGACTCGAGAGTGTGAACCTCAGGCCCGCCGCCGAGTTAGCTCACCTGAACCAAGCCAAGCAAAGGCAATCGACGATGAAAGCCATCTCTTTCCTTCTCGCCGCCGGAACGCTCGCCGCGTGTCAAACGACCGAGACTCCCACCCCGACTGGCAATCTAGAAAACGACATGCTGCCTAGCGCCGAGGTCACGGCATTCGAGCAGGTCGACCAGCGTCTTGGCTACGAGAACGCGCGGATCAGATACGATGCCTCGAACTGCGCTATCTACCAAGCAACCGGCCCGAACGGGCAAGGCTATTCGGAGCCCTTGCGAAGCGCGAGCGGTGACAGGATCTGCGTGGATAGCTGACATCGGACGACGGCTTTGGGAGTCGACTCTTGTCCTACCCAGCCTAGGTCTCTCCGGTATCCTTTCGGTACCGGAGAGGCGAGAGCGGCCGTGCTGCGTGAAAACATCACCGACCTGATTGCCCTTGCCGCCGTGGCCGAGGAACGCAGCTTTACCCGAGCCGCGGCGCGTCTCAACGTGTCGCAATCGGCGCTGAGCCATACGATCAAGGCGCTGGAGGCCCGTCTCGGCCTCCGGCTTTTGACCCGGACGACCCGCTCGGTCGCCCCCACGCTCGAGGGCGAGGACCTTCTGTCGACGCTCAATCCGTGCTTCGAGAAGATCGAGGCGCGGCTTCTTGCGCTCAACGAGGCGCGGGACCAGCCGACCGGGACCGTGCGCATCTCCGCCACGGACTACGCCATCGAGACCCTGCTCTGGCCCAAGCTCGCGCCCGTGCTGCGCGAACACCCGGCGGTGCGGATCGAGCTGGTTAACGATTACGGGTACACCGACCTCGCCGCCTCGCAATGCGACGCCGGCGTGCGCTATGGCGACCAGGTGAGCGAAGGCATGATCGCCGCGCGGATCGGCCCCGACGAGCGCATGATCTGCGTCGGCGCGCCGTCCTACTTCGAGGACCGGGGCGAGCCGGATGTACCGCAGGAGCTGACGGACCATTCCTGCGTGAACCTGCGGTTGTCGAACCACGGCGGGCTCTATGCATGGGAGTTCGAGGACCCGGACGGTACAGAAATCAACGTGAAGGTCCAGGGACAAGCCTGCTTCAATACGATTGGCCCAGTTATTCAGGCGGCGATCGACGGGATCGGACTGGCCCTGGTGCCAGAACGTCTTGCGACACGGGCGCTGGCCGATGGGAGGCTGAGAACCTGCCTCGAAACGTATTGCCCGTCTTTTCCGGGGTTCCACCTGTTCTACCCGAGCCGCTTGCGCCCGTCATCGGCATTCCAGGTTGTGCTGGAGGCCCTGCGGGAACGTGCTTGAGGATTGATGAGCGGCGCTCATGGGCGGCTTGGCGCGGCGGCCCATGACGGATCGGCCGGCGCGGCCCATGTCAGGCGGGTGACAGCAACACGCCTGACAGGAGACGCTCCATGAAGACGCGCCTTGCCGCATCCGCCCTCATCCTCGGCTTCGCCGCAACTGCCGGTTCCGCGCAGGACCTCGGCATTACCCTTCCAGATGCCGTCGGTCAGATCGCGCCCAAGCTCGAAGCCTATGCACAGGACGACCTCTTCGGCAGCGTCTGGACCGACGAGGCGCTCTCCATGCGGGATCGCGCGCTGGTCACCGTCGCGGCCAAGATCACCCGGCACGAGACCGGCGGCCTGTCCGAGCACATCGCGCTTGCTCTCGATGCCGGCGTGACGCCCGCGGAGATTTCCGAGACCATCACGCATCTCGCCTTCTACACCGGATGGGGCAACGCGGTCGTCGCCGCGGAGGCCGCCGCGCCGGTTTTTGAGGAACGCGGCGTGTGCGAGGACGACCTGCCGGCGCTCGAGCCGGAGCTTCTGCCGCTCGACCAAGAATCCGAGGATGCCCGGCAAGAGAACGTCCAGTCGACCTATGGCGACGTGAGTCAGGGCGTCGTGGACAATACCGAGCAGTTGCTCTTCCTCGACCTCTGGCTGCGCCCTGCGCTCGAGCCGCGCGACCGCAGTCTCGTGACCGTGGCGGCACTGATCGCGGCGGGCCAGCCCGAGCAGATGACGTTCCATCTTAACCGCGCGATGGACAACGGCCTGACCCAGGTTGAGGCTGGCGCGATGTTGTCGCATCTCGCGTTCTACGCTGGCTGGCCGCGCGTGTTCTCGGCCATGCCGGTGGCGGCCGACGTCTTCGAAAGCCGCTCGGAGTAATCCCGGCGTCGGCGGGGCCACCCCGCCGGCTACGCGACGTGACAGGAGACCGACATGAAAATCGCCATCCTCGGATCGGGCCTGATGGGCGCCAAGCTCGGGCGCCTCTGGGCCACCTGCGGTCACGACGTGACTTTTGCCTACTCCCGCGACCGCGCCAAATTGGACCGTCTCGCAAAAGAGACCGGCGGCGCCGCGGGCTCCGTTCGCGAGGCGGTCGATGACGCAGGTGCGGTGTTGCTCGCCGTTCACTGGTCGCGGACCGGGGACGTGCTGGAGCAGGCCGGCGATCTTGCGGGGCAGGTCGTGCTGAACTGCTGCGTGCCGCTCAATGACGACGACAGCGCACTGGTTCTCAGTCCCGGGACCTCGGGGGCGGAGGAACTGGCGCGGATGCGGCCCGACGCGCGGTGGGTGTCGTGCTTCAACACCAGCCCATCGGAGTCGTTCGAGCTGGTCTTCGCCCGCAAGGACACCATGCCCCGTCCGCACCTCATGTTCTACGGCGACGACGACGCAGCAAAGGACGTAGCCGGCTCGTTGATCTCGGACATCGGGTTCGAGCCGCTGGACGCTGGCGGTCTGAGCACCGGGCGCTACGCCGAACCCTTCGCCATGGTCACCGCGGTCCTTGCCTACGGACAGCCGGGCGGACCCGCGCTGACCTACCGTTTCAACAAGCTGCGCTGAGTGCGGCCGTACAGAAGGAGACCCCCATGAAGATCACACGCGCAGGCCAGACAGCCTCCGCCCCCGGGCCGGAGGACTATTTCACCGGCACCGTTCGTCTCGACCCGATGTTCCAGGCCGAGGACCCCGGCCGTGTCGCGGGCGCCCACGTCACCTTCGAGCCAGGCGCGCGCACCGCGTGGCACACGCACCCCGCCGGACAGACGCTTATCGTCACCTTCGGCCGCGGTCGCGTGGCCCGCGAGGGCGGCGAAATCGAGGAGATCAGCCAGGGCGACATCGTCTGGTTCCCGGCCGGCGAAAAGCACTGGCACGGCGCCGCACCGGACACCGCCATGAGCCACATTGCGATCCAGGAGAGCATCGACGGCTCGCCAGTGACGTGGATGGAGAAGGTCTCGGACGAGGATTACCAGGGCTGAGCGCCGACGGGTCCGCATCCAACTTCGTTCCGAGAACTGAACGCCCCGCCCGATAATCGGCGCGGGGCGTTTCATGTGTACGACGCGATCATCTCCGCACGTCTCGTGAACTTGCTACGATTGTGATCATTGATGAGCAAGCCTCATGAGCGAGTGGATCTCTGCTTCGATTATCCTGACGGCCGGTCGCCCTTATCTGTCGGTCATAGAAGGCGGCTCCGGCCGCCACAGGCAAACCGGGTCCGACGGTGGCCCGACCGCGAAAGGAGACGGAAATGATCCTGCAAGAGACGCAGACCCTGCCGAACGGCGTCGAGATTCCCAAACTGGCGCTCGGCACCTGGATGATCGACGATGACAAGGTGGCGGACGCGGTCAAGGCCGCCGTGGAGATCGGCTACCGCCACATCGATACCGCGCAGGCCTACGGCAACGAGCGTGGCGTCGGCGAAGGCATCCGCTCCTGCGGCGTCCCGCGCGACCAGCTTTTCGTGCAGACCAAGCTCGACGCCGGAGTGAAGGACTACGAAGGCGCCAAGTCGGCCATTGAAGGTTCGCTCGAGACGCTCGGTCTCGATTACATCGACCTTTTCGTGATCCACAGCCCCCAGCCGTGGGACCAGTTCGGCAGCGACAACCGCTTCTTCGAGGGCAACCTCGCCGCGTGGAAGGCGATGGAAGAGGCGCTCGAAGCCGGCAAGGTCCGCTCCATCGGCGTGTCGAACTTCCAGAAGGCCGACCTCGACAACCTGCTTCGGAACGCGACGGTCAAGCCCATGATCAACCAGGTTCTTGCCCACGTCGGCAATACGCCGTTCGACCTGATCGCGTATGTTCATGATCATGACATGCTGGTCGAGGCCTACTCCCCCATCGGCCACGGCAAGATCCTCGAGAACGCGGAGATCAAGGAGATCGCCGCCAAGTACGACGTGAGCGTGCCGCAGCTGAGCATTCGTTACGTGCTGCAGCTGGGCCTGCTGGCGTTGCCCAAGACCGCGAACCCCGAACATATGAAATCCAATGCCAACGTGGACTTCGAGATTGCCGACGCGGACATGGAAGCGCTCAACCGGATCACCGCCAAGGATTACGGCGACGCCAGCGTCTTTCCCGTCTACAGCGGAGCTGCCTGAAGATCTGACAGCTATCCAGTCTGACCTGAACATCCCGAACTGACGATACTCTGTTTTCCCGGCCTGCCTTGTGCAGGCCGGGTGTTCGCATTCCAGAAGCGTGCGTAGATATCATCTGGCACGCGCTCCGGACCTAGAAAAGCAATGTCCGATTTGGAGTCCGAAACGCATCTTTTCGCAGATGCAGCGAATGGCCGCTTCCCGCCCTCGTGTCTCGTTGCCAACCGGACGGTTGCGCAGCGTTCAAGCGCTATCTCCGGCTTGGCTTGACCAAAGCGTTGTCCAGCTAGCCACTTGTTCGCTTGCCCGCTCGCCGTTCCTTCTTCGACTTTCCTGCGCAATCAGGGAAACGGACGCAGCCCAGGAAAGCCCCGTATCTTCCCCTCCGTTCCACGAGCCAGCCGTCGATGCATTCCGGACACGACGCTTGGACGGCTCCGCACTCCCCGCAAATCTGCTCGCCTTTGGGTTCCTTGCGAACCGGAAGCCCGGTGCCGCAAGCGGGACAGGCGGGCATGCGATTGCCGCAGTGCTTGATGTGCTCGCAACGGTACCAGCCTGGGCCATTTACGCCGGGCATGAACAGCAGGCGCCCGCCGCATTGCCCGCATGTATGGGTGCGCTCTTGGGCCTCGCTTGGGCTGGCTACGTCATAGGCGGGATCTTTCAACAGCTCAGTGACGAAGGCTGAAGGGCGCGCCTCGGACGCCATGATCGTGAGCGTTCGTCGCGCCCGAGTCATGGCAACATACATCACGCGGCGCTCTTCGGCGTTGGCGAAGGGTTCCGCTTCGGGCGAGACAAGTGCGAGAAGGGGGTCGTCGACGATCATCGATGGAAAGCCCATGCGTGCGCTATCGGCGCCAAGCAGGACAACGTGGTCGGCCTCAAGGCCCTTTGAGGCATGGATGGTCTTGAAGGTGATCGTCATGTTCGGATGCCGCCGCCGGAGGTTGCGCATGTCGGGCTCGATAAAGCGGTAACGGCCCAGCAAGAGCACCGTAGCCTTGCGACCGGGAGGGGCAGGTTCTGCCGCCAAGGCTCTCAGGGTGTCGTCCAACACCTGGTCGCCGGTATCGCGCCGGGTCCATGCAATCCGGATCGCGGGATGCTCTGCCTCGCCGGCAGGAACAACCGTCTTGGTGATCTGCGCCGGGTTGCACAGCACGAAGCGCCGGGCGGCCAGGGCGATCTTGTCGATCGACCGGAACGTCCGTCCGAGGTCGACCGTGCGGTGGACACCGGTGTGGCCGGCGAAGACGCCGCCGAACTCGCGACCGAAGTTGCGCATGATGTGGATGTCGGAACCGGCAAACCGGTAGATGGACTGCCAGTCGTCGCCGACGGCAAATATCCTCGCCTCCGCATGCTGGCTCTTGAGCGCCTGGATCAGCCGCGCCCGGCCGGTCGAGATGTCCTGGAATTCGTCGACAAGGATATGGCGAAATGGGCTGTCGTAACGCCCGCTTTCCACCAGCGCGGTCGCGCGGTTCACCATGTCCTCAAAATCGATGCGCTCGCCCAGTCTGTCCTGATACTCGCGGTACACCGCCCCGAAGATCTTGAGAAAGGCCGCGCCGCGTTTGCCCATCTTCAGGGTCGCGGCCTTCGTCTCGCAATCACCCAGATGATAGCCGCCGTTCTTGAAGTGCCGCAGGAAGGTCGCGATCAGTGAGGTGAAGCCGTCGACGACACCAAGGGACGTCACGCTGTCGTAGACCTCGAGGGCAGGGCGCGGGCGGAGCGTGACATGCGACGCGACCTTCTCTGCCAGCGCCTCGAGAAGGCGGCCTTCCTCGTTCTCCCAGCTATAGGTTTCGATCAGGGTCGTGCCGTGTTCGGCATGGACCTGGCGTTTCCACGCCATGCCCTCCAGGTAGGCATCGCGGTCGATGAAGGGGGCGGTCGTCAGCTCCTCCGTACCGTCCTTCCGCGTCGTCTTGCGGACGCCGAAATGCTCGAGATAGACGCCGCTCTCGGTGAGCCGGAAGTCCGGTGTGTAGGCGCGCCTGCCGGTCCCGGTCAGCTTGCGCTCGTAGGTCGGCTCGTATTCGTAGGCGATGCCATTCAGGTACAGCCAGTTGGCGATCATCAGCTCCTCGAAGCTGGAGACGGTGTCGCCCTTCAGGCTTCGCAGGTTCCGGCTTTCAACCTCGGAATACCACTTGTGGGCGGAGTCGTAGTCCCATGCATTTGGGATATCGTCGAAGAAGCCGGCGAACCAGCCCACCACGGTTCCGGCGATGTCGGCCATCCGGCTCACGATGTCGCGCAGGATGTCCTTGATCAACTGGAGGAAGGCCTTGTCGTCGGTCGCCGTCGGTGCGAGGGGCGGCTTTTCGCCCTCGACCGTACCGATGATCTCGTAGGCCAGGGCGTGGAAGGTGCGCGCCATGATCGGCACGCCACACCGCGCCTCGATGCGCTCGGACATCTCGGTGGCGGCATCCTTGGCAAAGGCCAAGAGCAGAAGTTCATGTGGCTGCCGTATACCGGCTTTCACCAGATAGGCGGCCTTGGCGGTGATGACCGAGGTCTTGCCCGAGCCCGCGCCGGCAAGGACCAGCGTTGCATCCTCGTCGACGACGACGGACAGCCGCTGCTCCGGCGTCAGCGGCATGGACTCGACGGTATCGAAGAACTCTTTCCACTCCGCCAGCTGCTGGTCGACGAAGGCTGCGATCGCCGCATCGCGGAGTTGCTCTGGATTGCGCCCGAGCTCCATGATCGGAGCCAGCCGCGCCATCGTTGCCTTGCCCAGGGCCGCCGGGGTGAGCTTCTTCAGGACGCGGGCGTCGAGGTCGGCGGCATGGCTTGCGACCGGGGCTACCAGGCAGGCGGCGGGATAACTCGCCGGTGCCTTCAATCCCTCGATCGCCGTCATCAGGGCGGCAATCGCGTCGTCTTCCTTGGAAAGCTGGGCAAGATTGTAGCCTGACCAGGCTGTCTCGACAGCTTGCGCGAATGCTCTGGCGGCAGCCTCCTGGACCCCGGGCAGCAGGACGCAGGACTGGTTGCCGAGATCCAGAGTGAGGCGGGCGGAGACACGGCTACGCTGCACGACGGGAGCTGTCGCGATCTCCGAGAGGTGAATCCTGGCATGCGCGCCGCCGGACGCCGCAATCGTGTCGTCCTCGAGTGCCAGCGCTCGCGGGTGCTTGCGGAAGGGGTCAGACAGGAAGGCCGGCAGTGGGCGCGATACGAGTTTCATCGAAATCCAGTGGTCGAGTTCGGTTTCCGACATACCAGACGTACCCCAGGGGGGAAGTGTCTCTTATCAATGGCCAGTGGGGGCACGCACGGTGAGGCATCGGTCTGCTGCCGCAGACGTCTCGTGGCATCCGTCCAAGGGGATGGAGCGGTCTTACTACATCGGCTCCGGGGAGTGGTCGTCTGACGTTCCGGGTATCTCGATGTCCACCTCCCCGAACTTCTGACGCCAGGCTTCGGCGAACTGCGTGACTTCACCTTCCTCACGCGCGTTGACCAGGACGCCGCCGATCACCTCGGCAACGCTTCCATCCCGGAACGTTACCTGGATCCCTGATTTGTCCGAGCGGCGCCAGCGCCAGCCACTGAAGCGCATATGCAGAAGCCGGAGAAGCTGCCTGAGCTGGTGACCGAAGGTCAGTCGACCGGGCTGAACATCAGGCCGTGGATCTCGGAGATCTGCTGCTTCAAACTGAGGTTCTCCGCCCGGATATCCTGAAGCTGCCCCGAGATATCCTTGAGCAACTGTGACAGTGCGGTGTTGGTTTCGTTCGCCTGATTCAGGGCTGCGCGGTGCTCGTCCCTCAGCTGTGTCGCCTTCCGCAAATCCTCGGCGATCCTCTGGAGCGCCTCGATTAGAGCTTGGCCAAGTTCCGTCATCGGATGGTCCGGCTCGTTCAGCAGATCGAGCAGACGGAGCAACTGGGTTACCTTCTCGTCCGTGGTGAGCATCGCCTTCAGCAACACTTCGTATTCCTGGGGCAGGGTCAGAGTTGTCGGTTTCTTGTCCATGTTCAAACTCCATCAAGGGTTTCGCGTGGGGCCGGAGAGCCGCGAGAACAATCTGGGCGCTGAGGCGCATTCGAAGGCGGTGAAGGGCATCTGCATGAGCGAGGCGCCCCTCGAGATGTCGCGGCTCCCAGGCCGGCCCCAACTCGCCTCCGAAGATTTGGGCTCCATCCAAGCTGAACAGGTGGCTTGTGGTCCCATGCGTATTCTGAGTCGTTGTGCGCAGAATGGCGGGGGATTGATGTGCCAGGGCACGATCGAGGTCGTCGAGGGTTCTTGGCCTTTCGGTTGTGAAGATGGCTCTGAGGGCCTCGCTCAGCCTTTTCTTGGGCGCCGTGGTTAGCCGACGGGTGATGATCGGTGGGTCGAGGCGCGGGATCTGCGCGTTGAAGTAGTCGGGTACAGGCAAGCCGAGGCGCCGGGTCAGCATCTGGTGATTGCGACTTGTCCTGATGTCGCCGGTCTCGGGGCGCAGGCGGGATCCGTCAAAGCCACGCAGGGCGATGGCAACATGCACATGGTCGCAGTTGGCATCCGTATGACGGGCCGCGACCCACGGAGTGCGCAGGGCGGGCAGGCCCATAAGGTGGAGCTGCGCCATGACAATCGCATGCCATGTTTCGCGACTGGCCCGCAGTCCTACGGGCAGTGACAATGTCATGTGCATCACTCCCGCACCATCCGCGAGGTTGTCCAAGCGGTCGCGCATGGACACGGGATCTGCGCGGAGGATGGTGCCGCCGATGAACTCCGCACCGTCGCGGAGATCATAGTCGGGCAGGACGCCGGCCGTTTTGTGGAAGGTGTTATGCGCGCGCATAGATCAGCTTTTCTTAACCCTGCGGAGCTCCAGCGTGAGTTCTCCGAGGAGAAGCGCCAGGTGGTCGAGCTGTTTGGGAGCGATATCTTCGGTGTTCAGCGTCACACCGACCTGACCTACAAGATCCGCGATGGCCTGTGTGCCGATTTCGGGTTCCAGAGCCCGCCTGCGGATGAACACAGAGCGGCTCTCCGATCCCGCAGTCCGGCGCAGCGTTTCCAGCAGCGAGAACTCCTCCTGCGAGAAGCGCACCTTCACGTGCTTTTCCCGCAGAAGGCTCATGCAAGACCCCAGTCGGTGTGACCGGCGATATGGGGGGACGTAGGGTGGGGTCGGGCGCAGATGATGGCAGGATTGTCAGTCAAGGCGTTCGTTCTTTCTCGCAGTTTCTCTGGCCGAGATGATAACTGTTGCAGGGTTGCCCAGCTGAGCCCGAATGGCGGTGCGAGACCGCCTCACGTCGCTATTATGTGGATAACCGCGCTAGCCTGGTGAGCTTAGTGGCTGGTGAAGCGCCCGGCATGTGCCGGCTGAGATGACCTTGGCGGAAAATCCGTACTTTCCGCCAAGGGGGCTCAGAGACCAGACTGGCCAAGCCTAACATGTTTATCGGATCGCAATTGTCGCTTAGGGCCGAGCAAGGGGCACTTGCGCGCGAAAGAACCTAAGGGGGAGGGCTCTCGGGCGGGCAATCACGAGCCGAAGCATCCGATATGTCGAAAATGATTTTCTGATCCTGATGCTACGATCCGCGCCATTCGTCATCATGTTCGGTAGGCCCGCCAGGCAGTGATATCGTCAGCGCGTCAGAACAATCGCGGCAGCTTCGCGACCACGCCACTCATCACGGTCATCGACGTGGCAACATCATATTGCTCGTCATGCACGTCACCGCCGCTGTGTCCGACAAGGTCACGGCGCTGCTTCTCGCTGACCTCGGGCAACTCCTTCAGGTGGGCGATGGCATAATGGCGGAACGAGTGGAAGCAGAGCTCCCTCGGGTTGCCGTCCAGCTGCAGCACCAGCGCCTTCGCCCAGTTGTAATAGATCTTGTCTCCGAAGGACTGGCTCTCATTTGTCGCGATCAACTCGGGGAAGAGGGCCGAGGCGCCACGCTGACGCATCTCTTCAACATGTCTGAGAAAGCCCAGCTCCATCAGATGCTCGTGAATGGGAACCAGGCGCTCCGAACTGAAGGTCTTGACCCCGCGGTGCATGTTGTCCCGGATGTGGTAGCAGGGAATGCCGTCGACGGACACGACATCACGGGGTTCCAGTCCGAGAACCTCCTCCCGCCGGGCGCCGCTGTAGCCAGCCAGGATCGGCCCCCAGTAGAGTCCATCCGCCTTTACGATGTTGCCGCGCTCATGTCGCCGCGACGTTGACCTACACCCAGTCCAGATCGGATGTCGGAAGACCTGCTGAAGTTCCGGCAAGGTAAAAGCTTCGCGCTTGTCGCGATTGCGCTTTTCCTCCCGGACGCGGAGCAAACCGAGCTCGATCGAGTCCGAAATCGTGATGCTTTCGCTCTTGGCGAACTGGAAGATGAGCTTGAACCGGTCCAGGTGGCCGTTGATCGTTCGGGGCGAGAGGCCGACCTTCTTTTCGGGAAGATCCTCGGCGCGTGCCAGAAGCTCATCGATGGTTCGCTCCGCGTCCTTCGGGCTCTTCCCGTAGCTCGTCGGAAGGCGTTGCAGGACCGACTTGTAGAACTTGAGATGGCCCTGCGTGATTTCTCGTACGTCGGTGATGCCCGTGGCCTTGATGAAGAGACGCGCCTGCGATGCAAGCTGCTTTCTGGTGTCTTCCTTGATATGATCGCGATCCCTCTCGGCATTGATGCGCTCAACGAGTGCGACGATGTCCGGATCAAAACTGAACTCTGGCCTCTGGGCCGAAATTCGAATTGGGGCAGGTGCTCCGATCAGTGTGGCTTCCTCGGAGATGTGAAGGGGCTCTCGGGTATCGCTGATCTCGGCAGGCGCGCTGTCGAGGATTTCCCGCGCAAGGGCGCGCGCTTGTTCAAGGCTCGGATCTTCTTGACCTTCAGATGCGGACCAGGCCGCGGCTTTTCCCGCCAGCAGCAGTTGCCGCAGAGAGAGAATCGTCTCGGTCGCAGGGTTCAAGGTCTCGCCTGTAGCCGTCTGAATGCTGTCCCGCGCGGCGCGAAGCATCTTGTTGACGCCCGCCTCGGACAGCACATCGCGCGACAGGACGCCAAGCATCGTCTCCAGCGACGCGATGTCCGCCTCGTTCGAACCCTCGTTAAGTACGGTACGTCGGTCGTGATCGGAAAGCTCCGCATGCAGTCCCTTGCTTGCCAGATGAGACCAGGCGCGCGCCGTCGCCCAATCGAGACGCTGGTCTTCCTCGCATGAGCCCACCGGGTCCATCCGGCTGATCATGCGCTGGCGCTCGATGCGGTCAAGCTCGCTGCGCACAACCGAGGTCAGCCAGGCCTTGGCCTGGGCGGGGGTCAGCTTTCCATCGGTGATTGCATCCAGCATCCGGTCGCACTCGTAGTTCAATCTGCGTGCGATGATACACGCGATCGACCGGTCCGTGGTGCGCAGAGACAGCTGCCAATGTCGGGTTTTTGTGGAAAACTCAGGCACACGCCGACGCCAGCTCCAGGTTGAGCCGCGTTGTAGGAGGTAAGGGGTGGTCGCCAAGATGCGGCCTCCAGGATTGGAGACGAGCGACCCGCATTTCAGGAACTTGTGCTACAGTGCTGTGTGACACTGTACTTGCCAAATTCAGCCTATGCCTTGATTATCAATGGCTTAGTGGGTGAATTGGCTCCGGCGGTAGGGATCGAACCTACGACCAATTGATTAACAGTCAACTGCTCTACCGCTGAGCTACGCCGGAACACGGGGGCGCATATAGCAAGACCCGACAGGGGCGTCCAGTGGGCTTGGGAGCAAAAAAGCGATTACCCGACGTCCGCCTGTGAAAACAGGGCCTCGGGAGACAGCGCGGGGGTCGCCTGGACGCGGCCTCGGGCGTGCAGGGCCACGAGATGGGCGAAAAGGTTGCGCGCCGCCGCAGGGTGCAGCGCGGGGTCGGTGCCCGCGTAGATCGCGGCAGTCAGTCCGGCAAGATCGGCCGCACCGCGGGACAGATGCGCCAGCACCGCGGCCTCCCGCTCCTGCCGGTGGCGGATCAGCCAGTCCAGGCGGTCCGCGGCCCCTGCGACCGGTGCGCCGTGACCGGGCAAGAGGATCGCCGGGTCCCGCCCCCGCAACCTGCGGCAGGAGGCGATGAAATCGTCGACGTCGCCGTCCGGCGGCGAGATCAGGGTGCTGGCCCAGCCCATCGCCAGATCGCCCGAGAAGATCGCGCGATCGACCTCGAAGCTCAGGTGGTTGCCGAAGTGGCCGGGCGTCCAGAGCGCAACGATGCGGCGCCCCGCCATCGACAGGACCTCACCGTCCGCCAGCGCCCGGTCGGGGGCGCCGACGCTGGCCACCCCCTCCCCGGCCCAGCCGTGGCCCGCGGCGGCGAGCGCGCGCATCGCAGGCGACCGCCCCGCCGTCGCATCGCCATAGGCCAGCACCGGGGCGCCGGTGCGTGCCGCCAGCGGGCGGGCCAGCCCGGCGTGATCGGCATGCGCATGGGTGACGAGGATCGCCTCGGGCCGCCGGCCGTCCAGATGCGCCAGTATCGCGGCCAGGTGCGCCGGGTCGTCGGGCCCGGGGTCGATGACGACGGGCCGCGCCGCGACGAGGATCCACGTATTTGTGCCGGACCCTGTCAGGGGGCCGGCATTGGGCGCGATCACGCAAGAGACGCCTTCGGGTAGCCCTGGCCAGACCGCATCCCCCCTGCCCTCACCCTGTCCCGTCATCGCCATTCCGTCTTTCCGTGTCGGCCCCTGCTGCGCTAAGGCATAGGCCATGTCGATGCACTGGCTCAAACGCTCCATGCCGCGGTCGCTTTACGGCCGGGCGGCTCTGATCCTGCTTCTGCCGGTGGTGACGATCCAGCTGGTGTTGTCGATCACATTCATCCAGCGGCATTTCGAAGGCGTCACCGACCAGATGACCGGCAGTGTCGAGCTGGAGCTCAGCCTGCTGGCCGACCGCATCGATGCCGCGCCCACGCCCCGGGCGGCGCGCGAGGTGGCGCAACCCCTGGCGCGCGCGCTGTCGCTGGACACGACGCTGCCCGACCCCACCCCCGTGGCCAGCGCCACGCGGCGGTTCTACGACCTGTCGGGCCGGGTGGTGATCTCGATCCTGCAGGAACGGCTGGAGGGCCTCCGGGGGATCGATCTGGCGACCGACATCTCGCAGGTGCATCTTACGGTCGACACGCGCAACGGCCCGGTGGCGATCCGGTTTCCGCGCTACCGCGTATCGGCGTCGAACCCGCACCAGCTTCTGGTGCTGATGGTGGTGGTCAGCCTGCTGATGACGCTGATCGCCTACCTGTTCCTGCGCAACCAGCTGCGCCCGGTCAAACGGCTGGCAGCGGCGGCCGAGGCGTTCGGCCGCGGTCGCGTGGTGCCCTATCGCCCCTCGGGCGCGACCGAGGTGCGCGCGGCGGGGCACGCGTTTCTCGACATGCGGATGCGGATCGAGCGTCAGACACAGCAGCGTACGCTGATGTTGTCGGGGGTCAGCCACGACCTGCGCACCCCCCTGACCCGGATGAAGCTGAGCCTTTCTATGCTGGACGACAACGCCGAGACCGAAGACCTGTCCCGCGACGTCGCCGAGATGGAAGAAATGCTGGCGACGTTCCTCGATTTCGCCCGGCTCGAGGCGCTGGACGACAGCGTCGAATGCGACCCGGCCGAGGTTGCGGGCGAGGCCGTGGCGCGGGCGCACCGCGCGGGCCACGCGGTCGCGTTGGGCCGGATCGACGGGGCCGAGCCCGTGATGCTGCGGCCGCAGGCGATGGCGCGCGCGCTCGACAACCTTTTGGGCAACGCGGTGCGCTATGGCACGCGCGCGCGTCTGAGCGTCGCGGTGACCGAACGCGCGGTTGTCTTCAGCGTCGAGGATGACGGCCCCGGCATTCCGCCCGAGGCGCGCGACGAGGCGATGAAGCCCTTTCAGCGGCTCGACACGGCGCGAAACCAGAACCGCGGGGGCGGCGTCGGGCTGGGCCTGGCGATCGCCGCCGATATCGCCCGGCAGCACGGCGGCGTGCTGCGGCTGGGCGACAGTGCCGACCTGGGCGGCCTGAGGGCCGACATGGTGCTGGCGCGGTAGGCCGCACCGCCCCGCCCCGCGCCGCCCAACCCCGCACCGCCCAAACCGGCACCGGACAAACCGACACCGCCCTTTCGCGCACCGCCCTGCCCCCGTCGACAATGCCGGCGGCGGGCGGTCCGGCAACCGAGTGTCAGCCCCGGAAGCCCATGGCGACCACGAATTTCTCGGACGAGTCGGCACGGCTGGAGGGCGGCTTGACGTTCGCGACCTTGTCGAAGCGCTGCTTCAGCAGGGTCTGCAGGCCGGTTTCGGCCCCGCCCGCCAGCACCTTCGCCACGAAGGTTCCGCCCGGCTCGAGCACGTCGAAGGCAAGTTCGGCCGCAGCCTCGCACAGCGCGACGATGCGCAGGTGGTCGGTCTGCTTGTGTCCCGAGGACGAGGCCGCCATGTCCGACATCACCACCTCGGCCGGGCCGCCGAGCCAGGCCTTGACCTTGGCGTCGGCGTCGTCCTCCATGAAATCCAGCTGATGGATCTCGGCCCCGGTGATCGGCTCGACCTCCTGCAGGTCGATGCCCAGCACCCGGCCCTGCGCCTTGCCCGACTTTTCGCCCAGCGCGTTCACCCGGGTCACCGCCACTTGGCACCAGCCGCCCGGCGCGCAGCCCAGGTCGACGACGCGGGCGCCAGGCACGAGGAACCGGAACCTGTCGTCCAGTTCAAGGATCTTGAACGCCGCGCGGCCACGATATCCCTCGGCCCGGGCGCGCTGCACGTAGGGGTCGTTCAGCTGCCGTTCCAGCCAGCGGGTCGAGCTTAGCTTGCGGCCCCGCGCGGTCTTGACCTTGACCGTCAGATCGCGCCGTCCGCGCCCCGATGTGGGTTTCTTTGCCATAGCGTCCTTCGTATCCCGCATGTCCGCGCCGCGCTCCGCCGCCGGGCGGACCCGCGCGACATGGACCACCGCGAAAAGGCCCGCAAGGGCCGATGAGCGCCTCACCCCCGAGGCTGACCCGAGGCCGACACCTAGAAAGGTCCGTCCTCCAGCACCCCGTCGGCGGACATCTGGGCATAGAGCAGCCCTTCGCGCAGGCCCCGGTCGGCCACCGACAGGCGGTCCGTCGGCCAGACCCGCAGCAGCGCCTGCAGGATCGCCGCGCCCGACATGATCAGCGCATGGCGGTCGCGTCCAATGCGCGGGTCGGTGCGCCGCCCCTCGGGCCCCAGCGCAAGGTAATCGCGGATCACCTTGTCGATCTGGTCCGAGGTCATGCGCAGTCCGTCCACCCGGTTACGATCATAGCGTTTCAGCTCAAGGTGGCTTGCCGCGACGGTGGTGACCGTGCCCGAGGTGCCGATGATCTGGAACCCATCCTTCGCCTGCTCCGAGGCATAGGGAGAGAAGTCCGACAGGTTCTCCTCGAAGAACCACGACATCAGCGCAAAGCGCGCGGCATCGTTTTCGACATCGTTGAACTGGTCGCGCAGGGTCGCGACGCCAAGCGGCACCGAGATCCAGTCGACCACCCGCGCCGCCGGAAACGGCGACCCGGCCTTGGGCGTGAAGCCCGAATGCAGCCGCATGATCGCCCGCGGCCGATCCACCCGGGGCACGCGGGTCAGGTCGATCCACACCAGCTCGGTCGAGCCGCCGCCGATGTCGATCACCAGAAGCTGGTCGGTCCGGGTCGATACCAGCGGCGCGCAGGAGATCACGGCAAGCCGGGCTTCCTCCTCTGGCTGGATGATCTCGAGCTTCAGACCGGTCTCGCGTTCGACATGGCCCATGAAGTCGCGCGCGTTGGTGGCGCGGCGGCAGGCCTCGGTAGCGACCAGCCGCATCCGCTGGACGTTGTGCTTGCGCAGCTTCTTGCGGCAGATCCGCAGGGCCTGCACGGTTCGGTTCATCGACGACCGCGACAGCCGGCCCGAGGCTTCAAGCCCCAGACCCAGTTGAACGGTCTTCGAAAAGCTGTCCACGACGTGAAACTGGTTGCCCTTGGGCTGGGCAATCAGCATGCGACAGCTATTGGTGCCGAGGTCCAGCGCAGCATAAAGCTCCGCCGGGTCGGCGTTCGGTGGCGAAGGCGGCTCGACCGGCTTCGGGAACGCGCCCGCACCACCGGCGGGACGCTTGGGCGCCATGAAATCGCCCTCCAATCAGGTTGCCCCCATGCTAGGGGCCAATCCGGTTCGGCGCAAGCATTGCGGCCTGTGTCGCCCCGTCGCGGGCCGGACCCGGCAAACCGGACAGGTCCCCGGGCTCGGTGCCCCTGGGGGGGATGGCCCTGCCCGCACCGCTTTTCCGTCCGACCGCAACAAGGTGTTGCAGATCTTTCATGGCCGGATGACTGGCGCGGCGGACCCGCGCCCCCCTATACCGCTGGCATGTCCCCGGCGCGGCGCGAGTCGCAGCGCGGGGCAGAGATGTCGAAATTGACCCCTCCCGCACCGCCCGCGCCGCGTATCAGGAGGGGACCACCGCAAGGAAGCCCGACGCAATGCCCGATATCACCATCGTCTACTGGCGTGACATCCCGGCCCAGGTCCTGGTCGGTCGCGGTCGGGCGGCGGTCAAGCGTCCGCTGCCCGAGCGGTTCGAACAGGCGATCGACCGCGCCGCCATGGCCTCGGGCGCGGCAGGGACGGATGCCTACCTTGCCGAGTGGCGGCGCGCCGATCCGATCGCGGCCGAGGGCACGCCCGAGGCGCTGGCCGAGGACTGGGCCGCACGGCTGGACGCCGATTACACGCCCGACCGCCTGCGCACGCTGATCGCCAACGGCGGGAGCGCGGCCTGATGCCCGCGCTTCTGTTCGACCTCGACGGCACGCTGCTGGACACCGATCCCCTGCATGCCCGCGTCTTCATCGACATCTTCGCCCGCCACGGGCGCGAGATCGACGAGGCCTTCTATACCGCACAGATCCATGGGCGGCAGAACCGGGATATCTTCCAGCTTCTGCCCGGCACCGACCCGCAGGCTTTGGCCGACGAGAAAGAGGCCGCGTTCCGCGACCTTCTGGGGACCGAGGCCGAACCGGCGGCAGGTCTGCGCCCGCTGCTGGCGCGGGCGCGGGCCGCGGGCTGGCCGATGGCGGTCGTCACCAACGCACCGCGCGCCAATGCCGACGCCATGCTGCGCGCCATCGATCTTTCCGATGCCTTCGACACCATCGTGATCGGGGACGAGCTGCCGCGCGGCAAACCCGATCCGATGCCCTATCAGGTGGCGCTGGACCGGCTGGACCTATCCCCCGACGCCGCCGTCGCCTTCGAGGACAGCGGCTCAGGCATTCGCGCTGCCGTCGCGGCGGGGCTGCGCACGGTCGGGCTGACATCGAGCCTGTCCCCGGACGAGCTGCGCGCCCATGGCGCCACCGACGTGATCGACGATTTCGACGACCCCGCCCTTGCCGCCATCCTCAGCCCCTCCGAAGGAGCCCGCCAATGACCCGCACCGTGGTGGAATCGCAGTCCCGTACCGTCACCATCGGCTTTGACGAGCCGTTCTGCGTGATCGGGGAACGGATCAACCCCACCGGCCGCAAGAAACTGGCGGCCGAACTCGAGGCCGGCGATTTCTCGACCGTCGAGGCGGACGCGCTGGCGCAGGTCGCCTGCGGGGCGATGGTGCTCGATATCAACGCGGGCGTCGTCTACAACTCGAACCCCAACCCGAACGAGACCGAGCCGCCGCTGATGGTGAAGATGCTCGAACTCGTCCAGGGGCTGACCGACACGCCGCTGTGCATCGACAGCTCGGTGCCCGCCGCGCTGGAGGCCGGGCTTGCCGCCTGCAACGGCCGGCCGCTCCTGAACTCGGTCACGGGCGAGGAAGAGCGCCTGGAGGTCGTGCTGCCGCTGGTTAAGAAGTACAACGTCCCGGTGGTCGCGATCTCGAACGACGACACCGGGATCTCCGAGGATCCAGACGTGCGCTTCGCAGTGGCGAAGAAGATTGTCGAACGGGCCGCCGATTTCGGCATTCCCGCGCATGACATCGTCGTCGACCCGCTGGTGATGCCGGTGGGCGCGATGGCCACGGCGGGGCGGCAGGTCTTCACCCTCGTCCGGCGCCTGCGGGACGAGCTGGGCGTCAACACGACATGCGGTGCCTCGAACATCTCGTTCGGGCTTCCGCACCGGCACGGCATCAACGCGGCCTTCCTGCCGATGGCGATCGGGGCGGGGATGACCAGCGCGATCATGAACCCGATCCGCGCGGTCGAGATGGAGGCGATCCGGGCCGCCAACCTGCTGATGAACCACGATGCGCACGGCGCCGACTGGATCAAGTTCGGGCGGGTGCTGGACGCGGTCGAGGCGGGCACGCCTTACGTCGACGCGGCCCGCGCCGCACAGGATGCTGGCGCAGGCCGCGGCGGACGGCGGAGGCGGCGGGCCTGAGGCCCGCCCCCCTTTCCCTCGTGCGACGGGGCCATCCCCATCGCGGGTCCCTTTCGGGCCTAGCCCATGACGTTGATCGCCTTGGCGTTGACGAACTCCTTGATGCCGAAGCCGCCGTGTTCGCGACCGTAGCCCGAGTCCTTCACGCCGCCGAAGGGCATGTTTGGCTGTGCCACGCCGAAGCCGTTCACGAAGACCATGCCGGTATCGAAATGCTCGGCGGCCAGCGCGATCGCTCGCTCTTCGTTCTGGCTGAAGATGCCGCCGCCCAGGCCGAAGCGGCTGTCATTGGCGATGCGGATCGCATCATCGGCGTCAGTGGCACGGATCAGCGCGGCGACGGGCCCGAAAAGCTCGTCATCATAGGCGGGCTGGCCCGTCGCCACGTCTTCGAGAACCGTCGCGGGATAGAAGAACCCCGGGCCCTCGGGCACCTCGCCACCGCACAGCACCTTGGCCCCGCGCGCGACGCTGTCCTTGACCTGATCAGCCAGCTTGTCGCGCAGATCCTCGCGCGCCATCGGGCCGAGGTCGGTGTCGTCCGACGTCGGATCGCCTGCCTTCACGTCGGACATCGCTTTGACGAAGGCGTCGCGGAACCGGTCGTAGACGGCATCGACCACGATGAACCGCTTGGCCGCGACGCAGGTTTCGCCGTTGTTGTAGACCCGGCCCAGAACGCATTGCTGCACGGCCTGGTCGATATCCGCGTCCTCAAGCACGATGTAGGCGTCGTTCGACCCCAGTTCGAGCACGGTCTTCTTCAGCTTCTCGCCCGCCTTCTTGGCGACGATGGAGCCTGCAGTGGGGCTGCCGGTCAGGGTGACGCCGCGCACCTTGTCATTGTCGATGATCGCGTCGGACTGGTCATGGCTGATCCGCAGCACGCCGAAAAGCCCCTTGGGCAGCGCGGCGTCGTAGATCTCCTGCAGGAGCATCGCCGATCCGGTGACGCTTTCGGCATGCTTGAGGAGGACGCCGTTGCCCGCCATCAGGTTGGCGATCGAGTAGCGGACGACCTGGTAGGCCGGGAAATTCCACGGCTGGATGCCGTAGATGACGCCGATGGGCGAGTAATGGACGACCCCCTTGCCGCCATTCGGCAGCACGCGTTCGTCGTCGGCCAGCTCGGCGGGGCCGTTTTCGGCGGTCCAGTCGCAGATGCCGACGCAAAGGTCGATCTCCTGAGCGCTTTGGCTTTCCAGCTTGCCCATCTCGGCGGTCATCAGCTTGACCAGCTCGTCCTTGCGGGCCTTGAGCCCGGCGCCGACCTTGCGGATCGCGTCGCCGCGCTGCTCTGCACTGAGGGCCTTCCAGCCCAGAAACGCCTCGTGGCACGCATCGACGACGCCGCGCGCCTCGTCGTCGGACATATACGAGTAGCTGTCGAGGGTCTTGCCGGTGGCAGGATTGATGGTGGTGATGGTATCGGTCATGTCTTTCTCCCTTCAGGGTACGTTGCGCAAACGGGCGCCCCGCGGGACACGTTCCTTGCGACCCCACGTCGAAACAGTCCCCGGATGCACCGCATCGGTTCGCCATTGCACAGGATCGGGTGGAACCGGGACCTTGGCGCCGCCCGACAAAGCGCCCATCAGCGTCGGACCGGGTGCGGCGTCGACTTTCGGCAACGCCCCGTTCCCCGGGCGGCAGAGCGCCTCCGGGGGACCTTGCGCGCCCGCATCGGGCGGCCCGTCGATCCACGCGATCTGACCCGGGCGTGGCGCGACCCGCACTCCCCGGGATCCAAGCGTCGCGCCGAACCTGTCCTTCGCGGGCGGGACACGACGAACGTCGTCAGCGCACGAGACAGGCTCGGTCCCCGCCACGCGCGCTCTGCGAACCGGTCCGGCGACCGTGGCGCCCATGTGCCGGGCGCGCGCCGCCCATGTTCTTTTCCCGGGGAAACCATGGCCGATCGCAGCGGTTTCCCGCACCATGGTTTCCTCCGCCAGACGTTCCTCCAGCAGACAAGGCCCCCCAGATGACCCAGGATCCGCTCGTCGTCTTCACCCCCTCGGGGCGCCGCGGTCGTGTCCCCGCGGGTACGCCGGTGCTGGAGGCCGCGCGCAAGCTGGGCGTCGACCTCGACAGCGTCTGCGGTGGGCGGGGCATCTGTTCGCGCTGCCAGATCACCCCCGGCACGGGTCAGTTCGCCAAGCATGGGGTCACCGTCGAGGACGGCGCGCTGTCCGAGTGGAACGCGGTCGAGGAACGTTATCGTCAGAAGCGCGGCCTTGCCTCGGGCCGTCGCCTGGGATGCCAGGCCAAGGTGTTGGGCGATGTGGTGATCGACGTGCCGCCCGAAAGCCAGGTGCACCGGCAGGTGGTGCGCAAGGCCGCGACCGCGCGCGACATTGTTATGGACCCCGCCACGCGACTGGCCTTCGTGCAGGTGGCCGAACCCGACATGCACGACCCCTCGGGCGATCTGCAGCGGCTGCGCGACGCGCTGGCCCGCGACTGGGGCGTCGAGGCGGTGGAGGTGCCGCTGTCGGTCCTGTCACGCCTGCAACCGGCGCTGCGCAAAGGCGGCTGGCAGGTCACCGTAGCGCTGAACAAGGGGCACCACGACGCGCGCCACAGGCTGCTGGACGTCTGGCCGGGGTTCCACGACGGGCCGCTGCTGGGCCTCGCCGTCGACCTGGGGTCGACCACCATCGCCGCGCATCTGACCGACTTGCGCACCGGGGCGGTTCTGGCCTCGGCCGGGGTGATGAACCCGCAGATCCGCTTTGGTGAGGACCTGATGAGCCGCGTGTCCTACGCGATGATGAACCCCGGCGGCGCCGAGGCCATGACCGCCGCGGTGCGCGAGGCGCTGAACCGGCTCGCGACCGAGATCGCCGCCGAGGCGCAGGCCGACCCCGCCGCGATCCTCGAGGTCGTCTTTGTCTGCAACCCGGTGATGCATCACCTGCTGCTGGGCCTCGACCCGGTGGAACTGGGCCAGGCGCCCTTTGCGCTGGCCACCTCGGACGCGCTGACGCTCGATGCCGCCGCGCTCGACCTGTCGTCCATCGGCGCCGCCGCACGCGCCTACATCCTGCCGTGCATCGCGGGACACGTGGGCGCGGACTGCGCCGCCGTGGCGCTTTCCGAGGCGCCAGAGACGTCCGAGGACCTGGTGCTGATCGTCGATGTCGGCACCAATGCCGAAATCCTTCTGGGCGATCGCAGCCGGGTGCTGGCCTGCTCTTCGCCCACCGGACCCGCCTTCGAGGGGGCGCAGATTTCCAGCGGCCAACGCGCGGCACCCGGCGCGATCGAGGCGATCCGCATCGACCCCGCGACCAAGGAGCCGCGGTTCCGCGTCATCGGCTGCGAGCTCTGGTCCGACGATCCGGGCTTTGCCGCGGCCGTGGGGCCCACGGGCGTCACCGGCATCTGCGGCTCGGGCATCATCGAGGCTGTGGCCGAGATGCGCATCGCGGGCCTTCTGGACGCGCGCGGGCTGATCGGCTCGGCCGAGCAGACGGGCACCCCCCGCAGCATCCCCGAAGGCCGCACCCATGCCTACGTCATCCACGAGGCGGGCGAACAGCGCATCACCGTGACCCAGTCAGACATCCGCGCGATCCAGCTGGCGAAGTCGGCGCTTTACGCGGGTGCGCGGCTGCTGATGGACGACATGGGCGTCGATCGGGTCGACCGGGTGGTGCTGGCGGGCGCCTTCGGGGCGCATATCTCGCCCCTGCACGCGATGGTTCTGGGTATGATCCCCGATGCCCGGCTCGACGCCGTGACCTCGGCCGGGAACGCCGCCGGAACGGGGGCGCGGATGGCGCTGTGCAACCTTGCCGACCGGGCGCGGATCGAGGCGCAGGTGCGCCGCATCACGAAGATCGAAACCGCCATCGAGCCGAAGTTTCAGGAGCATTTCGTAGCCGCGAACGCCCTGCCCCACGCCACCGATCCCTTTCCCGAACTGGCGCGCATCGTCACCCTGCCCGACGTGACCTTCAACGCGGGCGGGGGCGATGACGGCCGCAGGCGCCGGCGCCGCGGCTAGCCCCAGGGCGCGCCAGATCGGGTCCGCGCGGTATCGACGGACACAGGGATCGGGGCGGCGAAGTTGGTCAAACCTCCCCCCTTCGGGCAGGAATCTTTCACGCAGGCTCAGTAACTTGCAAGGTTCCTGCCGACATTTTGCAACTGCCGGGCCCCGCGATCCGTAGCTTTCTGCATAACCTGCCCCGTTTCCGGGGGCGGAGAACAGGGAGAGAAAGCTATGACCATTCGTCTGAAAACCGCGCTTCTGGCCTCGACCATGGCGCTTGCCGCGCCGGCCGCCGTGCTGGCGCAGTCCGACACGGACAATCCGATGGTGGGCGGGGCCGAGATGCTGGCCGACCGCAACATTGTCGAGAACGCGATGAACTCGGCCGATCACGAAACGCTCGTCGCCGCGGTGCAGGCCGCGGGCCTGGTCGAGACGCTGCAGGGCGAAGGCCCCTTCACCGTCTTCGCGCCCACCGACGACGCCTTCGCCGCGCTGCCCGAAGGCACGGTCGACACCCTGCTTCTGCCCGAAAACAAGGAGCAGCTGACCCAGGTCCTGACGTGTCATGTCGTCGCCGCCGACGCGATGTCGGACGCGATCGTCGGCATGATCGAGGATGACAACGGCAACCACCCGGTGCCCACGCTGGGCGGCTGCACGCTGCAGGCGCAGATGGACGGCGACGCGATCACGCTGACCGACGAAAACGGCCGCGTGGCCACCGTGACCATCGCAGACGTGCAGCAATCGAACGGCGTCATCCACGTGATCGACACCGTGCTGCTCCCCCCGCAGGACTCGGGCTCGGACGGCGCGACTGACGGCGGCACCATGGACGGCGCCGCTGGCAGCGATGACGCGGCCGCGAGCGGGATGGACTCCGAAGGGACAAGCTCAGACGACATGGCATCGGGCGGCATGGCAGGCGACAACCCGACCGTCGGCGGTGCGGCGATGTATGCCGACCGCGATATCATCGAAAACGCGATGGAGTCGCCCGTCCACACCACGCTCGTCGCCGCGGTTCAGCAGGCCGGGCTGGTCGAGACGCTGCAGGGCGAAGGCCCCTTTACCGTCTTCGCGCCCACCGACGACGCCTTTGCCGCGCTGCCCGAGGGCACGGTCGACAGCCTGATGATGGATGAGAACCGCGACCAGCTCGCCAAGGTGCTGACCGCCCACGTGGTGCCGGGCGCGATCACCGCCGGCGACATCGTGGCGGGCATCGGTGCGGACGGGTTCTACCACATGGACACCGTGTCGGGCGACGCCCTGTCGGCGCAGCAGACCGACAGCGGCGCGGTCTTCATCTACGACGAAAGCGGCAATGCCTACGAGGTCACGACCGCCGACGTCATGCAGTCGAACGGCGTCATTCACGTGGTCGAGGGCGTGCTGCTGCCGCGCTGAGCCTTGCCCGGGCGGTCGCGGGGCACGTCCCCCGCCCCGCCATGGCCCGGGTTGCACGGGGTCTGCGGCCGCTCGATCCCGCGATGGCCCCGATCTGCCGCGTCCCTTCCCCGGGGCGCGGCATTTTCTGTCCGGACCCGCCCCGCGACCGCGCGGAAGAGTGATTTGGCGCACCTGTTCCCAAGTCGCGCGCTCCGGCACCCGATGCGAGATGACGGACCCTCTCTTCTCCCCGACCGCCACCTGCCGGGAGTGCGCGGGCTCCAACCTGCAGCCCGCGTGCCCCATGGCAATCGCCATGCGGAAAGGGCCTGAACGCAAGAAGGGCCCCGTCGTTTGCGAACGGGGCCCTTTTGTCGCCGAATGCAGGCGGACGGCGTCGGGTGGCGTCAGTCGATGACGCGCACCGCTTCCATGCGGTCGGGTTCGCCGATGACGGCGCCATTGGCGCCTTCGCCGCGCTTGATCGCGTCCAGTACGTCCAGCCCCTCGGTCACCTCGCCCACGATGGTGTACTGCCCGTCGAGATGCGGCGCCGGGGCGAACATGATGAAGAACTGGCTGTTGGCGCTGTCGGGATCGGCACTGCGCGCCATGCCGACGGTGCCACGGTCGAAGCTGCGGTCCGAGAACTCGGCCTCGAGGTCGGGTTGCTCGGACCCGCCGGTTCCGGCCAGCGACATGTCGCTGCCGGCGACCCCGTACTGAACGTCGCCGGTCTGCGCCATGAAGCCGTCGATCACGCGGTGGAACACCACCTCGTCATAGGCGCCCGTCTCGGCAAGCTCGACAATGCGCGCGACATGCTGGGGGGCGACATCCTCGAACAGGTCGATGGTGATCGTGCCCTGGGCCTCGCCCGCGACGTCGATCTCGATCCCGGTGGCCAACGCCGGGGCCGCGCCGAGCGCCAGCGCGGCGATGGAGGCGAGAAGCTTAGGCATCCGCGGCCACCTTGACGCTGATCATCCGGTCGGGGTTCGCGGGCGGCTCGCCGCGGGCGATGGCGTCGACATGGGCCATGCCGTCGATCACCCGGCCGTAGACCGTGTACTGCCCGTTCAGGAAGTGGTTGTCCGAGAAGTTGATGAAGAACTGCGAGTTCGCCGAGTTCGGGTTCGACGAGCGTGCGGCGCCGAGCGTGCCACGATCATGCGGCAGCTTCGAGAACTCGGCCGGCAGGTCGGGCATCGACGACCCGCCCGTCCCCGCGAGACGGGGGTTGTAGTCCTTTTCGGCGTTGCCATTCTCGACATCGCCGGTCTGCGCCATGAAACCTTCGATCACGCGGTGGAACACCACGTTGTCGTAGGCGCCCGACCGGGCCAGTTCCTTCATCCGCTCGGCATGCTTGGGCGCGACGTCGGGCAGAAGTTCGATCGTCACGGGACCGTCCTTCAGCTCGATGACGATGGTGTTTTCGGGGTCCTTGATCTCGGCCATGTCGGCACGGGCTCCTTTGTCCTTGGTCGGGCCGAAGGGTAGTGCGCACGCGGTCGAAGGGAAAGGCCATTCGCGGTGATGCGGGCGGCCCGCTGCCGGGCCGACATCGGCGCGCCTTCGGGCCGTTTTCAGCAAACGTCCGCCGAAAGGGGGCGGCGGGCCGAGCAGCGCGGGCTTTCGCGCGGCTGCCGGCGTTCCTGCCGCGCATCGGTCCGCGGCGCGTCGCAGCGGCGCGCTTGACCCCGCGCCCGGCTTGAGGTCTTTCGGTGGCAAGAAACAAGGAAGGATGGACAGATGGACTGGAAAAGCCTCGACGACATGGAGCTCGACGGCCAGACGGTGCTGGTCCGGGTCGACATCAACGTGCCGGTCGAAGACGGCCGGGTCACGGACGCCACGCGGATCGAACGGATCGTCCCCACGGTGCGCGATATCCTGAACGCCGGCGGCAAACCCGTGCTGATCGCGCATTTCGGGCGCCCCAAGGGCAAGGTCGTGCCCGAGATGTCTCTGGGCGTGACAGTCCCCGCGCTGGAGCAGGCGCTGGGTTGCAAGGTGACCTTTGCCGGATACGACAGCGACAAGCCCGCCAAGCGCTGGGTGGCCGAGATGCAGCCCGGCGACGTGCTGCTGCTGGAAAACCTGCGCTTCAATCCCGGCGAAGAGGCCAATGATCCGCGCTTTGCTGCCGAACTGGCCGCGCTGGCGCATTGCTACTGCAACGACGCGTTTTCCGCAGCCCACCGCGCCCATGCCTCGACCGAGGCCGTGGCCCGCCTGCTGCCCGCCTGCGCCGGCCGGCTGATGGCGGCCGAGCTCGAGGCGCTCGAAACCGCCCTGGGCGCGCCCAAGCGTCCCGTCGTCGCCGTGGTGGGCGGAGCCAAGGTGTCGACCAAGCTCGACCTCCTGGGCAACCTGGTGCGCAAGGTCGACCACCTGGTGATCGGCGGCGGCATGGCCAACACCTTCCTCGCCGCCAAGGGCGTCGATGTCGGCACGTCGCTGGCCGAACACGAGATGGCCGACACGGTGCGCGACATCCTGGGCAAGGCCGAAGAGGCCGCCTGCGAAATCGTGCTGCCCGAGGACGTCGTGGTGGCCCGCGAGTTCAAGGCCGGCGCCGAAAGCGAAACCGTCGCGGCCGACGCCTGCCCCGCGGATGCGATGATCCTCGACGCCGGGCCCGACACCGTCGCCCGGATCGCGGCGATCTTCGAGGCAGCGCATACGCTGATCTGGAACGGCCCGCTGGGCGCGTTCGAGATCGCGCCCTTCGACGCGGCCACCAACGCCGCGGCAGCCAAGGCCGCAGAGTTGACCCGCGAGGGCAAGCTGACCTCGGTCGCCGGGGGCGGCGACACCGTCTCGGCATTGAACAAGGCCGGCGCGGCAGCGGATTTCTCCTACGTCTCCACCGCGGGCGGCGCGTTCCTGGAATGGATGGAGGGCAAGACCCTGCCTGGGGTCGCCGCGCTCGAGTCCTGAGCGGTCAGGGCCTGAACGAATGGGGGGTCATTGGGCGGCGGTTCCGCCCGGCGGCCCCTCCCCGTCGCCCATCGCGCCGTGACTGTCTGAGCGACGAAAAGGCAGGGGATGCAGGAACGGCATATTCCCGCCGGTCAGCTCACGCGGCGATGGCAAAATCGTTACGAGGGGCAGAGAAGAGAGGGCATTCGGACAAACCATTTCAGGAGCCCCGCATGCCCAGATCCCTAGTCACATCCGCCTTGTCCGCCACCGCCCTGTCGGCCGCGCTGGCCCCGGGGGCCGCGGGGGCCACGACGTGGGGCGAGTTCTTTTCGCTCTACGGTCCGGACCAGGTGGCGCAGCGGCTGTTCCAGCTTGCACTCGTCAGCACGCGGACAGTCACCGAGCTCAGCTATTCCGACCTTTCCGTCGATGTCGCCGCGGGCCAGATCAGCCTGCAGGACATCGACATGTGGCCGTATGTCGAGTGGTCGGACGGCTACGACTGCCACGTGCAGATCGACCGCGTCACCCTGCGCACCGCACCGCCCGATTCGCCCGAGACGATCCGCATGTCGGCGCAGGCCGCAGGCGTAACCGCCACGCCGGAATGCCTACCCCCCAGCGCTCGCCCGATGGTCGTGGGCCTGGGCTTCGGCGACATCACCGTGCCCCGCCTGACCATCGACGGGGTCTACGACATGCCCTCGTCCGGCGCCGACCTGCACATCTTCGCCGAGCTCAGCGAAGGCTTTGCCGTCGATGCCACGACCGAGCTCGATTACATCTGGTTCAGCCCGCCCCGCTCGTACGGGATGGACGACAGCATGGACTACCAGTACCAGCCGAACGTCGAGCCGGTGATGTTCCTGCGCGGGATCGAGCTTACGGTCGAGGATCTGGGCGGGCTCGACAAGCTTTCGCCGATGTTCCCGCCGGCATTCACCGATCCCGACACAGCCGGCGCGGCGATTTCGGGCATGCTGACGTCGATGTTGGAAGACATGAACGCCCAGGCCGCGGCCCCCGCCGTGCCCGAAGAGCCCTTCGATCCCTTCGAGGATCCCTATTCGGACGAAGATCCCTTCGCCTCGCCCGACGGCATGCCCCCCGCCCCGGAGGACGAGGGCCAGCTGCTGCCGCCCGGAGCGGAGGCGCCGCAGGACGACGACGCCGCGCCGGAGGGTCCGGACGACATGGCGGACGACATCCCGGAAGAGCCCGCCGCACCGTCGCCCGAAGAGATCGCCCTGACGCCCGAGCAGGAGGCCTTTGTCGCCTCGGCGGCCGAGGCATGGCCCGCCTTCGTCGGCGACGGCCGCCGCCTGACCGTCGGGGCGCGCAGCACGCACGACTACGGCACCTTCATCGATGTCACGGGTGACAGCATTGATACCGCCTTCCTCTTCGCCGACCTGACCCCCACCGTCTCGACCGCGCCGCGGGTTGCACGCAACGCGGTGCCCGCCGAGCTGCTATCGCGCGCGATCGAGGGGGATGCGGACACGCTCTCCGAAGAGGATCGCCGCCGGGTCGGCATGGCGGTCCTGACCGGCGACGGCGCCCCACGCTCGGTCGAGCGCGGTGTCGCCCTGCTGTCCGGCCTGGCCGAAGCGGGCGATGGTGCGGCAGCGCTTGCCCTGGCGCAGGCGCTGCGCGACACGGACGCCCAAGCCGCCTATCGCTGGGCGCTTCTGGCCGGGGCGGCGGACGCCCATGGCGCGGCCGCGCAGCTTGACCGGATGGAGGCTGAGCTTGGCTTTGACAGCGTCCTTGAGCTGCAACAGCAGGCGGCGGGGGATCCCGAGGCGCAGACCGAGGGCGTCGACCTGACGTCGGTCGCCGCGCTGCGCGACGCGGCGTTCGCCCGCCTGTCGGGACGTGGAGCGGTACGGTCCTACCCGATGGCCGTCTACTGGGCGTCGCTGGCCAAAGCCGCCGGCGACCGCGAGGCGGCCGACGTTCTGGACCAGATCGACGCCCGTGTCCGCCGGGCCGACCCGCAGGCGCAGGCCCGCTGGCAGGAGGCCGAGGCCGAGGCCGCCGACCGTGCGCTGCAGGCCTGGATCGACGGCGACCTGCCGGCAGAGTTCGGCGGTCGGTAGCCCCGTGCCCCCCGCGCGGCCGGACACCCGGCCGCGCGAATTCGCGCCGCGTTAGCGCCACCGACGTTGCGTCGGCCTTCCGGGTTACCTAAGCCTCAACCCAACCGAAGTATCCTAAAAGGGAGACCGTCCGATGAAAGCCTCGCGCACCGTCAAGCAGATCCTTGCCAACTACGAAGGCGAAACTCCGGGGGTCAAGGCGAAGCTCTGCCAGATGCTGATGCAGGGCCGCCTGCGCGGGTCAGGCAAGATGATCATCCTGCCGGTCGATCAGGGGTTCGAACACGGGCCCGCGCGGTCCTTTGCGCCGAACCCCGCGGCCTATGATCCGCATTACCATTACCAGCTGGCGATCGACGCGGGCCTCTCGGCCTATGCCGCGCCGCTGGGCCCGCTCGAAGCCGGGGCCGACACCTTTGCCGGGCAGATCCCGACGATCCTCAAGGTGAACTCCGCCAACTCGCTGATGTCGGACACCGCGGGCAAGAACCAGGCCGTGACCGCCAGCGTCGACGACGCGCTGCGCCTGGGCTGCGCGGCCATCGGCTTTACCATCTATCCCGGCAGCGACATGGCGCTCGACATGTTCGAAGAGATCGTCGAGATGCGCAAGGAAGCCGCCGCCAAGGGCGTCGCGACCGTGATCTGGTCCTACCCCCGCGGCGAGGCGATTTCGAAGTCCGGCGAAACCGCGGCCGACATCAGCGCCTATGCCGCGCATATCGCGGCCCTGCTTGGTGCCCATATCATCAAGGTGAAGCTCTCGACCGATCACCTCGAACAGGCCGAGGCCAAGAAGTCGTTCGAGCAGGGCGGCATCGACATCTCGACCCAGGCGGCCCGCGTGGCCGAATGCGTGCGTTCGTCGTTCAATGGCCGCCGCCTGATCGTGTTCTCCGGCGGCGCGAAAAAGGGCGAGGACAGCGTCTACGAGGATGCCCGCGCCATCCGCGACGGCGGCGGCAACGGCTCGATCATCGGGCGCAACTCGTTCCAGCGCTCGCGCGAGGATGCGCTCGCGATGTTCGACAAGCTGGTCAACATCTACAAGGGCGCCGAGTAACCCTCCGCCGGACCTGACATATCCACGTCACGCAAAAGGGGGGCCTCGGCCCCCCTTCTTGCGATAGAGGGGGGCGGCCGCGGCAGACTGGGGGCCGACGACTGCCCCGATCAGCCCTCGCCCAACCGCGCGAGCACCGCACCGGGATCCTGCATTGCGACCGACCCGGCCAGCCGTCCGCGCTGGCCCAGGCGGGTCGCGGCATAGGCCTCGGCCACGGCCGGTGGCGCCCGTTCGATCAGCACGGCCGCGGTCAGCAGCGTCGCGGTTTCCTCGGCAAACCTCCGCGCGTCGGCCTCGTCGGGCAGGCCGCGCCACAGGTCGCGATGCGCGGCCAGCGCTGCGTCGTAAGAGGCCAGCCGCCCCGTCGAAGCCTCAAGGTTTTCCGCAAGCGCCTCTGCCGCCGCAGGGTCGCGGGCCAGCGTGCGAAGGATGTCGAGGCATATGATGTTGCCCGACCCCTCCCAAATGGAATTGAGCGGCGCCTCGCGATAGAGCATCGGCAGCGCGGTATCGGCGGTGTAGCCCTGCCCGCCCAGCGCCTCCATCGCCTCGTAGACGACGGTCGGGCACAGCTTGTTGTTGAGGAACTTCGCGAGCGCCACGGCGATCCGGGCAAAGGGTCGCGCCGAGCGGTCGTCGAAACTACGCGCGACACGCAGGCCCAGCGCCACCGCGCCTTCCATGTCCAGCGTCAGGTCGGCCAGCAGGCGGCGCATCAGCGGCTGATCGATCAGGCGGCGCTGGAACGCGGTGCGGAAAGCGGTCCAGCGATGCGCCTCGGCCAGGGCCGCCCGCATCAGGCCCGCAGGCGCCATCGCGGTGTCGAGCCGGGTGTGATGTACCATCTCGATGATCTTCGCGACGCCCCGCCCCTCTTCCCCCAGAAGATGGGCCCGCGCTCCGTGATACTCGATTTCGGCCGAGGCATTCGCCCGATTGCCCAGCTTGTCCTTCAGCCGCATCAGGTGGATCGCGTTGCGGCCCTCCTCCGTCCAGCGCGGGACGAGGAAACAGGACAATCCGCCCGGCGCCTGCGCCAGCGTCAGGAACCCGTCCGACATCGGGGCCGAGCAGAACCACTTGTGCCCATGCAACCGGTAGGCCCCGTCGGCGGGCTCGGCGCGGGTGGTGTTGGCGCGCACGTCGGACCCGCCCTGTTTTTCCGTCATCGCCATGCCCAGCGTCACCGTGCGCTTTTCGCCCACCGGCAGCACGCGGCGGTCATAGTCCGCCGTCGCAAGCTTGGGTCCCCAGATCCCCGCCAGCCCCGGCGTTGCGGCCAGCGCCGGGACCGCGGCATAGCTCATCGTCATCGGACAGCAGGTGCCGGGCTCGATCTGACTGTGCAGATGCACCATCGCGGCATGGGTCAGATGGCTCCCGCCGGACCATGGCCCCGCGGCATATCCGGCGCCTAGCCCCAACTCCATCAGGCGGTGATACCCACCGGGATAAACGACCTCGTCCAGACGCCGTCCGCCCCGGTCGAACACCCGCAACTCGGGCCCGCAACGCTCCGCCTCCCGCGCGGCATCCCGCGTTTCGCGCAAGCCCAGGGCCCGGCCGTAGCGCGCCAGAAGGTCGGCATCGGCGCCCGCCGCGTGATCGCGCAGGACCGGATCCGTCGACCACAGGTCGATGTCCCCGGGCTCGGGCGGCTGGTTCGTCACCTCGTGGGTCGGCAGGGTCGCGCGCGGCTCCATCGGGTTGTCCTCCGTCGGCACGGCGCAGAGTCTAGCGCGAACCGGCGGCGGCACCAAACGGGTGCGGCAAAACCATCCCGCCCGCGGGAAAATCTGGTTCCGGCCTGCATTCCGGGGATTCCCTCGCCCCCCCTGCTGTGGCAGTCTGGTACCTCAAATCGCCCGGACCAGAGGCGTGCAGAGGCAAAGCACTATGACGCAGTCCCGCACCAGACCCGCACTCGGCGTCGCCGCTTACTTCACGCTGGCCTTCGTGCTTGGCATGTATTTCACCTTCGCCAGCGTCCAGGGCGACTACGGCCTCTTCCGCCGCATCCAGATCGAGGCCGAGATAACCGAGCTTGAGGACGAGCTTGCCGTGCTTGAAGAGGACGTGGACCGGCTGTCGAACAAGACCCGCCGCCTCTCCGACCGCTACCTCGACCTCGATCTCCTCGACGAACAGGCGCGCGAAGTGCTGGGCATGGTCCGCGCCGACGAAATCGTCCTGCGCTAGGTCCTTCCGACCGCCTGCATTTCGTGCGAAAGATCCACGCCACCGCATAGCAGGGCGAAGGGATCCATATGCCGACCGAAATCCTGATGCCCGCGCTCAGCCCCACGATGGAGGACGGAACCCTGTCCCGCTGGCACGTGGCCGAGGGGCAGCACGTCGCCGCGGGCGATCTTCTGGCCGAGATCGAGACCGAGAAGGCGACGATGGAATTCGAAGCCGTCGACGCCGGGATTATGGGGCGTATCCTCGTCCCCGAGGGAACGCGCGGGGTCAAGGTCAACACCCCCATCGGCCTGTTGCTGGCCGAGGGCGAACATCTGCCCGAAACGCAGCCGTCGGCTGCGCCCGCGTCCGGCACGCCAGCAAGGGGCCAGTCCCCGAACCCGACCGAGATAACCGGCCCCTTGCCACCCCCCGCGGCCCCGGCATCGGGCGAGCCCCGGATCGACGCGCTCTACGCCGATCGTCCGCATCGCGAGATCCCGGTCGAGGGGATGCGCGGGATCATCGCCCGGCGGCTCAGCACTGCGCAGGGCAGCGTGCCGCACTTCACCCTGCGGCGCCGGGCCCGGATCGACGACCTGTTGAAACTGCGCCGGGACATCGCCGCGGGCCCCGCGCCGCTCGCGGTGTCGCTGACCGACCTCATCGTGCGGGCGGTCGCACTCGCCATGCAGCGGGCACCGCGCGGCAGGTCGCTCTGGGCAGGCGATCGGATCCTTGAGCTGGACGCCTCGGATATCTCGGTCGCGGTAGCGGTCGAGAACGGCCTTTTCACACCCGTGATCCGCGATGCCGAGACCAAGTCGCTGCGCGCAATTTCCGACGAGTTGCGCAGCCTGACCGATGCCGCGCGCAACGGCAGCCTTCAGCCCCCGCAGTACCAGGGCGGCACCCTGACGATCTCGAACCTCGGCATGTTCGGCGTCGACAGCTTCGACGCGGTGGTGAACCCACCCCAGGGCGCCATCCTCGCCGTCGGCGCCGCGCGCACCGATCCGGTCTTCGTCGGGCAAGGGGTCGAGGCCGCAACGACGATCGCCCTGTCGCTGACGATCGACCACCGCGTCATGGACGGGGTCGAGGCCGCGTCCCTTCTGGGCGCCATCGTCGCCGGGCTCGAAGCCCCCGCAACGCTATTGCTCTAACGGTCGCGCCGTTTCCGGGCTCAGCCCAGCGGATCGCGGCCGGCCAGCAGGTGATCCATCATCACCGAGGGCTGCGAGCACCCCGCCTCGCCCACGATGCGGGCGGGCACACCGGCGACGGTCTTCATGTCCGGCACATCCTCCAGCACGACCGAGCCCGCGGCGATACGGGAGCAATGGCCGATGGTGATGTTGCCCAGCACCTTCGCCCCCGCGCCGATCAGCACGCCCGATCCGATCTTCGGATGCCGGTCCCCATCCGACTTGCCGGTCCCGCCCAGCGTCACCGAATGCAGCATCGACACGTTGTCGCCCACCACGGCGGTTTCGCCGATCACGATGGAATGCGCATGGTCGATCATGATCCCCTTGCCGATCCGCGCGCCGGGGTGGATGTCGATACCGAATTCCTCGCTCACGCGCATCTGGATGAAGCGCGCGAAATCGCGCCGCCCCTGCATCCAAAGCCAGTGGCCCACCCTGTAGGCCTGCAGCGCCTGGTACCCCTTAAAGAACAGGATCGGGTGCATCAGCCTTTCGCAGGCCGGGTCGCGTTCGTAGACCGCAACCAGATCGGCACGCGCCGCCTCGCCGATCCCGGGATCCGCCAGGAACGCCTCGTCCGCGATCTCGCGCAGGATCTGCTCGGACATCTCGTCCGAGGCCAGCTTCATCGAGATGCGGAACGACAGGGCGCGTTCGATGCTGGGATGGTGCAAAATCGACGAATGGATCATCCCCCCCAGAAGAGGTTCGGTCACGACGGCATCTTGCGCCTCGCCCGCGATACGCGACCAGACCGGATCTAGCCGGGTTACGGATTGTGCCTCGTAGGCCATGGCGCCGCTCCTTCGCGTACTTGGGTCGCGAGCCATTAGTTAGGGCATCCGGACCCGCGCGAAAAGACCGGGCGTCTTTCTCGCAGATGCGACCCGGCGTCCGCGGCCCGTCCGCCTCCTGCCCAGCCGCAGGCAGGCGGGGCCCGCCTCTCTGGCACAGGGACCCTCACCTTTCCGGCGACAGCCCTTCCAGAACGACGACAAGCGCCCGGGCAAAGCGCTGGTCGGACAGGTCGGGCTCTGCGGCGGCGCCCCTGCGCAACGCGGCCATCATCAGGCTGCCATCGCCATAGCGCGGATGCGGCGCGCCATGGCGGCGCGCATGGCCCTGCGCCGCACCCGCCTCCGCGATCATCCGCGCCAGCCGCCACCGCCACGCCGGTTCCGAAGCGCACATGAGCGCCCGTGCCGCGGCCAGCGCATCGCCCACGCGTGGCGGCTTCATCGCTGCACCGCCCCGCCACACAGCGGCCTGCGCGCAAAGGGGCCGGGCCCGTACCGGTCCGAGATCTGGGCGACGGCGAGCGTCGCGACCCCGGCGCCCGCATCCTCGTCCCGGGCATCCGCCTCGTAGGTCCAGGCGGGCATCGTCACGACCGTCTCGCGCAGAACAGTGCCCCCCGCCTCGACCCGCACGAGGTAGGCCTCACGGTCCTCGCCCAGGGGAACGTCGAACCCGGCCCAGCTGTCACCGTCGATCCGCGTGCGCCGGATCCAGCTCGTTTCAATCGCCCCGCCTGGCGCCGGGCTCGCACGCAGATGTACCGGCGCATAGGGCCTGAGGCCCACGCCGGCGAAGGCCGCCGTCACGTGGCGATAGAGCGGATCGTCATAGCCTTTCCCGGCCGGGCCGACGCGGTAGTGCCGCAGCACGTCGCGGTCGTCGGGCCGCAGCGGCAGCTGCATCAGGGCCCGGTCCAGCAAGACCACGCGCGACCCTTCCGGCCAGACCTGCGGCATCACCGCGTCCGTGCCCAGCTGCCCGCGCAGCCGCCGCGACACCTCGTAGACTCCAGGAGCGACCAGCCGCGCCTCGGCGAACTGGAATACCTCCCAGTCGCCCCCGGCGCCGTCCGAGATCGCCATCGCGTTGGCGCCCGACAGCAGCCCGGCCATGCCGACGGACGACAATGCCCCGCCCGACAGCCGCAACCGCAACGGCGCCCCCCGGTCGAACCGCCCCGACGCGGCATGCAGAAGCGGCGACAGGGTCAGTCCCGTGACCGCCGGAACAGGCAGCCGGGCGTCAAGGCGATAGCCCGCATCCTCGGCCGCGCCATAGACCGCCACCTCGCCCGGCCAAGGGTCGGCCGTCGCCGCGACATGGGGCGCGTGCGGCACCTCAGCCCCCGTCAGCAACGGCAGGTCCAGAAACAGCGGCACCACCGGCACCGGGGCCACGTGGCGCATCCTGCGCGGTGCCTCGGCCGCAGCGTCCGACGCGGCATAGAGACCCGGTTCGACGCGCACCGCCTCGATCAACCGCGATCCGGCCTCCTCGACGCGGTCGATGCGATACCGCCCGTCCCGCAGGCGGATGACATCCCCCGCCCCCAACGCGCCCTGGCTGGGCGGCAGGGCAAGCCTCAGCCGATCCCGCGCCACCCGGGCCTCGGCCATCCAGCGTTCCGCCACGGCCCGCGCCTCGGCGCCCGTCAAGGCGACCGACAGGTCGCTCTGCGAGACAGCCGCCTCGGGCGCGCCGGGAAAGACGGCCTCCGCCACCGCGGCCTCGTAATCGCCATCGGCAGCCAGATGCGACAGCCGCACCCGTCCCGCGACCTCGGCCTCGGGCTGGCGGATCGCCTCGATATCTCCGGGCACCTCGTCGTGCACCGCGACCCGCGCGGGATCAAGCGTCGCCACCGCCCGCCCGTCGCGGCTGCGGAAGACCAGCTTGCCCTCCCGCTCGACCGCGTCGACGCCGCCGGCCAGCATCAGGGGCTGCAACGCGGCCCGCGCCGTTCCGATTTCGGACAGGGCATAGCCGCGCACCAGCCCCCAGAGGCGCGAGGTATCGACCGCATCGACCCCCGCTGCCGCAGCGATCTCCTCGACGACCGAGGCCATCGGCCGCGCCGTCGCCCGGCCGGTGATCCAGTGGCCGCGGGTATAGTTCGCGGCATCGCTCCAAAGCTCGGAATTGCCGGGAAAGTAGGGATAGGGCCGCGCGTCCCATGCCCAGACATGGGCGCGCTCCATCGCCACCATCGGCGCGCCGTAAAGCTCGGACACCGGGTTGTTTTCGTCCCGCCCCCAGAATGCCGCCATCGCGCGCAGGTACTGCATCTGCATCAGATCGTCCCGCCGCCCGGTCGAATACCGCGGCAGCGCGCTTTCCGAGGATTTTGGGTCGAGGAACTTGTTGGGCTGGTTGGTACCCTTGTCGATCGCGGCGCAGCCGTATTCGGTGAACCAGATCGGCTTGGACTGCGGCACCCACGCCGTCGGAGCCTCGTGCCACACGCCGCCGATGCGCTCATGGTGCCGATGCGACCACCAGGACCGCAGATCCTTGTAGCGATAGATCCAGGGCTCTTCCGGCGCGTGCCGCGTCACGTCGCCGGCCGAGATACCCAGATCGCCCAGGGCACCGCCCGGCCAATCCCCACCGGGCTCTCCTGCGGGCACGGCATCCCCGTGACCCTGCAGCCATCGCCCCGCCCCGGCCGGGGCCCAGCGCCCGCCGGGCAACGCCCCGCACTCCGGCGCGACGACCTCGCCCTTCAGCGTACCATCGACCCAGAGACGCAGGCGCGAGGGGGCAGTCGGGCGCAGCTCGATCATCAGGCTGTGCTCTGCCCCGTCGAAGGGCAGTTTCGCGGCCGCGACATCCAGCACCAGCGTCTGCGCGGTCGTCCCGGTCACCGCCGCCGCCGCGCCTGCGCGCAGACGCAGCGTCGTGCCCCCTTCACGCAGCCCGACCCACAGTGCCGCGTCGCCGTCGCCGACGCTCAGCAGCGCGCCATCCCCCGGCGCCACGGGCCAGCGCGGTGACGCGGTCAGGACCACCTCGGTCCGGGTCAGCCCCGTCTCTGCAAGGGCGACCGGCGCGCCGGCTGCGAAGGTTTCGGTCGGTGCGGGCCGGACGGGCAGCACGGCGCCGTCGGTGATGGCGGCCCTCTGCTGCGCCTCGCGGGCCTCTTCGCCCGGGTAGTACCAGTCGAACCCCTCGCCACCCGCGATATTCGCCTCCAGATAGCGGGTATCGTAGATCGAGGGCCACGCCGCCGCGTCAAGATGCGCCTCGCCCTCGCGCCAGTCCGACAGCGGCATGTAGTTGTCGATGCCGATGAAATCGATCTCCGGAGCGGCCCAGAGCGGATCGAGGTGGAAATAGACGTCGCCACTGCCGTCCTGCGGCTGATACCCGAAGTATTCCGACCAATCGGCAGCATAGCTCAGCTTGACGTCCGGCCCGAGGATCGCCCGCACGTCCGCCGCAAGCCGGCGCAACGCATCCACGGCGGGAAAGCTGCGGCCCGGCCCGCGGATCTGCGTCAGCCCGCGCATTTCCGATCCGATACAGAACGCCGCGACCCCGCCGGCCAGCCGGCACAGATGGGCGTAATGCAGGATCATCCGGCGATAGGACAGCTCAGCCGGACCGGTGTAATCAACGGTCCGCGCCTCGGGGTCCGGTACGAAATCCTGCGGGCCGGCCGCCCCGAAGAACGCCGCGACCTCGTCCACGGCAGCGGCGCTCGCATCGGGCGAGCCATCGCGCCCCGGCGCGACCGAGGTCGTGATCCGCCCGCGCCAGGGCAAGGCCGGCTGATGCGCGGCACCGGTCCAGGGGTCGGGCAGGCCATTCCCCGCAATCTGCTCCATGAGCAGAAAGGGATAGAAGGTCACCGCCTGCCCGGCCGCGCGCAGGGCGACAATGGCCTCGACCACCGACTGGTCGGTGGGCGTACCGCCGTAGACCACGGCGCCGTCGCTTTGCGCCACCAGGCCCGCGCCCTGCCGGTCGAGACCGCTGACACGCCAAGGCATCTCGCTGCCGTCGATCTCGGCCTGCTCGACCTTGGGCTGCACCCGGCACGTGCCGCAGCGCAGGTCGTCGCCGAACCACGACACGATCAGCGACACCGCCCCGCAGCGCGGCAGCTCGCCCGTCATCGCGTCCAGGGAGGCGGAGAAGTCCGTGGGCCCCAACGGAGAATTCACGTTGGCTGCCCGCCCCTTGCCGGGAGCCTCCTCGTAATGCACGGGCGTCGTGGCCAGGGCATACTCCCCGGTGCCGGGCATCAGCGCCACCCCCTGGATCGTCGGGGCCAGATCCCGCAGGGTATCCGTCCCCGGGCGCATGACCTCGAACGAAAACTGCGGCACGCGATTGCCGAAACGCGACAGGTCCAGATCCTCGATCACAACATAGGCCGTGCCCCGGTAGGCCGGCACACGGCCAGTGCCTTCGACCGCCTCGATCTTGGGGTCGGGCAACTGATCCTCGGTGCCGCGATACACGGTCATCTGCATCGCGTCCCACGGCAGCGGCGCGCCGTCGGCCCAGACCCGGCCCACGCGCCCGATCTCACCCTCGCAAAGCGCGATCGCCAGCGAGACCGAGTAGCTGTACTCCTGCACCTCCGGCCCGCGTGCGCGTCCCTTGCCGCCGCCCCCCGTGGTCTGGCGATGCTCGCGAAAGCGGCTGGCCCAGATCACCTGGCCCGCGACGCGCATCCGGCCATGGACCTGCGCCACCGCCGCGCCTTCGCCCGCGCCGGTCAGGCGCAGGCGATCCAGCCGCCCGGTTTCGACCGGTGGGCTGCCAGCCCCCAGCAGCTGCTGATCGATGGCGTGGCCCAGGGTCGCGCCCACCGCGCGCCCGACGACCACCGAAGACAGGCCCAGAACGCCGCCGCCCAGCGACGCCCCCGCCGCGGCGCCAACCGCCGAAAGCACGATGGTTGCCATGTATCACTCCTTTTCGGGAAAACCGAAGCGGGCCACGATGCGGCGCCGCCATGCGCCGCTCAGACCGCTTTCGACCACGCCATGCCCCGCATAGGCGTGGATGAAGCTTTGAGGGCCCGAAATCAGGCCCAGATGCTTTGCGACGCGCCCGGCGCGCATCCGGAACAGCACGACATCACCGGGGACCGGATCGGTCCCCGCGCGCGGCACCAGCCATTGCCCGGCCGCCTGCCACAGCCGCTCTTCGCGCGCCGGTTCGGACCAGTCGGGGGTGTAGGGCGGCAATTCCTCGGGCTCAGGCCCCACGACCTCGCGCCAGACGCCACGGATAAGGCCCAGGCAATCCGCGCCTGCGCCCCGGGTCGAACACTGGTGCAGGTAGGGCGTGCCGATCCATCCGCGTGCGGCGATCACGGCGCGCTCTGCCACGCTTTCGGGCCGGGTCCCGGCGGCCTCTTCGCCGCTCATTCCTGTAAGCTCCCGCCGTCGTTCCGGGCACCGGGGGTGGGATAGGCCATCAGCCAGTCCTCGCCCGGAACCTGAGGAAATCCGCGAAAATTTATGATGTTGTTGAACTTTTCCACGCACGAACTGCGGCTCTTGTCGCATCCGGCCACGATCCGCACCCGATCACCCGCAGCAAGGCCGCCGCGCGGCTCGGCCCACGGCTCGATCTCCCGCAGCCCATCGCGAAGGCGGTCGTTCTTGATGACCGCCACCAGCCCTTCGGCCCTGCCAGACAGGACGTGCAGACGTCCCCCCTCGAACCAATGCGGGGCGTAGCCGTCCAGCCCGGGCAGCCGCAGCCGCCCCTCGGGCGTCACGGCGGCGACGTCGACCTCGGCCGAAAAGGCCGGGTCGGCCAGGTCGACACCGCAGGCCCGGTCTCCCAGCACCGCGCCGCAGCCCGCCTGGTAAATGCGCCCCCCCGGCCGGTTCAGCGCTTCGGAGAGGCCACGCAGTTCGGCGGTAAAGGCACCGCCCGCGCGGCGCACCTCGCCCAGCGTGCCGCGGAACCGTAAGGACCGCAGGGCGGGATCGGCCCAGTTTACCAGCCACGCCAGGACCTCTGCCCCGTCGTAGCGCCCCGCCTCCAGATCGGCCTCGGTGATGCCATCATGGCTCAGGATGCCCTGCGCCTCGGTATTGTCGACGGCAAGGCCGGTGGTCTGCTCCAGCGCCGCGGCGCTCATCCCGTCGTCGGGGTCGAAGACCATGCCGTCGAAGTGCAGCGCACGGTCGTGGTCGGTAAAGCCAAAGGCCACCCCGTCGCGCCGTGCCACGCGCCAGCAGCGCGCCAGCGTGGTCGCGCCGCTGGCCAGATGGGCGGCGAATGCATCTGTGCCCTGCGTCATACCCGCACCTCCACCACCGGCAGCGCAGGCACCTGGCCCGAGCGGAAGTCGTCGACCGCCACCCCGATGCGGTCGGTGTCGAACCGCACCGGCACGTCAAAGGCGAACCCGGCGGTGACCTCCGTTCCCTCGGGCGGCGGCCGGTCGAACGTCACGAGGCCGCTCTGGGTGTCGACCTCGAAGCCTGCGCCTTCTCGCATCGGCAGGCCGCCCACCGCGGCCACCACCGTGCCGGCGACGGGCTTGGCGATGTCGCGGACATACTCCGCCGCCGCGTCGCCGTAGCGCTTGACCAGCCGGAACACCTGCGTCTCGCCGTCGCCCAGACCCAGGACCTGATCCTCCGGGCCCGGCGCCTGGCTCGGCAGGCCCGACGTATGGTCCGCCCAGTCCTTCCACCGGAACCCGTGCAACTGGCCGCCGCGCGCCTCGAAGAACGCCACGACCCGCGCGACGTCGTCCAGCGACCGCAGGCCGAGACCCGCGTCGTAGCGCCGCCGGGACTGCGCCCAGGGGCTGTTGCGCTCTTCGAACCCGTTGGCCAGCGTCACGATCTCGGTGCGCCGTTCCGGTCCGCCCATCGATCCGCGGCTGACGTCGGCGGGAAATCTAACCTCGTGAAATGCCATCTGCGCCCTCACCTGTTGCGTGCGCCGCGCGCCAGCGCCCGGCTCATCTGTGCCGCGACCTGGGTGCCCGACCGGCGGAACCCCTCTACGTCGGGGGTGGAGATGTTCATCACCACCTGCACCGGGCTGACGGAGCCCTCGGCGCGCACGCCGAGCCGTCCGTCGGGCGCCCGGGCCAGCGGCATGATCGCCTCCGGCCCAGCCTCGCCCATCAACCCGGTGCCGCCCCGCATCGGAAATGTCGTGGGGCCGGCCACCACGCCACCCTTGGCGAAGGGCATCACCCGGCCCTGGGTAAAGGCCGCCCCATCGGCAAAGGCACCGTCGATCAGCCCCGCGACCCCTGAGGCGATCATCCCGCCGAAATGCTGCGACACCGGTTTGATCGCCGCAGAATAAGCCGCGTCGACCATCGACCGCGCCACGCCGCCCAGGGCGTCCGAGAGCTTTGTCCCGTCGAACACCAGCCCCTCGAAGGCGCGCCTCAGCCCGCGAGAGATGCCGCGGCTGAGCGTTCCGACCTCCGTGCCCGTCGCGGCCAGCGTCCCGCGCATCCGCCGCAGCTCGGTGTCGAAGGCCCGTGCGACCGCTTCTGCCCCGCCCAGGCTCTGCTCCAGCGCGACGACCTCGGCGTCGAGCGCGTCGAGACCCGAAATATCCGTCATGTCCGCTTCCTTTCCTCCGGCTGCGGCCCGCCGCCCGGTGCGGAGGGCGGTGCCTCCGCGTCGGGAAACCGGGCCCGCAGCGCTTCGAACCCCGGGCGGTCAAGCGGGCGGATTGCCGCCGCGCCGCCACCCAGGATCAGCATCAGTTCCGCCGGGGTCAGCCGCCAGAACGCCTCGGGCGCCAGCCCGCGGCCGGCGATTCCCGCGCGCATCAGGGCGCCCCAGTCGAAGCCCACGCGCCTCAGTCCCCGGGCCCGGCAAAGGCCCGCGCCAGCAGCCGCCCGGCCACCTGCGCCGCCTCGACCGGTCCGCCGGCGATATCCGCTCGCATCAGCTCGGCCGTCGTGCCGCTCCACCCGCCACCGCGCAGCCCCGCACAAAGCAGCGCCAGCAGATCGCGGGTGGAAAAGGCACCCGTCTCGAACCTCTCGATCAGCTCGACCAGCGAACCGGTCGAAAGCTCCGCCTCTAGCTCGGCCAGCGCACCCAGCGTCAACTTCGCGATCCGCCGCTCGCCATCCAGCGTCAGCGCCACCTCGCCTGCATGGGGATTGGGCATGCTCAGATCGCCACGAAGCCAAGTTGACCGGCCGAGGCGAGCGACACTTCAAAGGTCGCCTCGCCGTTCTGGCTGCCCGCGTATTCCAGGCCCGTCACCTGGAACGGCCCCTCGACGATGCCGAAATCGGGGATCACGATCTGGAATGCCGGGGTCATCCCGTCGAAGAAGATCGCGCGCATCCGCGCATCCGTATCGGCGTCGCGAAAGATGCCCGAGCCCGAGATCGCGGCGCTTTTCACCCCCGCACCGCCCAGAAGCTCGCGCCAGCCTGCAGATTCCAGCGATGTGACGTCGACGCTTTCGGCGTTGAACGACACCCGCGTGGCGCGCAGGCCGGCGATGGTCTCGAATTGGCCCGCCCCGGTCAGGTCGAGCTTGATCAGAAGGTCCTTGCCGTTTTGTGCAGCCATGTTGGTCACTCCGGTTTGTCGTGGGAAATCAGTTGCTTTCGACCATCGCTCGAAAGCTCAGGTCGATCTGCCGCGCGCCGCCGCCCTCGGTGCGGCGCGCACGGGCCTTCTGGAACCACAGGCCCACCAGCCGGGCGCCCGGCAGGTCCGGCGCAGCCCCCCGCAGGGCCGCGTCGACGGCCGCCGCCGCGGCCTTGGCCTGTGCAAAGCCCCCGGTGCGGCCCACCACGCTGACCACGAGGTCATGATGCGCGGCCTGCACCATTGCGCTGTCGCGCGGGCGCACGACCTCTTCACCGATGACAACGAAAAGGTCGGGAAGCGTTCCCTCGGGCGGCATGTCGAAGACCGCCGTGCCAACCAGTGCGGTCAGCGCGGTGTCGCCGCTCAGGATGTCGTAGACCGCGGCCTGTACCGCGCCTGCATTCGCATAACTCATGCCGAAATCTCCTCTTCCGCCACGCACATCAGGAACCGCGCCTCCGGCTCCACCTCGGCCACGGCACGGATCGCGAAGACCCGTGCGCCCAGGCAGAACCGCTGGCCCGGCCGGGGACGCGACGGCGCGCCCGGCGGCATGGCACGCAGCGTGATGCGCCAGCGCGTCAGAGCCCCGGGCGCGGCAAGGCCCGCCTGATCGCGCGCCGTGGCCAGCCGCAGCTCGCCCCAGTGGGCCCCCAGCGCGATCCATGATTCTTTGTGCCCGCCCGCGCCGTCGGGGCTGCGGCGGCGCTCTTCCAGCACCAGCTTGCGGGTCAATGTCAGGCTCATGCGCGCCCCCCGAACAGCCGCAGCGGGCGATATGCAGAGGTCAGCTCGGCCACCCCGGCGGGCAGCGCCGCGTCCCCGCCCGCGCCACCGCGCCCGTCGTAAAGGTCCGCGGCCAGCATCAGGACGGCCTGGGCCAGATCGCCCGGCACCGCGTCCCACGCAGCGCCATAGCCTGCATCGAACACGACCTCGGCTGCGCCGCCCACCGGGATCGTCGGCAAGGCAAACCCGGTGGCGACCACCGCCGGGCGGTGGGTGTCGGGGACCAGGCGATAGCGGTCGGGCGCAATGCTGCGCACCGTGCCGCCGCGGTCGTGGATAACGAAGCTTTCGACGGACACCGCGGGCGCCAGCGGCAGGTCGAACCGCGCCAGGTCACGCCACGCCTCCACCCGCCAGCGAAACCTGCGGCGCAGCACCGCCTTGCCCAGCCGCGTTTCCAGCCGGGTCAGCGCGGCGCGAAGACAGGCCAGCAGAACGGGATCCTGGATCCCGTCATCGGCGAACCCGGTCCCCAGCCGCAGCTGGGCGCGCAGGGCCTCCACTGGCAGATCGGCCTCCGGCACCCCGCTTAAATCGGTCAATATCATGAAAACTCTCCGGAAACCGGACCCCTGCCGCCTCAGGCAAAGAACGTGGGCGTCCGCCCCGGCCCGCTCGGGCAGAGGGGGAAGCTGGACGAACCGGGTTGATCGCGAACGCCCACGCAGGGGGCGACGCGGGCTAAGCCCCCGCCGCCCCGGACCCGACCCCGATCAAGAGGCCGAGAACTTCAGAAGCTTGATCGCCGAAAAGTCGGTGACATCGCCGCCGACCCGCTTGGTGGCATAGAACAGCACGTGCGGCTTGGCCGAGAACGGGTCGCGCAGGATGCGCAGGTCGGGACGTTCGGCGATGGTGTAGCCCGCCCCGAAATCGCCGAAGGCGACAGCGGTTGCGCCGGTCGCGATGTCGGGCATGTCCTCGGCGATCAGCACCGGGTAGCCCAGCAGCCGCGCAGGTTCGCCCGCGGCCAGCCCGTCGGACCACAGGAACCGGCCGTCGGCGTCCTTCATCTTGCGCACCGCGCCCGCGGTCTTCGAGTTCATCACGAAGCTCGCGCCCGCGCGGTACTGCGCCCCCAGCGCATAGACCAGATCGACCAGCGCCTCGGCCCCGCCGAAGCCGCCATCGCTGCCGGTGGCGACATAGCCGATCTGCCCCCAGTCGTCCGAGCCCTCGGGCACGGCGTCGTAGGTCAGAAAGCCCCGCGGCTTGTCCGCGCCGTCGCCCGACACGAAGGCCTGCGCCTCGGCCCGGCTGAACTTCTCGGCGATGCGGCCGGCCAGCCAGCCCTCGATGTCGAAGGCCGCATCGTCCAAAAGCCGCTGGCTGGCCTTGGGCAGCGCCGACAGCTCGTGCAGCGGGATCGAGACGCGCTCGACGGTGGGGGTGCCGGTCTCGGCCGCCGGACCCGTTTCGCTGGCCCAGCCCGCACCCGCCTCCGTCGTGTCGATCAGCACGTCGTACGAGGTTGCCTCGACCGTCACGACATTGGCGATGGCCCGGACCGAGGCCGCCCCTCGCAGCACCGACTGCACCCGCTCCGCGGTCCTGGGATCGACCAGGTAACCGCCGTCGCCGCTCACCGCTGTGTTCAGCGCCTTGCCCTCCAGCTCAAGCCCGCGCAACGCGTCGTCGTCGCCGTGGCGCAGGTAGGCGTCAAAGGCCTTCTGATGCGGCACCTGCGTCTCGGCAGCCGTCGACAGCGCGGGACGTTCCGCACGAATGCTCTTGCGATCCAGCATGGTCAGTCGCTCTTCCTGTTGTTGAAGCTTTTTCGTAATTCCACCGTGAAACACTCTGATATCGCTCATGAAGTCGCTCAGAGCCTCGACTACCTCTGCTGCCCCGGCGGCGGACGCACCCGTCCCGCCCGTGGCCTTCGCCTCGGTCTTTTCCATTCCGTTCTCCTTGTGTGTGCTCCGGGGGCTGAAAGCCCTGCGCAATCCTGGGCAAGCCGCGACCGGCGCCCATCAGCGTCTGGCCGCCCCTCCTGCGCCGCACCCCTCGCGGCGGGTCCGGCGCCCGGTGCCGCCCCGTCTCAGCCGTCGCGCAGCGCCGCGCCCGCGGCCCGCAGCGCCATGGCCAGGTCCGGCATCGGCCCGTCCGGTGCCTCGGATTTCGCGCCGACGCGCGCCTCGCTCAGCATCGGGAAAGTGACCAAAGACACCTCCCAAAGCTCGACCTCGGACAGCACCCGCCGGCCCTGCCCGTCCTTCCCCGCGCGCCGCGTGCGGTAGCCGATCGACAGCCCGTCGATGGCGCCCGCCGCGACCAGAGCCGCCGCTTCGGCGCCTCGCGCGACCTCGGTCAGGATGCGCCCCCGCACCCAAAGGCCTCGGGCGTCCGCGCGCACCTCGTCCCAGACCCCGATGGGCTGGGCGGGATCGTGCTGCCACAGCATCTTGACCCGTCCGCCCGTGTCAGACAGGCGCTGAAGCGAGCCGTCATAAGCCCCCGCAGCCACCACGTCGCCCCCCTGGTCGGGCGCCCCGAAGAGCGAGGCATAGCCCTCGATCACCGCCCCCTCGGTCACAGTCACCGCGCCGCCAAGGGCGCAGAACTTGCGCTCCAAACCTGTCTCCTGCATCAGCTGTCCTCTTCCATCTCGGGCGGCAGTCCCAGGATCCGGCGCTTCTCGGCCTGGCTCAGGAACTCCGCCCCGCCCACACGCGCCCACTGCGCGTCGCGCTCTGTTGCCAGGGCCGGCATCCGGTCGAGGTCGGGCGAAAGGCCCACGGCCGCGCCCGTCAACTCGCCCAGCCAATGCCCCAGCGCCGCCGTCACCCGGGCGGCCAGGGGCAGCACGGTCAGGCGATAGAACGCCCGGTGCGCCTCGGCATAATTGGCATAGGTCGCCTCGCCCGGGATCCCCAGCAGCATCGGCGGCACGCCGAAGGCCACGGCGATTTCGCGCGCCGCGGACTCCTTGGTCTTCTGGAACTCCATGTCGCTGGGGGAAAATCCCATGGGCTTCCAGTCCAGCCCCCCCTCCAGCAGCATCGGTCGGCCCGCGTTGCGCGCGCCCTGGTGGTGGCTTTCCATCTCGACCAGCAGCCGGTCGTATTGCTCCGGGCTCAGGCTCGCCTGCCCGTCGGCGCCGCGATAGACGATCGCGCCCGAAGGCCGCGCCGCGTTGTCCAGCAGCGCCTTCGACCAGCGCGAGGCCGCGTTGTGCACGTCGATCGCCTGCGCGGCGGCTTGCATCGGCGACAGTCCATAGTGGTCGTCCTGCGGGTGGAATTGCCGGATGTGGCAGACCGGCGAACGCCCGTCCTCGACGGCAAACCGATGCGTCCGCGCGCCCACGGCGTATTCGTAGGCGACGGGCCAGCCATCGGCGCCGGGCACCAGCCGCATCCGGTCCGAGCGCAGGACATGCAGCTCGGACGGCCCCGTGCCCGCGGCCTCGACATAGGCGTCGCCCGACAGCAGCAGCTGGCCGAAGAGCGCCTCGAACAGCTCGGCCCGCCCCTGCACGGGGTTGGGACGCTCGATCAGGTCCAGCACGGGGTGCGTGTCATAGCGCCGGGTCGCGTCCTGGCAGACCAGCGGCAGGGCCGCGGCGGCCTCGGCGATCAGCTTGACCGCACGGAACCCCACCGGGTTGCCGCAGAACCCCGCCCGGATCATCGAACCTGCGTCGCGCGGCGTCCAGGCGACGCGGCCCGCGACACCAAGCGCCGCCACCCGCCCCGCGGCCGAGGCCTTGACCTCGGGCGGGGCCTGTTCCGCCCGTTTGAGAAATCCGAACGCCATGCCAATCCCCGTGTCCTGTCCCTCGTCCCGCGGGCGCCCATCGGCCTCCTCCCGGGCCTCGTCGCAACGAAAGCCCTTGGGCTCGATGGGCGCCCCGCACGCATTTCGTGGCCCGGATGGGCGTCAGAGCCCGCGCACCTGCGGCCGCCGCCATGTCCGCGCAGGCTCCAGCAGCAATTCGTGCAGCGCCCAGACCAGCGCATCCACCCGGTCGGGCGACCCGCGCCCGGCAAAGCCCCGCCCCGTCATCTGCGCCATCTGGTCCTCAAGCTCGCCCAGCCCGCGCAGGTGCGCCACGCGCCCCTGCTCGTAAAGCGCGGCCACGGGCTCGGCCCGGGCGACCTTGCCGCGCGTCGCATGCACGCCGCGATAGGCGACCATGGGGTCCACCTGCCGCACCACGCTTTCCACCAGGTCGCCGCCTTGGTTGACCTCGGCCACCAGCCGGTCGGCGCCATGCCTGCGCAGCGCCGCCACCGCCGCCCGCGCCCACGCGGCGGGCGAGGCGCCTTCGACGCTGGCATCCTCCAGCACCACGGCGCGCCAGTCCTGCGGCGGCCCCTCGGTCACCGCGCCGACGACCAGGATGCCGCAGGCGTCCGAGCCCTTGTGCCCGGTGACCGGGGGATCCACCGCCACCACGATGCGGCTTAGTTTCGGCGCCGTCTCGATCCGTGCCGCCTCGATCCCCGCCTGGGTCCAAAGCGCACCCTCGGCGTCCTCCAGCAGCACGCCGTCCAGCTCCTGCCGGCCCAACCGGGTGCCCGCGTATTTCGCCCGCACCTCGGCCAGGAAGGATGCGGCAAGGTTGGCCGCGTTCGCCTCGGTCGGCGCGTGGCTCACCACGGTCGACCCCGCCTCCAGCACGCCCTTCAGCACGCCCACGTTGCGCGGCGTCGTCGTCACGCATTGCCGCGGGTGTCGCCCCAGCCGCAGCGAAAACTGCAGCATGTCCCATGCCTCGTCTGCGCGCTTCCACTTGGCCAGCTCGTCGGCCCAGGCCGCGTCGAACTGCGGACCGCGCAGGCTTTCGGGGTCATGCGCCGAAAAGACCTGCGCCACGGCGCCGTTGGGCCAGACCAGCCGCCGCCGTCCGGCCTCCCACACGGGGCGGCGGTCGGGGGGCGAACAGGCCAGGATCCCGCTGTCACCGAACACCATCACCTCGCGCGCCTGGTCGATGGTCTCGCCCACCAGCGCCACGCGACGCGACCGGCCCGCGTCCAGCGGGCGCGCGCCCTCGACCTCGGCGCGCACCCATTCCGACCCGGCGCGCGTCTTGCCCGCACCGCGTCCGCCCATCACGACCCATGTCCGCCAGTCGCCCCGGGGCGGCAGTTGATGCGGCAGCGCCCAGAACTCGAACAAAAAAGGGAGCGCCAGCAGCGCTCCCTCACTCAGCCCCTCAAGGAACTCATTCTGCGCGCCTTCGCTCACGGAGGCGAGAGAGGCGGCCCCCGATTTCATCACGTGCCGCATCGAAATCGAGCGCATGGTCCCCGGCGATGCCCCGCTCGCGTTTAAGCTGCTCTTCAAGCTTCTTCCTTTCGTCGAACAGGGTCTGGGTCGCGCGTCCATAGGCCTGGCCCACGCGACGGATCTCCGTCTCGGGCAGGTCGTCGCGATCCTTCAGGTACATCTTCATCGCCAGAAGGTCCTCGAGGGCCTCCCGGTAATGTGCCTCGGCGGCACGCAGCAGCGCCGTGGCGCCACCCGCTTCGGTATCAGGTTCCGAACGTATCAACGTCATCTGTGCAGACCGCCTTTCCGTAGGGCTCCGCACGACAGACACGAAAAAGCGGCCTCGGGCATCCTTGCCCGGGCCGCTTGCCCATGTCTTCCAGCTTGCCCAAAGGTATACCCTGGACCGTGCGCAAAGTCAAGCACGATCACCCTCCGCGTGCATCACCCCGCGCGCGCAACAGCAAGAAATCGTTAAGTTTCCTGGCCGGCCCGACGACCGGCCGGCGTCCGCGCTGCACTGACCGAGGCCCGAATTTTCCCGGGCTTTCCGGTGACTTCACGGGCCTCGCGGCGCGCGCCCGGTGTCCGATCGGCGCCACGCCGCCAGACACGAGGCGCTTGCGCCCCGATGCAGGCACCGCGGACCCCGCAAGCGCCTGCCGCGCTCCGGTGTCGGCTCCGCGGCGCCCTCGGGACGCCGCGGACCGCGCCTACTCGCCGCCCCGCTCGGCTTCCAGTGCGCGCCAGCGGGCGACGTTCTCGTTGTGCTCGGCCAGCGTCTCGGCAAAGGCGTGCCCGCCCGAGCCGTCGGCGACGAAGTAGGTATAGTTCGTCTCGGCCGGGTCCACGGCCGCGCGCAGGCTTTCCAGCCCCGGGTTGGCGATGGGCGTCGGCGGCAGGCCCGCGATGGCATAGGTGTTGTAGGGCGTCTCGGCGTCCAGCTCGCTGCGCCGCAGCCCCCGGCCCAGCACGCCTTCGCCGTTGGTGATGCCATAGATCACCGTCGGATCGGTCTGCAGGCGGATGCCTTCGCGCAGACGGTTGACGAAGACGCTGGCAACCTGGCGCCGTTCCTCGGGAACCCCGGTTTCCTTCTCGATGATCGAGGCGAGGATCAAAGCCTCTTCCGGCGTCTCGATCGGCAGGTCGTCCTGGCGGCTTTCCCAGACCTCGGCCAGCCGCTCCTGCTGCAGCACCTGCATCTGTTGCAAAAGCTCGCTGCGGTCGGCCCCGGCGCGGACCGCGTAGTTGCTGGGCGCCAGCATCCCCTCGGGCGGCACCTCGGCAATCTCGCCCTCCAGGAAATCGACGTGGCGCAGGGCCTCGGCGATCTGCCAGCTGGTCGCGCCCTCGGCCAGCACCACGCGATAGCGGGTGCCCGCCGTCTCGCGCAGCTGGGTATAAAGCTCGGGCACGTCGGGGGTGTCGGGGTCGAACTCCTCGCGCGTCTCGAAGGTGCCGGTGGCGGGGTCAAGCTCCTGCACCCGCAGCACCTGCGAGGTGACGCCGATGCGATAGACGATCTCGGTGCCGCAGGTCGACTGCCCGCCGCGGGTGACGATCTCGACGATCTCGTCGTTCGAGGCGCCCTCGGGGATCAAAAAGCTGCCGGCCTTCAGCAGGTCGGCCCGGTCGGTGTAGTCCGCGCCGATGCGAAAGATTATCGGGTGCGCCACCGCGCCACGCTCGGCCAGATCGCCCGAGACGGAGACAAGGCTGCTGCCCGGCTCGACCTCGAGGCAGATGGCCTGCGCCAACGGTCCCGGCGCGGTGAACTGGGATTTCGCCCATGCGACAAAGCCCGCCGCCGCGACCAGCACGACGATGAACAGCGTCAACGCGTTCGAGGCGATGTTGCGCCACATCAGGCGGAATACCTCCGCATCACCAGCGTCGCGTTGGTCCCGCCGAACCCGAAGCTGTTCGACAGCGCGACGTCGATCTCGCGCTCGCGCTTGGCATTCGCGGCAAGGTCGAGCTTCGGCGTCACGGCGGGGTTATCCAGGTTGATCGTCGGCGGCGCCACCTGGTCGCGCATCGCCAGCAGGCAGAAGATCGCCTCGACCGCGCCTGCGGCCCCCAGAAGGTGGCCGATCGCCGACTTGGTCGAGCTCATCGTGGCCTTCGCCGCCGCCTCGCCCATCAGGCGTTCGACAGCGGCCAGCTCGATCACGTCGGCCATGGTCGAGGTGCCGTGCGCGTTGATGTAGTCGACGTCGTCGGGCGTCAGGCCCGCACGCTCCAGCGCCATCTTCATCGAGCGGAAGCCGCCGTCGCCGTCCTCGGACGGCGCGGTGATGTGGTAGGCGTCGCCCGAGAGGCCATAGCCGATGATCTCGCCATAAATCTTGGCGCCGCGCGCCAGCGCGTGGTCAAGCTCCTCCAGGACCACGACGCCCGCACCCTCGCCCATGACAAAGCCGTCGCGGTCGGCATCATACGGGCGGCTGGCGCGCTGCGGATCGTCGGCCCGCTTGGTCGACAGCGCCTTGCAGGCGTTGAACCCGGCGATGCCGATTTCCGAAATCGGGCTTTCGGTGCCGCCCGCGACCATCACGTCGGCATCGCCGTAACCGATCAGCCGGGCCGCATCGCCGATGGCATGGGCGCCGGTCGAACAGGCGGTGACGACGGCGTGGTTCGGGCCCTTGAAGCCGTAGCGGATCGACACCTGCCCCGAGACGAGGTTGATCAGCGCGCCGGGGATGAAGAAGGGCGACACGCGGCGCGGGCCCTTCTCCTTGATCAGGACGGCGGTTTCGGCGATCGAGTTCAGCCCGCCGATGCCCGATCCGATCATCACGCCGGTGCGCAGGCGGTCCTCTTCGTCCTCGGGCGTCCAGCCAGCGTCCTTCACCGCCTGGTCCGCGGCGGCCACGCCGTAAAGGATGAAGTCGTCGACCTTGCGCTGTTCTTTCGGCGCCATCCAGTCGTCGGGATTGAAGCTGTCGTTGCTGCCGTCGCCGCGCGGAACCTCGCAGGCATAGGGCGTCGCCAAGTGGCTGGCGTCGAACTTCTCGATCGTGCCCGCGCCGGATTCGCCGGCCAGAAGCCGCGTCCACGTCGCCTCGACGCCCGAGGCCAGCGGGCTGACCATCCCCATTCCGGTGACCACTACTCGCCGCATGTCCAAGCTACTCCCTAGTCCGTCCGCCGGCTCTGATACACGCCCCCGGGCAGGGTGGAAAGGGTGCCGCGCGCATGTTGCAGGCAGCGATCCGCCATTATTCGCCCGATTTCCGCCCCTTCGGCGGAGAAACCGCCGGTTTCGGGGCCAAAGCCGCCCGGTGGGGTCCCAGAGGGGGCCCCAAAGGCGCCCGCCGCCCCGGGGGTGCGGGCAGCGCCGGAAAGTCAGGTCCGCCGCCTCGAAGCGGGCCTCCGGTTCCCGACCCCGCTTCCGCCGGAATCGCCCGACCGGAATCGAAAACGGCGCCCCGGGCGGGGCGCCGTCATGTCTTGCTGCGGCTCCGGAGCGCTTTCGCGATCCGGGGAAGGCCCTTACTGGGCTTCCTTGATGAACTTCACCGCATCGCCAAAGGTCTGGATCGTCTCGGCGGCGTCGTCCGGAATCTCGATCCCGAATTCCTCTTCGAAGGCCATGACCAGCTCGACGGTGTCGAGGCTGTCGGCGCCGAGATCGTCGATGAACGACGCATTCTCGGTGACCTTCTCTTCTTCGACGCCCAGATGCTCGACGACGATCTTCCTGACGCGATCTGCGATGTCGCTCATGTCACTTCCTCTTGGTTTCCCGGGTCCGTTCCGGTTCGTTCTGAGGCCGCACGGGCCGGTTCGGACGCGCCTTCGGTCGAAGACACGTCAAGAGGGCACCCTCTCGGGATACCCCTCAAATCAAGTGCGCCGCTCATATCATATCGTTTCCCGAAGGCAAACGCTTTCGCGGAAGCGGCGAGCGGCGCATCGGGTTCCCGTTGCGCAAATGAATCTCGCGCGTGGGAAACAGGCTGCCCTGCCGCGCCACGCCCGGCAGACCGCAGCCCCGCAGACCACAGCCACACATCGCCGCGCCGCTGGCCGATACCACGGCCCGACACCGCGTCCCCGCAGCCCGGCCCGCACGCCCATCGACACGCACAACCCGCGGGCTGCAGGCCCGCGGAGCGGGCGCGGCGCTCACAGCATCGCCATGCCGCCGTTGACGTGCAGCGTGGCGCCGGTGACATATCCCGCCTCGGGGCTGGCGAGGTACAGCACCGCCGCCGCGATCTCGTCCGGGGTGCCCATCCGCGACATCGGCACCTGGCTCAGAATCTGGCCCTTCTGCTCATCGTTCAGCTTGTCGGTCATGGCGGTTTCGATGAACCCCGGCGCGACGGCGTTCACGGTGATGCCGCGGCTCGCGACCTCGTAGGCCAGCGACTTGGTCATGCCGACCAGACCCGCCTTGGCGGCGGCATAGTTCGCCTGCCCCGGGTTGCCGGTACTGCCGACGATGGACGAGATATTCACGATCCGCCCCCAGCGGGCCTTCATCATCGGCCGCATCACGCCGCGGCACAGCCGCATCGAGGCGGTCAGGTTCACGTCCAGAACCTCCTGCCACTCGGCGTCCGACATCCGCATGAAGATGTTGTCGCGGGTGATGCCCGCGTTGTTGACGAGGATCGACAGCTCGCCCATCGCCTCGACCGCCTGCTTGGGCAGCGCGGCCACCGCCTCGGCATCGCCGAGGTTGCAGGGCAGAACATGCGCCCGCTCGCCCAGTTCGGCGGCCAGCTCCTGCAGCGGCGCCTCGCGGGTGCCGGACAGGGCGACGGTCGCCCCGGCCCCGTGCAGCCCCCGTGCGATCGCCGCGCCTATGCCGCCCGACGCCCCGGTGACGAGCGCGCCTTTACCAGTCAGATCGAACATCTTGCGTCTTCCTTGTCCTGTTCCTCGCCCCGTCTCGCCGGCCAACCGGCGATCCGAGACGACCTTGTCCTTCGCACGGGCCCGCCGGGGGCCCTGCTCGCCACGCCCTGGACCTGACGCCCGCCGCGGAGGCGCGTGGCGGCAGGGGCATGCCGGACCCCTGACGCTCGCCTTCCGCCGCTGCGGGGCCCGGGCCCGTCCGGCGCGATCAGCCCTTCGCGGCGGCCACGTCCTCGGGCGTGCCGATGGCGCGGGTGGCGGCGCCCTTGTCGATCCGCCGGATCATCCCCGACAGCGCCTTGCCAGCGCCGATCTCCCAGAACTCGGTCACGCCCAGCCCGGCCATCGCGGCGACGCTTTCGCGCCAGCGGACCGACCCGGTGACCTGCTCGACCAGCAGGGTGCGGATGCGCTCGGGATCGCTTTCCGGGGCGGCGGTGACGTTGGTGACGACCGGCACGGCAGGGGCCACGATCCGCGCCTCGGCCAGGGCCGCGTGCATGGTTTCGGCCGCGGGCTGCATCAGCGCGCAGTGGAACGGCGCCGACACCGGCAGGGCCACGGCCCGCTTGGCGCCGCGCTCCTTGGCCAGCGTCATCGCCCGTTCGACCGCGGCGGCATGGCCCGAAATCACGACCTGCGCGGGATCATTGTCGTTGGCGGCCTGGCAGACCTCGCCCTGCGCGGCGTCCGCGGCGATCGCGGCGGCGGCGGCAAAATCGACACCCAGAAGCGCCGCCATCGCGCCCTGCCCGGCGGGCACGGCCTCCTGCATCGCGCGGCCCCGCAGCCGCAGCAGCCGCGCGGCGTCGGACAGCCCGAGCGCGCCCGCGGCACAGAGCGCCGAGTATTCGCCCAGCGAATGACCCGCGACAAAGGCCACGCCCTCCAGCCCCAGCCCCTCGGACTCGAGCGCGCGGAACGCGGCGAGCGAGGTCGCCATCAGCGCGGGCTGCGCGTTCTCGGTCCGGGTCAGCGTCTCTGCATCACCCTCCCAGATGAGAGAGGAGAGCTTTTCCCCAAGCGCCGCGTCGACCTCGTCGAAAACCGCGCGCGCGGCGGGAAAAGCCTCGGCCAGCGCGGCCCCCATGCCGATCACCTGGGCACCCTGGCCCGGAAACACATATGCCCGGCTCATCGCCGCTCCTTCCTTGTTCATAACCCCCCGGGGCATAGCGTGCAGCGCGCCGACGCGCAACGCCGCCCCCCCAAGGGACAGGTCCGCGCGTTCCAAGCCGGGGCGCCTCCGGATGGCAATCGCCATGCCACGCGGGCACCCTTTCAGCGCCTGCCCTCGCCAGCACCGCAGCCGCGCCTGATACGTAAATAACTTGCCCCGGCCGGACACGGCTCTTTCACCAGCACGGGCCACGCGCATCCATTCAGCCCCCGGCGGCGCGGGGTGGCGCACCGGCCCGTGGCCTGCGCCCCCTACCCCGGGCGCCCCCGGGGCTACGCACGGCGCCGGCACTTCCGTCGCCGGAAGCGTCGCCCTCGACCTTGCGCAGGCGCACAAGGTCTCTGCACCGCAGAGCGATTGCCCTGCGGCGCCGTCCGGGGCATGGCTGTCGCACCCAGATCCCTCAGGAAGCCGCCGCCATGACCACAGCCGCCCCTGCCCGCTCCGGGCTTGCCAACTCTGCCAACAGCTACGGTGCCGTCACGCGCGGGTTCCACTGGGCCACGGCGGCGCTGATCCTCGTCGTGCTGCCGCTGGGCTGGATCGCGCACGCGCTTCCCGCCGGGACCGAGGACGAGATCGCGCGCAAGGGGATGGCGTTCTCGGTGCACAAGACGCTTGGCCTGACCACCTTCCTCGTCGCGCTGTTGCGGATCCTCTGGGCTGTGGGCCAGCCTCGGCCCGCACCGGTGCATCCTACGCGACGAGGCGAAACGCTGCTGGCGGAAACCGTGCACTGGACGCTTTATGCCGCGCTCGTGGTGATGCCGCTGTCGGGATGGGTGATCCATGCCGCCACCTCGGGCTTCGCGCCGATCCTGTGGCCCTTCGGCCAGTCGCTGCCCTTCGTGCCCAAGTCCGAGGCCGTGGCGGGCGCGGCCGGCGCGGTGCACTGGGTCTTCGCCCGGCTCTTCGTCGCCGCGCTGGTGCTGCACGTGGCCGGCGCGCTGAAACACGCGCTCTACGACCGCGACGCGGTGCTGTCGCGGATGCTGCGGGGCCACGCCGCCCCCGCCGACCCCGCGCCCAACCGCCACGGGCCCGCGCTGATCTCGGCCGCCCTCATCCTTGCCGCCTCCGGCGCGATCGCCGCCGGGCTGGCCACCTCGGGTCCGGGCGAGGGCGCCAGTTCCGGCGCCCCCGCCATCACGCTGGCCGCGCAGGAAGGCGGCAACTGGCTGGTCGACACCGGGCGCATCGGCCTCGGGGTCGAGCAGTTCGGCAGCCGGGTCGAGGGCAGCTTTGCCGACTGGACCGCCCGCATCGCCTTCGACCCCGACGCCGCGCCCGAGGACATGGGCGAGGTCGAGGTGCAGATCGCGATCCCCAGCCTGACGCTGGGCTCGGTCACCGATCAGGCCCTCGGGCCCGACTATTTCGCCGCCGAAAGCTTTCCGACCGCGATCTTCGACGCCCGGATCGAACGTGGCACAGAGGACGAAACCTACGTTGCGCGCGGGACCCTGACGCTCAAGGGCGCCGAGATCCCGGTCGCGCTGCCCTTCACGCTCGACATCCAGGGGGACACGGCCCGGATGACCGGCCAGACCGAGCTTGACCGGCGCGACTTCGACATCGGCTCGGGCCAGAACGAGGGCACGCTGGGCACCATGGTCGACGTCGCCGTGGACCTGACCGCCACGCGGACCCAATAGCCCCCCGCACGGGCCTCGGCGCCCCTGCCCCAACCCCGGGCCAGTTCCGGCCCCGGACAGACGGCATCGGACAGGGAGCGGGGCCGCTTCCGCCTGGTATGACAGGATAGGCAGTTGGCGGGCCCGATCCGCGGCCGCGCGGCAGTACTGGCTCCGCCCACGTACCCCCCTGCGCCGCATGCCACTTAATGTGCGAGGGTCGTATACGGTGCATTCGCCATGCCCGCGGACACCGGGGCGAGGCCGTGCCGATTCCGCCTGGGTGGACGACAAAAAGGGGCAGCTGGCGGGCGCCATCCGCGGCAGCACCGGCTCAGGCACGATGCCACCTTTCGGCGCACGCGACCCCGTCCGGGGATCGTCCACAGTGCATCCAGCATGCCCGCGCACTTCGGCGCAGGGCCCTGCCGCTCGCCGGATACGCGTCGCGCAGGATAGGTGCTGCACGGCATTTCGGGGCCTTCGGGTCGACGCATGCGATCCCCGCCGGGCGCCTGCACGAAAAAAGGGGCGGGAGGCCCTTTGCCTCCCGCCCCTTGCAGACCCTCGCGGTCCGCGCGGTCCGCTTACTCGGCGGCGTCGTCGGCGATGCCGGCTTCGATGTCGATCATCACCTCGACCTCGTCGCTGACCGCAGGCGCGAAGGCGCCCAGATCATAGTCCGACCGCAGCAGCGTGGTTTCGGCATGAAAGCCCAGCCACTGCTTGCCTTCCATCGGGTGCTGGCCCGCCTGCCGCAGGGTGGTGTCCAACACCACTTCCTTGGTCACGCCGTTCAGCGTCAGGTCGCCGGTGATCTCGGCGGTGTCCTCGCCCGTGACCTCGATCCCGGTCGAGGTGAAGGTGATCATGTCGCCTTCGCTCGCGCCGAAGAAATCGTCGGACATGAAATGCTCGGACCGCGGCTCCCAGCCGGTGATCAGCGACTGGGTGGGAAACGACACCTCGACCGAAGACGCGGCGGGATCCTCGGCGTCGTAGACGATGTCGCCTTCGAAGCCCGAGAACATGCCGTGGCCCGTGGAAAAGCCCAGGTGGTTGTAGGTGAAGGTGATCTGGCTGTGGCCGGGGTCGAGCGTGTAGTCGACCGGCTCGGCCAGCGCGGGGGCGGCGGCCAGAAGGGCGGCGGTCGAGGCGGCTGCGAAAATATGCTTCACGTCGGATAGCTCCGTTTGCTTGCTGCGATGCGGCATAAGATGATGGGACGGGCGTCTCGGGCAATCCGGCGATCCACCACAGCCGCCGTGCGCGGGCGCACAGGCACGGGGGATTTCCTTCGGAACCTGTCCGTGCCGCAGAACAGCACAACCTGCCCCGCCCCGCGGCGGGACCGCCCGCGGTCAAGCCCGGTCGATAGGTCAAGCCCGTTACGGCGACCCCGTCACGGGGGTCCCGGTCACCGGCTGCTTGAACCACTCAAGGTCGCGCTGGATGCGGCGGTGCAGGCGCGCCATATCCTCGCGGGCGCCATAGCTCAGGACCACCGGCAGAAGACGCCGCCGCACCTTGAGCGACAGCACCGCCGCGTCCGCCCGACCGATCCGTGGATGCATCCGCACGGCCAGGATCCGGTCCAGCGCCACGGCCTCCAAAAGGCCGGTCTGACCACGGCCGATCCGCCAGCGCCTGTAGGCAGACCCGGCGTCGAAATCGAACTCCCAATCCGTCACCCGCGCGCGCTGTCCCATGGCGATCAGCAGCGCGGCGAGCCCCAGCAACGCCAGCGAGATGGCGAGGCGCGACAAAATCTCGGGCGGGACCTGCCATGCCTGAGGCTGCGGCCCCGTCACGGGCCCCGTCACGCGCGGCGGCGCGGGCGCGGTGACGGGCAGCCACCAAAGCGCCACCACCGCGATGGCCAATGCCGATCCCGTCGCAGCCAAAAGGCGGTCGTAGCCGCGCCACCGAGCCTCGCCCGCGCGTGGATCGCGCAGGACAAAGCCGGTTTCGGTCTCGATCAACCTGTGGCCTTTCTGCCGTAACCGCACGGCGGCGCGGCGGGCCAGTCGCCCTCCGCGCCGCCCGCGCGTCCCTGGAGCGTCCGGTTTGCCCCGCCGTTTTCCAAACCACCCCGTCATGCCACCCTGACCCTTCGCACCCGGCACCGCCCGCGCCGTCTCAAAACTTAGATCGCAGTTAACCATGGCGCGACTTTGGCAGGCTTGCATCGTTTTGTCGGCGGTGTATAAGGCGCCCTTCCTTCCGTCGGCTAGTCAACCGGCGCAGTCTCTCGTGGACGGGGGGCGGAAGGAAACGCCCCGTCCTTTGAAATGCGCCCAGAAAAATCGGAGATGTCATGCCGCTTTACGAGCATGTCTTCATTGCGCGTCAGGATCTGTCCAACACGCAGGCAGAAGGTCTGGTCGAACACTTCAGCACGGTTCTCAGCGATAACGGCGGCAAGCTCGTCGACAGCGAGTACTGGGGCGTGAAGACCATGGCCTACAAGATCAACAAGAACCGCAAGGGCCACTACGCCTACCTGCGCACCGACGCCCCCGCGCCGGCGATCCAGGAGATGGAGCGCCTGATGCGGCTGCACGACGACGTCATGCGGGTGCTGACCATCAAGGTTGACGCACACGAGGACGGCCCGTCGGTCCAGATGCAGAAGCGCGACGAACGCGACAGCCGTCGCGACCGCCGCTGATCCCCCAAGGAACGAAGGAGCTAAACCATGGCAGCAAAACCGTTTTTCCGCCGCCGCAAGGTCTGCCCGTTCTCCGGGGACAATGCGCCGAAAATCGACTACAAGGACACGCGTCTTCTGCAGCGCTACATCTCGGAGCGGGGCAAGATCGTGCCCAGCCGGATCACCGCCGTGTCCTCGAAGAAGCAGCGCGAGCTCGCGCGCGCCATCAAGCGCGCCCGCTTCCTCGCCCTTCTGCCCTACGCAGTGAAGTAAGGAGAGCGACATGCAAGTCATTCTGCTCGAACGAGTCGCCAAGCTCGGCCAGATGGGCGACGTCGTCGCCGTGAAGGAGGGCTACGCCCGCAACTTCCTGCTGCCGCAGAAAAAGGCGCTCTGGGCGTCCGAGGCCAACGTGAAGGTCTTCGAGGCGCAGAAAGCCCAGCTTGAGGCGCGCAACCTCGAATCCAAGAAAGAGGCCGAGAAACTGTCGGCCGATCTCGACGGCAAGCAGTTCATCGTGATTCGCTCCGCCTCTGACGGCGGTGCGCTTTACGGCTCGGTCACTACCCGCGACATCGCCGACAGCGCGGTCGAGGCCGGGTTCTCGATCGACCGCAAACAGGTGGTCCTGGTCAACCCGATCAAGGAACTGGGTCTGCACAAGGTCGGCATCGTGCTGCACCCCGAGGTCGAGGCCGAGGTCGAACTGAACGTCGCCCGCTCGCCCGAAGAGGCCGAACTGCAGGCGTCGGGCAAGTCGATCCAGGAGCTGGCCGCGGAAGAGGAAGCCGCCGCCGAGTTCGAGATCCAGGAGCTGTTCGACGATATCGGCGCAGCCCAGCTGGACGAACTGGAAACCCAGGACGAACAGGACAGCGACCAGCCTGCGGTGCAGGAAAAGTCGGAACTGGACGAAAAGCTGGACCGCGACTGAGCCTTCCGGTTCCTCCGCGATCTATGTAAAGGCCGCCCCGCCGGGGCGGCCTTTTTTCATGCCGGCCCGCGTGCGGGGGCGTTTTCAAATTGAGCGCCTGCGGCGCACGCCTATGTTAAGCCGCGCCTGGACGGCGCGGCGGCGCCTCCGGCGGGAGTATTTTTCAAGAGAAGAAACCAGGGGACGGCAGCGTGCGAAGTTTGCGGGCCATCTGTATGGCGTTGGGGGTCGCGGGGGTAGCGGCGCTGTGTCCCGGCGCCCTGGCCGCGCAGGTGCCGGAGGTGGATGTGGTTGTTGGGCCGGAGGCCATGGGGCCGCTTGCGCCCGTGCGGCCACGGCCGCGTCCGGCCGATCTTGGACCACGGGTGCGCTGCACCGCCGACGGCGCGCACTGCATCTCGACCGCGCGCTATGTCCCGGATCTTTGCGGGGTGATCGAGGCCGCGGCGGCGCAGACCGGGGTCGATCCGCATTTCTTCGCGCGGCTTCTCTGGAAGGAAAGCCTGTTCGACCCCAACGCCGTGAGCCCCGCCGGCGCCGAGGGGATTGCCCAGTTCATGCCCGGAACGGCCGATCTGCGCGGGCTCGATGACCCCTTCAACCCGGCCATGGCGATCTTTGCCTCGGCCGACTACCTGGCGCAGCTGATCCGCGACTATGGCAACCCGGGGCTGGCCGCGGCGGCCTATAACGCGGGCGAGGCCCGGGCAGCGCAGTTCGTGGCCGAGGAGCGCCGGCTGCCGGCCGAGACGCGCGATTACGTCTTTGCCATCACCGGCGTGCGGGGAGAGACGTGGCGCGACGATCCACCGGCCAAGCTGAACCTGCGGCTGGGGCCGGAGGCCGCGTTTCGCGACGCCTGCATCGCCCGGGCCGAGGCCCGCGTGATCCGCGAATTCCGCCCCGCCCGGCCGGACTGGGGCGTGATCATCGCCGCCGGACGACGGCGCCCCACGGTCGAGGCCTATGTCGCCAAGCTCAAGGTCCGCCACCCCGAACAGCTGGCGCAGGTCGCGCCGGTCTATGTCGAGGCCGTGATGCCGGGCTTCGGCGATCGGCCGCGGATGACGGCGCAGGTGCCCTTCGACGACCGCCTCGCGGCCATCGCCCTGTGCAACCGGCTGCAGGAGGCGGGCACCTTCTGCCAGGTGAACCGGAACTGACCGGCACGCCCGGGCGCCTCACCCAGGCGTCACGGCCGGCACCATTGCCCGACCGGCACGCGCCTCAGGGGGCATGGGCTGATGAAAACTTGATCGAACCCACGGACACCGGGTCGTGTTGGGGAGAAAACACCCAACAGTGGAGAGAGACATGACCCGCACCGCTGCCCTGATGGGCACAGCCAGCCTTGCCGTTGCGATGACAAACCCCGTCTTCGCCCAGTCCGACGCGCCCGTTGATCAGGGCCCGGCCAATGCCGAGTTCGAACCGGCCTTTCCCGAACAGACCCGCGCCCCCGCCGTGACGAGCGAGGGCGCGCTTGCGACCGAAAGCCTGGCTTCGGGTCTGGTCCACCCCTGGGGCATCGCGATCCTGCCCGAAGGGGCCGGGTACCTCGTGACCGAGCGCACGGGCCAGCTGCGCCACGTCTCGTCCGAGGGCGAGCTTTCGGGCCCCATCACCGGTGCGCCCGAGGTCTACAACCAGGAGCAGGGCGGCCTGCTCGATGTCGCCATCGGCCCCGATTTTGCAAGTGATCGCTGGGTGTACTTCACCTATTCCAAGCCGCTCGCCTCGAACGGGATGTCGGCCACGGCCGCCGCCCGCGGCAAGCTGTCCGAGGATCTGGGCCAGATCACCCAGATGGAGGAAATCTTCGTGCAGGAGCCGGGCTCGCCCAGCCCGATGCACTACGGCAGCCGCGTGGTCTTCGACGACGCGGGGCATGTCTTCATCACCACGGGCGAGCATTTCACCGAGGACCAACGCGTCTATGCGCAGGACAAGGACAAGACCTACGGCAAGGTCGTGCGCCTGAACCTCGACGGCTCGATACCCGAGGACAACCCCTTCGTGGGCGAGGGCAAGGCCATCGAATCGATCTGGTCGCTGGGGCAGCGCAATATCCAGGGCGCCGCGGTGAACCCCGAGACCGGCGATCTGTGGACCATCGAGCATGGGCCCGCCGGGGGCGACGAGCTGAACCTGCAGGAGGCCGGGGCGAATTACGGCTGGCCGGTGGTCAGCTACGGCGTGAACTACGATGGGTCGCCCGTGGGGTCGGAGAAGGCCGCGCACGAGCCCGAGGGCTTTGTCGAGCCGCGCTATTACTGGGACCCGGTGATCGCGCCGGGCGATATGACCTTCTACGACGGCGAGATGTTCCCCGAGTGGCAGGGCGACGCGCTGATCGGCGGTCTGGTCGCGGGCGGCATCGTCCGCCTCGTGCTGGATGGCGACACGGTCACGGGCGAAGAGCGTATCCTGTCGGAGCTGGGCCGCACCCGCGACGTGGCGGTGGACGACGACGGCTCGCTTCTGCTGATCACCGATTTCGAGGATGGCGAGCTGATCCGGGTAACCGCCGAGGGCGGCACGGGCACAACCGACGCCACGGACGAAGGGGCCATGTCCGACAGTGCAGACGAGGGCGGCATGGGCGATGACGCGTCGTCCGATGACGCGGCCCCCGGCGGCGACACGGGCGGCGCGATGGAAGACGACGCCACCCAGTAACGCCGAGCTTGGCAAAATGTGTTACGCCGGGGGGCGGCCGCGAAACTTGCGCGGCCGCCCCTTTCCATGTCTGCCATCGTGTCTGGGCCGACGGGATGCGCCGACGCGCAGAAAGGGCATGTAGATGCGCCGGTCCTTGCGTCCTGACACGATGCGGCGCCGACCGCCCGCCCGCCGCCTTCAAAAGCTTCGATCGCTCGGACCGGCGGCATAGGCGGTGCCAGTTTCACGCCACCGGTCCTTTGGCCCGCGAAAAGTCTCCGCAGGCGCCCCCGGCTTGCGAACGCAACGCCCGGTGCAGCGTCGACGCGCCTTTAACGACAAGACCCGCGCGCGCGGCCCCCCCCTCGCCGGCGCTACTGCGCCGGTTGGGCGGCGGCCGGCATGGGGGCGGCGCCGGGGACCCCCTCGGCGCGCAGGTGGACGCGCTGGCGCACCAATTCCCCCTGCAGCGCCTTGATGTCGAGCGCGCGGGGCTCGACCCCCGCCTTCGCGGAAAGGCCCGCGGCGGCGCCCGCCGCCTGCCCCGTCAGCCAGCACTGCGGGATTTCGCGCATGAAACCGTGGCTGTTGGCATCGCAGGAGACATGCCGCCCCGCCGCCAGAAGCCCGTCCAGCCGCTCCGGCACAAGCGCCCCGTAAGGCACCGAGATCACGGGGAATTTCGGCGACACCGAGGGCGAGACGCCGATCTCGTCGGCAAAGGGCACGCCGCGCGCCCACTGGTCACGCTCGATCCGGCCCACACCGGACAGCCGCCGCGTGTGGCGCACGCCCAGCTGCGGCGCCGAAAGCTGCATATAGGCGTTTTCGAACCCCGGCGCGTGCTTGCGGAAGAAGGCGCAATGCGCCTCCATGAAGCGGTGCGAACGGATCTCGACCTCGGTAATGTCGTCCACGTCCAGCGCCGAGAGACCCGACTGCCGCGGCCCGAGGAACAGCGCGGTGTCGTTGCGCCAGGACACGTAGGGCGTCTGGAAGAACCCCAGCGTCTCGCGCCCCAGCTGGGTGAACTCCTTGAAGGCATCCTCCTGCCCGCCGCGGAAGGCGAGCCATGTTTCCATGTCGACGCCGCCCAGCATGAAGCCCGTGTTCATCGAGTGGTGGACATCGCCCTCCTCGATATCCTCGTCGAACTTCCCGCCCGCGCGGGCAAAGACGTCGCCGTCGCCGGTGCAATCGACCACGACGCGCGCACGCAGCGCCTGCCGGCCCTCCTTGCTTTCGAAGACCACGCCGCGGCAGGCGTCGCCGTCTAGGATCGGCAGCGCCATCCACGAATGGAACACGATCCTCACGCCGGCCTCAATCAGCATCTCCTGGCTCAGAAGCTTCAGCCGCTCGGGGTCGATCGTCGGCGCCCAGGTGACGATGCCGTGGAAGGCCGAGGTGCGCAGCCGCCAGTATTTCGCCAGCGCGTCGTCCTTGACGCCCCAGAGATCCTTGCGTGGGCCCGCCACGCCTTCGGGGGGCAGACGTTCGAACACGTCGCGGGCAAAGCCCTGAATGACGGGATTGCCCTCCCAGTCCGTCATCCGGTCGATCCAGATCACCACGCCGCCAGTCGACAGCCCGCCCAGGTGATTGTACCGCTCAAGCATCACCACGTCGGCGCCCGTGCGTGCCGCGGCCAGCGCCGCCGCCGTGCCGGCGGGCCCGCCCCCCACCACCAGCACGTCGCAGCTGTGGTAGACGGGGATCTCGCGCGCCTCTTCCATGTGGACGCCCTGCCCGTTTCGCGGCGGAAACACGCGGCTGCCCTGTTCGAAGATATCGGACGACAGGAACCGGTCCTCTGTCTGCTCTACCCCGCGCACCTGCGGCTTTTCGTCGGACATCTGGTCCCCTCCCTGGTCGATCTTTCTCGGATCGGCAGGTTAGGCGCGCCAAAACGGTTGGGGAATAGGGAGTCTGGGCAAAGCGGCTTTCGCGATTCGCGAAAGATGGCCGAAAACCGCCGGGGCATCGGCTGCGAATGCCCCCTCTCATTGGCTTCGGATCCAACCCGCGGACCGCCCTTGGGTCAGCTTGGGCCCGTGGCAGGACAGCATCTGAAAATAAGGCAGTGCATTAAACTTGTATAATCCCGGTCTGACGGCTTCGGCTTGCCGTTTCCTCGCCCGGTTGAGATTTTTCGTGCTACTCTCGCCGGGTGCGTCGGTCGTACCGGACCGGGCGTGCCGCCCGCGCTGCCGCGGCAGCGCACCCGGCCCCCAACCGAAGGCCCACCGAATGACTGCACCCGAATGACGATGCCCGAATGACGACACCCGAGCCAAGCTGCCTTGTCCGCCGACTCAGCCGTTACCTGGATCTCACCGATCGAGAGCGCGCGCTGATCGCCGAGATGGAGAAGTCCGAAGTCGCGGTCGCGGCGCAGCAGCGCATCGTGTCTGCCGGGCAGCCGACCGGCGACATCCTTCTGCTCAAGTCCGGCTGGGCGGCGCTCAGCGCGCGGACGGCCGGCACCTCCGAGGTCTGCCTCGTGCGGATCTACCTGCCGGGCGAGATCATCGGCCTGGCCGAGATCGGGGCCAAGGTCGATCCGCACGACATCACGATGCTGACCGAAGGCCACCTGTGTCGGTTCCCGCACCGGCGGATCACCGACATCCTGACGGACCTGCCGCGGCTGGGCGCCCTGTTCCAGGCGATCATCAGTCTGGACCAGACGGCGCTGCGCGACCGGCTGGCGGTGCAGACGCTGGGGTCGGCCCGGGCGCGGCTGGCCTTCTTCCTCGTGGACCTGCATGCCCGGCTTCTGCGCGCCAATCCCGACATGGGGCGGCGCTATCGCCTGCCGATGCGCCAGTCCGACATCGGCAACGCGGTGGGGCTGACGACGGTCTACGTCAACAGGCTGCTGAAGGAGTTCGAGGCCGAGGGCCTGATCGACCGGCAGCGCCCCTATATCCGGCTTCTGAACCAGCCCGCGCTGGCCGAGATGTGCGGTCACGTCAACCGCTTCGACAACATGGACACCTCCTGGTTCCCTGACCCGATCTGACCCCAGCCCCTTGCCCGCGAAGCCCCGCCCGCCGCACCTAGCCGCACGCTCCCCGGACGCGACACCCGATCCCCGCCATCCACGATCGCCAGCACCGGGCCGAGACGATCCGAAACGGGCCTAGAAGGCGCCTTGGGGCGATGGAGAATGGGGCGCGACCGCCCCCCATCGGATCCCGTCGGATACCGTCGGCTTGGGCTGGCCCGGGCGGGGTCGTCGTGGCCGGGGTCATCGCGGGCGCCCCGCGCGCCCGTCCCGGGACCCTAAGACGGCGCGGAACCCCGGGGCAACGCGGTCCCGCCCTCAGACCACCCCGGTCTTCAGGCAGTCGTGCAGGCGCACCAGTCCAACCAGCCGCCCTCCGGGTTCGACCACGCAGAGCGCGTTGACCTTGGCGCGGTTCATCTCGAGCACCGCCTCCGAGATCAGCGCCTCCGGGCCGATCGTCCGCGGGTCCGGCGTCGCGACCTGCCGCGCCGTGCTGTCCATCAGCCCGGTCAGGTGCCGCCTCAGGTCGCCGTCGGTGATGACCCCGACAAGCTGCCCCGCCTCGGTCACCGCCGCGATGCCGAAGCCCTTGCCCGTCATCTCCAGCAGCACCTCGCTCATTTCCTGGTCGGCGCGCACCTCGGGCAGCGCGGCGCCCTGGTGCATGATCGCGCGCACCTGCAGGAACTGTGCCCCGATCTTGCCGCCCGGGTGATAGGTGTGGAACACCTCGCGCCCGTAGCCGCGCAGGCGCATCACCGCCACCGCAAGCGCGTCGCCCAAGGCCAGCGCCATGGTGGTCGAGGTCGTGGGCACCATGCCGATGCCGCAGGCCTCGGGCGCGTCGGGCAGGATCACCGCGATGTCGGCGGCCCGTGCCAGCGTGCTGTCGCGCCTCTTGGTCACCGCGATCAGCGGGATCGAGAACCGCCGGGTGTAGGAGATGATGTCGCCCAGTTCACGCGTGTCGCCCGAGTTCGACAGCAGCATCACGATGTCGGCCTCGCCGATCATGCCCAGATCGCCGTGGCTGGCCTCGGCCGGGTGGACGAAATGCGCGGGCGTCCCGGTCGAGGCGAAGGTCGCCGCCATCTTGCGCGCGATATGGCCCGACTTGCCCATTCCGCCCACGACGACGCGCCCCTGCGCCGACAGCACCGCCGACAGGGCGGCGTCGAACCCCTCGGGCAGGTCGCGCGCCATCTGCGCCAGCGCGTCGGCCTCGGTCGCAAGCGCGCCGGCGGCGTACTCCCGCCCGCGGGCCAGGGTGGCGGCGTCATCGCCGGCCCCGGGGGCGGCCGCGTGGTCCGTGGCCTCGGACGGGCTGTCGGGGACTGTTCTGGGATCCGTCATCGGCATCAGGGCTCCTTTGGCATCGGGGCGGACCTTACCGGACCTTGCAGGCCCATCGGGCGACCGCCACCGCTGGAAACGACCGCAGGCCGGCCTGCTTTGCTTTCTTCGCGACCGTCGGTATAGGGTCAAGGGGAAAGCCCCTTTGCCGGCCGTCCCCCCCTCCGCCGCGGCGGGACCACCAGTCAGAGGTTCGATGTCTGCAACACCGCCCACCCTGTCGCTTTACCTCGCAGCGGCGCGACTGTCGGAACCGCTGTGGCGGCGGCTTCTGTCCCGCCGCGCCGCGCAGGGGCGCGAGGACGCGACGCGCTGGCGCGAAAAGCTGGGCCGCGGCATGGCCCCGCGCCCCGAGGGCCCGGTTCTTTGGTTCCACGCGCTCAGCGTCGGGGAAAGCCTCGCGCTTCTGACCCTGATCCGGCGGCTGGGCGCTGCACATCCGCAGGCGCAGTTCCTGCTGACCACGACCACCCGCAGCTCGGCCGAGGCGCTGGATCATGTCGGCCTGCCGCCGCGCACGATCCACCAGTTCGCCCCCGCCGACGCGCCCGGCCCGCTCACCCGGTTCCTGGCGCACTGGCGGCCCATGGCGCTGGTGGTCGCGGAATTCGACCTCTGGCCGCTGACGCTGCTGGCGGTGCGGCGGGCGGGGTTGCCGATGCTGCTGATCAACTCGCGCATCACCGACCGCCGCTTCGTGCGGCGGATGAAACGGCGCGCCCTCTACGGGCACCTGCTGCGCCACTTCGATCGTATCCTGGCGCAGGACGGCACCTCGGCCGACCGGTTCGCCGCGCTCGGCGCCGATCCGGTGCGGGTATCGGTGATGGGGGTGCTGAAATCCGCCGCCGACCCGTTGCGCGACATGCCGCAGGCGCGCGCCGAGCTGGCCCACCGGATCGGCGACCGCCCGGTCTGGCTGGCCGCCGCGACCGAACGGCGCGAAGAGCCGCTGATCGCCGCGGCGCATGACGCCGCCCGGCCTGCCTGCCCGGGCCTTCTGCTGATCCACGCCCCGCGCCAGACCGCCGCCGCCGACGCGGCCGAGGCCGCGCACCACGCCCACGGCCTGACCGTGGCCCGCCGGTCGCGGGGCGAGCCGATCACGCCCGCAACGGACGTCTACCTTGCCGACACGATGGGCGAGATGGGGTTGTGGTTCCGCCTCGCGCCCGTCACCTTCATCGGCCATTCCCTGCCGGTGCCCGAGGGCGAGCCGCTGGCCGGCAAGAACCCGTTCGAGGCGCTGGCCCTCGACACCTACGTGCTGCACGGCCCCGACACGAGCTATTTCGCGGAAAGCTACGCCATGCTCGACGCTGCGGGCGCCGCCGGAAGCGTGACGGACGCCCAATCGCTCGCCCGCGCCGTGGTGGCGGCGCAAAGCCCCGGCGCCCGGGCGGCGCAGACCGCCGCCGCGCGGGCCGCGCTGGCCGCCGCACAGGCCCCCCTCGATGCCGCGATCGGCGCGACCTCGCCGCTTCTGGACGCCACCGCGCCACCGCTTGCCCCCGCCCCGGCGGAGTCCTAAGACGAGGCGGAAACGAAGGGAGTGCACCCCATGGATAAACTCAGGGTCTTCATCGGCTGGGATTCGCGCGAGGACATCGCCTATCAGGTCGCCCGCAGGTCGCTGATCCGCCACGCCTCGGTCCCGGTCGAGGTCACGCCGATCAAGCTGGACACCCTTGTCGAGGACGGGATCTACACGCGCGAAATCGATCCGCTTGCCTCGACCGAGTTCACCTATTCCCGCTTCCTCGTCCCGCACCTCGCCGGGTACGAGGGCTGGGCGCTCTTCGTCGACTGCGATTTCCTGTTCTTCGGCGACGTGGCGGATCTGGGCCGGTACATGGACCCCGACAAGGCCGTGGCCTGCGTGCAGCACGACTACACGCCCAAGGAAACGACCAAGATGGACGGCGTGCAGCAGACCGTCTACCCCCGCAAGAACTGGTCGTCCTTCATGCTGTTCAACTGCGCCCACCCCTCGACCCGGCAGCTGACGGTCGAAAAGGTGAACACGGAATCGGGCGCCTACCTGCACCGCATGCAATGGGCCAAGGACGACGAGATCGGGTCGATCCCCGAAACCTGGAACTGGCTCGACGGCTGGAGCGCGAAGCCCGCCCAGGGGCGCCCCGCGGCGGTGCACTACACCAGCGGCGGCCCGTGGTTCGAAGCCTGGCAGGACGTCTCCTACGCCGGCGAGTGGCATGCCGAGGCCGACGCCTGGCGGGCCGAGGCCTGATCGTCGATGGCGCCCCGTTCTCCGTCCGGCGTGCCGCGGCTCGAGCTTGAGGGCAAGCGCATCGGCCCGGCGCAGCGCACCCTGCTGATCGCCGAGCTTTCGGCCAACCACGACCGCGACCTCGACCGGGCGCTTGCGCTGGTCGATGTCGCGGCCGAGGCGGGGTGGGATTGCCTCAAGCTGCAGACCTACGACGCCGACAGCCTGACGATGGACAGCCCCCACCCCGCGATGCGGGTCGAGGCCAAGTGGGGCAAGTCCACGCTCTACGAGCTCTACCAGTCCGCCGGCATGCCGATGGAGTTTCACCGCCCGCTCTTCGACCGGGCGCGCGAACGGGGCCTTCTGCCCTTCACCTCGGTCTACGACCCCCGCGATCTGGATTTCGTCGAGGATCTGGGCTGTTCGCTCTACAAGATCGCGTCGTTCGAGATGACCTACGACGACCTGCTGCGCGCCGTGGGCGGCACCGGCAAGCCCGTGATCCTGTCGACCGGCATGGCCAGCCTGCCCGAGGTCGGCCATGCACTCGACGTGCTCGACGGCGCGGGTGCGGGCCCGGTGATACTGCTGCATTGCTGCTCCAGCTACCCAGCGCCCCCGGACGAGATCAATCTCGATGCGATGGCGGCGATGGGGGCGCGCTTCGGACGTATGACCGGCTTCTCCGACCACACCATCGGCGCGCGCGCCGCGCTCGCCGCCTCGGCCATGGGCGCGGTGGCGGTCGAAAAGCACTTCACCGACGATCCCGCCCGCCCCGGCCCCGATCACCGCTTCTCGGCCACGCCCGATGTCCTGCGCGAGATCGCCGAGGGCGTGGACGAGATCCGCACCCTGCGCGGCAGCGGGGCCAAGCACACGACCCCGGCCGAGGAGGTATCGAAGGCGTCGGGCCGACGCTCCGCCTGGGCGCAGCGCGACCTGCCCGCAGGCCACGTCGTGGGCCCCGGGGACTATCGCTTCATCCGCCCCGCCGCCGGCATTCCCGCGACCGACGGCGCCCGCCTCGACGGCGCGCGCCTCGCCACCCCCGTCGCGCGCGGCATGCCGATCACCGACGCCGACCTCGCGGAATGACCACCCGGCCAAAGCGACCGGCCAGCTCTCTTCCGGCCCGCCCGCCCCTGCCCCCATCCCACCCGGCCCCGCGACATACCGCGCAGGGCTACCTCGCCCCAGGCCTTCGCCGGCCGAGCGTTGCAACGGCAGCCAAGGCGGTCGGACGGCCCGTGCCAAAGTCCCTGCGGACCCCGCCCCCCGCAGCCCACGCCGGCACAGCCCGACGCACCGCCCGGGTCCGGCCCGTCGTCCCGCTCGTCGCCAAAGGCCCCGGCCGGCGCCCCGGCGCCCGGACAACGGGTCCTGCCCCGCGCTGCCGCCACACCACCCGACCGCATGGCCACGGCCCCCAGCGCCACGCCCCCTGCTTCTTCTCTTCGGAAATACTCTCCGGGGGTGCGGGGGTGGAAAACCCCCGCGGCGCGCCGGTCGCGCCGGGCGTCCGCGCGCCATGACGCCCCCCCGCCCGGACATCGCCACGGCCCAGCCGCCGCTACGCCTCGACCTCCCGCCCCCACCGCCTCTCTCGCTTCGTCTCGCGCACTGGGCGTTCCAGGCGGCGTTTCATCTTGCGCTCCCGCTCGTTCTGGCCCTCATCCTGCGCCGCTCCACGCGCGAGCCGCTCTATCGGCGCCACCTGTCGCACCGTTTCGGCGGCGGCCCCGTCGCCCCGCGCGGCGCGATCTGGGTCTTCGCCACCTCGCTGGGCGAAACCCGCGCCGTCGCTCCGCTGGTCTCGCGTCTCCTGTCGCAGGGCCACGCCGTCTGCCTCAGCCATTCCTCTCCCGCGGGGCTTGCCGAGGGGCGCCGGCTGTTCCCCGATGCCGCCGTGACCCACCGCTACGCGCCCTTCGATCTCTTCTGGGCCGTGGCGTTGTTCCTGCGGCGCCAGCGCCCGCGGCTGGGGCTGATCGTCGAGGCCGAGATCTGGCCGGGGCAGATCCTGGTTGCGCGCGCGATGGGCGTGCCCATGGTCCAGGTCAACGGCAACCTCGTCGCGCGCAGCGTGGCGCGAGATGCCCGCCGTGCCGGGGGCGTACGCCTGAAGCTTCTGCACCAGTTCCGCGCGATCCTGACCAAGTCGCCCGCTTATCGCGACCGTTACCTCGCCGCCGGGGTGGCGCCCGAGCGCATCGCCCTTCCGGGCGAGCTCAAGTTCGACCAGCCGGTGCCGCAGGCGCAGCGCGACGCCGCCGCCCGCGCAGGCTGGCGCGACGGCCGCCCGGTTCTGATGATCGCCAGTTCCGTCGCCGACGAAGAGCCCGCGCTCATCGCCCTGGCCGCGCAGCTGCTGTCCCGGCCCCGGTCGCCCCGCATCGTCTGGGCGCCCCGCTCGCCGCAGCGCTTCGACCGGTTGGCCCTAGCGCTGACTGCCGCCGGCCTGCAGGTTGCGCGGCGCAGCGACACGCTGGCGCCGGACCTCTCGGGCGACCTGCCCGGGGCCGACATCCTGCTGGGCGATTCCCTGGGCGAGATGACGTTCTACTATGCGCTGTCCGACATGGTCTTCGTTGGGGCGACGCTTGTCCCGCATGGCGGGCACACGGTGGTCGAGCCGCTGGTACTGGGCCGCCCGGTCCTGACGGGCCCCTCGATCTACGGCATCACCTTTCCCTCGGAAGAGGCCCGCGACGCAGGCGCGCTGGTCCAGGCCCGCGACGCAGAGGACCTTGCCGCCCGCATCGAGACGCTGCTGGACGACCCCGCCGCGCTGGACGACATGACCCGAAGGGCGCGGGGGTTTGCCGCACGGCACCTCGGCGCCGCCGCGCGCAGCGCCGACCTGCTCGCCCCGCTGCTGGAGGACCGATGACGCAAGACCGCCATGACCGCCCGACGCTCGATGCCCGCGCCGCCGCCCTGACCCTCGTGCCGCTCATCGCGGCAGACGAGGCCCTGGCGATGCAGCTTCTCGACATCCGCAACGAACCCGCGGTCCGCGCCAACATGTACCGCGATACCGCCATCGCGCCCGAGGAACACCGCGCCTGGGTCGCCGCCACCCGCGCCGGGGGCGCGCGTGAGGTGTGGATCCTGACCGAGGACGGCGCGGCGCAGGGCGCGCTGATCTTCTCCGGCATCGACCGCGTGCATGACCGCGCCGACTGGGCCTTCTACCTGTCCGGACGCATGCAGGGCCGCGGGCTGGGCCGGGCGCTGGAATTCCGCGCGCTCGACATGGCCTTCGGGCCGATGGGCCTGCACCGCCTTGCCTGCCAGGTCATCGCGTGGAACACCCCCGTCATCGCGCTGCACGAAAGCATGGGATTTTCGCGCGAAGGCCTGTTCCGCGAGCACGTCCGCCGCGACGACGCATGGCACGACGTGATCGCGCTGGCCTGCCTTGCCCCAGACTGGCGGACCCTCCGCCCCACCCTCGCCCAAAGGAGCTGACATCATGGCCGAGCCCACGAAATACGACCGCATCATCGACGAGATCGAGGCGGTGCGCACCCGCAACAACCACAACTGGATGGATATCCTGCGCCTCGCCTTCCGCCACGCGCCGGACGAGGCGGCGGGAATCCTCGCCGAGATCTACAAGGAAGACAAGGCGATCAGCGATCTGGCGAAGAAGCTGACCGAGTAGGCGTGCACGGCCCCGGCGTTGCGCGGATCGCCCCCGCGCGACGCCTTCGGCGAGAGTATTTTTGAATAGAAGAAAAGGCTGGGTCCGCCCTTGGTCCCTGGGTTGGGCGGGCTGGATGCGGGTCGGATGCCTCGGGCGGCGCGGCCGGGCGGCGGCATTCGACGCCTTGGGCGCGCGTATCAAGGACAGGAAGACGGGGGCAGAGCGGGCCGCCGCTTTAGGCTGGCGGGGGTGGGACGTGACCGTCGGGGAGAGAGCGTCAGGACGCTACTGTCAGTTTTCCAGTTTCAGGGGTCCAGCGTCAGGGCGCGGAACATAGCCTCGGCGCGCTGCCAGTCCTCTTCGGTATCGATGTCCTCGACCCGCCAGCGCGGAAGTTCGAGCGCGATGGTGCCAGCGCCGAAGACCGGGGCGTCGCCGGTCCATGCAGCCGGTGCCCCCCAGTAGAACTGGCCCGCGTCGTGAAAGGCCTCGGGCAAATCCTGGCTGCGGGTCGCCGCGCGGGCGGGATCGTCCATCCGCAACCGGCCCTCGGGATCACGGCGCAGCGCGCGCTCGATCGGGTGCGCAAAGCGGGTGACGGGGACGACAAAATCCGCCGTGGAGCCCGCCTCGTCCAGGCGCCGGAGCCCCAGGACCAGATCCTCGGGCCGGACGAAGGGGGCCGTGGCGTAAAGGCAGCAGACGGCCCGCGGCGCGGGGTCGAGCTGCGCGATCGCGTGGGAAATCACCGCGCGGGTCGAGGCGTGATCGTCCGACAGTTCGGGCGGGCGGAGAAACGGCACCTCGGACCCCGCCCTGCGCGCCGTCTCGGCGATGGCCTCATCATCCGTCGAGACGAGGATGCGATCGAAGATCGCCGCCTTTTGCGCCGCGGCGATCGACCAGTCGATCATCGGCCGGCCGGCGAAGGGACGGATGTTCTTTCCCGGGATCCGTTTCGACCCGCCACGCGCGGGGATCACGCAGACGACGCTCATGCTGCCTCTGTCACCGCAGATGCGATGGCGGCGACGACGCGGTCCTGGTCGGCCTCGGAGAGCCCGGCGTAGAGCGGGATCGAGATCGCGCGTGCGTAGTAGGCCTCGGCCACCGGAAAGTCGCCCGGGGCGAAGCCGCGCGCGCGCCAGAAGGGCTGCAGGTGGACGGGAATGTAATGGACGTTGACGCCGATGCCCGCGGCACGCAACGCCTCGAATATCGCGCGGCGGCGGGTGGGATCAACGCGGATCACGTAGAGGTGGAAGGCCGAGAGCGTTTGGCCCCCCCGACCCGGCAGGTCGACGGGCAGGTCCACCAGTGCCGCATCGTAGCGGTCGGCCAGGTCGTTGCGGCGGGCCACATAGGCCCCAAGCCGCTCCATCTGCGACAGGCCCAGCGCGGCCTGCATCTCGGTCATCCGGTAGTTCAACCCGAGCTCGAGCTGCTGGTAGTACCAGGGGCCCTCGCTGGCGCCTTGCATCAGCGCGGGGTCGCGGGTGACGCCGTGGCTGCGGAGCCTCTCCATCGCCGCGGCGAGGCCTTCGTCCTGCGTCACCGCCACCCCGCCCTCGGCGGTGGTGACGATCTTGACGGGATGGAAGCTGAAGACCGTGATGTCGGACCACACGCCGGCCCCCACCGGGGCGCCGGCATGGCGGCCGCCGATGGCGTGGGAGGCATCCTCGATCACCCGGACCCCGTGGCGGCGGCAGGCGGCGCCGATCCGCGCCATGTCGGCCGAGCGGCCGCACATGTGCACGGGGATCACCAGCTTGGGCAGCCGTCCGGCGGCGGCGGCGGCATCGAGCTTCGCCTCGAGCGCGGCGGGGTCCATGTTGAAGCTCTCGGGGTCGATGTCGACGAAATCGACCTCGGCCCCGCAGAGCGCGCCGACGTTGGCGGTGGCCACGAAGGTGATCGGCGTCGTCCACATCAGGTCGCCGGCCCCGAGCCCCAGCGCGAGGCAGGCGATGTGCAGCGCCGAGGTGGCGGAGTTCGCCGCGACCCCGTGCGCCGCCCCCGTGGCCCGCGCGACCGCGGCTTCGAACCGCGGCACCGCGGGACCCTGCGTCAGGAAGTCCGAGCGCAGGACCGCCTCGACCGCGGCGACATCGTCGTCGGTGATGTCCTGCCGGCCATAGGGGATCATGCGCCCGCCGCCTCGGCCATCTTCAGGAAGTCCTCGTGGGTCAGCCACTGGTCGTTGGTGCCGCTGTCATAGGCAAAGCCCTGCGGCACGGGCGCGCCCGTCTCGCCCAGCGCGTTGCGGGTGAAATCTACGGAAAACGCGAACTGGATCGACGGCTTGATGACGTAGTGGTCGTCGAACTCAAGCGTCAGGTGGCTGTCGTCGGCGGGGCACATGACCTCGTGCAGCTTTTCGCCCGGGCGGATGCCCACGACCTCCTGCGTCAGGTCCGGGGCCATCGCGGCGGCCAGCTCGGTCATCTTCATCGAGGGGATCTTGGGCACGAAGATCTCGCCCCCCTGCATCCGCGCGAAGTTCTTCAGGACAAAGGCCACGCCGTCGTCAAGCGTGATCATGAAGCGCGTCATGTCCGGGTGGGTGATCGGCAGGGTCGTCGCACCCTCGGCGATCCGCTTGCGGAAGAACGGCACCACCGACCCGCGCGATCCCACGACATTGCCGTAGCGCACCACGGCAAAGCGCGTGCGGCGGCGGCCCACCATGTTGTTGGCCGCGACGAACAGCTTGTCGGAGGCAAGCTTGGTCGCGCCGTAAAGGTTCACCGGGTTCGCGGCCTTGTCCGTGGATAGCGCGATCACCTTCTCGACCTCGGCGTCGAGCGCGGCCTCGATCACGTTCTGCGCGCCGCCGATATTGGTCTTCACCGCCTCGAATGGATTGTATTCGGCCGCGGGCACCTGTTTCAGCGCGGCGGCGTGGATGACGTAATCGACCCCGTCCATCGCCTGTTTCAGCCGCGGCCCGTCACGCACGTCGCCGATGAAATAGCGCATCTGCGGCGCGTCGTAGACCTGCGCCATCTCGAACTGCTTCAGCTCGTCGCGGCTGTAGACGATCACCTTGGCCGGCTTGTGCTCGCGCAAGAGGCGCGAGACATACATGCGGCCGAAGCTTCCCGTGCCGCCGGTGATCAGGATGGTCTTGCCTTCGAACATTGTGCCGCCTCATCTGGTCCGGGGCGAGGATTAGCGTTTTGCCGCCCGGGATGCCACGCCGAAACAGGGGATGTGCCGTTCTTCGCGGATCGGCTGAACGCCGCGCCCCGGGGAAGGGCCGCCCGGCAGGCCCCCAGGACCGACCTGTGGCAGGCACCGGGACGCACTGGCAAGGGGCCGCGCACCAAGTGGCACGGGCCGTCGCCCGCCGATCACGCCAGCGGATAGCGGCAAAGCTCGGTATAGCGCGCCTGCCCACCGCCCAGGTCCGAGCGGTAGAGCACGAACTCCGTCACCTCGACCGGGTCGGTCGCGAAGCCGGACATCTGCGCCATCGCGTGTTCAAGCCGCACCAGGTCGGGGCCGCGGGGCTGCCACCGGGCCAGCGTCACATGCGGCACGAAGCGGCGCGTGGCCAGCGCGACCCCCGCCGTGCGCGCCGCCCGGGCGACGCCGGCCTGCAGGCGCATCAGCGCCTCCGAGGGCGCCACCCCGGCATAGACTGCGCGCGGCCGGTCACCGCCGAAAAGGCCCAGCCCCTCGATCCGCAGGTCGAAGGCCGGATGGCGCAGGGCATCGAAGCCGTCATGCGCGGACTCGAGCGTGGGGTCGTCGAGCTCGCCCAGAAACACCAGCGTCAGGTGCAGGTTCTCGGGCGGCACGCGGCGTTTCAGCGGCAGCATCTCGCCCAGCATCCGAAGCCTGTCCCTTGTGGCGGCGGGCAGGTCGAGGGCGGCGAAGGTGCGGATCATCGGGACTCCAGCCGGGCGAGCCGGTCGCGGACCGCCGCGCGCAGCTCGCCCGGCCGGGGCGCGTCGCGCAGGGTGGTGAAAAGCTGCGCGGGCGGCAGGCGGTGCGCAGAGGCGCCGCCGCCCCGTTCCCACCGGATCCCGCGCAGGATCGCCTGCGCGGCGGGTGGCAGCAAGCCGGGCAGCGCGTGGCCGTTCAGAACACCCCAGACCCCGGCCCAGAGCCGCCCCACCGTCCACGGGTTGTAGCCGCCGCCGCCCAGCACCAGAAACCGGGGGCTGAGGGGGCGCAGCGCGGCCACGATCTGGAAATGCGCGTTGTTGGACAGGGCCAGCCGCGACAGCGGGTCCTCGGCCACCGCGTCGGCGCCGCATTGCAGCACCACCGCGTCGGGGCGGAACGCGGCGACGCGCGGCAGGATCAGCCGGTCGCGGACATGGGCCATCTCGGTGTCGTTGAACCCGCGCGGCACCGGCAGGTTGAAGACCTGCCCCGCGCCCGCGTGGTCCAGCGCGCCCGTGCGCGGCCAGCGATCCTCTTCATGCACCGAGATCATCAGGACCGAGATATCGTCGGCAAAGGCGTGCTCCACCCCGTCGGGATGATGCGCGTCGATATCGACATAGGCGATCCGCCCGACCCCGGCCGCCCGCAGCGACAGGATCGCCAGAACCGGGTCGTTGAGATAGCAGAACCCGTTGGCCCGGTCGGGCATGCCGTGATGGGTGCCGCCACCGGGCGAGTGGATCGCGCCGCCGTGCCGCAGCAGTTGCCCGGCGAGGATCGAACCTCCGGCGGCGGTCGCGGGGCGGCGGAACATCTCGGGGTAGACCGGGTTCGACCCCGTCCCCAGCCCGTGGCGGACGCGGATGACATCGCTGACCTGCCCCGCGGTCTCGGCCCGCTGCAGGGCGTCCAGATAGTCGGGATCGTGCCACGCACGCAGCGCCGCGGGCTTGGCCCGGGGGCTCGACACGAACTGCCCCGGGCCCAGCCATCCCAGCGCGCGGATCAGGTCCGTCACCGTCGACACGCGGGGGATGCGCAGCGGGTGCCACGCGCCGTAGGACGACCCGCGATAGATCTCAGATCCGATATAGCGGGGCGCGGCACTGTTCGGGGCGGTGGCCGGGGCACGGGCGGTGGCCGGGGCACGGGCCGGAACGGGGGGCTGCGGGCTGGTCATGCACAGGATATCGGCCGCGCCCCCCGCCTCGGCAAGCCGTGGGCGGGGGGTGCGGCCGCGCGGCCCGGGCGCGGAGGGTCGCGCGGTGAGGGGCGCGGTCGCCCTAATGTCTCCCGCGCGCTCTGGGCACCATGCCCGGTAGCCGTTACCGAGGGCAGCGGCGCCACCATCGGGCGTCACCGAAGCGGGCCGGGCAACAGCGCGCGGGCCCGGCGCCCCCTCCGCGCCCGGGGCATGCCCCGGGCAGGCCCCATCCGGGCTACGCTGCCCGGGGAAAGGGCGCACCGGACAGGCGGCGCCGTGGCACGGCCCGCCTTGCACGCACCGCCGGAAAACCGTGCACGATCACCTGCGGAATTGCGCGCAGGCTTTGAACCAGGGGCAGTGCCCGGCCAGCCCGTCCCCAAGTCGTCGCCCCCGACCGGTCAGCCCCGGCACCACCGCCAAGAGGCGTTGTGCGACCGCGGGAATCAACCAATAGTCGGACCCGACGCCGCCCCCGCCCGGATATCGCGCCTCGATGAGCCTCAGCCGTTTTCTCAGCCGCCTGCCGCGCCGGCCCGCCCCCGTCGGCCCGGAGCCGCAGCAATACGGCGCGCTGTGTTGGCGCCGGCGCAAGGGACGGGTGCAGGTGCTGCTGGTCACCACCCGCCGCACCGGTCGCTGGACCCCGCCCAAGGGCTGGCCGATGTCGGGCCGCGCCCCGCACGACGCCGCCCGGCAGGAAGCCTGGGAAGAGGCCGGCGTGATCGGCCGCGCCCGGCCCGACCCGGTGGGGCACTACAGCTACATCAAGCACTCGCCCGTGCGCGGGGCGCGCCGGTTCCGCGTCGATCTCTTCGCGCTGCGGGTCGAACGGCTGAAGGCCGAGTTTCCCGAAGCCGCCACGCGTGAGCGGCGCTGGTTCGACCTGTCCGACGCCGCAGCCGCCGTGGAGGAGCCCGGCCTGCGCGAGATCCTGCGGGATTTCGTGCCACCCCGCGGCGACGGCGCCGGAAACGCCTGATCCCCACCGCGGCCGCGCCATTGGGCCGAAAGGCCCGGCCCGGCCGCGACCTTACAGCGCCCGTGTATGCCGCCGGAGGCAGGCAATGACGGGATTGAAGCGAAAGGAAAAAAGGTTATCTGTTACAGGCCCCCGAAGGGGATGCTGCTGGTTGGTTTCCGAGGTCGCTCAATGATCCGCTATGCCCTCCGCTGTGCGGAGGATCACCGTTTCGAAAGCTGGTTCCAGTCGGCTGACGCCTTCGATCGTCTGGTCGCGGCGCATCACGTGCAATGCCCGGCCTGCGGATCCCGCGATATCGAGAAGACGCTGATGGCGCCGCGGGTCACGACCTCGCGCAAGGCGGCGGCGCGCCAGGTCCCGGCGGACGCCACCGGCCCTGCCGGGCCCGGCGGAGGGGCAGCCGGCCACCCGGCGGGCGGCCGGGGAACGGCCGCCGGTTCCGACAGCCGCGCGATGCTGTCGCGCCCCTCGTCGCAGGTCGAGGCCGCGCTGGAAGAGCTGCGCCGCAAGGTCGAGGCCAGCTCGGACTATGTCGGCCGCGACTTCGCCGCCGAGGCCCGCGCGATGCACGACGGCAGCAAGCCCGAGCGCCCGATCTACGGCGAGGCCCGCACCGACGAGGCGCGCGCCCTGATCGAGGACGGCATCCCCGTCGCGCCCCTGCCCTTTTTGCCCAAGCGCAAGACCAACTGAGCCCTCTCATTAAACGGAGACCCGCATGACCCATGTCGTGATCACGGGCGCCAGCCGTGGCGTCGGCCGCGCGCTGGCCGACCTCTACCGCGCCCGCGGCGCGCGCGTCACCGGAACCTCGCGCCGCGGCAGCCCTGAGGGCGTCTTACCGGGCAGCCCCGCGCAGGATGGCCCCGCGCAGGATGGCCCCGCGCAGGATGGCCCCGCGCAGGATGGCCCCGCGCAGGATGGCCCCGCGCAGGATGGCACGGCGCAGGACGCTTCTCCCGAACCCGTGGCGCCTGTCCTCCTGCCGCTCGACCTGACCGACCCCGCCGCGCCGGCTGCGCTGGCCGAAAGGCTCGGGGCCGACCCTATCGACCTTCTGGTCTGCAATGCCGGCATGTTTGCCGACCGGCACGACACCGTCGCCGGGGGCTACCCCGCCCCGCTCTGGGCCGAGGAGTTCCAGGTGAACGTCACCGGCGCCTTCCTGACCGTGCAGGCGCTGTTGCCGCAGCTGCGGGCGGGCAAGGGGCGGATTGCGCTGATTTCCAGCCAGATGGCCAGCGATGCGGCCCCCGGTGGCAACGCCCTGATCTACCGGGCGACCAAGGCCGCGCTTCTGAACCTCGGGCGCAACCTTGCCGTGGCGCTGGAGGGCGACGGGATCGCGGTGGGCATCTATCATCCGGGCTGGGTGCGCACCGACATGGGCGGCGCCGGGGCCGCGATCTCGGCCAGCGAATCGGCCGAGGGTCTGGCCGCCCGCTTCGACGCGCTGAGCCCCGAGACCTCGGGCGCGTTCCTGACCTGGGACGGCCGCCCCCACGCGCACTAGTTCCCGAGCCGTCTCGCCCTTGCCCGTCCAGCCCTTACCCGCCTCGCCCGGGCCACCCCCGGCGCATCTCGCGACGGCGCCCGGGGCCCGGCCTCGCGCGACCGGGACGGCAGAGCCGCGCCGTCAGGTCAGCCCCCCGTGACGAAAGCCCGGGGCAGACCCCGCCCTGCCGCTGCCAAGGGGCCCCCTTGAGGCCCTGCGCCGCCGAAGGCTGGCACCCGCGCCCCACATTGGCCATCCGTCGTCGACCCCCCTAGGATGGCGGCATGATCTGGCTTCTCATTCAGCTCGCAATTCAGATCTTGCCGCTGGCGGTCCTGATCGGCCCGCTCCAGGGTCTGCCGCGGCGGATGTTCTGGTGGGCCATCCTCGTGCAGATTGTCCTCATGGCCTTCTGGGCGTGGGTGGGCGCGACGGTGATCGGCGGGCTCTGGTGGCGGGCGGGCGGCGGATGCGCCGGCCACGGCGGCAGCTTCGAGGGCACATGCGGGTACGCCGGGGTCGCGAACGGCATCATTTCGGGCTACGCAACCGCCTGCATCATGACGTTGGTCTGCGGCATCGTGTTCCGGATCGTGGTTAAGCGGCGAACCCGGTCGTGACGTTGGCGGCGCGAAGCTCGGGTCGGGCGGGCCGGACCATCGCCGTCTTCGCCCTGCTCGGGCCGCCGCTGGGGGCGCTCCTGCTGGTCGTCGCCACCATCCCGCTGCCGCGCGACGCATCCGACACCGCCCTGACCTTCGCCATCGCCATCGCCCTGGGATATCGCGTAGCCTTCGTGCCGATGCTGCTGAGCGGCCTCGCGGTCGCGATCCTTGCCTACCGCCCCACGCCCCGCTGGCTACGCGGTGCCGCGGCCGCCGGGGTGTCGATGGCAGGGACCTTTCTGTCGACATGGATACTGCAGCCGCCCGAGGCGGGCAGGACCCTCTCCCTCCCGCTGCTCTACGCCGGGGCCGCGGGGGCCGCTGCCCTGCTCTGCCTCGTCATCGCCCGCCCGGGTCGCGGTCGCCCCGATGACGGGCCCGCGCGTCACTGAGCCCGGGCTGCCCCACGGCTGTGACGCTTGCCCCCGCCACGCCAGGGCCGCCCAGCGCCGGAGCCCTGCCCGATCCCCCGCTATACCGGCTCTGGCGACGATCCGAGGGGACGGCCCTTGACCTTCCAGTGACTGGAAGCCCCATATCCGGCCTATGACAGAGTCGGAGGCAGCCATGGATACGGCACAGCGGATCACATTTGCGATCGGGGGCATGTCCTGCGGCGGCTGCGCCGGCCGTGTCGAGCGGGCGCTGACCGCGGTCGAGGGCGTGCGAGACGTCGCCGTAAACCTTGCCACCGAAACCGCCACCGTCGTCTATGACGCGCCCGCCACGGCGGCGGGGCTGGCCGGACCGCTGCGCGAGGCGGGCTATCCCGCGCGCAGCCGGACCGCCACGCTGACCGTGGGGTCGATGTCCTGCGCCTCCTGCGTGGGGCGGGTCGACCGTGCGCTGGCGGCGGCACCGGGGGTGATCGACGTGGCGGTGAACCTTGCCACCGAAACCGCGCGCGTCACCTATCTGGAGGGCGCCACCACCCCGCAGGAGCTGGCCGCGACGGCGACCCGGGCGGGCTACCCCGCGCGGATCGCCCGGATCGCCGGGGCCGCCGGGGCGACCGCATCGGCAGCGGGCGCGGCGGGCGCTGGCACGGGGCCGGGCGCCGCGGCCGGGTCAGACGCCCCGGCGGCGGACGACATGCGCACGCGCAAGGACCGCGAGGCGCGCGTCCTGCGGCGCGACACGGCCGTGGCGGCGGCGCTGGCGCTGCCGGTCTTCCTGCTCGAAATGGGGGGCCACGCGATCCCCGCCGTCCACGCCTGGATCGGCGACACCATCGGGCACCAGACCTCGTGGCTGCTGCAATTCGTGCTGACGACCGCGGTGCTGGCCGGCCCGGGGCGGCGGTTCTATGCCAAGGGGGTGCCGGCGCTGCTGCGCGGGGCGCCCGACATGAATTCGCTGGTGGCGCTCGGCACCGCGGCGGCCTGGCTGTTTTCGGTCGTGGCGACCTTCTGTCCCGGCCTCCTGCCCGCAGGCACCCGCGCGGTCTACTACGAGGCCGCCGCGATGATCGTCGTGCTGATCCTCGTCGGCCGCTGGATGGAGGCCCGCGCCAAGGGCCGCACCGGCGCCGCGATCGCGCGGCTCGTGGGCCTGCAGGCGCGCACCGCGCGGGTCGAACGCGATGGCGAACAGGTCGAGCTGGCGATCGAGGACATCGTGCCGGGCGACGTGCTGGTCGTCCGTCCGGGCGAACGCATCGCGGTCGACGGCGCGGTGATCGACGGTACCTCGCACGTGGATGAAAGCATGCTGACGGGCGAGCCCGTTCCGGTCGCCAAGGCGGCCGGAGACCCGGTGACCGGCGGCACGGTGAACGGCGCCGGCGGGTTCCGGTTCCGCGCCACCCGCGTCGGTGCCGACACCACGCTGTCGCAGATCATCCGCATGGTCGAAGAGGCGCAGGGCGCCAAGCTGCCGATCCAAGGGCTCGTCAACCGCATCACGCTGTGGTTCGTCCCCGTGGTGCTGGGGCTGGCCGCGCTCACCACGCTGGCCTGGCTGGTCTTCGGGCCGGCGCCGGTGCTGGGCCATGCGCTGGTCGCGGGGGTGTCGGTCCTGATCATCGCCTGCCCCTGCGCGATGGGGCTGGCCACGCCGACCTCGATCATGGTGGGGACCGGCCGCGCGGCCGAGATGGGGGTGCTGTTCCGCAAGGGCGACGCGCTGCAGGCGCTCTCAGACGTGTCGGTCGTGGCGCTGGACAAGACCGGCACCCTGACCGAAGGCCGGCCCGAGCTGACCGACCTCGTCCCCGCCCCGGGCGTCGACCGCGCCGAGGTGCTGGCGCTGGTCGCGGCGGTCGAGGGGCGGTCGGAACACCCCGTGGCCGGAGCCATCCTGCGCGCCGCCCGGCGCGAAGGGGTGCCCGCGCACGAGGTCGCGGCGTTCTCGTCCCTCACCGGCTACGGCGTTCGTGCCCGCGTCGCGGGGCGCGAGGTTCTGGTGGGCGCCGACCGGCTGATGACGCGCGAGGGCGTGGACACCGCGGCGCTTGCCGCGACCGAGGCCGAGCTGGCGCGCAAGGGGCGCACGGCGCTTTACGCCGCCATCGACGGCAGGGTCGTCGCGCTTCTGGCGGTGGCCGACCCTGTGAAACCCGCCAGCCGCGCCGCCATCGCCGCGCTGCACGGCATGGGCCTGAAGGTCGCCATGGTCACCGGCGACAAGCCCGAGACCGCCCGGGCCATCGCCGCCGAGACCGGGATCGACCACGTCATCGCCGGTGTCCTGCCCGACGGCAAGGTCGCGGCGCTGGAGGCGCTGCGGCAGGGCGGCCGCATCGCCTTTGTCGGCGACGGGATCAACGATGCGCCGGCGCTGGCGCAGGCCGATGTGGGCATCGCCATCGGCACCGGCACCGACGTTGCCATCGAATCGGCCGACGTCGTGCTGATGTCGGGCGACCTGCGCGGCGTGGTGAATGCCTGCGAAGTGTCGCGCCGGACGATGCGCAACATCCGCGAGAACCTGTTCTGGGCCTTCGGCTACAACACCGCGCTGATCCCGGTCGCCGCGGGCGTGCTCTACCCCGCGCTGGGGGTGCTGCTGTCGCCGGTGCTGGCCGCCGGCGCGATGGCGCTGTCGTCGGTCTTCGTGCTGAGCAACGCGCTCAGGCTGCGGCGGCTGCGTCCGGCGATGGACGAAGGCGCCGGGGCGCCCGGACCCGCGCCCTCCACCGCGCCCACGCCGGTCCCGGCCGAATAAGGAGACGACCATGAACATCGGAGATGTCGCCGCCCGCTCGGGCCTGCCGCCCAAGACCATCCGCTACTACGAGGATATCGGCCTTGTCCGACCGCAGCGCGGCGAGAACGGCTATCGCCGGTTCCGCGAGACGGATCTGCACAAGCTGAGCTTTCTCGGGCGCGCCCGGTCGCTGGGCTTCTCGATCGAGGAATGCCGCAACCTGCTTGCGCTTTACGAGGACGAAGGCCGCGCCAGCGCCGATGTCCGGCGCATCGCCTCTGCGCATCTGGACGAGATCACCCGCAAGATTGCCGAGCTTCAGGCCATGCGAGACACGCTGACGACGCTGGTCGAGGCGTGCTCGGGCGACGACCGCCCCGACTGCCCTATCCTGACCGGCCTGTCCCGGGCCGGAGCGGACTGACCCGCACCGACGGCGGCACCGAACGCGACGGTGGCGCGGGCGTGCGGGCCGAACGCCCGTGCGGCGCGGCCGGGCCTCTCCGGGTCTTCCCCCGGCGCGTCCGACGGCGCGCGGACCGCCCCCGGCGGGAGGGCACCCCGGGCCGCCCCGCGAGGCCTACCGCCGTCCGGCGCGCGCGCCCCGCGCCCAAAGCAGCCGGCGCCCGCGCGGGGCCCGGCGCCGCTCGCGACGCTGGGTATAAAGCCCCGAGCCGAGGATGATCGCGATGCCCAGCCATGTCAGCGCATCGGGGAAATCGCCGAAGATGACATACCCCGCTGCGGTGGCGCCGACGATTTCAAGGTATTGCAGCGGCGCCAGCGCCCCCGCCTCGGCCCGCTTGAACGCCTCGGCGATCAGCACGAAGCTGGCGGCGGCAAAGGCCCCCGCCGCGGCGACGGTCAGCCAGCTTGTCACCGGCATCTCCCCCGGCGCCAGCCGGACCAGCCCCGCGCCCTGCAGCACCAGCGTCACCGCGATCATGCCGCAGGCGGCATAGGCCGCCGCGCCGCACTGCACGGTCAGCGACGACCGGGTGCGCCCGGCCCGGCGCAGGACGATCATGTTGAGCGCATAGGACAGTGCCGACAGCAGCGGCAGCACCGTGGCCCAGCCAAAGCCCGACATCCCCGGTCTGATCACCACGAAGGCGCCCAGGAACCCGACGGCGACGGCGGTCATCCGGCGCGGTCCCACGACCTCGCCCAGAAGCGGCCCAGCCAGAAGCGTCAGGATCAGCGGCTCGACGAAGAAGATGCCGATCGCGGTGGCGATGGGCATCACCGAAAGCGCCCCGATCAGGCAGCTGAGCGTGATCATCACCAGCCCGCCCGACAGCGCCACGATGGGTGAGAACATCGCCCCCCGCAACCTGTGCCGCAGCAGCAGCGCAACCGGCACGAGGCAAAGCGCCTGCGCCACGAAGCGCCACATCGTCACGACGACGGGGTCCAGCGTGCCGGTCAGCACCTTGGCGAAGGCGTCGCCCACGGGCAGAAGCAGCATCGCCACGGCCATGCAGGCCAGCCCGCCCTCTTTGCCCCCGGCCGGGGCCTTGTCGGTCGTGGTGGCGGGCATGGCGGTGGTCGGGGTGGTGGTCGGGGTGTGTTGGGGGGTCGGGGATGTGGTTTGACGTGTCATGGTCACCTCGTGCCATTGCCCCCGCCGCGTGGCGGAGGGGGCGGGAAGGTCCGGGCGTTCAGGACGGATGGGGATGTCGGAGGCATCGGCCCGTGACGCCATCACGGACCAGCCTCGCACCCGAGATAGGCAGGGACGCACGGCCCGGTCAACCACGGCACGCCCGGCGCCCATCCCCGGCCAGAATGCCGTGCCCGAACCAGCGCGCAGACCAGCGAGAGGGCCGCCGGGCAAACCGGCCCCGGCGTCCGGGCGCCACGGGGCGCACGCCCGCGGCCCGGGGCACTGCCCCTGCGTCGCCAGGCGCCCGCTTGCCTGCCGACCGCCTGCCCGCCGCCTATCCGCCGCCTGCCCCCCGCGCATTGTCACAAGGTCGCGGCAGGGCAACCCTTGCCGCCCAGACGTCGCCCACCGTCTTCCTCCGGTCGTCGCCGGATCGGCGCCACGGTCTCCGCCCGGTCGTCTTTAGGTCGTTGCCACGGTCTTCACCCGGTCGTCGCGAACCGTCTTCGTCCGCTCGTCGCCCACCGTCGTCGTCCGGTGGTCGTCCGATGGTCGTCCGATGGTCGTCCGATGGTCGTCCGGGCGTCGTCCGGTGGTCGCCGCCCGCCCTCTCACAGCGCAGTCACCGCAATGCCATCGTGGCCGCGCAGTCCTCCGCCTGTCGTCCGCTCTCTGCCCTGCCCCACCGCTGCACGCACCCGCGCTCCGCCCACGCGGTCCCGTTTGCCCGCATCACGACAGTTGCTCTATATCAATTCCATTGATACGAATCGGTCAACATGACCCATGATTACCTCGTGATAACGCCCGATGACGGGCAGGACGTGCTGCGCTGCCTCGCGGTGCCGGCGCGGTTGCAGATCCTGAAGCTGTTGCACGCCTCCGGGTCGATGAACGTCAACGAGATCGCCGCCCGGCTGGACCTGCCGCAATCCAGCGCGTCGATCCACGTCACCGCGCTGGAGGAAGCCGGGCTGATCACCACGACCAGCCAGAAGGCCCGGCGCGGATCGCAGAAGATCTGCACCGCCGCCCATGCCGAGATCCTGCTGTCCTTCGCCACCCCGCAGGAAACGACCGACGCGATCGAGGTGGCGATGCCCGTGGGCCTTTATTCCGGGGCCGAGGTCCTGTCGCCCTGCGGGCTGTGTTCCGACAGCGGCATCATCGGCTACCTCGACAGTCCCGCGACCTTCCTGAACCCCGAGCGGATGCGCGCGGGCCTTCTGTGGTTCACCCGGGGCCACGTGGATTACCAGTTTCCCAACAACGCACGGATTGCGGGCCGCAGCGTGACCGAGCTTGAGCTGAGGCTCGAACTCAGCTCCGAGGTGCCGGGAACCTCGGCCAACTGGCCCTCGGACATCACCATCGACATCAACGGCATCCCGATCGGCTGCTGGACCGCACCGGGCGACTACGGCGACCGGCGCGGCACCTACACCCCCGCGTGGTGGAAACTGGCCGGCAGCCAGTACGGCCACCTGAAAAGCTTCCGCGTCACCGCGCAGGGCACCTATCTCGACGGGGTGCGGGTGTCCGACGTGGGGCTGGCCGAGCTAAACCTCGAATCACATCACTCGATCCGGGTGCGCATCGCAGTGCGCGAAGACGCCGCCAACCCCGGCGGGATCAACATCTTCGGTCGGGGCTTCGGCAACTACGATCAGGACATCGTCCTTATTCTGAACACGTGAATTTCAACATCACGTTTCACGATACGAATAGTTAAAGTTCGATATTGACGGCGCGCACCTGCCGGACCTAACCTCGGGTTGTCGGATGAGGGGAGGAGGTCCGTGATGCGTGCGCGCGTTGCTGCGAACATCGATTTCGTGGTCGGAGAGATCGATCCACGGCTCTACGGGTCGTTCATCGAACACCTGGGCCGGGCGGTCTACAGCGGCATCTACGAGCCGGGCCATGCCTCGGCCGATGCCAACGGGTTCCGGACCGATGTGATCGACCTGGTCCGCGAACTGGATGTCCCCATCGTCCGCTACCCGGGCGGCAACTTCGTCTCGGCCTACAACTGGGAGGACGGGATCGGCCCGAAAGAGGACCGCCCCGTTCGGCTGGACCTCGCCTGGCACACCTCGGAGACGAACGAGGTCGGCATCCACGAATTCGCCGACTGGGCCGAGGCCGCGGGCACGCAGATGATGCTGGCCGTAAATCTCGGCTCGCGCGGGTTGGACGAGGCACGCGCCTTCGTCGAATACGTCAATCACCCCTCCGGCACCTACTGGTCGGACCTGCGCCGCAAGAACGGCCGGGAGGACCCCTGGGGCGTCAAGATGTGGTGCCTGGGCAACGAAATGGACGGCCCCTGGCAGATCGGCCAGAAGACAGCCGACGAATACGGCCGCCTTGCCTTCGAGACGGCGAAAGCGCTGCGGGCCTACGACACGTCGCTGGAACTGGTGGTCTGCGGGTCTTCGACCCCCACCATGGCCACCTACCCCGCGTGGGAGGCGACGGTGCTCGACTATACCTACGACAGCGTCGATTACATCTCGCTGCACATGTATTTCAAGAACCACGACAAGGACCTGCCGCGCTACCTGTCGCTGCCGGCCCAGCTGGACGACTACATCCAGACCGTCGCCGGCATCATCCGGATGACCAAGGCCAAGAAGCGATCGAAGCGCGACGTCTACATCAGCTTCGACGAATGGAACGTCTGGTACCATTCGGAGGCGCAGGACAAGGCCACGCTGCAGGGCGAAGACGGCTGGCCCATCGCGCCGCCGCTGCTCGAGGATATCTACGATTTCGCCGACGTGCTGCAGGTGGGGGCGATCCTCAACACCTTCATCCGGCGCGCGGACGTGGTGAAGGTGGGGTGCCTGGCGCAGCTGGTGAACGTCATCGCCCCGATCATGACCGTCAAGGACGGCCCGGCCTGGCGGCAGACGACGTTCTGGCCCTACTACTATGCCTCGCGCTACGGTCGCGGCACGGCGCTGAACCTCGCGCTCGACTGCCCCGGCTACGACAGCGCGGTCGCGACGGGCGTGCCCTACCTCGACATCTCCGCCGTGCGAGCCGAGGACGGGACGGTCGCCTTTTTCTGCGTCAACCGGCACGAAACCGAAGAGATCGCGCTGGACGTCGCGCTGCAGGGCCTGCCGCTGTCGCGCATCGTGATGGACAAGGTGATCGCGGGCCACGCGCTCGACGCCACCAACGGCCCCGGGGAGGAGCCGGTCGCGCCCGTGGACGGCACCGGCGCCGAGGTGGTCGCAGAGCCGGGCGGCGGGCGCCTGACCGCCCCCATCGCCCCGCTCAGCTATCGCGTGATCCGGCTGGGAGACTAGGCCCAAGACCGACGGGGAGGAGCCGCACATGTCGGCATCGATCGACATCCACCACCTGACCAAGCGCTTCGGCGCGCTGACGGTGCTGGACGACATTTCGCTGGCCATCGAGGACGGCGAATTCGTCGTCTTCCTGGGGCCCTCGGGCTGTGGGAAATCCACGCTCCTGCGCATGATCGCGGGGCTCGAGGCCGTGAACGAGGGCGAAATCGCGCTGGGGGGCCGGCGCATCGACACCCTGCCGCCCGGCGAACGTGGCGTGGCGATGGTGTTCCAGTCCTACGCCCTCTACCCGCACATGACGGTGCGGCAGAACATGGCCTTCGGGCTTGAGAACGTGGGCACGCCCCGTGACGAGATCGCGCGCCGCACCGACGCGGCGGCAAAGGTGCTGGAGATCGACCACCTGCTGGAGCGCAAGCCGCAGATGCTGTCGGGCGGGCAGCGCCAGCGCGTCGCCATCGGCCGCGCCATCGTGAAAGAGCCCCGTGCGTTCCTGTTCGACGAGCCGCTGTCGAACCTCGACGCCGCGCTGCGCGGCCGCACCCGGCTGGAACTGGCGCAACTGCACCAGCGGCTGGGCACGACGATGATCTTCGTCACCCACGACCAGGTCGAGGCGATGACGCTGGCTGACCGGATCGTGGTGATGCACGACCGCCGGATCGAACAGATCGGCACGCCGATGGAGATCTACCAGCGCCCCGCGACGAAGTTCGTGGCCGGCTTCGTCGGCGCGCCCGCGATGTCGATGCTGCCCCTGTCGGGCGTGACCCGCGGCCCGCTTGGCGCCCGGCTCGAAGTCGCGGGCGTGGGCCATATCGACAGTGCCGTGACCCTGCCCGAGGGCTTTGCGACCCAGGGCGCCAGCATCGGCATCCGGGCCGAGGATACCCGCCCCGATGCCGGCGCCGATACCGGTGCCGACCGGGGCACGGGCGCCGGCCCTGACATGAACACAGGCTCGAACACGGGCTCGGGCCCGAACACGGGCCCGGGCAGCCTGCCGTTGACGGTCGATGTGATCGAACGGCTGGGCGACCGCACGCTGCTGCACGGGCACCTGCCCGACGGCACCGTTCTGGTGGCCCAGGACACGGGCCGGTCGCAGGTCGCGCCGGGCCAAGTCGTGCCCGTGGGCGTCGATCCCCACGCGGTGCACGTCTTCGACGCCGCGGGCCGCGCACACCACGCGGGGGAGGTTCGCTGATGGCCGCCCCGCACCGCCAGTCGCGCCCGTCGAACGCGCTTTTCGCGGCGCCCTACCTGGTCGTCTTCGTGGCGCTGCTGGTCGTGCCGCTGTGCTGGGGCGTCTACCTTTCCCTGCAAAAGGCCGATCTCTTCGGGCTTTACGGCTATACCGGCTGGACGAACTATGCCCGTGTGCTGGGCGACGCGCTGTTCTGGCAGGCGGTGCGCAACACGGTGGTCTTCGTCGCCGTCACGGTTCCGGTGCTGGTCGCGATCGGGCTTTTCCTCGGGCTCGCGCTGAACGCGCGGACCCGCGGCGCGGCCTTCATGCGCGGCGTCTACTTTTCCTCGACGGTGCTGTCGGTGACCATCGTCACGCTGATCTGGCGCTTTGTCTTCATCCCCGGCGACGGGCTTCTGTCGCTGGCGTTCGAGGCGATGGGATGGCCGCCCATCGGGTTTCTCTCGACACAGGGCTGGTCGCTCTTCTCCGTCGGCGTGGCGACGGTCTGGTGGTGCCTCGGCCTGCCGATGATCCTGATCCTCGCCGCGCTGCAACAGATCCCCGGGGACCTTTACGAGGCGGCGGCGCTCGACAACGCGTCGCGCTGGCGCACCTTCACCCGGGTCACGCTGCCGCAGATCCGCAACACGCTGATCCTGGTCGCCACGATCCAGATCGTGATGCAGTTCCAGCTGTTCGGACAGGCGCAGCTGATGACCAATGGCGGGCCAAACGGCACCTCGCGGCCCATGGTCCTCTATATCTACCGCGCCGCGTTCGAAAACTGGGACGTGGGACAGGGCGCCGCCGCCTCCGAGCTTTTGTTCCTGATCATTCTCGTCGCGGCGATGGGCCAGTTCTGGATCACCAACCGGGGGAACAAGGCATGAGCGGCACCGCCCCTACGCATGGTCACAGCCGGACGCTGTTCTGGGCCGCCGCCGCGCTGTCGGTGCTGATGTTCCTGCCGATGGCCTGGGTGCTGGTGCTGTCGGTTACCGAGAACGAGGCGCTGAGCCGCGGGACCGAGGCGGCCTTTTCCGGCCCCTACACGCTGAAGAACTACACCGACATCGCGGGCAACTCGGGCGTGTTCCGCTGGTTCGCGAACTCGCTTGTCGTCGCGGTGGGGCAGACCATCGGCGTGCTGATCCTGGCCTCTCTCGCGGGCTATGCCTTCGGGCGGCTGGAGTGGCCGGGACGGCGGCTGGTCTTCGTCATCGTGCTCTTCGGCCTTGCCGTGCCCGAACAGGCGGTGATCATCCCGCGCCACCAGATCTTCAGCACGCTGAACCTGCACAACACCTATATCGCGCTGATCCTGCCGGGCCTGTCGCTGCCCTTCGGCGTGTTCCTGATGACCCAGTTCTTCCGCGCCATCCCGCCCGAGATCGACGAGGCCGCGGCGCTGGACAACGCATCGCGCTGGCGGATCTTCTGGAAGGTGCTGCTGCCGCTCACGCTGCCCGCGCAGGCGACGCTGGGGATCTTCACCTTCCTCTTCGCGTGGAACGATTACTGGTGGCCGCTGATCTCGGCCACCGACAAGGACATGTACACGCTGACCGTGGGCATCGCGTCGAGCCAGGTGAATTTTGCCCAGACCGAGGGGCTGGGCTTCCTGGCCGCGCAGGCCGTCTTTGCCGCGCTGCCGGTGCTGATCGTCTACATCATCTTCCAAAAACACGTCGTGACCGCCGTGTCGGGCGGCGCCGTGAAATGACCTTTCCGCCTGCCCGGCCCGAGGAGGGGGCGCGGCAAGCGGCACGCAGACGGGGCGGGAGGCCCCGAAACCCCAGGGAGGACCCCATGAAGACACTGCTTTTGACAAGCGCCGCGATAGCCTTTGCCGCAACCGGCGCCAGCGCGCAGACCACGATCGAGCTGCAGCGGTTCTTCGGCGCCTGCGACGCCGATTACGGCAACTCGACCGACGTCGACGCCGCTGTCGGCGAATGCGGCATCATCACCACGCTGATCAACCGGTTCCAAGAGGAGAACCCCGAGATCGACGTCGAGGTCACGACCGTCGAATGGCCGGGCTACGACCAGCTGAACGCCCAGCTGGCCAGCCGCAACGCGCCCGATGTCGTCTCGATGCACTACTCGGCGATCTCGGACTACCAGTCGCGCAACCTGCTGGAACCGCTCGACGACCTGCTTGCCGAGCAGGGGATCGAGACGTCGGCCTTTACCGAGGCCGCGCTGGCCGGCGTCACCAAGGACGGGCAGATCTACGCCCTGCCCTTCGACAACTGGACGATGCTCTGGCACGTCAACCTCAACCTGATGGAAGAGGCGGGGCTGGTGAACGACGACGGCACGCCGCTGCTGCCCGACAGCACCGACGCGTTCTTCGAACAGGCGGCCCAGTTCAAGGAGGCGACGGGCAAGCCCTACCTCGTCCAGATCTACGCCAATGAAACGGCGGCCTATGCCCGGCTCTTCTACACCTTCCTGATGCAGCAGGGCGTCGATCCCTTCGCCGACCCAAGCCAGGTCGACCTTTCAACGCCCGAGGCGAGCGCGGTCGCCGAGTTCATGAAGCGGATCTATGACGAGGGAGCGACGACCACCGACATGGACTATCCCGCCGCGGTGGCGGGGTTCGGCGCCGGCGACGGCGGCATCGGCATCAACGGCACCTGGCTGATCGGCGACTGGGCCGCGCAGTCCGAGGAAGAGGGCAACGCGCTGTCCGACGGCTACACCGTCTATCCGCTGCCGCAGCTTTTCGAGGGCGAGCCCGCCACCTACGCCGACGGCCACGGCTGGGCGGTGCCGCGCGATCCGGGCCGCTCGGACGAAGAGCGGGCGGCGATCGGCACGCTGATGACCTTCCTCGAAGAGAACGACGGCGCATGGGCCCGCACCGGCCACCTGCCCGCGGTCGCCGAGGTGATCGCGTCGGAAGAGTTCCAGTCCCTGCCCTACCGCGACAACATCGCGCCCGTGGCCGAGATGGGGCAATCGCTCAACCCCGAGGTCCGGCGGCAATTCGCCATACAGGACATCATCGGGGAAGAGCTGAACTCGGCCATCCACGGCACCAAGCCGGTGGAAGAGGCGCTGGGAGCCGCCGAGCAGCGGATCAACGACCTGCTGGCCAGCCTCTGACCTCTCGGGGCCCGTGACCCCCTCCCCGTGCCCGAAGGGGCGCGGGGGGGGATGGGTGGCCGGAGCGCGGCGGGAGCGGGGGTCGCCGACGGCGCAAGACGGCGGATCGGCGGCGCCGCATGTCGGACCAGCCTTGTCGACCAGGCTTTCCTGGACCCGCATGCTCGGGCCCTCTTTCTCGGCCCCGCCTGCCCGGCCCGCTTTCTCGGGCCCGTCTGCACCGCCAGCTTTCTCGGCTGGCTTTCCCGGTCCCCATGCCCGGGCCCGCCTGCCCGGCCAGCCCTCTCGGCCCGATCGCTCGGCCCGCCGCGTCAGCCGCCCGGCCCCTCTGCCGTGGCGGCGGCCGCCAGATGAAGGCCCGCCGGTGCCGCGCCGCTTTGCGGCACGCGGCCACCCTCTTCCGCGGCGAGCGGCGCCAGGGCCGCGTGCAGGGCGCGAAAGCGGTCGAGCTTCCCTGCCAGCGCGCGCGAGACTGCCGCGCGCGGCGCAAAGCGGTGCAGTGCGGCGGGCTTCGCCGCCAGGTCGCCGGGCGTCATCCGGCCCACCGCCACCGCCGCCAGCCGCGCCGCCCCGTAGGCGGGCCCCGAGGCCATGTCGTCCGCGCGCGCGATCTCGACCCCCAGAAGATCGGCGATCATCTGCATCAGCAGGTCGCTGCGGGTGCCGCCGCCCGTCGCCAGAAGCGACGGCAAGGGCCCCTCGGCCAGTGCTTCGGCCGCGTCGGCGAACGAGAACGCGACCGCCTCGACCACGCCGCGCATCATCTCGCCCCGGCTGGTGGCATAGCCCATGCCCCAGAAGGCGCCGCGCAGGTGCGGGTCGCCGTGCGGCGTGCGCTCGCCCGTGAGGTAAGGCAGGCAGAGCGGCGCATCGCGGGCGGCGGCGGCCTCGTCCAGCAGGGTGCCGATGCGCGCGCCCGCGACGCCCGCGAACCACGCCATCGGGCGCGCCCCGTTCAGAAGCGCGGCCATGCGGTACCACATCTCCGGGACGGCATGGGCGAAGGCGTGGATCATGCGGTCCGGATCGGGGCGGAAGCGGCGGGTGGGCAGCAGGATTTGCCCCGAGGTCCCGACCGAGATCATGCCGTCGCCGCGCCCCACGACGCCCAGCCCGACGGCCCCCGCCGCGGTGTCGCCCGCCCCCGCCGCGACCGGCAGGCCCGCGGGCAGCCCCAGCTCAGCCGCCGCGTCGGGACGCAGGCGGCCCGCGATCTCGGCACTGCCGAGGATGCGCGGCAGCCAGTCGCGCGCCACGCCCGCCGCCTGCATCAGCGGCGCCGACCAGTCGCGCCGCGCCTGGTCGAACAGCAGCGTGCCCGCGGCGTCGGAGGGATCGGTCACGGCCTGGCCGTGCAGCCGCAGCCCCAGCCAGTCCTTGGGCATCAGCATCCGCGCGATGCGGGCGTGGGCCGCCGGTTCGGCCTCCGCCAGCCACATGAGCTTGGGCGCCGGAAACCCCGGCAGCGGTGGCACCCCGGCCAGCGCGCCGATCCCGGGCAGGTCCCGCGCCAGCGTGGCACATTCGCGAAAGGCCCGCCCGTCGTTCCACAGGATCGCGGGGCGGATCACCGCGCCGCTGGCGTCCAGCAGGACCGCCCCGTGCATCTGCCCCGAAAGCCCGATCGCACTGATGGCGCGCCACGCCTCGGGCGCCTCGCGCGCCAGTCGGGCCGAGACCTGACGTACGGCCCGCCACCAGTCCTCGGGTGCCTGTTCGCAGGCATAGGGGCCGGGCGTCTGCACCTGCAACGGCGCATCGGCACGGGCCACCACGCCGCGCTCGGGCGTGGCGATCACCGCCTTGACGGCGGAGGTGCCCAGATCGAGGCCAAGCTGCATGGAACCGCTCCCCTTCCCCCGCGCCATGAACACCGGTTTGCGCCCCGCGGGCAAGCCCCGGCGGGACGTCCAGGGCCCCCGGCGCCATTCTTCGCGACCGGCCCCAACGCGCCCGTAGGGGTCGTGGTCCGGCAGGTCCCGGATGCCCCGCCCCGGCGCCCTCAGCGGCCCCTGCGCCGGGATGGCGATGCCGCAACCACGCGCGCGGGCGCGCAGACGCGCTGGTGAGGGTCGGACGCGGCGGCGATCCGCGGCGGGTGCGACGCGCGCGGGCGCGACAAGGCGAGAGGGGCCTGCGCCGCCGCCACGTGCGCTTTGCCCAATGCGTCCCCCTAGGCACACCGGCGCCGCCGGCCCGGCCGATCCTCACCCCACCAGGTCATCGCAGGCTATTGTCGTTGGACGGGTATGATATACGCAGGCCATGTCCGGCTTGTCGTCTCATCGCACTGTCCTGCATCCGCCCTGCCTTGCAGGCGTGGAGGCGGTGTCGCTTTTCTCGACACGTGCCTTTCCGCGCCATGCCCACGATCAGTTCGGTCTTGGCGTGGTGCGTGTCGGGGGGCATGCCTCGTGGTCGGCGTGCGGACCGGTCGAGGCCGGCCCCGGGGACGTGATCGCGGTCAGCCCGGAAGAGATGCACGACGGCGCGCCCGTGGGCCCCGGGCGGGAGTGGGAGATGCTCTATGTCGATCCCGCTACGGTCGCCCGCTTCGTGGAGCCGGAGGCCGCGCGCCGGGAGATCGGTTTCGCGGCCGTCCAGAACCCCGGTCTTGCCGCCCGGACGGACGCTGCGCTTTCCGCCCTGAGGTCGCAGGACGCCCGCGCGGCCGAGGACGCGTTGACCGATCTGCTGTCGCTGGTGCTGGCGCCCGCGTCGACCGCCGACACGGCGCGTTTGCGCGGTGCGCCGTCGCCCGCCACCAGGCGCGTGCAGGAACGGATCGCGGATCAGCCCGACGCACCGCCGTCGCTGGACGAGGTGGCGATGCTGATGGGGATGGGCCGGACAGGCGCGCTGCGGCGGTTCCGGCGCGAGACCGGCGCCACGCCGCACGCCTACGCGATGCAGGTTCGGTTGCGGCTGGCACGGCGGGCGCTGGCATCCGGCGAACCGCCGGCAGAGGTCGCCGCCGGCTTCGGCTTTGCCGACCAGGCCCACCTGACGCGCGCCTTCGCCCGCCAGTTCGGCCTGCCGCCGGGCCGGTGGCGGAAGGGACTGATCACGCCCGGCGCCAAGATCGTTCAAGACGGGGACAGCTCGACCGCGCCATGACCGGGCGATGACACCATTCCCCGACACCCCGCCCATCGCCCCGACCTTCCCCGCGCTCGTCCCGATCCTTGCCGGGGTCCGGGATAGGCCTGCGCCCCCGGACGCGGCGGCCGCGCTCACCCCGAACGCGGGCGCCGCGTGTCGACGGATCGACGGGCGCGCCGAAACGGACCTGCCCGCGAAGCGGAGGTTGAGGACGCTGTTTGCGGCTTTGCGGTCGCCCCCCACGCGGTATCGCAGCGCCGCGGCGGCGTTGGTCTGCCGGCTCGGCAAAGGCGCCGGGTTTCCGGGTACCGCGCCGCGCAGGGACCTGTGCAACGCGGGTGCGCCCGCCCGCGTCGCGCGGCGGACAACGTTCGGCCCACCTCAGATCACCGAAGATCCGATGGCGGCGCCCGCGACCGGTCCTGCGTCCCACCCAGTGGTCGCCCGACAGGCAGAGCCCCCCGCCCGTAGCGAGATCATCTCCGGCAGCCTTTTGCATAACGCCGATGCCCGAAAGGGCGCCGAAAGCCGCGGCCCGGCCCCGACCCTTTCCCCCGCGGTCCTGCGACGCCTTATCTGGACCGAAGGCCGGCACGAGGGGGCCGGGCCGGAGGGACCTGCGGAACGGGGCCCGGCTGTCCGCATCATGGCAGGCCCTGGCGCCCCGGTCCGGGCCGGCCTTTTGCCGGGTGGAACCGACGGCGCCGACAGGAGGAGCCGCACATGACGTGGTCATTTTTCGCCACCGCCCTGATCGTCGTCCTGATGCCCGGGCCGGGGGTCGTCTACACGCTGGCCGTCACGCTGGGCCAGGGGCTGCGCGCGGGCCTTGTCGCCGCGGCGGGCTGCACGCTGGGAATCCTGCCCCACATGGCCGCCTCGATCCTCGGGCTCGCGGCGGTGCTCCATGCCAGCGCGACCGCCTTCCAGGTCGTGAAGCTGGCCGGCGTGGCCTTTCTGCTCTGGATGGCCGCGCAGGTCTGGCGCGGCGCGGGCACGCTGTCCGTTGAAGGCCGGGATGCGCACGCGACCGCGTGGCGCCTGGTCCGCGACGGTATCGCGCTGAACCTGCTGAACCCGAAGCTGTCGATCTTCTTCCTGGCCTTCCTGCCCCAGTCCGTGACGGCAGGGGGGCGGGACGCCGCGTGGCACATGACGGGGCTGGCTATCGCCTTCATGGCGCTCACCTTCGCGGCCTTCGCCCTCTACGCCCTCTTCGCGGCCTTTCTGCGTGACCGGGTGCTGTCGCGCCCCGCCGCGATGGCGTGGCTGCGCGGAGGCTTCGCGACCGCCTTCGCCGCGCTCGCGCTGCGGCTTGCGTTCATGGAGCGGTGAGCCAAGGTGCGTGCCCCCCCGCCCGGCGGGCGGATCGCGAGCGGCGCAGGCCCCCTTGAGACCTGCGACAGGCCGAAGATGCGGCGGCAACCCGGGCCGCGCAGCCGATCCCGGTCGCACCTGCTCCGGCTGGCCGGGTCGCGCATCGACGCCCGCATCCCTAGTAAGCCGCCGATCGCGGCAAGACGGCGGGTCGTACCGGATGGGGCCGCACAGGACGGAGGCGCTCCGGACGGCCCGGACCCGGGCGCCTCCCCCTCGGCAACAGACCCCAAGGGGCGCCCTGCGCAGGGGCGCCCCGGTGGCCCTAGCGCGGCGTGGCGGGGCCCAGGGGCATGTGGCGGTTGACGTCCTTGTACAGCAGGTAACGGAAGGGTTCGGTCCCGCTGGCGTGGCAGGATTGCGGGCAGAAGGCGCGCAGCCACATGTAGTCGCCCGCCTCGACCTCGACCCAGTCGCGGTTCAGCTGGTAGACGCCGCGGCCCTGCAGCACGAAGAGGCCGTGCTCCATCACGTGGGTTTCGGCGAAGGGGATCGTCGCCCCGGGCGAGAGGGTCACGATGTTGACGTGCATGTCGTGGCGCAGATCGCCCGGATCGACGAAGCGCGTCGTCGCCCAGCGCCCGTCGGTGCCCGGCATCGCGACGGGCTCGGTGCCCGCATCCGTCGCGGTAAAGCTCTCGGGCCGGTCCAGCCCCTCGACCGCCTCGTAGCGCTTGCGCAGCCAGTGGAACGTCGCCGGGCCCTCGCCCTCCTGCGCGATCCGCCAGGGTTCGCCCGCCGCGATGTAGGCATAGCCCCCAGCCTCGAGCCGGTGCGCGGTCTCGCCCAGGTGCAGCGTCACCGCGCCGCCCACGACGAAAAGCACCGACTGGGCTTCGGGCGCGATTTCGGGGCGGTCGCTTCCGCCACCGGGCGCAAGCTCGACCAGCAGGTGCGAAAAGGTCTCGGCGAAGCCCGACATCGGACGGGCCAGCACCCAGGCGCGCATGCCGGTCCAGAACGGCAGGAGCGAGGCGGTGATGTCCCGCATCGTGGTGCCGGGGATCAGCGCATAGGCAGGCGTCAGGACCGCACGTCCGGTGCTAAGCTCGGACTGTGGCGGAAGGCCCGCGACGGGCGTGTGATAGCGATACTGTGACATGGCCCGACATCAAGCCCGAGTTCCCGGGGCCGTCAACGGCAAAACGATGGCCAGACCGAGTGTCTCCCGCCCACAGGCCTCCCCCTGCCCGCCCGGTCGCGCGACGCCGCCGGTCTGCCGCCACCCGCTTTCCAGCGCAGAGGCGCGGCCCGCGGTCAGCCCTGCGCCGCCGCCGCAAGAAGGGCGTGGGGTTCGAGGATCCCCAGAAGCCGGGGGCCGCTCTCTTGCGGATCGAACACCGCCATCGAACAGTCGGGCAGCTCCGCCTCGGGGAACGCCTGCCCCGTGGCACGTTCGAGCGAGGTGCGATGCCCGACCAGCACCGTCACCCGCCCCTCGGGCGGCGGAGAGGTCAGAAGACCCTGGATGGCCGCCTGGTGCCGGACCTCGCAGCCGGCTGTCCTGCAGTAATTTCCGAGGATCCGCGTGACCTCGACATCGCCCCGGCCGAAGGCCAGCTCGGCCGTGTCGCGGGCGCGACTCAACGGGCTGGAGAGCACCCGCCCGGGCCGGATGTCGAGCGTCTCGAATGCGGCACCCAGGATAGCGGCCTGCATCCGCCCCCCGCGCGTCAGGGTGCGCTGCCGGTCGCGCTGGTCGAGGATCCGGGCATCAGGGGACGTCTCGTCGGTTTCGGCGGTGCGGAGGAAAACGACGACGCCGCCCTTCTGGAGACGGAGGATCAGGGCGGCATCGGGATCCTCGGCGGCCGCCTCGACGCCCGGGCGCCCGTCCTTGTCGGACGCGATCGCCGGTGCGAGCGGCACGCAGATCGCGAGGGCCGCACCGAACCCGGTCGCGAAAAGGGCCGCATGGCGCGCGACCCTGCGGTGCCAGTCGCGTAACCGCCGGGGGCGACCCTCCGCCCCGGGTTCTGCGTGTGCATAGGACATATCGGTCAACCACCGATCCTTTGCTGGGTTCCGCGCGCGACGCGCGTGTGGCGCAAAGTGTGGTATCCCGGCCACGCGGCCAAGTCGTGCGGCCCCGTCACCCGGTGCCGTCACCCGGTGACGCCACTCGGGCCCGCCCTCACGCCGTCTCCCGGGCCGGAGCCTCGGCGCGGGGTCGGGCGGCGGGTCAGAGCGGCGGGTCAGAGCGCCGCCATCACCTCGTCCGAGGTTTCGAAGTTCGCGGTCACGGTCTGCACGTCGTCGTCGTCTTCGAGCGCGTCGATCAGCTTCATCAGCTTCTGCATGTCCTCGAGACCAAGTTCGGTCGTGTTCTGCGGTCGCCACACCAGCTTGGTCGATTCGCTTTCGCCCAGCTGCTCTTCGAGCTTGGTCGAGACCTCGGCCAGGTCGGTATCGGCACACCAGACCACGTGCCATTCCTCGCCGCTTTCCACGTCCTCGGCGCCTGCCTCGATCGCGGCCATCAGCACGTCCTCGGCATCGCCCGCCGAGGCAGGGTAGATCACCTGCCCCTTGCGGTCGAACATGAACGAGACCGAGCCGGTTTCGCCGAGGTTGCCGCCGTTCTTGCCGAAGGTCGAGCGCACGGAGGACGCGGTGCGGTTGCGGTTGTCGGTCATCGCCTCGACGATCACGGCAACGCCGTTGGGGCCGTAGCCCTCATACCGGATTTCCTCGTAGTTCTCGGCGTCGCCGCCCTGCGATTTCTTGATCGCGCGGTCGATCACGTCCTTCGGGACGGACTGCGATTTCGCCTCTTTCACCGCAAGGCGCAGGCGGGGGTTCTTGTCGGGATCGGGGTCGCCCATCTTCGCGGCGACCGTGATCTCCTTGGCGAGTTTCGAAAACAGCTTCGACCGGGCAGCATCCTGCCGGCCCTTGCGATGCTGGATGTTCGCCCATTTGGAATGGCCTGCCATGTGCCCGTCTCTCTTCTGGTGTCCGACATGTGGGATTGCCGCCCTATATCCCATGCCTCAGGGGTGGGGCAATGCCCTGCGGAACCGGCCACCGAAACCCGACGCCGGGGCCCCGCGCCTCGCCCCCCGATCCCGCACCCGCCGCAATGGCCATAGCGGAGCGCGCCCGCACCGCGTCCGGCGGCGGTGTCGCGGTCGGTCAGCCGGCATCCCCCGCGAGCGTCGCAAGCGCGTCCCCGTCGATGCGGTAGAAAAGCTTGTTCCCGTTCGCTTGAGCGCCGAGGCCGTCGTAGAAGGATCGCGCCACCTCGTTGTCCCACGACGTCACCCAGTCGATGCGTTGCGCGCCCCGTGCCAGCGCCGAGGCTGCAAGCGCCTGCATCAGGGCGCGCCCGACCCCGCCCTGCCGGGCGCGGGACGTCACGAAAAGCTCCTTGAGGTAGCAGCCCGCCGCGATGCCCGGCCCGGGATAGACGCAGGCCAGCGCGATCCCGAGCGCGCGGCGCGCGTCATCCTCGGCCAGCCAGACCTCGAACCCCTCGGGCATGGTGGCAAGGTCGGACAGGATCTCGGCGCGCGACTGGCGCGGCAGGTCGTGGTAGGCTTGAAGATCCTCGATCAGGTCCGCGACGGCCTCACCGTCATCTGCCCCAGCCCGGCGGCACTGAACACTCATGGCTTTTCCTTCTCTCGACGCCCACCGGATGGCGGGAAACACGCCATTTTGCAATGGCTTGCGCCGCATGTGCAACCCGCGCGGTGCGCGGGTCCGAGCCGCCATGGCGTACGCCCTTACATGCCCGGCTGCGCGCCCCAGCTTTCCCCCGCCCCCTCGGGCGGGGTCAGGGTGACGCCTGCCCCGCCGCGACGCAGCGGCTGGCGCGGACGGGTCGTTGGGGTGGCGACGACGGCCTGCCAGGGATGGGCGCAGCCGATGAATGCCCCCGACCAGCCGCCGCTGCGCCCCGGGCGGGGCGCGGCGCAGAGCTGGCCGTCGTCGAAGCGGGCCGTCAGCGTGTCGCGGTACAGCGTCACCTCGGCCGGGCGGGCATCGGCGCGCGGCGTCGCCTCGGGCCCGCGCGTGGGACCGGTGGCCGCGCAGGCCGCAAGCAGCGGGAGCAAGGCCAGCGCGGCCAGACGGTGAAGCCGGCACCCGGTCCGACGCGGGCCGGCGTGGTTGTCGGGGTCGCGGGCGGGATGTGCAGCGCGGCGCATCATACCGGCCAGATCAGCGGAATGACGCAGCTTGCCACCACGCCCAGAAGCAGGTTCATCGGGATTCCCACCTTCATGTAATCGGTGAAACGATAGCCGCCCGGACCATAGACCAGCATGTTGGTCTGATAGCCGATCGGCGTCGAGAACGCGGCCGACGCCGCGAACATCACGGCCACGACCAGAGCCCGGGGGTCGAGCCCCAGCGCCAGCCCCAGCTCGATCGCGATGGGGGTCAGGATCACCCCCACCGCGTTGTTCGACACAAGCTCGGTCAGGGTCGAGGCCAGCAGGTAGATCGCGAAGATCACCAGCACCGGCGGCGCCCCAACCAGCAGCGGGCCGATGGCATCGACGATCAGCGCCACCGCGCCGCTTTGCTCAAGCCCCACGCCGACGGCCAGCATCGCGAAGATCAGCGCAAGCAGCCGGCCCTCGATGAACGAAAACGCCTCGTCCGCGTCGACGCACCGGGTCAGAAGGATCACCGCGACGGCCAGCACCGCCAGCCCGAAGATCGGCGCCACGCCCAGCGCGGCCAGCGCCACGACCGCCGCCAGCGCGCCCACGGCGATGGGCGCGTGGCCCCGGCGGAACGCCTGCGCCGAGGGCCGGGTCATGTCGACCAGCTCCATGTCCTGCGCCAGCCGCTGGATGTCGGCGGGGTTGCCTTCCAGCAGCAGCGTATCGCCCACCCGCACGACGACCTCGTCCAGCTGCCGGCCGATGTTCTGGTTCCGGCGATGCACCGCCAGCGGGTAGACGCCGTAGCGCCGCCTGAGGCGCATCGCGCCCAGCGACCGGCCCACCATGCGGCAGCCGGGGGTGATCAGCACCTCGACCGTCTCGGTCGCGACCGACGACAGCTTGTCGACCGCGCGCAGGTCGCGGTTCTGCTGCAGGCCCAGCAGCTCGGCCATCTCGGTCCGCAGGACGACGCGGTCGCCGGGTTCGAGCGTGACCGCCGCCAGGTCCCGGCGCAGCGAGGCATCGCCGCGCAGCACGTCGACCACCCGCACGCCTTCGCGGCGGAACAGGTCGACCGACAGGACCTCCTGACCGATGAGCGCGGAATCCTCGGGCAGCGCCACCTCGGTGAAGTACTTCATCTTGCGCCGGTCGCTGAGCGCCACGCCCATCGACTGCCGGTCGGGCAGCAGGTGCCGGCCGAAAAAGGAGAGGTAGAGCGCACCCACCGTCACCTGCACCAGCCCCAGCGGCAGGATCTCGAAGATGCCGAAGGGCTCAAGCCCCCGCGACCGGGCGACGCCGTCGACCAGCAGGTTGGTCGAGGTGCCGATCAGCGTCAGCGTGCCGCCCAGGATCGCCGCATAGCTGAGCGGGATCAGGATCTTGGACGGCAGGATGCCCAGCCGCTTGGACAGCTGAACGAAGACCGGGATCATCACCACCACGACGGGGGTGTTGTTCATGAAGGCCGACCCCACCGCCACCACGGCAAGGCTGATCAACAGGGTCGAACGCGGGCGGATGGTGGAATGGCGGTCGGCCTGCTCGGTCAGCCACTGCACCGCCCCGGTGCGCACCAGCCCCCCCATCACCAGAAACATCGCCGCGATGGTCCAAGGCGCGGGGTTGGCAAAGACCGCGAGCGCGGCATCATAAGGCAGAAGTCCCAGCGCGAACATCAGCCCCGCGCCCGAGATCGCGACAACCTCGGTCGGGTAGGTTTCGCGGGCGAAGAGCAGGAACATGCCAACGACCACGGCCAGCGCGAGCATCGCCTGCGTGGTCGGGTCAAAGACGAATAGGTTCATTGGGATGCGGGTCTCCGGCGGGCCGGTCAGAGCTTAACGTCGTGCGGGCGCGGCACAAGCTTCGATCTGGGGCGCGGCTGCACCAGGAAAAGGCCCGCGAACATCGCCAGAAGCGCGGCGCCGATCCACCCCGAATAGCGTTCGCCCAGGATCGCCATCGACCACACCAGCCCCGAGGCGGTGACGAGATAGGCGACCTGCGCGGCAAAGACAGATCCGGCCCGTCCGACCAGCCACAGATATCCGGTATAGACCACCGCATGCACGGCGCCCGAGGCGACCACTGCAAGCTCTGGCAGCCCCCAGGGCGGGCGCGGATCGATGAAGGTGCCGGTCCCCAGCGCCAGCCCGGCGGCGACCGGCAGGCCCAGCAGCGTCGCGCCGAACAGCAGCTGGACGGCGTCAAGCTCCGGCAGGCCCCATTTCGCCACGGCATTGCCCTCGAGCGCATAGAAGACCGGGGCGATCAGCGCCAGCGGCACGAAGCCCGCCATCGCCGGATCGGGCAGGCTGGTCTCGGGCAGCGTGACCAGAAGCACGCCGCAAAGGCCAAGCCCCAGCCCCAGCGCCCGGCCCCAGGAAAACCGGTCGAGCCCGGCGGCCAGCGCGATCGGGAAGGCGAACATCGGCACCAGCGATATCAGCAGCGCCACCAGGCCCGCGGGCAGGTATACCGCCGCCTGGTAGGAGGCCGCGTTGGGCAGCACCGTGCCCAGCAGCGCCACCATCAGGTAAAGCGCAACGTGCCGGCGCCCCAAGGGCAGCGACCTGCGGCGGGCAACCATCACGGCACCCATGATCGCCCCCGTCACGCACATGTGCCAGAAGACGATGCCCACATGCCGGTGCCCGCCCGACACCGCGATCTTGGCCAGCGGCTGGCCCAGCCCCCACCCCGCGCCGATCAGCACGAGGATCGCGATCAGCCCCGCCCTGCCGCGCCCGATCGCCCCGTGCCCCGGCTGTCCGGCTTCCGGCTGCCCGATTTCCGACGGCTCAATCTCCGACGGCTCAGGTCGCGAGGGCCCCGATCCCGACGGCGCCGGTTCCGGCTGCCCAGGACGCGACGGCTCACGACCCGGCCGCCCGCGATCAGACGGCTGATCGTCGTTCGCGACGCCCTCAAGGGGCCCACGACCGGAGTGCCGGTGCGGGCCCCGCCCGCTGGTGATCGCCAAGCCGTCCACGGGTCCGCGACCGCCCGTCACGCGCGCTTCCGTCACGCGCGCGCTTTCGAACCGCACGCCCGACCGGCTGCGACCGGACGGCCTGCAGGTTCAGGCTGGCAGATCGGGGCGACTTCGTGCCGTCGGCCCACAAGGTCGCGGCCCGCGTCTTTTCGGGCCGAGGCTGCGCGGACCGGGGTTCCGGGTCCGCTCACGCCGGATCCGCGGGGCCCGACGGCGGCAGCGCCCCGCCCTGCCGCACCGGGACGACCCGGGTGGCGCGGCCGGTGGCATCGTCGGTCTCGACATAGACGCCGCAAAGCGTGGCGGGTCCGCGGGCCGGTTCGAACCTGCCACGGGGCATGCCGGTGACGAAGCGGCGCAGCGGCTCGGTCTTTTCCATCCCGATGACCGAGGCATAGTCGCCGCACATGCCCGCATCGCTCAGATACGCGGTGCCGCCCTGCAGGATCATCGCGTCGGCGGTCGGCACATGGGTATGCGTTCCCACCACGAGGCTGGCCCGCCCGTCGCAGAAATGGCCCATCGCCATCTTCTCGGACGTCGCCTCGCAGTGGATGTCGACGACAGCGGCATGGATCCCCTGCCCCAGCGGCGTGTTCATCAGCACCCGGTCGATGGCGGAAAAGGGATCGTCGAAGGGCCGCTTCATGAAGACCTGCCCCAGCACCTGCGCGACCAGCACGCGGCGGCCGCCCGGCGCTTCGAAGACGCGCGCACCGCGCCCCGGGGGCGCCTTGGCAAAGTTCAGCGGGCGGATGATGCGGGGCTCGGCCTCGGCCATCGGACCCATGTCCTTCTGGTCGAAGGCATGATCGCCCAGCGTGACCACGTCGGCCCCCGCCTCGAACAAAAGCCGGGCATGGGCCCCCGAAAGGCCCGCACCGTTGGTTGCATTCTCGCCGTTGACCACGACGAAATCGAGCTGCCAGTCATGGCGCAGCGCGGGAAGGCGTTCGGTGATCGCGGCCCGGCCCGCGCGGCCGAAGACATCGCCCAGAAACATTAGTCGCATGGGCTGAGGGCTTAGGCCCGCCGCGGCCCGAGGGCAAGGGCGTTCGCCCCTTCGCGCGCCCGGCCCGGCATGCACCCGGTTCAGCGCACCCCGGGCAGCGCACCCCGGGCGGCGCACCCCGGGCAGCGCACCCCGGGCGGCCCTCTTCCCGCCCGGGCGACACGCGCCTATCCTTGCGAGGCTCTCCGACACGAAATTGCGGGCGCGGGGGACGGCACGCACAGCCGGTCGATGCCGCCGTTGCTGTCCTGCCCCAGCTGCTCCTGCGCGGTGCGGGCGGTTACGCGGACGTGGCTCAGCAACACCCGGTTGCCGCTGCGCCATGCGTAGGAGTTGACGCGGGCCAGAACCCGGGCAAGGCGATCTGCATCCATCTGCGGGACCTCTCTGACTATCTGGATAGTCTGTCTGTCTGGATATGCGGTATTGGTCGAGGCGTGCGTCCCAGCGCCCCGCGGCCCCGGCAGGGCGATGCGGCGGCCCGGCTTCAAACGCATCTCAAAGGCGCGCGATTGCCGAGGCTAACGCGCCATCGTCGGCGGCGTCGATGTCGCACATCAGTTCGCGCGCGATCAGGTCGAGCGACTCGGCCACGGCCCAGCAGCCGCCACGGCGAAACTGCATCAGGCAGAGTGTCAGTTCCGACAGGATGTCGCGCGGATCAGTCATTGGCCCCTCCCATGTGTGATCTGCGTCCAAACTCGCGGATAAAGCTTTATGTCCGGTTAGTTGGCAGCGGAGGGTTCCCCACGGGCTCTGGTCAATTTGCCTCAAACTCAGCGCAGTTTTGCCGGCTCACCGCGGCGTGACTTGCGTTGGGCCACGCTTCTGCCGTCATGGGGCCACAAGGCGGGTGCAGAAAGGGAACCGCACCGCCACACCACGCTGAGTAAACGAGCAGTACCATGATCCATCGCCCCAACGCCTCACCGACTTCGGCCTCGGCCCCGCATCCCGGCCGCCCGGCACCGCAGCCCGTGCGCCTGCCCGAACCGACCGCTCCCGTCGCCCTGCGCGACTGGGCCGCGATCTGACCCCGGACGCCGCGCCGGGGGCACCCCCGGTGCGGCGCCGACCGCCCGAACCGGCGTCCCGAACCGGACGACCGTCCCGAGGATCCCGGGCGGCAAATCCACGCCCCTTGGCGCCCCGTCGCCCCGGCCAGCCCTTCACCAGGGCCACCCGGAATGGCCCCGCAGACCGGACGCAGCAGCCCGCGTCCCTTGGCGGCCCACGCCCCTGAAACCGCGCCCGTACGGCACCATCGCGGAACCTACGGGCCCCGGCGCACATTGACCCGGCACCGCATGTCTGGAGCCCGTCAATGGATCTTATCCGCATCATCATCGCCGTCTTCGTGCCGCCGCTCGGAGTTTTCCTGCAGGAAGGGCTGGGCAAGCAGTTCTGGCTGAACCTCATTCTGACGCTTTGCTTCTTCGTTCCCGGGCTCGTCCATGCCGTCTACATCATCGCGAAACGCTGAGCGCATGGTGTCCCCCGCCTCTTCCGACCCCCGCACCGCAGGGCCCCGCACCGAAGGCGAGCGCAGCCCCGAGACGCTCGAGGCCGAGATGGCTGCGCTGGAACGGCTGGCCGAACGGATGGACGCGGCCTTTCGCCTGCCGCTCATTGGCACGCGCATCGGCTGGGACGGCATTCTGGGGCTCCTGCCCGGGATCGGCGACGCCGCGGCCTTCGGCCCCGCGGGCTATATCATATATCGGGCGATGCAGATGGGGGCGCCGCGGCCGGTTCTGGCGCGGATGGCGGCGAATGCAGGGGTCGATGCCGTGGTCGGCACGGTGCCGCTGATCGGCGACCTTCTCGACATCGGGCTGAAGGCGAACCGCCGCAACGTGCGCCTGCTGCGCCGCCATTTCGAGCGGACCGGCGCGCTGTAGACCCAGGCCGGGCAACACCTTTCATAACGGCAGTAGCGCGTTCACGACGCGCCCTGCGCGACATGCAGGGTGACCGGTCGTGGCGATCGGCCGCGATAACGGATGGGCAGCGCCCCACTGGCCCGCAACAGCCCACCGACAGCAAAAAGGGCGCCACGGGGCGCCCTTTGAGGTTCGCGGGATGTCGCGTCGGGCTTAGCCGACCAGTTCGAGACCCGAGAAGAAGAACGAGATTTCGTCGGCGGCGGTGTCGGGCGCGTCCGAGCCGTGGACCGAGTTCTCGCCGACCGATTCAGCGAAATCGGCGCGGACCGTGCCCTCGGCCGCATCGGCGGGGTTGGTCGCGCCCATGACTTCGCGGTTCTTCGCGATGGCGCCTTCGCCTTCCAGCACCTGCACGACGACCGGGGCCGAGGCCATGAATTCGCACAGCTCGTCGTAGAACGGACGCTCGGCATGAACCTTGTAGAACTCGCCAGCCTGAGCCTTGGTCAGCTGGATGCGCTTCTGCGCAACGATGCGCAGGCCCGCATCTTCGAACTTGGCGTTGATCTTGCCGGTCAGGTTGCGGCGGGTGGCGTCGGGCTTGATGATCGACAGGGTGCGTTCGGTGGCCATTGGCGTGCCTCATATATGTGCAGGGGCAGCCCAGCGCTGCCCCGGAAATCGGCGCCCTGCTAGCATGGAGACCGTGACTTGAAAAGGCGCACTCGACATCCGCGCCGCAGGATCGCGCCTGTCGAGTGCCCGGGCGCGGGTGGCGGGTGCCCATGGGGGCGCGCGACAGGGACAGCGCCTAGCGTTCCAGCACCAGCCGGTTCTCCGCGATCTCGATCCGGCCGAAGCGTTGAAGGTAACTCATCCCCAGAAGCGACATGCCCATCTCGCCCCCGTTGACCGAGGCGGTGACGTTGGCGTCCGACAAGGGCCCCAGCGTCACGCGGTCCAGCATGACCTGCGCGATGGGCACGACGCCGTTGGCCGTCTGGGCCCGGCCCAGGTAGGCAAGCTCGTCCGGATCGATCCCCGCCCGCTCGGCATCACGGCGGGTCAGGACCATGTCGCTGGCGCCGGTGTCGATGACGAAGTCGACCGCGGCATCATTGATCCCCAGCGTCAGGTAGTAGTGCCCGTCGGGGGCGCGCGGCACCTCGACGATGCGCCCGGCCTCGCCCACGTAGGACTGCCGCGGGGCGACGGTATCGCGGATGTCGGACCAGAGCCCCGCCACCGCCACGACGCCCACGAAGATCAGCCCCCAGATCGCCGCCTGTTGCAGCGTCTTGCCCATCCGGTCGCGGCTGGCCACGACGAAGTATCCGCCGAGAACAAGCAACAGCAGGACAAGGTACGCGATGCGGCCATAATCGTCACCGGTCATGCGTCGAAGATAGGGGGCGGAGACGGTTTCGCAAAGGGCATTGCGTCGCAGGGCCTCTCGCCCTTGCCATAGCGTGCCGTCAAGGGGCCCGGCGGGCGGCGGCGCGGCTGCCCGCCACGACCCGGGACGTGCCTCGCGGGGGTCGCCTAGCCCCCGACAAGACCGAAGGATTTCAGCCCGTCCAGCACGAACTGAACCGACAGCGCGGCAAGCAACATGCCCAGCAGGCGGGTCACGACGTTGACGCCGACATCGCCCAGCATGTGTTCAAGCGGGCCCGCTGCCAGGAACAGCGCGAAGGTGATCGCCACGACCAGCGCCATCACCACGTGCACAGCGATGACCATGGTGACGTCGCCGCCCGCCTGCCCGGTCAGAAGGATCATCGTGGCGATGGCGCCCGGCCCGGCCAGCAGCGGCGTGGCCAGGGGAAAGACCGAAGGGTCGTCTTCGTTCTTGTCGGCATTGCCCTGCCGCCGTTCGGCCCGGCGCTCGAACAGCATGTCGAGCGCGGTCAGGAACAGAAGAATGCCGCCCGCGATGCGGAAGGCCGGCATGGTGATGCCGACGAACCCCAGCACCGCCTCGCCGAACATCCCGAACAGCATCAGAAGCGCCGCCCCCAGCGCACAGGCCCGGGCCCCGACCGCGCGGCGCTGCGCCCGCGGCATGCCCTGCGTCAGCGCCACGAAAAGCGGCGTCAGGCCGATGGGATCGACGATCACCATAAGGGTGACGAACGCGGTAATCAGGAAATTCCAGTCCATGCCTCAACCCCTTCACACGGCCCCGTCGCGGGCCGCCAGGATCGCCCCCTGCGGCGGGGGCCTCGATACGGGGTGTCCGTTCCGCGAACACCGTTTTCCGCGCCCGACACTTCCGAGCTCACGCCGCCGGACCCGAACAACCGCGCCCGGGCTTGCGTGGCCAGCCCGCGGGACGCCGGGCGGGCCGGCCTGCGGCTTGGGGACGGTGCTGCCGGCCCGGCACTGCCGCCCTGCCCTCGGGCCGCGAGGGCCCGACCATCGCGGCCAGGGCAGAGGCGACAGCCCCGGCCTTTCATGCCGCCGCCCCGGCCCGCCCCCAGGGCCCCGGCACAAGACCCGCACGCCACAGCCCCGGGACCATCCGGCGTAACGGGAGGGCGCGGCCATGCACCTCGACCCACGTCCCCGGACCGTAACTTTCGGACCTCAACCTTCAGACCGCAGCCTTCCGGCGCCGACCTTTAGGCCTGAACCTTTGGCCCCCGGCCTTTGATCCCCGGCCCGCGGGCCCAAGCCTTCTCCCCGGTCCCCGGCCCTCAGACCCCGGCCCTCAGGCCTCGGCGGTCTCGAGCTTTTCCAGCGCGGCCATCCACAGCGCCTCGGCCCGGCCGAGCGCCTCCATGACCTCGGCGTATTTCTTCTGCCAGACCTCGGCCTCGCCCGCCTTGCCGGGCTCGTAAAGGTCGGGGTCGGCCAGCTTCTTGGCCAGCTTGTCGCGCATCTCGTTCAGCTTCTCGACCCGGCCCTCGGCCTTGCGCACATCCGAGCGCATCGCCAGCACCTCGTCGCGGCTGGCGCGCCTGGGCTTGGGTTTGGGCGCCTCGGCCTTGGGCTTCTGCGGCGCGTCGTCCGCCAGAAGCAGGCGGCGATAGGCCTCGAGATCCTCGTCAAAGGGCGCAACCCGCCCGTCCTTGACCAGCCACAGCCGGTCGGCGGCGAGGCTGAGCAGGTGCATGTCGTGGCTGACAAGGATCACCGCCCCCGAATAGGCGGTCAGCGCTTCGACCAGCGCTTCGCGGCTTTCGATGTCGAGGTGGTTGGTCGGCTCGTCGAGGATCAGCAGGTGCGGCGCGTCGAGCGTCGCCAGCAGCAGCGTCAGCCGCGCCTTCTGGCCGCCCGACAGCTTGCCCACCAGCGTTTCCGCCTGCGCCGCGCCCAGACCGAAGCCCGCCAGGCGCGACCGCCACTGGGCGGGCGATTCCCCCGGCCGCATCCGCCGCAGGTGCTCGACCGGTGTCTCCTCGGCGCGCAGTTCGTCCAGCTGGTGCTGCGCGAAATAACCGATCCGCAGCTTCGAGGCCGAGGTCACGTTGCCCGCAAGCGCCGGCAGCTTGCCTGCCAGTAGTTTCGACAGCGTCGACTTGCCCTCGCCGTTGCGGCCCAGCAGCGCGATGCGGTCGTCCTGGTCGATGCGCAGGTCCAGCCGCGACAGCACGGCCTTGCCGTCGTAACCCACGCTCGCCCCCTCCATCGTGACGATGGGCGGCGACAGCTCTTCGGGCTCGGGGAAGGTGAAGGCGCGCAGCGCGGCCTCCTGCGGGGACTGGATCGTCTCCATCCGCTCGATCATCTTCAGCCGGCTCTGCGCCTGCTTGGCCTTCGAGGCCTTGGCACGGAAGCGGTCGACGAAGCTTTGCAGATGCGCCCGCCGCGCGTCCTGCTTGCGCGCCGCCGCCTGCTGCACCGCGATGCGTTCGGCGCGGGTGCGGGCGAAATTGTCGTACCCGCCGGTATAGAGCGAAAGCTTCCGATCCTCGAGATGCAGGATATGCCCGACCGAGCGGTTCAGAAGCCCGCGGTCGTGGCTGATGACCAGCACGGTATGGGGATAGCGCGTCAGGTAGCTTTCCAGCCACAGCGCGCCTTCGAGGTCGAGATAGTTGGTCGGTTCGTCCAGCAGCAGAAGGTCGGGTTCGGAAAACAGCACCGCCGCCAACGCCACGCGCATCCGCCAGCCGCCCGAGAAGGCCGAACACGGCATGCGCTGCTGTGCGTCGTCGAAGCCCAGGCCCTTGAGGATCGCCGCCGCGCGCGCCTCGGCCGACCAGGCGTCGATATCGGCCAGCCGCGTCTGCACCTCGGCGATGCGGGCGGCGTCGGTGACGGTCTCGGCCTCGGCCAGCAGCGCGGCGCGTTCGGTGTCGGCGGCCAGCACGGTGTCGATCAGCGACACCTCCGAGCCCGGGACTTCCTGGCTGACCCCGCCGATGCGGTAGCGCTCGGGCACCGCGATCTCGCCCCCTTCCAGCGCAAGCTCGCCGCGGATCAGGCGAAAGAGCGTGGTCTTGCCCGTGCCGTTGCGGCCGACGAGGCCGACCTTGTGGCCTTCGGGAATGATCGCCGAGGCGCCCTCGAACAAGGGGCGGCCCGCGATGGCGTAGCTGATGTCGTCGATGCGTAGCATGGCGCGCGCTTAGCAGAGCCTCGCCCGGGGGGGAAGCGCCCGCGTGCCGGCATGGGCGGCTTTGTCCGCCGCATGCATTCCCGGGGGGGCGGGCATACGGGCCAGAGTGCGGGGGGGGCATCGCGGCGCGGTCCTTCGCAAAGGCCCCTACCCCGCGGCCCGACAGGAAAACGGGCGCGCCATGATGGGCGCGCCCGTCCTCCCTGCCTGCCCGGTCCGGTATGCCCGGCCCTGCCTGCCTGCCCGGACTTGCCTGCCGGGTCTTGCTGCCCGGACGCCCTCCCAGCCGTCCGGGCGCGTCTCAGAACCGGTGGACGAAGGACACGCCCAGCACCAGCGGATCGACCTCGGCCGTGCCCAGCCCGGCGCCGTTCAGCGACGTATCCATGTCGATGTCCATCCAGCGCAGGTCGGTGCGCAGCGCGTTGTTCTCGGACAGCGCGTAGTCGAGCCCCAGATGCGCGGCCAGCCCCCAGCTGTCCTGCAGGTCCAGATCGCCCAGCGGCGAATCGACATCCAGCGCGGTGGTGAAGTTCACCCCGGCACCGACGAAGGGCGTGAACTTGCTGTCGTTGCGGAAGTAGTAGTTCAGCGTCACCGTCGGCGGCAGGTGCTCGACCTCGCCGACCTTGGCACCGTTAAGCTTGATGTCGTGGGTGAAGGGCGTCGCCGCCAGCAGTTCGAGCCCGAGGTTGTCGGTCAGAAGGTATTCCAGCGTCAGCGTGATCTGCGTGTCGTCGCCCAGCGTCAGGTCGCCGGCGGACAGCGTGCCGTTGTCGTCTTTCGGCGTCACGAGGCCCAGCCCGACGCCGAAGGTGAAATCACCGGCCTGCTGGGCCGAGGCGGCCGTCGCGGCGCCCATACCGGCGAGGGCCAGCCCGGCGGAGGCGGAAAGAAGGAGGGCCCGAAGTTTCATGATTCTGTCCTTTGCGATAATCTCGCACCCCCCTTGCGCCCGCGGCGCGGCGCCCACCTTGATTTGGGTCAAGCCGTTGAAAACAGGGCGCTCCTGCGACGTTCTGGCACACCTGCTCGGCCCGGCGCGTGGTCGGCGCCACCGCTTCGGCAGCCGGCGCGCACAGCTTGGCTGGCGCAAGCGGGGACTGCGGTGCCCGGCGCCGCCACCCGGGAGTTGCAGGAGATGACGTTTGCGGTCCAAAAGGGCGCCGGACGTATGGGACGGCCCTGCCCGGGTCGCGCCCGGCTGCAAGCCACGGTCCGGGGTGGCGGCGTTATAAGGGCTGTTCGGGCCCGGGGCTGCGGCGCAGGCCGATGACGACAGGCGCGGGCAGCTTGGAAAAACGAATGCGGCCCCCTCTGCGGCCCCCTCTGCGGCCCCCTCTGCGGCCTGCGCAGGGATGTCGGGCACGACGCGGGTCATGGCATGGGTCGGCGCGCGAAGGTCTCTCGGCGCGGGACTGCAACATCGGCCCACGGGCCCTATCGATGGTGGTGACGGAATGGACATCTTGCCCCTCGGCGTCTGGCTCGACCTTCTGGGGACATATGTCTTCGGTATCAGCGGCGCGCTCCTGGCGGTGCGGCGCGGGCTCGACATCTTCGGGATCGCGGTGCTGTCGGTGGCGGCGGGCCTCGCGGGCGGCATGATCCGCGACATGCTGCTGGGGGCCACGCCGCCCACCGCACTGGCAGAGCCGCGCTACCTGCTGACCGCGCTTGCCGCCGCAGGCACCGCGTTCTTCGGGCACCGACTGGTGGAACGGCTCAGCAAGCCCGTCATGATGCTCGACGCGCTGGGGCTGGGGTTCTTCGCGGTCAGCGGCTGCCGCAAGGCGCTGGCGCTTGAGCTCGACCCGCTTCCGGCGATCCTGCTGGGCGTGCTGACCGCCGTGGGGGGCGGCGCGGTGCGCGACCTGCTGGTGGCCGAGCCGCCCCGCGTCCTGCGCGAAGAGATCTATGCCCTCGCCGCGATGATCGGCGCCGCCATCGTGGTCGTCGGCGCGCAGGCGGGTCTGAGCGACAGCGCGGTGGCCGGAACCGCCGTCGCGGCCGTCTTCGCGATCCGGGTGATCAGCGTCCGCTTCGGCTGGCGCGCCCCCCGGGCCCGCGGAACCTGAGCCCGCGGGTCCCGAGCCCGCCGCCTGCGCCCCGGGGCGCCACCGCGAGGTGACGGCGGAAGGTAACAAGGTGAGCCGACGGGGAGACTCGCGGCTTTTCGCAGTCCGCGCCGTCCCGGCACCCCCCGGCTGGCGCCCCTTGGGGTCGCCGCGGCCCCCATGGGCGGCGCCGCGCGCCCCCGTCACCCTGCGCCCGCCACTGTACGCCCGTCACCGGGTAAGCTGTCACCGTAAGCCCATCACCGTAAGCCCGCCACCGAATAACCGGTCATCGTGTAGCGTCGGCGGGTAAGCGTCACCAGGCAAGCCTCGGCGCGAAAGTCGACATCTTCCGGAAGTACATGTGCGAGCGTGACGTTCTTGCGGCGCGGCAGCACCATCACGGGCGGGGCGGCACCGTCCCGAGCGCGGTGCAACGGGGGACCGTCCGGGCGGGCCGGGGCGGACGGGTCAGCTTTCCGCCTTCTTCTCCCAGCGGCCGGACTCCTCGCTCCAGTACTGCGCCGAGCAGCCGGCGCGGGTCAGGTCGCGCCACTGGCCGCGGGCCTTGGCCAGCGCGGTCTCGTCGGCGCCGTCGAACAGCACGCAGACACGGTCGAGCCGGGTGACCTCGTCGGGTGTCACGGCGGCGCCGTCGATCGCCATCAGGCAGACGGCCCCGTTGGACATCTCGGGCGCGACGGTCAGCAGGACCGGCTGGTCGGCGTCATGCGGCCCGCCCGCCAGTCCGTGCGGCAGAAACCCCTCGCCATCCAGCCACAGCTTTTCGTCCAGCCAGGCCAGGCGGTCGGCATCGGTGCCGCGCACCGCGACGCGCCAGCCCTGCCCCAGCGACCGGTCAAGCAAGACCGGCAGCGTCGCCTCGAGCGGGCGGCGCGTCAGGTGGTAGAAATAGGCGGCGCCCACGGCCCGGGCCCTATTCGCCTTCGAAGCGGTCGCGCACCAGCCGGTCGAGCGACAGCACGCCCCATCCCGACACGCCCTTGCCGGCATGCGCGCTGTCGCCGCCGGTCTTGGCCACGCCCGCGATGTCGAGGTGGATCCACGGCGTGTCGTCCTTGACGAAGCGGCGCAGGAACTCGGCCGCGGTGATCGCGCCGCCGGGGCGGCCGCCCACGTTCTTCACGTCCGCGACGTCAGATTTCAGCTGCTTGGCGTAGGCCTCGCCCAGCGGCATCCGCCACGCGCCCTCACCCTCGGCCTTCGCGGCCTTGAGGAAGGCATCGCACAGCGGGTCGTTGTTGGAAAAGACGCCCGCGTTCTCGTGCCCGAGGCCGATCATGATGGCGCCCGTCAGGGTGGCCAGATCGACCACGCCCTGCGGCTTGAACCGCTCCTGCGCGTACCACAGCACGTCGGCCAGGACCATGCGGCCCTCGGCATCGGTATTGATGACCTCGACCGTGTCGCCCTTCATCGAGCGGACGACGTCGCCGGGGCGGGTGGCGCGACCGTCGGGCATGTTCTCGACCAGGCCGACCAGCCCCACGACATGCGCCTTGGCCTTGCGCAGGGCGAGCGTCTTCATCACGCCCGACACCACGCCGGCGCCGCCCATGTCCATGGTCATGTCCTCCATGCCAGCGGCGGGCTTGAGCGAGATGCCGCCGGCGTCGAAGACGACGCCCTTGCCCACGAGCGCGAGGGGGTCGCCGCCGGCGCCCTTCCACTGCATCACCACCACCTTCGACGGGCTTTCGCTGCCCTGCCCCACGGCCAGAAGCGTGCGCATCCCGAGCTCTTCCAGCTCGGCCTCTTCCAGCACCTCGACCTCGACGCCCAGATCGCGCAGGCCTTCCAGCTGGCGGGCGAATTCGGTGGTGGTCAGCACGTTCGAGGGCGCGGCGGTCAGGTCGCGGGTGAAGAACACGCCCTGGGCCAGCGCGGCGATGCGGTCGGCGGCATCCTCGTAGTCGCCGGGCTTCGACACCAGGACGGCGACCGGGCCCGCGGTCTTGTCCGCGGCGGCGCCGGTGCGCTGCGCGCGGTAGGTATAGCCGCGCAGGACGGCCCCCAGCGCCAGTTCATCGGCGAAGCGGCGCGCATTGGCCAGAAGCGTGACCGCGGCACTGCCGGCCGACCGGCCAACGGCGACACCGGCCTTGCGCGCCTCGGCGGCGGTGGGACGGCGCGGCAGACAGATCACCTGCACCGCCTCTGCCGCCAGCCCCGCGGGAAAGGCCAGATCGACCGAGGTGCCGGGCGTTGCGTCCTCGAACGCCTCGCCCTCGACCGCGCGCTTCACCGCGCCGCGGGTCAGGCGGTCGATCCGCCGCGCGGCGGGGTCGAGCGTGCCGTCGGCGTCGGCAAAGACGACGATCCGGCCTTCGATCTGCGCCAGTTCGGCGGGGTCGAAGGGGCGAAAGCTGACGGATGCGGGCGTGGTCATGGGCGATGTCCTGCCGGGTTATTGCAAATTCGGGCCGACCCTAGCCCCGGCCCGCGCGGTTGGCCAGAAGGGAGTTTTCCCCGCCCGGACGATCCGCTAGGGTCGCCGCGGACGGCCCGTCAGGGGATCGGGCGACGGGGGTCTCGTGACGCGTATCGACCGTTATCTTTTGTCACAATTCCTGTGGCTCTTCGGCTTTTTCTCGCTGGTGCTGGTGTTGGTCTACTGGATCAACCGGGCCGTGGGCCTGTTCGACATGCTGATCGCCAACGGCCAGTCGGCGGGCGTCTTCCTTGAATTCTCGCTCTTGGCGCTGCCCAACGTGATCCGGCTGGTCCTGCCGGTCTCGGCCTTTGCCGCGGCGGTCTACGTGACCAACCGGCTCGCGGCGGAAAGCGAACTGGTGGCGATGCAGGCGCAGGGCGCCTCGCCCGCGCGGCTGGCGCGTCCGGTCGCCACCTTCGGCCTGATCGCGATGCTTCTGGTACTGGCGCTGACGAACCTGCTGGTGCCCGCCAGCCTGTCGCAGCTGGCGGTGCGCACCTCGGAGGTGGCGCAGAACCTGACCGCGCGGCTGCTCAAGGACGGCGAATTCCTGCACCCGGCCGAGGGGCTGACCTTCTACATCCGCGAAATCACGCCCGAGGGCGAGATGCGCGACATCTTCCTGTCCGACCGGCGCGACCCGCAGAACCGGGTGGACTATACCGCCGCCTCGGCGCTGCTGCTGCGCTCGGACGGGGCGCCGACCCTGGTCATGCGCGACGGCCTGATCCAGAGCCTCGCCCCCGAGGGGCAGAGGCTGGCCACCACCGCGTTCCAGTCCTTCACCTACGACATGACGGGGCTGATGCAGGCCGGCGGCGACCGCGATGTCGAGCCAGAGGACCTGTCGACCTGGGAACTGCTGTCGCGCACCGAGGCCGTCGCCCGGCGCACCGACACGCCCGTGCCCGAGGTGCTGAGCGAGGTGCATTCCCGCTTCACCCAGGCGATCAAGGCGCTGTCGGCCCCGCTTCTGGGCTTTGCGATCCTGATGTCGGCCGGCTTTTCCCGCTTCGGCATGTGGCGCCAGATCCTGGCGGCGATCGGGGCTGTCGTCGCGATGGAGGCGCTCGACGCCGCCGCCGCCGACATGGCCGAACGCGGGCCCGATCTCTGGGGTCTGCGCTATATCCCGGCGCTGGTCGCGCTGGCGCTGGCCTGCGGCCTTCTGTGGCGCGCCGGGCGCCCGGGGCGCGCGCCGAAGCAGCCGCCCGCCAGCGGACAAGACGACGGGCCCAATGGCGGACGCGACGACGGAGCCGACGACGGGCCCGATGACCCATCCAATGCCCGAGCCGGCCACGTCCCGGGAACCGGCGTCACCGGAGCGGCTGAGCCCGCGCGGGACGGAGCGTCACACCGCGGCCCCGCCCGCGCGGACGCGGCGGCCGCCCGCCCCCGCGATCAGGCGGCAGGAGGCCCGGCATGACGCTGCATCTCTACTTTGCCCGGCGGTTCCTGGGGGCCTTTCTGGGCGTCTTCGCCGCTTTCGCCGCGCTTCTGGCGCTGATCGACCTTGTCGAGCAGATCCGCCGCTTCGACAGCGCCACCGTCAGCTTTCGGCAGAAGGTCGGGCTGACGCTGCTGCACATCCCCGACAGCCTGTATCGCATCCTGCCGCTGGTGATGATCCTTGCCACGCTGTGGCTGTTCCTGTCGCTCGCGCGCACCTCGGAGCTGGTGGTCACCCGCGCTGCCGGGCGGTCGGCGCTGCGCAGCCTTGCCGGGCCGGTGACCGTGGCACTGGTGATCGGGGTGACGGCGGTGGGCGTGCTGAACCCCATCGTCGCCGCCAGCTCGGCCCGCTACGACGTGCTGGCCAGCCGCTATGCTTCGGCCTTCTCGTCGATCCTGTCGCTCAGCGGCGAAGGCCTGTGGCTGCGCCAGGGCGGCCCCGAGGGGCAGACGGTGATCGAGGCGCCACGTGCCAACCTGGACGGCACCGAACTTTACGGCGCCACCTTCCTGGGGTTTGATACCGCGGGCATGCCGACCTTCCGGATCGAAGCCGCCCGGGCCGAACTGACCCCCGGGGAATGGCACCTGCGGGACGTGAAGCTGTGGCGGCTCGACGCCGAAAACCCCGAGGCCGCGGCCGAAAGACAGGACCAGATGACGCTTCCCGCCACGCTCAGCCGCGACCAGATCCTAGACAGTTTCGGCGCGCCGCAGGCGATCCCCGTCTGGGACCTGCCCGCCTTCATCTCGCGGCTGGAGGAGGCCGGGTTCTCGGCCCGCCGCCACCGCGTCTGGCTGCAGATGGAGCTGGCGCTGCCGGTCCTGCTGGTGGCGATGGTCTTGGTCGGCGCGGGCTTTACCATGCGGCACACCCGGATGGGGCGCACCGGGCTCATGGTGCTCTTCGCGCTGGGTCTGGGCTTTGCGCTCTATTTCATTCGCGACCTGGCGCAGATACTTGGCGAGACGGGGCAGATTCCCATCGCGCTGGCGGCCTGGGGACCGCCCGTGGCGGCGATCCTGCTGCCGCTTGGACTGCTGTTGCACTGGGAGGACGGCTGATGCGCGCGCTGGCGCTGATCTTCGCGCTTCTGCTGCCCGCCGCCGCGGCGGCGCAGACCGCGACGCTGGTGTCGGACCGGCTTTACATCACCGGCGACGACCGGCTGATCGCCGAGGGCCGGGTCGAGGTGATGGAGGGCACGACGCGCCTGACCGCCAGCCGGCTCGTCTACGACCGCAGCGCCGACCGGCTGACGCTGGAGGGTCCCCTGACCCTGGTCGAGGGCGACGGCGACGCGGTGGTGCTGGCCTCGCAAGGCGCGCTCGACGCCGATCTGGAAGACGGCATCCTGGTCAGCGCGCGGCTGGTGCTGGACCGGCAGCTGCAGCTGGCCGCGAACCAGATCAACCGCGTCTCGGGCCGCTACACGCTGCTGACCAAGGCCGTCGCCTCGTCCTGCCAGGTCTGCGCCGCCAACCCGGTCCCCACGTGGGAGATCCGCGCCAGCCGCATCGTGCACGACGACCTGGAACAGCAGCTCTATTTCGACAACGCCACCTTCCGTCTCCTGGGCGTGCCGGTGTTCTACATTCCCCGGCTCCGCCTGCCCGATCCCACGCTCGACCGCGCGCGGGGCGTGCTGGTGCCGACGGTGCGCAGCTCAAGCCGGCTGGGCTTCGGCGTGCGGGTGCCCTATTTCCTGCCGCTGGGATCGCATGCGGACCTGACGCTGGCGCCCTATGTCAGCGAAAACACCACCACGCTCGAACTGGGCTACCGGCAAGAGCTGCGCCGCGGCCGGATCGCCTTCGAAGGCGCGGTCAGCCGCGACGACCTAACCGACGACGCCACGCGCTACTACCTTTTCGGCGAGGCCGCGTTCCTGCTGCCGCGCAGCTTCCGGCTGGACCTCGCGGTGCAGGAGGTGTCGGACACGGGCTACCTGACCGATTACGACTATTCCAACGAGGACCGGCTGGAGACCTCGGCGCGCCTGACCCGGGTCGACCGGCTGAGCCTCTTCGACGCACGGCTGAGCGGGTTCGAGACGCTGCGCGACAGCGAACGCCCGATCGCCGGCGAACTGCCCCGGCTTTACGGCACCGCGCGACTGGAGCAACGGCTGCGACTGGGCGGCGGCACGCTGAGCTTCGGCGCCGATGCCGCCGTGCTGGACCGCAGGTCCGACGCTGACGGCGCCGGACGCGACCTGGCGATGGCGGGCCTGAGCCTGGGGTGGCGCGGCGACCGGATGCTGCCCGGCGGCATCGTCGGCGCCGCAACGCTGGGGCTGGACGGACGCGCCTACACCATCGACAACGACAGCACCTTCGACGACGAGGTCAGCCGCATCACCCCCGAGGCGGCGGTCGAGCTGCGCTGGCCCTTCACCCGAACCGGACCGGGCGGCACGTTCCACCTGATCGAACCGGTGGCGCACCTGGCCTGGTCGGACCCGCGCGGCGGCCCCGTTCCGAACGAGGATTCGACGCTCGTCGAACTGGACGAGGGCAACCTGTTCTCGCTGTCGCGCTTTCCCGGCGAAGACGCGGTCGAGGATGGGCTGCGCCTGTCGCTCGGCGCCAGCTACCTGGCCGAAACGCCCGGCGGCCTCAGCCTCGGGGTGACGGCGGGGCGGGTGATCCGGGCCGAGGACAGCGACCTCTATCCGATGGGCACCGGGCTGGACGGCCGTCTGTCGGACTGGCTGGTGGCCGGCCACGCGCGGCTGTCGGATGGGCTGTCGATGATCGACCGCGCCGTCTTCGACGACGACCTGTCGATGTCGAAGAACGAGCTGCGGCTGGATCTCGACCGCGGCCGCACCGACCTTGCGGCCAGCTACATCTGGCTGGACGGCGTGCCCGAGGAAAACCGCCCCGACGCCACGCACGAACTGGCCTTCGACGCGGGCTACCGCCTGACCCGGACATGGACCGGCAGCATCGAGGGCCGGTTCGATGTCGCCTCGGAACGGGCGCAGCGCGCGGGCGTCGGCCTGCAATATCGCAACGAATGCATCACGCTCGACCTTTCGGCATCGCGGCGCTACACGTCCTCGACAAGCGTGACACCCGCGACCAGCTTCGGGGTCCAGGTGTCTCTGGCAGGCTTCGGGTCGGGCGGCGGCACGTCGGCCGACCGGGCGGTCTGCAGGAATTGAAGACGAAGGGAGGCTTCGGGATGAAGCGGGAAAGCGGCAAGCGGGACGTCGGGCGGAACTTCGGACGGATCATCGGGGCCGCGGCGGTCGCGGCGGCCCTGTCGGGCGTGCCCTTCGGCGCGGGGCCCCTGGGCATCGCCACACCGGCGCAGGCGCAGGGCATGTTCGCCCCGGTGGCCGAGGTCGACGACCGCGTCATCACCCGCTGGGAACTGGACCAGCGCGCGAAGATGCTGAAACTCTTCCGCAATCCCGGCGACCCGCAAGAGGGCGCGCTTGAGGCGCTGATCGACGAACGCCTGCAGACCCGCGAGGCCGAGCGCGTGGGCATCACCGTCACCGAAGAGCAGATCCTTGCCGGCGAGGAGGAGTTCGCGCAGCGCGCCAACCTCGGCCGCGAAGACTTCCTCGCCGCGCTAGCGCAGGCCGGGGTCGAGCGGGAATCGCTGCGCGATTTCGTCACCGCGGGCCTTTTGTGGCGCGAATACGTGCGCGAACGCTTCCGCCCCCGCGCCGACATCAGCGACAGCGACGTCGACAAGGCACTGACCCGGCTGGCGCGCGACCCCGCCGCGGGCGTGCGGGTTCTGGTCTCGGAGATCATCCTGCCGGCCAACAACGCGCGCAATGCCGCTCGGTCCGAACAGCTGGTGGGCGAGATCGTCACGCTCGACAGCCAGGCGGCGTTCTCGGACGCCGCGCGGCGCTACTCAGCCTCGCCCTCGCGCGAGAAGGGCGGGCAGATCGACTGGCTCGAGCTGTCGAACCTGCCGCCCCCGATCGCGCAGGCCCTGCTGCAGAGCACCGAAGGCACGGTCGCCGGGCCGTTTCCGCTGCCCAACGCGCTGGCGCTGTTCCAGCTGCGCGACATCGACGACACGGGCCAGGCGGCGCCGACGCCCAAGGCCGTGGACTACGCCGTCTTCACCGTCGCCGCGGGACAGGGCCCCGAGGCGCTGGCCGAGGGGCGCCGGCTGGCCGCGCGGGTCGACACCTGCGGCGATCTTTACGGCGTCGCCGAAGGCCTGCCGCCGCAGCGGCTGCAACGCGCCGATCCGCCCACGCCCTTCGCCCAGATCCCCGACGACGTGAAGCTGCAGCTTGCCCGGCTCGACCCCAATGAAACCACGTTGAGCGTCGGACCAGACGGGGCGCTGCGGCTGACGATGCTGTGCGGCAGGATCTTTCCGCAGGGCGAAAACGTGACCCGCGACGCGGTGCGATCGCAACTGGTGTCGTCGCAGCTGCAGGGCATGGCCGAGGCGCTGGTCGCCGAGCTGCGTGCCAACGCCTACATCAGGTACTACTGATGCCCGCCGCCCCCATCGCCCTGACCTGCGGCGACCCCTCGGGCATCGGGCCCGAGATCGCCGCCAAGGCCTGGGCCGAGCTCGGCGCGCGGCTGCCGTTCTTCTGGATCGGCGACCCCGCCCACCTGCCCCCCGGCACGCCGGTGTCGCAGATCGCCCGGCCCGACGAGGCGCTGCGCGCCGCGACCTCGGGCCTGCCGGTGCTGCCGCACGCGTTTCCCGCGCCCGCCCCCGCCGGCGCGCCCGATCCGGCCAATGCGCAATCGGTGATCGATGTCATCGCCCGCGGCGTGCAGCTGGTGCGCCGGGGCGAGGCGTCGGCGCTGACCACCGCGCCGATCCACAAGAAGGCGCTGAAGGACGGCGCCGCCTTTCCGCATCCCGGCCATACCGAATACCTCGCCGCGCTGGCGGGCGTCGACCGGGTGGTGATGATGCTGGCCTCGGACCTGCTCAAGGTGGTGCCCGCCACCATCCATATCGGCCTGTCCGAGGTTCCCGCGGCGCTCACCCGTCAGCTTCTGTTCGACACGCTGCGGATCACCCACGCCGCGCTGATCCGCGATTTCGGGATCGAAAGCCCGCGCATCGCGGTCGCCGGCCTGAACCCGCACGCGGGCGAAGGCGGCGTGATGGGCCGCGAAGAGATCGAGACGATCGCCCCCGTGATCGCGGCTTTGCGGGCCGAGGGGCTGGCACTGATGGGCCCGATGTCCGCCGACACGATGTTCCACGCCGCCGCCCGACGCGGCTATGACGCGGCGGTGGCGATGTACCACGATCAGGCGCTGATCCCGATCAAGACGCTGGATTTCGCGGGCGGGGTCAACGTGACGCTGGGCCTGCCCTTCATCCGCACCTCGCCCGATCACGGCACCGCCTTCGACATCGCGGGCCAGGGCCGGGCCGACCCCGCCTCGCTGATCGCGGCACTGCGGATGGCCGACCGCATGGCCGCGGCCCGGGGACCGGCGTGACACGCCAGGGCCCCGCCTCTGCCTTTGCCTCTACCGCAGCCGCGCCGGGCTGCCGGAAGGCCCTGCCCCGCGCCGGCGCCGTGCCGGGCGCCGCAGGGGCCCGACGGCCCCGGCCGCGCGTCGCATGAGTGCCATCGACGACCTGCCGCCACTGCGCGAGGTGATCGCCACGCACGGTCTTTCGGCCCGAAAGGCGCTGGGGCAGAACTTCCTCCTCGACCTCAACCTGACCGCCAAGATCGCGCGGCGGGCGGGCGACCTCACCGGCTCGGACGTGCTCGAGGTCGGGCCCGGCCCCGGCGGCCTGACCCGCGGCCTGCTGGCCGAAGGCGCGCGCCGGGTGCTGGCGGTGGAAAAGGACGCCCGCTGCATGGCGCCCCTGTCCGAGATCGCCGCGGCCTATCCCGGTCGGCTCGAGGTCATCAATGCGGATGCGCTCGCGCTCGACGTCACCGCGCATCTCGCCCCACCGATCCGCGTCGTGGCGAACCTGCCCTACAACGTGGGGACCGAGCTTCTGACCCGTTGGCTGGATCCCGGCCACTGGCCGCCCTTCTGGGACAGCCTGACGCTGATGTTCCAGCGCGAGGTCGCGCAGCGCATCGTGGCCGAGCCGGGGTCGAAGGCCTACGGACGTCTCGCCATCCTGTCGCAGTGGCGCGCCGATCCCCGCATCGTGATGGAGCTTCCGCCCGAGGCCTTCACCCCGCCGCCCAAGGTCCGCTCGTCCGTGGTGCACCTGACCCGCCGGGACACGCCGCGCTATCCCGCCGACGGCGCGGTGCTGAGCCGTGTTGTCGCGATGGCCTTCAACCAGCGCCGCAAGATGCTGCGCGCCGCGTTGAAACCGCTCGGTCCCCGGCTGGAGGCGTGCCTTGAGTCGGCGGGCATCAAACCGACGCAGCGCGCCGAAGAGGTGACGCTGGAGCAATTCTGCGCCCTCGCCCGCGCCGTCGCGGCCGAGGGGATTTGACCGCAGCCGGATCCGGGCGAGTCGTCCGACGCGTCGGTATCGCAAGCGGGTGCCGGGCCGGCACACGGACCGACGGCTTCGGGGCGGCTTGATCGGCGCGGGCCCCAACCCGATATCCGGCCTCCGTACCCCCTTGGCCAATGCTCTTGGCGGATTGCGGGCGGGACAGGCGCAGCCTACGCCCCGCTCCGGCCTGCCGGCATCGGCATCGCCCCGGTCACGGCACCGCAGTCTTTCTGAAATTGCAAAAGGCCGGTCGCGGTCGCGGGCTCGGCGTAGTGACCCAGGCGATGGCACCGCGGACGACACCCTGCGGATCGCAAGAAAAAGGCAGCCGATCATAAGACCGGCTGCCTTTCGAAATCACTCGGCTGCTTCCGCCGATCCTTCGCCGGGCCCGCCGGCGCCGCCCTCATCCGCGGGGCTGCCCTCCGGGCTGCCCTTGTCTCCGCCCTCAGGCGGGGTCGCCTTGGGCTTGCGGGCGCGCGGGGCGCGGCGCGGCTTTTCAGCCTTGCTTTCGGGCGTCTCGACCAGGCCGCTGTCAGTGCCACTGCCGCCCTCGACATCGATCACGTCGTCGCGCGGGGTCTCAGCGGACTCCTGCGGCGCGGATTTGCGGCTGCGCGACCGGCGAGCGGGCTTCTGCGGCGCATCGTCGCCGCGGGTATCGGCCCGGCCACCATCCTTCTGGCCGCCGTCTTTCTGGCCGCCGTCCTTCTGACCACCGTCATGCGACGGGGCGGCGCGATCGCCCTCGGACCTCTGGTCGCCATCGCGACTGTCGGACCGGGCCTCGACCTCGCGACCGTCGTTGCGCCCCTCGTTCTGGCGGCCATCGTTCTGGCGCCCGTCATTGCCGCGCCCGTCGTTGCCCGACTGGCGATCGGCATTGCGGTCGTTGCCCTGACCCTGCTGGCCGTTGCCGGAGGCATTGCCCTGCCGGTTGTCATGCTGTTCGCGGCGCTGCTCCTGTTCGCGCTGCGCCTCGCTCAGCATTCGCAGGTAGTGCTCGGCATGCTGTTGGAAGTTCTCGGCCGCCACCCTGTCGTTCGACAACTGGGCGTCGCGGGCGAGCTGATTATACTTCTCGATAATCTGTTGCGGCGTGCCGCGCACCTTGCCCTCGGGCCCCGAGCTGTCGAAAACCCGGTTTACAATGTTGCCCGAGGGACGGTTGCGGTTCGACTTCGACCGCGAACGTGACTTAGACGATCTCATATTACTTTGGATTCCAGCCTTGTTCTGGCAGTGCCGATCCGGTTTGCCCTGCTGTGCGCACCAAATAGGTGCCTACCGGTCGGTCGCGACATTCTGGGCTATCATGCGAGCGGGGACGCGGGTAGCGCATCCCGCCGCTCAGCTACCGACAAAACACGCAGGGGCCGAGTTGACAAGGGCAAACTGAAAAAGCCGTCGAAAAGCCGGCATTTTCTGCCGATCCCGGCGTCATTTCCGCCCGCAGGACCGGTCGGACCGGTCATTCTGCGTCAGGGCGAGAGTCGGCGCGGACGTCGCAGCGCGCCGCCACGACACGGTCGCGGCCGTCCAGATCGGGATACACCGTCACCTGAAGCAACCCGGCCGCACCGAAGATCGCGGCCACCTCCGCGCCCTGCGTGGCGCCGATCTCGACCAGCAGGCGCCCGCCGGGGGACAGGTGCGCCGACGCCCCCGCCGCGATCAGGCGATAGGGCTCCAGCCCGTCGCCGCCCGGGGTCAGCGCGCCGCGGGGATCGTGGTCGCGCACCTCGGGGGCGAGGCCCGGCATCTCCTGCGCGGCGATGTAGGGCGGGTTCGAAAGGATCGTGTCGAACCGCCCGGTGACGCCCGCGAACCAGTCGGCGCACAGGAATGACGCCCGGGTGTCCAGCCCCAGCCGCTTTGCGTTGTCGCGCGCGACGGACAGGGCGGCGTCGGACAGGTCGGTGCCAAGCCCGGTGGCCTGAGGCCTGTCGGCCAGAACCGACAGAAGAATGCAGCCCGACCCTGTCCCGAGGTCGAGCACCCGCTCCACCGGCGCGTCGAGCGCGCGAGCCACCAGCGTCTCGGTCTCGGGGCGCGGGTCGAGCACGGCGTCGGTAACGCGGAACTCGTGCCGCCAGAACGCCCGCCGCCCGAGGATGCGCGACACCGGGCGCCCGGCCACACGCGCCGCCAGGGCAGCATCGAACCGCCGGGCGGCGTCCTCGGGCACCGGGTCGGCGTGCATCAGCGACAACCGATCCGGGGCCAGGCCAAGGCTATGCGCCAGAAGCGCCCGCGCGTCACGCGCGGCGCCGGGCACACCCGCGTGCTCCAGCCGCGCCGCGCCCGCGCGCAGCAGCTCGCCCAGGCGTTGGGCGGTCATCCCTCGATCTCGGCCAGACGGGCGGCCTGGTCATGTTCGACCAGCGCGTCCAGCACCTCGGAGAGGTCGCCGGCGAGGATCGCATCGAGCTTGTAGAGCGTCAGGTTGATGCGGTGATCGGTCATCCGCCCCTGCGGAAAGTTGTAGGTGCGGATGCGTTCCGATCGGTCGCCCGAACCCACCTGGCTTTTGCGCGCGGCCGAGCGTTCGTCGGCGGCGCGCCGCCGCTCGGCGTCGAAGAGCCGGGCCCGCAGCACCTGCATCGCGATCTCGCGGTTGCGGTGCTGGGACTTCTCCGAACTGGTGACGACGATGCCGGTGGGCACGTGGGTGATGCGCACGGCGCTGTCGGTGGTGTTGACGTGCTGCCCCCCGGCCCCGCTGGCCCGCATCGTGTCGATGCGCAGGTCGCCGGGGTCGATCTGCAGGTCGACCTCCTGCGCCTCGGGCAGGACCGCGACCGTCGCCGCCGAGGTATGGATGCGCCCGCCCGATTCGGTCGCGGGCACCCGTTGGACCCGGTGCACGCCGGATTCGTATTTCAGCCGGGCGAAGACGCCTTCGCCCTGCACGTTGGCGACCAGTTCGCGCAGGCCGCCAAGCTCGGTCTCCTGCATCTCGATGATCTCGAATCGCCAGCCCATCGCCTCGGCGTGGCGCTGGTACATCCGCTGCAGGTCCGCCGCGAACAGCGCCGCCTCCTCTCCGCCGGTGCCGGGGCGGATCTCCAGGATCGCGGGCCGCGCGTCGGCGGCGTCCTTGGGCAGAAGCGCCCGGCGCAGACGGTCCTCGACCCCCGGCAGGCGGGCGCGGGCGGCGGCGATCTCTTCCTCGGCCAGGTCGTGCATCTCGGGGTCGTCCAGCATCGCCTCGGCGCCCTCGATATCGGCAAGCAGGCTGCGATAGCCCTCGATCTCCTCGACCACCGGGCGCAGCTCGGCGTATTCGCGGCCAAGCGCGGCCACGTCGGCGCCGGGCACGGACATGCGCGCCTGCACGTATTCAAAGCGTTCGGTGATGCGGGACAGACTGTCGAGGGGTACCATGCCACGTTCTGTCCCCGAGCTTGGGGTCCGGGTCAAGACCCCCGCACGCCGGACGCCGCGGCGCGGGGGCCGCGGCGAAGGGGGTCAGGGATCGAAGGGCTCGCCCAGCGAGGCGACCGAGTGGCGCCGCGTCAGCATCCTGTTCGACGAGATCACCGCCAGCACGATGATCGTGGCGACGTAAGGCAATGCTGCCAGCGCCTGCGAGGGGATGCGCACGCCCGTGGCCTGCACCACCAGCTCGCCGATCGAGAGCGCGCCGAAAAGGATCGCGCCCAGCGCCACGCGGCCCGTGCGCCACGTCCCGAAGACAACCAGCGCGACGGCGATCCAGCCGCGTCCCGCTATCATCCCGTCGGCCCAGAGCGGGGTGTAGACGGTCGCGGCATAGGCCCCGCCCATCCCCGCCAGCGCCCCGCCGAAGGCGATGCAGGCCAGCCGCAGCCGCAGCACCGGGGTGCCGATGGCGCGGGCGGCATGGGGGTTCTCGCCCACCGCGCGGATGCGCCAGCCCAGCCGCGTGGACCGGAACACCCACGCCATGGCGACGGCCATCGCCAGCGTCGCCCAGACCGCGATGTCCTGCGTCAGCACGCCGCCGACATATGGCAGGTCCGACAGGACGGGAATGTCGAGTTTGGGCAGGCTGCGGATGGTGAGGCTTTCGTAAGGGCGCCCCACCATCGCCGACAGCCCGCCCGCGAGGATCCCCAGCGCAAGCCCCGCCGCCACCTGGTTCGCGCGGAAGCCCAGCACCGGCACGGCAAAGACCAGCGCCGCGGCCATCCCCGCCCCGGCACCCGCCACGAAGGCCAGGCCGTGGCCGCCCGTCTGGTAGGCCACGATGAAGGCCACCGCCGCGCCCAGCGCCATCATCCCCTCGACCCCGAGGTTCAGCACGCCCGAGCGTTCGACCACCAGTTCGCCCAGCGCGGCCAGCATCAGCGGCGTCGCCGCGGCCAGCGTTCCGGCGAGGATGAATTCCAGGGGGCTCATGCGCGGGCGGTCCCGGTCCAGGCGATGCGGTAGCGGACGAAGGTCGCCGCGATCAGGTAAAAGGTCAGCAAGAGCCCCTGCACCACCAGCACCGCCGATTGCGGCAGGTCGGCAAAGACCATGGCGTTGTCGCCGCCGATGTAGATCGCCGACATCACCAGCGACGACACGGCGATCCCCACCGGGTGCAGCCCGCCCAGGTAGGCCACGATGATCGCGGCGAAGCCGTAGCCCTGCGAGATCGAGCGTTGCAGTTGTCCCAGCGGGCCCGCGACCTCGGCCGCCCCGGCCAGACCCGCGGCGGCGCCCGAGATCAGCAACGACAGCCAGACGCCCCGCGCGGCGGAAACCCCGGCATAGCCCGCCGCCCGCGGCGCGGTGCCAGTGACGATCAGGCGAAAGCCCGTCACGCTGCGCTGCATGAAGACATAGGCGGCGATCGTCGCCGCGACCCCGAAGAGCAGTGACAGGTTGACCCGCGTTCCCGGCAGGAGGCCGGGCAGCAGCGCGCCGGGCTGGAACATGCGGGTCTGCGGGAAATTCATTCCCATCGGGTCCTTCCACGGGCCCAGCAGCAAATAGGTCAGGATCTGCGCGGCGATAAGCGACAGCATCAGCGTCACGAGGATCTCGTTGGCGTTGAGCCGCGTGCGCCAGAACGCCGCGATCGCCGCCCAGGCGGCGCCGCCGACCATGCCCAGCGCCATCATCGCGACCCACAGCAGCGGCGAGCCGGCCGAGGGCAGCAGCACCGGGATTGCCGAGGCGCAGATCGCGCCGATCAGCAGCTGCCCCTCGGCGCCGATGTTGAAGACCCGCGCGCGAAAGCCGATGGCCAGCCCCTGCGCGATCAGCAACAGCGGCGCGGTCTTCACCAGCACCTCGGAAAAGTCGTACCAGGTGGAAAATGGCGTCGCCGCGATGGTCCAGAGGGCGCGGCCCGCGGGTACGCCCATCGCCGCGAAAAGCGCCCAAGACACCAGACCGGCTGCAAGCAGGGCAAGCACCGGCGCCATCAGCGCCATCTCCAGCGACGCGCGGTCGCGTCGGATCAGCTCAAACCGCATGGTCGGATCCTTCGGATGCAGCACCCGCCCCGGGGCCTTCGGCGGCGGGATCTGAGCGGTCGGGGTGCGAGGGGGCGGGACGTGCAGAATCTGGACGCGCGGTATCGGGGCGATCCGCGTTGGTGCCCGAGGACCCGGGCCGGGCCGGGCCCGTCCCGCCGCCCTTCCCCGCCGGTGCGGCGTCGGGCCGTCCGGCACCGATCATCCATTCGCCGACCTCTTCGGGCGTGGTCCGCGCAGTCACGAGCGATGGCGACAGACGCCCGTCGTGCAGGACATGCAGCCGGTCGCAGATCTCGAACAGCTCGTCGAGCTCTTCCGAGATCACGAGGATCGCGCAGCCCGCGTTGCGCATCTCGATCAGACGGCGGCGGATCTCGGCTGCGGCGGCGACGTCGACGCCCCAGGTCGGCTGCTCGACCAGCAGGACCGAGGGCGCCAGCATGATCTCGCGCCCCACCACGAATTTCTGCAGGTTGCCGCCGGACAGCGATCCAGCCTCGGCCTCGGGCCCCGCGGTGCGCACGTCGAAGCCCGCGATGCAGTCCTGCGCAAAGCGCAGCGCGGCGCGACGGTCGACCATGCCGCGGCGCGTCAGGCCGCGGGACTGCGCGGTCAGCAGCGCGTTCTGCCACAGGGTCATCTCGGGGACCGCGCCGTGGCCCAGGCGTTCCTCGGGCACGTAGGCCAGCCCCAGCGCCCGGCGGCCCGCCGCGCCCATGGCGCCCACCGACTGGCCGCGCAGCGCGATGGCGCCCGCCGCGCGGGTGGGCAGCCGGGTTTCGCCCGAGATCAGCGCGCAAAGCTCGGACTGGCCATTGCCGGAAATCCCGGCGATCCCCACGATCTCGTGCCCGCGCAGCTTCAGGTCGATCCCGCGCAGGTCGGGCGCATAGGGGTCGGGGTTGGTCCAGTCGAGCTGCGACAGCTGCAGCTGCACCGCGCCCTCGGCCCCGCCCGGTTCGGCAGGCAACGCGGGCGGCAGGTCGCGCCCGATCATCATCCGCGTCAGGCTGCGGGTGTCGGTGTCGCGCGGGTCGGCATGGCCGGTCACCTGCCCGTCGCGCAGCACGGTGGCGGCATCGCAAAGCTCGCGGATCTCGTCCAGCTTGTGCGAGATGAAGAGGATCGACACCCCCCGGTCGCGCAGCACGCGCAGAGTCGAAAACAGCCGCGTCACCATCTGCGGCGGCAGGACGGCGGTGGGTTCGTCGAGGATCAGGAGCCTGGGATCCTGCATCAGGCAGCGCAGGATCTCGACCCGCTGGCGTTCGCCGACAGACAGCGCGCCCACGTATTCCGTGGCGTCCACCTGCAACCCGTAGTCCCGCCCCAGGGTCGCGATCCGGGCGGCGAGCCTGCGCGGAGAGCCGGGGACCACCAGCGCCACGTTTTCCAGCACGGTCAGGGTGTCGAACAGGGAAAAGTGCTGGAACACCATGCCGATGCCCAGACGCCCGGCCTCGGACGGAGAGGTCAGCGCGACAGGCGCGCCGTTCCATTCGATCTGGCCCGCGTCCGGCGCCTCGACCCCGTAGATCATCTTCATCAGGGTCGACTTGCCGGCGCCGTTCTCGCCCAGGATGGCGTGGATCGACCCGGGCATCACCGTCAGGTCGACGCCGCGGTTGGCCTGCACCGCCCCATAGCTTTTGCTGACCCCGCGCAGACGCAGCAGGGGAACGTCGCAGCCCGGTTCAGGCTGTGACCCCTGCCGGGGGGGCTCGGGATGTCCGGCCTCCGGCTGTCCGGAGGCCGGACCCGATGTCGCGCCCGGCGTCACGCGCTCAGTTCGGCAGCGGTGTGGTGACGCCCGCGACGTGCCAGTCCATCGCCTGGATCTCGTCCCGCGTCATCGTCACGCCGTCCTCGACCCGAACTGTGCCCGACTGGTCGGTCAGCGGTCCGGTCATCGGGTTGAACGCGCCGCTGACGATCTCGGCCTGCGTCTGGTCGATGCGGGTCTTGATGTCGGCGGGAATGTCGGGTGTCCAGTCCGAGACGTAGACGACCTCGTCCTCCATCCCGAGGTAGTGGTTCGCCCCCTCGAAGCTGCCGTCGACATGGGCCTGCGCCTGCGCGGTGAAGAACGGCGCCCAGTCGGTGCCCACGACACCGAGGTATTTTTCGGGCGCGTAGGATTTCATCGGCGAGTTCAGGTTGAAGGCATAGACGCCCGCCTCTTCTGCGACCGAGATCACCGACGGCGTGTCCTGCGCGTTCGAGAACAGCACGTCACAGCCCTGGCTGATCAACGCCTGCGCGGCTTCACGCTCGGACGCGGGGTCGAACCACGAGTTCACCCAGACGACCGAGCATTCGATTTCGGGGTTCACCGCCTGCGCGCCCAGCACGAAGGCGTTGATCGAGGTGATGAGCTCGGGGATCGCGAAGGCCGATACCGAGCCGATCTTGCCCGAGGTCGACAGCGCCGCGGCGGCCATGCCCATCAGGTAGGTGCCCTGGTAGTACTTTGCCGCGAAGGGCGAGAAGTTGGGCGCGGTCTGGTAGCCCGAGGCGTGCAGGATCGACACGTCGGGGAAGCGGCGCGCCAGTTGCAGGCCGCCGTTCATGTAGCCGAAGGAGCCCAGGATCACGAAGCGGGCGCCGTTCGACACGGCGCGTTGCATGATGCGGTCGGCGTCGGGCCCTTCCGAGATGCTTTCGAGGAACGTCACCTCGCCCCCCACGGCCCCGGCCGCGGCCTCGGTCCCGTCGAGCAGGGTGCGCGACCAGCCGACATCGGCGGCGGGCGACGGCACCATCAGCGCAATTTGCAGCGCATCCTGCGCCGAGGCGCGCAGCGGCAGTGCGGCGGCAAGGCCCGCCGCCGAGGCGGTGCCCAGAAAGGCGCGTCTGGTATGGGTCATGGGGTCGTCTCCTGTCGGTCAGGCGCCCAGGGCGCGGGTCATGGCGGTCTCGGCCGCGTGGGCCAGATCGCGTTCGTCGAGGCCGGGGAACTCCCCGTTTGCCCAGACGACGCGGCCGTCGATCATGGTCAGGTCGACCGGCGCGCCCAGCCCCACCTTGGCGGGCAGCGACACCGGGTCGTGGCGGGTGCCGACGAAGTCGAGCCCCCGCATGTCGACGGCGAAAAGGTCGGCGGCCTGCCCCGGCGCCAGTCGCCCCAGCTCGGGCCGGCCCAGAAGATCGGCGCCGCCTTCGGTGGCGTAGCGCAGGAAGGCGGCGGGCCGCGGCACCGGGTCGGCGCGGTCCCGCGCGACGAGGCATTGTAGCATGTAGCCCGAATGCAGGCAGTGCATCAGGTTCGAGTTGTCGTTCGAGGCCGCGCCGTCCGCGCCCAGCCCGATCCGCAGGCCCAGGGCCTCCATCGCGGGGATGTCGGTGACCTCGGCCCCGACCAGGTAGACGGGCTCGGGGCAGTGCGCGACGCCGGTGCCGCTGGCGGCCAGCTGCCCCAGCTCGCCGCGCGTCAGCTCCCAGCAATGCGCGAGCCACGTGTCCTCACCGGCAAAGCCGATCTCTTCGAGGTAATCGATCGTGCGCATCCCGTGGCGCGCCGCGATCACCGGGCTTTCGCCCTCGCCCGCGTGGGTGTGCAGGCGCACGCCGGTCGACCGGGCCAGCGCCACGGACTGTTCGAACGTCTCGCGCCAGCAGTTGACCGGCTGGCAGGGCGCGACGGCCACCTGCACCATCGCGAAGGGATCGGGCTGATGATAGGTGTCGATCAGCCGCGCGCAGTCGGCGATGAAGCCGTCGGTGGTTTCGCACAGCGCGTCCGGGATGGTGCTGCCCTGCGACTTGGGCAGGGTGTTGCCGCCCCGCCCCGCGACGAAACGCATGCCCAGAAGGCCCGCCGCCTCGATCTGCCGGTCGACCAGCCGCGGGCCCGCGTGGTCGGGAAAGGCATACTGGTGGTCGAAGGAGGTGGTGCAGCCGTGCTTGATCAGCTCGGCCATCGTCACCACCGAGGAATGGTAGAAACAATCCTCATCCAGCCGCGCGAAGATCGGGTAGATCGTGTCGAGCCACTCGATCAGGCTGAGCCGCGTCCAGTCAAGCTCGGCCCGGTTGCGCACGAAGCTCTGGAAGAAGTGGTCGTGCGTGTTGATCAGCCCGGGGTAAAGCACGAGGCCCGCGGCCTCGATCACCCGGGCGCCCTCGGGCGCGGCAAGGTCCGCCCCGATGGCCGCGATGCGGTTGCCCTCGGTCAGCAGGTCGACGTCGCGCAGGACGGGCGCGTCGGCGCTGGTGACGACGGCGTCGCAGCCGCGGAACAGCACGCTCATCTCAGTTCGGTCTCCATCTCGGGCTCGGGGGACAGCTCGTGCAGGCGGTGGATCCCGGGCATCTCGATGAACCCCGGCAGCGCGCGCACGGCCCGCGACCAGAGCCGGATCGCCGGATAGGGCGCCAGCGACAGGCCGCCGTCGGGCGCCAGCATCACGTGCGGGAAACAGGCGATGTCGGCGATGCTGGGCGTTTCGCCGACAAGGAAGGTACCGCCCGCAAGCGCGCGCTCGGCCAGCGCCTGTTCAAGCCGCCGCAGATGCGCGCGGCCCCGCGCCTGTGCCTCGGGCAGCGACCCCGGCGCGCCGATCATGTCGATGGCCCGGGCCTGACCGGCGCTGCCCGACAGGTCCTGCGCAAAGGCCAGCCAGCCCGCGATGCGCGCCGTGTCCTCGGGCGTCTGCCCGGACCAGCCCGCCCCGGCCCGCGCGCCCAGCAGCGTCAGGATCGCAGCACTGTCGCCCAGCACCAGATCGCCGTCCTCGAGGATCGGCAAGGTGCCTGCGGGGTTCAGCGCAAGGTAGCTGTCGGACAGGTGGTCGCGGCCGGGATGCACGTTCACCGCGCGCAGCGTCAGCGGCTGGCCGGTCAGCGCCGCCAGCAGCCGCACCTTGTAGCAGTTGGGCGACAGGATCCAGTCGTGCAGGATCATGCCGGCACCAGTTCCGCGCCATAGGTGAAGCCGTGCGCCTTGAGATAGCGGCGATAGGCGACCGAGGTCAGGTCGGCGCGTGTCGGGATCTCCCGGCCCGGGTCCAGCGGCAGGAGCGCCGGTACCTGGTTTTCCAGGATCGAGCGGTCCTGCACGAAGATCATCTGCTGAAAGCCCACCAGGTCGGCCTGCGCGCTTTCATCGTCGAACAGCGCCATCCACGGCCAGACGTCGCAGACCGTTTCCGACACGGGCTGCACGAAGATCGCGATCACGTCCCGTTCGCCCGGCCGCGGCGGACAGGTCTTGTAGAGCACCGACACGGTGGGCGCGGGCACGCGGTAGGAATACTCGGTCAGCACCCCGCCGGTGGCCGATTTCGAGGCCTGCGGCTGGTAGAATTCGACCTTCGTCGCCCAGACCTCGGTGTCGTTCTCGCGCAGGTCGACCTTGTAGCGCGTCACCTCGGTCTGCGGCTCGGCCCCCAGGATATCGGTATGGACGAAGGGGAAATGCGCGATGTCGAGAAAGTTCTCGATCGCGCGCAGCGGCGAGCAGGCCACCCGCACCCGGCCGCAGGGCACGAAGCGGCGCCCGGGCTGGCGCGCCTCGGGAATGTCGAAGAGCGGCAGCGCCGGGGTACCGAGGCAGATCCACAGGTGGTCGTAATCCTCGGTGACCGCGAGCGTCCGCCCCTCGGCCTCGGCCCGGGCGGTGCCGTCGGAGGCACGCCAGATCGTCACCGGGACGCCCATCACCACGGTGTCGCGGCGCGCGGGACCCAGGTCGGCCGACATCGAGACGGGAAGCCATTGATCCTTCATGGGGTCGGTCTTGGGGTCGGTCATGCGGCAGCCTCGCTTTCCAGATCGCGGCGCAGCGCCTCCAGCCGGCGGCTGGCGGCGATCGCGTCGCCTTCGGGGTCGATCAGACTATGCAGCGCCGCGTGCCCCCCGGGAAGGGCCTGCACCAGCACGTGAACGCCCCCCGCCACCCGGGCGTGCCAGCCGCCCAGGGCATCGGCGACCGCGGCCCCGTCGCGCGCGACCTGCAGGCTGCGCAGCGGCCCGAGGTCCCCCGGCAGTGGCGGCAAGGCGTCCGGCGCCGGATCGCCGTCGTCCAGCGTCCCCCGGCCCTGCCCACGTCCCTGGCCTTGGCCGGCCTCCTGCCCCTGACCTGCTGCATCGCTTCGCGGGGCGATCCAGATCACGCCGTGGCGTTCGGCGGCGCGAAACCGCGGTACGGTGATGGTTTCGGGCGGCGTCAGGTCGGGATGGGCCGGGATCTTGCGGCAGACGGCTTCGGTATCGAAGCGCCAGCCGTGGTAGATGCAGCTGAGCATCTCGCCCCGGACGAAGCCGTGCGACAGACGCATGCCGCGGTGCGGGCAACGGTCGTACCACGCCGAGACCCGCCCCCCTGCGCTGCGCCACAGCGCGACCTCGACATCCCCGCAGGCCGTTGGCATCACCGTCGCCGCCGGCAGATCGCGGGACAGCGCAGCAGGATGCCAAAGGATCGGATCGGGCATGGCTGGCGGACCTCCGGGCAGGCGTCCCCGCAGGCCGGGAACCGTTAGCCGCAAGCCCTAGGGGTGGCGCGCAGGCCGGTCAAACAGGCGCCGGACAGCCCCGTGGCGCGCCCTCCGAAACGCGATACTTTGATCACTTATTAGTCGGATTGCACGTTTACCGGGCACTGTTGAAACCAACGGCAGGGCCCTCGTTGCTCAGGGCCTGTCGGTCGACGCGCTGCACCGTCACCGAGCGCGGCCCGAGGCTGCATCCCATCTCCAGCGCGTCGAGCATCTCGGGCGCGCCCGCGGCGCGAAAGGCCAGCGCGGCGCCCTGCCGCTCCATCGGGCCCAGCTCCAGCCCCAGCTTGCGCCCGTGGGCCCCGATCCAGCCCGGGAAATCCGCGGCCTCGACGGCGCCGGTGATGACGAAACGTTCCGAGACGCGCGGCGGCGCTGGCCGGTCCGGCGCCTGCGGCGCTGCGGGGTCTTGTTGCGGGGTCGGGTCCATCCGGTCCTCGTACTTTGCAGGGCGGGATTGCCGCTCCCTAGGCCAGGGCACCTTGGGGAAGCGCCGCCGGAGCCGGGGCCGACGCGCGACCAAGGCCTGTCGCAGTGGCCCGGCAGCACCCCGCCCGCGCGGGCGTCAGTCGCCCAGGCGCGGCAGGCGAGACGACAGCCGCCCCACCCAATTCTCGACCCGGGCGCGGTTCACCCCCATGTCCTTCTGCCCGAACCTCTGGCGGGCATGAACCAGCAGCCACGCGCCCTCGGGCGCGGCGCGGGCGGTGATGGTGGTATAGTCGGGATAACCCATCAGCAGCGACCGGGTGACATAGGTGATCCGTCCCGATCCGACGCCGCCGGCCAGCACCCGCGTGCGTGGCGTGCCACGGGCGACGCGGTCGGCCTCTTTCAGCAGCACCTCGGGCGTCACCGCGAAACGCGGCGGCGGGGCGTTGCCGCCCTCGGCCCGCAGCAGCCAGCCGTTGCCGTCGGGGCTAACGGCGTCGGCGGGATCGGTGTGCCAGTCCTGCGGGTCGCTGGGGGCGAGTCTGATCCAAGCGAAAAGCCCCAGGACGGCGGCGGCGAGGAGGGATGTGATCATGCGCATGTGGCGTCATCTAGGGCGGTCGTCCGGCCCGACCAGCCGTGCCGCGTCGCGGGGCCGCGCCAGTGACGTGAGGCGATCCCCGCGCCTTGTGTCCGCCCTGTCGCGGCACGCACGGGCCGTGATGCGGCAGGTCCCCGCCGCATCCCGCCGACGGAAGCCGACCGAAGCCAGCCGGGCCGCTCCCCTCGCCCCCCGGCGCCGCCCCCCGCACGCGGGTGGCCTGTTCGGGCGTGGCGGTCTGTGGCAGGCTGGGCCGCGGCCGGGCCCGCCCGCGCCGCCGCGACAACGTTCGACAGAAAGCCCGTTTTGCATGTCCCACACCCGCAGATCCGTCGCCCCCGGGCTCAGCTTCAGCCGTATTGCCTGCGGCATGGCGGGGCTTGCGGAGGCCTGCGACACGTCGCCCGGGGCCATCCTGAAGCGGATCGGGACCTGTCTCGATCACGGGATCACCACGCTGGACCAGGCCGATATCTATGGCGGCTATCGCAGCGAAGAGCTGCTGGGCGCGGCCCTCGCGCAGGCGCCGGAGCTTCGCGACCGGGTCGAGATCGTCACCAAGTGCGGCATCGTCGCGCCGATGGGCCGCCATGCCGCCGCGCGGCTGAAGCACTACGACACCTCGCCCGACCACATCGCGCGCAGCGTCGAGGCATCGCTGCGGCTGATGGGGATCGAGCGGATCGACCTTCTGCTGATCCACCGGCCCGATCCCTTCCTCGACCCCGACGCGACGGGCGCCGCGCTGGACCGGCTGGTGGCGCAGGGCAAGGTCGCGGCGGTCGGCGTGTCGAATTTCCGGCCGCACGACCTGACGCTGCTGCAATCGCGGATGCAGGTGCCGCTTTGCGCCAACCAGATCGAGCTTGGCCTTGCCACGCCGGGGGCGCTGACCAACGGCGACCTAGCCTTTCTGCACGAACGGCGACTTCTGCCGATGGCGTGGTCCCCGCTGGGCGGCGGGGCGCTTCTGGGGGAAACGGCGCCGCCGCGGCTGCGCGCGGCCCTGGACACCCTGGCGCGGCACCGCGGCGTCACGCCCGCGGCGGTGGCGCTTGGCTGGCTTCTGGCGCACCCGGCGGGCATATTGCCGGTGATCGGCAGCACACGCCCCGAGCGGATCGCCGAGATGGCCGCCGCGTTTTCGGTGGAGATCGACCGCCAGACGTGGTTCGACCTCTATACCCGAGCCCTCGGAAACGAGGTGCCCTGATGGCAGAGAACAGAGAGCGCATGGACAAAAGCATCACGCCCGGCCCCGACACCGCCCGCGATTTCCGCGCGGCGCTAGGTCGCTTCGCGACCGGGGTGACGGTGATCACGACCCGCGACGCGACCGGCCCCTTGGGCATCACGGCCAACAGCTTCGCCAGCCTGTCGATCGACCCGCCGCTGGTGCTGTGGTCGCCCGCGCGATCGTCGAAGCGCTTCACCTCCTTCGTCGAGGCACGGCATTTCGCGATCCACGTCATGGCGGCGGACCAGTACGATCTTTGCGCCAACTTCGCCCGCGACGGCCGGACCTTCGACGGCTTCGACGTCGGGGAGGGTGCCGGCGGCACGCCGCTTCTGGATTGCCTCGCGCGATTCGACTGCACTGCCCACGCGGTGCACGAGGGTGGCGACCACGCCATCGTCGTGGGCCGGGTCGTCTCGGCCAGCTGGCGCGAGGGCACGCCACTTCTGTTCTACAACGGCATCTACGCCGAGGCACCGGAGTAGCGCCCCCGGAATAGCGCCCCCGAGGCGGCGCCGGGCCCGCGGCCACCCGCGGAGCCGGACGACCCGTCCCGGCGCCCTACAGGGCCCCCCGCTTGCCCCCCAAAGGCACCCCCCGGGCGCGGCACCGGACCCCATTGGCGGCGCCGCGGGAGTGGGGCAAGACTGTCGCATCGGCCCCGCGCGGGCGCCGCCCATGGGAAAGGAGCCTCCTTGCGTATCCGTCGCCTTACCTACGGGATCGCCCTGATCCTGATGCTGGGCTGGCTGCTCTGGATCGGGCGGCCGATCCTGATTCCCGTGCTGGCCGCGCTGATCTCGGTCTACGTGCTGTCCTCGGCGGCCGAAACGATGCGGCGCGTGCCGCTTCTGGGCTACCTGCCGGCCTGGGGGCGGCGGGCGCTCGTCCTGCTGGGCTTTACCGTCGCGGTGGTACTTCTGTTCGTGCTGGTGCTGACCAACCTCGGACAGGTGGCCGCCGCCCTGCCCCGCTACGAATCGAACCTCGACCTGATCGTGAACCGCGTGGCCGCGATGCTGGGGATCGAGAACGAACCGACGTGGGAGACGCTGCGCCGCGCGACCTTCGACCAGGTCGACACCCGCGCGCTGATCGCGCCCGCGCTGCTGTCGCTGCAGGGCGTGGGCTCGACCCTGTTCCTCGTGGTGCTCTACGCCTCGTTCTTCATGGCCGAGCGGGGCATGCTGGCGCGCAAGCTGGTCATTGCCGCCGGGGGCGAGGAGAATGGCCGCCGCGCGCTGTCGCTGCTGATGCGGATCAACGACCGGATCGGCGGCTATCTCTTCGTCAAGACGACCGTGAACGTGATCCTCGCCGTCGCGTCCTATGCGCTGATGCTGCTTATCGGGATCGAGTTCGCGCTGTTCTGGGCGGTGCTGATCGGGTTCTTCAACTACATCCCCTATCTTGGGTCGCTGGCTGGCGTGGTGGCGCCGGTCCTTCTGGCGCTGGCGCAGTTCGGATCGCTGGGCATGGCGGTGCTGGTGCTGGTGGCGCTCAGCGCGGCGCAGATCGTGGTGGGCGCCTATCTCGAACCGCGAATGATGGGACGGGCGTTCAACCTCAGCCCCTTCGTCGTGCTTCTGTCCCTCGCGGTGTGGAGCGCGCTCTGGGGCTTGCCCGGCGCGTTCCTGGCGGTGCCGATGACGGCGAGCCTGGTGCTGGTGCTGGCCGAGGTCGCGCCGACCCGGCCCATCGCGGTGATGATGTCGGCCACCGGCCGCCTTTGACGGCCCCGAAACGCCCCTGCCAGATGTATCCGACAGGTGCCCTTGCGGTCGGGGTCCACTGACCGGCGCGCCCCGCGCCCCCACGTGGGACGCACCCGGCTGGCCCCGGTTGCCGGGATGGCCCGCGCCATGCGATATCGCCCGGGATCCGCACCACACCCCGGAGCCCGGACATGCTGATACGCCCCGCCACGTCGGACGATGCCGATGCCGTAAGCCTTGTGCTGCGCGACCTTGTCGCTGCCGGGAAGCGACAGAAAGCCAGCGATCCCGACTTCGCGCGGGCGAACTACATCACGCATCCCGACGAGATTCGCTGTTCGCTCGCCATCGACGAGGCCGGCGAGGTCATGGGGTTTCAGTCGCTGAGACGCGCGTCCGAGGGCAATCCCTACGGCACTCCGTCGGGCTGGGGGATCATCGGCACGCATATCCGCCCCACAAGCGCCCGCCGCGGCGTGGGCCGCCGCCTTTTCGCTGCGACGCTGGAGGCCGCCCGGACCGCGGGCGTGCCCGCGATCGAAGCCTTCATCGCCGCGACCAACGCGGAGGGCATCGCCTACTACGCCGCGCTGGGGTTCGAGACCTACAGGCCCGTCTATGGCGTCGACTGCCGCCGCCTGCTGGTGTCCTGAGCGCCCGGCAGCAGCCCGGCTTGCAGGCCCAAAGCCGCCCCCGGTTGCGAGAGGCCGGATGGAGCGCAGGAGGGCGGTTCGCCCCCTCTGCCTGCTTTCCGGCTGCCTGACAGGATCGGCGGATAGGGGCATATGCCAGAGGCATGGGACTGCGGCGAGGGACTGTGGCGCGGATCGGCGCCGAAGCTCTGCGGCGCCGGGCTCGACGCCCGGCTAGGGCGCGGCCCGGATCATGATCAGCTCGTCGACATCGCGCCCCGCATCGATCAGCGCCCGGGGAATGCGGCCCACCGTGGCAAAGCCGTGCCGTTCGTAGAACCGGACGGCGCGCGCGTTGGTGGCATTGACCGACAGTTCGAGCTGGCGAATGCCGGTATCGGCAGCGAACTCCATGACCCTGGCCAGCAGCGCATCGGCCAAGCCGCGCCCCCGCTCGGTGTCGCGCAGGTAGACCATGACGAGCTTGGCGCGATGGGCCCGCTTCTCGCCCGTTTGCGGCAAGAGCCCCATGACGCCCACCGGATCCCCGCCCCGCAGCGCGGCGAAGACCGGCGTTTTCAGCCGGGCCAGCCAGTCGTCGCGGGACAGCGCGGTCCAGTCGGCCTCGGTATTGGCGAAGTCCGCGGGCGCGCGCCGCAGTGATTCCAGGCGGATCGCCTGGAACAGGGCCAGATCCGCGGCCACAAGCCTGGCGATCTGCACGTCGCTGTCCATTTCCATGCCTCCGCTCCCTTTGGCCGCCGTCGTCGCGGTTACCGCCCTCCGAACCCCGAAACGGGCCGCGGGATCGGGGTCACGTACCACCCTTTGCCGGCACGGCCCATGTGCCCTGCCCGCGTCGCGCCGTCATTCTAGGGCGTCGCCCGTGCAGCGTCGTCCGTGCCGCGCAGCCCCCGCGCCCTCTCATGCCGAAGGCGCCGGGGTCAGCATCCGGTGCCTAGCCGCCGGCCTTTTCCTCCAGCGTCAGCCATTCCTCCTCGGCCGAGGCCAGCGCCTCCTGCCGGGCGGTCAGGGCCTCGGTCGCCTTGCGGAACTTCACGGGCTCGCGGGTAAAGAGCTCGGGATCGGCCAGAAGCGTTTCGAGCTTGCCGATCTCGGATTCGATCCGCGCGATCTCGTCCGGCAGGGCCTTCAGGCGGTGCTGCTCGGTAAAGCTCATCTTCGGCTTGGCCGCCGGCGCGGCTGCGGCTGGCTCAGACTGCGAGCCACCACCCTTGCCCCCGGCGCTGACCTGCCCGGCCGGCGCGACCTCCGGCGCATCCTCGGGGCGCTGGCTTTGGTAATCGGTCCAGCCGCCGGCATAGACGGTCGCCTTGCCGTCCCCCTCCATCGCCACGGTCAGCGTCGCGACCCGGTCGAGGAAATCGCGGTCGTGGCTGACCAGCAGCACGGTACCGTCGTACTCGCCCAGCAGATCCTGCAGCAGGTCGAGCGTTTCGAGGTCGAGATCGTTGGTCGGTTCGTCGAGCACGAGGAGGTTCGATTCGCGGGCCATGATCTTGGCCAGCAGCAGCCGCGCCTTTTCGCCGCCCGACAGCGACCGGACCGGCGCCCGCGCCTGCGCGTCGGTGAACAGGAAATCCTTGAGGTATCCGACCACGTGGCGCGGCTGGCCGCGCACCATCACCTGGTCGGCCTGGCCCGAGACGCGCATATCAACATCGCCGGTCAGGCTTTCCCAAAGGCTCATGTCCGGGTCCAGCGCCGCGCGGTTCTGGTCGAAGACGGCGATGTCGAGGTTGGTGCCCAGCGACACCTCGCCCGCGTCGGGCGCGATTTCGCCCGTCAGCATCTTGAGAAGCGTGGTCTTGCCCGCGCCGTTGGGGCCGACAAAGGCCACCCGGTCGCCACGCGCCACGCGCAGGTCGAAGGGCGCCAGGATCTCGCGGTCGCCGAAGCTCTTGGCGATGCCGCGCGCCTCGATCACCTTCTTGCCGCTCTTGGGGCCGGCCTCCAGCGCCATGTCGGCGGTGCCCGCGCGGCGGATCATCGACGAGCGTTCGGCCCGCAGGTCGGCCAGCGCGCGCACCCGGCCCTGGTTGCGCTTGCGCCGGGCACTGATGCCCTCGACGGCCCAGCGGGCCTCGGCCTTGATCTTGCGGTCAAGCTTGTGGCGCGCCACGTCCTCTTCTTCCCAGACCTTGTCGCGCCAGTCCTCGAAGGCGTCGAACCCGGCCTCCTGACGTCGCACCGCACCCCGGTCGATCCACAGCGTGCCGCGGGTCAGCGCCCGCAGGAACGCGCGGTCGTGCGAGATCACGACAAAGGCGGCGCGGCTGGATTTCAGCTGATCCTCCAGCCAGGCGATGGCCCGGATGTCGAGGTGGTTGGTCGGCTCGTCCAGCAGCATGAGCTCCGGCGCCTCGGCCAGCAGCTTGGCCAGCGCCGCGCGCCGCCGCTCGCCGCCCGAGGCGGTTTCGACCGCGCGGGCGGGATCGAAGGCCAGCCCCTCGGCGGCCATCTCGACGCGGTATTCCTCGCCGATATCAAGGCCCGAGGTCGCGAAGTCGCCCAGCGTGGCAAAGCCCGCCATCTCGGGCTCTTGCTCCATGTAGCCCGCGCGCACGCCGCTGGGGACAGAGCGCGCGCCGCGGTCCGGTTCGACCAGACCGGCCATCACCTTCATCAGGGTGGACTTGCCCGAGCCGTTGCGGCCGACCAGCGCCATCCTGTCCCCCTCTTGCACGACGGCATCGAGGCCGTCGAAGACGGGATCCCCGCCGAAGGTGAGCGAGATGTCGGAGAGCTGAAGGAGGGGTGCGCGTGCCATGGGCGCGAGCTATGCCGCCCCCCGCGCAACGTCAATGCCCCTTGCTCCGCCGACGCGCCGAGATGGGTGGCCCTGCGGTCGGTCCTGAGTGCCGGAGGTGGGGGCCGGATGGTCACAGCGAAGGCGGAGACGCGGGGGAACGCGCGCGGGAGAGCGTGGGAGAGCGCGCCCCGTGTCTGCCGTCCCAGCAGCACGGGCGCCCCCCCATGGGGTGGCTCGCAGACGCGTCACGAGCCCCGGGCCGATCCCGAGATTGCGCGCCTGCCCCTTACCGCGCCCGCCGCGCACCAGAACGCCCTGCCGCACCAGCAAGGGACGGCGACCGGGGGGACCGTCTCAGCCTGCCACCGCGCGCAGCGCCCGGGCACGGGCGGGCGGGATGGCGGAAATCTCGACCCCGGTGAAGACGTGCAGGGTGTTCATCCGGGTGTCGACCACGGCATGATCCGACACCCAGCCCCCCATCGCCAGGTAGGTCCTAAGCAGCGGCGGCATCGACAAGAGCGCGCGGCGGCGGTCAGGCGCATGGCGGTCGGGCGCGGGGCGGTCGGGCGTGGGGCCGTCGGGCTTGGGGCCGTCGGGCGCGGGCCGCCCGCCGGGGGCAAAGTGGATGATCTGCGGTGCCTTGACCCGGGGTCGCCAGGGGTCCGGCGCCAGGTGCCGGCGGCGCAGCATCTCGAACGCATCCGCATAGGCGGCGGCATCTGTGCCCCGGAACGACGAGCAGCCGAACAGCATCTCGACCCCCATGGCATCGACGATCCGCGTCACCTCGGCCCAGGCGACGCGCAGGATATCGGGGTCGTGCCAGTCGGGATGAAGGCAGAAGCGCCCCATCTCGACCATCGGCCCGCCAAAGGCGGCAAGGCCCGACAGGTCGTAGAACTGCGCCGCGTAGCTGCGCCCGATCTCCCCGCCACGGGCCAGCGGCAGCAGGCGGAAACAGCATACCAGCGCGCCCGAGGCACGGTCCTCGATCAGGACATGCAGGCACCGCGCGTCGAAGGCGTCGCGCTCGCGCCCGTCGTCCCGGGCCACGGCGCCGCCACGCTCGACAAAGACCAGATGACGCAGCCGCTGGGCCGCGGCGATGTCGGCCCCCGTGACTGCGACGTCGTCGGGGACCGGGCCTGCTTCAGGCTCTGCCCCCCTGTCCGCGCCAGCGTCTGCCCCGGGGATCGGCTCGCCGCCCGCAGTGCCGGCGGTGGCGGTGTCCAGAACGGCCATTCGGGGCCCGCCCCCCGCGTCCCCCGCGCCCACAGCGGGCCACGCCGGGACCAGGGCGCCGCGGACCTGCCGGGCGACGTAGCGGCCGCGGCTCAGGCCGGGCATCGGCGGCCGCGCGCGCCGGCGGCGGGCTTGGCGTTGCGGTCCGAGCGCCTAGATAGGGATGGAATTCGCATCAGCGCGCCCCGCAACAACTACCCCGCAAGGAGGCCCCGATATGGACAAGGTCGTCAAGTCCGACGCCGAATGGCAAAGCGAGCTCTCCAGTCTCGCCTACAAGGTGACGCGCAAGCACGGCACCGAACGCGCCTTTACCCATGATGACTTCCCGAAGGAGCCGGGCCTTTTCCGCTGCACCTGCTGCGGCGCGGCCCTGTTCGATTCGGCGCACAAGTTCGACAGCGGCACGGGGTGGCCATCCTTCTGGCAGCCGGCCAACCCCGACCTCGTGGGCGAAACCGAAGATCGCAGCTGGTTCATGCGCCGCACCGAGGTGCACTGCAAACGCTGCGACGCGCACCTGGGCCACGTCTTTCCCGACGGGCCCGAACCCACCGGCCTGCGCTACTGCCTGAACGGCGTCGCGCTGGATTTCCAGTCGGAGAGCGAGGGCGAAGGCCAGGACGGGCTCGACGGCTCGGCGGCCTGATCGCCGGACGGCCGGGCGGCGGCGTGGCAGCGCCGTGCCGCCCGCCCCCCCACGGGGTCGCGCGCCGCCTGCGCGGCGAATGATCTCTTCCCTACACCTGTGGCGCGGGCGGTGACTGGACCGCGCCTGCGAACCGCAGATCGCCCCCCCCCGACTTGATGACCCCGGCTGCCCATTCCGTAGCCCGCAGCCGGGCCCCGCCTCCCCCCGCATGACGTGGAGGGCGGTTTCACATCGGAATCGTTACCGCGGGATCGGCGTCCTTGCCGCGATCAGTTCTCGAGGTCCGCCGCCGAGATACGCCCGAGGTTGCCGAAGAGCTGACGCAGGAAGGTGATGCCCTTGATGTTGCTGTCGGTCACGCGACGCGACAGGGCCACCACGCGGCCATCCTCAAGCCCGAAGCGCTCGACATTCTCGACCACGCCCGCGTCGTTGAACGAAATCGCCACGATTTCGCGGTCGATCTCCTGCGGGGCGCGGTAGCCATAGTGCCGGAAGCGGCTTTGCACGTAGTACCAGCCGCCCGCATCCAGCACGCCGACCGATCCGGGCCGGCCCACCGTGTCGGCGACCGTCTCGCGGGTCGAGCGCCCGACCTCGATCTGCGACAGGTCCTGCTCGGTCGGCACGTAGCCGTGATTGCGGAACACTGGCGTGCACGCGGCAGCCGCCGAAAGCGCGACAACCAGCGCCATGCGCCTTGCACCTGTCCACCACTGCCCCATGTCTGCCCCTCGACCCGGCTTTTGCATCTCTGCCCCGGGGGATACAGAAGGACGGGTGACGGTTCAAGAATGCAGAAAACGCCGGAGACGCCCATGCCCAGCGACAGCTTCCGCGATCCCGTCCGCCTGACCGGCGCCGGTCAGCGGCAGGAGCGCGACATCCTGATCGAACCCGGCCCCGAGATCCGGGCCGCCATCGCCGAAGAGCTTGACCTGCTGGGCCTGCGCAAGCTGCGGCTCGAAGGGCGGCTGATGCCCGAGGGCCGGGCCGACTGGCGGTTCGAGGGGCGGCTGGGCGCGACGGTGGTGCAGCCATGCTCGGTCACCCTCGCCCCCGTCACGACGCGAATCGACGAACCCGTGACCCGCCGCTGGGTCGAGGATATGCCCCGCGTCGACCTCGGCGCCGGCGCCGAGGTCGAGATGCCCGAGGACGACACGCTGGAACCCCTGGCGGCGACGGCGGACCTGGGTCGCGTCACGGTCGAGGCGCTGTCGCTGGCCCTGCCCGCCTTCCCCCGCGCGCCGGACGCCGATTTCGACGTGGCGCAGGCCGCCCCGCCGGGCACCGATCCCGTGACCGACGCCGAGGTGCGCCCCTTCGCGGGCCTGCAGGCTCTGCGCGACCGGATGAAGGACGAGGAGTGACCCGCCGGGCGCCGGGGTGAGACGGGGGGCAAGACGAAAGGGACAGGGTGGTGTGACCGCGGGTCCCGGGGTCTCCCGCGGACCCGCCGCAGCTTTGCCCTTGCACGACGGACGATTCTGAGTATTTTGCGCCGCTCGCCCGACGGGTCACCCGACGCGGGCTTGAACGGCGCGCCGCTTCGGCGTAAAGCGCCGCAGACCCGACACGATTGACCAGACACTTGGGCCATGCGCCCCTTGAACAATTGAGGTTGAGACATGGCTGTCCCTCAGAATAAAGTCACGAAATCCCGCCGCGGCATGCGCCGTGCGCACGACTCGCTGACCGCCGCGAACCCCGCGGAATGCCCCAACTGCGGCGAGCTGAAGCGCCCGCACCACGTGTGCCCCTCCTGCGGCCACTATGCCGAGCGTGAGGTCGTGGCGCAGGCCGACGAGATCGATCTCGACGAAGACGCGGCCTGAGCCGCGGCTCAACATCCCGCGCGATGGCTGATTCCGAGGATGCATCCGACGGCCGGGTCACGCACCGGACGGGCCCCGAAACGGAGCCCGCGACGGTGACGTCCGGCCCCCCGGTCCGACCCGCTCCGGCATCCTCCGGATCGGGCCCGGCGACAGGCGTCCCCGGCCGGATCGTAATTTCGGTCGACGCGATGGGCGGCGACCGCGGACCCTCCGCGGTTGTCGGCGGCATTGCGGATTCGGCCCGCAAGAACCCCGACATCGGCTTCATCCTGCACGGCCCCAGGTCCGAGCTTGGGCCGCTGGTCGACAAGCGCAAGCTGGGCGACCGCTGCGAGATCCGCGACGTCAGCGGCATCGTGCAGATGGGCGACAAGCCCAGTCACGTCGTCCGCCACGGGCGCGACACGTCGATGTGGTCGACGATCGAGGCGGTCCGCAACGGCGAGGCCGCCGTTGCCGTGTCCTGCGGCAATACCGGCGCGCTGATGGCGCTGTCGATGATGCGCCTGCGCAAGCTCGAAGGCGTCAACCGCCCCGCCATCGCCTGCCTCTGGCCCTCGCGCAATCCGCAAGGTTTCAACGTGGTCCTCGACGTCGGCGCCGATATCCGCGCCGACCAGGACGATCTGCGGCAATATGCGCTGATGGGCGCGGCCTATGCGCGCTCGGGCCTCGGGCTCGACACCCCGCGGGTGGGCCTGCTGAACGTCGGCACCGAAGAGCACAAGGGCCGCGCGGAACTGAAGCTCGCGCATGAGATGATCGGCCAGGCGGCGACCACGGGGCGCTACGACTTCGTGGGATTCGTCGAGGGCGGCGATATCCCCTCGGACCGCGCCGACGTGATCGTGACCGACGGCTTTACCGGCAATGTCGCGCTGAAGACCGGCGAAGGCACCGCGTCGCTGATCCGTGATCTGCTGGGCGAGGCGTTCCGCTTTTCGCCGCTGTCGCGGATGGCGGCGCTGCTCGCGCTGACCTCTCTGAAACGCCTGCAAAAGCGCATCGACCCGCGGCGCGTCAACGGCGGGGTGTTCCTGGGGCTGAACGGCACGGTGGTCAAAAGCCACGGTTCGGCGGATGCGACCGGCGTCTCGGCGGCGATCAAGCTGGCGTTCCGGCTGGCGCAGACGGGCTTTAACGAGAAACTGGCCGAACGCGTGGCGACGGTCGGATTGCCGTCCGCAGGCGCGGCCGCAGACGAAAAGGGCGAGGCTGCATCGTGATCCGCCGTGCCGTGGTCCGTGGAATCGGACATTACCTTCCCGAGCGTGTGGTCCCGAACTCGGACTTCGAAGCGACGCTCGACACTTCGGACGAATGGATCCGGGCCCGCACCGGGATCGAACGCCGCCACTTCGCGGCCGAGGGTCAGACGACCTCGGATCTGGGCACCCGCGCCGCCCGCGCGGCGCTGGACGACGCGGGCCTGAACCCCGACGACATCGACGCGATCATCCTGGCCACCTCGACCCCCGACCTGACCTTCCCCGCCGCCGCCACCATGGTGCAGGAGGCGCTGGGGATGCAGCACGGCTTTGCCTACGACGTGCAGGCCGTCTGCGCGGGCTTCGTCTATGCACTGACCAACGCGCAGGCGATGATCCTGTCGGGACAGGCCGACCGCATCCTCGTGATCGGGTCCGAGACGTTTTCGCGCATCATGGACTGGTCCGACCGCTCGACCTGCGTGCTGTTCGGCGACGGCGCCGGGGCGCTGGTGCTCGAGGCGGCCGAGGGCGCCGGCACGACCGAGGACCGCGGCATCCTGGCTGCCGACCTCAATTCCGACGGGCGCCACCGCGAGATCCTCTATGTCGACGGCGGCGTGTCGACGAACTCCACCGGGCATCTGCGGATGCAGGGCAAGGAGGTGTTCCGCCACGCCGTCGAAAAGCTGGCCCAGACCGCGCACCGCGCGCTGGATCGCGCGGGCCTGGGGCCCGAGGACGTCGACTGGATCGTGCCGCATCAGGCCAACCTGCGGATCATCAAGGCCACCGCGCAGCGCATGGGCCTGCCGATGGAAAAGGTCGTCGTGACCGTGCAGGACCACGGCAACACCTCGGCCGCGTCGATTCCCCTTGCCCTGTCGGTGGGCAAGTCCCGCGGGCAGATCAAGCCCGGCGACCTTGTGGTGACCGAGGCGATCGGCGGCGGGCTGGCCTGGGGGTCGGTCGTTCTGCGCTGGTGACCACGCGGGAGGCAGGTAATCCGCCCCCGAAAGACAATCCGGCAAGCCATTGATATTGACTAGAGGTTGCGGCGCCCTCATTCTTCGTCAAACCTTTGGGGGGTTTACCGGATGGGTGAAAAGACGCTGACAAGAATGGATCTCAGCGAAGCAGTGTTTCGCGAGGTCGGGCTAAGCCGGAACGAATCGGCGCAGCTTGTCGAATCCGTGCTGGCCTACATGTCGGATGCGCTGGTCGAGGGCGAGCAGGTGAAAATCTCGTCCTTCGGCACGTTCAGCGTGCGGGCCAAGGCCGCGCGGATGGGGCGCAATCCCAAGACCGGCGAAGAGGTGCCGATCCACCCGCGGCGGGTCCTAACCTTCCGCCCCTCCCACCTGATGAAGGACCGCGTTGCGTCCGGCAACAAGTCCTGAGACCCATGGAAAAATCTCCCGACGCCTTCCGCACGATCAGCGAAGTGGCCGAGTGGCTGGACGTGCCTACCCATGTGCTGCGGTTCTGGGAAAGCCGGTTCACCCAGGTCAAACCGGTCAAGCGAGCCGGCGGGCGGCGCTATTACCGCCCCGCCGACATGGAGCTTCTGGGCGGGATCAAGCGGCTGTTGCACGATGACGGGATGACGATCCGCGGCGTGCAGAAGATCCTGCGCGAACAGGGCGTGCGGCACGTGATCTCGCTGTCGCCGCCGCTTGATCCGCAGGCACGCAGCGGATCCCAGGCGGGCACTGGCTCGGGCACATCCTCGGGCACGGGCAGACAGGCGGGCCGCATCACCGCGCCCGAGGACACCCTCACCCCCGCCGCCGCACGCGACGGCCAGGCCAGCGCCGGTCGCTGGTCCTACTCTGACGTCGGGGTGGCCGACGACGGGGAAGAGGCGCCCTATATCGACACTGATGCCGAGGCTGCCCGACTGGCCGCCGAGGGCGCGGCACCGGCAACCGCCACGCTGCTGCCCTTCCCCGAGCCCCTGCCCTCGACCCCGCGCCGCAGGGCCGCCGAGGACGAGGATTCGCTTCTCGAAGACGACGCGGACGAGGAAACGCCCGACACCGAGACCCCCGACATGTGGGCGGCGGACGGCGCCGGTTCCCCGGACAGCGCCCGGCACTCGCCAGCGGCCCCGACCGAGACGCCCGCCCCCGCGCAGGACGAGGACGCGCAGGACGGTGCCGAGACCGAAGAGCCTGCGGCGGACGTCGCCCTGCACGACGCTGCCCAGCCCGACGCCACCCTTCCCGACGCCATCCTGCCCGACGAGATGGCGCAGGACGCGGTCGCGGACGCGGCGGGCCATCCCGCCGCCACATCGCCCACGCCCGAGGATCTGCACGCCGAGGACCTGCCCGATGACGCGCTCGACCCCGCGCCCGACCCCGGGCCCGCGGCGGAACCCGCCGTTTCGGACGGCACGGATCGGGACGCCCCCCGGCACGGGCAGCAGGCCGCCGCCGGCGACCGGCCCGGAACGGCGATCACGCTCCCCGAGCTTGCGCCCGATCCGACGGACGACGCCGATCTCGGCCTGCCGGCGCCGTCGGCCGCGCGCCTGCGGCAGCTTCCGCGCAGCGCGGTGCTGGAAGACGCGGCGCAGGTCATCCCGCTCTATCGCCGCCTGAGGGCGCTGCGCGAGTCCATGGCCAGCCGCCCGGATGCGTTGGACGGCCGGTAAATGGCGTCTTCCGCAGCTAACGTCGGGGCGGTCTGCGATTTCATCGGAATTCGCCCCTTGCCTCTGCCCGCGCATCGGGTAAAAGCACCGGCAGTCGGGCTATGGCGCAGCCTGGTAGCGCGTCCGTCTGGGGGACGGAAGGTCGCAGGTTCGAGTCCTGCTAGCCCGACCATTTATCACATCGCTACCGACCACACCGCCCCTGCGGGGGCGCAGCCCCGCGGCCTGCGGTGGCACCACGCGGTCGCGGCATGACCGGCGTTCTGCCCGCGCAAGCCATTTCCGAGCTTATCCGGGACGGCGCCGTCCGTGCACAGGCCCCCGTGGTGCCGGTGCAGATCCAGCCCGCCTCTCTCGACCTGCGGCTGGGCACGCGCATCTGGCGGGTGCGCGCGTCGTTCCTTGCTGGATCCGGCGCGCGGGTCATGGACCGGCTCGACGATTTCGCCATGCATCCCATCGACCTGTCTGCCGACCCCGAGGGCGGCGCGGTGCTTGAGAAGGGCTGTGTCTACGTGGCCGAGCTGCAGGAGGGTCTGCACCTTCCCCCCGGCATCCGCGCGGTCACCAACGCCAAAAGCTCGACCGGGCGGCTGGACCTTCTGACCCGCTGCGTCACCGATGGCGGGACCGAGTTCGACCGCGTTGCCGACGGCTATCGGGGTCCGCTTTTCGCCGAGATCTGTCCACGCTCCTTCTCGGTTCTGGTGCGACCGGGCATGCGGTTGAACCAGATCCGCTTCAGCCGAGGCGACGCGCGGCTGGACGACGCGGCGCTGACCGCGCTGCATGCGACCACCCCGCTTGTCGACATGGCGACGGTGATCGAGGGGGGCCTGGGCTTTTCCGTCGACCTGGCGCCCGGGTCGGGCGACCTGGTGGGCTACCGCGCCAAGCCGCATACCGGGCTCATCGACCTCGACCGCATCGGCGCCTACGACCCGGGCGATTTCTGGGACGAGATCCGCACCACCTCGGGACGGATCATCCTCGACCCCGGGGCGTTCTACATCCTCGTCAGCCGCGAATCGGTGTCGATCCCGCCTGACCATGCCGCCGAAATGGCGCCCTATCTCGCGGTCGCGGGCGAATTCCGGGTGCATTACGCGGGGTTCTTCGACCCGGGCTTCGGCTGGGCCGACGCGGGCGGCGCGGGATCGCGCGGCGTGCTCGAGGTCCGCTGCCACGAGGCACCCTTTGCGCTGGAGCATGGACAGGTCGTGGGGCGGCTGCTTTACGAACGCATGGCCGAACCGCCCCGGACGCTATACGGCGCGGGCCTCAGCTCGAACTACCAGGGCCAGGGGCTGAAACTGTCGAAGCAGTTTCGCAGCGCCTGAGGGCGGGGCCCGGGCATTCGGGCGCCGCTCCTTCCGTCACGCAGCGGTCGCGGGGCAAGGCGGTGGGGCAAGGCTATGCGCCCGACCCCGTCGCCGGGCCCGTCTGCCCTGCGCAAGCCAAGCGGGCCGGTCTGCACGCAGCTTCCTGCCCCTCAGCCATGGCGATGCCGCCGGGCGCCCCAGCCGGGGCGTGCCGGCCGGGTGCCGGCGTGACCCGCGCCTAGGCGACCCTGCGCTCGCCGGCCTCGATCCGGACGGGAAACAGGTTCTCGCGCGGCGGCAGGGGGCAGATGGCATAGGGCGTGAAGGCGCAGGGCGGGTTGATCGCCCGGTTGAAGTCGATCACCACGCTGTCGGCGGTCACCTCTTCGCCGAAGACGAACCGCGCCTTGGCGTAGGTGTCGTCAAGCGAGGTCAGGTCGCGCAGCACGAATTGCGGACGGTCGGCGCTGCCGTAGGTGGGCAGCAGCGACATGTCGTGACCTCCCAATTGCAGATGCGCGACATGGGTGACCGGCACCTGGGTCGGAATCCCGACGATCGTGTCGAGCGTCAGGCTGATCGGCTGCGGCAAAGCCTCCCACCGCGCGCGGATCCGCAGGGCAGGGTCGAGCGGAAAGCGCGGGATCGCGGCCAGCCCGGCCGCCGCGTCCGATTCGGTATCGCGGATGCGCAGCGACCGCAGGTCGTTGATCGACGTGATCTCGAGCAGGAACCGGTCGGCATGCCAGCGCGACTGCCCGGCCTTGAGGTCCAGCGCCACCGGCGCGCCGCCCGCGGCGGGTTCGAAACTGGCGGTGTCGTCGGGGTTGAGCGTCAGCCGGCCCAGGTCCTCGGGCCCGGCGTCGAGCGTCACGTCGTGGCCCGCGCCGCGGCCCAGCGTCACGGGCGCGCCGGGGGTCAGCCACCAGCGGCCGACGATGTTCAGCCAGCCGTCGGCGGCCTTCAGCTTGGCCATCCGCGACTGCACCCAGTCGGCGTGTGCGGCGGTGAAATCGGGGGATGCGGTCATGTGCTCTGGCCTTCGGGTTGGGACGCCGCCGGCATCCGCGGGATGCTGGCCAGCAGGCTTCGGGTATAGGGCTCTTGCGGGTCGCGCAGGATCCGGCTTGTCGGCCCCGCCTCGACGATGCGCCCGCGGTCCAGCACCACGAGCCGGTCGCAGAGCGCCGCGACCACGCCCATGTCGTGCGAGACGAAGACCATCGTCATCCGGGTCGAGATCTGGCGGAACAGATCGACGATGCGCACCCGGGTCGACAGGTCGAGCGCGCTCACCGCCTCGTCCGCCAGCACCAGTTCGGGCCGGGCGACGATGGCGCGGGCGATGGCGATGCGCTGCCGCTGCCCGCCCGAGAACTGGTGCGGAAAGCGTGACAGGGCCGCGGGGTCCATCCCCACGTCGGTCATGGCCTGCCGCGCCATCGCCGCGTGATCGCCGGGAAGGCGCAGAGACCGCAAGGGCTCGGTCACGATGCGCTGGACGCGGTGGGCGGGGTCGAGCGAGGAATAGGGATCCTGGAACACCGCCTGCACCCGCCTGCGATAGTCGCGCATGTAGGTGGCGCGCCGCGTCTCAAGCGGCTGCCCGTCGAAGAGGATCCGCCCCTGCTGCGGCCGGTCGAGCCCCAGAAGCAGGCGCAGAAGCGTCGACTTGCCCGAGCCGCTTTCCCCCACCAGACCCACGTTCGCGCCGCGCGGAACGGTGAAGGAGACATCGTCGAGCACGTGCCGCCCGGCGCCATAGGCAAAGCCCACGTTTTCGACCGAAAGCAACGTCATGCCCCACCCTCCAGCGCGGTATCGAAGCGGCGCGCGGCGGCGACGAGCGACCGGGTATAGCCCTCTTCGGGTGCCGTCAGAACCCGGGCCGCGGGGCCGGTTTCGACGGCGCGGCCCGCGCGCATCACCAGAACCCGCTCGGCCACCTGCCCGACCACGGCAAGGTCGTGGCTGATGAACAACAGCGCGATCCCCTCGTCGCGGACGAGGCCGGTCAGCAGCGCCACGATCTCGGCCTGCGTCGTCACGTCGAGCGCGGTGGTCGGTTCGTCCGCGATCAGCAGGCGCGGCTTGCAGGCCAGCGCCATGGCGATCGCCACGCGCTGGCGCTGCCCGCCCGAGACCTCGTGCGGGAAGGCGCGGATCAGGCGGTCGGGGTCGGGCAGGCGCACCTGCTCGACCAGCGCGCGCACCTCGCGCGCCACGGCCGGGCGCGAGGTGTCGCCTCCCTCGCGCGCCAGCCTGCGGCGGACCGGCAGCGCGATCTGGCGGCCCAGCGGCATCAGCGGATCGAGCGCGGTCAGAGGCTCCTGGAACACCGTCGCGACCGCGGCGCCGCGCAGCCGCGACAGCCGCCGCTCGGACGCGCCCAGCACAGGCTCGCCGCCCAGGGTGATGGTGCCGGTGGCGCGGATCGCGGGCGGCAGAAGGCCGGTCGCGGCCAGCGCGGTCAGCGACTTGCCCGACCCGCTTTCGCCGATCAGGCCGAAGCGTTCGCCGGGCGCGATGGAAAAGGACAGACCCTGCACCAGCGTCGTGTCCCGGGTGCCGAGCGTCAGGTCGGCGATGTCGAGCAGCATCAGCCTTCCCTCCCCGCGGGGTCGAAACGGTCGCGCAGGCCGTCGGCCGTCAGGTTCACCCCGATCACCAGCGCGAAGAGCGCAAGCCCGGGCAGCACCGCGGCCCAGGGGGCCGAGTAGACGGTGCCCTGCGCCTCCTGCAGCATCCGGCCCCAGGAGGCGTTGGGCGGCGGCGCCCCCAGCCCCAGATAGCTGAGCGACGCCTCGGCCATCACCGCCAGCCCGAACTGCAGCGCCAGGTTCACACCGAGAAAGGGCGCGATGTTGGGCAGGACGTGGTCCGCCACCACCATCGGCCAGCCGGTGCCCGAGATCCGCGCGGCGGTGATGTAGTCCTTGGCCAGCACCCGCTTTGTCAGGATCCTCGTGACCCGCCCGACGATGGGCGACAGCCCGATCCCGAGGGCGAGGATCGCGGTCCCGAGGGACGCGCTTTCCCGCGCTGCCACGACGAGCATCGCGATCAGCAGTGTCGGAAAGGCGATGAGGATGTCGAACACCGCCGCCAGCGCATCGTCGAGGAACCGCGTCGCGAAGGCCGCCAGCACGCCGGCGACGATGCCGATCGCGGCCCCGATCGCCACGGCGCCGGTCCCCACGATCAGCGCGATGCGGGCGCCGATCATTAGCTGGGTGAAAAGATCCCGCCCCAGCTGGTCGGTGCCCGCCCAGTGGCGCAGGCTGGGCGGCTCAAGCCGGCTGCCGGCCATGTCCGACAGCGCGTAGGGCGTCCAGACCAGCGACAGAAGGCCGGTGAGAAGGATCACCGCGACAAGCGCATATCCCAGCCAGTGGACGGCGGCGGGCCTGCTTCGACGCCGCGGCGACGGCGGGGCGGCCGGGATCTCGGATGTCTCGGTTGGTTCGGCGGAACGCGGTCCCTCCGCGGGGGCGGACACGTGCGGTCCGTCGTGCGCCTCGGCGCGCGGGTCATTCCGGTGGGCGTCGGGCCAGGGAGCGTCAGGCCGGGGGGCGTCGGGCCGGTCGGTCATTGCCCGCCCTCCTGCCGCAGGCGCGGATCGAGCGCGCGTTGCAGGATGTCGGCCAGGAACCCGGTCAGAAGCACCAGCAGGGTGGTGACCAGCAGCACGCCCTGGATATTGGGATAATCGCGTTGCTGGATTCCCAGAAGCAGCATCGACCCCATGCCGGGCAGCGAAAACACCTGTTCGATCACCACAGCCCCCAGGAACGCGGTCGACAGCTCGATCGCCAGCACCGATACCACCGGCACGGCGGCATTGCGCAGGCCATGGCGCATCAGCGCGCCGGTATGGCTTTCGCCCAGCGCGCGGGCGGTGCGCAGGTAGTCGCTGCCCAGCACCTCCAGCATCGAGGCGCGCACGTAGCGCATCAGCGATGCCGCCATCACCAGCGCGATGGTCAGCACCGGCAGCACCATCGCCTGAACCGCGCGCCACGGATCCTCGTACCCGCGCAGGGGAAACCCACCCGAGGGCAGCCAGCGCCAGGTCAGCGCGAACTGGTAGACCAGCAGGATGCCCAGCCAGAAGACCGGCACCGCGATGCCGACCTGCGCCACGACCGACAGGAGCAACCCCGACCAGCGGCGCGCGCGCAAGGCGGCGAAGGTGCCCAGTGGCACGGCCAGCACCAGTGCCAGCACGAAGGCCGCCAGCGTCAGCGGGACGGTGACGCTGAGTCGGGCCGCGATCTCTTCGATCACGGGCGCGCGCGATACGAAGGACCGGCCCAGGTCGAAGCGCGCAAGATCGCCCAGGTAGGCCAGGAACTGCACGCCCAGCGGCTGGTCCGACCCGATCTGGGCGCGCGCGGCCTCGATCTGTTCGGGCGTCGCACCGACGCCGACCAGCGCCCCGGCGGGATCGCCGGGCAGAAGCCGCAGCAGCACGAACAGCACCACCGCCGCGATGAAGAGTGACAGCAGCAAGATCGCCAGCCGTCTGGCCACGTAACCCAGCATGAGATGTCCCGTTGTCCAGAAGACCGGGGCCGCTGCCAAGGGCGCGGCCCCGGTCCGGTCGCAGGCGCCCGTCCCGCGATCCATGTCGTTCAGATCACTGCGTCTTTTCGATGTCGGCCACGAAGAACTGCGAATTGAGCCCGTTCACTGGATAGCCCGTGACGTTCGCCGCCGACACCACGATCTGCGGGTAGAGGTACAGCCACATGCTGGCCGCGTCCTCGGCGATAATGCGGTTGGCTTCGGTCAGCATCTCGGTCTGCTGCTCGGTGCTTTCGGCGCGCTCGGAGTCGGCGATCAGCTGCGTGACCTCGGGGTTGTCGTAGCCCCAGTAGAAGTCCGGGTTGCCGTAGAACACGATGTCGCGGTGGTTCACGTGCTCCTGCAGCGTGGCCTGGAAATCGTGCTGCTGGTAGATCTTGGTGTACCACTCGTTGGCGGTGATGATGTTGATCTGCACGTCCACGCCGACCTTCGACAGCTCGTTTTGCAGGAACTGCGCCACGATCGGGTGCGGGTCGTAGTCGGGCGTGTCCAGCGTGAAGGAGAACCCGTCGGGATAGCCTGCCTCGGCCAGCATCTCGCGCGCGCTGTCGGGGTCGTAGGCGTTGACGTGGGTCAGGTCCACATACCACGGGTCGGTCGGCGGCACGAAGGAACCGATCAGCGTACCATAGTCGCCCCAGATCGCGTTCAGAAGGCGGCCGTTGTCGACCGCGCGGGCCAGCGCCGCACGCACCTGCGGATCGTCGAAGGGTTCGACCCGGTCGTTAAAGGCCATCAGCTCCTTGGTGGTCGAGGCCCCCTCGGACACCGTGAAATCGGGATTGTCGGTGAACTGCGACAGGGCGTCCGGGCTCTGGATCGAGGTGATGATGTCCACGCCGCCCGTCAGCAGCGCGTTGTTCTGGGCGGTGGCGTCGGTGAAGTAGCGGAACATCACGCCGCCGTTGTCGGGCGCCTCGCCCCAGTACTCCTCGAACGGGACCATCGACAGGGCCGAGCCGCGGCGCCATTCCTGCAGCTCGTAGGGGCCAGTGCCGTCCTCGGAATTGCTGATGTCGCTGGCCGCGTCGTTGACGATCCAGACGTAGCTGAGGTTGTAGGGCAGCGAAATCGACGGCTCGGACAGCGTCACCACCACGGTGCGGTCGTCGGGCGTCTCGACGCTTTCGATCGTCGCCAGCGTGCGCTTACGCGAACTGGCCGAAGCCTCCGCCGTCACCCGCTCGATCGAGGATTTGACGTCGGCCGCGGTCAGGGGGTCGCCCGAGTGGAAGGTGACGCCGTCCTTCAGGGTGAAGGTATAGGTCAGCCCGTCCTCCGAGATCTCGTAGTCCTCGACCAGCCGGGGTTCGACGTCACCCTCGTCGGTCAGCACGAAAAGGCCTTCGTAGACGTTGCCGTTGAACGCCTCGTTGATGCCCTGCCCCGCGCCCGCGGTGTTGTCGAGGTTCTGCGGCTCGTAGAGCGACCCGATGGTGATGACCGCCTGCGGATCGGCCTCTTGCGCCAGCGCACCCGAGGGGGCGGCGAGGGTGGAGACGGCGATCGCCGTGGTGACGATCGCGGGGGTGATGATTGCGGAGGTGGTGGTCAGCGCCGACCACGCCGGGCGGAGGGGGGAAAACTTGGATGTCATGGGTCTATCCCGGTTGAACTTGGTGGCGCCCGCGACGGCGGTGCGGCGGGCAGGAACGTCTGGTCCCATCGAAGCACGGCGCGGCGGGGGATACAAACCCTGTCGGTGCGTCCCGGCGCGCCGGACGCAGGCCCTGTCCGACGCCCGGCCCCGCCACCGCGCTAGGGAGTGTCGACAGCGGTCCTGTCACGCACCCCCGCCCGACGCAAGCGTGACGGGGTGACGCCGCACGGCATCGCGAGCGCCGTCCGACGCGGGTCAGCGGAGGCCGGGGCGCGCGCCACCCTGCGGCACGGCGCCGGAGCCGGATCCGGGGTCGATCTTGGCGTCACGCCGACGGAGGGGGGACGGAGAACGGACAAAACGTGGGAACACGCTGGCCGGTCGGCTCGGGCGGGTCGGCCCGGGCGGGTCGGCCCGGGCGTGTAGGTCGGACCGGGTAGGTCGGCTAGGGCCGGTCGGGCGATTAGGTCAGCGCGATTAGGTCGGCTAGGGCAGGTAGGGGTCGGCATTGCGTGATACGCGCCGGTCCGAACTTCGGGCCGTAGACGGACCGCGCAGGATCAACACGCGCCAGGCGCCCCCCCTGCGCAGCGCCCCGGGTGGAGAGACGGCTCGGGCAAGACGCGCGGGACCGCGGCCCCCTCGCCCGCACAGGCGGGCCGGAGGGCTGGCTCAGGCGGCAGGCTCAGGCGGCGCGGGGCGAGAAGATCGCGCGCCCGGCATCCACGTCGTAGCGGGGAGCGAGGTCCGCGGCCTTCTCCGCCAGCCGGACAACGGCGTCTAGGATGAAGGCGACCGTCTCGTCGCTCATCAGCACCGAAAGGTTCAGCCGGGTAAAGCCGGGTTTCTCAACCTCCTGCCCGGCAAGGATCGCGGCGCGCATCCGGTCCGATGTCTCGGGGTCTATGCCCAGAAGGCGGTGCACGTAGGGCCCCGCGCAGGCGCAGCCGCCACGGGCCTGGATGCCGTGGCAATCGCTCAGCATCCGGGTGATCAGCTGTTGATGCACGACCCCGCCCTGCCCGTCGCGGATGCGGAAGGAAAAGACCGGGACCCGCGGCGCGGTGGGATGGCCCAGAAGCTCGATCCGCGGGTGGTCGCGCCACGCCGCCAGCGCGCGGGAGGCCAGCGCGGCGTTGCGGTCGGCCATCAGCCCGGGCCCGATCGCCTCCTTGACCAGGAACGCCAGCGCCGCGCGGATGTCGCCGATGACATTCGGGGTCCCCGCCTCTTCGCGCGCTTCCAGCGCCGGGCTGTAATCCTGCCCCTCGGGCGAGACAAAGCGCACGGTGCCGCCGCCCGGCCAGGTCGGGCGCGCACCCCGGACCGCATCGCGGCGCACGACCAGGATGCCCGATGCGCCGGGCCCGCCCAAGAACTTGTGCGGCGACAGCACCAGCGCATCCAGCGCCGCGTCCGGCGTGGGCGTGATTGCGACCGGCAGGTAGGGCGCGCCGCCGGCATAATCGCAGACCACCATCGCCCCGGCGGCCTTTGCCATGCCCGCCAGCCCCGCCACGTCGCAGGTGATGCCCGTGACGTTCGACATCGCCGAGAAGCTGAAGATCACGTGGTCGCATTGTGCGGCCTCGTCCAGCATCCGCGCCAGCGCGGCGGGACAGGCGCCGCCATCGGCGCCCTCGGGCACCTCCAGCACCTCGGCCCCGCTTTCGCGCCAGGGCAGGATGTTCGAGTGGTGCTCGTAGGGGCCGATCAGCACCCGCACCCGCTGTCCTGCCGCGACCGCGTCGCGCAGACCGAAAAGCGCGACCAGCCGGTTGATCCCCGCCGTGGCGCCCGACCCCGCGAAGATCACCGCGTGCTCGGGCCCAGCGCCGCAGCCCGCCGCCACGACGGCGCGCGCCTCGCGCCGCAGCGTCGTCATCCGCGCACCGCAATAGGACGCCTCGGTATGGCTGTTGGCGTAGTAGGGCAGCACCTCGTCCATCACGAAGCCCTCGACCTGTCGCAGCGCCCGCCCCGAGGCGACGTAGTCGGCATAGACCAGGCGTCGGGGGCCGAAGGGACCATCGACCAGCACGTCCTTGCCGATCAGCCCCTGCGCCAGCGCCGTGGCGCCGCCCGCCGCGGCAAGCGCGTCGCGGAACCGGGACAGGGCCGAGGTGGCGGGGATGGGCAGGGGGTCGGTCATGCTGGCGATCCGGGGGATGACGGGTGAGGAATGGCCGGAAGATTACCCCCTCTGCCGCGTTGAAGCATCACAGGAGTTGTGCAAGATTGGCCCAAAATTGGGTCAGGTGATCGGATAAATGGCGCAAGTCGACAGGATTGATCTGAAACTGCTCAGCCTGCTGCAACAGGATGGGTCTCTGCCGCAGCGCGAGCTGGCCGAGAGGGCGGGCCTGTCGCAGAACGCCTGCTGGCGGCGGCTGAAACGGCTGAACGGCGCGGGGCTGATCCGTGGCACGCAGGCGCAGATCGACCTTGCCGCACTGGGATACGACCTGACCGTCTTCGTGATGATCCGGACCCGGCATCACTCGAAGGACTGGGCCGATGCGTTCCGTGCCCATGTCGAGGCGCTGCCCGAGGTGCGCGACTTCTACCGCATCGGCGGCGACTGGGATTATCTGGCCCGGGTCGTCACACGGGGGGTGGGCCACTACGACCGGTTCTACCAGCGCCTGATCACCGATTTCGACCTGGCCGCGGTAACCGGGTTCTTCGCGATGGAGGCGATCATCGAAGGGCGCCCCATCGATCTGCAGGCGGTGGAATGAGGCGCCGTCCAGGGCGGGCACCCCGCGCTGCCGGGCGGCGCGCGCGGGCGGCATGGGCCCTCTTCGCCCCGGCGGCGCCGCCGCTTGCCCCCTTTCGGCTTGCGCAGTTGACCCGGGCCCCTAGATCCATGACGGAGAGCGGGCGGCGGGCGACCGGCCCCGCACCCATCAGGACCGCGCCGTGCGGTCCGGCAGGCGGAATGAGGCGGCGATGACGGGCTGGATCTTGCAGGGCACCTATTGCGGCCCCGCCCCCGCGCCGGGCGGGTTGTGGGGCGCGTGGAACCTCGACCCGCCGCTTCTGGCCGCGCTGGCGCTGATGGCTCTGGTGCTGCGCCGATCGCCCGCGGGCCTGGGCGCCGTGGGCGTGCTGACCCTCGCCTTCGTCTCGCCGCTTTGCGCGCTGTCTGCGGCGCTGTTTTCGGCCCGCGTGGTGCATCACGTCCTGCTGGTGGCCGTGGCCGCGCCGCTTCTGGCGGCGGCGATGGCGGGGATGCAGCCGCGCGTGACACAGGGAGAACGCCAGTCCGGGGACCAGATCCGCACCGGATTGGCCCGAGGGGGGCACAGGCCACGGGGCGGCGCGGCGCTGCCCTTCGTGATCTCGACCGCGCTGCTCTGGGGCTGGCACCTGCCGGCGGCCTATGACCTCGCGCTGTCCGACATCGCCGTCTACTGGGCGATGCAGCTGACGCTTCTGGGGTCGGCCACGTGGTTCTGGCACGCCGTGCGCGGTTCGCAGCGCCTGCCCGAGGCGGTGCTCTGGGCGCTGGCCGGTCTCATGCAGATGGGGTTCCTGGGCGCGATCCTGACCTTTACGCCGCGCGCCCTCTATTCCGCGCACGAGGTCGCGCCGCTGGCCTGGGGCCTGACGCCCCTGGGCGACCAGCAGCTGGGCGGGCTGATCATGTGGGTGCCCGCCGCCCTGCCCTATCTGGCGATCATCGCGCTGGCCGCGCGCCGCAGCTGGGACGCGACCGCGCCGCGGGCCGCATGATGGCGTGGCTCTTCGACCTGGTCCCGCACGTGAAGGCGCTGCACGTGGTGATGCTGCTTCTGTGGTGCGGCGGGCTGTTCGCGCTGCCGCTGATGCTGGCCCATCATGCGCCAGCGATCGGCCAGGGCGATTACACCCGCATCCGCCGCGCCACGCATTACACCTATACCTACGTCGTCACGCCCTGCGCGGTGCTGGCCATCGCCAGCGGCACGGGCCTCATGTTCCTGCGCGAGGTCTTCGTGACGTGGATGTTCGCAAAGCTCGTCTTCGTCGCGCTGCTGGTCGCTGTCCATGTCTGGGTCGGCTACGCCATCGTCGCGGTTGCCGAGACCGAGGGCACGCATCGCGCCCCGGACCCGCGGATTACCCTGACGGCGCTTTTGGTGCCGGTGCTGGGCATCCTGGTGATGGTGCTGGCCAAGCCCGATCTGACCGAGATCCCGGTGCCCGGCTGGCTGAGCGAACCGCGGGGCTACAGCTTGCCCTTCGACGTGCCCAGCCGATAATCGAAGACGAGCTTGCCGCCATGCCATCCCGTGATCATCACGATCAGCACGTTGAACGCCGACAGGAGCAGCCCGTAGGGCAGCACCGCGGATTCGTAGCCCTGCAGCCGGTAGCCCCAGTTGGCGCCCAGCAGCGACAGCAGCAGCACCGCCAGCACGAAATGCGTCCAGGCCGGGGCGCGGATGCGGATGCCGGGCACCAGAAGCAGCTCGGCCGTGCCGGTGACCCCGGCGGTCAGGCCGAAGAGGAACGCGGTGCCCGCGGCCCACACCCCGGCCCGCGCCCAGAACAGCTCGCCCGACAACCAGTACAGCATGTCCGCCCCGAAGGCGCAGAAGGTCAGCGCCACCGGGAAGGCGACGCTCATGGCGTGGAAGGGGTGGCCCCATATGCCGACAAGCGTCTCGGTGCTGTCATAGCCCGGATGCTCGGCGATCGGATCGACAAGGGGTTCCTCGGGCTTTTGCACCATCGGATCTGTCATCGGGGGTCCTTCCTGCGTCCGCTTGCCGCCGTCCCAACGCTCGGTCTGCTGTCGGGTTGCGAAGACGCGCTGTCGGCGCTGCATCCCGCAGGCCCGGCGGCCGAGGTGATATCCCGGTTGTGGTGGGTGATGCTGGCGGGGTCCAGCCTGATCTTCGTCTTCGTGATGGGCCTGATCGCGCTGGCCTGGCGCCGCCCGCCCGACACACCGCCCGACACCACCCCGGACGGGGCCCGCGACGTGGGCACCGGGACAGCGCCGCACGGGGTGTCAGACGGGCTGTCTGACGGGGCGCCGAACGCAGGGTCTGGCATCGCCCGAGACGCGGCGCGGCGTGAGACCCCCGAGGGGCGGTTCGTCATCGGGCTGGGGCTGGCCTTTCCGCTGGCGGTGCTGGCCGCCCTTCTCGCCTACGGGCTGGTCGTCGGCGAACGCCTGATGCCGCGGGCCGGGCCCGATACCGTGACCGTGAGCGCCGAGGGGCGGCAGTGGGACTGGCGGTTCGGTTATGCCGATGCCCCGGGGATCGAAACGCGCGACGTGCTGCACATCCCCGCCGCCACGCCGGTCGACGTGCGGATCACGACCGTCGACGTGGTGCACAGCTTCTGGGTGCCGCGTCTCGCAGGCAAGCTCGACGCCGTGCCGGGCCATACCAACGTCCTGCGGATCGAGGCCGATGCCCCCGGACGCTATGCCGGGCTGGGCGCGGAATACAACGGCCCCGGCTATCTGGGCCACGATTTCACCGTGATCGCCCATGGCCCCGCCGATTGGCAAGCCTTCTTGCGCGGCGACATCACCGAGGGCGTCGCTGCGGACACCGCCAAGACTGACCGCCGCGACGCGGAGGTGGGTACCGGGACGGAGGCGGGCGGTGGGAGCGGGGCGCAGACCACGGCAAAGGCCCCCTCCCCGACCGAGGCCAACGAAACGGCCACCCCCGAGGGAGCGCGCTCTAGCCCATCGGCCGCCGGGGCCGCGCCCGGCAACAGTGCCGGAACCAGCCCCCGCGGCACCACGGGGGATGCCGCGGCCGTGCCTGCCCCCGCCGCCCCTGCCAGCGCCCCCGGCAGCGCCGCCGCCACCGCCCCCGCGACCGGGCCGCAGGACAGCCCCCGTCAAGGAGACCGCCCGTGACCGCATTGCGCCGCCACCGCGCGCTGACCCGCGTCTGGGCCTCCGACCCCGGCTGGCGCGGCTGGTGCACCACGGTCAGCCATACCGACCTCGGCCGGATGTTCCTGACCGTCGCGGTGTTCTTCTTCGTCACCGGCGGCATCCTCGCCATGCTGATCCGGGCGCAGCTGGCAAGCCCGCGCTCGGCCTTCGTGGGGCCGGACGTCTACAACCAGCTCTTCACCATGCACGGCGTGCTGATGATGTTCCTTTTCGCCATCCCTCTTTTCGAGGGGCTGGCGATCTATCTTCTGCCCAAGATGCTGGGCACCCGGGACCTCGCCTTTCCGCGGCTCACCGCCTACGGCTTCTGGTGCTACGTCTTCGGCGGAGCGATGATGATCTTCTCGCTGCTGGCGGGCATCGCGCCCGACAGCGGCTGGTTCATGTATCCGCCGCTCTCCTCGACGCTGGGCGCGCCGGGCATCAACTCGGACTTCTGGCTGATCGGCATCACCTTCGTCGAGATCTCGGCGATCTCGGCGGCGGTCGAGCTGACCGTCACCGTGCTGCGCTACCGCGCGCCGGGGATGACGCTGTCGAACATGCCGATCTTCGCGTGGTACGTGCTGGTCACCGCGGTGATGATCCTGACGGGATTTCCGCCGCTGATCCTGGGCTCGGTCCTGCTGGAGCTGGAGCGCGCCTTCGGCATGCCCTTCTTCCAGGTGGCGCAGGGGGGCGACGCGCTGCTCTGGCAGCACCTTTTCTGGCTGTTCGGCCACCCCGAGGTCTACATCATCTTCCTGCCCGCGGCGGGCGCGATCTCGACCATCCTGCCGGTGATGGCGCGGACCCGGCTGATGGGCTACGGCTGGATCGTCGCGGCGTCGGTCAGCCTGGGCGTGCTGAGCTTCGGGCTGTGGGTGCACCACATGTTCACCACCGGCATCCCGCACATGGGACTGGCGTTCTTCTCGGCCGCCTCGACGCTGGTGGCGGTGCCCACGGCGGTGCAGATCTTCGCCTGGATCGGCACGCTCTGGCGCGGACGTCCGAGGCTGCACCTGCCGATGCTCTGGATCCTCGCCTTCTTCGCCACCTTCGTGATCGGCGGGCTGACGGGGGTGATGGTCGCCGTCGTGCCCTTCGACTGGCAGGCACATGATACCTACTTCATCGTGGCGCACCTGCATTACGTGCTGGTCGGCGGCTTCGTCTTCCCGATGCTCGCGGCGCTTTACTACTGGATGCCGCATTTCATCGGCCGCAAACCCTACTTCAAGCTGGGCACGACGGCCTTCTGGCTGATCTTCACCGGGTTTCACGGCACCTTCCTTCTGCTGCATGTCGCCGGGCTTCTGGGGATGCGGCGGCGGATCGACACCTTCGAGGCCGGACAGGGCTGGGAGGTCATCAACATCATCGCCTCGGTGATGAGCTTCGTTATGGCGATCGGCTTCGCGCTGGTGCTGATCGACGTGATCCTGAACGCCGTGATCGCGGTGCGCGGGTCGCGCAACCCGTGGCGGGCGGGCACGCTGGACTGGGCGATGCCGACCCCGGCCGCCGCCTACAACTTCGCCAGCCTGCCGCACGTCACCTCGCGCGAGCCGCTGTGGGACGACCCTAGCCTGCCAGCCGCGCTCGCCCGGGGCGAGGGGTACCTGGGCGACCCGGCCCGGCAAAGGCGCGAGACGCTGACGGTCGAGCCCGCGACCGGGGCGCCCCGCTATATCGTGGTGTTTCCCGCGAACACCGCCTTTCCGATGGGGATGGCCGCGATCACGGGGCTGTTCTTCCTCGGCCTGCTGACCAAGATCTACTGGCTGGTGCCGCTGGCCGCCGCGGGCGTCGTCGCCTGTGCGCTGCGCTGGGCCTGGACGTTGGGCACGCGGAGGCCCGAGGGCGCGCTGCCCGTGGGCCGGGGCGTTTCGCTGCCGACCGCGTCCGAGGTGGCCGATCCGCCGGGATGGTGGGGGTCGCTGTTCCTGCTGGTCGCCGACGGGACCTTCTACGGGTCGCTGCTCTTCGGCTATGCCTTCCTCTGGACCATCGCGCCGAACTGGCCGCCCCCCGCCTATGCCGAGCCGGGGATCTGGCTGGCCGCGCTGGCGGCGGCGGGCGCGATTTTCGCCCCGCTCGGGCAGCGGCTGAACGTACCCGCGGGCGTGGGGGCGAGCGTGCTGGGCCTGCTGGCGCTGGGCATCGCCGCGGCGGGCGTGCTGCGCCTGGCGCCGGACCCGACCCGGCACGCCTACGACGCCACGCTCTGGGTTCTGATGGGCTATGGCCTTTTGCATCTGGCGGTGGCGCTGTTGATGACGCTGTTCCTGGCCGCCCGGCGCCGCGCGGGCTTCGTCTCGGCCCTTGCGGGGGGCGAGGCGCGGATCGTGCGGCTGTGGGTCGATTACGGCACGCTCGTCACCGTGGTCTCGGGGCTTGCCGCGGGGCTGCCCGGGGTGCTGGGCAGCCTTTCGGTCGGGGGCGCGCCATGACCGCGATCCTTCGTCTGTCGGGGCCGATCACCCTGTGGCTGGCGGGGTTCTGCGCGGTCTACGGGCTGCACGGACTGCTGTGTTCGTCGCGCTGGGGGGCGCTGGTCGCGCCCGGGACGGGGCGGGCGCTGCTGATCGTCGCCGCGCTGGCGGCCGTCGCGGCACAGGGCGCCCTGCTTGCCGCCCTGCGAAGGCCACACCGGGGCGGCGACGATCCGGTGATCCGCAAGGCCACGCTGATCCTGGCCGCGACGGCGCTGGTCGCCAGCATCTGGACCCTCCTGCCGGTGGCCGTCACCTCGCATTGCCTGTAGCGCCCTGCGGCCCGGCATGTCCCCTGCCCATCGCGACGGTTTGACACGGATCATGGCGTCGTCACGCGTAGGCCCTACCCTTGCCCCCACACGAGAAAGGGAGATCGACATGACCGACAGATTCGCAGGCAAGACCGCCATCGTCACCGGCGCCGCCTCGGGCATCGGGGCCGCCGTCGCGCGCGAGCTTGCGGCCGGCGGCGCCCGCGTGGTGGTCGCGGACATCAAGCTGGACGCCGCGCAGAAGATCGCGGACGAAATCGGCGGCATCGCGGCCGAGGCCGACATGGGCGACGCGCAGGCGGTCGAGGCGCTGTGCGACACCGCCGTGTCGGAAACCGGCGCGCTGCATTACCTCGTCAACAACGCGGGCATCGGCGGGCCGCAGGCGCCGGTGGGCGACTACCCGCTGGACGGCTGGAAATCGGTGATCGACGTCAACCTCAACGGCGTCTTCTACGGCATGCGCTTCGCGATCCCGAAGATCGAAGCCGCGGGCGGCGGGGCCATCGTCAACATGGCCTCGATCCTGGGCAGCGTCGGCATCGCGCAGTCCTCGGCCTATGTCGCGGCCAAGCATGCGCTGGTCGGCCTGACGAAAAGCGCCGCGATCGAATACGCGCAGAAGGGCATCCGCATCAACGCCGTGGGCCCGGGCTTTATCGAGACCCCGCTTCTGGCGAACCTGCCCCGCGAACAATACGACGCGCTGGCGGGCCAGCACCCCGTCGGACGGCTTGGCACGTCCGAGGAGGTCTCGGCCCTGACCTGCTTCCTTCTGTCGGACGCCGCGGGCTTCATCACCGGCAGCTACCACCTTGTCGACGGCGGCTACACGGCCCAGTAGGCCCGCAGTCCCGGCAGGCGCGGTCCGAGGCTGGCAAAAGCCCCGGATCGCCGCTAGATGGCGGGGACATGACGACAAGAAGGGCTGACACATGGCACGGGTGCTGATCACCTCGGCGATTCCATACATCAACGGTATCAAGCATCTGGGCAACTTGGTGGGCAGTCAGCTGCCCGCCGACCTTTACGCCCGTTACATGCGCGGCCGCGGGCACGAGGTGATGTTCCTCTGCGCCACCGACGAACACGGCACCCCGGCCGAGCTGGCCGCCGCCAAGACGGGCGAGCCGGTGGACGTCTACTGCGCCCGCATGCACGGCGTGCAAAAGGAGCTTTCGGACGGCTTCGCGCTGTCCTTCGACAAGTTCGGCCGCTCCTCGAGCCCGCAGAACCACGTGCTGACCCAGCATTTCGCGGGGCGGCTGGCCGATGCCGGGCTGATCGGCGAGGTCAGCGAAAAGCAGGTCTATTCCCACGCCGACGGCCGGTTCCTGCCCGATCGGTATATCGAGGGCACCTGCCCCAACTGCGGCTACGAAAAGGCGCGCGGCGACCAGTGCGAGAACTGCACCAAGCAGCTGGACCCCACCGACCTGATCGACCCGCGCTCGGCGATCTCGGGCTCGACCGACCTTGAGGTGCGCGAGACCAAGCACCTCTACCTCAAGCAAAGCCAGATGCGCGGCAAGCTGGAGGCCTGGATCGACAGCAAGACCGACTGGCCGATCCTGACGACCTCGATCGCCAAGAAGTGGCTGAACGACGGCGACGGGCTGCAGGACCGCGGGATCACCCGCGACCTGCACTGGGGCGTGCCGGTCAAGAAGGGCGACGCCGATTGGCCGGGGATGGAGGGCAAGGTCTTCTACGTCTGGTTCGATGCGCCCATCGAATACATCGCCGCGGCGCGCGAATGGGCCGACGAGCAGGGCCTCGACGACAGCGCGTGGGAACGCTGGTGGCGGACGGACCGAGGCGCCGACGACGTGCGCTACGTGCAGTTCATGGGCAAGGACAACGTGCCGTTCCATACGCTGTCCTTCCCGGCCACGATCATGGGATCGGGCGAGGACTGGAAGCTGGTCGACTACATCAAGTCGTTCAACTACCTGAACTATCAGGGCGGCCAGTTCTCGACCAGCCAGGGGCGCGGGGTCTTCATGGACCAGGCGCTGGAAATCCTGCCCGCGGATTACTGGCGCTGGTGGCTTCTGTCCCACGCGCCCGAGTCGGGGGATGCCGAGTTCACCTGGGAAAACTTCCAGATGTCGGTGAACAAGGACCTGGCCGACGTGCTGGGCAACTTCGTCAGCCGGGTGACCAAGTTCTGCCGGTCGAAATTCGGCGAAGAGGTCCCGGCGGGCGGCGAGCTCGGCCCGATGGAGACCGCGCTGATCGACGACCTGACCGCGCGCATCGCCCGCTACCAGGACCACATGGAGGCGATCGAGGTGCGCAAGGCCGCGGCCGAGCTGCGGGCGATCTGGGTCGCGGGGAACGAGTACCTGCAATCCGCCGCGCCCTGGGCCGCGTTCAAGGAGGATCCGGCGCGCGCCGCGGTGACCGTACGGCTGTCGCTGAACCTCGTGCGGCTTTACGCGATCCTGTCGGCACCCTTCATCCCCGAAGCCAGCGCGACGATGCTGGCGGCGATGAAGACCGAGGCCACGGACTGGCCCGACGACATCGCGGGCGCGCTGCAGACCCTGCCCGCCGGCCACGCCTTCGAGGTGCCCGAGATGCTGTTCCGCAAGATCACCGACGAGGAGCGCGAGGACTGGCAGGCCCGCTTCGCCGGCGTGCGCAGCTAGGACCGCCGGTGCGGGCCGGCATCCTGCCCGGCCCGCACCCTGCCCCATCGGCCCACGCCCTTGGGGGCCATGCCGGGGTCGCCAAACAGGGGCGCAGTCCGCGAAGACACGGGCCGCTCCGAACCTTCCGGTTTGTCCTGTGTTCGGGGGTGTCCCTGACAGCAAGCGTGCCGGCCCCTCACCTGGGGTATAGTGCGCCGGGCGACAGAGCGCGCCGCCTTGCCCCCCGCCCGCGGATCTGACGCAAGGGGAACGGAGAGGCACCGAAAGGGCGGCCTTGGGCTTGCACCTGACCGCGTCCGCCCCCGCGCATGTGATCGTGGGCGGGGTTGCCTCTTCCCGAAAAAACGTCACAGTCGCGTGGCTTGCCCGAACTGCAGCGGGACCCCCCCGATGACCGATCTCGACACCCTCATCGCCTGTCCGAACTGCGATGCGCTTTATACCGTGGCCGAACCCGATGCACATACGCGCGCGGTGTGTACGCGCTGCCATACCGTGCTGATCTCACCGCGCCGGAATGCCGGGCTTCGGGTCATCGCCCTGTCCTCGGCCGCGGTGATCCTGCTGATCGGGGCCAGCCTGGCGCCGTTTTTGCAGATCAACGTCGCGGGGATGTCGAATTCGGCCACGATCTTCGAGACAGCGCTGGCCTTTACCGGCGGGCCGCTTCTGCTGCTGTCGCTGGCCGTCACCGCGATGATCGTGATCGTGCCGCTGGTGCGGCTCCTGCTGATCCTCTACGTGATGATCCCGCTCGTCCGGCAGAAGCCGCCGGCCCGCGGCGCGACCGGGGCGTTCCGGCTGGCCGAAAGCCTGCGACCGTGGTCGATGGCCGAAATCTTCGTGATCGGCTGCGCGGTCGCGCTGGTGAAAGTGGCGGATTTGGCACGGATTGATTTCGGCCCCGCGTTCTGGATGTTTCTGGTGCTCGTCGGCATTATTCTGGTGCAGGACGGTATGATGTGTAGATGGTCGATATGGAAAGCGCTGGAGGACAGCCGAAAGTCGTGACCGCGCGGTCCTCGGGACTGCTCGCCTGCCGCCGCTGCGCCAAGGTCTGGCCAGCGGGGACGGAAAGGTGCGGCCGCTGCGGAAGCCACCTGCATTCGCGCAAGCCCGGATCGCTCAGCCAGGTCTGGGCGTGGTGGATCGCGGGCTTCATCTGCTACATCCCCGCCAACCTCTACCCGATGCTGAAGACCCGGATGCTGTTCGACGTCACCGATGCCACGATCATCGCCGGTGCGCTTGAACTGGCGCATCACGGGTCGGTCTTCATCGCCATCATCATCCTGATCGCCTCGGTCCTGATCCCGCTGGCCAAGTTCGGGGCCATCGCGCTGCTGGCGCTGGGCGTCGGACGGCAGACCCGGATCGGCCCCGGGCGTCGCCACGTGCTTTATGAACTGGTCGAATATATCGGCCGCTGGTCGATGATCGACGTCTTCGTCGTGGCTATTCTGACCGCGCTGGTGCAACTGCACTCGGTCGCCTCGATCACCCCCGGTCCGGCGGCCATCGCCTTTGCCCTGTCGGTGATCTTCACAATGCTGTCCGCACAGGCCTTCGACCCGCGGCTGATCTGGGATCTCGACGCGCCCGAACCGGGCGTGAACGAGGATCAGCCGCCGCGCGTCACCTCTGCCAACGCCCCAGTCCAAGGACCCGCCGGTTGACCGACACCCCCCCGACACCCGACATGAAACCCCGTCGCAAGCCGTTCCTGCGCGGCGCCTCGGTGGTGTGGCTGGTGCCTGTCGTCGCGCTCGGCACCGCGCTCTGGGTCGGCTACCGCTCGCTGGCCGAGCGCGGGCCGCTGATCCACATCTCCTTCGACAACGCCTCGGGCGTCTCGGCGGGCGAGACCGAGCTGCGGTTCCGCGATGTGGCGGTGGGCCTGGTCGAAGAGGTCGGCTTTTCCGAAAGCCTCGACCACGTCGTGGTGTCGGTCCGGCTGGAACCCGACGTCGCCCCTTACGTCGACGAAAGCGCACAGTTCTGGGTCGTCCGGCCCGAGGTCACGACGCGGGGGGTCACGGGGCTCGACACCGTGCTGTCGGGCGTCTTCATCCAAGGGCAATGGGATGGCGACCCCAACGGACTGGAACGCGACCAGGACGGCCTGGCCTCGGCGCCGCTGGGCGAGCTGGGACGCGATGGCCTGCGCCTGACGCTGCGGTCGAACCGCGAGGACGGGTTCACCGAGAACACGCCGATCCTGTTCAAGGGTATCGAGGTCGGCCGCATCGGTCCCGCCCAGATCACGCAGGACGGCAGCGCGGTCTTTTCCGACGCGATCATCTTTGCCCCGCATGACCGGCTGGTCACCACCGCGACGCGGTTCTGGGACACCTCGGGCTTCCGCTTTTCGCTGGGCCCCAACGGGGCCGAGATCGACTTCAACTCGATCGCCAGCCTCGTCGCGGGCGGGATCACCTTCGACACGCTGGTGTCGGGCGGCGATCCGGTGCGCGACGGGCTGACGTTCTTCGTCTATCCCGACGAACCCACCGCGCGGAACAGCGTCTTCGACAATCCCGACGGGCGCACCGTGTCGCTGTCGGTGGTGTTCGACGAAAACGTCGCGGGCCTGAGTTCGGGCGCCAATGTCGAACTGGGCGGCATCCGGGTGGGCCGGGTCGCCAATGTCGGCGGATACATCGACGCCGACCGCTTCGGCGACCGGCGGGCGCGGCTTCAGGCCGTGCTCGACATCCAGATCGGGCGGCTGGGCCTGGGCGACCGTCCCTCGACGCGCGATGCGCTCGACTACCTCGCCGACCGGGTGCAGAACGGGCTGCGGGCTCGGCTGGCCAATGCCAGCATACTGACCGGCGGCCTCAAGGTCGAACTGGCCGAGGTCGACGACGCCACCCCGGCGCAGCTGGATCTCGACGCCGATCCCTATCCGCAGCTTCCCACCGCGCCCGGCGACATCCGTGACGTATCGGCCACCGCCGAAGGCGTCTTCGACCGTATCAACGCGCTGCCCGTCGAAGAGCTGCTGGACAGCGCGGTCACCTTCCTCGACACGGCGACGGCACTTGTCGGCAACGACGACATCCAGGCGACCCCGGGCGACCTGCGGGCGCTTCTGGGCGACATGCGTGGCGTCGTGGCATCGGACGAGGTGCAGAACCTGCCGGGCGACGTCTCGGGCCTCGTGGCCGAACTGCAGGCCACCGTGGTCGACCTGCGCGCCACCATCGCCCAGGTGAACGAGGCGCAGGCCGTCGAACGTATCGTCGCCGCGGTCGAACGGGCCGAAGAGACGCTGGCCGAGACGACCGAGGGCGTGCCGTCGCTGCTGACCGAGTTCGAGGGCCTCGCCGCCGATGCGCGGGCCCTCCCGCTCGAGGCGCTGATCACCCGCGCCACCATGGCGCTCAACACCGTCGAGGGCTTCGTGGCCTCCGAGGGGACGCAGGCCCTGCCCGCCGACGTTTCGGCCGCGCTGGCGGATCTGCGCGGGCTGGTGAACGACACGCGCGGCCTCGTCACCTCGCCGCAGGTGCAGGAGGTGCCCGGCGCGGTCACCGCGCTTCTGGACGAATTGCAGGGCACCGTCGCCGAACTGCGCAGCACCGTGGCGCAGGTCAACGAGGCGCAGGGCGTCGAGCGGCTGCTGACCGCGATCGACGCGGTGGACCTGGCGGCCGAGGACGTCTCGACCTCGATCGAGGGCGTGCCGGCGCTGGTGGCCGAGCTGGAATCGGTCGCCGCTTCGGCCAACGAGCTGCCTCTCGAAGAGCTGACGAACCGGGCCAGCGCGCTTCTGGCGACCGCCGACAGCGTGCTCGGGTCGGAAGCGACGCGCGCCCTGCCGACCGAGCTTAATGCCGCGCTGGCCGACCTGCGGCGGCTGCTGAACCAAACCACGGATTTCGTGGCCTCGGACGAGCTTCAGGCGATCCCGGGCGATGTCTCGGCGCTTCTGGCCGAGCTTCAGGGCACGGTGGGCGACCTGCGCGGCGTCGTGGCCGAGGTGCAGGCCGCCGGCCTCGCCACGCGCCTGACCGAAACGCTGGAGGCGGCCGAGGCCACGGCGCGCGACATCTCGGGCGCCACAGCCGGCGTGCCGGACCTGATCGCCGAGCTTCAGGGCGTCGCCGCCGAGGCGCGCAATCTGCCGCTGACGGATCTCGTGGCGCGGACCACCGACCTGATCGACAAGTTCAACGAACTGGCCGGCTCCGAGGAAACCGGCCGCCTGCCCGAACGTCTGAACGGCGTGCTGAGCGAGGTCGAGGCGACGCTGACCGAACTGCGTGACGGCGGGGCGATCAACAACGTGAACTCGGCTCTCACCTCGGCCGAGGCCGCGGCCCGCGCCATCGAGGACGGCGCCGCCTCGGTTCCCGGGCTGATCTCGCAGATCAACACGCTTCTCGCACAGGCCGGCACGACGCTCGGCGGCTATTCCGAAACCTCTGAAACCAACCGCCAGATCCGGGCCGCGCTGAACGACGTGCAGCGCGCTGCCGAGGCGGTGACCTCTCTCGCCCGCGCCATCGAGCGCAGACCGAACTCGATCATTCTGGGACGCTGACATGCCGCTTCGCCGCCTCACCCTCCTCGCGCTCGCCGCGCTGCCCCTCGCCGCCTGCTCGGGCGACATCGTCCGCTACCCCTCGGCCCCCGTGGCCAACACCGATCGCGTGCGCATCCCGCACGCGACGGTCGAGGTGGCCGAGGTCACGCTGCCGACCTATGCCGCGGTCGAGGAGATCTACATCCAGGACGCCACCGGTGCGCTGACCGCCTCGAACGACCTCCTCTGGGCGGACGAGCCGTCGCGCGCGGTGACGCTCACGCTGGTGCGCAACCTGTCCGAGATCACCGGCGCCCGCATCGCGCCCGGCCCCTGGCCCTATGAACAGCTCGCCGACGCGCGGCTCGAGGTGAATGTCGAGGAAATGGTCGCCCGCACCACCGGCAGCTTCCACATCTCGGGCCAATACGTCGTCGCCGCCGAGGCCGGGCTGGGCCGCGACCGGTCGGGGTTCTTCGACATCACCGTGCCGCTGGTGGCCGACCCAGACGCCCGCGCCATCGCCGCGGCCCGCGCCGCCGCGGTGTCGCAACTGGCCGGCGAAATCGCCCGCAACGGTCTGCGCTAGGCCGCAGGGACGGCGCGGGCGACCGCGGCGCGGGCCCGACGCCGCCACCATCGGGACGGTCCACCGGGGGGACGCCCTCTGGCCTCCGGGATCGGTGACCGCCCCGGATCGCGGCTTTGGCCATCCAGCCGGGGCCCGTCCAGACGTCGTTCCGCCCCGCGCACCGGCGCCGGGCGTGATCCCGGGTCCCCCCCGGACACTCGGCGGTAAGCCGCGCCCCTCCGGCGCGCGCGGGCCTTGTGCCGCCCTGCCGCTTGGGCCAGAAGCGGATCACAGCCGGAGGAGTTTCATGAAGATCGCCACCTTCAACATCAACGGCGTCAAGGCGCGGATCCCCGCCCTGACCGACTGGCTGGGCGAAAGCGCCCCCGACGTGGCGCTTCTGCAAGAGATCAAGTCGGTCGACGAAGGCTTCCCCCGCGACGTGTTCGAGGATCTCGGCTACGAGGTCGCGACCCACGGGCAGAAGGGGTTCAACGGCGTCGCGATCCTGTCGAAACTCCCGCTCGAGGATGTGACGCGCGGCCTGCCCGGTGACGACGACGACGATCAGGCCCGCTGGATCGAGGCGACCGTGACCGGCACCCGCAGCCTGCGCCTGTGCTGTCTCTACCTGCCCAACGGCAACCCCGCGCCGGGGCCGAAATACGATTACAAGCTGGGCTGGATGGCCCGGCTCGAAGCGCGCGCGCGCGACCTGCTGGCCAGCGAAGAGCCCACGATCATGGCGGGCGACTACAACGTCATCCCGCAGGACGAGGATGCCGCCCGCCCCGACGCGTGGCGCACCGACGCGCTGGCCCTGCCGCAAAGCCGCGATGCCTTTCGCCGCCTGCTGAACCTCGGGTTGACCGAGGCGTTCCGCGCCCGCGCCCAAGGCCCGGGGCACTATACCTTCTGGGATTACCAGGCCGGCGCATGGAACCGTAACGACGGCATCCGCATCGACCACGCCCTGCTGACCCCGCAGGCCGCGGACCTCATGAACGACTGCTGGATCGAGGCGCAGGTGCGGGGGCGCGACAAGCCCTCGGACCACGTTCCGCTCTGGCTCGACCTCGACGCCTGACCCACCCTGTCCCAAGGAGAGACACCCATGCGTAGCCCCGTTATCGCCCTGCCCCTTATCGCCGCCCTTGCCCTTCCCGCCTTCGCCGAGACCCGCGAAGAGCGGCTGGAGGTCGCGTCGGACTATGTCGAGCTGACGCTCGAGGACATGGATCTCGACGCGCTGCTGGCGCAGATGTACGAGCCGATCTTCGCCCAGGTCGAAGCGGGTGGCGGCGAGGTCACCGACGAACAGCGCGAAGAGGTCAAGGCGCTTTACAGCGAAAAGATGATGCCCGGCCTGCGCGACATCATGGAAGAGCAGGACGAGGTCATGGCCGACCTGCTGAGCTACGAGGAAATCGTGGCCCTGCGCGATTTCTACGCCACCGACGAAGGCCGCAGCGTGATGCGCAAGATGCCCGAGATCATGGCCCGCCAGCAGCCCCAGATCATGAACTACGTGCAGACCACCATGCCCGAGGTGATGCCCGAACTGCAGCGTATCCTGGAACCTGCCGAGTAAGACAGGCCCGCAGGAAACCCGTCGCATCCGGTCCGCGTTCGCCCTATCGTAACGGAAACCGGAACGGATGTGACGAGTGATGCGACAAGCGGCGATGGTCGGGACCCTCGGGTTTGCCCTGTGTGTCAGCGCGGCGGCAGTCGCGGGCGGCGGGGGCGGTCGTGGTGGCGGCAAGGTGCACAGCACCACCTCTGCCGCCGCATGTCCGCCCGGCCTGGCCGGGAAATCCCCGGCCTGCGTGCCGCCCGGACAGGCACGGGGCGGCGGTTCTGACGACGCCGGTTTGCGGGTCATCACCACCGCCCCGCAGCCCGCTCGGCCCACGACAGACCCTGAGGTCTATGCCGACGGGACGACGCGCACGCGGCAGCTCACCGAAATCACCGCGCCGGACGGGCACATCTATCGCATCGGCGACCGATTGAACCGGGACTGGAGCGATGAGTATCGCGTGATCGACCGGCCCGCCGCCTTCGACCTGCCGCCGCTTGTCGGGTCGGACAGATACCTGCGGATCGGCGACACCGCCGCGCGGATCGATCCCGAAACTCGGGAACTGATCGAGTTGATCGCCCTTATCTCGATCATCATCGACTAGGGGCCGATCATCCGATGCTTAAGGCTGCAACATGATCCTGCGCCCTGCCCTCGTCCTTGTGGCGATGGCCCTCGCCAACCCCGCGGGCGCCTGCGCGACAGCCTCGACCGGAGCGAAATGCGCCAGCGTCGGAGATGGCACTGGGCTGGGCGGCGGCGCGGGAAAGTGGCTGAAGGCGCCCGAGCGGGTGGTAGAACACGACGTCGGCGGCACGCTGCCGCGGGGAGAGTTCAACGTCGTGCTGAACACGGCCTACCACGGTCTGCCGCCCGCCACGGCGGACTGGCTGTGGTACAGCGTGGGCTACGATTACCTTCGGGTCGACCGGCGCACGATGGAGATCCTCGAACGCCGGCCGCGCTAGGCCTATTCCGCCGCGACCTTGCGGGGCTTCAGCATCGGTCCCAGATAGCGGCCGGTATGGCTGGCCTCGACCTCGGCCACGTCCTCGGGCGTGCCGGTGGCGACCACGGTGCCGCCGCCATCTCCGCCCTCGGGACCGATGTCGATGATCCAGTCCGCGGTCTTGATGACGTCGAGATTGTGTTCGATCACCACCACGGTGTTGCCCTGCTCGACCAGCTCGTGCAGCACCTCGAGAAGCTTTTTGACATCCTCGAAATGCAGGCCTGTCGTCGGCTCGTCGAGGATATAGAGGGTGCGGCCCGTGGACCGACGCGCCAGCTCTTTCGACAGCTTGACGCGCTGCGCCTCGCCGCCTGACAGCGTCGTCGCCTGCTGGCCCACCTTGATGTAGCCCAGCCCCACGTGACACAGCGCGTCCATCTTCTCGCGGATGCTGGGCACGGCCTTGAAGAACTCTTGCGCGTCTTCAACCGTCATATCAAGAACGTCGGCTATGCTCTTGCCCTTGAACTGAATTTCCAGCGTCTCTCGGTTATAGCGCGCGCCGCCGCAGGTCTCGCAGGTCACGTAGACATCCGGTAGGAAGTGCATCTCGATCTTGATGACGCCATCGCCCTGGCAGGCCTCGCAGCGGCCGCCCTTGACGTTGAAGCTGAAGCGCCCGGGCTTGTAGCCGCGCGCCTTGGCCTCGGGCAGGCCCGCGAACCAGTCGCGGATCGGGGTGAAGGCGCCGGTATAGGTCGCGGGGTTCGACCGCGGCGTGCGGCCGATGGGCCGCTGGTCGATGTCGATGACCTTGTCGAGATGTTCGAGCCCCTTGATCGTCTCGCAGGGCGCGGGCGTCTGCCGCGCACCGTTCAGCCGCATCGAGGCCGTCTTGAACAACGTCTCGATCGTCAGCGTCGACTTGCCCCCGCCCGACACGCCCGCGACGCAGACGAACTTGCCCAACGGAAACTCGGCCGTGACATTCTGCAGGTTGTTGCCGGTGGCGCCGACGACGGTGATCGCCTTCTTGTTGCCCTTGCGCCGGTCGGTCGGCACCGCAATCTCGCGCTTGCCCGACAGGTAGTCGCCTGTGACCGAGTCGGGGTTCGATGCGATTTCGCCCGGCGTGCCATGCGCCACGACCTGCCCGCCATGCACGCCCGCCCCGGGCCCGATGTCGAAGACGTAATCGGCCTCGCGGATCGCCTCTTCGTCGTGTTCCACAACGATGACGGTGTTGCCCTGGTCGCGCAGGTTCTTCAGCGTGGTCAAAAGCCTGTCGTTGTCGCGCTGGTGCAGCCCGATCGAGGGTTCGTCCAGCACGTAGAGCACGCCCGTCAGGCCCGATCCGATCTGGCTGGCCAGCCGGATCCGCTGGCTTTCGCCGCCCGACAGCGTGCCCGAATTGCGCGACAGGGTCAGATACTCCAGCCCGACGTTGTTGAGGAAACCCAGACGCTCGCGGATCTCCTTGAGGATGGCGCGGGCGATTTCGTTCTTCTGCTTGCTCAGCTCGGCCGGGACGCTTTCGCACCAGTCATAGGCTTCCTTGATCGATTTCTCGACAACCTGCCCGATGTGCAGGCCGGCGATCTTGACCGCCAGCGCCTCGGGCTTCAGCCGGTAGCCGTGGCAGACGCCGCAGGGCCGGTTGTTCTGGTAGCGCTCGAATTCCTCGCGCACCCAGGCACTGTCGGTTTCGCGGTAGCGCCGCTCCATGTTGGGGATCACGCCTTCGAAGGGACGCGACACCTCGTAGACGCGGCCGCCCTCGTCATAGCGGAACTTGATCTCGGTCTTGTCCGACCCGCGCAGGAAGACGCGCTGCACCTCTTCGGGCAGATCTTTCCAGACGGTCGAGGTCTTGAACCCGTAGTGCTTGGCCATCGCCTGGATGGTCTGGGTGAAATAGGGCGACTTGCCTTTCCGCCACGGCGCGATCGCGCCGTCGCCGACCTTGAGGTTCTGGTCCGGCACGACGAGGCGTTCGTCGAAAAAGAGCTCGACCCCCAGACCGTCGCAGGCGGGGCAGGCACCGAAGGGCGCGTTGAACGAAAACAGCCGCGGCTCGATCTCGGGGATGGTGAAGCCCGAGACGGGACAGGCGAAGTTCTCGGAGAAGGTGATGCGCTCGCCCTCGCCTTCCTTCGGCGCGGTCTCCAGCACGGCGATCCCGTCGGCAAGGTCCAGCGCGGTGCGGAAGCTGTCGGCCAGCCGCGTCTCGAGCCCCTCGCGCACGACGATGCGGTCGACGACGACGTCGATGTCGTGGCGGAACTTCTTGTCCAGTGTCGGCGGCTCGTCCAGCTCGTAGAACTGCCCGTCGACCTTGACGCGCTGGAAGCCCTGCTTGCGCAGTTCGAGGAATTCCTTGCGGTACTCGCCCTTCCGGTCGCGGATGATCGGCGCCAGCAGGTAGCCGCGCGTGCCCTCTTCCAGCCCCATGACCCGGTCGACCATGTCCTGCACCTGCTGCGCCTCGATCGGCAGGCCGGTGGCGGGGCTGTAGGGGGTGCCGACCCGCGCGAAGAGAAGCCGCATGTAGTCGTAGATCTCGGTCACCGTGCCGACGGTGGACCGGGGGTTCTTGCTGGTGGTCTTCTGCTCGATCGAGATCGCGGGCGACAGGCCGCTGATGTGATCGACGTCGGGCTTCTCCATCATGTCGAGGAATTGCCGCGCGTAGGCAGACAGCGACTCGACATAGCGGCGCTGGCCCTCGGCGTAGATCGTGTCGAAGGCGAGACTGGATTTGCCCGAGCCCGACAGGCCGGTGATCACCACCAGCTGGTCGCGCGGAATATCCACGTCGATCGACTTCAGATTATGTTCGCGCGCGCCGCGAACCTCGATATGCTTCAGCTCGGCCATCGCCCACCTCTTCGGAACCGGACAAGAGATAGGCGCCTTGCGCCGAGTCTCCAACCCAAAATTGGAACGTTTGGCGAACGAGTTAAAGTGGCGCGCGAATTCGTCCGAGTCGCAGGCGCAAAGCGGCCACAATGGCCAGACCGCCGGCGGCCAGAAGACCCGTCAGCGCAAAGAGACCTGCCGTCCCGCCCGCCGACAGCGCCAGCGCGAACAGCGGCGTGCCGCAGAAGGTGCCGACATTGCCCATCTGCGCCAGCGCGCCATTGGCCCGGGCCCGCCCGGACAGATCGGTGTTGAACCACGGGATCGCGGCAAAGCTCGCCCCCGGCACCACGCCGATGGCGACGAACAACGCCGGGGCAAGAGGCCCGCGCAGGTCGGGCAGCACCAGCATTGCCGCCGCCAGCCCCAGCGTCGCGGCAAAGCCCGCGACCGCCAGCCACAGCGGCGCTATCCGCTTTGCCGCGACCCCGGCCCCCATCGTCGCCGCGAGGGCCACCAGAGGCAGCGCCACGGCCAGCCCCGCCACCCCCAGCCGGTCGGGAAGGAATGTCAGCAGCGCCACGTAGGTCAGCGTGTGCCAGAGGAAGATCAGGCCCGGCGCCATCGCGCGCGGGTCGGCATAGATCTCGCGCAGTTCCCGCCCCAGTTCGAATTCGCCCGTCTCGCGCACCCGCCGTGCCGGCAGGACCGGCAGCAGCAGCACGGCCGCCGCCAGCATCGCGCCCCCGTGCACGGCAAAGACCAGCGGCAGGCCGCCCCGCGCTAGAAGCGGCGGCAGGATCACGGTGATCAGCGCAAAGGCCACCCCGAAGAACGTGCCCCAAAGCCCCATGACGACCGGGTGATCGCGCGGGCGCGACGCCTCAATCATCAGCGACGGCGCCGCGACGACAAGCGCCAGGTGCGACATCCCCTCGGCCGCGCGGGTCAGAAGCAGGAGCCACAGCGGCAGCCCCGCGGCCTGGATCAGCGACAGCAGCCCGCCTGCGACCAGCGCCGCCAGCACCGACCGCCGCAGCCCCGCGCGCGCCACCAGCCCGCCCGAGACCGCGCCCAGCACGATGCCCACCAGCCCGACCACCGAGACGGCGAATGGCAGCGCCAGCCCGGCCGCGGGATAAAGTGCACCCAGTTCGGTCAGCGTCAGGGAGACCTTGCCGAATTGCCCGGCGGCCAGAAGTCCGGCAAGCCACAGCAGGATCACGAGCCGCCAGTCGGTGCGAGAGGGTGGTGTCATGGGGCTTTTGAACACCGACGCGCCGCGGGGGGAAAGCCCCCTTTGCGCAGAAATGGCGAAGGGCCGGTATTCGGCGGGGGTCTGCGCAGGGGGCGGACGCCGGGACGGGACGGAGGTTTCGGGGCGGGGGCCAAGGGACGGTGGCAGCGGAATGGTGGCAGCGGGACGGTGGCTGCAGGATGGTGGCTGCGGGATGGCGGTCGTGGCACGGCAGTGGCCCGGCGACGTCGGGGCACCCGGCCCGGGACGAAAAAACGTGAAAATAGCGCTTGCGCCCGCCTGATGGTTTTTCTAGATACGCCCCCACGCAAGCAGCGTGACACTGACACGCACCAAGGCTGGCCCGTTCGTCTATCGGTTAGGACGCCAGGTTTTCAACCTGGAAAGAGGGGTTCGATTCCCCTACGGGCTACCACTTTTCCCCGAATACCCTTGCTTCCGAACTACGGGCGCCCGACTTTCCGGGTTCTTTGGGACAGCTTGCACCAGCTTGGCCTCCTCGACACGGTCAAGGCTGACCTTCGCCAGGCACTTGCGGTCGATATAGCGGACATACGGCGCCGACGACTTGAAGTCGGAGTGCGACAGCCGGGCCGCGATCCCGTAGACGTTCGCCCCTGCCTCCGCACGCTCGTGCGCCGTGGCCTTCCGCACGCCACCCTGCGACCGCGTGAAGCGTCGCTTTTTCGTCGTGGTTCCCGTCTTCTTGCTGACGACCTCCACCTGTTTCGACAGGCCCGCCTGGACGCACCATTTCGCGATCCTGTACCCGAGGCTGTTCTTCGACGCGAACGGCTCGCCCTTCGAGCTGAACAAGAAAGCGTCAGGGCGGAATGCGTCCAGGGGGTGAAATCGAGGACGGCAGTGATCTCGCGCGGCTGACGTTTCGATCCGAACGGCTTGGATGGAATGGATACGCAGACCGATGCCGAGGGACTTCGGGTCTGCGGAAGGATCTCGTCCGGTGGGCGGAGAGGGCGAGGGCAGCCCGGTCTAACGGCCGAAGCCCTCCCCCACCTGCAAGGCGGCATCGAGTTCCCAGACGTGGCTGAAAGGCCAGGCGCTCGGTCCTGCCCACCCCGCGGCACTGCCGGTCTGATACCGACGAGCTTCGAGGCACGATTTCGAAAGCGTCCGACGAGGCCCGTTGCGCACCGGCAGGCCGTCGCCTCTCAGATGCTGGTGGTCATGCCGCCGTCGACGAAGATCGTCTGACCCGTCACGAAGGACGCGGCCTCGCTCGACAGGAAGACGGCCGCGCCCACGAGCTCCTCAACATTACCCCACCGCCCGGCCGGCGTGCGCTTTTCGAGCCAATCCGTGAAGGACGGATCGTCGACGAGCGCCTGGTTCAGGGGCGTCTTGAAGTAACCCGGCGCAAGCGCGTTGACCCTGAGGCCGTGCTGCGCCCAGTCCGTCGACATGCCGCGCGTGAGGTTGCGCACGGCGCCCTTGGTCGTGGTGTAGGGCGCGATGCCCGGACGCGCGAGTTCGGCCTGGACCGAGGCAATGTTGACGATCCGGCCCGTGCCCCGTGCGATCATGCCCTTCGCCACGGCCTTGCCGACATAGAACAGGCTGTCGACGTTCGTCCGCATCAGGCGCGACCACTCCTCGTCGGGAAAGTCCTCGAGCGGCGTGCGGAACTGCATGCCGGCGTTGTTGACGAGGATGTCGATTGGACCGGCCTCCTCCAGCCCGGCCACCGCTGCGCGGACCGCCTCGGGGTCGGTCACGTCGAACGACGCGGTCTCGACCTCGAGGCCGTCTCGCCGGAGATCACCGGCGGCGGCCTCGAGCTTGCTCTCGGTGCGTCCGTTCAGGATCACGCGCGCGCCGTGCTCGGCGAGGCCGCGGGCGAGCGCGAGGCCGATCCCCTGGCTCGATCCGGTGACGAGGGCGCGCTTGCCGGCGAGGTCGAAGAGAGGTGACATGTGGATGGGTCCTTTCAGATGGATCGCGGGATCAGCCGAGGAGGTCCCAGAGGCCCGTCGTCAGGACCGGGAACGCTTCCAGAAGCAGGATCACCACGAGGGTGGCGATGATAAACGGGATCGCCGCCCGGAAGATCGGCCCGGGTTCGACCCTGGCGACCTGGGCAGAGACGAAGACGAGGATGCCGACGGGCGGCGTCACCCCGCCGAGCTGCAGCGCGATGATCATCACGATCCCGGCCTGGACGGGGTCGACCCCGAAGCTCGACAGTACCGGCATGAAGAGCGGCGCGGTGATCAGCATTGCGGGCGTGAGATCGAGGAACATGCCGATGACGAGGAGGAAAGCAGTCATCAGAAGGAAGATCACCATCCGCCCTTCGACGCCCTCGCTCAGCCACGCGACGAGGTCCTGCGGCACCCGGTCGGCGATAAGCACCCACGCGAAGGGGGCCGAGGCCGCGATCAGAAAGGTCACGGTCGCTCCCTCCACGCCGCATTCCCGGAAGTTGTGAAAGAAGCTCTTCCACGAGTATTCCCGGAAAACGAATTTCCCGAGGAGGAAGACGTAGAAGAGCGTCATCACGCCCGCCTCCGTCGCGGTCGTCACACCGAAGCGGATGCCGCCGAGGACAACCACCACGACGAGCAGAACCGGGAACGCCCTGAGGAAGCTCGACCAGATCTTCGATGCCGGGGCCCGCTTGGATGCGGCCTCATACCCCCGCACGCGAGCGATGATGTACGAGGTGATCATAAGCGCGGCTGCGAGCAGAAGTCCCGGCACCACGCCGCCGATAAAGAGCCGCGCGATCGAAACGTCGACCACGGAGGCGAAGACCAGCATCGCGATCGCCGGGGGCACCACGTTCGGCAGGAGAGCCGAGGCCGCGGTGATCGCGCAAGAGAAGGCGGGCGAGTAGCCGCGTTTGACCATCTCGGGCACGATGATCTTCGTCGTCGTCGCCGCGTCGGCGCTGGTCGAGCCCGAGACACCACCCAGCATGAGACTGTTGAGAACGTTGACGTGCGCGAGCCCGCCCCGGAAGTGCCCGACGAGGCTGCCAGCAAAGTCGATCAGTCGCGTCGAGAGCCCACCGAGGTTCAGAAGGTATCCCGCCGAGAGGAAGAAGGGGATCGCAAGCAGGATGAACTTGCCCGCCCCCGCCACGGCATTCTGCAGCACGGCCTGGGCGGGAAGAAGGCCGCCGGTCCATGTCGTGAAAAGGACGCTGCCGATCAGGCAGAACGAGATCGGCGTGCCGATCAGCATGAGCACGAAGAAGGCCCCGAGCATGACCGAGCTCTGCGACCACCCCGAGATCACCGGCAGCGGTGCGACCGCTTCAAGGATGACATAGGTGATGCCCGCCAGGATCAGCGCAGCCATGCGGCGCATGAAGACGCGGACATCTTCCGTGTCGTTCGTCAGAAGCAGCAGCGCCCCGATCACGCCGGAGGCCGGGATCACGGAGTATCGCAACGGGTTGGGCCAATGCAGGCTGGGACTGGTGCCGCCCACGGTTTCGACGAGAACCATGCCCTTCGTCGCGAAGGCGATCAGGCTGAGAAAGATCGCCGCGTCGCGCAGGAGGTCGAGCGCATGGCGCGTCCTTCCCTCCGTCATCTCGGCGAGCAGCGACATCGAGACGTGGCCGATCCGTCCGATCCCGACCGCGGCGCCGAGGAAGATGATCCAGGTGAAGGACCAGAGCGCGAACTCCTCGCTCCACGACAGCGCGTCGTTGAAGACATAGCGCGTGATCACCCCGGTCAGGACGACCAGCGACATGACACAAAGGATAACGAAAACGGCCGTCGACGTGATCCAGTCGAGACCGAAGTGCAGCCGTCCGAGGGCGGCCAGCCAGGCCGGCCCGGTGCGCGGATCGACATGCGCCTCGCCCCCGGATTCGGGGAATTCCCCCTGTCCGCTTTCCTCTGCCATCTCGCTCCTCCCCCCTTGTCGCATGACGAAGACCGGGGGCGTGCGCCCCCGGTCCGCGTGCCGTCCCGTGCCTCAGGCGTCCGGGTCGGCGTCGGCGATGATGCCGAGCAGCTCTTCGGCGCCGGGGATGCTTTCGGCGTACTCGTCACGCACCGGCTGCATCACCTCGATCCAGGCCTCGCGGTCCACGTCGGTGATGATGGTCGAGCCGGCTTCCTCGGTCCGGGCGAGCGATTCCTCGTCCTGCTTGGCCTGAAGCTCGGGCTGCTGCGACTGCGCCTCGGCGGCCGCTTCCTCGATGGCCGCGCGGTGCTCTTCCGGCAGGTTCTGCCACCAGCTTTCCGAGAACACCCAGCTGCCGATGGCGTAGATGTGGTTCAGCTCGGTGTAGTAGGGCGCGACCTCGTACCAGCTCTCGGAGTAGTAGTTCGACGCGGTGTTGTCGAAGAGGTCAACGACGCCGGTCTGCATCGAGTTGTAGATCTCGGGGTGCGGGATCGGCGTCGGGCTGGCGCCTGCCGTCTCCCAGAGATCGACGTGCAGGTCGTTCTGGATGACGCGCATCTTCTTGCCCTCGACGTCGGCGGGCACGCGCACTTCTTCCTTGCTGATCACGGCGCGGGCACCGTTCGGTGTGAAGCCGAGAAGGTGAAAGCCCGCTTCGGCGAAGTCGTCCTGAAGCGCTTCGGTCAGCGGCTCGTTCATCGCGATGGCGTGTTCGTCGCTGTTGAAGATGAACGGCAGATCGAGGACCTGAACCTCGGGGACCCACTGGGCAAGCACCGACGAGGTGATGATGCCGGCCTGGATCGAACCGAGACGGATGCCTTCGGCCGATTCCACCTCGCCGCCGAGGAGCGAGTTGGCGAAGAGCTGGATCTCGACCGCGCCGTCGGTCTTTTCGGAGACCGCGTCGGCGAAGATCTCGGCGGCTGCGTATTTCGGATTGTCCTCAGGCACGTCGAGCGAAAGCCGCGCGGTGTAGTCCTGCGCACCGGCAGCGCCGGCGGCAACGAGGATAGCACCCGTAAGGGCGATGGATGTCGTCTTCATGTGTTCCTCCCTGGAACTTGGCTTGGCCCCGGTACGTCGTCAGGACGTCCGGGTTTTCTGAAGGCAGCCTGCGTCGAGGCGCTGCCCTACCTCCGCGACGATCCGCGAAAGGATTTCCTCCCTGGGGCCTGAGACGTCGAACGTCAGGGCCCCCTCGTCCGCTGTCGGCGGCTCGAGCGCCGCGATCTGGCTTTCAAGCAGGCCGGGCGGCATGAAGTGCTCTCGCCTCGTCATCCGCTCCGCGATCACGGTCGTCGGACACGTCAGGAAGACGGTCTCGAACGGGCCCGCCGCATCATGCAAAATCCGACGGTAGGCCCGCTTCAGAGCGGAACAGGCGAACACCACGTCCCTGTCCCTCCGGGCCGATCGAACTTCCGCGCCCAGTGCCGCGAGCCAGGGCTTGCGCATCTCGTCATCAAGAGGGCGCCCTGCGACCATGGAAGCGCGATTTGCCGGAGGATGGTGATCGTCGCCCTCGATGAAGAGGGCGCCAAGCGCCACCGCCAGACCCGAAGCGAACGTGCTCTTTCCGGCACCGCTCGGCCCCATGACGAGGATCGCATTATGCTGTTGCAGAGCCTCGTCTCCCGAGATCGTTTCGACGTTCGAGCGAAAGCTGATTTCAAACTCGATTTCGTCCCAGCGTGTATGATTGCGCTGTCATTTACAACCAGAGATGGATATTGTTGCAGGATGCGAAGACAAGACAATGATAAATCTGGAAAGAAAAATTCAAAAGCGCCAACTCTCAAGGATGTTGCGCGCGAATCGGGTGTTAGCGCGATCACGGTATCGCGTTGTTTCAGGCACCCCGATCTCGTGTCCGACGACGTTCGCGAACGCGTCATGACGGCCGTGACGCGTCTTGGCTACGTGCCGAACCTCGCGGCCTCCGCCCTCGCCTCCCGTCGCACGGACGTCATCGGTCTTTTGCTGCCGTCGCTCAGCAACAACGTCTATCTCGACGTGGTCAATGGCGCCTTCGACCGGGTGAGCGGGACGCCGCATACCCTTCAGATCGGCAACCATCGCTACAGCCCTTTTGAGGAAGAAAAGCTGATCAGGGTCTTTCTTCAGCAGAACCCGACGGGGCTTATCGTGGCGGGGGGCGAGCAGACGATGGCGTCGGCCGATCTTCTGCGCGAGGCCGCGTGCCGGGTCGTCCAGATCATGGACATCGACATCGACGTCATCGACCTCGCGGTCGGGCTCAACCACGAACGGGCTGCGACTGAAGCCGTCTCGGGACTGCATCGGCAAGGGTATCGACATGTCGGATTTCTCGGCGCCCGAATGGACAGACGCTCGCAGAAGCGCATGGAAGGATATCGCCGCGCCGTGGCAGACGTCGGGGAGGCCGACCGCGTTTCGACCTCGCTCCAGCCTTCATCGGCGCGGATTGGAGCGGACCTCCTGACGGACCTCCTCGCGCGTCACCCTGAGACCGACGCGGTCTTCACCAACAACGACGACATCGCGCTCGGCGCCGCGCTCGAATGCCAGCGCCGCGGTATCAGGGTGCCGGACACCTTCGGGATCTGCGGGTTCAACGGCATGGATCTTCTCCAGGAAATGAACCCACCAATCAGCACCGTTAGCATCGACCGGTACAGGATGGGATGGCTTGCGGTCGATCGCCTGATCGAACTGAAAGACGCGGGTCGCGTCGCTGGCGGTGGATGCGAAGATATCGGCTTCGAGGTCGCCTGGCGGGGCACGACACGAGAGGAGATTGCCGTCAAGGAGTCGTGACGCACCACTCTGATAAGGTGTCAATCATCTCCGACTTGAAGGGCATCCTCGGGTCGCCCGATCGGCCCCGCCGGACGAGGATCGCGAGGCGGATCTCGGCGAGCGAGAGGCGCGCGGTGTAGCGCGTGCCGATCAGGACCCCCTGCCGCATCCGGCTGAGTCGCGCCGCCGCGCCGGGATTGTCCTCCAGGTCGAGGAGGAGCTTTACGACGATGCCGAGCGCCATGCCCCTGCCCCGTACCCAGTCGGGCTGCGCGTCAGCTTAGGGCAGCGCGAGGACCGGACACTTTTCGCGGCAGCTCCGCACGCCATCTCGTCGTGCTTTTCGACGAGGGGGTGAACCTGAAGGACCGGCTTCCCGACGCGGATCATGCCGAGCCTTGGCAGACCTAAGGCACGCGCGCTGTTGAGAAATCGGGACGTTGACCAATGCTCCTTGCACGCCTGCTACGTCGTCACGACCGGACCGGGGCCGCATAGCGCTGTGCGGTTGCCGGACTTCCATCGCTCTCTCGAAGACCCTTCGGGAAGATATCAGTATCCGCAGGAAAAAACGTTCCAGGCGGGGCCTCGTCCGCGAAGATGTGCGGCGCCCCGGAGCGGTCGAACCAGTGTGGGTCGTCGAACGTGCCGGCATAGATGCCGACGACGCCCGGAATGGCGTCAAAGGTCAAATGCGTGCGCCCGCCGCACCTGCCGCAGAAGTGGACCCGCACCTCTTTGCCACTGCCCTGGGACAGGTGCCGGTGTACGAGCGGCGTGCCGGTCCGCTGAACGAAAGTCGCCTCAGGGAAGATCGCGTCGACCATTCCGGTCGACCCCGTCGCACGTTGGCAGAAGCGGCAGTGGCACACGATCACCCGCGCGGGTTCACCGGTGACGCTGTAGCTGAGCTCGCCGCAAAGGCATCGTCCTTCGTGGATATCCGACATGATCTCCTCCTCCGGCACCGCCCCGAAAACCGGGGCTGCGTGCCCACCAACCAGAATGGAGGAAGATGAGTTGACATATCAAGTCTTGATGCGAATACTGCCATGAGTTGATGATTCAACTGGCGACCCGGGGAGGGGTCGTCTTCCAAGGGAGGATCACATGAAGATCAAAGGCACCCTGGCGCTCGGCGCTGCGGTCTCTGCACTTGCGTTCTCGACGGCGCATGCCGACACGATCCGTGTGGGCGTGATCGCGCCCTTCTCGGGGCCGTTCGCGCTTTATGGAACGCAGTACCAGCAAGCTATCGAGACCTACCAGGCTCAGCACGGCACCAGCGTGGGCGAGCACGAGATCGAGTTCGTCTTCAAGGATGTCGGCGGGCCGAACCCGGACCAGGCGCGGGCCTTGGCGCAGGAGCTTCTGATCCGTGAAAAGGTCGACTACCTGGCCGGCTTCACCTTCACGCCGAACGCGCTGGCCGTCGCCCCCTTGATCGAACAGTCGCAGACGCCGACAGTGATCTTCAACGCCGCGACCTCGTCCATCAACCGCGAGAGCGAGTTCTTCCTGCGCACCAGCTACACGCTTTGGCAGGTGTCCGAGCCGCTGGCCGACTGGGCCTATGATCAGGGCATCCGCACCGCGATCACCACGGTCGCCGATTACGGCCCCGGTATCGACGCCGAGAACGCCTTTCGCGCGGCTTTTGAGGAGAAGGGCGGCGAGGTGATGGACAGCATCCGCATGCCGCTGTCGACGACCGATTTCACGCCGTTTCTGCAAAGCGTGCGCGACGCCGCGCCTGATGCCGTCTTCGCCTTCCTGCCGGGCGGTCCCCCGACCTTCACCTATACCAAGACCTATAACGAGAACGGCCTGCGCGACGCCGGCATCCGCTTTCTCGGCACCGCCGAGACCGAGGAGTCGAACCTCCAGGCCCTGGGCGATCAGGCGATCGGGCTGACCACGGCCTATCACTATTCCGAGGCGCACGATACCGATGCCAACCGCGAATTCCTGGCGGCGCTGCGCGAGGATCACCCCGACGCGGTGGCCAACTGGGCCATGGTGGGCGCCTATGACGGCGTGCACCTGATCTATCACATGGTCGAAGCTGCGGGCAGCGACGGGCCGGCGGCGGTCGAATCCGCGCTGGGGCTGGAATGGGAAAGCCCGCGCGGGCCGCTGACGATGGACCCGGAGACACGGACGGTCGTGCAGAACGTCTATATCCGCGAGGTCGAGCGCAACGCCGAGACCGGCATGCTCGAGAACGCCGAGAAGGGCATGATCGCCACCGTCGGCGACCTGGGCTGGGACCGCTGACCCCCTGTCGGGCCGGCCGCCCGCCGGCTCGACCACCCGCCAATCCGGAGCGGACATGGATCTTTTTCTGAACATCGCCGTCGACGGCGTTGCCTACGGCATGATCCTCTTCATGATCGCCGTCGGCCTGTCGGTGACCATGGGCCTGATGCGCGTCATCAACCTCGCCCACGGAGGGTTCGCCCTGATCGGCGGCGCGCTCGCCCACTGGCTGGGCCGCGAGGTCGGCCTGCCGTTCTGGATCGCGGCGACCCTCGCCATCGCCGGGACCGTCGCCATCGCGCTGCCGCTCGAGCGTGTGCTCTATCGCCGGATCTACGGGTTCGGGGAATTGCAGCAGGTGCTGGCGACCATCGGACTGACCTTCCTCATGATCGCGAGCGTCAACCTCTGGCAGGGCTCGACGCTTCTGGCGATCGACCTGCCGCCCGCGCTCCGCGCGCCGGTCGATCTCGGCTTCCGCACCCTGCCCGCGCACCGGCTGGCGGTCATCGCCCTCGGGCTCGCGGTGATCGCCGGGCTCTGGCTCCTGCTCGAGCGCACGCGCTTCGGCATCCGTCTGCGGGCGGCCGTCGACAACCGCGCGACCGCGTCGGCGCACGGGATCGACACCGGCCTGATCTACATGGTGACCTTCGCTCTCGGTGCCGCGTTGGCGGCACTCGGTGGCATCTTCGGGGCCGAGCTTCTGCCGATCGACGCCTACTACCCCCTTCGGTACATGGTGCTGTTCCTGATCGTCGTCGCGGTAGGCGGCATGGGCTCGATAGCCGGCTCCTTCGCGGCCGCCCTCGGGCTTGGCGTGATCGAAACGGCGGCCCGCTACCTCGTCCCCGACCTCGCCACCCTCGCCTTCTACGGCATCGTCATCGCGCTTCTCGCGGCTCGGCCGCAGGGCCTGATGGGGAGGGTCTGAGATGCGCAACCTGATCCTTCCCCTCGCCTGCCTTCTGGCGGCCGTCGCGGCCTTCTTCGTCTTTCCCTACGATCTCGCCTTCCTGACGCGGATCGTCATCATGATCGTCTTCGTGCTGTCGATCGACCTCGTGCTCGGCTACGCCGGCATCCCCACGCTCGGGCAGGCAGCGATGTACGGCAGCGGCGCCTACGCCGCGGGGCTCTTCTCGATCCACGTCTGGGGCGACCCGCTTGCGGGCCTCGCGGTGGGCGCCCTCGCCGGCGCGGCGATCGCCGCACTCTCGGGTCTCGTCGTGATGCGGGCGCGCGGGCTGACCCTGATCATGCTGACGATCGCCGTGGCCGCGATCCTGCACGAGCTGGCCAACCGTGCGCGCGGGCTGACCGGCGGCGCGGACGGGTTGCGCGGCATCCGCGTCGATCCCGTCCTCGGTCTCTTCGAGTTCGATTTCATCGGGCGGACGGGCTACTGGTATGCGCTCGCTGTCGCGGTCGCAGTCTTCGTGCTGCTCGCTGTCATAGTCCGCTCGCCCTTCGGCCTGTCGCTTCGGGGCATCCACGAAAGCCCGGCACGGATGACGGCCATCGGCGCCTCGGTCTACTGGCGTCAGATCACCGCCTACGTCATCGGCGGCGCCGTCGCCGGGATCGCCGGAGCTCTCGCGGCACAGATCACCCAGCTCGTCAGCCTCGAGGTCTTCGCCTTCGCGCTGTCGGCCGAGGCGGTGATCATGCTGATCCTAGGCGGTACCGGGCGGCTGACCGGGGCGGTGATCGGGACGACGCTCTTCATGACGGTCGAGCACATCGCCGCAGCCAATGATCCGTTCAACTGGCTCTTCGTCATCGGCGCGCTGGTGCTGGCGGTGGTGTTCTTCCTGCCGGCGGGCCTGATCGCCCTGCCCCGTGCGCTGACCGGCCTGATCGTGGACAAGGGAGGTCGCGATGCCGACCGGACTTGAAGTGCGTGGACTATCGAAGCGGTTCGGCGGCCTCGTCGTCGCCGAGGGCATCGATCTCGATCTCGCCCCCGGCGCGCGCACGGCGCTGATCGGGCCGAACGGGGCGGGAAAAAGCACTTTCGCGAACCTCGTCACCGGCATCCTGCGCCCGAGCGCCGGGACGATCCGTTTCGACGGCCGCGACATCGGCCGCCTGAGCGAGCGGCAGCGCGTCAGCCTTGGGATCGCCAAGACATTCCAGATCACCAACCTGTTCACCCGCCTCACGGTGCGTGAGAACCTGCGCCTTCCGGTGCTCGAGCGGGAGGGACGCTGCATGCGCATGTTCCGCCCCGCCCAGGGCGACCCGGAGGTCGAGGCAGAGGTGGACGCTCTTATCCGTCAGTTCGACCTCGAGCCGCTCGCCGACCGCCCGGTGTCGGATCTGGCCTACGGCCAGCAACGGCTTGTGGAGATGGCGCTGACGCTGGCGCTGAGACCGCGGGTGCTGATCCTCGATGAGCCCGCCGCCGGCGTCCCGTCGTCGGAGACCCACCTGATCACCGACGCGATCGAAGCCCTACCGGGCGACTTGGCCGTGCTGATCATCGAGCACGACATGGAACTCGTGTTCCGGGTCGCGGCCTCGATCGTCGTTCTGGTGAACGGGCGCATCCTGACCGAAGGCACGCCCGACACGATCGCGGCGGACCCCGAGGTGCGCCGGCTGTACCTGGGAGGCGAGGATGGCTGATCCGGTTCTGAGCCTCAGGGGTGTCACGGCGGGGTATGGTCCCACGCATGTCCTGCGCGACATCGACCTCGATCTCGGCCGCGGCGAACGGCTTGCCGTGATCGGGCGCAACGGCGCGGGCAAGACGACATTGCTGGCGACGATCATGGGGCTCTCGACGCTCCACGCGGGGAAAATCGAGTTGCGCGGGCGAGGCATCGCCCGCCTGGCGCCCTTCCGGCGAAACGCGCTCGGTCTCGGCCTGGTGCCGCAGACGCGCGACATCTTTCCATCGCTCAGCGTCGAGGAGAACCTGATCGCCGCGCAGCGCGGCGATGCCACGCTCGAGGAGGCATACGCCCTCTTCCCGCGCCTGAAGGAGCGGCGGCGCAACGGTGGCGTCCAGCTGTCTGGTGGCGAACAGCAGATGCTGGCCATCGCCCGCACGCTGATGACGCGGCCCGACGTGATTCTGCTCGATGAACCGCTCGAAGGCCTCGCCCCGGTGATCTGCGCGATGCTGATGCAAAGCTTCGAGGACCTGGCGAAGGACGGAACCCGGTCCGTCGTCCTTGTCGAGCAGCATGCCCGCGCGGCGCTCGCGTTCGCGGACCGGGCGATTTTGATGTCGAACGGCGCCATCGTCCACAGCGGACCTGCCGCCGAACTGGCCGACCGGCCCGACCTTCTGCACCGCCATGTCGGCGTCGGCCAAACCCCGAAAGGAGATGCGTGATGACCCTTATCGAAGGACACCGTCCCGTCACCCCGGACCAGAGCATTCCGGTCTGGGACACTGACCCCTACGACCCCGCGGTGCTGGCCGATCCCTATCCGTGGTGGGCCGAGCTGCGCGAGCGGGGCGAGATCGTCTACATCCCGAAATGGAGCGCCTTCGCGGTCGGCCGCTACGAGGTGACGAAGACGACCTTTTCGGACCACGAGGTCTTCGTGTCGTCGCGCGGCGTCGGGCTGAACGACTTCAAGCTGGGCGATCCGTGGCGGCCGCCTTCGATCATCCTCGAGGTCGATCCGCCCGCCCACACCAGGACCCGCAAGGTGATGTCGCGCGCGCTGTCGCCCAAGGTCGCCAAGGGGCTGGGCGAGCAGTTCCGCGCGGCGGCGGATACACTGGTCGACGCGCTTCTGGAGCGGGGTGAGGTCGAGGGCGTGTCCGACGTGGCCGAGGCCTTCCCCGTCTCCGTCTTTCCCCGCGCCGTCGGCATGACCGACGTGCACAAGCGGCACCTGGTCGACTACGGGGCCATCGTCTTCAACGCGCTCGGGCCGGACAACGCTATCCGGCGGGCGGCGATGGAACGCGCGCCCGAGGTCGCGGCCTGGATCAACGCGGCCTGCGCCCGGGACAGGCTGACCGAAGACGGCCTTGGCGGCATGATCTACGCCGCGGCCGATGAGGGTGAGATCGAGGCGGGCGAAGCGGCCATGCTGGTGCGCTCGTTCCTGTCGGCCGGGGTCGACACCACCGTCACCGGGATCGGCAACGCGCTCTGGTGCTTCTCGCGGAACCCCGACCAGTGGGAGGCGCTGAAGGCCGACCCGAAGCTCATCCGGCCCGCCTTCGAAGAGGTCCTGCGCCTGACCTCCCCGGTCCATACATTCTGCCGCACCGCGGACCGCGACACCGAGGTGGCCGGCCACCCCATCGAGGAAGGGGCCAAGGTGCTCTGCGCCCTCGGCTCGGCCAATATGGACCCCGACAAGTGGGACGACCCGGAGGCCTTCCGGATCGACCGCAAACCGATGGGGCATCTGGCCTTCGGGGCGGGCATCCACGGCTGCGTCGGCCAGAACATCGCGCGCGCCGAGCTCGAGGCGCTCCTCGGCGCCATGATCGAGCGGGTCGACCGGATCGAGCCCGCCGGCGACGCGATCTGGCGACCCAACAATGCCGTCCACGCGCTCGACCGGCTGCCGCTGCGGCTGATCGCGAAATAGCAATCGAGGAAGACGACCAGTGATCAAGGTTACTTACATCCATCCCGACGGCTCTGAGGAGACGGTCGAGGGTCGCGAGGGCGACAGCGTCATGTCGACAGCCCTGGCACAGGGCGTGGACGGCATCGTCGCAGAGTGCGGCGGCTCGATGATGTGCGCCACCTGCCATTGCCATGTGGATCCCGACTGGACGGACCGGACCGGCGCCAGGAAGGACGGCGAGGAGGACATGCTGGAAAGCGCCGCCAGCCCCGTCGACGAGTTCTCGCGCCTCTCCTGCCAGATCAAGCTGACGCCTGAGCTCGACGGGCTCCGCGTGCGCCTGCCAGAGGAGCAGGTCTGATGGCATGGGGACCCCCGCCCGCCCGCGTCGTCATTGTCGGGGCCGGACAGGGCGGGTTCCAGGCCGCCGCCAGCCTGCGGCAGGAGAAGTTCGAGGGCGAGATCCTCCTGATCGGCGCAGAGGAGGGCCTGCCCTACCAGCGCCCGCCCCTGTCGAAGGCCTATCTCAAGTCGGGCGACGCCGAGGCGCTGAACCTGCGGCCCGCCGCCTTCTTCGAGAAGAACGACGTGACGCTTCGACCGGGGACCCGGGTCACGTCGATCGACCGCGACGCGCAGCGCGTGCAGGCCGGCGGGTCGGAAATCCCCTATGATCACCTGATCCTGGCCACTGGAACGTCGAACCTGCGCCCGACCATCGAGGGGCTCGATCGGGCGCTCGACCTGCGGACGCTCGTGGACGCACAGCGGCTTCGGGTCGCGATGGAGGATGCGGAACGCTGCGCGGTGATCGGCGGCGGCTTCATCGGGCTCGAGTTCGCGGCCGTTGCGCGGGGGCTCGGCCGACGCGTCATCGTGGCCGAGGCGTCCGACCGGCTGATGGCGCGCGTGGTGTCGCCCGAGATGTCGGCGCGCTTCGCCGACAAGCACTGCGAGATCGGCACCGAGCTGGCGTTGGGCCGGACGGTTACCTCGGTCTCATCAGGCGGCATCGCCTTCGATGACGGCACGGAGATGCCTGCGGACCTCGTGCTTCTGGCCGCCGGTGTCCGTCCCAACGACGATCTGGCGCGGGAGGCTGGGCTCGCCTGTGACAACGGGATCGTCGTGGACGCGACGCTCCTGACCGCGGATCCCGCGATCTCCGCACTGGGGGATTGCGCCGCCTTTCCCGACCCGCGCACCGGGCGCATGGTGCGGCTGGAAAGCGTGCAGGCCGCGACGGACCATGCCCGCGCCGTCGCACGCCGGCTGGTCCATGGGACAGAGGACCCCTACGCGGCCGTGCCCTGGTTCTGGTCGGACCAAGCCGACTGGAAACTTCAGATCACCGGGTTTGGGCGACCACAGGACGACAGCGTCCGGACAGAGAATGGCGCGATCCTGCGGTTCGACGGCGAGGTTCTGAGCGCCGTCGAAACGGTCAATGATGCAAAAACCCACATGAAATCCCGGCGGCTGATGGCTGCGGCCCTGACCGATCCGGGCGCCGGGCTTGTCCGCGACCGGCTGGCCAGCGTAGGTTACGACCTTCTCGCCCTGTGATCGACGGAGCAATACGACATGGCCAAGATGGCCAGGAACCTCGCGCCATCAAAGCGTCCAGCGCCGACCCGGTCGCGGGAGGGAGAGGAGGTTCTCGACCTCAACGGTTACGTGCCGTTCCTCCTCAATGCGCTCAGCAACGCCTGGCAGCGACGCACATCGGCGGACTACCGGCATCATTTCGGGCTGGGGATCACCGAGTGGCGGGTTCTCTCGATGGTCAACATCGAGCCCGGCATCACGCAGAATGGCATCTGCCGCGTGATCCGCATGGACAAGTCTGCGGCCAGCCGGGCGCTCTCGACGCTGGAAGGACGGGGGCTGTTACGGTTCGAGGCCGAGCGGGGCGACCCGCGCAAGCGGCGTTGGTGGCTGTCGGAAGAAGGTCAGGAGCTGCATCGTCGCATCCTCGATATCGCACTCGGACACGAAGGCATTTTGACGTCGGAGATTCCACCTGACGAGCTGAGGGTGTTCCTCTCGATCCTGAAGCGCATGCTGCAGAATATAGACCCCGACTGACCGGAACGGGCGGGCGACCGAGGCCGTTGTCACGATTGCCGCAGGACCTTCCATGGGGGAGAGCGGACCTTCGGAGGAAGCCGCCACGCCGCGTTGCCTGGCCGATAGGAACGGCTGCCGGTCACGAAGCCGGCAGACTCGTATCCCTTCGGGAAAAGCAGGTTCCGGGTTGGTTTCCGTGACATACGGCTGACAAATCCGCCCGAAGTTTCTCCGGGCTATCGGCCACGGTCATGCGCTCGCCAATCCGCTTCCGGTCGATCCTCGCAGCCGGCGCGCTCTGGCCGACGGCGTCCTCCAGCGCCTGTGGGGCGTGCGCCCAAACCGCGGCTCTTTCCCATTGAGGACATCGAGGCGGAGATCCCAGGGATACGCGACCCTCGCTGGACGCTCGACGCCGGACATGTCCGCGCAGTTTCGCCCTCGTCCTCGGCCGACACGGCGCAGTTGGGCTCTGGCCGCTCCAGCCCGCCGCTCTTCCCCTCGCCAGGCGCTTGGCCACCGCAACGGACGAGGAGAAATGCCTCGGAAAGGTCGGAGCCCCCGCGGGCTACCACCTTGCCACTCCCTTATAAAAAGCACGGCCACTTGCCTGGCCCAACGGGCGCGATGTGCACCTGCCCGGCGGCCCTGACGGGGATCGGGGCGTCCGTCGCCACGGGGATGCGGGTCCGCGCGCGGATGTCCCGGCGCCTGCGCAGACCGCCCCGCGCCGGGGCGGGCGGGGTCACAGGGGCAGCATCTTCGTCGACTTCAGCTCTTCCATCGACAGAAGCGCGGTGACGTTGTGGATCTTCACCTCCGAGATGAGCGCCTGGTAAAAGGCGTCGTAGGCGCGGGCGTTGGGAACGCGCACCTTCAGGATGTAGTCGATATCTCCGGCCAGCCGGTGCGCTTCCTGCACCTCTGGCCGGGCGCGGAGAGCCTCGAGGAACCGGCCCTGCCAGACGGCATCATGTTCGCTGGTGCGGATCAGCACGAAAAAGCAGGCCTCGAACCCCAGCGCCTCGGCATCCAGTTCGACCGTCTGGCGGCCGATCACGCCCGCCTCGCGCAGCTTGCGGATGCGATTCCACACCGGCGTCTTAGATGAGCCCACCGCGCGCGCGATTTCGTCCAGCGACCGGGCTGCATCCTCCTGCAGCGCCTTGAGGATTTTCCGGTCCGTCTCGTCCACCCGGACAGTCATTCGCCCCACTCCCGCATTACCGGTCCAATCGTTCGCCTGAGTAAGCGCACTGGAACGCATGTCCTTTTCATCGCGCCTGACTGGCGCAAAACAGGAATAATGTCCTACATCAGGGCCAGCAACCGGGAATGAGACGCATGAAGCATTTTCCGATCTTTCTGGCCGTCGAGGGCCGTCGCATCGTCCTTTCGGGCGGCGGCGAGGCCGCGCTGGCGAAACTGCGCCTGCTGATGAAATCCGAAGCCCGGATCGAGGTCTTCGCGACCGAGCCGGCGGAGGAGATCGTCGCATGGGCCGGGGCTGGCCGGCTGCACCTGACGCGCCGCGCCCTGCGGGCGGGCGACGTGGGCGATGCCGTGCTGTTCTACGCCGCCGACGAGGATGAGGGCGAAGACGCCCGCACCGCCGCGCTGGCCGAGGCCGAGGGCGCACTGGTCAACATCGTCGACAACCTCGAAGACAGCCGGTTCATCACCCCCGCCATCGTCGACCGCGATCCGGTGACCGTGGCGATCGGGACCGAGGGCGCCGCCCCCGTGCTGGCCCGCGCGATCAAGCGTGATCTGGAAGAGCGGCTTCCCGCAAGCCTCGGGATGCTGGCGCGCGTGGGCAAGGCCTTCCGCCCACTGGCCGACCGCCTGCCCTTCGGACGCCCACGTCGCGATTTCTGGTCCGATTACTATTTCGGTGCGGGTCCCCGGCCCGACACGCCCGAGGCGGCGCGCGCCGCGCTCGACACCCTGCTCGACCGTCACCTGGCGGCCGAGGCGCGGGCGGGCCACGTGTCCTTCGTCGGCGCAGGCCCCGGCGACCCCGAGCTTCTGACGATGAAGGCGCGGCGCCTGCTGCACGAGGCCGACGTGGTGATCCACGACCGGCTGGTGACGCCCGAGATCCTGGAACTCGCCCGGCGCGAGGCGGTGCTCGTCGCCGCCGGGAAAGAGGGCTTCGGCCCCTCGGTCGCGCAGTGCGACATCGACGCGATGATCGTGGAGCATGCCCGCGAGGGGCATCAGGTGGTGCGGCTGAAATCCGGCGACCCCACCGTCTTTGGCCGCCTCGACGAGGAGATCGAAGCCTGCGAAGCCGCGGGCGTGGGGTATACGGTCGTGCCCGGCATCACCGCCGCCTCGGCCGCCGTCGCCGGCATCGGGCAAAGCCTGACCAAGCGCGGCCGCAACTCCGAGGTGCGGTTCCTGACCGGCCACGACGTCGCGGGATTTGCCGACCACGACTGGCGTGCGCTGGCCGCGCCCGGCGCCGTCGCCGCGATCTACATGGGCAAGCGCGCCGCGCGGTTCCTGCAGGGCCGCCTGATGATGCACGGCGCCGATGCGTCAACGCCCGTCACGGTGGTCGAAAACGCCTCGCGCCCCGATCAGCGGGTGCTGACCACCACGCTGGCCGACCTGGAACCCGCGCTCAGCCGCGCGGCGCTTTCCGGTCCGGCGCTCACCTTCCTCGGCCTGGCCCCCCGCGCCGCAGCCGAGGTCCTGCACACGCAAGATCTGATGGAGGCCGCCCGATGAGCCGCCGCTTCACCCCGAAGGTCGTCACGGCCAACGCGCTGCTCGAAGGCGACGCCGTCTGGCTGGCCGCCGATGACAGCTGGGTCCGCGACATGACCCGGGCCGAGCTGCTGGAAGACGAGGAACACGCCAAGGCGCGGCTGGCGCTGGCCACGGGCCAGCCCGGGCGCGTCGTCGGTGCCTACCTCGCCGATGCCAAGGCCGGTCCCGACGGTCCGGAACCCACCCATTTCCGCGAGGACTTTCGCACCCGCGGGCCTTCGAACTACCCGCTCGGCAAGCAGGCCGGGGAGGATGCCCATGTATAAGTACAACGACTTCGACGAAGCCTTCGTGCGCGAACGCGTCGCCCAGTTCACCGAGCAGGTCGAGCGTCGCATCGACGGCTCCCTGACCGAGGACGAATTCAAGCCGCTGCGCCTGATGAACGGGCTCTACCTGCAACTGCACGCCTACATGCTGCGGGTGGCGATTCCCTACGGCACGCTGAACCCGGACCAGATGCGCCAGCTGGCGATGATCGCCGAACGCTGGGACAAGGGCTATGGCCATTTCACCACGCGCCAGAACATCCAGTTCAACTGGCCGCAGCTGACCGACGTGCCCGCGATGCTGGGCGCGCTGGCGGATGTCGAGATGCACTGCATCCAGACCTCGGGCAACACGATCCGCAACGTGACCGCCGACCACTTTGCCGGTGCCGCGAAGGACGAGATCGCCGATCCCCGCCCGGTGGCCGAACTGCTGCGGCAATGGTCGACCGACCACCCCGAGTTTCAGTTCCTGCCCCGCAAGTTCAAGATCGCCGTCACCGGCGCCGAACATGACCGCGCGGTGATCCGTGCCCATGACATCGGCATCCAGATCGTTGAGAACGACAAGGGCGAGCGCGGCTACCGTATCCTGATCGGCGGTGGCCTTGGCCGGACCCCGATGATCGGCAAGGTGGTCCGCGACTTCCTGCCCGAGGCCGACCTGCTGCCCTATTGCGAGGCGATCGTCAGCGTCTACAACCTGCTTGGCCGGCGCGACAACAAGTACAAGGCGCGCATCAAGATCACCGTGCACGAGACCGGCATCGACGAGATCCGCGCGATGATCGAAGATCGCTTTGCCCTGCTGCGCCCGACCTTCGGCGGCGGCGACCGCCAGATCTTTGCCGAGATCCAGGACGCCTTTGCGCCGCCCGTCTTCCGCGACGCGGACGAGGCGCCCTTTGTCGCCGCGCGGGCGGACGACCCGGTGTTCCGCGCCTGGGCCGACACGAACCTCGCCAATCACAAGCGGGACGACCATGCCATCGTGTCGATCTCGCTCAAGGCGCATGGTGCGACGCCCGGCGACGCCACCGCCGCGCAGATGCGCGCGATGGCCGACCTCGCCGAACGCTATGCCTATGGCGAGCTGCGCATCAGCCACGAGCAGAACGTGATCCTGCCGCATGTCGCCCGCGCCGACCTGCCGGCGGTCCATGCCGGGTTGAAGGAGGCCGGGCTCGCCACCGCGAATATCGGCCTGATCTCGGACATCATCGCCTGCCCCGGGATGGATTACTGCGCCCTGGCGACCGCCCGGTCGATCCCCATCGCGCAGGAGATCGCGACGCGCTTCGACGAGCTGAAGCTGGAGCACGACATCGGCCAGCTGAAGATCAAGATCTCGGGCTGCATCAATGCCTGCGGGCACCACCACGTGGGCCATATCGGCATCCTTGGCCTCGATCGCGCGGGCGTCGAGAACTACCAGATCACGCTGGGCGGCGACGGGACCGAGGACGCGGCCATCGGCACGCGCACCGGCCCGGGTTTCTCGGCGGACGACATCGTTCCGGCCGTCGAACGCATCGTCGGCGCCTATCTGGAGCATCGCGAGGGCGCGGACGAGCCCTTCCTGCAGACCTACAAGCGGCTCGGCATGGCGCCCTTCAAGGCGGCGCTCTACCCCGAGGCGCAGGAGAAGGCCAATGCCGCTTGATCCAGCACTGGGCACGCTCGACGAGCGTGCCGCCGACCTCAACCGCCGCTACGCCCATCACGGCGCAACGGCGGTGCTTGGCCATGCGCTGGCCGACCCGCAGGCGGGCGACATCGCGCTGGTGTCGTCCTTCGGGGCGGAATCGGTCGTGCTGTTGCACATGCTGTCGGTCGTCGACCGCACGGTGCCGGTGATCTTCCTCGACACGCAGATGCTGTTCGAGGAAACGTTGAAGTACCAGGCAGAAGTCGCCGAAAAGCTGCGCCTGACCGACCTGCGCGTCATCCGCCCCGACCCGGCCGAGCTGGCCGCGCAGGACCCCGACAATACGCTGCACCAGACGCTGCCGGACGCCTGCTGCACCCTGCGCAAGACCGTGCCGCTGGAGCGCGCGCTGTCGGGCTTTGACGGCTGGATTACCGGCCGCAAGCGGTTCCAGGGCGCCACCCGCGCGACGCTCGACTTCTTCGAGGCGGGCACCGACGGGCGGCTCAAGGTCAATCCGCTGGCGCACTGGGCCAAGGAGGACGTGCAGGAGTACATGGTGAACAACCGCCTGCCCCGGCATCCGCTGGTCGCGAAGGGCTACCCCTCTATCGGCTGCGCCCCCTGCACCAGCCGCGTGGCGGCGGGCGAGGATGAGCGGGCCGGCCGCTGGCGCGACAGCGAAAAGGAAGAATGCGGCATCCACTTCGTCAACGGCCGCATGGTGCGCGGATCGGCGGCCTGAACCCCTGCTCGCCCGCCGCCCGAACGTACCGACGCACGCAAGTGCCCCCGACATGACGGCAGGCCGGCCCTGCCCCGACACCCAAAGGAGGACGCGGAAATGAGCGTCATCGTCACCGACACGGGCTTCGGCCCCGAAACCTGGGAGGGCGGGTTCACCGACCTCGAGACGCTGGGCGCCTCGGAAGGCCGGCCCGATCCGGCGCCCGACCTGGCGCTCGACCTGCCCTCGGACACCGATCCCGCGGCGCTGGCCGACAGGCTGGACGCGATCGGGATGATCCGCGTCGATTTCCCCAGCTCTGCCGACGGTCGCGGCTTCACCATCGCGCGGCGCTTGCGGCTGATGGGCTTCGCGGGCCGCCTGCGCGCCCGGGGGCACGTGATCGCCGATCAGTATGCCATGGCGCGGCGCGCAGGGTTCGACGAGATCGAGATCGCGGACGACCTTGCCGCCCGGCAGCCGCAGGACCAGTGGCTGCGCCGCGCCGACTGGAGGTCTCATAACTATCAGGCCCGCCTGCGCGCCTGAGCCCTTGCGGCTGCGCGCCGCAGGGCACAGAACACGTCATACCGATAGGATTGAAGAGGACGGACCGGCCGCCGCGGTCCGAGATGCGCCATGAACCAGCAGACCGCCATGCCCCAGCTCGACACCAAAGCCCCCGCCCAGAAGACCCTGCCCGACGCCCAGACCGTGACCGAGGTCCGGCACTGGACCGACCGGCTGTTTTCCTTCAAGGTCACACGCCCCGCCAGCCTGCGCTTCCGCTCCGGCGAATTCGTGATGATCGGCCTGATGGGCGACCCCGACCCGGCGACCGGGCGGCAGAAACCGCTGCTGCGGGCCTATTCCATCGCCTCGCCGTCCTGGGACGAAGAGCTCGAGTTCTACTCGATCAAGGTGCAGGACGGGCCGCTGACCTCGCGCCTGCAGCACATCCAGCCGGGCGACCAGATCATCCTGCGGCCCAAGCCGGTGGGCACGCTGGTGCATGACGCGCTTCTGCCCGGCAAGCGGCTGTGGTTCTTCTCGACCGGCACGGGGCTTGCGCCCTTCGCGTCGCTGATCCGCGATCCGCAAACCTTCGAGGACTACGACCAGGTCATCCTGACCCACACCTGCCGCGAGGTGGCCGACCTGGAATACGGCCGACAGCTTGTCGAGGAGGTCCGCTCGGACGAGATGCTGCGCGAACTGATCGGCGACGGGCTGGACAAGCTCGTCTACTATCCCACCACGACGCGCGAACAGAGCCCCAAGATGGGCCGGATTACCGGCCTGCTGAAGGACGGCACCGTGTTCGCCGACCTCGGGATCGACCGTATCGCCCCCGAAACCGACCGTGCCATGGTCTGCGGCTCGCTCGATTTCAATGTCGAGATCAAGGGCCTGCTGGAAGATTTCGGCCTGCGCGAAGGCGCCAACAGCGATCCCAAGGAATACGTCGTCGAAAAGGCTTTCGTGGGCTAAACCGGGGCCCGCAGGCGGATTTTCCCGCAAACCGCCCCGGTTCTGGCGAATGCCAGTTGAACCGGGGCGGTGCGAAAGCTATTTTACTGGTCACAAGGTTGCTAGAAAAGGAATACACCCATCGCTCGCAGACCCCACAACGCCCCGCCGGTGCGCGACACCGGACCTCGCGTCAACGATCGCATCCGGGCAACAGAAATTCGTCTGATCGGCCCCGAGGGCGAAAACGTCGGCGTCGTCACGCCGCAGCGTGCACTGGACCTCGCCCAGCAGGTCGGGCTCGACCTGGTCGAGATCTCGCCCAACGCGTCGCCCCCGGTTTGCAAGATCATGGACTTCGGCAAGTTCAAGTACGAAACGCAGAAGCGGGAAAGCGAAGCGCGGAAGAAGCAGAAGATCATCGAGGTCAAGGAAGTCAAGTTCCGGCCCAACACCGACACCCACGACTACGACGTCAAAATGCGCAACGTGGTCAAGTTCCTTGAAAAAGGGGACAAGGTTAAGGTGACCCTGCGCTTCCGTGGCCGCGAGATGGCGCACCAGAACCTCGGTCGCGAACTGCTGGAACGCGTGGCGGACGACGTGAAGGAGATCGGCAAGGTCGAGAACATGCCGAAGATGGAAGGCCGCCAGATGGTGATGATGATCGGCCCCACACGCTGACGGGGCCGATATCGGGACCGCGGGGATCGCCCATCGCGCCCTGCAGAACCGCAGACGACCGGACCTGCCGCCCCGCGGCAGGTCTTTTCGTTTGTGCGGGTCGTGCTTGTACGATTGTCGGGCGAATGGCTCCTTAGTGCGCAAGGGCCTGCGTCACGAAAGGGCATTACCGCCGGGCACTTCTATCATGGCGCCCCGGGTGCGCCGCACCTCGGTCGAAGCATCCGCTCGGCGACGTGCCACACGACCGTCCGGCGCATAAGTGCGAGCTTGCGTCGGCCCGAGGACAATCTCCGACCGCGCGCTCTAGCCCTCTCGGGGGTGCGGGCGGGCGGGGCTTTCCTTCAGCAGGCCGCCCACGCCCATCGCGGCGATGGCGTCGTCGTCGACCGGGATGCCACAGGCGATGCGCTCAAGCACCCAGTCCGCGCCGTTCAGCGCGGGCGAGCGCGCACAGCCCGGCAGACCGATGACCGGACGGTCGTCCAGCTCGGCCAGAAACAACAGGTTGCCGGGATCGACCGGCATGCCGTAGCGTGTCAGCCGCCCGCCCGCGCCCACCACCGCGGCGGGCGCCACGTCATGCACGTCCGACGTGGCCGAGGCGGTCAGGATCAGCACCAGCTCGCCCGGCAGATCCCGCAGGGCCTGACGGATCGCCTCCGCGTCATGCGCCACCACCCGGGTTTCGGTCAGCTCCATTCCCAGGGCGTCCAGCCGCAGCGCGATCGCCGTCTCGCCCTTCTGCGGCGACGGACCCTGCCCCGGCATCTCGGTCAGGATCAGCCCCGCGCTGCGCAGGCGTACCGGCGCGATGGCCATCGCCCCCTGGCCCACTCCTTGGCCCGCTCCCTGACCCGCCGCCTCGGCCCGCTGCAGTGCGTCCCCATCCACGCCGTAAGAGATCACCTTGATCGTCGCGACCATGGTGCCGGCGGCGACCCGGGCAAAGGGCGGCAGCGTCGCCACGGTCAGCATGGGATCGATGCGATTCAGCGCGTTGACCGCCCCTGCGTCCAGCCGCAGGACACCCGGACCCGTGGCGTAGAGGTTCACGCGCCCCGTCGTGGCGTCGGTCACGCGCAGGCCAGCGGTGGCGGGATCTGGGACCAGCGCGGCGGCCAGCCGGGCGGCAGCGGCGTCCTCGCCCACCTCGCCGGGGTCCAGCCTTGCGGCGATGACCTGCGCGAGGCCCGCAGCCCGCAGCGCCGCGATATCGTCGCGGTCCAGCACACGGCCCTTGCGCAGCCGGCCGCCTGGAACGGCCTGCGAATGGGCGAGGATCGCGCCGGGCGCGTCCTCCAGCGGGAACGGTCCGAACCTCATCCCCGGCGTAGCCGCTGGGTCAGTTCGGCCATGATCGACACCGCGATTTCGGCCGGGGACCGCGCGCCGATATCCAGCCCCACCGGCGCGTGGATGCGCGCGATGCGCTCGGCCGGGAAGCCTGCCTCCTCCAGCCGCGCGACGCGCTTGGCATGGGTCCGCGTGGACCCGAGACAACCGAGGTAGAAGACCTCGGACCTCAGCGCGGCCATGATCGCGGGATCGTCAAGCTTGGGATCGTGGGTCAGCGTCACGACGGCGGTGCGCGCGTCCAGCCCGTGAGCGGCCAAAGCCTCGTCCGGCCAGTCGTCCAGCACGGCCCGGCCGGGAAAGCGGCTTTCCGACGCAAAGGCGCCGCGCGGGTCGATCAGCGTGACGTCGTAGCCCGCAAGCTCGGCCATCGGAAGCAGCGCCTGCGCGATATGTACGGCGCCCACCACCGCCAGCCGCAGCGGCGGGTTGTGGATGGCGACGAAGGTGCGGCCATCCTCCTCGAACCCCGAACGATCCATGCGGAACCTGTCGGGAAAGACGGCGGGCACCTCTGTGCGGCGGGCAAAGCTGTCGGTATCGACGACATAGGCCAGCGGCTGCCGCGCGGCCCGCGCCGCGACGATGCGCTCCAGCACGTCGGGCGACAGCGCGGCACCCACGGGTTCGACCAGGACCCTAATGCGCCCGCCGCAGGCAAGGCCCACGGCAAAGGCCTCGTCGTCCGAGACGCCGAAGTCGAGCAGTCGCGGCGCACCGTCGGCGATCGCCTCAAGCGCCTCGACCACCACCGCGCCTTCGACACAGCCGCCCGAAACCGATCCCGCGATCTCACCCTCGCCGGAAATGGCAAGTTGGCTGCCCACCGGGCGCGGCGCCGAGCCCCAGGTTTCGACCACGGTCGCGAGCGCCGCGCCCTGCCCGGCGGCATGCCAGTCGCGCGCGGTTTCGGGGATGGCGTCATGTGCGGCAGTCATTCTCGGCCTTCCTTCCATCGGGCTTTTCGGGCGCATCGGGAGCTTCGGGCACGAATGCTGCGGCAGGCGGCGCGGGCTGTCCATAGCCCGATGCGAGCCACCCGTCGTCCCGGCCCCACATGGAAACGCCCCGCCGTCAGGGCGGGGCGTTTCGCGGTCTGCATCATCGGACTCTACGGGCCTTCGCGGGCCCGGAGCCGGACAGATCAGTTCTGCGAGGCGGCGGTCCGCAGCAGCGGCGTGATCCGGCGCACCGTGGCGCGGCGGTTCTCCCGCTCGGCAGCTTCGGTCTGCACCTTCAGATACTGCTCGCCATAGCCCTGCACGACGAGGTTCTCGGTCGGCACGTCGAAATATTCGCTGAGCGCCAGCGCCACCGATTCCGCACGCCGGTCGGACAGGGCAAGGTTGTAGCTTGCGCCCCCCACGGCATCGGTATGGCCTTCGATCAGGAACACCTCGCTGGGGTTCTCGTCGATCAGGTCGGTCAGGGTGCGGCCAAGCTGCGTCAGGTCACGTGCTTGGTCGGGCTGAATCGCGGCCGAGCCGGTTTCGAACGTGATGTTGTTGAGATCGATGGCCGGGACCAGCGACCGCACCTCGGAGATGTTGCGCACCTGGCTGAGCGAGAAGCTGCGGCCGTAGTCCGCCTGCCCCTGCAGCGCCTGACGCAGCGATTCCTCGGTCGCATCCTGGGTGTTGAGCGTCGTCGCCTGCTGCTGGGCGGGCTGCAGCGTGGACACGTCGACCGGTTCGAAGGTCTCGGTATCGTCGATCAGCGTGTATTGCTCGCCCTCGGGGGTCACGCGGACACGGCGGACGACGCGAAGCTCGGCGTCGCGGATGGTGACGATGCGCGAGCCGTCGGGACGCAGGACCGTGGTGCGGGTCGAGCCGTCGTCGAAGGTTTCGGTCTGCACCTCGTTCCCGGGCTGACGAAGCAGCGCGTTGTCGTCCTTGATGACCTCGTAGGTACCGTCCTGACGCTGCACGACCACACGGTCGTCCGATTTCGTCACGACTTCGCGGTTGCCGCGCAGAAGCGACCCAACGGCGACCACGCCAGCGCCGGCGATCAGCGCCTTTTCAAGCGTCGAAAGCCCGCCTTCGTCGTCGTCGTCATTCTCGGCGCGCGCCTCGGCCTCGGCAGTGGCCTCGGGGCTTTCCTCGGACGAGAATTCGGTGTCGAAGTCCTCGTCGCTCGACCGCGAGTTCTCTTCGGTCACGACCTCGGTTTCGACCTCGGTCGCCTCGGCATCATCGGCGGCCGCAGCGGCGGGGGCCGCGGGCTGGTCTTCGGTGGCTTGCTCAGTCCCGTCCGTGTCGTCGCCATCCTCGGTGCCGAGGATCGCGCCGGCAGCGGCGCCCGCAGCGGATTCGGCCGCGGTTCCGGCATCGTCAGCCGCCTCGCCCAGCGCACGCTCAAGCTCCTGCACCTGATCGGTCGCCTCGGGCTGTTCCGAGGTCGTCTCGACTTCGGTGTCGACCTCGGTATCGCCCGAGGCTTCGGTGTCGGTCATGGTTGTGTCGGTCGCCGGGTCAGTCGCGTTCGGCGTGGCGGGATCCGCCGGATCCTCCACCTGCTCTTCGGGCGCCGGGGTATCGATCCCGGTCTCCGTGGTGGCGTCGACCTCGGCATCGCTCGCGTCGGTGGAGGCGTCCACGTCAGCCGTCGTTGTCGCCTCGACCTCGTTATCCGCGTCATCGCCGGTAATCGGTTCAACGGCCTCGCCGGGCATGTCCTCGGACATATCGGCGCCGTCCTGATCCTCGGCCACGCCCGAGGTTGTGCCTGGCTTGCCGTCGGGGTCAGCCTCAGTTTCCGTCTGCGACCCGGTGTCCGTCGCCGCGGGGTCGGCGGGCTCGACCGACGGTGCGGGCTCGGCGCCCTCTGCGGGGGCGGCGTCCTCGGCGATCGCCTCTTCGGCGGGCGAGGCCTGCTGGGTGTCTGCGTCGGCTCCGCCAGCTGCGCCAGCCTCGGTTTCCGACACGTCGGCATCCTCGGTGGTGGTGGCCGGGGCGGCTTCGCCCTCCGCGGCGGCTTCACCCTCGGTGTCACCGCAAATATCCGCGATGGCCTGCTCGAGCGCCGCGCCTGCTTCGCCGTTCGCGGCCTGCGCGCGCAGCGTTTCGCAGCGCGGATCCTCGTCGCCTGCTTCCTGTGCGCTCAGCGGCGCGGTGGTCGGCAGCGCAAGCGCCAGACTGGCCAGCAGCGCGGTGGTGGTGCGGAAACTCGTCATCTCGATATGCCTCGCATCATACGGGTGGTTGGCAGAAAGAACGACGGTCGGGCGCAGCCGGTTCCCCACGGCTCCGCAAGAGTGGCGGGGCTTGGCCGACCCGTGCCGCTGGCCCCGTCCCCGCCTAGCCCGTCCCCGCGGCGCGGCGGTAGAGCGCGACCAGCGCGCGCGCGGCCTCCGCCCCCGGGGCGGTGCTGCCGGCGGCCAGAAGCAGCCGCCCGTAAAGCTTGGCCATCGCCGGATCGCGCAGCAGATCGTCGAAGCACGCCGCCTGCCACGCGCGCGAAGACGTCTCGGCCACGGCGACCCCCGGCAGCGCGCGCAGGCGCGCAAGTTCGGCCCCGGTCGCGGGCCAGTGGCGCTGGATGCCGGTTTCCTCGACCATGTTGAAATTGCGCTCGACCCAGTAGGTCAGGTCGATCGGCTTGGCCGTACGGTTGGGCAGGCCGCGCCGCGCCTTGATCAGGAAATCCTCGGCCGAGCGGACCGAGTAATGGTTGAGCGCCGCCAGATCCGCGCCCTGCCCTTCGTCCCACAGAAGGATGCGCCCCGGGTCGGCGACAAAGTCGTCGGGCAGCGCCCGCCCGCTGCCGTCGACAAAGCGCGGCCGGGCCTGCGGCTTTTGCCGGGGACGGTGGACGCCGGGCTTCTGGAACGGCCCCGCGACGCGGTAGAGCGTCTTGAAGAACCCCGAAAGCGCGGGATAGAGCGCGTCCGGCACGATCGCCCGCGTATAGGCCCGAAGCGTCGGGGCCTGCGGGCGGCGGGCATGTCCGTCATGCCCGAAGAGCCGCCAGCGCAGGGCGATCGCGTCCGCCTCGCCGACCGCTGCGATCAGGTCCGGCAGCCCCGACAGCGGGGGCTTCAGGTGCACGAACTCGTCGCAATCCAGCACCGCGATCCAGTCCGCTGCCTGTGTCAGGGGATGGCGGGCGGCGGTCTTCAGCGCGCTCCACTGGGGCGTCTTGCCGGGCGCAACCTCGTTGCGGACATGGGTGACGATCCCCGCCGCGTGCAGGTGATCGAGAAGGACATCGGTGCCGTCGTCGCACCCGTTGGAAAAGATCAGGAAATCGCTCACGCCCAATGCGCGGTGATGGGCGATCCATTCCAGCAGGTGCGGCCCCTCGTCCCGCATCGCCGAGATCACAAGGATGCGCGGCGCCGTCATGCCGGCGTGCCGCACCAGTATTCACCGAACCTCTGCGCCAGCCGCGTCCGGGCCGAGGGAGGGAGCTGCGCGTCCAGATGCCGCTGCGCCTGCCGGAACTCGGGCCAAGGCGCGCCGTGCTTCAACTCGTGGTAATGCATCACGATGGTGCGGTCGCCACGGTCCTTCACCGGCCTGTCCGAGACCGAGTAATTGTAGTTCTGCCGCAGCACGTTATAGCCGATGCCCGCGCGTTCGCAGGCAATGGGAAGCGCGATCTGGTCGAGCCACGGACGCTTCTGCCCGATCCGCAGGTTGCGGTCGATCTCCTGCGCGGTGTCGCGCCAGATGTCGGCCAGCCGGGGGCCCGCCACGGCCCCGTCCCAGAAGCCCAGGAACCCCGCGTTGAAATAGGGCACGTAGTCGATACGCCTGCCGCGTGTCAGCGTCACCCGCGTGTCGGGCACCGGCAGGCCGAAATGGTCGTAGGCGCGCGGCCAGCGGTCGCTGTCATGGCCCCAGCTTGGCACGCCCTCGGGCACCGCGCTGATCTTGCCGGGTTTCATCAGCCCCGGCAGGCCGGGATCGCGACAGAGAATCGTGTCGGTGTCGAAAAAGAACGTCGCCTCGACCTCGCGCGGGGCGGCGGCGGCGAAGATCTTGTTGCCGTGCGGATAGGGCTTGTCCCAGAACCCGTCGGGCTGGGGAAGCTCGCGCGTCTCGACGCCCAGGTCGGCGTAAAGACCAAGCAGGTCGTCAGGCAGCTCGGGCGGCGGCGCCCCCGCCGCGCGGGGCAGGTAGGCGATCAGCCGGATCTCCGCCCCGGCATGGCGGCGAAAGGCGCTGACGAACAGCATCGATTGCGCGGCGAGCTTGTCGCCCTCGACCACGAAGATCGCGGCGAGACTGGCGCCGCCGGGATCGCCCGCATCCGCGCCGCCCGCGCTGCCCTCACCGGACACGGGAGCGGAGGTCATTCGGGCATGTCCGCGGCGGCGGTGCGATAGGCCGCGACCACGAGCGGATCGAGCGGCAGCCGGGCGACATAGCCCGCGGCCTTCAACACCCGTTCGAAGGCGGGAAGCTGCGCTGCCCGCGCGGCCCAGAGCCGCCCCGTCAGCGCCAGAAGCGGCGGCGCGTCGCGGCCCGAGGTCTTGAGCGCCTGCGCCAGCGTATCAGGCGACAGGGCATCGTCGCCCAGTACCAGGCAGGCCGGTGCGGCGGTGGCGAGCAAGGCGCCCAGCGCCTGCGGATCCTCGGCGGCGGGAGCATCCGACAGCACCAGCCGTTCGCCCTGCTCCAGCCCGTTGGCGGCGAAGAGCCGGTCGATGAAGAGCCGTCCGCCCGGATCGGACTGCTGCACGTGGATGCGCAGGTCGGGCCGGTCCTGCGCCAGGTGCGCGGCCAGAAAGCCCGAGCCCGCGCCAAGCTCGACATAGGTGCCGAACTCGGTGATCAGCTTGGGCAGGTTGCGGGCAAGGTTGCGCTCGAACTTGCCCTCGATGATCGACAACAGCGCGGGCGGCGTGAAGACGCGCGGATCGGCGGGCAGCCGCACGGTATGGTTCTGCGCCCATTCCATCGGCGGCTCGGCCGACATGTCGACGGGGCCCTGCACGTAGCTGTCGAGGGGCTGCACCTCGCGCGCCTCGGGCGGCTTGCGCTTTTCCTCGGCGCGCTTCGTCTCGACCCGTTTCTCGACATCCGACATCTTGGCGGCGATCTTCTCGGGGTCGCGTTCCTTGGGCGGCTTGGCCGAGACCTGGGTGATCGGCACCGCGCTGGCCTCTTCGAGCCCTGCGAGAAAGGCGGCATAGTCGGGCGTTGCCTTGACCTCGGCCAGACGCGCCTCGGCCCGGGCCAGCGCCGCGTGGTGCAGGCGGTTCAGCTCGGGGTCGGTCAGAAGCCCCTCGAAAATCTCCCGCCTGCGGGCGGAATAGCGCAGCATCGTGTCGTCGCGCACCTCGTTGCGGTCCTGCAGCGCCCAGTAGTCGGCGTTGTACTTGTCCTTCTTGTTGTTCACGTTGCCGCGGAACTTGCGCATCGCGTAGGCGTCGGCGGACTTGACCGCGTAATGGTTCATCTGCGCCCAGTCATAGCCCACGGTCCGCACGATCGACCGCCAGCCGCGGAACTTGAAATAGTCCTCCATCGGCCGGCCAGACCCATTCAGCCATTTGACCCCGTGCGGGAAATCGGTGTCGAGCACCTTGTTCTTCATGCTGGGACGGTGGATCCCAAGTTTCCAGACCTCTGGATCGAAGCGGAACAGCGTCTTGACGCCCCAGCCCTTGTTCCACATCGGCGGCGCGGCCATCAGGTACTGCTCGGTCACGAAGTCCCGCGACCAGTCGCGCACCCCGCCCGACCCGAAGATCCGCCAGGTGATGACCATGCCGTTGCCGCCCTCGGCCTCGATCGCGCCGATCAGGTCGTCGAGCGTGCCGTCGCCGTGGCGGATGCAGAGAAACTCGTCGGCGTCGAAGACCAGAAGCCAGTCGCTGTCCCCGACCTCGGGGTCGACCTGCGCGTGTTTCAGCGCCGAGGGCTGCGGCTTGATCCCGTCGGGGATGGTGTTGACGCGGTGCCGGGCAAGCCCGAGTTCCTCCAGCCGCATCAGCATCAGGTCGGTGCCGTCGGTACAGTCGTTGGTGAAGACCACGAGGTCGGTGAACCCCACCGCCATGTGATGGGCCACCCATTCCAGGACGTAGGGGCCTTCGTCCTTCATCATCGACACGGCGGTGACCTTGCCATGCGGGCTGACATGCCGCCTGGGAAGCCGCGGTTCCCGGGCCGCCTGCCCGTCCTGTCCGTCCTGGGCTTCGGGGGATGTCGTCGTGCTGCTGTCCAAATCAGGCCCTCGCTGCCCGCGAAATATCGGCGGGCCGCCGTGGTTTTTCCATTTTCGGCAACCATAACCGCAGCCCATGCGGACAGACAACTGTCCCGCCCGCCCCCTCGCGAAACTGGACGCGACGGGGGCATTCGGGACATAGTGGCACCAAACGCGCGGCCGTCCGATCCCCGGGCCCGCGACGAGACATGAGGCACAGCATGACACCCCCGGAACGGCGCCCGGTCGCATCCCTGTGGATCGGCGACAGACTACAATACCTCAACCAGATCTGTCTGGTCAGCCACGTGCAGCAAGGGCACCCCACGACGCTTTACTGCACCCACGAGGTATCGAACGTGCCCGAGGGCGTGACCGTCCGTCCCGCGTCCGAGATCATGGAGATCCCGCTCGACATCGTCGAAGAGACCTCGGCCAGCTTCCTGTCGAACGTCTTCCGCTACAAGATGATCCAGAAGACCGACGCGATCTGGATCGACTGCGATGCCTTCTGTCACCGCCCCTTCCCCGACGAGGGCGATCATATCTATGCCGGCCACGGATTTCGCGGCGCGCTGAACTGCGGTGTCGTGAAGATCCCCCAGAAGGGCGAGCTGATGGACCGGCTGCTGGACTACTACGACAACCTGCCCGACTACCCGGCCTGGTGGAACAAGAACCAGCGCAAGAAGATGGACAGGCTACACAAGAAAGAGCCCGACCTGCCGCACCCGGTGAAGATCTACAAGGCCGAGAGGACGTCCTTCGGCCCGCAGGCCTTCACCTACTTCACCCAGCAGACGGGCGACTACGACCGCGCGATGGCGCCCGAGGTGCTTTACCCCGTGCCGTTCCAGCTGAACGACATCTTCTACGATCCGCATGGCCGGGTCGAGGGCTGGTTCACCGACAAGACGCTGTCAGTCCACCTCTATACCAACGGCACGAAACCGTGGTGGCGCAAGAACCCGCCGCTGGAGAACTCCTACGCCTGGCGGATGTGCCGGCAGGTGGGGATCGATCCGGCGCAGGCGCTGGAGTAGGCGCATGGCCCCCCGTCTGACGTTTTTCTACATCGCCGAGCCCGAGGATTATCAGATCATGGCCTGCACGCTGCTGGCCTCGATCCGCGAACAGTTCGGGCCAGAGGTGGGCGCCGTGGGCTATTGCCCCGAGCACCGCTGGGACGACCTGCACCCGGCGGTCTTCAAGGCGCACGAGATGATGGGGGGCGAGCTGCGCCCGATGCGGACCGAGGGGATGTGGGACAGCCCCTACCCCCACGGCAACAAGATCATTGCCGCACTGCAGCCGCGCGACAGCGAATTCTCGGCCTTCGTGGACAGCGACGTGCTGTTCCTGCGGCCGAACTCGACCGCGGCGCTCTGCCGCGACGGCCATGTCTCGTGCTCGGTGGCGGCCTCGATGGTCTGGGCCGGGCAGGAGATCTGGGACGAGATCTACGGCGCGCTCGACATGCCCGTACCGGAAGAGCGCATCCACCTGATGCGCCGCTCGGCAGACCCCGTCGTGCCCTATTTCTCATCCGGCCTGGTGGTGTTTCCCGAGACCGGATCGCGGCAGGACGGGACGTCGCGGTTCCCCGACGTCTGGTACGACACCGCACGGATCGTCGACCGGATCGAGACGCTGGAGAACCGCCGCCCCTATCTGGACCAGATGACCCTGCCCGCCGCCATCCGCCGCGCCGGGCTTGCCTGGAACGAACTGCCGGAAGAGCAGCACTATATCCTCGGCGGCCGCCTGCGCGGCGAACCGCTGCCCGAGGATCGCGAAATCTACACCGTGCACTACCGCAGCCGCGGCATCCTGCGTGAAACCGGGCTGCACAAGCCCGCCAAGACCTACCTGAAAACCCATACCGGCGTCAGCTACGTCCGGCGCCTGACCGAGGATGCCGCCGAAGACACCGCCGAGAACACAACCGAGACCGCGGGCACCGCCGCCTCCTAGGCCGGCGGCCCGGGTCCTTCATGCCGTCCCGGCCGCGGGTCCGGATGGCTTCACGTCCAACATTAAGGCCCCGACATGCCCGACACGGACGATACCGCCCCGGCAAGCGCCCAAACCGAAGCCCAGGCGCAAAAGCTGATCAAGCGGCACGAACGCAACCTGCGCAAGGCCCGCGCCGAGGGGTTCCTCGACGGGATCTTGGCGATGCTGCGTCCCGGCGACCTCGCGCTGGACCTGGGCGCGAACATGGGCGAAATCACCCATGTCCTGGCCGATACCGGTGCCGATGTCTGGGCTTTCGAGCCCGATCCGTGGAGTTTTGCGCGCCTGAGCGACCGCTTCGGCGACCGGGCCAACGTGACGCTTTTCAACGCCGCGGTGGGCGCGCGTGCGGGCAGCGTCAGTCTCAAGCGCGCGGATAATTTCGACGCCAACCCCGAGGGCGCATCGGTCAAGTCCACGATCCTGCAGGGGGGGCGGTCGATGGATGACGACGGCGGCATCGACGTGCCGCTGCTGGATTTCACGCAGATCCTGGCAGATGCCTGCGCCCGCTACGGCCGCGTTCGCTTCGTCAAGATGGATATCGAGGGCGCCGAGCTGGAGATCCTGGAAACCATGGACGACCGTGACCTCTTCGACCATGTCGATTGCCTTGTCGCCGAAACCCACGAGAACAAGTTCAAGGCCCTGCGCCCGCGGTTTCGCGCCCTGCGCGCGGCACTTGGCGAAAAGTACCCCCCGCCCCGGGTCAATCTTGACTGGATCTAGGCGCGCATCCGCCCCGTTTGCGTCCCGCGCTTTGGAGAATGTCCAAAAATGGCCTATTCTAGGCATACCGCCGACCGGTTCGGCAACTATTCAGTCACGAATACAAGGTTGATCCGGGGCGATTTCGGCAGATGACGATTCTCGACAACTCCTTTGATGACGAGTTCGACGATGAGGACGACGATGACGAAGTCGACGCCGCGGATCTGCACGACTTTGCCTACGGCCTCAATCCCGCGCATTTCGTCCGGTTCGAGCGGCGCGGGCCGCAGCTTCTGGTGTCGTTCGACGTGGTCTACGACCGCGACGCCCCGCTGAAGGACCGGCGCGCCCGGCTCGACCCACTTGCCCACGACCACGACTGGTCGGTGCTGTCGCTGACCAGCCAGGGCAACACCTGGTTTCGCGCGCCCGAGATCGTGACCTTCTTCGACGCCTTGGTGGACGGCACGCTGCTGGACCAGTTCGACGACGTGCTGTTCTACGGCGCGGGGTCGGGCGGGCACGCCGCGCTGTCCTACGCCCTGACCGCGCCGATGAGCCGGGTGCTGGCGCTGGCGCCCCAGGCCACGCTCGACCCCCGCATGGCGTCCTGGGACACGCGGTTCCGCTCGGCCGAGGATATCGATTTCGCGTCCCGCTACCTGCCTTCGCCCGGCAATCTTGCCGCGTCCGAACAGGTCTATGTGGCCTTCGATCCGCTGCAGGAAGAGGACGCGCGCCACGCCGCGCTTCTCTCCGGCCCCACGACGCTGGAGCTGCGCTGCCGCCGGATGGGACCGCGGCTGGAGGATCGGCTGACCGAGATGGGCAAGCTTGACGATATCGTCGCGGCGGCGATGACGGGTGATCTGGATGGTCCCGGCTTCTATACCGCGCTGCGGACGCGGCGCGACGATTCCGCCTACTTGCGCCGCATCGTCGCCCGCCTGATCGAGGACGACCGCCCCTGGCTCGAGGCGCTGGTCGTGCGCAACATCGCGCAGCGCACCGGGCGGACGCGATACCTGCGCCGCTTCGAACGCCTCGCCGCCGAGCTTGAGGACATGGGCATGCCCGTCCCCCCCAGCCGCGCGGATGAGCCCGGGGACTGAGCCCCGCCTGCCGAAGGTCGGGCGCTTCTGGACCCGCGCTCCTGAGCCCACCGCGCGCCCCCACGGGGCGAGGTCGCGGCGTTCAGCGACCGGACCGCGCAGTCGACGACAACGCCGCCCGGGCCGTCGGGCGCTGCGGGCGCGGCGGTCAGCCCCGCGCCGGGGCCAGAGCCTGCGACAGGCAAAGGCCTGCGACGGCAGGCTTCGGCAGATGCGCCTCAGCCTTCGGTGAGGACTTGGGTCAGGATCTCCACTCCGCGTGTCAGCTGCGCCTCGTCGAAGGCGGAAAAGCCCAATACCAGGCCGTTCAGGCCCTCAGGCGCCAGCGGATAGGAGGACAGCGCCCGGCAGTCGATACCGGCCTCCTGCGCCGCCGCGGCGATGTCGCGGTCGCTGCGGCCGTCCAGCCTTTCCCCGGGCCGGCAGACGAGATGCATGCCCGAGCCCGCGTCCTGCGGCACCAGCCAACCGTCCAGACGGCTGCGCAACAGCTGCAGAAGGTGGCGTTGCCGCTGCCCGTAAAGCCGCCGCATCCGCCGAAGGTGGATCGCGAAATCGCCCGTCTCCATGAACCGCGCCAGCGCGGGCTGGGCGACCAGCGACGCCGACCCCGGATGCTGCGCACGGATCTTTGCGGCGTGGTCGACCAGTGCGGCGGGCAGCACCACGTAGCCCAGCCGCAGGGTGGGCGACAGCAGCTTTGAAAAGCTGCCGACGTAGACCACCCGCCCCGGCTCAAGGCTGGCCATCGCCGGCAGCGGCGCCCCGGCAAAGCGGAATTCGCTGTCGTAGTCGTCCTCGATCACCAGCCGGTCGCCCTCTGCGGCCCAGTCCAGCAGGGCCAGACGCCGGCCCAGCGGCATCGTCATGCCCAGCGGATACTGCCGTGACGGTGTGACCACGACTGCTGCCGCCCGCGACGACAGCCCGGCGGGATCGAGCCCCTCGTCATCCACGGCGAGCGGCGCACAGAGATGTCCCGCCGCCTCGAGCGTGTCGCGCATCGGACCGTAGCACGGCGCCTCGACATGGACGCGCGCGGCGGGCGGCAGCAGGCGCGCCAGCAGATCGAAGGCCTCGCCCGAGCCGCTGGTGACGAACACCTGCGCCGCGCGGCAGTGCATCCCGCGCCACGCGCCCAGATGCGCGGCGATCGCGGCGCGCAGCGCGAGCCAGCCAAGGGGATCGGCCCGGCCCAGCAGGGCGGGTTCGGGGTCGCGCCATGCATGCTCAAGCTGCCGCGCCCAGTGGCGATGGGGGAAGCGGGCCATGTCCGGCAGACCCGGGTCGAAGGGGCGCGGCCGCCCATCGGCGGGCATGGGCTCTGCGGGGCGGACGTCGGTGATGGCCGGCGCCGATCCCGCGGTCCCGCCGGAAGCTCTGCCGGCGTCCGCCCCGCGCGATACGCGGGCGGCCGGCGGCGCGTCCGTGGCAAGGGCCGGGCGTGGCGGCAGGTCGGCGGCGACGAAGGTGCCCGCGCCCTGCCGCGTCTCGACATAGCCTTCGGCCAGAAGCTGGTCGTAGACGCCCAGTGTCGTGGCCCGCGACAGGCCCAGATCGCGGGCAAGGGTCCGGCTGGCCGGCAGCCGCTGCCCGGGGCGGGCCGCGCCCGACAGGATCATCCCGCGCAGGGCGGCGCCCAGCTGTGCCTGCAACCCCACGGCCCCCGCCCGGTCGAGCCCGAGCGCCAACAGCGCGGCCTCGAAATTGGCCCTGTCTGATTTATCTGAACTGGTCATTTCTCAATGACCAATTTACCGGCAAACCGGCCCATGCAAGACATTTCTGCCCATGGAGCCCCCGATGCCAGACCGCCCGGAAACCGACGCCCCCGAGGATGCGCCACAGGATGTCCCCCGGGGCGCCCAGCTGTCGCGCACCGACCGCAGCCGCCTGCGCAGGTCGCATGCCCGCGGCAGTTTCGACCGCGATGTCGTGAACGCGATCCTGGATGCGCAGCCGATGTGTTCGGTGGGTTACGTGATCGACGGACGGCCCTACGTCACGCCGACGCTGCAATGGCGCGAGGGCGATCGCGTCTACTGGCACGGCTCTTCGGCGTCGCGGGCGCTGCGCGCCTCGCGCGAAGCCGAGGTCTGCCTGACGGTGGCGATCCTCGATGGCTACGTCATGGCGCGCTCGGGCTTCCACCACTCGGTCAACTCGCGGTCGGTGATGCTGTTCGGCCGGGCCCAGCTGGTGCCCGACGCGGAAAAGGAGCCGCGGCTCTGCGCCTTCGTCGACAGGCTCTGGCCGGGCCGCGCGGCGATGCTGCGCCCCAACACCGAAACCGAGCGCAAGGCGACGACGCTTCTGTCGATGCCCATTGCCGAGGGCAGCGCCAAAGTCCGCTCGGGCCCGCCGGTGGACGAGCCCGAGGATTACGCCCTGCCCCTCTGGGCCGGCGTGATCGAGGTCCAGACCCGCGCCACCGGACTGACCCCCGACCCCCGCAACGCGCCCGGCCTGACCCCGCCCGACCACCTGCGCCACTTCCGCCCCGTCGGCTGAGAGCGCCTTATCACGCAAGCGGGCGCTGCGTCGGGCGCCCGACGCAGCGCCCACCCCGCCCAGTGTCCCCCGCCTTCGGGGCCTGTCCGTTACAGACGCGCCGAGGCCGGCCCGACCTTGCCTCACCGTCCCGGCCTTCCTGCGCAGGCGACGGTCGTGGCCCGCTGCGGTTCGACCGCGCCGCGCCCCTCTCTTGCCGCGACCGCGGGGGCGGACGGGCTGCGCCCCCGCCATGTCAAGCGGCGCTGCATCCCGCGGCGCTCCGCCCTGCGGGCAGCCGCGTCGGTCGGCCGCCCGGGGTGCGAGGGTGCTATCCCAGTCCACCCGCGTGTTCGAGGAAGGCGACGATCTCGTCCATGCCCCGGCCGTCGCGCAGGCTGGCCATCACGAAGGGCCGCCCGGCGCGCGCGCTCTCGGTATCCTGCCGATACAGGACGGGGTCGATGCCCACATGCGGGGCAAGGTCGGTCTTGTTGACGATCAGAAGGTCCGACCGGGTGATCCCCAGCCCCTTCTTGCGCGGGATGTCCTGCCCGGCGGCCGTATCGATGACATAAAGCGTCAGGTCGGCCAGCTCGGGGCTGAAGGTGGCGGCAAGGTTGTCGCCCCCGGATTCGATCAGCACGAGGTCGAGATCGGGGAAGGCCCCGCGCAGGTCCGCGACCGCGGCGAGGTTGATCGAGGCGTCCTCGCGGATCGCGGTATGCGGGCAGCCCCCGGTTTCGATCCCGCGGATGCGGTCCGAGGGCAAGACCTGGGCGCGGATCAGGAACTCGGCATCCTCGCGGGTGTAGATGTCGTTGGTGACGACCGCCATCGAATAGCGCCCCGCCATCGCGCGGCAGAGCTCGGCCGTCAGCGTGGTCTTGCCGGCGCCCACCGGGCCGCCGATGCCCACCCGCAAGGGGCCGTTGGTCCGTGTTGCGTTCATCCCCGATCCCTCGTGACTGTCCGTCTCATGTCCTGAAATGCCGCACTGCCATCGTTTCGTGACACATCGCCGCAAGATCCGCCGCCGGCGTCGCCAGCACGATGTCGTCACAGCCCAGCCCGCGCGCCCGCGTCGCGGTGGCGGCGATCACCGGGGCCAGCGCCGCCAGCACGCCCTGCCCCGCGCTCTGCCCCAGGGGCATCAGCCGCACCGCCGCCGAGACGAGGTTGGCCGCAAAGGCCTGAAGATAGCGCGCGACGATCACGTCGGCCGGCAGATCCAGCCGCCGCGCCGCCCGGCCAAAGGCCACGGGGTAGGCCACGCCATCGGTGGGCACGCCGGCGGCCCCGCGATCCCGGCGTCCACCCGGCTCACCGTCTTGCCCCCCGTTTAGCGCACCCTCGCGGCGCCGGTCCCAGCTGTCTTCCCGGGCACCCTCCAGCCTGTCGAGATCATCCACCATCCGTGCGAAGGCCCGGCCCTGGTCGCGCGTCTCCTCCCACCGCTCGCGCGAGGTGGCGAGGGCCGCGGCCCAGTCGGCCACGTCCTCGCCGCGCAAGGTGGCGTGCACCAGCACCGCGTCGGCCAGCCCCGATCCGTCCTGCACCACCGCGGCGATCCAGGCGCGCAGGGCGTCGGGCCCGGTCACGTCGCCCGTGGCGATGGCCTGCTCCAGCCCGTGCGAATAGGCGTAGGAGGAAATCGGGAAGGCCGGCGACACCCATTGCGCCAGCGTCAGGTGATCGGTGTCAGCCACGCTGTTTCTTCGCCACGTCCTGCGGATCGCCCAGCGCAAGCAGCCTGCTTTCGCGCCAGAGCCGGATCGTGGGCTTGGCCGCGAAGAGGATCGAGCCGATCAGGAACAGCCACGTGCCCGGCGTCTGCCACGTCTCGAAGAAGAACATGACCGAGCCCACGACGAAACAGAGCGCCGCGCCGAAATCGACGATGGTGTAGGCGATTTCGGTATGCGCCCAGAGCTTGGCGTGGCGGTCGCTGACATGGCGGTTCTGCGGGTGGAATAGCTTCACGGATCCTCCTTGATCGGTGCGCCCGGCCGGCGGGGAGAGGTCGGCGCGACCTGCGTGTCGCCGCCCGCGGCATGGCTGTGGGTGTGATGATGTTCGGCGGCCCCGCTTGCGCCGTGGCTATGGCGGTGGTGCTCGGCCGCCTCTCCGGGGCCGTGGCTGTGCGGCAGCGTGCGGCCGGTGCCATAGGCGCCGCCCTCGGGCGTGAAGGGAGCCGAAACCTCGCGCAGGTCGGCGCCCAGCCCCGACAGCATCTGCGCCAGAACGTGGTCGGCCTGAAGGCGCAGGCAGTCCGCGCGCACCTCGCAGGGGGTGTGGCGGTTGCCGATATGCCAGGCGAGGCGGGCCAGCGACGGGCCGCGCACCTCGAGCAGCGGTTCGCACGCGGCAACGACGGCGATGTGCCGCCCGTCGTCCAGCACCAGTGCGTCGCCGTCGCGCAGGTCGGTCGTCTCGGGCAGGTCGACCAGCACGTCCTCGCCCGCCGCGGTGGTCACCCGCCGTCGCCGCAGGAAACGGGCCTCGTAGTCCATCTCGATATGGTCCGTTGGGGCGGCATGCGGGGTCGTTTGCCGGCCACCCTGCGGGCCCGCCTGCCCGGGCGAGGCGGGGAGCCCGTCGCGGCGCAATACGACGTGGGCGCGGGGCAGATCGGTCATCGCCGCACCGTCGCGCCCGAGATACGGGGTGTCGTATCGGATGGGGTCATCGCCCGCCTCCCCTTGCCTGCCGCCCGCGATCGCCTGCGGACCCGGTCACATGAAATTCCCCCAAGGCGCCGGATGCAAGGCCGCCGCCGCGACAGCCGGCACCTCGCATGGCTGCCGCGGGCCAGGGTCCGGACGGGGCGCTTCGGGCCAGGAGGGGCGGGCCGGGGGCGACGGGCCGGAAGCGTCGGGCCCGCCTCAAAACAGGAAGTACCGCTGCGCCATCGGCAGCACGTCGGCGGGCGGACAGGTCAGCAGTTCTCCGTTGGCGCGCACCTCGTAGGTTTCGGGGTTCACCTCGATCTCGGGCGTGGCGTCGTTCAACACCATGTCGCGCTTGCCGATATCGCGGGTGCCGCGCACGGCGACCATGTCCTTGGCCAGCCCGAGGTCGGCGCGCAGCGATCCGGCGGCGGCGGCCGCGGACACGAAGGTCACCGCGCCGCGTTCGACCGACCGACCCATCGTGCCCCACATGGGCCGCGAATAGACCGGCTGCGGCGTCGGGATCGAGGCGTTGGGGTCGCCCATCTGCGCGCAGGCGATGGTGCCGCCGACCAGCACCATCTCGGGCTTCACCCCGAAGAAGGCGGGCGACCAGATCGCAAGGTCGGCGCGCTTGCCCACCGCGATGCTGCCGATCTCGTGGCTCATGCCGTGGGCGATCGCCGGGTTGATGGTGTATTTCGCGATGTAGCGGCGGGCGCGCAGGTTGTCGTTGTCGCCCTGCTCTTCGGGCAGCCGCCCGCGTTGGCGTTTCATCTTGTCGGCGGTCTGCCAGGTGCGGATCAGCACCTCGCCCACCCGGCCCATCGCCTGGCTGTCGCTGGCGATGATCGAGAACGCGCCCATGTCGTGCAGGATATCCTCGGCCGCGATGGTCTCCTTGCGGATGCGGCTTTCGGCGAAAGCCACGTCTTCGGGGATCGACTGGTCGAGGTGGTGGCAGACCATGAGCATATCCAGATGCTCTTCCAGCGTGTTGACCGTGTAGGGCCGCGTCGGGTTCGTCGACGAGGGCAGCACGTGGTCCAGCCCGCAGACCTTGATGATGTCGGGGGCGTGGCCGCCGCCCGCGCCTTCGGTGTGGAAGGCGTGGATCGTGCGGCCCTTCATCGCGGCGATGGTGTTTTCGACGAAGCCGCTTTCGTTCAACGTGTCGGTGTGGATCATCACCTGCACGTCCATGTCGTCGGCCACGCTCAGGCAGCAGTCGATGGCCGCGGGGGTGGTGCCCCAATCCTCGTGCAGTTTCAGCGCGCAGGCCCCGGCCTCGACCATCTCGACCAGCGCGGCGGGGCGAGAGGCATTGCCCTTGCCCGACAGCCCGATGTTGACGGGCACAGCGTCGACGGCCTGCAGCATCCGCCCGATGTGCCAGGGCCCCGGCGTGCAGGTGGTGGCGAGCGTCCCGTGCGCCGGCCCCGTACCGCCGCCCAGCATGGTGGTGACGCCCGAATGCAGCGCATCCTCGATCTGCTGGGGGCAGATGAAGTGGATGTGGCTGTCGAAGCCGCCGGCGGTGACGATGCGCCCCTCGGCGGCGATGGCCTCGGTCCCCGGACCCACGATGATGTCGACGCCGGGCTGGGTATCGGGGTTGCCGGCCTTGCCGATGGCGGCGATGCGCCCGTCGCGCAGGCCGATATCCGCCTTGTAGATGCCCGAGTGGTCGAGGATCAGCGCGTTGGTGATCACGGTGTCGACCGCGCCCTCGGCCCGCGTCGCCTGGGATTGCCCCATGCCGTCGCGGATCACCTTACCACCGCCGAACTTCACCTCTTCGCCGTAGGTGGTCAGGTCACGCTCGACCTCGATGAAAAGCTCGGTATCCGCCAGCCGGACGCGGTCGCCGGTGGTGGGGCCGTACATGTCGGCATAGGTGGCGCGGGAGATGGTGGCGGGCATCGTCGTCCCTTCGTGAGGTTCCAGACTGGTCGCGCGCAGCATGGCCGCGCCGCCCGGCAGGGGCAATGCAAAGCCCCGGGATCGGTGGCGGTTTCCCCTGCCCAGCCGGCGAAGTGCCGAGACTTTGTGCACCCCGCGCAGGCAGACCCCATTCGGGCCTCCCGCCTGTGGCCCCGTCCGTGAGGCCCGTCCATCGGCGCCGTCCGCGGGCCGTGTCCGAGCGCGCCGACTATGCCCGGCCACGGCGCCCCCGTTTCGCGCCGCCCGACTGGGCCGGGGATCACGTCCTTCCCCGCTCCCGCGGGATGGGCCGCGTCGCCCCGCCTTTGCGCCACTCCCTGTACGACCGGCGCGGCACGGGGGCGATGCCCGGCCAAGAAAAAGGGGGCCTAAGGCCCCCAGTTTTGCTTGTCAGGATCACTCGTTGCTGCCCGTCGCTGTGTTCTGCCTGCGCCCTGACCGGCATCCGGGGCGCGCGGGCGCGAACGCCCGGGCCCCGTGACTGGTGCGTCGCGCCCGCTCAGCTGCACCCGCTCGTGCTGCCGCAGGTATTGCACTTCATGCAGGTGCCGTTGCGCACCAGCGTGTAGTTGCCGCATTCGCCGCAGGCCTCGCCCTCGTAGCCCTGCATCCGGGCCTTGGCGCGGGCGTCCATCGACAGCGGCGCCGCGGACCCTGCGGCCTGAGCCTCGCCCTGCCCAGGCTCGATCGTGGCGACGGCGCCGGTCTCGCGCAGCTGCGCGCCCGACATGCCGCCCTGCAGCAGCACCAGCTCCTGCGGCAGTCGGTTGCGCAGGTACCCGGTCGAGGCGACCTGCTTCAGCACCTCCAGCGGCGACGAGCCGCGGCTGTCGGGCACCTCGGAGAAGTTGCGCTTGCCCTCTTCCTCGCCCCGGCCGAGATCGTCGAAGGACGTCCCGTCGGGCTTTACATGCGCCAGGTCGGTGCGGTCGAGATACGACACCGCCAGTTCGCGGAAGATGTAGTCGAGGATCGAGGTCGCGTTCTTGATCGTCTCGTTGCCCTGCACCATGCCCGCGGGTTCGAACTTGGTGAAGGTGAAGGCGTCGACGAATTCCTCGAGCGGCACGCCGTATTGAAGGCCCACCGACACCGCGATGGCGAAGTTGTTCATCATCGCGCGGAAGCCCGCGCCTTCCTTGTGCATGTCGATGAAGATCTCGCCCAGCTTGCCGTCGCCGTATTCGCCGGTGCGCAGGTAGACCTTGTGCCCGCCGACGATGGCCTTCTGGGTATAGCCGCGGCGCCGTTCGGGCATCTTCTCGCGGCCCTTGGCGACCTCCTTGACGATGATCTTCTCGACGATCTTCTCGGCCAGCACCGCGGCCTTTTCCTGCTGCGATCCGGTGGCGAGCGTCTCCTCGGCCTCGTCGTCATCCTCGACGAGCGCGGCGGCCAGCGGCTGGCTCAGCTTCGAGCCGTCGCGGTAGAGCGCGTTGGCCTTGGTGCCGAGGCTCCAGGACAGTTCGTAGGCGTTCTGGCAGTCCTCGATCGTGGCATTGTTGGGCATGTTGATCGTCTTGCTGATCGCGCCCGAGATGAAGCTTTGCGCCGCCGCCATCATGCGGATGTGGCTTTCGACGCTCAGGTACCGCGTGCCCTTGCGGCCGCAGGCATTGGCGCAGTCGAAGACGTGGTAATGCGCAGGATCGAGATGCGGCGCGCCTTCCAGCGTCATGGTTCCGCAGACGTGGTCGTTGGCGCCTTCGATATCCTTGCGGGTGAAGCCCAGGTGGCGCAGCAGGTCGAAGGTGGGGTCGTTCAGCCTGGCTTCGGGGATGCCCAGCGTCTTGGTGCAGAACTCGGCCCCCAGCGTCCACTGGTTGAAGACGAAGCGGATGTCGAAGGCCTGCGGCAGCGCGGCCTCGATCTTTTCCAGCTCGGCCGCGCCGAAGCCGTGCCCGATCAGCGAGGTGTGGTTGATCACCGGCGCGTTGCCGATGGTGCCGTGGCCCACGGCATAGCTCACGATCTCTTCGATCTGCGCGGGTCCGTAGCCCAGCGTTTCAAGCGCCGACGGGACCGAGCGGTTGATGATCTTGAAATAGCCGCCGCCCGCGAGCTTCTTGAACTTCACCAGCGCGAAGTCGGGCTCGATCCCGGTGGTGTCGCAGTCCATCACCAGGCCGATGGTGCCGGTGGGGGCGATCACGCTGACCTGCGCGTTGCGGTAGCCGTGGGTTTCGCCAAGGCTCAGCGCCTCGTCCCAGGCCGCCTGCGCAAGGTCGACCAGCCGCGCATCGGGGCAGTTGCCGTGGTCCAGCGGAACCGGCGGGACCGCGAGGGCGTCATAGCCCCCGGACTTGCCCTGCGCGGCGGTGCGGTGGTTGCGGATGACCCGCAGCATGTGGTCGGCATTCTTGGCATAGCCCGGGAAGGGACCAAGCTCGCCCGCGATCTCAGCCGAGGTGGCGTAGCTGACGCCGGTCATCAGCGCGGTCAGCGCCCCGCACATCGCGCGACCCTCGGCGCTGTCGTAGCCCAGCCCCATGTTCATGAGCAGGCCGCCGATATTGGCATAGCCCAGGCCCAGCGTGCGGAAGTCGTAGGATCGCTGCGCGATCTCCTTGCTGGGGAACTGCGCCATGGTCACGCTGATCTCCAGCGTCAGGGTCCACAGGCGCGTGGCATGCATGTAGTCCCCGGCCTGGAACGCGCCGTCCTTCCAGAAGGTCAGCAGGTTCATCGAGGCAAGGTTGCAGGCCGTGTCGTCGAGGAACATGTATTCCGAGCACGGGTTCGACCCGCGGATCGGCCCGTCCTCGGGGCAGGTGTGCCAGGCGTTGACGGTGTCGTGGAACTGGATGCCCGGGTCGGCACAGGCCCAGGCGGCGTGGCCCACCTGCTCCCACAGGTCGCGGGCCTTGATCGTCTTGGCGACCGTGCCGTCGGTGCGGCGGATCAGCTCCCAGTCGCCGTCCTCCTTCACCGCCTTGAGGAAGGCATCGGTGATGCGGATCGAGTTGTTCGAGTTCTGGCCCGAGACGCTGGCATAGGCTTCGCTGTCCCAGTCGGTGTCGTAAGTCGGAAACTCGATCGAGCCATAGCCCTGCCGCGCGTAATCCAGCACGCGCTTGATATAGGTTTCGGGGATCGCGACGCGCTTGGCGTCCTTCACGGCGGCTTTCAGGCCGGCGTTGGCCTTGGGATCATAGGCATGATCGACGGCGCCGTCGAAGGCGCGGATCGCGGAGAAGATGGCGTTGAGCTTCTGCTCGTGCATCTTCGACCCGGCGACGAGGCTGGCGACCTTCTGCTCTTCGGTGACCTTCCAGTTGATGAAATCCTCGATATCGGGGTGGTCGGCATCGACGATCACCATCTTGGCGGCGCGCCGCGTGGTGCCGCCCGACTTGATCGCGCCAGCCGCGCGGTCGCCGATCTTGAGGAACCCCATCAGGCCCGACGACTTGCCGCCGCCCGACAGCCGCTCGCCCTCGGCGCGCAGGCTGGAGAAGTTGGTGCCGGTGCCCGAGCCGTACTTGAACAGCCGCGCCTCGCGCACCCACAGGTCCATGATGCCGCCGTCCGACACAAGGTCGTCGGCCACCGACTGGATGAAACAGGCATGCGGCTGCGGATGCTCGTAGGCCGATTTCGACCGGGTGAGCTTCTGCGTCTTGTGATCGACGTAGTAGTGCCCCTGCCCCGGGCCATCGATGCCGTAGGCCCAGTGCAGGCCGGTGTTGAACCACTGCGGGCTGTTCGGCGCGGCCTGCTGGGTGGCCAGCATGAACCGCATCTCGTCGTAGTAGGACTCGGCATCGGCCTCGGACGAGAAATAGCCGCCCTTCCAGCCCCAGTAGGCCCAGGCGCCCGCCAGCCGGTCAAAGACCTGCTTGGCGCTCTGCTCGCCGCCGTAGCGCGCGTCCTGCGGCAGGTCGGCCAGCGCGGCCTCGTCCGCGACAGACCGCCAGAGGAACTCGGGCACGCCCGCCTCGCGCACCTTCCTGAGCCGCGCGGGCACGCCGGCCTTGCGGAAATACTTTTGCGCGATGATGTCCGAGGCGACCTGGCTCCAGCCTGCGGGCACCTCGCAGTCGTCCAGACGGAACACCGTGGTGCCGTCGGGATTGCGGATCTCCGAAGAGGTCGTGGTGAAGTCGAGCGTGCCGTAGGCGCCGCCATCGGGGGTCGTGAATGTACGGTCGATCTTCATCTTGTCCCTGACCTCTCGTCTGTCGCTCGTGCGGTCGTCGTGTTCCGCCGTGCCCGGTGTCCCGTGGTGCCGAGATGCGGTCCGCATCGGGCAAGGGGCGCACGCCGGATGCGAAACGCCAACCGGCGTGCCGGGCGCAGGTACCCGCACCCGGCGGCCTGCCAGGCCGCATCGAATCGTTCCTCGCGTTAAGCCGGTCCAAGATCACCACATCTAGTGTCACCCCAATCGGCGCCCACAATGTGCAGCCGTTCTTGCGCCGTGGTCAACGGAATTTTTACGGGCCACCCCGCGGCTTTCACCTTGACGGAAATTACTCACACCTGCGGACAAAACCGGGGAAACCCGGGATCGGAAAAACCCCCTTCCGGCAAACGGCTTGGGCGCGATATTGAAAAGTTGCTCAAGGTTGCCCCCCGATTCATCCACAGGGCAGTGACGCAGCGGAAGCTTGCCGAGCACCGCGATCCCGGCGTTTGACCGTGTCGGGTTGCCCACAGGCTTCGGCGCAGATGTCGTGGCGCGACGCCCCCGCCCCACACCAGGTTGTGCCAGCCTCAAGCCATCGCGGTGAGTCGTCACCGGGCTTCAGGCACCCTGTCGCAGGCAGACCGCGCGCCCGACCGGCGGCCGGGGTCGCGACTTGTCCACCAGTCGGAAACAATGGCGCCGTCAGCGCGCGGCGCTCGGCGACTGACCAAAGGCCGCGCGAAAGGCGGTCGCAAAGGCGGTGGGCCGGGCATAGCCCGCCCGCCACGCGGCATCCGCGACCCGCGCACCGGCGGCCAGCTCGGCGCGGGCCCGCTCCAGCCGCCTGAGGCGCAGGTAGGCGGCGGGCGCCTGCCGGTGGGCGCCGAGGAACAGCCGGCGCATCGTCGACAGGCTGACACCGCCGGCGCGGGCGATCTCGGCCGGGCTGGGCATCGGCCCCGGGCGCAGGCCCGCCTGCTCCATCCGCGCCAGCTTGTCGCCGCCCGGCGTCTCGGTCGCCCCGCCCGCCTGCGCCAGGCGCCGCGCCACCCCGGCCCAAAGACGCAGCGCCGCCGCTTCGGCCCCGAGCGCGCGCGCGGCATCGCCCTGCGCCCCGGGACTGCGCAGCAGGTCGGCCGCCGCGATCTCGTCCCCCGTCGCGGTCCACGCCCCCTGCGCCACGCCGGCGCGGCGCGGCAAGGCGGCAAGGTCCAGCCCGCGTGCGGCCAGCCAGTCGGGGCCGACGGCCAGCGCAATCTTGCACATCGCCTCGCCCGGTCGCAGGACGCGGTGCAGCGTCGCGCTATGGTCGTTGGCCACGACGACCAGCCGCACGGGGCCGCCGGCCCGCCGCTCCATCGCGAGGGGCACGCCGTTCATCGTGGCCCGTGGCGCCCCCGCGAAGGTGACGTGCAGGACCGCCCCCGCGGGGCAAAGCGCCCAGGTCTCGACCCGGCGCAGCACCGTGGCATCGGACACGCGCAAAGCCATTCCCTGTGCCACGCCCTGCGTCCGGCGTAGCCCCGCGATGACCTGGGTGTCGCGGCTGCAGGACGCACCGAAGTCGCCGCCCCGCGCCTCGACCAGCGTCGCGATATCGTCGATCGAGGTGGTCAGCATCCGGTCGAAAGACATGGGGGCAGTGGTCCGGGCATGGGCGGTCTGCGGATCAGCCGCGAAATTGACGCTGCCGCGAAGTCTTTTGACGCCACCGCGAAGGCGGGGGAGATAGAGCGGCCTCGGCCCGGGTATTAAGGCTGACGAAAATTGTCAACTAACCCCGGAGCCTGCCCCATGCCCCTGCGTGCCCAACCCCTGCGCCTTGCGCTTCTGTCCAGCGTCGCCCCGGTCCTGGCGGTGCTCGGCATGCCCGCCACCGCCCAGGAGGCCGCGGATGCCGGCGCGATGCTGGGCCGGATCGAGCTGCCGGGCGCCAGCTACGAGACCGAGGGCAGCGACAGCTTCGCCACCGATCTCGTCTCGGTCGGCGAGAAAAGCGCGATGAACTGGCGCGAGGTTCCGCAATCGACCACCGTCGTCACGCGTGAGCAGATCGCCGAGGGCGGCTATACCGCGCTGGAAGAGGCGCTGAACGACGCGCCGGGGCTTCTGCTTCTGAACAACGACGTCGGGCGGTCGTCGATCTATTCGCGCGGGTTCGAGTTCGATTACCTCTATTTCGACGGCCTGCCCGCCCCGGTCAGTTCGATCTACGGCACCCAGCCCGACCTGGCGATCATCGACCATGTCGAGGTGCTCAAGGGCCCCTCGGGCCTGTTCATCGGCACGGGTGAACCCGCGGGGTCGATCAACATGCGGCTGAAGCAGGCACAGGCCGAGCGCGGCGGCTACGTGACGGGCAGCGTCGACAGCAATGGCCACGCGCGGATCGAAGGCGACGTGACCGGCGCCCTGAACGCCGACGGGTCGCTGCGCGGCCGCGCGGTGCTGGCCTATGGCGAGGGCGACGGTTTCGTCGACAAGCAGGAGAACGGCGTCGCCGTCGGGTACGGCACGCTGGCCTGGGACGTGACGCCCGACACCACGCTGACCTTCTCGGCCAGCCGGATGGAGCGCGACATCGCCCCGTTCAACGGCTTGCCCACCTACGAGGACGGCAGCCTGCTGTGGCTCGACCCCGAGACGACGACCGCGGCCGACTGGAACGACTTCGACAACGAGGTGACGGATTACACCTTTGCCGTCGAACATCGTCTGGCCGGGGGCGGGCGGCTGAAGTTCTCGGCGCGCCAGTCCGACCAGACCGCGGATTTCCTCTATGCTTACGGCGGCAGCCCGGCCAATGCCGACAATGAAATCGAGGGGCTGGCCTATCTGGGCCGCGGCTTCGACCAGGACGCGCTGTCGCTCGACGCCCATGCCGAGCTGCCTTTCACGCTGGGCGGGATGAACGGCACGGCGCTGGTGGGCGTGGATCATCAGGACGTAAGTTCGACCGTCACGACCGCGCGCGGTCGGCTGGCGGGGACCTATGACCTCGACGACTGGGACGTCAGCGGCGTCGCCCGGCCCGAGCTCGACTTCGGCCCGGCGGACGAGACCGAGTACAGCGCGACCGGGCTCTATACCCAAATGCGGCTGGATCCGACGGCGGACCTGACCGTGATCGGCGGTGCCCGGCTGACGTGGTACGAGGCGACCAACTCCACCGGCGGCGCCACAACCGGCAGCGCCAGCGAAGATGCGCACCTGACCCCCTTCGCGGGCCTGACCTATGACGTCAGCGGCCCCGTCACGCTCTATGCCAGCTACTCCGAGATCTTCCAGCCGCAGACGGCGGTGGACGTGAACGGAGCCACGCTCGACCCCGTCGAGGGCCGCCAGGTCGAGCTGGGCGCGAAGGCGGAGCTGGGCTACGGGCTGAACGTCTCGGCCGCGTATTTCCGGCTGGACCAGGTGAACCGGCCGCAGGCGGTCGTGGGCGAAAACTACTCGGTCGCCGACGAGGAGGTGCGCGCACAGGGCATCGAGCTTGAGGCCGCGGGCGAGATCTCGTCGGTCTGGCACGTCGCGGCGGGCTACACCTACACCGACACCGAGATCACCGAAGGCGCGGCGGCAAGCGATGTCTTCTCCACCGTCACGCCCGAGCACATGCTGAAGCTGTCGACCGTCTACGACGTCGATACCGGACCCTTGGCCGGGTGGAGCCTGGGCGGGCGGCTGCGGGTGCAGTCGGGCGTATCCTCGCGCGGGGTCGAGGCACCCGGCTACGGCGTGGTCGACCTGTCGGCCGGGCGCGAGGTGATGGGCACCGAACTGCGCGTGGGCGTCGAGAACGTGTTCGACAAGGACTACTATAGCCGCGTCGGATCCACGGCCCTCTTCAACTTCCGCGGCGCGCCGCGGACCTTCACCGCGTCGCTGACCCGGCGGTTCTGATGCGGCGGGTCCTGGCGCTGATGCTGGCCCTCGCCGGCCCCGCGCAGGCGGCTGCGGCCGATCCGCTGACGCTCGCCGGAACCGAGGTGCTGGACCTCGGTCCCCGGCGGGCGGTGATCGCCTGGCCCGATGCGCCGCCGCCCGCGGCGGGCTACGGGCTGATCGTGGCGCTGGACGCGGGCTGGACCTTTGCCACGCTGCGCGACACCGCCGGCCTGCAGGCCCAACGCGGCGGCGTGACCGGGGTCCGCCCGACCGTCGTGGTCGGGCTGGGCTACCCCACGGAGAACCTCATCGACCAGCCCGCGCGCAAGGCCGACCTGGTGGGTCCACACCGCGACCAGATGCTGGACACGGTCGAGGCCGCGGTGGACCGGGTGGCGGCGCGCGTTCCGCTGGATCCCGACCGGCGGATGATCCTCGGCCACTCCTTCGGCGCGGCCTTCGTGCTTTATGCGCTGGAAGAGCGACCGGGGATCGCCAGCCACTGGGTCGCGGGCAGCCCGTCGGTCTGGGCCGTGCCGGACCTGCCGCTGACCCGGCACCCCGGAGACCACGTGCTGATCGCCGTGGGCGGCGAGGAAGGCGCCCACCCTCCCATGCACAACCCGGCGCGTGCAGAGAAGATGGCCCGGCGCGACATGATCGGACGCGCCCGTGATGCCGCGCACCGGACCGGCGCCACGTTCCGCATCGTCCCGGGCGAAGACCACGGGTCGCTGATCCCCGGCCTGCTGGCCGACGCCGTGGGGTTCCTCTGGTCCGAGGGCTAGACCACGGCGTCGGCCCCGGCGCCCGCGCGCCCCTGGTCCCGCGCGGGCCGACCCCCGAGGCATGCAGCGCCTACCGACGGCACGTCCGTGGCCCCGCGCCGCCCGGTCCCTGTCCCTGTCGTGCGGGCATCGAACAAGGGCGAGGGACATGCGGCTTTCCGGCAGGACAGCCCGCGTCACCGGCCCCGCGGGCGGCATGGGCCGCGTGATGGTTGAAAGGCTGCGGGCGGTGGGCGCGCGCCTCGCCATCGCCGACCGCGATACCGACGGGATCGGGGCCGAGGCGAACCTGCCCGGCGGTCTGCGCCCGGGTCCCTGTCCCCGTCACGGCGAAGCTTGGGCCGCCGGGTGCTTCCGGCAGGACACCGTCGACGCGGCAGGCTGGGGATGTCGTGAAGACCCTGCGGACCCAATTCGGCTACCCGGTGCCGCCCGGCAGGCTTTGGACGCCTGTGACGGACTAAGAGGCCCCGGCCCGCGTGATGCGGGGCCTCCGTGCGGCTGGACGGTCTGCCCCGGAGGCGCAGCCGGAGGGGCCCGGCGTTTACCGTGATGGTATCGCCTTCCGCCGTCCTGCCCGCCCGAGACCGCCACATGGAGGTGCGGGCGTGCGACGACGCCCGCCATGTCCTTCACGCGTCCGAAGGTGGCGCGGGGGGCATAGCTGGCGCCCCACACTGACCGTCACTCCCATCGCAGGCGGCAGCCAATTGCGCGATGCGATCGAGATCGAGGCTGGCCGGCATACGCCCGTCTTCGCGATGCGGGTGCGGAATCTCCGTGCCAAGCGCCATGCGCCACGGCGGAGGCTTTTGCAGACGGGCGAATTCTGGCGGCCGACTTCCAGCGGCCCGGAAGGGGCGGATGTCCTGACAAAGCACCGGGGACGAGATCAGAGCGGCGGCGGTTCAGGCGACGGGACGGATCGGCGGGAAAGTTCGGAGAAAAAGATCGGCGGCGCCGGATCCGCGGCGCCCCCCGGGCCATGGGCCACGGGGGGCGCTGCCGGAATGGTCGGGGCGATAGGATTCGAACCTACGACCTACGGTACCCAAAACCGCCGCGCTACCAGGCTGCGCCACGCCCCGACAGGGGCCTCCATACGCAAGCCCGGCGGCAAAGAAAAGGGTCAGTCGTCGCAAGACCACGCGGCATCCGGCCCGAAAGCGGGATGGCGCAGCTGGCTGCCCTCGGCAATCCCCATGCGCCCGGCCAGTCCGCCGTTGATCTCGAGCACCGCGAGCACGCCCGGCCCGCCGTCGATCGGGGTTTCGTCCAGCGGCTGCGCATTTTCGTGCACCCGCGTCACCACCCCGTCGGGACCCACGAAGACCATGTCGAGCGGGATCAGCGTGTTGCGCATCCAGAAGGACACCGGGCGCGGATCGTCGTAAACGAACAGCATCCCCCGGCTGCGCCCCAGCGTTTCGCGGTGCATCAGGCCCTGCGCCCGCTCGGCGGCATCGTCTGCGATCTCGATGCGGAACTGCGCCTGCCCCCAGTCGCCGCGCAGATCGACCCGGTCGGTCGCGCAGACCGCCCCGGACGCCTCTTTCGCATCGGCGACGGTGGCCGCGCGGCTTTGCCCCAGCGCCGGACCGCATGCCGCGACCAGCGCCGCGATCGCGGCGGCCCGCACTGCGCGCCCGCTCATTCCACGACCTCTGCTTGCGTGCCTGCTTCCCATGTTGTCACCTGTGTCGCCAGTTGCCCCCTGCGCCCCTCGGCCACCCGCATCGCCACGGCCTCGCCGGGCTGCAGGTCGGCCAGACCGGACCGGCGCAGAACCTCGATATGGATGAACACGTCGGCCGGACGACCGAAGACGTTGCCGAAGCCGAACCCCTTGGCCTTGTCGAACCACTTCACCCGCGCCGGCTCCAGCGGGCCGCCGACCAAGCCCTCGGACAGGTCGCCGGTCTCCGACGGCTCGGCCTCGAGGTCGGGCGGCGCCAGCGCCATCACCTCGACCGCCTGTTCGCCGCGCGCGGTACTTTGCACCGAGATGGTGACATAGGCGCCATCGGCCACCGACGACTGGCCGAAATTGCGCAGAACATTCGCATGCAACAGGATATCGTCGCCACCCTCGTCGGCCACGACGAATCCGAAACCCTTCGCCGGATCAAACCACTTGACCCGGCCCTTGACGGTCCGGGTTACTTTGTCCTCGGTCATTCGGACCCTACCATACCTTTTAACCCTTTGAGTACTCGGTTAAATAATTGGTGCGCCTCACGCGGCACGCTGTCTCAGGCTGGCAAACTTGGAACTAAATGCCGGATCGGCAAACTACGGATAAAGTCGCTGGCGGCGCCATAGTAAGTCGTCTGCCCCGCGCGTCCAGCGTTCTCGGTCATGTAGGCGGTAAGCCCCCGCCGCCCAGAATTCGAAGCTGACGGGCCGGACACGGTATCCGCCCCAGTGCGGCGGACGCGCGGGATCCTCGCCATGCGCCGTGCGCGCCGCCTCGACCCCGGCCATCAGAGTTTCGCGGGTATCGAGCGGGCGGGACTGCTGCGAGGCCCAGGCCCCCAGCCGGCTGTCGAGCGGGCGCGAGGCATAATAGGCGTCGGACTGTTCGGCCGGGACCTTCTCGACATGGCCCTGCACTCTGACCTGACGTTCCAGCGTCTTCCAGTGCAGGTTCAGCGCGGCGACGGGGTGCGCGGCGAGGGCCTGGCCCTTGGCGCTGTCGTAGTTGGTGTAGAAGACCAGCGCGTCGCGCTCGACCTCCTTAAGCAGGACGATGCGCACCTCGGGCATGCCGTCGGGGGCGATGGTGGCCAGCGACATCGCGTTGGCGTCCGAGGGTTCGGTCGCCTGCGCCTCGGCCATCCAGGTCCGTGTCAGGTCAAAGGGATCTTCGGCCCCGAATATACTGTCACCTTCGCCCATCAGCGTCGCGGTCCTTCTTCTGTCGGCGCGCCAACCGCCCTTGATGCGGTTCACGCAATCGCCTAAACGACCCCGACTGTAAAGACCGGGTGACAGGGAACAGGGCCATGGCGATGGAGCTCATGAACGGCAAACGCGGCCTTATCATGGGTCTGGCCAACGACAAGTCCATTGCCTGGGGCATCGCCAAGGCGCTGGCGGCCCAGGGCGCGGAGCTGGCATTCTCCTACCAGGGCGAGGCGTTGCTGAAGCGGGTCCAGCCGCTGGCGGCGGAACTTGGATCGGACTTCGTGGTGCCCTGCGACGTGGGCGACCCCGCCTCGCTCGACGCGCTTTTCGCGCAGATCGAGGAGCGCTGGGGCAAGCTGGACTTCGTGGTTCACGCCATCGGGTTCTCGGACAAGGGCGAGCTGCGCGGGCGCTACGTCGACACCAGCCCCGCGAACTTCCGCATGTCGATGGACATCTCCGTCTACTCCTTCACCGCCGTGATGCAGCGCGCCGAAAAGCTGATGACCGAGGGCGGATCGGCCCTGACGCTCACCTATTACGGCGCCGAGAAGGTCATGCCGCACTACAACGTGATGGGCGTGGCCAAGGCCGCGCTCGAGGCCAGCGTGCGCTACCTGGCCGAGGATCTGGGCAAGGACGGCATCCGCGTCAACGCGATCAGCGCGGGCACGATCAAGACGCTGGCCGCCAGCGGCATCGGCGATTTCCGCTACATCATGAAGTGGAACGAGCTGAACGCCCCGCTGCGCCGCACCGTGACGCAGGAAGAGGTCGGCAAATCCGCGCTCTACCTGCTGTCGGACCTTGGCTCGGCCGTGACCGGCGAGGTCCTGCATGTCGACGCCGGCTACCACGTGGTCGGGATGAAGGCCGTCGACGCCCCCGACGTGACCAAGGCCTGAGCGCGAGGCCGGGATGAGCCTCGCCACCTTCCTGTCGATCGCGGCGATCCACCTTCTGGCGGCGATAAGCCCCGGCCCCTCCTTCGTCCTGTCGGCGCGGATCTCGGCGTCCGAGGGGTTCCGCACCGGCGCCGCGCTGGCGTTTGGGTTCGGGATCGGCGCGGCGATCTGGGCCGCGGCGGCTTTGCTGGGTCTGGCCGTGCTGTTCGAGGTGCTGCCGCAGCTGTTCCTCGTGCTCAAGCTGGCCGGCGCCGCCTTTCTGATCTGGATCGCCATTTCGATGTGGCGCCATGCCGACGCCCCCATCGACCGCCCCGACCCCGACGCGCCGCCGCGCGGGATCGCCGCCGCGGTGCGGCTGGGGCTGGCGACCTTCCTCGCCAACCCCAAGCCCGCGGTGTTCTTCGGCGCGGTCTTCGTGGGCCTCGTGCCCGCGGATGCCGGGCCGCTGGCGCTGTGCGCGCTTCTGGCGGTGATCTTCGTCAATGAAACGCTCTGGTATGTCCTCGTCGCCCGTCTTTTGTCGACGGGCCGGGCGCGGGCGGCCTATACCCGGGCGAAAGCCACGATTGACCGTCTCTTCGGCGGGCTGATCGCCATGTTCGGACTGCGTATCGCGATAGGATGATTGCACCATGACCCAAACGCGCCTGCCCCACGAAAAGGGGTTCCATGTCTCCTGGGACCAGATCCACCGTGACGCCCGCGCGCTGGCCTGGCGGCTGGACGGGAACGGCCCCGGCGATGGTGGCTGGCGGGCGGTGGTGGCGATCACCCGCGGCGGCATGGCGCCCGCGATGATCGTCAGCCGCGAATTGGGCATCCGCACCGTCGATACCGTCAGCGTGAAAAGCTACGACCACCAGACCCGCGCGGCGGCCGAGGTCCTGAAGGCCCCCGACGCCGGGCTGATGGGCGACGGCGAAGGCATCCTGGTCGTCGACGATCTGGTCGACAGCGGCAAGACGCTCGAACTCGTCCGCTCGCTCTATCCCAAGGCCCATTTTGCGACGGTCTATGCCAAGCCCAAGGGCCGCGCGATGGTCGATACCTTTGTCACCGAGGTCAGCCAGGACACGTGGATCTTCTTTCCGTGGGACATGGCCCTGCAATATGTCGAGCCCTACCGCGGCCGCGACTGACCCGCACCGCCCGTCTTAGCGAGCCCCGGCGCGCGCCTGTCGCAGCATGGGCCGATGTCGTCCTGCCCCGCGCCTCGGGGCGCGCCGGCTTCGCCGCCCTGCCATCCTTCGCGCGTCGGGGCTGCCGCGCTTGAGCCGAGGTCACAATGACCGCGCCGGACATCGACGACCTGAAACGCCGCTACCCGGGGGCGGAGACCTTCACCTTCGGCGACGGCCCCGACCTGTGCGCCGCCCTGCTGGACCTGGTCCGCGCCGGGAAGAAGGTCGCCACCTGCGGCGCGATACGGGATTTCGAGGCGGGCGAGCCCCTGCCGATGGTCGGACGCCGGGATATCGCGCTGAGGTGGGACGGCACGCCCGCGCTGGTCATCGAAACGCGCGAGCTGGTCCGCTGCCGGTTCGACGAGTTGACCGAAGCCATGGCACTGGCCGAGGGCGAGGACGAGACGCTTGACGGCTGGCGCCGCGGGCATCGCGACTTCTTTGCCCGCAACGGCGGCTATTCCCCCGACATGCCGCTTCTCTGGGAAAGGTTCGAGCTTATCGAAGACCTGGGCTGAAGGTCGCCGCCGGGTCGGCCCCCGCCCGCCGCCACCGAGGATGTGGACCGGGGCGCAGTCGGGGGCGCAGGGGCGTCCTCCGTCCAGCTCTTCGCAGCGGTCTGTCCCCTCCCATGACGGCGAAACGTCCAGGGGCACGCGGTGTCCGCTTTGGCTTTATCCCACACGCCCCTTTACGCGGACCCCGCGTCGGGGGCCCGGCACCACGCCGAGCCCCCCCGTTTCCCGGGATCAGAGCGTCGAGTTGAAGGCCCCGCCATCGGCCAACAGGTTCTGCCCCACGATGAAGCCCGCATGCTGCGAGCAGAGAAAGGCGCAGGTTTCGCCGAACTCGGCCGCGCTGCCGTAGCGCCCGGCGGGGATCGTCTTGATCCTTTGCGCGCGCGCGTCCTCGAAGCTGATCCCCTGCGCCTGCGACACCCCCTGGTCGAGCGAGACCGCGCGGTCGGTATCGTGGATGCCGGGCAACAGGTTGTTGATCGTCACCCCCTGCGGCGCGACCTGCCGCGCGGTGCCCGCGACAAAGCCGGTCAGGCCAGCCCGGGCAGAGTTCGAGAGCCCCAGCACCCCGATCGGCGACTTCACCGATTGCGAGGTGATGTTGACCACCCGACCCCAGCCCCGCTCCATCATCCCCGGCAGGCAGGCCTTCATCAAAAGGATCGGGGTCAGCATGTTGGCGTCGAGCGCCCCGATGAAATCGTCGCGGTCCCAGTCGGTCCACATGCCCGGCGGCGGCCCGCCCGCGTTGGTCACCAGGATGTCGACCGCGCCCGCGGCCTCCAGCACTTCGGTGCGCCCCGCCTCGGTGGTGATGTCGCAGGCGACGGTGGTCACGGCGACGCCGAACTCGCGCCGGATCTCATCGGCCGCGGCCTCCAGCGCCTCGGCCCCGCGTGCGTTCATCACCAGATCGACGCCCGCCGCGGCCAGTGCCCGGGCACATCCCAGCCCCAGCCCCTTGGACGAGGCGGTCACCAGGCCGCGCTTTCCCTTGATCCCCAGATCCATGTCGTCTCTCTCCCTGTCGGTCGTCCCTGCCGCGGCGCGCCATGTCGGCGCCCGCCCCGGCCTTGCACCCCCTTTGCCTAGCACCGCGTTTGCCACGCAGGAAGCCGGCTGATGCCGCGAATCGTCCGAAGGGGTCGGTGCACAGCGACGCGCCCTTTCGGAACCAAATTGGCCGTTCGCTGTAGATCGTTTCCACATCGGGCAAAATTCCCGGACGTCCCGGGCCCGACCGGCCCGTGACGATTGACGCAGCGGCCTTGCTGACCCTAGGTATACCTATCTTCGCGGTGGGCCCGTCGCCCGGCTTTCCGGCCGTGACACGGCCCCGGGGGCCGCCCTTGGGCCCCGCCGCGCCCGAGGTGAGTGTGTGTCGATGCGTGACAAGTTTCCCGATGCGGCCGACCCCGCCCAGTCCCTGCCGGTCTATGACGCGGCCTGCTTTACCGTGATCGACGGTGCCAACCTGGGCGATCCGGTGACCGATGCCGCGGACCTGATCGCCGGAGACGTGTATACCCTCGCCCCCCGGTCGAAGCGGCGCCGCCTGTCGGTCCACACGATGCAGACGCCGCGCGGCGACGGGCTGACGGTTTCGCCCGCGACCGAGTGCGGGAGCCCCGGGTCCGAGATACACTTGGATTGCTGCCTGACCTTCATGTCACCCGACGGCCGCACGGTCGAGGCGTTGGTGTTCGTCGAAACCGACGACGAGGGGATGATCGCCGGGACCTGGCTGTTTCCGCTGGCAAAGATCCTGCAGAAACAGACCTACGCGCTGGTCAGCATCGACACCCGAACGGCCCGGGCCCGGTTCGCGGAAACCGCCTGCGTGTCCTTTACCCGCGGCACGCACATCACCATGGGGTCGGGCCGGCAGGTCCCGATCGAGGATCTGCAACCCGGCGATGCGGTCCTGACGCGCGATCACGGCGTGCAGAAGGTCCGCTGGATCGGCCAGCAGACAGTGCGCGCCTCGGGCGACTTTGCCCCAATCCGCATCGCCGCGGGCGCGCTGAACAACGCGGGCGACCTGATCGTCAGCCCCAACCACCGGCTCTTCGTCTACCAGCGTCACGATGCTGTCCGGGCGGGACGGGCCGAGGTGCTTGTGAAGGCCAAGTACCTGGTCAACGGCGACACCGTCACCCGCACCGACGGCGGCTTCGTCGATTACTTTCAGCTGCTCTTCGACCGACACGAGATCATCTATGCCGAGGGCATCGCCGCCGAAAGCCTGATGGTCGACCCAACCACCAGCGCCACCCTGCCCGCCGAACTGCGCGAGGCGCTTCCGGCGACCGACGCCTCGGCCGCGGGGCGGATGGGCGTCGAGCTGGGCGAAGGCACGCTGCGCGGTCGCGACACGGTGGATCTGCTGCGCCGCGCCTCCTCGGGCTAGGCGCGGTCCGCGGCCTCGCCGGGCCGTGTTGTAGCACGCGTGCCCCGCGCCGCCGCTTTGCCTCTGTTCCTCGGCTCACGGCTCACGGCTCACGGCTCACGGCTCACGGCTCACGGCTCACGGCTCACGGCTCACGGCTCACGGCTCACGGCTCACGGCTCACGGCTCACGGCTCACGGCTCACGGCTCACGGCTCACGGCTCACGGCTCACGGCTCACGGCTCACGGCTCACGGCTCACGGCTCACGGCTCACGGCTCACGGCTCACGGCTCACGGCTCACGGCTCACGGCTCACGGCTCACGGCTCACGGCTCACGGCTCACGGCTCACGGCTCACGGCTCACGGCTCACGGCTCACGGCTCACGGCTCACGGCTCACGGCTCACGGCTCACGGCTCACGGCTCACGGCTCACGGCTCACGGCTCACGGCTCACGGCTCACGGCTCACGGCTCACGGCTCACGGCTCACGGCTCACGGCTCACGGCTCACGGCTCACGGCTCACGGCTCACGGCTCACGGCTCACGGCTCACGGCTCACGGCTCACGGCTCACGGCTCACGGCTCACGGCTCACGGCTCACGGCTCACGGCTCACGGCTCACGGCTCACGGCTCACGGCTCACGGCTCACGGCTCACGGCTCACGGCTCACGGCTCACGGCTCACGGCTCACGGCTCACGGCTCACGGCTCACGGCTCACGGCTCACGGCTCACGGCTCACGGCTCACGGCTCACGGCTCACGGCTCACGGCTCACGGCTCACGGCGTAGAGTGTCCTTCGGCCTACGGTGTCGCGCAAGCAGTGCCGCGCGACACCGGGATTTCGCGCCGTGGCAGGCGGCTACGCTGGCTGCCCGTGGCAGCCGCCCGGGGCAACAGCCCGTGTCAGTCCACGGGGACAAAGCTGTCGGCCCGGGCGCGGTGCCAGCGGGCGAGATAGCCGAAATCGTCGGCCTGCTCCTGCACCAGGAACCCTTCGGGCAGGTAGGGCCAGGCCTCGTCGCCGGTCACCATCTCGTTGTCCTTTTCCCGCGCCATGAAGTGACGCGGCAGGAATTCGGCCGGGTGGTTCAGCCCCGCCGCACCGGTCATCTCAGCCAGCGCCTTCATCGTGTTCTCATGGAACCGCCGCACGCGCTCGGCTTTGTCGGGCACGACCAGCGCCCGCTGGCGCACGGCGTCCTGCGTGGCCACGCCCACCGGGCATTCGTTGGTGTGACAGGCCTGCGCCTGGATGCACCCGACCGAAAACATGAACCCGCGGGCCGAATTCGTCCAGTCCGCCCCGATCGCAAGCGCCCGTGCGATGTCGAAGGCGGTGACGATCTTGCCCGCCGCCCCGATGCGGATGCGGTCGCGCAGCCCTGCCCCGCGCAGGGTGTTGTGCACAAAGGTCAACCCCTCGACCATCGGCATGCCCACATGGTTGGTGAACTCGACCGGCGCGGCCCCGGTGCCACCCTCCTTGCCATCGACCACGATGAAATCCGGCGCGATCCCGGTTTCCAGCATCGCCTTGACGATGCACATGAACTCTCGCCGATGCCCGATGCACAGCTTAAACCCCACCGGCTTGCCGCCCGACAGATCGCGCAGCTGGCCGATGAAGCGGCACAGCCCCACAGGCGTGTCGAAGGCCGAGTGTGACGGCGGCGAGACGCAGTCCCGCCCCATCGGCACGCCACGCGCCTCGGCGATCTCTTCCGAGATCTTCGAGGCCGGAAGCACGCCGCCATGGCCGGGCTTTGCGCCCTGGCTGAGCTTGATCTCGATCATCTTGACCTGTTCGTCGGCGGCCTGTTCGGCAAACTTGTCGGGGTCGAACCGCCCCTCGTCGGTGCGGCAGCCGAAATAGCCCGACCCGATCTCCCAGATCAGGGGGCCCCCGCCCTCGCGGTGATACCGGCTGATCCCGCCCTCGCCCGTGTCATGCGCAAAGCCGCCCGCCTGCGCGCCCCGGTTCAGCGCCGAGATCGCGTTGGCCGAGAGCGAGCCGAAGCTCATCGCCGAGATGTTGTAGACCGAGGCCGAATAGGGCTTGCGGCAGTCCGGCCCGCCGATCGTCACACGGAAATTGTGGTCGGCCAGGTGCCGGGCCTGGATCGAATGGGTCAGCCACTGGTAGCCCGCGTTGTAGACATGCCGCCGGGTTCCGAAGGGGCGGCTGTCCTCGACCCCCTTGGCGCGCTGGTAGACAAGGCTGCGATCCTCGCGGCTGAAGGGTTCTTCGTCCTGATCGCTTTCGATCAGGTACTGCCGGATTTCCGGGCGGATGCCTTCGAAGAGGAACCGCATGTGCCCGATGACAGGGTAGTTGCGCAGGATCGAATGGCGTTTCTGCAGCAGGTCCCAGCAGCCCAGCAGCGTCAGCGCACCGAAGAGGATCAGCGGGATCGCCATCCACCCGGTCCAGAGCAGCGCCGCAGCCGACCCCACGGCCAGCACGGCCGCCGCGCCGAAGACCCCGAACCGCGTCGTCCGTTCCAGCGTGCTGTATGCCATGATGTCATCCCTTCCCCATCGGACCTCCCGGCCCCTTTCGCGCGGCGCCGGTTCCGCGGCACGAGGTGCGCCGCGCCCGTCCCCTTAGGCCAGACCCGTCCCGATTTCTCAACCATTCGTGCCGTCGGTCCTGCCGCCGTCCCCAACCCCGCGACCGGCCATGAAGATCCCGCGCGCCCGGCGTCAACGGCCGATTAAATAGGGGAAAGAGCGGATCGGCGCGGCGAAAGCCCCCGCCGGCGCCCGGCACCGCAACGCCGGGGCCCGGGGTTCTGGGCCCGGGGTCCTGGGCTACGATACCACCGGATTACGGGCGGCCACCCCCCGGGACCCTCGCGCGCGCAGGGGGGCGGGTCTTCGGCCTGTCCGCGACCCGCGCCGCCAATGGCGTCCCGGCCGCCATAAGGCGCGAAACGCGGCGCAGGCGTGCCCGGAGCCATTGGATGGCTTGGGAAATGTCGCCCTCAGGCCTCCCAGTAATGGGCGAAATAGCCTTCCTTGGCGCCAAGCCCCAGCGTGGTCCTGAACCGCAACTTTGCCTTGCGCAGCAGCTGTTTCTCCCCCGCGACCCAGACATAGCGGTCGGGCCCGCCGGGCAGGTCCGCCGTCGAGAGGACATCCCACAGCCCCTCCCCCCGATCCCGCCTCAGCCATGTCATCGTGACGCCCTCGGGCCGCTGCATGTCGCAGATCTCGGCCGCGGTCCCGACCTCGACAAAGGCGCGGCCGCGCCGGTCGGCCGGCGACGCGGCCAGGATCCAGCGGATCGCGGGCAGCGCCGTCTCGTCACCGGCGATCAGCACGTCGCGCCCCGGCGGAAGGTCGCCGCTGCCGGGCCCGGTGATGCCCACGACCTCGCCCGCTTCGGCCGTTCGGGCCCAGGCGGTCGTGCGCCCGCCCTCGTGTTCGAAGACGTCGAAGGTGAAGCGGCCGCGGTCGGGGTCGAGATCGACAAAGGTATAGGCCGCGCGGTGCAGCCGGTCGGCCCCCTCGGGCAGCACGGTCCGGCCCGCCCCGTCCAGCCGCGGCCAGACTGGTTCCCGGCCCCGCGGCGGGAGAAGCAGCGCGAAATGCATGCCCGGCTCGCGCGCCAGCCTGCCGGTTTCGGCACATTCCAGCTCGACCCGCAGGAAGCGGGGCGCCACACGCCGGACGCTGCGCACCGTCGCGGTGCAGAAATTCGGCGGCAGCCGATTGCGCAGGATGTCGCCCTGCCAGTCCTCGCCCGAGGCCAGCCCCGGCGCGGCTTGGTCCAGCAAGTAAAGCAGGTAGTCGCGCATCATGTGCAGGACCGAGATATCCTCGGCCTCAACGCGGACGGCCAGCGATGCGGGCGCGACGGCCAAGTCGATCCGCGCACGCGGGGCCGCGAGGCGAAGTGCGGTGTCCGAGCGGACGACATGAAGATCGACGTCCTGCGCAAAGCCCGCGATCTGCGGCAGCAGGTCCGGTGGCAGGGGCCCGGCAAAGGTTGCCGAGGCATTGGAGGTCCGGGTCATGGCGCGTCCTTTCGGTGCGAGGGGTCGGCGGTCGTGCGGTGGCGCCCCAGCGGCAGCATCATCGGCCGGCCCGAGGTGGGGTCGGGCAGGATACGGCAGGCGACGCCGAAGACCTGGCGCACGGTGTCTTCGGTCAACACGGTGTCGGGGTGCCCTGCGGCGTGGACCCGCCCCGCGCGGACCGCGATCAGGTGATCGGCGTAGCGCGCGGCAAGGTTGAGGTCATGCAGGACCATGACGATAGTCGTGCCGCGGGACTGGTTCAGGTCGACCAGCAGATCGAGGATCTCGACCTGGTGGGCGATATCGAGGAACGTCGTCGGTTCGTCCAGCAGCAGGACGTCGGTCTCCTGCGCAAGCGCCATGGCGATCCACACCCTCTGCCGCTGACCGCCGGACAGCTGATCGACGTCTCGGTCGGCGAGATCGACGATCCGCGTCGCCTCGAGCGCGGTGGCGACCGCGGCATCGTCGGCGGCGGTCCACCGCGACAGCGGCCCCTGATGCGGATGCCGTCCGTGGCTGACGAGGTCCGCCACCGTGATCCCGTCCGGCGCGATCGGCGACTGCGGCAGCATACCCAGCTCGCGCGCCAGCGCGCGGGTCGGAATGCCCTGCACCGGCCGACCGTCCAGCACGACCCGGCCCGCGGAGGGCCGCAACAGCCGGGACATGCAGCGCAGCAGGGTGGACTTGCCACAGGCATTCGCGCCGACGATGGCGGTGATCGCCCCGGTCGGCACCTTGAGCGTCAGGTCGCGCAGGATCGGGGTCTGGCCATACCCGGCCGAAAGCCCTTCGGCGGCGAGCCTTGTCATGCGGGCCTCCCCGTTCGATGCGACAGGATGATGAGATAGATGAGATAAGGCGCCCCAAGCGCACCGGTCACGACACCCACGGGATACCGCGCAGGCAGAAGATGCTGCCCGACATAATCGCCCAGCAGCACCAGAAGCGCGCCGACCAGCGCCGCGGCGATCAGCGGCGAGCGGCCCGCACCGGCGATGCGCCGGGCGATGGGGCCCGAGAGGAAGGCCACGAACGAAACCGGGCCCGCGACGGCCGTGGCCACCGCGATCAGCCCCACCGCGGCCATCACGGTGACCAGCTTTTCCCGCGCGATCGGCACGCCCAGCGCCGCCGCGGCGTCATCGCCCAGGCGCAGCGCCTCGAGGTTGGCGCGCCGCAGCAGCAGAACCCCGCCCAGGAGCATCAGCGCCAAGGCGAGCGGCCAGACCTGTCCCAGCGTCGCGCCGTTCACGCTGCCCGTCAGCCAGCGCAGGGCGTCCTGCAGGCTCCACGCTGGGGCGCGCGACAGGACATAGGCGATCATGCTGTCGAGCATGGCCGAAATGCCGATGCCGATCAGGATCAGCCGCGCCCCGGCAAGTCCGTCCCGCCACGCCAGCCCGAAGATCAGCAGCGCCACCAGCAGCCCGGCTGCCACGGCCAGCAGCGACACCGCCGCCCCGCTCCATCCCAGAACGACGATGGCGAGAACCGCCGCCGCGCTGGCGCCGGCGCTGATGCCGATGATGTCGGGGCTGGCCAGCGCATTGCGCAGCAGCGTCTGGAAGACCGCGCCGCCCAGACCAAAGCTCATGCCCGCGAGGATCGACAGGGTGGCACGCGGCAGGCGCAGGTCCAGCACGGCAAAGCCCGCGCCCGGCACCTCCTGCCCCGCCAGCACCCGCAGCACGTCGAGCGGCGGCGTCAGGCTGGGCCCCGTCACCAGGGTCAGCGCGACGCCCGCGACCACCAGCGCCAGCATCGCCGCGATCCGGCGCCCGCGATGCCTGTGCCGCGCCGCGCGCAGCCCGGCGATCCGCGCGGCGGTGGATGGGGGGACGGCGCCGGTCACAGGTCCCGCACCCGGCGCCTGCGCACGATCCAGATGAAGACCGGCGCCCCGAGGAAGGCCGTGACGATGCCCACGTCCATCTCGGACGGGCGGGCGACGATCCGGCCCGCGACGTCCGACAGGATCAGCAGGATCGCCCCGGTCAGGGCCGAAAACGGCAGAAGCCACCTGTGGTCCACCCCGACCAGAAGCCGGCAGAGATGCGGCACGACCAAGCCGACGAAGCCAATCGGCCCGCAGATCGCCGTGGTCGCGCCGCACAGCAGCACCGCGCCCAGCGCCGCCAACGCCCGTGTCCGGGCAATGCCGGCGCCCAGCCCGGCCGCGGCGTCGTCGCCCATGGCCAGCAGGTTGAGGCCGCGCGCCGACATCAGGCAGAGGACCAGCCCGGCCGCCAGGACCGGCAGGCAAGGCAACATCGCATCGAATGCCGCGCCGCCGACGCCCCCCACCTGCCAGGACCGGACGCCGCCCGCGATGTCGTTGCGCGGCAGCAGGATGGCGACCGTGAAGGACGAGGTGGCGATCGTGGTCGCCGCTCCGGCAAGCGCCATCTTCAGCGGGGTCGCGCCCCCGGGTCCCAGCGAGCCGATGACGTAGACGAAGCATGCCGCCGCCCCGGCGCCCAGGATCGCCGTCCAGATAAAGGCCGACAGTGTCGCCATGCCGAACCACGCGATGCCGATCACCACGGCCATCGCCGCGCCCGCGTTCACGCCCAGGATGCCGGGATCGGCCAGCGGGTTTCGCGTGATCCCCTGCATCACCGCGCCCGCCAGTCCCAGCGCCGCCCCCGCGAGGCAGGCCAGCAGCGTGCGCGGCACCCGCACGGCCACGACCGCCTGGGCCATCGTGTCCGTGCGACCCAGAAGGCCCGCGCCGATATCGGCCCAGCCGACGCTGCGCGTGCCCAGGCTGACAGACAGCACGCAGGCCAGCGCCAGCATCGCCCCGACGCCGGCCAGCGTGGCGACCCGGCCGCGGCGTCGCCGGCGCAGGGCCACCACCGCGGCCCGGGGCGCACCCGCCGCCATCATTCCGATTTGCGGGCCGCGTCGGCGAGGTCCGCGACATAGTCCTCAAGCACCCAGGGGATCGACAGGGGCGTCGGGTTCGCGGCCGTCCCCACGGGATCATTGCCCAGAAGGACGACGGCACCATCCTCGACCGTGCCCATGCGCGACATCAGGAGGTTCTGGCGCAGCCGGTCGAACAGCGCCTGCCCGCCATAGGTCACGACGATGTCCACATCCTCGAAGACATCCAGCCGCTCGGCGCTGATCTCGCCGGAGTAGCTGCCGGGGGCTGTCGCCTCCTCGACCGCGCGGGGCGAGCGCAGGCCCAGATCCGCGAGAAACCGCACCCGCGTGTCGTTGGCCGAGTAGAAGCGGACCACGCTCAGGTCGCGCACGTCGAGATGGGTCAGGAACATCGCCCGCTTGCCCTGAAGCTCGGGCACCTGCGCGACGGTTTCGGCGATCTGCGCCTCGATATCGGCAATCAGCGCCTCGCCCTCCTCGGCGCGGCCGAGGCCCGTGGCATTCAGGCGGATCATCTCGCGCCACCCGGTGGACCACGGCCCGTCGCGATAGGGGATTACCGGGGCGATCTTGCTCAGGGTGTCGTACTCCGCGCGGTCCAGCCCGGAATAGGCGGCGAGGATGATGTCGGGTCGGATCGCGGCGACTGCCTCGAAGTCGATCCCGTCGCCTTCGTCGAACAGTGGCGGCGCCTCGGCCCCAAGCTCATCCAGCCGCTCCGCTACCCAGGGCAGCAGGCCGTCGCCGTCATCGTCGCCGAAATTTGCGCGCGCAAAGCCCACCGGAACGATGCCCAGGGCCAGCGGAACCTCGTGATTGGCCCAGGCCACGGTCGCCACTCGGTCGGGCTGCGCCGAAACGGTCGTCGTGCCGAAGGCATGCTGCACGGTCACGGGAAACTCCTGCGCACCGGCCGAAGGCGCGCCAAGCATCCAGGCACTCCAGGCCAAGACGCCCATTTTTCCACATCGAAACAATGACATGAGGAAGCTCCACGTTGATACCCCACCGGCTGCGGCAGGCTTCGCTTATGCCCGCCGCCGAAGACCCGTCAAGCTGCTGCAGCGGCTTCGTGCCCAATATCTGTCGGTTTTTGTCAGATTTCCAGAGAGTCTTACAAAAACAGTCAATTTATCCAATACACACCGGGCGAATTCTGACTTAGTCGGCGCCTCAGGTCGGCCGCAGGAACGCCCGCCCCCCCAGTGAGGCCCACGCCATGGCAAGGCCGCAGCAACCACGCACCGCGGGGCCGCGCAGAGGCATCTCGGTCACGTCACACGAATGGAGCATCGACATGCAGCAGCCCCCGACACCGATCCCCGCGTCCGACCACGCCCGCCGCCGCGGACGGGCCGGCGCCCTGGCCCTGGGCTGCACCGCCCTGGTGGCTTTTCCGCTGGCCGCCATCGCGCAGGATGCGGGCCAAGACACGGGCCAGGCCGCGGCGCAGGAGGACGGCAGCTCGGACTTCTACCGGCTGGGCACGATCTTCATCGACGCCAGCGTCGAACCCGACGACGACGCCGCCTCGACCATCGCAACCGAGCTCTGGACCGGCGGCAAGGTGGCGACGAGCGTGCTGGACACGCCCGCCACGGTATCGGTCGTAACGCAGAAGGAGATCGAGCTGCGCAACGCAGACAAGGTCGAGGACGTTCTGGAATACACCCCCGGCGTCACCACCGACTATTACGGCACCGACGACCGCAACGACTACTACCTCGTGCGGGGGTTCCAGGCCTCGACCTACCGCGACGGGCTGACGCTGGGCTCGATGCGCGGCGTGCGCGAAGAGCCCTACGCCTTCGAACGGGTCGAGGTCGTCAAGGGCGGAAACTCGACCCTCTTCGGCACATCGGACCCCGGCGGCACGCTGAACTTCGTGACGAAGACGCCGCGGTTCGAACGCTCGGGCGAGGTCTACGGATCTTTCGGCACGCATGATCATGCCGAGATCGGGTTCGATTTCGGGGACCTTCTGAACGAAGAGGGCACGCTGGCCTATCGCGTGGTCGGCAAGGTGCAGGACGCGGAACTGGAATACGACACCTCGCAGGATGACGCGCGGTTCTTCCTGGGCTCTGTCGCCTGGGCGCCGACCAGCGCGACCGAGCTGAGCTTTACGATCGACTACCTGCGGCGCGACGCGACCCCCAACAGCGGGGGCTACCCGCTGGACCGGCTTTACGACCGCGACCGGTTCTTCGGCGAGCCCGAGTTCAACTACCAAAACGTCGAACGTCCCACGGTGTCGGCCAGCCTCAGGCACGACTTCGACAACGGCCTGCGGCTGAACGCCAACCTGCGTTACAGCGATCTGAGCGACGATTTCGGCTACGTCTACCTGTCCGACACCGCGGATCGGATCGGAACGCTGGTCAACCGCGACTATTACGGCGGCGAGAGCACCGCCGAAGAGCTGATCGGCAACGCCATCCTGCAATACGACACGCGGCTCGGAACCGTCGACAGCAGCACGCTGGCGGGGATCGAGTTCCGCGACGCGTCGACCACCAGGTCGTCCTTCTACGCCCGGTACACGCCGATCGACGTCGCCAACCCGGTCTACACGGGCGCGCCCACGGGCATCACCCCCGATACCCGGGACGAAAGCGATTTCACCACCAAATCGCTGTTCGTGCAGCAGAACCTGTCCTTCTCGGACCGGCTGATCGCGACCGGCGGCATCCGCCACGACTGGCTGGATATCGAGACGACCGATCTTGTCGCGGGGACCCGGGAGGCGGCCGACTTCTCGGAAACCTCGTATCGCGCGGCGCTGACCTACAAGGTGACCGACGAGGTGTCGGCCTATGCCAGCTACGTCGAATCCGTGGCGCCGCCCTCGATCGGGACCGACCCGGAGCGGGGCGAACAATACGAGGTCGGGGTCAAATACCAGCCCGCCGGCACCAACGCGCTGGTCACCGCGTCGGTCTATGACCTGACCAAGCAGAACGTCGTGGTGCCGGTGGTGCTGGATAACGGCGTGATCGAGCGGCAGACCATCGGTGAATCGCGGGTCCGCGGGCTGGAGGTCGAGGCGCGGGCCGAGCTTGCCGCGGGGCTGACGCTGTTCGGTGGCTACAGCTACCAGGCGCCCGAATTCGTCCGTGGCAACGTCCGCGGCGTATCCGTGGACGGCAACGAATTCGCCTCGGTCCCGAACCACCTCGCCTCGCTCTGGCTGACCTACGAGCTGCCGGAGACGGGTCCGCTGGGCAATACGTCGATCGGGCTGGGGGCGCGCTACGTGGGCGCCTACCACTTCAACGCCTACAACAATAACGGCGAAAGCGACGAGCAATACTATCTCGACGCATCCTTCACCACCGAGCTTGCGCCGAACACCGATCTGCAGGTCAACGTCAACAACCTCTTCGACGAACAATACGTCGTCGGGCGCGGCACGTCGGACTACTACAACACCGGCAGAACGATCACCGCGGCCCTGCGCCGAAGCTGGTGATCGCACCCCGTCCCTGCCGCGGCCGAAACCGGGACCGGAACCGGGACCGGCGGCGGCAGGGACGCAGGCGCCCGGGCGCGCGTGTCACGGGCTTTGCCTGTCGCGCCGCCAACTGGCCGGCGTGGCGCCCACGCGCCGGCTGAACACCTTTGTCAGGTGGGCCTGATCCGAGAACCCCAGACGGTCGGCGATGTTGGCCACGGTCAGGTCCGTGTCGGCCAGAAGCTGCTGCGCCTGCTCGATCCGCCGGGTCAGTTGCCACTGGTACGGGGAAAGGCCGGTGGTGTTTCGGAAGACCAGCGAAAACCAGCTTTCCGACAGGTTCACCGCCCCCGCCATCTGCGCCGTGCTCAGGCGCCGCCCGTGGGCCGCGTCGAACCGCAGCCGGACCTTGCGCATCTGGGCGGAGGTCAGGCGCGCATCCTCGGGCGCCTGCTCGGCATCCTCCAGGTCCAGAAGGCCCGACAACAGGCAACTGACAAGGTTCTCGGCAAAAAGCGGGTGGCGTGACGGCCCGCGGACCTCCCCCAGCAAAAGGCCCGCCAGCGGTTCGAGCTCCGCTGCATCGTGCCGCTCGAACGGGCGGCCGAGGATGTTTAGCGCGGCGGGCCTGCGCAACGCCCCCGACAGCAGCCGCAGGGCCCAGGCGTGATCGATGTGAATGTCGAGATGCGCAAAGCTCAGCTCCCTGGAGAAGCAGGTGCGCAGCTCCATCCCCGCCGGCACGAAGATCGCGCGGGCCAGCCGCCGGGTGCCAAGATCGGTGATCGCGGAGATCGAGCTCATGTCATCGAAGAAGATGCTGATCCGTGGGTTGGCCGAGACATATTGCCCGGTGGCCCCGCGATCGCCCGCAGCCTGCCAGTGCGCGACCAGCGTGTTGGCGAACTGCCGCCACTGGACGGGCGCCAGGGGGTGGATCTTCTCGGTCAGCCCGGTGAAGTCGTGACTATACCCCATGGCGGGCCGTCTCCGCGTCAAATTCCCGGGACCATGCCTGCGGGACGCGACGCGTCCCCTTCGTCTGGCATCCCTCCCGGTTCCGCGCCGATGTATGCCCCCGTCCCCGCCCCGAAACAAGGTGGCCGAAGCCGGACGCCCGGGCCGATGTCAGGTGTCGGACACAAGCTGCCCTCCTGTCAGCTCGCCGACCGGAATCGCATTTCCAAAAGTGAAGCTGCCGTTCCTGCGCACTTCGGCGCGGATCCGCAGAGCGCCTATTTGAAAAATTGCTGCACCGTGACCTAATTTCGTTAACTTGGGAAAAGTCGTTTGCAATCAACTCTCGGCGTTCAGGATAGCCCCGCGCAAAACACTTGCAGAGTCATTCCAACGCCAAGCCAATTGGGGCGTATCCGTTCAAAACGGGCCGCTATCTGGAGGGTCGCCGCGCTATGTCATTCAACCGAAAACTGAGCCTTGGCACCGATGTCGCCCATTTCTTTATTTTCGACCCCGAAACGCTTGGCTACGCGGCGACTTGGCCCATCGATTGGTACGACACTCCTGCGGTTTGGCAACATGTCAGCGGCGCGGAGCATATGGTCGCCTGGTGTACGGGGGGTGATGGCGGCTATGCCATTCGCCTGACCACCGAGGGACTGACCGAGGACGAGAAACAGCTGGCCGGGGCGTCGTGGACCTTTCCCCTCAATTCAACCGGGCGGGTCCTGATCGATGGGGGCGACTTGCTCCCCAATGAGGATCGCTCCTTCGACACGCCACAGGACGACCAATGGATCGAGCTTGCCCCCGGGCCTTGGCACGTCACGGTCACAGCGATCGAATGGACGGCCGCCGACCTGCCCGAGGAACAGGCCGCGAAGCTCTTTGCCAATTACGTCGTATCCCTCACCCCCGCCGATGAGGCCGCGACACCACGGATCGCGCGGCGCCCCCCCGACCTGATATGCCTGCGGTCCGAGCCGGCCAATGACGCCTTGCCCGAACCGGGCGCGGCGCCCGCCGACACCGAAGATAGCCTGGACCTGTCACAGCCCATGCCTGCCGGGCAGGCATCGAATGTCGTGCCCGCGCCCGGTCACTTCACCTCGGAAGGAGAAAGCGACATTCTGACGTCGATTTCGCCCGGCACGGATAGCTTCGACGCGTTCGAATTGCCCTACTTCATGGCTCCGAGCGTCGAGGTCGGGGCCATCGGGCAGGTCTGCTGGCTGACCGGACGCGGTGGCCCACCGGGAAAGCCGCCGCGGTTTTCGCTCACCGCGCAGATGCCCGCGCGGATCACGGAGATTATAGGCCGCCTGCATGAAGGACGTGTCGTTCCAGAGAAGAAGACATGGATTTTCGGAGCCAAACCGCCGCCGCTTGGCGACTATGCCGCCCCGCTCCTTCAGGTGCGCGTCCAGGCGGTGGATCCTGACATAACCGCGCCCGACGACATCCCCGTGGAGGTCTTCCGCGCAGCCCTATTGTCCAGCCTATCGGATGGTGCATTGGCGGGCGCACTTGGGGGGCAGGCGCGGTTTCATCACATCGTGCTTTCAGCGTCCGACGATTATCAGCAACTGGCTAATTTCGCTCTGCACCACCTGCCAATCTCCGCGACGCGGCGCGCCGCCCTGTCGGCGATGGATTTCGCGCCACGTATTCAGGCACTGATGGATCAGGTGACCAGCGCGTGATCTCCTTTTGCCTCCGCATCAAGTTTGGGCCCAGATGACCGAAGCCGAAATTGCGCCGGGTGCGATAAAACAAGCTTTTACGAGATCCACCAAACCGGACACTCCAACCCGCCCCTCGAAAGCGTGGTTTCCCCGCAAAGCTCACACGCGCGCACGGGGACGTCGGAGGTTCGGCTCGGGTCCAAGATGCGTGCCGGTGGGGCCAGGATCGCTTGGCATTGCCTCGTGCCCAAGCCACCGAAATCCATCGGAACTACACGCATTCGCATGGCCGTCTACAGCAAAGCCGCACGGCCGGGCCGGCCTCACGCTCTCCCGCCCGAAGGGTGAGCCGGTCGAACCACCCGGCAGACGCACCCGGAATCGGAAGCTTCGGCACGGAAGGCTTGACCAGCGAGGATTCTGTTGGAGAATTTGGTGCCCCCACACGGACTCGAACCGCGGACCCTCTGATTACAAATCAGATGCTCTACCAGCTGAGCTATAGGGGCGCCCGGCCCCTGTGCTAAGCGGTTCCGGCGCGTCGCGCAAGGGTTCAGGCCACGACCACCAGTGTCACGATCGACGCCAGCAGCAGGACGATCCCCGCGGCTTCGCGCCGTGTGATGGTTTCGCGAAAGAAGATCAGCGACGCGGCGACCGAAAACACCAGCTCGACCTGGCCCACCGCGTTGACATGGGCCGCGTTCTCAAGCGTGAAGGCGGTAAACCAGCAGAAACTGCCCAGCATCGAGGTCAGCCCCACCAGGCCCGACACCCTCCAGGCCCGCAGCACGCGGCCGATCTCACCGACCTCGCGCGCCCGCATGTAGGCAGCCATGGCCAGCGTCTGCACCGTGGTCACGCACAGAAGCGTCAGCCCCGCCCGCAGCAGCGGATCCTCGGCGGGCAGCGACAGCGATGCCCCGCGATAGCCGACGGCCGAGATCGCGAAGAACACGCCCGACAACAGCCCCAGGCCCGAGGCCCTGTTCGCCAGCCGCCGCCAGCGCGGACCCGTCCCGCCCGGCGGATCCGACAGCAGCAGCACCCCCAGGAACCCCACCGCGATGGCGGCCGCGGCGGCGGGACCCACCCCCTCGCCCAGCACCAGTGCCGAGACCAGCACGGTCTGCATCACCTCGGTCTTCTTGAAGGCCATGCCGGTGGCGAAGTTGCGCGTGGCAAACAGCGCGACGACGCACATGGTGGCGAGGATCTGCGCCGCCCCGCCGGCCAGCGCGAAGGCCCAGAACCGCAGCCCCGGCAGCGGCAGCGTCTGCCCGCTTGCCGCCGCGTAGGCCGGCAGCAGGCAGGCGACCAGGGGCGCCGAGAAGACGAATCGCGAAAACGTCGCCCCCGCGGTGCTGAGCCCGGCACCGCGCAGGTGCTTCTGCACCATGAATCGCAGGGTCTGGGTAAAGGCGGCGGCGAAGGTGAAGGCGATCCATGCGGGCATGGCGCCCTTATGCGCCCCACTCCTCCCGCGCGCCAGAGCTTGCGATACCGGCAGTCGGCTGAACGACACCCGAATGATCGGGCCAGCGCCGGCGTCGCCCAAGCGCGCCCACCGCGCCCGAACCGCGCGGCCCGGGCGCCCGCGCTGCGGTCCCGCGGGGTTTAGGGCGCCACCGGCCTCAGCTGCGACAGGTCATAGCCATTGAAGGCCAGCACCTCGCGCGCCGCCCTGGCCCGGTCGGGCGGCAGGCTGCCACGATCGAGGATCCAGCCGAGCCGGCCCGAGGGCGTGCCCACGACCGCGGTGCGGAAATCGTCGTCGACCCACAGGACCCACAGCGGCTCGGCCCCCGGGGCCTGCAACCGGCCGTAGGACGACTGGCTGTAGAGCTTCGGCGCGGCGCCGCGGCAGGTCTCGACCTCCATCCCGCCGGGCACGTCGACAAAGCGCACCTCGCGGCAGGGCGGATCGGCATAGGCCGCCCCGAACGTCGCCTGCCGCTGCCATGTCCCGGCAAAGCGGGCGGCATCGAAGCGGCTGGAGGACGAAATGATGACCGAGGTATCGCGGTAGCTTCTGTCGGCTTCGGGCGCGGGCGCCGGGTCGCGGCCGCAGGCGGCCAACGCGCAAAGCAGCAGGGCGAAGACGGACCCGCGCATCAGTCGAGGCAGATCGTGGCGGGATAGCCGCCGGAGGTCAGCACCTCGTTGCAACCGAACAGCGGCGTGACCGGCGCGCAGGTACGTGACCGGGCGAGGCAGTGCGACGAACAGTCGTCGGCCGAGCTGCAGCTGGCATTGGCATCCTGCGGCGTCCGGTAGCAGACATGTCCCGCCTTGCCGCCCCGCCCCCACCGGCCGCCATCGGCCTGGCACTGGGCCTTCTGCACGGCGACATAGCTTTCGCCCACGGGGGGAAGCGCCGCCTCGGGTCCCGCATCCTCTCCGGTCTGGCAGGCGGTGAGCATGGCCAGCGGGAAAAGCAGCGACAGAGTGAGAATGACGCGCCTCACCGCCTTGCCCCCGGGCAAGCGGAGGGCGCGGGCGGCCGTTTGGCCCGTGGGCGGATGGCCCGGCAAGATGCGGTCGCGCGGCATGCGAAGGTCCCGGTTCGGTGTCCGGGCGAAGGAACGTCATCCGCCGCCACGACGCAAGCGGGAATGCGGCGGCCGGGCCCCATTCGGCAGACCATGCGCGGCCGCTTGCCGGGCCCGGGGTCGGTCGCTGCCTGCGGGGGCCGGGCCCTGCGTCATGTTGGGGGATCGGCGTCCCACGGAGCGCCGCGCCATTCGAGCCTGCTCCCAAGTGTCCGGGTGGGGCTGCCACGGCGCCTGCCGATGGATGGCGCTTGAGAACGAAGTGAGAACATGCTAGAGGAAGAGGCAAGATGAACATGCAGATCGCCTCTCACCTTCCCGACCGTCGCAGCCCGCACCAGATGCTGGAGGTGCTGCCCGGGATGGCCCTGACGCTGGGCCGCGCGCATGAATTCTGCGGGCCCGCCCGGCGCAGCCTGGCGCTGCTGGCGGCGGCGCGCGCGGTTGCCGATGCGGCGGCCGGTGGGGCGGCCAATGCGGCGGCGGCGCAGATCATCTGGATCGCCCCGGCGTGGAGCCCGGGCCGGCTGAACCCCGACGGCATGGCCGACATCCTGGACCCCGGGCGGGTGATCTTTGTCTCGCCCCGGCGCGCGGAGGACGGGTTGTGGTGCATGGAAGAGGCGCTGCGCAGCGGGGCCGCCGCGGTGGTGGTGGCGGATCTGCCGGCGCCTCCGGCGCTGACCCCCGTGCGCCGGCTGCATCTGGCCGCGGAAACCGGGTCGCGGTCCGGGCCGGCCCCCATCGCCCTGATCCTGACGCCGGGCGGCGCGGCGCCGGGGGTGGAAAGCCGATGGTCCCTCGCCCCACGCCACACCGCCCGTTCCGCCGCCCCAGAGCCCTTGCAGGCGGGCAGCGACAGGGACTCGCAGAAAACCGGAAAGGTGCCTGGCCCCGTTTCTGGTTCCGCTTCTGGCCCCGCGGCAGGGACCAGGACGGGCGCCGCTATTGAAACCGAGGCGAAGGCCATGGGGGACGCCGATGGCCGGCGCGATACAGAGACCGCTCCCCCGCCTGCACCGGCGCTGCGGGAGGATCAGGCGTGGCAGCTCGACCGGCTGCGCGCGCGCACCGCCCCCCTCGCCAGGTGGCATCTGCGGCGTGACCGGGGACGCTTTACCACCACCCCGGTGCCCGCGACCGACCCCGCAATGCCATGACTGCGTGTCCTGCCAACGGGCCTCGACCGTCGCCCGAAGCCGGCGCCGGGGGGCCGAACTGGCAGCCACCTGCGGTCCGAAGCGACGTCCACCTTGCTTCCATCCGACGGCTGGACCGACACTTCCGCACGAAGCTGCGCCCCCTTACCGGGTTTTGACGTCAAGCCGCGCCAGGTTCTGCGCAGATCTGACACCACCCCGCACCGCGCGGCCATGGGTGCCCGAGGCATGTCCCGACCCCGCCCCCGGGCGATCCGCCCCGGGGTGGTCCGAGCCACCCGCCGCGCGCAGGGATCGGGCGCGCCGCGATAGCACGGCGACGCTTTGGGGGAACCGAAGAACCTTGGGCAAACCCGGGCGCCTTACCCAGGATGGACGCTTGTCATCGCCCCCGGGCGGTCGCGCCCGAACAGCCTTACCGCGTGCCCGGCCTCAGCGGCCCAGGCGCCGGGTGATCTTGGCGGCCTGGCGCGCGCGTTTCGCAGTGTCGCGGGCCTGTTTCTGGCGGCGGCGTTCCTCGGGCGTCAGGTCGTCGCGCGGCTTGCCGCCCTTGGGCCCCAGCGCGCGGTTGATCCCGGCATCCACGCCGCGCCCGACCAGCCGGCGCATGACCTGCCGGATCACCATGTTGAAAATCTGGTTCATACCTGCCTCGCACTCCTCAACCGCACCCAGATAGCCCCGAATCGTGCCGATTTCGAGGCCCCGTCAGATCCCAGCATACCATTCGTAGAACCCGCGATCCTCCCAGAAACCGCCCTTGCCCAGCCCTGTTTCGGCGAGGGTCGCGACAGCCTCGATTCGCATCACGAACTTGGCGTGCTTGTAGCCCAGCTGCCGTTCGACCCGCAGCCGCAGCGGTGCCCCGTGCCCCATCGGCAGAGCGGCCTCGTTCATCGCGTAGGCGAGGATCGTCTGCGGATGGGCCGCGTCGGCCAGGTCGATGCTTTCGTAGTACGGCCGCCCCGAATAGTCGTCGGCGCAGTGAAAGACGATGTATCGCGCCTCGGCCCGGATCCCGGTTTGTTGCAACAGGTGCCACAGCGGCACGCCCGTCCACTGGCCGATGGCGCTCCACCCCTCGACGCAGTCGTGGCGCGTGATCTGCGTCCGCGCCGGCATGTCCCGCAAGTCGGACAGCGAGAAGGTTCCAGGCCGCGCCACGCGTCCGTCGACCGCGAGCCGCCAATCGGCAAAGCCGGTTTCGGCATGGGCGAGGTAGTCGGGATCGCGCGGCCGGGTGCTGCCGTTGGTACGAAAGACCGGGGACATGTCCGAGGGCGCGTATTCCCGCGCCAGTGCCTGCCCCGCGACCAGCCTTTGGGCGCGGTAGGACAGCCATTCACCCGTCTCCAGGACCATGTCGCGGAAGCTGGGCGCGCGTCCCAGCCTGTCGCAGCCCAGAAGCAGCGCAGGCGCCCCCAGCCCCAGCGTAGCCAGCGCGCGACGGCGGGTCAGACGGCGGCTCATCCTCGGCGCTCCCGCTCAGGCGGCAGCCGGAACCGCCCGGTCACCATCGAGCGCAGCTCGTTCACCGGCCCCGCCAGCAGGACCATCGCGACATGCACCACGAAGAAGAGCACCAGCGCGGCGGCAAAGACGAAATGCAGCGACCGCGCCGATTGCCGCCCGCCGAAGATGTCCAGAAGCCAGGGCCAGGCGGCCGCCATTGCTGGGCTCATCGCAAAGCCGGTCAGCACCATGCCCGGCAGGAGCAGGATCATCACCGCAAGATAGCTGAGTTTCTGAAGAATGTTGTAGCGGGCGGCCTTAGTCCCGCGCGGCAGTCGCAGGCGGGCATGGTCGGCGGCATCGCGCAGGATGTGCCGCGGCCGCATCTCGCGCCGCTTCGGCCACAAGTCGCGCCGCAGATGGCCGTTTGCAAGGCTCCAAACTGCGTAAAGGACCAGCGGCACGGCAAAGACCCAGGCGAAGGTCAGGTGCCAGCGGCGGGCCAGTGCAAGGTTATAGGTCGAAGGAATGGTGGCCCAGCCGGGAAAGGCGCGGGCCGTGGGCTGCCCGTCGTGGCCGGTCCAGACGCCCAGCAGGCCGGTGGTGGGAATCTCGGCGCCGGCGACCCTCAGGTAACCCTCGGCCCCGTCATTGCCGATCTCGAGCCACGCCGGATCGGGATTGGCCCCGTACTGGCCCCAGTAAAGCCGCGGGTGCGCGTTGAAGATCATCAAACCGCTTCCCAGCATAACGACGAGAACAGCGGCGTTGACCCAATGCCACAGACGTGTCGAAAGCCGGTGCCGCCGGATGAGGTCGCCGCCTTGCAGTGGCCGGTCGTCCGAACCCATGCGCCCTCCCCCTCATGCACCGATCCGTCGCCCGGCAACGGGACGTGCCGCGGGGCAGCTATCGCCGCCCCGCGCAATCATCGGCCCTACTTGTCCTCGGCCATTTCCATGGCGTCCATCGCCGACATGTCGCTGTCGTCGCCGCAGGCTGCGGTCAGGGCTGCGACCTTCTCTTCGCTCGCCGCCATGGCCGGATCCTCGGAACTGTTCGACGCCATGTCGCTGGTGTCCGTGTCCGACATGTCCGAACCGGTGTCCGATGCCATATCGGTGGAGTCGGTATCCGACATCTCCGAACCGGTGTCCGACGCCATATCGGTGGCGTCCGTATCCGACATCTCGGAGCCGGTCTCAGACGCCATGTCGGTGGCATCCGTATCCGACATCTCGGACCCGGTGTCCGACGACATATCGGTGGAGGCGGTATCCGACATCTCCGAACCGGTGTCAGACGCCATGTCGTCACCCTCGCTGTCGGCGCTCATGTCGCCAGAAGCCATGTCGCGCGATGCCATGTCCGAGCTGTCGCTCTCCATGTCGCCTGACGTGGTGGCCGAGGCATCGGCGGTTTCGTCGACGCCGACATCGTCGGTCGTCATCTCGGCCGCGCCTACGTCACTCGACGCCATGTCGCCGGACGTGTCACCCGACATCCCCCCCGACATCGTGGTCGACGCAGAGGCATCGGCGCTGTCATCCAGCGACGCAAGCTCGATCGCTTCGACCGCCAAGAGCTTCTGCGCGTCGTCAAGCGCCACGAAATCGGCGCAGGTCATGTCTTCGGCCACCATCGCGTCGCCGGAGGCCGCGCCGCTCTGGGCAAGGGCCGGGCCGGATGCGAGCGCCATGGCGGCGCAGGTCATGTAAAAACGTTTCATAGGATCCTCCCTGGGGCTGCATGGTGCAGGCACCTCGGACCGGGAAACGCGGGCCCGGGGCAGAAAGATCCGCGACGGATGCCGTAGCGGCAGGCGGCGGTCTACACGGTTTCGCGAGTTAGCCGTCGTCGAACAGCTCGTCCTGACCGTCATCCTCGCCCGTGTCGGTGCCCGGGGGCGGACGGTTGTCCAGCAGCCCGGCGGCACGCAAGTCGCGCAACCCCGGCAGGTCGCGCGCGCTTTCCAGCCCGAAGTGATCGAGGAAGGCGGGCGTGACGATGTAGGTCACGGGCCGCCCCGGCGTCATCTTGCGACGGCCGAAGCGGATCCATTCAAGCTCCAGCAGCTGATCGACCGTGCCGCGTGACACCGAAACGCCGCGAATCTCCTCGATCTCGGCGCGGGTGACGGGCTGGTGGTAGGCGATGATCGCCAGCGTCTCGATCGCGGCACGGGACAGCTTGCGCGTCTCGACCGTCTCTTTCTGCATCAGGTAGCCCAGGTCGGGCGCGGTGCGGATCGCCCAGGCCTCGCCCACCCGGACGATGGCGACGCCCCGCCCCTCGTAACGGGTGCGCAGGCGAGCGACGGCCGTGGCGGCATCGCAGCCATGCGGCATACGGCCATTCATCTCGGCCAGGCTCAGTGGCTCGGCAGACGCGAAAAGCAGCGCCTCGACCATGCGCTCCTGCTCGAACTCGGGCGGCGCCTCGAACAGGGTTTCGCGCGGGCCGGGATCTTCTGCATCGGGCGTAGGCGGGAGAACGAGGTCGGCCGGCACCTCGCCTTCGTCGCCGTCGCCGGGCAGCGTGCCGTCCCCGTCCCAATCGCCGTCGGGCGCTGCGGCGGGTGCGGCTGTCGGCTCGGCCTCGCGATCGGTTTCGGGGCCGGTTTCGGAGCCAACTTCGACGTCGGCTTCGGTTTCGGGACGGTCATCCGTCATTTGCACGTCTCCGGCGGATCTGGATCGGGGCGAAGGTTTCGCCCTGTCGTATTTCGACCTGTCCGGCCTTGGTCAGTTCGAGGAACGCGGCGAAATTCGCCGCGGTGGCCGAGCGGCGGCGCACCGGATCGGCCTCCCACCCGTCGGGCAGGTAGGTCGTCAGGTCCATCCAGTCGCCGGCATAGCCGATCATCGGGCGCAGGCGGTCCAGCGCCTCTTCCATGGTGAATACCCTGTCGCGGTCCATCACGAAGGGGCGGAATTCGTCGCGCGTGCGCAGCCGCGCATAGGCCTGCATCAGGTCCAGAAGCGTCGCCGTGTAGCGGACCTTGCGCACCCGCTCCAGCGTCTCGGGGATGCCGCGGCCGAAGAAATCGCGGCCCAGCCGGTCGCGGGCCATCAGCTTGGCCGCCGCTTCGCGCATCGCGGCCAGACGCTCCAGCTGGTAGGCCAGATGCGCGGCCAGTTCCTCGCCCGAGGGGCCGTCATCGCGCGGGTCGGGCGGCAGCAGCAGGCGGGACTTGAGAAAGGCGAGCCACGCCGCCATCACCAGGTAATCCGCCGCAAGCTCGATCCTGAGCGCGCGGGCGCGCTCCACGAAGGCGAGGTACTGCCGCGCCAGGTCCAGCACGGAAATCTGCCGCAGGTCGACCTTCTGGCTGCGCCCGAGCGTCAGCAGCACGTCGAGAGGCCCCTCGAACCCCTCGACATCGACGATCAGCGCCTCGGCCGCCAGCCGGTCGGCGACGGAGAGCGGCGCGGCGTCCCTCTCCTGCGTGCCCGTGTCGACCGTGGTGTCGTCAGTCATAGACATGGCCATCCAGCAACCGGGCGAGCTCGTCCTCGGCGGCGGCGATGTCCAGCGCCTCGGGCGGCTGCCGCAGCGCCAGGGCCCGGTCGGCCCGGGCGGCGGCGTCGGGGGACAGGGTGCCCGCCGCCTGCACCGCCTGCGCCATCTCGGCCGCATCGCCGTTGCAGTGCAGCACCAGGTCGCAGCCCGCCGCGATCGAGCGCGCGGCCCGCTGCGCGATACTGCCCTCCAGCGCCTGCATCGAGATGTCGTCGGTCATCAGAAGGCCCCCGAACCCGATCTCTTCGCGGATCAGGCGCACGACCTCGGGCGATTCCGTGGCCGGGCGGTCGTCGAGCGCGGGGTAGACGATATGCGCGGTCATTCCCAGCGGCAGGTCGGCGAGGGCGCGGAAGGGAGCGAAGTCGATATCCTCGAGCTCTTCACGCTCGGCCGCGACCACGGGCAGCGACAGGTGGCTGTCCACCTGCCCGCGGCCATGGCCGGGGATGTGCTTGACCACCGGCAGCACCCCGCCCGCGGTCAGGCCCCGGGCCGCGGCGCGGGCGTTCCGCGTCACCTCGTCCGGGGTGTCGCCGACGCAGCGGTTGCGCAGGAAGGGATGGGTCTCGGGCAGCGCGACATCGGCCAGCGGGGCGCAGTTCACATCGATCCCGAGGTCCGAAAGCTCCTGCGCGATCAGGCGATAGCGCAGCCACATCGAGCGGGCCGCGCCTTCGGGCCCCGCGCGGCGCACCTGCTCCAGCGGCGGGTGCCAGACCCGCCAGTCGGGCCCGCGCAGGCGCTGCACGCGCCCGCCCTCCTGGTCGATCAGGACCGGCGCGTCCCAGCCCACCGCCTCGCGCAGGTCGGCTATCAGCCCGCGCACCGCGCGCGGGTCGTGGATGTTGCGGGCAAAGAGGATGAAGCCCCAAGGGTCGGCCTCGCGGAAGAAGGCCTTTTCGCGGGGCGTGAGCCACGGGCCCTCGGGCCCAAGAATGACCGCGCCCCGCCCCAAGGATCAGCGTACGACGACGGGGATGCAGTCGGCCTGCTGCGCGACGAGGGCCGAGCAGAAGCGCCGCGCGTCGGCGAGGTCCTCGAACCCGGTGGCGCGCAGGCGGTAGAAGATCTTGCCGCCCGATTCGGCGCGCTGCACGACCCGGCTCTTGCCGACGAAGAAGTCGTCGAACCGGCCCGAGATCTTCTGCCACTGGTCGCGCGCGGTCTCGGCGCTGTCGAAGGCGCCCAGCTGCACCAGGCGGGTGCCGGCGGCGATCTGGTCGGCGGGCACCTCCTCGGCAACCTCGGGGCCCGCGGCAGACACGGTCTGGACGGCGACGGGCGCATCCTCGGCCCGCAGGACGGCGGGCTTGGCCATGGTCAGCGACGCGGGCCGGAACTGCGGACGCGGCGACCGGGACAGACCGCGGGAATCGGTCTGAGCCACGGCGATGTCGTCGATCTCGTCACCGCCATCAAGCGGCTCGACCCCGTTCGACAGGGCGTCGGCCAGGGCCCGTGCGTCGGCCTCGGGGTCGCCCGAAGTGCCGGCGTCGTTCGACAGGGCGCGGGCCACGGCGGCATCGGTGGCCAGAACGTCATCGGGCATGTCCTCGACGCTGCCGTCGTCGGCGGCCATCTCGACGCTGTCATCCTCGGCCGGAAGCTCGTCCATCGCCTGCATCGTCTCGCCTTCGAAGGCGGGATCGAGGTCGTCGTCGATGTCGCTGTTCCCGGCGGGGGTCTGACCCGTCGCAGTGCCGGGCGACTCGGCCGACGGTTTCGGCAGCTGCGCGACGGGCAGGTCGCCATCTTCAAGCCGCATCTCGGGCGGGGCCAGCATGACCTGTTCCGCGGGGCCAGCGGCGACGCCCTCGGCGGCGATGGCATTGACGGCAAGCCCCTGGTGATCGGCCAGCGTGCCGCCCGGATCCTCGGGCGCGACGCGCATCGGTCCGGCCAGCGCGCGGACCACCGGCACCCCGGTCACGTCCCGCACCAGAAGCTGGTAGCCCCAGACGCCCAGACCGCCCACCAGAGCAAGCGACAGCAACCCGCCGGTCCAGTTGACCAGGTGGGTAAAGGCCCCCGTCCGCGCGGCTTCGCCGGCCTCGTAATCTCCGAACTCGATATCCGCCATGTCCTGCCTCACTGCCCCAATCGGTCCGGTGGCGGAAATGCGCCCCGGTCCTGTCTGTCTCGACTGCTCGTCGACCAATCCGGCCGGGGCGCCTGTTATCCCACCACCTTGCGGTGGCGTCAGCGCATTTCCTCGACCGGGGTCACGCCAAGAATACCAAGACCGGCGGAAATGACAACGGCGACGGCCCGTGGCAGCGCTATTTTGGCGGCCGTGGCCTCAGGGTCACCCTCCTGGTAAAACTTGAGGCCCGGCACGTCGTTGCCGCGGTTCCACAGCGCGTGGAAAGCCTGCGCAAGGTCGTAGAGGTAGAAGGCCACGCGGTGCGGTTCGTGGTTGCGCGCCGCGATCTCGACCAGCCGCGGCCATTCGGCCAGCGACTTGGCCACCGCGATCTCGGCCGGGTCGGACAGGTTCGGGCCGATCTCCTCGATCCCTTCCGCCTCGCAGCGGCGCAGGACCGACCGGATCCGGGCATGGGCGTACTGCACGTAGAAGACCGGGTTGTCCTTGGACTGCTCGGTCACCTTGTCGAAGTCGAAGTCCAGCGGCGCGTCGTTCTTGCGCGTCAGCATGTGGAACCGCGTGACATCGGGGCCCACCTGCTCGACCACGTCGCTCAGTGTGACGAAGGTGCCCGCCCGCTTGGACATCTTGAAGGGCTCGCCGTTCTTGTAGAGCTTGACCAGCTGCGTCAGCTTCACGTCCAGCGGCACGTCCCCGTCCGACAATGCGGCGACCGCGGCCTTCATCCGCTTGACATAGCCGCCATGGTCGGCGCCGAAGATGTCGATCAGCTCGTCGAAGCCGCGGCTTACCTTGTCGTAGTGATAGGCGATGTCGGGGGCGAAATAGGTCCAGGCACCGTCGGATTTCTTCACCGGGCGGTCCACGTCGTCGCCATACTGGGTCGAGCGGAACAGCGTCTGTTCGCGCGGCTCCCAGTCCTCGGGCACCTTGCCCTTGGGCGGCTCCAGCACGCCTTCGTAGATCAGGCCCTTGGCGTCGAGGCTTTCCAGCGCCGCCTCGATCCGGCCAGTGCCGTAAAGCGACTTTTCGGAATAGAACACGTCCATCTCGACGCCGAGCGATTTCAGGTCGGTGCGGATCAGATCCAGCATGGCCTCGGTGGCAAAGACGCGCACGTCCTCAAGCCAGACCTCTTCGCCCTGGCCCAGGTAGGAATCGCCCACCTTGTCCTTCAGCGCCTGCCCGACCCCGATCAGGTAGTCGCCGGGATAGGTGCCGTCCTCGAAGGCGACCTCCTGCCCGTGCGCCTCGAGATACCGCAGGTAGACCGAGCGGGCGAGCACGTCGACCTGCGCGCCGCCGTCGTTGATGTAGTATTCCCGCGTCACGTCGTGGCCCGCGTAGTCCAGCAGCGAGGCCAGAGCGTCGCCGAAGACCGCGCCCCGGGTATGGCCCACGTGCAGCGGGCCGGTGGGGTTGGCGCTGACGTATTCGACGTTGACGCGCCGCCCCTGCCCCAGGTCCGACCGGCCATAGGCCGTGCCCTCGGACAGCACCGCCCCCAGCACGTCGCGCCAGACCGACGGCGCCAGCCGCAGGTTGAGGAACCCCGGCCCCGCGACCTCGGCCAGGTCGATCCGGGGATCGGCGGCAAGCTCGGTCGCCAGCGCCTCGGCGATGTCGCGCGGTTTCTTCTGCGCGGGCTTGGCCAGCACCATCGCCGCGTTGGTGGCCATGTCGCCATGCGCCGGGTCGCGCGGCGGCTCGACCGTGACGGCCTCGAACGACAGGCCGTGCGGCAGGGTGCCCGCCTCGGTCATCGTCTCAAGCGCTTCGATCACCCGCGCCCGGATATCCGCGAAAATGTTCATGATCTGCCGCTCCGCTGTCTAAGGCCGGTCCGGCCGCTGCGTGGCGGCGGGCCAGGGGCGGTCTCTACCATTCCGCCCGCCCACGTCAACGTGCGCGATGCCACAGGTGACCCGTCGCCGGGCCCCGCATGACCGTCACCGGCCACAACCCGCTTGCCCGGCGCGCCACATTTACCGCAATATCGTGCCACAAAAGGGCCGCAAAGGCCCGGTGACCACGAAGGACAGACAGAAGAATGCGCACCCTCCCCACCCTCGCCCGACCGATTGCCACAAGCGTCGCCATCACGCTCGCCGCCCTCCTCGGCGCGCCCGCCATGGCGCAAGACGCGCCGGGCCGCACCATCGTCACGGTTCAGGGCGACACGGGCGACCTGCCCGCCGCCCATCCCGAGGCCGCGACGCTCTATTCCGGGTTCGGCATCGACCCCGAGGGCGACATCGCCTTCACCGATGCCGAGCTTGAGACGCTGGGTATGGTCGAGGTCGAGTCGAACCTGCCGGGCACGTCCGACATGGTGACCTATTCCGGCCCGCTGCTGACCGACGTGCTGACCGCCGCAGGGGCCGAGGGCCAGCCGGCAATGCCGATGGCCCTGGACGGCTACCAGGTCGAGATCGCGTGGCAGGACATGGTGGACCACGGCCCGATCCTGGCCACCCGCGCCGACGGCGCGCCGCTGCCCATCGGCGGCAACGGCCCGACGATGGTTGTCTTCCCGGTGCTGGAGGACAGCGAAACCTATGCGATGATGCAGCCGCTGCAGGTCTGGGCGGTGTTCTACATCGGCACCGAGGCCGCCGAATAAGCGCCGCAAGGTCCCGGGCCCACCGCCCGGGCCATGTTGCACCGAAGGCACGCCCCGGCCGCGACGCCGGGGCGATGGCTGGCCCGTCGGACGGCCTGTCCTAATATTCTGTCCAGTTCATTTATGCCCACGCAGTAATCAGAGTTGGATCGTGATGTTCAGGATGTCCGGCCTCGCCACCGCTTTCGCCCTTTTCGCCGGGGCCGCGATCTCCGCGCCCTGCGGCAATGACGCCAGCGGCTTTGCCAACTGGAAGCCGCAGATGGCGCGCGAAGCGCAGGCGGCCGGTGTCGGTCAGCGCGGCATCGACGCGCTGATGGGCACGCAATACGCCCAGCGCACCATCAATGCCGACCGCAACCAGAAAAGCTTCAGCTACACGCTGGACAAGTTCATGCAGGTCCGCGGCGCCGACACCATCGTGGCGCAGGGCCGCAGCCGCAAGGCTGGCGACCCGGCCTATTACCAGGCGCTGGAAAGCAGCTACGGCGTTCCCGCGGGCGTCCTGATCGCGATCCACGGGATGGAGACGGCGTTCGGCAACTTCATGGGCGACAGCAACGTGCTGTCGGCGATCTCGACGCTGGCCTATGACTGCCGACGGTCCGACTTCTTCACCGGGCACCTGCTGGCCGCGCTGAAACTGGTGGACCGCGGCACGATCTCGCCCTCCTCGATCGGGGCGATGCATGGCGAGCTGGGGCACACCCAGTTCCTGCCGGGCAACGCGCTGGCCTACGGGGTCGACGGCAATGGCGACGGCCGCATCGACCTGACCAACCAGACCGACGCTCTGGCATCGACGGCGAACTACCTGCGCGCCAAGGGCTGGCAGCCCGGCGCCGGCTACCAGCAGGGCCAGCCGAACTATCGCGTGATCCAGGAATGGAACGCGGCGACGGTCTACCAGCAGGCCATCGCCATCATGGCCGCCCGCATCGACGGCTGACCGGCTTCGCGGCCAAACTCGCCGGGCCGGTTTACCGCCCACCCGGGTCAGGATCGGACCCCCTCAGGTGGTTCGATCCAATCCGGGCCCGAGGTATAAAAGCGCGGAGTGTCCGGTTTCCCGGCAGCCGCGCCTGATCCGGCTTCTCGCCTCTCCTCCTTCGCACCCGCCCCTGCCTGCAGGCCCGTTCAGCCCTCGTGCTCGTCTAGCCTCCACACCTGTCCGCACTCCTGCTCTTCCGCTGCCGGCGCAGGGGCGGTCAACAGATCCGACCTTGCACGAAGCTGCGCCCCACCGGGGCGCTTGACGGGATCTGCCGTTCCCCGGCGCGGCTGCGGTCAGCCAGCCGCTTCCTCCGAGGTGTCGCCAAGGCCGTGGGTCAGGCCCTCGTACCACAGGACATGTCGCGCCCGGCCCGCCGCCTTCGAGGCATAGAGCGCAACGTCGGCGTCGCGCAGCATCCGCGCCCCGTCAGGCCGGGTGTAAAAGGATGACAGCGTCGTGCCGAGGCTCCCCGAGACGGTGATGCCCGGCGCGCCCGACACCTCGGCCGCCGACAGCCGCGCGATGATCCGCGCCGCCACTCGTTCGACCACCGCCGGATCGGTTATGTCGTCAAGGATCAGCACGAACTCGTCGCCGCCCGCCCGGACCACGGTATCGGACTCGCGCGTTTCCTCGGACAGGACCTTGGCGACGCCGCGCAGCACGCGGTCCCCGGCCGAATGGCCATGCGTGTCATTGATCAGCTTGAAGTCGTCCAGATCAATATGCGTGACCGCAAAGGGCCGCGCCCGGACCGAGTATCGCCTGAGCACGCTGTCGAGTGTCCGGCGGTTGCCGAGCCCCGTCAGGTCGTCGGTCAACGCCAGCCGCTCGGACTCGGTCTGCGCCTCCTGCAGGCGGCCGATCAGGCGCCGTGCCTCGCCCATCGCGGCGCTGTTGGCCTCGATCAGGTACAGCATGTCCGCCACCATGTCGGTAGCCGGGAAATCCGCCGCGGTCAGCGAGGTGTCGGACAGCGTCGACAATTCGTTCAGCCCCAGCGACAGGTTCAGCACATAGGCCGCCGTGGCCGGGCCGCGCAACGGTTCGTCCCCTTCCGCGGCTTCGTCCATGTCCACGATCAGGCCGCGGAACTTGATCCCCTCCGGGTGGCGGCCGCGCAGGTGCAGCGCGCTGCCCGTCATGCCGCGCAGGGTGTCGAACGACGTGACGGGCTGCAGCCCGCGCACGTCGAAGAGATCCAGCAGGGTCGCCCCGTCGAAGCATACGTCATGCATCAGCCGGCGCAGCGTGGGCCCCGCATGCAGCAGCCGCCCGGTCCGATCCAGCTGCAGGTGCATGGGCATCAGGCGATCGAGCGCCGCGGACTGGAGACGCAGTGCGGTCATGCCTGCTCCGCCAGTGCGAAGGTCCGGCCCGCGGCATAGTCCAGCAGGTGGATGTCGACTTCGATGACAAGGCCCACGCCGGGCGCCCCCGGCGCCGCGCCGTCCAGATCGCCGCGCTCCAAAGCGGCGTCGGGGTCGGCAAAGCCGCCCAGGCCCCAGGCGGCGGGCTGGACATCGAACGAGGCCAGCGCGCCGTAGTCGTCGGCCATCCCGCGCAGGATCCCCAGCAGCACCAGCCCCTCGCCCGCAAAGCGGCAGCGGCAATGCACCAGGTACCGGCCGTCCCGCCCCTCGCGCACCCGCATCTGCGGCAGGTCGAGGTCGGGCACCGCCAGCCGCGCGCGGTCGGGCAGGTCGTCGAGCGAATGCAGGAAGGCCACGTAATCCTCGCCGCCGAAGCGCAGGAGGCGGCGCGGCGCCGTCACCTTGGGATGCGACACGAGGTAGGTGCCCATGTCCTCAAGCAGCGCCTCGCGCGATTTGTCCAGCCGCTTGGACCCGGCGCGCAGAACGGCCTCGGTCAGGTCGTCGTCGTAGACAAGCAAGGCTTCGAAACAGACCAGCCCCAGGTCGGCCGAGCGGGCGATGTCGTCCCAGACATCCGCCCCGTAGGTGTCCTGCACAAATCTCTGCAGGGCCCGATTGAATAGCCCGTGCATAACGTACCCCGTCATGTGTCCCCGACAGGGACAATAGGCGGCAGCGTTTAAAAAACCGCCAACGGCAGGTCGACAAGCGCGCGGTACACAGGCTTTTCCCGCGAAACGTCGCCTTTGCGACGCCGGGTCGGCCCCGGTGTCGGCCCGGTATCGGCACTCACCGCGGCCGTGGCATCCGCCCCTGTAGCGCGGGGTGCCGGCGGCGGGCTGTGACCGAAAGGCGACCCAGTCCGCCTGCCACCGGAGTCCCTCCGATGCGCTGTCGGCCCGGGGTGGCCCCGGGGGTAGTTCAACGTCGGGTGGCCTAGCGCCGGGCCCCGCTTGGCGCGCGGTGCCCTAGCTGTCGTCGGGCTCTGCCTCGACCTCTGCATCGGGCGTTTCGGGCCCGGGCGTCACCGCCCTCTGCCGCCCGAAATCGGTGGCCTCGGCGCCTGAGGTGCCGGACCCGGGCATGTCGACCCCGGGCTCTCGGCCCCCCGGCTCTTCGGGGCCGTCCTGCGCAGAGCCCGGCCGTTCCGCGGACGGGCTTTCGGGGGTGCCGGGGGCGGCGTCCGGTTCGCCCGGCGAGCCATCCCCCGCCCCGCCGTCCTGCGGCGCGGTCTCGGTGACCGGCGCCGGACCATCGGGGAGGCGCAGGAACTGCACCGGCGCAGGGACCAGGGTGACGCCTTCCTCGACAAGACGGTCGATCAGGTCCGCCTCAAGCACATCCCGTTGATAGTCGTAGGAGAGCCCCCAGTCGGTTTGCTCCATCTCGTGCGGCGCGGTCAGCATCATGCCGCCCGTTGGCAGCTGGAACACGAACAGGACCTCGTTGCCCGGACGGTCGGTCAGGAAATCAGCGACGACGGCCAGGCACCCCGGCCGCCCGCCCGGCGTCCGGGTCTCGCAGCCATCGACGATCATGCTCTGCTGATACTCCGGCACGTCGTCCATCGTGCCCTCGGGCAGGACCGCGCCCGCGGGGACCACCGTCAGATCGTCTTCGATCCGACGCGCGCGAACGGTCTCGCCCTGCTCGTCCTGCAGGAATTCGTAGCGGAGTTCCGTTTCGCGCAGGCGTTCGATCCGCGCGATCAGCTCGGCATCCTCGCTCCGCTCTTCCAGCCGGGCCAGCGCCACGGTACCGGCCCGCCCCAGGTCATGCCCCAGCAGCCAAAGCGTATCGGGCTCGGGCGCGGCGCGACCGTCGAGGATACGCGCCAGCTGGTCGCGGGCCGAAATCCTCTGCGCGTCCAGGACCGGGGTCAGCCACAGCGCCGCAAGGAGGATGGTCAGCAGCGCCAGCGCCGTGTTGCCGCGGCGCAGATGCCGCATCCAGTCGCGCGTCACCAGCGCCGTCACCGCGTAGACCACGCCATAGGCACAGAGCATCCCCGCGGCCGAGACGGCGGCCAGCCTCTCGGGTGTCCAGCCGTGGTCCGAGACCCGCAGCAGCACCGCAAACAGCGCAAGCCCCGCCATCGCCGGCACCGTCAGCGCCAGCAGACGGGCCATGATCCGCATCGGGCGCGCCTGCACCGCCTCGGCCGGCCCGCGGTCCAGTGCCGAGGTGACCAGCAGGATCGACATGAAGGTCATCGACATCAGGACCGAGGCGGCCGAGAACTCTCCGAAGATCTCGCCCAGATCGCCGCCCGCCGCCAGCGCCTGAGGCACCATCGCGGCAAGGAAGACGACCGTGACCAGAAGCACGGGCGGCAGCAGCAGCCGCAGGAGCCCCAGCGCAAGGTGCGGCGAGGCGTAGATGCGCCGGTCGAGCGCGGCGCCCACGGCCAGCCCGACCGACAGCCCGGTGATGACGAAGCCCGCGGCCGGTTCCTCGAGCAGGCGCGAGATGAGCGTTATTCCGACCTGCTTCAGCAATCCGTCGGACAGCATCAGCACGCCCCAGACCAGTATCGCGAAGATCAGCGCCCAGAGGCCGCGGATCACGATCCCCCATGCATTGTCGAAAAGCGCCGCGTAATTCGCCCAGTCCTGATCGTGGCGCTGCGCGGCGATCAGGAAGGGCTGCGCGAGGCCGACAAGGATGATCAGCGCCGCCGTGGGCTTGGCCGTCTCGATAAAGGGCCCGACCTCGTCGAAGCGGAAACTGGCCCAGACGGCAAGCAGCGTGGCGGCGGCCGCGCAAAGCAGCGCGACCGGCGCGGCCCGGGTCAGTCGCAGCGGCCCCGCCATCGCCAGCAGGGACAGGAAGAAGACACCCACCGCAACGGGCGCCGCGAGCAAGAGCCGCTGATTGGTCAGAAGAGTGTCGAGCTCTTCCAGAACGAACCATGCCGAGGCACCGCCCAGCGCGCCGATCGCGGCCAGCAGAAGTGTGTGCTCCGGTCCTGCCTCGGCCTGCCTGACGTGTGGCTGCATGTCGTTACCTCGCTCGCGCCTGCCTTACCGCGCACTGTCTACCCCCGGGACAAGCCTCCCACCACCCCGGTCGCACGGGGGCGCGGGGGGCACAGGGGCACAGTCGCAAGGGTCACGGACCCGGCCATCCGCCCGTCAGGATGCAAGCCCGTCCGTGTGCATTTCCGTCAGTGTGCATTCCCGTCCGGATGCACGGCCGTCCGGGGGCGGGTCGCAGCTCCCCACCACCGGGAAGAGAGCCCCGGGGACCGCCTGCGCCGCCCCGGCCACCACCCCGCTTTCCGCCCCGACCCAGAGGCGACCCCGACCCACCAGGTCAACCCGCCACTCTGGCCCACCAATCAGGCCCCTCAACTTTGGCCCCATACTCTGGCCGGTCATCGCGGTGGGACCGCGGTTGGGCGGGCGGCCGGACAGCCCTCAGTCGTCCTCGGCCGCGGCGCCGTTCCGGGCTGCCAGCCATTCGGGCAGGGCCGAGATGTCGGGCAGCACGACATCGGCGGCGGGGCCCAGCTCGTCTGCGCCCGCGGGGCCGGTCAGCACGGCGACCGCGGCCATCCCCGCGGCGCGGGCGGCGGCAAGGTCATGCAGGCTGTCGCCGACCATCGCGCAGTCCTCGGGCGGGACACCGGCCGCGGCGGCAGCGGCCAGCAGTGGCCCGGCCCCGGGCTTGGCGCCGTGCCCGCTGTCGAAACCGATCACCGTGACGAACCGCTCCGCCACCCCGGCGGCCCTCAGGTGCGCCAGCGCCGCGGCCTCGGCATCGTTGGTCACGACGGCCGCGGCGACGCCCGAGGCCGCGAGCCGGTCGAAAAGCTGCGCCAGCGGCACCGCCTCGACCTGCGGCGCCCGCGTCGCGGCGGCGTTCAGCCTCTCGGTCAGTCCCTCGCGCTGCGCGGGCGTCACATGCGGCGCCATCAGCGCCGCGATCTCGTCCGGGGTGCCCGCGACCACGGGCGAGCCCGGCAGGAACCGCCCCGCCTCGGTATCGAACCCGATGGCATGGCCCAGCCGCATGGCCCGCGCCGCGTCCCCCTGTGAGAGGTCCGCGATCACCGCCGCGGCCCAGGCCGACCAGGTGGCGTGGAAATCGAACAACGTTCCGTCCTTGTCGAAGACCACGCAGCGCAGGGCCGGAATCCCGCCACCGCGCCCGCCGGTTCCGTCACGCTTCATTGACACCCCCTGGCAAACTGCCGACCCTGTCGCGCATGACCGCCTACAGCCTGCACGACTCTCTCGGCTATCGCCTCTCGCTCGCCTCCCGCCTTCAGGAGCGGCGGCTGGACGAGCAGTTGAAGACCCTCGGCCTGACCCGCATCATGTGGTGCGTCCTTCTCGGCGTCGGCAACGAGGGGCTGACCCAGCCCTCGGACCTGGCGCAGTTCGTCGGCATCGACCGCACCGCGACCTCCCGCGCGCTGAAGCAGATGGAGGCGATGGGACTGGTCGAACGTCAAAGCGGCAAGACCGACCGGCGCACCACGCGCGTGGGCCTGACCGCCGCGGGGCGCGACGCGCTGGACGCGGGCGTTCCGATGGCGCAGGCCAACAACGAGATGATGGATGCCAAGCTGTCGCCCGCCGAGCGGCAGGACCTGCGCCGCCTGCTGGCGCGCATCACCGAGGGCGAGCCGGTGTCGCTGCCGCAGCTGTAGGCGCGGCCGGTCACGTCCAGTGCATCCCCGCGGGACCGGCCAGCACGGCCCGGGCCCGGGCTGGATCCTCGTAGCGGCGGCCGGTGTCGTCGCAGAACCGCACGACCCAATCGTCGTCCATGCAGACGAAATCCAGCACCGCGCCCAGGATCTCGGGCGATCCGGCGCCGCCGCGCAGATCGTCGATCGACATGCCGCTGGCCCCCAGGAACACGCCCATGAGGTCCGGATCCGAGGCCAGCCACCCCAGCGCCTGGGCGGCAATCGTCTCGGCCTGATCTTCGGTCACACGGCGCCTCCTGCGAATCCTTGCCGATGGAAAGGGTTTGTTAACCCCTTTCCCCACACTTTCTCTATACTATACGAAATCGACTCAAAATGGCGAGGCTTGCGGATGCCCGGCCGGATCCTGATCGCGGCGACAATGTCGACCGGCCGGATCGCGCTCAAGGCGATCCTGGTCCGGGCCCATCATGATGTGATCCAAGCAAGTTCGGCCGACGATGTCTATGCCGCCGTGGCCCATCGCAGCCCTGCGCTGCTGCTGCTCGACGGCGGGTTGCCGGGCACGCCCGCGCCCGAGCTCTGCCGCAAGCTGCGCGCCGATCCCCAGACCGCGACGGTACCGATCCTCGTGCTTGCGGGGCGGGAGGAACGGCAGCTGCGGCTCGACGTGCTGGCCGCGGGCGCCGACGACGTGATCTCGAAGCCCGTGCGCCCCGCCGCGCTGCAAGCCCGCGTACGGTCGCTGCTGCGCGCCGCGGAAACGCGGGCCGAGCTGCGGATGCGCGAAAGCACCGCCCGCGACCTGGGATTTGCCGAACCCGCGGCCGGGTTCGAACGGCCCGGCCGCGTGGCGCTGGTCGGCGCTACCCCGGCCGCCGGGCGCATCTGGAAAGAGGCCCTGCTGCGCGGCGGGTTCCGCCACGATATCGTCCTGCTCGACCCCGATTCGGCGCTCGAAGTGGCGCCGCGGGGGGCCCCCGACGTGTTCGTCCTGGCCTCCGAGGTGATCGCCCCGGCGGCGGGCACGGCATTGCTGGCGGAACTGCGCAGCCGCCCCGCGACCCGGCATGCCGCGATCCTCGTCGTGCATCCCGACGACGACGGCGCCGAGGCCGAGCACGCGCTGGACTACGGCGCGAACGACCTGCTCGAAGACGGCTTCGACCCGGTGGAGCTGGGCCTCAGGATCACCGCCCAACTCGCCCGCAAGCGCGAGGCCGACCGCCTGCAGCTTGCCTTCGACACCGGGCTGAAGCTGGCGGCGCTGGATCCGCTGACCGGGCTCTACAACCGGCGCTATGCCGAGAACCACCTCGCCGGGGTGGTCGACCGCGCGCGACGGATGCAGCAAAGCTTTTCCGTGCTGATGCTGGACCTCGACAATTTCAAGCGGGTCAACGACCGGTATGGCCATGGCGGTGGCGACGCGGTGCTGTGCGAAACCGCGCTGCGGTTGCGCGACGACCTGCGCGGGCCGGACCTGCTGGCGCGGATCGGGGGCGAGGAGTTCCTGATCGTGCTGCCCGATTGCGGCCGGGCCGAGGCCGAGCCCATCGCCGACCGGATCCGTGCGCGCCTGTCGCAAAGCCCGGTGGCGTTGCCGAACGGCGGCGCGATCACCGTGACCGCCAGCATCGGACTGGCCGAAAGCGACGGCACGGAGTCTTCCACATCAGTGATCGCCCGCGCCGACGCGGCGCTTTACCGGGCCAAGTCCGGGGGCCGCAATCGCGTCCAGGTCGCGGGACCCGAGGTGCCCGGTGCGCCGACGTCGGGCCCGATCTACCCCACGCGGGGCGCGGGCGGCGCCTGATTCCCGTCTGGATCCGCGACCCCGTCCCCGGGGCTATTGGCGCGGGGAGCCGCCCCCTGACGCGCGGCGGCACACCCGGGCGCGACGGGTATCCCCCTCTCGAAGGCTCCGATCAGTCCGCCGCTGTGCCGGGTTGCGCGTCGGCGGGCGCGTCGGTCGGGGTATCGCGACCGGGGGCCCGCGCGACACCCGGTACATGCGTTTCCCCGTCATCCCCGCGCCGCCCCGGCCCGCGCGACAGCGACCGGTCCAGCCGGTCGGCATAGGCCAGCCGCGCTTCGGGGGGCAGCTCTGCCAGCCGAGCGATCAGCAGCTCCGCGCCCTCGGACTGCTGAGCCGTCGCCGCGTCCCTTTGCCGGTCAAGCACCGCGCGCGCGGCATCGGGCGAGAAGTCCGGCGCGCGCAGAACAGCGAGGAACGCGTCGAAGTCCTCCTTGAGCGCGGCAAACCGGCTGCGAAAGCCGTCTGGATTGCGGCGCATTGCCTCGAACAGGGCCTGCCGATCCTCAGGTTCCAGAGCCATGAGGTAGGGCATCGGGGCCAGCCCGCGCGGCGGCGGCCCGCCGTCGCGGTCGCGCCGCCCGGCACCGGGCCCGTGGTGCGGCCCCCGCTCCTGCATGGGCCAGAGGTGGGCACCGGGCGCGCCTGAGCCGTGCGCCCCCCTCGGGCCATGATGCGGCGGGCCACCCAGAACGGCCCCCAGGACGACGCCCAGGACCAGCAGGTTCAGGGCAAGCGACAGGATCAGGGCGATTTTCACGCGGCGGGATGCGGGGTCAGCCATGGCTCATTCCTCTTCGCCAAGGGGGATCGCGGGCAGCAGGTCGGCCAGCACGTAGCTTGCCGCCTCCTCCTCCGTACTTTGCGGGGCGCTCGCGTAGATCCCGGACGCGGCGCCGGGGACGGCCAGCTGGGCTATGCGGGACAGCGTGCCCGTGCCCTGCCCGGCCGCGGCACCAATCCAGACACCGGCAGCCGCGGCGGCGGTCAGCCCCGCGACACCGGGCCAGCCGCCCAGAGCGCCGCCCAACCGGGCAAGCCAGCCGCGGCGCGCGGCGTTGCCGTGGCGCGCGTCGTTCCCGTGGCGCACGGCCTTTTGCGTAGCGGGCGCCTGCGCCGATGCCTCTGCCGCGGCATCGCGCAGCACCGCGTCTATCAGCCGGGCCGAGGGCACGGGCGACGTGCGGCGCGCCTGCGCAAAGAGCGCATCCAGCGGATCATCCCGGCCCGGGTCCGTCGGGGGCGTCCCGTCACTCTGCGTCATAGCCCAGCTCCTCACGTCGTGCGGTCAGCGCGGCAGCCAGCGCGCGTCGGCCCCTGGCGGTCAGACTTTCGACCGCCTCCGTCGAAATTTCCATGATCTCGGCAATCTGCGGATTGGCGAGCTCTTCCAGATGGCGCAGCACGACGGCCTGCCGCTGCCGGTCCGGCAGCCGCGCCAGGGCGGCGTCCAACGCGGCGCTGCGGTCGGCCGCGAGAAGCGCCGCGGCCGCCCCGGGGTGCGGATCGGGCGGATCGCCCGCCGCCTCGAGCGCCACGGACCGGCCGCGCCGCCGGATCCGGTCGATGCACAGGTTGGAGGTCACGCGGTAGAGCCACGTCGTCACCTTCGCCTCGCCGCTGCGCCAGTCGGGCGCGATCCGCCACAGCCGCAGCATCGCCTCCTGCGCCACGTCCTCGGCCTCGGCCCGGTCGCCGGTAAGAAGCCGGGACGCGATGGCCAGCACGCGCGGCAGAAGCCGCGCGGTCAAGAGCCGCGCCGCCCCGGCGTCCCCGTTGCCGAAGGCGATCAGCAACGCCTCGTCCGGCGTGTCATGATGATCGTCGAGCGCCATGGACATCCTGCCCTGCGGCCTAGCCGATCCCCCGCGATCCGGCAATCGGCGCCCGGGCACGTGCCGGGGCCTCTGCCGGTTCGGGGGGCGACGACCGGCCTGTCCTAGTCGGCCGCGCCGGGCGCATCGGGCACGCCCATCGCTTCGGGCGCGCGGACCTCCGGCATGACGTCGGGCATTGCCCCGCCCCGCGCCGGACCGTGCGGCGCATGGTGGTGCCAGCCTTGCCCGGCCCCGTGGGGACGGCCCCGGCGCTGTGCGGGTCGGGCAGCGAACTCGGCTTCGGTCACTGCGCCGTCCCAATCCGCATCCATGGCGCGCAGATGCGCCAGCTGACCCGCGCCGCGATCTGGCATCTCGTCCGGCGACAGGGCGCCGTCCCCGTTGCCGTCGAAGCGCTCGACCATCCGGCGCGCCATGCGGCGCTGCGCGGCGGCGGCGATCTCCTCGACATCCAGGGTTCCGTTCCCGTCGGTATCCGCCGCCTCGAACCGCCCGGTGCGGGCGGCGGCCACATCCTCGGCCGTCAAGCGGCCATCACCATCCGTATCCAGAGTGGCGAAGTCGGGGCCGCGGCGCCCACGCCCCTGATCGGCTCTGGTACCGCCGTCCGAAACGCTTTGCACCGCGGGCGGCGCGGCGGCGATCTCGGCCCGGGCGCCGAGGCCGGCGATGGCGGTCAGGGCAACGGCAGACAGCCCCGCCGTGAGGATGAGTTTGCGTGACATGACTTTGCGGCCTCCTTGCCTTGCGATACCCGACTGATACGGACCGGCTGGGCGTCTCCGTCGAAGTCATGCCGAATTTTTGCGACATCGCGCCGCAATCTTGCGGATCGGTCTTTTGCTGCGGGCCGTTCGCGATACATAGTCCTGTGCAGCCCGAAGCAGTCTGGTGCCGCCCATGTACGACGACCCCCTTGCAGCGGATGCCGCGGACACGTCGCGCGCCCCCCGCGAGGTTGCGACGGCACTTTGGCGCGGTTGGCGTCGGTGCTGCCCGGCCTGCGGCCACGGGCCGCTTCTGAAAGGATACCTGACGGTGCGCGATCATTGCCCGGTCTGCGGGCAGGACTTCACATGCCAACGTGCGGACGACGGGCCTGCCTACCTGACGATCCTGATCGTCGGACACGTCATGGCGCCGGTGTTGCTGTGGTATTTCACCGCCTTCCGCCCTGCCCCCGCGACGCTGTTCAGCTTGTTCGCGATGGGCTCGGTGGCGCTGTCCCTCTACCTGCTTCCACGGCTAAAAGGGTCGATGGTGAGCTTCCAATGGGCGCGGCGGATGCATGGTTTCTGATCCCGTGCGGCGCGCGGCGGTGTCGCCTGAAGCCGACGCAGCGGCCGGAGTAAAGGCAATGACGGCAAACGCGGTGCAAGACGCGGCAACGATCATCCTCCTGCGCGATCCGGCGGGGCCGGTGCCGCGCGTGCTGATGGGACGGCGGGCCGATGCGGCGTCCTTCATGCCGGCAAAATACGTCTTTCCCGGTGGCGTCGTGTCGCCCGAGGACAAGGGCGTGCCGATGGCCCGCCCGATGAGCGGGATCTGCGCGCGACGCCTGACCGAAGAGGCCGGGCATCTCGCCCCCGCCACGCTCGCCGCCGCCGCGGTGCGCGAGCTCTGGGAAGAGACCGGGCTGATCCTCGGGCGCCCGCACCGGTGGCTGGGGACGCCGCCAGAGGCGTGGCGCAGCTTTGCCGCGACCGGGCATCTGCCCGCGCCGGGCGGCCTGCGCTTCGTGTTCCGCGCGCTGACACCGCCCGACCGCCCGCGCCGGTTCGACGCGCGCTTCTTTGTGGCCAACGCGGCAGGCCTGTCGGGCGACCCCGACGATTTCTCCCGCGCCGGCGACGAATTGTCCGATCTGGCCTGGGTCCCGATCGAGGAGGCGCGCCACCGCGATCTGCCCTTCATCACCTCGGTCGTCCTAGCCGAGGTCGCGGCACAGCTGCCCGACCTCGCCGCCCCGGCGACGGTGCCCTTCTTTCGCAACGACGAGGCCGGAAGCGAATTTCTGCGCCTGGCGGGCGACCTCTGACGCCGCAGCGCTTCGCCTCTCCGCCGAAGGCGAGCGCGGCGCCCGACCCCGGACCCGCGCTGAGGCTGCTGCCCGGCACGGCGATCCCGGCGATCAGAACAGCGTCAGCTGATCGCCCACCCGCGGCGGCACACGAAAGAGATTGGTGCGCAACCCCGGCATCGGACCGTCGAGCCCCAGCCGCCGGGCGGCCAGGTCGAAACGCTCGGCAATCATCCGGGCGTGGATCCCCTCGCCCCGCATGCGATGGCCGAACCGCGCCTCGTAGAGCTTGCCGCCATGCATCTCGCGCAGGCGCCGCAGTACCTTGTCGCGACGGTCGGGATAATGCTCGGCAAGCCAGTCCTCGAACAAGGGCGCGACCTCATGCGGCAGGCGCAGCATGATCCAGCTGGCCGCACGGGCGCCGGCATCGCGGGCCGCGGCAAGTATCGCCTCGATCTCTTGATCGGTCAGACCGGGCACGACGGGCGAAACCATGACACGCACGGGGATCCCCGCCTCGGTCAGTCGGGCGACCGTCTTGAGGCGGCGGTGTGGTGCGGGAACCCGGGGCTCCATCCTGCGGCCCAGATCGGGGTCGAGCGTGGTGATCGACACGCCGACGCTCGCCAGTCCGTCGGCGGCCATCTCGGCCAGCAGGTCGATATCGCGTTCGATCAGCGTTCCCTTGGTCACCACGGTCACGGGATGCCGGAAATCGCGCAAGACCTCGAGCAGGCCGCGCATGATCCGGTTGTCACGCTCGATCGGCTGGTAGGGATCGGTGTTGGTGCCGATCGCGATCGGCGCGACGCGGTAGCGCGGCTGCGCCAGCTCTTCCGCGAGGCGTGCGGGCGCGGTCGGGCGGGCAATGAGCCGGGTTTCGAAGTCGAGGCCCGACGACATGCCCAGATAGCCGTGACCGGGCCGCGCAAAACAGTAGATGCACCCGTGTTCGCAGCCGCGATAGGGATTGATCGACCGGTCGAAGCCCAGGTCGGGACTGTCGTTTCGGGTCACCACCCGGCGGGGGCGTTCGACGCGCACCTCGGTCCGCAACGGCGGCAGCTCTTCCTCGATCTCCCAGCCGTCGGGTTCGCGGAGCCGGGCATAGGGTTCGAACCGACCCGCCGGGTTTGCCCCCGCGCCGCGCCCGGGCCGCCGTCCGGCATCGATTCTGTCACCCGTTTCCATGTTGCGACGCTAGAACGTATATAGAACATGCGCAAGCGAGAGGCGCGCGCTCCTACCGAAATTTCGATTAAAGTCTTGAAGAGATTTCAGCGCGATTTCGCGCTCTGCGCCTGTCTGCATGCGCGATGCGCGGCTATATGTCGCCTCATATCCTCCGGGTGTCGCAAACCGGTGCGTCAAAAGGCGTGATTCGAATAAGCGTCGCTGGAAACCCAATCCTCCGTGGAGGCCCGCCATGGCCGACGACGACATCATCCTGAGCGAACTGGACGACGACGAGCTTGTCCAACAGATGCACGACGACCTCTACGACGGTCTCAAGGACGAGATCGAGGAGGCCGTGCAGATCCTTCTGGACCGCGGCTGGGCGCCTTACGATGTGCTGACCCGGGCGCTGGTCGCGGGGATGACGATCGTCGGCGCCGATTTTCGCGACGGCATCCTGTTCGTGCCCGAGGTCCTGCTGGCCGCCAACGCGATGAAGGGCGGGATGGCGATCCTCAAACCCCTGCTGGCCGAAACCGGCGCGCCGAAGATGGGCAAGATGGTGATCGGCACGGTCAAGGGCGACATTCATGACATCGGCAAGAACCTCGTCGGCATGATGATGGAGGGCGCCGGGTTCGAGGTGGTCGATCTGGGCATCAACAACGCGGTCGAAAAGTACCTCGAGGCGATCAAGGCCGAGGAGGCCGATATCCTCGGCATGTCGGCGCTGCTGACGACGACGATGCCCTACATGAAGGTCGTGATCGACGCGATGAAGGAGCAGGGGATCCGCGACGATTATATCGTGCTGGTGGGCGGCGCGCCCCTGAACGAGGAATTCGGCCGCGCCATCGGTGCCGATGCCTATTGCCGCGACGCCGCCGTGGCGGTCGAAACGGCGAAGACCTTCATCGCCCGCCGCCACAATCAGACGGCCGCGCACTAGGCGACCCAGGTATAGACGCTCGCCCTTGTGGGTCGGGGGCGGAGAACGTCAAACGAAAGCCCCCGAAGCCATGCTTCGGGGGCTTTTTCGCAGGAGGCATCCCGGGCGGGGTCTGGCCGCCCCGGGCCGGACAGTGATCAGGAGATCCGGGTCAGCAGATCGTCCAGCGACTTTTTCGCGTCGCCGTAGAACATCCGCGTGTTGTCCTTGAAGAAGAGCGGGTTCTCGATCCCGGAATACCCGGTGCCCTGCCCGCGCTTCGACACGAAGACCTGCTTGGCTTTCCACACCTCGAGCACCGGCATCCCGGCGATGGGCGAATTGGGGTCGTCCTGCGCCGCCGGGTTAACGATGTCGTTCGAGCCGATCACGATCACCACGTCGGTTTCGGGGAAATCATCGTTGATCTCCTCCATCTCCAGCACGATGTCGTAGGGCACGCGGGCCTCGGCCAGCAGCACGTTCATGTGCCCCGGCAGGCGCCCGGCGACGGGGTGGATGGCAAAGCGCACCTCCTTGCCCTGCGCGCGCAGGCGGCGGGTCAGTTCGGCCACGTTGCTTTGCGCCTGCGCCACCGCCATGCCGTAGCCCGGCACGATGACCACGCTGTCGGCCTCCTCCAGCGCCGCGGCCACGCCGTCGGCATCGGTTGCGACCATCTCGCCCTCGACCTCCATCGCCGGGCCGGCACTGCCGCCGAACCCGCCGAGGATGACCGAGACGAAGTTGCGGTTCATCGCCTTGCACATGATGTAGCTGAGGATCGCGCCGGACGAGCCCACCAGCGCGCCCACCACGATCAGCAGGTCATTCGACAGCGAAAAGCCGATCGCCGCCGCGGCCCAGCCGGAATAGCTGTTCAGCATCGACACGACGACGGGCATGTCCGCGCCGCCGATCCCCATGATCAGGTGATAGCCGATGAAGAGCGCCGCCAGCGTCATCAGGAACAGCGGGAAGAAGCTGCCCGAGCCGAGGTACCAGAAGAGGCAAAGCAGAGCGATCGCCGCCGCGCCCGCGTTCAGCAGGTGCCCCCCCGGCAGCTTGGTCGCGGTCGAGGTGACCTTGCCCGCGAGCTTGCCGTAGGCGATGACCGACCCGGTGAAGGTCACCGCGCCGATGAAGACGCCGAGGAAAAGCTCGACCCGCAGGATATTGACCTCGACCGCCGTCTTGTGGGCGAGGATTTCCGCGAAGCCACGGAAGTCGGGCAGCGCCATTCCGGTATCGGCGGGCAGCAGCACCGAGGCATCGACGGGATAGGGCACGCCCGCCGCGGCAAAGGCCGCCATGACGCGACCCAGCTCGATATGCGCGTTGTAACCCACGAAGACCGCCGCAAGGCCGACGAGCGAGTGCATCGCCGCGACAAGCTGCGGCATCTCGGTCATTTGCACCCGCTTGGCGACGACGACGCCGATGGCGCCCCCCGCCGCGATCAGAAGAAGCGACAGTAGCCACAGCCCCGATCCGGGACCGATCAGCGTGGCGAAGACCGCCAGCGCCATGCCGACAATGCCGTACCAGATCGCGCGCTTGGCGCTTTCCTGCCCCGACAGCCCGCCGAGGCTGAGGATGAAGAGGACGGCCGCGACCACGTAGGCCGCCGTGGTGAATCCGAAGTCCATCAAAAGGCCCCCCTCAGGATTTCTGGAACATGGCGAGCATGCGCCGGGTGACGAGGAAGCCGCCGAAGATGTTGATCCCGGCCATCAGGACCGACAGGCCCCCCAGCAGGATCACCAGGAACGACCCCGACCCGATCTGCATCAGCGCGCCAAGGATGATGATCGACGAAATTGCGTTGGTCACGGCCATCAACGGCGTGTGCAGCGAATGCGCGACGCCCCAGATCACCTGGAAGCCCACGAACACCGACAGCACGAAGACGATGAAGTGCTGCATGAAGCTGGCCGGCGCCACGAGGCCCACGGCCAGAAGCAGCGCAGCCCCCACCGCCAGCAGGGTCACCTGCTGCCGGGTCTGCGCCTTGAAGGCCGCGGTTTCCTGCGCGCGGCGCTCCTCGGGCGTCAGCTCCTTGGGCTTGTCGCGCTTGGGCTGGGCGGCGATGGCGCGCACCTTTGGCGGCGGCGGGGGATAGGTGATCTCGCCGCCATGGGTCACGGTGGCGCCGCGGATCACGTCGTCTTCCATGTCATGGCTCACGACCCCGTCCTTGTCGGGCGTCAGGTCGGTCATCATGTGGCGGATGTTGGTGGCGTAAAGCGTCGAGCTTTGCGTGGCCATCCGGCTGGGAAAGTCGGTGTAGCCCACGATCGTCACGCCGTTGTCGGTGACGATCTTCTCGTCCTTCCGCGACAGCTCGCAGTTGCCGCCCCGCTCGGCGGCGAGGTCGACGATGACGCTGCCGGGCTTCATCGCCTCGACCATGTCTCGGGTCCAAAGGACGGGCGCATCGCGGTTCGGGATCAGCGCGGTGGTGATGACGATGTCGACGTCTGGCGCAAGCTCGCGGAACTTCTCAAGCTGCTTCTCTTGGAACTCAGGGCTGGACGGCGCGGCATAGCCCCCCGTCTCGGCCCCGTCGGTCGCGGTGTCCTCGAAATCGAGGAACACGAACTCGGCGCCCATGCTCTCGATCTGCTCCGACACCTCGGGGCGCACGTCGAAGGCGTAGGTGATCGCGCCCAGCGACGTGGCCGTGCCGATGGCGGCAAGCCCCGCGACGCCGGCGCCGACGATCAGAACCTTCGCGGGCGGCACCTTGCCCGCCGCCGTCACCTGGCCGGTGAAGAAGCGGCCGAAGTTGTTGCCCGCCTCGATCACCGCGCGGTAGCCGGCGATGTTGGCCATCGAAGACAGCGCGTCCATCTTCTGCGCGCGGGAGATCCGCGGCACCATGTCCATGGCGATGACGCTCGCGCCCTGATCCTTGGCAAGCTCCAGCAGCGCCGCGTTCGACGCCGGGTAGAAGAACGAGATCAGCGTCTGTCCGGCGTACAGACGGCGCGTCTCGTCCTCGGTCGGCGGGCGGACCTTCGCCACGATCTCGGACGCGGACCACAGCGCATCCGGCCCCTCGACCACCTCGACCCCGGCCTCGGCATAGGCGGCGTCGGTAAAGCCCGCGCGCATCCCCGCGCCCGCCTCGATCACGCAGTCATGGCCCAGCTTCTGGAGGGCCTTTGCGCTGTCGGGCGTCATCGCGACGCGCGCCTCGCCATCCATGATCTCTTTCGGCGTTCCGATCTTCACACCTGTCCCCCTCTGTTCGGTCCCGCCTGGTCCGGTTTCGGGGGCGGGTGTCACCGACGCTACGTCACGGCGCCGGGACGCTCAAGCAAAGGCCGCCGCGCCCGAAGGTCGGCGGCCGCGATATGGCATGGCGGTTCCCGGTTCGCGCCCTGCCGTCCGGCAGGCCGTGCGCCCCGCCGTGCGCCTTGCGATCCGCCGGTGGTCTCAGCGACGGATCAACGACGGATCAACGGCGCGTCAGCTCCGGCCCAGCCGGGCGTCGTAGTCGCTGACCAGCAGGTGCAGCGGGTCCTCGTCCTCTTCGATCTGGCTGAAACGGCCGATATCGTCGCGGAAGGTGTTGTCGGTCTCGTCGTCGTTGACGGTCGACACCTCACCCACCAGCACGTCGCCGCCTTCACCCCAGAAGGCGTGCCAGTCGCCCGGCATCAGCGTCACGCTTTCGCCGGGGGCAAAGCGCAGCTTGTCGCCGGGGGCGAAATCGCGGCGGATGCCGTCGCACCAGACGGTGCCGCCGCGATCCTCGGCAAAGGCGCCCGCGTCGTCCGAGCCGTAGAGTTCGACGATCAGGGTAGCGCCGCCGCGGTTGATGATGTCCTCGGCCTTCACCGTGTGGCGGTGCATCGGCGACAGCTGGTCCTGCTTGGAGATCAGCAGCTTTTCGGCATAGCACATGCCCTGCCCCTTCTGCAGGTCGGACAGAAGCCCGTTGCGAAGGGTGAAGAGGAACAGGCCCATGCGGTCGAAGTCGCCGCCGCCGTAATCCGTCACGTCCCAGCCCAGCCGCGCATCGATGATCCGCGCAGCCTCGGGCGCACGTGCGCGGAACTCATCCGGGGTCCAGTTCGCGAAGGGCGGCAGGGTAAAGCCGTAGGACCGGATCATCTCTTGCGCTTCGCGCAGGATGGCGTTGATGCGGGAACGTTTCATGGAATGCCTCATTGTCCTACCGCGGCCACGACCGGGCCGCCCCTTGCGCAGATGTCTAGCGCCGGGGACGGATTGTATAGAGGGGTCTGCCCCATGAGGCCGAATTTTTCCTGCCTAGCCGCGTTGTGGCTGACCGTGACACCGGGGATTGCGCTGGGCCCTGCCGCCCTGGCGCAGGACGCCCCCGCCCCGGGCGACGCGGCGTCGGAGGACGGCAGCACCCCGCCCGCAGCGACAGCGCCGCCGCCTGCCGCCCCCGACGAGATCGGCGAGGATACGGAGGATGCAGACGCCCCCGCAGATGCGCCCGCAACCGATGCGCCCTCCACCGATGCGCCGTCCGCCCCGGATGACGGCGCCGCGCAGGCGGGCACCGCAGGGACAGACGCCGATGCAGGGGACGCGCCGGCGGCCGATCCCGTCTCTGCCGCCCCCACGGCACCGCCCGCGGATGCGGATGCTTCCGATCCCGGCCCGGACGCGGCCACCGCTTCGGCAGATCCCGCGGCGGGCGATATCCTCGACGAAGAGCTTCTGCCCGAGGGCGAGGCGGAAGGCACAGACGGAAAGGCCGCCCCCAGCGCGGGCGGCGAGGCCCCCGCAGACGCAGCCGCCGACGCCCCCGACATCATCGCCGCGGCCGAGGCTGCCGGGATCGGCGGCATTGGTTTGCAGCCCTGCGGGCAGATCACGGGGGTCGAGAATGTGAACGTCCTGGCGCAGGCCGCCGACTGGGCGCTTGGCTACATGGCGGGACGGATCGACGGGGGCGACACGCTGACCGAGGGCGAGCCACTGGTCGCACTCGACAGCACGGATGTCGCGACCTCGATGCTGATCTTCTGCCGCGCCAATCCCGGCCTGCCGGTGATCGAGGCGGCGCGCAGCTTCGGCGGGCGGGTCTTCGGGACCGAGCCCGTCACGCAATCCTTCGCACAGGCACCGGAGAGCGTTCCGCGGCCCAGACCGCGGCCGCGCGCCCAAACGCCGCAAACAGGGGACGGGACACAGGATCCGTCGCCGCGCGATACTCAGGATGCCACTGAACAGCCAGGGTGAAGCCCGGCGCGCCGTCGACATAGATCGCCTCGGCCGTGCCGTCGGGGGCGTGGCCATCGACGACGATGCGCGCCCCTGCCCGGCGGATGCCCTGACCGTGCAGGGTGTTGGTCATCACCGCGTCTGCCCCCATCAGCCGCGCGAAGACCCCGCCGGGGGTAAAGCTGACCTTGTGGCGCAGCGCGAACTTCTCTTCCAGCGTGCCATCGGGCGGCATCCGGTGGTTCATCCGTCCCGGCAGATCCCGGATCTCGGGGTCGAGCGTGCCGCCCATGGCGACGTTGACCTCCTGAAACCCGCGGCAGATGCCCAGAAAGGGCTGCCCCCGCGCGACAAGCTTGCGGATCAGCGGCAGCGTCACCGCGTCGCGGGCCCGGTCAAAGGCGCCGTGGGCGGGCGTTTCGACCTCGCCATAAGCTTCGGGATGAACGTTCGGACGTCCTCCGGTGAAGACGAACCCGTCGCAGACCTCGATCAGCTCGTCGACGCCGACGAACCGCGGGTCGGCGGCGATGATGACCGGGATCGCGCCCGACGCCTCGGCCACGGCTTCGGTGTTCATCACCCCCGCACCGTGAAGTTCGTATTCACCGTTGATGGTATGGGGGTTGCCGATGATCCCGACGACCGGACGTGCCATGCGCGACCCTGCCTTGCCTGCTGTGCCTGCAGGTCAGCATATCGGGCCTGTGCCGCGTCTCACAAGGCTCAGGATCCCGGCAAGGATCGGCGCAGGACGCAAGGAGTCGTGAACCGCCCGCCAAACGTGCGAAAGGCGGGACCGCCGCCCCGCCTTTCAGCGACTATTGCCGTAGGCTGCCCCCGTCATGCAGAAGCAGCAGGCGTCGGCGTCACTCGCCGTCGGTATCGACAGCCGCCGCGGCGCCGTCCTCCTGCATCTCGACCGCGCCGGTGCGCCCGTCGATCTGCTGCTCGGCCGTATCGGGGTCGTTTCCGGCTAAGGCCAGCCACGCGATCCACAGCACCAGAAGCAGGATCGCGAAGAGCACGACACCCCCCATGCCCATGAGAGGGAAGCGATGGCGCTTTTCCTGGCGCTCGACGTCTGTATGGGGTGCGGACATGATAGTTACCTCGTCATCGGCTCCGAAGGCATAGCCTCGGAAAGGTTCCGGCGGGGCGCGGGTTGTAGCGCCCCAATTGCGGGCATAACGTCCGAAGGTCTGGAAAAGTTCGCACACCGCGCCGAGGTTTTACGTAATGAAAGAGGCTGCCGCCCGCGCCGTCCACCTGAAGGACTACGCCCCCTATCCCTATCTGCTGGACGATGTGTCGCTGCAGGTCCGACTGGACCCCAAGGCCACCCGGGTCGTCAGCCAGATCCGGTTCAGCCCCAATCCCGACGGCCCCGCCGCCGGCACCCTGCGGCTGGACGGCGAAGGCCTGCGCCTGATCCGCGCCACCATCGACGGCGCCCCCGCCGACGTGACGGTGGATGATCACGGGCTGACCTGCCCCGCGCCCGCCACCGCCTTCGACTGGGAATGCGAGGTCGAGATCGCGCCCGCCGACAACACCGCGCTGGAAGGGCTTTACATGTCGAACGGCATGTACTGCACCCAGTGCGAGGCCGAGGGCTTTCGCAAGATCACCTATTATCCGGACCGGCCCGACGTGATGGCGCCCTTCTCGGTCCGGATCGAGGCCGACCCCGCCACCTGCCCCGTGCTTCTGTCGAACGGCAACCCGACCGTCGCGGGCGACGGCTGGGCCGAGTGGCAGGACCCCTGGCCCAAGCCCGCCTACCTCTTCGCGCTGGTCGCGGGCGACCTGGTGCGCCACGCCGACAGTTTCCGCACCCTGTCCGGACGCGAGGTCGACCTGGGCATCTGGGTGCGTCCCGGCGACGAGGGCAAATGCGCCTACGCGATGGATGCGCTCAAACGCTCGATGGCGTGGGACGAGGCCGAGTACGGACGGGAATACGACCTCAACACCTTCAACATCGTCGCGGTGGACGATTTCAACATGGGGGCGATGGAGAACAAGGGGCTCAACATCTTCAATTCGAAGTATGTGCTGGCCAGCCCCGAAACCGCGACCGACCGCGATTACGAGATGATCGAGGGGATCATCGCCCACGAGTATTTCCACAACTGGACCGGCAACCGCATCACCTGCCGCGACTGGTTCCAGCTGTGCCTGAAAGAGGGGCTGACCGTGTTCCGCGATCAGCAGTTCTCGGGCGATCAGCGCAGCCACGCGGTCAAGCGGATCGACGACGTGCTGACCCTCCGCGCCCGCCAGTTCCGCGAGGATAACGGCCCGCTCAGCCACCCGGTCCGACCGGAGAGCTATATCGAGATCAACAACTTCTACACCGCCACCGTCTACGAAAAGGGGGCCGAGGTCATCGGCATGCTGCGCCGCCTCGTGGGCGAGGAGGGCTATCGCGCCGCGCTCGACCTCTATTTCGACCGGCACGACGGGCAGGCCTGCACCATCGAGGACTGGCTGCGTGTGTTCGAGGATGCCACGGGCCGCGACCTGACCCAATTCAAGCGGTGGTACACCCAGTCGGGCACGCCCCGGCTGTCGGTGCGCGAAGACTACACCGACAACGTCTATCGGCTGCATTTCCGGCAAGAGACGCCGCCCACCCCCGGCCAGCCCGAGAAGGGCCCGCAGGTGATCCCCGTGGCGCTCGGCCTGCTGGCGCCGGACGGGTCCGAGACGATGCCGACCCGCGTGCTGGAGATCACCGAGACCGAGCAGAGCTTTACCTTCCCCGGCCAAGAGACACGGCCGATCCCGTCGCTTTTGCGCGGCTTCTCGGCGCCGGTGATCCTGACGCGGCAGAGCACGGCCGAGGAACGCGCCTTCCTGCTGGCGCATGACACCGACCCCTTCAACAAGTGGGAGGCGGGGCGTACCCTGGCCAAGGACGTGCTGTCACGCATGGTGACCGACGACGCGGCCCCCGGCCCCGACTACCTGTCGGCGCTGCGGCGGGTAACGCAGGACGACACGCTCGACCCCGCGTTCCGCGCGCTGGCTCTGGCGCTGCCGTCCGACGACGACATGGCGCAGACGCTGACCGATTCCGGCGTGACGCCGGATCCGCTGGCGATCTGGACCGCGCGCGAAAAGCTGAGCCTGCGGATCGCCGAGGAGCTTTCTGCGGTCCTGGGCGACCTTTACGACGCGCTCGAACGCCCCGGCCCCTACAGCCCCGATCCCAAGGCCGCCAACGCCCGCGCGCTGCGGCAGACGGCGCTTGGCCTTCTCAGCCGGATCGACGGCGGCACGCGGGCGCAGAAGCAGTTCGCCGCCGCCGACAACATGACCGACGAGCTGGGCGCGCTGGCCTGCCTGATCCGCGCGGATGGCGGGGACGAGGCCACGGCGACGTTCTACCGTCGCTGGGCCGATGACCGGCTGGTGCTGGACAAGTGGTTCGCGCTGCAGGTGGGCTATGCCGCGCCCGCCGATGCCGCGGACGTCGCGGCCCGGCTGACCCAGCATCCCGCCTTCGACTGGAAGAACCCCAACCGGTTCCGCTCGGTCATCGGTGGGCTGGGCGGCAACCACGCAGGCTTTCACGCGGCAGGCGGGGCGGGCTACGAGCTGGTCGCGGACTGGCTGATCCGGCTGGACCCGGTGAACCCGCAGACGGCCGCGCGGATGACGACGCTGTTCGAGACGTGGCACCGCTACGATGCAGACCGCCGCGACATGATGCGCGCCGCGCTGGAACGCATCCGCGCGACCCGGGGGCTGAGCCGCGACAGCGCCGAGATGGTGGGCCGGATCCTGGGAGACGCCTGATATCGTCATCGCGGCCCGGCCCCCCCGGGTCGCGAGCCCTGGGGGCGGCGGGCGCCGCGCCCATGGGCCGGTCCGCGACAGCCCGGCGGGGGCACGCCTTTCGCGATGCACCGTTGCCCATACCTAGCCTCGTCCATGACTGTCCCTGCGCGCCTCACCCGGCCTGCCTGACCGCGCGGGTGCGGTGCGGCAGTCGGGGCGGCAGGAACCCGGCGGCCCGGTGGATCGTTCTCTGCCCGAACCCTGCAAAGGAAAGGAGCAGACAATGCCCAGCATTAACGCTGCGAAGATCCTCATCATGGCAACCAACGGTTTCGAACAATCCGAGCTTGAGGTCCCCCGTGACAAGCTGCGCGCCGCTGGCGCGACCGTCCACGTGGCCAGCCCCTCGGGCGACGCCATCAAGGGATGGGACAAGACCGACTGGGGACAGAAGGCCGATGTCGACCTCAAGATCTCGAACGTGTCCGTCGCCGATTACGACGCGGTCGTCCTGCCCGGCGGGCAGATCAACCCCGACCAGTTGCGCACCGATACCGACGCGGTAGCGCACATCAAGGCCTTTGCCGACGCGGGCAAGATCGTCGCCGCGATCTGCCACGGCCCGTGGCTTCTGGTCGAGGCGGGCGTTGCCAAGGGACGCGAGATGACATCCTTCCCCTCGATCCGCACGGACTTGCGCAATGCGGGTGCGAATGTGGTCGACAAGGAAGTCGTCTGCGACAACGGCATCGTCACCAGCCGCAATCCCGACGATCTGGATGCTTTCGTGGCTAAGATCATCGAAGAGGTCGAGGAAGGCCGCCACGAGCGGACGGCCGCCTAACCCGAGATCCCTGTTTCCGGGGCCTTTGCGCCCCGGGACCAGTCCCGAATCGAGCGCCCGAGGGTTATTTCGAACTCGCGCATTCCCTTCGGAGCCCGTATTGGGCAGAATGTCACGATATTGATAAGGCGTTCTGGTGACTGAACATATGCGCGAGAGATTCGACCCGCTGATCGCTGAACGGGCTCCCTGGCTACAGTCGGGACGACCCGGAACCGCCATCGCGCACAAGATCCTCGACCGGATGTTGAGCTATGAAAAAACGCTCAGGCTGGCCGAATATTTCAAGGACAAGCCCACGCCCGAGATCATGGGCACGCTGGGCAACTACCTCGCCCAGGACCTCGAGGTTACGGGGCTTGAGAACATCCCCCGCCAGGGACCGGCCCTGATCGTCGCGAACCACCCCACGGGGATCGCCGACGGAATCATCCTGCATCACCTGATCGCACCGCTGCGGCCCGACCTCTTCATCTACGCGAATGCCGACATCCTGCGGATCCTGCCGCAGTTCGAATCGCTGATCGCGCCGGTCGAGTGGCGCCCCGACAAGCGCAGCCATGGCAAGACGCGCGAAACGATGGCCTATACGCGCAAGGCGATCGACGCCGGGCGGCTGGGCGTGATCTTCCCCTCGGGCCGGCTGGCGAAACGGCGTGGCCTGCGGCTATACGAACGGCCGTGGATGGCCTCGGCCGCGATGATCGCCCGCAAGTTCGACCTGCCCGTCATTCCGCTGAACATCCGGGCCCGGAACTCTGCCATCTTCTACCTCTTCGACCTGATCCACCCCACCCTGCGCGACATCACCCTGTTTCACGAGACGCTGAACAAGTACCGCCAGCCCTATCGCGTGACTGTGGGCGAGCCGATCTCGCCCCGCTCGCTGGTCGGCACCTCGGAAGGCGGGATCGAAGTGCTGCGACAGCAGACCCTGGCCCTCGGCGGTCGCTATGCGCCGACCGTCAGCCTCGTCGACAGCACCGGCTTGCCCAGCCTGTCGAAACGTCGGGTACAGATCAGGATGTAATCCTGCGGACGGCGCCGCCGCGCGGGCCGTCCGGGTACTCTGCGATCAGGCGAAGCGGGCCCATGGCCGTGCTGACGCCAATTTCGGTGCAGACTTGCTGGACAAAGATGGGAAGCGGCCCCCGGCGGCGATATCGACATGTCTGGAAACCACGCAGACGCGCCGAACCTGCGTTGCGCGATAGCCTGTACCCTTGCGCGGCAGTCAGAGGGGTGTGACCGGGAACCTCAGGGCGCCTTCCGATGCCCATGCCGGCTGGCGCGGGATGGCGATCGCCCGCTGCGCCGCCCGCGAAGGCTCAGCGCGCGCCGGGCCGTCTTGGAGGCAGCAGGTCCGCCGGGTCGAGCATCGCCAGCCGCAGCGCGGGACGCGATTCGGGGCGCGGTTCGGGCCGCAGCTCAGGCAGGATCGGCCCGGCGACAAGGCCCTCGGGCCGCTCCTTCCACTTCGGCCGCGGCGAGGCGAAGAGCGCGCAATAGGGCTGACCCCGCAACCACCTGGCCATCTCGGCCCGCTTCTCGTCCGATCGCATCGGGCCCCAGTCGGCGGAAACCCCGCTCCACCGCGGCGATTTCGCATGGATGACGCCGTCGCGGGTGACTGTTCGGGACATGATGCGGATCGCGCAGGAAAGGTTCGCCCCGCCGTCCTTCAGCGCCCCGCCCGTTCCCGCCTTGCAGCCGTGATGACGCGCCGTGGCAGGCAGGATCTGCAGGAGGCCGTACCAGCGTCCGCCGCCGCCGACGGCGGTGGGACGATAGGTGCTTTCATACTTGGCCAGAGCGGACAGGAACCCGTTCCAGAAGGCGCGCCGCGCCTCGGGCGGGGCGCTCGCGTAGCCCGGGCACCATGTCGCGATGTCGCGTGGCACGGTCTTGACCAAAGGGGCACCGTGGCGGCGCAGCGCGCTCAGCACCTCGGCGCTCCAGGCGGCGCCGTCATTGCGGAAATCCCACCGCGCGACCGGGTCGACATGGACGACCGTCGGGCGCGGCTTCGGCCGGATCGAGGGCACGTCCGCGGCCATCGCACCGCCGGAAAGGGCAGAGAGGCACAGCGCGGCGACCGAGACGGCCGAGGCGAGGCGGTTGGGTAACAACAAACGCATGGCCCCTCCTACCCAGCCGCGTCGCGGGTTGACAAGCCCCGGGACCGGTCCGGCGGCAGGGATCGGCGCCCGGGCGCCGACCCGCGTCGTCACTTGGCTTTGACCTTGACGGCGCAATAGGGCTGCGCGCGGGTCCAGGCCTGCATCTCGGATCGCTTCGAGGCCGAGTGGAACGGGCCCCAGTCGCGCATGCCCCGGCTGACGTTGCCGCGGCTCAGCACCTGGCGGCTGGCGATGCGCACCGCGCAGGAAAGGTTCGCCGCCCCGTCCTTGAGCGCGGCGCCGCTGGTCGCGCGGCAGCCATAGCTGCGCGCGGTCGAGGGCAGGATCTGCAGCAATCCGTACCACTGACCGCCACCGCCCACGGCGCCGGGGTTCCAAGTGCTTTCGTGCTCGGCCAGCGCGGAAAACAGCCCTGCCCAGAACGCCGCGCGATCCTCGGTCGAGGCGGTGGCATATCCCGGGCAGTAGGTTTCGATGTCGGCGGGCGTGAAGTTCGGCAGCGCCGCGCCGTTGCTTTGCAGCGCGTTGAGCGCGGCATCGGTCCACAGCGGCGCTTCGGGCCGGTGGTCCCAGCGCATCACGGGCCGCGTCGCGGAAGGTTCGGTCGGTTCCGGTTTCGTGGCACAACCGGCCAGCATTGCGCCCAGTGCGAGCACAAGGAAAATCCGTGTCATGTTTGGTCCCCTTAACGCCACGCTCCCCAAGGCGCGGCGGCCGGAAAATTGCCGGATTCGGGTTAATGGGCAATCACCCGCCCGGGAGATGAGCGAAAACTCGCGCCCCTTGCCCCTTTTCCGCCGATTGCCTAGAGGATGAGGCCGATCCGCAACGGAAGGCGCAGCCATGCTCGATCTTACCTACGAGGCCCCGAAACCGAAGGTCATTCAGGGCGCGAAAGAGGACTGGGAACTGGTCATCGGGCTGGAAGTCCACGCCCAGGTCTCCAGCAAGGCCAAGCTGTTTTCGGGCGCCTCGACCGAATTCGGGGCCGAACCGAACTCGAACGTCGCGTTCGTGGACGCGGGCATGCCGGGGATGCTGCCCGTGATCAACGAGGGCTGCGTCGCGCTGGCGGTGAAGACCGGGCTGGGGCTGAAGGCGGCGATCAACCTCTACTCGGCCTTCGACCGGAAGAACTATTTCTATCCCGACCAGCCCGCGGGCTACCAGATCAGCCAGCTCTACCACCCCATCGTGGGCGAGGGCGAGGTGCTGGTCGACATGGCGCCCGGCATCGCGCGGCGGGTGCGGATCGAACGCATCCACCTTGAACAGGACGCGGGCAAGTCGATCCACGACATGGATCCGGCGGCGTCCTTCGTCGATCTCAACCGCGCGGGCGTCGCGTTGATGGAGATCGTCAGCCGCCCCGACATCCGCGGCCCCGAAGAGGCGGCGGCCTACGTGGGCAAGCTGCGCCAGATCCTGCGCTATCTCGGCACCTGCGATGGCAACATGCAGAACGGCAACCTGCGCGCCGACGTCAATGTCAGCGTCTGCCGACCGGGGGATTACGAGCGCTTCGTCGAAACCGGCGACTTCTCGCACCTGGGCACGCGGTGCGAGATCAAGAACATGAACTCGATGCGCTTCATCCAGGCGGCGATCGACTACGAGGCACGGCGCCAGATCGCCATCCTCGAGGACGGCGGCAAGGTCGAACAGGAGACCCGGCTTTACGACCCCGACAAGGGCGAGACGCGCTCGATGCGGTCGAAGGAAGAGGCGCAGGATTACCGCTACTTCCCCGACCCCGACCTGCTGCCTCTTGAGATCGAGCAGGCCTGGGTCGACGACATCGCCGCCACCCTGCCCGAGCTTCCCGACGAAAAGCGCGCGCGCTTCGTGCTGGACTACGGGATGACCGAATACGACGCCAGCGTCCTGACGGCCGAGGTCGAGAACGCGGTGTTCTTCGAAGAGGTCGCCGCCGGACGCGACGGCAAGGTCGCGGCGAACTGGGTCATCAACGAACTCTTCGGCCGGCTGAAGAAGGACGATCTCAAGGTTTCGGAAAGCCCCGTCTCGGCCGCGCAGCTGGGCGGCATGCTCGACCTTCTGGGACGGGACGAGATTTCCGGCAAGATCGCCAAGGACCTGTTCGAGATCCTGTGGACCGAGGGCGGCGATCCGGCGCAGATCGTCGAAGCGCGCGGCATGAAGCAGGTGACCGACACCGGCGCGATCGAGGCCGCGGTCGACGAGATCATCGCCGCCAACCCCTCGCAGGTCGAAAAGGCCCAGCAGAATCCCAAGCTGGCCGGTTGGTTCGTGGGCCAGGTGATGAAGGCCACGGGCGGCAAGGCGAACCCCAAGGCCGTCAACGATCTGGTCAACGCCAAGCTCGGGCTCTGACCGCACCCGCCGCGCCCGCCGGGCGCGGTCCCCCAGGGGGTGTCACGTGGGTGGCGGAGCTTCGCGTGGCACCCCGGCTTCATCTGGAACTCGCAGGGCGGGGCTGATAGGGTCCCGTCTGTCATCGCAATCCGATACGGGAGGCGGCATGCCGCTTTACGAATACACAGTCGTGCCCGCCCCCAAGAAGGGCGCAAAGGCCCGCGGCGTCCGGGGTACCGAGGCGCGCTTTGCCCATGCCCTGACCGAACTTATCAACGAAAAGGCGGTCGAGGGCTGGGAATACCTGCGCGCCGAGGCTTTGCCGTCCGAGGAACGCTCGGGCATGATCGGCAAGACGCGGGTGGTGCAGAACCTGCTGGTCTTCCGCCGTCCGCGGCCGGGCGAAGGCGCGTGGCCCGCCGCCTCCGCGCAAGACATGGCCTTCGCGCACGACCCCGACCGGCATTTCGCCGAAGATCCCGCCCCGCATGACGCGGCGGGCGCCTCCGGGTCCGCGCCGGACCCCCGGGCGGTCTCGGGCGCGCCGCTGCGCGCCCCGGAGCCCGCGCGGGACGGCGGCGCGACACCGGGCCTGGGCGGCGCGTCCAAGGGCGCGCCGGGGTCGACCGTGCACCCCCTGCCCGGCCCCGGCATCCGCAACCGCTAGGGACGGCGGGCGGGCCTATCCCGCCACGTCCAGCGCCAGCGCGTGGATGCGGCCGACGACATCGGCCCCCAGCGCGCGGTGAATGGCGCGATGACGTTCGATCCGGCTCATCGGGTCGAACACCTCGGACCGGATACGGATGTTGAAGTGGCTTTCGCCACCCTCGCGGTATCCGGCATGCCCGCGGTGGCTTTCGCTGTCGTCGACGACGTCCAGCTCTCGCGGGTCGAAGGCCTCGGTCAGGCGCTCATGGATGGTGTCGGTCAGGGGCATTTTTACGGGCTCTCCTCTTCCCTTGTGAGATCAGAGGTCTAAACTCGCGGGTCCGAGTCGGAAAGGTGGGTAGGATGGACAAGAACGATCCCTTCGGATTCGACCTCCGGGTCAAGGCATCGAAGAAGAAGAACCCGCGCGGCAAACGCGGCATGTCGGGTGCGTTCGAGACCTCGCGCCGGGTTTGCGAACACCCCGGCTGCCAGGAGGCGGGGCAGTACCGCGCGCCCAAATCGCCCGATCACCTCGACGAGTTCTACTGGTTCTGCAAGGACCACGTCCGGGAATACAACCTCAAGTGGAACTTTTTCAACGGCCAGACCGAGGACGAGTTCGCCGACCAGATCGACAAGGACCGGGTCTGGGGCCGCGAGACCAAGCCCTTCGGGCGCAAGGCCGAAGAGCAGCGCGCCTGGGCGCGTCTGGGCGTCGACGACCCGCACGAGGTTCTGGGCGAGAACGCGACCCGCAACCCCGGCCGCAAGGGCGGTGCGGGGCGCAAGCTGCCGCCGACCGAACGGCGCGCGCTGGACATCCTCGACGCCAAGGACAGCTGGACGAAGTCTGAGATCCGCCGCGCCTACAAGTCGCTGATCAAGGTGCTGCACCCCGACATGAACGGCGGCGACCGCGGTCACGAGGAGCAGCTGCAAGAGGTCGTCTGGGCCTGGGACCAGATCAAGGACAGCCGCAACTTCACGGGGTGATCCGCGCCCGGAAAACCGTCCAGGGGACGGTTTTCAGCGGATTACGGGCGCCAACCCCGGGCCGTCAGGCATCCGCGCCCCAAGCACACTGGGCAGCGCCCAGCAGGATCACGGGCGCAGGCAGCGGAGCGCAAGGCACAGCATCCCTCGATTCATGACAGGGGGTGCGGCCCCGCCGCGTCTCAGACCGCCAGCAGCGCGGCGCCGACGCGGCGGCCTTCGGACAACAGGACATTGTACGTGCGACAGGCCGCCGGGGTGGCCATACTCTCGACCCCGATCTCGGCCGCCTCCAGCGCCTCGCGGAAGTCACGCGGCAGATAGGCAGGCTCGGCCCCTGTGCCGATGAAGAGAAAGTCGACCTTGCCCGCCGCGCCCAGCACCGGGTCCAGCGCCGCGTAGCCCGCCCAGGGGCGCAGGCCGTCGGGCAGAAGCAGGACGCCGCCCTGCATGACCTCGCCGCCCACGCGGAAGAACCCGGGGCCGTAGCCGTCGACCGGACGTGCATCGGTGTAGGTGATTTCGTTGAGGCGCATCAGCCTGCCTCCTTTCAGTCGAGAAACGGCAGGCCGGACACGGCCGATCCCGCCACGATAGCGTAGGCCACCCCGCGGTAGAGGCGCTCGCGCTCGGGCCGGAACATAGCCGCCCCTGCCAGATTGGCCAGCATGTAGGGCAGGATCAGCAGGACCCCGATCCAGAGCGCCTGCGCCGCGATCAGCCCCCCACCCCAGAACAGCGCCACCATGGCGATGTCGCTGAGCGCGAGGTAGATCAGCAGGTTCGCCCGGGTCACCGAAACCGGCAGCGCGCGGGCCACGTAGAACAGGATCACCGGCGGGCCGGCCAGCCCGGCGGCACCGCCCAGGAAACCGCCCGCGGCGCCCACCCCCATCACCGCGGGGCCCGGCATCGGACCACGATAGACGGCGCCCGAGGCGAGACAGACGAGCAGCAGGATCGACAGAAGCGAGACACCCAGCCGGAACGTCTCGTCCGCCACCGCGCCCAGCAGCCAGACGCCGAGGGGAAGCGCCAGAACGAAGCCCGCGGCCAGCCGCCCGACATCGGGCCAGCGGGCCTGTCGCAGCGCGGCAACGACGTTGGGCATCGGCCCGACGAGGTCCATCACCAGCATGGTAGAGATCGCGGCGAAAGGGGGCAGGTGCTGGCCCGCGATGGGCAGGTAGACCAGCGCGGTGCCGAAACCGGCAAATCCGCGCACGATCCCGCCCAGCACCGCGGCGAGGATCAGCCAACCCAGCCCCGGCGCCTGTGCGGCCCCCGAAAGGGCCTCGACCAGCGCGCCGGGGCTCATGCCCGGGTCAGGCGTCGATGTTGGCGAACTGGTTGCCCTTGTCGCCGGGGCCGCTGCTGTCCTTGGACCAGTCGCGCTTGACCCCCAGCCACAGGACGATGTTCTTGGCGACGTAGACCGACGAATAGGTCCCCACGACCACGCCCCAGGTGATCGCGAAGACGAAGCCGCGAATGACGTCGCCGCCAAGCACCAGAAGCGCGATCAGCGCGATCAGCGTGGTGCCCGAGGTCATGATCGTCCGGCTGAGCGTTTCGTTCACGCTGAGGTTCATCACGTCCTGCAACGCGCGCTGCTTGTACTTGATCAGGTTCTCGCGCAGTCGGTCGAAGATCACCACCGTGTCGTTGATCGAGTAGCCGATGATCGTCAGCAGCGCGGCGATGGTCGCCAGGTCGAAGCGGATCTGAAGCAGCGAGAATATCCCGATCGTCAGCACGACGTCATGGAATAGCGCCGCCACCGCCCCGACCGAGAACTGCCATTCGAACCGCAGCCAGATGTAGATCAGGATCGCCGCGAGCGAGGCGCCGACCGCCAGGAACGCGGTCTGGATCAGCTCTCCCGACACCTTGGGCCCCACGGATTCGACCGAGGGGAACGTGATCGAAGGGTCGACCTCCTGCAGCGCGGCCTCGACCTCGGCGATGGTCTCGGCGGTGATGCTCTCTTCCTCGCCCTGGGCCTGGATCCGCAGCATCGCCACGTTCCGGTCCTCTCCGAAGGAGGGGTCGAACACCTCCGAGATCGCGACGTCCCCCAGCTCGAGCGGGGCTATGGCATCGCGATAGGCGCCGACGTCCACCGCCTCGGTCGACTGGGTGCGGATCGTCGTGCCGCCACGGAAGTCGATGCCGAAGTTCAACCCGACCGTCAGCCAGATGATCAGCGACAGCACCATCGCCACGACCGACACGCCGAAGGTGGCGTAGCGGTACTTGAAGAAGTCGTAGTTGGTCTCGTCGGGGACGAATTTCAGACGCATCTCAGACCTCTATCGTCTTGGGGCGGCGGCGTTCAAACCACGTCACCACGATCAGGCGGGTGACGTAGATCGCCGTGAAGACCGACGTCACGATCCCCAGCCCCAGCGTCACCGCGAAGCCACGCACGGGACCCGAGCCCAGAAGGAACAGGATCACCGCGATGATGAAGGTGGTGATGTTGGCGTCGATGATCGCGCTCAGCGCCCGGTCATAGCCCAGCTCGATCGCGCGGGCCGGGCCGCGGGCGGTCTTGAGCTCTTCGCGGATGCGCTCGAAGATCAGCACGTTGGCGTCGACTGCCATGCCGATGGTCAGCACGATGCCCGCGATGCCGGGCAGCGTCAGCGTCGCCCCGATCATCGACAGCAGGCCGAAGAGCAGCCCGACATTCAGGATCAGCGCCACGTTGGCGAAGAAGCCGAACAGCCCGTAGGACGCCCACATCAGGGCGAGAACCGCGACGAAGGCCACGATGCAGGCGATGCGCCCGGCCTCGATGCTGTCCTGCCCCAGTTCGGGACCGATGGTGCGTTCTTCGAGAAAGCTCAGCTCGGCCGGAAGGGCGCCGGCGCGCAGCAGGATCGCCAGCTCGGTCGATTCGTCGATCGAGAAGTCGCCGGTGATGATGCCCGAGCCGCCGGGGATATGGTCGTTGATCCGCGGGGCCGAGATTACCTCGTCGTCCAGCACGATCGCGAAGGGCGAGCCGATGTTCTGCGCGGTGTAGTCGCCGAAGGCGCGCGCGCCCTGCGGGTTGAACCGGAAGGTCACGGCCGGGCGACCGTTCTGGTCGAAGCTGGGCTGGCTGTCGGTCAGCTGCTCGCCGGTGACGACGGGCGTATCCTCGATGACGTAGTAGACGCCCTCTTCGTCCATCGACGACAGCAGGGAGTTGCGCGGTCCCGGCGCGGCGTCGGGATTGGTGGTGCGGCTGACGACGGGGTTGAAGGTCAGCTGGGCGGTGGTGCCGATCAGGTCCTTCAACTCGGCGGCCGAGCCGATGCCGGGGACCTGGATCAGGATCCGGTCGGCGCCCTGCCTCTGGATCGTCGGCTCGCGGGTGCCGACCTCGTCGACCCGACGGCGGATGATCTCGAGGCTCTGGCGGATGGTGCGGTCGTCGGTGGCCTGTTTCTCGGCCTCCGACAGCTGAACGGTCAGCGTGTCCCCCTGCCCCGCGACCTCGATGTCGCGCGCGCCGGCGTTCGACAGCGACGCGACCGGGCTTGCCAGTCCGCGCACGATCTCCAGCGCGCGGCCCATCGCTTCGGGGCGCGAGATCTGGATGGACAGCGTGCCGGGCGCCGCGTCCTGCCGGCGGATGGTGCCGACCTCGTCGCGGGCGTCGCGCAGCGCGTCTCGGATCTCGGGCCAGTAGCCGTCCATCCGGTCCTCGTAGACGTCGGCGACCTGCACCTCGGCCAGCAGATGCGCACCGCCCCGCAGGTCGAGCCCGAGGTTGACGAGACTCGAGGGCATCCAGTCGGGCCAGCCCGAGGCAGCCGCGGCGCGCTCGGGCGTTTCGCCCTGCGTTTCGATCGCGGCGACCGCGTCGTTATGGCTTTCGACGCGGCCGTAAAAGGCATTGGGCAGCGCATAGGCGAGCCCGAAGAGCACGAGGCCCCAGATCACCACGCGCTTCCAGAGGGGGATGTGCAGCATCGTCTGGCCTTAGCCCTTGGCCGGTTCGGTCTTGTTGAGAACCTGCGCGATGGTCGAGCGGACGACGCGGACGCGGACGTTCTCCGAAAGCTCCAGCTCGACCTCGCCGTCTTCCTTGACCTTCGAGACCTTGCCGATCAGGCCGCCGGCGGTCACGACCTGATCGCCGCGGCGCAGGGCCTCGACCATCTTGGCGTGCTCCTTCACCTTGCGCTGCTGCGGGCGGATCAAGAGGAAATACATGATCGCGAAGATCAGGATCAGCGGCACGAAGCTTGCGAGTGCGCCGCCGGCCCCTCCGGCCGCTTGTGCGTAGGCAGGTGTGACGAACATGTCTGGTCCTTCTGAATAGGGGTTCGGGGCGGCGCATGGCCCCCCTCGGCAATTGGCGCGCACCCTATCCGTGGCCCGGAACCTTGGCAAGCGAGCCCCGCTGCGGCGGATTGACGGTTCGGTGAGGGGCCTGGGCGCCGGGGGTTCCCGCATTGGTTGCGCGACGGTATAGCGGCGGTAACTGGCGGCGGGCGGAACAGAGTGCGGGGAGTGTGGGCAAGCGCGCACCCTGCAGAGAGGAACGGGATTGGGTTACATGAGGATTTCTTGGCCGGAAGTGCCGGACGCACCGGGTATCCTTGCAACCCTGTTTCTGATCAACGTTCTTTTTGTCATGATCTATTTGGCCACAAAAGGTGTCGGCGCTTCGCCGCGACGGCTTGAGGAACGCTATCTCGCGGCACTCGGATGGTTCGCGGCTTTGCTGTCCCCGGTGTGGGTAAGCCTTCTGGTGCTGGCGATCTGGCAGCTGATCCTCCTGGCTGAGCATCCTCCCCAACTCGATCAGGGCGAGGCGCTGCGCTGGCACGTCCTGGCCATCGTCGGCAGCACGACGATGCTGGTGGGCCTCGTCAGCGCGCCGCTCGCCCTGATCCGGGTGGTGACGACAGAGCGGCAGACCAAGGCCACCGAGGAAGGCCTGATCACCGACCGCATCAACAAGGCGGTCGCGAACTTAGGTGCGAACAAAGAGGTCAACCGGCTGGGCAGAACCGTGCGCTTCAAGTTGCAGGGCGACAGCGCGACCGAATTCGAATGGATGGATACTCCGGTTGACCTCCCGACAATCGACCCCGGCACGTTGGAAGAGGAATCTTGGACGCAGATTGCGCAGACGGTCCCCAACCTCGTGGTCCGCGTCGGTGCGATCTATGCGCTGGAGCGCATCTCGCAGGACAGCGAACGCGATCACATACAGGTCATGGAGATCCTTTGCGCGTACATCCGCCAGAACGCTCCCGCATCGAAGGCACAAGATAGCCCGCATGCGGTGTTCAAGCGCCTCACAAAAAACACTGAATACGGCGAGGGCCTGCATCCCGAAGATGCATTCCGGCATCAGACCTATCGGGGCGCGAACCGTGGTTTCGGTTGGAACCCCACTGAACTCGACACCGCCAACCTCCATATTTGGGCCGATTCACTTTCTCCGGCGCCAATCGATATCCAAACCGCGATCAGCGTGATCGGTAGGCGCGCACCAGATCGGCTCAAGTTCGAAGCGCGGAATGGGTACAGGATCGACCTGCAAGGGACCAACCTTCAAGGCGCTGATATGCAGCAGGCCAATCTGAAGGACGCCAGGATGCAGGGTAGCAGACTGGAAGGGACAAACCTATTGGAGGCTCGTCTTGACGGGGCGGATCTAGAGCGTGTCCGATTAGATGTCTCGATGCTCCCCAAAGCTCATTTCACGCTATCGAACCTCGAGCAGGCCAGCCTGAGAGGCGCGGTCCTCACATCGGCGGTTCTCAACGAGGCTGATCTTACCGGGTCAACTTGGAAAGACGCCTATGCCCACGATGTTCACATGGAAGGGATAGAATTCAGCCCTTCAACGATCGCGCGGACACTTCCGAAGGTTGGCGAGTTTTCACCTGCGACGTTACGCGGCGCCGGCTTGAGGGAAATCGACTTGAGCGCCTATCTCTTGGGAAGCAATATCCTGGGGAGTACATTCGGCGACCGATCCGTGACCCTACATCCTGACGACGTGCGTCCAGATCACTGGGAGAACGATGCCGAGTTGAACGAAGGGGAATTCCGCACTCGCTGGCGCGCCTTCCAGCGCTCCATCGAGTACTGACCCCCGCGGTAACCCTTTTCCGGTTCACCCCGGGCCCCTTTTGCGGCATGAACCGCTCACGTAGCCACAGCCCTGCGGGAGAGACCCCATGCACGACATCCGCGCGATCCGCGACAATCCCGATGCCTTCGACGCCGCCATGGCCAAGCGCGGGCTGTCGGGCGTGTCGTCGCAGGCTCTGGCGCTGGACGAGGAGCGCCGCAGCGCGATCCATGCCGCCGAGACCGCGAAGGCCGAGCAGAACGCCGCCTCGAAGGAGATCGGCGCCGCCAAGGCCCGCGGCGACGAGGCCGAGTTCGAGCGCCTGCGCGCGCTGGTGGCCGAGAAGAAGGCCGAGATGGCCGGGCTGGAAGACACCGCGCGCACGGCAGACGCCAAGCTGACCGAGCTGCTGATGGGCCTGCCCAACCTGCCCGCCGATGATGTGCCCGAGGGCGCGGACGAAGACGACAATGTCGAGCTGCGCCGCTGGGGCACCCCGCCCGACCTGGGCTTCGCCCCGAAGGAACACTACGAGATCCCCGGCGCCCGCGCAGGCCTCGACTTCGAGACGGCGGCCAAGCTGTCGGGCAGCCGCTTTGCCGTTCTGACGGGCGCCATGGCGCGGCTGCACCGGGCGCTGGCACAGTTCATGCTCGACACCCATGTCGACCAGAATGGCCTGTCCGAAACCATCACGCCCGTGCTGGTGCGCGACGAGGCGATGACCGGCACCGGCCAGCTGCCGAAGTTCGCCGAGGACAGCTATCGCACGACCAACGGCTGGTGGCTGATCCCGACCGCCGAGGTGACGCTGACCAACCTCGTCGCGGGCGAGATCCTCGACCCCGCCACCCTGCCCCGCCGCAACGTGGCGCATACCCAGTGTTTCCGGTCCGAGGCCGGGTCGGCCGGCAAGGACACCGCGGGCATGCTGCGCCAGCACCAGTTCGAGAAGGTCGAGATGGTGTCGATCACCGCCGCCGATGCCTCGGACGACGAACACGCGCGGATGACGCGCTGTGCCGAGGATATCCTCGAACGGCTGGGCCTGCCCTACCGCACGGTGATCCTGTGCACCGGCGACATGGGCTTTGGCGCGCGGCGCACGCATGACATCGAGGTCTGGCTGCCCGGGCAGAACACGTATCGCGAGATCTCCTCGGTCTCGACCTGCGGCGATTTCCAGGCGCGGCGGATGAATGCGCGGACGCGGGACGCCGATGGCAAACCCACATTCGTGCACAGCCTGAACGGTTCGGGGCTCGCCGTCGGACGCTGCCTGATCGCGGTGCTGGAAAACGGCCAGCAGGAGGACGGCTCGATCGCCCTGCCCGAGGTGCTGGCCCCCTACCTCGGCGGCAAGCTGACCGTGACGGCCGAGGGCGTGCTGGCCTGATCGCGCCCCGGCAGACCGGGACGACGCTTTGCCGGTCGCCTTCCCCCCAGCGGAGGAGCGCGACCGTTCCCGCGGCTGCCCTATTCTCCGGGAAGCGACAGGTCGATGCGCCCGGCCTCTTCCGCGGGCGCGGCGGTTTCGCCCGGAAGACTGATCTGCGTACAGGGAAGGCGAAGGTCCTCGGGGATGTCCCGGTTCAGGTCTTCGCACCTCTGCCTGTCCGGTGTTCCCAGAAGCAGATCCTTGAACTCGCTCGCGGAATATCCGCAGGCCGGAACATCTTCGACCGGCGTTCCGTCCAGCAAAGCCGCCAACTGCCGGGTTTCCGACAACGTGGCGCAGGCATCGCGCACCTCGAGGAAGGTCACGCCCAACACGGCCGCACCGCCGACCCAGGGCAAGGCCTCGACCGACATTGATGATACGTTGGCCGTGATCGATCGAGAGGTGCGTCCTGCAATCCGCGCGTTGAGGTCCCGTGCCCGGCACCGAAACTTTGCACTGCCCGCGGCGCTCTCCTCCGTCAGCCGCGCGGCCCGCGCGTTCGCCCGGCCTATATCGCCCTCCAGGTTGTCGACCCGGGCGATAAGCTGGCGCCGCTGACGGTCGAGATCGCGGGCCTCTCCTTCAAGCCGACCGACACGTGCTTCGAGCTTGCCGTTGGCGGCTTCGAGTTGCACGGCGCGCTCCTTGGAACGGGCAGCCTGCGTGCGCATCTCCGTCAGTTTCGGGGGCGCGGGGGCATCGCTGATGCTTCGCGTGGCAGCCCAAAGCCTACGCCGCCCCAGATCATAGACGGCATCCACCGTCAGAACCGCGATATTGCTGGCGATCAAGACCACGACGAAGGTGACGAGGATCGTCGTCCGCGCAAACAGCCGCCCCAGGAAACGCACAGGTCATTCCTCCGCACAGGTTTCGTGGAACAGCCGGACAAGGCGATCATCCTCCCTCAGGGCAGCATTTTCGCCTAGCATGGATACCGGAGCGTCGCCCTCGTGCGCTTGACAGGGTGCCTCGGCCGCGGCGACGAGACCCCGGATTGCGTCGGCATCCGTGGCCCGCCACGCCGCTTGATGAAGCGGTGTTTCGCCGGAGTCGTTCGTGGCATCGGGATCGGCGCCCGTTTCGATCAGGAAAGACAGTATATTCGGCGACCGGTCATAGGCTGCCGCGATATGAAGCACGGTATTGCCGTCCTCATCCCTGTCCGAGACGTCCGCGCCGCCATTGGCGAGGGCCATGAGGACCCAAGGATCCTCTGCCGTCCTCGCAGCGTACATCACCGGCGTCCACCCGGCATGAGAATGGCGCGCCTGAACCGATGCGCCGGCGGTCAGCAGCACATCGACAAGCCGGATCGCATCAGGCCGTTGCACGGCCAGATGAAGGGGCGTGATCCCGCGATTGGACCTCATCGGATTCCAATATTCGACCGGTGAGTAAACGGCGTCGACCTCGGCGCCCCAGTGCAACAGCCATCACAGGACATTGGGGTCGCTGGAGTGCTCCGCAGCCACGTGCAGGGCTGTCCTGCCCTCGAGGTCGATGCGGGAGAGCATGCTGGGCCAGTCCTCCCCCGTCTGCCGGCGAAGCGCATCCAGCACGGGCAAGGGCATGTCGGCGCCGACAGCGGCGTGCAGGACGGTCGCCATATCTGTGGATCGCCGCGCAACCTACGAAAACAGGGGAAAGGCGCACAAGGCGCGGCGTGGTTACAACGCGTCGCTGTGTCTTCCGCACCCGGTCCCTGCACCGCGGTGGTGATGCCCGACGGCGTCCTGCCAGCCTTCCCGGCGCGGGCCGTGCTGCCATCGGACTTCTGTTGGCGGGGTAAGGGCGGAACCGACCGCCCTGCCTGCTATTCCGCCGCGCGCGGCGGCGTGAGTCAGGCAGCCCGGCGAGACCGGGCCGCCGCGCAGAGCTGTCAGCTGTCCGCCGGCCCCTTGCCCAGGTGCTTGCGCAGCCGCGAGGGGGTCGATTTCTTGCGGTTCTTGTAGGGGTTCTGGTCCGATTGCGACCGGAACCACAGGCGGATCGGCGTACCCGGCATCGCGAAATCCTCACGCAAGCCGTTGACCAAGTAGCGCGAATAGCTCTCGGGCAGCTTGTCGGGATGCGAGCACATCACGACAAACCCCGGCGGCCGCGTCTTGGCCTGGGTGATATAGCGCAGACGGATCCGGCGGCCGCCCGGCGCCGGGGGCGGATGCGCCTCGATCATCGCGCTCAGCCACTGGTTCAGCTTCGCCGTCGAAATCCGGCGGTTCCAGACGGCATGCGCATCCTCGACCGCCTTTCGCAGACGGTCGAGCCCTCGGCCCGTGCGCGCCGACACGGTGACCAGCGGCGCGCCGCGCAGCTGCGGCAGGAGGCGTTCGAAGCTTTCGCGCAGCTCGCGGATACGGCCGTTCTTGTCGGCCTCGAGATCCCACTTGTTGACGGCGACCACCACGGCGCGGCCTTCGCGCTCGGCCAGATCGGCGATGCGCAGATCCTGCGTCTCGAAGGGAATCTCGGCATCGAGAAGAACCACCACGACCTCGGCGAACTTGACCGCGCGCAGACCGTCCGACACAGACAGCTTTTCCAGCTTTTCCTGCACCTTGGCCCGCTTGCGCATTCCGGCCGTGTCGAAGATCCGCACCGGCAGCCCGTCCCAGTCTAGCGGGAGCGAGATCGCATCGCGGGTGATCCCGGCCTCGGGGCCCGTCAACAGACGCTCTTCGCCCAGAAGGCGGTTGATCAGCGTGGACTTGCCGGCGTTGGGCCGTCCCACCACGGCGACCTGCAGGGGACGCTCGGGCGTGGGATGCCAGTCGGGGGCCTCGTTCTCGGGCTCTTCGGGGACCGAGACGTCGGTCTCGGGCGCGGTCTCGGCTGCGCGCGCATCGGCGGCATCGGCCAGCGGCTGCAGCTCGGCCAGAAGCTCGCTCAGCCCCTCGCCATGCTCGGCCGACATGCGGATGGGCTCGCCCAGACCCAGCCCGTAGGCCTCGATCACGCCGGCATCGGCGGCGCGGCCCTCGGCCTTGTTGGCGGCAAGGATCACGCGCGCGGACTTGCGGCGCAGGATCTCGGCAAAGACCTCATCCGTGGGCGTGATGCCGGTGCGGGCATCCACGACGAAAAGGCAGACATCCGCCATCTCGACCGCGCGCTCGGTCAGCTTGCGCATGCGGCCCTGCAGCGACTCGTCGGTCGCCTCTTCCAGGCCCGCGGTGTCGATGACCGTGAAGCGCAGGTCGCCAAGGCGCGCGTCGCCCTCGCGCAGGTCGCGGGTGACGCCGGGCTGGTCGTCGACCAGCGCCAGGCGCTTGCCCACCAGGCGGTTGAACAGGGTCGACTTGCCGACATTGGGGCGGCCGACGATGGCGAGGGTGAGGCTCATGGCGCAGGGCTCCCGAATCTCCGAAGGCCCCGCAGGCTGGCCAGACGGCCCGCCCCGGGGGTGAAGCTCCGCTCCTTACACGCCGTCGCGCCTAACGGAAAGCGAGAAGCGTGCCGTCGGCGGACACGACGTAGAGCGTGCCATTGGCGACCGCGGCGTTGGTGGTTGCCCCGCCCGGCAGATCGGCCTGCGCGACCAGCGCGCCCGAGGCCGGATCGAAGCCGCGCAGCGCCCCGTCCGAGGACGCGACCCACAGGCGACCGCCAGCCAGGATCGGGCCGTAATGGGCGTAGACCGCGTCGCGGCGCCGCGGCAGGAACCGCCGCTCGGGCGGTTCGATGGGCAAGTCGGCGCCCCAGATCCGCTGGCCGGTGGCGGCGTCCAGCCGCACCAGCTGCGCCTTGTCGGTGACGGCAAAGACCGAGCCTCCTGCGACGGCGACCGGGCTCATCGCGCCTTCGCGGGCCGACCACAGCATGTCGCCGCTGTCGAGGTCGAAGGCGGCGGTCCGGCCCGAGGGGCTGCCCGCGTAGACGGTCGTGCCCGAGATCACGGGATCGCCGCTGATGTCGCTGATGCGGGCATAGACCTCGCCCAGGCGGCGGCCGGCGACGTTGCCGGTCCAGCGTTCCAGCCCGCTTTCGGGCAGCACGCCCACCATTTCGGCCGAGGAGAACGGCACCACAGCCATGCCGGGCGCGACCGCCGGCCCCGCGCCGCCGACGACGCCGGCCTGGCTGGGGGTGCCGGCAAGGGTCCAGTCGACCCGCCCGTCGGCCGGGTCGAGCGCCCAGACCCGCGCATCGCGCGCAACGACGTAGACCTTGCCGCCCGCGACCGTGGGGCTGCCCGCGGCGGCGGCCTCGATCTCCTGCACCCACAGGCGCCGGCCGGTCGCGGCCACGAGCGCCACGACCTGTCCGAAGGCGGTGGCGGCATAGAGCGTGCCATCGGCCACCGCCAGCCCCGCGCCCGAGGCATCGCCCGAATTGTCGCCCGGGCGCGTCAGGTCGGCCGACCAGACGGCGCGTCCCGAGGTGTCGTGCGCCATGACGCGGGCGCGGCTGTCCACGGTGTAGATGCGCGCGCCGTCGGTCACGGGATCGGCGGTGATGCGGTGGCGGCGGCCATCGCCTTCGCCGATCCGGGCCGACCAGATCAACTGCGGCGCGGACGAAAGCGCCGGGTGACCCATGTCATGGGTGGGTCCACCCGCCTTCTGCGTCCAGGTCGCGTTGCGCGTCGCGGGCGGCAGCGAAATCGGCTGCGCGGCGTCGGGGGTGGTGTCGACCACGGCTGACTGCGAGGGCATGTCGCGCAGGTCCTGACGTTCGCCGGGAAGCATGAATTCCTGCTCGCAGCCCGCCAGCGCAAGGACGCCGCAAAGCGCGGCCAACCCGCGAGACGCCGTCTTCCCGCGCATCGCGGTCATCCCGCGCGTTGCGCCCGCCGACGGTCGCGCCGTTCCGCCCGTTGCTGCGCCCGCCGTTTCGCCCGCAGTTCCGCCCCGCGTCGCGCATCCCGTCATGCCAGCCGTCACCCTGCGCTCTCCTGCCTGTCCGTCATTGTCGGGGCAGCCCATGGTCCGCTGATCCACCCCATCGCGTCCCGTCCTGCCGCGGGACCAGCTGTTGCCGCGCGCGGGGGGCGCCCCGAAGGCGCCGCGGCCGGGCGTCGCGTCGCATCCTGTCGCCATGCCAGCGGTTCCCTGCCTGCGCACGCGCCTGCCCACCTCGCGCTCGCCCACGTCAGGCCGCGTCCAGCGTGCCGCCCAGAGCGACGATCAGCTGTTGCAGGCGCTGTTGCAGCGCGCTGGTCATGCCGTCCTGCCGCAGCAGATCCTGCGCACGGTCAAGCGCGGCGTCGCGGTCGCCCGCCTCGATCTCGGCCAGCGCGATCTGTTCGCCTGCGAGCAGGCGGAACGGCGCCCCCGCCTCGGCCAGCGGGTCGAGCATACGGATCCGCTCATCCGGGGCCATGTCGGGCGAGATCATCACCCGCTTGAGCGTCGCGAGCTGGCGATAGACCGCCGGGATCGCGCCGTTGGCGGCCACGTCGTCCAGCGCCTGTTGCGCGGCCGCACGGGTGTCGGCGTCGGCGGCATCGTCGGCGCGCAGCAGCGCCACGACCGCGGCGGGCGTGCCCTCGGTCTGAAGGTCCGCCAAGGCCTCGCGCCGCGCCTCGGGGGTGCCGGCCTCGTTCGCGGCAAGGATGGCATCGCCCAGATCCTGCGCCGCTGCCTGCCGCTGCGCCTCGCGCCATTCGTAGATCGCCGCGGCGACCACCAGCACGATGACCAGCGCGATGGCGATCCAGCCGTAGCGGCGGATCAGGCCGAACAGCCGGTCGCGCCGCACCTCGTCGGAGACTTCTTCGAAAAAGCTGTCGCTGTTGCTCATCCCCGGCTCCCGCGCCCTCATTCAGGGGTCGTCTTAACCCGGAATTTCCTCGATTGCCAAGGGATCGCGCAGAGAGCCCCCGCCCCCGGCATCCCACCGCCGCCGGCGACATGGTGCAAAGGCGGCTTCTGCGCCAGATCCAGGGGGGATGCGCGCCACCTTGGAGCGACGCCGCCCGCCCCCCTCGGCTAGGCCCGGCGCATCGGCAGGTCCGCCCGGCGCGGGGCGGATCGCCGACCTTCCCGGGAAACTGCCCCCTCCCGAAGGGCAGTGCGGGGCTGAAGCCGCCTGCCGTGGCGGCAAGGCCCGCCGCCGGAGCGTTCCGCCCCCATGGACGCGCGCGGTGTCAGGCGGCGTCCTCCCCGCCCTCCTGGTTGGCCCAGAGGCTGGCATATCGCCCGCCCAGCGCCAGAAGCTCGGCATGCGTGCCGCTTTCCGCGACGCGCCCGTCCTCCAGCACCACGATGCGGTCGGCCTCGGCGACGGTCGACAGCCGATGCGCGATGGTCAGCACCGTGCGCCCCGCGCTCATCGCGCGCAGCGCGCCCTGGATCTCGCGCTCGGTCTCGGTGTCGAGCGCGCTGGTCGCTTCGTCCAGCAGCAGGATCGGCGGGTCCTTCAGCAGCGTGCGCGCAATGCCCACGCGCTGTTTCTCGCCGCCCGACAGCTTCAGCCCCCGCTCGCCCACGACCGTGTCGTAGCCCTGCGGCAGGGACGCCACGAAACCATGCAGGCGGGCGGCGCGGGCGGCGGCCTCGACCTCGGCCCGCGTCGCCTCGGGGCGGCCGTAGGCGATGTTGTAATAGAGCGTGTCGTTGAAGAGCACGGTATCCTGCGGAACCACGCCGATGGCCGCGTGCAGGCTCTTCTGCGTCACGTCCCGCACGTCCTGCCCGTCGATCAGCAGCTGCCCGCCGGTGACGTCGTAGAACCGGAACAGAAGCCGCCCGATGGTCGACTTGCCCGCGCCCGACGGGCCGACGATGGCGACGCTGCCGCCCGGCGGCACCGTCAGCGACAGATCGCGCAGGATTTCGCGCCCGGGCTCGTAGCCGAAGGCCACGCCGTCGAACCGGATCTCGCCGCCCGCGACGCGCAGCTCCCGGGCACCGGGCCGGTCGCGGACCTCGGGCGCGCGATCGAGCAGGCCGAACATCTCGGCCATGTCGATCAGGGCCTGACGCATGTCCCGGTAGACCGAGCCCAGAAAGTTCAGCGGCATGGTGATCTGGATCATGTAGGAGTTCACCAGGACGAAATCGCCGGTCGACAGGTCACCCCGGGCCACGCCCTGCGCGGCCATCACCATTACGGTGACCAGTCCCACGCCCAGGATCAGCGCCTGCCCTGCGTTCAGCATCGCCAAGGTGTAGGCGGTGCGCAGCGACGCCGCGACATAGCCCTCCATCGCGGCGTCGTAGCGCGCGGCCTCGCGCCGCTCGGCGCCGAAGTACTTCACGGTCTCGAAGTTCAGCAGGCTGTCGATGGATTTCTGGTTGGCGTCGGTGTCCTGCGCGTTCATCTCGCGGCGGATCTTCACCCGCCACTCGGTCACGCGGAAGGTGAAGAGGATGTAGACCGCCATCGTCACCGCGACGATGCCCAGGTAGGCCAGATCGAAGGTCATCGCGAGGATCACCGCGATCATCCCCAGCTCCAGCACCAGCGGTCCGATCGAGAATAGCAGGAAACGCAGGAGGTAGTCGACCCCCTTCACCCCCCGCTCGATCACCCGCGACAGCCCGCCGGTGCGGCGGGTGATGTGATAGCGCATCGACATCGCGTGGATGTGCGAAAAGGTCTCAAGCGCGATGCGTTGCAGCGCGCGCTGCCCCACGGCGGCGAAGACCACGTTGCGCAGCTGCTGGAACACGGTGCCCATCAGGCGCGCGCCCCCGTAGGCGACGGTCAGGCCCACGGCGCCCAGTCCCAGCGTCCAGCCCGCGTTCTGCGCGGCCTCGCCCGACAGCGCATCGACCGCGGCCTTGTAGAGGAACGGGGTGAACACGGCGACGAGCTTGGCCAGCACCAGGGCCGCCAGCGCACCCACCACCCGCCGCTTCACCCATCCCTGCCCCTTGGGCCAGAGATAGGGCGCGACGCGGGCGATCACCTGCCGCGCGCTGGCCTCCCGCGCGGGCTGATCCGCGGGATCACGGGGGGCGTCGGGCGCGGTGTCGGCCGCGGGGCGGGGCTTTGCCATCAATGGTCTTTCATGCGGCCTGGACGGCGCGCGGGCTAGAAGAACGGCGCCGTAGGCGCGCCCGGCCCCGCCTGCGCGTCAATCGGTGGCGGTATCGGTGGTGGTGGCGGCGGCGCCCAGATCGGACGCTGGATCGGAGGCCGGATCCGAGGTCGCGGGCGCGGGCGCGGAGGCTGCCCGGGAGGCTGCGGCAGGTGACGAGGTTGCGGGGGCGTTGGCGGAGGCGGCCTCTTCCCCCTCGGGCACGGTGAAGATCTGGCCGGGATAGATCAGGTCGGGGTCGCGGATCTTGTCGGCATTGGCCTCGAACACCCGGACATAGAGGATCCCCTCGCCGTAGTTTTCGCGCGCGATGCGCCAGAGGGTAAAGCCCGGCTGCACCGTCACCACCTGCACATCGCCGCTCTTGCGGGCCTTGGCGAGGTTTTCCAGCGTCTCGGGGTCCTCGGGCCTAAACGGCGTTTCCGCGCGGGAAAAGACCTGTCCCGCGTCGTCCACCTCGTCCACGCGCAGGGTATAGGTGCCCTGCCCGACCTGCGGCAGCTCGGCGCGCCACTGGCCATCCGGCGCGATCTGCGCCGTGCGCACCGGCGCGTTGTCGAGGTAGACCCGGACGAAGCGCGCGCCCCGCCCGCGGCCGCCCAGCGTGACCTCGCCAGCATCGTCGTAGCTGATCGTGTCGATCGACACGCTTTGCTGCACCTCGGGCGGGGTGCCGGGGTCCTGCACCACGCGGATCCCCCCGGAATCGGCCATCAGAACCCGTGGTCCGGGCCCATCGGGGCGGGCGGACCGGTCAAGCGGGTCACCCTCCGCTCCGGTCCCTGGCGTGGCGATCTGCGGCGCTGTCGCGGACACCCCGGGGTCTGCCCCCGGCGCCGGTTCGGCCGCGGTGCCCACCGCCGTGACGCCCTCGGGCGGGGCCGAGGGCTCTCCACCCGGGGCCGTCTCGTCCGGGGCGCCGCGCGCCGTCAGTTCCGGCGTGTCGGCTGCCGGGGTGTCCGGCGCATCGGCAACCCCGGAGAGGGTGCCTTGCGATTCGCTGCCGGGCTGCGGGTCCGCCGTGGCCTGGCCCGTCGTCACGCCCGGGGAGGTCCCCGTGTCCGGCAGGGGCGGACGCATCTGACCTGGCGTCACGGCTTCGCGCGGTGGGACGAGCCCGTCGTCGCCCGCGCCGCCCGGCGGGGTCGGCCCCGAGGGGCCATCGGGCGCCGCACCCTCGGTGTCGGTCGCATCCTCGTCGGAGGCCCCATCGGACGTCGCGGCGCCAACCGATGGACCGCGCGGAACCAAGGTCGGGTCGGTCGCCGCCTCCGACGATGCCATGGCGTCTCCCTGCGCGATCGTGACGCTGCCGGGGGACGACGCGCTCCCCGCATCGTCCGACCCGGCGTCACCTCGCCCGGCGACGGCTTCGCTGTCCGACTCTTCCCCTTCGGGCGCGTCGACGGCTTCGCCGCCGTCGGTGCGGGCCCGCGTCGCGGCGCCGGTTACGGGTCCATCGGCGGGCCTTTTTTCGGCAAGCGTCCCGCCTGCCCGGCCCAGGTCAGCCGCCCCCGGCCCGGCAGCGTCATCAGCCGCATCGGACGTCTCGGCATCCCGACTCGTCGCCTGATCATCCAAGGCGGACTGCCCCATGGGCCGACCTGCCTCCCCCTCGGCCTCGCGATCCGGCACCGGACGGTCGGGCGCCCGATCCGGGGCGAGGTCGGCCAGACGCGTCCCCGCGTCGGTAGATGGGTCACCGCCCGCCCGGGCAGACGTCCCGGCCCCTTCGGCGTCGGCGACCAAATCCTCGCCCCGCGCCGCGCCGGCGTCCTCGTTGTCCGAGGTCTCCCCCTCCGGGATTGCGCCGTCGCCTTCCGGGCCGGTGCCCGCGTTCCCGTCGGCCGCGGTCAGAGGTTCGGCGCCCACGGGATCGCCTGCCGCGGTTTTGCCCCCGTCCGGGGCCAACCGGGGGGAGGCAAGGATGACGGATTGCCCGGAGATCGCCGTTTCGCCATCGCCCAACTCGGCGCGCAGCGATACCACCCGGGGGGCTTCGGCGGGGGGGATGTCGAGGATCACGTAGAAGCTGCCATCCGGCCCCGTCTCGGCACGCGCGATCTCTTCGCCGTCCAGCAGGACCGCCACGTCCGAGGCCGGTGCCGCGCGTCCGGCCACGACCGTCGTGCCGCCCGGATCGGCGCGGACAAGGTCGAAGCTGGGCGTAACGCCCGGCCCTGCCGCGTCCTGCACCGTCTCCTCCTGCTCCTCCTGCGCGCCAGAGGACGCGGCGGATCCGCCGTCGGCGTTCGCCGGGCCGGTCTCCATGTCCGGGGACCCTCCGACCGCGCTGTCGCCGGAGGATGCCTGGCGTTCCAGAGCGGTGGCGTCGGTCGCGGCCTGCCCATCCGGGGCGCCGTCCGCCGTGTTGTCCGCCGGGCCGCCCGCCGTGCCACCCGTCGCATCGGCGGGCGCGGTCAACGCGGCCTGTCCGTCGGCGTCACCGCCCCTGGGTGCGGTCGCGGTTTCTTCGGTGGGCCCCGTGGCCTGCGGCACGGTGTCGTCCTCCCGCCCCGCGTACCAGACGCCACCGATGCCCGCGGCGACAAGGATCGCCGCGGCCAAGGCCAGACCCGGCCCGCCGCCGCGTCGCGTATCAGACGCGCCTGCCATCGACCCTCTCCCCAGTCACGGGCCCGCGGGCCCCGTCGCCGCGCCGCGGCGTCTCGCGGACCGCAGGCCCGCGCCGCCCCATCACGGATGCTTGAGCGACCTTACCAATGGGGCTAGGCAGGGTCAAAACAGGAAAGAAGGTCCCTTCCCATGTCCGAGACATCCCCCCGAATCTGCGTCTACTGCGGCTCGCGCGATGGCGCCCGCCCGGCCTATGCCACCGCGGCCGACACGCTGGGCACGGCGCTTGCGCAGGCGGGCTGGGGCCTGGTCTACGGCGCGGGGGACGTGGGGCTGATGGGCCGCGTGGCACGCGCCGCGCAGGCCGGTGGCGCCGACACCTTCGGGGTGATCCCGCGCCACCTCGTCGACCGCGAGGTCGGCAAGCGCGATCTCGCCCGCTTTGTCGTCACCGAGACGATGCACGAGCGCAAGAAGGTGATGTTCATGAACGCCGACGCCATCGTGGTGCTGCCGGGCGGCGCGGGCACGCTGGACGAGTTCTTCGAGGTCCTGACATGGCGGCAGCTGGGCCTGCATGCCAAGCCGATCTTCCTGCTGGATACCGAAGGGTACTGGGCGCCGCTGACCGCGCTGGTGGACCACACCATCTCCGAAGGCTTTGCCGACGACACCCTCGCCGGGTTCGTCGACAGCGCGCCGGATGTCGAGACCCTGATGGCCCGATTGAAAGAGCGGCTTGCCGCCTGACGCCCGACACAAGGCGGATCCGGCCGCCGCGACCCCCCTTGGGTCGGGCGGCACCGTATCCGCCCTGACGGCCATACTTGCCTCATCGGGCCGATGGGCACCTCTCGGCGGTTTTCCCGCAAAGGGGTGCCCGCAAAACAACGGCAAAGACTTCGGCCCCGAGAGGGTGTGCAGAGGGTCGAGACCGGCGACAAGCCCGGGCAGTCTGCACCGAGGTTCACCTCGACCGCTGGCAAGGGACCCGAAACACAGCGCGCCGCCCGAATGGCTTCGGGCGGCGCGACTGGTCCGTTCGACGACTACGGTTCCCTAGGCTGCGGCGACCGATTTCTCGATCTCGTCCACGGGATGGTTGGTCAGCGTCTTTGGCACCTCGGAGACGACGCAGGCCTCGACCTCCTTGTGCAGCTTGTCGCGCAACTCGCCCAGCACGCCGGGGGCCGCGACGATCACCAGACGCTCGATCTCGCCCTTATGGACGCGGGTGTAGAGCAGGTCGGCCAGGTCATCGGCAAACCGATCCTTGGCCAGCTGGTGCCAGTCGGTATCTGCAAGCGCGGAACGCTGGCCCACGCCGGTGTCGCCCATCCGGCCGGGCTTGTGCGTGCCCTGATCATGGGTCGCGGGGTTCTCCTGCTCTTTCTTGCTGGCGACGACGAGATGCAGATCCTCGGCATCTCCGTCATTGCGCAGGAACAGCGCCTTTTCTCCGTCGGCAACCAGAACATAGGTGCCCGTCGTGATCTTGCTCATGTCAGGAGCCCTCCTCGTCTCCGGTGCCGTGCAGCCCGCCGAGGTTGCCCTGCCCCTTTTCATCGGACTTGGTGACACGCGTGGCCCCGGCCTGTTCGCCCTTTTCTGCGCGCTTCGCCTCGTCGCGGGTGCCGACCTGCCGCTCCAGCTCGCCGCCCGACCGGCCGCCCTGTTCGGGGGCATCGGCGTCGGAAAGAAGCTTGTCCGTATCGCGGCTGTGGTCCTGAGATCGGATGCGATCTGCCATCTCATCTCTCCTATCCATCTGCTTCACCTGTGAAACACCCGCGTCCGGGCGCCGGTTCCTGCCACGGCGCCGGTCCCGGCCCTCTCGCCACGGAAGCCTTCTGCGCTGGATCCGGCGCCGCCCCGGCACAGGCCCGGCGGGGTGGCCCCAAGGACCGGCGCCACGGGCCCGCCCCCGGACACCCGCGCTTGCACGCCGGGCTCCACAAGCTTGGGTCCCACAAGGTTGGGCTTGTCACACCCCCCCGCGACCGTGCAGAAGCGCCGGAACTTGTGACCCGCATCAGGCAGGAGGTTTGCCGTGTTCGACTGGATCACCTCGATTATCGACAGCGTCGGAGCGGTCGGCATCGCCTTTCTGATGTTCATCGAGAACGTCTTTCCGCCGATCCCGTCGGAGCTGATCATGCCGCTTGCGGGCTTCAACGCCGCCACGGGGGATAGTTCGCTGATCGTGGCCATCGTGGCGGGCACGGTGGGGTCGCTGGCCGGCGCCGTGCTGTGGTACTGGATCGGCATGAAGCTGGGCACCGACCGGCTGAAGCGGCTGGCCCGCAGGCATGGCCGCTGGCTGACCATCACGCCGGACGAGATCGAGCAGTCGAACGCGTGGTTCCGCAATCATGGCGGGCTGGCGGTGCTGGTCGGCCGCCTGATCCCCACGGTGCGTACCTTCATCTCGGTGCCCGCGGGCGTGGCCGACATGCCGTTCTGGAAGTTCCTCGCCTACACCTCCGTAGGCACCGTGGTCTGGACCAGCTTCCTGACCATCGCGGGCTACCTGCTGGAAAGCCAGTACGACCGGGTGTCGTCGTGGCTGAACCCGGTGTCGACCGGCGTTGTGGTGATTCTCGTCGGCATTTACCTCTACCGCGTCGCGACCTACCGCCGCCGCGTTCCCGCGGAAACCAACCGCGACTAATCCGCCACAGGGGGGCGCCGAAACAGGGCAGGCCCCGAAAGGGCTTGCCGCAGCGGCGCGCGCCCGGCTACGGATCTGGCACCAACCCCGCTCGCAACACAGGAGGGCGCCTTATGGTCATCATTCGCACCCTCACGGGTTATGGTCCGTCGCACGCCATGTTCGGCCTCCGACGCCACTGATCCTTTCCGCACCCGCCGGGGCCGACACCTGCCCCCGCCCGGTGCTGATGCGAGCCACCCACGCATGATCCGCAGAGCCACGCCCTGACAGGCGTGATCCCCATGGGAATGCGTGGCCCCCTGTTTTCCGACGACGAGGGCCGGATCCCTTCCGGCGATTTTACATGATTCCCATAGGACCTTTGCCGCCGGCCGCGCCGCCGCGGACCGTTATCGATCATTTGCTGACCACCCACGGCACATGGCGCGTGCTGCGCGCCCTTGCCGCCAGCCTGCTGCAACCGCATCGCCGCCCGCGGCCTGCCGAGGCGCCCACGCCCCGGCTGCGCGACGAGCTGAGCGATCACCTGCGACGCGACATCGGCCTGCCGCCGACCGAGCCGCCCCCGCGGCGCTGGCACGGCCCACCGTGCTGACCGCCGGCGCCCCGCGCCGTCCCGCAGCCCCGGGGGCCGCTGCCCCTGTCCGACGCGGCACATGACCGCGCAAAAAGGCCCGCCCCCTGACGTCGGGGGCGGGCCATGATACCGGGCACGGAACCCGATCCGGGCAGACGCGGCGCGGGAGCAGCCCGCGCCAGCGCCTATACCCGCGCCGATTACATGCGGCTGGCGACGTTTTCCCAGTTCACCAGCTTGTCGAGGAAGTTCTGCAGGTAGGCCGGGCGCTTGTTGCGGAAATCGATGTAGTAGGAGTGCTCCCACACGTCGCAACCCAGAAGAGCGGTCTGGCCAAAGCACAGCGGGTTCACGCCGTTCTCGGTCTTGGTGATCTTCAGGCTGCCGTCGGTGTCCTTCACCAGCCACGCCCAGCCCGAACCGAACTGGCCGCCGCCGGCCGCGGCGAAGTCTTCCTTGAACTTGTCGACCGACCCGAACGCCTCGGTCAGCGCCTTTTCAAGCTCGCCGGGCATCTTCTTTTCGCCCGGGCCCATCATTTCCCAGAACTGGTTGTGGTTCCAGTACTGCGAGGCGTTGTTGAAGATGCCGTTCTGGGCCACGGCGCCGGACTGGTAGGTGCCCTTGATGATCTCTTCGACCGGCTTGTTTTCCCACTCGGTCCCGGCGATCGCCTTGTTGCCGTTGTCGACATAGGCCTTGTGGTGGATGTCGTGGTGATATTCGAGCGTCTCTTTCGACATGCCGAGGTCGGCCAGAGCGTCGTGGGCATAGGGAAGATCGGGAAGTTCGAAAGCCATTTCGCAGTCCTTTCAATTTTGCTTCAATTCGGGACGATACCTGTGCCCGCCTCGCGGCGGCGTCAAGGTATTGACTGAGCGGGAAACGAGGGCGGGCCGCCGGCTGTTCCCCGGCCGGATTGCCGCTTGGCACCGAAGCGGCCGACCGGCGGGCCGTTGCCGATCGCTGCGCCAGGGTGGGCAAGGGCCGCCGCCCGTGGGTCGAGCGGGCCCGCCGCCCGGCGAACGGCCTTGGCACGAACGCCGGGGCGAAGGGCCGGTGGCGACGGTCCGCAGGGGCATCCCGCGCGCAGGCCCCGCATCGGCCGTCGACCGAAGCGCGGGTGTCGCGTTGGACGGTTCGCAATGCACGTCCGGGGCGGACGGCACGGCCCGGGGGGCGGATGCGGGCGTTGCCCGCCCCCCCGGCGCCGGGTCAGGTTGCGGCGGGGTGCAAAAGGCCCACCTCTCCGCCGCTGCGGGCGGCGGTGGTCAGAAGCTCGGCCACGTAGGCCCCGACCGACCGGAAGCAGGCGACCTCGATCGCAGCCTCACGCTCCATCCAGAGCGCGCCGGCGATCTGGGCCAGGCGGGTGCGCCGGGCGTCGCCCGGGCCCATCCGCGCCACGTCGGCCGGGGTGATCTTCATCATCACCTCGCGCGCGGCGGGTCCCGATACGCGGAAAAGCGCGCGCGCCTCCGAGACGTCGACCGCCAGGTGATGCTGGCCCGCCAGAGCCTCGGTCAGACGTGCAGCCAGCTCCGGACCGGTCCCGGCCGGCCCCAGCAGCAACAGCTCGTCAGGCGACATCCACAGGCATGCGGCGCCGTACTGCCCCCCGTGTTGCGCCCCGGACTGGCCTGAGGTCTGGCCCCCGCCCCGATCGTCATCCTGCGCCGCCTGCGTCAGCCGCAGCGGCTCGGGGATCGCGCAGCCCGAGACCTCGGACACCGCGGCGGCCATCGCCTGCGATCCCAGGTCGCCGCGCAGCGACACCATCGCGCGGGGGGCGGATTGCTCCACCCGGGCAAAGCCCTCGTAGGGCCGGCTTAGAAACTCAGACATCTTGCCGCTTCCCCTCCTTGTCGTAGAGCACCGGGTCGACGATGCGCACCTGCACCGTGCCGCCGGTCACGCGCGAAAACTCAAGCACCTCGCCCATCCGGTCGGGCCCGTGCCGCACCAACCCCATGGCGATGCCGCGGTTCAAAGTCGGCGAGCGGTAGGTCGAGGTCACGCGCCCCTGCGTGCGCCGCTGGCCCAGGGCGTTCTGCCCGTCCTCCAGCGCCAGCGCGGCGTGCGACAGGACCGACCCGTCGAGCGTTTCCAGGCCGACGAGCTTCCACCTTTCGGGATCGGCCATGTGCGGGCGCATCTGCGCGCGCTTGCCGATATAGTCGTCCTTCTTCTTCGAAATCGCCCAGTCCAGCCCCAGGTCCTGCGGGATGACGGTGCCGTCGGTTTCGTCGCCGATCATGACAAAGCCCTTCTCGGCGCGCAGGATGTGCATCGCCTCGGTCCCGTAGGGAACGATTCCGTGCGGCTTGCCGGCCCGGCGCAGCGCGCGCCACAGCTCGGGCCCCCGCGACGCCGGCACCGCGATCTCGTAGGACAGCTCGCCCGAGAAGGAGATGCGGAAGACGCGGGCGGGGATGTCGCCCAGCCGGCCCTCGGTCCACGACATGAAGGGCAGCGTGTCGCGCGCCAGGTCGAGCCCGCCGAGGCTTTCCAGAACCTCGCGCGCCTTCGGCCCGGCGACGGCGACCTGGGCCCATTGCTCGGTGACATTGGCGGTGTAGACCTGCCAGTCCCACCATTCGGTCTGCAGCCATTCCTCCATGTGGCCATGGATGCGATCGGCCCCGCCGGTGGTGGTGTGGCACAGGAACTCGTCCTCGCCCAGCCGCGCCACCACGCCGTCATCGATCAGGAACCCGTTCTCAGAACAGATCAGCCCGTAGCGGCAGCGCCCCACCTTCAGTGTCGACATCATGTTGGTGTAGATCATGTCGAGGAACCGGCCCGCGTCCGGCCCCTTGACCACGATCTTGCCCAGGGTCGAGGCGTCGAGCATCGCCACCCGGCCACGCACCTGCGCGATTTCGCGCTGCACCGCCTCGTCCCGCGTCTCGCCCTTCTGCGGATAGGCGAAGGGGCGGCGCCAGTGACCCACCGGCTCCCACACCGCGCCGGCCTCGTCGTGCAGCGCATGCATCGGCGTGCGGCGGATCGGCTGGAACAGCCCGCCCCGCGCCTCGCCCGCGATCGACCCCATCGAGATCGGCACGTAAGGCGGGCGGAAGGTCGTGGTGCCGACCTGCGGGATCGCCTCACCCTTTGCCTGAGCCAGGATCGCCAAGCCGTTGATGTTGCTAAGCTTCCCTTGATCTGTCGCCATGCCCAGCGTGGTGTAGCGCTTGGCATGCTCGACGCTTTCGTAGCCTTCGCGCTGCGCCAGCTGGACGTCCGAGACCTTGACGTCGTTCTGGTAGTCCAGCCACATCTTCTGCCGCTGCGCCGCCGTCGCCTCGGCCGGCATCATCCAGACGGGTTTCATCGGCAGCACATCCTCGGGCTCGGCCGTGGCGATGGTCGCCGCGTCGGCCTCGGCGTGCCCCAGCCGCGTCAGGGCCGCCTGCGCTGCCTGCCCGCCCGATGCCAGCGTCTCGGCCAGGGTCAGGCCGCCGGTCGCGGCGCCTGCCGCGGTCGCCGCGGCACCGCCGTCGGCGGCCAGCGGGGCGCGGTCCGGGTCGGGCCGGAAATGCGCCTGCGTTTCGTCCCACAGAAGCTTGCCGCCGGTGTGCGACCACAGGTGAACGACGGGGGAATAGCCACCCGACATCGCCACCGCGTCGCAGATGATCGTCTCGCCGCTGGTCAGGGTGACCGCCTCGACGCTGCTGCCGCCCGTGACCTTGGCGATGGCCGAGCGTTCGAGCACCCGGAACCCGGCCTCGCGCGCCGCGGCGGGCGCACCCGAAGCCACGCCCGAGCGGACGTCGAGGATGGCCGGCACCCGCACGCCCGCGGCCTTCAGCGCATGGGCGGTGCGATAGGCGTCATCGTTGTTGGTGACGACCACGACCTCGCGCCCGACGGCCACGCCGTAGCCCGTCAGGTATTCCCGTACCGCCCCCGCCAGCATGACGCCGGGCAGGTCGTTGCCCGGGAAGGCGATGGGCCGCTCCAACGCGCCGGTGGCGGTGACGACGTGGCGCGCGCGGATCCGCCACAGGCGGTGACGCGGGGCGTCGTCCCACGGGCGGTGGTCGGTGACCCTCTCCCACGCCAGGGCAAAGCCGTGATCGTAAAGCCCCGCGGCCACGGTGCGCAGGCGCATGGTGACATTCGCCATGGACCCAAGCTCGGCCACGGCGGCGGCGACCCAGTCGGCAACAGGCTGGCCGTCGATCCGGGCGCCGTCGGTCGCGGCATCGATCACCGCGCGGCCGCCCCAATGGGCCGTCTCTTCGACCAGCAGGACCGAAACGCCCGCCCGGCCCGCCATCAGTGCCGCCTGCAACCCGGCGACGCCGCCGCCCGCGACCAGAAGGTCGGCGTGGACGTTCAGGTGTTCGTAGCGGTCGGCATCCGGGCCCTCGGGCGGACGCCCCAGGCCGGCCGAAGCGCGGATTACCGGCTCATAGACGTGCTTCCAGAAGGACCGCGGCCAGAGGAACGTCTTGTAATAAAAGCCCGCGGGCAGGAACCGCGACAGCCGCGCGTTGATCGCGCCCACGTCGAAGGCAAGGCTGGGCCAGCGGTTCTGCGAGGTGGCGGTCAGCCCCTCGAACAGCTCGGTGACGGTGGCGCGCTGGTTCGGCTCGGCCCGGCCGCCCTGCCCGAGGTTGACCAGCGCGTTGGGCTCATCCGCGCCGCAGGTGACCGGGCCGCGGGGGCGGTGGTACTTGAACGACCGCCCCATGACCCGCCGCCCCGTGCCCAGAAGCGCCGAGGCAAGGGTGTCACCGGCAAAGCCCTCGGTGCCGCGGCCGTCGAAGGAAAACCCGATCCGGCGGCTGCGGTCGATCCGCAGGCCGCCCTGCTCCAGACGGTAGCTCATGCGCGCTCTCCTCCGGTCGCGTCCGCGATCCGGTCCAGCAGGTCCTGCGGCGGGGCGGAGCATTGTGCCGTGTAGGTCCCGAAGACCTGGTTGGTGGCCGTATCGCGCGCGGCATGGAACCACTTGCCGCAGCCATAGGCATGTCGCCAGCGTTCGAAATGCACGCCGCGCGGATTGCGGCGCAGGAAGACATAGGCCTCGAACGCCGCGTCCGAGCTGTTGGGCCCCTCGCGCGTCAGGTGCGCCTCGCCGCCGGGGGCCAGCTCGGTTTCGTCGGCGTCAACGCCGCAATACGGACATCTCAGCAGCAGCATGGGCAACCTCCGGGCGAAACGGTGAAGGGAGAAGAGAAAGCCGGAACGCCGACCGCGCCGCGCAGTCCGGGGCCGCGGCCGGTAACATCGGCCCTACGTGCCCCGAAAAGGCGGGGGGCCTGCCGGTGCGGCGCCCGGCCACCTGCGATCCGGGCAGCCGCATGCCTCGAGCGTGGGGCGGCGGCGGCGGGCACGGCGGGGCCAGACGTGACTGCGGGGCCGGACGTGACTGCGGGGCCGGACGCCATCGGCGCCGGCCCCGCAGGGCAAAGAATCGTCGCGGCCGCGCAGAGCCGCGCGGTGGGACGCGGATCAGTCGACCACGGCGTCCGCTTCGGCATCGGCCGAGGCGCCACCAGCAGCATCGCCGGTGGTCCCGGCGGCGTCGCCCGCCGTGTCGTCGCCCGCAGTGTCGTTGCCCGCAGTGTCGTCCACAGCTTCGGCCGCGCCCTCGGCGCTGCTTTCGGCGCCGTCGACGGTGACGCTGACGTCTCCACCGGCATCGCTCGCGGTGCCACCGGCGGTATCCACGTCACCGCCGGCGAAGAAGAGCCATGCGATGATGGCGACGGCGACCACGAGGCCGCCGATGATGAACGCCATGGTCGATGACGACCCGCGCTCGGTACGGGTTTCGCGGATTTCGGTGTGGGTGTTGCGGTGCGGATCCGGCGGTGTCGCCATGTCAGTCTCTCCGATAGGGTCAGGTTTGACCGCTCAACCGTCCGGAGATCGTCGTGTTCCCGCCCCTCGGCATCATGGCGGAATTCCGCCTGAGCCTTGCGGGACCCGTCCCCGCGCACCGCGGCGGCCGGGGGAAACGGGGCGCGGACGGACCGCGCCCCTGTCGTGTCAGTCGTCCACTTCGACGGCGTCGTCGTCGACGGCAACGCCGTCATCGGCGGTGACCGCCGGTTCGTCCGCGACGCTCTCGGCGACTTCTCCGCCCAGTTCGATGACGCCCCAGAAGACCAAGACAACCAGAATGACGATGATCGCGATGATCGCGATGATGATGTTACGCAGCATAAGCCCACTCCCCTCGTTTTATCAGGCACGGGGGCAACACTGCCCGGCGCGCGGGCGTTCCATCCCGCCGCACCCGGCAGGCGGGACGGCGCCGCCCTGTGGCCGGAACCCCACGCCATGACGCCCCGGATCAATGCGCCACCCCGGCGGCGACGCTTTCGTCGATGAACCGGCCTTCCTGGAAACGCGAGAGCGAGAAGGGCTCGGCGAGCGGCGAGGTGCCCTTGGCCATCAGCTCGGCCATCGCCCAGCCCGAGCCGGGGATCGCCTTGAACCCGCCGGTGCCCCAGCCGCAGTTGAGGAAGATGCCCTCGATCGGGGCCTTCGAGATGATGGGCGAGCGGTCGCCGGTCATGTCGACGATCCCGCCCCACTGCCGCAGCATCTTGAGCCGCGAGATCATCGGGAAGGTTTCGACCAGCGCGCGCACCGTCTCTTCGATGTGGTGGAAGGACCCGCGCTGGGTGTAGCCGTTATAGCCGTCGGTACCGCCGCCGATCACCATCTCGCCCTTGTCGGACTGGCTCATGTAGCCGTGCACGGTGTTGGCCATCACCACGACGTCCATGCAGGGCTTGATCGGTTCGCTGACCAGCGCCTGCAACGGCACGGATTCGATCGGCAGGCGGAAGCCGGCCATGTCGGCCAGAACGCTCGACGACCCCGCGACCACCATCGCCAGCTGCTTGCAGTCGATCTGCCCGCGCGTGGTGTCGATGCCGGTGACGCGGCCGCCTTCGCTGCGCACGCCCGTGACCTCGCACCGCTGGATGATGTCCATCCCCATGTCCGAGCACGCCCGCGCGTAGCCCCAGGCCACCGCATCGTGGCGCGCGGTGCCGCCCCGGGGTTGCCAGAGCGCGCCCAGGACCGGATAGCGCGGGCCCTTCGTCTCGATGATCGGGCACAACTCCTTGACCCGGTTGGGCCCGATGAACTCGGTCGACACGCCCTGCAGCGCGTTGGCCTCGGCGGTACGCTGGTAGCCTCGGACCTCGTGTTCGGTCTGGGCCAGCATCATCACGCCGCGGGGGCTGAACATCACGTTGAAGTTCAGGTCCTGGCTCATCGTTTCGTAGAGCGCGCGGGATTTCTCGTACATCGCGGCCGAGGGATCCTGCAGGTAGTTCGAGCGGATGATCGTGGTGTTGCGGCCGGTGTTGCCGCCGCCCAGCCAGCCCTTTTCGATCACCGCGACGTTGGTGATGCCGAACCGCTTGCCCAGCCAGTAGGCGGTGGCCAGGCCATGCCCCCCCGCGCCGATGATGACGGTGTCGTAGCTGCGCTTGGGCGTGGCATCGCGCCAGGCGCGGCCCCATGAGGTGTGGTCGTCGAAAGCCCGCCGCGCGAGGGCGAAGACTGAATAGCGTTGCATCGGCGAATCCCGTGGCTGGACGTTCCTTCCTTTTGACGAAAGAGGGGGCCCGGGGGGTGGCCCTTCTGCGTCATCCCGCGGGGTGAATGCGACATCGCCTTGCGACAGCTTGCCCCGCCCCGCCTCCCGGGCTTTTGCCCACGCGGCGCAGGGGTTAGGTAACGGGCAGGTTTTGGCGCGGCCCCGGGGGCCGCAGGAAGAGGCGCGCATGGTGTTCTGGATCACGGCGGCAGGACTTGCGGCGGTTGCGGCGGCGCTGCTTCTGGCGGCGTTGCTGCGTGGGGCCGACGGCGACGGCGACCCCGGCGGCGGCGACCCCGGCAGCCGCGGGCGCGACGAGGGCGCGCCGACGCCGGGGGCCGCCCCTCCGCCCGCACCGGAACAGGGATCCGCCGCGTCGGACCTGCGCATCTACCGCGACCAGCTGGCCGAAATCGACCGTGACCGCGCCCGCGGCGTTCTGACCGAGGCCGAGGCCGAGCGCACGCGGATCGAGGTGTCGCGCCGCCTGCTGGACGCCGACCGCGCCGCCGCGACGCGGACGCCCGACGCCCGCGCCCCGCGCTGGTTGACCCGTGTCGCCGCAGCGGCGGTGGTCTGTGTCGTCCTGGGCGGCACGCTGGCGCTTTACGGGGTTCTGGGGCGGCCGGGCTACGGCGACCAGCCGCTCGCCCTGCGCTACGACCGCGCCGCCGCGGCCCGCGAGGCGCGTCCGACCCAGGCCGAGGCCGAGGCGCAGGCCTCCGCCCTGCCCAGCCCGGAAGCGCCCGCGCCCGATCCGGCGTTCCTCGACCTCATGACCAAGCTGCGCGCCACCCTGAAGGACCGCCCCGACGACCTGCAGGGCACCATGCTGCTGGCCCGGAACGAAGCGGCCCTGGGCAACATGACCGCTGCCATCGAGGCCCAGCGCCACGTGATCGACCTGCGGGCCGAGGATGTGACCGCGGGGGACTACGCCGCGCTGGCCGACTACCTTGTCTATGCCGCGGGCGGCGTCGTCACACCCGAGGCCGAGGCCGCCGTCACGCAAGCCCTGCGGCTGGACCCGGGCGAGGCGCGCGCACTCTATTACCTCGGACTGATGCACGCGCAGACCGGGCGCCCCGACCTGGCCTTCCGCCTCTGGCGCGGGCTTCTGGAGGCGGGACCCGAAGATGCGCCATGGATCGCGCCGATCCGTGCACGCATCGGCCCGCTGGCGCGACTTGCCGGGGTCGACTACATCGCGCCGGACCCGGCCGCCGGGGGCCCCTCGATGGCCGATATCAACGCCGCACAGGACCTGACGGGCGAAGAGCGGGACGAGATGATCCGCGGCATGGTCTCGGGCCTCGCCGCGCGGCTGGCCGAAGACGGCGGCCCGGCCACGGACTGGGCGCGCCTGATCGCGGCCTACGGCGTCCTGGGCGAAACCGTCTCGGCCCGCGCGGTGTGGGACGAGGCGCAGGGCGTCTTTGCCGCCGACCCCGCCGCACTGGCCGCGCTGCGGTCTGCCGCCGAACGCGCGGGTGTCGCCGGGGCCCCGGCGCCCTCGGGCGGGAGCGCGACCGCCGGCGAGGCGGCAGAAACGAGCGACCGGGCGTCGGATTCGGACAGGCCGGCCCGCGCCGATCCGGGCACCCAGAAGGCGCCGGCCCTCTTCGGGGCGCGTGTACAGGACGCCGCGCCCGACGCAAACGCCGCCGCCGACGCAGGAGAGCCGGAATGATCCACGAAGACATCACGGATTTCGCCGCCGCGCTGTTGCCGCGCCGGGCAATCATGGGGCTCGACCTCGGGACAAAGACCATCGGCGTCGCGGTGTCCGACGGCGTCTTGTCCATCGCCACCCCGCTGGAAACGATTCGCCGCACCAAGTTCACCGCCGATGCCGAAAAGCTGTTGGCGATGATCGCGGCCCGCGACATCGCCGGTCTGATCCTCGGCCTGCCGCGCAACATGGATGGCAGCGAAGGCGCGCGCTGCCAGTCCACCCGCGCCTTTGCCCGCAACCTGTCGCGGCTGATCGAGATGCCGATCGGGTTCTGGGACGAACGCCTGTCGACCGTCGCCGCAGAACGCGCCCTGCTCGAGGCCGACACCTCGCGCGCCCGGCGTGGCGAGGTGATCGACCATGTCGCAGCAGGCTATATCCTGCAGGGCGTTCTGGATCGGCTGGGCCATCTGCGGCGGGCGTCATGACACCCGCGGGCTCGCCCCCATGGAGCCCTCCCGACATGCCGGACACCTGGAGCTGGCAGTCCGGCGAAGACGACGGCCCGAGCCTTGAGGCGCAGCCGGACACCGGCGCACCGGCCGAGTTCGTGCCCGAAGAGCCCGTCCCCTCGCCCTGCATCAAGATCTGCGTGGTGCATTCCGAGGCGCGGATCTGCACCGGTTGCCTGCGAAGCCTCGAAGAAATCGCCGCCTGGCCCGGGATGAGCAACGACGAACGGCGCGCGGTCCTGGCCGCCCTGCCCGACCGAGGCGCGCTGCTGAAACGCCGCCGCGGCGGCCGCGCCGGACGCCTGTCGCGCAACGGTGATTGACGTCCGGCCCGGTATTGTTGCGGCAGGTCGCAGGCCTCTGCGGACAAGCCTGCCGCCCCGTCTTTGGGCATGACCGCGCGTGGCGGCGCCCAGGCGGCGCATAAGGTCCCATCTTCGGCATAATCACGAGGAAGGTGATAAGCCGCCTTCCGGCCGCCTTGCGATCGAAGACGCAGCCGATGGCGCCCCCGGGACGTCGAGGTCCGGATCGGGGGCTGGCCGTCCTCCGCGGCAGTGTCGGGACGCCGACACCATCGCCCGCCCGCGCACATCCGACGGCCCGGGCGCACGGGATGATCGGGAAGATTGGCAAGACACCGCGGCGTCGATGGCCGTCACCACGCGTCACCGCACCGGCAAACGACCCGGGGCACCTCGGGGCAGACCCGTCTCGCCTGCCCTGTCGGACCATCCGTCCGGCGCGGCGCCCTTGCCTGCGCGAGGTTGCGACGCGGGTGTGACCCGGCGTCGCGGGGAAGGAGTCAGGCCTCGGCGCCCGCGGCGGCGGCGATTTCGTCGACGATGCTGTCGACGACCTCGGACAGGATCGCCGTGTCGCCGCATTCGGCCATCACGCGGATCAGCGGTTCGGTCCCGGACTTGCGGATCAGGATCCGCCCGCCATTTCCCAGACGCTCTTCGGCCGCGCGGATCGCCTCTTTCACCGGTTTCGCCTCAAGCGGGGTCGAGCCCGCCATGAACCGCACGTTACGCAGCTTTTGCGGCACCGTCTGGAACTGCTGGCGCAGCATGCTGGCGGGGCGGCCGGTGCGCACCATCTCGCTGAGAAAGCGCAACCCGGCGATCAGGCCGTCGCCGGTGGTGGCATGGTCGGTCATCACGATGTGGCCGGACTGCTCGCCACCCAGGTTGTAGCCGCCCGCGCGCATCGCCTCGACCACGTAGCGGTCGCCCACGGCGGTACGGTGCAGGCCGATGCCGCGCGCCGACAGGTGCCGTTCGAGCCCGAGGTTCGACATCACCGTCGCGACCAGCGTGTTGCCCGCCAGGCGCCCCTCTTCGGCCAGCCGCAGCGCGAAGAGCGCCATGATCTGGTCGCCGTCGGCAACCTCGCCGTTCTCGTCGAGGATCATCACCCGGTCGGCATCGCCATCGAGGCAAATGCCGACGTCGGCCCGCCGTTCGCGCACCAGCGTCGCCGCACGCTCGACATCGGTCGAGCCGCAGCCGGCGTTGATGTTAAAGCCATCGGGTTCGGTCCCCAGCGGAATGACCTCGGCGCCAAGCTCCCACAGGACCTCGGGCGCGACGCGGTGGGCGGCGCCGTTGGCGCAGTCGATCACCACCCGCATGCCATCCAGCCGGGTGCCCGGCGGCAGGGTGGCCTTGACCCGCTCGCCATAGCGGAAACGACCGTCGTCGATTCGCTTGGCGCGGCCGATATTCTCGGGCTGCGCGGGCACGGTCCCGGCCTCGAGCAGCGCCTCGATCTCGGCCTCGGCCTCGTCCGACAGCTTGAAGCCCTCGGGCCCGAAGAACTTGATCCCGTTGTCGTAATGCGGATTGTGGCTGGCCGAGATCATCACGCCCACGTCGGCGCGCAGGCTGGTGGTCAGAAGACCCACCGCGGGCGTCGGCACCGGGCCCAGCAGGAAAACGTTCATGCCGACGCTGGTAAAGCCCGCGGTCATCGCGGTTTCGAACATGTAGCCCGACCGTCGGGTGTCCTTGCCGATCACCACGCGGTGCGAGGTGCCGCCCTCCTTGCGGAAGTACCGTCCGGCCGCGGCCCCGAGCCGCAGCGCCATCTCGGCCGTCATCGGCGACGTGTTGGCGCGTCCGCGGACGCCGTCGGTTCCGAAAAACTTGCGGGTCATGGGGCTTCTCCTGTCGTTACCGCCTGCCAGAGCGCGAGCGCCTGGACCGTCTCTGCCACATCATGAACGCGCAGCATATGCACGCCCTGCGCCGCGCCGGCAAGCGCGACCGCGACCGAACCGGGCATTCGTGCGCGGGGCTCCGCCGCCCCGCCGATCCGCCCGACGAACCCCTTGCGCGAGGCGCCCAGCAAAACCGCGCAGCCCAGGTTGTGGAACAGGCTGAGCCGTGCCAGCAGCGCGAGGTTGTGCGCCACCGTCTTGCCGAAGCCGACCCCCGGATCGACCATGATGCGGTCGCGCGGTATGCCCGCCACCTCGGCCGCGGCGACCTGCGCGGCCAGGTGGTCGTGTACGTCCAGCAGCACGTCGTCGTAGCGCGGATCGTCCTGCATCGTCTCGGGCCCGCCCTGCGTGTGCATCAGCACGACCGGGGCGGCGCGGGCCGCGACGACCTCGGCCATCGCCGGGTCGTAGTGCATGGCCGACACGTCGTTGACCGCCGTCGCGCCCGCGGCAAGCGCGGCCTCGGCCACCGGCGCCTTGCGGGTGTCGATCGAGATCGGCAGAGCCACCCCGGCCGCGCGCAGGGCGGCGATCACCGGCGCGGTGCGCGCGATCTCGTCCTCCACCGGCACGGTCACCGCGCCCGGGCGCGTGCTTTCCCCGCCGATGTCGAGCATCGCGGCCCCGTCCGCCTGCATCACGCGGGCATGCGCCTGCGCCCGATCGGCCCCGTCAAAGGCGCCGCCGTCGGAAAAGCTGTCGGGCGTGACGTTGAGGATCCCCATGATCCGGGGCCGGTCTAGCCCCAACCCGGCCCAGCGGGGACGCGGCGCCGACAGGCGCGCGCGTTCCTCGTCGGTCAGCGCGTCAAGCGGCAGGGTCCGGGGCGCCTCCCCCCGCGCAAGATATTCGACCATATCGAACCACACCGTCGCACTGCCCGCGAGAGGAAGCCCTCCGGTTCCGCGCGGCAGGCCAAGCCGGGGGATCGGGCGCAGGGCGCGCAAGGGGGACGATACGCTCACAGAAGCGTCGCGGCCGCGGCGTCGACCCGGCGCAGGGGCAGGTCCGCGCCACCATCGGGGGCCGCACCCGCCAGCACGATCTCCACCGCGTGCATCGTCTCGGCGAACCACTGCGCCAGACGCACCGACGCGACGGGCCCCGCCGGCGGCGCCTCGACCGCGTCGAGGACGATCTTGGACGGCGCCCAGACCGTGATCCGGCCATGACGCATCGCCCAGTCCAGTTCGGTCCGGGTCGACACCACCAGGCAGCGCGGATCGCGCCCGGCCAGCACCCAGGCGTTCTGCTCGATCGCCAAGAGGTCGATCCGCCGCTGCGCGGGCTTTGCCCCCGACACAGGCCGCGCCATGTCGGCGGGCCCGACGCAGAGGATCGTCGGCGTGCCGTCGGCCTCGAGCGCATCCAGCCACCCCGGCAGTTGGTCCGAGGCGACGGCGTCGTTCGACAGGTAGACGACGCGCGGATGCGGCGCGTCGCGGTCCGAGGCGGGGGGACGTTCGTCGGCCGCCTCGCGCATGATCTCGACCCCCAGCGCGCCGGGCCCGCGGTCAAGCTTTTCGATCCGCACGAAGCAGCGCAGCGCGGCGGGCTCGTCCAGGATCCGCAGCGCCACCCTCTCGGCCAGGGTCTCAAGCAGGTTCAGACGCTCGGCGGCCAGTTCGGCGGCGATGGCATCGGTCAGGGTGTCGTAAGACAGGATCTTGTCGACATCGTCGGTCTCGAACGCGTCGCTGGGGCGCACCTCGACCACCACGTTGAAGCGCACGCGCTGGGTGGTGCCCCGCTCGGGCTGGAAGGCGCCGATCTCGACCTCGACCACGTGGTCGCGCAGCGAAATTCGGTCGCGTGCGTTCGGCGCCGTGGCCTGGGCGCGATCCTCGGGATGCGCGAAGGCGAGCTTCGTCTCGTCGATCATAGTGCGGCATCCTCCCCGTCGCGACGCAGACCTCCTACAGGACGCAAACGCCCTTGCACAGAGGCAGAGCCGCCCCGCCGCCCCCGACCTGCGCGACGCATGGCCGCGCGGAAGCGGGCCGGTGGGGCCCGTGGGCGGCTGGATGTCGGCTACGAAAGCGGCGCCCAGGGGCCGGCGCGAGGCCCCGGGCGGGCAGGGCTGGACCGGCGGCGCGGCGCAGGACACGGAGGCCGCTTTTCGCGGTCTGCGGACCGGCCGGATCGCGGCTTGAGCTGCCTGAAACACCACCCCCATGTATACATCTCGGCCTGCAACGCAGACGGAGGGGAACCCCGCCACCGTCCCTGCACCTCCAGTACATGAAGGGCCGCAGGCGCCCCCCGGGGTACCGGAGCCGGGCGGCGACGCGGGTTATCCGTTGCTGTAGAACAGGTGCGCCCCGATCGTCGCGGTCAGCGCAAAGCGGCCGGCCCAGCCGGGGCGCACGGCAGCGGTGTGGTAGTAGGTCGCGCCCTCGGTCAGATCGCGCGGCGCGCCGTCCAGCATCAGCTTGGCGATCTTGCCCACGCGGGTCCAGGCGGCGCGTTCGTGCACGGCCTCGTCGTGGCCGTCACAGGTATAGCTGAACTGGCACTGATATTTCTTGCCCGTGCCCTGCCGGACCACGGCACAGACCGACCCCGGGAACCGGGAGCTTTCTACGCGGTTGAGAATCACCTCGGCCACCGCGGCGACGCCGCGCACGGTTTCGCCGCGTGCCTCGAAATAGAGCGCCTCGGTCAGGCACTGCCAGTCCTCGCCGCCCGAAGCCTCGGGCAGGTCGGCGACGAAGGCGACGGTATAGTCGATCTCGGGCACCTCGGGCATGGGCGGGGCGCCACGGGGGCCGATCAACCGGACCAGATCGCCGTTGCGCTTCATCCGGACCTCCGGCGCCTCCGGACCCAGCAGCGCCGCCAGCACCGGGTCGATGTCCCCGGCATCAGGCTTTTCCGCCTTCTGCGCGGCGGCAAAGTCGTCGGCCAGCGGCATGGCCGGATTGTTCGACGTGCTGATCACAACGTCGGCGGCAGCCGGGCGCGGCGCCCCCGCCGTGCAGGCCACAGCCGCTGTCAGGACAGCGCAGCGCATCGCCGCGCCGATCGAGATCGGTCGGTTCATGGTCGTTCCTCAGTCTTCCCAAAGGCCCCCGTCGGGCCCGCCACGCGATAGCGGTCGCGTGACCGGCCCGGGCCAGTCGTGCAGCCGGTTATGTGACAAAGCGGGTTCCAAGGTAAAACCGGTCAACCTGTCGCAGGGTGACTTCCCCGGCGAAACCCTGCCGCAGCAGTTACGAGATCAAGGATAACAGGGGGTTAAACTGCGCGGATTCTGACCGACCGGCCCCAGCGAAAGACCCTAGCGAACGGCGGCCCGGTCGCGGATTGCCAGTTGCGCCGCGGCCAGCCTTGCCATCGGCACCCGGTAGGGCGAGCATGACACGTAGTTAAATCCCGCCCTGCGGCAGAAGGCGATGGATTGCGGATCGCCACCATGTTCGCCGCAGACCGACAGCGTGATGTCGGGCTTGCCCTCGCGCCCCCGCCGCGCGCCCAGCGTCAGAAGCTCGCCGACCCCGTCCTCGTCGAGGCTGAGGAACGGGTCCTCGGGAAAGACTCCCTGCTTGACATAGGTGCCCATGAACCGCCCGGCGTCGTCGCGCGACAGGCCGTAGGTCATCTGCGTCAGGTCGTTGGTTCCGAAACTCAGGAACGCGGCCTGCGCGGCAATGTCGCCTGCCCTGAGCGCGGCGCGCGGGGTTTCGACCATGACGCCCAGCCGATACTCGAGATCGGCGCCGGGGCCGGTCCCCGCCTCGGCCCGCACCGCGGCGGCAACGGCGTCGATCCGGCCGCGCACCAGCTCGACCTCGCGGCTGGCGGAGACCAGCGGCACCATCACCTCGGGCACGACGTCGCCCACGGCGACCGCGGCCTCGAAGATGGCGCGGGCCTGCATGTCGTATATCTCGGGCACGACGAGCCCCAGCCGCACGCCGCGCATCCCCAGCATCGGGTTGAACTCCGACAGGTATTCCACCCGCGCGGTAACCTCGCTGAGCGGCAGGGCCAGCGCCTCAGCCAGATCGTGCAGCGCATCGCGGCCCGATGGCAGGAACTCGTGCAGCGGCGGGTCGAGCAGGCGGATGCAGACGGGCCGGCCGCGCATGATCGCGAAGAGACGTTCGAAATCGGCGCGCTGCATCGGCAGCAGCCGCGCCAGCGCAGCGGCCCGGTCCGGCGCGCTGTCGGTAAAGATCATCTCGCGCATTACCGACAGACGGTCGCCTTCGAAGAACATGTGCTCGGTCCGGCACAGCCCGATCCCCTCGGCGTCGAAGCCGCGCGCGACCTCGGCCTCGGTCGCGGTGTCGGCATTGGCGCGCACGCCGATGTCCCGCGCCTCGTCCGCCCAGCCCAAAAGCGTGCGGAAGGCATCGTCGAAGGCCGGCTGCACCAGCTTCGCCGCCCCGCCAAGGACCAGGCCCGAGGTCCCGTCAAGCGTGACCAGGTCGCCTTCGCGCAGGCGCCGCCCGTCGGCCAGCGTCATCTCGCGGCGGCGGCGGTCGATGGCCAGACCGGTGGCCCCCACCACGCAGGGCAGGCCCAGCCCGCGCGCGATCACCGCGGCATGGCTCGTTACCCCGCCCTTTTCGGTAAGCACGCCGCGCGCCGCGTGCATGCCGCGCACGTCGTCGGGCGAGGTTTCGCGTTGCACCAGGATGCAGGGCTCTTCGCGCAGCGCGAACCCCTGCGCCGCGCGCGAGCTGAAGGCCAGCCGCCCCACCGCGCCACCGGGCGAGGCGGCGATGCCACGGGCCAGCAGGTCGCCGTCCTCCTCGGCATCCACCTGCGGGTGCAGCATCTGGGAAATCGCCGCGGGCGGGATGCGCAGCACCGCCTCGGCCTCGGGGATGATGCCGTCCACCGCCAGCGCAACCGCGATGCGGACAGCCGCGCGGGCGTTGCGGGTGACGCGCACGGCGTCGAGGAAGGCAAGACGGCCCGCCTCGATCGTGAACTCGATCTGCATCTCTTCGCGCAGCCGCGCCCGGGCCAGATCGCCCGCGCGCAGAAGCTCGTCGAACACCTCGGGGCAGTGGTCCTGCAGCGAGGGCCCGCGCGGATCGCGCGTCAGCATCATCGCGTCGTTGCGGCCGTCCAGCGCCTCGCGCCCCTGGCTTTGCGGCAGGTAGCGCCCGGTGATCTGCGGCAGGCCGGTGCGGCCCGACACGAACTGGATCACGCCCGATCCGCTTTCCCCCGCCTCGGGCGCCCCCAGCCCCAGCGACATCGCCTGCACGACAAGACCCAGCCCCGCCTCGGCCGGCGCGCCCCTGGCACCGCGCAGAAGCCGCGCGGTGGGCCCGTCCCATTCCCGCGCCATCGACCGCAGGACATCCTGCAACTGCGCGGTGGGATCCTGGGGAAAGATATCCTCGCGCTCGGTCTCGTAGGCTTGCAGCATGGCGGAAATCGTCGCGCGGTCGGGCCGGCACGGCAGGTCAAACGGCCCGGGGTCGAGCCGGGCGACATGCACGGCGAAGCTGTGGATGAAGCGGGCGTAGAGAGCATCGGCCGCCGCGGGCCCCAGCGTTTCGGTCAGCTCGGCGTGGCGGGCATCGTTCATCCCGATGTTGAGGATCGCCCCCGGCCCGCCCCAGTCGGGATCCTCGCTGGAGGGGCGCACCGACAGAAGCGGCGCATCGTCGACCGCGGCCAGCAGCGGTTCGGGGTCCAGCATGTCGCCCGCCGCGATGGCCCGCACCGCGCGAAAGCTGAGCGCGGCGGTCGCGGGCACGGGCAGCCCCAGACGGATCAGGCGCTGCAGGCACTTCGCACGCCCCCCGTAGGCGCCGACAGAAACGGACGCGGTGGGCGTGATCCGCACGACGTCGGAAATCTCGATATGTTTCTGCACCGCAGCATTCCCCCTCAACCCCACCATAGCGCGGCTGGCGTCGGGGGCAAATTGTCAGCCGCCCTGCCCCACGGTCGGCATCGGTGCGACGCCCCCGAGCACCATTGGTGGCCCGGCACGGGCCATGCAGAGATTGCAGAAATTAAATCCTACAGAGGCCCGTAGCGGCCCGTCCCAGATGGCTGCACCGAGGAGCGACATGACCGGTTCCAAAGGACCCCGACAGGCCTCACGCGGCTGAGGCTCCGCTCGGATCGGGGCGCCCACCGCCGCCCCCCGCCACGGGCCGACCGAGCCATTGCCCTCGCAAAACCCGGGGCTCGCGCCCGTGATCCGCTGGAAACCGTCCACTGGACGGTTTCCCGGGCGCGGATCACCCCTCGATGCGGGTGAGGTCGGCGACACCGCCGCAGACCTGCCGGATGCGGCCCAGAAGGTTCAGGCGATTGCGGCGGATGATCTGGTTGTCGGTGTTGATCTGGACCGCCTCGAAGAACGCATCGATCGGGGCGCGCAGATCCGCCATCGCCGCCATCGCCGTGGCAAAATCCTCGGAGGAAAGCGCAGGGGCGATAATCGCCTCGGCCCGGTCGAGCGCGGCGAAAAGTGCCTTTTCCTCGTCCGCCTCGGCAAACTTCTCGTCGGGACCGAAGGAGTATTCGACCCCGTCTTTCTCTTCTGCCTGGGCGAGGATGTTGTTGGCACGGCGGAACCCCTGCAGCAGGTTCTCGCCCTCGTCGGTGCCCAGCACCGCGCCCAGAGCCTCGGCCCGGCGGACGAGTCCCACGAGGTCGTCGCTGCCCGGCATCGCGAGGCAGGCGTCGATCACGTCATGCCGCAGGCCCGCGTCGCGCAGGTGCACCTTGAGACGGTCATGGAAGAAGCCCAGAAGATCCGCCGCGATCTCGGGCGAGGGTCGCGCGGGATCGCCCGGTAGCCCGGCCCCGCCCGAGGCGAGCTCTTCGGTCAGCAGCCGGTCCGAGGTCTGCGCCAGGTCGGACGCCTCGTCGGGATTGCGGCCCAGAACTTCGAGAAGCGGCAGGCGCAGCCCGTGGGCCAGGCACAGCCGGATCACGCCCAGCGCCGCGCGCCGCAGGGCAAAGGGATCCTTCGAGCCGGTGGGCTTTTCGTCGATCGCCCAGAAGGCGCGCAGCATCTCGATCTTGTCGGCCAGCGCCACGGCCTGCGTCACCGGGCCTTCCGGCACCTCGTCCGAGGGGCCGAGGGGCTTGTAATGGTCGCGCACCGCATCCGCGATTTCGGGGCCGAACCTCGCGGCCTGCGCATAATAGCGCCCCATCACGCCCTGAAGCTCGGGGAACTCGTAGACCATCTCCGAGGTCAGGTCGGCCTTGGCCAGCCGCGCGGCCTCGGCCGCGGTGTCGGGGTCGGCGCCGGTCACGGGGGCCAGCCGCCGCGCCAGCCGCGCGATCCGCGCACTGCGGTCGGCGACGCTGCCCAGCCGGGCGTGGAAGGTCACCTGCGACAGCGCCTCGAGCCAGGGCGCCATGCCGTCGCGGGCGACCCGCAGGTCGTTGTCCCAAAAGAACTTGGCATCGGCCAGCCGCGCGGCCAGCACGCGGCCGTTGCCGGCAAGGATAGTGGCGCCGTCATCCGCGGTCTCGCGGTTGGCCACGGTGATGAAATGGGTGATCTGAACATCGTCCCCCGCGGCCCCGGGGGAGCGGACGCTGAAGAACTTCTGATGTTCGCGCATCGAGGTCTGAAGCACCTCTGGCGGCAGGTCGAGGTAGTCTTTCCCGATCGCCCCCATCAGCACCACCGGCCATTCGACAAGTCCCGCGACCTCGGCCAGCAGCGCGCGATCCTCGACCACCTCGCGCCCCGCGGCGAAGGCCAGCGTATCGGCGTCGGCGCGGATCGCCTCGGCCCGTTCGGCGGGCGACAGAACGACATAGGCGCGCCGCAGCTTGGCGGCATAATCCTCGAATCCCGAGACCGAGAATTCGCCGGGGCTCAGGAAGCGGTGGCCCTCGGTCACATCGCACGCCCGGATCCCGTCGATTTCCAGCGGCACGATTTCAGCGCCGGCCTCGTCCGACAGCAGGCACAGGATCCGGTGCAACGGCCGCACCCAGCGCATTTCGCCAGCGCCCCAGCGCATCGACTTGGGCCAGGGAAAGCCGCGCACGACGGTTTCCAGAACCTCGGCCACGATGTCGCGCGCAGGACGCCCGGGCCTGCGGATCACGGCGAAATAGACCTCGCCCTTCTTCTCGGACCGCGTTTCCAGATCCTGGCGCGCAAGCCCGGTGGAGCGCAGGAAGCCCTCGATCGCCTTGTCGGGGGCATCGACGCGGGGGCCCTTGCGTTCCTCGGTCTGGGCGGGGCTTTCGGCGGTCAGCCCCTCGACCGACAGCACCAGCCGCCGCGGGGTCGAAAAGGCACCCGCCGAGGCGTAGGTCAGCCCCGCCTCGACCAGCCCGTCTGTGACGCGGCGTTTCAGGTCGTCGGCCGCACGCCCCTGCATGCGCGCCGGGATTTCTTCGCTGAAGAGTTCGATCAAAAGGTCGGGCATGATTATTCCTCGCGCGGGGGACAGGCCTCGCCCACCGGGTTGCCGGCATAGTCGAGTTCGCCGCAGTCATTGAGCTGGTGCCACGCATAGGCGCGGCCGTCGTTGAAGACGGCGATCACCCGGTCGACGCCGTAAGAGACGTTGTGCTCGCCCAGGAAGGCCATCGCCTCGCCGCTCTCCAGCGCCGCCTCGACCGCGCCGGCATCGAAGCAGTCGAACCAGGGCGGCGCGGTCAGCGGCTCGGGATTGTCGTAGATCTCGTAGGTTTCGGTCAGCGTCGGCTGCGACAGAGGGAGGCGGAAGCAGGCGCGGTAGCGCAGGGGCGAGCTGTCGGCGTCGATCGCCTCGAAATCCTCGGCCGGCATCGATTCCGGCTGACCGGTCGCGACCGGGGTCATGCGGATCGCGTCGGGGGTGAATTCGACCTCGTCGTAGAAGGCATAGACCTGCAGATAGTAAAGCGCCGCACCGGCGACGAGCGCGATCCCCACGATGGATCCTCCGAGAAGCTTGCCGTTCATGACCGGACCGGATCGCTGGCGATCATGCGGAAAAGCCCCCCGCCTCGGTCAGCAGGTAGGCATCGGCACAGGCCTTGGCCAGCGCGCGCACGCGCCCGATGTAGGCCTGCCGTTCGGTGACCGAGATCACGCCGCGCGCATCGAGCAGGTTGAACAAGTGGCTGGCCTTGATGCACTGGTCGTAGGCGGGCTGCGCCATGACGATGCGGCGCCCGGTCTTGAGGTCCAGGGCCGGTTCCGACAGGATGCGGGCGCACTCGGCTTCGGCATCCTCGAAATGGCGCATCAGCATGTGCGTGTCGGCCACGTCGAAATTCCAGCGCGCATACTGCGCCTCGGCCTCGCGGAAGACGTCGCCATAGGTCAGCGGGATCGGCGCGCCGGGGTCATTGAAGGGCATCGCGTTGCCGTCGTCATAGCCCAGCACGTACATCGCCAGCCGTTCCAGCCCGTAGGTCAGCTCGCCCGAAACGGGGCGGCAGTCATGCCCGCCGACCTGCTGGAAATAGGTGAACTGCGACACCTCCATGCCGTCGCACCAGACCTCCCAACCCAAACCCCAGGCGCCCAGCGTCGGGCTTTCCCAGTCATCCTCGACAAAGCGGATGTCGTGCAGCGACATGTCGATGCCGATGGCCTCGAGGCTGCCCAGGTAGATCGCCTGGAAATCGGGGGGCGAGGGTTTGATGAGCACCTGGAACTGGTAGTAGTGCTGCCAGCGGTTCGGGCTGTCGCCGTAGCGCCCGTCGGTCGGGCGGCGCGAGGGCTGGACATAGGCCGCGGCCCAGGGCGTCGGCCCCAGCGCGCGCAGCGTGGTGGCCGGGTGGAAGGTGCCCGCGCCGACCTCCATGTCGTAGGGTTGCAGGATGGCGCAGCCCTGTGCCGCCCAGTAGGCCTGAAGCCGCAGGATGATCTCTTGAAAGCTGCGCGGTTTGTCCGCCGGTCCGCCGGTTGCCATGTGTGTCGCCGTTCCCTTCGCGGATCGTCTCCGCACCCGTTCCGGGGGGCCTGCCCCCTCGTGCGGGCACTGCATAGGCAGAAGGGCAACAAGGGTCAATCGCGGCCCCCCGACGCAGGCCCGCATTCTTGACGTGCGCCCCCCATCCGGGGTGATAGGGTGGACGCCGGGGGCGGGCTTCCTTCGCGGCGATTGAACGCGTCAAGAAATACGGACAAAGAATGAGTAGAGTTATCCGGCTGCTTCTTGCGGCCTACACCGTCGGCGCCGCGGGTTTTGTGGCCGGTGCGGCGACGGCACAGGACGTCTGGCTGCAGATCGAGGCGCAACCCTCCCGGGCCGAGGCGGTCGAGGCCGCGCGCGATTACGCCGGCCAGATCGAGGATGTCGCCGGATTCCGGCTGGGCAGCAGCGCGTGGTACGCGATCACCGTCGGCCCGCTGACCGAGGACGCCGCCGCCGCGACGCGCAGCGACCTGCGGCGCCGCGGGCTGATCCCGGGCGACAGCTTCGTCACCGATGGCCAAAGCTTCGGCACCCGTTTCTGGCCCGCCGAGGGGGAAGAGCCCGCCGGCGTCGACACTGCGCAGGCCCTCCCCGATGCGCCGGACACCGAGGGCGACGCGGAGGACGCAACCGCCGATGCGCCCTCGGCCGCCGAGGATGCGCTGGCCGATGCCGTCGTCGCCGCCCAGGACGCGGCTGGCGCGCGCACCGGCGACACTGCGCCGGAAGCCGGCCAGCCCGCCACTGAAGCTTCCACCGGAACCGCCACCGGAACAACGAGCGACACGTCGTCCCAAACGGCGGCCGACACCGAGACCGTGGCCGAGGCGCGCCAGTCAGAACGCGCGCTCGACGGCGAGGCGCGGCGCGAGCTTCAGCGCGCGCTGCGGCGGCTGGGCTTCTACCGCGGCCCGATCGACGGCGCCTTCGGCCGGTCGACCCGCGCCGCGATGTCGGACTGGCAAACCGACGTGGGCGCCGACCCCACAGGCGTTTTGACCACTGCGCAGCGCGCCGCCCTGGCCCGGGCCTACGCCGCCCGCGTGGAAGAGGAAGGCCCCGCCCCGGTCTATGAAACCGTCGCCGAAGCCCGGCAGAGCGAGGCGGGCCTGAGCGGCGAAGAACGCCGCGCCCTGCAGCGCGCGATGCAGTGGGCGGGTGTCTACGACGCCGCCATCGACGGCGCCTTCGGTCGCGGCACCCGCGCCGCGATGGGCGACTGGCAGGCACGGAAGGGATATGACGTCACCGGCGTCCTGACGACCCGCCAGCGCGACGAGCTGATGGCGGACTACAACGCCATCCTCGAAGGCCTCGGGCTCGACCTCGTGCGCGACGATACCGCCGGGATCGAGATGCGGATGCCGACCGCCCTGGTCGAGTTTTCCCGCTACGAGCCGCCCTTCGCCCATTACGATGCCATCGAGGACGGCGCCGCCTACCGCGTCCTGCTGATTTCGCAGGACGGCGACGGCGACACGCTGGCAGGGCTCTACGACGTCATGCAGACGCTCGAGATCGTGCCGCAGGACGGCCCGCGCGACCGCGACGACACCGTGTTCCGGCTGGAGGGGCAGAACGCCGACTTCGTCTCGCATACCGAGGCCGGGCTGGTCGACGGGTCGGTCAAGGGCTTCACGCTGATCTGGCCGCGCGGCGACGAAGAGCGGCGCGCGCGGGTGCTGGACGAGATGCGCCAGAGCTTCGCGCCGATCCCGGGCGTGGTGATGCCCGACCGCGTCGGCGCCCCGGACGAGACGCAGCGCGTCGATCTACTGGCCGGCCTGCAGATCCGCCGGCCCGAGCTGTCGCGCTCGGGCTTCTACGTCGATGCCGCGGGCATGGTGCTGACCACCTCGGACATCCTGGGCTCTTGCGGGCGGATCACGCTGGACGAAGCCGTCGAGGCCGAGATCGCGGCGCAGGACGACGCCAGCGGCCTGGCGCTGCTGCGGCCGCAATCGCCGCTGTCCCCGAGCGATTACGCCCGCCTTCAGACCGCGACGCCACGCCTGCAGAGCGAAGTCGCCGTGTCCGGGTTTTCCTACGAAGGGGTGCTGGGCGCGCCCAGCCTGACCTTCGGGCGGCTGGCGGACCTGCGCGGGCTCGACGGGGCGGACACCGTGCGCCGGCTCGAAGTCGGAACCCAGCCCGGCGACGCGGGCGGCCCGGTGCTCGATGCCACCGGCGCGGTCCTGGGAATGCTTCTGCCGCGAAACGAGGATGGCGGTCGGGTCCTGCCCGACGGCGTGTCCTTCGCCGCCGACAGCGACACAATCGCCGCCTTTCTGGGGCGCGAGGGTGTGCAGGTGTCCGAGGCCGAGGATCGCAGCACGCTCAACCCCGATCAGCTGGGGCGCAAGGCCGGCGGCATGACCGTGCTGGTCAGCTGCTGGGACTGACCGCCCGCCGCGTCAGGCACCCGGCCGATCCGCCGGGAAAACGGCACCATGAACAGGGGCATCGCGTCGGGCGGTGCCCCTGTTCCGTTCGGGCGGCTGTTCTGTCCGGTCGGGTCGGAACGGCGCGCTGCCGCTGCGTGACGACTTACGTCAACGTCCCCAAAACGTTCTGATGAGGGGGCGTAGACCGCGCAGCCAGGGGCCTCGGCCGGCCTAAGAACCTTTCCGGAAGACCACTCCGCCGCGCCTCCCGCAGGGTCGCGGGTCGCGCCCATTCGGTCGGGCCCCGACTGCCGCGCCGCCCGGGGCTGCGCCTCAGGTCCGCCAGAAGGTCAGGGTAAAGAGGACGTAGACCGCCATCAGCTCGAGCCGCCCGACGATCATTCCGCCGATCAGCAGCCACTTCGCCGTGGGGTTGATCGCGGCGAAATTCCCCGCGGGGCCGATGATGTCGCCCAGGCCCGGGCCGATATTCGCGATCGCCGTCGCCGCGCCCGTCAGCGAGGTGGTGAAATCGAGCCCCGTCAGCGACAGCAGCACCGACAGCACCCCCAGCGACACGACGAAGAGCACGAAGAAGGCCATGACCGAGTTCAGAACCTCGTCGTCGACCGGTCGTCCGTCAAAGCGCGGCGTAAACAGCCCGTGCGGCGAATGGATGCGCTGGATCTGGGCCCGGATCGACGAAATCAGGATCTGGTAGCGGAAGATCTTGATCGAACAGCAGGTCGACCCCGCGCAGCCGCCGACCAGCCCGACGGTGAAGAAGACCACCATCGCGAAGGGCCCCCAGAGCTGGTAGTCGACGCTGGCAAATCCGGTGCCCGACATGACCGAGGTCGCGTTGAACACCGCCTCGCGCACGCTCTCCTCGATCCCGCGGCCCAGGAACGCGACCTGGTAGCCCGCCAGCAACAGCACGACGACGAGGATCACGGAGATGAACGCCCGCACCTGCGCGTCGCGGAACAGTGGTCGCCCGTGTCCGGCGATCACCTGGATGTAGCGGACGAAAGGCAGGCTGGCGAGGATCATGAAGACCGAGGCGTAGTATTCCGGCGCGCCCTGGAACGCCCCGAAGGAGGCATCACGGGTCGAAAAGCCGCCCGTCGACATGGTGGTGAGCGCATGGTTGATCGCGTCGAAGCTGGACATCCCCAGTGCCACGTAGCCAAGGAAGCAGACGAAGGTCAGCACGACGTAGATCCACGAGATCTGGGCCGCGATCTCGGCCGCGCGGGGCAGGATCTTGCCCATCGTCTCGAAGGCTTCCGAGCGGAAGATCTGCATGCCGCCAACCCGCAGTTCCGGCAGGAACACCATGGCGACGACGACGATCCCGATGCCGCCGAACCATTGCAGCATCGAGCGCCACAAAAGGATGCCGTGCGGCAGATCGTCGAGGCCCGAGAACACGGTCGAGCCGGTCGTCGTCATGCCCGAGACGGCCTCGAAGAACGCGTCGGTCACGCTGGCGTCGGTTTCGCTTAGCACGAAGGGGATCGCGCCGAAGATCGGCAGCACGATCCAGACCGCGGTGGTCAGAAGAAAGGTCTGCTGGATCGACAGCCGTTCGCTGGTGCCGTTCGCACAGGCCAGGGCGAGAAGCGCGCCGGTCAGCGCGGTGATCGCCGAGGCCTCGGCGAAGTCGGGCCAATAGCCGTTGCGCACGACGATATCGACGGTCAGCGGCACCAGCATCGACAGGCCCAGCGCGGTGACCAGAAGCCCGATCACGTAGCCGACCGGACGCAGGTCCAGCGCGACGGGGCGGGATCGGCGGACCGCGCCGCTCATGCCGGGGGCTCGGGCTGGGCGACGGGGGCGCCGGCGGCGTCGAAGAACGGCGTGTCGCGGTGGCGCCCGGCCAGCCGCGCGGCGATCCCGCGCGCGACGACGCCGCCCACCACCGCCGCCACGTTACCGCGGCGCGCCCTGGGACGCCCGGTCAGCGGCGCGGTCGCGGCATCCGGAAACAGCCGGGCCCGGCATCGCCCCGCGGCCTCAGGGTCGGCCGCGCCGGCCAAAACGATCCCGACGAAGGGAACGGCCCGCGTCGGCGGCGTGCCCGCGAGCGGGGTGTTGCAACAGGCCGCGAACCACCGCAACGGGCCGCGCTGCGTCATCCGCAGGCAGGCGATGCGATCGGCACCGCGGGTTATGCTGACCAGATCCGGTGTGGTGTGATAGACCTCGGTGCCGCCGGCGGGGTCGAGGATCTCTCCCCTCCCCAACCGGTGGGCATAGCCGCGGCAGTCGGCGCAGTAGCAGGTGCAGCGCATCCCCGGCCCTTCGGCCACGCGCACCGCCACCGCGCCGCAGCGGCAGCTCAGGTCGATGGGTCCGGGCATCGGCGGCGATCTCCTACGAAGCTTCCGCCTGCCTAGCACCGCCGCCCACGCGCATCTAGCCCGGGTGGTGCAGCGTCGAGAAGAGCTGCGGATCGAAGGACAGCTGATCGAAGGTCGCCCCCTCGGTCAGGACGCTGACCGCATCGTGGCTGTGCAGGCTTTCCTGGTGGCTGGCGATGATCCGGTAGTCCTGGATCCGCGCATCGCCCTGAAGCTCCTGCGCGAAAAGCCGGGCGGCATCCTCGACGAAGATCGGGTTGGCGCCGTTCAGTTCGGCAAAGGCCTGCTCGTCCTCGCGCTTGACCATCACCTGCGTCTCGGTCGGCACCGCGGCGCGGCAGTGGTCGATGATGTCCTCGAACCACAGGGTCTCGCCCGAGGTGTCCGCCGCGACCGAGATCCGCGCGACCGAGCGCTGCGAATGCGGGGTGGCCAGCTGGCCGCGATACTGCCGCGCATGCTCGGACAGTTCCAGCGAACAGGGGCAGGTCGAGGAATAGACGTAGTCGAGATGGGTGATCTTGTGCCGTACGCCGCCACGATCCACCAGTTCCAGCGCGATGTCGTAGTACTGGTAGCCCTCCAGCCCCGACCGCAGCGAAGGCCGCTTCATCGGGAAGGAGAATCGCATCTGGATCCGCGCGTCGAGACTGCCCAGGTCGGACAGGTAGTCGTCGAGCGCGGCTTCGATCACCTCGAAGGAAAAGGTGCGTTCGGCGTGCCGGTAGAAGGACCGCATGATGCGGCTCATGTTGATGCCCTTCTTCTCGGCGGCAAGGCTGACCGTGCCGGTCACCGAGGTTTCCAGCGTCAGGTCGTCGCCGTCGCGGGTGTGGAACCGGATCGGCAGGCGGAAATGCGAGATCCCGACATGCTGGATCAGCCGTCGCGCGCCGCGAATCAGCGATTGCGGCCCATTCTGCAGATCGGGCAGCGTGGCGCGATAGGCATCGTCGACCTCGAACCCCTCGGGGTATCGCCGGGACAACTCGGGATAGTTCGGCAGCGGCCGGTCGGGCAGCAGCCGGCTGATCGCCGGGTCCAGGTCGGCCACCTCTTCGGGCGTGGCCGTCTCGGCCCAGGCGCGCAGGCGGCGCAGCGCGTCCTCTGCCTCCTCACGCTTGGGCGTTTCGTCGAAGTCTTTGGAATAAACGTTCATGTCAGTCCCCCGTCCAGGGAGCCATGATAGGTACTCTTAAGGAAAATTCCTACAAATTACGGAGGCAGGGACGGGTATGCTCCTTGTCCTTGCTGCAAAAATCTCACGCAGACGTATGTGGGCCGGTCCGGGCGTCCTGCGGCAGCAGGGCCCGGACCGCGATACGATCATACCGCGGAAAGCGCGTTGCGGAAATCCGCGATCAGGTCGGCGGTGTCCTCGATCCCCACCGAGATCCGCACCAGACCGGGGGTGATGCCCAAAGTCGTCTTCTGGTCCGCCGGCAGACGCTGGTGGGTGGTCGTCGCGGGATGGGTGGCAATGCTCTTGGCATCCCCGAGATTGTTCGAGATCACGCAGATCGTCAGCGCGTTCAGGAACCGGAACGCGGCCTCCTGCCCCCCGGCAAGGTCGATCGACAGCACCGTGCCGCCCGACCCGGTCTGCGCCTGTGTCAGCGCGTGTTGCGGGTGGTCGGGCAGGCCCGGATAGATCACGCGGGCGAGCCGTGCGTCGCCGTGCAGCGCCTCGGCCAGCTTCTGCGCGCCCTCCGCCTGGGCCCGCACCCGCAGGTCGAGCGTTTCCAGACCCTTGAGCAGCACCCAGGCGTTGAACGGGCTCATCGCCGCGCCGGTATGCTTGAGATAGGGCTCGGCGGTCTTGCGGATGAACTCGCGGCTGCCCAGGATCACCCCGCCCAGGCAGCGGCCCTGCCCGTCGATATGCTTGGTGGCGGAATAGATCACCACGTCGGCCCCGAGCGCGATGGCGTTGGAATAGATCGGCGTGGCAAAGACATTGTCGGCCACCACGAGCGCGCCTGCCGCGTGCGCGATCTCGGCCACCGATTTCAGGTCCACGACCTCGAGCGTCGGGTTCGACATCGTTTCGAGGAACACCGCCCTGGTGTCGGGACGCACGGCGGCGCGCCAGGCTTCCAGGTCGGTGCCGTCGACAAAGGTGACCTCGACCCCGAAGCGCGACAGCACCTCTTCGAGGATGTAGAGGCACGACCCGAACAGCGCCCGGGCGCTGACCACGTGGTCGCCCGCCTTCAGCATCGAGGTCAGGGCGCCACTGACCGCCGCCATGCCGCTGGCGGTGGCAAAGGCGTCCTCGGCCCCTTCCAGCATGGCGATACGCTCTTCGAACATGCGCACCGTCGGGTTGCCGTAGCGCGCATATATGAACTCGTCATCGCCTAGCTGCTGAAACCGGGCCTCGGCCTGTTCGGCGGTGTCGTAGACGAACCCCTGGGTGAGAAAGATCGCCTCGCTCACCTCGCCGTACTGGCTGCGGCGGGTGCCGCCGTGGACGAGCTTGGTGCGCGTGTTCCAATCGGTCATGTTCCGTGCCTCCTGCCGCGCTGCCGGCACCACGACAGGTGGCCGCCGGAAACGAAAAACCCCCGGATCGCCAGAGCGCCGGGGGTCGTCACGACGATCCCTGACCTCTTTAGCGGCATGTTTAACGTGGCCCGCAATCCGGTGAACAAATCGCCACGATGCCGGCGGCATAGCCCCGTGCAATCGCCGGGTCAAGCCACGGTCGGCGCAATGTCGGCCCAGCCGGGCCGGGACGGAATGGGCCGCGCCGATCCAGCGCCGGACCGGCGTACCCAGCCCAGCCGCAGACGCGACAGCCCCGCACCGTCACGGAGCCGTAATCCAGGCTTCATGCCACCGTCTTAAGCTTCCGCGACAAGGGACGCACAAGATGTTGGGGTCAGCACGCATGCCGCTTCTTGCCGTGAATGCCAGTGACGAGATCGGCGCCATCGCAGCGCGCCTCGCCCCGCATCTGGCCGCCACCCGCGGCCCCGTGATCGTGATGGTGCACGGCTTCAAGTATACCCCCGACATCTCCGAGCTGTCGCCGCATGCCCATATCCTGTCCCTCGATCCCCGCCCCTCGGGGCCCCGGGCCGTCTCCTGGCCGCGGCATCTGGGGTGCGGGCGGGGCACCGTCGGCGCGCCCGACGCGGCAGCCCCGCCACACCGCCCGACCGCCCCCCGCCCCCGGACCGGTGACGACACGGCCGAGCCGCTCTGCATCGGGTTTGGCTGGGACGGCGGCGGGTCGCTCTGGCGCGCCTGGCGGGCGGCGGCGCTGGCAGGTGGCGCGCTGGCCCGGCTGGTCCGGCACCTCCACGCCTGCAGCGGACGCCCGGTGCAGATCATCGCCCATTCGATGGGGGCGCGGGTAGCCTTGCGCGCCGCGACCGCCCTGCCGCCCGGGTCCATCGGGCGGGTGGTGCTGCTCTTCGCAGCCGCCTTCCGCTCGGACGCGCGGCGGGCGCTCGACAGCCCGGCAGGCGCCTCGGCCGAATGGCTGAACGTCACCAGCCGGGAAAACGACCTCTTCGACTTGCTTCTGGAATTGGCGCTCTGCGCGCCCGAGCGCACGCTGGGCGCGGGTCTGAAGCGGCCCGCCGGTAACTGGCTGGACATGCAGGTCGATGATCCGGCGACGCTGAGTGCCCTGGCGGCACTGGGGCACCGCGTTGCCGCGCCCGAGCGGCGCATCTGCCATTGGTCGGGCTACCTGCGCGCCGGCCTCTTCCCGCTCTACCGCCGCGTCCTGTCCGGGGATCCCGCCCTGCCCTTCTCGACCCTCCGCGCGGCCCTGCCCCAAAGGCAGCGCCGTCGCTGGTCGCGCCTCCTCGCCCCGCCCGCATCGCTGCCCACGCTCTTCGTCCGGCGCGCCTGACCCGCCACAGCGGCTCGCCCCCCGTACGACATCCCTCGCGCCCCCATCTTCTTCTCTTCAAAAATACTCCCGCCGGAGGCGTCCCCCGGCGGGCCCACCCCGTACCACGCCGGGCGGCCCGGCCCCGATCTGCCACGAAGCGCGCCCCCTTGCGCCCCGCGGCCCTTTGCCCGAGCCTTGCGCGCGACACGCCACAGAAGGAAACCCCATGCCCGCCCCCATCGACCTCTACTACTGGCCCACGCCCAACGGCTGGAAGATCTCGATCGCGCTCGAAGAGATGAGCCTGCCCTACGAGGTGAAGCTCATCAACATCGGCGCGGGCGACCAGTTCGCGCCCGACTTCCTGAAGATCGCACCGAACAACCGCATGCCCGCGATCATCGACCCCGAGGGCCCCGACGGCGCGCCGATCTCGATCTTCGAATCGGGGGCGATCCTGCAATACCTCGCCCGCAAGACGGGCCAGTTCACCGGCCCCGGCGAACGCGGACGCATCGCGGTCGACCAGTGGCTGATGTGGCAGATGGGCGGCCTGGGGCCGATGGCCGGACAGGCGCACCACTTCCTGAAATACGCCCCCGCGATGGATCCGCCGCAGGACCTGCCCTACGCAAAGGACCGCTATCGCACCGAAACCGGGCGGCTTTACGGGGTGCTCGACCGTCAGCTGGCGGAAAACGAGTATGTTGCGGGCGATTTCTACTCGATCGCCGACATGGCGATCTGGCCGTGGGCCACGCTCTGGGAAGGCCAGCAGCAGACGCTCGAGGACAAGCCCAACCTCGCGCGCTGGCTGAAACTGGTAGGCGACCGCCCCGCCGTCCAGGCGGGCAAGGCGGTGGCCGAGGAGAAGCGCAGCGCGACGCAGGACAAAAAGGCGCAAGAGGTGCTCTTCGGCAAAAGGTAGCGCCCGCGCAGGGCGGCGCCCCCGGGGCCTGCCTCGGGCGCCTTCGCAACGCCACGGATGGCCCGTTACCCGCGGGCCATCCCTCCCCCTCGACCGTTACCAGTCATCCATATCGCGTCAACCGTCACCCCTCGTCGGGGTCCGAGGTGCCGTGATCGCGGAAGAGGCGGCTTTGCGTCATGAAGAACGCGAAGATCGCGAGCGTCAGGCCAAAGGTCTTGAACGTCACCCAGGCATCCGTCGACATGCTGCGCCAGATGATCTCGTTCAGCACCGCGAGGGCCAAAAAGAAGAAACACAGCCGCCGCGTCAGGATCATCCATCCCTCGGAATCCAACGGGATCATCCCGTCCATCACCAGCTTCAGCCACGACTGCCCGCGCAGCAGGCCGATGCCCAGAAGGCCGCCAAAGATCAGGTAGATCAGCGTGGGCTTCATCTTGAAGAACCGCTCGTCGTTCAGCCACACGGTCAGGCCGCCGAAGACGACGACCAGCACCAGCGTCACGATCTGCATCTTCGACACGCTGCCCGTCAGCCGCCACAGCGCCAGCGTCGACAGCGCAAGGATCGGCACGAAGGCCGCGGTGATCAGCACGAAGCCGGAATAGGCCGTGCCGCCGATCACGAACTCGCGGTCGCGCAGGGCGATATAGCCCAGAAAGAACAGGACGACGGGCCCGAGGTCGAGCGCCGTCTTGAGTTTCGGATTGATCTGCCGTTCGGCCATGTCTCGCCCTTCTCAGCCACCGAATTCTACTATCACCGCGCCGGCCGCGATCAAACCCATGAGGACCATCCGCCGCGGCCCCACGGTTTCGCCCAGCCACAGCCAGCCGATCAGCGCCGCGAAGACGATCGAGGTTTCGCGCAGGACCGCCGCCTCGCCGACCTTGTCGAGCCGGGTGGCCAGCATGACCGATCCGAAACTGCCCCATGCCACCAGCGCCCCCACCAGCCCGCGTGCCAGCAGCGGCCCCGGTGCAGGCGGGGCCGTCATGGCGCGGTAGCGCAGTGCGGCGATGATGGGAAAATCCAGCGATGTCAGAAGGAAGAACCAGGCAAGAAAGGTGAAAGGGTCGGGCGTCAGCCGGATGCCGTAGGCGTCGTAGGTCGTGTAAAGCGCGACCATCGCGCCCGTTCCCACGGCCAGCAGCAGCGCAGGCCGCAGCGTGTCGCGCCCGACCTCGACATGGCGCAGGTTGTAGGCGGCAAGGCCGAAGATCCCGGCCAGCAGCACCCCGACCCCCAGCCACTGAAGCGGGCCAAAAACCTCGTCGAAGATTACCCACGCGCCGAAGACGGTGAAGAGCGGCCCGGTGCCGCGCACCACCGGGTAGACCACGGTGAAGGCCCCGCGCGACAGGCTCGTGGCCATCCCGAGCTTGTAGATCAGGTGGATCGCCATCGCCCCGGCCAGCACGCGCCACTCGGCCCCCTGCGGCCATGGCACGAGAAACAGCGCGACGGGCGCCGACAGCACGACGAGCCATCCGTCGATCGCCCCGCGCGACAGCCAAGGGTCGTGGCGGCCTTTCTGCAGCGCTCCGAAGACCGCGTGCAGAAGGGCCGCCAGAAGCGCCAGCCCCATGGCGGCACGATGCCCGGCAACCGTGCCGTCGAGGTTGATGATCAGGTCGCTCACGCCGGAACCGCCCGGTCACCGGCCCCGCGCGAAAAGGCAAAGCCGCAAGGCACGGGCCGCGGGCCGGCGGTGCAGGCGACAGGCTCGCCGCCCCGGGGCGCAGAGCATCGTGTCGCGCAGCGCAGGGGCGTGCCTACGCCGGCTTCCTCCGTGCCCGCCGCATCGCGCCCGGTCGCCCGGGCCCGCGGGTGACCGGGCGCGACGGGGATGACCGGCCCGGCGCCCCTGACCCTGCGGATCACGTGTCGAGGCCGGTCAGCGCGCGGGCGAACTCCTCGGGGTCGAAAGGGGCGAGGTCGTCGATCTGCTCGCCCACGCCGATGGCATGGATCGGCAGGCCGAACCGGTCGGCCAGCGCCACGAGGATGCCGCCCTTCGCAGTGCCGTCGAGCTTGGTCATCACGAGGCCCGAGACGTCGGCGAGCTTCTGGAACGTCTCGACCTGACTGATCGCGTTCTGTCCCGTCGTCGCATCCAGCACCAGCAACGTGTTGTGCGGCGCGTCGGGGTTCTTCTTGCGGATCACCCGGACGATCTTGGCCAGCTCCTCCATCAGGTCGGCGCGGTTCTGCAGCCGCCCGGCGGTGTCGACCAGCAAAAGGTCGGCGCCGTCGGCCTCGGCCTTCGTCATCGCGTCGAAGACCAGGCTTGCGGGATCCGTGCCCTGGTCGGCCTTGAGCACGGGCACGCCCGCGCGGTCGCCCCAGATCTGCAACTGCTCCACGGCCGCGGCGCGAAAGGTATCGCCCGCAGCGATGACGACGGACTTGCCCGCGGCGCGGAACTGGCTGGCGAGCTTGCCGATGGTCGTGGTCTTGCCCGAGCCGTTGACCCCCACAACCAGAACCACCTGCGGACGGTCGGGATAAAGCGGCATCGGGCGGGCGACCGGCTCCATGATCCGGCCGACCTCGGTCGCCAGCAGGCGCTTGATCTCGTCGGTCGACAGGCGTTGGCCGAACCGGCCCTCGGCCATGTTCGCGGTGACGCGCAGCGCGGTGTCGACACCCATGTCGGCGGTGATCAGCAGCTCTTCGAGGCTTTCCAGCATGTCGTCGTCAAGCGTGCGGCGCACGACCTGACGATCGGGCTGCCGTTCGGATTGCCGCCCGAAGAACCGCCCCAGGATCCCGCCGCGCGGCGCGCCCTGCGGCGTCTCGGGCGCTGCGGGCACTGCAGACTCGGTGGGGGCGCGGGCCGTGGGCGCGGCGTCGGCGGTCCGGGGGGCCGGTTCCGAGGGCCGCGCCGGCGTCGGCGACGTCGCGGGCATGGCCGCAGGCGCGCCTGCGCCGGCGTCCCCGGCACCCGACGGCGCGGCTGACGGCTGTGCGGGCGGGGTCCCTGCAGGCCGGGACGGAGTGCTTGGGCTCGACGTTGCCGGGGTCGGGGTCGACGTTGCCGAGGTAGGGGGCGTGCCGGGCCCCTCGGGCGGGGTCGCGGGCGTGGCGGGCGGCGTGGGCAGTTCCTGCGGCCGCTCGACCGGGGTCTCCTGCGGCGTGCTGCCGGGTATCTCCTCGGGCCGAGGCGCGGGCGCGGGGTCCTGCGGTGCCGGAAAGGGGTCGGGTGCCGACGGTGGCGCGGGAGCCGGGGTCGGTGCGGGCTCGGGCGCCGGATCCGGCACGGGCGCCGGTTCGGGTTCGGTCGCCGGTTCGGGCGGCCTCTCAGGCAGCCGCTCGGGCTCGGGTGTCTCGTCCGGCGTGCCGCCCTCTTCGACGATGGCGTCGAGCCCTTCCTCGATCTTCGATGAGGATTTCGTCAGCCGCGACTTGAGTTTTGAGAAGAACGACATTTCACGGGCCCCCTGCTTTGTCCCTTCACCTAATCGCTCGGGCCGCGGGATGGAAGCCGTCAGGCCCGCCCGGCACGTCGCCCGACCGGGCCCGAGACAACAGCCCGCCGGGCTGCTAAGCCGCAGCCACCACCCCGACGTCCGACTGCAAGGAGACTGGATGCCCCTTTCGCCGACCGCGCCCCCGACGCTTGCGACCGACAGGCTGCGGCTGCGCCCGATGCGGGCCGACGACTGGCCCGCCTATGCCGCGCTGATGGCCTCGGCTCGCGCGCGCTACATGGGCGGTCCCTTTGCCTCCGCCGCCGCGTGGGGCATGTTCTGCGCCGACCACGCGCAATGGGACTTTCTGGGTTGCGGCGCGCTGATGATCGAAGAGCGGGACAGCGGCCGTACCGTCGGACAAATTGCGGTCAATGCCGGGCCGCTCTTTCCCGAGCACGAACTGGGCTGGTGCCTATACGACGGGGCCGAGGGGCGGGGCATCGCCGCAGAGGCCGCGCAGCGGATGCTCGACTGGGCGCGCGACACCGCCGATCTGCCCACCCTGGTCAGCTATATCGACGCGGAAAACGCGGCCTCGCGCCGGCTGGCCGAACGGCTGGGCGCGCAGCAGGATCCCGCGGCGGCGCGGCCGGGCCCCGACGACCTGGTCTATCGTCATTTCGGCGCGCCACGCGGCACCTGACGGCCAAAAGGTCCGCGTTCGGCGCACGGCGCCGCGTGGCTGCCGCCTGCCTTTAGGGCAACTGGCCACCTTGCCCGGGCCTGAGACGGGGCGGCATCGGGCCCCGGCCAATGCCAACCGCCGCTTCTTCCCAAGACGCATCATCCCGGGTCGCGGCCCGCGGACATCGGCCGCTGCGCGGTCCTGCAGACCGCCAAAGACCTCTTCTGCCGACATATCGCGGGGGTCTCGCGGCGCGCATCCCCCGCAGGACCGGCGTAACCTGCGCACCGGCCCGGGCCACGTCGCCGCGGGGGCCCTGCGGCCGCGTGGCGGATCGGCACAGTCTCAGGTACCGGCGGCGCGGGCACACCGACAGGCGTCGCAGGGTGCCGTGGCGGCGGGTCCGGTGCGGAAACGCTCTGATCTCGCGCTTGTCACTGCCGACCGGCGCGGTGTCTGCTATAGACGCGGGCAGAGACTGAGGATCCGCCCGATGACCACGCCCCCCAGCCCGACTGTCCCGCAGGACCGTGCCGCCTGGCGCGCGCATCTGCTGTTCCCCGCGGCGACGCTTGCGCCCGTGCCGGTTCTGGTCGCGGGCTGTCTTCTCGGCGGGGCGTGGAGCCTTGCCGCGCTGCTGTTCGTCACGGTCTTCGCAGGTCTGATGGACCTTCTGTCGCGCCGCATCGACATGGAGGCCGAGTTTCCCGCGGGCACCGCCCTGTCGGTCGTGCTGGGGGTCGTGCACTTTCCCCTTCTCGCGCTCTCGGTCTGGGCGCTGGCGGGCGGTGGACTTGCAGGCAGTGGACTGGCAGGCGGTGAACTGGCGGGCGAGGCCGGAACCGGCTGGCTGTCTCGGCTGGCCAGTTTCGCCGCCCTGGGGGTGTGGTTCGGTCAGGTCTCGAACTCGAACGCGCACGAGCTGATCCACCGTCCCGGCGCCGGGCTGGCGCGGCTGGGGCGGTGGATCTACATCTCGCTGTTGTTCGGGCACCATGCCTCGGCCCACCCCAAGGTGCACCACCGGCACGTCGGCTCGCCCGCCGATCCCAATACCGCGCGGCGCGGCGAGTCCTTTCATCGATTCGCCCGGCGGGCCTGGCTGGGATCGTTCCGCGCGGGCTACCGGGCCGAGGCCGAGCTGCTGGCCCGCGGCGCCACCCGGCGCGCGCATCCCTACCGCAGCTACCTCCTGGGCGCGGTGCTGTGCCTCGGGGCGGCGGCGGGGATTGGCGGCGTGGCCGGGTTGGCGTGGTATCTTGCGCTCTGCGCCCATGCGCAGATCCAGCTTCTGCTGTCGGACTACGTGCAGCACTACGGCCTGCAACGGGCCGAGATCGCGCCGGGAAGGTTCGAACCCGTGGCCGCGCGGCACAGCTGGAACGCGCCGCATCCCTATTCGTCGCGGATGATGCTGCACGCGCCGCGCCATTCCGACCACCACGCGCATCCCGCCCGCCCCTTCACCGCGCTGACCCTGCCGGACGGCGCGCCGACGCTGCCGCATTCGGTCCCGGTGATGGCGCTGCTGGCGCTTTATCCGCGCGGCTGGAAGCGGGTGATGCATCCGCGGCTGGATGCGCTACAATCCGGCCCCGCGGGATGACCCCATGGTGATCACGCGACCTTTCGCCACCCGCCGCCCTGCCATCTGGCAAATCCGATCCCTCTGTGTAACGGTTTCGTCCATGCTGCGTCCCACCGCCCTTGCCTCCCTGCTCACCCTCCTCGCCGCACCCCTTCCCGCCCTCGCGCAGGACGCGATGAGCGCCGCCGAGTTCGATGCCTATACCCGTGGCAAGACTCTCTATTTCTCCAACGGCGGCGTGCCTTACGGGATCGAGCAGTACCTGCCGGGGCGGCAGGTGCTGTGGTCCTTCCTGGAAGGCGAGTGCAAGACCGGGTCGTGGTACGAACGCGACGGCATGATCTGCTTCGAATACGAAGACGGGCTGAGCCCGCAGTGCTGGGAGTTCTACCGCGAGGGTCCTGGCCTCAGGGCGCGGTTCGAGGGTGACCCCGAAGAGACGCTGCTGTACGAAACCCGCTCGGCCGACGCGCCGCTGCAATGCAACGGCCCGATGCTGGGGGTCTGACCGTCGCCCGCAGCGTCTGACGGGCGCCCGCGCCCGATGACCGTCGCCCGCATCCGATGACCGCCCGACCTAAAGCTTGCGTTCGGACACGATCAGGCGCGGGGCCAGCCCGGTGCTGCGCATCAGCGCCGCCGAGGCGCGGTTGAAATCGTGAAAGGTGGCGCGGAACCGGCTGCAGGTCTCGGCCCGCGCCCGCACCTGCGCCTCGCCGATCAGCGCCCGCGCGATACCCTGCCGGCGATGAGCGGGGTCAACGCAGATGTGGTGCAGCGTCGCGATGCGCAACGCCGGGCGCAGCAAGCTGGGCGGCCGGGCCGCGATTTCGCAGATCGCGTAGCCGACCGGGGCGGAAGTGCCGGGCACCTCGGCCAGCAGACCGAAGACCCCCACCTGCCCCAGCCACGAAGCCAGCCAGTCGCGGGCGGCGGCGATGTCGGTCGGCGGCAGGAAGTCGTCGGGCAGATGCGCGGCATGCAGGCCCTGCACCTCGCAAAGCAGCGGCACGAGGGCCGCGGCGGCCTCTGGCCCCGCGCTGCGGATCGACACGCCCATCCTCGCCCTCCGTCCGGTTGCGCCCCTGCGACCCTACAGGCAGGCGGCAGGCAGGGTCGAGAGCGTCCGCGACGCCTCGGCCGGCGGCATATGTGTCAGCAGACGGGTCGCGCGGCCATGGCGCCCGCGTCCACACCGGGCCGGCCTGCCACTTGCACCCCCTCCGCAAGCGCCTGACGGAGCGCACCCAGGCGCACTGCCAGGACGGGCTGCCAGCGTTCGCCGCTGCCTCCACGTTCCGGGTCACGACCCGGGGCGGCCCCTGTGCCGACCGAAGCGGCGTGACGATCGGGGCGGGTTCCGTCCGCCTCACAAGGCCTGACCCCGGCCGGATGACCCGGCAGGGGCGCTAAGCGGAACGCCTGCCGCGGCCTAGAACAGCTCGACATCGCCGCCGGGCGGCGCAGGAGGCGGCGCGGCGCGTTCGTAGGCGGCGAGGGCGGATTCGCCGACCAGCATCTGCTGCGCCTTGCCCCGCGTGGCGTCGAACCGGATCTTGCGCGCCTGGGTCCCGCCCAGCGAGGTGTTCACCACCGGGATCCCTTCATGCGCGAGAAAGGAGATGGCGAAACGCCCGTTCGAATCGCCGATATCCGACAGCCCCTTGATCATCCGCGCGCCGCCAAAGACCTTGGCCTTCAGCCGCCGCTTCTGCGCACCGCCCTTGAGCAGCGCGTTGATCAGAAGCTCCATGGAATAGGCACCGTATTTCAGGCTTGCCTGGTCGGGCTCGGAACTGCGGGCCAGAAGGAAGTGGTTCAGGCCGCCGATGCCCGCCTGTTCGTCGAAGAGACAGGTCGCCACGCAGGAGCCCAGGATCGTCACCAGAATATCCTGCGGATCGCTGGTGACGCGGAATTCGCCCTGAATGACCGGGACGTTACGGGTCGCTGTTGTCATGCCGCCTCTTCAGGGTCTGTCAGCCCGGGCCGGTACGTGGCGGCCGCGGACAGCGTGTCGGATGTGAGATATCCGGCGCCCGAGGGCGCCGGATTGCGGGGGACGGCCCCGTTCGTGATCGCGGTGCGGGTCAGAAGTCTTCCCACCCGCCGCCACCGCCGCCGGATGCGGCGCGGGGTGCCTCGTCAGGCGCCGGGGCCGACAGCTGCGGCTTGACCGGTGCGCCGCCCGCGGGGGCCCGCGGCGACAGGTCGACGACCGTGCCGCCTCCGCTCTCGCCCCGCGTGATGCGGAAGATGCCGGCCAGTTCCCCGAGCGATTCCGCCTCGCCGCGCAGCGAATGGCTGGCCGCGGTCGCCTCTTCGACCATGGCGGCGTTCTGCTGGGTCACCTGGTCCAGCTGGGTGACGCCGGTGTTTATCTCGGACAGGCCGGTGGACTGCTCCTTGGACGACGACGAGATTTCCGAGACCAGCGACGAGATATGGGCGACGCTGTCGACGATCTCCTTCAGCGCATCGCCGGTCTTACCGACGAGCGAGACGCCGCGTTCGACATGGCTGGACGAGGTCGAGATCAGCGCCTTGATCTCCTTGGCAGCCTCGGACGACCGCTGGGCCAGCGCCCGCACCTCCGAGGCGACGACGGCAAAGCCGCGCCCCGCCTCGCCCGCCCGGGCGGCCTCGACCCCCGCGTTCAGGGCCAGCAGGTTGGTCTGGAAGGCGATATCGTCGATCACCCCGATGATCTGGTTGATCTGATCCGAGGACTTCTCGATCTCGCTCATCGCGGTCACGGCCTCGACCACCACCTCGCCCGAGGTCTGGGCGTTGGTCCGCGCCTCCTGCACGATGGTGTCGGCCTCGCTCGCCCGGGCGGCCGAGGATTTCACGCTCGCCGTCAGCTCGTCGAGCGCGGCGGCGGTTTCCTCGAGCGTCGCGGCCTGGCTTTCGGTGCGGCGCGACAGGTCGTCGGAGGCCTGGCTGATGTCGCGCGACCCGGCGCGGATCGCGTCGGCGGCTTCGACCAGCTGCCCGATCGCCCCGCTCAGACGGTCGCTGGCGGCGTTGAAGTCCTCACGCAGCTGTTCGTATTCCTGCGAGAAGGGTTCTTCGAGCCGCTCGACCAGGTTGCCATCGGCCAGCGCCGACAGCCCGTTGCGCAGGGACGAGATCATCTCGTCCTGGCTGGCCGCGGTCCGGGCACGCTCGGCTTCGAAGGCTTGGCGCGCCTCCTCTTCGCTGGTCGCGTCGCGGGAGATTTCGACCACCTTCATCGGTTGCCCCTGAGCCCCGCGCACGGTGTTGAAGTTGACGTCCATCCAAATCGGTTTGCCATTGCGGTCGACCCGGGCCAGGCGTTCGGCAAAGGGTTCGCCCGCGATGATGCGCGACCACGTGGTGTCGCTGATCCCGTTGCCATCGCCCACCAGCATCTTGCCCGGCTGGCCGATCAGCTCGTCCCGGCCATACCCGGTGACGTCCAGCATGACATCGTTGGTTTCGAGGATCCTGCCGTCGAGATCGTATTCCACCACCGCCTGGCTGCGGCGGATGGCGTTGATGATGCCCTGCGTGGTGCGGATCTCGCTCACGTCGTCCCAGACCAGGACGTTGCCTACATGCGCGCCGGACTCGTCGACGATCGGAGAGATGGACAGCGACACGTTGAGATTGCCGAGACGGACGTCCGCCTGGTGCGGCAGCTTGCTGCGATCGCGCAGGATGGCGTGGATCCGCTGCGGGTCCTTGTGGAAGATGTCGATGTTCCGCCCGATCAGCGACCCGTCGGGGAAGGCGGGCAGCGCGCTGCGCACCTCGTCCATGTTGTCGCTGAAATAGGCCTCGGACACCTTGTTCTGGTTGACGATCATGCCGTCGAGATCCGCCATCAGCATCGCGGTCGAGGAGTTGGCGAAGGCCGAGGCCTGGAACTGGCCCTGCTGTTCGTTCACCGCCGCCATCGCCATCTGATCGCGGAACTCGTCGATCCGCCGCACGATATCGCCGATCTCGTCACGCCGCTTCAGCCGCGTGATCTTGACGCCGAAATTGCGGGCGGCGATTTCGTCCATCGTCTTGGTGACGCTTTCCAGTGCCTTGGTCACGCCGCGGGCCGCGACGAAGCCCAGTACCAGCGACACCACGAACGCCACCGCGAAGTACATCGCGAAGGTCCGCGCAAGGTCGCGGGCCGGCGCCATCAGCTCGGCTTCCGACTGCAGGGCAATCATCGCCCAGGTCGTACCCATGAAGGAGAAGGGCTCGGCCACTGCCATGACGGCGTCGCCATGGCTGTCGGCTACCGAAAGCACGGTCAGACCCTCGGAGTCGAGCACCCGCTGCGCGGTTTCGGGATCGTAATAGGGCTCGAGCACCTCGCCGCCATCTTCGAACATCGATGCGCTGCGCCGCAGAAGGTCGGTTCCCACGACGTTGATCCGGCCCGTATCGCCGAGAAGCGCGGCGGTATCGACGCTCCGGGCCAGGCTCTCGGGGCTCAGGCGGTAGACGATCGTGCCGATCGAGGCGCCGCTGCGGTCGGCTACGTCATGCGTGAGAAAGGCCGCGGGCGTGCCGTCGAGGGCCGCGTAGTTGGTGAAATCCTGGAAGACGGTCTTGCCGCCGGCGGTCTGCGCCCGATCCACCGCGCGGCCCATCGGTCCGCCATCGGGCGTCAGGACGGTGCCGAAATCGGCGGCGGCCTCGACCGAGTAGATCACCCGGCCCTCGGCATCGACAAGGAGGACATCGGCGTAGCCCTGCGCGTCACGCAACGCCTCGAAAAAGGGTGAGAACCGGGCATGCACGTTGTTGTAGGCCGCGGCCGCGTCGCTGTCGGCGGTGCTGCCGGCGCGGTAGGCACGGACCAGCGCTGCGCGATCCTCGTCCCCCAGCGCGTCCCAGGCCATCGTGAAGAGGCGCAGCGCCCCGATGACCGATGGGTTTTCGGCCTGCACGTCCAGATCCTCTTCGACCTCGTGCAACCAGCTCTCAAGCTGCAGTTCGGTCGCGTGCAGCGCCAGCGTCAGCCGTTCGGTGGCATCATTTTTCAGGCTGCCGCGCGCACCCAGATACCCCTCGACCGACATCAGCAGCGCGATGATCGCGCAGAGCACCGAAATCAGGGCAGGCAGTTTGAAGGATAGACTGTGGAACTTCATGTTCGTCTCCGCCAGATGGAGCCGCGCCGCTACCGGCGGCGAAGACGCGTGCGCGCTTCGCCGCGGCGTGGATCCGCCGCAGGTCCCGTGAATCGTCCAAGGCCCCCGACGCAGGGGCTGCGCAGCGGACCATGTCGCGGAAAAGTAAAGGTCCCGATAACTCGGGCCGGATCGGCGCCGCCCGGGCCGGGGCGGCCCGGGGCGGTTCCGGGTCGCGTCGATCTGCGCGGGGCCCAGCGGGTCCAGGCCGCGCCGGGTCTGGCCCGGCGCGGCGTGTTGGGGATCAGGCGATGAGCGTGGCGATCCGGCGGATCGCGAAGTCATAGCCTTCGGTGCCGCATCCCGCGATCACCGCCTCGGCCCTACGGGACACGTACGAGGTGTGGCGGAAGCTCTCGCGCTTGTGGATGTTCGAGATATGCACCTCGATCACCGGGCCTTCGTAGGCCGAAAGCGCGTCGAGAATGGCGATCGAGGTATGCGAATAGGCGCCGGGGTTGATGACGATGCCCGCCTCCGTGCCCCGCGCCGCCTGGATCGCATCGATCAGCGCGCCTTCGTGATTCGACTGCAGGCAACGGCACGCAAGGCCTGCCGAGGCGGCCACATCGCGGCACCGTGCCTCGACATCGGCCAGCGTCTCGGCGCCGTAGATCTGCGGCTCGCGTTCGCCCAGAAGGTTCAGGTTGGGCCCGTTCAGGACCAGGATCGACCGTGTCACGCCGCGCTGCACCTTTCGTCTCGGGACATGCCTGCCGCCCAGAGGTGACCCAACCCGCCCCGCCGCGCAAGCCCCCCGGCCCGCACACCGGACCGTCCGGCGACCTCCCTCAAAGCCTCACCCCGGCCCGCCCCGCCGGCCCGCGCTTCGACACCCCCGGGTTGTAGTCGCCGCGGCCCGCACCTATGCGAAGGTCCGAAGCGGCCGCCCGCGCGGCGGCCATGCAACAGGACCTCAGCCGTGCCCCATCTTGCCCGCGCCACCATGCCCAGCCCCGCCCCCATCGCGGCCCCGCGCCGCGCGACGACGCAGCGGCGCGCATGATCGCGACCATCCTTCCGCTGTTCCTGCTGATCGGCGCGGGCTTCGTCGCGATCCGGTCGCGCTACCTGGGCCCCGGGTCGGTGGCGCCGCTGGGCGCCTTCGTGATCCGCATCGCCCTGCCCGCGCTGATCTTCCATGCGCTGGCGCAGTCCGAATCGGCCTTGTCGTGGCGGTACCTGCTGGCCTACGGCGCAGGGTCGCTGGCGACCTGGGGGCTGGCCTTCGCGGCCGCGCGCGGGGCCCTGTCGATGCCGCGCGGGCACGCGGCGCTGGCGGGGCTGGGCGCCTCGGCCTCGAACTCGGGCTTCATCGGCTACCCCGTCGCGCTGAGCGTCATCGGAGACGGCGCGGCGCAGGTCCTGGCGCATTGCATGATCGTCGAGACGATGCTGATCCTGCCGCTGTCGCTGATGCTGGTGGACCTGTCGCGCGGTGACATCGACGGCGAAACCGATGCCGGCGGGACCGCACCCGCCGGCGCACCGAACCGTCGCGGCCGGGTGGTGGCCCGCAGCCTGCGGGCGGCGGTGACCAACCCGATCCTGATCGCGGTCTTCCTGTCGCTGGTGGTCAAGCTGACCGGCCTGCCGCTGCCCGGCCCCTTCACCCGCGCGTTCGAGCTGATGTCGGCGGTGGCCGCGCCGGTCGCGCTGTTCGTGATCGGCGGCATGCTGGCGACGCTGCCGTTCGAAGGCGGGCCGCTGCCCGTGGCCGGGATCGCGGCGACCAAGCTTCTGCTGCATCCCGCGCTGGTCGCGGTGCTGATGCTGACCCTGCCCGGCATCCCCCCCGAGATGCGCGCCGCAGGGCTGATCTTTGCCGCCGCGCCGATGATCTCGATCTTTCCGATCATCGGCCAGGGGGCGGGGCTCGGCAACCTGACCGCCGCCGCGATGATCAGCGCGACGGTTGCCTCCTTCGCCACCCTGCCGTTGTGGCTGGGGCTGGCACAGTCGGTGCTGGGCGGCTGATCCGCCACCCTCCCACCCCGCCCGCAGCGCGGAGTTGTTAAACTGAATTGATTTCTTGTCAGCGAATGGTTGCGCGCCACATCCCCGTCGAGGACTATCAGCCGTCCCGCCACGGGGCCCGCCGCTCCGGCAGCCTTGGGTGCGGGAGCTTTGATCCGGCGTGACACCCGGGAGGTGACGAACCACATGGCCGATCGCGACAATGTGCGGGACCGTCCGGCGTCTCTGGACGACGATCCCCTGTTGACGCTGACCCTGCACGGCAGCTTTGCGCTGACCGCCCGGGGCGGGGCCGACGTCACGCCCGTGTCGCGCAAGTCGCAGGGGCTTCTGGCGCTGCTGGCCACCGCGCCCAATGCCAAGCGCACGCGGGCCTGGCTGCAAAGCGTGTTGTGGAGCGAAAGCACCCCAGACCGTGCGGCGCAAAGCCTCAGGCGCGAATTGTCGGGGCTCCGCAAGCACTTCGCGGGTCTCGACCTGGAAGGGCTGATTATCGGGCCGGTCAGTGTCGCGCTGAACCCCGCGACGATCGCGGTAGCCAACCCCACCGGCGGCCCGGACGGGCAGAGCGAGCTTCTGGAGGGGATCGACCTGCCAGACCCCGCCTTCGAGGAATGGCTGCGGATGGAGCGTGCCGCACTGGCCCGGCAGGCCACCCCACGCCAGGCCACGGCCCTGCCCGCGGCGCAACCCGGGGCGCAGGCGCCCGTCAAGCCGCCACCACCGATCCTCGGTGTTCCGCCGACCGCGCCCGCGGGCGATGCGGCACGGGCCCGCCCGGTCGGGCCGCCGTCGTTGACCGTGCAGCCCTTCGGCCAGCTGAGCGGGATCGCGGGGCGCAATGCCGAGGCGTTGACGCGCGAGGTCGTCGCCATGGCCCGCGCCTTCGAAGGCATCTTCACGATCCGCGCGGGACAGGGCGCACGGTCTGTGGACCGCGGCGGCGACATGGCGTCCGACTACGTTCTGGCCGGCTACCTGTCGGAGGGGCGCGTGCACGCGGTACTGTCTGACGGGAAGTCCGAGCTGACGCTGTGGTCCGACCGCATCGCCGTGCCCCCGGGCCGGCTGGGACCCGCGGACATCGAACGTGTCGCACGCCGCATCGTCGGCGGCTTCTACTCCGAACTCAGCGACGGCGACTGGACGCGTCTTCCGCTTGACCACGGTGTGGGGATTTCGGCCTGGGCCGCCTACCAGCGGGGGCGCGTGCAGGAGATGCAGGGCAACAAGACCGCGTTCCGCCGCGCCATCCACAACTATCAAAGCGCCATCGACATGGCACCGGATTTCCTGCTGCCCGTCACCTCTCTGGCGTTCCTGCTGATCGACGGGATCCGGCTGAACTGGGTCCGCGACGAAGCCGCGGTCGAGGCGCAGGCCCGCCGCCTGCATGCCGCCGCCGTTCAGACCGCGCCGCGTGACCACTTCGTGCGGACGCTGGGGGCGATGCTGCTGTGCCTGTCGGGACGGTTCCGCCAGGCGGTGCACGAGATGGGCGAGATCATCGACACCGCCCCGCCCAGCTCCGAGCTTCTGGGATATCACGCCGCGCTGATGGGCTATTCCGGCGATATCGAGAACGAGATCTACACGTATTACCAGGCGCTTGGCCTGACGCGGCACCCGCCGAACTGGCTGCGCACCAACCTCGCCGTCGCCTGCCTGATGCGCGGGGACAAGACGCTCGACCCGGTGATCGACGACGCGCTGGCGCTCGACCCCGGCAACCCGCGCGCCCACCTTGCGAAACTGCTCGAGGCTGCGCGGCAGGAGGATGCCGGCGCCGTGGCCCATTGGAAGGAACGCCTGCGCCGCGTGCAGCCGGACTTTACAGCGGAAACATGGCGGTCGCGCCGGTTTTCCCAGGATCCGCGCGACTATGAACGCATCCGCAGCGAATTGCGGCGGCTGGGGTTCTAGGACCGGCTGGGTCCGCGGGATCGGCAGAGGTCGCCGCAGCCGCTAAACTCGAGCCAAAACGCTGGGTCTGTTCGGTGCCGGCCGATCACTAGCTTGGGGAAAAACTTGAAGCAGATGGTGCGGTCGAGAAGACTCGAACTTCCACGGGAGTTACCCCACAGCGACCTCAACGCTGCGCGTCTACCAATTCCGCCACGACCGCACTGTCTAGGCTTCAAGTGAGCCGCCTCTTAGACGATGCCCGCAGGGATGTGAAGGGCGAATCGCGGGGAATCTGCCACCCCGGCGCGGTGACCCCGGATGACGTCACGCCAACCCCGCCGAACGCGCCGCCAAACACCTTGCCCGCCCGCCCTCTTGCACCTTCGCGCGCAGGGTGGTCTGACGCTCCGGCGGGCTTCGTCGCCACGACACGGGAGCGGCGGGCGGGTCGGAAAAAGGGGCAAGGCATGGTCGAATGGCGTATCTCCGACGGGCTGACCGAGTACGACACCGCGCTGTCCGAAATGGAAGCGCGCGCCGCGGCCATCGCCGAGGGCACCGCGGACGAACTGATCTGGCTGCTCGAACACCCGCCCCTCTACACCGCCGGCACCAGCGCACGTCGCGAGGACCTGACCGATCCCGACCGGTTTCCGGTCTTCGAGGCGCGGCGCGGCGGGCAGTACACCTATCACGGTCCGGGCCAGCGGGTGGCCTACGTGATGCTCGACCTCAACCGCCGGGGCCGCGACCTGCGCCGCTTCGTCGCCGCGATGGAGGCCTGGGTGATCGCCGCGCTGGCCGAGTTCAACGTCGACGGCCAGATTCGCGAGGGCCGCGTCGGCGTCTGGGTCGACCGGCCCGAAAAGCCCGCCCTGCCCGACGGCACCCCGCGCGAGGACAAGATCGCCGCGATCGGCGTGCGCGTCCGCCGCTGGGTGACATTCCACGGACTGTCGGTGAACGTCGAACCCGACCTGTCGCATTTCGAGGGAATCGTTCCCTGCGGAATCCGGGGCCACGGCGTCACCAGCCTTGTCGACCTAGGCCTCCCGGTGACGATGGAGGATCTTGACGCCGCGCTGCGCCGACAGTTCGACGGCGCCTTCGCCCGGATCTGAGCGGCGCGCGCGGGCCGGGCGCCCCTGTCGCACCCTCAGGCGCCCCGGCGCGCCAGCCCTGAACGGGGCAGTCCCGCGCCGGTTCGATGCGCATCCCCAGATGACGTGATGAGCGGAGCAGGACCCGGCGGCGGAGAAAACCAGCCAGAATCGCCCGGTTTCAACGCCTTGCATACAAAACCGTACCAACGGGCCCCGGGCGTCGGCAAACCTGCTTGCCGTCGATCGCCGCGCCACGAATACGCGACACGGCGGCTGCGTGCCGCCCGCAGGGGGGCCAGGCAAGGCGCCGGACCCGGCGACGCGGATGGTCGGATCTCAAAACCCGGTGGCCCGCGCCCCGGGGGCGCACCCCGCCTGCCGCGGCGGCACGCGGCCCCGCGACAACTTTTCCACCCCTGCGGCGGATCGCAACATTGCCGCTATTGGCGCAAGCCGCTATGACATGGATCAAGTCCAGGGGCCCGGCCCGACCGGACCCTATCGACTTTACGGCAAGCAGGAGGCACCCAATGGCGGACGCAGCCGTCCATGGCCATGGTGAACACGACGAACGCGGGTTCTTCACCCGCTGGTTCATGTCCACCAACCACAAGGACATCGGTATTCTCTATCTCTTCACGGCCGGCCTCGTCGGCTTCATCTCTGTGGCCTTCACGGTCTACATGCGGATGGAGCTTATGGAGCCGGGCGTGCAGTACATGTGCTCGGAAGGCATGCGGTTCCTGCCGGCAGCCGTCGAGGACTGCACCCCGAACGGCCATCTCTGGAACGTTCTGATCACCGCCCACGGCATCCTGATGATGTTCTTCGTGGTCATTCCCGCGCTGTTCGGCGGCTTCGGCAACTACTTCATGCCGCTGCAGATCGGCGCGCCGGACATGGCGTTCCCGCGGATGAACAACCTCAGCTACTGGCTTTACGTCGCGGGCACCTGCATGGCCGTCGCCTCGGTCTTCGCGCCGGGTGGCAACGGGCAGCTCGGCTCGGGCATCGGCTGGGTGCTCTACCCGCCGCTCTCGACCTCCGAGGGCGGGTATTCCACCGACCTCGCGATCTTTGCCGTCCACATCTCGGGCGCATCGTCGATCCTGGGCGCGATCAACATGATCACGACCTTCCTCAACATGCGTGCGCCGGGCATGACCCTATTCAAGGTCCCGCTCTTCGCGTGGTCGATCTTCGTCACCGCCTGGCTGATCCTGCTGTCGCTGCCCGTTCTGGCCGGCGCCATCACCATGCTGCTGACCGACCGGAACTTCGGCACCTCGTTCTTCCAGCCCGCGGGCGGCGGCGACCCGGTGCTCTACCAGCACATCCTGTGGTTCTTCGGGCACCCCGAGGTCTACATCATCATCCTGCCCGGCTTCGGCATCATCAGCCACGTCATCGCGACCTTCTCGCGCAAGCCTATCTTCGGCTACCTGCCGATGGTCTGGGCGCTGATCGCCATCGGCGTTCTGGGCTTCGTCGTCTGGGCGCACCACATGTACACCGTGGGGATGAGCCTGACGCAGCAGAGCTACTTCATGATGGCCACCATGGTCATCGCGGTACCTACGGGGATCAAGATCTTCTCGTGGATCGCGACGATGTGGGGCGGGTCGGTCGAGCTCAAGACCCCCATGCTCTGGGCCTTCGGCTTCCTGTTCCTCTTCACCGTCGGCGGCGTCACCGGCATCGTGCTCAGCCAGGCCGGCATCGACCGTGCCTATCACGACACCTATTACGTCGTGGCGCACTTCCACTACGTGATGAGCCTGGGCGCCGTGTTTGCCATCTTCGCGGGGATCTACTTCTACTTCCCCAAGATGACCGGCAAGATGTACCCCGAATGGGCGGGCAAGCTGCACTTCTGGATGATGTTCATCGGTGCGAACCTGACGTTCTTCCCGCAGCACTTCCTTGGCCGTCAGGGCATGCCCCGGCGCTACATCGACTACCCCGAGGCCTATGCGCTGTGGAACCACGTCTCGTCCTGGGGCGCGATCCTGAGCTTCGCGTCCTTCGTGTTCTTCATCGTGATCATCTTCCGCGCGATCATTGCCGGTCGGCCCGAAACCCGGCCCAACCCGTGGAACGAACACGCCGACACGCTTGAGTGGACGCTGCCCTCGCCGCCGCCGGAGCATACCTTTGAAACGCTCCCCAAGCGCAGCGACTGGGACCGTGAACCGGCGCACTGATGCCGTTCCTCTGGGATGACATGCACGAAGGGGCCCCGGCGCAAGCCGGGGCCCCTTTGCATGACGGCGATGCCGGCGGACGCCCAGCGAACGATCATGTCCGCTTTGACCATGCCGCCGGGCGCCCTGCCGCGCGCGCCCTCCTCTGGCCGCACCGGTCGATGCCGCCCGAGGGCTTTGCCTGGACCATCGGCATCGCGGCATCGCTGATCGCGGTGCCGCTCCTGGCCTTCGTCGGCACCATGGCGATGTGGGGGCTGCTGCCCTTCGTCGTGCTGGCGATCTGGGGCTTGTGGTATTTCCTGCGCCGCAACTACCGCGACGGCACGCTGCAGGAGGAGCTTGTGCTCTGGTCCGACCGGATCGAGCTGCGCCGCTCGGACCCGTCGGGCCGCCTGCGGGAATGGCACGCCAACCCGCACTGGGTTCGGGTCGAGATCTACGAAAGCGGTGGCCCGGTCGAGAACTACGTCACCCTGCGCGGCGGCGGGCGTGAGGTCGAGCTGGGGGCGTTCCTGTCGTCGGACGAACGCAAGGGCCTGCATGAGGAGCTGACCGGGCGGCTGGCCCGCCTGCCGCGATAGGACGCGCCGCCGCGGTCAGGCGGCGGATGTCGCAAATTGCAGGCGTTCAGCCTGCTGTGCGCGCTCAGGCAAGGCCGCCGCGCCAGGGCTTCAGGAAAGGCGGGCCTTGACCGTCGGGCCCACGGCGCCGAAATCCATCTGCCCGGTGTATTTCGACTTCAGCACGCCCATCACGCGCCCCATGTCGCGGATCGAGCTTGCGCCGGTCTCTTCGATGGCCGCGTCGACGGCGCGCGCGGTTTCCTCGTCGCTCAGCTGCCGGGGCAGGAACTGCTCGATCACCGCGATCTCGGCGCGCTCCTTCTCAGCCAGTTCCAGGCGTCCGCCCTCTTCGTAGGCGCGTGCGCTTTCCTGGCGCTGCTTTACCATCTTGCCCAGGATCTGAAGCACCTCGGCATCGCCGACCATGTCATCCTCGCCCTCGCCGCGGCTCGCGATGTCGCGGTCCTTGATCGCGGCGTTGATCAGCCGCAGCGTGGACAGCCGGTCGGTGTCCTTCTGCTTCATCGCCTCTTTCAACGCCGCCGAGATGCGGGTTCTCATGTCCATGACGTCTTCCTGATTCCGAAGCGGTCGATCCTGAACGCGCAGGCTATGCGAAACCCCGCGCGGGAACAACTGCGGCGCCGCGTCCCGGTCGGCTTGACGCCCTCGCGCGGCGCGCCTAGGTAGCGTGCGACCCCCAGTATATACGGAGCTTTGCCCCATGCCTGCCAGCCCCGCCACCCGGCCGACCGCCTGCCTCGCGCTTGCCGACGGGACGGTCTTCTGGGGCCGCGGGTTCGGCGCCACCGGCCAGACCGAGGCCGAGCTCTGCTTCAACACCGCGATGACCGGCTACCAGGAGATCATGACCGATCCCTCCTACGCCGGGCAGATCGTGACCTTCACCTTCCCCCATGTCGGCAATACCGGCACCACGCCCGAGGACGAGGAAAGCCTTGAACCCGCGGCGGACGGCATCGTCGTCAAGTGGGATCCGACCGAGCCGTCGAACTGGCGCGCGACGGAAACCCTGGATGCCTGGCTGAAATCGCGGGGCAAGATCGGCATCGGCGGCGTCGACACGCGGCGGCTGACCCGGGCGATCCGGCGTCAGGGCGCGCCGCATGTCGCGCTGGCGCATGATCCCGAGGGGAATATCGACATCGGCAAGCTGGTCGCCGCGGCCCGCGATTTCCCGGGCTTGGTCGGCCGGGATCTGGCCCGGACGGTGACCTGCGCGCAGTCCTACCAGTGGGACGAGATGCTGTGGGCCTGGCCCGGCGGGCACGCCCGCCGCGACACGCCCGGTCGCCGCGTCGTCGCCATCGACTACGGCGCCAAGCGGAACATCCTGCGGTCGCTCGCCTCGGCCGGTTGCGACATCACCGTCCTGCCCGCCACCGCCACCGCCGAAGAGGTTCTGGCGCACGAGCCCGAGGGCGTGTTCCTGTCGAACGGCCCGGGCGACCCGGCCGCCACCGGCGAATACGCCGTGCCGACCCTGCGCAAGCTGCTGGACCGCGCCGACATGCCGATCTTCGGCATCTGCCTCGGTCACCAGATGCTGGCGCTGGCGCTTGGCGCCCGGACGGTCAAGATGAACCACGGCCACCACGGCGCCAACCATCCGGTGAAGGACCTCGCCACCGGGAAGGTCGAGATCACGTCGATGAACCATGGCTTTACCGTGGATGCGCAGACCCTGCCCGCGGGCGTCGCCGAAAGCCACGTGTCGCTCTTCGACGGGTCGAACTGCGGCATCACGCTGGACGACCGCCCGGTGTTTTCGGTGCAGTACCACCCCGAAGCCAGCCCCGGTCCGCAGGACAGCTATTACCTGTTCCAGCGCTTCGTGCAGGCGATGGAACAGCGCTAACCCCCTGTCACCGGGCTTCGGCCCGGTGATCTTCACGTTCCGTTAAGCATACCGCGCCCAGTCTGGCCCCACGTCACCGGGGGGCTGACCATGCCGGCACAACTCTCGACCATCCAAGGCGCGGCAACGCCGCGCACAGCCCCCTGGCGGACGGCCAGCGGGCACCGGGCGCGCCCTGCCGCACGCAGGCCTCTGCCCCCGGACCCTCCCGCGGCCGATCCCGCCGGGATCGCCCAGCTGGGCCTTGGATGGTGCCTGGCGCACGATACCGTACCGCTCAAGCGTGCGGGGGCGGTCACGCTTGTCGGCACGGCGGGCGAACCGCAGTTCGACGAGATGCGCCCGTGGCTGGAACGCCGGCTTGGCCCCGTGCGGCTATGCGTCGTACCGCCGCCCGAGGCGCGCGCGATACTCCTATCCAGCCAACGGCAGGGCCTCGCCAGCCGTGCCGAATCGCGGGTTCCGGCGGCCTACAGCTGCCGTACCTCGCGGCACCCTGCGACTGGTGCGGTTCGCAATGTCGTCGCCACCCTCGCGGCGCTCTCGGTGGTCGGGCTTTCGCTTTATCCCGCGGCCACCTGCGGCGTGCTGGCATCCGTCGCCTTGATCAGCCTCGCCATCGACGGGCTGCTGAAGGGCGCCGCGCTTCTGGCGCTCACCCGCCCCGCCCCTCCGGTGCAGGCGCCGCCCCTGCCCGACGACAGGCTGCCGGTGATCTCGCTCCTGGTGCCGCTCTACCGCGAAGGCCGGATCGCGCCTGCCCTGATCGACCGGTTGGGTCGGCTGGACTATCCGCGCGACCGGCTCGAGGTGCTCGTCGTGCTGGAAGAAGAGGATCTTGCCACCGACGCCGCGCTTCTGTCGCACGGGCTGCCGCCCTGGGCGCGGACGGTGCGGGTGCCGCGGGGCACGGTGAGGACCAAGCCCCGGGCGATGAACTATGCCCTCTACCTCTGCCGGGGCGACATCGTGGGAATCTACGACGCCGAGGATCTGCCCGACCCCGACCAGCTGCGCAAGATCGCCGCCCGTTTCGCCGCCGAGCCGCCACAGGTCGCCTGCCTGCAGGGCGTTCTGGACCACTACAACAGCGGCGCGACCTGGATCACCCGCTGTTTCGCGCTGGACTACGCGGGTTGGTTCCGCGCGGTGCTGCCGGGGCTAGAACGGCTGGGACTGGTCCTGCCGCTGGGCGGCACGACGGTGTTCTTCCGCCGTGCCGCGCTGGAGCACGTGGCCGCGTGGGACGCGCATAACGTGACCGAGGATGCCGATTTGGGCGTGCGGCTGGCGCGCAATGGCTATCGCACGCGCATGATCGACAGCGTGACACGGGAAGAGGCGGTCGCCCGCGCCTGGCCGTGGATCAAGCAGCGGACTCGCTGGCTCAAGGGCTATGCGGTGACCTATGGCGTCCACATGCGGGCGCCGCGGGCGCTGTGGCGCGATCTTGGACCCTGGCGATTCTTTGGCGTGCAGGTCCTGTTTCTGGGCGCTTTGGCGAACTTCGCCGCCGCGCCCCTGCTCTGGAGCTTCTGGCTATTTACCGTGGGCGTTCCGGTACCCTGGGCGGGACTTGGTATCGCGCCGTCGGGGGCGGCCCTGCTGGGGGTGCTGTGCAGCTACAGCGCGCTGCAGGTCCTGGTGGCGGCACGTGGCGCGGCGGCGCAGGGCGGGTTTCGCCCCCTGCTCTGGCTGCCCTGTCTCTGGGTCTACCACGCGCTGGGGTGCATCGCCGCCTATCGCGGCTTTTACGAAGCCGTGGTCCGCCCGTTCCACTGGGACAAGACCGAACACGGAATGAGCCCGCCGCAGATCGCGGCCCCGCCCGCCCCGCCGGCCCCCGACCCGCCCCGCCTGCCACCGCCCGAGGGCAACGAAGGCGAGGTTTTCGGGATTGCTGCGGAATAGCTGCCTTGGGGCCGCACCGATCCGGCCCGCATGCCGCCTTGCCTGAGGTCCGCCCGACCGCCGCCCTGACCGCTCCTATTCCGCGGCGGACCTCGCAGCGTCGTATTTCAGCCGGGTCTCGAAGGCCTTCGAGATATGGCCGCGCACCGCCTGCGCCGCAGCATCGCCGTCACCCGTGGCGATGGCCGCGACGATGCGGTCGTGTTCGTCGAGCGCATCCGCCCCGCGCCCCTCGATCGCCAGCGAGGTCGTCGCCAGAAGCGCCATGAACCGGTGCACAAGGTCCAGCTGCTGCATCAGGAACCGGTTGTGCGAGGCCAGGTGCAGCTGCTTGTGAAACCGCCGGTTGGCGCGGGCAAGCGCGGCCGGGTCGCCCAGCAGCGCGCGATCCTCCCGCGCCATGTCCGACAGCACCCGCACCTCCTCGGCCGTGGCGTGGCGGGCGGCGAGCCGCGCGGCCAGGCCCTCAAGCTCGGTCCGTACGACGTAAAGCTCGGCCAGCGCGTTGTGATCCAGCGCCGAGACGATCAGCGACCGCCCGTCGCGGCTGAGGATCGACTGAGTCTCAAGCCGTTGAAGCGCCTCGCGGATCGGGGTGCGGGACACACCGAACCGATCGGCCAGTTCGCTTTCCACGAGCCTGTCGCCGGGCCGATAGATACCGATGTCGATGGCTTCGAGGATCAGCCGATACGCGTCTCGCTGACCCGACCGCGTCTCGCCCATGGGCCGCCCCTTTTCGTCGTCCGCACGACCCTATCCCGCCGCGCGCCACGGGATCAAGTCGTCGCTTCCCGCAGGGCCCGAGCCGCCGACCCGCGGGCTGACCGCGAGGGCCGGCCCCGCTGACCGCCCACCGATCGGCCCCGCGCCCCACCGCCGCACCCCGCAGCTGCCAGTTGCCGCGTCCCGCGCCAGGCTCTACATCGCGGGGCATGGTCGCCTCGCATTTCAGCCACATCCGCACATGGGTCTTCGACCTCGACAACACGCTCTATCCGCCCTCCGCCCGGCTCTTCGACCAGATGGAGGTCAGGATGACCGCGTGGGTCATGCGCGAGCTGGGCGTCGACCGGGCCGAGGCCGATCGCCTGCGCCATGACTACTGGGTCCGCTACGGCACCACGCTGGCGGGGCTGATGGCGCTGCATGGCGTCGACCCCGACGCCTATCTCGAAGATGTCCACGCCGTCACTCTGGACCATATCGAGATCGACGCCCTTCTGGTGCGCCACATCGCGGCGCTGCCCGGGCGGCGGGTGGTCTTTACCAACGGATCGGGGCCCTACGCGGCGCGGGTGCTGGCGGCCCGCGGTCTCGACGGCCTGTTCGACGCGGTCTACGGCGTAGAACACGCAGGGTTCCGTCCCAAGCCCGAGGCGGCGGCCTATGATGCGGTCTTCGGGCGCGACGGGCTGGTCCCCCGCACCGCCGCGATGTTCGACGATGACCCGCGCAACCTGGCCGAGCCGCACCGACGCGGCCTGCGCACGGTCCACGTCGCGCCCGCCCCGATGCAGCTGGCGCATATCCACCATCACACCGACGACCTGACCGCGTTCCTGGGCCAGATCGTGCCGCGACGGGAGATCTGAGAATGGACGACACCGATATCCTGATCGCAGGCGGCGGCATCGCCGGGCTGACGCTGGCCGCCCGGCTGGCGGCGGCGGGCCGGCAGGTCACCGTGATCGACCCTGCCGCGCCGCCCGACCGCGACACCGCGCCCGAGGCCGACCTGCGCTCGACCGCCTTCCTGCAGCCTGCCCGCCGCCTGCTAGAACACTGCGGGCTGTGGGACCGACTGGCGCCGCGGTCCACCCCGCTCGACGCGCTGCGCATCATCGACACGGCCGGCTGGCCACCCGAGATCCGCGCCGAACGCACCTTCCGCCCCGAACCGGACGGCGACGAGCCTGCCCCCGCCTTCGGTTGGAACCTGCCGAACTGGCTGACCCGATACCAGATTGGCGCGGCCCTGGCCGACCGCGCGGGGGTGACGCTGCGCTGGGGCGCCGGGTTGTCCGCCCTGCTGACGCGCGAGCGTGAGGCGCTGGCGACGCTGTCCGACGGCACCCGCCTGCGCGCCCGGCTGGTGATCGGCGCCGATGGCCGGGCCTCGCGCGTGGCCGAGGCCGCGGGCATCGCCATGCGCACCACCCGCTACGGCCAGAAGGCATTGGCCTTCGCGGTGTCGCACGACCTGGCGCACGGGCAGATCTCGACCGAGGTCTATAACAGCGGCGGCGCCTGCACGACGGTGCCGCTGCCGGATCACGCGGGCCGCGCCGCCTCGGCCATCGTCTGGATGGAGGACGGCGCCCGCGCGCAGGAGCTTGCCGCGCTCGCGCCCGAGGCGCTGGGAGCCGAGCTGGATCGGCGCAGCTGTCACATCCTGGGCCGCGCGCACCCCGAGACCGAGGTGCGCGTCTGGCCCGTCATAACCCAGCGTGCGCGGCAGCTGACCGCGCGGCGCGTGGCGCTGGTGGCCGAGGCCGCGCATGTCCTGCCGCCGATCGGTGCCCAGGGGCTCAACACCTCGCTCGCTGACGTGGCAATGCTGGCCCATGCGCTGGACGAGGTCGAGGATCCCGGCGATCCCCGGGCGCTGGCCCGTTATGCCCATGCGCGCGAAAGGGATATCGCCGCCCGGGCCACGGCCATCAACCTGTTCAACCGGGTCTGCCGCAGCGACGCGGCGCCCGTCCAAGCGCTCCGCAGCCTCGGGCTGCGCGGGGCGCACGACCTGATCCCCCTGCGGCGGCGTCTGATCTCTGCCGGACTGGGCCCCGACCCTGAGTGAGGGGTCGCGAAGCGGCGACGGGCTGCCCCACGGGGGGCGCGGGCCTCGCCCGACAGGGCCGCGGGCGGCAGCGCGCTGCCTGCGGGCCTGCCCCGCATCGGGTCGCCCGACGTCAGAGCGGGCCGGGCAACCGCTCTTCGCTCAACAGCACGTTGGCCTCGATATCGCCGAGACCCGGCAGGGTCATCAGGCGGCGGCGCAGGACCCGCTCGAAATCGGCAAGGTCGCGCGCCGTGATACGCAGCCGGTAATCGTAGCGCCCCAGCACGTGATCCACCGCCTGCACCTCGGGGATGGCCGAGATCGCGCGTTCGAACTCTTCCAGGCTCACACGGCTTTTCGTGGCAAGCTTCACGCCCAGAAACACCGTCACCCCCAGCCCCAGCGCGGGCAGGTCCAGATCGGCGCGCCACCCGGCGAGGATGCCGGCCTCTTCCATCCGCCGGATGCGCCGCCACGTCGCGGGCTGGCTGAGCCCCAGCTGGCGCCCCAGCGCCCCCGCCGACACGGTCGCATCGCGCTGCAACGCCTGCGCGATGGCGCGGTCAGTGTCGTCAAGCTCGGTCATATCGGCAGCCCCGGGTCGGTCTTGATCGTGGCGATGCGCATCAGCGCCTCGATCTCGGCGATATGCGGCAGGGCGAGGATGCGGGCGCGGTAGATCTGCTGCCAGTGCGCCATGTCCCGGGCGATCACCGACAGGCGCACATCGACACGGCCCAGGAACGTCTGGATCTCTGTCACCTCGGGCACCTTGCGCGCCGCGGCGGTGAAGGCGTCGAAGGCACCGGGGTCGGTCTTGTCCAGCGTGATGCGCAGCGACACCTCGACCGCATAGCCGAGCGCGCGCCAGTCGATCACCCGGTGAACCCCGCGCAGGATGCCCGCGGCTTTCAGTTTCTCAAGCCGGCGCGCGGCCACAGGCGCACTGACCCCGGCCCGCGCCGCCAGCGCCGCGGTGGTCAGCGACGGGTCGGCCTGTAGCTGGCGCAGAAGGCGGCGGTCTTGGTCGTCGAGCATGATTATATCGTTATTCCCCGGTTCAAAGAATGACAATGCGCATATGCGCTGTCAGAAACCGCGTAACCCTGTCTCGCCTAAGCGTGCGCCTGCCCCTATGGTGCCGGCGAGAGATATCCAAGGAGGGACGAACATGCGCGTCTATTACGATCGCGACTGCGACATCAATCTGATCAAGGACAAGAAGGTCGCGATTCTGGGCTACGGCAGCCAGGGTCACGCCCATGCGCTGAACCTGCGGGATTCGGGCGCCAAGAACCTTGTCGTCGCGCTACGCGAGGGCTCGCCCTCGGCCGCCAAGGCCGAAGCCGAGGGCCTGAAGGTCATGGGCATCGCCGAGGCCGCCGCCTGGTGCGACCTGATGATGTTCACCATGCCCGACGAGCTGCAGGGCGACACCTACCGCAAGTACGTCCACGACAACCTGCGCGAAGGCGCGGCGATCGCCTTTGCCCACGGCCTGAACGTGCATTTCGGCCTGATCGAGCCCAAGCCCGGCGTCGACGTCATCATGATGGCGCCCAAGGGCCCCGGCCACACCGTGCGTGGCGAATACGTCAAGGGCGGCGGCGTGCCCTGCCTGGTCGCGGTGCACAACGACGCCTCGGGCCGCGCGATGGAGCTGGGCCTGTCCTATTGCTCGGCCATCGGCGGCGGCCGGTCGGGCATCATCGAAACGACGTTCCGCCAGGAATGCGAAACCGACCTCTTCGGCGAACAGGCCGTGCTGTGCGGCGGCCTGGTCGAGCTGATACGCATGGGCTTTGAAACGCTGGTCGAGGCCGGGTACGAGCCCGAGATGGCCTATTTCGAGTGCCTGCACGAGGTGAAGCTGATCGTGGACCTGATCTACGAAGGCGGCATCGCAAACATGAACTACTCGATCTCGAACACCGCCGAGTACGGCGAGTATGTCTCGGGCCCCCGCGTCCTGCCCTATGACGAGACCAAGGCGCGGATGAAGGCGGTTCTGACCGACATCCAGAACGGCAAGTTCGTGCGCGACTTCATGGCCGAGAACGCCGTGGGTCAGCCGAGCTTCAAGGCGACGCGTCGCCTGAACGACGAGCACCAGATCGAGAAGGTGGGCGAGAAACTGCGCGACATGATGCCGTGGATCTCGGCCGGCCGCATGGTGGACAAGGCCAAGAACTGATCCCGCGATCCGGGACTGCCATTCGGAACAGGGGCCCGTCGCATCGCGGCGGGCCCTTTTTCGTGGGTCCTGCAATATGCGGAACGCCGTGTCGGGTGTCGCGTGATGGGGGGAGTGAGTGGGGAAGACGTCCGGGGTCATTGCCCCGGGTCGACATCAGGCCTGGGGGTGTGAAATGGGACCGCGGCCCGATCTAAATGCATGACGCATGCATTCTCTTCCGGTCCCTCCCTTGTCGACCCACGGCAGCCGCCCTATCCCCCATGGGATGACCAGCACCGCATCCCCCGGCGCCGTGGGCGCCCCCGGCCAGCCCACCGCCCTGAACTGGGTGTCAGTGATCGTCCTAGGCGTGATCTGGGGCGGGACCTTCACGGTCATGCGCGTCGCGCTGGACGGCTATGGCCCGATCACCGTGGCGGCGGCCCGGGCGAGCCTTGGGGCTGTCGCCCTTCTTGCGCTGGTGTTCGCGATGCGGCGGCCGTGGCCCGCGCCTGCCCCCCGCACGGTGCTGTACCTCGTGGTCAACGGGCTGGTGTCGGTCGCGCTTCCCTTCATGCTGCTGTCATGGGGTCAGCAGTTCGTGCCTTCGGCCTTTGCCGGGCTTTCGCTGGCGGCAGTACCGCTGTTCGTGCTGCCGCTGGCACATTTCTTCACCGACGACACGCTTAGCCTGCGACAGGTCCTGGGGGTGCTGATCGGGTTCAGCGGCCCCATCGTGCTGATCGGGCCGGGGCTGATCTCGGCCGGGGCCGAGGGGCATGTCATGGCGCAGGTGGCGTGTTTCTCGGCGGCGGTCTTCTATGCGACCGCATCGATCGTGACCCGCCGCTGCCCGCCGGTCGACCCCATCGTGATGGCCGCGATCACGCTGTGCGTGGGCGCGGTGGTGCTGGTGCCCGCGATGCTGGCGATCGAGGGCGTGCCGCACTGGGCAGGCGCCGCTCCGGGGGTCGCCATCGTGGCGCTGGGGCTGTTGCCCACGGCCTTTGCGGTGCTGTTGCGCGTGGTGACGATCCGGTCGGCCGGGCCGGTCTTCATGACCCTCGTCAGCTACCAGGTGCCGATCTGGGCGATGATCTTCGGCGTCATGTTCCTGGGCGAGGCGCTGCCGTGGCGGTTCTTCGCGGCGCTTCTTCTGATCATCGCCGGGCTGTTGGTCAGCCAGGCCCGCGCGCTCCACCGCCTTTTCTTTGGGTGAGGCGCGCCCGGAAAACCGTCCGGTAGACGGTTTTCAGCGCCGAACGGGCGGAGCCCCGGGCCGAAGGCAGGCGCCCCCGGAAAACCGTCCGGTGGACGGTTTTCCGGGGGCGAACGGGCGAAGCCACGGGCCGCAGGCAAGCGCGTCCGTAAGACGGTCGGTATCCGTCCGCTGAACATGCGCACCCCATGCCACAACGAAAAAAGGCCGCGCCCCCGGGGGGCGCGGCCTTGGATACCTGCGGCGGAACCGGATCAGTTCTGCGCGTAGTATTCGATGACGAGGTTGGGCTCCATCTGCACCGGGTAGGGCACGTCGCCCAGGCCGGGGGTGCGCACGAAGGTGCAGGTCATCTTCGAGTGGTCGACGTCGAGGTAGTCGGGCACGTCCCGCTCGGGCAGTTGCACGGCTTCGAGCACCTGCACCAGCTGCTTGGACTTCTGACGGACCTCGATCACATCACCTTCCTGCACGCGGTAGGAGGGGATGTTGACGCGCTTGCCGTTCACCGTGACATGGCCGTGGTTCACGAACTGGCGCGCGGCAAAGACGGTCGGCACGAACTTGGCGCGGTAGACGACGGCGTCGAGACGACGCTCGAGCAGGCCGATGAGCAGCTCGCCCGTGTCACCGCGCACCCGCTCGGCTTCGGTGAAGATGCGGCGGAACTGCTTTTCGGTCAGGTCGCCGTAGTAGCCCTTGAGCTTCTGCTTGGCGCGCAGCTGCAGACCGAAGTCCGACATCTTGCCCTTGCGGCGCTGGCCGTGCTGGCCGGGGCCGTATTCGCGGCGGTTCACCGGGGACTTCGGGCGGCCCCAGATGTTTTCGCCCATGCGGCGGTCGATCTTGTACTTGGCAGAGGTGCGTTTGGTCACCGTCTGATCTCCTTCTCTACGTGTCGCCGCGCGAACGCGGCTTTCGGAAGGGCGTTGTCCTGCTGCACTTACCCAAGGGGGCGATGCCCCGAGGCGGCCGACAGGCATCCCCTTGCGGGGGCCACCAACACCAATTGACGCAACCGCGGTCCCCGGGCGGGGTCGACGGCACGAGCGGCGCTTATACGCGGCGGCGGGGCGGAGTCAACGGGTCGCCCGCATCCACCAACCCCGCATCCCCCATCCCCGCGACCGGCGCGCCCCTGCACAGGATGGCTGGTGGCTTTGGTCGCGGGGCGCCCGCGGGGCCATGGGAACGGCCTGCGCGGGCCCGTACGCTGTCGCCGTCCGCCTTGCTCTCTCCGGGCCCCGTCGGGTGTCACCACGACCGTCCGCGGGGGGGATGGGTGCGCCTTGAACCGGATCCCGACCGGAAAGGCACCCGGCCGGGCTGCGGCGCCGCTGGCCACCCCAGGCAGTCCACACCGCGGCGCGACGCCCGGCCGCGCTGCGCCCCCTGCCCGGCCCACCTGCGACAATTGGCAACCGCGAGCCGACATTGCCGGGGCGGGCCGACAGACCTACCTGCGGTGTCAGATCCGGGATTTTGCAAGGGGCCGCCGCATGGATGTTACCGCATTGGATCTCGCGCGGTTCCAGTTCGCCTTCACCGTCGCCTTCCACATCGTGTTTCCCGCCTTTTCGATCGGGCTGGCGAGCTTTCTCGCCGTTCTGAACGGGCTGCATCTCTTTACCGGGCGCGAGGTCTTTCTGCGCGTCTTCAACTTTTGGAAGGTGATCTTTGCCATCGCCTTCGGGATGGGCGTGGTTTCGGGGCTGGTCATGTCCTACCAGTTCGGCACCAATTGGTCGGTCTTCTCGGACAAGACCGGGCCGGTTCTGGGGCCGCTCATGGCCTACGAGGTGCTGTCGGCCTTCTTCCTCGAGGCCGGGTTCCTGGGCGTGATGCTGTTCGGGCGCCACCGGGTGGGACCCAAGCTGCATTTCGTCGCGACGCTGATGGTGGCGGTCGGCACGCTGATGTCGGCCACCTGGATCCTGTCGGTCAATTCCTGGATGCAGACGCCCGCGGGCTACGCGATGAACGACGTCGGCCAGTTCGTGCCCGAGGACTGGTGGGCGATCGTCTTCAACCCCTCCTTCCCCTATCGCCTCGTGCACATGGTGTTGGCCGCCTACCTGACGACCGCGCTGGTCGTGGGGGCCACCGGGGCGCTGCACCTTGGCCGCAACTCGCAGAACGCGGCGGCGCGGGTGATGTTCTCGATGGCGATGTGGATGCTGCTGGTCACCGCGCCGCTGCAGATCCTGGCCGGGGACGAGCACGGGCTCAACACCCTCGAACACCAGCCGCAGAAGGTCATGGCGATGGAGGGGCACTATGACAGCCACCCCGACGGCGCGCCGCTGATCCTGTTCGGCATCCCGAACCCCGAGGAAAAGCGCATCGACTACGCGCTTGAGATCCCGAAACTCTCGAGCCTTATCCTCAAGCACGACCTGAACGCCCCCCTGCCCGGGCTCGATACCATCGACGACGCCGACGAGCCGCCGGTCCAGATCGTGTTCTGGTCGTTCCGGGTGATGGTCGCGCTTGGCTTCGCGATGCTGGGTCTGGGCGCCTTTGGCGTGATCCAGCGGATGCGCGGGCGCCTTTACGAGTCGCCCTGGCTGCGGCGGGCGGCGCTGGCGATGGGGCCGATGGGCTTCGTCGCCGTGCTCGCGGGGTGGATCACCACCGAGGTCGGCCGCCAGCCCTTTACCGTCTACGGGCTTCTGCGCACCGCCGACAGCGCCTCACCGATCGAGATGCCGGCGGTCGCCGCCTCGCTCCTTGGCTTCATCGTCATCTACTTCTTCGTCTTCGGAGCGGGCACCTTCTATATCCTGCGGCTGATGGGTCGGGCGCCCGAAACCGCCAAGGGCCGGATCACCGACGGCCCGATCCGCACCGCGGGGATCACCCCCGCGGCGGGGATGGACAGCGACAGCCACGACCCCGACGACGAAGATGCCACCCCGCAGGGCGCCCCGGTCCGCGGCCACGAGAAGGACGACTGACATGGACGGCAACGGCTTCGAGATCCTCGCCTTCGTCTGGGCCGGCCTGATCGCCTTCGCGGTGCTGGCCTACGTGGTGCTGGACGGCTTCGACCTTGGCATCGGCATCCTGTTCCCCTTCCTTGAAAAGGGTGGCGAGCGGGACCTGGCGATGAACACCGTGGCGCCCATCTGGGACGGCAACGAGACGTGGCTGGTGCTGGGCGGCGGCGGGCTTTTCGCCGTGTTCCCCTTGGCCTATGCGGTGGTGATGCCGGCCCTCTACGTGCCGATCCTTGCGATGCTGGCGGGGCTGATCTTTCGTGGCGTGGCCTTTGAATACCGGTGGCGCGCGGGTGAAGGCCAGTGGTTCTGGGACTGGGCCTTTACGCTGGGTTCGGGCCTCGCGGCGCTGATGCAGGGCATCGCCCTCGGCGCGCTGGTGCAGGGGATCGAGATGGATGGCCGCGCCTATGGCGGCGGCCGCTGGGACTGGCTGACGCCGTTCACGATCCTGACCGGCGTGTCGGTGCTGGTGGGCTATACCCTGCTGGGCGCCTGCTGGCTGATCATGAAGACCGAGGGCCCGGTGCGCGACCTGGCGATGCGGGCCGCGCGCCTGACCGGCATCGCGACGCTGGTCCTGATCGGCGCGGTCAGCCTGGCCACCCCGTTCCTGCACCCCGTCTACCTGGGCCGCTGGTTTTCGTGGAGCCCGTCCGTCGCCTTTACCCTGATCGTGCCGCTTCTGGTCGCGGCGGCGGCGTGGATGCTGTTCACCGCGCTGACACAGGGGCGCGACGCCATGCCCTTCATCGCGGCGCTGGGGCTGTTCGTGCTGGGCTACGCGGGCGTCGGCGTCAGCTTCTACCCCTATATAGTGCCGCACGACCTGACGATCTGGCAGGCGGCGGCCCCGAAGGAAAGCCTGGCCTTCACGCTGGTCGGCGCGGCGGTTCTGATCCCGATGATCCTGATCTACACCGGCTACGCCTACTGGGTGTTCCGCGGCAAGGTGAACCCCGACGAGGGCTATCACTGATGTGGCGCAAGCTGGGATGGTTCGCCCTGATCTGGGTGCTGAGCGTCGCGGCCCTCGGTCTTGTCGCCATGGCCCTGCGCGCCGTCATCAGCTGACCCGCCCGGCGCCCGTTGCCGCGGCGCACGTCGTCGCCCGACAGCAATCGGGTCGCGGTGGGCGGCACGGATCCTGCCCGTCGATGATGCAGTCACGGTCGGAGCCCACCCCGTCGGGTCGCCACATCTCCGCGCGATGTCGGTTGAGGCTGTCGTGCGGTGTCTTAGCAGGATGCACCGGGCCGTGCCCCCCGATGGAAGGGCGCGCCGAAGCTGGCAACCCAAGGTCTGCACGAGAGGACAGCAGACACGACAAGGGCGCCCCGGATCGCCGGGACGCCCTTGTAGCTACGGGGACTCGACAGCGCCGATCGCCGAACCAGCCGACAGAATGGCCAGCTGCGTCAACTGCCCCGCGCCGCCGTCAGACCCGGCCCTTCCACGGCACCAGCCACTTTTCGCCCTGCCGCATCAGGATATCGATCAGGTAGCCGATCACCCCGATCAGGATGATCCCCATGATGACGATATCGGTCAGCTGGAATTTCGAGGCGACCATGATCATCATGCCCGCCCCCTTTTCAGCGGCGACCAGTTCGGCGGCGACGACGGTGCCCCAGCAGACGCCCATCGCCACCCGCGCCCCGGTGAAGATTTCGGGCAGCGAGTTCGGGATGATCACGTGCCGCAGCACCTGCCATTTCGAGGCGCCCAGCGAAAACGCCGCGTGCACCTTCGACACCGCCACCCCCGACACGCCCGAGCGGGCCGAGATCGTCATGATCCAGAGCGCGGCCAGGAACAGCAGGATGATCTTGCCGACCTCGCCGATCCCCGCCCAGATGATGACGAGCGGGATCAGCGCCAAGGGCGGCACCGGGCGCATGAACTCGACGATCGGGTCGAACCAGCCGCGGAACCAGTTCGACAGGCCCATGGCATAGCCCAGCGGGATGCCCACCAGCGCACCGCAGAGGAAGCCGAGGATCACCCGGAAGAGCGACCAGAAAAGATGCTCCCACAGCGTCGAGTTCTGATAGCCGTCCTGCGCGATCTCGATCAGCCGGCCCACCACCGCCTCGGGCGCGGGGAGCCAGATCGGCTCCATCTGCCAGCCCGAGTCGGGGATGAAGTTGGGCGTGCCCTTGCCCGACAGCGTGACCTTGCCGTGCGCGACCTTGACCGACCCGCCGGGCGAGATCGGCTCGCCGTCGATCGCCACGACCTGCGGCCGCTCTTCGGCGTCGTCATTGCGGTCGACCCGGATCAGCGACGACCGCCACGCGGTCACCGCCAGCCCGTCGTCATGCGCCCAGCCGTCGCCCGCGGCGGGTTCGGGCGCATCGGCCTGCTCGCCCTCGGGCGGGTTGACGACGACATGCACGGTCGCGTCGTCGCGTGCGCCATCCGCGCGCTCGGCGGTATAGGTGAACTGCGTCTCGCCCACGAAGGGCCCCGGCGCGTGCACGGGCACCCAGTTCGACCCGGTGAACGCCCCCCAGATCACGAAGATCGTCAGCACCGACAGGATCGAGGCCACGCGGTTCGGCCGCACCGCGCTTTCGTCGCCGAAGGTGACGGTCTTGAGCGAGGTGTAATCATGTCGCGCCGCGACCAGCCGCGTGGCCCCGCGCACGACGAGAAAGGCGATCACGAAGATCGCGACGTAAATCAGAAGAATGGTCATGCGGTCACTGCCTCGGGACGGCGCTGCGCGCGCGTGTCTTGTCTGTCATGGGTACGGGCATCGGATCGGGCATCGGGCCGGGTGGACCGGCGGGCGGCGCGCGATCCCGGGCTGTCGGTCCCGGACGCCCCCGCGGCGGGCTTCGCGAGGGGGGCGGCGGCTGGGGGAACCGGGCTCATGCGGCGTCCTCGGCGCGGCCCATGATCTCTTCCTCCATCTCCCAGATCATGCTCAGCACCTCTTCGCGGGTGCGGGTGTATTCGGGGTCCTTCTTCACCTCGCGCAGGTCGGCGTTCACGCCGTTGTCGGCAAAGGGGAGACGGTATTCGCGGTGGATCCGCCCCGGCCGCGGCGCCATCACCAGAAGCCTTTCGCCCAGCAGCAGCGCCTCTTCGACCGAGTGGGTGATCAGGATCACCGTCTTGCCCGTCTCTTTCCAGAGCTTCAGCACGAGCCCCTGCATCTTTTCGCGCGTCAGCGCGTCGAGCGCGCCCAGCGGTTCGTCCATCAGGATGACGTCGGGGTCATTGGCCAGGCAACGTGCCAGCGCCACGCGCTGCTGCATGCCGCCGGACAGCTCGTAAACCGCCTTTTCCTTGAAATCGCGCAGGCCGACCACCTCGAGCAGGTGATCGACGACCTCGGCCTTCTCCTTTTTCGGCATGCCCTTCATCCGCGGGCCGAACCCCACGTTTTCACGCACGTTCATCCATTCGAAAAGCGCCCCCTGCTGGAACACCATGCCGCGCTCGGGGCCCGGGCCGCGCACGACCTCGTCGCCCAGAAGCACCTGACCCTCGGTCGGCGCCAGGAACCCCGCCACGATGTTGAGAAGCGTGGTCTTGCCGCAGCCCGACGGGCCGAGGACGCTCATCAACTCGCCCTGCTGCAGATCGAGCGAGACGTTCTGCAACGCCTGGACCGAGGAGCCGTTGGGCAGGTCGAAGCGCATCGAGACGTCATCGATTTTGAGGCTGGTCATGGAATTCCCGGAACTTGCTCTGATCTTGCCTCGCCCGTCCCGCGGGGAGGGGCGGCCGCGGCGCGCCGGCACGCGCGCCGCGGCATCTCATTCTACGGCGCCGCGGATCCGCGGCACCGGCCGGGGATTACATGCCCTCGACCTGCTCCAGCGGGCCGGTGTTGACCGCGTCATCGTAGCTGTCGCGCACCGCCCCGATCGAGCCTGCGTCCAGGAACACCTCGGCCACGCCGCCCATGAAGGTCTGCGCGTTGCCGCCCAGCCACTTGTCGGAAAGCTGCTCTTCGACGCCGGGGAAGACCATGGTCGAAATCGCGGCCTCGGCGGCGTCCAGTTCCATCCCGCCGTCCTCGGCGATGACCTCGATCATCTCGTCATGGTTCTCGCCCGCGTTCCACATCTCGTTGGCGTCCGCCGTGACTTTCAGGAACTGCGCCACCAGGTCGGGGTTCTCGGCGACGAAATCGGCGGGGGCCGAGATCACGTCGAAGACAAGGATGCCCAGCTCTTCCTTCTCGGCGCCGGTCAGCAGCACGTTGCCATGCTCCTTCATCCGGGTCAGGCCGCCGCCGTAGCCGCAGGCCATGTCGACCGCGCCCTGCGCCAGGGCCGCCGCGCCTTCGGGCGGCGCCATGTCGACCACGTTCAGCGACGCGACATCGACGCCGAAGTGCTTCATCTGTTCAAGAAACCCGTAATGCGCGGCGGTGCCCAGCGGCACGGCGACCTTCGCGCCCTCAAGCTCGCCGGCCGACTCCTTGTCGATTTCAAGCTGGCTCGACACGACGCAGTTGTCGTTTTCCGAATAGCTGACCGCGACGGCCACGGCCTGCAGGTCCTGCCCGGCGCTTGCCGCGACGACGAAGGGCGGCACGCCCTGGCTGACGGCAAGCTGGACGTCGCCCGAGGCCATCGCCGCCGACATCGCGGTGCCGGTGTCGAAGCTGACCCAGTTGATGTCGACGTCCATCTCGTCGGCATAGGTGCCCATTGCCTTGGCATACTGGAACGGCATCGGCCATTCGAGGAAATAGGCCACGGTGATCTCGTCGGTCTGCGCCTGCGCCATGCCGGTCGAAAGCGCGGCGACCCCGGCCGCGGCCAGCATCGTCTTTCCGAATGTCATCTGTCGTGTCTCCCTGGTGTCTCTTTCGTTCTCGGTCCCGATCGCGGATGCCGGGCTTTCGTCCGACAGGCAGGGACCCGTCCACGACCGCGTGGACAAACGCCACGCGGACCGGGATGCAACCCCGCCGCCGTTGTCGGAAAGCAAACCCGCAGGCCCCCCGCCCGTCAATCGTCTTGCTCCGCTCAAAATACAGGCGCACCGCACGATTTCCAGTGCGGATGCAAAAAACCCGGGCCTAAGGCACACGAAATTTCAATGACTTGCCCGGCATAGCTGAATGATCGGCGCCCCGCTCGCGCTGTTCTGGCACCATCCATGCAAGGCATCTGGCCCTATCAGGGTGCCGAATGCATAGGCAAAGCTTCCCCAACGCCTGGCCCTTCGGACGCTGCATTTTCGACGTGTCCGAAGACCAAAGCGCCCTTGCCCCCGCGCCGGCCGAACCGTCCGCTCCGGGGGTCGTCCCGAAGCTTTTCCGAAAGGGTGCGCCCCATGACCCTCCCCTTCCACGTCAATGATCCGCGCGACGTCATCGAAGCCGACCGCGCCCATGTCTGGCACCACATGGTGCAGCACAAGCCGTTCGAAACGGTGGATCCCCGCATCATCACCGAAGGCCGCGGCATCCGCGTCTGGGACATCTCGGGGCGCGAATACATCGACGCGGTGTCCGGCGGGGTCTGGACCGTCAACGTGGGCTACGGGCGCGAAAGCATCGCCGACGCGGTGCGCGATCAGCTGGTCAAGCTGAACTTCTTCTCCTCCTCCACGGGCTCGATCCCCGCGGCGCAGTTCGCCGAGAAGCTGATCGCCAGGATGCCGGGGATGAGCCGGGTGTTCTACGCCTCGTCGGGCAGCGAGGCGAACGAGAACGCCTACAAGATGATCCGCCAGATCGCCGAAAAGCGCCATGGCGGGCGCAAGCACAAGATCCTGTACCGCGCGCGGGACTACCACGGCACCACGCTGGGGGCGCTGTCCTCCTGCGGTCAGGAGGAGCGCAAGGCTCAGTACGGCCCCTTCGCGCCGGGCTTCGTCGAGGTGCCGCATTGCAACGAATACCATGCCGCCGAACAGGGCTGGGGCGCGCTGTCGGGCGAGGCCTATGGCCGTCGTGCCGCCGACGCCATCGAAGAGGTGATCCTGCGCGAGGGCCCCGAGACGGTGGGAGGCCTGGTTCTGGAACCCGTAACCGCAGGGGGCGGGGTCATCACGCCGCCCCCGGGCTACTGGCCGCGGGTCCAGGAGATCTGCCGCAAGTACGACGTCCTTCTGCATATCGACGAGGTCGTCTGCGGGCTGGGCCGCACGGGCGAATGGTTCGGCTACCAGCACTACGGGATCGAGCCGGATTTCGTGACGATGGCCAAGGGCGTCGCCTCGGGCTACGCGGCGATATCGGTCTGCGTGACGACCGAGCGGGTGTTCGAGATGTTCAAGGACGACGCGACGGACCCGCTGAACTACTACCGCTCGATCTCGACCTTCGCGGGCTGCACCGCGGGCCCGGCGGCCGCGCTCGAGAACATGCGTATCATCGAGGACGAAGGACTTCTGGAGAACTGCAGGGCCCGCGGTGCGCAGCTGATGGCCGGGCTCGAGCGCCTTAAGGAAAGGCACGCCTGCGTGGGCGACGTCCGCGGGCTGGGCCTGTTCTGCGGGGCCGAGCTGGTCACCGACCGTGCCAGCCGCAGCCCCCTGCCCGAGCTGCAGGTACAGGCCGTGGTAGCCGACTGCATGGCCAACGGCGTGATCATCGGCGCCACCAATCGGTCGCTTCCTGGGCGGAACAATACGCTCTGCCTCAGCCCCGCCCTTATCGTCACCGCGGACGAGATCGACCGCATCGTCGACACCATCGACGCCGCGCTGGCCCGGGTGCTGTCAAGTTGAGGCGCTGACGCGCCACGCCGTTTGCTTAAAAGGGCCGCGCGGGGCGCGGCTGTCGCCTCCGGCGGGAGTATTTCAGAAGAAGAGAAGCCGAAGCCCCTTGTTTCTCTTCTTCGTGAAATACTCCGCGGGGGTCCGGGGGCGCGAAGCCCCCGGTCCATCGGCCGACGCGAGGCAGAGGTCGGACTTGACTTCCCCGCCCTCGGGGTCCACTTCCCTTCGTGAAGATGACGCCGCCCCTGCCGCGTGAGCAGTTGGACGAGATCAATCGTCCCACCCGGGCCGTCACCTGACATGAGTTTCCCGACATCACGCATTGGGGCCCGCGTTTGCATGCCGCGCCCCGCGGCATCCGCGCACCCATTTCCGGATCGGCATCGCGCCTGGTCCGCATCGCCACGTGTCACAGAGGCGCGTGGAAAGGACATTTTATGGACTTCGACATGCTGGGCCTTCAGCCCGCACTGACCACCGCCCTTGCCCGCCAGGGCATCACCGATCCCTCGCCGATCCAGACGAAGGCGATTCCCCATGCGATGCAGGGCCGCGATGTCATGGGGCTTGCCCAGACCGGGTCGGGCAAGACGCTTGCCTTCGGCCTGCCCATCCTTGAAGCGCTGCTGGCCGAACCCGAGAAGGCCGCGCCCAAGACCGTGCGCGGCCTCGTCCTTGCCCCCACGCGCGAACTGGCCCGCCAGATCACCGAAAGCCTGGGCGCCCTGGCCGAGGGCACGGGGCTGCGCATCGGCCTCGTGGTCGGCGGCGTGTCTCCGCGCGGGCAGGCCCAGCGCCTGGCCCGCGGGACCGACATCCTGGTCGCGACCCCGGGGCGGCTGATCGACCACCTCGACAACAAGGCGGTGCGGCTTGACGCCACGCGGTTCCTCGTCCTCGACGAGGCCGACCAGATGCTCGACCTGGGCTTCATCCATGCGCTGCGCCGGATTGCGCCGCTTTTGCCCAAGGACCGGCAGACCATGCTGTTTTCGGCCACCATGCCGAAACAGATGGAGGAGCTGTCGCGCGCCTACCTGACCTCGCCCGTCCGGGTCGAGGTCGCACCTCCGGGCCAGGTTGCCGACCGGATCGAGCAGGAGGTCCACTTCGTCGAGAAGTCCGACAAGCCCAAGCTTCTGGCCAAGCTGCTCGACACCCACCGCGACGAGCTTGCGCTGGTGTTCTCGCGCACCAAGCACGGGGCCGAGCGGCTGATGAAGGGGCTCGTGGCGCAGGGTTTCGCCGCTGCCTCGATCCACGGCAACAAGAGCCAGGGCCAGCGCGACCGTGCGCTGAACGGCTTCCGCTCGGGCGAGATCCGGGTGCTTGTCGCCACCGATGTGGCCGCGCGCGGCATCGACATCCCCGAGATCCGGCATGTCTACAACTTCGACCTGCCGAACGTGGCTGAAACCTACGTGCACCGCATCGGGCGCACCGCCCGGGCCGGCGCCAGCGGCCGGGCCGTCGCATTCTGCGATGCCGAGGAGATGGGCGACCTGCGCGCCATCGAAAAGCAGGTGAAGATGGAGCTGGACGTCGCCGGCGGCACGCCATGGCCCGACACCGGACGCAGCTCGGGCGGCGGACGCGGCAAGCCCTCGGGCAAGTCGGGCGGTCGCGGCAACCGCGGTGGCGGCAACGGCGGTGGACGCCCGGCCAGGGGGGCCAAGCCCGCCTCGGACGCGCCCGCCAAGCGGCGCCCGCGGCGGCGCAAGCCCGCGGCCCGGTCCGCCGGCTGAGTCCGCCCCGGCCGGACGCGGCCTGATACACCCCAAGCGCCCGGTGATCCGGGCGCTTGCTTGACCACCGGCAGACAACCGGACCCGGTCAGCCCCGCGTCGCGGATCGGACCGGCAGGAAACCCTAGGCCTCTCCCACAAAGACGAAAAACGCGGGCAGCTCTCTGCGACGCGGTCGCCTGGGCGCTCTGCTGGTGCAGGCCTGCTCCGGGGCCCGGCGTTATCGTCCTATCAGCTGCGCCGGCGGCGCCCCCATGGCACTGCCGGAAAATCCGGCAGCTCGGGGCGCTGTGGCCTCAGAGCGGGCGCGCAGACCGCCGGCCTGCCTTGCATCCGGTGCCTGCAGGTTTCTACAGTCGGGACAACGGGCGCGCCCGTCCTGTTGCCTGACCGCCCAATCCCTGGACCCCCGCCCCGATGCCGATCCCTGCCGAAGCCTTCGCCCTGAGCCCCGGCGACACCGGCACGCTGCAATCCCAGATCCAGCGGCAGGTGGCCGAGGGGATCCTGTCGGGACGCTTCCGCCGGGGCGAGAAGCTGCCATCGTCCCGCGGGCTGGCCGCCCATCTGGGCATCAGCCGCATTACCGTGACGCTGGCCTATACCGAGCTTCTGGCCGACGACTACCTGACGGCGCGGGGGCGCTCGGGCTACTACGTCTCGGACGGCGCGCCGCATCCCTCGGGCATCCTGCCGCGGACGCGCCAAGACCGGGTGGACTGGAACCGGGCCCTCGCGCGCCGGTTCTCCGACAGTGCCGCGCTGCGCAAGCCCCCCGATTGGCGCAGCTATCGCTACCCGTTCCTTTACGGCCAGGCCGACCCCGCGCTCTTCGACCATGCCAACTGGCGGCTCTGCGCGGTACGGGCGCTGGGGACGCGAGATTTCGGCGCACTGACCTCGGACGCCGTCGATGGCGACGACGCGATGCTGGTCGACTACCTGTCGCACCGCCTGCTGCCCCGCCGCGGCATCCGCGCAGACCCCGACGAGATCCTGATAACCATGGGCGCGCAGAACGCGCTGTGGCTGACGTCCGAGGTTCTCCTGAACGCCCGGCGCACCGCGGTGATCGAGGAGCCGGGCTACCCGGGCCTGCGCGACATCCTCGGCCAGTCGCGCTGCACCGTGCTGCCCGTGCCGGTCGACGACCGCGGCCTCGATGCCGAGGCGATACCCGAGGGCGTGCACACCGTCTTCGTCACGCCCAGCCATCACTGCCCCACCGGGATCACCATGCCGCGAGACCGGCGCGAGACGCTGCTGGCCCGCGCGGCGTCCGAGGATTTCCTGATCGTCGAGGACGACTACGAGTTCGAGATGTCCTTTGCCGCCGCTCCCCTGCCCGCGCTCAAGGCGCTGGATACCGAGGGGCGGGTGATCCATGTCGGCTCGTTCTCGAAATCGCTCTTCCCGGGGCTGCGGCTTGGATACCTCGTCGGGTCGGCCGCCTTCATCCGCGAGGCGCGGGCGCTGCGGCTGGCGGTGCTGCGCCATCCGCCGGGGCACGTGCAACGAACGGCGGCTCATTTCCTGTCACTCGGCCATCACGACGCGATGGTGCGCCGGGTCTCGAGGGCCTTGCACGATCGCCGCCGCGTGCTGGAACAGGCAATCGCTGCGCATGGCCTGACCCGGGCGGGTGGCGGCGGAGCCTATGGCGGATCGTCCCTGTGGATGCGCGCCCCGGGCCGCGACACCGAAGAGGCGGCGATGCGGCTGCGCAGCGCGGGCGTGCTGATCGAACCGGGCGGGGCCTTCTTTTCCGGGGCCCGGCCGCCGCGCGATCACTACCGGCTGGCCTATTCCTCGATCTCCGCCGACCGCATTCCCGAGGGCGTGGCCCGCATCGCCGCCGCGCTGGCCTAGGCGGGGGTCCGAGGGCGACCGAGACCTGGTAGGCTCTGCACGCTCTGGCTGGCTCCGCCCGGGGCACGGGCAGGAGCGCTGGGGCACGTCGCCTCACGGCATAAACTGGTCTTATCCCGCGGGCATGGCTGGCCCTATCCGAGGACGCGGCGCGCGCCTACCTTCGCCCCGCCACAGCAAGGAGACCGGCATCATGCGCATGACCACCGAAGAAGCTTTCGTGAAAGTGCTGCAACGGCACGGGATCGCGCATGCCTTCGGGATCATCGGGTCGGCGATGATGCCGATTTCGGATCTCTTTCCCGCGGCCGGCATCCGCTTCTGGGACTGCGCGCATGAGAACAACGCGGGCATGATGGCCGACGGCTATACCCGCGCGACCGGCAAGATGTCGATGATGGTGGCCCAGAATGGCCCCGGCATCACCAACTTCGTTACCGCGGTGAAGACCGCCTACTGGAACCACACGCCGCTTTTGCTGGTCACGCCGCAGGCCGCCAACAAGACCATCGGTCAGGGCGGGTTCCAGGAAGTCGAGCAGATGAAGCTGTTCGAGGACATGGTCGCCTACCAAGAAGAGGTACGCGACCCGTCGCGCATCGCCGAGGTGCTGAACCGCGTGATCCAGAAGGCGAAACGTGCCTCGGCCCCCGCGCAGATCAACGTGCCGCGCGATTTCTGGACGCAGGTGATCGACATCGACCTGCCCGCCATCGTCGAGTTCGAGCGTCCCGCGGGCGGCGCCGACGCGCTGGCACGGGCGGCCGAGCTTCTGGGTAGCGCCAAGTTCCCCGTGATCCTGAACGGCGCGGGCGTGGTGCTGTCGGGCGCGATCCCGTCGGTGGCCGAGCTGGCCGAGGCGCTGGATGCCCCGGTCTGCTGCGGCTACCAGCACAACGACGCCTTCCCGGGCTCGCATCCGCTGTCGGTGGGCCCGCTGGGCTATAACGGGTCGAAGGCGGCGATGGAGCTGATCGCGCGCGCCGACGTGGTGCTGGCGCTGGGCACGCGGCTCAACCCCTTTTCGACCCTGCCGGGCTATGGCATCGACTACTGGCCGAAGGACGCGAAGGTCATTCAGGTCGACCTCAACCCCGACCGCATCGGCCTGACTAAGGCCGTGACGGTGGGGATCGTGGGCGATGCGAAGCAGGTCGCGCAGTCGATCCGCGACGCCCTGCCCGAGGGGGTGGGCGACCGCAGCCGCCGCGACCTGATCGCCGAGACGAAATCGCGCTGGGCGCAAGAGCTGACCAGCCTCGACCACGAGGACGACGACGAGGGCACGACCTGGAACGAACGCGCCCGCGACCGCGACCCCGAGCGGATGAGCCCGCGCCAGGCCTGGCGCGCGATCACCGCCGCCCTGCCCGCCGAAGCGATCATCTCGACCGACATCGGCAACAACTGCGCCATCGGCAACGCCTACCCCACCTTCGAGGCGGGGCGGAAGTATCTTGCCCCCGGCCTCTTCGGCCCCTGCGGCTACGGCTTTCCGGCGATCCTGGGCGCCAAGATCGGCTGCCCCGACACGCCCGTCGTGGGCTTCGCGGGCGACGGGGCCTTCGGCATCTCGATGAACGAGATGACGGCCTGCGGACGCGACGACTGGCCGGGGATCACCATGGTGGTCTTCCGCAACTACCAGTGGGGCGCGGAGAAGCGGAACACGACGCTGTGGTTCGACGACAACTTCGTGGGCACGGAACTCGACACCGGCGTGTCCTACGCCGCGATCGCCCGGGCCTGCGGGCTGGAAGGCGTGCAGGCGACCACGATGGATGACCTGACGCAGGCGCTGCACCGCGCGATCGAGCTGCAGAAAGAGGGCCGGACCACCTTCATCGAGGTCATCCTGAACCAGGAACTGGGCGAACCCTTCCGCCGTGACGCGATGAAGAAGCCCGAGCGCGTGGCCGGGATCTCGGCCGCGGATATGGCGGGGTGAAACCGCCCGCCACGCGCAGCGGGGTGCCCGGCTCTGCGCGCCCGCGGTCGGCGTGTGGCCCCCGGGTCGCGCAGGCACCTTGCTGCGCGTCGGCCCGGCGCCCCACGGTCACGTCCCGGCCCACGAACCTGCGCCGCGGCGCCGTCAGTCCGGGGCGAAGCCGCGCCACATCCCGCCCCCTGACTGCGCTGCCCCCCGATGCACCCTCCGCATTCCCGCCATCGCCGCGGTGCATGCCCGCGCTGCGGCAGGCGCGGCAGAGGGGCGCACGGGCCAGTGGGCAAGGGGTTTGCCGGCTGTCGGCGGACGCAGCGCGGGCGTGCGGCACGACAGCCGCGGTCGCCACGCAAGGGGCGGGAGACGTTGACCTTTTCCCGCTTCCGCGTCCATCTCGGACGGGTATCTACCACCTCCGGGAGACTGCCATGACCCGCCCCGCCTTTCCCTTCCTGTCGCCCGTCGAGCCTGCCTGCCCGCCGGGGCTTCTGTCGCGGGCGCAGACCCTGCCGCCGCCGCGGGTGGCGGTCGTCAACGCGGGCGCCGTGAACCCGATGCAGGGCATCCGCGAAGCAGCCGAGCTGGGGTTGGCCGAACCGATCCTGATCGGCGATCCCGCCAAGATCCGCGCCATCGCCGACGAGATCGGCTGGGACCTGCAGGACCTGCGCATCGAAGAGGCGCCGATGGAGGCCGCAGCCCCCCGCGCCGCCGCTCTGGCCCGCGCGGGCGAGGCCGATGCGATCATGAAGGGACAGATCCACACATCGACCTTTCTCAAGGGTCTTCTGCCCAGCGCTGCCGGGCTTCGCGCGCCGGGGGCCCGCTGCGGTCACATCTTCCACATCACAGCGCCCGGGGCCGAGCGTCCGCTGCTACTGACCGACGCGGCCCTGAACGTCGACCCCGATATCGAGACGCGGCAGGCCTGCCTGGCCCACGCCGTCGCGCTGTCGCGCCAGCTGGGCACCGACCGTCCCCGCGCCGCGATCCTCAGCGCCACCGAAGACCCTATCGCGTCGCTTCCGAACTCGGTCGAGGCGGTCGAGATCGCGGCCTGGGCGCAGACCGCCCTCCCCGGCGCCGATGTCGCCGGGCCGATGGCGCTGGACCTGGCGTTTTCGCGGCAGGCTGCACTGGACAAGGGGTACGACAGTCCCGTCGCGGGGGATGCCGACATCCTGCTGACGCCCAACATCACCACCGGCAACGCGGTGTTCAAACTGATGGTGCTGGGGATGGGCTGCTGCGCCGCCGGGATCGTGCTGGGGGCCCGGGTGCCGATCCTGCTGACCAGCCGATCGCAGAAGGCCGGCGCGCGGATCGCCACCGCCGCGCTGGGCGCCATCGCCGCAACCGCAGGCAGCGACGCGACCGATGCGCTGACCGGAGGCGGTCCCCTGACCGCTGCCGGACGAGACGCGGGTCAGGACTTCGGCCAGAACTTGGCCCGGAGCGCGCGGCGATGAGCGGGCGCATACTGGTCGTCAACGCGGGATCCTCCTCGGTCAAGGTCGAGCTTTTCGGACCCGACCTCGTGCCCGAGCTGTCAGGCAGCGTGACCGAGATCGGCGGTTCCGGGCAGCTGGTGCTGGGCCAGGCGCGACGGCCCGTCAGCGCGCCCGACCACGCGGCCGCGCTGGGGCTGCTGCTGGCCGACCTCTCGGACCGGGGATGCGGCCCGGGCGATCTGGACGCGGCTGGGCACCGCGTCGTCCATGGCGGGGCTGAGCTGACCGCCCCCTGCCGGATCGACGCGGAGGTCATGGCCGGGATCGAGGCCTGCATCCCGCTGGCGCCGCTGCACAACCCGCACAACCTGTCCGCCATCCGGGCACTGGCCGCCGCGGCGCCAGGACTTCCGCAATGCGCGAGCTTCGATACCGCCTTTCACGCGACCAACCCCGAGGTCGCGACCACCTACGCCCTGCCCGAGCCGGCGCGCGCCCTGGGCCTGCGCCGCTACGGCTTTCACGGGCTGAGCTACGCGGGGTTGGTCGAGGCCCTGGATCCCCTGCCCGACCGGCTTCTGGCGCTGCACCTTGGCAACGGCGCCTCGCTCTGCGCGATTCGCGACGGCCGGTCGGTCGCCACCAGCATGGGGTATTCGCCGCTTTCGGGCACCACCATGGGCACCCGCACAGGCGAAATCGACGGCAACGCCGTGCTGCGGCTGGTCGAGGTCTTCGGGCAGGACGAGGCGGCCCGGCTGCTGAACCGGGAGAGCGGCTTGCGCGGTCTGGCCGGGGCGTCCGACATGGCCGCGCTGCTGGCACGCGACGACGCCGCGGCGCGGTTCGCGGTGGACCATTTCTGCTACTGGGCGGTGCGGCAGGCCGGCAGCCTGATCGCCGCGATGGAGGGGCTGGACGCCATCGCCTTCACCGGCGGAATCGGCGAGAACGCGGACACCGTGCGGGATCGCATCGTCGCGGGCCTGCGTTGGGCCGGAGAGGTGCCGGTGCATGTCGTCCCCGCCGACGAGGAAGGACGGATCGCACGGGATACCGCGCGGGTCCTGGCGGCGTGATGCAGGGCCGGAGGGAGGCGCGCTTGGCCGGCCTTGGAGCCTCCGGCGGGAGTATTTCGGGAAGAGAAGAAACGCAGGGCGCGCAAGGGGGTAGGGCATGGGCGCAATGTGATGCGCCGGGGGTTGCTCTTTGCCGACGGGGCGGATGAGGTGGGGCCCGTGATGATGCCGTCTTTGCGAGATATCCCGACGCCCCTGCAAGGAGGCCGATCATGAGCTTGCCCGATCCCGAACTTGACCTGTCGCCCGCGCCTTCGGACGAGGTGCGGCAGACGACCTGCTACATGTGCGCCTGCCGCTGCGGGATCAACGTGCACCTCAAGGACGGCGAGGTCGCCTATATCGAGGGCAACCGGGACCACCCGGTGAACCGCGGCGTCCTGTGCGCCAAGGGGGCCGCCGGGATCATGCAGCACACCTCGCCCGCCCGGCTGCGGGCGCCACTGAGGCGGGTGGGGCCGCGGGGTGCGGCGGAGTTCGAGGAGATCTCGTGGGAGGAGGCGTTCGAGACGGCGCTTTCGTGGCTGCGCCCCTTGCGCGACGCGGCGCCGGACAAGCTGGCCTTTTTCACCGGGCGGGACCAGAGCCAGAGCTTCACCAGCCTCTGGGCGCAGGGGTTCGGCACGCCGAACTATGCCGCGCATGGCGGCTTCTGCTCGGTCAACATGGCGGCGGCGGGCATCTACACCATGGGCGGCGCCTTCTGGGAATTCGGCAGCCCGGACTGGGAGAAGACGCAGCTTTTCCTGCTGTTCGGCGTGGCCGAGGACCATGACAGCAACCCCATCAAGATGGGGATGTCGCGACTGAAGGCGCGGGGCGTCAAGACCATCGCCGTGAACCCGATCCGCACGGGCTATAACGCCGTGGCCGACGAATGGGTCGGCGTGACGCCCGGGACCGACGGGCTTTTGGTGCTGAGCCTCGTGCATTGCCTGCTGGAGGCGGGGAAAATCGACCTCGATTACCTTGCGCGCTGGACCAATGCGCCGGTACTGATCGACGGTGATCCGAAATCCGCGACCCATGGTCTGGCCCTGCGCGACGATGAAGGCCGGCAGCTGGTGATCGACCGGCGCACGGGCAAGCCCGCGCCCTACGACGCCCCCGGCGTGAGGCCAGACCTGTCGGGCAAGATCCGGCGCGCGGGCGTTACCCATCGCGCGGCGTTCCAGCTGATAGCCGAGCGCTACCTGTCGTCCGACTATGCGCCCGAGACGGTGGCGCCGGAGCTTGGGATCGACGCAGGCCGCATACGCCGCATCGCGGCCGAGATCGCGGCGGCGGCCTTCGACCGGGCGGTGACGATCGACCAGCCCTGGACCGATTTCCGCGGCGAGCGGCACGAGACGATGACCGGGCGGCCTGTGGCGATGCACGCGATGCGCGGCATCTCGGCCCATTCGAACGGGTTCCAGACCGCCCGCGCGATTCATCTGCTGCAGATCCTGATCGGCAGCGTCGAGACCCCGGGCGGCATGCGGTTCAAGCCGCCCTACCCCAAGCCCGCGACCGCGCACCCGAAACCGCATGCCGGATGCCGCCCGGGACAGCCGCTGGACGGGCCGCACCTGGGCTTCGTGCAGGGCCCCGAGGACCTGCTGATCGACGGGGCCGGCCGGGCCAGGCGCATCGACAAGGCCTTTACCTGGGACGCGCCGCTGTCAGCGCACGGGCTGATGCACATGGTCATCGCCAACGCGCATGCGGGCGATCCCTACCGCATCGACACGCTGATGCTCTACATGGCGAACATGGCGTGGAATTCGTCCATGAACACCGGCGCCACGATGGAGATGCTGACCGATACGGACGAAGACGGTGCCTACCGCATCCCCCATATCATCGTCGCCGACAGCTATTCGTCCGAGATGGTGGCCTTTGCCGACCTGGTCTTTCCCGATACGACCTACCTTGAGCGGCACGACTGCATCTCGTTGCTCGACCGCCCGATTTCCGAACCCGACGCTGCGGCGGACGCGATCCGCTGGCCGGTGGTCGAGCCCGAGCGTGCGGGCCACGCGGGCGTGCGCGGGTTCCAGTCGGTGCTGATCGAGCTGGCGAACAGGCTGGAGCTGCCGGGGTTCGTCGAGGACGGCTCCGCGAAGTACGAGAACTACGCCGACTACATCGCCAACCACGAACGCCGCCCCGGGGTCGGGCCGCTGGCCGGCTGGCGGGTGGGCGAGCGCGGGCAGACCCCTGGGCGCGGCGCGCCCAATGCCGCACAGATCGACAGCTACATCAAGAACGGCGGCTTCTTTCAGGCGCATGTGCCGGAGGAGGCGCGGTATTTCAAACCCTGGAACGCGGCCTACCAGGACTGGGCCGTGTCGATGGGGTTCTACGACACGCCGCAGCCCTACCTCTTCCAGCTCTGGTGCGAACCGCTGCGGCGGTTCCAGATGGCGGCCGAAGGCAGGGCCGCCCCGCCCCCGCCCGAGCGGCTGCGCGAAGAGGTCAAGCTGGTCTTCGACCCGCTGCCGATCTGGTACCCGCCGCTGTCGGACGGGCTGGCCGACCCCGTGGAATACCCCCTGCACGCGCTGACCCAGCGGCCCATGGCGATGTACCATTCCTGGGGATCGCAGAACGCGTGGCTGCGCCAGATCCACGGGGTGAACCCGCTTTTCGTGCCGACGAAGGTCTGGCAGGCGCATGGCTTTGCCGAAGGCGACTGGGCCCGGCTGTCGTCCGCCACGGGCGAGATCGTGGTGCCGGTTGCGCACATGGCGGCGCTGAACGAGAACACCGTCTGGACATGGAACGCCATCGGCAAGCGCAAGGGCGCCTGGGCCCTCAAGGACGGCGCGCCCGAGGCTAAGAAGGGCTTTCTGCTGAACCACCTGATCCCCGAGCTTCTGCCCGAGCGTGGCGATGGCTACCGCTGGTCCAACTCGGACCCGATCACCGGGCAGGCGGCATGGTTCGACCTGCGGGTGCGGATCGAGAAGGTGAAGAACCCCGGAGAGGCGTTTCCGGTGACCCCGCCGCAGGCCTCGCCCGTGGGGCGGGGGCCGGGTGTGCTGCGCCGGGCGACGGCGGCGAAGCGGAAGAGCGAGGCGGGAGCGGGCCCCGACGGCGCGGTCGGCACTGGCCCATCGCCCGGCACCTCCGCCGGTACCTCCGCCGGCACCTCCACCGAGCCGGCCACGGATGCGCCGCAGGCCGAGGGAGGCGGTATCGCGGGGATGCTGCGGCGCGTGGGCGCGGCATGGCGCGGCGCGGGCCGGCCCCGCGCCACCCCGGCGCAAGACGCCGCCGCCCCCGCGCCCCGGGCGCCCGAGGCCCCCATCCCGCGCGGCCCCGATGCCCAGACCGCGACAGAGGAGGACCGCGAGACGTGACGCAATTGCCGCCCCAATCCGGCGAGGGTGCCGCGGTCAAGCTCGGCCTCGTCATCGATCTCGATACCTGCGTCGGCTGTCATGCCTGCGTGATCGCCTGCAAGGGCTGGAACACCGAGAATTACGGCGCCCCGCTGGCCGAAACCGATCCCTATGGCGCGGCGCCCGAGGGCGCGTTCCTGAACCGCGTGCACTCCTACGAGATCACGCCCGAGGACGCGCCCGCGCGGATCGTGCATTTCCCGAAGTCCTGCCTGCATTGCGAGGATGCGCCCTGCGTCACCGTCTGTCCCACCGGGGCCAGCTACAAGCGGGCCGAGGACGGCATCGTGCTGGTCAACGAATCCGACTGCATCGGCTGCGGCCTCTGCGCCTGGGCCTGCCCCTACGGCGCACGGGAACAGGACCCGTCCGAGAAGGTGATGAAGAAATGCACCCTTTGCGTCGACCGGATCTACAACGAAAGCCTGCCCGAAGAGGACCGCACCCCCGCCTGCGTGCGCACCTGCCCTGCGGGCGCGCGGCATTTCGGAGACCTGGGCGACCCCGACAGCGACGTGTCGCAGCTGGTGGCCGCGCGTGGCGGCTATGACCTGATGCCCGAGTTGGGCACGCGGCCGGTGAACAAGTACCTGCCCCCCCGGCCCAAGGACGACGAGATCGACGTGCTGGCCCCCCTGCTGGAGCCGGTCGCGCAAGAGCCGCGCGGCTTTCTGGGGTGGCTCGACCGCGCGTTGGAGCGGCTCTGATGCATCCCGCCGCGTCGCTTCTGATCTTTACCACCGCCAGCGGCCTGGGCTTCGGCCTGCTGGCTCTGCTGGGGGTCGGGCTGCCCCGGTTCGACGGGCTGAGCGCCTGGGCCTTCTACTCCTTGGGCTTCGCACTGGCCTGTGGCGGGCTGCTTGCCTCGACCGCGCATCTGGGCCACCCCGAGCGCGCGCTGAAGGCGTTCCGCGAATGGCGCAGCAGCTGGTTGTCGCGTGAAGCCTGGGCCTCGGCCGCGACGCTTGCCGTGATGGGGATCTATGCCGTGCTGCACCTCTTATGGGGCCTGCGGGTGGCGCCGCTGGGCTGGCTGGGGACGGCGCTTTGCCTGGGCACGGTCGTGGCGACGTCACGCATCTATGCGCAGCTGCGGACCGTGCCACGCTGGAACCACTGGTCGACGACCGCCCTGTTTCTTGGCTACGCGCTGTCGGGCGGGGCGCTTCTGGCGGGGCAGGTCACGGCGGCCCTCCTTCTTCTGATCCTGACCGGCGGCGCGCAGATCGCCGCCTGGATGGACGGCGACCGCCGCTTCGCCGCGCGACGGCATTCGATCCCCTCGGCCACGGGGCTTGGTGCCCCCGGAGGCATTCGCCAGTTCGAGCCGCCGCACACGGGCAGCAACTACCTGACGCGCGAGATGGTGTTCGTCGTTGCCCGCAAGCACGTGGCGAAGCTGCGCGTGATCGGCCTGGCTCTGGCAGTCCTCTTGCCCGTGGGTCTGCTGGTCCTGCCGTTTTCGCACATCCTCGCCGCGCTGGCCGTGGTCAGCCATGTCGCGGGCGTGGTGGTCATCCGCTGGCTGTTCTTCGCCGAGGCCGAGCACGTCGTGGGCCTGTATTACGGGCGTGATCCCGTGCGGCGCTGATCCCCCGGCCCGGGCGCGTAGCTTGGGGGGCGCAGCTCCGATAGGCACGGGCCGCGACGAACGGACCGCCCCGGCCCCGCCTCTGCCGCCTGCCTTGCTCCGCCGCGCGCCGTGAGGGCACGGCACAGGTTGCAGGCCCCGCCGCAGCCTGCAAGGATACGGCCCGAGCAGCCCGAGGGGAGAGGCAGTGAACACCCATAGCGAAAGCTTCGACACCACCGCGCAGGACCCGGTGACGCCGGACTGGATCGCGCTGGACTGGAACATGGACGGCCTGCGGGCCTGGGCCATGGCCGAGGACGGCACGGTGCTGGACGACCGCCGCTCGGACCTCGGGTCGGCGGCGCTGGACGCCGCCGGGTTCGAACCGGCGCTGCGGGCGCTGGTCTGGGACTGGCAGCTGCCCAGCCCCTGCCTTGTCCTGGCCTGCGGATCCGTCGGCGCGCGCCACGGCTGGGCCGAGGCGCCCTATGCCCGCGTGCCCTGTTCCCCCTTGGGCGACGGGCTGACCATCGCGCCCGCTGGCGACGGCCTGGACCTGCGCATCGTCGGCGGCCTGGGGCAGGACAAGCCCGCCGACGTGATGCGCGGCGAAGAGACGCTGATCGCCGGTTACCTTGCCGGGCGTCCCGACTTCGACGGCGTGGTCTGCCTGCCCGGCGACCAGACCCGCTGGGCGCATGTCAGCGCGGGCGAGGTCGTCAGCTTCCAGACCGCGATGACGGGCGAGCTTTTCGCGCTTCTGGCCAGCGAGTCGATCCTGCGCCTGACGCTGGAGCCCGGCGGTCGCGACGACCCCGCCTTCGATGCCGCGGTGGGCGAGACGATGTCGCGCCCCGAGGCGCTGGCCAGCCGGATGTTCGCGCTGCGGGCCGAGGGGCTGTTGAACGCGATGCCGCCCGAAACCGCCTCGGCCCGGCTGATGGGCCTGCTTCTGGGGGCCGAACTTGCCGCCTCGCGCCCCTACTGGCTGGGACGCGAGGTCGCCCTTGTGGGCGAAGGCGACGCCATGCGGCTTTACGCGCGCGCGCTCGAAGGTCAGGGCGTGCAGGTGACGGTCGTGCCCCCCGATCCGTTGATCACCGCCGGGCTGACCGCCGCGCGGGCCCGCCTGAAGGGGGCCGCGTGATGGGAACCCTTGCCGCCGTCATCGCCGATAGCCGCCCCCTTGTCGCGATCCTGCGCGGGATCGACCCGACCGAGGCCGCCGCCGCGGCGGGCGCCCTGATCGAGGCCGGGATCACCCGGATCGAGGTGCCGCTGAACTCTCCCGCGCCCTATGACAGCCTGTCGGCCATGGTCGCGGCGCACGGGGAGGCGGCGCTGATCGGCGCCGGCACCGTGCTGGACCCGGCCGAGGTCGCCGAGGTCGCGCGGCGCGGTGGCCGCATGGTCGTGGCGCCCAACGCCGATCCCGCGGTCATCGCGGCTGCGCGCAACCTCGGGCTTGAAACCCTGCCGGGCGTTTACACGGCGACCGAGTGCTTCGCCGCGATCAAGGCCGGTGCCACGGGGCTCAAGCTGTTTCCCGCGTTCAAGCTGGGGCCTGACGGGCTGGAGGCGCTGCGCGCCGTGCTGCCCGCCACGCTGCCGGTCTACGCGGTGGGCGGCGTCGGCCCGCGCCACTTTGCCGAATGGCGCCGCGCGGGGGCCACGGGATTCGGCCTTGGCACCTCGCTGTACAGGCCGGGCGACAGCACCGCCGACATCGCCGCCCGCGCCCGCGACGTGGTCGCCGCCTGGGACGAGATCGCCGGCGCCTGAAGCCGGGCGCACACGCGCCCCGGGCGTCCCGCGCCCGGGGCGACCTGCCGGGGGCCCGCAGTGCGGAAACCGGCGCGTCGGGGCGGTGGCGGCAATCGGGCGGGTTGCCCGCCGCGATTCCCCGCCCGGCAGGGCCCCTGGCGGGACCGTCTTCGCCCGACGCAGGCCGGGCCGGGCTGGCACGGCGTCCCGCATCGCCCCCCGTGACGCCCCCGTGGCGGGGCCCGAGACAAGACGAGGAGGAGAGACGACATGACAGACGTTCCCCACGACACCGCCGCGGACCGCTTTGACGCCCGGCCCTGCCAGCTGGGCGAGGGGCTCTTGTGGCACCCGGGCCGGGCGCAGCTCTTCTGGGTCGACATCCTCAGCTCGCGCCTGATGTGGCACGGCCCCGACGGCCCCGGACACCGCGACATGGACGAGATGATCTCGGCCATGGGGATCGTCGACGACAGCCGCATGGTGGTGGCCTCGGAAACCCGGCTCTTCGTGCTGGACCTCGACAGCGGCACCGAGACGCTGCTGTGCCCGCTCGAGGCCGACGACCCCGAGACGCGGTCGAACGACGGCCGCGCCGACCCGTTGGGCGGGTTCTGGATCGGCACCATGTCGAAAGAGGCCGACACCGGTCGCGGGGCGATCTACCGCTGGCATCGCGGCGAGTTGCGCAAGCTCTTCGGCGGCATCAGCATCCCCAACGCGATCTGCTTTGCCCCGGACGGGGCTCATGCCTATTTCACCGACACCCGGGCCCAGATCATCTGGCGCCAGCCGCTCGACGCCCAGGGCTGGCCAGAAGGTGGACGCGAGACGTTCCTCGACCTTACCGGCACGGCGCGCAAACCCGACGGGGCGGTGACCGACGCGGTGGGGAACCTGTGGGTCGCCGAATACGAAGGCGCGCGCGTGGCCTGCCATGCCCCCGACGGGGCGCTGCTGCACACCGTCAGCTGCGCCGCGGCCCCCCTGGCGACCTGCCCCGCCTTCGGCGGCCCGGACCTGACGACGCTTTTCTGCACCACCGCGGGCGGCGACGGCAGCGGGACCGAGCAGGCCCGTCCCGGCCCCGGCCAGACATTCGAGCTGCGCAACGCCGGACAGGGCCGCCCCGAGCCCCGCGTGCGTCTGGACTAACCGCCGGGCCGAAGCGGGCCGCCCGCCCGGCGCAGGGGGCGGTCCCCGGGGTCCCACGCTGGTCAGTCCGCAGCGCGGCCTGTCGGCTGCGCCTCACTCACCGGTGCCTGCATGCTGCGGCGTCCGGTCCCCACGCAGTTTCGGTCTGCTGCCCCCCGGGCGCGCCGAGCGGATGTTCGTGGCCGCTGGATGGCCGCCGGCAGACAGACCGAGGCGACGGCAAACTCCTTTCACGAAAGCCTCCCGCCGATCGATGGCCTGCATCGGTCAGTGGGGCACAGAAGGAGACTTGCGCCAGCTTTGCTGCCCCCGACAGAGCCGGCACGACGACGTTTCGCACGGGCGCCTGCTCCGCACCGGGCCAGATCGCCGTTCGCCCCGCCTCGGCCCGGCCCGGCCCCTGCCGGGAACGCGACCGTAAGCGCGACCGCGACCGCGGAAACGGCCCGGGCCATGGAAACGTCCCCCGGACGCTGACGCCTACCGTCGGGGCAGATTGCGCTTTCCCCGCCCGAATGGTCGCAACCGGACAGGCCGGCCGGGGCCTGCGGCGCCATGCTGTCCCAATGTTCCTTTCCGTCCTCGACCTCTTCAAGATCGGCGTCGGCCCGTCCTCATCCCACACGATGGGGCCGATGGTGGCCGCAGGCCGGTTCCTCGACCGCCTGCGCGGCTCTCCCTTCGCGGCCGCGGGGGTGCGGGCCTCGCTGCACGGATCGCTGGCCTTCACCGGCGCGGGCCACGCGACCGACCGCGCCACGATTCTGGGGCTCGCCGGCCTGTCGCCCGAAACCTACGACGCCGAAGCCGCCGAGACGGCACTGGAGGAGATCCGCCGCGACCGGCAGGTCACGCCGCCCGACCTCGGGCCGCTGGCCTTCGATCCCGCGACCGATCTGGTTTTCGACTACGACCGCACCCTGCCCGGCCACGCCAACGGCATGATCCTGACCGCCACCGATGCGCAGGGCGACGCCATCCTGTCCGAGACGTACTACTCCGTCGGCGGCGGTTTCGTCCTGACCGAGGCCGAGCTGGCCGAGGGTGCGGCCCGCGACGACGGTCCGCCCGTGCCGTACCCTTTCAAGACCGCCGCCGAGATGCTGGAGATGTGCGCCGCCACGGGCGACAGCATCGCCGCGCTGAAACGGGCCAACGAGCTTAGCCGCCGCACCCCTGCCGCGCTGGACCGCGGGCTTGCGCGGATCTGGGAGACGATGTCGGACTGTCTCGACCGCGGGCTGGCGACCAGCGGCACCCTGCCCGGCGGGCTGAACGTGCGGCGCCGCGCGGCGGGGATCCACGACAGCCTGCTGGCCGAACGGGGCCGCAACCTTGCCCCGCCGCACGTCATCAACGACTGGATGAGCGCCTATGCCATGGCGGTCAACGAAGAGAACGCCGCCGGCAACCAGGTCGTGACCGCGCCGACCAACGGGGCGGCGGGGGTGATCCCGGCGGTCATCCGCTACTGGCTGACGCATGTGCCGGGCGCCACGCCCGCCGGGGTGCCCGAGTTCCTGCTGACCGCCGCCGCGATCGGCGGATTGATCAAGTTCAACGCCTCGATCTCGGGCGCCGAATGCGGCTGCCAGGCCGAGGTCGGCAGCGCCTCGGCCATGGCCGCGGCGGGGCTGGCGGCGGTGCTGGGCGGCAGCCCCGAGCAGATCGAGAACGCCGCCGAGATCGCGCTTGAGCATCACCTGGGCATGACCTGCGACCCGGTGCGCGGGCTCGTGCAGGTGCCGTGCATCGAACGCAACGGGCTGGGCGCGATCAAGGCGGTGTCGGCGGCCTCGCTCAGCCTGCGCGGCGACGGCAGCCACCTTGTCCCGCTCGACGCCGCGATCGAGACGATGCGCCAGACCGGCCGGGACATGAGCGAGAAGTACAAGGAAACCTCGCTCGGCGGTCTTGCCGTGAACGTGCCGAACTGCTGACGGGCGGGCTCCGGGCGCCGCGTCGGACGCACCGCCCGGCCGCGCGCCTTCGGCACCCCTGCGGGATTGCCGCCACAGCGACCGCCGGAACGACCATGGCGGGCGTCTCGCCCATGTCGGCAAGCGACTGGTGCACCGGGCGGACCAGACGGCGCGCGGAGCCGGTGCCTGTCGACCCTCGCGCCCCCCCGCCTGCCGCAGGCGGCCCTCACCCTCCGTCGGGGTAGAGCATCCGGGCACCCGCGGCCGACAGGGCCGCGTGCAGGTCGGGGGTGGGTGCGGCGTCCGAGACCAGCGTGCCGATCTCGCCCGGTGCGGCGACGTGGGACAGGTGCACGCGCCCGAACTTGCTGGCGTCGAGGATGAAATGCCGGCGCGCGGACTGCGCCAGCATCGCCTGCTTGATCGCCGCGAAGCCCTCGACCGCCTCGCTCACGCCCTGCACGCCGATGCCCGCCGCGCCCAGGAAACAGGCGTCGACGTGGTAGCCGCGCAGGAAATCCACCGTGGCGGTGCCGATCACCGCCGCCTCGTCATGGCGGTAGCCGCCCGGCGCCAGCACCACCCGGGCCCGCGGCGCGCTGCCCAGGATCATCGCCACCTGAAGGCTGTTGGTGACCGCCGTCACCGCCATGTCGGACAGCGCCAGCGCCCGGGCGAACGCCATGGTGGTCGAGCCCGCGTCGATCATCAGGCTGTCGCCTTCGCGCACCTCGGCCACGGCGAGCCGGGCAAGGCGGTCGCGTTCGCTCACCCGTTCGCGGCTGCGTTCGTCGAGCCCGCGATACCCGCCCGGCGCCCGCGCCGATGCCCCGCCGTAGGACCGGTCCAGAAGCCCCGCGCGGCCCAGGTCATCGATATCGCGGCGAATGGTTTCGGTGGTCACGCCAAAGCGCCCGGCCAGCTCGGCCACCCGCACATGCGGGGCAAGCCGCAGCTCCAGAAGGATCTGATCGCGCCGCTCGCCCTTGCGAAGCCGCCGCTTCGTGTCTTCGGTCATCGCCCGCGCACCCCGGAAACAGTCCGATATGGATAAAGCCAGAGTTTTGTAACGTAAATGTTGCAACTCCCACATTTAAGTGGTGTTCTCCTGAAAATCAGGCGCCCTGAGGGAGCGGGGCGCCGCAATGGGAGGAAACCATATGAAACCGCAACTGACCTCGACCGCCGCGATTCTGGCCGCCCTGGCCCTGTCCGCCGGTGCAGCCCAGGCGCAGGACGACTGCGAGAACCGCGGCGCGCTGGACGCGATGTACTGCGATGCCGACGGCGACCTGGTCGCCGATGCGCCCACCGACGAAAGCGAGCTTCAGGATCCCGGAACGCTGGTCTTTGCCTATACCCCGGTCGAAGATCCGGCGATCTACGAAGATATCTGGACCCCGTTCATCGAACATCTCGAAGAGGTCACCGGCAAGAACGTGCAGTTCTTCGCGGTGCAGTCGAACTCGGCCGAGGTCGAGGCGATGCGCTCGGGCCGCCTGCACATCGCGGGGTTCTCGACCGGGCCCACGCCCTTCGCGGTGAACCTCGCCGGCGCGGTGCCCTTCGCGATCATGGGCGGCGATGACGGGCAGTTCGGCTACAAGCTGCAGGTCTACACCCAGGCCGACAGCGACATCCAGGAAATGCCCGACCTTGCCGGCAAGCGGGTCGCGCATACCTCGCCCACCTCGAACTCGGGCAACCAGGCGCCGCGCGCGCTGTTCCCCGACCTCGGTGTCGTGCCCGACGAGGATTACGAGGTCACCTATTCCGGCAGCCACGACCAGTCGATGCTGGGCGTCGTGGCGGGCGACTACGACGCCGCGCCGGTGGCGTCGGAGGTCGTCGACCGGATGGCCGAGCGCGGGCTCTACGACCCCGAGGATGTGCGCATCGTGTGGGAAAGCGATCCCTTCCCGACGACCTCCTACACCTATGCGCACGACCTGACGCCCGAGCTGAAGGACAAGATCGAGGAGGCGTTCTTTACCTTCGATTTCGCGGGCACCGAGCTGGGCGAGGAATTCACGGGCGTGTCGAAGTTCATCCCCGTGACCTATGAAAAGCAGTGGGCGGTGATCCGGCAGATCCAGGCCGCGAACGGCGTCGAGTACACGCCGCAGGGCCTGGCCGCCGAGTGAACCGGCGCGGGGCTGGCGGCACTGCCGCCGGCCCTGCCCACCGCCGTCTGCGCGACAGGCACCACCCCGGCGATTGATCCGGCGCGGTGCCGCCCGTGGCCCGACGCGCGACCCTGCCCCCGTCTCCGGCCGACTGGAAGGCCGGGTTCATGGCCGCCTCACCGGCCCTGCGCCCGCCGGTGCCCCGTGTCGGCACCCCCCTGGCAGCGGCCCCCGCAACGAAAGCGATCTCATGCTGAAGATTACCGACCTCGTCAAACGTTACGGCAGCGGCGATCCGGTCCTGAAGAACCTCGACCTCATGATCGAAGGCGAAAGCGTCGTGTCGATCATCGGATCTTCGGGCGCCGGCAAATCCACCCTGCTGCGCTGCATCAATCGGCTGGTCGAACCCACCTCGGGGTCGATCGAGCTTAACGGCACCGAGCTGACCCACCTGCGCGGCCGCGCCCTGCGCACCGCGCGGCGCAAGATCGGGATGGTGTTCCAGGGCTTCAACCTGGTCGACCGTCTGACGGTGATGGAGAACGTCCAGTCCGGGCGGCTGGGCTATATCTCGACCTGGGCCGCGCTCAGCCGGTCCTACCCCAAGGCCGACATCCGCCGCGCCTTCGAGCTGATGGAGCGGGTGGGCATCGCGCATTATGCCGATACCCGCGCTGACCAGCTGTCGGGTGGCGAACGCCAGCGCGTGGGCGTGGTCCGCGCCCTGATGCAGGAGCCCGAGATCCTGCTGGCCGACGAACCCACTGCCTCGCTGGACCCCAAGACCTCCGAGCAGATCATGGGGCTTCTGCGCGACCTCGCGCGCGAACTGAAGCTGCCGGTGCTGATCAACATCCACAACGTGACCGAGGCCAAGGAATATACCGACCGCATCGTCGGCATGCGCTACGGGCGGATCATCTTCGACGACCAGCCCGCCGCGCTCGACAAGGCGGCAATGGACGAAATCTACTCGGGCAGCCCCCACGCCGACCGCAGCGACCCGCTGAAGGAGGCGTCATGACCGCCGATACCCCGCCCCGTTCCGCCGCGCCGCAAGGCACGCCGCGCGACACCTGGTCCCGCCCGCCCTTCATCGCCAACCCCGCGCTGCGGTGGGCGGTCTACCTGGGCGCGATCCTCTATTTCGGCTGGGTGGGCGTCACCATGCCCATCGACTGGGGCCGCGTGGCCGAGGGCTTGGGCCGGGCCGCCAACATCTTCGGCGGCGCCATCCCCCCGAGCTTCGAACGCAGCGGGCTGCTGATCGACGGCTTCCTCGAAAGCCTCAAGATCGCGATCCTCGCGACCGTGGGCGGGGTGCTTCTGTCGATCCCCATCGCCTTCATGGCGGCGCGCAACATCGCGCCCCTGCCGGTGTTCTACCTGGGCCGGGCGATCATCATCGTCGCCCGCAGCTTCCACCCGGTGATCGTGGCGATCATCTTCGTCAAGGCGGTGGGCTTCGGCCCCTTCGCGGGGGTGCTGACGCTGATCGTCTACTCCATCGGCTTCGTCGCCAAGATGCTGGCCGAACGCATCGAAGAGATCGATTACGGTCAGGTCGAGGCGATGCGCGCCGCGGGCGCGCCCTATCTCTCGACCCTCGTCTACGCGATCTTCCCGCAGATCATGCCGCGCCAGATCGGTCTGTCGATCTACCAGCTCGACAGCAACCTTCGCGCCTCGGCGGTGGTGGGGATCGTGGGCGCGGGCGGCATCGGCGCGACGCTGGCCAATGCCTTCGGCCGCTATGACTACGACTTTGCCTTCGCCATCACCATCGTCATCGTCGGCGTGATCCTCGTGTCCGAGGGCGTGAGCGGACAGATCAGGAAGCGCATCCAATGACCTCGATTTCCGAACAATTCGGGCGCGACGAGTGGACGCGCTTCACCCCGAAACAGAAGCTGCGCCGCTGGGCGATCCTTGCCGCCTGTGCCATCGCCATCGTCTGGTCGCTGTCCTCGATCGAAGTCGTGTGGATGTGGGTCTGGGGGGCGCCCGCGCAGATGGGCGACCTGTTCGGGCGGATGTACCCGCCCGACGCCAGCAACCTCGGCACCATCCTGAACGTGCTGTGGGACACGGTGAACATCGCCACCTTCGCCACCGCCTTCGCCGTGCTGATGTCGCTGCCGGTGGCCTACCTCGCCGCCCAGAACACCACGCCCAACCAGGCGACGCTGTGGCTGGGGCGGCTGATCCTGGTGACCTCGCGGTCGGTCAACACGATCATCTGGGCGCTGCTCTTTGTGGCGATCTTCGGGCCCGGCGTGGTGGCCGGGATCGTGGCGATCATGTTCCGCTCGATCGGGTTCATAGGCAAGCTGCTGGGCGAGGCGATCGAGGAGATCGACAAGCGCCCGGTCGAGGCGCTGGAGGCCACGGGCGCGTCGCGGCTGAAGGTCATCGCCTACGCCATCGTGCCGCAGGTTATGCCGACCTTCTGGGCGGTGGCGATCCTGCGCTGGGACATCAACCTGCGCGAATCCACCGTGCTGGGGCTGGTCGGCGCGGGCGGCATCGGGATCATCCTGCAAGGCGCCATCGACACCTTCAACTGGCCCGAGGCGGCGACGGTGCTGCTGGCCATCCTCGCGCTGGTGATCCTGGGCGAGGTCGTCTCGGCCTTCCTGCGGCGTCGCATCCTGTGAGCGGGACCGACGCCGCCCGCCGCCCGCCGCCCGCAACCGGGCGCCGGGCGGACCACGCGCCCGATCCGGTGGCCGACCAAGAGGCCGATCTGGCGCCCGATCCAGCGTCGGGCCCAAACCCTGTCCGGCCCGGCGATTACGGGCTCGGCAATCCGCAGGTCGGCGGTCAGGGAGGCAGCGATCAGGCGGGCGAAGACGGGACCCCGGCTACCGTCGCGCCGGCCGAGGCTTTCGAGCTTTACCGGAAGGTCCGGCACCGCCTGCCGCCCCTCGCCGCCCCCACCCGGCCCCGCAGCCCGATCCGCCGCGCGGATCTGGGTCCGGTGGCCGCGGGCTACGACCTGATCCTCTTCGACGCCTATGGCGTGCTGAACGTAGGCGATACCGCGATCGCGGGCGCGGTCGCGCGCCTTGCCGCGCTGCGGGCGGCAGGCAAGGCCATCGCCGTGGTCTCGAACTCGGCCGGCTATCCCAAGGCGCACATGATGGCCCGCCTGCACCGGCTGGGCTTCGACCTGGACGAGGCGGAGGTCGTGACCAGCCGCGACGCGTTGCTGGCCGCGCTGGCCAAGGCGCCGCCGCGGCGTTGGGGCGCGATGATGAACCCCGCCACCGATCCGGGCGAGCTGGCGGCGCTGGACCCTCTGTGGCTGGGCGACGATCCCGCGGCCTATGACCGGGCCGAGGGCTTTCTGCTGGTGGGATCTGACGGCTGGACCGCGGCGCGGCAATCCCTGCTTGAGGACGCCTTGCGCGCCCGTCCCCGCCCGGTCTGGGTGGGCAACCCCGACCTTGTCGCCCCGCGCGAAGGCGGGTTGTCGCGCGAACCGGGCTGGTTCGCCCACGCGCTGACCGACGCGACCGGGATCGCGCCGCGGTTCCTGGGAAAACCCTTCCCCGAGATCTTCGACCTCGCGCTGGCGAGGTGCGCGCCGGGACTCGCCCCCGCGCGGGTGCTGATGGTGGGCGACACGCTGCACACCGATATCCTGGGCGGGGCGCAGGCCGGGTTCGCCACGGCGCTGGTCACGGACGAGGGATCCTTGGCAGGGCTCGACGTGGACCACGCCATCGCCCGCGCCGGGATCACGCCCGATTTCATCGTCCCGCGGATCTGACTGTCACATTTGTCATATTCGGCATTACGCTTTATAGGCAGCCTTTGCCGATCGCTTGAGCCCCGGAGGGCGTCTGTTTCCATGTTCCGCAGTCTCTGGACCGACTACCTGTCGCCGATCCTGCGCCGCCCGCCGCGTTACCAGGTGGCGGCGCTCTGCTGGCGCGCCGGGGAGTCGGGGATTGAAATCCTGTTGCTGACCTCTCGCGGAACCGGGCGCTGGGTCCTGCCCAAGGGCTGGCCCAAGACCGGGCTCGACGCCGAGGACACCGCGCGCGAAGAGGCGTGGGAGGAAGGCGGCGTGACGCTCGCCCCCGAGGCCCGGGCCATCGGACGCTATACCTACGCCAAGCGGATGCGCGGCGGCGTGCCCGTCCATACCGAGGTCGACGTCTTCGCGTTCCGGCTGGTCGCGCAGTCCGACGACTTCCCCGAGGCCTCCGAGCGCACCCGCCGGTGGATCGCGCCGGCCGAGGCCGCGGACATGGTGGACGAACCCGACCTTGCCACGCTGCTGCGCGGCGTCGAACCGCGCCTGCGCGGCTTGCAAGACCTCTGACCGGGACGGATACGTGAGCAGCACGGACAATACCTACCGCTGGAAAACCCTAGATTCCGACCTGAACCGGGTCTCTCGCGTCGAATCCGCGACGATGTTCGTGTCGCGCCCGCTGGTGGGTGTGGGCATGTCGCTTTTGCTGATCGGCCTCGCCGCGCTGGCGGCCGGGATGGTCACGACGCAGGGGTCGCTTTACGTCGTGGTCGCCGCCGCCTTCGGCGCCTACATGGCGCTGAACATCGGCGCCAACGATGTCGCCAACAACATGGGCCCCGCCGTGGGCGCCAAGGCGCTGTCGATGATGGGCGCGATCGCCATCGCCGCAATCTGCGAAAGCGCAGGCGCGCTGCTGGCGGGCGGCGACGTCGTCTCGACCATCTCGAAGGGCATCGTCAGTCCGGCGAGCTTTGCCAGCCCCGAGGCGTTCATCGTCGCGATGCTGGCCGCGCTTCTGTCGGCGGCGATCTGGGTCAACCTTGCCACGTGGATCGGTGCCCCGGTCTCGACCACGCATTCGGTCGTGGGCGGGGTGCTGGGCGCGGGCGTGGCGGCGGCGGGCTTTTCCGCCGTGTCCTGGTCCACGATGGGCGCCATCGCGGCCAGCTGGGTGATCTCGCCTTTCATGGGCGGCGTCATCGCGGCGCTGATGCTGGCCTTCATCAACCTTGCCATCGTCTACCGCCCGCAGCGGATCGAGGCGGCGCGGACATGGGTGCCCGCCCTGATCGGGGTGATGACCGCGGCCTTTACCGGCTACCTCGCCATCAAGGGACTGAGCCACGTGGCCGATATCGGCGTCGGCACCGCCCTGGCCATCGCGCTGCCGCTGGGGCTGATCGCCGGCATCATCAGCCGGCCGCTGATCCGGGTCCAGTCGCAGGGCCTGCCCGACGAGGAGAAATCGCTCAACGCCCTGTTCCGGCTGCCGCTGGTCGTGTCGGCGGCGCTGCTGTCCTTTGCCCATGGCGCCAACGACGTGGCCAACGCGGTGGGGCCGCTGGCCGCCATCGTCGGCACGGATGCCAGCGGACTGGTTTCCGGTCAGGTCGCGATCCCGCTCTGGGTCATGGTGATCGGGGCCGCGGGGATCAGCTTTGGCCTGATCCTCTTCGGGCCCAAGCTGATCCGAATGGTGGGCAACCAGATCACCAAGCTCAATCCCATGCGGGCCTACTGCGTGGCGCTGTCGGCGGCGGTGACGGTCATCGCCGCGTCGTGGCTGGGCCTGCCGGTCAGCTCGACCCACATCGCTATCGGCGGCATCTTCGGCGTCGGCTTCTACCGCGAATGGCATGCCGAGCGGCGGGTGCGCAGGCTCAAGAAGACCCGCCGCCGCGACCGCACCATGGCGCAGGAAGAGCGGCGCCGCCGCAAGCTGGTGCGCCGCTCGCATTTCCTGACGATCATCGCGGCATGGCTGATCACCGTGCCCGCGGCGGCCCTTCTATCTGCCGCGACCTCGCTGATCCTGTCGCAACTGCTCTGACCCCCGCCCCGGGCAACGCCCGGACAAACCGCGCGCAGCCCCCCGGACCATCGGGCCCAAGGGGTGTTCCCTCAGCGGGACGCGTTGCGGGGCCGGCCACGGCGCGTGCGTGTCCCGGCGCGACAAGAGGCGTCGCATCCTGCAACGACGGCCGCGGGGGGCGCGAACCGCCGGACGCGGCCCCCTCCCCTTCGGCGCCTCGGAACCACGCGGCTGACAGGCCGCACACGTTCGACGTGCGTTGCCCTCGGGACGACCCACGCCTAGGGTTCGGGGGTATGACCGACCGCCCGCTTCTCGGCATCCTCCTGATGCTCGGCTTCTGCGTGATCGCGCCCACGGGCGATGGCGTGGCAAAGCTGCTGGGCACCCGGCTGCCGATGGCCGAGCTTGTCGCCGCGCGCTTCGTTCTGCAGGCGCTCTACCTCGCGCCGCTGGTCTGGCTGTGGCGGCTGCCCCTGCGCTATGACCGGCGGATGCTGGGGCTGATGGCCTTGCGCACCGCCCTGCACATGGTCGGCATCACCGCGATGTTCCTCGCGCTGCGGGTTCTGCCGCTGGCCGACTGCATAGCCATCGTCTTCGTCATGCCTTTCCTTCTGTTGCTGATGGGGCGCCTTTTCCTGGGCGAAGAGGTCGGCCCCCACCGGCTGGCCGCCTGCGCCGCGGGCTTTGCCGGCACGCTGCTGGTGGTGCAGCCCAATTTCGCCGAGGTCGGCGCCCCTGCCCTGCTGCCCCTCGCGGTGGCGCTCAGCTTTGCGCTGTTCATGCTGGTCACGCGCCGGGTCGCGCGGCAGGTCGATGCCGTTTCGATGCAGTTCCTGAACGGGCTCATGGCCTCGGCTGTGCTGCTGCCCTTGCTCGCGCTCTTCGCCGCGACGGGCGATGCCGCGCTGGCCCCGGTCCGGCCCGACGACGCGACGGTGATCTGGCTGGCGCTGCTGATGGGCGCGCTCGGCACCGGGGGACATCTGCTGATGACCGCCAGCCTGCGCTATGCCCCCGCCGCGACGCTGGCGCCGATGCAATATCTCGAAATCCCGGTCGCCACGGTGGTGGGCTTCGCGATGTTTCGCGACCTGCCCAACGGCCCCGCCGCGGCGGGCATCGCCGTCACGGTGGCCGCGGGGCTTTACGTCATCCTGCGCGAACGTCGCCTGGCCCGGCAAAGCCCCACCCCGCCAGCACCGGCGCCAGTGCCGCCCGGGGCAGCAGGACCAGCATCCCCGGCCCCGACAACCGCAGCCGGACCCGCCCCGTGACCCGGTTCGACGTGCCGACCCGCCCGTCGGGCGCAAGCTTCAGCCCGTCGATGGGCCATTCCAGCCCCTCCGAGCGGCCCGTGACCGCAGCCATCGGGAACAGCGACAGCCGCAGACCCGGCGGCAGGTCCAACCGCTCGTCCCCGCGGGCGTGAAAGCAGATGTCGTCCGAGCCCAGCATCACCACGCGCCGTGCGCCGTGGCGTACCAGCGCGTTCAGCGCCGCCAGCGTGTGATCCAGCCGCAGGCCGGTGAACCCCAGCGCCAGCAGCAGCGGCGCCTCGACCGCGTGCAGGCACTTGTCGAAATCCGTGCTCTCCTGTTCGGCGACATGGTGCAGCCGGTCGGCGGGCAACGCGGCGCGCGCGGCCTCCCCCAGAGAGTCGAAATCGCCCACCACCGCGTCGGGACAGACGCCACAATCCAGCGCCGCCTGCGCCCCGCCATCCGCGGCGACAAGCTGCGGCGCGATCCGCAGCGCCAGCGCGAGATCCGTGGCCGTCACGGCGCCCCCGCCCAGCAAAGTCACGGGTGCGGCGCTGCTCAGAACCGGAGCGCTGGTCACGATCTTGACCGCGTAAGGCAGACGTCGTCACAAATTGGCCCTGAAAAGAAGCCGCAATGAACCCAGTTCTGTTCGGATTTGCGAACCAATGCGTGGTAAATACACCCTTGCCGGAGCGGAGCAGGAAGTGAGCGAGTAATGGTTGGGACGAGCAAAATTCTCACCGTGTCATACGGGACCTTCTCGTGCACCTTGGAGGGGTTCGACGATCCCTTCAACACGATGCGGTCCATCGCCGAGTACTTCCGCGATCTGGCGGCGCATGACCGGTATTTCGGCGCCGAACCGCCGCAGCCCGACGCCGAAATGCTGCACCGCATCGCCGAACGCGAAAGCCGCGCGCAGGTCGAGGCGCGGATCGACCGCGAACAGGGGCTGGTTCTGCGGCAAAGCTCCGGCACCGGTCCGCTCGCCGCCCAGCAGCCCACCCCGGAGGCCTCCGCCCGGCCGGTCGAGCAGCCCGCCGTTCAGTCGGCATCGCAGCCGGCCACGCCCGACGCAACGGCGCCCCAGTCCTCCGAAGATCGCCCTTCGACCGCCATCGCCCCGGCGACGGCGCCAGCCTCGCACCACGAAGGCGCCCAGCCCGCCGCGGACCACGCCGCGCCCGGGGCCGCACAGGTGTCGCCCGCCGCAGCCGAAGCCGCGACGGGGGCCGAGGTCGACCCCGCTGCCGACAGCGTTGCCGCCAAGCTGGCCCGCATCCGTGCCGCCGTGGCCCGCGCGCGCAACCGCCCCGATCCGATGGCCGCGACCTTCGAAGAGGATGAGCCGACGGAACCGGCCTTCATGGGCTCGATCGCCGACGCCTTCGCGACCCCCGACGACGAGACGCCCGTCGATGCCGCCGCTGCCGAACCGGAGGCTGCGCAAGACTTTGACGTGACGCCCGAGGATGACGAGACCGAATCGCGGCTGACCGTCGCCGACCACCTCGTCGACCGCACCGAACCGGCCCCCACGCAGGACACGACGCCGGACGATGGCGCCGCGACGGACGACACTGACGGGCAAGCGGACACACCGGCCGAGCCTGCCGCGATCGACGGGGCAAAGCCCCGCGGTGCATCTAATGAGATGACGGAGGCGCTGGAGGCCGACCCCGATCCCGAAACCGCCGTGACCGATTCCGTTTCCGTCCCGGACCGCGCCACGCCCGAGCACGCCGTGTCCGACGCCGCCGCCTCCCCCGACATGCGGTCTCTGGTCAGCGCCGCGCTGGCCGCCGAGGTCGCCGAGTACAAGGGTGAGGTCGACACCGCCGATGCCGAGGACAAAGCTGAAGCGCTGATCGCCGCCGAAACGCTGATCGCCCTTGCCGCGGACGAAGCCCGGGACGCGGACGAGACGTCCGACGCCGCGCCCGACGCCGCGAACGAGACCGAGGCGGCCCCTGGCACCGCGCACGACCCGGCCGTCGACACCGTGCTGGAAGCCGCGATCGAAGCCCTGGCCGACCCTGCCTCCGCGGCGACCGTCGCCCCGCGGGACGACGCCGAGGACTCCGCCGAACCTGCCGGATCGGGCGACGAGCTGGAGACCATGTTCGCCGCTCTCGAGCGCGAAGAGGCGGGCGGAACCGATGCTGACCTGGCGGCGGGCGACGCCCCCGCCACGCCCGACGTGCTGGACGCAGGTGAGACCGCAGGAAAGACCAAGGATCAGACCGAGGGTCGCCACGCCCCTGACTTTGACGCCCCCGACGCGGAAACCGCCGGGACCGACACCGCGGGGGATGCGGACGGGTTCGAAGCCGAGGCAGAGGACGAGGACCCCGAGGCCCTCTTTGCCGCGCTGCGCGACAGCCTTGCCCGCGAAGATCGGAGCGCCGAGGGTATTGCCCCGGATGCCCCGGACGCAGAGGTCGCGGCCGACAGCCCAGAGGATGTGGCCCAGGATCTGGCCGAAGTCCTGAATGAGGATCTGGACGGCGAACTCGATGCGGATCCGGTCGCAGACCCCGAGGTGACGGACGAGGATGACGCTGCCACGGGCGCCGCTGTCACCGCGCTGTTCGCCGAGGTGCGCGAAACCCGTATCGCGGCGGTCCGCCTGACCGAGACGCCCGCCGAACGCGACGCGGCTGAAAGCGACGTGGCCGAAACCGATGCGATCGAGACGGACGCAACGCAAAGCCACACCCACGACGACGATGCCGTGACCGAGCCGGAGGCCGCGTTCGAGCTGACCGAAGACGCCGTCGCACTGGACGAAGACGAGATCGAGGTCGAAACCGAAGAAGCCGCCCCCGACGGCCGCCCGCAGGCCCGGGTCATCCGCATGAAGCGCAGCGAATTCGAAGCTGCGCTCGCCGCCGGCGAGATCGAGGAAATCGAGGACGAAGACAGCTCGGATGCGACCGAAAAGACCGCTGAGGACGCCGCACCGACCCTCGGTCAGGCGGACGAGGACGACCTGACCCGCGGCATCCGCGACCTGATCGGCGACAGCAGCCTTGACCCCGAGGAAGAGGACGCGCTGGCCGCCGAGCTGGCGCAGGTCGAACGCGACGCGGCCGAGGCGGCGGCCCGCGATGCCGCCCGCGCCGAGACGGAGCGCCGCGCCCGCTATGCCGACCTGGCCGAGGCCCCAGAAGAGGCGGCCGAGGAACATGCGGACGACGAACCGGCCAACCAGCAGAACGGCGACGAGCAATCGCTGGACCGGCTACTGTCCGAAACCAACGCAAAGCTGACCAACGGCGAGAACACGCGCCGCCGCTCGGCCATCGCGCATCTCAAGGCCGCGGTCGCCGCGACGCGCGCCGACCGGCTGCTGAAGGGCAACCGCCCCGATCCGGCCGAGGTCGAGGCGATGAACCGCTACCGCGACGACCTGGCCAAGGTGGTGCGCCCGCGCCGCCCGGTCGAGGGCGGCACGCCCACGCCGCGTCCGCGCAACCCGATCGCAGACCGCCCGGCGCCGCTGATGCTGGTGCGCGAGCAGCGCATCGATGATCCGGCCGAGGTCGCGGCACGGCGCGACGCCGTGCGCCCCCGGCGCGTCGCCGCCCCCGATCCCGCGCCGGGCCTGGGCGCCGACACGCTGACGGCAGCGGATCAGTCGGTCAGCTTCTCCGACTTCGCGGCACGCGTGGGGGCCAAGAACCTGCCCGACATCCTCGAGGCCGCCGCCGCCTACGCAACCTATGTCGAGGGCCAGCCCGAGCTGTCGCGCCCGCAGCTTCTGCGTCGTGCGGCCACGGTGGCTCAGGACGAGGAGATCAGCCGCGAGGAGGGGCTGAAGAGCTTCGGCCAGCTGCTGCGCGAAGGCCGAATCCGCAAGCTGGGACAGGGCCGCTTCGCCATCGCCGAAGATACCCGCTACGCCACACAGGCCAGGGCGGTGGGCGAGTAAGGCGCCGGACACCCGGGGCGGGCGCACGGGAACGCGCTGGCACCGCCCCCCAACTGCGGTGCGGGCGGCGGGCAGGGGATTTTACCGGCTCAGCTCTGCCATGCGATACGAGGCGCTGCCATGATTGCAAGGCGCAGGATTGGAAGCGTGAAATCGCAGGGCGATCAAACGCCGCAGCACGTCCGTGCCGCGGAGGCGGCTGGGTGGACGCCTGTGCCGAATGGAAAAACTCCACGCATCCTGAAGGGGCCAACCTGCCGCCCCGCGACAGGCGCTGACAGGGCGGCGCCCCGGGGCCGGTTTGCAGCCCGGTCGGGATTGCACGCAGGGCGACAGCCGCGGCGGCGGGCCGGGACGATGGCCGGACGGACTTCGGCGGCTAGCGACCGACGCCTAGGAACAGCCGCTTGAAGGGCAGCGCCCAGAGCACCCCCAGCACGACGTATATCGCCAGTTCGACCAGCACCGGCGGCCGGTCGAGAAATCCCACCAACGTCACGGCGACGAAGATGTATACGGGCAACAGCACCACGAGGATGAAGATCGCCCAGCGTCGCCGTGCTTTCGGTCCCAGCGCCATCAGTCGGAGAAGGGGTCGGTCACGAGGATGGTATCCTCGCGCTCGGGGCTGGTGGACAAAAGCGCCACCGGGCAGTCGATCAGCTCTTCCACGCGGCGGACGTACTTGACCGCGTTGGCGGGCAGGTCGGCCCAACTGCGGGCGCCTTCCGTCGATTCGCTCCAGCCTTCCAGCTCTTCGTAGACGGGGGTGCAGCGCGCCTGCTGATCGGCGGCGGTCGGCAGATAGTCCAGCCGCGTGCCGTCCAGATCGTAGCCGGTGCAGATCTTCAGCGTCTCGAACCCGTCCAGCACGTCAAGCTTGGTCAGCGCGATGCCGTTGACGCCCGAGGTGGCGCAGGTCTGCCGCACCAGGCAGGCGTCGAACCAGCCGCAGCGCCGCTTGCGCCCCGTGGTGGTGCCGAATTCATGCCCACGCTCGCCCAGCCGCTCGCCATCGGCGTCGTGCAGCTCGGACGGGAACGGCCCCTCGCCCACGCGTGTGGTGTAGGCCTTGACGATGCCGAGGCTGAAGTCGATGGCATCGGGCCCCACACCGGTCCCGGTCGCCGCCTGGCCTGCGATCACGTTGGACGAGGTCACGTAGGGATAGGTGCCGAAGTCGATGTCGAGAAGCGCGCCCTGCGCCCCTTCGAACAGGATGCGGCGGCCGGCGCGGCGCTTTTCGTTCAGCACCTTCCAGACCGGCGCCGCGTATTCCAGGATGCGCGGCGCGATAGCCTGCAGCTCCGAGATCAGCGCGTCGCGGTCGATCGGCTCAAGCCCCAGGCCGGCGCGCAGCGCGTTGTGGTGCACCAGAGCACGGTCCACCCGAACCGCGAGCGTCGCGTCGTCGCCCAGATCGGCGACGCGGATCACGCGGCGGCCGACCTTGTCCTCGTAGGCGGGGCCGATGCCGCGACCGGTGGTGCCGATCTTCGCAACCGAGGCCTGCGATTCGCGGGCGCGGTCCAGTTCGCCGTGGAACGGCAGGATCAGCGGCGTGTTCTCGGCGATCATCAGCGTCTCCGACGTGATCTCGACCCCCTGCGCGCGGATCGCGTCGATCTCCTTCAACAGGTGCCAGGGGTCCAGCACCACGCCGTTGCCGATGACCGACAGCTTGCCCTTGCGGACCACGCCGGACGGAAGGGCATGCAGCTTGTAGACCTCGCCGTCGATGACCAGCGTGTGGCCGGCGTTGTGCCCGCCCTGGAACCGGCAGATCACATCCGCCCGCTCGCTCAGCCAGTCGACGATCTTGCCCTTGCCCTCGTCGCCCCACTGGGCGCCCACGACGACCACGTTTGCCATCAAGTCACTCCTGCCAAAACGGCGCCTCTATAGCCCCGCGGGACGGGCGGTGAAACCCGCGAAATGCCGCGGCAGTGCCCCGTGGGCCGGTGCCCCTGCCCTTGCACGCCCTGCACGTCCGGCTGCGCGACCGCTGCGTGGCGGAGGGCCTCCGCGCCACCGGGCGCCTGCGCATAGCCGCAGCCGGGATGCGCGGTGCAAGGGCCGCGCGCAGGCCCAAGGCGCGCGCGGCGGCAAGACGCGTCGGGGCGCGCGGGCGCTACCCGGTTGCACCGCCCGGCCGAATTGCCTAAGTGGGCCGGGTCACGCGCTGCGGGAAGCTCCATGGAAAACGTCGTTCTCATCGTCCACCTCATCCTCGCCCTGTGCCTGATCGGCGTGGTGCTGTTGCAGCGCTCCGAAGGCGGCGGGCTCGGCATGGGCGGCGGCGGCGGTGGCGGCGTGATGTCGTCGCGGGGCGCGGCAACCGCGCTCAACAAGATGACCTGGGGCCTGGCCATCGCCTTCATCCTGACGTCGTTGGGCCTGACCATCATCGCCGCGCAAAGCTCGTCGACCGGGTCGGTGCTCGACCGCGTCGGCACCTCGGCCCCCGCGGTCGAGGAAGAGGCGATCGGCGACGCGCCCGGGCTTGGGGGCGGCGACCTGCTGCCCCCGCCGGCCGACGGCGACGCCGCACCCGACGCGCCGATCACGCCGCGCGCCGACTGATCCGACGGCCCACCACAGGCCGACAAGGGCCCGCCCGCCTGCAACAGGCGCGGCGGGCTTTTCCTTTCAACGGGGTTTTTCCCAGTGAGATCAAACCACTAGGGATGGATAACCCGGGGTTAGCGGGCCCCTGACCACGTCGCCGCCGGTTGCCACGCGCCCGGTTCGCGCCTATAGGTCAAATCCCGTGACCGGGGGCACATTCACGCCGAATCGCCCCCTTTCCAAACGACAGGTACACGGGAGCTTTCTCGAGAAATGGCACGTTTCGTCTTCATCACCGGCGGTGTGGTCTCTTCGCTCGGCAAGGGGCTGGCCTCGGCGGCGCTGGGTGCGCTGTTGCAGGCGCGTGGCTTCACCGTGCGGCTGCGCAAGCTCGACCCCTACCTGAACGTCGACCCGGGCACGATGTCGCCCTTCGAGCATGGCGAGGTCTTCGTCACCGACGATGGCGCCGAAACCGATCTCGACCTCGGCCACTACGAAAGGTTCACCGGCGTCGCGGCGCGACGGACTGATTCCATCTCGTCCGGGCGGGTCTACCAGAACGTGCTCGAGAAGGAGCGGCGCGGCGACTACCTGGGCAAGACGATCCAGGTGATTCCGCACGTCACCAACGAGATCAAGGATTTCATCCGCATCGGCGAGGACGAGGTCGATTTCATGCTGTGCGAGATCGGCGGCACGGTCGGCGATATCGAGGGCCTGCCCTTCTTCGAGGCGATCCGCCAGTTCGCGCAGGAAAAGCCGCGCGGGCAGAGCGTGTTCATGCACCTCACCCTGCTGCCATGGATCGCGGCGTCGGGCGAGCTCAAGACCAAGCCGACGCAGCACTCGGTCAAGGAACTGCGGTCGATCGGAATCGCGCCCGACATCCTTGTCTGCCGATCGGAACGGCCGATCCCGCAGAAGGAGCGCGAGAAGCTGGCGCTGTTCTGCTCGGTCCGCCCCGACAGCGTGATCCCCGCCTACGACCTCAAGTCGATCTACGAGGCACCGTTGGCCTATCACCGCGAGGGGCTGGATCAGGCGGTGCTGGATGCCTTCGGCATCTCGCCCGCACCGCGGCCCAACCTGGCGCGCTGGGACGATGTCTACGACCGCATCTACAGCGCCGAGGGCGAGGTGCGCGTCGCCATCGTCGGCAAGTACACGCAGTTGGAAGACGCCTACAAATCCATCGCCGAGGCCCTGACCCACGGCGGCATGGCCAACCGGGTCAAGGTGCGGGCCGAGTGGATCGATGCCGAGATCTTTGAACGCGAGGATCCGTCGCCGCATCTCGAAGGCTTCCACGCCATCCTCGTCCCCGGCGGGTTCGGCGAGCGCGGGACCGAGGGCAAGATCAACGCCGCCCGCTTTGCCCGCGAGCGCAAGATCCCCTACCTGGGCATCTGCCTTGGCATGCAGATGGCGGTGGTCGAGGCGGCCCGCAACCTTGCCAACATGCCGAAGGCCGGCAGCCAGGAATTCGACCACGAGGCCGGGCACGGCGCCTCGGCCCGGTTCGAGCCCGTGATCTTCCACCTCAAGCAATGGATCAAGGACAACGAGACGGTGGCGCGGTCGGTGCTGGACGACAAGGGCGGCACGATGCGGCTGGGCTCTTACGACGCGACGCTGAAAGAGGGGTCGAAGGTGGCCGAGGTCTATGACCGCACCGCGATCCACGAACGCCACCGCCACCGCTACGAGGTGGACATCAAGTATCGCAAGCAGCTGGAAGAGGCGGGCCTGTGCTTCTCGGGCCTGTCGCCGGACGGCCGCCTTCCCGAGATCGTCGAGGTCACGGATCACCCCTGGTTCATCGGCGTCCAGTTCCACCCCGAGCTGAAGTCGAAGCCCTTCGATCCGCACCCGCTGTTCAAGGATTTCGTCCGCGCCGCGAAAGAGGTGTCGCGCCTCGTCTAAGCGCCGGGCACGGGATCGCCCTGCGGATATCGGTCACGGCTGCGTGTCGTGCAGGCCCTCTACGGAACAGCCGCCCCCTCGCGGTGTTGTCCCTGCATAGCCAAGGAGGGCACTAAAATGGCCGATGACAAAACCGAAGGCACTGCGAAAGATACCGCCGGCAAGATCAAGGAAACCGCCGGCGATGTGACCGGGAACGAGGATCTTCAGACCGAAGGCCAGGCCGACCAGGCCGAAGGCAAGGTCCAGAAGGGGATCGGCAAGCTCAAGGACAAGCTGTCCGGCGACCGGTGACCGCCCCCCACTGACCCGTTATCATCGCCCCCGCGCCCCCCGGCGCGGGGGCGTTTTCTATTCTGCCTCGTGTGGTGAGGGCCGGGCGAAGGTCCACGGGTCCGCCCAGGGCAGCCCCTGTTCCTCCGCGGTGAAACCGCGCATCCCATCCTGCAACAGCCGCGTTACATATTCATGATCTACGCGTTGCGACGACCACCAAGAGGGCGGGAATGAAAGAAGAAATCACCGAGGACTGGCTCGACGTCGAGCTGAAGAACACGCTCGACGAAGATTACGAGATCGAGCTTGAGGATGCCGTCCTGTCGTTGAAGATCCGCGAGATCTACGAGCGCACGCAAGGCCCCTCGATTCCCCGACGCGAGTATTTCACCCAGCTTTTGCGCCTGCAGGCCGAACTGATCAAGCTTCAGGACTGGGTCGCGCGGACGGGTGAGAAGATCGTCGTCTTGTTCGAAGGACGCGACAGCGCCGGCAAGGGCGGCGTGATCAAGCGCATCACCCAGCGGCTGAACCCGCGGATCGTGCGGGTCGTTGCCCTGCCGGCCCCGTCTGACCGCGAGAAGACGCAGTGGTATTTCCAGCGTTACGTGCCGCACCTGCCCGCGGGCGGCGAAATCGTTCTTTTCGACCGGTCATGGTACAACCGCGCGGGCGTCGAGAGGGTGATGGGCTTTGCCTCGGACGACCAGGTCGAACAGTTCTTCGAGGACGTGCCCGAATTCGAACGCATGCTGGTCCGTTCGGGCATCCGGGTCGTGAAATACTGGTTCTCGATCACCGACGAGGAACAGCAGATGCGGTTCCAGATCCGCATCCACGACCCGCTGAAGCAGTGGAAGCTCAGCCCGATGGACCTGCAGTCGCGCATTCGCTGGGAAGACTACACCAAGGCCAAGGAAGAGATGTTCGCCCGCACCAACATCCCCGAGGCGCCGTGGTACATCGTCCCCGGCAACGACAAGAAGCGCGCGCGGCTGAACTGCATCGACCACCTGCTGAGCCTCGTCCCCTACGAGGAGGTCGCGCAGGAAGACGTCGAACTGCCCGAACGGGTCTTCAACCCCGACTACGAACGCGCCGTGCTGCCGCCCGAACTTTACGTGCCCTCTCGGTACTGACGCGAAGGCCGTGGTTTGGCCGGTGCGTGAAGGGATGACTGCCGTCCCCCCCCCGGGGGGACGGTCGCAACGCGGGGCCGGTCGCCGTTCGGAACTGGTGTCAGTCGCCCTGCGGCAGGTAGCGGTTCAACAGGTCCCATCCGCTTTCGCTGGTCAGGCGGGTCAACAGGATCTCGTCCAGCCTTTCGCGCAGCGGCGACCCCTCGGGCGTTGCGAAGCCGACGTAATGCGGGTCGAGCCGGGTCGAGGCGATGCGCAGCTCCAGCGTTCCACTGGCATCAATGGCGTGGCGCAGCGCGGGTTCCGCCGCTGCCACGCTGTCCAGCGCGCCCTCGTCCAGTGCCTTCAAGGCCGCGCCCACGTCGGAATAACTGCGCATCGTCACATCCTCGCGCGCAAGGAACCGCTGCGTGGTCGACCCCTCGACCACGCCCACCATGCGACCTTCGAGGCTTTCGGGTAGGTCGGTGCGCCCGTCGACGCCCGACAGGTTCACCACCGCCGCGGTCAGCGCCGCGCTGACCGCCAGCCCCACCAGCATCCACAGCATGGCGATGCCGCGTCCCAGCGCCGTGCGCGGCGCCTTGTCCCCGTAGCCGATGGTGGTCAGGGTCACGCCGGCCCACCAGAACCCATCGCCCAGGCCCCGGATCGGACGTTCGTTAAACTGCTCGGAATTGCCCCGACGCTCGATCGCCCAGATCAGTGCTCCGACCATCAGAAGCAGCGCGGAAAGCCCCAGGATCAGCCGCAGGAACTGCCACGAGACAAACCCCGTGACCACCGCCATCAGGCGCGAGGGACGCGGTGCCGCGACGCCGATGCGCGCGGTGTAGATCGGCTGGGTCAGGTCGGCCTGCCGCGACAGGTCGGGCGTGGCGGTGACCGGGATCACCAGGTCCGCGCCACCCAGAAGTGCCTGGGCCGCGTCGCCTTCGAGCGGGGTCAGCCTGTAGCTTGCGCCCATCTCCTCGGCCGCAAGACGCCAGAGGTCCAGCGCGGCGCCCGTCCACGCGCCGTCCTGCGTCTGCATCGCGAAGGGCGGATAGTCGGCCACGGCGACATCGATCGGATCCGACGGGCTGAACGAGGACGCGGATGTGGCAGAGGTCGTGGTGATCGTGGTGGGTGTGGCGGGCTTGTCGTCCGGCGGTTGCGTGACGGGCGCGCCATCCTGCGCGCCCCCCTGCCCGGCAACGAGGATCAGAAGGGCGGCGAGCGCGGCTACGGCGGGGGAAAAGGGGCTGTGCGGATCAGTCATCCTGCCCCGAACGCCCCGGGCCCGTGATGGTTGCGCCGAGAGGTGCAGAAAGCCCCGCGCACCTTGAAACTGCGCCCGGCGGGGCTCGGAACCCGGATCGCGGCGCAGGACAAAGAAAAGCCCCGCCGGGCATCTCCTGCCGGGCGGGGCTTTTCCTGAACCTCGGTGCCCCGGCGAGCCGCTGCGGGCCCGGGGGGCATGCATGGTCGGGTGCCCTGTGGCACCCGGACGAGATCAGAAGTCGAGCGTGATCTTGCGGGTGATCCCCAGGCGGACGCGCACGTCTTCGTCGCTGCCCTGCCGAACGATCGGCGAATCCTCGGCGTCGTTCACGAACTGCTGGTAGGCCACCGCGCCCTCGACACCCCAGTCGTCGTTGATCTGGTAGGTCGCGCCCACCTCGACGCCGGCCGACAGGATGCCGCCGTCGGCCTCGTAGGCGTCCAGCCCGCTGGCCAGAGATTCCGCCCCGCTGACCCCGAAATAGGTGTCGGCATAGCGATCGGTGCCCATGAACACCCGCGGACCCGCCGTCAGCGTCAGGCGGTCGGTCGGACGCAGGATCGCGTCGGCGCCAAGGTCGGCGACGAAGGTGTTGTGCCCGGTGACGCCGTACCGCATGTCCGCGAAGGCTTCGAAGTTCTGCATGGTGTAGGCGACGCCCAGCCCCAGCTCGATCGAGGAATCGACGTCGTCGAGGCCGGTCAGCTCGGCATCGTCGTCGTCATCGCGGCCGGGGACATAACGGAACGAGCCGCGCAGGTTCACGCCGCGCGGTTCGAAGGTGGGATCGGGGTTGCCGAACTCGAACCCGCCCAGCCGCGCATAGCCCAGCGAAAAGCCCAGATCGGGACCGACCTCCAGATCATCCGACCCGAAATAGCTGGGCTTGGCGGCGACGCCGCCGCGCAGGTTGAAGATCAGGTCGGGCGATCCGGCCGCGGACTGCGACAGGTAGTCCTGCGCGGCTGCCGGCAGGGCGCCCAGCGTCAGGACGGACAGGCCGAGCGCGGCGGAGAGGGTTTTGGCGGACATGTGAAAGCTTTCAGAAAGTGGTCGCCCGCGAGGGGCGGAACCGTGGCAGCGGTTACAGGTACATGATGCCTAAGCGCCTTTGGATGCAAGTTGGTTGCATGCGTCGCGAAACTGTCTTTCAGACCGTTGCATCCGTGCCATTTTCGGCGCCTCTCGCAGCCTGCGGGCCGCGTCCCGGGACGGTGCCGGTCCCATCCTGCGCGCCCGCCCCTGCGCCCCGTGGCACCGCCCGTCGCGGCCCCCGCGCGGTCGCCCCGCTGACACACGTTGCCCACCGCGTCGGACGGGTTATGTTCATCGCCATGTTTGCCGATTTCCTCAAGCGTCTGACCGCGCCCGACCCCGCCCCGCTTTCCTCGCCCGATGCCAGCCTGGCTATGGCCGCCCTTCTGGTGCGCATCGCCCGCTCGGACGGCAGTTACGAGACCGACGAGAGGTCGCGCATAGACCGCATCCTGGCCCGTCGCTACGCGATGTCGCCCTTCGAGGCGTCGAAGCTGCGCGGCGAGGCCGAGACGCTTGAGGCCGAGGCCCCCGACACCGTCCGTTTCACCCGCGCGATCAAGGATGCCGTGCCCTACGAGGACCGCGAGCAGGTGATCGAGGCGTTGTGGGAGATCGTGCTCGCCGACGGTGTGCGCGACGAGGAAGAGGATGCGCTTTTGCGGCTGGTCGCGCCGATGCTGGGCGTCAACGACCGCGACAGTGCCCTCGCCCGCCAACGGGTCGAGGCGAAGAGACCCGGCGCCACGTGAACGGCCGCCGGCCCGCCTGCGACGTCGGACATCGGCGCCGTGGCTCGGGGGCCGTCGGCGAACCCTGGGCGCAGAGAGTTACGCGGCCTCGGGCAGCCCCATGGCACGCACCCGGCCTGCATTCGCATGTACTCCCATGATCCGTGTTTTCCGCACAAAGCGTGGGCAATTGCCATGAAATCGGGCTCTGCACGCCCGTGACGTGTGATAAGGCGTTGCAATTGGCCGTCGCCTTCGCGCAAATTTCCCCAACTTTACGGCAAGGCCCCGCGTGACCCACACCCCGCACGTCATCGATATTCGCGATCTGCACAAAAGCTTCGGCGCGATCGAGGTGCTCAAGGGTGTCGACCTCGCCGCGCCCAGGGGACAGGTCGTATCGCTGATCGGCTCGTCTGGGTCGGGCAAATCCACGCTTCTGCGCTGCGCCAACCTTCTGGAGGACAGCCAGCGTGGCGAGATCCTTTTCGAAGGCGAGGCCGTGCGCTGGACGGGCGAGGGCCATGGCCGCCGCCCCGCCGATCGTCGGCAGGTCACGCGGATCCGCACGAACCTGTCGATGGTGTTCCAGCAGTTCAACCTCTGGGCCCACATGACCATCCTGCAAAACGTGATGGAGGCGCCCGTCACCGTGCTGCGCCGCGACCGCGCCGAGGTCGAGGAATGCGCCCGCGCCTATCTCGACAAGGTGGGCATCGGCAACAAGTGCGATGCCTACCCGGCCGAGTTGTCGGGCGGGCAACAGCAGCGCGCCGCCATCGCGCGGGCGCTCTGCATGGAACCGCGCGCGCTTTTGTTCGACGAACCGACCTCGGCGCTCGACCCCGAACTGGAACAGGAAGTGATCCGGGTGATCAAGGCGCTGGCCGAGGAAGGCCGGACGATGATCCTCGTCACCCACGACATGGCGATGGCGCGGGACTGCTCGTCGCATGTCGTGTTCCTTCACCAGGGCCGGATCGAAGAAGAGGGCCCACCCGCCCGGCTGTTCGGCCAGCCCGAGACAGACCGGCTGCGCGCCTTCCTCTCCGCGACGGCGGCGTGACACCGAACAAGACCAGCAAGAACCAAGTAAGAACCAAGCAAGGGAGACCCGAGATGAAACACCTGATCCTCAGCGCCGCGGCGCTCGCGCTCGGCACCGGTGCCGCGATGGCGCAGGACACGATCCGCATGGGCTCGGAAGGGGCCTACCCTCCGTACAACTTCATCAACGACGCGGGCGAGCTTGACGGGTTCGAGCGTGAGCTGGGCGACGAACTCTGCGCCCGGGCCGAGCTGACCTGCGAATGGGTCACCAACGACTGGGATTCGATCATCCCCAACCTCGTCTCGTCGAACTACGACACGATCCTCGCCGGGATGAGCATCACCGACGAGCGGGACGAGGTCATCGACTTCACCCAGGATTACTATCCGCCGACCGAGTCGGTCTATGTCGCGATGAGCGAGGATGCCGATCTGGAGGGCGGCGTGGTCGCGGCCCAGGCCTCGACCATCCAGGCCGCGCACGTAGCCGAGACCGGCGCGACGTTGCTTGAGTTCGCCACGCCCGACGAAACCGTCGCCGCGGTGCGCAACGGCGAGGCGGATGCCGTCTTTGCCGACTACGACTTCCTGAAGCCGGTGGCGGACGAAGATCCCGACATGATGATCGTGGGCGAGCCGGTGCCGCTGGGCGACGGGATCGGCATGGGCCTGCGCGAAAGCGACGGCGAGCTCAAGGACACCTTCGACGCCGTGATCACCGAGATGAAGGAGGACGGCACCCTGAACGAGCTGCTGATCAAGTGGTTCGGCGAGGACACGACGACCTACGAATAAGACCATGGCGCGGCGTTCCCTCCCATTACCCCGTCCGGCGATGACCGGAGGCCGCCGCCCCGGCGCGGCCGGGGGATCGCCGCGCGTGATCGCACCCCGTGCCCGCCCGTCGCGGCGGGCCCGGATCCACGCCGCGCAGCCCGCCCCGGGCCGGTGCAACAAGGCACGAACCGGCGGGCCGGTGTCTGAAAGCCTGGGCGTCCTGCACCGAAGATCAGGCCCTACTATCGGCGGCGCTACGGGATCATCCGGGGGCCCGGCCTGATGCTGGATTTCTGCACCGATCCGGACTTGCTCGAAGGGGGCCGCTGGCTGGCCTGCTACCTGACCACGGGCAAGCACATGGCGTTCTATGCCTCCTTCGGCACCGTGCTTCTGCTTCTGGCCGTGACCGCGCCCGTGGCGTTGCTCTTCGGTTTTGGCGGCGCACTGGCCGCGCGGTCGCGCATCGCGCCGCTGCGCTGGATCGGCAAGGGCTATACCGCCATCGTTCGCGGCGTGCCCGACATCGCGTTCTTTCTCTTCTTCGTCATCGCCCTCGACCAGGGGATCGAATGGCTGCGCCACCAGGTGAAATGCCCCGACTGGGACCTGCCGATCCGGCAGGGCAACGACTTCGTCGTCTGTACCGCCGCCAAGATGCCGCTGTCGGCGGCGCCGCAATGGGTGCACGAGGTCTATGGCTTTGCCCTTGCCGTGCTGACCTTCGCCATCGTCTTCGGCGCCTTCGCGGCCAACGTCCTTTACGGGGCGATGCGGGCCGTGCCGAAGGCACAGCTGGAGACCGCCGCCGCCTACGGCATGACCCAGCGGCAGGCCACCCGACGCGTCCTGATCCCGCAGATGTGGGTCTACGCCCTGCCGGGACTGTCGAACCTCTGGATGATCCTGATCAAGGCGACGCCGCTGCTGTTCCTTCTGGGGGTCGAGGACATCGTTTACTGGGCGCGCGAACTGGGCGGGGCCAAGACCCAGATCTACGCCTATCCGCACCCCGACTGGCGGCTTTGGTATTTCCTGGCTCTCCTGGTCTTCTACCTGCTGCTGACCAAGATCTCGGAAATCGTGCTTGAGCGCGTCACCCGGCGGCTGAGCCACGGGCAGGCCACGATGGGTGGCCGCGCGCTACGGGGCAAGGCCGCATGAGCTGCATTGAGACGATACAGGCCTACGGCCTGCGCTCGCTGGGCTTCGGCGAGCGGCTGCTGCCCCGCGAGGGCTTTACCTTGTGCGAACAGGTGACGCTGATCGGCTCGGGCATGATCTGGAACATCTACTTCGGGGCCCTCGCGCTCTTGGCGGGGTTCTTCCTGGCCACCGCCGTCGCGGTGGCGAAGAACGCCGCATCGCCTTGGCTGTCGAAACCGGCGGACTGGTTCGTCTTCGTCTTCCGCGGCTCGCCGCTCTTCATCCAGTTCTTCCTGGCCTACGAAGCCTTCGTCCTGCTTCCCCGCAACGGGATCGAGATCTTTGGCATCACCGCCGACACCCGCTGGCTGACGCGGGCATGGGCGGGGGCGCTGATCGTGCTGTTCCTCAACACCTCGGCCTATTCGGCGCAGATCTTCTACGGCGCCCTGCGCTCGGTCCCGCAGGGCGAGATCGAGGCCGCCGACGCCTACGGCATGGCCGGGTGGAGCCGGTTCCGCCGGATCCTGTGGCCCACCATGCTGCGCCTGGCCTGGCCCTCCTACACGAACGAGGCGATCTTTCTCTTCCACGCCACCACGCTGGTGTTCTTCTCCGGTTTCCCCGCGTGGCAGCAAAAGGGCGACGCGCTTTACTACGCGAATTATTTCGCCGATAAGACGTTCAACCCCTTCGTCCCCTACCCCATCCTCGCAGGCTACTTCATCCTGCTGACGCTGGTCGTCATCTGGCTGTTCGGCCGGGCGAACCTGCGGCTTAACCGTCACATGCCGGAGAGCCGGACGCGCCTGCGCATCCGCCCCCAGATCATCAGATGAGCTTTCTGCAAGACAATCCCGAGGTCCGCACCATCCGCGTGGCCGCAGCCGACCTCAATGCGCAGGCGCGGGGCAAGCGCATGCCCGCGCGGTTCGCCGACAAGGTCGCCGTCGAAGGCACGCGGTTTCCGCTGTCGGTGATGAACCTCGACATCTGGGGCGAGGACATCGACGACAGCCCGCTTGTCTTCGCCGCTGGCGATCCCGACGGCGTGCTGCACCCGACCGAGCGCGGCTTCGTTCCCATGCCGTGGCTCGACACACCCACCGCGCTCTTGCCGCTGTGGATGTACCACGAGGACGGGCGCCCCTTCGACGGCGACCCGCGCCACGCGCTGGCCCGCGTGCAGGCACGGTTTGCCGAGATGGGCCTGACGCCGGTGGTCGCGACCGAGCTTGAGTTCTACCTGATCGACGACAGCGGCAAGACGTTGCGGATGCCGGCCTCGCCCCGGTCGGGCAAGCGGCGGCAGGGGGCCGAGATCCTGAGCCTTCGCGCGCTCGATGCGTGGGACGGCTTCATCACCGAACTCTACGACGGCTGCGAGGCGATGGACATTCCCGCCGAGACGATGATCTCGGAGGCGGGCCTGGGGCAGTTCGAAATCAACCTGACCCACCAGGCCGACGCCCTTAAGGCAGCGGACGACACGTGGTTCTTCAAGCTTCTGGTGCGCGGTCTGGCCCGGCGGCACGGCTTCGCGGCCAGCTTCATGGCGAAGCCCTACGAGAACTACGCAGGCAACGGGATGCATGTGCATTTTTCGCTGCTGGATCGCGAGGGCAGGAACGTCTTCGACAATGGCGGCCCCGAGGGGACCGAGCTTCTGCGGCACGCCGTCGCCGGGTGCCTCGATGCGGTGCGCGGCTCGACGCTGGTCTTCGCGCCGCATTCCAACAGCTACGACAGGCTGGTTCCCGACGCGCATGCGCCCACCGCCATCGCCTGGGGATACGAGAACCGTACCGCCGCGGTCCGCATCCCTGCCGGCGCCCCCCAGGCCCGACGGGTCGAACATCGCGTGGCCGGCGGCGACGTGAACCCCTACCTGATGCTCGCAGCCATTCTCGGCGCTGCCCTTACCGGGATCGAGGACGGCCTCGCCCCCCCTGCCCCGATCACGGGCAGCGCCTATACCCAAAGCCTGCCGCGGATGCCCGACGACTGGGGCCGGGCCATCGACCTGTTCGAGACCGACGCCCGCATCGCCCGCATATTCCCCCCAGCATTGATCGAGAATTACGTCGCTACGAAGCGGCAGGAGCGGCACTACATCGCCGAACTTACCCCGGAAGAGCGCGTCGACCTCTACCTCGACACCGTCTGACTCTCGAAATAATTGAGCGCCTCGCGGCGCACACCATCTGGCGCTCCGGCTCCGTTCCGGAGCCTGCGCGCGACCTCGCCTCCGGCGGGAGTATTTTGGAAAGAGAAGAAGCAAGGCTCGGCGGCGGGAAGAAAGGCCCACAAGCCCGTCACCGGCTGTTTCTTCTCTTGTTCAAATACTCCACGGGGGTGCGGGGGTGTGAAACCCCCGCGGCGCGACGTGGATCGCTGTCAGCGAATCTTGAGCGTCGCAAGCCCGATCAGCGCCAGGATGACCGAGATGATCCAGAACCGGATCACGATCTGGGGCTCCGCCCATCCCCGCTTTTCGAAATGGTGGTGGATCGGTGCCATCAGGAAGACGCGCTTGCCGGTGCGCTTGAAGTAGAGCACCTGGATGATCACGCTGAGCGCCTCGACCACGAAGAGCCCGCCTACGATGGCCAGAACGATCTCGTGCTTGATCGCGACGGCGATCGCGCCCAGGGCGCCGCCGAGGGCGAGGCTGCCCGTGTCGCCCATGAAGACGGCCGCCGGCGGCGCGTTGTACCACAAGAACCCGAGCCCGCCGCCGATGAGGGCAGAGGTGAAGATCAGGATCTCGCCCGTTCCCGGAACGTAGTGGACGTCGAGGTAGTCGGTGAAGTCGACCCGGCCCACCGCGTAGGCGATCACGCCCAGCGTGCCCCCCGCGATCATCACCGGCATGATTGCCAGGCCGTCGAGCCCGTCTGTGAGGTTCACGGCGTTGGCCGAGCCGACGATCACCAGCATCCCGAACGGTACAAAGGCCAGGCCAAGATAAAGGAGCGCCTCCTTGAACACCGGGAAAGCCAGCTGCCACGAGAGCTCGGGCGGGTGGAAGAGTGACGCCCATGTCGTCGCGATGGCGGCGATGGCAAAGCCAAGGCCCAGCCGCACCTTGCCCGAAACGCCGGCATGGGTGTTCTTTGTCACCTTGGCCCAGTCATCGGCGAACCCGATGGCACCAAAGCCCATCGTGACGAAGAGCACCTCCCACACGTAGGGATTGTCGAGCCGCGCCCAGAGCAGCGTCGAGACGACGAGCGCGCCCAGGATCAGCATCCCGCCCATGGTGGGCGTGCCGGCCTTGGTGGTGATATGGCCTTCCGGCCCGTCCGCACGGATCGGCTGGCCGCGCTTTTGATGTTTGCGCAGCAGGGCGATCAGCGGTCGCCCGAAGAGAAAGCCGAAGATCAGCGCGGTGAAGAACGCTCCGCCGGCCCGGAAGGTGATGTAGCGAAACAGATTGAACAGGTCGCCGCCGTCCGAGAATTCGGTCAGCCAGTAGAGCATTAGGCGTTCCCCTTAGCCATCGTGGGCGACGCGATGACCCAGTTTACGAATGGCGTCAACGACTAGCGACACCCGGCTGCCCTTCGACCCCTTCACGAGCACGATGTCGCCGGCGTCCGCCAGTTGGTGCGCCCGGGCCGCGAGGGTCGTCGCATCCTCGACCCATTCGCCGCGCTTGTCCTCGGGCAGGGCGTCGTGCAGGGCCTGCATCCGCGGGCCCACGCAATGCACCTGGGCGATCCGCGTCATCGCCGGCAAATCCGCCAGCGCAGCGTGCAGGTCGCGCTCGGTATCCCCAAGCTCGAGCATGTCGCCCAGCACCGCTATGCGCCGCCCGCGGCTGACACGGCCCAGGCCGTCTGTGGGTTCGGCCGCGGCAAGCGTGTCGAGCGCGGCGGCCATCGAACTGGGGTTGGCGTTGAACGCGTCGTCGATGAGGTCGAAGCGGAGGTGATCGTCGACCTCGTCCAGCACCAGCGTTTCGCGCAGGCCACGCCCCTCGGGCGGGACCCAGGCGGCAAGGTTGCAAAGCGCGCGCGCCCGGTCGGCGCCGATGCCGCGCACCACGGCCAGTACGCCCAGGGCGTTGACCGCGAAATGCCGCCCCGGCGTCGCCACCTTCAGCAGAAGCGGCGTGCGCCAGGCCCGGGCGCGGGCCGTCGTGCTGTCGGATGCCAGAGATATCTCGGTCACCCTGTGGTGCAGCGCCCGGCCCTCTCCGAAGGTGACGATGCGGGCGCCCGCGGCGCGCGCGGCGTCGACCAGGATCGGCGTGGTGGGCAGGTCGCCGTTGACCACCGCCAGCCCGCCCGGCTCTAACCCGTCGAAGATTGACGCCTTTTCCCGGGCGATGCCCTCGATATTCTCGAAGGCCTCAAGATGCGCGGCGGCGACGGTGGTGATCATCGCGACATGCGGCCGGGCCAGACGCGCCAGCGGAGCGATTTCGCCGGGGTGGTTCATGCCGATCTCGATGATCGCGTAGGCGGCGTCCTGCGGCAGCCGCGCCAGCGTCAGCGGCACGCCCCAGTGGTTGTTAAAGCTCTTCTCCGCGGCGTGGATCGGGCCCTGCCCCGCCAGAGCCGTGCGCAACATCTCTTTCGTCGAGGTCTTCCCGACCGAGCCGGTGACCGCCACGACCCGGGCCGCGCTGCGGTTCCGGCCCGCGCGACCCAGCGCCTCGAGCGCGGGCAGCACGTCGTCCACGACCAATAGCGGCGCGTTCTCGGCCACGCCGTCGGGTCGGCGCGACACCAGAGCGGCGGCGGCCCCGCGTGCCAGCGCCTGCGCGACGAAGTCGTGGCCGTCCCGCACGTCGGCCAGCGCGACGAAAAGGTCGCCCGGCTGAAGGCTGCGGGTGTCGATCGAGACGCCGGTGGCGGTCCAGTCGGTGGTGGCCGTGCCACCCGTGGCGGCAGCGGCTTCGGCCGCGGTCCATAGAGGTGTCATGCGATGTGACCGTCCAGGGCGGCAACGGCCAGGCTGGCCTGTTCGACGTCGTCGAAGGGAAACACGTCGTCGCCCACGGTCTGCCCCGTCTCATGTCCCTTGCCCGCGATCAGCAGGGCGTCGCCCGGCTCGAGCGCCGCGGCGCCGCGCAGGATCGCCTCGGCCCGGTCGCCGATGTCGAGCGCGGCACCGTCGGCGGCAGTGATCTGCAACCGGATCGCCGCCGGATCTTCGGACCTCGGGTTGTCGTCGGTCACGATGCGCACGTCGGCCCCCGCCGCCGCGGCGGCACCCATCAGGGGCCGCTTGGTGCGGTCGCGATCCCCGCCCGCGCCATAGACGACCACAAGCCGGCCCATGACGTGCGGGCGCAGCGCCGCCAGCGCGGTTTCCAGCGCGGCAGGGGTGTGGGCGTAGTCGACGAAGACCGCCGCGCCGTTGCTGCGCTGCGCGGCCAGCTGCATCCGTCCGCGCACCGTCGAAAGCTGCGACAGGACGGCGAAGACCTGCTCCGGCTCGGCCCCGCTGGCGATGGCGAGCCCCGCGGCGACGAGCACGTTTTCGGCCTGGAACCCGCCGATGAGGTTCAGCCGAACCTGCCGCACCTCTCCGTTCCAGGTAAATCGCAGCTCCTGCCCCGTGGGATCGAACCGCTGGCCGATGATGCGCAGCGCCGCGCCCTCGGCCCGGCCGACGGTCAGCAGGTCCTGCCCGCGGGCCTGGGCGATCGCGGCCATCTCGGGGCCGCGGGGATCGTCGATGTCGATGACCGCGGTGCCGTCCTCGGGCAGCACCCGGGCGAAAAGCCCCGCCTTGGCCGCGAAATAGGCGTCGAAATCGACGTGGTAGTCCAGGTGGTCCTGGGTGAAGTTGGTGAAGGCGGCCGCCGCCAGCCGCACGCCGTCCAGCCGGCGCTGCTCCAGCCCATGGCTGGACGCCTCCATCGCGGCGTGGGTCACGCCGGCCTGCGCGGCCTCGGACAGCAGGCGGTGCAGGGTCACGGGCTCGGGCGTGGTATGCCCGAGCGGCGCGGCATAGGCGCCCTCGACCCCGGTGGTGCCGAGGTTCATGGCACTGAGACCCAGCGCCTCCCATATCTGGCGGGCGAAGGTGGCGACCGAGGTCTTGCCGTTGGTCCCCGTCACCGCGACCATCGTTTCGGGCTGGCGGCGGTAGAACAGCGCGGCGGCGAAGGCCAGCGTCTGGCGCGGATCCTCGGCCAGGATCACCGGCACGTCGCGCCCGGCCAGCGCGTCGCGCGCGACCTCGGCCCCGGCGCGGTCGGTCAGCACCGCGACCGCGCCGCGGTCGAGTGCCGCGGCCGCGTGTTCGGCACCGTGCAGCCGGGTGCCCGGCAGCGCGGCGAACAGATGCCCCGCGTCGACAAGGCGGCTGTCGACCGAGATGCCCGTGATCTCCTGACTTTTACCGCCGGGCAGGGTCAGGCCCAGCTCGGCCAGCGTGGCGTTTCGCGTCTCGCCCTGCATCCACGTGCCTTTACGATGTGGTCATTGGTTCGAGACGAGTGTTAGCTCATCGGCCGGCACGGGTTCAATGATCGGCCGCAGCCCCAGCAGCGGCGCGACCCGACGGATGGTTTCGGCCGCGACCGGCACCGCGGTCCAGCCCGCGGTCCGCCGCGGCTTGTCGCCCGAGGTTTCGACCGGTTCGTCCAGCGTCAGGATCAGGACGTATTTCGGGTCCGAGGCCGGGAACACGCTGGCGAAGGTGGCGATCACCTTGTCGTGGTAGTAGCCGCCCGTCGGCTTGGGCTTGTCCGCCGTCCCGGTCTTGCCGCCCACCTGATAGCCGCGCACCTCGCCGAAGCTGGCGGTGCCTTCTTCGACCACGCCGCGCAGCATGTCGCGCGAATCGCGGCTGACCTGTTCGGAGACGATGCGGGGCCCCAGCTGCGGCGTCTCGTTCTTGATCAGCGTCGGCTTGACCCGGTGCCCGCCGTTCAGAAGCGAGGAATAGGCCGTCGCCAGGTGCAGCGGGCTGGCCGACATGCCGTGCCCGTAGGAGGTGGTGATCGTGACGATGTCGCTCCACTTCTTCGGGATCAGCGGCGCGGCGCCGGGCGCCTCGATCAGCTCGACCGGGGTGGGGTCGAAGAACCCGAGGCTGCGCAGGAAATCCTGCTGCCGGTCGGCGCCGATCTGCAGCGCCAGGTGCGCGGTGCCGACGTTCGAGGATTTCTCGATGATCCCGCGGACCGACAGCATCGGCCCGTAGTTGTGGCCCTCGAATTCCTTGATCCGGTAGCGGCCCCAGGTCATCGGCGCGTCGGCATCGACCAGCGTGTCGGGCCCGACGAGCCCCAGCTCCATCGCCTGCGCGGCGGCGAAGATCTTGAAGGTCGAGCCTAGCTCGTAGACCCCCTGCACCGCCCGGTTGAACAGCGGGCTGTCCGAAGCGTCGCCCTTGGTCAGCGGGCGCGGCCGGTCGTTGGGATCGAAGGTCGGCAGGCTGACCATCGAGATCACCTCGCCCGTGTGGACATCCATCAGCACCGCGGCGGCGCCCTTGGCGTTCATCAGCTTCATGCCGCCGTAAAGCACCCGCTCGACCGCGGACTGCACGGTCAGGTCGATCGACAGCTGCAGCGGCTTGCCTTCGTTGGCGGGGTCGCGCAGCCACGAATCGAATGCCTTCTCGACGCCCGCGACGCCGATCACCTCGGCCGAGCTGACGCCCTGTTCGCCGAAGCGGCTGCCGCCCAGGATATGCGCGGCCAGCTTGCCGTTGGGATAAAGCCGCATCTCGCGCGGGCCGAACAGCAGGCCCGGATCGCCGATGTCGTGGACGGCCTGCATCTGCTCGGGGCTGATGCGCTTCTTGATCCACAGGAACTTGCGCGTGCCGGTGAAATCCTTGACCAGCCGGTCGCGGTCGAGATCGGGGAAGATCTGCACCAGCTTCTCGGCCGACTCGACCTTGTCGATCATCAGCGGCGGCTGGGCATAAAGCGAATAGGTGTGCAGGTTCGTCGCCAGGATCCGGCCGGTGCGGTCGGTGATGTCGGCCCGCTGCGCGGTGATCGCGGTGCCCGAGGCGGCGGCGCGCGGCTCTTCGGGTTCCGAGGCTGCCATCAGCCCCATGCGCCCGCCGATCGTGCCGAAGGCGCAGAAGAAGATCAGCGCCAGCACCATCAGCCGACCCTCGGCACGCACCCGCGACTTGTCGCGCATCTCCTCGTGGCGCAGGCGCAGGTTCTCGCGTTCGATGGCGTCGGGATTCTCGCCCGTCTCGCGCGCACGAAGCACCCGCGCGAGCGGACGAAGGGGCGTACGGATCATGGGAAGAGTCCTTGTTCCGGGGCGTTGAGCCCTGGGTTGATCGAAACCGGCGAGACGCCGTTCAGCTTGCCCTCGGCGATGTCGGCAGCGCTAAGTTCGGGGACCTCGGGTTCGGGTTCGGGCGGCGGCGGGAACGACACCTGAGAAATCAGCGCGAACTGCTCGGGCGCCAGCGGCAGAAGACCCAGCCGGTCGTAGTTCATGATCGTGAGGTCCAGCAGTCGGTCGGGGCGGTTCAGATAGGCCCATTCCGCGCGCAGGATGGCCAGCTCCTCGCGGGCGTCGCGGATATCGGCCCGCAGCCCTTCGGCCCGGTTCAGCGTTTCCTGCGTGCGGTAATTTTCCTGGTAGGCCCAGAAGGCCAGCCCCATGACCGCCATCGCCGAGAGGATGTAGAGGATGTTGCGCATTCAGATCTTCCCCCTGATCTCGAACCTGGGCAGGCCCAGCCGCGTGCGATCGACCTCGCCCGACGGCACGTCGGTGCGCCGTGCCATGCGCAGCCGCGCCGAGCGGGCGCGCGGATTGGCCTCGCGCTCGGCCGCGTCGGCGGTGATGCCCTTGCTGACCTCCACAAAGCGCAGCGGCTCGGCCTCGACCACGGGGGCGTGCCGGCTGCCGCCGCCGCCGCCGCCCGCGCGCTGCTGAAAGAACCGTTTGACCACCCGGTCCTCCATTGAATGAAAGCTGACGACGGCCAGCCAGCCGCCGGGGGCCAGCGCCCGTTCGGCGGCCTCGAGCCCGCGCTCCAGTTCGCCGAATTCATCATTCACCGCAATGCGGATCGCCTGGAAGCTGCGGGTGGCGGGATGGCTTTGCCCGGGTTTCTGGCGCGGCAGGCAGGATTCGACGATCCGCGCCAGGGCGCGCGTCGTCTCGATCCGGGCGGTGGCACGGGCGGCGACGATGGCGCGGGCGATGCGCCGCGCCGCGCGCTCTTCTCCGTAGTGGAACAGGATGTCGGCCAACACCTGCTCTTCGGCCCCGTTCACCAGATCCGCGGCTGAGGGGCCCTGCCCGCTCATCCGCATGTCGAGGGGGCCGTCCTTCTGGAAGGAAAAGCCCCGCTCGGCCTGGTCCAGCTGCATCGAGGACACGCCGAGATCCAGCACCACCCCGTCGAGCGGCCCGCCGGCATGGGTGTCGAGGTCCGAAAACTGCCCCTCGACCATCCGCAGCCGGTCGCCGTAGGCGGGGGCCCAGTCGCGGGCCATATCGAACACGCTGGGGTCGCGGTCAACAGCCACGACCGTCTCGGCTCCGGCGTCCAGCAGCCGGCGGGTGTAGCCCCCCGCGCCGAAGGTGCCATCCAGCCAGCGGCCCGCGATCGGGGCCGCGTGATCGAGGATCGCGCCGATCAGCACCGGGACGTGCGGTGCGGCAGCGTCGGAGGAACGGTCGACCGTCATACCCCGGACCTAGAGGTAGGCCGTCGGATCGATGTCGGGATCGAAATCCTCGTCCGCATCGAGATCCGCGTCGGCCAGTTCGTCGAAGGTCTCCGGGTTCCAGATCTGGAAGGTGTCGCCGTTGCCGATGATGTAGGCCTTCTTGTCGAGCCCCGCCTCGGCACGCAGCCGCGCGGACAGAACCAGCCGCCCGGTTTCGTCCATCGACACCGTGACCGACTGGCCGTTGAACAGCCGTTGCAGGGCACGCCGCCTCTTAGAGCCGCGCGACATGCCTTTGATAATCTCGTCAATTTCATCGATGGCGGTGATCGTGTAGCATTCCAGGTGATGCCGCTTGTGATCGCCGTAGACGATGACCACGCGGGGGTGCGTTCCCGCCTCGCGGTCGGGATCGCCCATGTCGAGCACCTTGCGGAAATCGGCCGGAATCGAGACACGGGACTTGCTGTCCAGCGGGTTCGTGTGATCGCCTCTGAAGGTCTGGACCACAGCCCGGATCCCCGCTCTATTCATGCCCCCGGAATTCTGGTATTTGAACGCGAAACGGCGGACCGAAGAGCTGCCATTCTTCGATCCGCCGCCGCTCTCCCGTCGCCGGGGTCGTCCGACTGCGCGCGCCACCTGGGGGGATGTCTGCTCGCCCGCGCGCCGGATTTCAGTATCGTCAGGAAGGGGGCTGCCTGTATGAAACCTGCGTTTCTTTTATTGTGCCGCCTTAAGGTCTTGGATGCCTTTGTTTGCGTCGTTGCCCGTCTGCCTTTCGATGACCAAGGGATGCCATGGGAAAACATGGGACGCAACGAAAAACGGGCCGGTTTCCCGCCGGACGGCCTTCGGGTCGCCGCCCAAATTTGTGGATAACACGGGGATAACCCGGATTTTACACCATATGTAGGCGGCCAGCCGAAAAGCGGCCATATATATAGCCACGCCTCGTGTGGCAAAAAAGTTCCGCTTTTTTACTTAACGCGGGCGGACATCAGGGAACATCTTGCCCCGATCCGGTGTCCACGGCAGGCACTTTGCCCCCTCAGCGGGCCACAAGCCGCCGATTCACCGAGTCGTGATTCTGCCGGAGGGAACTTTTGGGCGGCTTCTACCGGATTCTGCGGGGCCAGACGCGTTACGACAGGCCCCGGCACCGCAAGTCCGCCCCGCAAGACCCGGATCTGTCCCATGGTTTCCCATAAGGCCCAGCACGTCCCATGATCTCCCACCCGGGTCCGACGCTGGACGGACCCGGGGGTTACGCGATCACGCCATCCCACCCGCGACCAGGCGGCGGGCAAGCGCGCGGTAGGGGGCTGCATCGGGCGTATCCCCCGCCGCGATGGGACGGCCGTCGTCCCCGCCCGTGCGCACGTCCAGCGCCAGCGGCAGCGCCCCGAGAAACGGCAGGTCCAGCTTTTCGGCCTCGGCCTGCACGCCGCCTTCGCCGAAGGGATGCGACGCCTCCCCGCAATGAGGGCAGTGGTAGACGGCCATGTTCTCGATCAGCCCCAGGACCGGGGTCTTGAGCGTGCGGAACATGTCGAGCGCCTTGCGCGCATCCAGCAGCGCCACGTCCTGCGGCGTCGACACCACCAGCGCGCCGGTCATCGCCGTGCGCTGGCACAGCGTCAGCTGCACGTCGCCGGTGCCGGGCGGCAGATCGACGATCAGGATGTCCAGCTCGCCCCAGGCCACCTGCCCCAGCATCTGCTGCAACGCGCCCATCAGCATCGGCCCGCGCCAGACGACCGCGCGATCGGGATCGACCATCAGCCCGATCGACATCATCGTGACGCCATGCGCCTGCAGCGGAATGATCGTCTTGCCGTCGGGCGAGGCCGGGCGCTGGCTGACCCCCATCATCCGCGGCTGCGAGGGCCCGTAGATGTCGGCGTCGAGCAGCCCGACGCGGCGCCCCTCGCGTGCCAAAGCAACGGCGAGGTTCGACGCGACGGTGGATTTGCCCACCCCGCCCTTGCCCGAGGCTACGGCGATGATCCGGTCGACCCCCGCGACTCGCTGCGGCCCCTGCCCCTGCTGCGGCGTGGGATGCCGTCCCACCTTGAGGCTGGGCGGCTCGTCCCCGCCCGCGCCGCCCCCTGCACCCGCCGGCGCCCCGGAGGAGCCGGGGCCGGGCCGGGCCGCCGGGCCATGCGCCGTCAGAACGACCGAGACCTGCGCGACATCGGGCAGCCTACGGACGGCGGCCTCGGCCGCATCGCGCGCGGGGCCGTAGGTCTGGGCCTGCTCGGCCGAGGGCGCCTCGATCACGAAACGCACGACCCCGCCTTCAACCGTGAGGGCGCGGATCATGTCACGCGACACCAGATCCCCCCCGTCAGGCAGGGCAGTGCCGCGAAGGGTGGACAGAATATCGTCGCGGGACACGGGCATGGACACTCTCCTTGGTTCTGCCCGAGTGGGACCACGGATCGCGGGGGCAGACAAGGGCGGGGACAGACACGGGATGCCCGGCGAAGCAGCAGCCTTGGCGCCCGAAAGATTAAAAAATAGGTCAGCACGTCATATGCATTTGCCGCATGGCAGCATTGACCTTTTCCGGGATTGTGCAACCGCAGCATAATGGCGATGTTTGCGTCAACAGCGGCGGACACAGCAACCGGAAGGGTCCGGGGCCGAGGGTACCGCCGCACAGACGTATGAGGCAGATGATGGCTTTTGTTAGCGCTTCGAACAACTTCGAAACCGGTGCGACGCAGCGTGCGTCGGCGGCGATCCGGTCGGTCCGTCAGCGGATGGCCCAGTATCGCGTCTACCGCGAAACGCTGAGCGAACTGGATGCCCTGAGCAACCGCGAGCTGGCCGACCTGGGCCTGGGTCGTTCGATGATCCGCCGCGTCGCTCTGGAAGCGGCTTACGGCCAATAAGGTTTTCGGCCTCGGCCACGCCACCTCCTCCCGGCGTGACCGAAGCCCGCGGTGACATCGACCTCCTCCCCGATGTCGCCGCACCCCTACAACTGATCCGGGCCCGAGGGTGACGGATCGAAGGTTCAGGGCCCCCACCTCCTCCCGGGGCGTCCTGTTCAGAGCGACGGCACCAACCTCCTCCCTGGTGTCGTCGCGCCGAATTCCGGGGCCCTCTTCTGGGTCTCAACGAGATACGGGTCGCTCCCTCCTCCTCCCTGGAGTTGGCCCGTGGTGAAGAGCGGCGGCGTCCACCTCCTCCCGGGCGTCGCCGGCCTCTCACCCGGGGTCGCAAGGCCCCGACGATATGCGGGTCGCTCCCTCCTCCTCCCTGGAGTTGGCCCGTGGTGAAGAGCGGCGGCGTCCACCTCCTCCCGGACGTCGCCGGCCTCTCACCCGGGGTCGCAAGGCCCCGACGATATGCGGGTCGCTCCCTCCTCCTCCCTGGAGTTGGCCCGTGGTGAAGAGCGGCGGCGTCCACCTCCTCCCGGACGTCGCCGGCCTCTCACCCGGGGTCGCAAGGCCCCGACGATATGCGGGTCGCTCCCTCCTCCTCCCTGGAGTTGGCCCGTGGTGAAGAGCGGCGGCGTCCACCTCCTCCCGGACGTCGCCGGCCTCTCACCCGGGGTCGCAAGGCCCCGACGATATGCGGGTCGCTCCCTCCTCCTCCCTGGAGTTGGCCCGTGGTGAAGAGCGGCGGCGTCCACCTCCTCCCGGACGTCGCCGGCCTCTCACCCGGGGTCGCGAGACCCCGACGATATGCGGGTCGCTCCCTCCTCCTCCCTGGAGTTGGCCCGTGGTGAAGAGCGGCGGCGTCCACCTCCTCCCGGGCGCCGCCGTTTTTCTTTTCCGCCCTAGCCCAGCACGGACCGGCCGCCGTTCACGCGGAGGAAAGAGGGCGGGCAGGATGGCGTGTTCAGAACGCATGTCGCGACGCAGCCGCCGCAGCGCAGGCAGGCGCGGTATTCGCCGACAGCCAGCAATTCCTCGGGCGGGATCGACTCAGGCAACACCACCTCGATGTTGTTGCCGAACCCGAAAAGCTCACCCCGGCAGAAGGTACGAGACGCGGTCATCAGCAGGACCATCGTGGGCGGCGTGCGCAATCCGGCCATTGTCACCAGAGACAGGCCGCTGTCGTCGCCCAGCTCGAGGCAAGCGATCAGCAGGTCAAAGCGCTGGCACAGCAGCTTCTGCTCAGCTTCCCACACGGTGCTGGCGCAGACGACTCGGTGCCCCGCGGCTTCGAAGACCGTCGACCAGGCGTTGGAGTTTTCAGTATCACAGTTTGCGATTAAGACCTGCAACTCGGTATCTCCGTCGAATTTGAGACACAATTGCGGCCAAGAGGTTAAGCGAAGGTTTCCGAATCTATTTATCAGGAACAATCATCGCGATCAGAAGGGAACATCATCGGCCCGATCCGCTTCGATGATGAATTTCGCAACGACTTTCTTGCGTCCGGCCTTCTCGAACTCGATATCCAGCTTGTCGCCCTCGATGCCCGCGACGGTGCCATACCCGAACTTGTTGTGAAACACCCGGTCGCCTTCGGTGAAGGACGAACTCGCGGTCATGTCGATCACCATGTTCCGGCTTTCGCGCGGCTGGCTCATCGGGCGGCTCTGGCTGCGCTCCTGCATCCGGCGCCATCCGGGGGAATTATAGGCATTCGCCCCGGCGGCCCGGTCGTGCAGGTTCGACCCGGCTTCGGCCATCACCTTGGGCGAGGCGCTGGCCGACATGCCCGCCGCGCCGTAGCCGCCGCCGTAAAGCCCCGGCGGCGTCAGCACATCGACATGCGCCTCGGGCAGTTCGTCGATGAACCGGGAAGGAAGCGCCGACTGCCATTGCCCGTAGACCCGACGGTTCGCGGCAAAGGAGATGGTGCACACCTCTTCGGCCCGCGTAATACCAACATAGGCCAGCCGCCGCTCTTCCTCGAGCCCCTTGAGCCCGCTTTCGTCCATCGACCGCTGCGACGGGAACAGGCCATCCTCCCACCCGGGCAGGAAGACGCAGGGAAACTCCAGCCCCTTGGCGGCGTGCAGCGTCATGATCGACACCTTGGCGCCCTGCTCTTCCGTCTCGTTGTCCATGATCAGCGCGACGTGTTCCAGGAACCCCTGCAGGTTCTCGAACTGCTCCAGCGCCTTGACCAGTTCCTTGAGGTTTTCCAGCCGTCCCGGCGCCTCGGGCGTCTTGTCGGTTTGCCAGTGCGCCGTGTACCCCGATTCCTCGAGGATTTGCTCGGCCAGCTCGATATGGCTAAGCCGGGTGCGCGGATCGGGTTGCGACAGGTCCTCCAGCACCAGCCCATCCTCGACCGGGGCGGCGCGTACCGGCCCCACGGCCAGATCGTGCCAGCGCGCGATCGAATCGACCAGCACCCGCAGCTCGGCCGCACCCTTGCCGCCCAGCCCCTTCTCGGAGAGAAGAATCCGCGCGCCGTCGACGAGGTTCACACCGTGTTCGCGCGCCGTCACCTGGATCTTCTGCTGCGCCTTGTCGCCAAGACCCCGCTTGGGCGTGTTGACCACCCTTTCGAAGGCCAGGTCGTCATCGGGGCTTACGGCGAGGCGGAAATAGGCCATCGCGTCGCGGATCTCCATCCGCTCGTAAAAGCGGGGGCCGCCGATCACCCGGTAGGGCAACCCGATGGTGAGGAACCGGTCCTCGAAGGCCCGCATCTGGTGGCTGGCCCGGACCAGAATCGCCATGTCGTCCAGCGATCGCTGCGTGTCGCCACGGCGGCCGCCGCTCATCGCCTCGACCTCCTCGCCGATCCAGCGCGCCTCTTCCTCGCCGTCCCAGTGGCCGATCAGGCGCACCTTCTCGCCCTCGGTCAGGTCGGTGAACAGCGTCTTGCCCAGCCGCCCCTGGTTGGCGTCGATGACGCCGCTGGCCGCGGCCAGGATGTGAGGGGTCGAGCGGTAGTTCTGCTCAAGCTTGACCACGGTGGCGCCGGGGAAATCCTTCTCGAACCGCAGGATGTTGCCCACCTCGGCGCCGCGCCAGCCATAGATCGACTGGTCGTCGTCGCCCACGCAACAGATGTTGCGGTGCCCTTGCGCCAGCAGGCGCAGCCACATGTACTGCGCGACGTTGGTATCCTGATATTCGTCCACGAGGATATAGCGGAACCAGCGCTGATACTGGGCCAGCACGTCATCATGTTCGCGAAAGATCGTCAGGACGTGCAGCAGAAGGTCGCCGAAATCGACGGCGTTCAGCGTTTTCAGCCGCTGCTGATAATAATCGTAAAGCTCGGTGCCGCGGTGGTTGTAGGCGGACGCCTCCGACGCGGGGACCTGGGCAGGCGTCCAGGCGCGGTTTTTCCACTGATCGATCAAGCCGGCCAGTTGCCGTGCGGGCCATCGCTTTTCATCTATTTCCTCAGCCGCGATCAGCTGCTTGAGCAGGCGGATCTGGTCGTCGGTGTCGAGGATGGTAAAGTTCGTCTTCAACCCCACGAGCTCGGCATGTCGGCGCAGTAGCTTGACGCAGATCGCGTGGAAGGTGCCCATCCAGGGCATCCCCTCGACCGTCTGGCCCAAAAGACGCGCCACCCGCGTCTTCATCTCGCGCGCGGCCTTGTTGGTGAAGGTCACCGCCAGAATCTCGTTCGGCCGCGCGTGCCCGGTATTCAGCAGATGCGCGATTCGCGTCGTCAGCGCCTTGGTCTTGCCGGTACCGGCGCCCGCCAACATCAAGACCGGGCCATCCAGCGCCTCGACCGCGGCGCGCTGCTGTGGGTTCAGGCCATCGAGATACGGGGCCGGACGCGCCGCCATGGCACGCGACGCAAGACCGCCGGCGCGGTCGCCCGCCTGTTCGAAGGCATCTTCCTCGCTGAAATCGTTCATGCCCCTTCCTAACCCAGCGCAGACCAAAGCGGAAGCCCGCGTTCGCATTTCGTTCCCAGACAATCCGCGGCACGCTGCCGGTCCCCCGCGGGCTTCGGACGACGCGGTAAAGGCTCTGTTTACCCTGTCGTACGAAAGTTTTGATAAACCATACTTCCGGAAGGTTTGCGCCCATGTTCAACACCGAAGACTCCGACTCTCTGGCGACCGTCCTGAACTTCTTTCAGATGCCCATGTTCGCCGTTGAACGCGTCGCCCCCGGCGCCCCGTTTCGCCTGCTGTGTATCAACGACGCGCATGCCCGGATCTCGGGCATGGACAGCGCCGCTGTTCGCGGACGCATGATATCCGAGCTTCTGGGCGCCGAAGACGCCCGGCATGTGCTGGACCGCTTCGGCCGCTGCGTCGCGACCGGCACGGCAATGCGCTATCGCGAAAAGCTGGAGCTGCCCACCGGGGTCAAGGAATGGGACACGACGATCCAGCCCGTCTTTACCAACGATGCCCGTGAACGGGTGATCGGCACCGCCATCGTGATCTCCGGTCAGGACGCCCGGCCCAGTCGCGCCTGGGAGGATGTGCGGTTCTTCTCCGCGCAGGCGAATTTCCAGCTGTCGCAGGTCGCGACCTACCTCGACGCCGTGGCACAGAACACCAAGGGCGCATCGACCGCGCCAGGCGCGGTCGCCGCGGTCAGCGGCATCTGCAGGTCGATCGAACGGGTGCTGTCCGATATTCGCGTGCTGGCCGACCGGGAATCACCGGTCGGGAATGCCCCGCCGGTCGTGGCGGCCACCGCGGCCCGTCGTCCGGGCTCGGCCAATGACGAAGACGCACCGCAACCGGCCCCCGGTGACCCTGCCACCCCTGCCTCGGACACCCCCCGCCCAGTTGGTCTTGCCTCCGGCAAAGAGATACCGGCGGGGCATGACACGGATATCTCGGCCTCGCTGCAGGATCTGCGCCAGATCGTCGGCACAATGCGATAGCCGATCGCGGTCCCGCCCCTGCCCTTTCCGCAGGCTGCACATGCAGCGGGCATTTACGGCACCGCAGAAACTCATAGAGTGACCCCGGGACACCGAAGGGGAAGCGCATGGCCGAGTTCAAGAAGATCCTGATCGCAAACCGCGGGGAAATCGCCATCAGGGTGATGCGCGCGGCCAACGAGCTTGGCAAACGCACGGTTGCCGTCTACGCGGCCGAGGACAAGCTGAGCCTGCACCGCTTCAAGGCGGACGAGGCCTACCAGATCGGCGAGGGGCTGGGCCCCGTCGCGGCCTATCTGTCGATAGACGAGATCATCCGCGTGGCCCGCATGTCGGGCGCCGACGCGATTCACCCGGGCTATGGCCTGCTGTCGGAGAACCCTGATTTCGTCGATGCCTGCCGCGAGGCCGGGATCACCTTCATCGGGCCGAAATCCGAAACGATGCGCGCGCTCGGCGACAAGGCCAGCGCCCGGCAGGTCGCGATCCGCGCCGGCGTGCCGGTCATCCCCGCGACCGAGGTTCTGGGCGACGACATGGACGCCATCGCGCGCCAGGCCGAAGAGGTCGGCTATCCGCTGATGCTCAAAGCCTCCTGGGGCGGCGGCGGGCGCGGCATGCGGCCCATCATGAAGCCCGAGGAACTGCGCGAAAAGGTGCTGGAAGGCCGGCGCGAGGCCGAGGCCGCCTTCGGCAACGGCGAGGGTTACCTGGAAAAGATGATCCTGAAGGCCCGGCATGTCGAGGTGCAGATCCTCGGCGACAGCCAGGGCAATATCTACCACCTGTGGGAGCGTGACTGTTCCGTCCAGCGGCGCAACCAGAAGGTCGTCGAACGCGCCCCCGCCCCCTACCTTTCGCCCGCCCAGCGCGAAGAGATCTGCAATCTCGGCCGCAAGATCGCCGAAGAGGTCGGCTATGAATGCGCCGGCACCATCGAGTTCCTGATGGATATGGCGACGGGCGACTTCTACTTCATCGAAGTGAACCCCCGCGTGCAGGTCGAACACACCGTGACCGAAGAGGTCACCGGCATCGACATCGTGCAGGCCCAGATCAAGATCGCCGAGGGCGCCAGCCTCATGGAGGCGACGGGCGTCGCCACCCAGTACGACGTGCGCCTGAACGGCCACGCGATCCAGTGCCGGGTGACGACAGAGGACCCACACAACAACTTCATCCCCGATTACGGCCGCATCACCGCCTATCGCGGCGCCACCGGCATGGGCATCCGGCTGGACGGCGGCACCGCGTATTCCGGCGCGGTGATCACCCGATACTACGATTCGCTGCTGGAGAAGGTCACCGCCTGGGCCCCCACGCCCGAGGCCGCGATCGCCCGGATGGACCGCGCCCTGCGCGAATTCCGCATCCGCGGCGTCAGCACCAACATCGATTTCGTCATCAACCTGCTGAAACACCCGACCTTCCTGTCGAACGAGTACCACACCAAGTTCATCGACCAGACGCCCGAACTCTTCGAATTCAAGGCAAGACGCGACCGCGCGACCAAGATCCTGCGCTACATCGCCGACATCACCGTCAACGGCCACCCCGAGACCGCGGGCCGCCAGATGCCCCCGGCCGAGGCCCGGGACCCCAAGCCGCCGGCTCTGCGAACGGATGCACCGAAGCCCGGCACGCGCCAGATCCTCGACCAGTTCGGACCGCAGGCCCTGGCCGACTGGATGTCCGAGCAGCCGCAGCTTCTGATCACCGACACCACGATGCGCGACGGGCACCAGTCGCTTCTGGCAACCCGTATGCGCTCGATCGACATGATCCGCGCCGCGCCCGCCTATGCCGCCAACCTGCCGCAGCTCTTTTCAGTCGAATGCTGGGGCGGCGCGACCTTCGACGTGGCCTACCGCTTTCTCCAGGAATGCCCGTGGCAACGGCTGCGCGACCTGCGCGCGGCGATGCCCAACCTGATGACCCAGATGCTGCTGCGCGCCAGCAACGGCGTGGGGTACACGAACTATCCCGACAACGTGGTGCAGAACTTCATCGCCCAGGCCGCGACCTCGGGCGTCGATGTCTTCCGCGTCTTCGACAGCCTCAACTGGGTCGAGAACATGCGCGTCGCGATGGACGCCGTGGTCGCGGCGGACAAGGTCTGCGAGGGCACGATCTGCTACACCGGCGACATCCTCGACCCCGAGCGCGCGAAATACGACCTCGAATACTACGTCTCGATGGGCAAGGAGCTGAAGGCCGCCGGCGCGCATGTGCTGGGGCTGAAGGACATGGCGGGCCTGCTGAAACCCGCCTCCGCCGGCCTGCTGATCCGTGCGCTGAAGGACGAGGTCGGACTGCCGATCCACTTCCACACCCATGACACGGCGGGCATCGCCTGCGCCACCATCCTTGCTGCCGCCGAGGCCGGGGTCGACGCGGTCGACTGCGCGATGGATTCGCTGTCGGGCAACACCAGCCAGGCGACGCTGGGCACCATTGTCGAGGCGCTGCGCCACACCGACCGCGAGACCGGGCTCGACATCACCGCGATCCGCGAGGTGTCGAATTACTTCGAAGCTGTCCGCGCGCACTACGCCGCCTTCGAATCGGGACTGCAGGCCCCTGCGTCCGAGGTCTACCTGCACGAGATGCCCGGCGGGCAGTTCACAAATCTCAAGGCGCAGGCCCGGTCCGTGGGGCTTGAGGACCGCTGGCACGAGGTGGCCGAGACCTATGCCGAGGTGAACCGCATGTTCGGCGACATCGTCAAGGTCACGCCGTCCTCCAAGGTCGTTGGCGACATGGCGCTGATGATGGTGGCCCAGGGACTGACCCGCGCCCAGGTCGAGGATCCGGCGGTCGAGGTGTCGTTTCCCGACAGCGTCATCGGCATGATGCGCGGCGAGCTGGGGCGCCCGCCCGGCGGCTTTCCCGAAGACATCGTGGCCAAGGTGCTGAAGGGAGAGGCGCCGATGGCCGACCGGCCGGGCAAGAAGCTGGCCCCCGTCGACCCCGAGGCGGCGCGCGCCGAGGCCTCGGACAAGCTTGGGGGGCTCGAACTCGATGACGAGGATCTGAACGGCTACCTGATGTATCCCAAGGTCTACCTCGATTATCGCCGCCGTCACGAGGATTACGGGCCGGTGCGGGTGCTGCCCACGCACACCTTCTTTTACGGGATGGAACCGGGCGAAAGCATCGCGGCGGAGATCGACCCGGGCAAGACGCTCGAAATCCGGTGCCAGGCCCTGGGCGAGACCAGCGAAGAGGGCGAGGCCAAGGTCTTTTTCGAGCTGAATGGCCAGCCCCGGCTGGTGCGGGTGCCCGACCGGCGGGCGGGGGCGGCGTCGCAGGCGCGGGCCAAGGCCGAGCCCGGCAACCCGCTGCATATCGGCGCGCCGATGCCCGGCGTCATCGCCTCGGTCGGCATCCAGCCCGGCGCGCAGGTCAAGGCGGGCGATCTGCTGCTGACCATCGAGGCTATGAAGATGGAGACCGGCATCCATGCCGACCGCGACGCCAAGGTGAAGGCGGTGCATGTCACGCCCGGCGCCCAGATCGACGCCAAGGACCTGCTGGTCGAGTTCGACGAGTGATCGTGGCCACGGGCGGCCCCGACGAGGGCCGCCCCCCTCGCCCGGCCGCCCATGGCGAGGACACATTGCGAGAGCCCCCGTGGCACGGGTACCTGACGCATGGGCACCTTCCGCCCCACATCCCGCGCAGCCCCGGTTTTCCGGGGACCGCGCAGGGCGTTATGGGCCGGTGTTCGGCGCGCGATAGTTTTTGCGCGGCACCGCGGCCCGGGCTCTTGGATTTTCCGGCCGCAACACCACTTTCCGCCGGACGCTCCCCTTCCCTGGATCCCTGGCTGACATCATGATCGAACTCCTTTCCGACCCCGCCGTCTGGGCGTCGTTCCTCACCCTCACGGTGCTTGAGATCGTGCTGGGGGTCGACAACGTCATCTTCATCTCGATCGCTGCCGCGAAACTGCCCGAGGCGCAGCGACGGCGGGCCCGGCTGATCGGCCTTGGCGGCGCGCTGGTGCTGCGGGTGCTACTGCTGTTCTCGATCGCGTGGATCATCGGCCTGTCCGAACCCTTCGTCACGATCATGGGCTTCGGGCTTAGCTGGCGCGACATCATCCTGCTGCTAGGCGGGCTGTTCCTGATCTGGAAGGCCTCGACCGAGATCTTTTCCGAGGTCGAGGGCAGCGGCCACCATGCGCCCGAGGGCAAGACCCACGCGACGCTGCGCTCGGTGATCTTCCAGATCATGCTGCTCGATCTGGTCTTCTCGCTCGACAGCGTGATTACCGCCGTGGGCATCGCCGACCACCTGCCGGTGATGATCGCTGCCGTTGTCGTGGCCATCGCGGTGATGATGCTGGCCGCCGAACCCATCGCCAAGTTCGTCGAAGCGCATCCTTCGACCAAGATGCTGGCGCTCGCCTTCCTTGTCATGGTGGGCATGGCGCTGATCGCGGACGGCCTGCACTTCCACATCGAACGCGGGTTCATCTATGCGGCCATGGTCTTTGCCGGCGGGGTCGAGGCACTGAACCTCTGGCGCGCCAGGCGGCGGGCGAAGATCCCCGCCGTAGCGGCTGGCGACCCGCGCCACTGACACGGGCCCTGCCGCGCGGCCCTCGCCCCGGGGACACGGCCCGGGACGCAGGCGGGCAGCTATCAAGTTACGGTCGGGCCGTCCGGGGAATCGGGCGGCCCGCTGTCGGTTTGGGGGGCCCCATCGACACGATTGGCCCTGCCTCTGCCCGCCCGGCGGACGGGCAGAGGCGCCTCGTGACCGCGCACCGCCGCTTACGTAAAGTCGTTCAGGAAATCGGAGCGTGACCGTGATTTTCCACTTGCGGCGCCCCCGCGCTCGACTTAAACACCCCCTCACCAACGGAGGCGGGCGTAGCTCAGGGGTAGAGCATTACCTTGCCAAGGTAAGGGTCGTGAGTTCGAATCTCATCGCCCGCTCCAATGGTTCCTCTAAAGATCGCGGACAGATCGCCGCCCCGGCCAACCAGGCCGGGGGCGGATCTTTCGTATTCGCGGATCTTACCAGGGGAAGCTTCCCTATCAGCCCCCTACCGGGGATCAGAACAGGCTTTCTGCGTCGATCCCCAGCGTGATCGCCCCGATAGGCTGGCCGTCCGCGCCGACGATGGTGGCCGACACCTGCCCCTGGAACGTATCGCTCGACCGGTCGAACTCGATCTCGCCGATATGCACGGCATCGGGCCCGACGCGATAGGTATCCTGATGCTTGGCCTCGTCCCCCTGCCAGTAGTCCGAGGGCAGGCCCGTCGCGGCGACGTTCAGCCCGACCGCGTCCATCAGGATCACCTCCGAAATCGCGCCAGCGGATTCCGCCATGCGGTCGTTGAGGAATTGCGAGGCGGCGGTGCCGCGCACCGCGGCGATCAGACGGCCCTCCCCCTCTTCGGCCTCGGCCCGCCAGCGCTGGTCCAGCGCATCGATCTGCGCAGGCGTCAGCGCCGCATGCTCGGCGTTCTGGGCAAGGATCGCGCGCACGATCACCGGGTCCTGCATCCAAGGGCGCACGTAGGTATCGAGGTAGATCTGCATCGATTCGGACAGATCCTGCGCCGATGCGGGCGCGGCAAGGGCGACCGCCAGCGCGGCAGCGGTCAGGCAGGGGCGAAACATCGCGGCTCTCCTATCACGAAGGGCGGCGGGATTCCCGCCGGGTCCTGCATGGTCTAGGCCGTGGGGATTGACGCTTTGCTAATTCGCGCGGCCCGGACGCGGGCCGATCACCCCTGCCGCGGGCGGAACCAGCGCGAGGCGATCGAGATCTCGATCACCGTGACCGCGATGCGGTAGAGGTGGTGGAAGGTGACGAAGGCCGGGTTCACCGCAAGCGACAGTGCGATCAGCCCCATCTCGGACACGCCGCCGGGGGCGAAGCTGATCAGCAGCGCCTCGATCCCGTTTCCGGTGACAAGGTGCAGCCCCTCCGAAAAGGCCGCCCCGATCAGCAGCATCGACACCGCCGACACCGCCGACAGGCGCAGCCCGCGGAACAGAAGCTGGCGCGTGACCCCGGCAAAGCGCGCCCCGAGCGACACGCCGATGACAATCTGCGCCACGCCGATGGTCCAGCCCGGCCCTTCGACCGTCAGAAGCCCGCTGCCGCTGGCCAGCGCGGCAAAGACCAGCGGCCCCAGAAGCTGCCCGGCCGGCAGCCTCAGCTTGATCCCCAGCACCAGCCCCGCCACGGCCACGGCAATCAGAAGCGGCAGGCTGCCCAGGCCCACGGGATGCCCGCTCAACTGCACACCGGCGGCGCTGCCCAGCGCCTCGCCATGCCAGATCGACAGGGCGAGCGGCAGGATGGTGACGACAAGGATGATCCGCAGGAAATGCTGCAGCGTCAGTAGCTGCACGTTGGCACCCGCCTGTTCGCCCAGCGTGATGCTTTCGATCAGACCGCCGGGCGAGCCGCAGAAAAAGGCGGTGGGCTTGTCGTACCCCCCCATGCGGCGGAAGATCAGGTAGTTCGTCGCATGCGCGATCAGCACGAAGAAGGTCACCGCGAAGAGGCTGATTGCCATCTCCGGGATCTGCGACACGAAGGAGGGGTCGACCTGGGCGCCGATCAGCGTGCCGACGACGGCGATGAAGATCGCGCGGATCCGCTGGGGAAAGACATAGTCGCCAGGCAGCCGGTTCTGTAGCAGGCCGATCAGCGTCGATGTCACGGCAAGGCTGCCCAGCATGTAGGGCATCGGCAGGGCCAGCGCCGCCGCCACCAGCCCCCCCGCGCCACCGGCCGCGATGAAGGCAAGCGTGATCAGGGCGCGGACGACATTGGGCGAAAACAGGGTGCGGGTCATGGGGCAGGCCTTAGCCCCATTGCCCGCGACCTGCCAGAGCCCGCGCGCCACCTGGCCGCCTCCGAATGGCCCAGGGGGGGCGGAACGGGCCCCCGCCCCTGTGCGTGGCCCCAAGCCCCCGGGGCGGATAGCGGCGGCAAGGGGAGGCCGACGGCGTTTGCCGCAGCCCGGTCGCGCCTCTATCTCTGCCCTGTCCGCAATGATGCGGCCGACATCTTCAGACTATCGGTGAGTGCAATGCGCCTGATCTCCCTCTCCACCCTCGCGGCCCTTGCGGCCTGCCCTGTCGCAGCAGACGAGCTCGACACCCAGGCCGTGGCCCTGTTCGAGGCGGCTTTTTCGGACGACATCTGCCCCCTCTATTTTGACGATCCAGCAGCGCCTGAACGCTACGACATTACGCGGGGCGAGGGTGAGGGCACCCTGACCGTCTTTGCCTTCACCTGCGATTTCGGGGCCTATAATCGCGTCGACGCCTTCGTCATCCAGACCAACCTCGACGGTCTGCACGTCGCCAGTTTCGCCCAGCCCGCGCTCGACCTGACCTACACCGACGAGAACAACACCATGGAAAGCGAGCTCGCGCACCTGGGGATAGCGGGATATGAAACGACGGCCACGCTGATCAACGCCGCGGTGGACGAGAGGACCGGTCAGATCGTCACGCAGGAGAAATGGCGCGGCGTGGGCGACGCGATGTCGGCAGGCACGTGGGACCTGACGCTACAGGGCTATGTGCTGCGCGACTACGAGGTCGATGCAAGCTACGATGGCGAACTCAACCCCGTGAGCCTGCTGAAGAACGGCCAGCCCGTCGACTGATCCACCTGCGGGCAGTCCCGTCCGGGTCCAGACCGGGTCCAGACTGGGGCCCGGCCCGGCTGGCGTCCCGGGGTCTCCTCGGCGTCACAATCCCGCGGACTTGCGCAGCATGTTGAGCGCGACGAGCAGCAGGAACGCGGCGAAGATCCGGCGCAGCGGCTTTGGGTTCGTCGCATGGGCCAACCGCACGCCCAGCGGCGCGGTCAGCAGCGTCATCGCGATGACCACCGCGAAGGCCGGCAGGTTGACCGCCCCGAGTGTCAGCGGCGGCCGCGCGCCGTCGGGGATCGACACGAAGAGGAACCCCAGCGCGGAGGGCACCGCGATCAGCAGGCCGAATCCCGAGGCGGTGGCGACGGCGCGGTGGATCGGCCGCCCGCAGAGCGTCATCACCGGCACCCCAAAGGATCCGCCCCCGATCCCCATCAGCACCGACAGGAACCCCACGACCGGAGACAGCACGGAACGCAGCGCAAGACCGGGCATGCGGTCCGACAGCCGCCACTCGGCCTTGCCGAAGGCGAGGTAGAGCCCGATCGTCACGCCCAGGATGCCGAAGATCGCCTGCAGTGTCGCGGTCCGCAGCCCCGCGGCGACGAAGACGCCGAACAGCGCTCCCACGGCGATGCCGGGCGCCCAGCTGCGCAGGATGCTCCAGTCCACCGCGCCCTTGCGGTGGTGCCCCGACAGCGACCGGAGCGAGGTGACGATGATCGTCGCCAGCGATGTCGCAAGGCAGATCTGCATCAGGTAGGGCCCGCCAAAGCCCAGCGCGCCGAAGGCATAGTAGAAGGCCGGCACCAGAACGATACCGCCTCCGACCCCAAGGAGACCCGAAATCACCCCCGCCACCGCTCCGATGAGCAGCAGCAGACATAGCATCGGAACGATCATCGTGGGGTCGAGCATCCGGTGGCCTCCCTAAGGTCTCAGGCGCCCAGATAGAGCGGTTTCGTCGCCCGGACGCAATCACCATGACACCCGCCACACCACCGGACTCGTAGCCCCAGCGGGTCCGCCGCCAGCACGAGGTCGCCACCAGCACGAGCCTGCCGCCGCCACTGGCGCGCCGACAGCCCCCCAAAGCGCGGGCCACCCTTCGCAAGGCGCCTGCCCCATTTACGCCCGGGGGCAAACGGGGCTAGGTGCGCGCCACGCCTCCTCCCCCCCTGATCCGGACGCTTCGCATGGCCACACCCCCGCTCTTCCGCACGGCACTGGTCCTCGGCCTGCTTTCGGCCGTGGGTCCGCTGTCGATCGACATGTACCTGCCGGCCATGCCCGCCATCGCCACCGACCTCGATGCCTCGGCCGCGATGGTACAGGCCTCGCTCGTGGTGTTCTTCGCCACCTTCGGCGCGGCGCAACTGATCTGGGGGCCGCTGGCCGACCAGACCGGGCGGCGCCCGCCGATCCTGGCGGGGCTCGGGATCTTTGCGCTGGGGTCGCTGGGCTGCACGCTGGCCGGATCGCTCGAGGCGCTGCTGGCCTGGCGCGCGCTGCAGGGGCTCGGGGCGGCGGTGCTGATGGTGGTGCCGCGCGCGGTGATCCGCGACATGCACACCGGGCCCGAGGGCACGCGGCTGATGGCGATGGTGATGCTGGTGATCTCGGTCTCGCCGATGCTGGCGCCGCTGGCGGGTTCGGGCGTGATCTCGGTCGCGGGGTGGCGCGCGGTCTTCGGCGTGCTGGCCGCCGCGGCGGTGGTGTCGGCGGTGGTCACCCTGACGTTTCTGCCCGAAACCCTGCCGCCCGCGCGGCGCCACCCCGTGCGTCTGGGCCAGCTGCGCCGCGATGCGCGGCTTTTGCTGCGCGATCCCAAGTTCATGGGGCTGACCTTCGTCGGCGGCTTCGGCATGGCCAGCTTCTTCGTCTTCATTGCCTCGGCCAGCTTTGTCTATGTCGAGCAGTTCCACCTGACACCGACCGAGTTCTCGCTGGCCTTCGCGGCGAACGCGGCGGGCTTTTTCGGCGCCTCGCAGGTCGCGGGGCCGCTGGGCACGCGGCTGGGGATGCAACGGCTGGTCACGCTGGGGATCGGGCTGTTCCTTGGCTTTTCGATGCTGCTTCTGGGGATCGAGCTGGCCGGGCTGATCAGCTTTGCTGCGATCGTGCTGTGCCTGATCGGCGCCAACGCGGGGCTGGGGCTGGTGATCCCGGCGACGATGGTCCTGGCGCTCGACGACCATGGCGACCGGGCGGGGCTGGCGGCATCGCTTGGCGGCACCCTGCAGATGCTGGTGGGCGGCTTGATGATCGCCGCCACGGGGCCGTTCTTCGACAACACCGCGCGGCCGATGATCGTGGCCATCGCGCTGTGCGCCGCCGCCGCCGCGACGCTTCTGGCCGTCATGGCGCGGTCGCGCCTGTCACTGGGTTAGGACGTCGGAACCGGCCGGGACGGGACGCCCCCGGCCGTCGACCCCTCGCCCATGGCCTCATCGCCCGGCTGGGTCTCCGTCTCCAGCGCCTGCGTCACCGCCGCCAGCGCATCGTCGTAGACGTCCAGCCCGGCGCCCGGGCGATGCGCCCCTTCCGACAGGAGGCGGCGCCAGAGCCGCGCGCCGGGACGTCCCGCGAAAAGCCCCAGCATGTGCCGTGTCACCTGGTCCAGCCGCCCGCCGCCTTCGAGGTGGCGCGCGATATGGGGACGCATCGCCTGCGCGGCCTCGACCGCGTCGGCGCAGGGATTCGCGGCACCAAAGACCCTCCGGTCGGCCTCCAGCAGGATGTCGGCGGGGCGCTGATACGCGGCACGCCCGACCATCACGCCATGCAGACCGCGGTCGAGGAACGCCGCGGCCTCGTCCAGCGTGCCGATGCCGCCGTTGACCGACAGGTGCAGGTCGGGAAAGGCGCGCAGCATCTCGATCACCAGATCGTAGTCGAGCGGCGGGACATCGCGGTTCTCCTTGGGGCTGAGCCCCTGCAGCCACGCCTTTCGCGCATGGACGGAGACGCGGCGGATGCCCGCGTCGCGCACATGGGTCAGAAAATCGGGAAGCACCCGGGCGGGGTCCTGATCGTCGACGCCGATGCGGCATTTGACCGTCACCTCGACCGGCCCCGCCGCGGCCTGCATCGCGGCCAGGCAATCGGCCACCCGCTGCGGGTCCTTCATCAGGACGGCCCCGAAGGTGCCCGACTGCACGCGGTCGGAGGGGCAGCCGCAGTTGAGGTTGATTTCGTCGTATCCCTCACCGGCTCCGATCCGCGCGGCCTCGGCCAGCTCGGCCGGATCCGAGCCGCCCAGTTGCAGCGCGACGGGATGCTCGGCCGCATCGAAGGTCAACAGGTGCCGCGCCCCGCCCCGTACCAGCGCGGCCGAAACGACCATCTCGGTATATAGCAGGGTCTTGCGCGACAGCACGCGATGAAAGGCGCGGCAGTTGCGGTCGGTCCAGTCCATCATCGGGGCGACGGACAGGCGGGCGTGGTGATCTATCTGCATACTTCGCTTCTTCGACCTTTCGGCACCGTGGCCGACCTTGGCTGGGATGCCGCGGCACGAGGCAGTTCCCGGGACACCCGCGGCCTTCCGGCCCACGTGGATCGAGGGACCGCTGCGGGCGCCGCCGTGTCTCTGCCGCAGCAGTGGCTGCCGGGCCCGGCGGGACCGACATCCCCCTTCCCAGATGCGACGACGAACGGGTCACCGGGGGCGAGATGCGTCGCGCCTTGCTGAAGCCGCGTATAGCCGAGATCTGCGGGCCAGGGAAACCGTCAGGTTGGCCAAACCGGCGTATCGGCCAAGCCTTGCAGTGATCGGGACCAATGGCGCCCCGCGCCTGGACGCAGTGCGGCGCCCCCCTCGCTTTCGCCCGCGGATGCGCCACACCAAAGGCCGCACCCGTTCGCTGCTGGGCGCGGCGGGGCTGGCCAGCTGCTGGCGGATGGTGGCCTTGGTCGCCTCGCTCATGCTCAGAACTCCAGCACGGCTTCGTCTGCCGGGATCGACAGGCGTTCGGTCATGCCGTTCGTCTCGGCAAAGCTCAGAAGCTCGGCCCGGCTCAGCACGCAGTGATTCACCGTCTCCATGTGGTTGGCGATGATCTGCGCGCCGGGGGCGGCATCGTAGACAGTCTTGATGTCTGCCGTGCCCATGATGATGGACCCCAGGCCCGGCACCTGTGCGTCACCGGCGGCCAGCACGATGACGTCGGGCCTGAACATCTTTAGGTTGGTGTCGACCATGGCGTTCCACACCGTGTCACCGGCAAGGTAGAGCGTCTTTTCTCCCTCGGCCCGGAACACCACGCCCATCACGTTGCCCAGCCGCTCGGCGCCGTAGACATAGGCCTGGTCGCTGCCGTGCTGGCCGCGGGTGCGCGACAGGGTGACGCCTTCGAAGGCGGTCTCGATCCCCAGCGGGCGCACGTCGGTAAAGCCCATGGCCCTGATCAGCCGGGCATCCGAGTAGTCCTGCACGAAAACCGGCTTGTTCCGCGGCAGCAGCTTGATGGCGGCTTCGTCGAAATGGTCGGGGTGCAGGTGGGTCAGGATCAGCGCGTCGAAGTCGAGGATCGTCTCCATCGGCGTGCTGAGCGCCACGCGCGGGTGGCGGATTTCGCTGTTCACCGTCCCTTCGAAGCCCGGATAGGCGTCCTTTTCGGCAAGGTAGGGATCGACGAGAAAGCGGCTGCCGCCGAAGGTGACGATCAGCGTGGCGTTCCGGATCTGGTGGATTTTCATCGCAGTCTCTTCAGCTTAGCGCGCGGCGTTGGCGGCGGCAAATTCGATGCCTTCGAGCGGCGTGTTGCTGTCGGGCCAGTATTCGTTCTGAAGGTCGATTACGACGATGGCACGGTTGGTCATGGGAACAGCCTTTCATGTGTCCTGTGTCTTGACGGCAATCTGGCCCCGCATCACCAGGGCCACCACTGGCGCTATCGACAGAATGCGGGGCAATATCGACATATGGACGACATCAGGATCGGCATTCTTCTGTATCCCGGCGCCCAGACCTCGGCGGCGATGGGCCTTGCCGACCTTTTCCATATCGCCGAACGAATGGCCCTGAGCGCGGACCGGGATATGCCGCATCTTCGGGTCCGAACCTTCACCGCAGAGGATACGGGAGCAGTCGGCACGGGGCCGAGCGCGGTGGCGCAGACCACGGGTGCGCCCGACATTGCAACGAACCACGACGCCCCTTGCCACGTGCTGGTTCTCCCGCCCACTCTCGTATCGCCGATCGAACCCGAGGTCGCGGCGCCGCTGGCCGGCTGGCTGCGGGCCCGCCATGCCGAGGGCACATCGCTCGCCTCGGTCTGCGGCGGCGCGTTCCTTCTGGCCGAGACGGGATTGCTGGACGGACGGGCCGCCACCACGCACTGGAACTATGCCGACACGTTCCGCGAGAGGTTCCCCCGGGTCGCGCTCGACACCGACCGACTGATTATCGACGGCGGCGACATCCTGTCGGCGGGGGGGCTGATGTCCTGGACCGACCTGGGCCTGAAACTGGTCGAGCGTTTCCTGGGACCGGTGATCATGGCGCAGACGGCGCGGATGATGCTGGTGGACCCGCCGGGCCGCGAACAACGCTATTACAGCAGTTTCACCCCCAGGCTGACACATGGCGACCCGGCGGTGCTGAAGGCCCAGCATGTCCTGCAGGCCAGCGAGGGCCGCGATGCCCGCCTCGCCACGCTGGCGCAGCACGCAGGGCTGGAAGAGCGCACGCTGCTGCGCCGGTTCCAGAAAGCGACCGGATTGACGACGACCGAGTATGCGCAGCGCCTGCGCGTGGCCAAGGCGCAGGAGCTTCTGCAATTCGGCCGCCTGCCGGTCGAGCGGATCTCGTGGGAGGTCGGCTATGCCGATGCCGGTGCGTTTCGCAAGGTATTCCACCGGATCGTGGGCCTGACGCCGGGGGAATACCGGCAGCGTTTCCGCACGTAACCACGGCGCCACGCCCAAGCCCCCCGCACCTGTCCCTGCCACCCTGTGCCGCGGTCGGGCATAACGCGGCACAGCCTGCCTGCGTGACCGGGCGACGCCCCCGCCGCGCGGTCATTCACAAATGGATGCAAGTTTGGGCATCCATCTACGAAAACGCCCGCCCTGCCCCGTTCGCCTGCCGACTGCGCGGGGACAGCGGGCGGAACTTCCAAGCTCTCCCTTTACAGACTGCGGTGAAGCGGGAAGTATGATGTACGCATCTAATTAGCAGTCCGACCATCCGGCCCCTCACCCGCCGCGCCCTCGCGCGGCGCGGACCGGAGGCGTGCGGCCAAAATTCAACAGGGAGATGCAGAATTGACTGACATGACCAGACGCCGTCTGCTGGGGATGATCGGCACCGCCGCCGGCAGTTCCGCGATGTACTATGCGATGACGGCCATGGGCCACGCGGCGCCGTCGAACTACACTGGCCCGATCAAGCTGGATGGCGATCCCAAGGGCGCCAAGGTTCTGGTTCTGGGGGCGGGCCTTGCCGGCATGACCGCCGCGCTGGAGCTGCGCGCCGCGGGCTATACCGTCGAGGTGCTGGAATACCGGGAAAAGGCGGGCGGCCGCTGCTGGACGCTGCGCTCGGGCGACGAGTATACCGAACTCGGCGGCGCGAAGCAGACCGTCGGCTTCTCGGACGGCAACTACATCAACCCCGGGCCCTGGCGGTTGCCGCATCACCACTATGCGGTGATGGATTACTGCCGCCGACTGAATGTCCCGATCGAGCCCTTCATCCAGACCAACTACAACGCCTATGTCCACCGCGGAGATGCCTTCGACGGCAAGCCGCAGCGCATGGGCGAGATCCTGACCGACTATCGCGGCCATGTCTCGGAACTGCTGGCCAAGGCCGTCGACCAGGGCAAGCTGGATCAGGAGGTCACCGCCGACGACAAGGAGCTTCTGCTCGAAAGCCTGCGCCGTTTCGGTGTGCTGGACGACCAGAACGCCTATGTCAAAAGCCTCGATACCAGCGGCTATCGCGGCTACGACAAGCAGCCCGGCGGCGGGGTCGACGCGGCGCCCGTGGCCTCGGACCTGAACGATCCCCAGCAGGTGATCCAGTCACAGCTCTGGCGCTATTTCTCGACCCACGAATCGCTCGATCACTGGGCGCCGATGTTCCAGCCCGTGGGCGGGATGGACGGCATCGCCAAGGGGTTCGAACGCGAGGTCGGCGACCTGATCACCTACAACGCCAAGGTCACATCGCTGAAGCAGGACGACAGCGGCGTCACCGTGACGTGGGAGGACGCGACCGGCGCCGGCGGCGGCACCAACACCAGCACCGCGGATTACTGCGTCTGCACGATCCCCTTCTCGGTCCTGGGGCAGATCGATCACAACCTGTCTCCGGGCCTGTCGGGCGTGATCTCGTCGATGTTCTACAACGGCTCGACCAAGGTCGGGCTCGAGTTCAAGCGCCGGTTCTGGGAGCAGGACGAACAGATCTACGGCGGCATCACCTATACCGACCAGGCGATTTCGCAGATCAGCTACCCCTCGACGGGCTACCAGTCCGACGGCCCCGCGGTCCTTCTGGGGGCGTATACGTGGCGCGGGACGGACACCTTCAAGTTCAACGCCATGCAGCCCGCCGAACGGATCAAATGGGCGCTGCGGATGGGCGAGAAAATCCACCCGCAGTACCGCGACGAGTTCAAGGCGGGCGTCGCCGTCAGCTGGCACAAGGTGCCGTGGGTGCTGGGCTGCTCGGGCGTCTGGGAGGACCGCGAGGCGCAGGGCTACGAAGAGGCGATCAAGATCGACAACCGCGTCGTCTGCGCGGGTGAGCATCTGTCATACATTCCGGCCTGGCAGGAAGGCGCGATCCTGTCCTCTCTCGACGCCATCTCACGCCTCCACGACAAGGTCATCAACGGGTGAAGCCATGAAAACCGCTCTTGTTACGACAGTCTTCCTGGGTGCGGCGTCGATGGCCTTCGCCCAGTCCGCCGAGCTCGAAACCGACGCTGACACCGACACCGCGCAGGCCGCGGAGACGGGCGCCGAGGTCGGAATGAAACCGCAGGTGGCCGAGATGTCGGAGATCGCCGATCAGGCCAGCTTCGGCGCCGCGGGGTACACCTCGACCGACGGCGAGGCGCTTTATCAAAGCCTCTGCGCCGGGTGCCACATGCCGGACGGCAGCGGCGCGGTGGGCGCCGGCGCCTATCCCGCGCTGCGCGAGAACCAGAACCTCGAGTTCGCGGCCTACCCCATCACGCTGATCGTCAACGGACAATCGGCGATGCCTGCCTTCGGCGAGTTCTTGAACGACGAACAGGTGGTGGCCATCACCACCTATCTTCAGACCCATCTGGGCAACGATTACACGCCCGATGCCACAGCCGAGGACGTGGCCCTGTCGCGTCCCGTCGACCCTGCCGACCCCAACACAGCGGAGCACGAATGAGACATCACCTGATCGCCCTGGCCTCGACCGCCGTCCTTCTGGGGGCCACCGCCGCCCCGGCCGAGGTGACGCGCCACCCGATCCCGGGGTCCGACTTTCCGATCCTGCAGGCGGTCGAGGTTCCGGCCGATGCCACGCTCGTCTACCTCAGCGGGACCGTGCCGCAGGTCGTCGACGACACGGCGGAGGATGGCGCGCCCGAGAAATACGGCGATACCGCCGCGCAGACGGAAAGCACCCTGGCCTCGATCGAGGGCAAGCTGGCCGAGCTGGACCTGACCATGGGCGACGTCATCAAGATGCAGGCCTACCTTGTCCGCCCCGAGGGCGCGGATGCGATGGATTTCGGCGGCTTCATGGAGGGCTATACCCAGTATTTCGGGACCGAGGAACAGCCGAACCTGCCCACCCGCTCGGTGTTCGAGGTCGCGGGCCTCGCCAACCCCGCGTGGCTGGTCGAGATCGAGGTGGTCGCCGTGCGTCCCTGACGCTCGCGTGCATCACATGACCCGGGGCCGGACCGCATCACGCGGCCCGGCCCCTTTCGTCTTTGCCGCGACGATGGCCGGTGGGGCGATAGAGGCCACCCGGACCTTGGAGTGATGACGGCGGCTAATTCGGCAGACCTGTCCCGCCTCGTCTGGCATGCGACAACCGCGCTGCTCCGGCCAGTCCCGGCGCGGCATCCAATCCGACAAACATGGAGGGGAAAACATCTGGGCCTGCGAAGCGGCCGGAGATGTATGGCGGAGAGACAGGGATTCGAACCCTGGAGACGGTTTCCCGCCTACACACTTTCCAGGCGTGCGCCTTCGACCACTCGGCCACCTCTCCGTGGGCGCCGGTTATACCGCGCGCCGCCTGCGGCGCAAGCCCCCCGTTGCCGCATTTCGCAGGGGAAGCGCCGGACGCTTCCCCTGCGGGCGGCAGGTCAGGTCGGATCACCCTCGCCGTCGCCCCCGTCGCGCACCGGGGCGTCGGCGTCGCCGTCACCCTCGTCCCAGGTATCGGGCGCGCGCACCGTGTTTTCGCGCGGCGGTTCGATCTCGCGCGGCGCGTCGGGCTTGCCCTGCCCCTGGCCCGAACGTGGCAAGGTCTCGGGGTTGCGCAGCCAGACGTCGCGCTGCGCAAAGGGAATCTCGATCCCCTCTTCCTTGAACCGCTCGTGCACCTGGTGGTTCAGCTCGGAATGCACGGCCAGCAGGTAGTTCACGTCGCGCAGGATGCAGAAGCAGTCGAACTCAAGCGCATCCGGCCCGAAGCGACGGAAATAGACGGCGGGCTCGGGCTCGATCGCGACCATGGGATGCGAATCGCAGATCTCGCGCAGAATCTTCTCGACCTTGCGGCTGTCGGATCCGTAGGCGACGCCTACCGACAGCGTCACCCGCCCCACGTGGTTGCCGCGGGTCCAGTTGGTGACCGTCCCCGACACGAAATCGGCATTGGGCACGATGACGTCGGTGCGGTCGAAGGTCTCGATCCGGGTCGAACGGACCGAGATGTCCTGCACGATGCCCATGCGGCCGCCGACCTCGATCCAGTCGCCCTTCGAGATCGGGCGCTCGATCAGCAGGATGATCCCCGAGACGAAATTCGACACGATGGTCTGCAGGCCGAAACCGATCCCCACCGACAGCGCACCGGCGACGATGGCGAGGTTCGACAGGTCGATCCCGGCGCCGGTGATCGCCGCAAGCGCGGCCAGGAAGATGCCGACGTAGCCCAGCCCCGATGTCACGGCGTTCTGCCCGCCGGGGTCCATCCGGGTCTTTGGCAGCACGGTCGAGCGCAGCATCGACTGCACCATCCGCGTGACCATGTAGCCCAGCGCGAAGACCACCGCGAAGGTCAGGAAATCGGCGGGCGAGATGCGCGTGTCGCCGACGGCAAAGCCTTCGCGGAACCGGGCCCAGACCTCGGCGATGTCGGTGCGCCGCGCGCCCCAGATCAGCGCGAAGACAGGCAGGCTGGCCAGCGTCGCGACCAGCGTCAGAAGCACCGGCATCAGCGTCTGATCGGCCTCTTCGGCCGGGATCCGGCGCAGCAAGGCGTAGAGATCGCGGAAGAAGAAGTAGAGGATCGCGAGAAAGGCGATCAGGGCCAGCGACAGCGTCGCGGGGAAGGTCACGGCGCCTGCGGCGTTGAGATATCCCACCGCGGCCAGCAGCGGGCCCAGCGCGCCCAGCACCATCACCACCTGCCCCATCAGGCGGGCGATGCGGGAGGCGAAGCGGATCTCTTCGCCCGGCTCCTGCGGCACCACCTCGCGCGCCAGAAGCTGGCCCATGCGCACCAGCACGAGGCCGGTGAGCGCGATCAGCGGAAAGGCGAGAACGGCGACCGTGCCCGGGGGATAGTCGCTCAGCTCGATCAGGCGCCCCAGCATGACGGCCAGCCCGAAGAGCAGTCCCAGCGTGCCCGCGTAGAACCGCGCCTCGCCCCGCGCCCGCTCGGAAAAATCCAGCGCCGAGGACATCACCGCGTCGGCGGGGAACACGCGCATGCCCAGCCAGCGCCCCCCGTAGAAGGTCAGCCCAAGCACGACGAGCGTATCGACGATCGCCTGTGAATAGGGCCCCAGTACCGACAGCGCGCCGATACCCCGGGCCAGCATCATGATGCCTACGACCGGCACAGCGACCTGTCCCAGGGACACCACGAAGACAAAGACGCCGCGGCCATAGCCCTGCCACTTGCGGGCCATCGCGCTGGTGGCCGTGATCATCCAGCCGCGCCCTCGCGCCAGAAGCAGCGCGGCGATCCCGAAGAACAGGACCGCTATGGGCAGGTTGCGCCAGAAATCGCTCTGACCGCGCGGCTCGGCCAGTTCGCCGTGCAGCTCGCCCGCGATGATCCGCCCGGTTTCGGCCATCGCAGAGACGGCACCCGGCCAGTGCACCGGGTTCAGCGGCGAGGGCCCCAGCTGCAGCAGTTCGTCCGTCTGCCGCGCGCGCAGCAGGTCGTCGACCTCGCGGATCAGCCCGCTGGCGCGGTTATAGGCCTCCTCGGCCTCGAGCCGGGGCGCCTGGATCTCGGCAAGCTGGGCGTTCAGCGCCTCGCGGCGCTCGGCGATGGCGTCGGGCTCGGAGTCGCCCTCGGCCGGCGGGTCGCCCAGGGCCGACAGCTGGTCCTGCACCGTGTCGATGCGGGCCTGGTTGGCGGATTGCTGTTCAAGGAACATCTCCCGCCACTCGGCCAGATCGACGCGCAGCGCCTCAAGCTCGGCATTCGTCGCCCCACCATCGGACAGCAGCCCTTCGGCATCGGTGGCGGTATCGCTCCATGCGGCGTAATCCGGCGTCTCCTGGTCCTGGGCCACGGCCCCCATGGGGGCGGCGAGGCACAGGACGAGTGCGATGAGCCGAAGCGCCGCCCAGATCCGGGCGGCCATGGTCAGGCGTCCTCGAAGACCGAGGGCAGGACCGGCGCGTCGCGGTCCAGCCATTCGGGGACGGGCAAACCCTTGTCCTTCAGGAAGGCGGGATTGTAGAGCTTGGACTGGTAGCGGTTGCCGTAGTCGCACAGGATGGTGACGATGGTGTGCCCAGGCCCCATCTCCCGCGCCATCTGCATCGCGCCGGCGACGTTGATGCCCGAGGAACCGCCAAGGCAGAGACCCTCCTGCGTCAGCAGGTCGAACACCACCGGCAGCGCCTCGTCATCCGAGACCTGGCACAGGTAGTCGGGGGAATAGCCGTCGAGGTTCGCGGTAATCCGCCCCTGCCCGATGCCTTCGGTGATCGAGCCGCCCTCGGGCGCCGATTCACCGCTCTTGTAAAGGCTGTAGATGCCCGAACCCATGGGATCGGCGATGCCGCATTTCACACCGTGGGGCTGCAGCGCCAGGCCGACGCCCGCCGCGGTGCCACCGGTGCCCACGGCGCAGATGAAGCCATCGACGCGGCCGTCGGTCTGGTCCCAGATCTCGGGGCCCGTTGCGTCGATATGGGCCTGCCGGTTGGCGGTGTTGTCGAACTGGTTGGCCCAGATTGCCCCGTTCTCGGCCGTTTGCGCCAGCCGCTGCGCCAGTCGTTCGGAATAGCGCACGTAGTTGTTGGGGTTCTTGTAGGGCACGGCCGGCACCTGCACGAGCTGGGCGCCCGACAGCCGGATCATGTCCTTCTTTTCCTGGCTCTGGGTCTCGGGGATCACGATCACCGTCTCGAACCCCATCGACCGTCCGACCAGGGCAAGGCCGATGCCAGTGTTGCCGGCCGTGCCCTCGACGATGGTCCCGCCGGGCTGCAGCGCGCCGCGTTCGATCGCATCGCGGATGATCCACAGCGCGGCGCGGTCCTTGACCGACTGGCCGGGGTTCAGGAATTCGCATTTCCCAAGGATCTCGCACCCCGTCGTCTCGGACGGGCCGTTCAGCCGGATCAGGGGCGTATTGCCGATGGCGGCTGCCAGATCACCGTGAATCTTCATGCTTTTCCCTTCCCTGACGGATCGCGCGTTGTGGTGCTGTCTAGGTAGGCGGGTCGCGGACCTCAAGCAAGCGCGGCAAGCTCACGCCGTCGTGGGGCAAGCCAGAAGGCGGTGAGCAGAAGCGGCGCGTTGTCGATTTCGCCCAGCGCGATCAGCTCCATCAGCCGGTCGAAGCCGATGACGTGGCTAAGGATATCCTCGCCCTCGTCGTCCTTGCCGCCGGCGTCCGATCCTGCCTCGTCGGGCAGGTCGCACAGGCCGACGTAGGAATAAAGATACTCCGTCACCGCGCCGGGGCTGGGATAGTAGCTGGCGACGGGCTCAAGATGACCGAGCGTGAGGCCGGCCTCTTCGTCGCATTCGCGGCGGATCGCCTCTTGCGGCATCTCGCCGGGGTCGATCCGGCCCGCGACGGGCTCCAGCGACCATGGCAGGACGTCGCCGCGCACATGCGGGCCATAGCGGAACTGTTCGACCAGCAGCACCCGGTCGCGCGCCGGATCATAGGGCAGGACCGTCACCGCGTCGCCCAGGACAAAGGCCGCCCGGGTCAGGGTATCGCTGGCGCCGCCGTTGAACTTGGGGTGCTGCAGGTCGGCCTCTTCGACGGCGAAGTAATGCGCGTAGGGCTGCCGCCGGTCGTGGACGGCGACCCGGTCGCGGTCGTAGCCGCGCCGCAGGTGTCGCGGGGCCGGAGCGGTCTGCGCCCTGACCCATGACGAGGCGCGAACGCGGATCGTGGGCATGCGTCCGGCCAGCGTTGCCCCGTCGATCCGCCCCAGATAGCCCATGGCCTCTTCCGCGGCACGGCGGCAGATCGGCGCCCAGGCGGCCTGCCAGACGGCAAGGTCCCAGGGCCCCTGCCCCTCGGCGTCGTGAGGTGCGGCTGCGTCGGGAGCGTCTGGCGCGAAGATCAGCACCGGACCGCCGGGCTGCGGCAGCTCGACCGCCCGACAGCCGAGCCCCCCGGCGTAGAACTCGATCCGGCGGCGCAGATCCGCATCGAGCGCGCGCAGGCACAGCGTCGGCACCTCTGCGCCCGTCCCGGCGACCAGGGCCGGATCATCCGCACCGGGCCGTTCGACCGTGGCAACCCCTTGCAACACCGCAGGCTTGCCCGCGATGTCGCGCCCCAGGACACGCGCCCGCAGGGCATCGTCGCGCAGGGTGCCGAAAAGATGGATGTCGGTCATGGTGCGGCCTCAGGCAGCGTTGCGCGCGGCGAATTCGGTGACGAGCCCGCAGAACCCCGCGCCGAACAGCGCCGAGACGGCGGTCGAGGTATTGGCCGCATGGGCTCCGTACTCGACGAAGAGCGCGATCATCTGTTCGATCGCATCCATAGGCCCGTCGTAGTAAAGCCGCATCGACCGCTCGAGCATCTCGCGGCCCGACCAAACCAGCAGCACCCAGAACAGGGTGACGGCCAGCGCGGTCCAGCCATAGCCGATGGCCGCGCCATAGCCGCGACCGGCGCGGCTTCCCAGCACCCGCCACCCCATCACCATCCCGATGACCGCGTTGACCGGGGCGAGCCACTCAAGCGACCCTTCCTGTGGCAGGAACGGCCTGACCAGGTCCGACAGCCACCACGACAGCGCCCCGAACAGGATGGCGGCGATCAGCTTGGCGGCGGTGGGATACATCTAGGCACGATCGGAACTGAGGGGGGGGCAAGGGCGTCAGGTGCTGCGGCGTCAGGTACTGCGCGTGACCGTGATCTGTGTCACGTCACAATTTCCGCTGTGAAAGGTCGCCGCGCAAGAGGTCAGGTAGAAATTCCACATGCGGCGAAAGCGATCGTCGAACCCCAGCGCCGCGATGTCGTCCCAGCGGTCGTTAAAGGTATCGTACCAGCGCCGCAGGGTCTGGCTGTAGCTTTCGCCGAATTCGACCGAATGCGCAATGACCAGCCCCGCTTTCGTGACTTCTTGCCGCAGGGCCGTGGGCGACGGCAGCATGCCACCGGGAAAGATGTATTTCTGGATGAAGTCGACGCCGCGGCGATAGACCTCCCACCGGCGGTCCTGCACTGTGATGATCTGCAGCGTCGCGTTGCGGCCCGGACGCAGCCGGTCGCGCAGGGTGTTGAAATAGACGGGCCAGTAGCGTTCTCCCACGGCCTCGAACATCTCGATCGAGGCGATGCCGTCGTATTCCCCACGCTCGTCTCGGTAATCCTGCAGCTTGATCTCGACGCGGTCAGACAGCCCCGCCCGAGCGATCCGCTGGGCGGCATAGTCGTGCTGCGCCCGACTGATCGTCAGGCCGGTGACCCGCAGCCCCCGCTCCTTCGCGGCGTGTTCGGCGAACCCGCCCCAGCCGCACCCTATCTCGAGCACGTGGTCGCCGGGTTTGGCGCCCATCTCGTCGATCAGGCTGTCGTATTTGCGGATCTGCGCGGTCTCGAGGCTTTCCTGGCCGGTGTCGAACCGGGCCGAGGAATAGGTCATCGTGTCGTCCAGCCACATTCCGTAGAATTCGTTGCCCAGATCGTAATGCGCGGCGATGTTGCGGCGGGCCTGCCGCTTGGAATTCGACATCAGCCAGAAGCGTGCCCGTTCGAACGCCCGCAGAAGCCCCATGCCGGGGAAGCCGTCGTAAAGGTCGTCGTTGTCGGCATGGACCAGATCCATGAAGGCCTGCAGATCAGGCGTGGTCCAACCGCCGTCGACATAGGCCTCGCAAAAGCCCAGATCGCCCTCGCGGATAAGCCGGGCAAAGAGATCGCGGTCGTGGATGACAAGCTCGGCCACCGGCCCGGGATTGCGGCCCTCGGCGCGGAACCGGCGTCCGTCGGGCAGCACCATGTCCAGCCGCCCGTTCGCCATGCCCTGCGCGGCCGCGAAGACCTGCGCGAAATAGCGCGGCAGATCGCCTTCGCCCTGCGTGGTCGATTTCACATCCATACCCATTCCCCCATATACCTGACGCGTCCCGATACCGTCACCCACGTCCGGCAACCACCTTAGAAATCGCGATTCTCGTAGGCGGCCAACGCACGGGCGCGGCCATCCTTGGGCGCGATGATCGGTTCAGGATACGCATCATCGGGGGAAATGGACCAGTTTCGCGGGATCGCCTCGAAATAGGACAGCGCCGTGTCGGGCGGGTCCTCCTGCCCCTCGGCGATCCACATCGTCGGATAGGTGTGGTCGGGGTCGAAGCGATCCAGCTGGGTGACCGGGTTGAAGACACGGAAGAACGGCGACGCGTCGGGGCCCGAGCCCGCCGACCACTGCCAGCCCAGCGCGTTGTTGGCCGGATCCCAGTCGGCAAGGCAGTCCTCGAACCAACGCTGGCCGATGCGCCAGTGGCACATCAGGTGCTTGGTCAGGTAGCTGGCCACCACCATGCGGCCACGGTTGTGCATCCGCCCCGTCGCGTAAAGCTCGCGCATCGCGGCATCGACGAAGGGGATGCCGGTGCGGCCGCGCTTCCACGCGATGACGTCGGAGCGATGCTCATCCTCGTTCCAGGGGAACGCCTCCCACTCCTCGCGCCAGTTGGAGCGCAGCAGACGGGGGGTGTGGAACGCGAGGTGATAGGCGAAGTCGCGCCAGACCAGTTCTTTCAGGAATGTCGGCGCGCCGGCCTTGCCCTCTTCCTGCGCGCGCATCCCGGTGTGCCAGCAGGCCCGGATCGAGATTTCTCCGTAGGTCAGGTTCTCCGACAGGCCCGAGGTGCCATCGACACCGGGCCGGTCGCGGGCGGCGGGATAGTCTTCGATCCGGTGGGCGGCAAAGGCGCCCAGCCGGCCCTGCGCGGCCTCTTCGCCCACCGTCAGGTGTGGCGCCACCACGGCAGCGCCGCGGTCCATCGCGGCGCCCAGGTCCCAGTCCTCCAGCCGGTCGCTGCGCGGCCAGTCCTGCGGCGCGGCCAGCGTGCCGACGGCGCCCAGCGGCGGGGCGACGCCGCGGTCGCGGACCTTGCGCCAGAACGGCGTGAAGACCTTGTAGTAGCCCCCCGTCCCCGTCGCGACCGTCCAGGGTTCAAAGAGCACGTGCCCCGGAAAGCTCTGAACGTCGAGCGAGTCGTCCTCGAGCGCGGCCTTCACCTTGCGGTCGCGCTCGGTCCCGTCGGGTTCGTAGACGCGGCTCCACCAGACGGCGCCGGCGCCGGTCTCTTCGACCAGCGCGCGGAGGGTGGCAAGCGCCGGACCGCGTCGAAGGATAAGCCGGGTGCCGATGCCTTCGAGCCTGCCGGCAAAACTTTCGACGGCAAGGCCCAGACGCCATTTCGGGCAGGCGCCATAGCCCTCGACGATCTCGTCGGCCAGGAACACGGGGATCACCGGGCGCCCGGTCTCGGCCGCGGCGCTCAGGCCGGGATGATCGCTCAGACGCAGATCGCGCCGCAGCCAGTAGAGTATCGGACGCGTGTCGCTCATCTGCCCTGTCCGCCCCGCCGCCGCGGGGCCCTTTTCCGTCATCTGTATTGCGACCTAGGGCGCGGCGGGTCCGGTCAAGCCGTGCCGCACGGGCAGATCCACGAAAAAGGCCCGGCGCGGAGGCATCCGCGCCGGGCCGGTGTCAGGTCGGCGCCCCCGGACGGGGCACCCGCGGCGCTATCAGATCCGCCGTTCGCTGCTGAGCCCGCGCACGATGGCGTAACACATCAACAGCAGGACCACCGTGAAGGGCAGCCCCGTCGAGATCACCATCGACTGCAGCGAATTCAGGCCGCCCGCCGACAGCAGCAGCACGATGGCCACCGCGCCTTCGAAGACACACCAGAACACCCGCTGCGGCACCGGCGCATCGACCTTGCCGCCCGCCGTGATCGTATCGATCACCAGCGAACCCGAATCCGACGACGTGACGAAGAACACGATCACCAGCACGATCCCGATCAGCGAGGTGATGCTGGCCAGCGGAAGTGCGTCCAGCATGCGGAACAGCTGGATCGGCAGGTCGGCTTCCTGAGCGGCGGTGTAGCCGTCCGAAAGGACCTGATGGATCGCCGTGCCACCGAAGACCGACATCCAGAACACGCAGACGAGGCTGGGGATCAGCAGAACGCAGATGATGAACTCGCGCACTGTCCGGCCCCGGCTGACGCGGGCGATGAACATGCCGACGAAGGGTGACCAGGAGATCCACCATGCCCAGTAGAACGAGGTCCAGCCCTGACGGAAGTTGACGTCACCGCGCCCGAACGGGTTCGCGAGTTCGGGCAGGTATTCCGCATAGGCTCCGAGCGAACTGACGAAGCCGCTCAGAAGCGTCACCGTCGGCCCGACGAAGAGCACGAAGAGCAGCAGAAGGAAGGCGAGCCCCATGTTGAGCTCGGACAAGAGCTTCACGCCGCCGTCGAGCCCCCGCAGCACCGACACCAGGGCGACGCCGGTGATGCAGCAGATCAGGATGACCTCGGTGGTGTTGCCGACCGGGATGCCGAAAAGCTCGAACAAGCCCGCGTTGGCCTGCGTGGCCCCGAGACCAAGCGACGTCGCAAGGCCGAAGAGCGTTGCGAACACCGCGAGGGTGTCGATGATGTGTCCGGGCCAGCCCCAGACGCGGTCCCCGAAAATCGGGTAGAAGGCCGACCGGATCGTCAGCGGCAGGCCCTTGTTGTAGGTGAAAAGTGCAAGGGACAGAGCCACCACGGCATAGATCGCCCAGGGGTGAAGGCCCCAGTGGAAGATCGTCGCCGCCATGCCCAGACGCACCGCTTCGTCGGAATTGTTCGCGGCACCCGACAGCGGCGACCAGTCGGTCCGCGCATCCGTGGCGGTGAAGTTACCGCGGGCGTCGGCGGGGACGGCATCATCCAGCGCCGCGTTCACGGCATCGGGCGACACGGCCGTCAGGGCCTCTACCTCGTCGAATTGCTCGCGCGAGGTAAAGCCCGGCGGGAACGCATCATCCTCAAGCTCGTCGCCGCCGTAGACCACGCCATAGGCCTCGCCCGACGAGGCGGTCGAGAAGTGCGTCAGAGGCTCTGACACGCCATAGAACATAAGCCCGATGCCCATGCCGGCGGCAAAGAGCATCGCGAACCAGCCGGTATAGGTATAATCCGGCGTCGCCTCGGTTCCGCCCAGCCGGACCGATCCGTAGGGCGTGAAGATCAGAACGATGCAGAACAGCACGAAGATGTTCGCCGAGGCGATGAAGAACCAGTCGAATCCTTGCGTGACCTCGTTGAACAGCCACGAGAACAGGTCGCCCGAGGTCTCCGGCATCAGCAGCGTGAACAGCACGAATGCCACCACCGAGACGCCCGAGATCACGAAGACCGGGTTGTGGATGTCGAAGCCGAGCGGCCCGACAGACCCCTCCACGTTGTCCTGCCCGATATTGTAATCGGTCTCGATCAGAGCCGTATCACCGTCCGGCGCGGGTACGCCGACACTTTCATCTTCGTCAGTCATCTGTCCCCCTTTCCTGTGTTTTTATTCATAGGTTTTCATTGAAACCACGGGGGGCGAACCGCGCGGTCCGCCCCCCGTGGGCTGTCAGTTCATCACCGCGCGCGACCCCACCGCACGCTTTTCCAGCAGCGCTCAGCTGCGCAGCAGCAGGACCGACATATCGGCATGGGCCGCGATGTCCCCGCCGTGGCCGGACCAGATCCTGTCCGCGAGGTTGGGATGATGCGTCACCATCACAACCAGATCGGCACCCATCTCCTTTGCCGCGTCGAGCAGCTTACGGTCGAGATCGCTCGTCGGATCATGCGAGGTGATCGCCCGCGAGTCCACGCTCAGCCCATCGCCATGCTCTTCGGCAAAGGCGGCAAGCTTCCGGCCGAACTCCTCGGGCGTTCTGGCTACGCTGCTGGGCTCGGCGGTCGTGACACCGACATAGGTGATCCGCGCGTCGTTGGCGTGGGCCAGATCACTGGCCGCCTTGACCGCAGGTGCCATTGCCGCCGCGTGAGAAAGATCCACCGGAACCATGATATGCGAGAACACGAGCGCTCCTCCTTCTTTCTTTTTATCTGGCGCCTCTGATCGGGCCAGATCCGCCGTTTCAGCGCCGCAGATCCACGCCACGAAGGCGGGCGGCGCGACGATCGGGCCAGCGGCATCCGGCTTCGCCTCGGGCGGGACATCGGACGCCGCGCCGGTCGCGGTTTCGTGAGCGTACCACTGCGACAAAGTGCGGTGCAACCAATAGCCTTGGCCCGCCTGCGCTGCGCCAACGCGCATCCGGCCGGGTGCGACCCACCGCCCCCCCGCGAATCCACCGCGACGGGTCGCGAACGCCTTGAACGCGGCGCCACCCTGCCCTATCTTCCGTCCTGTCCGTGCAAGCGGACTATGGCGATAAACGCGCAGGTAATAAGCGGCTCGGACCCGGGGGCGGTACCCGGCGGCTCCACCAATCACCCGATCGTTGCGGGTCATGGGGCCGAAATAGGATCGACGGACGTCTAAAGCTGTTTGCTTTCGCTCGGTGAGGTACCACCGTTATCGGTCCGACAAAGCATAATTGCCAACGACAATCGTGCTCCGGTCGCCGTTGCTGCTTAAGCAGTAACGTAGATCGATTCTTGAAGCCCTTGCGTCTAGCAACGTAAGGCGGGGTTCGCAGGCACCTGGCAACAGAAGCCTGCACTTCCCCCCAATTGGTCCTTTCGCACGCCCCCGGTGCGGTTTGCTGCGATGCGCCCTGTCGCGTGGGCGTCACATCGGGCTAGCACTAGGGGCATCATGACTGCCCGGCCCCCGCCCCCCACCTTTGCCCAGCTCTTCGCCGTCTTCGGACGCATCGGGCTTTTGTCCTTCGGCGGCCCGGCCGCTCAGATCGCCCTCATGCACCGCGACCTGGTCGAAGAGCGGTCGTGGCTGAGCGAGGATCGCTTTCTGCGCGCCCTCAGCTTCTGCATGCTGCTGCCGGGGCCCGAGGCGATGCAGCTGGCCACCTATTGCGGCTGGCGGATGCGCGGCACGGCGGGCGGGCTTCTGGCCGGGCTGCTCTTCGTGCTGCCCGGGGCGGTGGCGATCTTCGCTCTGGCCTGGGCCTATTCGCTTTGGGGCGCCCTGCCCGCGACCCAGGCGCTGTTCCTGGGGATCAAGGCCACGGTGGTGGTGATCGTGCTCGACGCACTGCACCGTGTCGCGCGGCGCGCCCTGACCCGGCCCGACCACTGGGTGCTGGCGGGCGCCGCATTCCTGGCCCTCTTTGCCTTCGACCTGCCGTTCCCGCTGGTCATCGCCGCTGCGGCAGCCTGGGGGGCCCTGGCGCGCGCGCCGGAGGCCATCGACGACGCCGACCCCGATCCTGCCGGAGCGCCGCGCACCGGGCGGACCGTGGCGATCTGGCTGACGATCTGGCTTGCCCCCGTCGCGGCGCTCTGGGCCAGTGGCGCGACCCTGCTGACCGGCATCGCGGTGTTTTTCGCGAAGCTCGCGGTGGTGACCTTCGGCGGCGCCTACGCGGTGCTTGCCTACATGACGCAAGAGGCCGTCGAGGGGCGCGGCTGGCTGACCGCCGACCAGATGCTGGACGCGCTTGGGCTGGCCGAGACCACGCCTGGCCCGCTGATCCTCGTAACCCAGTTCGTGGGCTTTCTCGCCGGCGCCGGTGCGGGCGGCCTGCCGCTGGCGGTCGCGGCGGCGCTGGTGACGCTGTGGGTGACCTTCGCGCCCTGCTTCCTGTGGATCTTCGCGGGCGCGCCGTATCTCGACGCCCTGTCGCGCCGGCCGCGCCTCAAGGGCGCGCTGGCGGCGATCACGGCGGCGGTGGTGGGCGTGATCCTGAACCTGTCGATCTGGTTCGCGATGCATGTCTTCTTCGCGCACATCGCGACCGTCACCGTCGGACCGGTCGACATGCCGCTGCCGGTGCCGAACAGTTTTTCGCCCCTTGCCACCGGGCTGGCCATGCTGGCAGGCGGGGTGCTGATCGGGCTGCGCTGGCCGCTGCCGATCGTGCTTGGCCTGGCTGCCGCGGCAGGGCTGCTGGCCGGGATCCCCGCCGCGGCATGAGCATTTTGGCCCGGACGCCCTTTCCTTCGGACCCGAATCTCGTATGCTTGGCGAAGTTTTCCCGGGAAATATGGTCCATGTCTCGCAGTATCGACTACGGAAACCTGATGCACCGCGCCATGCGGGGTTTGATCCAGCAGGTGCTGGGCGACGTGGCGGAGACCGGTCTGCCCGGTAACCACCACTTCTTCATCACCTTCGATACGATGCACCCGGACGTGGAGATCGCCGACTGGCTGTCGGACCGCTACCCGGGCGAGATGACGGTGGTGCTGCAGCACTGGTTCGACGGGCTTGAGGTCACGAACGAGGGCTTTTCGGTCACGCTGAACTTCGGCAACGCGCCCGAGCCGCTCTACATCCCCTACGATTCGATCAAGACTTTCGTCGACCCCTCGGTCGAGTTCGGCCTGCGCTTCGAAACGCAGGAGAGCGACGAGGAAGCGCCGATGGACGAAATGGTCGAGGACGAGGCAGACGACGACGCGGCGCCCAAGGGCGATGCCGAGGTCGTCAGCCTGGACAAGTTCCGCAAGTAGGCGGGCGGGGTGGTCCAGGGGCGCTGCCCCTCTGCGCGGGCAAGCCCGCGCATTCACCCCGGAGTATTTCGAAAGAGAAGAAGGCACGCGCGCGGACTGCGTTGCCCGTGTGTCGGGACGTCCCCTGAGCAGGGTCGCCGGAGGCGTCCGCGGCCAGCCATGCCGCGGGACGGGGGCGTTGCCTGCGCCCGGCGCAGGCGGTAGAGCCTGTGGCAACCGGAAGGATGGAGGCTTCTTCGCATGACCGCGACCCGCACCGAGACCGACAGCTTCGGACCGCTCGAGGTTCCCGCCGACAAGTACTGGGGCGCACAGACCCAGAGGTCGATCCAGAACTTTCCCATCGGATGGGAAAAGCAGCCCGTGGCGATCGTCCGGGCGTTGGGCGTCATCAAGGAAGCCTGCGCCATGGCCAACAAGGCGCGCGGCAAGCTGGACGGGAAGCTTGCCGACGCGATCATCCAGGCCGCGTCGGAAGTGCGGGGCGGCAAGTTCGACGACAACTTCCCGCTCGTCGTCTGGCAGACCGGATCCGGCACCCAGTCGAACATGAACGCCAACGAGGTTATTGCCAACCGCGCGATCGAGATCCTGGGCGGCGAGATGGGGTCCAAGGACCCCGTTCATCCCAACGATCACTGCAACATGGGCCAGTCGTCGAACGACACTTTCCCCACCGCCATGCACATCGCCACGGCGATGACGGCGCATGAGGTGACGCTCGCCGGGCTGGAGAAACTTCTTGCCGCGCTCGAGGACAAGGTGTGCGAGTTCGACGGCATCATCAAGATCGGCCGCACCCACACGATGGATGCGACGCCCCTGACGCTGGCGCAGGAGTTCTCGGGCTATGCGCAACAAGTGCGTATGGGCATTGCCCGCATCACCGGCGCGCTGGGGCGGATCTACGAGCTGGCGCAGGGCGGAACCGCCGTGGGCACCGGGCTCAATACGCCGCAGGGCTGGGGCGAGACCGTCGCCGGCCACATGGCCGCGATCACCGGCCTGCCCTTCGTCACCGCCCCCAACAAGTTCGAGGCGCTGGCGGCGCACGACGCCATGGTCGAGATGTCGGGCGCGACCAAGACGGTTGCCGCGAGCCTCTTCAAGATCGCCAACGACATCCGTTTCCTGGGCTCGGGCCCGCGCTGCGGCCTGGGCGAGCTGATGCTGCCCGAGAACGAGCCCGGAAGCTCGATCATGCCGGGCAAGGTGAACCCCACCCAGTGCGAGGCGATGACCCAGGTCTGCGCGCATGTCCTGGGCAATGACGCGGCCGTGGGCTTTGCCGGAACCCAGGGTCATTTCGAGCTCAATGTCTACAAGCCGATGATCGCCTACAACGTGCTGCAGTCGCTGCAGCTTCTGGGCGATGCCTGCGTGGCCTTCACCGACAACTGCGTCGCGGGCATCAAGGCCAACGAGAGCCGTATCGACCAGCTGATGCGCGAAAGCCTGATGCTGGTGACCGCGCTTGCGCCTGAAATCGGCTACGACAACGCCACCAAGGTCGCCAAGACTGCCCACAAGAACGGCACCACGCTGCGGGAAGAGGCGGTGAAGCTCGGGCTCGTGGACGAGGCGACCTTTGACCGCGTCGTGCGGCCCGAAGACATGATCGGGCCCCGGTGAGCACGCCCGTGAACCTCAACCGTGCCCGCAAGGAGCGGGCGCGGAACGAGGCGCGGTCCCGCGCGGACGCCAACGCGGCGAAGTTCGGCCGCACCAAGGCGCAGAAATCGCTTGATACCGCGCGGGCCGAGACCTCGGAACGCCGGCTGGACCAGCTGCGGCTGGACCGCACGAAGCCCGAGGAATGAGCGGGGGCGGCCGGCCCCGGAAGCGGTCTCTGACCCTGCGCGGGCACCGCACCAGCGTGTCGTTGGAGGACGCCTTCTGGCACGCGTTCCGCGACATCGCCGCGGCCGAAGGACGGCCGCTGAACGACCTGGCCGCCGAGATCGACGCCACCCGGGACGATGTGGGACTGGCCTCGGCGATCCGGGTTTTCGTACTGGACCGTGTGTGCGACATGCCGCCCCGCGGCTGACCGGCGCCGGGGCGCGCTTGCCCGCTCAGGCGGCGAGACGGAAGTAGCGGGCCTGATAGATGTCCTCCATGCCCATCCCGTCGCAGTAGGAAATCGACATGTTCGAGCTTCCGTCGATGCGCCCGCCCGCAACGATCGACACACCCTCGACGCCTTCGGCCTGGGCGGCGAATCGGATGTCGCCGCGCGCCACAAGCTGCGCGCCGTAAAGCGCGAGTTTCGCCGCGAAATCCATGCCCCCCGCCGTCACCAGCTTGCCCCCGCCGCCGGCGGCACATCCATCATCGCGCCCGACGGCGAAATCGGCAGCACCGCTCAGGCTGCGCGCATCCGTGTTGGTGGTGGCGACGATGGCATCCTCGATCAGGACATCGGCGCCGAACTTCACCTTGCAGTCGGTCAGGATCACCATCTGGTTCAGCTGGACGCCGGCGTCGATCGTGACGTGACCGCCGCCCCCGCCGCAGGTCATCCGGTGCAGCCGCCCCTTGACCAGATCGTCCTGCGCGATGGTTTTGCCCTTCAGCTCGATCTCGGTGGTGGCGCCCAGGTAGGACGGGCGATAGGGCGAGCCTACCTGCGCCAGGCCTTCCAGGATCTCGTCGACGCGGTCCGTCAGCTTGGGCTGATACGTCGTCTCGAACAGCGCCTCTTCGAGCCCGTCATTCTTTTCAAACCCGGATTTCGGCAGGTCGAGGTCGTCGATTTCGGGCATCGACACCACGGACCCCTGTTCGAAGGTGTTGTTGTTGTTCAGCGCGACATGCGCATTGGAGTGCATGCAGAACCCCGACGAGTAGAAGTTGTTCGACTGCACGTCGATGACGTCGTCGGCAAACAACCCCTCACGCAGGCAGCGCGGCACGTAGGTTTCATAGACTGCCTCGGTGCGGATATCGAAGGATCCCGCCCCCACGAGCTGCAGCAGGTAGGTGGTGACGGCATTCGCCCGTTCGCGCAGGCGGGTTGTGGTGACCAGCACCGCGTCGCGCCCCCGCGCGTCGATGACGAAGCTTTGGGTTTCTACGTCGAAGCTGCCGAAATGAATATCCTCTGCCCTCAGGATTTCGCCGAACCGGTCCCTGGGCATGTTCGCCAGCCCGATGTCGAGCGCGCCGGCCCGCGCGGCGTCGGGCTCCATGCCGTCGCGCAGGTAAAGCGCGGCGTGCGCGGTGCTGTCTGCGGCGACCTGCAGTTCGGTGCGCGCGACCATCAGGCGGGTCATGTCCAGCGCCAGACCGCCCAGAACCGCCATGCCTGCAAACAGGTAGAGGCCGAGGATGGTCAACGCTCCGCCCTCGTCCCGGGCGAAGCGGCGCAGGGTCCTGTGCAGATCCATGACGCGGGTCCGATGCACGCTCAGTTCTCCATCACGTGGTGCATGGTCACCGACACGTCGATTTCGGTGAGCGCGGTGATGAACCCGACGGCGACCAGGTCCGACGACGGCATGATGACCTGCGTCGTGATGATGCCGCCGCTGAGCGAGGTTGTCGCCTGGACCCTGGCGCTCAGCGCCGAAAGCGCGTTTTCGATGTAGGCCTCGGCGCCATCGGCATCCAGCCGCCCGATCGAGTAGAAGCGGTTGGCGTCCTGCGTGACCTGCAGCGCCTGCGCGCGGCCGAAGAAGATCAGGGAGGCGTCGGCGATCCCGACGAAGAAGGCAAAGAAGATCGGCAGCCAGAGGACACCCTCGACCGTGGCACTGCCGTCATTCTCTGCCGCGAACCTGCCGAACAGGCGCGATACACGTCTTGCGCCGAACACTCGTTACCCCTGACGGACTCCACGTGGATCCGATTTGATACAAGCCTTCGGTATATGACGGCGCCACGGCAGCACGGTGGCGCGGACGGGGAACGAAGCGGCAGGAATGCGGCATTCCTGCGGCAACATCTTTGGCACCAGCTGCCTGACATCCCTTTAATAGCTGGCTTTGTCCAAGGTTAGCAGGCGGTTAGCCATAATACCCGGACCACGGCAGCAGCGCAGGGACCGTTCACGAAGCCGGCATCGCGGTTTGCCGCAATTGCCGATTCCCCCCTCCCCCGCGGGGGCCCCCGGCGCCCCGGCGCGACCGGTGCCGCGGCCCGAGCAGCGACGGGGATCGACTCGCCCGCTCCAATAGTATCTGCCCGTCCCTTCCCGCGCGGACGCGTACGGCTCGCCCGCGCCCCATCGGGGTGGGCGGGCAGGCCGATGCGGGACGGCCAGGGGCCGGACCGGACGGGCCGATGCGCCGGGGTCAAAGGCCCTTGGCGCGGTAGCTGGACGCGACGCGACCGATGGCGACCAAATAGGCGGCGACACGCAGGTCGGGCACATCCTCGCGTCCCCACCAGACCTCGCGCATGTCCTGGTAGGCCTGGCGCATGGTGTCATCCAGCCCCGACCGGACGAGTTCAAGCTCGTCTGCGCCGCGCAGGTACTTTTCCTTGAAGTCCGGCGACAGCTCCCACCCGAGGCCACGGTCGGCCGAGAGGCGTTCAAGCTCTTTCACGATCAGGTCGTGGCGCGATTCCTCCTGCCGGCGCTGCATCCGTCCAAAACGGATGTGGCTGAGGTTCTTGACCCACTCGAAATACGACACCGTCACGCCGCCTGCGTTGGCATACATGTCGGGGATGATCACCACGCCACGGTCGCGCAGGATCTCGTCCGCGCCCGCCGTCACGGGGCCGTTCGCCGCCTCGACGATGATGTTGGCCTGGATACGTGCCGCGTTGCCGCGATGGATCACCCCCTCCATCGCGGCGGGAATCAGGATGTCGCAGGGGCTTTCCAGCGCCTTGGCGCCATCTTCGCCGTAGCTGGCCGAGCCGTAGCCCGCGACCCCGCCATGCCGTCCGATCCAGTTGCGCACGGCCTCGACGTCGAGCCCGTTCTCATCGACCAGGGCGCCGTCGCGTTCGATGATCGCCACGACCTTGGCGCCGTCCTCCTGCGCCAGGAACTTGGCCGCGTGATAGCCCACGTTGCCCAGACCCTGCACCACGATGCGCTTGCCGTCGAGCTGGCCCGACAGGCCCGCCGCGGCGACATCCTCGGGGTGGCGGAAGAACTCGCGCAGCGCGTACTGAACGCCGCGCCCCGTCGCCTCGACCCGGCCCTTGATGCCGCCCGCATGCGGCGGCTTGCCGGTGACGCAGGCATTGGCGTTGATGTCGCGGGTGTTCATCCGCGCGTACTGGTCGGCCATCCACGCCATTTCGCGTTCGCCGGTGCCCATGTCCGGGGCCGGCACGTTCTGGGCGGGATTGATCAGGTCGCGCTTGGCCAGTTCGTAGGTGAAGCGGCGGGTGATCCGCTCAAGCTCTTCCTCGTTGAACTCGCGCGGGTCCAGGCACAGCCCGCCCTTCGAGCCGCCGAACGGCACCTCGACCAGCGCGCACTTGTAGGTCATCAGCGCCGCCAGCGCCTCGACCTCGTCCTGGTGGACGTGAGGCGCGTAGCGGATGCCGCCCTTGACGGGCTCCATGTGTTCGGAATGGACCGAGCGGTAGCCGGTGAAGGTGCGGATGCCGCCGCGGATGCGGACGCCGAAGCGGACCGTGTAGGTGGAATTGCAGACCCGTATCTTTTCTTCGAGCCCGGGGCTCAGATCCATCAACGACACGGCGCGGTTGAACATCAGATCGACTGACTCGCGAAAGCTCGGTTCGCGCAGTGCGCCATCTGCGGGCATGGGACTACTCCTGGTATCTTGGCCGTCCGCCGGGGTGGCGGGCTTCACGGGCCCGACCTTAGCGCACGCGCACAAGAGGGCCACCGAAACCGTTACCTGAAATGCGAAGAATCTAGGCGCAATTTCAGCGGTCGGCGTCGGGTCGGACTTGAAGGCCGCAGTTCTCGGTTAGGGATCGATCACCACGAAATTGCCCCCATTGTGTCGTCAGCCGGACAAGGGCGTCCCCGAGTGTCCAGCCTGCCGGAAAGGTCTGGCGTTGGTAATGAGGAGACCGCGCAATGGTGAGGCGCGCGATTGTGAAAGGTTCGGCCCGTTTCGTCCGGCGCGACGACGGCTCGATCACCGTGCTGGGCCTGTTCCTGATGATGTCGATCATCTTCATCGGCGGCATATCCGTCGACCTGATGCGGCACGAATACGCGCGGCTTCAGCTTCAGGCGACGCTCGACAATGCCGTGCTTGCCGCGACCGATCTCGACCAGCGGCTCGATTCCGAGGGCGTTGTGCGGGATTATTTCGCCAAGGCCGGACTGGCGGCATCGCTCGACAGCGTGGATGTGCAGGAGACGCTCAATTCGCGCACCGTCACCGCGGTCGGCACGATGCCGGTCAAGACGGTTCTGGTGCGGATGCTGGGGGTCGACCGCATGGACGCGCACGCCGTCAGCACCGCACAGGAGAAAATCACCGACATCGAGGTTTCGCTGGTTCTCGACTTGTCGGGATCGATGAACAATCACGGACGGCTTGGCAACCTCAAGCGGGCGGCAAAGCAATTCGTCACCACGATGCTGGAAAAGCAGAATGACGATTCATCCATAGCCACACGCGTCTCGATCTCGCTCATTCCCTATGCCACGCAGGTCGCGGCGGGGGCGGATATCCTGGGACAAATCGACCGGATCCATGCCCACGACTATTCGTACTGCCTGAACTTCGCGCAGTGGGACTTTACGACGACCACGATCGACCTCAGCCGCACCTATGACCAAACCAGCAACGCCGACGTCAGGACCGGCAGAAGTTCATCCACGCCGAAGAACCGGGAGTGCCGGGACGATGCCGCGTTCCAGATGCGTCCGTTCAGCAGCGATATCGACGCGCTTCGCAACCAGATCGACAGCCTGTCCGCCAATGGCAACACCTCGATCGACATCGGCGTGAAATGGGGCGCCGCTATGCTTGATCCGACCATGCGCCCGCTGATCACGGAACTTGCCGCGCAGGGCAAAATAGATTCCGATTTCAAGGGTCGCCCATACGACTATGACCGCAACAACACGCTCAAGATCCTCGTCGTCATGACCGACGGCGAAAACACCTCACAAGCCGAGGTGAAGGGTCAGTTCCGCGATGGCATGTCCGACGTCTGGGTGGTCAGGAACGGCAACAGCAGCAAGACCTGGAAATACAGCATCAATGATCTCGTTTTCTGGGGCTGGTCGCTTTACGACTGGTGGCTCCCGGCCAAGAACAGGGGCGATGACAGGCCCGACGGCAACAAGAATACCATCGAGCAGATGTCGTGGCTGGAAGTCTGGGAAACGATGCCGGTGGAGTATCACTATGACCAGATGCGGAACTACAGCGGTCAGTTTACCTGGAACTACTCTTCGGCCAGATCGCTTTACGATCGGCTCGAGTCGAATGAGAAGAACTCCCGCCTGCGCGACATCTGCGATGCGCTGCGCGAGCGCAACGTGATCGTCTATTCGATCGGACTCGAGATCAAGGGATCCAACGACAGGCTGATGTCGTCCTGCGCCTACAACCCGAATTACTACTTCGACGCGGACGGCATCGAGATCATCGACGTCTTTGCCCAGATCGCCAGTTCGATCAACCAGCTGAGGCTGATCCAGTGAGCCGCCTTCTCTCTCGCCTCGCCCGGGAGGAGGGCGCGATGTCGGTCGAGTTCGTCATCGTGTTCCCGGCCGTCTTCATGTTCTTCCTTCTGGGGGCCGAACTGGGCCTGTTGCAGCTTCGCCAGTCGATGATGGAGCACGGGCTTGAAATCGCCGTGCGCCAGCTGCGTCTGGGCGACGAGTCGGTGCAGACCGCCGATGGTTTGAAATCCGCCATCTGCGACAACACGGTGCTGCTGCCGCATTGCAAGGACAACATCTCGGTCGACATGGTGAAGATCGACGAGAGGCGCTGGGACTTTGCCGAGGATCAGGTGCAGTGCGTCGACAACACCAGCCGCATCAACCCGGTGCTGCGGCCGGGCGCCGAGAACGAGATCATGCTGCTGCGGTTCTGCGTGATCTTCCGCCCGATCTTTCCCTGGCTGGGCATCGGGCGCGAGGTCGCAAACCGTCCCGACGGAACCTATCCGCTATTCGCCTCCACCGCCTTCGTGAACGAGCCATGAGATGAGCCGCCCCCATTCCCTGTCCCTGCCCCTCCGGCTATTGGCCATGCTGCGCAAGGGCGCGCTGCGTTTCTGCGCGGACACCCGCGGCACATTCTCGATCGAGACGGTGCTGGTGGTGCCGCTGCTCTTCTGGTCGGTGGTCGTCAGCTACGTTTTCGTCGATGCCTACCGGATGCAGGGCCAGAACGTCCGCGCCACCTACACGATCGGCGACCTGCTCTCGCGGCAGGACGCGCGGCAGCTGACACCGGCCTACGTGCGCGGGCTGGGCGATCTGCATCACTACCTGACCAACGGGCGGCACGACACGTGGATCCGGGTCACCGGCATCCGCTGGCGCGGCACGGTGGAGGAATACGAACTGATGTGGTCCGAACCCTCGTCCGGCGATCATCCCCGGGTGACCAAGGCGACGCTGCCCGACCTTCTGCATCAGGTGCCGGACCTGGCCAACGGCGACATGGTGATCCTGGTGGAATCCTGGATGACCTTCACACCGCTGTTCGAGCTTGCGGGGTTCGGCACCCAGGAGTTCCACCACCAGATGTCGGTCTCGCCCCGCTTCGCGCCGCAGCTGCTGATGGACTATTCCTGATCCGGCCCATGTGCCTCCGGCGCGGGGGACATTTCGGTCGCGTCCCGCCGGGCGATGTGCAGGGCCAGCATCTCGGCCATCGCCCGCGAGGCGGGCGCCCCTGTCACGCCGCCGACGCCGACGCGGCGGCCCAGTCGCCACCAGAGCCCCGGCGCCCAGGCCACGGAGCCGCCCTCGCCCAGCCGCAGAAGGAACCCGTTCGACGGCTTGAAGGCGAACATGCCGCGCTCGACCGCCTCGATCTGCGACATCGCGGCGATCGGGCGGCCGTCCGACTGCGCCAGCCCCGCGTCAGTCAGCACCACGCTGCTGGCCGTCGCACGCCAAAGCGCCACGGCCAGAACCAATGCGCCAACGCCCAAGGCCGCCAGGACGACGATCCAGCCCGGCGAGGGCGCTCCCGTCGCGGCAAGGTTCAGAAGCAGCCCCCCGAGCACGATCAGAAGGGCCGTGGCAAAGGCCCGCCGGGGCAGAGAGGCATCGAGGGTCAGGTTCAGATCGGTCATGCCCCGATCTCTAGCCCGCCGCCCGGGCCTTGGCGAGCGGCGCGCGGCCTCGGCACGTCATTTCCGAAGATCCTCGCCGGATCGCGGCCCCCTGCGTCCTGCCCCTGCCCGGCTGATCCGGGGCATGAAACGGCGCGTCGGGCGGCGCCCCGGCCGCCCCCGTCACCAAGAGACGGCGCAGCGGTCGCCCCCGGGTCGCAAGCGCCGGATCGCACCCTGCGGTCCGCCGGGTCACTGCACCCGCGCAGCGCCAAGGACGGCGCCCACGCCGGTGCGCTGCAGGATCACCGCGGCAGGCAGCCCGCCGTCGAGGGGGGCATCGATCTTCAGCGGCTCCGCGCCGCTCCATTCCCCGATATCGCGCCAGTCCTGCACGATGTTGGTATAGGTCAGCGTCTTGCCGGCATTCTCGCCGCGCTCGATCTCGGTCGTCTCTTCGGGCAGGAAGGTGACAAGCTGCACCATGACCGGCGCGCCCAGATCGGGGGCGGCGGGCGCCTCGACCGTGACGGTGCCATTCGCCAGCGTGGCGGTCAGCGACACCCGATCGGGGGCGGCGCGATGCTTTTCGATCAGGTCGATCAGTTCGGACGGGCGGTAGCCCACCACGTGGTCGACCCCGCCCACCACCATCTGCGGCGTGTAGACCGTGCCCACCCCGGCGGCGTGGGCATAGCCCTTTTGCCGATGGGTGAAAGCCGGGCTGGCAAAGCGGTCCTTCCAGCCGATGTAATCCCAGTAATCGACATGCAGGGCCAGCGGCAGGACCTCGGGCCGATCGGCAAGATCGGCCAGCAGCGCGTCCGCAGGCGGGCAGGACGAACACCCCTGCGAGGTGAACAGCTCGATCACCACCGGCTGGTCGCCGGCGTGCAGCGGCACCGCGGTGCCGGCCGTCAGCACCAGCGCCAGAACCGCCGAGATGGCCCGTGTCATGCCCTGTCCCCTCGTGTCAGATGCCCTTCTGACCTAGATGCAGGGAACCAGTGACTCCAATCAAGGTTTTGAGAGAAGGCGCGAGCAGTTGGCGAAGCGTGGCGCGAAAGCCTCTCGCCAAGTGTTGTGCACAATAGTATACCGCAACCGTCGCCACGCCTTCGGGCCAGACTCGGGGGGACAGGGGCGACACCAGGACGCCAATCCACAAGGGAGATAGCCCTATGCCCATCGAGGTCGGACAAGACAGTTCAAAGACCCGCAAGTCTCTGGAGGCGGGCGGCAAGAGCTACGCCTACTACTCCATCGAGGCCGCCGAAGCTGCGGGGCTGGGCGATTTCAGCCGCCTGCCGATCGCGCTGCGGGTGGTGCTTGAGAACATGCTGCGGTTCGAGGACGGCAAGACCGTCACCACCGACGACATCAAGGCCTTTGCCGCGTGGGCGCAGTCCGGCGGCACGTCGGATCGCGAAATCGCCTACCGCCCGGCGCGCGTGCTGATGCAGGATTTCACCGGCGTGCCCGCCGTGGTCGACCTGGCCGCGATGCGCGACGGGATCAAGGAACTGGGCGGCGACGCGCAGAAGATCAACCCGCTGAACCCCGTCGACCTGGTCATCGACCACAGCGTGATGATCGACGAATTCGGCAACCCGCGCGCGTTCCAGATGAACGTCGACCGCGAGTACGAGCGCAACATCGAACGCTACCAGTTCCTGAAATGGGGCCAGAAGGCGTTCCAGAATTTCCGCGTCGTGCCGCCCGGCACCGGCATCTGCCACCAGGTGAACCTGGAATACCTTGCGAAGACCGTCTGGTCCGACCAGGATCAGGCCGGTGACACCGTGGCCTACCCCGACACGCTGGTCGGCACCGACAGCCACACCACCATGGTCAACGGCGCCGCCGTCCTGGGCTGGGGCGTCGGCGGGATCGAGGCCGAGGCCGCGATGCTGGGCCAGCCGATTTCCATGCTGATCCCCGAGGTCGTGGGCTTCAAGCTGACGGGCGCGATGCCCGAGGGCACGACCGCCACCGACCTCGTGCTGCGCGTGGTCGAGATGCTGCGCGAAAAGGGCGTGGTCGGCAAGTTCGTCGAATTCTACGGCGACGGCCTGGACAACGTGCCGCTGGCCGACCGCGCGACGATCGGCAACATGGCGCCCGAATACGGCGCGACATGCGGCTTCTTCCCGATCGACGACGAGACCATCCGCTACCTCACCCAGACCGGTCGCCCCGAAGAGGTGATCGCCCTGGTCGAGGCCTATGCCAAGGCCAACGGCATGTGGCGGACCCCGGGCTACGAGCCGGTCTACACCGATACGCTGGAGCTCGACATGTCGACGGTCGTGCCGGCGATCTCGGGCCCCAAGCGCCCGCAGGACCACATCGCCCTGACCGAGGCCGCCACGCAGTTCCACGACTACGTGCGCGCCCAGCGTGACGGCAAGGATGCCAGCGAACGCGCCGAGAACCGCTGGGAGGCCGAGGGCGGCCAGCCCGAGCCCAAGGACATTCCCGGCGACGAGGGCCACCACGTCCGCGGCTTCGTGAAGTCCAAGGAAGGCCACTACCAGCTGCACGATGGCTCGATCGTGATCGCCTCGATCACCTCCTGCACCAACACGTCGAACCCCTACGTGATGATCGGCGCGGGCCTTGTCGCCAAGAAGGCGCGCGAGCTGGGCCTCGACCGTCAGCCCTGGGTCAAGACGTCGCTCGCCCCCGGCAGCCAGGTCGTGTCCGCCTACCTCGAGGCGGCGGGCCTGCAAGAGGACCTGGACGCCATCGGCTTCAACCTCGTGGGCTACGGCTGCACCACCTGCATCGGCAACTCGGGCCCGCTGGACCCCGAGATCTCCGAGTGCATCAACGAAAACGACCTGATCGGCGTGTCGGTGCTTTCGGGCAACCGCAACTTCGAAGGCCGGATTTCGCCCGACGTGCGCGCCAACTACCTGGCCTCGCCGCCGCTGGTGGTGGCCTATGCGCTGGTGGGCGACATGAACGTCGACATCACCAAGGAGCCGCTTGGCAAGGACAAGAACGGCAACGACGTCTACCTCAAGGACATCTGGCCCTCGACGGCCGAGATCGCCCAGCTGGTGGAAAGCACGGTGACGCGCGAAAGCTTCCAGGAGAAGTATGCCGACGTCTTCGAAGGCGACGAGAAGTGGCGCGGCGTCGAAACCCCCGACAGCGAAACCTACGACTGGCCGTCGGGGTCGACCTACGTGCAAAACCCGCCCTATTTCCAGAACATGGACAAGGAGCCGGGCCGGATCGACAACGTCGAGGGCGCGCGCGTTCTTGCGCTGCTGGGCGACATGGTCACCACCGACCACATCAGCCCCGCGGGATCGTTCAAGGAAACGACGCCCGCCGGCAAGTACCTGACCGAACGCCAGGTGCAGCCGCGCGAATTCAACTCCTACGGGTCGCGTCGCGGCAACCACGAGGTGATGATGCGCGGCACCTTCGCCAACATCCGCATCCGCAACGAGATGCTGGACGGGGTCGAGGGCGGCTACACCAAGGGTCCGGACGGCGAACAGATGCCGATCTACGACGCCGCCATGAAGTATATGGAGGCCGACACGCCGCTGGTCATCTTCGCGGGTGAGCAGTACGGCGCCGGTTCCAGCCGGGACTGGGCCGCGAAGGGCACCGCGCTTCTGGGCGTGAAGGCCGTGATCGCGGAGAGCTTCGAGCGTATCCACCGCTCGAACCTGGTCGGCATGGGCGTCATCCCGTTCGAATTCACCGGCGGCGACACGCGCAAGTCGCTGGGACTCACCGGCGAGGAAACGGTGTCGATCGAAGGCCTGTCCGAGGGCCTGAAGCCCGGCGCCCTGGTGCCCTGCACGATCACCGGCAAGGACGGCGAAAGCAAGACGATCGAGATCAAGTGCCGGATCGATACGGCGGTCGAGATCGAGTACATCGAGAACGGCGGCGTGCTGCACTACGTGCTGCGCAACCTCGCCAAGGCGAGCTGAGCCTTCGTGCGACCTCCCCCACGTCTCGGCGTGGGGGCCACCGCTGGACAAGGCCGGTCGCGTTCGTCGCGGCCGGCCTTTTTCCTGCGCGGTACGCTGGTGCCGACGCCTATCCGGGAGGGCGGCCAAGCGCCCCGGGCCGGCACGGCGTGGAGGGTGATTCCCGCTGTCCGGAGTGTGCAAACGTCGACGCGCCCTCTTGGCGGTCCCCTCCGGCGCCTACCGCCGGGCCGGGATTTGCGGCCAGGTCTCAGATGGTTAGCAGAAAACGACCGGCGACAGGACCGCGTCGCAATTTCCCATTTGGCGACAATTGGGCGGAAACAATCTGTTTTCTCGCCATACGGGAAATCGCGATACATGCTTCCCCAATGCTTGGGGGCATGACCATTATGATTTTGAATCTGACCAGTATCCTGCGGCAGCTGCCGTTCAGCCTGCCCTTCCTCGAAACCGGAGTACTGTTGCTTTTGGCCTTTGGCGCGGGGCTCGGCCACTGACGGCGCCGACCCTGTGCTTAAGACCCGAACCCTCGCGCGGGGCTGGCCGGATCAGTTGCCGTTCGCCTTGGCGATGGCGGGCCGGATCTGGCTGTCGATCACGCGCTCCGTGATCGGCCCGGCAAAGCGCAGGACGATGCGGCCCTCACCGTCCAGCACGTAGGTTTCGGGCACGCCGTACACGCCCCAGTCCAGCGCCGTGCGCCCCGACGCGTCGGCGGCGATGGCCGCGAAAGGGTTGCCCAGGTCGCGCAGGAACCCCAGCGCCCGCTCGGGCTCGTCCTTGTAGTTGATGCCGTAGATCGGCACCCCCTCTTCGGCCAGCGCCGCGAGATGCGGATGCTCGACCCTGCACGGCGCGCACCAACTGGCCCAGAAGTTCACGAGTTTCGCGCCGGGGTTGCGCAACGTCTCGGCGTCGAACCCGGCCTCGCCCGGCATCGGCTCCAGCGTCAGCTCGGGCGCGACCTGCCCCGCGCGCGCCGAGGGCAGCGCCTCGGGATCATCGCGCTGCATGCCCAGCCAGAAGGCGACCGCCATCCCGGCAAAGATCAGCGGCGGCAGGACCGCGAGCGCCTTAATCTTCACGGCGTTTCTCCATCTCTCGCAGGTCGCGCCGCACGCGGCGGCTGCGCAGCACCGTCGCCGCCACCAGCGCCGCCAGAAGACACAGGGACACGCCGTAGGCCAGCGTCACCTCGGCCGCGTATTTGCCAAGCTCGGGCATCATTCCATCCGCTCCCGCAGGCGCAGGACATGCAGCCGCCGCGCGCGGATCTCGGTCCGGGTGCGGGCCAGGACCAGCGCGAGGAACAGCATGACGAAGCCCGCCATCGACACCAGAAGCGGCCACCAGAACACGTCGGCCACGTTCTCCTTGGCGTCGAGGCTGAGAGACGCGCCCTGGTGCAGCCCCTGGTTCCAGAAGTTCACCGCATAGCGGCTGAGGATCGCGAAGACCGACCCGACAAGGCAGAGCACGCCGGTCAGGTCCGCCGCCGTCTCGGGCTCTTCGATCGCGGACCAAAGCGCGATGTAGCCCAGGTAGAACAGGAACAGGATCAGGAACGACGTCAGCCGCGGATCCCAGGCCCACCACGTGCCCCACATAGGCTGGCCCCAGATCGCCCCGGTGGCCAGCGCGATCACCGTCATCACCATGCCCACGGGCGCCGCCGCGCGGGCGACCAGCGCGCTGACATGGTGACGCCGGACCAGCCAGATCAGCGAGGCTACGAGCATCGCCAGCCAGCCGTTAATCGCGACCAGCGCGGCCGGCACGTGCAAATAGATGATCTTGACGGTCGAGCCCTGGCGATAATCCTCGGGCGTCAGGAAAAAGCCCCAGAAGAGGCCCGCCGCGATGCACAGGCCCGCCCCCCAGGCCAGCCAGGGCAGAACCCTGCCCGACAGGGCCATGAAGCGGACCGGATTGGCGTATTCCCACAAAGACATGCGTCTCTCCTATCTCCGCCCCCCGGGGCACTCAAGACCCGGCGCTTGCGGCAAAGCGCCCGTGGCGCGGCAGCCCCTAGCGCAGGTTGATCCTGAGCGCCGCCGCGGTGGCAAAGGGCAGCACCGCGACGGTGCCGAGGCTGACCCCGGCAAGCATCATCAGCGGCGTCGCGGCATCCGCCCCGGCCCCGCCCCGGCCGACCGCCAGCGCGCCGAAGATCAGCGTCGGCACGTAAAGCGGCAGAACCAGAAGCGACATCAGCAGCCCGCCGCGCTTGAGCCCCACGGTCAGCGCCGCGCCGAAGGCCCCGATGACGCTGAGCGCCGGGGTCCCCAGAAGAAGCGAGCCTATCAGCCATCCCGTGGCCGCGGGCGCCAGGTTCAGCAGCACGCCCAGCCCCGGCGCCACCAGCGCCAGCGGCAGGCCTGTGGTCAGCCAGTGCGCCAGAGCCTTCGTCGCTGCCACGGCCTCAAGCGGGATCGGCGCGGTTGCCAGAAGATCCAGCGTCCCGTCCTCGCGATCCAGCGCGAAGATCCGGTCGAGCGACAGCAGCACCGCCAGAAGCGCGCCGATCCAGAGCGCGCCCGGCGCGATCCGCGCCAGCACCCCCGGCTCGGGCCCCACGCCGAACGGGATCAGCACCGTCACGATCAGGAAAAAGGCCAGCGACAGCCCGAAGCCGCCCCCCGACCGCACCGCGAGCCGCAGGTCGCGCAGAAGCAGCGCCCTCACAGGAACGCCTCCGCATCCGCCGCGTTGCCGAAGCCGTCCGGCGCGCCGCCCTGCCCCCGCGCGGGCGGCGCGGAGCGAAACGCCGTGACGTCCAGCACCTCGCCCGGCACACCCAGATCGATATGCGTGGCGATCAGGGCCGCACCCCCGGCATCAAGGTGCCGCGCCAGAACGGACGCAAAGCGCGTGACCGACGCGGTGTCGAGCGACACCGTCGGTTCGTCCAGCGCCCAAACGGGGCGTCCGGTGACCATCAGCCGGGCCAGCCCGAGGCGGCGCCTCTGCCCCGCGGACATGTGGGCCGCCGCCCGATCCGCCAGCCGTTCAAGCCCGAAGGCCGCCAATGCCGATCGCACATCGGGCGAGGTGCCGAAAAGCTCGGCCCAGAACCTCAGGTTCTCGGTCGCGGTCAGGGTGGATTTCAGCCCATCGGCATGGCCGTGATACGCGATCATGCCCGGCTCGGGGTCGGCCCGCCCGGAAAGGGCGGGTTGCAGCCCGGCCAGCGTGCGCAGAAGCGTGGTCTTGCCCGATCCGTTGGGCCCCCGAAGGATCAGCGCCCGGCCCGGCGCCACCCGAAAGGTGACGCCCGACAACAGGGGCCATCCGCCCCGCGCCACTGCAAGATCCCGACACGACAGTTCCATGTCCGCGGACTTAGCCGATCCGGGCGCGGGGCAAAAGCCGCGTCGCGACGGGCTGCCCGCGTGACCCCGGGCCCTACCCCGACCACGGTCCTAGCCGTTCAGCGGCGACTGTCCGGTCGAGGCCGTCGTGCCGCCGTCCACCGGCAGGACCACGCCGCGTGCAGGCTGATGTAAAACCCGAATAGGTTGACCTCGATCTGGCGGCGGACATCGTCCGGCGACATCTCGTCCACCCTGCCATCACCGCGATCCCTGCATTTAAGACAAGCACGGCTATACCGCCCGCCGCGGGACGGTCCGCGCACCCATGTTGGCCGTCGCGGCGGGGTCCGCGATCTCTGCCGCGATCCGCATGCCACACGCAGGCACCTCGGCCAGGATATGATCAAGGTCGGCCGGGTCGAGGTTCACTATCGCAACATGCGTGCCTAGGCATGAAACCTCCGGGCCGCGGCGGGGCTGATTTCCGAGGCGGCGCCGGTGAAGAAGACGGTCTTGTCGAAGGCAGTCGCCGTATGTCCCACGTCGCGTGCCCCATCTTGTCCATTGGCGTCGGATCATGGGAACGACAGAGTCCCCCGCCGCGATCCCGGTCAAATCTGCGGGAGGGCGACGGGGGGCTTGCGGCCCTCAGAGGCGGCATGAGGGGGCCGCTCCGTAGAACCGCGCGTCACCCCGCCGCGGGCGGCAGGCATGACGCGGCTGGCATGACGGCGTCTCAGGCGGCCGCGGGCCGGAACGTCATGCTGACGCCGTTGATGCAGTGACGCTTGCCGGTCGGTTCGGGCCCGTCGTCGAAGATGTGGCCCAGGTGCGACCCGCAGCGCGCGCAGTGGCATTCGGTGCGCACCATGAAGAAGCTGCGGTCGTTCTTGGTGCCGATGCCGCCATCGATCGCCTGGTAGAAGGACGGCCAGCCGGTGCCGCTCTTGAACTTGGTCGCGGCGTCATAGACCGGGTGGTCACAGCCCTTGCAATGGAAGATGCCGGCGCGCGTCTCGTCGTTCAGTGGTGAGGTGAAGGCGCGCTCGGTCCCCTCTTCGCGCATCACGTCGTACTCCAGATCCGACAGCATTTCCTTCCACTCGGCCTCGGTCCTCGTGACCTCGAAGTTGCCCTCGGTCGCGGCGCGGGCGGCCAGCGGCGACATGAATGCGGCCAGAGACGCCATGGTGAAATCGCGGCGGTTCATCTGCGGTTCCTTTCCTTCTGCCCGGGTCGCCCACGAACGGGCGCCCATCGACGTCGCCCGCAACCGGGCGCCATTCTATACCGCCCGCAAACGGGCGCCTGATACAGCCCACCCGCAGCGGGTGTCGGCAAGACCAAGCCGCGGCACGGGCATCTGCAAAAAATCGGCTTCCGGCCCGCGCGGCACTCAAAGCCTGCGGCGGGGCCGAAAGATGCCGTCCGGCGCATGACCGGACGGCACCCACTCTCTACACGCGAACTCGCTACGAAACGCATCACCCCCTCGTGAGGGCGATCAAATCACTACGACCGGTCAACGCGACCGACCCGTCCCGGGCCCAGGCAACTGGCCACGACGGGCCAGCCCCTCGGCGGGACACATCGGGAGCCACGAAAAAACCCGGCCCGAAGTTTCGGACCGGGTCAAAATTTTTCAGGAGATTTCCATCACAGCGTCGTGAGCGGTGCGGTCGCCACGATTTCGCCCGTGGGAGCGCCCGTGGGCGAGCCGCCCGCGGGCTCGTCCGACACGGCGAAGGTACCGCCCTGCAGCGCCTCGACCACCTCTTGCGGCACCGGGCGCCGGGTTTCCCCGTCCCAGTCCAGCAGACCCAGCGAAAGCGGCGCGGGCCCGTCCGCGGGGATCACCCACAATTCGTAGTCGCGTCCCGCCCCGGCGGTGCCCGACTGCCGCGCGACGGTGAGGATGCTGCGCGAGCTGTCGATGCTGGCGTTCAGCACCAGATCGCGCGCCGTGGCCTGCACCTCGGCCACGTAGACGGGGCCTGTGGTCGTCGGCGGTGGCGTGAGCTGGGTGACGATGATCAGTGCGGCCACATGCGCGGCGACGAAGGCCGCGGCCAGCCAGCCGCGGGCGCGGCTGACGCGCGCCGGGCGACCCAGCCGGCCGGTCCGCGCGCCCTTGGGCTGCCTGGTGTCCGGGGATGGTGCGATGCGGCGCTCGATCTCGCGGCGCACCGAGGGCGGCGGCGCAACCTCGGGGACGCCCGCGATCAGCGGCAGGAAACGTTCCTCCCAGAATGCGACCCGGCCGCGCAGCGCGCCCTCAAGCTCGAGCCGCGCCTCGAAGGCGCGCATCTCTGCGGTGTCGAGAAGGCGCAACACGTATTCCGCCGCGCGGATCGCGTCGTCGCGGTCATCGTATGTTGCAGCGTCACTCATCGACCAAGACACTCTTTCAGTTTGTCCAGGCTGCGCCGCAGCCAAGTCCGCATCGTGTTGAGCGGCACGGCGTACCGCTCGGCCAGGTCCCGGTAGCTGAGACCATCCAGATAGGCCCCCCGGACCGCCTGCGCCTTGTCGGACTCGAGCTCGTCGAGACAGGCGCGGATGCGATCCCGCTCCGACAGGGCGATGGCCCGCGCCTCGGGCCCCGGGTCGCTGTCGGGAACCTCGCGGGCCTCGGAGATATCGCCCCCCGTCGCACCCCCGGCGGCCCGCCGCGCGCGCAACCTGTCGATGGCGCTGTTGCGGGCGACGGTGATCAGCCAGGTCATCGGGCTCAGCCCGTTGGCGCGATACCGGTCCGCGTTGCGCCAGATCTTGACGAACACGTCCTGAAGCACATCCTCGGCCTCGGGTCGGTCATTCAAGACACGGAGACAGACGCCGAAAAGTTTCGCGCTGGTCCGATCATAGAGTTCGAGAAAGGCAGACCGATCCCCGGTCGCAGTCTTCTGTAGCAGGCTTTCGATTTCGGCGATGGTCAAATGCCGGTACTCCTCGGGGCGCGCGTGGGCGCGCATGGCCCCGTCGCGGGCCAGTCTTGCCGTCTTGTCGCGCGAACTCAAGCCCCGGTTACACGAAAACCGGACCGGCCTTTCCCTTGCACCTGCATGGGATATGTTGCACCACGCAAACCGATCCGCGGCGCCCGGAATGCCGGGGCCGGCATGAGGGAACCAGTTACTATGGCGGATGGAACTATGGACATCGCGGCGAAACCGACCGAGGAAATTTCGGTGCGCGAGACCTTCGGGCTCGACTCCGACATGATGGTCAAGGGCTTCGCCGAGCCGTCCGACCGTGTCCCCGCGCTGGATCCGACCTACAAGTTCGACCGTGACACGACGCTCGCCATCCTCGCCGGGTTCAGCCACAATCGCCGGGTGATGATCCAGGGCTATCACGGCACCGGCAAGTCGACCCATATCGAACAGGTCGCCGCCCGGCTGAACTGGCCCTGCGTGCGGGTAAACCTCGACAGTCACATCAGCCGGATCGACCTGATCGGCAAGGACGCGATCAAGCTGCGCGACGGCAAGCAGTTCACCGAGTTCCAGGAGGGCATCCTGCCCTGGGCTCTGCGCAACCCCACCGCCATCGTCTTCGACGAATACGATGCGGGCCGTGCCGACGTGATGTTCGTGATCCAGCGGGTGCTCGAGGTCGAGGGCAAGCTGACGCTGCTCGACCAGAACGAGGTGATCGAACCACATCCCTATTTCCGCCTCTTCGCCACGGCGAACACGGTGGGCCTGGGCGACACCACCGGCCTTTACCACGGCACCCAGCAGATCAACCAGGGCCAGATGGACCGCTGGAGCCTGGTGGCGACGCTGAACTACCTCAGCCACGATGCCGAGACGGCCATCGTGCTGTCGAAGTCGCCGCACTACAACACCGAGGCCGGGCGCCGCACGATCAGCCAGATGGTGACCGTGGCCGACCTGACCCGCACCGCCTTCATGAACGGCGACCTCTCCACGGTGATGAGCCCGCGGACCGTCATCGCCTGGGCCCAGAACGCCGAGATCTTCGCCGATGTCGGCTATGCCTTCCGGCTGACCTTCCTCAACAAGTGCGATGAACTTGAGCGTGAGACGGTGGCCGAGTTCTACCAGCGCTGCTTTGACGAGGAACTGCCCGAGAGCGCCGCGAACGTCCGCGTCCGGTAAGGGCGCCGCCACGCAGTCGCGATCCGCAACACGCCGCCGGGCCCTCCGGCGGCGTTTTTCGTTCGCGCGGCGCCCCCCGCCGCCCGGCGATGGCACGGCCCCCTTGCCGACCCGCCCGGGCGGTGATTTATCAAGGTCATGAGCAAACCGTCAGACAACCCCGCCGATCCCTTCAAGAAGGCGCTGGCCGAGGCCACCAAGGTTCTGGCCGACGACCCCGACCTGGGCGTGTCCTATTCGGTCGACCCTCCGGGGATGACCAATGACGGGGTGCGGCTGCCGCAGATCTCGCGCCGGATGACCCGGGACGAGGTGCTGATGGCCCGCGGCACCGCCGACAGTTATGCGCTGCGGCGCAAGTATCACGATGCGGGCACCTTCAACCGCTACGCCCCGCAGGGCCAGATGGCCCGCGATCTCTACGAGGCGATGGAGATGGCCCGGTGCGAGGCCGTGGGCGCCCGCGCCATGCCCGGCACCGCCGGCAACATCGACGCCAAGATCGGCGCCGAGGCCGCGCGCAAGGGCTATGGCGATGTGACATCGACCGACGACGTACCGCTGCACGTGGCGGCGGGCTACCTGATCCGGCACCTGGCGACCGGTCGCACCCTGCCCGGCGGCGCCGACAACGTGATGCAGCTGTGGCGCGGCTTCATCGAAGAGAACGCCGCCGAAACGCTCGCCGATCTCGACACCACGCTGGCCGACCAGTCGGCCTTTGCCCGCTTCACACGCAAGATGATCGAGGATCTGGGATTCGGCGACCAGCTGGGCGAGGATCCCGACGCCGAAGACCCTGATCAGGAGGACGAGGCCGAGGAAAGCGACGACGAGGACCAGCCCGACAGCTCCGGCGACGACGACGGCTCCGACGAGGACGACAGCGAGGCGTCCCCCGAACAGAGCCAGGACCAGTCGCAGGACGCGGCCGAGGCGCAGATGGCCTCGGACGAGACCGCCGACATGGAGACGGGCGAAGACGCCGACATGCCCGAGGGCGAGGCCCCGATGGACCCGCCGCCCCCCGCGCCGGTCTCCGACGCCGACCCCAACTACCAGGTCTTCTCGACCCGCTTCGACGAAGAGATCCGCGCCGAGGACCTGGCCGAACCGGCGGAACTGGAACGGCTGCGCGCCTATCTCGACCAGCAGCTCGATCCGCTGAAGGGCGCCGTGTCCCGGCTGGCCAACAAGCTGCAGCGCCGCCTGCAGGCGCAGCAGAACCGCAGCTGGGAATTCGACCTCGAAGAGGGCATCCTCGACGCCGGGCGGCTGGCCCGGGTGGTCGCGAACCCCACGACCCCGCTGTCCTTCAAGGTCGAGAGGGATACCGAGTTCCGCGATACTGTGGTGACCCTCCTGCTCGACAACTCAGGCTCGATGCGCGGGCGCCCGATCTCGATCGCGGCGATCTGCGCCGATGTTCTGGCACGCACGCTGGAACGCTGCCAGGTCAAGGTCGAGATCCTGGGCTTCACCACCCGCGCGTGGAAGGGCGGGCAAAGCCGCGAGGCATGGCTTGCCGAGGGCCGCCCGCAGACGCCGGGGCGGCTCAACGATCTGCGCCACATCATCTACAAGCACGCCGATGCGCCCTGGCGGCGGGCGCGCTCGAACCTCGGGCTGATGATGAAGGAAGGGCTGCTGAAAGAGAACATCGACGGCGAGGCGCTGGAATGGGCGCACCGCCGGATGGAGCGGCGCACAGAGGCGCGCAAGATCCTGATGGTGATCTCGGACGGCGCGCCGGTGGACGATTCGACGCTGTCGGTGAACCCGGCCAATTACCTCGAACGGCACCTGCGCGACGTCATCGCCATGGTCGGCCGCCGCCGCGCGGTCGAACTGCTGGCCATCGGCATCGGTCACGACGTGACGCGCTACTACGACCGTGCGGTCACGATCACCGACGTCGAACAGCTGGCCGGCGCGATGACCGAGCAGCTGGCCGGCCTGTTCGACAGCGATCCGCGAAAGCGGGCCCGCGTGCTGGGGATGAGAAAGGCGTCGTGATGTTCCAGGAATTCACCGCAACCAGCAGCCCCGAACAGGGCCCGCCCCGCGTCGCCGCCCTGCGCGAGGAGATGGCGGCCGACGGCCTGTCGGCCTTTCTCGTTCCCCGCGCCGACGTGCATCAGGGCGAATACGTCGCCCCGCACGACGAACGCCTCGCCTGGCTCACCGGGTTCACCGGCTCGGCCGGGTTCGCCGCCGTGCTGACCGACCGCGTCGGGCTCTTCGTCGATGGCCGCTACACGCTGCAGGCACGGACGCAGGTGGCCACCGACCTCATCACCCCCGTCGCATGGCCCGCCACCCGGCTGGGCCCGTGGCTGGCCGAGGCGCTGGAGGACGGCGCCGAGGTGGGTTTCGACCCCTGGCTGCACACGGTGCGCGAAATCGAGGATCTGCGCGCCACCCTTGCGCTGAAGGGCATCGAGCTGGTAGAGACGATGAACCTCGTCGATCGGATCTGGGCAGATCAGCCCGCCCCGCCCGCCGCGCCGATCCAGCCCTACCCCGTCACGCTTGCCGGGCGCTTTTCGTCCGAAAAGCGTGCCGAGGCGGCCGAGGATCTGCGCAAGGCGGGCGAGACCGCGCTGATCCTGACGCTGCCCGACAGTATCGCGTGGCTTCTGAACATCCGCGGCGCCGACATCGCGCATACGCCCGTCGCCCATGCCTTCTGCATCCTCTACGATACCGGCCGGGCCGAGCTTTTCGTCGATCCTGCAAAGGCCGAGGGCCTGCGCGACCACCTGGGCGACGAGGTCGCGCTGTGCCCCGCCGATGAGTTCCCCGAGGCGCTGGGCCACCTGGAAGGGCCCGTGCGGCTGGACCGCGACAGTGTTCCGTATGAGGTCGCGCGGCGGCTGGAAGAGGCCGCGATCGACATCTCCTGGGCCGGCGATCCCTGCATCCTGCGCAAGGCCTGCAAGACCCCGGCCGAGATCGCCGCGACCCGGGCCGCGCACCTGCGCGACGGTGCAGCGGTCTGCCGCTTCCTGCACTGGCTGGAGACGCAGGCCGAGGGGCTGACCCGCTCGGAAACCCGCCCGACCGAGATCGACGTCGTGCGCGCGCTCGAAGGGTTCCGCGCCGAGACCGGCGAGCTGAAGGAGATCAGCTTCGACACCATCTCGGGCGCCGGTCCGAACGGCGCCATCGTGCATTACCGCGTGACCGAAGACAGCAATCGCCCGCTGTCCAGGGGCGAGCTGATGCTGGTGGATTCGGGGGCGCAGTACCTCGATGGCACCACCGACATCACCCGCACCATCGCCATAGGCCAACCCTCGGCCGAAGCGCGGGCCTGCTTTACCCGTGTACTCAAGGGAATGATCGCGATGTCGCGCGCGGTCTGGCCCGCGGGCCTCGCCGGGCGCGATTTGGACGCGCTGGCGCGGATGCCGCTGTGGATGGCGGGGCAGGATTACGACCATGGCACGGGCCACGGCGTCGGCGTCTACCTTGGCGTGCACGAGGGCCCGCAGCGGCTGAGCCGGATCAGCGAGGTGCCGTTACGCCCCGGGATGATCCTGTCGAACGAGCCCGGCTATTACCGCGAGGGCAGCTTCGGCATCCGGATCGAGAACCTGCTGGTGGTCGAAACGGCGGACCTGCCCGGCGCCGATGCGGGGCGCGACTTCCTGCGCTTCTCCACGCTGACCTACGCGCCCATCGACCGGCGGCTGATCAACGCGGCGATGCTGTCGGGGGGCGAACGCGACTGGCTGAACGCCTACCATGCCGAGGTCGCGGCCAAGCTCGCCGATCGGGTCGAGGGCGACGCCGCCGCGTGGCTCGCCCGCGCCACCGCGCCGATCTGATCTTCGGGGGGCCGTGCGGGGGCCGGGCGGCGCGCATGTAACCGCGCCCAGGCCCGGCGGCGCCCTGCCCCATCCCTTTGCGGCCGTCCCGAAACGGCCGCCCGGCTTTGCAAGGATGACAGCCAATGGCGTGGATCTATCTCGTCATCGCTGGCCTGCTCGAAGTGTGCTGGGCCTTCGCGATGAAGCAGTCGGACGGCTTCACCCGTCCCCTGCCGACGGCGGTGATGGTGGTGACGATGCTGGGCAGCTTCGGCCTGTTGTCGGTGTCGATGCGCAGCCTCCCCCTGGGCACCGCCTACATGATCTGGACCGGGATCGGCGCGCTCGGCGCCTTTGTCCTGGGCATCGCGGTGCTGGGCGAGGCGATGGGCCCCCTGCGCCTGGCCGCCGCGGCGCTGATCCTGTGCGGGCTGGTCCTGATGAAGCTTGCGACCCCGGGGTGAGGCCCTCACGCCCGGACCCGCCGACGTTGCAAAGCGACATGGTCCTGTCGCGGAACGCCTGCTAGGCTGGGGTGCACAACACAAGGTCACGATATGAGCGACAAGATCACGATCTCGCCGGCATCCGGCACCTGGGTGGTCCGTGCGGGGGGTGCCGTCATCGGGGAAACCACCACCGCCCTGCGGCTGGAGGAAACCGGGCACGACCCTGTCATCTATTTTCCGCGTGCGGATATCGCGATGGCCCTGCTCGAATCATCGGACACGGTGACGCGCTGCCCATTGAAGGGCGAGGCGCGGCACTACTCGATCCAGGGCAAGAGCGGGGCGATCCAGGACGCGGCCTGGTCCTATGAATCGCCCATCGAAGGCGCGCAGGACATCACCGGCCACATCGCCTTCTACGCCGACAAGGCGACCGTCGAAGAGATCTGAGGCCGGACCGCGTCCGGTCCGCCTCCGCCCGGTTCCGGCCACCCTCCGCCATCGCGGCGGCCAAAGCGGCCTGGCCTAAGCTGTCACCCCCTGCATGATCCGGCGCAACCCCGATGCCGGGCGTCCGGGCGGTGTCACCGCGGGAACGGCGGCACGGCGGGGACCACGTCTCAGGAGGTTGGGTCACGTGAAACGGCGCGGGCCATGCCGGGGACGGGGCTGACGCCGCGGGCGGGCCGTCGCGGCCACGTCCCCGAGGCTCAGGAATGCTCTTCCGCCGCGGTGGCCGCCAGCGCGCGGTTATAGGCGCGCAGCGCGTCGACGTGGAACAGGGCGCCCACGATCTCGGGGCTTTCGCCCTTGGCCCCCATCCGCACCACCGGCAGGAACATCCGGTTCGTCCGTTCGAAGAGGGGCATCGCAGCGTCGAGCGTGGCGTTGGATTCGATCTGCACCCCGGCCTCGATCGCGTCCCACACGGCGTCGTCGGGGGCGGCGCGCGGATCCTCGGGCTTGCGCATCACGTTGGCCACCCTGAACATCGACAGAAGATAGGCCTGCGGCCCCTTGGCGACGTGGATATTGCGCCGCTCAAGCTGGGTCAGGAAGAACGAGCGGTAGACCAGCCGCGACGCCAGCGCCGAGGCGATCGAGACGGTGACCATCACCGCAAGCCCCGTCTGCCAGTCACCCGTCAGTTCGAACACGATCAGCGTGGTCGAGATCGGCGCGCCCAGCACCGAGGCCGCGACCGCCCCCATCCCCGCCAGCGCATAAAGCGTCTCGGACCCCGACACCTCGGGAAAGAGACCCGTGGCCACCAGCCCGAAGGCCAGCCCCGTCAGCGCCCCGAGCATCAGCGAAGGCGAAAAGACGCCGCCGCCCATGCGCCCGCCCATCGTGACCGCGACCGCGATGGTCTTGAGCACCGCCAGAACCACGACCTCCCCCAGAAGCAGGCCGCCGGTCAGTGCCTCGGACGTCGTTTCGTACCCCACGCCGATGATGTGCGGAAAGGGGATCGCCAGGGCGCCCAGGATCAGCCCCGCCAAGGCCGGGCGCAGATAGCGCGGCATGCCGAAACGGCGCTGGACATGGTTGCCCACATCCTCGGCAAAGAAGACCGCCCGCATCAGCGCCGTTGCCACCAGACCGCAGAGAAGCCCCAGCAGGACGAAGGCGGGAAGCTCGACATAGAAGGACAGCGCGCCCTCTTCGGCCAGAACGAATTCGGTGACGTCGCCGAACTCGATCCGGTTGATGACCGTGCCCGCAGCACTGGCGATGGCGATGGGGGCAAAGGCGTGCATGGCAAAGTGCCGCAGCACCACCTCCAGCGCAAAGAGCGCGCCCGCGATGGGCGCGTTGAAACTGGCCGAGACGGCGGCGGCCACGGCACAGCCCAGCAGGTCGCGTCCGGTGATGCCGCTGGCGTTGATCCGGTTCGACACCCATGTCGCGATCACGCCCGCCATGTGCACCACCGGCCCTTCGCGCCCGGTCGAACCGCCCGAGGACAGCGTGATCAGCGACGCCGCGGCCGACGCAAGGCCCGCGCGCGTCTCGACACGGCCTTCGTTCAGCGCCGCGCCCGCGATCACCTCGGAGACCGAGCGCACGCGCCCGTCGGGAGTGAAGTGGTCGAGGATAAGCCCCACGATCAGCCCGCCCGCGACGGGGATCAGCAGGATCCAGTACCAGTCCAGCGTTTCGGCAAAGCTGCGCAGGTGAAGGATGTCCTCGGTGCCGTAAAGCGTCGCCTGCAGCGCGTTGATGCCCTTGCGAAAGAACAGCGCGGCAAAGCCCGCGGCGATGCCGATCACCAGCGCGATGAACCAGAACTGCAGCTGGCTGGGGCCGCGGTGGCGCAGCACCTCCCACGCGTGAAGCAGCGCGGCGCGGGCGCGACCCACCTCGTCTGTCAGGCTCCATTGGCCCGGCTCGGCCATGCTGTCGCACCTGCTTCGTCCGGGCGTCGGGTCGGGGTTTCCCCGGCCGCCCGCGTGGCCTAGGGTCCGCGTCATTCGAAAAGGAGAGGACCGATGCCGATCCCCGCGGCTCTTGATAAGCTTACATCCTTGTTAGGCGATCGCCTTGTCGCGTCCAAGGCGGAACTGGACCAGCACAGCCGGTCGGAAACCCATTTTGCCGCCGCCGCCCCCGATGCCGTGGCCTACCCTGAGACCACCGAAGAAGTGCAGGCGCTGGTGCGGATCTGCGGCGAGCACGGGCTGCCCGTCACCGCCTGGGGCGCGGGCACGTCGCTCGAGGCGCAGGCGCTGGCGACCTCGGGCGGCGTCGTGGTGGATTTCGCGCGCATGGCCGCGATCCTCGAGATCAACCCCGAGGACATGGACGTCCGTGTGCAGCCCGGCATCACCCGCGAGACGCTGAACACCGAGCTGCGCGCGACGGGCCTGTTCTTTCCCGTGGATCCCGGCGCCAATGCCTCGATCGGGGGGATGGCGATGACGCGCGCCAGCGGCACCACCGCCGTGCGCTACGGCACGATGCGCGACAACGTCATGGGGCTCGAGGTCGTGCTGGCCGATGGCCGCGCCATCCGCACCGGCAGCCGGGCGCGCAAGACCGCGTCGGGCTACGACCTGACGGGACTCATGGTCGGCTCGGAGGGCACCTTGGGTCTGGTCACCGAACTGACGCTGAAGCTGCATGGCCAGCCCGAGGCGGTGTCGTCGGCGGTCTGCGCCTTTGCCGATATCGGCCCCGCGGTCGAAGCGGTGATTGCCACCATCCAGTCGGGCATCAATATGGCCCGGATCGAATTCCTCGACAGCGATACCGTCGCCGCCTGCAACGCGGCGTCGAAGCTGGGGCTGCCCGAGACGCCGCATTTGATGGTCGAATTCCATGGCTCCGAGGCGGCGGTCGCCGAAGAGGCGGCGCGGTTCGGCGAGATCGCCGAAGAGTTCGGCGCCACCGGCTTTGCCTGGTCGACGCTGGCCGAGGAACGCAACCGCCTCTGGGCCGCGCGGCACCAAGCCTACTGGTCGATCCTGCAGTCGCGCCCCGGCACCACGGCAATCGTCACCGACATCTGCGTGCCCCTGTCGCGGCTGGCGCAGGCGGTCGAGGAGACGCGCGCCGACATCGCCGCGTCGCCCATCCCCGGCCCGATCCTGGGCCATGTCGGCGACGGCAATTTCCATGCGATCCTGCTGGTGCGCCAGGGCGATGCCGAAGAAATGCGCGCGGCCGAGGCGCTGTCGGCACGGATGGCCGACCGCGCCCTGTCGCTGGGCGGCACCGTCACCGGCGAACACGGCGTGGGCCTGGGCAAGCTGGGCTACATGGAGCGCGAGCATGGCGAGGGGTGGGCCGTGATGGCCGAGCTGAAGCGCGCGCTCGACCCCGGCAACCTGCTGAACCCCGGCAAGACGGTGCGGCTGTGAGCCTCCGGCACGGCGTCGGGACAGGCGCGGGCGGGCTCGTTCCGGGCCATCCTGCCCCCGTGTCGTGCCGTTCGCTCCACGCCGTGACCCTGTCCACGCCATGAGCCTGCCCGCCCCGTGACCCTGCCCACGCCCGAGGACATGCCGGTCGCCTTCGCGCGGGCGTGGGCGGCGCGGGACGCCGACGCGCTGGCCGCGCTTTTTGCCGAGGATGCGGATTTCGTGAATGTCGTGGGCCTTTGGTGGCACGACCGCGCCGCGATCCGCGCCGCGCATCATTACGGCCTGACGACCTTTTTCCGCGACAGCCGGCTGCGCGTGGGGCGGGTGAAGACCAGGGACCTGGGCGGCAGGGCGGCGGTGGTGCAGGCGCGGATGCACCTGAGCGGCCAGCTGGCCCCCGACGGGTCCAAGGCCGGGCCCCGCACGACGCTGTTCCTGTTCGTCATGGAGCGGCGAACGGACGGCTGGATCTGCGTCGCCGCGCAAAACGGCGAGGTGATCGCCGGCGCGGAAACCCACCTGAGCGGGCCGCAGGGGACGACACCGCAGGACTACCGCTAAACCCTGCGACCCGCGGCAGCCCTGTCGGTGCCCGGCAACGACCGGCCACCGGACGCGGCACCCCCCGGGCGTGGCCGGGACTGCCAGACGCCTTGCCCCGCTCGACCCGAACCCTCTCCTGAGACCGTCCAGCCGCCCCGCCAACGGGGCCGCGGGGGCGTCCGTGCAAGCGCGGCCAACGGGGCCCGCCGCAAATCTCCCCGCCACTCGGGCCAAAGGGCGAGCGGCGCAGGCCGATCCCGCCGCTCAGGCCGCGGCGGCGCTTCCCAGCAGGGCCCGGGCGGCGCCGCGAGCCTCTTCGGTCACGATGTCGCCTGCCAGCATCCGCGCGATCTCGTCCACCCTCTCGTCATGGTCCAGCGGCACGACGCGCGAGGTGGTCATGCCATCGGCCACGCTTTTCTCGACCCGCCAGTGATGCGCGCCAAGCGCTGCGACCTGCGGCGAATGGGTGACAACCAGCACCTGCGCCTCGCCCGACAGCTGCGCCAGCCGGCGACCGACGGCGTCCGCCGTGGCACCGCCCACGCCGCGGTCGATCTCGTCGAAGATCAGCGTCATGCCCGAGGCATCCCGCGTCAGGCAGACCTTGAGCGCCAGGAGGAACCGCGACAGCTCGCCCCCGCTGGCGATCCGGTCCAGGGGTCCCGGAGGCGCGCCGGGGTTGGTGGCGACGGTAAAGGCCACGAGGTCGCGGCCCTCGGGGCCCGGCTCGCCCTGCTCGATCGTGGTGGCGAAGACCGCGCGCTCCATCTTGAGCGGCGCGAGCTCGGCCGCCATCGCGGCGTCGAGCCGTCCGGCGGCCTCTCGCCGCAGATCGCTCAGCGCCCCGGCAGCTCGGTCATAGGCGGCATCCGCCTGCGACACCTGCGCGTCCAGCGCCTCGATATCCGCGGCGCCGGCATCCAGCTGCGCCAGCTTGGTGCGCAGGTCCTCGGCAAACCCCGCCAGGTCGTCGGCCAGCACCCCGTGTTTGCGCGCTAGCCCGCGGATCGCGAACAGACGCTCTTCGGTGCGTTCGAGCTCGCCCGGGTCGATGTCCAGCGCATCGAGAGCACCGGCGACCTCCTGCTCGGCGAGCGCAAGTTCGTTGCGCGCGCGCTCCAGCGTCTCCATCGCGGTGTCGAGCGCGCCTTCGAGCCCCGCCGCCGCACCGTCGAGCCAGCGTGCAGCATCGGCGGCCAGCCCCTCGGCCCCCTCGCCCCCCAGCGCCTGCAGGGCCCGGGCCACGTCCTCGCGGACCCGCTCAGCCGCCTGCATCTGGCGGCGGCGGACGTCCAGCGCCGCCTCCTCGCCCGCCTCGGGCGCCAGCGCGTCCAGCTCGCCCGCCGCGTGGCGCAGGAACTCTTCTTCGGCCTGCACCTCGGCCAGACGGGCGCGGGCGGCCTCGGCCGCGCGCCGGGCATCGCTGCGCGCCCGCCACGCACGGCGCGCCGCATCGAGCGCCGCGTCAGCCCCCGCGAAACTGTCCAGAAGCCTGCGATGCCCGCGCGGGTTCAGAAGGCCCCGGTCGTCATGCTGGCCATGCAGTTCGACCAGCGTTTCGGACAGCCGCCGCAGCACCTCGCCACTGGCGCGGCGGTCGTTGACCCACGCCGTCTTGCGCCCCTCGCGGGTGTTGACCCGGCGCAGAAGCAACCCGTCCTCGGCGTCGATGCCGGCCTCTTCCAGCACGGCGCGGGCGGCATGGCCCTCCGGCAGATCGAACTCGGCCGTGACCTCGCCCGTCTCGGCGCCCTGTCGCACCAGTTCGGCCCGGCCGCGCCAGCCCAGCACGAAGCCGAGCGCATCGAGCAGGATCGACTTGCCCGCCCCCGTTTCGCCGGTCAGCACGTTGAGACCGGACTGGAAATCGAGATCCAGCCGGTCGATCAGCAACATGTCCCGGATTTCAAGTCCGCGCAGCATCACATGCCAGCCCTAAGGGTGCGTGTCGCCACGCACCGCGCCTCACAACCATTCGCCGCGGATCACCTGCCGGTAGACCGTCGTCAGCCAGTTGTCGCCCGAAGGCTCCATCGTCAAGCCACGCCCGGTCAGCAGCGCATAGGAATCCTCGTACCACTCGGTCGAGCGGTAGTTGTAGCCCAGGATCGCGCCGGCGGTCCGCGCCTCGTCCTCAAGCCCCAGCGACAGGTAGGCCTCGACCAGGCGGTGCAGCGCCTCGGGCGTGTGGGTCGTGGTCTGGAAATCCTCGACCACCACGCGGAACCGGTTGATCGCGGCCGAATAGTGCTTGCGCTTGAGGTAGTAGCGCCCGATTTCCATCTCCTTCGCCGCGAGATGGTCGAAGGCGAGGTCGAATTTAAGCACGGCCGAGCGGGCATATTCGCTGTCGGGGTAGTTCTCGATCACCGCCCGCAACGCCTGCAGGGCCTGGAAGGTCAGGCCCTGGTCGCGGCCGACGTCGTCGATCTGGTCGTAGTAGCTGAGCGCCAGCAGGTACTGAGCCCAGGCGGCATCCTCGTCGCCGGGATAGAAATCGATGTAACGCTGCGCGGAAGAGCGGGAATTCTCGTAATCCCGGTCGCGGTGGTAGGCATAGGCCTGCATCACCAACGCGCGCTTGCCCCATTCGGAATAGGGATAAAGCCGCTCGACCTCGGCGAAATAGCTGGCGGCCTGCTCGGGCTCGGACGCCTCGAGCGAGGCTTCGCCGCGGCTGAAGATCTCCTGCGCCGTCAGATCGTCGAGGGGCACGTCACCGCCGGAACCGCCACCGCATGACGCCAGAACAAGTAGGGAAAGCGCCGCGATCGCGCCCTTTCCGCCCAACAACTTAGCTTGCATGCTGCCTCTCACCCGGTCGTCTCGGCCTGTGGTCTAGCATAGAAGAATGCCGGGCAAAACGCCCTTTGCCCCAGCCATGTGCCGCGCCGGGTCCAACCCGCCGCACGAGTGCCCGCGGGGCGGGTCTGCCCCCCCTCGCGGCGGCTCAGGCCGCCAGCGGCAGATCGGCGCGGCTGAGGCCCGCCCCCGGAAGGCGTGCTGCCATCGGGGCCGTGCAGGTCACCAGCCGCTGGGCGCCGGGACGGGCGAAAAGCGCCCGCAAAAGCGCGTTGGTCATCGCGTGGCCCGCGCGGTTGCCGGTATAGCGCCCGAGGATCGGCGCCCCGGCCAGCGCCAGATCTCCGACCGCGTCCAGCATCTTGTGGCGCACGGCCTCGTCGTCGTGGCGCAGCCCGCCGGGGCTGAGCACGCGCGCGCCGTCGATCACGACGGCATTCTCGAAGGTGCCGCCCAGGGCCAAACCGTCGGCCTGCATCCGCGCGATGTCGGACTGGCGGCAGAAGGTGCGGGAATCGCACAGCTCGTGAACGAAGGCGCCGTTCGACAGATCGAGCCGCTTGTGCTGGTGGCCGATGGCGGCGTCGGGAAAGTCGATCTCGAACTCGATCTCCATCGCCTCTGCAGGGTCCAGCCGGGCCCAGGCATCGCCGTTGCGCACGTCGACCGTGTCGAGGATCTCGAACGCACGGATCGGGGCCGGCAGGCGGCGCAGACCCTGGCGCAGGATCTCGGCCACGAAGGGGGCAGCAGAGCCGTCGAGGATCGGAACCTCGGGTCCGTCGATGTCGATCACGACGTTGTGCAGACCGGTGCCCGCGATCGCCGCCATGACATGTTCGATGGTCGAGACCGACACGCCGTCGTCGTTGCCCACGCGGGTGCACAGGCGCGGCGCGAAGACGGCATCCCATCGGGCGGGCACCATCGGGTCGCGGTCGGCCACGTCGGTGCGGCGGAACCAGATGCCCTGTTCGGCCGAGGCGGGGCGCAGCGTCATGCGGGCGGGAATGCCGCTGTGCAGGCCCCTGCCCTCGAAGCTCACAGGCTTGCGGATCGTGGTTTGCATTGCGCCTCCGAGGACTGCGGTTCCGGGGCCGGGGATGTGGCGGTGCGGCGCCCCCTGGGGGGCCGGCACTGCCGCGGGATCCGCGGCGGGCACCGCGACGGGCGGCCCCCTGTTCATTGGGAATTAAGGATTGGCGCCGGCCAGAACAAATAAACCTTTGCTACAGATTGTAACATCAAGACCTCGGCCCGGCGGCGGACCGCCGAAGCCAACCCGTTGCCTTGGAACGCAAAAAGGGCCGGCGCGGTGCCGGCCCTTCGAGGGTGCACGCCATGGCGTGCCCCCTGTGTTGCAAGATCAGGTCGCCCGGATCAGTTGGCTTGCCGGCGCAGGAAGGCGGGGATCTCGATCCGCTCCTGTTCGGGCGACAGTTCCTCGTCCTCTTCGTAGGCCTGCTGGGCCCGCGGCTGCGGGCGCCGCATCGCGGGCTGCTGGCCGCCGGCCGCGGCGGGCCGCGCCTCGGGCTGACCTTCCGAGGGGTGGCCGGTCATCTTGTTGATCAGCGAATTGATGCCGAAGCGGGTGCGCTCGGCCTCGGTGCCGCGGGCTGCCGGCGCGGCGCCGGCCGGACGCGGCGCGCGGTCGCCGCTTTGCGCGGCGGCGGGGCTGCGGCTGACGGCGGCGCGCAGGCGATCCATCGCCTCGGGCGTCGGCTGACCGGCCTGACGGGGCGCGGAGGGCTGAGGCGCAGGGCGGGCTTCGGCGGCCGGGCGCGGCTGGTAGGCCGGGGGCGGCAGATCGTCGGCATCCGACTCCATCGCGTCGCCGAACAGGTCCTGATCGCTGGACTGCGCGCGCTGGCTTTCGATGTCGGAGAAGAAGTTGCGCTCGTCCCGGTCGTCATGCCGCTCGTCGTGCCGGGCCTCGTGGCGCGGGGCGGGCGCCTGGGTGCGCACCGCGGCGGCGGCGCGGGTCTGCTGGGCCGAACGCTGGGTGGGCTGCGGCGCGGGCTCTTCTTCGATATGCGTCTCGGCGACCGGCTCGGACAGGCGGCGGCGGGGCAGCGGGATATCGTGCGACTTGTCGGTCGCGTCGATGCCGGTGGCCACGACGGAAACGCGCATCCGGCCTTCCATCACCGGGTCGAGGGTCGAGCCGACGATGATGTTGGCCTCGGGGTCGACCTTTTCGCGGATGACGTTGGCGGCCTCGTCCAGTTCGTAAAGCGTCAGGTCCTCGCCGCCGGTGATGTTAATCAGAACGCCCTTGGCGCCGTTCAGGCTGATTTCATCCAGCAGCGGGTTGGCGATCGCCATTTCGGCGGCCTGGCGCGCGCGGTCCTCGCCGTCGGCCTCGCCCGTGCCCATCATCGCCTTGCCCATCTCGTCCATCACGGCACGGACGTCGGCGAAGTCGAGGTTGATGAGCCCCGGACGCACCATCAGGTCGGTCACGCCCTTGACGCCCTGGTAAAGCACGTCGTCGGCCAGCGCGAAGGCCTCGGTAAAGGTCGTCTTCTCGTTGGCCAGCCGGAACAGGTTCTGGTTGGGGATGATGATCAGCGTATCGACCATCTTCTGCAGGTTCTCGACGCCTTCCTCGGCCTGCTTCATCCGCTTCGCACCTTCGAACTGGAAGGGCTTGGTCACGACGCCGACGGTCAGCACGCCGAGTTCGCGGGCGGCCTGCGCGATGATCGGCGCGGCGCCGGTGCCGGTGCCGCCGCCCATGCCGGCGGTGATGAAGCACATGTGCGCACCGGCAAGGTGATCGACGATCTCCTCGATGGTCTCTTCGGCGGCGGCGGCGCCGACCGCGGGGCGCGCGCCGGCGCCCAGACCTTCGGTGACCTTGACGCCCATCTGAACCTTGGCCGGGGCGGAGGACTGCTGCAGCGCCTGCGCGTCGGTATTCGCGACAACGAATTCGACCCCTTCAAGCTGCTTCTCGATCATGTTGTTGACCGCGTTGCCGCCCGCGCCCCCGACGCCGAACACGGTGATCCGCGGCTTGAGCTCTTCGTGCTGTGGCATCGTGAGGTTGAGTGTCATGGGTACATCCGCCTGTTTTCGTTAACCGCCCTGATCCGACGACGACTGCCCGCACAGGGGCGTCGATTTCCCCAAAATCTATATGCTATCGCATCGTGCGTCACCCGAAAAACACGGTCCCGCCACAAAATATGCCCGGGAAACTTTTATCGTCAGCGGCATCTCGCCGACACACCCAGATATAGCGGTTACCAGTTGTCCTTGAACCACTTCACCGCGCGACGCAGCGACCGGGTGGGGTAGCGATCGGCGGGGATCTCGAAATCCCACCATTCGTCCTGCGGGTTCGCGGCAAAGAGGCACAGGCCGACGGCGCTGGCGAATGCGGCGCCCGTCGCCGCCTGCGGCAGGCCCTGCACACGCAGGGGGCGGCCGATTCGAACCTGTTGGCCCAGGATCTTCGGTGCCAGCCCGTCGAGACCGGGGATCTGGCTGGCCCCGCCGGTCAGCACGATCTGCTGGCTGGGCAGGTATTCGAAATTCGCGGCATCGAGCCGCGCGCGGACCTCTTCGAGGATTTCCTCGACCCGCGGGCGCATGATCCCGATCAGCTCGGCCCGGCTGACGGTGCGGCGATCAAGCTCCCAGTCGCCGGTTTCGCCGCCGACCTCGATCAGCTCGCTGTCGTCGCGCGACGTGGCGACGACGCCGCCATGCACGGTCTTGATCCGCTCGGCCATCGCCAACGGCACCTGCAGACCCTTGGAGATATCGCTGGTCACGTGATCGCCGCCCAGCCGGACGCTGTCGGCATAGATCATGTGCTTTTTCATAAAGATCGAAAGACCGGTCGCACCGCCGCCCATGTCGATGCAGGCCGCGCCCAGCTCCTGCTCGTCCTCGACCAGGCTCGATACCGCCGAGACGTAAGAGGACGAGGCGAGACCGGCAAGCTCTAGGTCGCAGCGCTTGATGCAGTAAAGCAGGTTCTGGATAACCGTGCCGTCGACCGACAGAAGGTGCATGTCGCAATGCAGCCGGGTGCCCAGCTGGCCGCGCGGGTCCGACAGGCCGGTGCGGTGGTCGATGGCGAAATTGACCGGCTGGGCGTGCAGCACTTCGCGCCCGTGTCCCAGCGGCGGCGCCTCGCAGGCGGCCAGCACCCGGCCGACCTCCTGTTCCGAGATCATCTGGCCTTCGAGATCGATGGCGCCTTCCAGCCCGTAGGACCGCGGCTGCCCGCCGGCGATGCAGGCGATGACGTGGTCGACCCGGACATTGGCCATCTTCTGTGCGGCCTGCACGGCGGTGCGGATGCCACGCTCGGTTTCGTGCATCGCGTCGATCTCGCCGAAGCGGACGCCGCGCGACCGGGTGGTCGCGGCGCCGATCACGCGGAACGACGACTGCCCCGCCATCGGCCCCACGCCGTCGCTGTCGCGGAACTGCTCGGGCCCGTCGAACCGCAGCACGAGGCAGGCGATCTTGGACGTGCCCACATCGAGGATAGCGATCACGCCCCGTTGCATCGCGGCCTTGCGCATGGCGCGCATGGCGCGCTGGGATTCGTAGAGGGCGGTCATTTAGGGCGGGCTCCCAGTTCGATCATTCGAATGCGCCGGATTTCCTCCAGCGCGGTTTCGCGCAGCCGCACCGTGGCGCGGCTGGGGTTGCGCATGTCGATGGCGGCGACATCGCGGTCGAGAATGTCCTGCGCTTCGTGCAGGGCGATCACTTGCTCAAGCGCGCGCACGGGCTCGCGTTCGGGCAACAGGATGCTCTGACCTTCGGCCAGCGACACCGTCCAGCGCCGCTCGCCCACCCGGACAAGCCCGCGGATGCGGTCCGCGATCGGCCCGGCGGCATCGAAGATCGCCATCGCTTCGGCGGCGGCCTCCCCTGCCCCGCGGCCCGCCACCAGCGGCAGGTCGCCCCGCTCGCCCCGGGTGTCAAGCGGCGCGACGCGCTTGCCATGGATGTCGACCAGGTCGAGCCCGGTCGAGCTGCGCCAGACGGCGACCGGCTCGCGTTCGACGACCCGCACCTCGAGCACGCCGCCCGCGCGGATCCGCAGGTCGGCCCGCTCGACGGCCGGGATCCCGGCCACGGTCTTCTGCATCTCGGGCAGGTCGAGGTCGAAGGACGACAGCGGGAACTCGACCGGCAGGATCTCGCGGATGTCCTGCGCCACGCTTTCCGAGGCGCCGTCGACGGCCATCATCTTGACCATGAACTCGGGCCGCTCCTGGATCGACCGCTTGATATCGTTGACCCACATCACCACCGCGTCGCGCCGGGCCTGTTCGGCGAAGGTGATGAAAAGCACCAGGGCCAGCAGCAGGATCGGAAGCCCGAACCGCATCATGTAGCGGAACGCCGGCGTCAGGTAGAGCCGCTGCAGGCGGTAGGACAGGACCGAGGGCGCGGGGTCGTGCTGCGCCCGCTCCTGCGCGCGGAAGCCTATCGTTGCCATGACGCGTCCTCCACCATCCAGCGACAGAGCGCGCCAAAGGACATGCCGCAGTGCTGCGCCTGTTCGGGCACCAGGGACGTGGGCGTCATGCCCGGCTGGGTATTGAGTTCGAGCAGCACGAGGCCGTCGAGGCCGCGCGCCTCGTCCCAGCGGAAGTCGGTGCGCGTCACGCCGCGGCAGCCCAGCGCCCGGTGCGCGCGCAAGGCGTAGTCCAGACAGGCCGAGGCGATCTCGTCGGGAATGTCGGCGGGCAGGACATGGCGCGATCCGCCGGCCTTGTACTTCGCGTCGTAGTCGTACCAGCCGTCGGTCAGGATGTCGGTGACGCAGAGCGCGCCGGGATCGTCCGGCCCGTCGCCCACCACCGCCGTCGTCAGCTCGCGCCCCGGGGCAAAGCGTTCGACCATCACCACATCGGGCATCTCTGGCCCCAGCTGCGGCGGGCCGTCGGCGGCGTCGTGAACAAGGTAGACCCCCACCGAAGAGCCTTCGTTATAAGGCTTTACCACGTAGGGCGGGTCCATCACGTGGCCCGCCCGAACCTCGTCGGCGCGGGCCAGTCGCGACGGCACGACCGGCAGTCCGGCCCTGCGGAACGCATCCTTCGTGCGTTCCTTGTCCATCGCCAGCGCCGAGGACAGCACGCCCGAATGGGTATAGGGCAGCCGCAGCCATTCCAGCAGACCTTGCACGCAGCCATCTTCGCCCCAGCGCCCATGCAGGGCGTTGAAGACGACGTCGGGTTGCGACGCTGCCAGACGCGCGGGCAGATCCGGCCCGGCGTCGATCTCTTCGACCTGATATCCTTCGCCCCTGAGCGCGGCGACGCATTCGCGCCCGGTGGACAGGGAAACCTCGCGTTCAGACGAGGGTCCGCCCAGCAATACCGCGACTTTCGGGGCCGTCCCGCTCGACATGCCCGTTCTTGCCTTCATCGGACGCTTCGATCTGCGCCCTTATTGATTGGTGTCTGCCTCAGACGGGGCCGGTTCACCGACCCTTATGACCTCCCACTCTAACGATATTCCGGCGTTTTGGAATACCTTTTCGCGGACCATCTCGCCCAATCCTTCCAGATCGGCAGCCGTCGCGCCTCCGGTATTCACCAGAAAGTTCGGATGCTTGGGCGACATCTGCGCAGCACCCAGCATGGCGCCCCGCATCCCCGCCGCGTCGATCACCGACCACGCCTTGAGTTCATGCGTGTCGTCAGCCTTTCCGGTCGAGGAAAAGCCCGCCGGATTGCGGAAGGTCGAGCCTGCCGTGCGCTCCTTGGTGGGCTGCGTCGCGTCGCGGCGGGCCAGCTGGTCCTCCATCTTCGCGTGCAGCACTTGCGGGTCGCCCGGCGCGGCGCGGAACACCGCCTCGGTCAGCACCGCGCCCTCGGGCAGGGTCGACCCGCGATAGCGGAACTCCAGGTCCGCGGGCGCCAGTTCCAGCACCTCGCCCGCGCGGGTGATCGCGGTGGCGCGTACCAGGTGGTCGGCAACGTAGGAGCCGTAGCAGCCCGCGTTCATCCGCACCGCCCCGCCGATGGCGCCGGGGATCGTGCGCAGGAAGGTCAGGTCGAGCCCCGCATCCGCCGCGCGTCGCGCCACGTGGGCATCGAGCGCGGCCGCGCCGGCGGTGACCGTTCCGCCTCCGCAGTCGATCCCGTTGAACCCACGGCCCAGGCGGATCACCACGCCGCGGATGCCGCCGTCGCGCACGATGAGGTTCGAGCCCACGCCCATCGGGAACACCGGCACCGCCGGGTCGAGCCCGGCGAGGAAGGCGGCGAGGTCCTCGGCATCGGCGGGCTGGTAGAGCCACTGTGCCGGGCCGCCCGCGCGCAGCCAGGTTAGGTCGGCCAGCGACCGGTCCGGCGTCAGGCGGCCCCGCAGGCCGGGGATCGCCTCGGGCGTCGCGGCAGACGTGGTCGCGGGGGAGGATGGCGTCGGCGTGTCGGTCATCTGTCGGTCTCTCTCAGTCGTCGTTTGCCCCAGCGCCACAGCGCGTGCAGCGGCCAGCGCAGGATCGAACATCCCGCGGCCAGAGCCAATAGCCCGATCCACGGGCCGTTCTGGTAGGTGACGAACCCCACGAGGGGGACGCCCAGGACGATCAGCCCGTAGGCCGCGGGCCAGTGGTTGCGGCGCGACGGCAGGATCGCGATCACGTTCGCCGCCACGGCCCAGAGGCAGGCCAGAAGCAGCGACAGGCTCATGCCCCGGGCCCCGCGCATCCGCCGCGGCGCAGGACGCGTCGGCAGAGATGGCGCAGCGGACGGCGGAACATCGACACGAAGCCCGCGCCCGCCAGCAGTGCGACCCAGAGGCCGTGCACGAAGCCGAGCCATGCGATCAGGACAGGTGCCGAAATCAGCAGGAGGAGCCCCGGCAGCAGTTGCCAGCGCATCGGCAGCAGCGCGGTGACGGTGCCGGCCAGCGCCCAGAGGCAGGCGAAAAGGACCGGTCCGCTCATGCCCCGAGCCTGCCGCCGGCCACCCGCATCCGGCCTGCGCCGCTTTGGTGCGTCGACGCCGGTCCGCGGGCCCTGCGTCCACGGGTCCGATCCGTGGCCCCACCCGACGCATCCTTGTTGGTGCAGGGCAGAAGGCAGATCTCGGGCCGGGTCCTGCGTCGCGGGATGGCGCGCCCCGGCACGCGGTCACGCCCGCAGCCGGGTCTCGGTCAGCCGGTCGGGCAGGCTGTTGGCCCAGGTGCTGATCGTGCCGGCCCCCAGGCAAACGACCATGTCGCCCGGCCCCGCCTGTTCGCGCACCAGACGCTCAAGATCCTCTTCCGAGGTCACGGCCCGGGCATGGCGGTGGCCGTGCCGGATCAACCCCTGCACCAGATCGTCGCGGCTGGCGCCCTCGATCGGGTCCTCGCCCGCACCGTAGACCTCGGCGATGCCCACCACGTCGGCTTCGTTGAAGCAGGCGCAGAAATCGTCGAACAGCGCGTGCAGGCGCGAATATCGGTGCGGCTGGTGCACCGCGATGACCCGGCCCTTGGTTGCGTGGCGCGCGGCCTTCAGCACCGCCGAGATCTCGACCGGGTGGTGACCGTAATCATCGATTATGGTGACGCCGTTGACTTCGCCCACCCGGGTAAAGCGGCGGTTGACGCCCTTGAACCCCAGCAGCGCCTCGCGGATCTCGGCCGTCTTCATGCCGAGGTGCCGTGCCACGGCGATCGCGGCCAGCGCGTTCGCCACGTTGTGATCGCCCGGCATCGGAAGGCAGCAGCCCTCGATCACGATGTCCTCGGCCTGCAGCGCCACGTCGAAGCAGGCACGCCCGCTCTCGTAGCGCAGGTTGATCGCGCGCACGTCGGCCTGCGCGTTGAAGCCGTAGGTCACGACGCGGCGGTCGGTGATCTTGCCCACGAGGCTTTGCACCTCGGCATGGTCGGTGCAGCAGACGGCGAGCCCGTAGAAGGGGATGTTCGACACGAAGTCGTAGAACCCCCGCCGCAGGTTCTCGATGCTGCCCCAGTGCTCCATGTGCTCGGGGTCGATGTTGGTGACGATGGCGATGGTGGCGGGCAGACGGTTGAAGGTGCCGTCGCTTTCGTCGGCCTCGACGACCATCCAGTCGCCCTCGCCCACCCGCGCATTCGATCCGTAGGCATGGATGATGCCGCCGTTGATGACCGTGGGGTCGATCCCGCCGCCGTCCAGCAGCGTCGCCACCAGCGTCGTCGTCGTGGTCTTGCCGTGGGTGCCCGCCACCGCGACGTTGGACTTGAGCCGCATCAGCTCGGCCAGCATCTCGGCCCGGCGCACGACCGGCATGCCGCGGGCGCGCGCGGCGTCCAGCTCGGGGTTGCCCGGCTTGATCGCGGACGAGATCACGACGACCTCGGCATCATCCAGATTGTCTGGGCTCTGGCCCAGGAAGATCTTCGCGCCCAGGCTCTCCAGCCGCTCGGTGATCTTCGACGATTTCTGGTCAGACCCCTGCACCGTGTAGCCGTGGTTCAGAAGCACCTCGGCGATGCCGGACATGCCGATGCCGCCGATGCCGACGAAGTGGATGGGCCCCATTTCGGTGGGGAGTTTGGTGACCGCCGCGTTCATGCCTGTCCCTTTTTCTTTCCGCCGCCCTCTTCGGAGCGTGCCGCCAATGCCTCGACCATGTCCGCCAGATGCGTGGCCGCATCGGGCATGCCCTGCCGGGCCGCGCGACGCGACATCTGCAAGGCACCATCCGGATCGGAGAGGATGAGGCGTATCTGCTCTGAAAGCGCCTGCGGCTCAAGCAGCGATTCCGGGATGAGCGAGGCGGCGCCGGCATCCACCAGCCCGCGCGCATTTGCAGTCTGGTGATCCGCCGTCGCGGCGGCGAAAGGCACCAGGATCGCAGGCCGCCCGATCACCGCGAGATCGGCGACCGAGGATGCGCCCGCCCGCGAAATCACCAGCTGCGCCTCGGTCATCCGGCGCGGCACGTCGGCGAAGAAGGGCTCGACCTCGGCATCGACGCCGTGCTCGGCATAGAAGTCCGCGACGCGCTGCTGATCCTCGCCGCGCGCCTGGTGGGCGACGCGGATGTTGCGCAGCATTTCCATCGGCAGGGCCGCGATGGCGGGGGGCACGATATCCGACAGGATGCGCGCACCCTGGCTGCCACCGATCACCAGCAGCGACATCGGGTAGTCGCCCGGCGTGATATAGGGGGCGTTCTGACGCTCCAGCACCGATGCGCGCACCGGGTTGCCGGTGTGATACCCCTCGACGCCGTCGGGCAGGTCGGTGGGCCACGTACCGCAGGCCACCGCGTCGACGCGGCTGGCAAACAGCTTGTTCACCCGTCCCAGAACGCCGTTCTGTTCATGGATCATCCGCGGGATGCGCAGCATCCACGCCGCCGCCAGTGCCGGGATCGACGGGTAGCCGCCGAAGCCCACCACCGCGGTCGGGCGGTCGCGCCAGAACCCCAGCTGTGCCGCCGCCACCCCGCCCGCGATGCGGAAGGGCACGCCAGCCTTGGCCAGGATGCCGCCGCGGGCGAAGGTGGCCGAGGGAAGCTCGGAAATCTCGACCGCACCGGGAAAGCCCTGCGTGTAGCGCGCGCCGCGGGCGTCGGTGGAAAGTTTCACCCGCCAGCCACGCGCCAGCATGGTTTCGGCCAGGGCCTGGGCGGGGAACATGTGGCCCCCGGTCCCTCCCGCCGCGATCACCAGAAGCGGGGCCGCCATGACCTAGCGCCCGCGCGAGAGAAGGATGTCCCCGATCTCGCCCTGCGGCCGGGAGCGGGTGAAGGCCAGCAGCATGCCCACGGCGATGCCGCCCGCGATCAGCGACGAGCCGCCGTAGCTGACGAAGGGCAGCGTCATCCCCTTGGCGGGCAGCAGCCGCACCGCGACGCCCATGTTGATCATCGCCTGCACCCCGAAGGAACAGGCGAGCCCGGTCCCGGCAAGCCGGATGAAGGGATCGCGTTCGCGCATCAGCCGGAACAGCGAGCGCACGACGATGATGGTGTAGAGCGCGATGATGCAGAGCACGAGGATCAGGCCGTATTCCTCGGCCGCGACGGCGATGATGAAGTCGGTATGCGCGTCGGGCAGCGACCATTTCACCTGGCCCTCGCCCACGCCCACGCCGAAGAAGCCGCCCTCCTGGATGGCGCCCGCGGCGTAACCCAGCTGCGTCGTCGGGTCGAGGTCGGGCGACAGGAAGCCGTCGATCCGGCGGGCGAAGTGTTCCGAGCTGTTGTAGGCCACGGTGCCGGCCAGCGCGACGCCGCCCGCGAGGATCAGAAGCAGCATGATCGGCGCACCGGCGACGAAGTACATCACGCCCCAGGAAAACAGCACCAGGCAGGCCTGTCCGAAGTCGGGCTGCATCGCCAGCATCGCGACGATCGCCACGGCAAGGCAGAAGGACCACAGTCGTCCCGGCGGGCCGTTGAGATCCTGCGCCGCGGCCATCATCCAGGCCGCCGCGACGACGAAGCCGGGCTTAAGGAACTCGGACGGCTGCACGCTGGCAAAGCCCAGCGAATACCACCGCACCGCGCCCTTGCCGAAATCGGTGCCGAAGATCGGCAGCAGGGCAAGGCCCACGAAGGCCAGCAGGAAGCCCAGGATCGCCAGCCGCCGCACCAGCTGCGGCGTCATCAATGTGGTGATCCACAGCGCCAGCAATGCCGAGGAGCCGAAGATCGCCTGCTTCTGCACGTAGTAGAAGGGTTCGAACCCGTTGCGCGCCGCCAGCGGCGGCGACGAGGCGAGGCCCAACAGAAGCCCGACACCAAAGAGAAGAAGCACGCAGGAAAGCGACCATTTGTCGATGGTCCGCCACCAGCGCGGAAGAATAGGTTCACCGCCCCCGAGGGGGAGTGTGCCATAGACCATTTCCGTCATGGGACACCGCCTGCCTTGTCACTGCTCGCGCCCGGTTGTCCGGGTCTGCCATGGTATCCTAACGGTAAACGCACGCTCAGGCTAGCGGCAACTTCCCCCCGCGTGCCGGAGGGCCGCGGCCCAAAAGGGGCACGCGTCCCGCGCCGAAAGCCGTCCGTTCGGGGCGCCGTTTGCCCCGATTTCGGCAAGACGTCGCCGATATCGCCGTCCCCCCCGGCTCCGGGGCGTCACGCCCGCGGGTCCTCACCCCTGTCCAGACCTCGCCGCTTTCCCGCAGGGGCGCCTGCGAGGCGTGCGAGAGGCCACCAAGCCTTGCCGAAGGCTCTCCGGAGCCCCCGGGGCGGGGTCAGCCGCGCAGCAGGCGGACGCGGTCGACGAAATCATCGCCGCGCTTCTCGAAATCGGGATACTGGTCAAAGCTCGCCGCCGCGGGGGCCAGCAGGACGGTATCGCCCGGAAGGGCCTCGGACGCGGCGCGCGCGACGGCCTCGGACATCGTGCCGCAGACCTCGTGCGGCACGTCGGCCAGCGCCAGCGCGAAATCGCGGGCGGAGTGGCCGATCAGGTAGGCCTTGCTGACCCGGCCAAGGTAGGGGGCCAGCGACCCGATGCCGCCATCCTTGCCCAGCCCGCCGGCGATCCAGCGGATCCGGTCGAAGGCCTGCAGCGCCTTGCCCGCGCTGTCGGCATTCGTGGCCTTGCTGTCGTTGACGAAGCGCACGCCGTCGATCTCGGCCACCAGCTGGCTGCGGTGCGGCAGGCCCGAGAAGCTATTCAGCGCCGCCTCGATGTCGCGGGGCGACAGGCCCAGCGCACGCGTCGCGGCAAAGGCGGCGCAGGCGTTCTGGTGGTTGTGCGCCCCCGGCAGCCCGGCAATGTCCCGCAGATCGATCGACGCGATCTGCCGCCCCTTGCGCCACTCGGTCAGAAACCCCTTGCGGGCGTAGACCAGCCAGCCCGGACCGGAGAGCTTTGCCTCGACCGACACGCGGATCAGCCGGTCGTCCTCGGGCGCCTCGGCCATCTGGTTTGCCAGGAACCGGCCCTCGGGCTCGTCCACGCCGATCACCGCGCGGTCCGGCCCGCCTTCGGAGAAAAGCCGCCGCTTGGCCGCGAAATAGCCCCCCATGCCGCCGTGCCGGTCCAGGTGGTCTGGCGTGAGGTTGGTGAAGACCGCGATGTCGGGGGTCAGCGCGCGCGCCAGCTCGGTCTGGTACGAGCTCAGCTCCAGCACCACGACGCCCCCCTCCTGCGGCGGATCGATGTCCAGCACGCCGCGCCCGATATTGCCCGCCAGCTGCGACGGCCGGCCGGTTTCGGTCAGGATGTGATGGATCAGGGCGGCGGTCGTCGACTTGCCGTTCGATCCGGTGACGGCGACCACCCGCGGCGGCTGGTCCATGCGCAGCCACTCGCCCCGGCCCAGCGACCGGAAGAACAGGCCGATGTCGTTGTCCACGGGCACCCCCGCCGCCATCGCCGCGGCGACATGGCGGTTGGGCGTGGGGTAGAGATGCGGAATGCCGGGCGACACGATCAGCCGGTCGACCCCCTCGAACCCGTCGCGCGCGCCGAGGTCGCGCAACTCCATGCCCGCATCTTGCGCGCGGTCGCGGCTTTCGGGACTGTCGTCCCAGCCCACCGCCTCGGCGCCGCCGGCGGACAGCGCCCGCAGGGCGGCAAGGCCCGACCGGCCCAACCCCAGAACCGCCACGCGCCGCCCCTCGAAACCCGGAACCGGAATCATGCGCCTGTCTCCCATCCTCGATGACGGACGCGACCCTAGCCTGCCTGCCGTCCGGGCTCCACCGGAGTTTCACGCAGGCCACCCGGTGCCCCGCCCTGCCCCACCGCGCGGCCGGGCCCGGGCGGCTGTCGACCCCGCCTCGCCGACCCTGCGCCGCGGCGTCCCGCGCCGGGCGCACGCCTGCCCCCTGCCCGGGGTTGCCGCGGGGGGCGCCGCGGACTACCGTCCGCGCGTCTTCCCAGCACTGGTGCATCATGCATATCGGCATTCTGCAAACCGGGCACGCCCCGGACATCCTCAGTTCCACGACCGGCGACTACCCGGCGATGTTCGAACGCCTGTTCGACGGCCACGGCTTTACCTGGACGACCTGGGCCGTGGTCGATGGCGACTTTCCGCCCGGGCCCGACGCGGCCCAGGGCTGGCTGGTCACCGGCTCGAAGCACGGCGCCTACGAGGATCACGCGTGGATCGCCCCGCTTGAGGATCTGATCCGCGCCATCCGCGACCGCGACATGCCGATGATCGGCATCTGCTTCGGCCACCAGATCATCGCGCAGGCCCTGGGCGGGCGGGTCGAGAAGTTCTCGGGCGGCTGGGCCGTGGGCCGGCGCCGCTACGACTGGGGCGGGGACGAGGTTCACCTGAACGCCTGGCACCAGGACCAGGTGACGGCGGTACCGGTGGGCGGCACGGTGGTGGCGCAGAACGAATTCTGCAACGCCGCCGCCATCGCCTACGGGCCGCGCATCCTGACCGTGCAGCCCCATCCCGAATTCGAAGACCGCGCGATCGAAGGGCTGCTGGCCACCCGGGGTCCCGGCGTGGTGCCGGACCCGCTTCTGCGGCAGGCCGAGGCGGATCTGGGCAAGCCCCAGGATGCGCAGCGCGTGGCCGACATTCTGGCCGGCGTGCTCAAGGGACAGCCCGCCCATGGCTGACTGGACCGACAAGCTGCCCGGCGCGGCGCGGCGCTACCTGCAGGACCAGCGGCTGGACGAGGTCGAGTGCATCGTGTCGGACCTGCCGGGCATTGCCCGCGGCAAGGCGATGCCCGCCTCGAAATTCGCCAAGCAGGGGCGGTTCTACCTTCCGAACTCGATCTTCTACCAGACGATCACCGGCGATTGGGCCGACGCCGCGGGGGACGAAGGCTATACCGAGCCCGACATGATCCTGACCCCCGACTTCGCCACAGCCAGCGCCGCGCCGTGGACCGCGGACCGGACGATACAGGTGATACACGACCTCTGGTCGCAATCGGGCGACCCGGTGCCGGTCGCACCGCGCAACGTGCTGAAACGCGTGGTGTCATTCTACAACGAACGCGGCTGGAAGCCCGTGGTCGCGCCCGAGATGGAATTCTACCTCGTCGCGCGCAACGTCGACCCGGCGAAGGAGATCGCCCCGATGATGGGCCGCTCGGGGCGGCCCGCCGCCGCGCGACAGGCCTATTCGATGTCGGCGGTCGACGAATACGGCCCCGTCATCGACGACATCTACGACTTTGCCGAGGCGCAGGGGTTCGAGATCGACGGCATCACACAGGAGGGCGGCGCCGGACAGGTCGAGATCAACCTGCGTCACGGCGACCCGGTGAAGCTGGCCGACGAGATCTTCTATTTCAAGCGGCTGATCCGCGAGGCCGCGCTGCGCCACGACTGCTTTGCCACCTTCATGGCAAAGCCGATCGAGGGTGAGCCGGGCAGCGCCATGCACGTGCACCACTCGGTCATCGACACGGTCACGGGACAGAACATCTTTTCCGATGCGCAAGGGCAGGAAACGCCCGAGTTCCGCTATTTCATCGGCGGGCTGCAGACCCACCTGCCCGCCGCGATCGCGATGCTGGCGCCCTACGTGAACTCCTACCGCCGCTACGTGAAGGACCACGCCGCGCCGATCAACCTGGCATGGGGGCGGGACAACCGCACGACGGGCATCCGCATTCCCGTCTCGGACCCCGAGGCGCGGCGCGTGGAAAACCGGCTCTCGGGGATGGACTGCAACCCCTATCTCGGGATCGCGGGATCGCTTGCGGCGGGCTACCTGGGTCTCGTCAACAAGGAAGAGCCCTCGCCCGAGTGGCGGGGGGATGCCTATGACGCGGAAGAAGACGTGCCGCGGGGCATCTTCTCGGCGCTCGACCTCTTCGACAACGCCGCCGACATGCATGAGCTTCTGCATCCCGAGTTCGCGCGGGTCTATTCCATCGTCAAGCAATCCGAATACGACCAGTTCCTGCAGGTCATCAGCCCGTGGGAGCGGGAGCATCTGCTGCTGAACGTATGAACCTGCTTTTCGCCAACGACGCGCCGGGCGCCTACCCGCCCAGCTGGTACGCCGAAACCGCCCGCGCGGCCCAGGCGCGGCCGGCGCTTTCGGGCGAGGTGCGCGCCGACGTGTGCGTCGTGGGGGCGGGATACACCGGTCTTTCGGCCGCGCTGCACCTTGCACAGGCTGGCGCCAGTGTCGTGGTGGTCGAGGCGCATCGCGCGGGCTTCGGCGCCTCGGGGCGCAACGGAGGCCAGGTCGGATCGGGACAGCGACAGGGTCAAGACTGGCTCGAGGCACGGATGGGCCATGCCGCCGCGCAGGCGCTGTGGCAGATCGCCGAGGACGCGAAGGCGCTGATCCGCGATCTGGATACGCGGCACGGCATGGGGATCGGCTGGGCTCCGGGCATCGTCAACGCCGAACGGACCGATCAGGGCGCCACCGCCGCGCGCGCCTATGCCGACAGGCTGGCCCGCGACTATGGCTACACGCAGGCCGAACCGCTGGACCGCGCAGGGATCCGCGCGCTGATCGGCTCGCCGCATTTCGCGGGCGGGCTGATCGACTGGGGCGCGGGGCACGTGCACCCCCTGCGGCTGGCCTTGGGTCTTGCGCGCGCGGCCGAAGCCGCGGGCGCGCAGATCTACGAAGGCACCGTGGTGCACGATGTCGATCCCGGGCCCGGCGCGCGGGTGCATACCGACGGAGGTGTCGTTCGGGCAGATCACGTGATCCTTGCCGCCAACGGCTACCTTGGCGGTCTGTCCGGCGACATCGCGTCCCGGGTCATGCCGATCAACAACTTCGTCATCGCGACCGAGCCGCTAGGCGCGCGTGCCTCGGATCTGCTGGCGCAGGACGTGGCGGCCTTCGACAGCAACTTCGTGGTCAACTACTGGCGCCTGTCCGAGGATCGGCGCCTGATCTTCGGCGGCGGCGAAAGCTATTCCTACCGTTTCCCCGCCGACATCGCCGCCAAGGTGCGCCGCCCGATGCTCGAGGTCTATCCCCAGCTTCACGGCGCGCGCATCACCCACGCCTGGGGCGGGACCCTGGCGATCACCCGCAGCCGGATGCCGTATTTCGCACGCGTGGCGCCGGGTGTCCTGACGGCCTCGGGCTATTCCGGTCACGGCGTCGCGATGGCGGTGATGGCGGGGCGGTTGCTGGCCGAGGCCACGCGCGGCGACAGCGCGGGCTTCGACCTGCTGGCGCGCGTGCCCACCCCCGCCTTTCCGGGCGGCAGCCGCCTGCGTGCCCCGCTGCTGACCCTCGCGATGAGTTGGTTCGCGATGCGCGACCGGCTGGGCGTCTGAGCGTATGTGTGGCCCGGATGGAGCCGCCACGCAGGATCCCGCCTCGATCGGGGCGAGAACGGACGGGCTCGGCTGCTACCGCCCACCGATGGCAGCCTAATCGACGACGCCGGACGGACGCCCGGGACGCAGGCCCCGACCCTTGGCGATCCGGCGTCCGGCTTCCTGAGCACGAACGCGTCAGATCGATTCGTCAGGCGCGGCCCGAAACCGGGCCGCGCGACACCTCAGATCTGCTTCTCGGGCATCTGCACCCGCAGGCCGTCCAGCTCATCCGAAACCTTGAGCTGGCAGGTCAGTCGCGACCGCGCGGGATCGGGCTCGTACGCGAAGTCCAGCATGTCCTCTTCCATCGCTTCCTTGGCGGGCAGCTTTTCCACCCAGTCCTCGGCCACGTAGACATGGCAGGTGGAACAGGCGCAGGCGCCGCCGCAATCGGCCTCGATGCCCGGGATCCCGTTGTCCCGCGCGCCTTCCATCACGGTCAGACCGTTGGGCACGTCGACCACGTGTTCGGTGCCGTCGTGCTCCACATAGGTGATCTTGGCCATGTCACTCCCTCATCGTGCATATAGTCGGATCACTGGTAAGGCGCCGCGGGCGCGGTGGCCAGCCCCCCGAACGCTCCGCGATCTGCAGGGGCGGGCTTGCCACACAAGGCACCGGGGCGGGCCCCGGGGGCCTCTGGTCCTTTGGCCCCTCACGCTGCGGCTTGGCATCGGGGTAGACATGTTCTATATATGTTCACATGCGAAACCTGTCTTCACCGACGACTCCCCCGGCCATGGCTTCGGACCAGGGTGCCCCCCTGCCCGCCCCCGCACAGCCTGCGGGATGGCCGCGGCCGCCGGCCTGTCTGCCGCATGCGCGGCTGGCGGATCCGCCCAATGGCGCGCGGGTGGCGGTCGCGGGGCTGGTGCTGGTCCGGCAAAGGCCCGGGACGGCGAAGGGCGTGATCTTCCTGACGCTCGAAGACGAGACCGGAATCTGCAACGTCATCGTCTGGCGCGCGCTTTACGAACGATTCCGCCGCGCGGTGATCGCCGGGCGCTGTCTGCGGGTGACGGGGCGGCTGCAGCGCGACGGCGCGGTGGTGCACGTGATCGCCGAGGTGATCGAGGATATCAGCCCGATGCTGGACGAGCTTCTGCGCCCTGCGGACTGACCCCGTAAAGCCGCACTGCACGCGCGCTATGGCGAGGTGCTCGGGCCGCAGTCGGAGCGGTCGGCCGATCGCGACATCCGCGGCCCCGACAGGCCATGCGCGGGCGCCCGGCGTCGCAGCGAAAGCCTCGACAGCACCCGGCCCCGGTCCATGGATCCGGCGGATACCCCGCCGGTGCGCGCGCCTCCGGGCTGCGGCACCGCGGCACCACCGGCACGACGATCGCGCCCGGGTTGCTTCCGCGAGGGGGGCCGCGCGGCTATCCTGCGCTCTGCGCCCGGGGCGGTCCCGGCAGAAATGCGAGGCACCACGGGATGTTCACGCCGCCGACACCACGGTCGCAAACGCAGGGCCGGACGCGCCGCGCGACCGGCCCGGTATGGTCCGTCGCCGGCGTGGGCATCGGCCTCTGCCTCGCCCTCAACGCTTGCGCGCCGACCCCGCCCGCGGTCAGCCGTTTCCTTGAACCACAGGTCGATTCGGGCGGATCGGACATCCCCGAGGGCGCCGATCCCGATGCCTGCTATGGCCGCGACGTAACGCCCGCGGTGATCGAAACCGTCACCGAGGAGATCGAACTCACCCCCGCCGTCCTGGCCCCGGACGGAACGGTCGCGACCCCGGCGCAGACCCGCACCGAGCGCCGCCCGAGGATCGTGACCGAACGACGCGAGGTCTGGTTCGAAACCCCCTGCCCGCCCGAGATGACCGAGGAATTCGTCGCCTCGCTTCAGCGCGCGCTGAAGGTTCGGGGCTTCTACACCGGGCCGGTCACGGGCCTGGCCGACGCGGCGACCCGGGACGCTGTCCGCCGCTTCCAGCGCACCGAGGGGCTGAACAGCGGCGTCCTCAGCATCGCCGCGGCTAAGCGGCTGGGCCTGATCATCTACGACCGCAAAGAGGCGCTGCCTGCCCCGGACTGACAGCTATGCCCGCGCCCGGTTTCAACGCCATGAGACACCCTCAGGATATCGATATCGCCGCCCTGATCCGGGCGGATGCGCAGCGTTGGACCGCGCTTGCCGCTGTCGAGGCCCTGGGGCTTCCCCAAGGGTGTATCGGCGCCGGGTTCGTCAGAAATCTCGTCTGGGACCATCTTCACGGTCGGGCAAGCGACTGCCGCGACGCGGACGTGGATGTTCTGTTCTTCGACCCCGGGCGGCCGAGCCGCGATTACGAAGCCGAGCTTGAGAGCCGTCTCGCGACTGCCGTTCCCGGGCTTTCGTGGAGCGTGCGGAATCAGGCCCGCATGCATGAACGCAACGGCGACCTACCCTACACGTCGGTCGCGGACGCCATGCGGTTCTGGCCCGAGACCGCAACAGCCATAGCCGTGTCCCGCGCGGGCGGAACCTGCCGGATTGCGGCCCCCTTCGGCCTGCACGATCTTCGGGGGCTGGTCCTGCGACCTACCAGCAGCGACGCCCGCAAGGTAGCCGCGTTCCGGGCGCGGATCGCCGCCAAGGGGTGGCTGGACCGCTGGCCGCGGCTGTCCGTTCGTCCCGTTCGAAAGGCGCAGTGACCGGGTGTCCGTCCGGGATCGTGGAGGGCCACGCGCCCTGACACCCCCCAAACGAAAGAAGGGCGCCCCCAGGGGGCGCCCTTCCGCCGTGATCAGAAAGATCGGCGCGTCAGCCTTCGTCCACCGGCAGGGCCACGAAGCGGGGCGAGCCCTCGCGGCGGACCAGAAGCAGCAGCGACTTGCGTCCGGCCTCGCGCGCCTCGTCGATGCGGGCCTCCAGCTCGTCCGGCGTGGCGACCTTTTGCTGGCCGGCCTCGGTGATGACGTCGCCGGCGCGCACGCCCTTCTCGTAGGCCTCGCTCATCTCGTCGACGTCGGTCACGACCAGACCGTCCGAGCCCGAGGGCAGGCCCAGCTGGTTGCGCAACTCTTCGGTCATCGACGACACGCTGACGCCCAGCACGTCGCTTTCGTCAGGCTCTGCCTCATCGGCGCCAGCGGCTGCGGGCACGGGGCCCTCCGCCTCTTCGCGGCGGCCGAGGGTGATCTTCAGCGTGCGGGTCTCGCCGTCGCGGTAGACGGTCATCCGCACCACCTTGCCGACCTCGGTGTTGCCGACACGACGGACGAGGCCGCGGGTGTCGTCGACATCGGCGCCGTCGAAGCTGAGGATCACGTCACCGGATTCCACGCCCGCCTCGGCTGCCGGCCCTTCGGGAACGTCGGTGACAAGCGCGCCGCGCGCCTCTTCCAGCCCGAGGCTTTCGGCGATGTCCTCGCCCACGTCCTGGATGCGCACGCCCAGCCAGCCGCGGCGGGTTTCGCCGTATTGCTGAAGCTGATCGACAACGCGGGTGACGACGTTGGACGCCATCGCGAAGCCGATGCCGATCGAACCGCCGTTGGGCGACAGGATCGCGGTGTTCACGCCGATCACCTCGCCATCCATGTTGAAGAGCGGCCCGCCCGAGTTGCCGCGGTTGATGGCAGCGTCGGTCTGGATGTAGTCGTCATACTGGCCAGACAGCGCCCGACCACGGGCCGAGACGATCCCGGCCGACACCGAAAAGCCCTGCCCCAGCGGGTTGCCCATCGCCATCACCCAGTTTCCGACCCGCGCGGCTTCGCTGTCGCCGAACGAGACATGCGGCAGCGCCGTGTCAGCCTCGACCTTCAGCAGGGCGATGTCGGTATTGGGATCCGTGCCAACGATCTCGGCGTCGAGGATAGTGCCCGAGAAGAACTCGACACTGATCTCGTCGGCACCTTCAATGACGTGGTTGTTGGTGACGATGTAGCCGTCTTCGGAAATCACGAAGCCCGAGCCCAGCGCCTGGCTGCGGCGCGGTGCCTGATCCGGGCCGCCTGGGCCGTTGCGGTCCATGAAGTCGCGGAAGAAATCCTCGAACGGGGATCCTTCGGGCAGTTCCGGGATCGGTCCCCCGCGGGTGGCGACGGTGGTCGTGGTCGTGATGTTCACCACCGAGGGGCTGACCTGCTCGGCCAGATCGGCGAAGCTTTCCGGCGCGCCGCGCGCGTCGGCCTGCAGCGTCTGCGCAATGACCAGCGCGGCGCCGAGGATCAGGGCCCAGAGCGCGCGCAGCGAGGCGTCGCGGTGCTGGCCCAGGGTTGCGGCTTGTGATCTCACACCGAACTCCTTTGCTCGAATAATTCTTGTGGGTGGCCGGAGGTCCCGGCGTCCCGGGGCTCAACCTGACGACAGAGCGGCCCGAAGGCAACACAAGCTCGGATCTCTTTGCGTAAAAGCGGCGTGAGCGCTTGACACATTGGAAAACCCCGGCCGGGGAAGGCGCGCGCGTCACGCTCCGAAAAGGCGGGCGAGCCACACCATCGCGACGCCGCCGGCCAGGAAGACAAGGCCCATGAGGCGCCGCGCGTCGATCGGCAGGCGCTGGAGGGCAGCGAGGGCCTCCTCAAGACGACGAGGGGCCAGTGCGAACACCAGCCCCTCGAACGCGCAGGCAAGACCGATCCCGAGCAGGATCGTCGCCATCAGTCGGTTTCGTCCGCGCCTGTGGTGGCGGGTGCCGCCGCCGGATCGCCCGTCTCCGTGGCGTCATCGGACGCGGCGGCAGGGCCGTTTGCCGCGGCCTGCGCCTCGCTCGTACCCGACCCATCAGTGTCGGACGCGCCCGTGTCGGCGGCATCCGTGTCGGTTCCCTCGGGGAGGGCGACATCCTCGTCCTCGGCAAGCGCGCCGGTGCCCGTATCGGTCACGGCGTCGTCCGCTTGGGACTGCGACGCGGCAGCCTCTTCGCCCGCAGCCGCTGCCGGAGCGGCGCCGGACTGGGACCCGCCCTCGCCCCGCACCTGATCGGAGCGCAGGTAGTTGAAGAACTCGCCTTCGGGCGACATCACCATGGTCGAGTTGTCGCCGTTCAGCGCCCGCTGGTAGGCTTCGAGCGACCGGTAGAACTCGAAGAACTCGGGGTTCGCACCGTAAGCTTGGCCGTAGATCGCGTTGCGGCGGGCGTCGGCCTCACCGCGGACGATCTCGGCCTCGCGGTTGGCCTCGGAGACCAGTTCGACCACCGTCCTGTCGGCCAGCGCACGGACCCGTTGCGCCGCCTCTTCGCCGCGCGCCACCTCGTCGGCGGCTTCGCGTTCACGCTCGGCCCGCATCCGGGCAAAGGTGGCTTCGAGGTTCTGCTCGGGCAGGTTGGTCTGCTTGAGCCGGACATCGACGACATCGAGGCCGATGGCCTGCGCCCGTTCGCGTGCCTCGTCGCGAATCCGCTCCATCAGGACCGAACGCTCCTCGGACAGGATGGTATTCGAGGTCACGCCCTCGGCGCCCAGAACGGCGCGGGTCTGGGCGTTCAGGATGTTGGCCAGCCGCCGCTCGGCGTCGAGCACACCACCCGCGCCGGTGGCTTCGCGGAACTGCACCACGTCGGCGATGCGGTAGCGCGCGAAGGCATCGACGACCAGACGACGGTCGTCCGACGGCGTCACCTCGAAAGGTTCGGTGTCGAGCGACAGGATCCGGTCGTCGTAGCGCACGACCTGCTGGACGAAGGGCACCTTGAACCCGATGCCGGGCTCTTCCTGCACCTTCTTGATCTGGCCGAACTGCAGAACCAGGGCCTTTTCGGTCTCTTTCACGATGAAGATCGACGACAGCAGCAGAACCACCGCCACGATCAGGATCGGCACGAGAATGGTAAGCTTGCGCATCAGTTCTGATCTCCGGTCTGGGTGGCGGACTGGCCGGACGAGCGGCGCAGTTCGTTCAAAGGCAGATAGGGCACGACCCCCTGCCCCCCGGCACCGCCCGCACTGTCATCGAGGATGATCTTGTCGATGCGGCCATAGACCTCTTCCATCGTCTCGAGATAGAGGCGCTTGCGCGTCACCTCGGGGGCATTCTGGTACTCGGTCAGAACGGCGGTGAAGCGACTGGCGTCACCCTCGGCCTCGTTGACGACCTGGGCGCGGTAGGCCTCGGCCTCCTCGAGAACCTGCGCGGCTTCACCACGGGCCCCGGCGAGAACGCGGTTGGCATAGGCATCGGCCTGCCGCTGCAGGCGGTCACGCTCCTGCTCGGCCTCCTGCACCTCCCGGAAGGACGCGATGACGTCGCCCGGGGGGTCGGCCTTGTCGAGGTTGACGCGCACGATGTTGATGCCGGCCTGGTAGCTGTCCAGCGTCGACTGGATACGTTCCTGCACGGTCTGGGCAATGGTGGCCCGGTCGCGGTTCAGGATCGGCGCCAGTTCGGACTGGGCGATGACCTCGCGCATGACGGATTCCGACACCGCGCGCACGGTCTGCTCGGGGTCGCGCAGGTTGAACAGGAATTCCGCCGGGTCGGTGACGTTCCATACGACCTGGAAGTCGATGTCCACGATGTTTTCGTCGGTCGTCAGCATGAAGCCCGCATCGACATCGCCGGCACCGCGGGCGACGCCGATATCCTCGGTCCGCTCGGTGGTGACGGGGATCACCTCGGCGGTGACCACCGGCCACGGCGCGAAGTTCAGGCCCGGCTGCCCCACCTCCGAAAAGTCGCCCAGGAAAAGCTCGACCGAGCGTTCCTCGGGACGGACGGTGTAGAAGCTGGAGAAGGCCCAGAGCGCCACGAGGACCAACACCGCGATGCCCACGGTCCCGCGCGAAACGCCCGGCCCGCCCGATCCGCCGCCGTTCGAGGGCGGGCGGTTGCCGCGGCCGCCCATCAGGACGCGCAGGTGTTCCTGCCCCTTGCGGACGATGTCGTCGATGTCGGGAACCTGCGGCCGGTCGCCGCCGTTGTTCGCGGGACGGCGCGGCCCGGGTCCCGGACGGCTCTCGTCGCCATCCGATCCGCCGCGCGGGCCTCCGCCCCAGGGTCCGCCGTTGTTGCTGGCCATATAGGTGTCATCCCCCTTGGTCAGGTGAAGCTTTTGTAATCATGGTGCGCCCTAGATCTGCATCTGGGCGCGAATCCGCCGAATTCAAGCTGTGCGGACAGGCTGTCGCATGGTGACGAGTTCCTCCGACACTGTCGGGTGGACGGCCACGGTGCGGTCGAAATCCTCTTTGGTCGCGCCCATCTTGATCGCGATGGCGGCCATCTGGATCAATTCCCCTGCCTCTTCGGACACGATGTGGCAGCCCAGAACGCGGCGCGTGTCGGCACAGACGATCAGCTTGAAGAGCACGCGTTCGGTGCGCCCGATGAAGGCATTCTTCATCGGTGCGAAGTTGGCGCAATAGACCTCGATCGGACCCGCCTCGCGCGCCTGTTCCTCGGTCATGCCGACATAGCCGTATTCCGGCTGGGTAAAGACCGCGCCCGGCACCAGATCGTGGTCTGCCTTGACCTGCCGACCGCCGAAGACGGTGTCGGCGAAGGCATGGCCTTCGCGGATCGCCACCGGGGTCAGGTTGATGCGGTCGGTCACGTCGCCCACGGCATAGATCGAGGGCACCGAGGTCTGCGACCATTCGTCGACCACGATTTCGCCGCGCCGCCCCAGCTCGACCCCCAGCTCTTCCAGCCCGAGGCCCGCCGTCAGCGGCGCGCGGCCGGTGGCGTAGAGCACATCGTCGAAGGTCTCTTCGCGGCCATCAGTGGTCTTGACCCAGACGCCGCCCGGACGCTTGTCGATCTCGGCCACGTCCGCGCCGACATGCAGGTCGATGCCGCGCGACCGGATCAGTTCCGAGATATGGCCGCGGGCTTCTTCGTCGAAGCCGCGCAGGATCTGCGCACCGCGGTAATACTGCGTCACCTCGACGCCCATCCCGTTGAGGATGCAGGCGAATTCGCAGGCGATATAGCCGCCGCCGACGATCAGAAGCCGCTTGGGCAGCCGCTCCATCTGGAAGATGTCATTCGAGGTCAGGACATGTTCCCAGCCCTTCACCGTCTCGGGCACGAAGGGGGTGCCGCCGGTGGCGATGAGGATATGCTTCGCCGTCACCTCGCCGCCGTCGGCCAGCCGCACGGTATGCGCGTCGGCCAGCGTTGCGCGGGTGTCGTGGATGGTGACGCCGGCCCGTTCGAGATTGCGGCGATACGCGGCCTCGAGCCGGTCGAGTTCGGCCCGCAGCCTGGGCCGGAAGACCGACCAGTCGAAGCCGCCGGGCTGTACGTCCCAGCCGTACTCGGCCGCGTCGGCGACCTGCTGGGCGTAGCCGCTGGCGAAGACCATCAGCTTCTTGGGCACGCAGCCGCGGATCACGCAGGTGCCGCCCATGCGGTATTCCTCGGCCAGGCCGACGCGGGCGCCGTGCTCGCCGGCCGCGATCCGCGCCGCGCGCACGCCGCCCGATCCGCCACCGATCACGAAGAGGTCGTAGTCGAATTCGCTCACGTCGCTGTCCATCCCTCGGCTGCCGGAAGGGGTATTTCACAAACCATGCCCCATGGCCAGTCCGGCGCCCGCCGCACTCTGCCCACTGCCCCCGACCCGCCGAGATGACGCACCGGGGGGCCGGGCACACGCGGCGCGCCGGCCGGGGCGCAGCCTGAGCGCACGGCCCGGACGCGCAGGCGCCTCAGTCGTTCAGGTCGGAAAACAGGTTCGAATTATCGACGAACTCGATGCGGTCTTCCTCGGTTGTGCCGGTATTGATGTCGCGCACCTCGACCTTGCCCGAGCCGTGGCCGGTGATGACCACGTCGCAGATGTCGATGAACAGCCCGTTCTCGACCACGCCGGGGATCTGGTTGACCACCAGCGCCAGCTGCCGGGGGTTGCCGATGCGGCCCAGATGCAGGTCCAGGATATAGTTCCCCTCGTCCGTGACATAGGCCTGATCGCCGTTCAGCCGAAGCGAGGCCTGGTCGCCCAGCACGTCGAGCGAGGTCAGCGTTTCCTCGATCAATGCCTTGGTGGTACGCCAGCCGAAAGGCACGACCTCGATCGGCAGGGGAAAGGCGCCCAGCGCCTGCACCTGCTTCGAGACGTCGGCGATCACCAGCATCCGGTCCGAGGCCGTGGCGACGATCTTTTCCTGAAGCAGCGCGCCGCCGCCGCCCTTGATCAGGTTCAGCTCGGGGTCGACTTCGTCGGCGCCGTCTATGGTCAGGTCCAGCCACTTGGCCTCGTCCAGGCTGGTGACGGTGATCCCGACCTGCCGCGCCAGCTCGGCCGTGCGGACCGAGGTCGGCACCCCGGTGATCCGCAGCCCGTCCTCGCGCACCATCTCGCCAAGGCAGCGCACCAGCCACGCGGCGGTCGATCCGGTGCCGAGCCCCAGACGCATTCCGTCCTCGACAAAATCGCAGGCCCGTTTGGCGGCGACAAACTTGGCGGTATCGATGGGCGACAACTGTCCGGACATGGGGCGCAAAATCTCGCAGGCTAATGGCAAACGCCGTCTCTATAGGCCAAAACCATGGCGTAAGGTAAGCCCATTTGAACCGCGACGCACCGGCCCCCTGCCCCGGCGCTTCGGCCCGCCGCCCACTGGCGGGGGCCCCGCGGCCGCCCTAGGTTCGCCCCGTCGGACCGCGCGCGTCGCAGCACGCGACGGGGGCGCCTGCCCCGCGCCGGGTCCGCAAAGGCCGAAGGATGTCGCAATGCGCCGGTATGTCTATCTCTGCCTGGGCTGGATCGCCGTGGCGCTCGGGTTCGTCGGGATCGCGCTGCCGATGCTGCCCACGACGCCGTTTCTGCTGCTGGCCGCGTTCCTGTTCGGTAAGGGCAGCCCGCGCGCCCGGGCCTGGCTGATCGATCACCCCCGCCTCGGCCCGCCGATCCGCCACTGGGAGGCGAACGGCGCGATCTCGCGCCGGGCCAAGATCGCGGCCGCGGTGGCCATGGCCGCGGCCTTCGGGCTGGGCGTGGCGCTGGGACTGCCTCCGCTGGCGCTGACGTTGCAGGGCCTGTGCCTTGCCGGGGCGGCGACCTTCGTGCTGACCCGACCGGACTAGCCCGCCCGCCGCGGGGACGCTGCGCGATCGGGGCGGGCCGTCGCGCGCCCCGCGTCCCCCGACATCGCCGTCGCGACCGACCCGGATGCCGCCCGCCGGTTGTCCTGCCCGGCGCACTGCGACAGACTGCGCGCGATGACGGGGCCGCCCGGGCCCGGCCGTCCCATGGGGGCCGGTCGCGCAGGTGGCCGGGAGGGAGTGCTGATGACCACGGAACGCAACGAGGGCGCGCAGATCACGGAGTTCGGGAGAGATGCGCAGGGGCGCATGGTGCATCGCATCGCCCTGGAGAAAGGCGATCTTCGGGCGGGAATCCTGACGCGCGGCGCGATCCTGCAAGAGCTGACCTTTGCCCCGCGCCCGCAGTCGCTGGTGCTGGGCGCCCCCGACCTGCCCCCCTATGAGGGCCCCCTGGCCTATTTCGGCGCGATCGTCGGCCCGGTGGCGAACCGCATCTCGGGCGGCCGCGCCCGGATCGACGCCAATGTCTACGACTTCGACGCTAACCAGGCCGGACGTCACACCCTGCACGGCGGTTTCACCGGCCTGCACGCCCGGATATGGGAGGTCGTGTCGCACGCCCCCGACCGCGTGACCCTTGCGCTTGATCTGCCCGACGGGACCGACGGCTTTCCCGGCGCAAGGCGCATCCGGGCCGAATATCGCCTGACCGCCGAGGCCACGCTCGACTTGACGATCGAGGCCGAGACGGATGCCACGACGCTGATGAATCTTGCGCACCACGCGTTCTGGAACCTCGACGGTGCGCCGGACTGGGCGGGCCACAGCCTGCAGATCGCGGCCGAACACTACCTGCCCGTCGACGCCGAAACGCTGCCCACGGGCGAGATCGCCGCGGTGGCCGGCACGCCCTACGATTTCCGCACCACGCGACAGATCCGACCCGGCGAGGCGCCGCCGCTCGACCACAACTTTTGCCTTGCCTCCGGGCGCCGCGAGATGACCGAGGTGCTGGTCCTGACCGGGCGCGATGGGGTGCGGATGACGCTGTCCACGACCGAGCCCGGCCTGCAGGTCTTCGACAGCGCGCCCACCGACACGCAGCCCCATGAAGGCCATCTGGGCGTGCCCTACGGGCCCGGCTGCGGGTTCGCGATCGAGCCGCAGGGCTGGCCCGACGCGCCGAACCGGCCTGAGTTTCCGTCGGTCCGGCTCGACCCCGGCCAGACCTACCGACAGCACACGCGATACGCGTTCAGCCTGCGCGACTAGCCCCGGTCGGGGCATCCCGGACCGGCCCAGCCCTTGGGGCCGTTAAAGCCGCAACCGGGCCTGCGCGGACCGGGACAAGCGGCGCGCGGCGGGCCGCTCTGGCCTGCGCTCACACCCGGCCGACGATCTGCACGTAGCCGTCTTCGTCGATCCGTCCGAGATCGCCGGTGACGAGGAATCCGTCGGCGCGCAGCACCTCGGCCGTCGCCTCGGGCTGGGCCCAGTATCCGGGAAAGACGTTGGGACCACGCAGCTCGACCACCCCGGTTTCGCCGTCCGGCAAGGGTTTGCCATCCGCGGGATCGGTGATCCGCAGCTCGACGTCCGGCAGCGGAAAGCCCACGCTTCCCGCGCGCCGCTCGCCCTCGCCCGGGGGCGAGGCGACGATGCCGGCCTCGGCGATGCCGTAGGCCTGCAGGATGCGCTGGCCGGTCCGGTCGTGGAATGCCGCCAGATCCGGCTCCGCGACCCGGTCCCAGCAGGCGATGAAGACCCGTGGGCCGTCCCCCTCCTGCACCGCGAACCCGGGCGTGCCGATCAGCCGGGCATAGGGGTCCGCCCGGCCCATCATCACCGTCGCCTGCGGCAGCGCCTGCATGGTGGCCTCCGGATCGTCCGCCGGCACAAGGATCATCGCGCCGCCGACCTCGAGCATCGTGCCGGGGGCGGCAAAGGCGCCGTCGCGCGCCCATCCGGGGAGGGCGTGCAGGACGACATCGCTGTCCCACAGGCGCCAGAGGTCCGACAGGGTGAGGGCTGTCGAAAGCAGGTTCATCTGGGTCGCGATCACGCCCCGCAACGGCCCGTCGGGTGCGTAGAACAGCGCGACGGGGTCGTCGGGCTCGCGGTCCATGGGCTCTTGCGCGGCCGCGGCGCCGGTCGCCGTGGCCGCCGCGCCCAGCCGGCCGCCCGGCCCAAGCCGTTCGCACCGCACCCCGGCCGCGGCGGCAGCCTCCCGCGCGCCAGCGCCAGCTTCGGGGGCGCTGTCATCGTCGCCGCCGCCCGCCTCCGTGACGACCAGCGCGGGGGTGCAGTCGGCGATCACGCGCGCCGCCATGGCTGCGTCCCCCGCCGGATCGAGCGGGACGACGACGACCCCGGCCCGCACCGCGCCATAGACCAGCCCCAGGTACAGTGCCGATGTCGGCAGCGCCGTCACCATCCGGTCGCCGGGGACAAGGCCCAGCTCGGTCAGCGCGTTGGCCATGGCGCCAGTCAGGTCGTGAAAGGCGCCATGGCTGATCGGGTCGCCGCCCGGTTGAGGGCCGGACTGGATCAGGAAGGGGGCGTCCGAGCCCTCTCCACGGGCCAGAAGCATGTCATAGAGCGGGTTCGCCATAATCCTCGTCCTTCCATCGCGCCCTGCCGTCCGGGCCATCGCACCCCGCCGTCCGGGTACCGGGGAAAGCCCCGAGCCTGCGGGGATGTTCCGCGTGGTCCTGGCGGGCACGCGGCGCGCGGCCCTTGGCCGCAGGCGGACCACCAGGGGCCGGGGCCGCGGGCGACCGCGGCAGCCGCCGCGCATGCAGGGCGGGCGCCCTGTCATGCTCGGATGGGGCCGTCCACGGGGGTCACTGTCTGCGCGTCGGCGACAGGTGACACTTTCTGCCCGCGGATCGGCACCCCGGGGTCCCGGACCCGGCTGCCTGCCCTGTATCGCCCAGCGCCCGCCGCAACGGAGGCGGCGCGCCCCTCGCCGGGGCTCCAATCGCCCCATGGGAGGGTCCGCCCCTGCGCCCGCCAGGGGCGGCGGCGCTACCCGCGTCGTTCCGCGAAGAAGCGGCGCAGGAGGGCAGCGCAGTCCTCGGCGGCGAGGCCATCATAGACCTCGGGCACGTGATGCGACTGGGGATGGCCGAAGATCCGTGGCCCCTGCGCCACGCCCCCCGATTTCGGGTCGGCGGCGCCGTAGTATAGCCGCGCGATCCGCGCCGCCCCGATCGCCGCGGCACACATCGGGCAGGGTTCGAGCGTGACGTACAGCGCGCAGCCCGTCAGCCGCTCCGAGCCCAAGGCGGCGCAGGCGGCCCGGATCGCCAGCATCTCCGCATGGGCGGTGGGGTCGGCGCGCTCGCGGCCCCGGTTGCCCTCGGCCGCGAGCACCCGGCCGTCGGGCGCCACGACGACGGCGCCGACCGGCACCTCGCCCCGGGCGGCGGCGGCACGCGCCTGGCTCAGGGCCAGGTCCATGTGGCTGCGAAACGGGCTCATGACGCCCCACATGCCCCGCAAGCGCCGCCAGTCGCAAGGGCCTGGCCGGGTCCGGTCCGGGCGGCGCCTATGGCAACGCCGGGCCAGGGCCGCCGAGCGCGGCGTCTCGCATCGTCGTCCCGGTGCCGGAAGAGGGCAGACAGCGGCGCCCGACCGACCCGCGGCGCCCGGCGGACCGCAAGCCGCTTTCCTTCGCAGCCCCTCCGCGCTATCGCAGGGACATGACCGACACACCGCCCCCCGGCGACCGCATCGCCAAGGTTCTGGCCCGCGCCGGCGTCGCCAGCCGCCGCGATGCCGAACGCATGATCGAGGCCGGCCGCATTGCGGTGAACGGCCGCAAGATCCTGAGCCCCGCGCTGAACGTGACCGAGGCCGACCGCATCACGCTGGACGGCGCCGAGATCGGCGCGGCCGAACCGCCCCGCCTGTGGCTCTATCACAAGCCCTCGGGCCTCGTGACCACCGCGCGCGACGAGAAGGGGCGCGAAACGGTGTTCGACACCCTCCCCGACGACATGCCGCGGGTGATGTCGGTGGGTCGGCTCGACCTCAACTCCGAAGGTCTGCTGATCCTGACCAACGACGGCGATATCAAGCGCCGGATGGAGCTGCCCACGACAGGCTGGGTGCGCAAGTACCGGGTGCGGGTCAACGGATCGCCCAAGGATGAAGACCTGGCCCCGCTGCGGCGCGGAATCACGGTCGAGGGCGAGACGTTCCAGGGCATGACCGTGACGATCGACCGCCAGCAGGGCGCCAATGCCTGGCTGACCGTCAGCCTGCGCGAGGGCCGCAACCGCGAGATCCGCCGCGCGATGGAGGCGGTGGGCCTGCCGGTGTCGCGCCTGATCCGGATCAGCTACGGCCCCTTCCGGCTGGGCGATCTGAAGCCCGGCGCGGTCGAGGAGGTGAAGCCGCGCGTGGTGCGCGATCAGCTGGGGCTGGACGACACGCCGCGCCCGCAGCCGCAACGCCGCCGCAAACCCGGCCATGGCGACGCCCCCAAACCGGCCTCCGAACGCGGCCCCGACGCGCCCCGCCCGGCCCGAAGCACGGACCGAAACACGGACCGCCCCGCGGGCAAACTCCCTGGCAAATCCGCACGACCGGGCGTCGCGAAGCCCCGCACCGGGGACGCCAAGGGCGCCCCGGGACGGTCCGGCACCGGAAAGGCAACCGGCACCGCGTCGGGGCCCCGGGGCAAAGCGCCCTCGGATGGCCAGGGCCGATCGGGCAGGACCTCAGCGCCGGAAGGCTTCGGGACGAAACGGTTCGCGGCAAACGGGCCGAGGTCCGCGGGGTCACGCGCGGCCAGCCCCAGGTCCGACGGCTCGAAAAGCAGCGGTTCCAGGACTGGTGGGCCGAACTCCGGTGGGCAGAAGTCTGGTGGCTCCAACTCCAAAGGGTCCAACTCCGGCGGGCAGAAACCACGCGGGGCGGCGTCGAATGGCCCGAAATCCGGCGCCACCCCGAACAACAGGCGGGGCAAGCCATCGCGTGGCTGACACCGGAACGTCCGACACCGGGGCCCCCGCCCCCGGAGCTTGCCCGACCGGAGCATACCGAACCGGGGACGCCCTGCCCGGGCCCCTGCCCCACGATCATTCCCCTAGACGACCACACCACGGAGAGCGCGACGCATGGCCGACCTTCTGACCTTCGAAAACGCGGGCAACCTGCTCATGCTGCTGTTCCTGCAGGCAGTTCTGGGCTTCGACAACCTGCTCTACATTTCGATCGAAAGCCAGCGCGCGCCGGTCGCGCAGCAACGCGCCGTGCGGTTCTGGGGCATCATCATCGCCGTGGTCCTGCGGGTCGTCCTGCTCTTCGTGATGCTGCACCTGATCGGTCTTCTGTCCGAACCGTTCTTCGTGCTCGACTGGGACGGCGTGCTCGAGGGCGGCGTGAACTTCGCCACCCTCGTCTACCTCGTGGGCGGCATCTTCATCATGTACACCGCGGTCAAGGAGATCAGCCACATGCTGGCGGTCGAACATCTGGAAACGGATGTCGAGGCCAAGTCGAGCAAGTCCGCGGCCGGGGTGATCGCCCTGATCGTGACGATGAACCTGATTTTCTCGTTCGATTCGGTGCTGTCGGCCATCGCGATCACCGACGTCTTTGTCGTGCTGGCCGTGGCCATCGTCCTGTCGGGCCTGGCTATGCTGCTTCTGGCCGATACCGTGACCGCGTTCCTGCAGAAGAACAGGATGTACGAGGTGCTGGGCCTCTTCATCCTGCTGATCGTCGGCGTGGTGCTTCTGGGCGAGGCGGGGCTCGCGGCCTCGCATGCGATGCATGACGAGACGCTGGCAATCCACATCTTCGACTACGCGCTGGTGCCGATGTCAAAGACGACGTTCTATTTCTCGGTCATCGTGCTTGTCTTGGTCGAAGTGATCCAGTCGGGCTATTCCCGCAAGCTGGACGCCGAACGCCGCGCCGCCCGCAAGGGCGAGCTGCCGGGCCAGCGCCGCGCCGAGGGGCAGCGCCCGCTCTGACCCGACCACCCGGGGCCCGACGCGCGGCCCCGGGACCTGACGGGACATGACCCCGGGGCCGGCCACTTCCCTGCCCCCCCTGAAGGCCCGCGGCGGCGCGCGGGCGGCACAGGTTCAATCCTGACAGGCGTTCGGGCCATGGTCGGACCGGCAAGGGGGTGAAAACCCCGGCGCCCTTCCCATATCGTGAAGGGGTACACGCGAAACGCGAGGGGCGGACGCACATGTCGAGACTGATTTTCGCTGTCTTCTGCCTGGCGGCCCTGCTGGCCGCCGTTCTGGTCGTGGTCGAGATCCTGCGCGCCGCCACGCGGCAGGGGCGTTCGGCGACACGTCCCGACAGTCGCAGCGACGCGCGTTCCGTGTCACCGATCGATGCGCCCGGGGGAGGGATCATGCAGAAAACGGCCTTTGCGCTTCTGGTTGCGCTGGTGTTCTACGTCTCGGTCGCGGGGGGCTGACGCGATGGCCGACGGCTATGACGACGCTGTGCCCCGGCGCGACCAACGTCGCGACCCGGTTGACGACCGGGGCCGCGACACGGCCGTCACGCCCTCGGACGATCCGCGCAAGGTGCCCGGGATCCGACGGCGCCCGCGTGCCGAAGGGGCCAGCTCAGACGGCCCCCGGCAGGATGGGCCGCTAGCTGACAAGACACGGCCGAAGGGACCCGGATCGCGGCGTCCCGGGCGGCGGCTGTCCCGCCCGGTCCGCGGCACCGGGCGCACCAACATGCTGGCGCTGTCCGCGGCACCGCTGATCCTGTCGGGTTTCTGGCAGGACCCGTTGGGCCTGGCGCTGCACCTTCTGGCGGGCGGAGGGCTGGTCGCCGCCGCCGCCCTGACCCGCGAAGGGCTGAAGGCCGAGGCCGCCTATGACGACCGCGTCACGGCCAAGCGCCCCGCCATTCCGCGCAAGATCTTCGGCGCGGGCCTCTCGGGCGCGGCGCTGGCCCTGCCCGGGCTTGCCGATCCCGGGTTCGCCGATGCCGCGATCTTTGCCGTCCTTGGGGCCGGGCTGCATGTCATGGCCTTCGGCGCGGACCCGCTGCGGGACAAGACCGCCGAGGGAATCGACGATCTGCAATCCGCGCGCATCGCCCGCGTCGTGGACGAGGCCGAGGCGCATCTGGCCGCGATGCGGGAGGCCATCGCGCGGCTGGGCGACCCCGAGCTCGACGCGCGGGTGGCCGCCTTCCGCGACACGGCCCGCGACATGTGCCGGCAGGTCGAAAGCGATCCGCGCGAGCTGTCGCAGGCCCGGCGTTACCTCGGGGTCTACCTTCTGGGCGCGCGCGATGCCTCGGCCAAGTTCGCCGATCTCTACGCCCGCCGCCCCGACGCCACCGCGCGCGCCGACTACCTTGCGTTGCTCGACGACCTCGAACGCGGATTCGACGCGCGGCGCGAGCGCATGCTGCTTGACGACCGCTCGGACCTCGATATCGAGATCGAGGTGCTGAGGGATCGTTTGGGCCGCGAGGGTGTTCTGAGCCGGTAGGCCGACCGCGAGACGGCAATCGAAAAGGAAGACCGACGTCATGTCCGATACCACACGCGCCAAGGCCGAAGAGACAGGCGCGCTCGTCGACGAGATCGCGTCGGTCGACCTGCCCGAGCCGCAGGCCGAACCCGCGCCCTACGATCCCGCCGCCGCACAGGCGCCCGAGATCGAGCGGCGCATCGCCGAGCTCGACCTGTCGGACATCGGGACGGTGATGTATTTCGGCGCCGGCGCGCAGGACGAGCTGCAGAAGATCAGCCAGTCGATGCTGGGCGATGTGCGCAACAAGGATATCGGCCCCGCCGGCGACAGTTTGCGCCAGATCGTGACGACGCTGCGCGGCTTTTCCGTGTCCGAACTCGACATGCGGCGTACACGGTCGTGGTGGGAGCGGATCACGGGCCAGATGGCCCCCATCCAACGCTTCTCGGCACGGTTCGAGACGGTGCAGGGCCAGATCGACCATATCACGGACAACCTGCTGGAACACGAGCACAGGCTGCTCAAGGATATCAAGGCGCTCGAAAAGCTCTACGAGCGGACGCTCGAATTCTACGACGAGCTCGGGCTCTACATCGCGGCGGGCGTGGAAAAGCTGCGCCGCGTGGATGCCGAGGATATTCCGGCCAAGGCGGCCGAGGTCGACGCCGCGCCCGAGGCCGAACAAGTGCTGCGCGCGCAGGAGCTGCGCGACCTGCGCGCCGCGCGCGACGATCTCGACCGGCGGGTGCACGACCTGCGGCTGACGCGGCAGGTGACGATGCAGGCGCTGCCCTCGATCCGGCTGGTCCAGGAAAATGACAAGGCGCTGGTCACCAAGATCAACTCGACCCTCGTCAACACCGTGCCGCTTTGGGAAACCCAGCTGGCGCAGGGGCTGACGATCCAGCGTTCGGCCGAAGCCGCGGACGCGGTCCGCGAGGCGACGGACCTGACCAACGAGCTTCTGACCTCGAACGCGCAGAACCTGCGCGAGGCAAACCGCACCGTCCGAGAAGAGGTCGAGCGCGGCGCCTTCGACATCGAGACGGTGCGGCAGGCCAATGCCGAGCTGATCGACACGATCGAGGAAAGCCTCGCCATCGCCGACGAGGGGCGCGAGACCCGCGCCGCCGCCGAAGCCGACCTTGAGCAAATGGAGCGCGACCTGCGCGAGGCGCTTTCGGCCGCGCACACCCGGTCTGGCCCCGCCGCGGCGGCTGGCCGCTCGGTTCCGAGGAGGTAGCGAGATGGATCGGACCGAGGTTCCGGGACGCAAGGGCGCGACGCGCGGCCCAGGCCTTTGGGCCGCGGGCGCCACGCTGGCGCTGGCGCTGGCCGGTTGCGAGGTGGTGGCGCCGGTCGAGCCCGTACCGCGCCCGCCCGAACGGCCAGCCGAGCTGGCGCCGCCGCCCGTGCCCGAACCGCCGGCCGTCCGCGCCCGCCCCGACCCGACGAGCGAGGAACTGGCCGCCTATTACGGGCGCATCGAGACGGGATTCCAGGCCCGCGGACTGCTGCGCACCGACGGTGGCGGGCCAGACACGCCGATCGATTCCCGCCGGCTGGCCGACAGTTTTGTCCGGATTGCCCTTTTCGAGGAGTACACCGCGCAGGGCGGGCGGCTGGTCGCCCTCGAACGTCCCAGCCGCCTGCATCGGTGGGAGCGCCCGATCTCGATGCAGATCGAGTTCGGCGACGCCGTGCCTGAGGCGCAGAAGGCGAGCGACCGCGCGGATATCGTCGGCTATGCCGCGCGCCTGTCGCGGGTGACGGGGCACCCGATTTCGCAGGTGTCGTCTGGCGGGAACTTCCGCGTCTACGTCGTCAACGAGGCCGAGCGCCGCGCGCTCGAACCCGAGTTCCGTGCCTTCATCCCCGGGATCAGCCGCGCCGCCCTGGACACCGTGATCGACCTGCCGCGGACGACCTATTGCCTGGTCTTCGCGCTCGATCCCAACGACACCGGGGAGTACTCCAAGGCGGTGGCGGTGATCCGCGCGGAAACGCCCGACCTCTTGCGCCTGTCCTGCGTGCACGAGGAAATCGCGCAAGGCATGGGGTTGGCCAATGACAGCCCCGCCGCGCGGCCCTCGGTCTTCAACGACGACGAGGAATTCGCCCTGCTGACCGAGATGGACGAGTACATGCTGAGGATGCTTTACGACCCGCGGATGCGACCCGGTATGGACGCGGACGCGGCCGGAGAACTCGCCCGGGTGATCGCCGGAGAATACCTCGACGGGACGAGCTGACCGGACCGTCGGGCATGCGGGAGGTGCGCTGGCCGCAGGCGTGGCGCAGCCAGGATCCGCGGCGTGCCGATGGCCGATGTGGCGCGGCGGGGGTTTTCCACCCCCGCACCCCCGGAGAGTATTTTGGAAGAGAAGAAAGGGCGCGGCGTCGCCCGGGTCGGTGTCGGGGGCGAAAGCGGGTCGTGGACGGGGGGCTCGACCATGGGCATGGATTGCCGGACGGCTTGCGGCAGCCTAGAAGCGCACAGGCAGAATGAGGGCCCGGAAAATTGGGGCCGAGAAAATGGGGGGTGCGCATGATCCTGTGTAGCGGCGAGGCGCTGATCGATATGCTGCCGCGCGTGTCCGAGAGGGGCGAGCCCGCTTTCGCCCCGTATTCCGGTGGCGCGGTATTCAACACCGCCATCGCGCTGGGACGGCTGGGCGCGCCGGTGTCGTTTTTTTCAGGCCTCTCAACCGACCTTTTCGGCGCTCAGCTGATCGCGGCGCTCGATGCCTCGGGCGTCAGTGCGGACCGGGCGGCGCGCAGCGACAGGCCGACCACGCTGGCCTTCGTTCAGCTGGCCGAGGGGCAGGCGCGCTATGCCTTCTACGACGAGGGCACGGCCGGGCGGATGCTGCGCGACACTGATCTGCCGCAGGTCGGCCCCGAGATCGCGGCGGCGTTCTTTGGCGGCATATCCCTTGCTGTCGAGCCCTGCGGCACGGCTTACGAGACGCTGATGTTGGAACTGTCGACCCGCGCCTCCGGCCCGGTGACGATGATCGACCCCAACGTGCGCCCCGGCTTCGTCGCGGACGAGCCCGCCTACCGCGCCCGCATCGGCCGGATGATCGCCGCCGCCGACATCGTGAAGATTTCGGACGAGGATCTGCACTGGCTGGAGGGACCGGGCGACCCGGCAGCGCTGGCCCGCGGAATGCTGGGCGGTGAAGCGCTGGCCAATGATGCGCAGGGCCGGGGGCCGCGGCTGGTATGCCTGACCCGGGGGGCCGAAGGCGCGCTGGGGGTGACGGAGGCGGACGAGGTTTTCGTGCCCGCGCGCAAGGTCGAGGTGGTCGACACCGTGGGCGCCGGGGACACCTTCAACGCGGGCGTCCTTGCAGGGCTGAACCGGGCGGGCGTGCTGAGCCGGGCAGGCCTTGCCGGGCTGTCGCGCGAGGATATCGAGGCGGCGCTGTCGCTGGGCATCCGGGCCGCCGCGGTCACAGTGTCGCGGGCCGGGGCCAATCCGCCCTGGTCGGAGGAGCTTTGATGCGGGCCCTGCTGCAACGGGTCAGCACTGCGAAGGTCGATGTGGCGGGCGAGACACTGGGCGAGATCGGCGCGGGGCTGGCCATCCTCGTCTGCGCGATGGAGAGCGACGATGCCGCAGCGGCCGAGAAGCTGGCGCGACGGACGGCGAAGCTGCGCATCTTCCGCGACGCGGAGGGGCGGATGAACCGGTCGCTGCTGGATACCGGTGGCGCGGCCCTGGTGATCAGCCAGTTCACGCTTGCCGCCGACACCCGCAGCGGCAACCGACCGGGGTTTTCCACCGCCGCCGCGCCCGAGCTGGGCCGGACGCTTTACGAGGCCTATGCCGCGGCACTGCGCGTCCAGGGCGTGCAGGTCGCGACCGGGCGGTTCGGGGCGGACATGGCGGTAACCCTGACCAATGACGGGCCAGTCACGATCTGGCTGGAAAGCTAAGGCGCCTGACCCTGCGGCCCCCATTTAGGGCACGAACCGGGGAGCGCGAAGGTTTGCCGAGAGCGGCCCTGCCGATTGCGGACAGGGGTGGGCGCCGCCCTGGGGCCGGGCAGTCCTCGGCTTGCGCGCCGGGGCGGGCCCTCAGCGTCCGGCGCGATACCATGCAGCCAGCCGGTCGCGGTCCTCCTGCGGGATCGCGGTGAGGTTCGCGGGCGGCATCGCGTGGCTGACGCCGGCCTGCAGGTAGATCTCGCGCGCGTGGCGGGCGACGTCGGCCCGGGTTTCCAGCGTCACGCCCTTGGGTGCCCGGCGAATCCCGTCCCAGACAGGCTCGCGCGCATGGCACATCGAACAGCGACCGAGCACGATGTCATAGGCCTCGTCAAACCCTTGCGCCTGGGAAAAGCGCGTCTCGTAAGGTGTCATCGGACGGGCCTCGGCGGCCTCGATCGGCTGGAACGCCGGGGCGGTCGACAGCCATGCGATAAGGATGAAGAGGATGACCGTCGCGGCCCAGGTCCAGTGCGGGCTGCCGGCCCTGGCGTGACGGGTGTTGAACCAGTGCCGGATGGTAACGCCCATCAGGAAGACCAGGGCGGCGATAATCCAGGCGTTGTCGGTGCCGAAGGCCAACGGGTAGTGGTTCGACAGCATCAGGAACACCACCGGAAGCGTCAGGTAGTTGTTGTGGGTCGAACGCAGCTTGGCGATCTTGCCGTACTTGGGGTCGGGCTTGCGGCCGGCCTTGAGGTCGGCCACCACCACGCGCTGGTTCGGCATGATGATGAAGAAGACATTGGCCGTCATGATCGTGGCGGTGAAGGCGCCGAGATGCAAAAGCGCCGCCCGCCCGGTGAAGACCTGGTTGTAGCCCCAGGACATCGCGACGAGCAGCACGAAGAGCAGCAGCATGAGGGTCGTCGGCCGGGCGCCCAGCGGCGACTTGCACAGGGCATCGTAGACGAGCCAGCCGATCGCCAGCGACAGGGCCGAGATCGCGATGCCCTGCCAGACGGCGAGGTCGGCCTTGGCGGGATCGATCAGGTAGAGCTCGGCCCCCGCCCAGTAGACGATCATCAGCATCGCGGCGCCGGACATCCACGTCCAGTAACTTTCCCATTTGAACCAGGTCAGATGCTCGGGCATCGCGTCGGGCGCCACGAGGTATTTCTGGATGTGATAGAAGCCGCCTCCGTGGACCTGCCACTCCTCTCCATCCGCCGGGCCGGGGATGCGACGGTTGAGCCCGAGATCCAGCGCGATGAAATAGAAGCTCGACCCGATCCAGGCGATGGCGGTGACGACGTGAAGCCATCGGACCGCGAAGGCGGCCCAGTCCCACAGGATGGCGAAGTCTTGCATGGCTGTCCCTCTGACGCTTTTGGCCCGACCCTATACCGGGGTCGGACCGGGAGGGAAGCCGCCCGCTGCGCCGCGGCGGTGCCGCCCGGGTTTGCGGCCGGGCGGGCCCGGGCGTCGCGGGCCCCGGGGGACCCGCGCCGGTCGCCCGTGCCGGGCGATGCCTCCGGCGGGAGTATTTGGGAAGAGAAGAAGACAGCCGCCCCGCTGGGACGCCGCTGCAGTGCGGGGAGGCGGGAGGGCGGGGCGCCTTCGGCTGCGCGGCGTCGGGGATGGGGGACGGTCGGCTGAGGGGGGGAACGGCGGCGCGGGGGGTCAGGCCACCTTGCGCAGTTCGGGGGCGACCTGGGTGCCCAGAACCTCGATCGCCTTCAGCATCTCGGCATGCGGCAGGATGCCGATGGCCATCTGCAGGGTGACGCGGTCGAACCCCAGATCTTCGCGCAGGCCCAGTATCTTGTCGGTGATCTGCGCGGGCGAGCCCACGAACATCGCCCCCTCGCGCGCGATCGAAGCATCGTACTGCGCCCGGCTTTGCGGCGGCCAGCCGCGTTCGCGCCCGATCTGGTCCATCACCTGTTTCTGCGCGGGAAAGAAGGTATCGGCGGCGTGCTGGCTGTCCTCGGCCACGAAGCCGTGGACGTTGAGAGACACGCGCGCCTTGTCGGCGTGGCCCGCCTGGGCGGCGGCGCGGCGGTAGAGATCGGCCAGGGGCGCGAAACGCCGCGGCTGGCCGCCGATGATCGCCAGCGCCAGCGGCAGACCCAGCCCGCCCGCGCGCACCATGCTTTCCGGCGTGCCACCAGCGGCGATCCAGAGCGGCAGCGGGTCTTGGACCGGGCGGGGATAGACCCCCTGCCCTGCCACGCGGGGCGTGAAGCGGGTGCCGGGCCAGTCCAGCCGCTCGTCTTCGTTGATCGCCATCAGCATGGCGAGCTTTTCTTCGAAAAGCGCGTTGTAGTCGTCGAGGTCGTAGCCGAAAAGCGGGAAGCTTTCGATGAAGCTGCCACGGCCTACCATCAGCTCGGCCCGGCCGCCGGTCAGGTTGTCGAGCGTGGAGAACTGCTGGAACACGCGGATCGGGTCGTCGGAGCTGAGCACCGAGACCGCCGAGGACAGGCGGATCGACTTCGTGGTCCGCGCCGCCGCCGCCAGCACCGTCGCGGGCGAGGAGATCGCGTAGTTCGGACGGTGGTGTTCGCCCAGGCCGAAGATGTCGAGCCCGACCTGGTCGGCCAGCTCGATCTCCTCGATCAGGTTGGTCAGCCGCGTGGCCGCATCGACGTTTTCGCCGCTGACCGGATCGGTTCCGACGTCGCCGAAGGTGTAAAGTCCGACTTCCATCTGCGTCTCCTTCGCATTCGCTGGCCCAGAGGTGGCGCAGGCGGGTACGACGCGCCAGAGCCTTTGCCCGCACAGGGTCTGTGCGGGCAAGGCACCGGGGCGGCGGCCGGACCCGGCGCCCGGCTGACTAGCTGCCGCGATAGGTTGAGTAGCCGTAGGCCGACAGCAGCAGCGGCACGTGGTAATGCGTGTCGGTGTCCATCTTGAAGCGGATCGGCACCGCGTCGAGAAACCGCGGCGCGTCGGGGGCGAGGCCATGGTGATCGAGGTATTCGCCCGCGTGAAAGACCAGCTCGTAGCTGCCCATCTCGAACGCCTCGGCGGGCAGGATGGGCGCGTCCGTGCGCCCGTCGTCGTTGGTGGTGACCTGGGCGATCTGGTGCCGGTCGCCGTCGGCGTCGATGCGGAAGAGCTCGATCATCAGGCCCGCGGCCGGGCGGCCATGGGCAGTGTCGAGGACATGGGTGGTGAGATAGCCTTCGGCCATGGTGACTCCGGTCGTTGCAGTGGGGAGCGGGCCTTGCATCGGCGCCGCGCGACGGCTCTAAGTCTAGGTCGCAGACGAAGGATGACGAGATGAGCGAGACGCCGCGTTACCCCCGCGACATGGCCGGCTACGGCCCCACCCCGCCCGATGCGCAATGGCCCGGCGGCGCGCGGATCGCCGTGCAGTTCGTGGTGAACTACGAAGAGGGCGGCGAGAACAACCTGTTGCACGGCGATGCCGCCTCGGAAGGGTTCCTGAGCGAGATCGTCGGCGCCCAGCCCTGGCCCGGGCAGCGGCACTGGAACATGGAATCGATCTATGAATACGGCGCCCGCGCCGGGTTCTGGCGGCTGCACCGCCTGTTCACGGGCCGCGGCCTGCCGGTCACCGTCTACGGTGTCGCCCAGGCGCTGGCCCGCAGCCCCGCCCAGGTGGCGGCCATGCAGGACGCCGACTGGGAGATCGCCAGCCACGGGCTGAAGTGGATCGAGTACAAGGACATCGACGAAGCCACCGAACGCGACCACCTGAACGAAGCCATCCGCCTGCATACCGAGGTGACGGGCGCCCGGCCGCAGGGGTTCTACCTGGGACGGTCGTCGATGAACACGGTGCGGCTGGCGGCCGAGGACGGCGGATTTACCTACCTGTCTGACACCTACGACGACGATCTGCCCTACTGGCTGCGGGTGGGCGCGCGGGATCAGCTGGTGATTCCCTACACGCTGGACGCCAACGACATGCGCTTCGCCACGGCGCAGGGCTTCAACTCCGGCGCGCAGTTCGAATCCTACCTGACCGACGCCTTCGACTGTCTTTATGCCGAGGGCGCGGCGGGGCAGCCCAAGATGATGACCATCGGCCTGCATTGCCGCCTGATCGGGCGGCCGGGGCGGATTCGGGGGCTTGAGCGGTTCCTGGACCACATTGCCGCGCACGAGGGCGTTTGGGTCGCGCGGCGCATCGACATCGCCCGCCACTGGGCGGCGACGCATCCGCCGCAGGACCATGCGCGTCCGTCGCAGATGGACCGCGACGCCTTCGTCGCGGACTGGGGCGGAGTCTACGAGCATTCGCCGTGGATCGCCGAGCGGGCGCATGGCCTTGAACTGGGACCCGCGCATGACAGCGCGGTGGGGCTAGCCCAGGCCCTTGCACGGGTATTCCGCACGGCCTCGGACGACGAGCGGCTGGACGTCCTGCGCGCCCATCCCGACCTGGCAGGCAAGCTGGCCGCGGCGCAGCGGCTGACCGCCGACAGCACCGCCGAGCAGGCCTCCGCCGGGCTCGACGCGCTGACCGACGACGAGCGTGCGGCGTTCACCGAGCTCAACACCGCCTATCAGGAGAAGTTCGGGTTTCCCTTCATCATCGCCGTGCGCGACCACGACAAGGCCGGGATACTGGCCGCCTTTCGCCAGCGGCTGGAGAACGACCGCGACACCGAGATCGCCACAGCCGCGCGGCAGGTCGAGCGCATCGCCGCCCTGCGGCTGGCCGAGCGGCTGCCATGAGCGGGCAGTCCCGGCGCGGGCGTCGGGTCCCTGCGGGCCAACGTCGCAACCTTGCACCGGATGCCGCGCGGGCGGCGTGCGCGGTGGGTCGGGGATGGTGGCTCGCCGCGGCGCGGGCGGTCGGGCGCCCCCTTGCACGGGTGGCCGGACGCGCGACAGGATGGGGGTCCGGACGGGCCGCCGGGCACCGGCGCGCGCCTGTGTCGGCGCGCATGGGCGCATGAGCGGCGAGATCGCGGCGCAGCCGCTGACCCCCGCGGCCTTTGCCCCCTTCGGCGACGTCCTGCAGGTCGTGGGCCTGCCAGACAGGATCATCAACCAGGGGCTTTGCGGGCGATACCATGACCTTGCCCGGATCGATACCGGCGGCGGGCGGGCGGGGATCAGCCTGTTTTCGGCCGAACCGCGCCGCCTGCCCTATCGGCTGGAGATGCTGGAACGCCACCCGCTGGGCAGCCAGGCCTTCCTGCCGATGAGCCTGCATCCCTTCCTCGTCATCGTCGCGCCGGACGACAGCGGCGTGCCGGGCCGGCCCGTTGCCTTCGTCACCACGCCGGGACAGGGCATCAACCTGCATCGCGGCACCTGGCACGGGGTGTTGACCCCGCTGCATGCCCCCGGCCTGTTTGCCGTCGTGGACCGCATCGGGACCGAGGCCAACCTCGAAGAACACTGGCTGGCCACGCCTTTCATCATCACCGCCCGGCCCTGACGGCACGCGGAAGCGGACGGCGATGCAGATGCCACTGGTCTGCCCGCTCCGGTAGTCTTCATCGAGAGCGCGAGGTCGCGCCGGTCGTCAGGATCAGCGTCCGAGGGCCAGACAGGGACGCGTCGTGCAGGGCCGCGACGATGGCGACCGGCCGCCGCCGCCCGGACCCCGATCGCCAAGCAGCGGACATGCTGGCCGCGACCTGCGGCGGGCGGCACCGCGCAAACCTCCCCGACGCCGCCGGGCCCTCCCCCCTGGTCGGAGGTATGCCCACGAACGCCCGCCCTCGCCGTCAGGGCGCCAGATAACGCGCCAGCACCTGCGGAACCTGCCGCGGCAGATCCTCTGCCGTCAGGCCGGGGCCGAAGGACAGCGCGGCGTCGACATGGATCTGCGCGGCCAGTTCGGCCGCGACCGGCGGCGCCAGGCCGCGCGCCAGAAGCCCGCAGGCCAGCCCGGCCAGCACATCCCCCGCCCCCGCGGTGGCGAGCCACGGCGCGGCGCGGTCATAGACCGCACGATGCACCACCGCCGCGCCCGAAGGCGCGGCGATCGCCGTCGCGGGCCCCTTCAGCAGGACCGTCGCGCCGCAGTGGGCCGCGGCCTCGCGCGCGGCATCGAGGGTCGACATCATCGGCCCGCGCTGTGCCGCAAGGTCCTCCCGCGCGGCCCGTGACCGGGCCTGCGCGTCGGCGTCGGCCGCCTCGTCATAGCGCAGCGACGGATCGGGATCGTCGAGCCGCCCTGCAATATCGGGAAAGAGGCGGCGGAATTCCCCGGGGTGCGGGGTCAGAAGGCAGCGGTCGTGCAGCTTGGCGGCAAGCGTCGCCTCCCCCGCCATCAGCGTAATGGCATCGGCGTCTAGCAGAACCGCCCCGCCCCAATCGAGCGCGGCGCCGACCAGCGCGGCCTCGCGTTCGCCGGTTCCCAGTCCCGGCCCGAGGCAGAGCGCGGTGATGCGCCCGCCCGACAGCGCCTCTGTCAGGGCCGCCGCGTCCGGCACCCTGTGCAGCATCAGCGCATCGACGTGGCTGGCGGATTCGAGTACCGCCGCCGGGGGACAGCCCAGCGTGACCGCCCCCGCGCCGATCCGCAGTGCGGCCTTTGCCGCCATGCGGGCGGCGCCGCCGCGCCCGACGCCCCCGGTCAGCACCATGGCGTGACCGTGCTGGTACTTGTGCCCCTGCCGCTTGGTCAGAAGGCCGGCGATGTCGGGCCAGACCGACCGGCGCGGATCGGCGATGCCGAGCGGCGGCACCACCCGTGTCCGTGCCGGGGCCAGCCCCCGTGCGGCCCCCTGCCGGGCGCGGGCATGGGCCAGCCCGATATCGGCCACCACCAGCCTACCGCAGAGGTCCGGCCCGTGGCCAAGGTAATGGCCGGGCTTGGGGCTGTCGAAGGTCACGGTCAGCCGCGCCCGGACCGCCGCGGCGCCCGCGGGATCGCCCGGCACCCGCCCGCTGTCCGCGTCGAGGCCCGAGGGCACGTCGACCGCGACCATTCGCGGCTGGTAAAGCCCCAGGGTCCCGTCGGCGCCCGCCAGGTGCGCCACGACCCGCGCCAGATCACCGCCGAGCGGCCGCCCGAGGCCGATCCCGAAAAGCGCATCGACGTAGATATCGGCCGCGGGCTCGTCCCGTAGCGTCTCAAGCGTCAGCGGCAGGACCGCGCCCCGCGCCGCGCCGCCGGCGGCCCAGCGGTCGTGCTGGGCGCGGGCGTCCGGCGGCAGCGCCCCGGCCTGCCCGGCCAGGAGCACCCGCACAGACCAGCCCAGATCGCGCAGACCCCGCGCTATGGCAAAGCCGTCGCCGCCGTTGTTGCCCGGGCCCGCCAGCACCACGGCGCGCGGTTGCGTCGGCAGCTCGCCCTCCCATTCAGCCCGGATCGCGGCCACCACCGCCGCCCCCGCGCGGGCCATGAGCTCGGCGCCCGTGACCTCGCCCGTGGCGATCGCGGCGGCCTCGACGTCGCGCATCTCGGCGGCTGTCAGAAGCTGGCTCATGCGGCCCCGCCGCGCGTTCTCATTTCGCCCATTAGCAGGGCTGATTGCCTAATTTTTAATCTCATCATCCAATTCCCGCCGCCGGTCCCTTGCACGCCAAGACTAGCGAATTGAGCCGGGCAAACGGAAGTGATCTGTCGCGAAGGCAACGGTATGTGAGGAGTCGGCGCCAATGAAGAAGATCGAAGCGATCATCAAACCCTTCAAACTCGACGAGGTGAAGGAGGCGCTACAGGAGATCGGCGTTCAGGGGCTGAGCGTGCTCGAGGTCAAGGGCTTCGGTCGCCAGAAAGGCCACACCGAACTGTATCGCGGTGCGGAATACGTCGTCGACTTCCTGCCCAAGGTGAAGATCGAGGTCGTGCTCGATACCGATCAGGTCGACGCGGCGATCGAGGCGATCGTCGCCGCCGCCAAGACCGACAAGATCGGCGACGGCAAGATCTTCGTCACCTCGGTCGAGCAGGCGATCCGCATCCGCACCGGAGAATCCGGGCTCGACGCGCTCTGACGTCCGCCGTCAGACCCCTCGACGCCCAGTCAGAAACCCTAAGAGAGAGACCGAAGGGACCATAGGATAAAATGAGCACCTCTGACGTTTTGAAGATGATCAAGGATGAAGACGTCGAATACGTCGACATCCGCTTCACCGACCCGCGCGGCAAGCTGCAGCACGTCACGGTCATGTCCCACGAGGTCGACGAGGACTTCTTCGAAGAAGGCTTCATGTTCGACGGCTCGTCGATCGCCGGCTGGAAGTCGATCGACCAGTCCGACATGAAGCTGATGCCCGACACGACCTCGGCCTACATGGACCCGTTCTATGCCGAGAAGACGCTGGCCGTGCACTGCACCGTGTTCGAACCCGACACGATGGAACGCTACGACCGAGATCCCCGCGGCACCGCCCGCAACGCCGAGGAATACCTCAAGTCGACCGGCATCGGCGACCAGGCCTTCTTCGGCCCCGAGGCCGAGTTCTTCCTGTTCGACAACGTCAAGTACTCGGTGTCGATGAACAAGGTCGGCTACGAGGTCGACGCGCTCGACGCGGCGTGGAACTCGGACACCGACTACGAGATGGGCAACATGGGCCACCGCCCGGGCGTCAAGGGCGGCTACTTCCCGGTCAACCCGATCGACGACGGCCAGGACATCCGGTCGGAAATGCTGTCGACGATGAAGCGCATCGGCATGAAGGTCGACAAGCACCACCACGAGGTCGCGTCGTGCCAGCACGAGCTGGGCATGATCTTCGACACGCTGACCGCGCAGGCCGACCACCTTCAGAAGTACAAGTACGTCATCCAGAACGTGGCCCACGCCTACGGCAAGTCGGCGACATTCATGCCCAAGCCCATCGCGGGCGACAACGGCACCGGCATGCACGTCAACATGTCGATCTGGAAGGACGGCAAGCCGCTCTTTGCCGGCGACAAGTATGCCGACCTCAGCGACGAGGCGATCTGGTTCATCGGCGGGATCCTCAAGCACGCCAAGGCCCTGAACGCCTTCACCAACCCCTCGACCAACTCCTACAAGCGCCTGATCCCGGGCTTCGAGGCCCCCGTGCTGCGCGCCTACTCGGCCCGCAACCGGTCGGGCTGCGTGCGGATCCCGTGGGCGGAAAGCCCGAAGGCCAAGCGCGTCGAGGCCCGCTTCCCCGATCCGTCGGCGAACCCCTACCTGTGCTTCGCGGCCCTGCTGATGGCCGGCATCGACGGGATCAAGAACAAGATCCACCCCGGCGACCCGATGGACAAGGACCTCTACGACCTGCCCGCCGAGGAACTGGCCGGCATCCCCACCGTCTGCGCCAGCCTGCGCGAGGCGATGGAGGAGCTCGAGAAGGACATGGACTTCCTGCTGGCCGGTGACGTGTTCACCCGCGACCAGATCAAGGGCTACATGGACCTCAAGTGGGAAGAGATCTACACCTACGAGCACACGCCCCACCCGGTGGAATTCAAGCTCTACTACAGCTGCTGATCCGCGACCGCGTCGCATCGACAGTCGCAAGGGGCGCCCCGAAACGGGCGCCCCTTCGCATGTTTGCCCTGCGGGTGGAGGGTGCCCCGTGGGGTGCGGGAGGCGCTCGCCGGGTCCCTATGCCCTCAAACCCCCGAAGCCCCCGGGGGATCGGTCTGCAACGGGCCTCACAGGGCCCCGCATCGCCTTCCCCATGGTCGAAGCGGTGGCCGGCAGGCGGGGCTGGTCGGCGCGTGGGCACCACGCAATGCCCCAGAATGCGCCGAAGATTCACCTCATTCTGCGTCTACCCAATGATGATGAGATCACACATCGACGGGAGCCAGAAGGCCATGCGGCAGAGATTCGAAGTCTCCACCGCCTCGATCCGGTATCAGGGCGGAACTGCCTTTTCCTTCGCGCCGCGCGCCGAAGGCCTGACACCGAGCCTCGAAGATGCCGGCTTTGACTTCAGCATCATCGGCATGATCGGGGAAAATGAAATCCAGTATATCAGCCCCGAGCTGATCCTCACGATCGGACGGGACGACGACGACCCGCGCATCCTGATCGTCACCGCCGAAAGCCCGGTGGACGTCGCCAACCCGCGCCAGACGGCGCGCGATCGGTTCACCTTGTGCTCCTTGGCCGTGCGCCACTTCGTGGCAGGCCTCGCCGCGGAGGAGGTCATCTGGCACCACAAGGGGGGCCGCTACCTGACCGCCCCGGGGCGCGAGATCGAGATCCAGCGCAAGCCCGTGCGCCGCGCGCAGGTGACCGGCGATACCGCCGTAGCCAAGGCGGCCCGCCGTGCGGCGGCACATGCCGCGGACGTCGGTGCCGTCGCTACGGACGCGCATACCGACGATGCCGGGGCGCCTTCGGCCCCGATCGCGCTGACGCCCGAACGTCGCCGTCGCGCAATGGCCGAGGCCGACCTGCGCCGCGACGCGACCGCTGCCCGGCGCCGCGCCCGCGACCGGTTGATGGAGGCCAGCCCCGTCGAGCCTGCCAACGACTACGAACCCGATGAGGCCGCGACGATCCGAGCCCTGCGTGCCAGCCAGGCGGACCTGGCCGAGGACCGGCGGCAGGAGCTGAACCTGCCGACGAAGCTGACGATCTACACGATGAACTCGACCCTGTGCATCATGGCCTTTCCCGTCGGCGCCGGCCTTCTGACCTACAACCTTCTGCGCGGCAACGGCGGGTCGGTCCGCGCGACCGCCAGCGCCATCGCGCTGACCGGTGTCGCGCTGACGATCCTGGGCCAGCCGATGGGCGCCGACCTCACGGCAGCGCTGCTCTAGTCGCGCAAGCCACCAGATCCCGGGGGCACTGCACACCGGTCGCGCCATCGGAGGGGCACGCGAACGTCCACGCCATTAAGGCGGCGCGCCGGACGTTGCACATTCATAGCGGCACGCCAGCGCCGCCGCGCACAAAGCGACGTCCGTATCGGATGTCCGGCAAAGCTAACTTTTCGGTCGGGGCGCTGACCCAGATCGCCTTGTCCAAAAAGAAGCCGCCGGTCGTGCGCCTTACAGCGAAAGACGGCTTCGAGCCCGCTTTGCCGGATGCAGCATACGTCATGGTCGACTGTTTTCGGTGGCACCGTGAAAATTGCTTGCACGATCCATTTACCTGACTAAGGTCAGGTAAATGGATCAGGACCAAATCACCCGCTTCCGTAACTTCAGCCGTGCTGTCGCCATCGAGATCGGCGCACTCGAAGACTCGTTTCTCAACCGAGGTCGCTCGCTTGGCTCCGCGCGCGTACTCAACGCGATCGGCCTCGGATATGAGGATGTCTCTGATCTGCGCGCTTTCCTGGACTTGGATACGGGACTTCTCAGTAGATTGTTGAGGGGGCTTGAGGCGGAAGGTCTGATCGAAACGAACCCCAAGCCGGATGATCGGCGCAGTCGTGTCACGACCCTTACCCCGATGGGCGTACGGGAGTTTGAAATCTACGAGGCGCTCTCCGACCAACGGGCCGAACGGGTCTTGGCGCGACATGCGGATGTCCGCCACCTTCTCGATGCGATGGACGTCGTGACTGTCGCCCTGTCCCGGGAAGATATTGTGTTCGAGGAAGTGGATTACTCCTCGGAACTCGCAACCAAATGCCTCAACGCCTTTGCGGCGGAACTTAGTCGAAGGCTCAATCTGATTTTCGACCTCAAGAAGTCCGGCGATCCAGAGCTGTCGCAAATGCAGCATCCCCATGGAACGTTCGTCGTCGCGAGCCTCGGTGCCATGCCGTTGGGGTGCGTCGGCGTCAAAGGGAACGGCGGTCCCCTCGCCGAGGTAAAGCGCATGTGGATCGCACCGGCAGCCCGCCGATTGGGCTTGGGTCGTCGTCTCATGACAAAGGCGGAAGACGCGGCACGAGCGCTCTCGATCACGACGCTACGGCTGGATACGAACAGCACGCTTTTCGAGGCCGTCAGCTTGTATAAACGAATGGGCTGGACCGAGATCGAAAGGTTCAACGACGACCCATACCCCGACATCTTCATGGAAAAGCACCTTTAGCGGTCATTCGAGCACCGCGCGGGGAATGTCCGTTCGGTTCGCATCGAAGATGCGCGCGAGGGGGGCAAGGTCCGGTTTGGGTCGGCGATGCTGGGAGGCTTGGTCAGGATTGCTTGGCACGGTCGACTGACAACACTCAGAAAATCAGTAGCGTCGAGCCGCGTTCGCTCGACATTCGACACCCTGGGTCCGCGCGGTCAGAGTTGGGTGCCCGGACCCGCGCGACGCACCATGTAGGTGTGGATGGTGAAGACCACCGCCCGGCTCTCGGGCAAGCGCAGCAGCCCCTGCCTCTCGGACCGCAGGTAGGGCGCCTCGGCCCCTGGTCGCGCCTCGGCGCGGCTTCGGATTTCGGTGTGTGCAGGTCCGACAGGTACGTGGGCAGGCGGTTCACCCGGTACATCGGCCACCCCGGGGCGATGCCATCGAACAGCCGCTGCACCCGGCGCGCCATGTCGGCGTCATAGGGGGCGACCGGGTGGTGAATCGCGCCCAGCGGGCGGCCGATCTTCTCGGCCAGGGCCCAGTTCGCGGGAAAGCACACCGCCGCGGCCATCAACCTGTGCTCGGTCTCGCCCAAGGGTTTGTCGAGCAGGCAGATATCCTCCTGCACCAGCCGCGCCAGCAGCGGCAGGGTAGGCAAGTCGAGCGGCACCGCCACGCCGTCGGGCCGCACCACCTGCCCCACCCCGACGACATAGCCCGGCGTCGCCTCAAGCTGCGCCAGCACCGTTGCGCGCAGCTCGGCCAGGGCAACGTTGGCCTGACCGGTATCGGCCAGCACCACCTCGGGACGTTCGGCCACCAGCCGGTCGCGCAGTGCCATCTGCGCGGCAAAGCGGTCGTCGACCGAAAGCCAGCTGTCTGGACTGTCAGGCTGCGTGCCCGGCAGGCGCAGGTGGCGCGGATCGAAGGCGTCGTAAGGCAGGGTGTCGTGCAGGATCGTGGTCATCGCGCCCCCTCGGGCCCGAACCGGGCCAGAACCCCGAAATGGTCGGACCCGGCGCGCGCACGCAGCACGGTCCGGCCGGTCCAGCCTTCGGGGACAAGCACATGGTCGATCCGAAGACGCACCGCGGCAAGCCCGAAATCGAAGCTGCGCCGAACCCGGCCGATCCGGTGCGTCCCCGTTGCCCGCGAAATCAGCGCCAGTGTGTGCGACCACGGCACCATGTTGAAATCGCCCGCCACCACCACCGGCCCGTCGAGCCCGCCCAGCAGCGGGCGCATCCGCGCGACCTGGGCGGCCTGGTTTTCAGGCCAGGGCCAGTGCAGGTGCAATGCCACGACCCAAAGCGGCCCCTCGGGGCTGCGAACCTGCACCGCGACGGTTCCATGCGCGCGCAGCCCACCGTCGCAGCGCAGGGTGCCGGGGATCGCCGGCCAGCGCGACAGCACCGCGACTCCGCCCACCCCGGGGCAGGTGGCCCGGGTGGGATAGGCGTCGGACAGAAGGTCCAGCACCCTGGCATTGCCGCGAGACAGCTCCTCCAGCGTCACGAGATCGGGCGCGGCGGACAGGATGTCGCGCGCCACGGCGCCGGGCGTCGCATTCCGGTAAAGCAGGTTCTTCTGGTAAAGGGCATAGGCGCCGGCCGGCGGCTCGGGCATGGCCATGGACCAGATCGGGCCGGCGGCGGCGGCAAGGCCCAGCGCCGCACCGCAAAGCCCCGACCGCCGCGCCCCGGCCAACGCGCCGAGGCAAGACAGCGCCAGCAGCAGCAGCGCCAGTTCCGGCCGGAAGACCGCGAGGCTGTCGCCCGCGGGATGCAGCGCGCCCCCATAGCCCGCCAGCAGGACCAGCCCGAGGCCGGCCATAGCCAAGATCAGTCCGCCCCGCAGGATCCTCATAGCCGCGCCCTTCCCCTCATCTTCGCCAAAGGCGGGCGCCGCCCATAATGTGCGATGCCGCACGCGCCCATCGTAACGGCCTTGCCCCCGGCCCGTCCGCTGCGACGCGCGGCAGGCCGGCCGCCCTGCCCCAAGCTGGGGCAAATTGCCGACCGCGCCACGCTATCGCACCACGCGCCCTGTCAAGGGCGCTGCGGGGGCGGGAACCGAAACCCCGGCGCGTCTTTTCGGGCGCCTGACACCTCGCGGCACCGCCTCACGCGGCCCGGCCCAATCCGGGGTCCCGAACGGAAAACGGGGCGCGGAAGGTCTCGCCCTCCGCGCCCCGTCGCTCTGCCCGCCGGTCGGGCACGTCCTGGCCCCGGGTCAGCGGCGGGCCGAGCCCACCATCTTCCACAGCGCGGGCACAAGCAGCGCGGCCAGCGCCAGCTTCAGCAGGTCGCCGACGATGAAGGGCGTCAGGCCCCAGGCGAGGATCGGCTGATCCCACCCGTAAAGCTGACCCAGCCACAGAAGGCCCGGCGCGTAGATGACGATGTTGCCGACCAGCAGCGCGACGATCATGTGCGCCGTCGTCCGGTCCCAGCCGCGGCGGGCGAAGGCGCCCAGCGTCAGCACCGCCAGCACGTAGCCCAGAAGGTAGCCGCCGGTCGATCCCATCATGTATTCGACGCCGTTCAGGTCGGCGGTCGAGCTTTGGAAGATGTCGAAGCCGACCATCCCCAGCATCATGTAGCCCATGATCGTGGCCAGACCCAGGCGCGGCCCGTAGGCGGCGCCGACGGTCAGCACCGCGAAGGTGGCCATGCCGATCGCCACGGGCGAGCCCGGCACCGGCACCTTGATCTTCGCCGCGACCGTCAGGATCACGATCCCCGCAAGGAACAGAGCCACCTGCTTTACCCGTTTCGCGCTGCCGGCGCCGGGGCCGATCGCCTCTGCCAGAACGCTGTTCGTCGCCGCTGCCATGTCCATGTCCCCTTTATGCGTGACAAGTTCGGTGTTGCCTCGCGTTTTGCCCCAGCCCCCGCCATCCTGCAAGGTAAAGCCGCGCCGGGGGCATGCGAAGCGCGCGATCTTTTCCGGCCGCGGCGCGCCGTCAGCGGCGGTGGTCCGTCGTCATCGTGTAGGCCTTGCGCGGCCCCTCGACCCGCCAGACCGCCCGCCAGGTCGCCGCGGAGAAGGCATAGCTGCCGGCATAGGCGTCCGCGCCGCAGGGGTGCTGCGCCCGGCCCCGACCCACTGCATCCAGCGTCAGGTCGTGAAAGAAACGGCCGTCGTCGAAAAGGACCCGCGCCGAAGCGCCCGGGGGAAAGCGCCAGAGATAGCGGCGTTCGGCCCGCAGGCCCGCCATGGGCCCTGCGGTCCAGCACCCGGTTTCCCGCTGCTCCAGCCCCGCCGCGTCGGGGGCAAAGACGACCTCGCCCTCGAAGGTCATGCGTTGGCCGGTCCGGTGATCCTCGACCATGCGGGACAGGTGCCAGAGGCCCGAAAGGAAATCCGGCAGATCGACGGTCCGGGGCGGCACCGGGGTCGCCGCCCACTCGGCTTGCCCGGTCTCGGTCGTGGTGGCGGAGGCGGTCGCAGTCGCGGGCGGGCTTCCGGCGGAAGGGTTGCGCGGGGTGCCGGCGCCCGCCGCCAGCCGCCCCGCGCCAGACGCCGCCCCGCCGGACTTTGGCCCGCCGGCTGCATCGCGGACCCGGTCGTGCCGGAAGGGTCGTGTGGCGTGGGTCATGATGCGTCGTCCTACCGGGACCGGCGGTTGCCGCCCCTGCCCCCGCAGTCTAAGACCGCAGCGCAGGTTTCCGCAACGCGAAGGCACGTCGATGATCCCCCGTTATTCCCGCCCCGACATGGTCGCGATCTGGTCGCCCGAGTCGAAGTTCCGCATCTGGTTCGAGATCGAGGCGCATGCCTGCGACGCGATGGCCGACCTGGGCGTGATCCCGAAGGAAAACGCGCAGGCCGTCTGGACCGCCAAGGACGCGCAGTTCGACGTCGCCCGCATCGACGAGATCGAGGCCGTGACCAAGCACGACGTGATCGCCTTTCTCACCCACCTGTCCGAGATCGTGGGCGCCGACAACGCGCGCTTCGTGCACCAGGGTATGACGTCTTCGGATGTGCTCGACACCTGCTTCAACATCCAGCTGACCCGCGCCGCCGACATCCTGCTGGCGGACATGGACGCATTGCTGGAGGCGCTGAAGCGGCGGGCCTTCGAACACAAGATGACCGTCCGCATCGGCCGCAGCCACGGCATCCATGCCGAACCCACGACGATGGGGCTGACCTTCGCGCGGTTCTACGCCGAGATGGCGCGCAACAGGACCCGCCTGCAGGCCGCCCGGGCCGAGATCGCGACCGGCGCGCTGTCGGGCGCCGTGGGCACTTTTGCCAATATCGACCCCGCGATCGAGGAACACGTCTGCGCGCAGCTGGGCCTGAGCCCCGAGCCGATCAGCACGCAGGTGATCCCGCGCGACCGCCACGCCGCCTTCTTCGCCACGCTGGGCGTCATCGCCAGTTCGATCGAGAACGTGGCGATCGAGGTGCGGCACATGCAGCGGACCGAGGTGCTGGAGGCCGAGGAGTTCTTTTCCAAGGGCCAGAAGGGCAGCAGCGCGATGCCGCACAAGCGCAACCCGGTCCTGACCGAGAACCTGACGGGCCTTGCCCGGCTGGTGCGCATGGCGGTGGTGCCGGCGATGGAGAACGTCGCGCTCTGGCACGAACGCGACATCTCGCATTCCTCGGTCGAGCGGAACATCGGCCCCGACACGACGGTCACGCTGGACTTCGCGTTGTCGCGGCTGACGCAGGTGGTCGACAAGCTGGTGGTCTATCCCGACCAGATGCAGGCCAACCTCGACAAGCTGGGCGGGCTCGTCCATTCGCAGCGCGTCCTTCTGGCGCTGACGCAGAAGGGTGTCAGCCGCGAAGACGCCTATGCGCTGGTGCAGCGCAACGCGATGAAGGTCTGGGAACAGGGCGCCGACTTCATGACCGAGCTCAAGGCCGATGCCGACGTCACCGCGGTGATGAGCGTCTCCGAGATCGAGGAGAAGTTCGACCTGGGCTACCACACCAAGAACGTCGACACGATCTTCGCCCGGGTCTTCGGCACCGCCTGACGCCCTGTTGTCGACGCCGGATCCCCCGGGCGGCAGGTGTGCCGACCACGCCCGGGGGATCCGCCGTCTGCGCCGCGCGACCGGTCGGCGCGCGTCGTCGCCCATCGTCGCGCGCCGCAGCGGAAACGGCGCCGCTGTCAGCGCCTCTTTAACCCTGTCCTGTCATGGTCGCCCTGCACGGAAGGGAGACCCCGAAACATGACCAACGACCTGGCGCCCATCCCCGGCCAGAGCCTCCCCGCCACCGACGCGCCGATGCCGCCGCGCGGCGATCTGAGCCGCCGGCAGAAGGCCGCGATCGTGGTGCGCCTGCTGCTGGCCGAAGGCGTCAAGGTGCCGCTGAACGAGCTGCCCGAATCGCTGCAGAGCGAACTGGCCACGCAGATGAGCCAGATGCGCTACGTCGACCGCGGCACCCTGCGCGAGGTGATCGAGGAATTTGCCGAAGAGCTGGACGATATCGGGCTGGCCTTCCCCGCCGGGATCGAAGGCACGCTGCAGATCCTGGAAGGCGTGATCTCGCCCGACATCGCGGCGCGGCTGCGCAAGCAGTCCGGCCTGATCTGGACGCATGACCCATGGGACACGATCTCGGCCATCGACAGCGGGCGCCTGCTGCCCTTCCTGCAGAACGAAAGCCCCGAGGTCGCGGCGGTGATCCTGTCCAAGCTCAAGGCGGGCAAGGCAGCCGAGCTGCTGTCGCGGTTGCCCGGTGAACGCGCGCGGCGCATCACCTACGCCGTCTCGGAGACAGAAACTGTCGCACCGGTCACGGTGCGCCGCATCGGGTTGTCACTGGCCGCGACGTTGCAGGCCGAGCCGCCGAAGGAATTCGTGACCGCCGCAGTCGACCGTGTCGGCGCGATCCTCAACATGTCCGAGCTCGAAACCCGCGAAGACGTGCTGGCCGGGCTGGACGAAGAGGACAAGGGCTTCGCCGACGAGGTGCGCCGGTCGATCTTCACCTTCCCCGACATCCCCAAGCGGATCGAGCCGCTGGACGTGCCCACGATCCTGCGCGGCGTCGATCAGGCGGCGCTGGTCACCATCGTCGCGGCCAAGGATCCGCGCATGCAGGAGGCCGTCGACTTCCTGCTCGACAACATGTCCAAGCGTCTGGCCGGCGCGATCCGCGACGACGCGACCGAAGTCGACGCCGTGAAATCGAAGCAGGCCGACATTGCCCGGCGCGAGGTTCTGGATGCGATCCGCACCCTCATGGACGCCAAGGAGATCGTGCTGATCGGCGACGAGGACTGATCGCCCCGCCCCCTGGCGTACGCGTCGGTGCGCGTGGGTGCGCCGGGCGCGCGGCCGGCCGGCCGCGGCACGGCACGGCGGCAGGCCCGGATTGCACCCCCTCGCGGTCTTTGCGATTGTGGGCGGGCGCCCCACCCGGGGGCGCGGCAATTCCTGCAGGAGGGGGACCTTATGGACCGGCCGAACCCGATCATCGTGCTTTGGAGCCATCCGCGGTCGATGTCGACGGCGACCGAACGCCTGATGCGCGAGCGCGGTGATCTGGACTGCCTGCACGAACCCTTCATGTACGACTACTACGTCCACCGGCAGGTCCGGCGTTTTCCGCATTTCGAGCCGCAGCCGGATCATCCGCGCAGCTACGACGACATCCGCGCAATGCTGCTGGACCGGGCAGCGGCCGGGCCGGTGTTCCTGAAGGACATGGCCTACTACGTGGTCCCGCGGATCCTCGAGGACCCCGAGCTTCTGCAGCGGATGCGGCATGCCTTTCTGATCCGCGATCCCGCCGCGGCGCTGGCCTCCTACTACAGGATCGACCCCGACCTCACCTGCGAGGAGGTCGGGCTCGAGGCGCAGTGGCGGCTGTTCCGGGGGTTGCGGGACAGGGGCCTCGACGCGCCGGTGGTCCGGGCCGAGGATGTGCGCGGCGCGCCCGAACGGGTGATCGGCGCGCTCTGGCAGCGGCTGGGCCTGCAGTATGTCGCCAGCGCCTTCGACTGGTCCGAGGCGCCGCCCGAGGACTGGGCGCAGGTGGGCGACTGGCACGGGCAGGCCGAAAGCTCGACCGGGATCAAGCCGGTGTCGGAGGCCGAGCGTGCAAAGAAGGCCCGCCAGTTCGAGGAGGCCGCGCAGACGTCGCCGCGGCTGCGTGATCTTCTGGCGCATCACCAGCCGTTTCATGACCGTCTGGCCGCCCACGCCCTGACAGGCTGACGCCGCGCCCGTCGGCCGGGTCCTGCACCACCGCCGGGCCCGACACCGGGGCAGACACCGGGGCCGACAGCATCGTAGGCGACCGCTGGCCCGGAGCAGCGACCGCACCCGCTCCACCAGTGGGCGCCGCCTCATCACCCCGTTTGCACGCACTCACCCGGACGCGACATTGCCTGACCACCGCTGCGGCCGCCCTGCTGGCGACGGTTCAAGCCCGACCCCTCTCGCCTAGGCCGGTCTACGCCGGGCCAGTCCTGCCCGGGCCCATCCTGTCTTTAGTCGTCTTGCCTGCTGCGGGGCGCGCCCGCCGCTGGCCGGTCTCCGAAGGCCGCAGCCATGGGCCCGGCTGCGATCCGCCCGACAGCGGGGTGGTCTCAGGCGGTTTCCCGCCAGACGACATCCGCCGGCTCTTCGCGGAAGGCGAAGCGCTTGATGTGGTCCCAAAGGACATGCTCGCCGCGGGCCAGACCCTCGGCATCCGCGGCCTCGACCTGCATGTCGAGCCCTGCATCGTCGGCCTTCAGCGTCGCGGGCCCCACGGGCAGGGCGCAGTGCGCCTCGGTCTCGGTGTAGTCGACCTCGATCTTGTGGGCGAAGTGCTTGCAAACCTGCTGCAGGTAGCGCCGGGCGTTCGGCGTCTCGAAGCGGGCAGTGGCCGTAGGCATTGTCGCAATCCTTTCTCCGACTATTCTTCTCGGAGATAAGGACTGGACGCGGCAGCCGCAATGGCCTAGCCCCCGTCCCGACAGGCGCTTGCGCCGCTTTCAGACCTGTATCCGTTCACGGAGAGCCCGATCATGACCCATCGCATCCGTTCTGGCCGCCTTTCCCTTGCCGTGCTGCCGCTGGCCCTGCTGTCTGCCCTGCCCGTCGCCGCGCAGGACACCGAGACCGAGGCGCCCGCACTGGCCGACACGGCCCCCGTGGCCGCCCCCGACGTCACCTTCGACACCGCCCGGGGCGAGGTGTCGATGCCGCCCGCGCCCGAAACGATCGCCGTCTTCGACATCGCCGCCGCCGACACGCTGGACGCGCTCGGGGTCGAGATCGCGGGCACCATCGACCGCGTCTTCGTCGACTACCTCGCCGAGATGGCCGAAGATGCGGAGGTCGTCGGCACGATCTTCGAACCCGACATGGAAGCCCTAAACGCCATGCAGCCCGACCTTGTGGTGATTGGCGGCCGCTCGGCCGAACAGCTTGACGCGGTGTCCGGCATTGCCCCCACGATCGACATGACGATCCCGGGCGAGGACATGGTCGACGTCGCGATGGACCGCATCGAGGCCTATGGCACGCTGTTCGAACGCCAGGCCGAGGCCGCCGCCCTGATCGGCGAATTCGAAACCCGGCTGGCCGGGGTGCGCGAAACCGCCGCGGACGAAGGCACCGCGCTGATCGTCCTGACCAACGGGCCCAAGATCTCGGCCTATGGCCCCGGGTCGCGCTTTGGCTGGATCCACGACGCGCTGGACCTGGCCCCGGCGGTCGAGGACGTCGACACAGCCACGCATGGCGAGGCCATCAGCTTTGAGTTCATCCGCGACGCCAATCCCGACTGGCTGATCGTGATCGACCGGGCGGCGGCCATCGGCCAAGAAGGCGCGCGCGCCGAGGAGACGCTGAACAACGAGCTGGTCGCCGGGACCACCGCCTGGGAACAGGGCCAGGTCGTCTACCTGAACGCCGCCGACGCCTATATCGCCGGGGGCGGCATCCGCTCGATGACCCGAACGCTGGACACGCTCGCGCAAGGCTTCGCCGACGCCGAGCAGTGAGGCCGACAGGATCAGCCCTTGCCGCGACCGCCGCCGTGCTTTTCGGCCTGGCGGTCGCGTCGCTTTTCACCGGGGTCATCACGCTCGACCCCGGCACGGCCTGGCACGACCCCGAGGCGCTGCGCCTGCTGGCGGTCAGCCGTTTTCCCCGCACCGCCGCCGTGATCCTGACCGGCGCGTCGATGGCCGTGGCGGGGATGATCATGCAGATGCTGGCCCGCAACCGGTTCATCGAACCCACGACCGCCGGCACGGGTCAGAGCGCCGCACTCGGCATCCTCGTCGCCACGATGCTGTGGCCCACCGCACCGCTCTGGGCGCAGATGAGCCTGGCGAGCCTCGCCGCCATCGCCGGCAGCGCCGGGTTTCTCGCGCTGATCCGCCACCTGCCGCCGTCGCAGCCGCTGCTGGTGCCGCTTGTGGGGCTGATCTATGGCGGCATCATCGGCGCCGCGGTCACCTTTCTCGGGTATCAGCTGGACCTGCTGCAATATGTCGAGGTCTGGATGAACGGCGAATTCTCGGGCGTTCTGCGCGGGCGCTACGAGCTTTTGTGGATCACCGGGGCGCTGACGCTGGTGGCGTATGTCGTGGCCGACCAGTTCACCATCGTGGGGCTGGGGCGCGAGGCCAGCGTGAACCTGGGCCTGAACTACGATTCGGTCGTCATCGCGGGGCTGCTGATCGTGTCGGTGGTGACCGCGCTGACCGTGACGACGGTGGGGATGATCCCCTTCGTGGGCCTCGTGGTGCCCAACGTGGTCAGCCGCCTGATGGGCGACAACCTGCGCGCCACCCTGCCCTGCGTCGCGCTGTCGGGCGCCGTGCTGGTGCTGGCCTGCGACCTGCTGGGACGGATCCTGCGCTATCCCTATGAAATCCCCGTGGGCACGATCTTCGGCATCCTGGGCGGCGCGGTTTTCCTGTGGCTTCTCTACGCGGGCCCCGCCCGTACGGCCCCTCCCGATGGCCGCTAGGCGCCTGATCCCTCTGGCGCTGGCGCTGGGCGTCGCAAGCGTGCTGTTCCTGACCCTCGGCGCCCGCGGGTCGTGGAGCTTCGTGCTGGGCTACCGGGGCCAGAAGCTGGCCGCGCTGCTGATCGTCGGCGCGGCGATCGCGGTGTCGACGGTGATCTTCCAGACGATCAGCGGCAACCGCATCCTGACGCCGTCGATCATGGGGTTCGACGCGCTTTTCGTGCTGCTGCAGACCGGCCTGGTCTTCAGCCTGGGCGGCTTCGGGCTGGCCGCCCTGTCGGCCGAGGCGCGCTTTGGCCTCGAACTTCTGCTGCTGCTGGCGGCGGCGCTTTTGCTGTTCGGGACGCTGCTGGGCGGACGACGGCAGGACATCCACCGGATGATCCTGACCGGCATCATTTTTGGCGTGATGTTCCGCTCGGTCGCGTCCTTCCTGCAGCGGATGATCGACCCCAACGAATTCGCGGTGGTGCAAAGCGCCTCCTTCGCGCGGTTCACCACCATCCCGACCGAGCTTCTGGCGATCTCGGGCGTGCTTTGCGTCGCGGCGCTGGCGGCGGCCTGGGCGATGCGGCACCGGCTGGACGTGCTGGCGCTGGGGCGCGACGCGGCGGTCAGCCTGGGGCTGCCGCACCGTGCCACGGTGCTGGCCGCGCTGACGTTGACGGCGGTGCTGGTGTCGGTGTCGACGGCGCTGGTGGGGCCGGTGACCTTCTTCGGCCTGCTGGTCGCGGCACTGGCGCACCGGATCACCGGCGATCACCGCCATGCCGTGCTGATGCCCGCCGCGGCGCTATTGGCCGGTCTCGTGCTGGTGGCCGGACAGACGCTGGTCGAGCGGGTGCTCGACCTTTCCACCACCCTGTCGGTGGTGGTCGAATTCGCGGGCGGGATCGTCTTCCTGCTGCTGATCCTGAGGGAGCCCAAGAGATGATCGAGATCGAAGGCGTCAGCCACAGCCTGTCGGGCGTGCCAATCCTGCGCGACATCGACCTGACGATCCCGAAGGGCGGGGTCACCGCGTTGATCGGCCCGAACGGCGCCGGCAAATCGACGCTTCTGTCGCTGATGGCGCGGCTCGAACGGGTGCAGACGGGACGCATCCGGTTCGACGGTCTGGACGTGACGCAGACGCCCACGGGCCAGCTGGCGCGGGTGCTGGCGATCCTGCGGCAGGAGACACGCATCGCCACGCGGCTGACCCTGCGCGACCTGGTCTCCTTCGGCCGCTACCCGCATCACAAGGGGCGCCCCGGCGCGGCCGACCGGGCCGCGGTCGACGAGGCGATCGCGACCTTCGGGCTGGAACCGCTGGCGGGGCGGCAGATCGACACGCTGTCGGGCGGCCAGCGCCAGCGTGCCTTCGTGGCGATGACCTTTGCCCAGGGCACCGATTACCTGCTGCTGGACGAGCCGCTGAACAACCTCGACATGAGCCATGCGCGGGCGCTGATGCTGCGGCTGGGCGAGGTCGCGCGGACGCATGGCCGTACCGTCGTGATCGTGGTGCACGAGATCAACTATGCCGCCGCCCATGCCGACCGGATCGTGGCGATGAAGGACGGCCGCGTGGTGCGCAACGGCCCGCCCGGGGACACGCTGACCGGTGCGGCGCTGACCGACCTCTTCGATACGCCCATCGACGTGACCGAGATCCACGGCCGCCCGGTGTCGCTGCACTACGCCTGAGCCGCGCGCGCCGGGCCTTTCAGCCTGATTATGGATGGCCCTTCCCGGGGCGGCGTGGCGGCGCCACGGGCGGGCCGCTGTTGGCAGGCGGATGGGAGGGGCCGCTGGTGGCAGGCCGATGGCCTTGCGCGGGGGCGACAGCAAGGGGCGTCGCGACGCGCGCCTGCCTTCCGGACCGACACGCGTCACCCTTCCCCCCGGCCCCGCACTGTCCTAGCCTGCGCCCATGCCTGACCCCAGCCCGGAGACCTGCCTCATGCCCGCCCCACGCACCGCCGCCCAGTGCCTTGTAGAGCAGCTCGAGGTGCAGGGCGTCACCCGGGTCTTCGGGGTGCCCGGGGAAAGCTACCTGGCCGTGCTCGACGCGCTGCACGGCGGAAAGATCGACTTCGTCCCCTGCCGGCAGGAGGGGGGCGCGGCGATGATGGCCGATGCCGATGCGCGGATGACCGGCGGGCCCGGCGTCTGCTTCGTCACCCGCGGGCCCGGGGCCACCAACGCCTCGGCCGGGGTGCACGTGGCGGCGCAGGATTCCGTACCGCTGATCCTTTTTGTCGGCCAGATCGCGCGCCGCATGCGCCACCGCGAGGCGTTTCAGGAACTCGACTACCGCGCCGTCTTCGGCTCGTTCGCGAAATGGGTGGTCGAGATCGACGACCCCGCCCGCATGCCCGAGCTTGTCGCCCGCGCTTTCCGCACCGCGCTGCAGGGCCGCCCGGGCCCCGTCGTCGTGGCCCTGCCCGAGGACATGCTGACCGAGCCTGTCGAAAGCCCCCTCGCCCCCCGCGTCACAGCCGCCGAAAGCGCCCCGGCCGAGGCTGACCTTGCCCGGCTGGGCGAGATGCTGGAGGCGGCAGAGCGGCCGGTGATGATCCTCGGCGGCAGCCGTTGGACCCCAGCCGACCGCGAAGCGCTCACCGCCTTTGCCGAGGCGCAGGGCCTGCCCGCCATTACCACCTTTCGCCGCACCGATCTCTTCGCGGGCACGCACCCGCTTTACGGCGGCGATCTGAACCTCGGGCCCGACCCGGCCCTGACCTCTGCGCTGGCCGAGGCGGACCTGCTTTTGATGATCGGCAGCCGGATGTCGGAAAGCCCCTCGGGCGGCTACACCCGGCTGGGCATCCCCACCGATCCGCGGAGGCTGATCCACATTCACCCCGACCCGGAGGAGATCGGCCGCGTCTACCAGCCCGACCTCGGTATCGTGGCCAGCCCCGGCGGCCTGCTGCCCGCGCTGTCGACCCTGCCGCCCACGGACCGCGACCGCGCGGGCTGGGCCCGCCGCCTGAACGACGCCGCGCGCGCGTGGGGCGAGACGGCCCTGCCCGCCCCGGGCCCCTTCCACCCCGGCGAGATGGTGGCCTGGCTGCGCGAAGCCCTGCCCGACGATGCCGTCATCACCCACGGGGCGGGCAACTTCGCCACCTGGGTGCACCGCCATTTCCGCTTCCGTCCCGGCCAGAGGCATATCGCACCGACCAGCGGATCGATGGGCTACGGGCTTCCCGCCGCCGTGGCGGTCAGCGCCCGCGCGCCCGAACGGACCGTGGTCTGCGTCACCGGGGACGGCGATTTCCTGATGACGGGGCAGGAGCTTGCGACCGCCATGCACCTGGGCGCCAGGCCGATCATCGTGCTTCTCGACAACAGTATCTACGGCACGATCCGCGCCCACCAGGAGCGGGAGTATCCCGGCCGACCCTCGGGCACGGACCTGACCAACCCAGACTTTGCCGCCTATGCCGCGGCCTTCGGCGCCCATGCGGAACGGGTCGACCGGACCGAGGATTTTCCGGCCGCATTCGAACGCGCCCGCGCCAGCGGCCGCGCGGCGCTGCTGCACTGCCCCATCGACCCCGAGGCGATTCGCCCCGGCAAGACCCTGTCGGACATCCGCGCGGGCCGGTAGCGCCCGCCTGCCCCACCCCGCCTGCTCCAGCCCGCGTGCCCCACCCCGCCTGATTCACGTGACCAGAGGCCGGCCGCACGCGCGGGCGCACGACCTCGCGACCCCGGCACAGCGGGCGGGCCGGCTGACCCCGGGGCCACCCGCGGGCCGGACAGGGCGCGGGAAGCGCGCGGCGGCGACCAGGGGCGCCTGCCCGTCAGGCTGCCCTGGCCGTCGCGGCGCAATGGCCCGGCCCCGTGACGGCAGATACCTTGAGAGACGTGCGGAGACCGCCCGCGGGCGCTGCGGTCAGGCGGCGCTGTCGCGGTGGGCGACAGCGTCCTGCGGGGCCAGCGGAATGTCGAAGTAGAAGGTCGAGCCCATGCCGATCTTGCTTTCGAAATGCACCCGGCCGTTGTGGTTCTCGGCGATTGCGCGCGAGATGCTCATGCCCAGCCCGGTGCCGCCGACCTTGCGCGTGTCGGAACTGTCGGCCTGCGTGAACCTTTCGAACACCCGGCGCTTGAAATCGTCCGGGATGCCCGAGCCGTAGTCGCGGACCGAGACACGGGCGGCCTCGCCCACCTTGGTGACGCCGACGATGACCTCCTGCCCCGGCTCGGAAAACTTCACCGCGTTCGACAGAAGGTTCGCCACCAGCTGCACCAGGCGGAACCCGTCGCCATCGACCCAGATCGGGCCCGCGGGCCGTTCGAACACCACCGAGACGCGGCGGTGGGCTTCGAAATCGCGGTTGGCCTCGACCGCCTCGTCGACGACGGTGACAAGGTCGAGGATCTCGAACCTGTAGGACAGCTCGCCCGATTCCGCCTTTTCGAAATCGAGGATGTCGTTGATCATCGAGGCGAGGCGTTCGCTGTTGCCATGCGCGATCTCGACCATGCGCCGCATCTTGTCCGACAGCTCGCCCAGCATGCCGCCCTTGATCAGGCCCAGCGTGCCCTTGATCGAGGTGACGGGCGTGCGCAGTTCGTGGCTGACCGTGGCGAGGAACTGGGATTTCGCGCGGTAGGCCGCCTGCGACTTTTCCAGAAGCTCGGCATTCTCCATCGAGATGCGCTTGTGAAACCGGCTTTCGACGAAGAACTGCACCGCCAGGATTAGCGAGGCGACCCCCATCGCAAGGCTGAGATAGACCGATATCTGCGAGTAGAACGCCAGGTCCGACCGCGCCGCCAGGGCCACCGCCGCCTGTTCGTCCTTGGCCGCGAGCGTGTAGTCGTGAAGCGGATCGCCATAGGGCAGGAACACGGCCAGCAGGCGCTCGGCCTCGACGACGTCGCCGGGCGAGAGGTCGATCACCGAGGCCTCCTGCCGGCGCAACTCATCCCCGAGCGCGTCCAGCACCGCGGCCTCGTCGGTTTCGGCGGCGGCGGGTCGGCCCGACTGCCCCTCGACGGCCACGGCATGGCGGCTCCAAAGGATGTCGAAGCGGAACACGACGTTGTCTGGCGTGACCTCGGGCGCGCCTTGGGCGAACCGTGCCAGCGCCTGGGTAAAGCGCAGAAGCTCGAACTCCATCTGGTTCGCGATCCAGGTGGGTCCGGCGCGCTTAGTCTCGGCCAGTTCGTCGATCTCGTCCTGAAGACGGAACAGGCCAAGCGCCACCAGGCAGAGCGTCACCAGGATGGTGAGGATCGCGAACCAGCGGAAAAGCCTGATCTGGACCAGCATCGTCTAGGGCAGGATCTGAATTTCGGACAATTGCCAGATCAACCGATCGTTGAAGCTGGGCTCCTGCAGCTCGGCGTGGTCCGACATCGGGTAGATCACCCAGAACGGCCCCTTGTCGCGAACCGACATTTCCTCACCGTCCATCAGCACGGCGATGATGACGTCGTAGTCCAGCACCTCGTGCGCCGGGATGATCGTGCGGTAGTCGTTCAGCGCCGTCACCTGAAGCTGGTCGTCCGGCTTAAGCCCCGCGTCCTGCAACAGCGTCGACAGTCGCGGACCGGTAAAGGTCGCGGTGCCGTCGATGTAATCATTGTCGGTCGTGACGTCGTGCGCTTCGATTTCAAGCAGGTCCTGCCGCTCGTAGGCACGGGCCTCGCCATCGGCGGTGGTGACCGTCAGCTGCGGCCCGGCCAGGGCCAAGGCCGGGGCAGCAAGGGTCAGAATGAAAACGCATGCCTGGATGACCTGTTTCATGTCCTGCTCCCCTGATCGCGTTCGGGCGTTGCGCAACTGACTCACACCTGTGTCACCGGAATTATTTGCGCCGTTCTGGTCGCTAAGTCCACTGTAGGTTCCGGCGATAAGGCGTTACCGTTGCTGCATTGCACACGACGACCGGCCTGCTGCCCCATTGCGGCCGCTTGACGAACGACGCGGCCTGTCGTCTGCCGCGGATGATACGAGGAGACCGGGGCCCACCGTGTTCAGATACTTCGAAAACCTCGTCGATCCCTTCCGCGGGACCGACGCCGGGGCGCCGCCCTCTACGCTGACGGCCTACCTGCGCAGCCAGGTCCGCCCCTACCGGCGGCTTTTGCCCTGGATGGGCCTGACCGGCTTCCTCAAGGCGGCGGTCGAGGTCGGGCTGATCTTCTACGCCGGGCGGTTGGTCGACCTGATGACGGCCTCGGGGCCTGAGATGTTCTGGGCGCAGCACCGGGTGGAACTGATGGTCGTCACGCTGCTGGTGCTGTTCGTGCGCCCGGCGATCATCGGCCTGAACCACCTGTTTCTCGACCAGACGCTGGGGTCGAACATCCAGGAGCAGGTGCGATGGCAATCGCACCGCCACCTGCTGGGACAGGCGCCGGGCTTCTTCCAGAGCGATTTCTCGGGCCGCCTGACCAACCGCGTGATGCAGATGGGCAAGGCGGTCGAGGAAAGCTTCTATTCGGGGTTCGAAGCGATCTGGTTCAGCCTTGTCTACGTCGCCTCGGCGATTTTCCTGCTGTCGGACATCGACTGGCGGCTGGGCCTGCCTTTGGCGGTCTGGGTCGTGGTTTACATACTCTATGTGCGCCGCATGGTGGTGCGCATCGCCGATGCCTCCGAGGGCTGGTCGGACGCGCGGTCGAACGTGACGGGCCGCGTGGTCGACGCCTACTCCAACATCGAGACGGTGAAGCTGTTCGCCAACGGCTCGCGCGAAGCGGCCTATGCGCTGTCGGCGATGCGGCGGCTGCGGCTGCGGGCGCAGCGGTTCCGGCGGCTGATGACCGAGCTGGGGCTGGGCATGAACACGCTCAACGGGATCATGATCGTCGCGGTGCTGGGCCCCGCGGTGTGGCTTTGGACCGCGGGCGTCGTGTCGCTGGGACAGGTCGCCGCCGTCTCGGCGCTGACGATCCGGCTGAACGGGATGACCGGCTGGATCATGTTCGTCGCCACCCGCCTTTTCGAAAACGCGGGCATCATCCGCGAAGGCCTGCGCTCGGTCTCGCAGCCGCACACGGTGACCGACACCGCCGCCGCCCGCCCCATCGAGGTGCGGCAGGGCGAGATCCGGATCGAGGACCTGCGCCACCGTTACGGGCGCGACGAAGGCGGGCTGGCGGGGGTCGACCTGACGATCCCCGCGGGCCAGCGCGTGGGCCTGGTCGGCCGGTCTGGCGCGGGCAAGTCGACGCTGGTCAACCTGCTCTTGCGGTTCCGCGACCCCGAGGGCGGGCGCATCCTGATCGACGGCCAGCCGGTGGGCGCCGTGACCCAGGACAGCCTGCGCGAAAAGATCGGCGTGGTGACGCAGGATCCGTCGCTGATGAACCGCTCGATCCGCGCAAACCTGATGTACGGAAACGACCACGCGACCGAAGAGACGATGATCGCCGCCGCGCGCCGGGCGCAGGCGCATGATTTCATCCTGCAGCTGAAGGACGCGAAGGGCCGGCGCGGCTATGACGCCCATGTCGGCGAACGCGGCGTCACCCTGTCGGGCGGCCAGCGTCAGCGCATCGCCATCGCCCGGGTGATCCTGAAGGACGCGCCGATCCTCATCCTGGACGAAGCGACCAGCGCGCTCGACAGCGAGGTCGAGGCCGCGGTGATGGACGTGCTGGACGAGGCGATGCGCGACCGGACGGTCATCGCCATCGCCCACCGCCTGTCGACGATCGCGCACATGGACCGGATCGTGGTGCTGGACCAGGGCCGCGTGGCCGAGGACGGCACCCATGACGCGCTGCTGCGCCACGGCGGGCTTTATGCCGGGTTCTGGACCCGGCAGTCGGGCGGTTTCCTGCAAACCGATGACCCGGGCGAACCGACCGGCTGAGCCGCCGCGCGGCGGCGGTGCCCCGGACAGCCCTCCGGCGGCACGCCGCACAGGCGGGCGTTTCGGTGGCGTACACGCCGGGCCTTCCCCTGCGCGGGTCGGGCCACGGGTCGGGCCAAGACCGGCCCGACCCGCGTCGGTCAGGAGCGGATCATCCGCCGGGCGGTCTCGGGTTCGTGGTCGTGCCAGTCCCCGCGCCCGTCGATCCCGAAGGCAGGCTGCTGGGCGTCGCGGCGGGGCGCCGCGGCAAGATCGGGCACCTTGAGGTCCGTTCCACGCGCCGCCTCGGCCTCGGCCAGGTGGAACCGCCGCGCGGGGCCGTTGCCCTCTTCGTCGACGGGCGCAGTCTCGAACGCGGCCCACTCGTCGTCCAACGCTTCCCGCTCGACCGCGAGGATCGAGCCCAGGTCGCTGAACCGCTCCTCGTGCCCGCGCAGGTGCTGCAGCAGGCGGTGCGAATGCATGATCGTGGGCCGCACATCCAGCGGCTCCCACGCGTCCAGCATCGTGACACGGCGCAGGTTGAATTCGGGCGGCAGGACATAGAACCGCAGGTCCGACGACCAAACCAGATCGCGGAACGTCGGCTGGTCGCGCTTGAGCCCCGAAGCGGTATAGCGCGACTGCCATTCGCCCAGGAACGCCATCATTTCCGGCGAGGTTCGGTAAAGCAGCACGCCGCAGTTCATCTGTGGAAACGCGTAGGGTGTGGCGTGCTGGAACCCCTGCCGGATCAGCTCGGAGGTGCGGCGGACGTCATGCGCCACCGCCAGCTGGAACCGGTCGAGCAGATCGAAGAGGTCCCCGAAGGGGGAAAGGATCAGCGTGTCGCAATCGAGGTAGAGCGTCCGGTCGAACCGCGAATGCGGCAGCGATGCCAGCTTGGCCGTCGGGCCGGCGGGAATCGGGTGCACCCGGTCGAACAGATCGGTCCCGGGCGTCATATCGGTGAAGATATCCGCCTCGAGCTGCGGATTGGCGGCCTTCAGGGAACGGACCGATTGCTCGGCCAGATCGAGATAGTCCTTCCCTGCGGCGACGTAGATCACGCCGTCGGTCATGTCATGTCCTTCAAATACGCTGTGCCCCCAGCGCACAAGAACACCGGCAACCGATAATCAGGGGGCGTTTGTCCTCCACGGCATCCATGACTCCTTCACCATGACGCCGGTATGAAGAATACGTCGAACTCACGTCGGGGTAACCTACCGCGGCCCGTTTTCAATGCTGAGAGGTATAAAGAGCGCCACCTGTTGCGCGCCCGCCTCCCCTTTCGCGTCAGGCCACCTGACGCCCGGGGCAGGCCGCCTGACGCCGGATGCCCTGACAGTACCGTCGAGATAGACGAAGATTGTCAGGTCTATGCCACAGTTATGCCCGCTTGTCCGGCAAATTTGCCAAAAGGCCACCGCCCGGCCGAGGGTGGCGGTTTCGTCAGAGAATTGCTCAGATTGGGTCCGGACAGATGAAGATCCTTGCCGTCGACGACGATCCCATGATGCTCGAACTGCTGGAAGCGACGCTGTCCAGCTCGGGCTACACGGATGTCTCACTGGCTTCGTCGGCACACGAAGCGCTGGAGATGATCGATCAGGCGCTCGCCCCCTACCGGTGCATCCTGCTCGACATCCAGATGCCGGGGATGGACGGGATCGAGTTGTGCAAGAGGATCCGCGCGCAGGAACTCTACAAGCAGACGCCGATCCTGATGATCACCGCGATGACCGAACGCAGCTTCGTCGAACGCGCCTTCATTGCCGGCGCAAACGACTACGTCTCGAAACCCTTCGACCCGTTCGAACTGGTCACCCGCCTGCGCCTGGCCGAGCAGACGATCCAGCAGAACCGGGTGGTGGCAGAGAAGATCTTCGCGCTGCAGAACCTCAAGAAGGAATACGAAAACCGCAACCGCTTCGCGCCCGATCAGGCGATCTCGATCCAGGATATCGACGGCGTCGTGGACGAGGTCGAGCTCGAGAACTTCGTTCTGCAGATGTCGCGGAGCGAGCAGTACAATTCTGTCGCCGTGGGCTTTCGCATCGAGGAATTCGATGGCATCCATGCCCGTGCGAAACCCTCTGAACTATTCCTGACCTTGACCGACGTGGCCGAATGCATCGCCGATCAGTTCAAGCAATCCAATTTCATCATGTCCTATGTCGGCTCGGGCATTTACGTCGTGCTGACGCACCGCGCCTCGCCGGCGCTGACCGACGATCTGCAGCGTCAGATCCAGTTCGCGATCAACGATCTGGGGTTGGAATACGACGACGGATCGCAGTGCCGCGTGACGCTTGCCATGGGCGCGGTCAAATCGAAAAGCCTGTTTTTTGGCGGCTCTCCCACCGCGACCATTCACGATGCCATCGAATCGGCACGCACCGCGATTTCTCCGCTGCGCCTGTCCCACCAGGGCAACCTGCACAGTATCGCAAGCGCCTGAGTTCTTTTCCGTTCACGGGCCAAGACTGGAAATGCCTTTATGCACCAAGATATTGTCCTTGAACGTCTGCGCGCCCGGTTTATCGACCGGATCGCAAAGCTGAAGCCCGACCTTGGCGATAGTTTCGAAGCCGCCCGCCACGGCAGGGACGTTACGGCGAACCTGACCACGATCATGTCCGAATCGCACCGGATCGCGGGGCTGGCCGGGTCATTCGCGTTTGAGGATCTGGGTGCCAGCGCGAGCGATGCGGAAACGGCCATTCGCCACGTCCTTCGTGGCAATCGCGACCGCGAAGCGCTGTCGCAGATGATGAAAAGCGTGCGGGCCATGCTGGACCGGATGGCCGAGTGCCTGCGCGAAAACGAGGTCCGAAGACTCATCGCCTCCTAAGGCTACCGCGCCGAGAGGCACGGAGACAGCGCACCCAGCGGGACAGAAACCGGCGGCGCGGGGTGTTCAGGATCTGCGATCCCAGACCGCCCGCACCTGATCCGAGAGGGTCATGGGATCGAAGGGTTTGCCGATCACGTCGACGCCCCCGGCTTCGAGCAACTCGCCCCGCGACTGGTCATTTCCGCGGGCCGTGACGAAGACGATCGGGATATCGGCAGTCTCGGGGTTGGCCTTCAGCGCCCGGGCCGTTTCCGGCCCGTCCATTCCCGGCATCATCACGTCCAGCAGGATGAGATCCGGCTTCGCCTCGACCACCTTGTCCAGCGCCTCGCGCCCCGAGGCGCATTGCACAAGGTCGAAGCCACCGACCATTTGCAGGGCGACACTGACAACCTCGCGGATATCGTCATCGTCGTCGACGTGAAGAATGCGGCTAAGTTCGCATGTCATTTGTCCCAAGCCTTCTTCCCGTTACAGCGTCCGAACGGCACCACCACGCAAAGGCCCTGCAAGCTGGTGGCAACAGGTTCGTCCCGCCCCTGTCCCGTTCATACGCTCTTATAGCATCTCGGGAAACTTATTTTGTGGGCTTACCAAGGGTCGCGGCGCGCTCAATTTCCCACGGAATACAGGCGAAGGCGCCATATCCCGGCGGGCCGGGCGGGCCGTAGTCCGGGCGGGCCGCAGTCCGGCCCGCACGACGCCTGCCGCGGCAAGGCCCGCCGGGATCAGCTGCCGCCCACGAACTCGACCGACCAGCTGCGCCGTGCGCCGCGGGGCGGTGCCGGGAAGGGCGCCGCGCGGCGCAGGTGTTCCAGCGCGGCGCGATCCAGCTGGGCGTTGCCCGAGGACCGGGCGATGCCCAGGCCCGCCAGCCCGCCCGACGGCGCGATGGTGAAAGACACGACGGCCGACCCCCGGGCATTCACCCGCGGTTTGCGGGTGCGCGAGATCTTTCGCATCACCTGGCCGCCGTAATTCGCCGCGGCGGCGTTGCCGGACTGCGCCTGCCGCCCGCCCGAGCCCGACGGCCCCGCGGAGGCCGTGCTGCTGCCATTGGTGTCGCCACGCCGCGCATTGGCCTGCGCGTTGCCCTGTGGCGCGGCCTGCCGACGCTGCGGCTCGGGCGTGCGCTCGGCCTGCCGCTGGGGGGCGGGATCGGGCGCCTGTCGCTGCCGTTGCCGCTCAAGGAACTCCTCGGGCACCTCGGGGCGCGCGTTGGGGCGCCGCGAATATTGCGGCGCCTGCTCGTTGTCGTCCGCTGGTTCGACCGGGGTCGCGGCCTCGGGCGGCGTGACCGGCGCCGTGGTGGCGACCTCGGGTCTCGTCGCGGCCTGGGCCGGGGCGGGATCCTCGATCGGCTCCGCCTCGGCCTGTCCGGAAGCTTCGACCGAAGGCGCCTCCTGCGGGTCGGAAGGCGCGGCGACCGTCGGGGCCTCGGGCGGGGTTTCGGCGTTGGGCGCCGCGGCAAGCGGCACGTCTCCGTCGGGTGCCGCCGCAAGGGGGGCGGCGTCGGCCTGCGGCGCCGCGGCTCGCCGCGCGGCCTCGGCCTGCGGGCTTTCGGCCCGAACCGCCCTGGGCTGCGGCGTCTCAGCCTGAGGTGTCTCGGGCTGCGACGTCTCTGCGACCTCGGGCGGCGGCGGGGTCACGGCGGCAGGCTCGGGCACGGCGGCGGTTTCCACCGGCTCGACCGGTTGCGCCGCATTGGTCCCGTCGATCATGTCGGCAAAGCTCGATCCGACGGCCGAGGGCGCGGCCGCGCCGCCACCCTTCATCTCGATCGGTGGCGAACCGGGCTCCAGCGCGAGGGCCAGCGCATGCAGCGCCCCCGAGGTCACCAATGCGGCGGACACCGCAATCACGCGGCGTGGGGTCATCGACATGTCGTTACTCCAGTCCCCGGCGGGTGACGATCCAGACCTCCTCGGCCCCCGCACGCCTGAGCGCGGCGCTGAGCGCGACGAGATCCGTGGCGGGCAGGTCCCGGTCCGGCACCACCCGCACGGCGGCTCCGTCCTCGCCCCGCTCGGCCTCGGGCAGAAGATCCAGCGCGGTTTCCGGCGTCACCGGCTCGCCACGGAACAGCAGCGTGCCGTCTGCAAGCGCCACCAGCGCGTCGGGGGGCGCGCGACCGGCGATCTCTTCGGCATCGGCCAGCTCGACCCGCCCGTCGAGCGGGGGGGCGAGACTGCCCGCGATCAGGAAGAAGATCAGCATCAGGAACACGATGTTGATCAGCGCGATGGTGGGTTCGCCCTTGCTGCGGGGGCGGGGTTTGGGAATCGCCATGAGTTACTCCAGCACCCGCACGGCCAGTTTCGGCGTCTCGATCCCGGCCAGCGCGACCATCAGGTCGACCAGTCTCTGCGCGCTGGTCCCCTGCCCCGGCTGCACCAGCAGCGCGGCACCGGGCTCGGCCAGGTCGGCCAGCCGGGCGGGCAGGTCCGTCATCGCGACCTCGGCCCCGTTGAGGCGCAACGCCTCGGGGCCGAGACGCAGGAACACCGGCGGCGCGCCGGTGGCGGGGGCGGCCGAGGCCGCACCGCCGGTCAGCTGCAGCTCGGAAAACCGGGTGAAGGTCGAGGACAGCATGAAGAACAGCAGCAAAAGGAAGATGACGTCGATCAGCGACGTCATCGACAGGGCCTTGCGGCGGCGGGTGGGGCGCCTAATGGGCATGCAGCCCCGCGGTGCGTGGCGCAGGCGCCGCCCCCTGCGCAGCAGGGCTGTCGACGCGGGCGCCCATCGGGCAGAAGACGGTTTCGATCGCGGCCTCGATCAGCCCACGCTCGCGTTCGACCCGGGTTTCGAACCAGGTCAGCACCAGTGACGACGGCATTGCCACCGCGAGGCCCACCGCGGTGGTCATCAGCGCGACCCAGATCCCGCCGGCAAGGATCGAGGGGTCGACGGACGAACCCGCGTCCTGCAGCGCGCGGAACGCGTCGATCATCCCCAGCACGGTGCCGAAGAGACCCAGCAACGGCGCGATCTGGGCGATGCTGTCGAGCATGCGGAACCCGCGCTCCAGCCGCGCCAGGCGCACCGCCGCCAGCGCCTCGATCCGCGATTTCAGAAGGTCGGGCGCGGTGCCGGGGCCCATGTCCGCCGCAGCTGCGGGCGCCGTGCCGGCCCGGGCCGCGGCGGCCTGCGCCAGCACCGGGGCAAGGTGGTTGCGGCTTTCGCGGAAGTCCGAGATCGCGCGCGCCTCGGCCCCACCGTCCCAGTGGTCCAGCCCACGGCGGATGGCGCGGTGCCGTCCCACGCCCAGCCGCCGGAACTGCACCAGCTTGTAGATCAGGACGGCGCCCGCGATCACCGACAGAAGGATCAGGATCGCGACGACCGGCCCGCCCAGTTCGACGAGGCCGCGCAGACGGTCGAGGCCCGAGGTCAGATCAATCATCCCGCCATCTCCACATCCGTGCGCGAGCTAAGGTCGAGCGCATCCATGCAGGCCCCGGGCGCGATGCCCGCGCCGTCGCAGCTGTCGGCGGCGTTGAACAGCACCTGCCCCAGCCCGCCGCAATCGAGGTTCGGCAGGTCGAACTGGCGCACCCGGCGGCGATCCTGCGGCAGATCGCGGAAATCGAACAGCGTCAGGCGGTCGACGATCCCCTCGTCCGTCAACAGCACGGTTTCGAACACCGCCTTGTCTAGATCCGCGCCCAGCCGGTTCTCGACAAGGAAGGTCAGACGGCAGGCGCCCTCGGTGGGCGTCATCGCGTTCAGTTCGACCGACAGCGCCGGGGTGGCGTCGGCGGCCTGCATCGCGGGATCGGCGTCGGCTGCCGTCTCCTGTGCCGCCGCGACCGAAACGGTCGCGGCCAGGAGGGTCAGCGTGGCTGGAATCAGTCTTGCTTGCATTGGTCCTCTCACCAGTCGATGGCCTTGGACAGGGTCAGCTTGTAGGTCCGGCCGCGGCCATAATCGCCGGACAGGCTGTTCTGGTAGGTTTCGTCGAAAAGGTTCTCGACCGACGCGCGGACATTCATGCCTTCGAGCGCGCCACCCTCGGGCGTCCAGTCCACGAAGACCTCGTGCAGCGTGTAGCTGTCGAAGGACTGGGTGCCGTAGGCGATCGAATCGACCAGCTGACCGCGCCAGCCATAATCCAGCCCATGCGCCGGCACCCGCCCGCCGAGGGACAGCGCCAGCGACTGCGCGGGCACCGACGACAGCGTCTCGCCCGTCGCCTTGTCCTCGCCGCGGACATCGGAATAGGCCAGCCGGGCGAAGGCACGCTCGGATTCATAGGCGGCCTCGACCTCGACACCCCAGAGCTCGGCCTCGTCGACGTTGCGATAGTAGGGCGTGCCCACCGTGTTATCGCGGGCGATCAGGTCCTGCACGTCGCTGTAGAAGGCCGTCGTCTTCAGCTGCATCGCGTCGCTCGGGGCCAGCACCCCCTCACGCGACCAGGCAAAGCCCAGCTCGGCGCTTTTCGCCGTCTCGGGGTCGAGAGACAGGCTTGCCGCCTCGCCCGGACCGGTCGAAAACAGCTCGTCCAACGTGGCGACGCGTTCGGTCCGCGCGACCGAACCGAAGACCGAGATCGCGTCGTTGACGTCGTACATCACGGCAAGCTTGGGCGAGATCGCGGTCTCATCGACGCTACGGGTGTCGGGGATCGAGCTGTCGGGATCGAGCGATACGAAATCCGCCCGGATGCCCGGGATCAGCGTCAGCCGTTCGCCGAGGATCAGCTCGCTTTGCGCGAAAAGGCCGATCTTGTCGTCAGTCCCCTCGGGGTGGAACAGGATGTTCCCCGACGTCGCCTGCGCCTCGCGCTCCTGGTGCGACACCTGCATGCCGAAGGTCAGGTAGTTTTCCCACGCGGGCCCCGACATGCGGGCGGTGTTCTCGACCTTGAGCGACGTGGTGCGGTAGGCGTAGTCGCTGTCCTCGAACAGCGGCGAGGGGATCGGCGCCGAGGCGTTGTATTGTTCGACCTCGGTGTTCGAATAGCTCAGCACCGCGTCGAGATCGATCCACGGGTTGCCCGGCGCGGGGTTCTGCCAGCGCAGCGACACGGTCTGGTCGCGGATATCGCGGTCGATGGTGCCGAAGGCCGACAGGCTGCCGGTCTGGGAATAGGCGGTGTCGTCGGCCTCGGAATCCCACAGCGAATAGGAGGCGGTCAGGCTTTGCGACAGCCCGTCGCCAAAGTGGTAGGTTCCCTTCACCAGCGCCGAGGCGGCGTCGAACTCCGACCCCTCGATCTCGCGCCCGTCGCCGTCTTCGTAGTTTTCGGCGGTGCGATAGGTCAGCGCGCCCAGCATCTCGACCCGGTCCGAGGGGCGCGTGGCATAGATGACCGAGCCCAGGTTGCCCTGGCCGTTGGAATCGTAGGAATATTTCAGCCTCAGCGCGTTCGTCGCATCTGCGGCGATGAAATCGCCGGGATCCTTGGTTTCGAAGTTGATGACGCCGCCCAGCGCGCCCGATCCGTACAGCGTCGCCGACGCCGGACCACGCAGAACCTCGACCCGCTTGTAAAGCTCGGGGTCGGCAAAGAACGACCCCATGCGGTATTGTTCGTAGAACTTCGTGGCGCCGTCGACGGTGACGATGATTTTTGATTCGTCCGAAGCCGACAGCTCGCCCACGCCGCGGATGTTGAACGACAGCCCCCCGACCCGGTCCGAGCCGATGGCCTGCGTGCCGGGCACGAAATCGAAAAGCTCGGCCACCGTGGTCGGCTGGGTGTCGTCGATGTCGGCCTGATCCAGCACGGTCACGGCCTGCGGCGTGTCGATGGCGACCCGCTCCGCGCCGAAGCCCAGCACGACGCGGCCGAGACGGGTGAACAGGCCGGGCGTGTCGTCCTGCGCCGTGGCCGCCGGGGCGGCGAGCAGCGCAAGCATCGAAACGCTGGCGAAAAGTGGTCGTAGGTGGGCGCGGTGTCCCATGGCAGTCCCTCGCAGATTTTCTTTTGGTCCGAGGCTGGCATGGGGTGTCGCTGGCTCGTGGTTCCGGGGTCGTCCGACAGAGGATCTCGCCCGGGCTCTTGCATCGGTTAGAATGACTGATAGAAAGCGTCAAGAATGTCGGCGCAATATTTCCGCGCCGCAGCGCCAGCAGGTCGGTCGCGCGGACAGCGCCCCTGACCGCCAGCATCCTCAATCGCTTACGATCGATCAGAAGGACTGGCCCCATGGCAGACCCGATAATGCCGCCTTTCGCCACGACCACGCCTGCCCCACCTGCCGATACCTCGCGCACTGGCCTTCACGCCGCCCCGGTCGGAGCCCACAGGCGGCCGCGCGACATGGCAGAAGAGCTTGGCCTGCGCGAGGCCGAGCTTGTCGCCGCGCGTGTGGGCGACGGCGCGACGCGCATCGACCCCGCCCCGGACCGGCTGATCCCGCGGCTCACAGCGCTGGGGCCGGTGATGGGGCTGACGCGCAACGACCACGCGGTCTCGGAAAAGATCGGCGTCTACGATGCCTATGTCCCGGGCCAGCATGCCGCGATGGTGCTGTCGGGCGAGATCGACCTGCGGATCTTTCCGCGCCACTGGGTCCACGCCTTCGCGGTCGAGACCGAGCAGAACGGCCGCCTGCGCCGGTCGATCCAGGTCTTCGACGCCGCGGGCGACGCCGTGCACAAGATCCACCTGCGCGACGGCTCGGACGCAGACGCCTTTGCGGCGCTGGTGACCGACCTTGCGACCGAGGACATGACCGACCACCTCGACCTTGTTCCGCGCGACCCGGTCGAGGCGGCCAAGTCGGTGCCGGAGAAACGCGATGTCCTGCTGGCCGAGTGGGACCGGATGACCGACACCCACCAGTTCCTGAGGCTGACGTCGAAGCTGCGGATGAATCGCCTGGGCGCCTACCGCCTGGCCGGTGCGCCGCGCGCCGAACGCCTGGCCCCCGGCGCGACCGAGGCGCTGGTCACCGCGCTGGCGGCCAGCGGCACCGCGGCGATGATCTTCGTCGGCAATCGCGGCTGCATCCAGATCCACGGCGGCCCGGTTGGCACGCCCAAGACGGTGGAGCCGTGGTTCAACATCCTCGACCCCGGGTTCAACCTGCACCTGCGTGGCGACCGCATCGCCGAGATCTGGCGCGTGACCAAGCCGACGAAACGCGGACCGGCCCTGTCGCTTGAATGCTTCGACGCCGAGGGCGGGCTGATCCTGCAGATCTTTGCCCGCCGCGACGACGCCGACCCCGAGGGCCGCGCCTTTGCCACCCTGCTGGGCGCCCTGCCCGCGACCACCCACGCGTTGGAGGCATGATGCCCCTTGCAAGCCCCCTCGCCCGCATCCACCTCGCGCTTGCCGGGGCGCTGCTGGGCATCGCCTTCGCCGCCGCGGCCCATGCGCAAAGCTACCCCGAGGCGCGGCGCATCGTGTCCGTCGGCGGGTCTGTGACCGAGATCATCGCGGCCCTTGGTGCGCTCGACCGGGTGGTGGCGCGCGACACGACCTCGTCCTACCCGCCGCGGGTCGAGGAACTTCCCGACGTGGGCTACATGCGCGCGCTCTCGCCCGAGGGCGTGTTGTCGACCCGGCCCGACCTCGTCATCGCCGAAGAGGGCAGCGGCCCGCCCGAAACGCTGGAGGTGCTGCGCGCCGCCTCGGTCCCCTTCGTCGAGGTGCCCGAGGGCTTCGACACCGAGGCGGTGGCCGACAAGGTGCGCATCGTCGCCGCCACCCTGGGCCTCGATGAAGCGGGTGAGGCGCTGGTGCGCGACATCGACGACCGGCTGACCGCCGCCCGCGACAGCGCCCGTGCGGCGACGGGCGACACCCCGCCGCGGGTGCTGTTCATCCTGTCGATCCAGGGCGGGCGCATCCTGGCGGCGGGGCGCGACACCGCCGCCGCAGGGATCATCGACCTCGCCGGCGGTCAGAACGCCGTCACCGCCTTTGCGGGCTACAAGCCGCTGACGGACGAGGCGCTGGCCGCCGCGGCGCCGCAGGTGATCCTGATGATGGACCGTTCGGGCGACCATGCCGCCGATGACGACGCGCTTTTCGCGCACCCTGCCCTGACGACCACGCCCGCAGCCCGCACCGGATCGGTGGTGCGCATGGATGGCCTGCTGCTTCTGGGCTTCGGCCCGCGCACGCCGGACGCGGTCGAGCGGCTTTCCGAGGCGCTGGCACAGACCGTGGCGGACGCGGAATGAGCCTGTCCGTCATCCTCCCCCTTCCCCTGCCCGCCGCCCGGACAGGCCCGGGCGACCGCGAGGTCCGCGCACGGGTGGTGATGATCACCCTTGCCGCGCTGCTGGCGCTGACCGCGGTGGCGTCGCTGTCCACCGGGGCGTCGGGCGCGTCCTTCGGCGCGGCTCTCTCGGCCCTCGCCCGGGGCGATGCGCTGGACGCGACCGAGCGGGTGATCCTCTTCGACATCCGTCTCCCGCGCCTTGCGCTGGGGATGCTGGTGGGCGCCGGCCTCGCCGTTTCGGGGGCGGTGATGCAGGGACTGTTCCGCAATCCTCTGGCCGACCCGGGGCTGGTCGGGGTCGGTGCCGGCGCGGGGCTGGGCGCGATCGCGGCCATTGTGCTGGGCGGGCTGCTGCCCGCCGGGCTGGCCGTCTACCTGGGGCACTATGTGGTGCCTGTCGCCGCCTTCCTCGGCGGGTGGGCGACCACGCTGCTTCTATACCGCGTCTCGACGCGGGGCGGGCGCACCTCGGTCGCGGTGATGCTGCTGGCCGGGATCGCGATGGGGGCGCTGGCGGGCGCCGTGTCGGGCATGCTGGTCTACATCGCCGACGATTCGCAGCTCCGGGACCTGACGTTCTGGGGGCTCGGATCGCTCGCCGGTGCCACATGGACCAAGGTCCTTGCCGCGACGCCCCTGATCGGGGCGGCGCTGGTCCTTGCCCCGGCGATGGCGCGCGGGCTGAACCGGCTGGCCCTGGGAGAAGCGTCGGCGGCGCACCTGGGCGTGCCGGTGCAGCGGCTGAAGAACACCGCGATCCTGACCGTCGCGGGCGCGACCGGAGCGGCCGTCGCGGTGTCGGGCGGGATCGGCTTCGTCGGGATCGTCGTGCCGCACCTGCTGCGGCTGCTGACCGGCCCGGATCACCGCTACCTTCTGCCCAACGCGGCGCTTCTGGGGGCAAGCCTGCTGGTCGCCGCGGACATGGTATCGCGCAGCATCATCGCGCCGGCCGAGCTGCCCATCGGCATCGTCACCGCCACGCTGGGCGGGCCGTTCTTCCTGTGGATCCTGCTGCGCAATCGCGGGGTCCTGGACCTGTGACGCTGATCGCACGTGACCTGACGGTCGAGGCGGGCGGGCGCCCGATCCTGCGGGGGCTCGATTTCACCGCCCGCTCCGGCGCGCTGACCGCCATCGTCGGGCCGAACGGGTCGGGCAAGTCCACCACGCTCAAGGCCCTGACAGGCGACGTCGCCCATCGCGGCCGGATCACGCTGGACGGCCGCGAGCTGGCCGCGATCCCGCCCACCGAGCTGGCCGCGCGACGGGCGGTCCTGCCCCAGGCGGCAAGCCTCTCCTTTCCCTTCACGGTGCTCGAGGTGGTGCGCCTGGGGCTGATCGACGGCCTTGAGGCCGCGCAGCGCCACCTTCCGCACGACGCGCTGGCCCGTGTCGGGTTGGCCGGGTTCGAGGGGCGGTACTACCAGCACCTGTCAGGCGGCGAACAGCAGCGCGTCCACCTTGCCCGGGTGCTGGTGCAGGTCTGGACCCCGGTGACGCCAGAGGGCCGCGCGCGGTGGCTGTTCCTGGACGAACCGGTGGCAAGCCTCGATATCGGGCACCAGATCGAGGTGATGACCTTGGCGCGCGACTATGCCGATGCGGGCGGAGGGGTCGTGGCGGTGATGCACGACCTGAACCTGACCGCGATGTTCGCCGACAGCGTCGCGCTGATCACCGACGGCCGGTGCGACGCCCAAGGTCCGCCGGCCCGGGTGCTGACCGACGACCGCCTGTCGCGCGCCTACGGATGCCGCCTGCGGCTCAACACGCCCCCCGCGGGCGGCGCCGTCTACCTGCTGCCGCAGGCCGCGGGCGGCCCGGGGGAAGCTGGCCTTTGACGTAGGAAGGTGCCGAGCGTCGGGTATCTTGGAGATCAGCCGATCTCGGTCGGCGGGGTCAGGGCCAGCCGGAACTCGGCCAGCAGATCCTCGACCGGGACATCGGCATCGCGGGCCAGCCGACGCAGGCCGAAATAGACATGCGCCATTTCCTGATAGTAGCTGGTAAAGGCGTAATTCGTCGCCGCCCCCGCCACCGCGCCCAGCACGGGCACCGTCTGCGCCGCCAGTTTCTGGCCCAGCACCGCCGAAAGACGCGGGGCGATCTTCGCTATGAGACCATGGATCGTCGACCCGGTCAGGGTAATCCGGGTCGACAGAAAGGCGATATCCGCCCCGTCGTCGCGCGCCAGCGGGCCCGCGGCGCCAAAGACCTGCAGGCACTGCATGCGCACGCGCGGATCGGCGGGGTCGAAGCCATGCTCGGCCGCAATGCCCTGGATCGCGCGCAGAAGGACGGTCGTGGTCACCGGCAGTTCGGTCAGGGCGGTCGGCAGGCCGCCAAAGCCGCCCGCGGCGCCCATCGCGGTGGTCACGGCGCTGTTCAGCCAGTCCGAGCCGTCGCCGACCCGTCCGCGCGACCTGTGCGCAGCCTCCGACGCGATGGTCAGCGCGCGTTGAGTCGCATCGTCGATCCGGTCGCGTACCGATACCGGCAGACGCTCGATCAGCCCCTCGGCCCGGCCGCCGATGAGGTTGAGCACCTGCATTCCCAGCCCGTCAGCCGAGCGGAAGCGGGTCGCGAGCGCCTCGACCTCAGCGCTGAGATCCGGGGGCAGCGCGCGGTCGTGGCCAGAGGTGTCTGAGGTGCGGTGGTCATCCATGCCGTCAAGATGGGCGCATGCGGGCCGGCGCACAAGGTGTGGCGATCCCGCGATACATCGAGAGGCGGAAGGATGCCGGGCCCGTCGGGGCGACGCCCGCATGACAGCCGGCTCGCCGTCCATTACCGTCTGGACACGAAAAAAGGGCCGCCCGAGGGCGACCCCTTAAAGACCCGAAGGTCGGATCCGATTACTCAGCAAGAACGCCGCGGACGCGGTTTTCTTTTTCCGAGCTGTCCATCGTGCTGGTCAGGATGAGGTAGAGCTCCGAAACCTGCTCGTTCGACATGGTGGCGACGTCGGCTTCGGCACCGGCTTCATAGAAAGCCAGTTCGTTCGCGACGCGGGCACGCAGCTGGTTCGAAGGGACGGTCACGGCGATGGTGCTGCCGTCGTCTTCGTACATCATGCCGTTCGAGAAGTTCATGCCGTAGTCTTCCAGAACGCCGCGGACGCGGTTGTTCTGCTGGCTCTCGCTCATGTCGCTGGTCAGGATCAGGTGCAGCTGGCTGACGGCGCTGTTCGGCAGCGCATCGACGTCGACGCCAAGTTCCATGGTCTCAAGCTCGGTCGACACCAGTTCGCGCAGCTGGCCGTCGTTTTCCTGCGCAAAGGCGGCGCCGGTCGAGGTAGCAGCGACGAGGGCGGTGGCAATCATGAACTTTTTCATTATGTAACTCCGTCTTCCGTGGTGCGCGTAATGCGCTGTTGGATATGGTGCTCCAACATCCGCGACAGGGATTGGTTCCTCGGAAAAACGGCTAATTCAAACGAATTCGTTCAGGGTGCTCCGTCCCACCTGCCCGCGCACGCCGCTCCAAGCGCCCGGCACGAGATCGAGGCCGAGGACACGCTCGGGATTGGTCGGCGGCGGCATCTCGACCTTAGCGAGCCGGGTAAAGCCAAATCGCGCGTAATAGGGCGCGTCACCCACCAGCATGGCCCGGAACCAGCCGGTTCCACGGGCCAGCGCAAGGCTTTCGTTGATCAGCAGCGCGCCCAGCCCCTCGCCCTGACGGGTCGGGTGCACCGCGACGGGCCCCAGCAGCAGGGCATGCCATGCCCGCGGGGTATCGACGTCGCCCTTTTCGGCGCTTTGCGGCTCGGCGATGGTGACCGGCCAGTAGCGGATCGCGGCGCCCAGTATGCCCGCCTCGTCGCGGGCGGTCAGGCACAGGTCCGGCACCTTCGCCACCCCGTCGCGCAGCCGGTAGGACGACAGCGCCTCGCGCCCCGGGGCAAAGCACAGATCATAGAGCGCCTCGACCTCCCAAAGGTCCTCCGCCCGCTCTTCCTCAAGCCGGATCATCCGCTTTCCCGCCCCGCCTGCCCCGTTTCATTCGGCTGGCACGCCCCTAGCATGGACGGTAATCACCGACAAACGCCTGCCGCGAGGGCGGGCCCGGACATCTAAGGAGGGACGCGCATGTTCTACCGACCGCACGAGGGCCATGGCCTGCCGCACAACCCGATGAACGCAGTGATCTCGCCCCGGCCCATCGGCTGGATCTCGACCCGCGGAGAGGCGGGGGACGAGAACCTCGCCCCCTACTCCTTTTTCAACGCCGTGGCCTACACCCCGCCGCAGGTCGTCTTTGCCTCGATCGGGGCCAAGCCCGACCGCGACGGGACCAAGGACAGCCTGTCGAACATCCGCCAGACGGGGGTGTTCTGCGTCAACATCGTGGGCACGCAGATGCAGGAGGCGATGAATGCGAGCTCTGGCAGCTATCCGCGCGGCACCGACGAATTCGACCGGGCTGGGCTGGGCCGGGAGGACTGCGAGACGATCCCCTGTTCGCGCGTGTCGGGCGCGCCCGCCGCGCTGGAATGCCGCCTGACCCAGATCGTCACGCTGAAGGGCGCGGCCAATTTCCTCACCATCGGCGAGGTCGTGGGCGTGCACCTGCGCGACGATTGCCTTGTCGACGGGATCTTCGACGTGACCCGCTACCAGCCCCTGTCGCGGCTGGGCTACCAGGATTACGCCAGCGTGACCGAGGTCTTCGCGATGCCGCGGCCCGACTGATCCGGCCGCGGCGAGACGCGCCCGGGGGCGCGAGGGCTGAGCGGGGGGGTCAGTGCCCCGCGCCCAGCACCCCCGTGCGCACGTCGTAATCCACCGCGACGCCGTAGGCGGGGTCATCGTCACTTTCGACGACCAGTTGGCCCGCGCGGTGCAGAAGACGGTGGCAGTCGGCGCTCAGGTGGCGCAGCTGAACCCGCTTGCCCGCGGCCTCGTATTTCGCGGCGATGGCCTCGATCGCGGTCAGGGCCGACTGGTCGGCGACGCGGCTGCCCTCGAAATCCACGATCACCAGATCGGGGTCGTGACCGATGTCGAACAGCTCGCCAAACCCTGCGGCGGACCCGAAGAACAGCGGACCCTGCACCTTGTAGACCTTGGCGCCCTCGGGCGTGCGGTAGGTGCGGGCGTGGATCCGGGTGGCGTTGGTCCAGGCGTATTCCAGCGCCGAGACGATGACGCCGACCACCACGGCCGTCGCCAGGTCGTAGGCCACGGTCACGGCGGTCACCAGCACGATGACGAAGGCGTCGGTAACGGGCACCTTGCGCAGGATGCGGAACGAATTCCACGCGAAGGTCCCGATCACCACCATGAACATCACGCCCACCAGAGCGGCCAGCGGGATCAGCTCGATGATCGGGCTGGCGACCACGATGAAGGCCAGAAGGAACAGCGCGGCCGAGATGCCGGCCAGCCGCGTGCGTCCGCCAGATTTCACGTTGATCATCGACTGGCCGATCATCGCGCAGCCGCCCATGCCGCCGAAGAACCCGGTGACGAAGTTGGCGATGCCCTGCGCCACGCATTCCTGGCTGGCGCCGCCGCGCTTCCCGGTGATCTCGCCCACGAGGTTCAGCGTCAGCAGGCTTTCGATCAGGCCGATGGCGGCAAGGATCAGCGAATAGGGCAGGATGATCTGCAGCGTTTCCCAGTTCAGCGGCACGATCGGCAGGTGAAACGACGGCAGACCGCCCTGGATCGAGGCCAGGTCGCCCACCCGCGGCACGTCGAGGCCCAGCGCGATGACGAGGATCGCGACGATGCCGATGCCCGCCAGCGGGGCGGGAATGATGTTGGTAATCTTGGGCAGCCCCCAGACGATCAGCATGGTCAGCGCCACCAGCGCCAGCATCAGCACCATGGGCCAGCCCGACAGCCACTCGCCGCCGCCCACGCCATGGCCCGACGCCTCGCCCGAGCCGGGCACCTGGAACTGGCTGAGCTGGGCGAGGAAGATGACGATCGCCAGGCCGTTGACGAAGCCCAGCATCACGGGGTGCGGCACCAGCCGGATGAACTTGCCCAGCCGGAAGATCCCCGCCGCGATCTGCAGGACACCCATCAGCACGACGGTGGCAAAGAGGTATTCGACCCCGTGCTGCGCGACGAGCGCGACCATCACCACGGCCAGCGCGCCGGTCGCGCCCGAGATCATGCCGGGGCGGCCGCCGATGCAGGCGGTGATCAGCCCGACGATGAAGGCGGCGTAAAGCCCCACCAGCGGATGCACGCCCGCCACGAAGGCGAAGGCCACCGCTTCGGGCACCAGCGCCAGCGCCACGGTCAATCCCGACAGCACGTCGGTCTTGGCCTGCGCGGGCGTCAGGTCGCTCTTCAGGTTCATTCGGGAAATAGAGGGGGCGATGCCCGCCAGCAGCGATCTGGCCAAGAGCGTGAGTCCTGTCTGTTCGGGATGTGCGATTTGCCCCAGCCCATAACACAGGCCGGCGCCGGATATAACCGCCCCCTAGCGGGATGCGGCGTCGGCCGCAACGCATAGGTGCATTTGCGCCGCAGCGCAGCCCCCCCGGCGCCGCCGACCTGCGTCTCCCTGCGTGGGGCTGCGCGCTCATGCCCTGACGCGTCCATCCCGAAGCCCCCGGGCCTGATCCACGCCGTCCGTGGCGCGCTCCGTTCCGCGCTCCACACGGTCCGCGCGCGCCGCGGTGACGCAGCTTTCGCACGCGGCGACGGGCCCCAGCGACACGCCCCGATGCCGCGCGACCCTCGCCCCGATCCAGCCGCGGCCCAGCTGCGGCGTGCGGTGTACGGGGCTCTTCCCTCTTCCCTTTGGTCTGCCCTAGGTTGCCGCGCGACAGGACAGGATGGGACCGGACATGACGGACACGATGATCGGGGTGATCGGCGGATCGGGGCTTTACCAGATCGACGGGTTGCAGGACGCGGAATGGCGGGCGGTGGAAAGCCCCTGGGGCGCGCCCTCGGACGAGATCCTGACCGGGCGGCTGGACGGGATGGCGATGGCCTTCCTGCCGCGGCACGGGCGGGGCCACGTGCATGCGCCGTCGGACGTGCCCTACCGCGCCAATATCGACGCGCTGAAACGGCTGGGCGTGACCGACGTGATCTCGGTCTCGGCCTGCGGGTCGTTCCGCGAAGAGATGGCGCCGGGCGATTTCGTCGTCGTCGACCAGTTCATCGACCGCACCTTCGCCCGGGCGAAAAGCTTCTTCGGCAAGGGCTGCGTGGCGCATGTCTCGGTCGCGCATCCCACCTGTCCGCGCCTCGGTGCCGCCTGTGTCGAGGCCGCGCGGGCCGAAGGCATCAAGGTGCACGACGGCGGCACCTATCTGGCGATGGAGGGGCCGCAGTTCTCGTCGATGGCCGAGTCGAAGATGTACCGCGACGCCTGGGGCGCCGACGTGATCGGGATGACCAACATGCCCGAGGCCAAGCTCGCCCGCGAGGCCGAGCTTTGCTATGCCTCGGTCGCGATGATCACCGACTACGACAGCTGGCATCCCGACCACGGCGCGGTCGACATCAACGACATCATCCGCATCCTGACGGGCAACGCCGACAAGGGTCGCGGACTGGTCCGCCGCCTGCCCGCTCTTCTGGGCGCCGACCGCGCCCCCTGCCCGCATGGCTGCGACCGGGCGCTGGAATTTGCGCTGATGACCGCGCCCGACAAGCGTGACCCGGACCTTCTGGCCAGGCTCGACGCGGTGGCGGGCCGGGTCCTGGGCTAGCTCCGGGCCGGGGCGTCACGGACCCGGGCCAACCTTTTGTCGCGCCCATCGCCCCCGCCCGTCGCGATCACCTGCGGCGGGCCAGCCAGACCGTGTGCCCCGTGCACTGCGGGTCCTCGGCGACATGGGCGATCACGTCGAACCCCGCCTTGTCCAGCAGGCGGCGGTATTCGCCGGGATCGAGGCTGGCATGGAACAGCGGCTCGCCCTCCAGCGTGCTGATGACTTCGCCCTCGGCCGGACCGCTGGTGAAGAGAAGCGGCGCGCCGGCCGCGGCATGCCTGTGGAATATGGCGAACATGGTCCGCTGGGCATCGCGATCGAGGTGAAAGAAGCTGTCCCACGCGATCAGCCCGTCGAAGCGGGCGCGCAGATCGAGGCCCCGCATGTCCGCCACGTAGGCCGCAGCGCCGGGAAGGTTCGCGCGGAACAGCGCGATCATGCCGGGCGCGGAAGCGACCCCGGTCACCTCGTGCCCCCTGTCGGCGATGGCGCGGGCGATGGGCACGCCGGCGCCGCACCCGATGTCGAGGACCCGCGCCCGCGCCCCCAGCAAGCCCGCGAACCGGTCCAGCCACATGCCTTCGGTCAGGACCGCACCGCGGGCGGCCACCCAGGCGGCGCCATGACGGCGATAAAGGTCGATGATCCCGTCTGCCGCGTCTGCCATCCTGTCACCGATCCTGCCTGCAACGTCCGTCATTGCCCGACCAATGCCCGCCAGCGCCCATTTCCAGGCCGGCACGCCCCGACCGGGCCGCGCCTGTCGCTTGATCCCTCCGCGGGTTCTTGCCATGAGGGGCGCGCCCGAGACTGCCCCCGTGCTGGTCCCGCGCCGGGCCCGGCCGACCCCAAGGAGATTTCCCCGCAATGACCGATGCCACCCCCGTGCGGGACTACATCCGCACCATCCCGGATTTTCCGCATGCCGGCATCATGTTTCGCGACGTGACCACGCTTTTCGCCGACCCGCAGGGCCTGCGCCGCTGCATCGATGAGCTGGTCGCGCCCTACCGCGACGCCGATATCGACATGATTGCCGGGATCGAGGCGCGCGGCTTCGTCATCGGGGGCGCCATGGCCGACCGGCTGGGCGCCGGGTTCCTGCCGATCCGCAAGGCCGGCAAGCTGCCCGGGCGGACGATCTCGGAGGACTATGCCCTGGAATACGGGCAAGCCACGGTCGAGGTGCACGACGACGCCATCGCCCCCGGTGCAAGGGTCCTGCTGGTCGACGACCTGCTGGCCACCGGCGGCACCGCCGCCGCCGGGCTGAAGCTGCTGTCCCGGCTCGGGGCGCAGGTCATGGGCTGTGCCTTCGTCGTCGACCTGCCCGAGCTGGGCGGGCGCCGTATCCTCGAGGACCTGGGCCACCCCGTCCACATCCTGTGCGAGTTCGCGGGCGCGTAATCGCCCCCGCCGCGCCCGGCCCGCGCCCCTGTCTTGCCGCCCCTTACCGAGGCGCTAGCTGAGCCGCCGACACGATGGGTTATGTGAAACGGGACGAGTGAGGCGATCAGTATGACGGCAACGAAGGGCGACCCCTGGTGGCGGGGCGCGGTGATCTATCAGGTCTATCCCCGGTCCTTCCGGGACACGGGCGGCGACGGCATCGGAGATCTGCCGGGGATCACCGAGAAACTGGAGCATATCGCCAGCCTCGGGGTCGACGCTCTGTGGATCTCGCCCTTCTTCCTCTCGCCGATGAAGGATTTCGGGTACGACGTTGCCGACTACCGGCAGGTCGACCCGATGTTCGGCAGCAACGAGGATTTCGACGACCTGCTGGCCCGGGCCCATGACCTCGGGCTCAAGGTCATGGTCGACATGGTGCTGTGCCACACGTCGGACCAGCATCCCTTCTTTGCCGAAAGCCGGTCGTCGCGCGACAACGACAAGGCCGACTGGTACGTCTGGCGCGACGCAAAGCCCGACGGCAACCCGCCCAACAACTGGCTGTCGGTCTTCGGCGGCCCCGCGTGGAGCTGGAACCATACCCGCAAGCAATACTACCTGCACAACTTCCTGTCCTCCCAGCCCGCGCTGAACTGGAACAACGAAGAGGTCGTGGAGGCGATGCTGGGCGAATGCCGGTTCTGGCTGGACAAGGGCGTCGACGGGCTGCGGCTGGACGCGATCCCCGCGCTGGTCGTGGACCCGGAGCTTCGCGACAACCCGCCCCTAGAAGACGGCGACAGCATCGACGTGGGCGGTGCCCCGGGCTCGCCCTTCCGGATGCAGAACCACAAGTACGACCGGGACCTGCCGCATATCCTGCCGCTGCTGGAACGCCTGCGCGCGCTGACCGACGACTACGGCGACCGCTTCCTGCTGGGCGAGGTCGGCGATGTCGATTCCATTCCCGTCTCCGCCAAGTATTCCCACGGCGAAGACCGGTTGCACTCCTGCTATACCTTCCAGCTGCTGAATGCCCTGCCCACGGCACCGAACCTGCGCAAGCTGATCGACCGCTATGCCAACGAGATGAATGGCGGCTGGCCGACGCTGGCCTTCGGCAACCACGACGTCGAACGGACCGTGACGCGCTGGGCCGCGCATGATCACCTGACGGGCGATACCGCCGCCGTCGCGCGGCTGGTGCTGGCGGTGCTGGTGTCGATCCGCGGATCGGTGATCCTTTACCAGGGCGAAGAGCTGGGCCTGACCGAGGTGGACCTGCCCTTCGAAGCCATCGTCGACCCCTACGGGCTGGCCTTCTGGCCCGACTACAAGGGCCGCGACGGATCGCGCACGCCGATGCCATGGACGTCCGAGGGCGAGGCGCTCGGCTTTTCCGAAAGCACCCCGTGGCTGCCCGTGGGCCCCGACCACGCCGCGCTGTCGGTCGCCGCGCAGGACGGCACGCAAGGCACGACGCTGCATTTCGCCAAGGCTCTTTTCGCGTGGCGGCAAGAGCGGCACGCGATGCGCTGCGGCAGCCTCGACTGTGCGCCTGGGCCCGAAACGGTGCTGGCCTTTTCGCGCGAGAACGACAGCGAAACCGTGCTCTGCGTCTTCAACCTGTCGAACGCGCCCGCCGAATGGACCGCGCCCGAGGGGTGGGTGCCAGAAGAGGACGCGCCGCAGACCGGCGTTGTCGAGGGTCAGCTGCCGCCCTACGGGATCGCCTTTTTCCGCAGGGTCTGACGCGGATTGCCCCGGTTGCCTGAGGCAGGGCGAAGAAAGCGCGCGTGGAACCGGCGTTTCCCTTATGCCGGGGCTCCGGGCGCGCTGCCCGCCAGGCATCGCGCTGTCGCAGGAACGGCGCGCGGGATGATCGGTGTGGGGTGAAAACGGCCTGCCCAACCTCGGCCTTGGCAGCCGCGTGCCCCAGCGGAAGGGCATGCGGCAAGGGGACGAGGCACCGGGAAGGGAAAGGCCGAGGTGGCGCGCCCCTGTCAGTCGTCGGCGACGCCCGCGTCCCGTGCCGTGCAGCTGCGCGCGCTGTCGTCGGTGAGGTTCCGCAAAGTGGCGCCATCGCCCTTCGACCACCACTCCCAAACCCCCGAGACGTAGCGGGCGCCCGAGGCCGAAAGCGTCTGCACGAAGACCAGTTCGGCGCCTTCGACCGGGATCAGCGCAAGGCTGTTGGCTCCGGCGTTGATGTAGCGCACGGACAGGTCCGGTCCTTGGTCGCAGTCGTAGTCAGCCGGAATGACGGTGGTTCGGTCATCCTGCGGCAGGGAAAGCGACAGCGCCAAATCGCCCGTCGCGGCAAGGCTGGCCGTCGTGGTGAGGGGGGCGATGCAGCTGAGGGCGCAAAGCGCCAGTCGGGCGCTATGTCGTGGGCGGGTCATGGCGGTCTCCTTCGGGGTGGTCGGGCGTGGCGGGCGCGCCTTCGGTGGGCGCCACGGCAGTCGGTGCGTCGTCACTGGGTGCGTCGTCACTGGGTGCGTCGTCAGCGGGTGCGTCGTCAGCGGGTGCGTCGTCAGCGGGTGCGTCGTCAGCGGGTGCGTCGTCAGCGGGTGCGTCGTCAGCGGGTGCGTCGTCAGCGGGTGCGTCGTCAGCGGGTGCGTCGTCAGCGGGTGCGTCGTCAGCGGGTGCGTCGTCAGCGGGTGCGTCGTCAGCGGGTGCGTCGTCAGCGGGTGCGTCGTCAGCGGGTGCGTCGTCAGCGGGTGCGTCGTCAGCGGGTGCGTCGTCAGCGGGTGCGTCGTCAGCGGGTGCGTCGTCAGCGGGTGCGTCGTCAGCGGGTGCGTCGTCAGCGGGTGCGTCGTCAGCGGGTGCGTCGTCAGCGGGTGCGTCGTCAGCGGGTGCGTCGTCAGCGGGTGCGTCGTCAGCGGGTGCGTCGTCAGCGGGTGCGTCGTCAGCGGGTGCGTCGTCAGCGGGTGCGTCGTCAGCGGGTGCGTCGTCAGCGGGTGCGTCGTCAGCGGGTGCGTCGTCAGCGGGTGCGTCGTCAGCGGGTGCGTCGTCAGCGGGTGCGTCGTCAGCGGGTGCGCCGTCGATAGGCGCGTCGGGCAGCCGCAGTACGGCGCCGGGGTTCATGATGCCGCGCGGATCGAGAGCGGCCTTGATCGCCCGCATCGCTGCCAGCCGGGCGGGATCGCCATAGCGCTCCAGATCCGCGACCTTCAGCCGCCCAACTCCGTGCTCGGCGGAAAACGCGCCCTCGAAGTCGTGGACCAGATCATGCACCACGCGGCTGATCTGCGCGGCGTCATAGGCATCCCGCGTCCGGCCCGGCGCGGGGAAGGCGTTGTAGTGCAGGTTGCCGTCGCCCAGATGTCCGAAGGCGTTGATCCGCACGTCGAACCCGTCCAGCGCTGCATCCGCCCGCGCCAGGAACCCCGGGATCAGCGAAATCGGGACCGAGATGTCGTGCGAGGCAATCGCCCCGATCTTGCGGTTCGCGTCGGGGATCGACTCGCGCAGTGTCCACAGGTCCTGCCGCTGCTGGTCACTCTGCGCGATGACCCCGTCGCTTGCCACGCCTTCCTCGAAGGCCCAGGCGAACACCTCTTCCAGCAGCGCGTCGGGGTCGAGGCTGGCTGGCAGCCCGAGGTCGATCAGCGCCATCCACCCGGGGATCGTCTCGAATGGCTGGCGCGCGGGGGTCTGCGTCTCTTCGATAAAGCGCAGCCCCTGCCCCGAAATCAGCTCGAACGCAGAAAGGCCCGGGCCCGCCAGCGCCTGCGTCCGGGTGAGCAGCCGCAGCGCCGCCTCGGGGCTGTCCACGACGATCAGCGCGACACCGCGGCGGGCCGGTTGCGGGACCAGCTTCAGGCTGGCCGCGGTAATCAGGCCCAGCGTGCCCTCGGCCCCGATCAGCAGGTTCTTCAGATCGTAGCCGGTATTGTCCTTTCGCAGGCGCCGCAGCCCGTGCATCACCTGCCCGTCGGGCAGCACCGCCTCCAGCCCCAGGCACAGGTCGCGGGCATTGCCGTAGCGCAGAACGTTGACGCCGCCCGCGTTCGTCGCCAGAAGCCCGCCGATCCGGGCCGACCCCTCAGAGGCCAGGGACAGCGGGAAAAGCCGCCCCCCCTCGGCCGCGGCGGCCTGCACGTCGGCCAGCACGGCGCCCGCCTCGACCACCATCACGTTTTCATCCGGGTACACCGCGCGCACCTGCGTCATCCGCTCCACCGACACGACGATCGGCGCGCCGGCACCGGTCAGCTGGCCGCCCACCAGCCCGGTACCGCCGCCATAGGGAATGACGGGGACAGCATGGTCATGCGCAAAGCGCAGGATGGTCGCGACCTCGTCCGTGTTCCGCGGCAGGGCCAGCATCGCAGCGCGGCCCCGCCACTTGCCCCTCGGCTCTTCCAGATAGCGCGGCTCGGCCGGGCGCAGGGTGTCGGCCGGCAGCAGGCGGGCGAGCGCGTCGCTCAGGTCGGGCGTCAGGTCCTGTGTCATGCCGCCATAGATAACCGGGGCGCCCGGCCGCGCAAGCGCCGCCGCGCTAGTCCCCTGCCAGAAGCCGCGGTTCCAGCACCACGATGGTCGGGCGGGCGGGCAGGCTGCGCAATCCGACCGTCAGGCTGGTGACGCCATCGCGCCGAACCTCGAAGCTGCCCGCCATCCGATCCAGGAACCGGTCGAGGGTTGCGGCCCCGAACCAGTGCATCGGGATCACGATCGAGCTTCTCAGCCGCCCGAGGATGGCCGTCATCGTGTCGAGGTCCATGGTCATGCCGCCATCCACCGCCGCCATCACGATATCGAGCCGGCCCAGGGCCGCGTATTGTTCAGGCGTCGGTTCGTGGTGCAGGTGACCCAGGTGCCCGATGCAAAGCCCCGCCACCTCGAACACGAAGATCGAATTGCCGTAGCGCTCGACCCCCTCGCCCCACGTCGACCGGATGTCGGTGGGCACGTTGCGCACCAGCATCTCGCCCAGGTCGAGGTGATGCAGGTTGGGCGTCCGCCCGTCGCCCCACCCGCGCAGCACATGCGGAATGCGCGCGTCCGGGCTGGCGGTCCAGTGGCTGGAATGCGCGTGGTTCATCGTCACCACGTCGGGAACCAGATCGGCGGACCCGAGGTGCCCGGCATAGTCGGTGACGGCGGAAAGCCCGCCGGCCGTCTGGATCAGCATCATCGAGTGGTCAAGATAGCTGATCCGCACCTCGTCGTCCGGCACGGGATCGCGCCACGAAGCCTTGTGCAGATAATCGAGCCCCGGCGCCGCCTCCGCGATGGCGATGCAGTGGCTGACGCGGCTGTCCTGCGCGACCGCCGGTGCACCGAGCCCGAGGGACAGCGCGACGCATATCCCGCCGATCCGCACGGCAGTTCGCGTCGCGGACGCGTAGAGGGCGGCGGCAATCCCGACGCGTGTCAAACGAAGGCGCGGCATGGCGGGCCCCTCGGATCCGATGACTTCCCCCTAGGTTAGCACGCCACGGCCGCCCCCTGCCTGTCCCATCCCCCGGGGGCGATCACGTTTGCGCGGGCGGTTGGATGGGCAGGCATCCCGGCTTTGGATCGAAAAACCCGCGGGTTTTCGGCCAATGCCCCTTCCCTCGTCCGGCTTGCGCCACAGATTGCCCCCTGTCATGGCGCCATCGGACCTCTTCATCATCGCCCTGGGCGTCTTTGGCTACGCGCTCGTCTCGCGACGCGGCGAATCGGGGTCGCTGACCGGACCCATGGTCTTTACCGCCATGGGGCTCGTCTTGGGCGAGGCGGTGCTGGATCTCGTGGCCTTCCCCGTCCGCAACTCCGCGCTTCACATGCTGGCCGAGGTCACGCTGGTCCTCGTTCTCTTTACCGATGCCGCGCGGATCGACGTCACCCGGCTCAGCCGCGATCACGACGTCCCCCTGCGCCTTCTCGCGATCGGCCTGCCCATGACGATGGTCCTGGGCACGCTTGCGGCATGGTGGATCTTTCCCGGCCTGGGCCTCTGGCAGGCGGCGGTGCTGGGCGTGATCCTCGCCCCGACCGACGCGGCGCTGGGCCAGGCGGTCGTGACGAACGGCGCCATCCCGCAGCGGGTGCGCCAGGCGCTGAACGTCGAATCCGGGCTGAACGACGGACTGGCCTTTCCCGTCCTGCTGATCGTCCTAAGCCTGGCCTTCGAGGCCGTCGAGGGGCGCGGCGCAGGCGGATGGAGCCTCTTCATCGCGGGTCAGCTGCTGGTGGGGCCCGCGGTCGGGATTGCCGTGGGCTGGCTGGGGGTCCGGGCGATCAACGCCGCGGCCGAGGCGCGGCTGATGAACCAGGTCTTTCTGCAGATCGCGGTCCTGTCACTGGCGCTCCTGGCCTATGGCGGCGCCGAGCTCGCGCATGGCAACGGGTTCATCGCCGCCTTTGCCGCCGGCATGGCGGTCGCCACCTCGACCCGCCGCGTGCTCGACGCGCTCGAGGATTTCGGCGAAACCGAGGGCCAGTTGCTAAGCCTCGTGGTGTTCCTGCTATTCGGCGCGGTTCTGCTGCCCACGGCCTTCGACACGCTTACCTGGCGCCATGTCGTCTATGCCGCGCTGTCCCTTACCGTGCTGCGCATGGTGCCGGTGGCGCTGGCACTGACAGGCACGCGCCTGCGTCCCGTCACGGCCCTGTTCCTGGGCTGGTTCGGACCGCGCGGCCTGGCCTCGATCCTCTACCTGCTGCTGATCCTGGAAGAGGACGGCGTCCAGCTCGGAGGCGACCTGGCCCCCGCGATCCTACTCACCGTCGCGGGCAGCGTGATCCTGCACGGCGCCTCGGCCGCGCCCGCCGCCCGCGCCTATGCCCGATGGATTGCCGCGCGCGACACAGCGCCCGAGGACCGCCCCGTCTTCCCCTTTCCCACGCGCATCGGCCACCACCGCGGCAAGGCCTCCGCCGCGGACTGACCTGGGGTCTTTCTTCTCTTCGAAAATACTCCCAGGGGGTGAATTCGGCCCCTCGGGCCGAAGAGGGGGCAGGATGCCCCCTGCCCTGTCGCCAAACCGCGCTCAGGCGGCTCCCCGCCTTCACCGCTCGCCCGGCCCCGGGTCAGCCTGTCTGCGCCCGGCCGCGCCGGTCGGCGCGCAGGTTGGCGTAAAGCACGTGGTTGCGCCACCGGCCGGCGATCTGAAGATAGCTTTGCGCCACGCCTTCATACTTGTAGCCGCACCGCTCCAGCACCCCGCGCGAGGCTGCGTTTTCCGGCAGGCAGGCGGCGTCGATGCGGCTCAGGTCCATGACCGTGAAGGCATGGTGGACCACTGCGTCGATCGCCTCGCGCATGTAGCCCTGCCGCGCGAAGCGCGCGCCGATCCAGTAGCCGGTCGTCCCGGTCTGCGCCGGGCCGCGCCGGATGTTGTCCAGCGTGATCGCCCCCAGCAGCACGTCGTCCTCGCGCCGGATAAGGAACAGCGGCAGCGCCGTGCCGTTCGTGATCGCCCTCTGCGCCCAGTAGACGCGGTTGGTGAAACTCTTTCGCGACAGGTGGTCGGGCGCCCAGGTCGGCTCCCAAGGCTTGAGGAAATCAGCGGACTGGACACGCAGCTCGGTCCATGGCCGGAAATCGGCGTGCTGGGGGGCGCGCAGGGTCATCCGCTCGGTCTCTATCCGGACCCGCCGGCGCGCCGACAGCATCAGGCGGCAAGCCTGTCCGTCAGGGCCCCCAGCCCCGGTGCGTTGTCGCAGGGCCCGTAAAGCGCCAGCGCCGCGCGCCCCGCTTGGGTGATGCCGGTGCCGAAGCGGCGCACGTCGTCAGGCGTGACGGCGTCGATGCGCGCGATGGTCTCGTCCAGCTCGGGCACCCGGCCCCAGATAGAAATCAACCGCGCCAGGCGCTCGGCCCGCGACGACGGGCTTTCCAGCCCCATCAGCAAGCCCGCCTTCATCTGCGCGCGGGCGCGCTCGACCTCGGCCTCGGACAGGTCGCCCGAGAACCTGCGGATCTCGTCGATCGTGACCTCGGCCAGCCCGCCGATCTGGTCGGCCGAGGTGCCGGCATAAACGGTCATCATGCCGCTGTCGGAATAGGCTCCGGACTGGGCGAAGATCGAGTAGCACAACCCACGCCGTTCGCGCAGTTCCTGGAACAGGCGCGACGACATGCTGCCGCCCAGGGCCGATGCATAGATCTGCGCGGTATAGAAACCGGGCTCGCGGTAGCCCGGCGCCTCGAGCGCCAGCGCGAAATGCACCTGCTCCAGCGCCCGCGACTCGCGCCGCTCGCCGCCGATGAAGGCGGCCGGTTCGGGCGCGCCCGAGCTGCGCCCGGGCCGGTCGCCGAAAAGCTCTTTCGCCTGCGCGACGATGGCGTCGTGATCGACCGCCCCCGCGGCGGCCAGGATCATCTGGTCGGGACCATAGCGTTCGGTGACGAAGGTCGCGAGGTCGGACTTGGAGAAGCCGCTGACGCGGTCCGAGGGGCCCAGGATGCTGCGCCCCAGCGGCTGGTCGGGATAGGCGACCTCCTGCAGCCAGTCGAAGACGATATCGTCGGGCGTATCCAGGACCTGGCCGATTTCCTGCAGGATCACGCCGCGCTCGACCTCGATCTCGTTGTCGTCGAAGACGGGGTTCAGCACGATGTCCGAAATCACGTCCAGCGCCAACGGCACGTCGGCCTGCAGGACACGCGCGTAATAGGCCGTCATCTCGCGGCTGGTATAGGCGTTGATATAGCCGCCGACGTCCTCGATCGCCTCGGCGATCTGCAGCGCGGACCGGGTCGTCGTGCCCTTGAAGGCCATGTGTTCGAGGAAATGCGCGATGCCATTCTGCTCGGGCCGCTCGTGCCGCCCTCCTGCATTGACCCAGATGCCGACCGAGGCGGATTTGAGGCTGGGCATGGTTTCGGTGACGATGCGCAGGCCGTTGTCGAGCGTGTGGAGTCTGACGGTCACGTGGTGCGGCGCTCCCTGATGAGGTCTTGCAGGGCGACGAGGTCGTTGTCGACCGGCGTCACCCGCTCGGGCCTGTCATAAAGATCCGCCATCCGCTTTGGAAGCCCCGGCCGCAGGCCCGTCGCGGCCTCGACAGCGTCGGGGAACTTGGCGGGGTGCGCGGTGGCGAGCGTCACCATCGGGCGCGCGGGGTCCAGGTGCTCTTCCGCGACCTTCACGCCGACGGCGCTGTGCGGGCATAGAATCTCGCCCGTCGTGGCATGGATGCGGCGGATGGTGTCGCGGGTCTCCTCCTCGGACGCACGGCCCGAGGCATAGGTTTCGCGCAGGGCCTCCATCGCGCCTTGGCTGACGCCGAAACCGCCCTTGTCGCGCAGCTCGTCCATCAGCTGCGACACGGCGCCTCCGTCACGCCCGTAGGCCTCGAAGAGCGCGCGTTCGAAGTTCGAGCTGACCTGGATGTCCATCGACGGCGACATCGTGGGTTCGACGCCTTCCTTTTCATGCCGCCCCGTGGCGAAGGTGCGGTGCAGTATGTCGTTTCGGTTGGTGGCGATCACCAGCCGCCCGATGGGCAGCCCCATGCGCCGGGCGATGTTGCCCGCGAAGATGTCGCCGAAATTGCCCGTGGGCACGGTGAAGTCCACCGCCCGGTGCGGCGCGCCCAGAGCCACCGCCGCCGTCACGTAATAGACAACCTGCGCCAGCACCCGCGCCCAGTTGATCGAGTTCACCGCCGAGAGCCCCACTTCGTCGCGGAAGGCGTGATCGTTGAACATCGCCTTCACCTGGGCCTGGCAATCGTCGAAATCACCCTTGACCGCGATGGCATGCACGTTGGCCTCGTCCGGCGTCGTCATCTGGCGGCGCTGCACCTCGCTCACGCGGCCCTCGGGGAAGAGGATGAAGACGTCGGTCCGCGGCAGGCCCCGGAAAGCCTCGATCGCTGCCGAGCCGGTATCGCCCGAGGTGGCGCCGACGATGGTGATGCGGTCCTGCCGCTTCTGCATCGCGCGGCTGAAAAGCTGCCCGATCAGCTGCATCGCGAAGTCCTTGAAGGCCAGCGTGGGCCCGTGGAAAAGCTCAAGCAGGAAGTGCCCCGGCGCCAGCTGCACCATGGGCGCGCGGGCGGTGTGCGCGATGGCGGCGTAGGCCTGGGCGATGGCGTCCCGCAGCTCGGCCTCGGGCAGGTCGTCGCCGACGAAGGGGCGCAGGACGCGAAGCGCGACCTCTTCGTAGGGCAGGCCCGCCATGGCGGCAAAGGCCTCGGGCCCCAGTTGCGGAACGGTCTCGGGGACGTAGAGCCCGCCGTCACGCGCAAGTCCCGCCAGCATCGCCTCTTCGAAGCCGAGTTCGGGCGCGCGGCCCCGCGTCGACACGTAACGCATCAGTCTTCCCCTCTTCCGGACCCGCGCCTGATACGCCACAGATAGAACCCTGTCATCCCCGCCCAGATCGCGGCGAGCGAGAACCACGTGATTGCATAGCCCAGGTGGTCGTTGGGAATGCCCTCGGTCCCCACCGGCAGCGGCGTGACGCCGCCGCCCGTGTCGGCGCGGGCGACGACCAGCAGCGGCTCGGTCTTTAGCGCGTCGGCCATGCGCGGCACGTCGCGGGCGAACCAGATGTTGCGGTCGAGCTCGGGCTCGGGCGTGAAGCTGTCGGTCTCTTCCGGCCAGTGCAGGTTGCCCCCGACGGGGCCCGGCGCGGCGGGGTGGTCCGCGTCTTTTTCGGCGTTCGGGACGAAGCCGCGGTCGACCATGATGCGACGGCCTGTGTCGGTTTCGAACGCCTCGACGATGCGGTAGCCGGCGCCGACCTGCTTGACCGACACCAGAAGGTGCAGCGCTTCGCCCGTGAATTGCCCCGGCACGCGCACCGGCAGGTAGCGGTCGGCCTCGGGGTCGGGGTCTTGGGGCAGGTCCACGGGCGCGCTGGAGATGCGTGCCGTGATGTCGGCCAACATCGCAGTTTTCCACTCCAACCGGTGCACCTGCCAGATGCCGAGGCAGAGGAGGATCGCCACGCCGAGCACACCCGCGAGACATGGCAGCAGGATCCGACGGGTCATCGCAGTCTCCTGGGATCTGAAAAGAGAAAGGCCGCCGCTAGCGGGCGGCGGCCTTATGGATCTGTCGTCGGGCGGGCGCGGCGCGTGTCAGGCCCGAACCGGGCTGCATCGCGTGCACCACCGCGCCGGGCCGTCAGCCGCCCCAGATGTAGATCGAGGCGAAGAGGAACAGCCACACCACGTCGACGAAGTGCCAGTACCAGGCGGCGGCTTCGAAGCCCACGTGCTTTTCGGCCGTGAACTGGCCCATGCGCAGGCGCAGGTAGCACACGAAGAGGAAGATCGTGCCGATGATCACGTGCGCGCCGTGAAAGCCCGTCGCCATGAAGAAGTTGGCGCCGTAGATGTTGCCGGCAAAGCCGAAGGCCGCGTGGCTGTATTCGTAGGCCTGGAACACGGTGAAGATCAGGCCGAGCAGCACCGCGATGATCAGGCCCGAGGCCATGTCCTTGCGGTTATCCTCATGCACCAGCGCGTGGTGCGCCCAGGTGCAGGCGGCGCCCGAGCACAGCAGGATCAGCGTGTTGATCAGCGGCAGGTGCCAGGGATCGAAGGTTTCGATCGACGGGGGCGGCCACTGACCTTCCGAGAATTGCTGCATCGGGTAGATGGCGTGCTTGAAGAACGACCAGAACCACGCCGAGAAGAACATCACCTCGGACATGATGAACAGGATGAAGCCGTAGCGCAGGCCGATGTTCACCACCGGGGTGTGGTCGCCGATCTTCGATTCGGCGACGACTTCGGACCACCATGCGAACATGGTGTAAAGCACCAGCGCCAGACCGATCAGGAACAGCCAGGGCCCTGAGTCGTGCATCCACTTGACGGCGCCGAACAGCATAACGAAGGCCCCGACCGAACTGAGCAGAGGCCAGATCGAGGGTGGCAGGATGTGGTAGTCGTGGTTTTTCTCGTGCGCCATCGGCGGTCCCTCTGAGGTCGTCCCTTTGGGGGCTAGTTTATATCTGTCGCTGCAGCTGCCGGGCTTTCGGCCCCGCCGGTGAGGCTCGCCTGTTCTTGCGGCAGGTCGATCTCGTAGAATGTGTAGGACAGGGTGATGTGTTTGACAAACTTCGCGTCGCGGTCGGTGGTGATCTCGGGGTCGACGTAGAAGGTCACCGGCATGTCCACCCGCTCGCCCGGCTGCAGCACCTGTTCGGTAAAGCAGAAACAGTCGATCTTGGTGAAGAAGCCACCGGCCTCGTAGGGGGCGACGTTATAGGTCGCCTGCCCCGCCACGGGATGGTCGGTGGGGTTGTAGGCCTCGTAGAAGGCCAGCCCGGTCTCGCCGATCTTCAGCTCCATCTCGCGTACCTTGGGGCGGAACTCCCACGGCATGTCGCGGTCGAGGTTGCTGTCGAACCGCACGGTGATGGTTTCGTCCAGCACCGTGTCCGACCCCGCCTCGGCGGTCGAGGTCACGCCGCCGAAGCCGGTGACACGGCAGAACCAGGAATAGAACGGCACCGCCGCCCACGCCATCGACCCCATGAAGAGGATGACGGCCACGGCGCCGAGCGCGGTCTTGGTCGTCGGTTCCAGTTTCATCGCGTCGCATCCTCGGCCGGCATGACATCGGGGCTGACCGTCGTCTCGGCGGGGCCGGCGCCGGCGGGGGCTGCGGATTGCAGCGCCTGCTCAGGCGATTCGATGGGGCCCAGGCGCTGGACCTTGACCACGGTCAGCGCGAAGACGAGCGCGACGAAGAAGGCCAGCACGAGCCCCAGCCCCACGTTGCGGGACAGGCGGCGGGCGTGCATCGGGTGGGTGGGATTGATCGGCATCAAATCAGACCTCCGGTCCTGAGCGCGGCATCCACGAGCAGCGCGCCGAAATGCGCGAAGGTGTAGAGCAGCGAGAAGCGGAACACCGATTTCTCGGCCTTGTAGCCGTCGGCGGCAGCGATCTCTTCGTCGCGGCGCCAAAGCGTGACCGCGCCCTTGACGAACCATGCGTTGCACAGGATCGCGGTGGCAAGCGTCGCGGGGCCGCCAACCGGGCTGAACGCCAGCGCCAGCGCGACGGGGCACAGCAGCAGGGTATAGGCCAGGATGTGGGCGCGGGTCTTGCGGCGGCCATGGGTCACGGTCAACATCGGCACGCCGGCGTCGTCGTAATCCGACCGCATGAAGAGGGCGAGCGCCCAGAAATGCGGCGGCGTCCACATGAAGATCAGCAGGAACATCAGGACGGGTTCGATCGACAGCGTGCCGGTTGCTGCGATCCAGCCGATCATCGGGGGAAAGGCGCCCGCGGCGCCGCCGATGACGATGTTCTGCGGTGTCGAGCGTTTCAGCCACATCGAGTAGACCACGACGTAGAAGAAGATGGTGAAGGCGAGACCGGCCGCCGCGGCGGCATTCGCGGCCAGCCCCAGCATCACGACGGAAAAGCCCGACAGCGCCAGCCCGATGGCCAGCGCCTCGTCCCGGCCGACCCGGCCCGACGGGATCGGACGGCCCTGCGTGCGCTTCATCACGGCGTCGATGTCGCTGTCCCACCACATGTTCAGCGCCCCCGAGGCGCCGCCGCCGATGGCGATGAACAACACGCTGGCGAAGGCCTCGATCGGGTGCATCGATCCCGGTGCGACGATCAAACCGACCAGCGCGGTGAACACGACCAGCGACATGACCCGCGGCTTGAGAAGCGCGAGGTAATCGCCGAACTGCGCCTCGCCGGGCAGGGCGCTGTCATAGGCTTCGTGAAGGGTTGCGTCGGTCATATGTCTTCCGCTGGCGGCCGGACCGCCCTGGTGTAAGTGCCCGGCTTGCGTCCCGATGCCCGGTGGGCGCGCGGGTCGAAGCCTCGGGTGCCTGACATGGCGCGGGCCCGAACGGCCCGCACGACGGTTGCGTGTGCGGTGGGGCGACTGCGGTCAGCCGCCCGCGACCGGAGTGCCGCGATCAGTCGGCCAGCGCCAGCTGCACGTCCGACGACTTGGTCATCGGCGCCGGCGGCACGGTGCCGTTCTCGGCATACAGCTCCTTGGCCTCGGCCAGCCACGTGTCGTAGGCCTCCTGGCTCACGACATGCACGGTGATCGGCATGTAGGCGTGGTTGATCCCGCACAGCTCGGAGCACTGGCCGAAATACACGCCCTCGGTGTCCGCTTCGAACCACAGTTCGGCCAGGCGGCCGGGCACGCCGTCCTGTTTCACGCCGAAGGCCGGGATCGTCCAGGAATGGATCACGTCGGCGGCGGTGACCTGCACGACGACCGTGGTGTCGACCGGGATCACGACGGCGGTGTCGGTGGCCAGCTTGAACTCGTCATCCGTGTAGCCGCGCGATTCGAGCTCTTCGCGGATCTCGGGCGTGACGTAGTTCGAGCCCTGCCCAATCATGAAGCTGTCGAAGGCGATGCCTTCGTCGGGATATTCGTAGCCCCAGTACCACTGGTAGCCGGTCGCCTTGATGGTCAGGTCGGCCTCGGGGATCTCCTGCTGATCGAAGAGGACCGGCAGGGAGAAGGCGCCGATGAACAGCAGGATCACGATGGGGACGAGCGTCCAGGTGATCTCGACCGGGGTGTTGTGGGTGAACCGCGCCGGGATCGGGTTGCGGCGGTGGTTGTAGCGCACCAGCACGATAGCCAGCAGCGCCACGACGAACAGCGTGATCGCGGTGATGATCACCACCAGCATGCCGTCCAGCGAATGCAGGTCGCGCGCCAGGTCGGTGGCCGCCGGCTGGAAGCCGATCCCGCCGTCGTGCGGTTTGCCGATGATCGGCAGGGCCTCGCCCTCGGCCGCGTTCTGAGCGACGGCCGCCCCGGCGCTGCCCAGCGCGACGGCGGCGCCGGCAAACGCGGCGAGACGGCGGGAAGTGCTGGCGAAAAAGCCCGGCAGAGAATGTGTCAGCATGTGCCCATCCTGTTCGGCATCGTTATCGGCTGCGGGCGGTGTCCGCACCGCGCGGCAAGGCCCGCCGGAAGCAGCCGCAAACCGCGTCTTCCGCACCGTGCCGCGACGATGGCGGCGGCGTGCGGTGACGGCGGGCGGCATCCTCCCGTTGTGTCCCGGTGATCTGAAACCATATTAGGGTCCCGGGAACAAGCCAAAGCATTGCGGCATTCGGCCGCTTCTTGATCCAAGTCATGGCCGCCGGGCCGAGGAGACAGCATGATCGATACCCCCTTTCGCCCGTTCGAGGACCAGATCGCCGAGCCCGAGGCGCTCGCCATCCTGCGCGATGCGACCGCCGGTGCCGATGACGGCGAGCTGTTTCTCGAACGGCGCCGGTCCGAGGTGCTGAGCTTCGATGACGGGCGGGTGAAGACCGCAAGCTACGACGCCAGCGAGGGATTCGGCCTGCGGGCCGTGCGTGGCGCCACCGCGGGCTATGCCCATGCCTCGCGCATCGATGACCCTGCCCTGCGGCGTGCGGCCGAAACCGCGCGGCTGGCTGTGGGCGATGGCGGCGGCACCATGGCCCCGCCGCCGGTACCGACCAACAGAAAGCTCTACGGCGACGTCGACCCCCTGTCGGATGCGGCGTTCCCGGTAAAGATCGACCTTCTGCGCGAGATCGACGCCTTTGCCCGCGATCTCGATTCGCGGGTGGTGCAGGTCTCTGCCAGCCTCGCCGCCTCGATCCAGGAGGTCGAGATCCTGCGCCCCGAGGGTCTGCGCGTCAGCGACACCCGCCCCATGGCGCGGATGAACGTGTCCGTCATCATCGAAGAGAACGGCCGCCGCGAACAGGGCGGCATGGGCGGCGGCGGACGCTTCGGCCTGTCGGGCCTGATGGAGCGCGACCATTGGCAGGGTCTCGTCCGCGAGGCGGTGCGCATCGCCGACGTCAACCTGCGCGCCGAACCGGCGCCGGCCGGCGTGCTCGACGTCCTGCTCGGCCCCGGCTGGCCGGGGATCCTGCTGCACGAGGCCGTGGGACACGGGTTGGAGGGCGACTTCAACCGCAAGAAGAGCTCGGCCTTCGCCGGGCTCATGGGGCAGCGCGTCGCGGCGCCCGGGGTCACCGTTCTGGACGACGGCACGATCCCCGACCGCCGCGGATCGCTGACGGTCGACGACGAGGGCACGCCCTCGGGCAAGAACGTCCTGATCGAGGACGGTATCCTCGTGGGCTACATGCAGGACCGCCAGAACGCGCGGCTTATGGGCGCCGAAGCCACCGGCAACGGCCGGCGGGAAAGCTATGCCCACCCGCCGATGCCACGGATGACCAACACCTACATGCTGGGCGGCGACGCCGATCCCGGCGCGCTTCTGGGCGATCTGAAGGACGGCATCTGGGCCGTGGGATTCGGCGGCGGACAGGTCGACATCACCTCCGGCAAGTTCGTCTTCTCCTGCACCGAGGCGTATCGCGTGAAGGACGGCAAGGTCGGCGCCCCGGTCAAGGGTGCCACGCTGATCGGCGACGGCCCCACCGCCCTGGGCCAGATCCGCGGCGTCGGCAACGACATGGCGCTGGACCCGGGAATCGGCAATTGCGGCAAGGCCGGCCAGTGGGTGCCGGTGGGCGTGGGGCAGCCCACCCTGCTGATCGGCGGACTGACCGTGGGCGGCAGCGCCGCGGGCTGACCGCCGGGGCCGCCTTTTCGGAAAAAGAATCCAGCAGGCGCGCGGGCTTGCGAGTTTTCCCCGCGCGCCGCCCCGCCATTCACCTTCTGTTAACTCCGTTCGCCGCATGGTTGTACCCGTAAGACGACGGAGCCAGAATGGCTGAGGATCTAATCCCTTCCCCGACCCCCCTCACCCCACCCCACTCCGAGGAAGAAAAGCTGTTCTGGCTTCGTCTCTTGCGCTCGAGACGCGTGGGGATCTCGACCTTCTACAGATTGATGCGCGAGCACGGCGATGCCGCCGCCGCGCTGGATGCCCTGCCCGGAGTCGCCCGCGATTCGGGCCTGACCGATTACCGCCCCTGCCCCGAAGAGGTCGCCGCGCACGAGCTGCGCGCCGGACGCCTGAGCGGGGCGCGGCTGCTGACCGTGGGCATGCCGGACTATCCCGCCGCGCTGCTGGACCTGACGGACCCGCCCCCGATTCTCTGGGCCTTGGGAAACACCGACCTGGCCGCCCGCCCCGGCGCGGCGATGGTGGGCGCGCGCAATGCCTCGTCGCTCGGGCTTCGTATGGCGCGCCGGATGGCCGAAGACCTGGGTGCCGCAGGCTATGTCGTGACCTCGGGCCTGGCGCGGGGCGTCGATACTGCGGCGCATCTGGCGGCCCTGCGCACCGGCACGATCGCGGTGATGGCGGGCGGCGTCGACGTCGTCTACCCGGCCGAAAACGCTGTGCTGGCGCAGGAGATCGGCGAAACGGGGCTGCGGCTGACCGAACAGCCCATGGGCCTGCAACCGCAGGCGCGCCACTTTCCCCGCCGCAACAGGCTGATCGCCGCGCTTGCCCGCGGCGTTGTGGTCGTCGAGGCGACGGCCAAGTCGGGCAGTCTGATCACCGCGCGCGACGCGCTCGATATCGGGCGCGACGTGCTGGCGGTGCCCGGCCATCCCTTCGACGCACGCGCCGCGGGCTGCAACATGCTGCTTCGGGACGGCGCGACGCTGGTGCGCAACGCCGCCGATGTGCTCGAGGCTCTGGGCCCCGCCGAGGCCGCGTGCCCCGCCCCGCCACAACCAGACCTTCCCCTGCCCGACACCGGCGCCGATCCCGACGGATCCGTGACGCGTGACGGCAGAGGTCAGGTGGTGCCGTTGAAGCGCCGGCGCAGGCAGGATGCGCGACCAGCGGCGGACCCCGCCGCCCCGGCGCACCATGACGAGACCGCGCCCGATGACGCCGCACGGTCTGCTGGCGCCGGAACACGGGCCACCTCATCGCGGTCCGGGCCCTCGTCCACGGCCGGCCCCCGGGTCTCGGGGCCGTCCAGCCGAGGGGCCGGCGCCGGCTCCGGCCAGTCCGCCCCCAATTCCCGCAACCGGGATCTGCACGCCGACATCCTGTCCCATCTTGGCGCAAGCCCGGTGCTGGAGGATCACCTGATCCGAGACATCGGGCTGAGCGCCGGGCGGGTTCTTCCCGAAATCGTGACGTTGGAATTGCAGGGCCGGATCGAGCGCCACCCGGGTGGGTTCCTCAGCCGCCTGCCCGACCGCTGAGCGACCTCTGTCGTGCAAGGCTCGGGCCGGAAGCGCAAAGGCGCGGGAATGCGGGCCCTGATACGCGCCGGCCGCCTTCCGCGGACAGGGCCGACGCTACTCCCACGCACCACACCCCTTGCGGCACCGCCGCGGCGGCAGGCCGTCCTTGCGCGATGCGCCGGGTCGAGTGTCAGGGACCCTGCGGCAGCGCGGTGGATTGACAAGGACGGGGCTGACCCCACATCTAGCGCCGCCTAAGCGCACGCCAAAGTCTCGAAAGGACTCACATGCCGGTCGTCGTCGTCGAATCGCCTGCCAAGGCAAAGACAATCAACAAGTATCTCGGCAGCGACTATACCGTTCTGGCGTCCTACGGCCACGTCCGGGACCTGCCGCCGAAGGACGGCTCGGTCGATACCGAGCATGATTTCGACATGACATGGGAGATCGCGACCGACAGCCGCAAGCACGTCAAGGCGATCGCGGACGCGCTCAAGGACGACAACGCGCTGATCCTCGCCACCGACCCCGACCGCGAGGGCGAGGCGATTTCGTGGCACCTTGAAGAGGCGCTGCGCAACCGCAAGGCCATCAAGAAGGACACGCCCGTCAGCCGCGTCGTCTTCAACGCGATCACCAAGACCGCCGTGACCGAGGCTATGAAAAGCCCCCGGCAGGTCGATGCGCCGCTGGTCGAGGCCTATCTGGCGCGCCGCGCGCTCGATTACCTCGTGGGGTTCAACCTCAGCCCCGTGCTGTGGCGCAAGCTGCCGGGCGCCAAGTCGGCGGGCCGGGTGCAGTCGGTCTGCCTGCGGCTGATCGTCGACCGCGAGATGGAGATCGAGGCGTTCCGCGCGCAGGAATACTGGACCGTCAAGGCGATCCTCGAAACCCCGCGCGGCCAGACCTTCGAGGCGCGGCTGACCCAGCTTTCCGGCGAAAAGCTCGAACGCTTCAGCCTGAAGGATTCGACCTCGGCCGAGATGGCCGTGCAGGCGATCCAGAGCCGCGACCTGACGGTCAGCTCGGTCGAGGCCAAGCCCGGCACGCGCAACCCCTCGGCGCCCTTCATGACCTCGACCCTGCAACAGGAGGCCAGCCGCAAGTTCGGCATGGGCGCGCGCCAGACCATGAGCGCGGCGCAAAGGCTCTACGAGGCCGGGCACATCACCTACATGCGGACCGACGGCATCGACATGGCGCCCGAGGCGGTGATGGCCGCACGCGACGCGATCAAGGACCGCTTCGGCGAAAACTACGTCCCGAAGTCTCCGCGGATGTACAAGAACAAGGCGAAGAACGCGCAGGAGGCGCACGAATGCGTGCGCCCGACCGACATGTCGCGCGACGCCGCGTCGCTGCGGATCACCGACGCCGACCAGCGCAAGCTTTACGACCTGATCTGGAAGCGCACGATCGCCAGCCAGATGGAAGCCGCGCGGCTGGAACGCACCACGGTCGACGTCGCCTCGCAGGATGGCGAGGTCGTGCTGCGCGCCACGGGCCAGGTCGTCACCTTCGACGGCTTCATCCGGGTCTATGAAGAGGGCCGCGACGACAGCGTCATCGACGACGACGACAAGCGTCTGCCGCAGATCCACGAAGGCGAGGCCGCGAAGAAGCAGGGCGTGACGCCCGAACAGCACTTCACCCAGCCGCCGCCGCGCTACACCGAGGCGACGCTGGTCAAGCGGATGGAAGAGCTGGGCATCGGCCGCCCCTCGACCTATGCCAGCATCGTCACCACGATCCAGGACCGCGAATACGTCCGCAAGGACAAGGGGCGACTGATCCCCGAGGACAAGGGCCGGCTGGTGACGGCCTTCCTGTCGAACTACTTCCGCCGCTACGTCGAGTACGATTTCACCGCCGAGCTGGAAGAGCAGCTTGACGACGTGAGCGCGGGCGACCGCGACTACAAGGAGGTGTTGCGGCAGTTCTGGCGCGATTTCTCGGCCGCCATCGCCGAGACCAGCGAGCTGCGCATCACCGACGTGCTGGAAAAGATCAACGAGGTGCTCGAACCGCACCTGTTCCCGCCCACCGAGGACGGAAGCGACCCGCGCCTTTGCCCGCATTGCGGCGAAGGCCGCCTGTCGGTGCGCACCGCGCGCTCGGGCGGGGCGTTCATCGGCTGCTCGAACTACCCCGAGTGCCGCTTTACCCGCCCCTTCGGCCCCCCGGGCATGGAGGCAGGCGACGAGATCGGTCCCGACGGCAAGATCCTTGGCGAGGACAAGGGCGACACCATCACGCTGCGCAAGGGCCGCTTCGGACCTTATGTGCAACGCGGCGAGCCCACCGAGGAACAGCCCAAGCCGCCGCGCGCCAGCCTGCCCAAGGGGTGGGAGATTTCCGAGATCGACCTTGAGCGCGCGCTGATGCTGCTGAGCCTGCCGCGCGAGATCGGCCCCCACCCCGAGGATGGCGAACTGGTCGAGGCGGGGATCGGCCGCTATGGGCCTTACGTCAAGCACGGGCGCATCTATGCCAACCTCGAAGAGGTCGACGACGTCTTCCACATCGGCATGAACCGTGCGGTCGAGGAGCTGGCCAAGAAGGCCAGCCGCGGCCGGGGCCGGACCGCCGCCGCGCCGCTGAAAGAGCTGGGCGAGCACCCCGAGGCAGGCGGCCCGGTGCAGGTGATGTCCGGTCGATACGGCCCCTACGTCAAGTGGCAGAAGGTCAACGCCACCCTGCCCAAGGACATCGAACCCGAAGCGGTGACGATGGACCAGGCTGTTCAGCTGATCGCCGAGAAGGCCGCCAAGAGCGGCAAGAAGGCTCCGGCAAAGAAGAAAGCCGCGCCGAAGAAGACGGCGGCCAAGAAGCCTGCAGCGAAGAAACCCGCGGCGAAGACGGCGACCGCCAAGAAGACAGCGGCGACCAAGTCCGCGGCGACAAAGTCCGCGGCGGGCACCAAGACGACGGCCTCGAAATCGGCCACCCCGCGCAAGACGGCAGCAAAGAAGACCCGCCCCGCAGACGGGGGATCGTCCTCCGACGACGGAGCGGCTTGATCGGCCCCGACCCCGGATAAACCAGTTTAAACAAGGGCCGGAAATTGGCCGCGGCCGGGCTTCGAATTGACTTTCGTCCGCTCGGTTCGGATACTCGATTTCGGACGCAAGAGGTGGGGGACGTCATGAAAAAGGTCTTTGGATCCGCGCAGGAGGCCCTGGACGGCCTGCTTTTCGACGGCATGTTCATTGCCGCCGGCGGCTTCGGCCTCTGCGGCATTCCGGAGCTTCTGATCGACGCGATCCGCGCCGCGGGAACCCGGGATCTGACCTTTGCCTCGAACAACGCGGGCGTCGACGATTTCGGACTGGGCGTGCTGCTGCAAAGCAAGCAGGTGAAAAAGATGATCTCGTCCTATGTCGGCGAGAATGCCGAGTTCATGCGCCAGTACCTGTCGGAGGAGCTGGAGCTTGAATTCAACCCCCAGGGCACGCTGGCCGAGCGCATGCGCGCGGGCGGATCGGGCATCCCGGGGTTCTATACCAAGACGGGGGTCGGAACGCTGATCGCCGAGGGCAAGGAACACAAGGACTTCGACGGCGAAACCTATATCCTGGAACGCGGGATCGTCGCCGATCTGTCCATCGTCAAGGCCTGGAAGGCCGACGAGACCGGCAACCTCGTCTTTCGCAAGACCGCCCGCAATTTCAATCCCGTGGCCGCGATGTGCGGCAAGGTCTGTGTCGCCGAGGTCGAAGAGATCGTGCCGCGCGGATCGCTCGATGGAGACGCGATCCACCTGCCGGGGATCTACGTGCACCGCCTGATCCAGGGTGAACACGAGAAGCGTATCGAGCAGCGGACAGTTCGCGCAGCCTGAAGGAGACTGCGATGCCAGATACCGAACAGACCCCCGCCTTCCCCCTCTCCGAAATCGACGACGGCCAGGCGCTGGCCGGCTTCTCCCGCTCGCGCATCGCGATGGTGATCACGAACCCGCGGCTTGAGGATAACCCGATCGTCTACGTCAACGAGGCGTTCGAAAGGGTCACGGGCTATTCCCGCAGCGCGGCCCTGGGGCGGAACTGCCGGTTCCTGCAAGGACCCGACACCGACTCGGCCAAAGTCCAGAAGCTTCGCGATGCGATTGGGAACTGCAAGGAGGTCTCGGTCGAGATCACGAATTACCGGGCCGACGGGACGGAGTTCAAGAACCAGCTGATCGTGTCGCCGATCCACGACGGGGACGAAGACTGCGCCCTGTTCGTCGGCCTGCAATTGGCCCGCGACGGCCGTGCGGCCGAAGCGGCGGAGGCGGTGGATTCGCAACTGCGCGAGATCCAGCACCGGGTGAAGAACCACCTGTCGATGATCATCGGCATGATCCGGATGCAGTCGCGCGATTCCTCCGACCCCACCCAGTTTTCGGCGCTGGCGCGCCGCATCGAAAGCCTCCAGCTGCTCTACGAAGAGATGTCGAGCGCGGATGAGACCCATAACCGCGATGCGATCCCGCTGGGCAGCTACCTGTCGCGCATCTCCAACGCCGTGTCGCACATCGCCGGGCGTCCGGGCGTGCGTGTCAACGTTGCGGTCGAACCGCTCGAAGCGCCGGTGCACACCGCCACGCAGCTTGGCCTGATCCTGTCGGAGGTGCTGACCAACGCGTTCCAGCACGCCTTCGAGGGCCGCCGCGAAGGGCTGGTCGATGTAAAGATGGCCGCCCTTGCCCAGGGGGGCCTGCGGCTGAGCGTGTCGGACGACGGCGTCGGCATGCCCGAGGGCAAGGTATGGCCGCAGCCCGGGTCGCTCGGCGGGCGGCTGATCGCGGGCATGGTCGACAGTCTCGGCGGGTCGCTCAACGTGGCACGCGGGGCCGCGGGCACCGTTATCTCGGTCGACGTGCCGCGCGTCGGCGAGACGCAAAAGGAATAGGGAGGGACGGGCATGGCCTGGGATCGCAATCAGATGGCCGAGCGCGCCGCGCAGGAGCTTGAGGACGGGATGTACGTCAATCTCGGCATCGGCATCCCCACGCTGGTCGCCAACTACATCCCCGAGGGGATGGAGGTGACGCTGCAATCCGAAAACGGGATGCTGGGCATGGGCCCCTTCCCGACCGAGGATGCCGTCGATCCCGACCTGATCAACGCGGGCAAGCAGACGATCACCGAGATCCCCAAGACCGCCTATTTCGACAGCGCCACCAGCTTCGGCATGATCCGCGGTGGCAAGATCGCGATGGCGATCCTGGGCGCGATGGAGGTGGCCGAGAACGGCGACCTGGCGAACTGGATGATCCCCGGCAAGCTGGTCAAGGGCATGGGCGGAGCGATGGACCTCGTCGCCGGGGTCAAGCGCGTGGTCGTGGTGATGGATCATCAGAACAAGAAGGGCGATTCGAAGCTGCTGCACGACTGCACGCTGCCGCTGACCGGTACCGGGGTCGTCGATCGGATCATCACCAACCTGGGCGTTCTCGACGTGGTCGAGGGCGGGCTCAGGATCGTCGAGACCGCCCCCGGCGTGTCCGAGGATGATATCCGCGCCGCGACCGAGGCCACCCTTGTCTGAACCACGCATCACCCGCGAAGACAGCGACACGCGCGGGCGCTGGGTCCTGCAGGTCGACGGGCAGGAGGCCGAGCTGACCTACAGCCGCCTGTCCCCGGCCCGGATCATCGCCGACCACACCGGGGTGCCTTCCGCGCTGGAGGGGCGAGGCCTCGGTCGGGCGCTGGTCGCGCGGATGGTCGAGGATGCCCGTGCCGAGGGATTGACCGTGGTGCCGACCTGCCCCTTCGTCCGCGCCATGGGACAGCGTCACGCCGACTGGCAGGACGTGATCGAACTTTGATCTCCCCGCCCGGCGGTTCCCGGGCCGGTTTATCCCGTGCCCGCTACATCGCGGGCTTGCCGGACCGCCCTCCCGCTGGCCCCCTTGGCGGAAAGCGGGCCCGGGGTTTCCCTGGTTGCGCAGACGGTGCCCCACCGCTGCAAAATCGATTCCGCAAAGGCCAAGATGACCTTATTGTCGCCGGAATTGGTTTCTAAGGGCCGTGACCGTATGACCCGCCCTGTCCTCTCTGCCGCCGATTGCGTGCCTGCGTCGCGCGCCGTCTTCCGACGGCGTCGCGATGTCTGGGTGCTGGCCGGGACTGCGGTCCTTCTGGTGATCGGGCTTGCGGGGCTTGCCCGGGCCACGGGCTGGCAGGAGATCGGCGCGCAGTTGGCGCGGCTCGGTCCTGCCGAGATCGCCGTCCTCCTTGGCCTCAGCCTGATCAACTACCTCGCCCGCGGGGTGCGCTGGCACGTGCTGCTGGGCGGTGCGGGGTTGCGGCTGCCCCTGCCCATATCGGTTCTGCATTTCATCGCCGGGCTGGCGATGGCCGTCACCCCGGGGCGCGTCGGCGAACTGGTCCGTCTGCGCTGGACCGCCACCGCGACGGGCGCCCCGCTGGACCGGGCCGCGCCGCTGGCGCTGGCGGACCGGGCGGGCGACCTGGCGGCGATGGCGCTGCTGCTAGCCGCCTGCCTGGGCCCGGCCGCGGGGCTGGCAGGGGGGGTGGCCGGGGGGGCACCGCTGGCCGCCGGGACCGCGACGGTTGCCGGCGCGCTGGCGCTGGCCGGGCTGGCAACCCGGCCCGAGGTGCTGATGGCCCTCGCCGCCGCAGGCTATCGCCTGACCGGACGCGGCGCACGCATCTTTGCCCGGGGGCGCCGGGCGGCGCGGTCCGCCGCGCGGCTTTGGCGGCCGCGGGTGCTGGTGCCCGTGCTGGCCCTGGGGCTCGTGGGATGGCTGGCCGAGGCTGTGGGCTTCCACCTTCTGCTGCACTGGCTCGGCGCCGAGATCGGGCTGTGGCAGGCGGCGGGTATCTTCGTCTTCGCCACGCTGGCGGGCGGGCTGACAGGCGCACCCGGTGGGATCGGCGGGGCCGAGGCCGCGATGATCGCCCTTCTGGCCGCCGCGGGCGTTCCGCTGGACACCGCCCTTCCCGCCACCGCGATCGCCCGCATCGCGACCCTGTGGTTCGCGGTGGCGATCGGGGTCGCTCTGTTTCCCCTGGCCGAGGCCCACAGCCGGGACGGACGCCATGCGCTGGTCTGAGGGAGAGTGGCACGGCTGGGGCCGGGCCCTGCGCGCGCACGGGCGGCTGGCCCGGCCGGAAAAGCGGGCGGATCTGGCGGCGATCCTGCACGACATGCCCTGCCCCGCCATCGGCAACGCGCGCTCCTACGGCGATGCCTGCCTGAATGGCGACGGCGCGGCGATCCGCATGACGCGGCTGGACCGGGTGTCGGATTTCGATCCCGAGACCGGCGAACTGACCGCCGAGGCAGGCGTGACGCTGGGCGCGCTTCTGCGTCTCTTCGCGCCGCGCGGCTGGATGCCGCCGGTGCTGCCCGGCACCGGCGCGGTGACACTGGGCGGCGCCATCGCGAACGACGTGCACGGCAAGAACCATCATGGCGCCGGCAGCTTCGGCCAGCATGTGACGTGGCTGCGGCTGCTGGGCGCCGATGGCGTGGCGCGCGAGGTGCGCCCCGGCTCGGACCTCTTCCGTGCGACAGTGGGGGGGCTGGGCCAGACCGGCGTGATCCTCGACGTCGGGCTGCGCCTTGCCCCCTGCCCCGGCCAGGCCGTGCAGGTGCGCGAAAGCCGGATTGCGGGGCTCGACACGTTCCTCGACCGCCTTGGCGAAAGTCGCGCCACCTATTGCGTGGGCTGGATCGACGCCACCGCCCGCGGCGCGGGTCTCGGGCGCGGCATTCTGGAAGAGGCCGAGATCGCGGCAGGCGCGCCGCCGCCAGTATCGCCCCGCGCCCCGGCGACAGTGCCCTTCGACGCCCCCGGCGCGCTGCTTTCCGCGCCCGTGGTGCGCGCCTTCAACGCCGCCTACCTGTCACGCGTGCCCGCAGACGGACGCGACCGGCAGCGCGCCCTGCCGGAGTTCTTCTTCCCGCTCGACCGGATCTCGGCGTGGAACCGGCTTTACGGACGGCGCGGGTTTCACCAGTTCCAGTGCGTCCTGCCGCATGGATCCGACGCCCGGCTGCGCGAACTGCTGGAGGATGTCGCGGCTTCGAAGCTTGCCTCGCCCCTGGCCGTGCTCAAGCGGCTGGGCGACGGGCGGGCGGGCGATCTGTCCTTTCCGATGGCGGGCTGGACCCTGGCGCTGGACCTGCGCAACCGGCCCGAGGCGGCCGAGTTGATCGACAGGCTCGAAGCGCGCGTGGTCGCATCCGGGGGCCGCGTCTACCTGGCCAAGGACGCGCTTGCCGCGCCCGAGCGCGTCGCGCGGATGTACCCCGCTCTGTCACAATGGGCCGACGCGGTTCGGCAGGCCGACCCTGACGGGGTCTTCGCCACCGATCTCGTCCGTCGTCTGCGCCTGCGCGAGGCGTCTGAATGACCGAGACATGGATCATCCTCGGCGCGACCTCGGCCATGGCGCGTGCCTTCGCCCGGGCGCTGGCCGACCGCGGCGCAGGGCTGGTGCTGGCCGCGCGCGATCTCGACGAGGCCGAACAGCAGGCCCGCGACCTGCGGCTGCGCGGTGCCGGTTTTGCCCGCGCCGTCGCCTTCGATGCGCGCCGGCCCGAGGGCTTTGCCGCGCTATTCGAGAATCTGGGCGAGGGGCCGGTCAATGCCGCCGTCTTCGCCGGCGCCATGCCCGACCAGTCCGCGATCGACGCCGACCCGGCCCTGATCGCCGCGGTGTGCGAGACCAACTTCACCGGCCCCGCCCGCGTACTGTCACTGCTGGCCCCGAGGATCGAGGCGCAGGGCACGGGCGTCATCGTCGGCGTCGGGTCGGTCGCGGGCGATCGCGGGCGCCTGGGCAACTACGTCTACGGCGCCTCCAAGGCCGCCTTTGCCACATACCTGTCGGGCCTGCGCAACAGGCTGGCGCGGCGCGGCGGTCACGTGATGACGGTCAAGCCCGGTTTCGTCGACACGGCGATGACCTGGGGCCTGGGCGGCATGTTCCTCGTCGCCTCGCCCGAGGCGGTGGCGGCGGCAATCCTGAAGGGGGTCGAGGCACGGCGCAACGTGATCTACGTCCCGGGCTTCTGGCGGGCGATCATGGCGATCATCCGCGCGATCCCCGAGCCGATCTTCAAGAAGCTGAAGATCTGACCTAGCCGAACCACTCGGCCCAGAGCCCGGCCGCCCAGAACATCAGCGACAGCGTCAGGCACAGCAGGCCCAGCCCCATCAGGTCGCGCAGGGCAAAGACGATGGGATCGTGGTCCTGCCGGCCATGATAGCCCAGAAGAACCATCCGCAGCAGCCACAGCGCCATCGGCAACAGCGCCAGCCACAGGATCCAGCGGTCGGGATAGAGCGCCTGTGCCTGCCCCGTGGTGGTGTAGAACGCAAAGATCACCAGCGTCGCCACCGTCCCCAGGGCCGCCATGTTCAGCAGGTCCCCCCTGTCCCGCCGCCCGTAGCCGCGCCCCGGCAGGCGCGCATCGCCGCGGGCAAAGGCCAGCTCGGTCATACGCTTGACGCAACCCAGGACCAGGAAGATCGGAAAGACAAAGACCAGCATGGCAAGCGACAGCGCGATCTGCCCGGCGGCGGCGCCCGCGACCACCCGCAAGGTGTAGAGCATGGCAAGCGTGAAAATATCGATCCAGCGCAGCCGCTTAAGCCGCAGCGAATAGGCCAGCGACAGCACCATGTAGAGGACGAGCACCGCCAGGAACCCGGGCCCGGCGACCAGCCCCAGCGCCAGCGCCGCAGCGCCCGCGCCCAGCCCCAGCAAGGTCCCCAACCGCGCGGGCACCTGTCCGCTGGCGAAAGGGCGGTGACGCTTGGTCGGGTGCAGCCGATCGGCATCGAGGTCGAGAAGGTCGTTGACCACGTAGATCGCCGAAGCTCCCAGCGAAAACGCGGCGACGCCCAGAAGGACGGGCCACAGGGTGGCCAGCGTGAAGTCGTGCGCGGCGATCATCGGCAGAAGCAGCAGCACGTTCTTGACCCACTGGTGCGGCCGCAGCGCCCGCAACAGCGCCCCCGCCGCCACAGGCCGGCGCGGTGCCGGACCGGGCTCTGCCGCGCCCAGCGCGGACAGGGCGGCGGCGCGGGGCCGCCCCCGCATCAACGTACGGCCGTCCGAGGCAAGGACCGGCCCTGCCAGCCCCCGTGCCGCGGCGATTCGGGACGCGACGCTTTTGTCGGCGGTGGAAATCACGCCTGCCGCCGAGCCTCCGGCCGCGGCGATGCGCGCCTCGGCACCGGGGGCCGTGGGCAGCAGATCCAGCCGCAGGGGGGCAAGCCGGGCGATCCCGGCCCGGCGCGCGGCGGGACGGCCCGCGTGGCGCAGGCAGGCGCGCAGGGTGGCCAGCGGCCGGGCACCCAGGGCCGACCAGAACAATTCGACCGACAGGTCGCTGGCGATGACGCCGCCTTCGAGGGGGACGAGGCGCGGCGCGGCCTCAGCCATTCGTGACGCTCCGCGGCCCCACGAAGACGCAGCCGTCGGAAAAGAGCTCGGGCGGGGTCAGGCAGAGGCCCCGGGCCACGCTCCACGCCGCCAGCACCTTGGGCACGTAGGCGCGCGTCTCGGGGTATGGCGGCACGCCGGCATGCCGCTTCACGGCGCCCTCGCCCGCGTTGTAGCCCGCAAGCGCCAGCACCGGATCGTCGCCGAATTCGCCCATCAGCCAGTCGAGATACGTGACCCCGCCGCGAATGTTCTGCGCGGCGACCAGGCTGTCGGAGACGCCGAAACGATCCGCGGTGGCGGGCATCAGCTGCATCAAGCCGCGCGCACCCGCGTGGCTGACGGCATCGTGCCGCCCCCCCGATTCGACCGAGATGACGGCCAGCGCGAAGGCCGGCGAGACCCGCGTGCCGATCGTCGCCTTCAGGATATCGGCGCCATAGGCATCGGCGATCTTGCGCAACGTCTCAAGCCGCGGCCCCGCGACGGGCGTTCCGGCCGGCCCCTCGGCCAGAAGCGTCAGGGCATCGCGCGCCCGGTTGGCGGGGTTCTCGCCGATCCCCGGTGACAGCTGGGCCCAGAACCATTCGAACCCGCTGGGGGCACGAGGCGTCGCCGCCTCGGCCGCGATCGCGTCCGAAACGTCGTGCGTGGGGTCGGCGGCGGTCGCAGGTTTGGGCGGGGGCGCGGACTGGGCGGCGAATTCCTCGGCCGTGATCTGCACGTCGATCCGCTTTTTCGCACCGGGTGCCGGCGGCTTGACCCGCTTGAAGGTGAAATCCTTGAAAGCCGGCGGTTCGGCCGGGGCCGGGCCCGTGACCAGCCCCAAGGCCAGCGCCAGCGGGATCGCAAAATGCCGCATGTCGTCGTCCTGCTCTGCCTGCGTCGCGTTTTTATGTGATTTTCTTACGGAGAGGATTCTGCTGCGGCTACACCTCCGGGCGACTCGGGGTCGTTTCGCTTCGCCGTGATGCGGAATTGCCCTGCTCGATTATCCGCCCTTTCTCCGAAACCGCAGGGCATTCGGCGCACCGCGCGCGCCCGGACCGGTGGGGAATTGTCGCGCGCGCAGACCTGTTATGCGGGGCGGGAAATGCCGTTACGTCGCGGCGTCGTTAATCTCTGAATCACTTTGAAATCGCCTGTTGGCTAACAAATTCCTGCCTCAATCCGACAGCTATATGCCCCCATTCCGACGGCGGGGACCGTGATGTCCCGCAAGGTCCCGCCCCGCTGCCCGGGTAATGAAAATAGTACGTGCGTAACCCCCTGCCCCAACGGAGGCACATTATGAAGTTCTTCAAGCTCGCCAAGACGTTCCGCAATGACGAAGACGGTGCCGTGACGGTGGACTGGGTCGTGCTGACCGCTGCCATTGTCGGGCTCGGCATCGCGGTGCTGACCTCGGTCCGGGGCGCCACCAAGACCGTGACCGACAGCGTCGCGTCCGAACTCAACGGCACGAAGGTCGTGACGACCTTCTGATCGGCGACCTGCATCCGGCGCGGCGCTGACCCGGAAAACTTCTGACGTATTTCCGCGAAGCGCCGCATCACGACACGATCTGCGCCGCATCCCCGCCAGAATGTCAGGCCAAAAAGGCATCATCCGACAAGAGCAGGCGCCCGGGGGATCCCGGACATCGTTTCTTCGAGGCAGGACCAGACGTCATACCAAAGATACCCAAGGAGACCCAAAGATGAAATTCTTCAAACTCGCCAACAGCTTCCGCAAAGATGAAGACGGCGCCGTGACGGTGGACTGGGTTGTGCTGACCGCCGCCATCGTCGGCCTCGGCATCGCCGTCCTGACCTCGGTCCGGTCGAGCACGCAGACCGTGACGAACAGCGTCACCAGCAACATGAGCTCGGCCACCGTCGACACAACCTTCGACTGAGTTCTGCACGGCGCCTCACCGCGCCGGCACCATCGCGATCAAACCGCTCCGCCCCCCGTCATGCGGGGGCGGGCGATTCGTTCAGGGCCCGCCTTGAACACACAGGTTGATGTTCAAAAGTTCCGCGGCATGTTGCGCCGCTTTCTCCGATCCGCGCTCATCAAGGGCCAGGCGCCGAAGCGCAGCCCGATTGCCCCCGGATCGCGAACGTTTCTTTGCAACACCGCGAATCTTGCACGATTCCGCCCCAATGAGCCGTCAGGCTGAGGGGAGAGGAAGGGTCCCACGGCAGAAGGCCGTCGGAGCATGAGAAGAAAGGAATGACCATGCGAATGGTTTTCGGTCTCGTCCTGCTGGTCGGCCTCGGGCTTGCCGGTTTCGCCGTGTACATGGCGCAGGACTTCATCTCGCAGAATCAGGCACAGCTCGAGGCCGAGCGCGCCGCCCGCGCGGAGATGGTCGAGACGACGCAGGTCTTCGTCGTGCGCCGCGACATCCGCTACGGCGAAACGCTGCAGAAAGAGGACGTGCGCCTGGTTCGCTGGCCCGTCGACGCGATCCCCGAGGGCAGCTTTCAGGATCCCGCGGTGCTGTTTCCCGAAAACGGCGAGCTTCGGTCGGTCCTGCGCACCATGCAGACGGACGAGGCCGTGATGGCCACCAAGGTGACCGACCCGGGGCAGGATGCGGGCGTATCCTCGCGCCTGTCGGCGGGCATGCGTGCCTTCGCGATCAGCGTCGATGTCGCCTCGGGCGTCTCGGGCTTCCTGCGGCCGGGCGACAAGGTTGACGTCTACTGGTCGGGCAACATCCCCGGCGCGCAGAACGGCCGGCAGGAGGTGACCAAGCTGATCGAGACCAACATAAGGCTGGTGGCCATCGACCAGTCCGCGGACGAGGACCGCAGTTCGCCCACCGTCGCCCGGACCGTGACGGTCGAGGCGACGCCCCGGCAGGTCGCGTCGCTGGCCCAGGCCCAGTCGACGGGGCGGCTGTCGCTCAGCCTCGTGGGGGCCGAGGACACGAGTATCGCCGAGACGGTCGAGATCGGCCAGCAGGAGCTTTTGGGGATCGAGCAGGAGGCCGCGCCCGAGATCCAGCGCGAGAGGGTCTGCACCATCAAGACCCGGCGCGGCGGCGAGGCGGTCGAGATCGCCATCCCCTGCACCAACTGATCCTTTGCACACACACCCGCAAGGCGCCCCGGTCTCGACCGCGGGCGCCTATTTGCGTGTGCGCGGCGGTCCTGTGCACGGCCGCCGCGGGGTGGCCATCGCGGCGCCCCGCGCCTGTTGCCGCGTCTCCACAGAGCGCCCGCGCGCCGTGCGACCGATTGTTGCAAAAATGGCCACGGTGCCGCATGGTTATCGCAAAACGGGCGGACGAGACCCGGTGGGCGGGCGGCGAGATGTCGCGCGCCCGTGATCAGAGAGGCAGGTCACATGCGATTTGACGGAGTATTCAGGGCCGCCCTCGTCGGCCTGACCCTCGCTGCGGGGGTCCCGGGCGCAGGTATGGCCGAAACCCTGCGGGTCATGGGCGGATCGACCTCGTCCAACCTCAACGTGCCGATGAACCGTGCCGTGGTGGTGGAAAGCGATGTGCCCTTCGCGGAACTCTCCATCGCCAACCCCGCCATCGCCGACATCTCGACCCTGTCGGACCGCACGATCTACGTGCTGGGCAAGGCGCCGGGCCGCACCACGCTGACGCTTCTGAATGCCGAAGGCCGGCTGATCACCAATGTCGAGGTGCACGTCGCGCCAGACATCGCCGAGTTCAAGGAACGCCTGCGCCAGATCCTTCCGGGCGAACCCATCGAGGTGCGCACCGCCAATGACGGCATCGTGCTCTCTGGTACGGTGTCGTCGATCGTCTCGCTCGACCGGGCGCTGGACCTCGCCACCCGCTACGCTCCGGAACGCGTGTCGAACCTGATGACCGTGGGCGGCACCCAGCAGGTGATGCTGAAGGTCCGCTTCGCCGAGATGCAGCGGTCGGTGTCAAAATCGCTGTCGTCATCGCTGGCGGTCACCGGCACCGGCTTCGACGGCGACCTGGGCATCGACGGCGGCAATGGCGTCTTCTCGAACGGGGCCAGCCAGGATGCGGTGCTGGACGGCCAGCCCTTCACGTCTCCGACCGAGCGGCAGGGCGCGGTCACGCTGGGGTTCAACGCCGGCAGCCTGCAATTCGCCGTCCTGCTCGAGGCGCTGGAATCCAAGGGCGTCGTGCGCACGCTGGCCGAGCCCAACCTGACCGCCTTGTCGGGACAGGAGGCGAGTTTCCTGGCCGGCGGCGAATACCCGATCCCGGTCGTCGGCGACGAGGACGGCATCGCCATCCAGTACAAGCCCTTCGGCGTCGAGCTGACCTTTACCCCGACCGTCGTCGCCGACGACATCATCAACCTGCAGCTTCAGGCCGCGGTCTCGGGCATCGACAACACGATCACGGTCCAGAACGGCGGCTTCGCCGTCAACGGCTTCCGCCGTCGTGAAACCCAGACCACGGTCGAACTGCGCGACGGCGAAAGCTTTGCCATCGCAGGGCTTCTGCAGGACGATTTCCAGGATCTCGCAGGCCAGGTTCCGTGGCTTGGGGACATCCCCGTGCTGGGCGCACTGTTCCGCAGCGCCTCGTACGAACGGCAGCAGAGCGAACTGGTGATCATCATCACCGCGCATCTGGTATCGCCCACCCGGGGCGAGGCTCTGGCCCTGCCGACCGACCGGATCACCCCGCCGTCCGAACGCGATCTGTTCCTCAACGGGCAGGTCGCGGGCACGAACGGCCGGACCCCCACGCGCGGCGCCGCGGGCGAGGTGGCGCAACAGGACTTCAACGGGTCCTACGGCTACGTGATGGAGTGACGGCGATGCGCGGCAGACTGACAGCACTGGCCCTGGCGGGCGCGACGATCGCGGCCTGCACGCCCGAGGGCGCCCGGGATTTCAACACCGCCGCGGGCGCGTCCATCGACTCGGGCACCTTCGGCAACGCGACGATGAACAACCATCAGGTCCAGACCGGGCAGACAGACATCCTGGTCAGCCTCAACACCCGCTTCTCGACCGAGGTCGACCCCACCGTCACCTTCCCCTTCGACAGCGCCGTTCTGGACGCCACCGCGCGGGCCACGCTGGCCCGGCAGGCGTCGTGGATCCGCCAGTTCCCCGAGGTGCGGTTCCGCGTCTACGGCCACACCGACCTTGTGGGCCCCGATGCCTACAACCGGGCGCTGGGGCTGCGGCGCGCCCAGGCGGCGGTCGCGTTCTTGACCGCGCAGGGCATCAGCCGGTCGCGGCTGGAGGCCGTGGTGTCCTACGGCGAAACCCAGCCGCTGATCGTCACGCAGGGCCGCGAGCGCCGCAACCGCAGGACGGTGACCGAGGTCGTTGGATTCGTCTCGGGTCACCCGATGCTGCTGAACGGCAAGTATGCGCAGGTGATCTTCCGCGAATACGTCGACAGCGCGGTCCCCGCCCCCCGCACCGAAGAGAGCGGGCTGGCCGCCATCGCGGCCGCGGGCGGCGGCGGCTGACGTCCCCGGGGGCCCGCCCGCGCGCGGCCTCTTACTCCCCCGAGATCCCGGGCCGATTCGTCCCGAACGACACCCGCCTTTCGGCGATACCCGCCGTCGCAAGACAGGGAGGGAACGTCGTGTTCCGTAACGGGATAGTGTCCAGCAAAACCGGATAATTACGGTTTTTTGGCCGTAATGTCGCCCTCTTTACCATCCATCTAAGGACTTGAGGTAAACCGCCCCCGTCCCGAGACAGATGCGTGCGGAGGGCGGACAAAAGCGGGACGGCCCGCATCGGACGCGGTCGCGGCCGGAATTTACGAGGATCGTGAGGCTATGGCGAGTAACGTGGCAGTGCAGAGTGATCCCGACCCTATCGTGGCCTGCACGGTGTGCCGGGACATCCAGAATTTCGACCTGCTGATCGAGGACATGGAAACCGAGCTGGGCGAAGGCTGGGGCGATCTCGGCTTTGCAGACGCGGCGGTGTTCCTCGACCAGCCCGACGCGGACCACCTTGAATTCATTGCCATCGCGATGGACGAGGACGACGAAAGCAACGTGACCACCATCGCAGCGCTGATCAAGACCGCCGTGGCGCGCGACATCAAGGTCGTGGTGATCGCGGAAGAGGTCAGCCCGATGGTGCTGCACCAGCTTCTGCGGCTGGGCGCCAAGGAATTCGTGCCCTACCCTCTGCCCGAAGGCGCGCTGCACGAGGCCATCGACCGCCTGCGCGCCCCTGTTCCGGCGGCGCCGGTCGTGTCCGACGACCATCAGCCAAAGCTGAAATCCAAGGGCGACTGCGACGGCGTGGTGATGCCGGTGCACGGACTTTCGGGCGGCGTCGGCGCGACGACCTTCGCCGTCAACCTCGCGTGGGAGCTGGCCAACCTCGGCGGCGATCCGGCGCCGCGGGTCTGCATCCTCGACTTCGACCTGCAATACGGCTCGGTCGGCACCTATCTCGACCTGCCCCGACGCGACGCGGTGTTCGAGCTTCTGTCGGATACCGAGCAGATGGACAGCGACAGCTTCATGCAGGCGCTGCTCAGCTTCAACGACAAGCTGAGCGTGCTGACCGCCCCGGCGGACATGCTGCCGCTGGACATTCTGAACGCCGAGGATATCGAGCGGGTCATCGAGATGGCGCGCGCCAATTTCGACTACGTCATCATCGACATGCCATCGACGGTCGTGCAGTGGACGGAAACGGTGCTGAACGCCGCCCATGTCTATTTCGCCCTGATCGAGCTCGACATGCGGTCGGCGCAGAACACGCTGCGGCTGGTGCGCGCGCTCAAGGCCGAGGATCTGCCGACCGACAAGCTGCGCTTCATCCTGAACCGGGCGCCGAAGTTCACCGACCTGAACGGCAAGAGCCGGGTCAAGCGCCTGGCCGAAAGCCTCGACATTTCGCTCGACGTGCAGCTGCCCGACGGCGCCCGGCAGGTTCTGGAAGCCTGCGACCATGGGCTGCCTCTGGCGGAATCGGCCAAGAAGAACCCACTGCGCAAGGAAATTCACAAGATTGCCGTCTCGGCGCACGATCTCAATCGTGCCCAGGCCAAGGCCGGCTGAGGGAGGGGACGCAGATGTTTTCCCGCTACAAGAAAAGCCAACCCAAGGGCGACGATCCGGCGCCGAAGCCGCTGAACGTCGTGTCCAAGGCGGCCGCGGTCAAGTCTGCGCCCCCGTCGCGCCCGGTGGCGGTGCCCGACCCCCTGCCCGACACCCGTGACAGCACCGAGGCACCGCAGGCGGCACGCCGCGGGATCGGCAGCGCCGCCCGCCAGACCCGCCAGCCGGCCAAGGCCGCCCCCGTCGACCGCGATCGCAAGCGCAAGGAGCGGCTGGGCGACATCAAGGTCGAACTGCACAAGCGGCTTCTGGACAACCTCAACCTCAGCGCGCTGGAAAGCGCCGCCGAGGCCGACCTGCGCGCCGAGATCACCGCGATCTCGTCCGAGGCGCTGGAGGAGCTGGGCGTCGTCCTGAACCGCGAAGAGCGGCAGAACCTGATCCAGGACCTCTACGACGAGGTGCGCGGCCTCGGCCCTCTCGAGGCGCTGCTCAAGGACGAGACGGTCAACGACATCCTCGTCAACGGGCCGAACCAGATCTTCGTCGAACGCAACGGCAAGCTGCAGATCACCGACATCACCTTCAAGGACGAACGCCACCTGCTGCGGATCATCGACAAGATCGTGTCGGCCGTGGGACGCCGCGTCGACGAATCCAACCCCTATGTCGACGCCCGACTTGCCGACGGATCGCGCTTCAACGCCATGGTCCCGCCGATCGCGGTCGATGGCAGCCTGGTGTCGATCCGGAAGTTCAAGCAGGACAAGCTGGCGATCCAGGACCTGGTGAACTTCGGCGCCTTCACCGAGGAGATGGCGCTGTATCTCGAGGCGGCGGTCAGCACCCGGCTGAACGTCATCGTCTCGGGCGGGACGGGGTCGGGCAAGACCACGACGCTCAACGCGCTGTCGAGCTTCATCGACAACTCCGAGCGCATCCTGACGATCGAGGATACGGCCGAACTTCAGCTGCAGCAGACGCATGTGGGCCGGATGGAAAGCCGCCCCGCCAACGTCGAGGGCAAGGGCGCGGTCAGCCAGCGCGACTGCCTGCGCAACGCGCTGCGGATGCGGCCCGACCGCATCATCGTGGGCGAAACCCGCGGCGAGGAAGTCATCGACATGCTGCAAGCGATGAACACCGGCCACGACGGGTCGATGACCACGATCCACGCCAACAGCGCCCGCGACGGGATCAGCCGGCTTGAAAACATGATCGCCATGGCGGGGATCGAGATGCCGCTGAAAGCGGTGCGCAGCCAGATTGCCAGCGCCGTCCACCTGATCGTGCAGGTCAGCCGCCTGCAGGACGGGTCGCGCCGCATGACCTCGATCACCGAGGTGACGGGAATGGAGGGCGACGTGATCTCGATGCAGGAGGTGTTCCGCTACCAGCGCGTGGGCCTGACGCCGGACAACAAGATCCTGGGCCATTTCACCGCGACGGGCGTGCGCTCGCATTACTCCGACCGCTTCAAGATGTGGGGCTACAACCTGCCCGCCGAAGTGTTCGAGCCCTTCAACCCGGGACGCTGATCCATGATCATCTCTGCCGAACCGCTGATCTACGGCCTGATCTTCGTGGCCGTGCTGGTCCTGGTCGAAGGCCTCTACCTGACGGTCTTCGGCCGGTCGATCAGCCTTAACAGCCGCGTGAACCGCCGTCTCGAGATGCTCGAGAAGGGCAAGGGCCGCGAACAGGTGCTGGAGCAACTCCGCAAGGAGATGAGCCAGCACATGAAAAGCCAGAAGATCCCGGTCTATGCCCTGCTGGCCGACAAGGCGCAGAAGGCCAACATCGCCTTCACTCCGACGCAGCTGATCATGGTGATGGTCGTGCTGGGCACGATCGCCTATGTCTGCCTGACGCAGGCCACCAGCGCGGGCCTGGGCGTACGCCTCGCCGTGTCGGTCGCGATGGGCGTGGGCGGCGTCTACGTCTGGATCAACGGTAAGGCCAAGAAGCGGCTGGGCATGATCGAGGAACAGCTGCCCGACGCCGTCGAACTGATGGTACGCAGCCTGCGGGTTGGGCACCCCTTTTCCTCGGCCATCAACATCGTCGCCAAGGAGGTCCCCGATCCGCTTGGGTCGGAAATGGGCGTCATCGCGGATGAAAGCGCCTATGGCCGCGACGTGGGCGAATCGCTCAAGGCGATGGCCGAGCGGATGGACATGCAGGATCTGCGCTTTCTCGCCGTGGCGGTGACGATCCAGCAGCAGTCGGGCGGCAACCTGGCCGAGATTCTCGACGGGCTGGCCAAGGTCATCCGCTCGCGCTTCAAGCTCTTTCGCCGGGTCAAGGCGATCACGGCCGAGGCCAAGTGGTCGGGGATGTTCCTGTCGGTCTTCCCGCTGCTGGCGCTTGTCGCGATCAACGTGCTCAGCCCCGAATACTACAACGAGGTCAAGGAGACGGTGTATTTCATCCCGGCCTGCCTCGTCGTCGCCGCCTTTCTCGTCGTCAACATCTTCGTGATGAAGGCGCTCGTGAACATCAAGGTCTGAAGGAGCGTCGCCCATGGAGGCCGTGAACCGGATACTGATCGACATGCTCGGGCCCGCGGGACCGCTGATCGCGGTGGGCGGACTGGGGCTGGTGCTGATCCTTGTCACCCTGCCCATCCTGCTGAAACGGCAGTCCGATCCGCTGGACAAGATCAAGGCCGCGCGCACCTCGGACACCGTGCGCAGCGACGATCACAAGGCGCTGCGTCGTGGTGACAGCGGCGACAAGCTGGCGAAGTACTCGACCTTCCTCGAACCCAAGAACGAGGCGGAGTATTCGGCGGCCAAGCTCAAGCTGGTGCGCGCGGGCTACCGCAACAAGAACGCGGTGCGGATCTTCCACTTCGCGCAGTTCGCCCTGGGCCTTGGCCTGCTTGCCGTGGGGGTGATCTACGTGATGGCGCGCAATGCCGCCTCGGAGGTGCCGATCGGCACGCAGGCGATGATTTTCGCCATCCTCGGCCCCGGGCTGGTCGGCTACATGCTGCCCAAGTACTGGGTCACGAAGCGGCTTCAGAAACGACAGGAAGAAATCACCAACGGCTTTCCGGACGCGCTGGACATGATGCTGGTCTGCGTCGAGGCCGGGCAATCGCTGGACCAGTCGATCATCCGCGTCGCCCGCGAGATCCGCGCGGGCTATCCCGCGCTGGCCGAGGAATTCGAGATGGTGAGCTTCGAGATCAAGGCCGGCAAGGACAAGATCGCCGTGCTGCGCGACATGTCCGAACGCTCGGGCGTGAACGACGTGGCGAGCTTTGTCACAGTGCTGATCCAGTCGGCGACCTTCGGCACCTCGGTGGCCGAGGCGCTGCGGGTCTACGCGGGCGAGATGCGTGACAAACGCGTGATGCGCGCCGAGGAGAAGGCGAACACCTTGCCCACGAAGATGACCCTTGCCACAATGATGCTGACGGTGCCGCCGTTGCTTATCATCCTGCTCGGTCCGTCGATCTACAGCATCGTCGTGACTTTGGGCGAGTTTGCCATGTGAGGGTTCGGCCTGCGTACCACGGCTTTGCTTCTGCTTCTCCTGGCCGCCTGCGGAAACGCGGGCGGTCTTTCGCGTCAGGGCCTGGGCCCCTATGCGCCCCAGGGTGTCGATCCGGCCGAGGACAGCGTCGACGGGCTGCTGGTCGGTCACCGGCTGATGGCGGCGGGGGAGTACGAGCTTGCGCTCAAGGCCTATTACCGCGGCGCGGCCGAGCACGGCACCAATGTCGACGTGCTGTCGGCACTGGGGTCGGCCAACCTTAAACTCGGGCGGCTGGGTCAGGCCGAACGCCTGCTGCGCCGCGCGGTCGAGAAGGACGAAACCTTCGTGCCCGCGTGGAACAACCTCGGCGTCGTGCTGATGGAACAGGGCGAAACGGCCGAGGCCGCGCGGGTCTTCCGTCAGGCCTTCGCGCTCGACAGTGGCGAAAGTGACGACATCCGGGACAATCTGACCCTCGCGCTCGCCAAGCTGGAAAAATCCGACTACGCTCAACCGCAAAACAACTTCGCCCTCGTGCGGCGCGGGAGCAGCGAGTACCTGATCCTGTCCACACCCTGAGGCGGGGGAGACCCGAGCAGGACAAGGACACCACAATGCGTCCGAACATCCCTTTGATGCTCTGCCTCGGCGGAGCGATGGCGCTTGCGGCGTGCCAGAAATCCGGCGACGCCGAGGTCGAGCGCGCGATGAAATCGGTCAACGTGATCGACGAAAGCAACCTCAACGACATCATGCTGACCGTGGCCGACCCGAACGAGGCGGTCGCCTATTTCAAGCGCACCGCGGCCGAGAATCCCGGGCGCCTCGATCTGCAGCGCGGGCTGGCGAAATCGCTGATCCGGGCCAAGCGCCCGACCGAGGCAGTATCGGTCTGGGGGCGTGTCAGCGCCACGCCCGAGGCCACCGATGCCGACCGCGTGGCCTATGCCGACGCGCTGATCCGCGCCGGCGACTGGCAGCGCGCCGAGGCGACGCTGGACACCGTGCCCCCCACCTTCGAAACCTACGAACGCTACCGGCTCGAGGCGATGATCGCCGACAGCAACAAGGAATGGACGAAGGCGGACAGTTTCTACGAAACCGCCGTGGGCCTGACGACCAAGCCGTCGGGCGTGCTGAACAACTGGGGCTTTTCCAAGCTGTCGCGCGGCGACTACGCCGAGGCCGAGCGTCTGTTCGGCGAGGCGCTGACCTATGACGACGACCTCTTCACCGCCAAGAACAACATGGTCCTGGCCCGCGGTGCCCAGCGCCGCTACGACCTGCCGGTCGTGCCGATGAGCCAGGTCGAACAGGCGGAGCTGATGCACACCATGGCCCTGTCGGCAATCAAGCAGGGCGATGTCGAGATCGGCAAGGGTCTTCTGCGCGAAGCGATCGACACCCATCCCCAGCATTTCGAGGCCGCGGTGCGGGCGCTGCGCGCGCTCGAAGGCAACGTGGTGAACTAGGCGCATGGCCCTGCCCAGCTACGCGGCCCTGTGGTTTCTGCCCTTCGTCCTGCCGATCTGCCTTTGGGTCGCCTGGAGCGACATGGCCCGGATGAAGATCCCCAACCTCGCCTGCGGGGCGCTGGTCTTGGTCTTCCTCGTCGTGGGGCCCATCGCGCTGCCGCTCGGGCTTTGGGGATGGCAGTGGGTGCACCTGGCGGTGATCCTCGCGGCGGGGTTCGTCGCCAACCTTGCCGGGGTCATGGGGGCGGGCGACGCCAAGTTCGCCGCCGCCGCGGCGCCCTTCGTGCCGCTGCCCGACGCGATGCCGGTGGTCTATCTGCTGGCCGCGGTCCTTTTGGCCGCCTTCGCCGCGCATCGCGCCGCGCGGGCCCTGCCCGCCCTGCGCAACCGCGTGCCCGAGTGGGAAAGCTGGACGCGGCGGGATTTCCCGATGGGCCTGCCGCTGGCGGGCACGCTACTTTTCTACCTCATCCTCGCCGCCGCGCTCTGAGGCGCGTTCGAAGACGATGTAAAGCGCGGTGCGCGTCACCTCGCGCAAGCGTTCTCCCCGGTCGTCCAGCGCGGTCAGCCAAGCGACCCGCGTCTCGGGCGACAGCGGACAGAGCGGCACCACCAGGTAGCGCGCCTGCGCCCATCCGGGCGTCCCGCCGTAGCTCCATGGCGCCGCGCCCCGCACCGGCAGGATGCGCCCGTCGAAAAGCCACAGCGCGCTTAGCAGGTCGGCCACCACGACCTCGGCCCCCGGGCCGCCATAGCCGCGAGAGCCCAGGTCCCGCGCCATGCTGCGCAGATAAAGCGTAAGGCCCGAGGTCAGCGCGCAATCGGGCAGCGCCGCCCCATTCACCATCGCAGGCGCGTCGCGGTCGCCCAGATCCGCGACATCCGAGACCCCGGGCCCCGGGGTAACGACGTTGTAGCGCAGGGCCTGCGGCTCGCTGCTGTAGAAATCGTCATGCGGCGGGTTGCGCGGAAAGATCGGCACCCATGTCGTGTCGCGCGTCATCAGCGTCAGAGGGCTGGTCGCCATGTTGAGATAGGAGGGCGCCGCCAACGCAAAGAGCGCCGCGATGATCGCCGCGCCCGCCATGCGCAGGGCGCCGGTGGGATCCTCCTCGGCGGACCAGGGCGCCAGCGGGATCAGCAACAGGCCCAGCAGCAGCACCCATTGCGGATCATTGCCGAAGTTCTGGTAGGTCACGAAGAAGAAGCCCGGCAGCAGCAGCAAAAGCCCCAGCCCGTAGGGCGCGCGGTCCGCATTCCCCTGCCGCAGCAGCACCACCGCGGCAAAGCCCAGCAGCGTGCCGGGCAGGAAGGCGGGACCGCCCAGCACCGTCGACAGCGGATACGTGGGATAGCTGCGTATCTCCGACCCCGACACCGCGGTCAGATCGCCCAGGTAGGCGCCCCAGTAATCCGGGCCCAGCCAGGCCGTCAGCGTCAGGCAGGCCAGCGCCGTGACCGCCAGCGCCACGGCAAGCGTCCGCCATGCCCCGCGCAGCAGCAGCATCACCACGATGGGCGGTGCGAAGGCCAGCACGTAGGTCACCTTGATCAGGCCCAGCGCCGTCATCGCGGCACCGAGAACCGCACCGTCGATCCCGTGGCGCGGCCTTTCCCCGCGCGGCGGCAGAAACGCCGTGCCGACGGCGAGAAACCCCAGGGCCCAGGCCCAGCGGTTGTAATGCATCGAGGCCGAGAATGCCGTCTCGGCCTGCCCGTGAACCAGTGCCAGCGACAGCACCATGATGGCGGCGGCGAAAAGAATGCCCCAGTAGCCGGGAAACCGGCTCCACCCGATCCAGACGGCGGGGACCAGAAGCACCGCGGCGACCAGGATCTGGGCATAGACGAAGGCATGGCCGATGCCCGTCCCCGCCTCGACGAACAGCGCCAGCGGCAGGATCGCCAGGTCGCCGATCGGGGTGACGAAATCCAGGTGCGGCCGCTGCCCGGCCGCCATGCGCATCACCAGGTCGACAAGGTGCAGGCTGTCTCCGTCGTAGACGTCGACGTAAAGCCCGCCCATCGACAGCGTCAGCCCCGCCATCGCGATGCCGATCGTGGCCGTCACGGCCAGTAAAATGACCGGATTTGGTCTGCGCATCCCTGCCCCTGTTCCATTTTTTAGCCACACTAGCCGGGCAGGTTCGACGCGACAAACATTAGCGCCCGGGGCGCCCCGCCTAGGCCCGCGACCGCGGCGCGGGGATCACGCACGGGCAGACGGAGCAGCCGATGACCCTGACCCCCGCCCCCGTCGTGGCCCCCCCGGTGCCCCGCAGCCTTGAGGAGATGCAGCTGCCGCGGGTGATGATGCGGGACATCCTGCTCAAGACCATGTTCCGCCAGACCCTCGAACACGTGTCCGAGATCGCGCGAACGATCTGCCTGCCGGTGCAGGTCACGCAGGAGCTGGTGGACCAGGCCCGCACCCAGCGGCTGGTCGAGGCCAAGGGCACGCTGCACGCCACTTCCTCGGCCGAGATGGCGTACCAGCTGTCGGACGCGGGCAAGGAACGCGCGCTCGACGCGCTGGGGCAGTCGGAATACTACGGCGCGATGCCGGTGCCGCTGGACGTCTACCGCGAACAGGTCAAGCGCCAGTCGATCCGCAACGTGCAGATCACCCGCCGCCAACTGACCGAGGCGATGGGCCACCTGATCCTGCCCGACAGCCTGCTGGACCACCTCGGGCCCGCCGTGGGGTCGGGCCGGTCGATCCTGATGTACGGCCCCCCCGGCAACGGCAAATCCTCGATCTCGAACGGGATCCGCGATGCCCTGGGCGACAAGATCTATGTCCCCCGCGCGATCGAGTACGCGGGGCAGGTGATCACCATCTACGACCCCATCGTCCACTCGGCCGCCGAAACGGACGAGGAGGACCCCACCCAGCTGCGCCGCCGCACCCGGTTCGACACGCGTTACGTGCTGTGCGACCGGCCGACCGTGGTGACGGGGGGCGAGCTGTCGCTGTCGATGCTGGACCTGGTCTACAACCCGACGGCGCGGACCTACCAGGCGCCGCTGCAGCTCAAATCCACCGGCGGCATCTTCATCGTCGACGACCTTGGCCGGCAGGAAGAGCCACCGCAGGCGCTGATCAACCGCTGGATCGTGCCGCTGGAAGAGGGCAAGGACATCCTCGCCCTGCAATCGGGCGAGAAGTTCACCGTGCCGTTCGATACGCTGGTGATCTTTTCCACCAACTTCCACCCGAACAAGATCTTCGACCAGGCGGCGCTGCGCCGGATCTTCTACAAGATCAAGATCGACGGCCCCAGCCAGGCGGATTTCCTAAAGATCTTCGCTCTGATCGCGAAGAAGAAGAAGATGCCGCTGGACGAGGCGTCGCTGGTCTACCTGCTCAAGCGGAAATACCCCGAGATCGACAATGTCTATGCCAACTATCAGCCCGGGTTCCTCGTCGACCAGATGATCTCGATCTGCGACTTCGAGGGCATCCCCTACCAGATGTCGCCCGAGCTGATCGACCGCGCCTGGGCCAACCTTTTCGTCGAGGACAGCGAGATCCTGCGATAGATCGCCCGGGGCGGCGCGATCGCCGGGCGCGCCGCGATTGCCCGCGGGCATCGTGGGCCCCATATCTGGGGCATGACCGCCCTGCCCCCCAAGTTCGACACATGGTTCGCCTCGAAGGGCTGGACCATCCACCCGCACCAGGCCGACATGCTGGCGCGCGCCGCCGACCCGTCGCTGCTGCTGATCGCGCCCACCGGCGGCGGCAAGACGCTGGCCGGTTTCCTGCCCAGCCTCGTCGAGCTGGCCGACGGGCACGAGGGGCTGCACACGCTCTACGTCTCGCCGCTGAAGGCGCTGGCCGCCGACATCCGCCGCAACCTGACCGCGCCCATCGACCAGATGGGGCTGGATATCCGGGTCGAGGATCGCACCGGCGACACCTCCTACACCCAGCGGCGGCGGCAGCGCGCCGATCCGCCGCACATCCTGCTGACCACGCCCGAAAGCCTGGCCCTGCTGCTGAGCTACGAGGACGCGCCGCGCATCTTCCGCGGCCTGCGCCGGGTGATCGTGGACGAGATCCACGCGCTCGCCGAAAGCAAGCGCGGCGATCAGCTGATGCTGGGGCTGGCGCGGCTTCAGGGCCTCGTGCCCGACATGCGCCGCGTGGGGCTGTCGGCCACGGTCGAGGATCCGGCCGCCATCGCGTCCTTCCTCGCCCGCCATCCCGACCCCTGCGACATCCTCTATGCCGATCCGGGGCCCGAGCCCGACATTGCCATGCTGCGCACCGACGCCCCCCCGCCCTGGGCGGGCGGCGGCGGGCGCTACGCAATCCCCGCGGTGCTAGAAGAGGTGAAAAAGCACAAGACCACGCTGATCTTCCACAACACCCGCGCACAGGCCGAGATCTTCTTTCACGAACTCTGGCTCGCCAACGAGGATGACCTGCCCATCGGCATTCACCACGGCAGCCTGTCGCGCGAACAACGCGCCCGGGTCGAGGCGGCGATGGTCGCGGGCCAGCTGCGTGCCATCGTCTGCACCGGCAGCCTGGACCTTGGCATCGACTGGGGCGACGTGGACCTGGTAATCCAGGTGGGCGCGCCCAAGAACGTCAAGCGGCTGGTGCAGCGCATCGGCCGCGCCAACCACCGCTACAACGCGCCGTCCAAGGCGCTGCTGGTGCCTGCCAACCGGTTCGAGATCGTGGAATGCGTGGCGGCCCTTGCCGCGGTGCGCGAACGCGACCTCGATGGCGACCCGCGCGGCCCCGGCCCCCGCGACGTGCTGTGCCAGCATATCCTGATCGCCGCCTGTTCGGGCCCCTTCGACGCCGACGACCTTTACCGCGAAATGAAGTCCGCCGGGGCCTACGCAAGCCTCACCCGCGCGCAGTTCGACGACTGCCTCGATTTCGTGGCCACCGGCGGCTACGCCCTGCGCGCCTATGATCGCTGGCAGCGACTGATGGAGCGGGACGGTCAGTGGCACCTGCGCGACCCCCGCGCGGCGCAGCGCATCCGCATGAACATCGGCACGATCATGGACACGGATCTGGTCAAGGTACGGATGCGCGGCCGCGGCGGCGGCCTTCTGGGCGAGATCGAGGAAGGCTTTGCCGCGACCCTTACCCCCGGAGACACCTTCCTCATGGGCGGCCAGATCGTGCGCTACGAATCGATGCGCGAAATGGTGGTCGAGGTCACGCGCCGCGCCGACAAGCCGCCCAAGATCGCGGCCTACATGGGCACTAAGTTCGCCACCTCGACGCAGCTGTCGCAACGTATCCTGACGATGTTCCGGCAGGACGACTGGCCCGGGCTCCCCGCCCACACCGCCGAGTGGCTGGCGCTGCAGCGCCAGCGATCGCACCTGCCGCAGGCCGACCGGCTGCTGGTGGAAAGCTTTCCGCATGACGGCCGCCAGCATACCTGCGTCTACGGCTTTGCCGGGCGCAATGCGATGCAGACGCTGGGCCTTCTCGCGACCCAGCGGATGGAGCGCGAGGGCCTGCACCCTATGGGCTTTGTCGCCACGGACTACGCGGTGCTGATCTGGGGCCTCGACCGGGTCGTCGACCCCGCGCCGCTTTTCGATCCCGCCAACCTGCGCGAGGATTTCGAGACCTGGCTGGGCGGCAACGCGGTGATGAAGCGCACGTTCAAGGCCTCGGCCACCATCGCGGGGCTGGTCGACCGGGTAACGCGTCCCGGCGAACGCCGCACCGGCAAGCAGCAAAGCCTGTCGGCCGAGATCCTTTACGACACGCTGCGCCGCTACGACCCCGACCACCTGATGCTGCGGATCACGCGGGAAGAGGCGTTGAAGGGCCTCGTGGACTACGGACGGATCGAAGAGATGCTGGCCCGCACGCAGGGCCGGATCGATCACGTTGTGCTGGACCGGGTGACGCCCCTGGCCGCGCCGCTCTTCCTCGAACCCGGGCGCGTCCCGGTCGAGGGGGCGGCGACCGAACGCCTGCTGGCCGAGGAAGCGCAGGCGGTGATGCAGGCCGCGGGGCTGGAGGACGGCGCGGCGCCGCTTGCCTCGCTCGCGTCGGGGCTGTCGCTGCGGTGAAGATCAGGGCGATGGGGCACGACGGCAGCGGCCTCGGAAACCGCGGCGTGGCCCGAGCCCCGGACGGTCACCGCGGCGGGGTCCGGGACGGGCGCCCTGCCGCGCGCATCACGCGGGGGCTTGCCCCGGCGGCCGCTCTACGGCACGAACAAGGCATGAACGGTTTCTCCTTCACCCTGCGCGGCGCGCGGCTTGTCGCCACGGGCAGCGGCGCGCTTCTATGGCCCGAGGCCGGGCTGATGGCCGTGTCGGACCTGCACCTGGGCAAGTCCGAACGCTGGGCGCGGCGGCGCGGCACCCTGCTGCCCCCCTACGAGGTGCAGGATACGTTGGCCCGCCTTGCCGCCGACATTGCCCGCCACGCCCCCGCGCTGGTTCTCTGCCTTGGCGACAGCTTCGACGACGATGCCGCGGCGGTGGCCGTGGCGCCGGCGGTCACCGACCCGCTGGCGCGGATGCAGGCGGGGCGGCGGTGGCTCTGGATCACCGGCAACCACGATGCCGACACCGCGGGCCCCGGGGGCGAGACGGCTGGCGAGGCGCAGCTCGGGCCCCTCACCTTCCGCCACATCGCCGCGTCCGAGGCCGAGGGAGAGGTCTCGGGCCACTACCACCCCAAGGCGCGGGTGGCCCTGCGCGGGCGCAGCCTCTCGCGCCCCTGTTTCCTGTTCGACGCCGCGCGGCTGATCCTGCCCGCCTATGGCACCTATACCGGCGGTCTGCGCTGGACCGATCCGGTGCTGCAGAACCTGATGGGGGACGAGGCCTGCGCGGTCCTGACCGGACCCACCCCGCATGCCTTTCCGCTGCCGCGCCATCAGGCCCGCCGACGCGCCTGACGCCGGGCCTGACGCCGCGGCTGATGCCCGCGTCGCGCAGGGTCGGGCCACGATGGTCAGGCGGTCAGGCCCTCGGGCTCGGCCAGGCCGTTTTCGCGGCAGCAGGCCGTCACGGTGTTGGCCAGAAGGCAGGCGATGGTCATCGGGCCAACCCCACCCGGGACGGGTGTGATCGCGCCCGCAACCTCGCTCGCGCTGGCGAAATCGACATCGCCGACCAGCCGCCCCTTTTCCTTGCCCGGCTCGGGCTCCAGCCGGTTGATGCCCACGTCGATGACGCAGGCGCCGGGCTTCAGCCAGTCGCCCTTGACCATCTCGGCCCGGCCCACCGCGGCCACGACGATATCGGCCCGCTTCAGATGCGCCTGCAGGTCCTTCGTCTTGGAATGGGTGATCGTGACGGTACAGCGTTCGTTCAAAAGCAGCTGCGCCATCGGCTTGCCGACGATGTTCGACCGGCCGATCACCACAGCCTCGAGCCCCGCAAGGTCGCCCAGCCGGTCGCGCAGCAGCATCAGGCACCCCAGCGGCGTGCAGGGCACCATGCTTTTCTGACCAGTCATCAGGCGGCCGGCGTTCTGGATGTGAAAGCCGTCGACATCCTTGCGCGGGTCGATCGTGTTGATGACCTTTTCGCTGTCCATGTGGCCGGGCAAGGGCAACTGTACCAGGATGCCATGCACCTTGGGGTCGGCATTCAGCGTCTCGACCAGATCCAGAAGCTCCTGCTCGGACACGTCGTCGTTCAGACGATGCTCGAAGCTTTCCATGCCGACCTCGCGGGTCATGCGCCCCTTGGAGCGGACATAGACCTGGCTCGCCGGATCCTCGCCCACCAGAACCACGGCAAGACCCGGCGTGACGCCGGCCGTCTCTTTCATCCGCGCGACCTCGGCCGCGACCTTCTCGCGGATATTGGCGGCAAAGGCCTTTCCGTCGATGACATCAGCGCTCATGCCCTGCTCCTCCTTCAGCAGCAATGTATACATGGGGTGGTATCGAAGGCCGGTGCAGCAAGCAAGCCTGCGCTCCGCCCGCCCGTCCCACACGATCACGCAGCCGTGTATGAAACCGAATCGCTTCAACGGCGTTGTGGATGCAACAGGACGGAGTCAAGAAATGCTTAACGCCACGCTCGCCATCCACGCCGGTTTTCTTGCAGGTCTCGGTCTCGCAGCGACCATCCTGCTGGCCTGATCCGCCGGTACCAGTCGACCCAAGACTGATCGTTCCAAGACGCCGGGCCAGCAAAGGCCCGGCGTTTTCCTATTTCGGCACGCCTTGCGAAGCAGACACAGCCGTCACTCCGCCATGACAGGGGCGGCCTGTCCGGTCCACGCTCGTTGCTCTGGCACGAAAAGGCGCAGCGCGTCCCCGATCCGCAGCCGCCCGGGACGTTCGACCCAAGCAACCACGCCGCGCCGCCCCTCGGCCACCCTCTTGAAGGCCTTGCCGTGGCCCGGATGCGCCTCTTCGATCGACATCGCGGGAAACTGGCATGGCCCATTCAGCAGATCGACGGTCAGAGTTGTCCCGTCCTCGGACTGCAGGCGCGACGAGGGCGGCAGGTGGGTAAAATCCCTCAGCCCTTCCACCACCACCGAGGCGCCCAACCAACGCGGATCAATGGCGTCGAGGTCGAGGTCGGCGGCGATCCCGGCCAGCTCTTCCGCGCTCAGGATCGACAGCTGGCGGGTGTTCCGGATCTCGGTTCCGCGGGGATAAAGGTTCTTCACCCGCGAACAGGACGGGCGGGTCAGGCCTGCATGCACCTCGGCTGCATACCCCTCCCACCCCAGGGTCATCTCGTCCAGCGCGACACCATCGATGGGCGCCCGGTCGCGGTTCGGCACCGTGCCCAGCCATGTGATCCGGGCCGCGAGGCCAGTGTCGACAAGCGTGGGCATAGTGAGGCTCCTTCCCCTAGGGTGACGCGACTATTCCCAATCCGTTCGTGAAGGGCAAGCGGCCAAGGGTGGGCGGGTCAGCACGAAGGACAGACGCCGGACAGGGCAGAAGGCCGCGCGTCCCGTGCCACGAGATAGACCCGGCCAAGGGCGTCGTCGTAGATCGCAAGGGAGGCGAAGATGACCGCAGTCGCCAAGTCTCTGGTAATCCACCGCATCGCGGACCCATTGGTGAAGCGGTGGGGCGGGCGCAGGCCGAGACGTCGCGCCCAGGACGCAGCCCCGCGCAGCAGAGGTCCAGCCGGAACGCGCCATCACGCATGAGCCGCGGCCCAGGTCAGTAAAGCCCCCGGGAAAGCGCGGGGGTCAAGCGCAGTTCAGGGACCGGCCATAGCCGTCGGGCGGCCAATCGGCCTTAGCTTCTGATGCACCGGTACGTGGCACGTAAGGCGACGCGAATACCCTGTCGCCCCCCGAAACGAAAACGGCCCCGCCTATGGGGCGGGGCCGTATTGAGCCGGTCCGACTTCAGGCCGAAGGTTCGGGGTTCAGGCCCCCATCGCTGGGCGGCTTCGGCTTCGAGGTTTTCGGGATCGCCGTGATCGAGGGCGTGTTCCCCTGATCAGGGCGATCATCCTCGTCATCACCGCGGTTCAGGGGCTCGCCCGCGATGACCTTCAGGATTTCGTTGCCGGTCAGGGTCTCGTATTCCAGAAGACCCTGCGCCAAGCGATGCAGATCGTCGCTTTTCTCCGTCAGGATGCGCGTCGCGGTCTGGTAACCTTCGTCGACCAGTTCGCGGACGGTTGCGTCGATCCGCTTCTGCGTCTCTTCCGAGTGGTCCTTGCCCGAGCCGTAGGAGCCCAGATAGCTTTGCTGTTCGTTGGCGTAGTCGACATAGCCCAGCTCTTGCGCAAAGCCGAACTGGGTGACCATCGCGCGGGCGATCTTGGTCACCTGCTGGATGTCCGACGCGGCGCCCGAGGTGACGTTCTCGTTTCCGAAGATGATCTCTTCGGCCACGCGCCCGCCCATCGCCATGGCGATCTTGGACTTGTACTTGGTCAGCGTCACCGACAGCTGGTCACGCTCGGGCAGCGACAGCACCAGGCCCAGGGCCCGGCCGCGCGGGATGATCGTCGCCTTGTGGATCGGGTCGTGCTGCGGGACGTTCAGGCCGACGATGGCATGCCCGGCCTCGTGATAGGCGGTCAGCTTCTTCTCGTCCTCGGTCATCACCATGGACCGGCGCTCCGAGCCCATCATGACCTTGTCCTTGGCGTTCTCGAAATCCTCCATCGTCACGAAGCGGCGGCCGACGCGCGCGGCCATCAGGGCGGCTTCGTTCACGAGGTTGGCGAGATCGGCGCCCGAGAAACCGGGGCAGCCACGGGCGATGATGCGCAGATCGACGTTGGGGCCCAGCGGCACCTTGCGGGCGTGAACGCCCAGGATCTTCTCGCGCCCCTTGATGTCGGGGTTCGGGACCTGCACCTGCCGGTCGAAGCGGCCCGGGCGCAACAGCGCGGGGTCCAGCACGTCGGGGCGGTTGGTGGCCGCGACGATGATGATGCCCTCGTTCGCCTCGAACCCGTCCATTTCGACCAGAAGCTGGTTCAGGGTCTGCTCGCGCTCGTCGTTGCCACCGCCGTAGCCCACGCCACGGCTGCGCCCAACGGCGTCAATCTCGTCGATGAAGACGATGCAGGGCGCGTTCTTCTTGGCCTGTTCGAACATGTCGCGCACGCGGCTGGCACCGACGCCCACGAACATCTCGACAAAGTCCGAGCCGGAGATGGTGAAGAAGGGCACGCCTGCCTCGCCCGCAACGGCGCGGGCCAGCAGCGTCTTACCAGTGCCCGGAGGGCCCACCAGCAGCGCGCCTTTCGGGATCTTGCCGCCAAGGCGCGAGAACTTCTGCGGGTTGCGCAGGAATTCGACGATCTCTTCCAGATCGTCCTTCGCCTCGTCGATGCCCGCGACGTCGTCGAAGGTCACCCGCCCGTGCTTTTCGGTCAGAAGCTTTGCCTTGGACTTGCCGAAGCCCATCGCGCCACCGCGTCCGCCGCCCTGCATCCGGTTCATGAAATAGATCCAAACGCCGATCAGCAGGATGAATGGCAGGAAGGTCATCAGGATCGTGGTAAAGCCCGACTGCTCCTGCGGCTTGGCGTTCACGGTCACGCCCTGGTCGATCAGGCGGTCGGTGATGTCCGCCCCGTCGGGCTGGATCGTTGCATAGTCGTTGCCGTCGTTTCCGCGGAACATCACCCGCTCGCCATCCAGCGTGACCGACGACACTTCGCCGTTGTCTACCGCCTCGACGAAGTCGGAGTAGCTGATCGAGCGGGACGAGATCGAGTTCTGACCGCCGGAAAAGAGGTTGAAGAGCGCCAGTATCAGCAGAAACAGGACGACCCAGAAGGCGATGTTGCGCGCGTTGCCCAAGGAATTCTCCTATGAAAGTCGCGCCCGGTCGAGAGCCCCGCCAGGCGTTGGTCCTAAGATAAGGATCGAGACGCTCACTTCAATGCGATAACAGATAGGCGGTAAAATCGTCGCGGTTCTTCGCCAGAACCGCGCGCCATGCGGTCCCGAGCCCCGCCAGAGGGGCGGCAATGACGACGTTTTCGCACCAGACCGCCGGGGCGGCCAGCACCGTTTCGCGCGGGATGCCCGCCGCGCGCCAGGTCGGACACTGCCGCAGCCCCGCAGGCCCCAGCGCGCGAATCGCCATTCCCGTGGTGTCGCCCACCCCGCCGGGCGCCCCGTCGGAGGCCCGCAGCAGCCAGCGACCATCCCAGATCGCCCCGGGCGTGGCGGTGCAGCCAGCGACGGCCGCGTATTCGCGCGTCAGCCGCAGCTCGTCCCCCCGAATTCGCATCAGCACACCGCCGAGCGTCGCCGCCCCCTGCCCCGCAAGCGCGGCGCGGGCATGGTCCAGCGCGGTTTCACGCGGGCCGTAGTCGCCCCCGGCGATCCAGCCGATGGCCCCGCGCAGAACCCGTCGCTGGATACCGTCAGGCGTACGCGCCAGCCCTGCGAAGTCGAGGATCACGTCGCCGGCCTCGGTCCGGCCGATGGCGCCGAAAATCTCGGCCGTGACGGCACGCAGGGTGTCGCGGGCTTCGGCCATGTGGCGAGCGGTCTGTGCCAGCCCCGCGGCGTCGATGCCCAGCGGGGACAGGTCGCGCAGGGCATGGCGGGCGCGGCTGCGCAGGTAGGCGGGATCGTCGTTGCTCGGATCGTCAACCCAGTCCACCCCGCGGTCGCGCAGCCACTGCCGCAGGTCGGCGCGGCCGGCGAACAGCAGCGGCCGGTGGAACCGCGCGCCGTCGCGGTCGAATTCCGGCGCCATGCCGGCCAGACCGTCGACGCCGGCCTTTCGTGAGAGGCGCATCAGCAAGGTCTCGGCCAGGTCGTCGCGGGTATGCCCCAGCGCAATGTCGGACAGGCCCCGCTGCCGGGCCCAGTCGGCCAGCAGCGCATATCGCGCCCGTCGCGCCGCGTCCTGCAGGTTGCCCGGGGGCCTTTCACGCCAGGTCAGGGTGGTGTGATCGTGGCCCAGCCGCGCCGCGGCCCGGGCAACGCCTGTGGCCTCCTCCGCCGATTCCGCGCGCAGCCCGTGATCGACCGTCGCGACGGAAAGCCGGACCCCAGCCTCCCCCGCCCAGTCCGACAGCATGTGCAACAGGGCCATGGAATCGCCACCGCCCGAAACGGCAATGCCGAGCCGGGCGGGTGGGTCGGGGTCGAAATGGGCGCCCGCCTGCCGGGTCAGCGCATCGGGCGCCACGGCCCGGCCTAGGAGCAGCCCATGTTGGCGCGGGCGGTCTGCGCCTCGACCGAGGCATCGCTTTGCGGAAAGCGGTTCGACACCTCGCCCAGCGTGACACAGGCGTCGGGGCGCTGGTCCAGCTGGTCCAGCGCAAGCCCGAGGTTCAGCAGCGCCCGCGGCGCGCGCGGCCCATTCGGCGCGCCCGAGAAGGATTCGAGATAGGCGCGCGCGGCGTCTGACGTATTGCCGAGCTTGGACAGCGCCTCGCCCCGGTAGTAATGCGCGTCCCCCGTCAGGGGGCCGCCCGTGTAGGTCGTGGTAAAGGACGCAAAGAGGTCAGCGGCGCCTTGAAAGTCACCGGAGTCGAGGGCCTCCTTCGCCCGATCAAAGTCCGCCTGTTCCGACATTGCAAGTTCGGCACCGCCGCCCGACCCGGCGGGGGGCGTCGCGGGGGCCGGGGCCGCCGTGGGCGCGGGTGCAGCGCCCGCGTCACCGCCCAGCGTGGGCGTGTCGCCGAGGCTGCCGATATCGCAGCCCTCCTCAAGCTCGCACAGCCGGAATTCAAGATCGCCGATCTTGTTCGTGCCGTCGCTGACGACCCGGTCGATGCGATACTGCATCTCCTCGGCCTCGCCCGTCAGGCGCGAAAGCTCGGCCTCCATCCGGTCGACCCGGTCCAGCACCGACGTGCCCTGCAGGTTCATGTCGGGCGCGCCGGTCGTCGACAGCTCGCGTTTGAGCCGCTGCACCTCGACATAGAGAACCTGCAGTTCCTGCCGGATATCGGCCAGCGTCTCGTCACTGGCCTCTGTCTGCGCCTGTGCCTCGGGCACGGGCGCGACAGGCACCGCCGCGAGGCCTAGCGAGAGGATCAGGGCCGCCTTGGGCAAATGTCGGATCATCATGGGCCTCCGTTCGGGGGTCGGGATCAGCTCGTCAGGCCGCCGGCGGCGACGACGGTCACGGCACGGCGGTTCTTGGCATAGCATGCCTCGTCCGAGCAGACCTCGATCGGGCGTTCCTTGCCGTAGGACACCGTGCGAAGGCGGGTCGAGGGCACGCCCTGCGCGATCAGGAAGTCCTGCACCGCGTTGGCGCGACGCTCGCCCAGGGCGAGGTTGTATTCCCGCGTGCCCTGCTCGTCGGCGTGACCTTCGACGATGGCGGTGAACTCGGGGTTCTGCATCAGCCAGTTCGACTGCGCGGTCAGCGTCTCGCGTGCCTGCGGCGACAGGGTCGAGGTGTCGACGGCGAACAGCACGCGGTCGCCGATGGTTTGGTTGAAATAGGCGGGCGTGGTGGGGTCCAGCGCGCCGCTGGTCACCTGACCCATGCCGGCGCCTGCGCCCGCGCCATAGGGGTCGGTGCCCATGCCGTCCGCGCCGCCGGCGCCAAAGCGGTCGGGGTTCGAACAGGCGGCGAGCCCGAGGGTGGCGGTCAGCACGATGACCTTACCGATATGTTTCATAGTCAGTATCCTGTGCGAAAATTCTCTGCCCTATAAGGCGAGGAGTGTATCATTGACCAGAGCCGGAGGGAACGCCCCCGCTTATGGCAGAAGCGGCGACCACGCGGGGTCCGACGCCGCACCGTCGACCGGCACACGCTTGAGGTTCCGGCCCGAGACATCGACCGAGTAGAGCGCCGATTCACCGCCCGCCCCGCTGGTTTCCCGGGTGAACATCAGCACGCGGCCATTGGGTGCCCAGGTCGGCCCCTCGTCGAGGAAGCTGGCCGTCAGCAGCCGCTCTTCCGAGCCGTCGGTGCGCATCACGCCGATGTGGAAGCGGCCCGCGTTCTGCTTGGTAAAGGCGATCAGGTCACCGCGCGGCGACCAGACGGGGGTGCCGTAACGCCCCTCGCCGAACGAGATCCGCCGCGCCTCGCCCCCGTTGGCGGGCATGATGTAAAGCTGCGGCGTGCCCGAGCGGTCGGATTCAAAGACGATCTGGCTGCCGTCGGGCGAATAGCTGGGCGCGGTCTCGATCGACGGCGCGGTGGTCAGCGCCTCGGGCGCGCCGCCCGGACGCAGGCGATAGATGTCGGTGTTGCCGTTGTCGCTGAGCGAGAAGATGATCGTCCGACCGTCGGGCGCGTAGCGCGGCGAAAAGGTCATACCTTCGGCCGGAACGGGCAGCGCCGTGCGGCTGACGGTGCCGACGTCGAGTTCGTAGATCTTGGGGAACCCGGTTTCGTAGCTGGTATAAAGCACCCGGTCGCCCGAGGGCGAGAAGCGCGGCGCCAGCACGATGGTCGAGCTGTCGGTCAGGTACTGCACGTTGGCGCCGTCGTAATCCATCACGCCCAGCCGTTTCTGGCGGTCGTCCTTGGGCCCGCGCTCGGACACGAAGACGACGCGGCTGTCGAAATAGCCGCCCTCGCCGGTGATCCGGCTGTAGACCGCGTCGGCGACCTTGTGCGCGATGCGGCGCCAGCCGTCGCTGGTGCCGTTGAACTGAAGCCCCTCGCCCAGCTGGCTTTCGGCGAAGACGTCGAAGAGGCGGAACTTTACCGTCAACTGGCCGTCGGGCGTGGCCGACACGGCGCCGGTGATCAGCGCCTGCGCGTTGATCGCCTTCCAGTCGGCGTAGGAGACGTTGGAATCGAAGCTCGACACCTGCGTGATGAAGGCGTCGCGCGGCAATTCGCGGAACAGGCCCGTGCCGGTCAGGTCCTCGGACACGACGCGGGTGATCCGGTCGGCCCATTCCTGCGCGGCGGCGTTTTCGGCCACGAAGGTGGGGATCGCGAAGGGCAAGGGTTCGATCACACCTTCGGTGATCTCGATCCTCAGCGGTCCGGGGCTGTCCTGGGCCACGGCGGGGGCACCTGCCGCGGCAACGGAAAGCGCGATCAGGGAGAGTAGTGTCTTCATGCGGGTCCTCGCAGTCATCGGGCGCATTAACGTGTCCTTCACTCTTCCGTTCCAGTGTCGTGCAGGTCCCGCCAGCCTTTAAGGGCGTGTGCGGCGAACGGGCGACACAATTCCGTGTGAACCCGCTCTGCCATCCTGCCCGCCCCCGTCATGGGATGCCTGCTTGCGCGCTGCCGGCCGACGCCGGACATCCTGCGCCCGGGTGTTGCGTGGCGGCGGGCCCGGTCCAGTCCGAAGCCACGCACAGAGAGGCGCATTCGGGTCACTGACGCGGCTCCGCGGGTGCGGTAGGGTCGAATGCCAGCTCTATGTCCATGGGGCGCGATAGCCCCGGGATATCGTATCCCTCGCCCTCGCAGCGCAGAACCGCGTTGCGCGCGGCCTCGAAGGCCTGCTTTTCGGCTTCGCCGACCGGACCGCCATTCGTCACCAGTTCGACGCGGTCCATGGCGATGTGCCCGTCACCATTAAGCTGGAAACGAACGGTCACGGGGGTCTGCGCCGCAGCGGTGCCGGGCCGAACTACCCAGCAGGGGAGGACGGCGCGCCTGAGTGCGTCGACAATATCAGCCGTCTCCGCGGCTTGATTCCGATCCTTCCCCTCTGATCGCGGCAGCGACCGCGGCAAGGGTGCCCCGGGCGCCTGCGGCGCCGAGGCAGACGGAGGTTCGGTCGAAGGCGCGGCAACGGGTGGAACCGACCCGCCCGGGGCAACGCCCACGAACAGCAGGCCGGCGAGAAACAGAAGCTCAAGCATCAGCGGCCCCGCATCTGGTCGGGGTTGAAGGTGATCTCGACCTGCCGCCAGCGCTCGTACTTCTCAGCGGGCATGTCATAGCCGCCCGACTGGCAGCGCAGGATCGCGCGGCGCGCGGCCTCGAACGCGGTGCGAGAGGCCGCGTCGGACCCACCCTCGGCATTCAGCATCCGGATCGAGGACGAAACGACCTGCCCGGTCCGCTCCATGTCGAAGCCGACGGTCACGGTGACGCTCGACGCCTCGGAGCCGACGTCGACCGTCCAGCACTGCTGCACCGCTACGCGCAGCGCGTCGCGCTCGCCCTGGGTCAGCGGCGGACCGGCGGGCGCGCCCTGGGTCGGCGCGGCGTCGGCCGCATCCGCTCCGCTGCCGGTTTCGGCGTTGGACTGGGCCAGCGCCTCGGCCACCGCGTCGGCGACCACGTCACGGCCCCCGGTCTCTTCCGCGGGCGTCTCGGGCTCGGGCTCCGATGCGGCTTCGGTCGTGCTGCCCGGCGTCTGCGGGGCAGGCTCGGGATCCGCCTCGGCTTCGGGCGCGGCGGCGGTTTGCGTCGGGCGCGCGGGCCGGGTGCGCGGACGCAGCGAGACCTCGGGCCCCTGCGGCGCCGGGGGCTCGGCTTCGGTCACGATCTCGGGCGCGGATTCCTCGGGCGCTGCGGGCTCTTCCTCCTCCACCGGCTCGGGTTCGGGCTCGAGCGCCTCTTCGGGCGGCGGCGGAGGTTCGTTGGCCTCGGGCGCGGTTTCGGCGTCGGGCGGCGGCGGTGGCGCGGGATCGGGCGACACGCGCGGCGCGGGACGCGGGCGCACGTCCGAAGGCGCCTCGGCGACCTCTTCGGCCGGAGGCGGGGCCAGCGGCTCGGGCGGCACGTCCGACACCTCGGCCTCGGGCGCAAGCTCGGGGATGGTTTCGGGTACCGGATCGGGTTCGGGCGCAGGCTCGGGCGTGGGCTCGGGCTGCGGCTCGGGCGTGGGTTCCTCGATCGCCTCGGGGGCGGGCTCTTCCGTGGCGGGGGGTGTCGGCGGCGGGGCCATGTCACCGATATCGGGGGCGACCTCGGGCGGCGTCTCCTCGACCGGTTGGTCCGTCGGCTCTTCGACCGGCTCGGTCGCGGGACCGGCGGCGGTCGGCTCTTCGGCGAGATCGGGCCGCGACAACGCCGCGAACTCCTCCTCGGACAGGATGGTGACTTCGGTGTTCTGCGTCGGCGGCAGCGGGTCGGCCCGGAACAGGCCCCCGAACAGCGCGAAGAGGATCAGCGCGGCGTGCAGCGCAAGAGAGGTTATCCAGCCCGTATCCAAGGACGGCTCCTCACTCGCCCTGCCCGTCGAGCCGCGGCCCGCCGGTATCCGTGACCAGCCCGATATTGGCAAAGCCCGCGCGGTTCAGCGCGCCCATCACCTGCACCACACGCTCGTAGGGGATCGAGCCGTCAGCCCGCAGGAAGATCTTGTTGCTCGACCGCTCGGCGGCAATGGCACGCAGCTGGCCGATCAGGTCCTCGGACTCGGTTTCGTTCGACATCAGCAGAACGCGGCCATCGGCGGTGAGCGTGATCGACAGCGGCTCTTCCTGTTCGGTGGGCAGCGACTGCGCCGCGGTCTGCGGCAGCTCGACCGGGACGCCCACGGTCAGAAGCGGCGCCGAGACCATGAAGATGATCAGCAGCACCAGCATCACGTCGACGAAGGGCGTGACGTTGATTTCCGCCATCGGCTGGGACCGGCCGCTGCGCCGGGTCCGGCGGCCGCCCTTGCCGCCCTTCGATATGACGCCCGCGCCCATGTCAGGCGTCCAGCTGGCGGCTGAGGATGGTCGAGAACTCGTCGGCGAAACTCTCGTAGCCCGCGACCAGACGGCCCTGTTCCGTCGACAGCTTGTTGTAGAAAATCACGGCCGGGATCGCGGCCAGCAGGCCGAGGCCGGTGGCCAGCAGCGCCTCGGCGATACCGGGCGCCACGACGGCGAGGTTGGTGTTCTGCGCCTCGGCGATCTCGATAAAGGCCGACATGATGCCCCAGACCGTGCCGAACAGCCCCACGAAGGGCGAGGTCGAGCCGACCGTCGCCAGCAGCGGCAGACCCTTTTCCAGGTCCTCGGACTGGTGGGCGATGGCGACATCCATCGACCGGTCGATGCGGGCCTGCGCGCCGGGGATCAGCGCGCCGTCGTCGCGGTGGCTGCGCTGCCATTCGGTCATGCCGGCGGCGAAAACCCCCGCCTGCCGGCCCGCAGGATCGGGACCGATCTGCTGGTAAAGCTCATCGAGCGGCTCGCCCGACCAGAAGGCCCGGTCGAAGCGCCGCGCTTCGCGCCGGGCGGCGCGAAAGGCGATGTGCTTCTGGATGATCACGGCCCAGGACCAGATCGACGCGATGATCAGCAGGATCATGACCAGCTTCACCGCGATGGTGGCACGGGCAAAGAGGCCCCACATGGAGAAGTCGATCTCCTGCGCAAGCACGAGTGTCTCGGTTTCCATCAATCACTGCTCTTTATTGTCGCGTTGCGCGTCTTTGCGGCGCGGATTGGGCGAAAGTCTAGCGCGAAAGCGACCCGACGCCAACACAACCGCGTCAGTGCCCGCGATATGGGCAAGGCCCTGCCGGTAGACGCGGGCGCGGAACGTGCGTTGCGGTGCCGTCGCCCTGCCCCTGCCGCCGCTTGCGGGGGCCGGTACGGGGGCCTTCAGACCGGCAGGTCGCGCAGCACCTGCGGCAGACGCACCGCGCGGCCGCCGGGCCCCATCGCAACCAGCGTGACCCGCGCGGCAAAAAGCGTGTCGTCCCCGCGCCGCACGGCCTGGGTCAGCACCAGCCGGGCGGGCCGCAGCTCGGACACCTCGGTCGAGACCTGCAGGATGTCGTCCAGATAGGCCGGGCGCAGGTAATCCGCCTCGATCCGGCGGACGACGAAGACGGTGCCGAATTCGCGCTGCATCCGCATCTGGTCGACGCCAAGGTCGCGCACCCAGTCGCTGCGGGCGCGTTCGATGAACTTCAGGAAATTGGCGTGGTAGACGATACCGCCCAGGTCCGTGTCCTCGTAGAACACGCGGGTCTCGAAGGCGTGGCTCATTGCGCGGCGGGCCCGGTCGGGGGTGACGTCGGGGTCGACGTCGGTGCCGGGGCTGCACCCGCGGCGATCCGCGCGGCCAGCCGCAGCGCGTGGGCGGGGTCCTGCGCCACGTCCGGCATCACCGGGTCCGAGGCGGCGCGGATCAGCTGCGCGATCTCGGCGCGCAGGACGGTGCCGCCCGCCGGCAGGGTGACCAGCGGCGACCGCGTCGCGAAGGCCTGGTCGGACCACAGAAGCGCGGCGCGCACGGCCTGGTCCAGCGCCAGGGCCTCGGCCGGCAGGGCGGCCATTTCGGCATCCATCCGCAGTAAGACGAAGCAGGCCCGGATCGCGCCCTGCGGATCGAAGCGGAAGCTGCGGTACTGCGTCGCCTGCGCCGCCGCCAGCCGCGCCGAAAGCCCTGCCGCATCGGGCAGCAGCCGGTCGAGGTCGGGCACGCCGGCCATCTCGTCCCAGTCGCGCAGGAAGAAGATCATCAGGTTGACGCCCAGCTCGCGGTCGGTGTCGGCGATGCCCTGCCGGTTCAGGCGGCCCACCGCCTCGATCGCGCCCTTGATGACCGGGATGGTCTCGTCCTCGACCCCGAAGACCACGGGCGCGAAGGGCCGGGCCCAGCGTGCGAAGGCATAGCTGCCGTCGGAACGGGTGAAATGCCGCGCGATCTCGTCGGGCCCGAAGGAAGGATCAGTCATGTCCTGCGCCTACCCTGCCCGGACCCGAGGCTGCAAGCCCTACCGGCACGCCCCGCTTTCAGACCCCGCGCCCGCTCACGACGCGGCGGCGCGCGCCCCGTGGCCCCTAGCCGCCGAAGAGGTCGCCGGTGCCGGGCGCCTTCGGCACGGGCAGGCCCAGATGCGCAAAGGCCCCCTGCGTCAGCATCCGCCCGCGCGGGCTGCGCTGGATCAGGCCCTGCTGCAACAGGTAGGGCTCGATCACCTCTTCCAGCGCATCGCGGCTTTCGCTCAGCGCGGCGGACAGGGTTTCGACCCCCACCGGGCCGCCGCCATAGGCCTCGGCGATCAGCCGCAGGTAGCGCCGGTCAGCCCCGTCGAGACCCAGCCGGTCAACGCCCAGCCGGGTCAGCGCGCTGTCGGCGATGTCGCGCGTCAGGCGCCCGTCGCCCTCGACCAGCGCGAAATCGACGACCCGGCGCAGAAGCCGCCCGGCGATCCGCGGCGTGCCGCGGGCCCGCGCCGCGATCTCGCGCGCGCCGTCGGGTTCGCAGGGGATGCCCAGCTTGCCCGCCCCCCGCGACACGATCCGGTGCAGCTCTTCGATCGAGTAGAACTGAAGCCGCACAGGAATGCCGAACCGGTCGCGCAGCGGCGTGGTCAGAAGCCCCAGCCGGGTCGTGGCGCCCACCAGCGTGAAGGGCTGAAGCTCGATCCGCACGGTGCGCGCCGCGGGGCCTTCGCCGATCACGAGGTCTAGCTCGAAATCCTCGAGCGCGGGGTAAAGCACCTCTTCCACCACCGGGTTCAGGCGGTGGATCTCGTCGATGAAGAGGACGTCGCGGGCCTCGAGATTGGTGAGGATCGCGGCAAGATCGCCGGCCTTGGCCAGCACCGGACCGCTGGTCATGCGGAAGTTCACGCCAAGCTCGCGCGCCATGATCTGCGCCAGCGTCGTCTTGCCCAGGCCGGGGGGGCCGTGGAACAGCACGTGGTCCATCGCCTGCGCCCGCATCCGCGCGCTTTCGATGAAGACGCGCAGGTTGGCCCGAGCCTCGGCCTGGCCGATGAAATCGTCCAGCGTTTCGGGGCGCAGGGCGCGGTCGTCCTCGGGCAGCGGCGCGGGGCGCAGGGTCGGATCGGGGCTGTCACTCATGGCGTGTCCCTCGGGGGGTTATCCCTTGGGCGCCAGACGGCGCAGCGCAAGGCGGATCATCGCGGCGGTGTCGTCGGGCCCGGCCTCGTCCGACACCTCGGCCACGGCGCGCGCCGCCTCGGACGGGGCATAGCCCAGGTTGGACAGCGCCGAAAGCGCCTCGGACTGGGCCGCGCCGCGGGGGGACGGCGCCGGAGATGGAGCGGGCGACGGGGCGCCGGTGGCGGGCTCGATCACCTCGCCCGGCTCGTCTTGCGGAGTGGCGGGCGCGGGGGCGGCGCCTGCGGGCGTCATCGCCATCACGGCGGGCGCCTTGTCCTTGAGTTCGTTAACGATCCGCTGGGCCAGCTTCGGGCCGACACCGGGGGCGGCGCGGACCGACGCCGCATCGCCCAGCGCGATCGCCCGCCCCACCCCGTCGGGGCCCAGGGTGCCCAGGATCGCCATCGACGCCTTCGACCCCACGCCCTGCACCGAAGTCAGCAGGCGGTGCCACTCCTTCTCGATCAGGGTGGGAAAGCCCACGAGCTGCAGCAGATCCTCGCGCACGATCATCTCGGTATAAAGCGCCGCGGCCTCGCCCGGCCCGGGCAGGGTCGCCAGCGTCCGGTCCGAGACGTAGACGATGTAGCCCACGCCGCGCACGTCGATCAGAACATGGTCGGGACCGCGATGATCGATCCGCCCTGCAATGCGCCCGATCATGCCGCGCCCCGCCCTGACGTGTGCCGGCCTTGTCCCGTCGCGGGTCCCGCCCGCCCCGATCTCCGCCCTGCGGCACGGCCCGCGACCTCGGCCGGGGCCGCGGGGGTACGGCTGTGGAAGGCATGGCAAAGCGCGATGGCCAGCGCGTCGGCCGCGTCCGAGCCCACGGGCACCGCGCCGGGCAGCTGCATCCGCACCATGTGGTCGATCTGGCGCTTGTCGGCATGGCCCACGCCGACGACCGTCTTCTTGACCGCGTTCGGCGCGTATTCACCGACCGCCAGTCCGGCCTGTGCCAGTGCCAGCAGAGCGACGCCGCGGGCCTGCCCCAGCTTCAGCGTGCCGGCGCCGTCACGGTTGACGAAGGTCTGCTCGATGGCGGCCCGCCCGGGGGCCTGCTCGGAGATCACCGCGCTCAGCCGCCGATGCAGGCTGAGAAGCCTGTCGGCCAGCACCGTGCCCTCGGGCTTGATCTGTCCGTTCGCGACGTGCCTGATTCGGCTGCCATCGACCTCGATCACCCCCCAACCGAGGCATGTGAGGCCCGGATCGATGCCTAGTATCCGCATATCCCTGCTCGCTTTATCGCGTGTTTTACAGATCGCTAGCACGAAACGCGAACATCCGCCAACCGCAAAGCGGCGCTTTTTCGACCGGAGTTCCCTAGCGTCGCGGTGCGTTTGCGACCCAAGCGATCCGTTTTGCGGCATCCGCCGCGCAGGTCGTTGAAGACCAGCTTACAGATCCGAAAGCGACGCTTGAGAGGCGGCGCTAACTGCATGGCTGAGATGCAAAAAACGCGTATTGATCGGGCTCTCGAGCCCGGCTACGGCGCCTAAATAAGCACGACGCGAACACTTGACCTGTAGGAGCTCCATCATGGCCTTTATCGACACCACCCGCACCCCCAGCGACGTCCGCATCTCGTCGGGCGCCCTGCTTCGCATGACCCGCCGGTCGGTTGCGAACCTGAAGGCCTGGAACACGTCGCGTCAGACCCGCAAGATGCTCAGCTCGCTCAGCGATCAGGCCCTGGACGATATCGGCCTGAGCCGCAAGGACATCGCCCGGGTGTCCGGCTACCGCTGATCCCACGCTTCGGCGTTCGGCGCAAGGGCCGCACCTCCTGCTCCGGGGTGCGGCCCTTTTTCGTGCGCAGGTCCCCGGGCACGGGTTCCGGTGCGCAGAGGCGGACGCTCGGGCGCAGATCCCGGGGGCGGTGCGTGTCCGGGTCAGGGCAGCATCGGTTCAAGATGCGCGGCGGCGGTCAGGGTCAAGTCGTCCGGCGTCAGCACCCATGCCCCGGCCCGATCCAGCGCCGATCCCTGCCACAGCCGGTCGACCCTGCCGGCATAGTCCTCGGCCCCGAAATGGGCGAGGAACACCGTCTTGACGATCAGGGCGCAGGCCAGCGCGGCGGCGAGACCGGTCCAGGGAAAGGCGAAGCGTCTGCGTTGCGCCCGCGCCTCGATCCGGCCGTCGGGCAAGACGCGGGCCGTGGATCCGCGCGCCAGCCTTGCGTGCCGCGCAGCGATGCGCGCCTTGCGCTCTTCGAACGTCTGTCGTTGCGTGTCGTCCGGCATGCGGAAGTATCCGTCGTGTTGGCCCCCACCAACGATGACCAGAATACGGCGAATTTGCGACGAGGCAAGGCCCCTTGTGGCGAAATTGGGGCAGGAAGGGGCGCGCGCCTTCGAAAGACACCCGTCTCCGCCCGCCCGGTCAGCCAGCGCTTCCGGTCAGCCCGTCAGCCCCGTCAGGCGGCGCGTCGCAGGACCAGCGTTGTCCAGTCGCCGATCTCGTCACGGTGCACCGGGGTGAAGCCCGCGTCGACATAGGCGGCCTGCACCTCGTCGGCCTGAGGGTTCAGAAGGCCCGACAGGATCACCTGCCCGCCGGTCGCCGTGTGTTGCGCCATCTCGGGCGCCAGATCGATCAGCGGGCCCTTGAGGATGTTGGCAAACACCAGGTCGAAGGGGCCGGCGGCCTGCAGGTCGGGATGGTCGAAGCCCGTCGCCTCGAGACAGCTCACCCGACCCTCCAGATCATTGACGCACAGGTTGGCCTCGGCCACTTCGACCGCGACGGCGTCGATGTCCGAGGCGTAGATCGGCACCTGCCACGTCTTGGCCGCGGCCATGGCCAGCACCGCGGTGCCACACCCGATATCGGCGACGTTGCGCGGCGTCTCGCCCGCCTCGATCATCCGGTCGAGCGCGCGCAGGCAGCCCAGCGTGGTGCCGTGGTGCCCGGTTCCGAAGGCCATCGCCGCCTCGATCAGCAGCGCGACGCGCCCCTCGGGCACACGCGCGGAATCGTGGCTGCCATAGACGAAGAAGCGCCCCGCCTCGACGGGGACGAGTTCGCGGCGCACCTTGGCGACCCAGTCGATCTCTGGCAGCTCGGACACCGCGAAGGCCTGCGCGCCATAGGCGGCAGCCAGAAGCGCCAGGGCGGTTTCGTCGGGCTGTTCGGTGAAGTAGCCGCCGACCTCCCACAGGCCCGAGCCGTCCTCCATCTCGAAGACCCCCACCCCCTCGGGCGCGGGGTCGAGCTCGTCGAGCGCGGCGCCAAGCCCTTCGGCAGCGTCCTGTCCTGTCAGCGTCGTCAAAGCGGTGAAGGTGGGCATCGGCGGTCCTTTCCTCGGCCGCCCGCTCCCTAGGGCGCGCCGCGCAGCTTGTCCAGCCGCGCGGATCCCGGGCGTCCTGATCTCGTCACGAGATCCCCCAACGGCCGCCCGCCGGATCCCTGGCGGACGGGACGCAGGCGGCCACCGGGGGCGGGCCGCTTGACCCTTAGCAAATCGGCCCGGCCTTAGGACCCCGCGGCGACGCCGGTACCGATCGGGCAGGTCACGCCGGTCCCGCCGATACCGCAATAGCCGCCCGGGTTCTTGGCGAGGTATTGCTGGTGGTAATCCTCGGCGAAGTAGAAGGTGGGCGCCGGGCGGATCTCGGTCGTGGGGGCATCAAAGCCCTTCTCGGCCAGCCGCTTGGCAAAGACCTCGCGGCTGTCTTGTGCCGCCTTTGCCTGAGCGTCCGAGAAGGTATAGATGCCTGAGCGGTACTGCGTGCCCACGTCGTTACCCTGCCGCATGCCCTGGGTGGGGTCGTGCCCCTCCCAGAAGACCTTGAGCAGATCCTCGTAGCTGGTCCGGGCGGGGTCGTAGATCACGCGCACCACCTCGTTATGACCGGTCTGCCCGGTGCAGACCTCCTGGTAGGTCGGGTTCGGCGTGTAGCCCCCCGCGTAGCCCACCATGGTGACGTGCACGCCGGGCAGCTTCCAGAACATCCGTTCGACGCCCCAGAAACAGCCCATGCCGAACACCGCCTGCTCCATGCCCTGCGGCACGTCGGCGGTCAGCGGCTGGCCGTTGACGAAATGCGTCTCGGCGGTGGGGATCGGGGCAGCCCGGCCCGGAAGCGCATCGCCTTCCGAAACCATCTCGGCCTTCTTGCGCATGAACAGGTTCATCGGGGTATCCTCCGAAGTCAAAGGGGGTTGGCCCGTAATATAGGCACGCCTGCCGCATCCACCAGCCCTGCCCCGTCGCCACCCGCGGGGGCTCCGTCTCCTAGAGAAAGCTCTGCGGATCGATATCGACGGCAAGGCGCAGGTTGGTGGGCGGCTTCAGCTGCGAAATCCAGTCGGCCAGCGCGGCCTGGAAGGGCGTGCCCTTGTCGGCCTTGACCAGCAACCGCACGCGGTGACGCCCCCGGATCCGGGCGATGGGGGCGGGCGCGGGGCCGAAGACCTGCGCCCCGATCCGGCGCAGAGGCGCGTCGCGCCGCGCCAGTTCCGAGGCGAAATCGAACACCTCGCCCACCTCGGTCGAGGACAGCACGATGCCGGCCATGCGTCCGAAGGGCGGCATCCCGGCCGCCCGCCTCTCGTCCGCCTCGGCGCGCCAGAAGCCCTCTTCGTCGCCCGACAGGATCGCCCGGATCACCGCATGTTCGGGCTGGAACGTCTGAAGCAGCGCCTGACCGGGCTTTTCGGCCCGCCCCGCGCGGCCCGCGACCTGGCGCATCAGCTGGAACGTCCGCTCGGCCGCGCGCAGGTCGGACCCCTGCAGCCCAAGATCGGCGTCAATCACCCCCACCAGCGTCAGCAGGGGGAAATTGTGCCCCTTGGCGACGATCTGGGTGCCGATGATGATGTCGGCCTGCCCCGCGGCGATGCCTTCGATCTCGGCCTTGAGCGCGCGGGACGACCCGAAGAGGTCCGACGACAGAAGCGAGATCCGCGCGCCGGGGAAAGCCTCGGCCGCCTCTTCGGCCAGCCGTTCGACGCCGGGGCCCACGGGGGCCAGCCGCCCCTCTGCCCCGCAGGAGGGGCAGGCCTCGGGGATCGGCTTGCTTTCGCCGCACTGGTGGCAGATCAGCCGCTTGAGGAACCGGTGTTCGACCATCCGCGCGTCGCAGTGGTCGCAGCCGATCTGCTGGCCGCAGGCCCGGCACAGCGTCACCGGCGCATAGCCGCGGCGGTTGAGGAACAGAAGCGCCTGCTCCCCCTTTTCCATGCGTGCGCGCACCGCATCCGCCAGCGTCGGCGAGATCCAGTGCGATCCCGGCAGATCCTCGGTCCGCATGTCGAGGGCATGCAGTTCGGGCATCACCGCCGTGCCGAAACGGGACGCGAGATCCAGCCGGCGGTACTTCCCCGCCTCGGCGTTCACCCATGTTTCCAGCGACGGCGTGGCCGAGGCCAGAACAACCTGCGCGCTGCAAAGCGAGGCACGTAGCACCGCCATGTCGCGGGCATTGTAAAGCACGCCGTCCTCCTGCTTGTAGGAGGTGTCGTGCTCCTCATCGACGACGATGAGGCCAAGGTCGCGATAGGGCAGGAACAGCGCCGAGCGGGCGCCGACGACAAGGCTTGCCCCGCCCTCGCCCACCATGCGCCAGCAGCGGCGGCGTTCGGTCATGGTGACGCCCGAATGCCATTCGGCGGGCCGGGCGCCGAAGCGGTCCTGCACCCGGGTCAGGAACTCGGACGTCAGCGCGATCTCGGGCAACAGCACCAGCGCCTGCCGACCCTGCCGCAGGCATTCGGCCACGGCCTCCATGTAGACCTCGGTCTTGCCCGACCCGGTGACCCCGCGCAGCATGGTGGTGCCGTAGCGGCCCGAGCCGACGGCCTCGCGCAGCATCGTCGCGCCGGCCTCCTGATCGGGGGTCAGCTCGACGCTGGGCAGATCGGGGTCGAGCCATGGATAGGGCGTGTCGCGGGGGCTGTCCTCTTCGAGGATGGCGCCCGCCTTGACCAGCCCCTTCACCACGGACGAGGTGACGCCCGCGGCATCCGACAGCTCCTTGAGCGTCACCGCCGCGCCGCCCCATTCGTCCAGCGCCTCCATCACCCGCGTGCGGGCATCCGTCATCCGGTCGGGCGCGCCGTCGCCCCGCCGCAGCACCCGCCGCATCGTGGGCGCCCCGCCAAGGCCCGGTGCCCGCGTCGCCAGCCGCAGCATCGCGGGCAGCGGCGTCAGGGTATAGTCGGCAGCCTTCAGGATGAACTCACGCATCTCCGCCCGCATCGGCGCGGCGTCGAGCACGCGGTTCACGGGCCGCAGCCGCGCCGCGTCGAAGCCGCCCTCGCCCGGGCCCCAGACCACGCCCAGCACCCGCCGCGGGCCCAGCGGGACCTCGACGAAGGCGCCGTCCCAGCAGCCGCCCTCGGGAGCCCGGTAATCGAGCGGGCCCGGCAGCGGCTGGGTGGTCAGCACGGCGATGCGCGCGCCCTCTTCGTAATGGCCTGGCTGGGGCAAGGCGTCCCTCATCTTCTCTTTCCTAGTTGCCACGCGGATGCGGGGCCGTCCATGCGCTCTGTCAGGCGGGCCTCGGCGCCCCACCACGCCGCGCGCTTTGCGACAAAGCGGTTTCGCCGCCTGCCGGGCTGCGATATGACGGCGCTAACGCGCCCGGCCCCGCGCGGCCGGAGTGCCCGATATAGTCAGGAGGACGCCAAGATGAAATTCTTCGTCGATACCGCGGACGTGGACGCGATCCGCGAGCTTCTCGCGCTGAACATGGTGGACGGGGTCACGACCAACCCCTCGCTGATCATGAAGGCCGGCCGCGACATCAAGGAAGTGACGGCCGAGATCTGCTCGATCGTCGATGGCCCCGTCAGCGCCGAAACCGTCGCGCTCGATGCCGAGGGCATGATCGCCGAGGGCCGCGAGCTGCGCAAGATCGCCGACAACATCGCCGTCAAGGTGCCGCTGACCTGGGACGGCCTGCGCGCCTGCAAGGTGCTGTCGGACGAAGGCTATATGGTCAACGTCACGCTCTGCTTCTCGGCCAACCAGGCGCTGCTGGCGGCGAAGGCGGGGGCGACCTTCATCTCGCCCTTCATCGGCCGGCTGGACGACCTGAACCTCGACGGGATGGAGCTGATCCGCGAGATCCGCACCATCTACGACAACTACGGCTTCGAGACGCAGATCCTCGCCGCCTCGATCCGCACCGCCAACCACATGAAGGACGCCGCCCTGATCGGTGCCGACGTCGCCACCGCCCCGCCGAAAGTGATCCAGGCGATGGCCGGCCACGCGCTGACCGACAAGGGGATCGAGACCTTCCTGAAGGACTGGGAATCGACGGGTCAGAAGATCCTCTGATCGTCCCGCCCCGCAGCGGTCAGGACCGGCCCCGGCATCGCCCGCGGCCGGTCCTTTGCGTTGCGGGGGGCGCCTCCTCCGTCACCCCAGCCGGTCGCAGGGTCCGCGGGACGGAATGCAACGCTTGGAAATAAGCTGCGAAAAAGGGCTGCGCAAAGCGCGCGGGCTCGGGGTATAGTGGCGCCCATCGAGCAAACGATACATAAAAACAAGGGGCCGGAATGGGCAATACCGCCTTGATCGAGGATGATCTGCGCAAGCGCATCATCTCTGAACCAGACGTGATTCTCGAAGACATAGACCTGATGCGCGCGCTCGTCGCCGCAAATGAGCGTGCGCTCGGCAGCAATGTCGTGGACCTGCGCGGCATCGCGATGGAGCGGCTGGAAGCCCGGCTCGACCGGCTCGAGGACACCCACCGCTCCGTCATCGCGGCGGCCTACGAGAACCTCGCCTCGACCAATCAGGTGCACCGGGCGATCCTGACGATGATGGAGCCGTCGACCTTCGAAAGCTTCGTGCAGAATCTCGGTCGCAACGTCGCCGAAACGCTGCGTGTGGATTCCGTGCGCCTGGTTCTCGAAACGCAGGACTCCGAAGAGGACGAGACCGCGCGCAAGCTGGACGACGTGCTGTCGCTGGCGCCTCCGGGCTTCGTCGCCTCCTACCTCGCGCCGGGGCGCGACGGTCCCGACCGGCAGGTGACGCTGCGCCAGTCCGACCGGCTGGACGCGTCGGTGCACGGCGACCGCGCCGCGTGGCTGCGGTCCGAGGCCTGCCTGAAGCTCGACCTCGGGCGTGGCCGTATGCCGGGAATGCTGGCGCTTGGCGCCGAGGATCCCAACCAGTTCTCGCCGGCGCAGGGGACCGAGCTGCTCGGCTTTTTCTGCGGCGTGTTCGAGCGGTGCCTGAGGAACTGGCTGGCGTGATCTCGCCCGCGCTGCGCGACGCCGTGGCGCGCTGGCTCGAAGGGCTGGCGGCGCTGGACGGCGCCGCCCCCGCCACGGTCGAGGCCTACCGCGCCGATGTTCTGGGCTGGCTGGAGTTCCTGCAGACCCACCGCGGCGGGGCCTCGGGCCTCGGTCCCGTGGCCGACACCACCCTGCCCGAGATGCGGGCGTGGATGGCGCATGAACGCGGCCGCGGGCTGCAGGCGCGCTCGCTCGCCCGGGCGCTGTCGGCGGTCAAGGGCTTCGCCCGCTGGATCGCCGAACGCGAGGGGCACGACGTCACCGCCATCCTGTCGGCCCGGGCACCCAAGTTCCAGCGCAAGCTGCCACGCCCGCTGGACGAAGACGCCGCCCGGGCGATGATCGACACGGTCGAGATGCAGGCGCCGCAGGGCTGGGCCGCGGCGCGGGACGTGGCCGTCGTCACCGTGCTCTACGGCTGCGGGCTGCGGATTTCCGAGGCGCTGTCGCTCAGGGGCCGCGACAACCCGCTTCCCGATACCCTGCGCATCCGGGGCAAGGGCGGGCGCGAACGGGTGGTGCCCGTGCTTCCCGCCGCGCGCGACGCCGTCGCCGCCTATGCCAAGCTCTGCCCGCACGAGCTGACGCCCGGGGCGCCGCTGTTCCGCGGGGTCCGCGGCGGCGCCCTGTCGCCGCGCCTCGTGCAGCGGGTGATGGAGAATGCGCGGATGCAGCTGGGCCTGCCCGCCACCGTGACCCCCCACGCGATGCGGCACAGCTTCGCCACCCACCTTCTGGGCGCCGGCGGCGACCTGCGCGCGATCCAGGAGCTTCTGGGCCATGCCTCGCTTTCCACCACGCAGGGCTATACCGCGGTCGACACCGCGCGCCTGATGGAGGTCTACCACAGCGCACATCCCCGGCGCTGAGGCACCGTCCCCTCCACCGACCCCCGCGCCCCGGCGGCGCGCTCCCCGCGCCGCCGCCCGAGCCTCGGCGCCCGCCTGCCCCGGCCGAACCCGCAGCGCATTGGCCACGCAGCGACGCCGGGCCGCCCGCCGAGCTGCGAACATGTTTGCGCCGCAGGCCGGTTTGCGTCATGACGGAACGATGACGCCTGCCCGACAAGCCACCCTCGTCCATCTCCTCACCGCCACCGGTGCCGTCTTCGCGATGCTCGCGATGCTCGCGGCCGCCGACCGCGACTGGGGCGTGATGTTCCTATGGCTGGTGGTGGCCTTCGCGGTCGACGGCATCGACGGCCCTCTGGCGCGCCGCTACGACACCAAGGCCAACGCGCCGCGATACGACGGGGTGTTGATGGACCTGATCATCGACTACCTGACCTACGTCTTCATTCCGGCCTTCGCGCTCTTCGAATCCGACCTGCTGCCGGGCTGGACGGGCTGGATCGCGATCATCGTCATCACCTTCGCCAGCGTCGTCTACTTCGCCGACACGCGGATGAAGACCAGGGACAACTCGTTCCTGGGCTTTCCCGGCTGCTGGAACATGATGGTCGTAGTGATGTTCGCGCTCGCCCCCAACTTCTGGGTGATCCTCGCGCTGGTGATCGTGCTGGCAGCCGCCATGTTCGCCCCGTTGAAGTTCATCCACCCGGTCCGCACCAAGCGCTGGCGCACGCTGTCGCTGCCCGTGGCGCTGCTCTGGACGCTTCTGGCCGGCTGGTCGGCCTGGCACGACTTCGAAACGCAGCCCCTGGTGCACACGCTCCTGACGCTCAGCTCGATCTACCTTCTGGTCGCGGGCCCGCTGCAGCAGATCCTGCCGCCCCGGCGCGCCTGACGCCGCGCGACACGGGGGCCCAACGCGGCAACGATTCCCCGTCCCGTGCCCGTGCCCAAGGTCGCATCCCTCTGCGCGCGCCTCGGTTTCTTCTCTTCCAAAATACTCCCGCCGGAGGCTCCTGCCCCGCCACGGGCGGCACCGCCTGGCCCTGACAGAAAAGCGCCGGCCGCACGTCCCCCGTGCGACCGGCGCTCCCACCCGATCATTCCTCAATGCCGGTCCGGGCCGAGGCCCGGACCGCGCCGGGCCTCAGCCCAGCGCCTCGTCGCAGCGCTCGCAGACCCCCGGATGGGCGTGGCGGCCCACGTCCGGGAGGATCTTCCAGCACCGCTGGCATTTCTGACCCTCGGCGCGTTCGAAGACCACGCCGACGTCCGGCACCTCGGGCAGGCGGAACGCCTCGGCCGGGGCAGGATCGCCGGTCAGCCGGATGTCCGAGGTGATGCAGAGCGTCGCAAAGCTCTCGGCATCCGGGATCGCCTCGGCCAGCTCGGCCGAAAGGTGCACCACCGGCGCGGCCTCGAGCGAGGCGCCGATCACCTTGTCGCGGCGGGCCTGCTCCAGCGCACCTGTCACCACGCGGCGCACCGCCCGCACCTTCTGCATCCGGGCGGCCAGCGCGTCGTCGCGCCACCCCTCGGGCGTCTCGGGCATGTCCTGCAGGTGGATCGAGCTCTCCTCGCCCGGGAACCGCTCCAGCCAGACCTCCTCCATCGTGAAGACGAGGATCGGCGCCAGCCAGGTCGTCAGCCGGTGGAACAGCGCATCCAGCACGGTCAGCGCGGCCAGCCGCACCGGGCTGTCCTCGGGGTCGCAGTATAGCGCGTCCTTGCGGATGTCGAAGTAGAAGGCCGACAGGTCGATGGTGGCGAAGTGGAAGACTTCCTGGAACACCTTCTGGAAATCGAACGCCGCATAGCCTTCGCGCACCACCTGGTCCAGCTCGGACAGGCGATGCAGCATCAGCCGCTCGAGGTCCGGCATGTCGTCGGGATCGACCGCCTTCGCGGCATCAAAGCCACCGACCGAGCCCAGCAGGAACCGCAGGGTGTTGCGCAGGCGGCGATAGCTGTCCGCGGTACCCTTGAGGATCTCGGGCCCGATGCGCTGGTCGCCGGTATAGTCGGCCTGCGCCACCCAGAGCCGCAGAATGTCGGCGCCGTATTGCTTCGTCACCTCTTCGGGGACGATGGTGTTGCCGAGCGACTTGGACATCTTCATGCCCTTCTCGTCCAGCGTGAAGCCATGCGTCACCACGTTGCGATAGGGCGCGCGGCCGGTGGTGCCCACCGATTGCAGCAGCGAGGAATGGAACCAGCCGCGGTGCTGGTCGGTCCCCTCCATGTAGACATCGGCGATGCCGTCCTCGGTCCCGTCCTCGCGGTCGCGCAGGACGAAGGCATGGGTCGACCCGCTGTCGAACCAGACGTCGAGGATGTCGAACACCTGATCATAGGCGGCAGGGTCGTGATCGCCGCCCAGGAAACGCTCCTTGGCGCCATCCTTGTACCACGCGTTCGACCCCTCGGTTTCGAACGCCTCGGCGATGCGGGCGTTGACGCCCGGGTCGCGCAGCAGGAACTCGGGGTCGGTCGGCAGCGCGCCCGCCTTGACGAAGCAGGTCAGCGGCACGCCCCAGGCGCGCTGGCGCGACAGCACCCAGTCGGGGCGCGCCTCGATCATCGAATGCAGGCGGTTGCGGCCCGATTTCGGCGTCCACTTCACCTGGTCGATGCATGTCAGCGCACGGTCGCGGATGGTTTCGCCGTTCCGGTCCTGCCCGTCGCCGACCTTGCGGTCGATGGCGGCGAACCATTGCGGCGTGTTGCGGTAGATCACCGGCGCCTTGGACCGCCACGAATGGGGGTAGGAGTGCTTGATCCGTCCACGCGCCAGCAGCCCGCCGACCTCGGTCAGCTTGGCGATGACGGCCTTGTTGGCGTCGCCTTCCCAGTCGCCCTTCTTGGCCTTGGCGGCCAGGATGCGCTTGCCGCCGAAGAACGGCAGGTCCTCGCGGAATGAGCCGTCGTCCATCACGTTGTAGGTGATGACCTGGTCCAGCATCCCAAGCCCGCGATAGAGGTCGTATTCCTCCATCCCGTGCGACGGAGCGCAGTGAACGAAGCCCGTCCCTTCGGTATCCGTGACGAACTCGGCGGCGCGGAAATCGCGCGGATCATCCCATTCGCCGCCCGCCCCCTCGGCCCCGGCCAGCGGGTGGGTGAGGCTCAGCTGCGCCAGCTCGTCCGCCGTCACGTCGCGCAGGCGCCGGTACATGTCGGGGTCGAGCCGGGCCCTGCCCATCACGTCGGCGGCGAGGTCATCGGCCAGCAGGTAGCGGTCGCCGATCGACAGCCAGCATTCCTCGGGCCGGCCAGTCACCTCGTAAAGGCCGTAGGAGATCCCCTCGCCGTAGACCACGGCCTTGTTCGACGGGATGGTCCAGGGCGTCGTGGTCCAGATCACCACGTAGGCGCCGCCAAGGTCGGTCTCCCCGGCCTCGGCCACCTTGAACTTCACCCAGATCGTCGGGCTTTCCTTGTCGTGATATTCGACCTCGGCCTCGGCCAGCGCGGTCTTCTCCACCGGCGACCACATCACGGGTTTCGAGCCCTGGTAGAGCGTGCCGTTCATCAGGAACTTCATGAATTCCTCGGCGATCACCCGCTCGGCGTGGAAATCCATCGTCAGGTAGGGCGCAGCCCAGTTGCCGGTGACGCCCAGCCGCTTGAACTCTTCGCGCTGCACATCGACCCAGCCGGCGGCGAAGTCGCGGCATTCCTGACGGAACTCCAGAACCGGAACCTCGTCCTTGTCGCGGCCCTTCTGGCGGTACTGCTCCTCGATCTTCCACTCGATGGGCAGGCCGTGGCAATCCCAGCCGGGGATGTAGCGCGCGTCATGCCCCATCATCTGGTGGCTGCGCACGATCATGTCCTTGATCGTCTTGTTCAGCGCGTGGCCGATATGCAGGTGCCCGTTGGCGTAGGGGGGGCCGTCATGCAGCGTGAAGGGCGTCCGGCCGGCGGCGCTGTCGCGCAGGCGGTCGTAGACGCCGATCCTCTCCCACCGCTCCAGCCAGCCGGGTTCGCGCTTGGGCAGGCCCGCGCGCATCGGAAACCCCGTCTGCGGCAGGTTCAGCGTGTCCTTGTAGTCGGGCAGGGCTGCATCGGTGGCGGGGGTGGTGTCGGGCATGTCGTCAGGCGTGTCGGCGCACATGGGGGCGGTCCTCGGGCGGTCTTTGGTCAGGGAAATGGGGGCGGCGCGGCGGTGCAGGCGCCTTGGTCCCGGCGCCGCGCCGTCAGGCGCGTGCCGGGCGCGTAATTCGCGCCCCGGGTCCGGTCGTGATGAGCAACGTCAGAGCCATGCGCCCCCTATACGCCCGCCCCCCCGGCTGGGCAAGGCGGGGGGCGGCCCCTCCGCAACCGGCGGGCCGAGGCCGACCCCACGGCGGTGGCTCTGCCAGCTAGAGACGGGCCGCGCCACCACCTGCGCCCGGTGCGCGACGTGCCGCGACACGCAGCCCTTGGCTTCCGCAACGCCCGGAGGCACCACCCTGCGACACCCTCGCCCCCGTAAAGTGCGCGCATCTGCCTTCGGCCCGGGGCTTCGCCCGTTCGGCGCTGAAAACCGTCCACCGGACGGTTTTCCGGGCGCGCCTCACCCCAAATAAACCTTGCCGGAGGGGTAGCCGATGCGGGGGCGATGCTGGGTGGCCAGGAAAAAGCCCAGCGTCAGCGGCCCCACCCGTCCAAGGAACATGATCCCCATGATCGTCAGACGCCCCAGCGCATCCAGATCCCCCGTGGCCCCGCGCGACAGGCCGGTGGTCCCGAAGGCCGACGCGACCTCGAATACGTAGTCCAGGAAATTGCCGTCATGGCTGAGCGAGACGAGGAAGATCCCCATCATCACCACCAGCATCGACACGGTGGTCAGCGCCATGCACTTCATCACCTCCTCGACGCCCAGGGAACGCCCGAAGGCATGCAGCGTCTGGCGGCGGCGGAAAAAGGCAATGGTGGCCAGCAACAGGACGATCGCGCTCGTCACCTTGATGCCGCCAGCGGTCGAGGCCGCGCCGCCGCCGACAAGCATCAGCGAGATCATCATCAGCGCCGTCGAATCGTGGATGCCCGAGATATCGACCGTGTTGAACCCCGCCGTCCGCGGCGTCAGCCCCTGGAAGATCGCGCCGCCCACCCGCGGCCAGACTCCTTCGAGCCCGCCCAGCGTCGCCGGGTTGCGCCATTCAAGCAGGCCGAACCCCACGATCCCCAGCAGCCCCAATGCCACCGTGCCCACCAGCGTCAGCTTGGTGTGCAGCGTCAGGCGGCGCCACGTCCGCGCCTCGAAGAGATCGGCCAGCACGACGAAACCCAGCCCGCCGATGACGAACATCGCCGGCACCGCGAAGACGACCACCGGGTGGCCGACCCACCGGCTCAGGCTGTCGGGCCACAGCGCGAACCCCGCGTTGTTGAAGGCAGAGATGGTGTGGAAGACCGCCGCCCACAGCCCCTCGGCCCAGCCCAGTTCGGGCACGAAGAGCATGGCCATCACGATCGCGCCGCCGCCTTCGCAGATCAGCGCGGCCTTGAGGATCAGCCGCACCAGCACGGTCAGGTCGGTCAGCGACGTCTGCTCCAGATCCTCGCGCAGGATCACCCGCTGCGGCATGCCGACGGGCAGGCCCAGCGCCATCAGGATCAGTACGGCGAAGGTCATCAGCCCCAGCCCGCCCATCTGGATGAGCAGCGCGATCACCCCCTGCCCCAGAGGCGTCAGCTCGGTCCCGATGTCGAAAACCACGAGCCCCGTCACCGTGACCGCCGAGGTCGAGGTGAAGATCGCGTCGAAAAAGCCGATAGTGCCGGTGTTGCACAGCGGAAGCATCAGGGCGACGGCGCCGGTGACGATCAGCCCCGCGTAGAGCAGCGCCAGAAGCGCCGGCGGCGGCAGGTTCAGCAGGTGCGTCCATGTCCGTGGCCGCAGCCGGCCGCGCAGCAGCGGCAGGCTCATAGCGAGGCGCCGAAGGCCCGCAGCTGGTGGCGCGACCCCAGAAGGATCAGCAGGTCGTCCTCCTTCAGAACGCAGCCATCGCCATCGCGGCCCACGAAATCGCGCCCCCGCATCAGGCCGAGGCAGCGCAGCTCCCACTTCTCCATGAGCTTGAGCTCGGACAGGGGCTGACCACGCAGCGACTCGGGCACGATGAAGTTGACCACGTGGTAGCTGTTGCCGAGGCTGACGTAGTCGCGCACCAGCGGGTTGTGCAGCATCTGCGCGATATGCAGGCCGATCAGCTCTTCGGGATGCATCACCCGGTCGGCGCCCAGCTTCGACAGGATCCGGTGGTGGGTGCGGCTGACGGCCTTGGCCCAGATCGTCGGCACGCCGATGACCTTGCAGTTGATCGTCGCCAGGATCGAGCTTTCCAGGTCGTTGCCCAGCGCGATCAGCGCGGCATCGCAATCGCCGATCCCGGCCTCGCGCAGCGCCGCGTCGTCACGGGCATCGACGATCATCGCCTGCCCCAGCCGATCGACCATCGCCTCGACGGCGCGCTCGTCCCGGTCCAGCCCGATGACGTAGTTTCCGAAGCGGGCCAGCTCTCCGGCGACCGTCTTGCCGAAATTGCCCAGTCCGATGATGGCGAAGGTCCGTCTTGGCCGGCCCATTGCGTCTGCTCCCGAAAGATGCCCGGCCCACATACCTCTGCACGATGGCAGAGAAAAGGGGCCCCGTCCCGCCACGGTGCGGGATCCGGCCGCCACCGCGTCGCGGTCGCATTCGGAAAGGCGCCCCGCGGAGAAGGACGACGGATCCCGCCGGGGTGTGTGTGAGGGGCGTCTCCCGTCAGGGCCGGCGCGGCCCGACCGACCCGGCCCGGCCCGCGTCAAGCGTCACGGCGCCTTACACCGCCCCCGTCCGACCCGGACGCCCGGGGTCACCGGTCCGCGTCGTCCTCGTCCCGCCCGGCCGGGAACAGGCCGGTCAGGGCGCGCCGAATGATCCCAGTGACCGAGGGACGCGGCCGCCCCGAGAACGGCAGCGGACGGCAGACCTCCATCGCGGCGACGCCCACCCGCGCGGTCAGCGCGCCGTTCACCAACCCCTCGCCAAAGCGGCGCGACAGGCGCGACAGCACCGATCCGCCCGCCACCGTGTGCACCAGATCATCGCCGACCGCGACCGCGCCCGTGGCCACAAGGTGGGTCATCACCGCGCGGATCAGCCGCAGGCTGCCCAGCGTGCCGCCGCGCCCGCCGTAGATCTCGGCGATCCGCCGGATCATCCGCAGGTTCGAGGTCAGCGCGGTGGCGACATCGGCCAGCGCCAGCGGGACGATGGCGGTGACCGTCGCCACCTGCCGGGCCGCCGCCTCGACCTCGGCCCGCGCCGCGTCGTCGAGCGGGGCCAGAAGCTCGGCCTCGGCCAGGTGCAGCAGGGCCTCGGCATCGAAGACGTCGCCCTGCCGCTCGGCCAGCCGGTCTCGGCCCCAGCTCAGCGCCTCGCGCCCGGCATAAAGGTCCGACAGCTGCCCCGTCACCCGCCGCGCGGCCTTCAGGTCGGCGTCGCGCAGCGCCGCCTCGGCGGCGCGACCCAGGTGGTCCAGCCGTCCCAGCCGGGCCAGCGCCGCGGCCTCCCGCACGATGATCGCGACACAAACGGACAGGAAGGCGACCGTCAGCGCCAGAGCGGCATAGCCCAGCAGCGGATAGGTCGCGATCAACGCCGCCACTGCCCGCCATGTCAGGACCGACACGCCGAAGGCGATCAGCGCTCCCAGGAGCCGCCAGAACCATCGCGCCAACCGCGACGGCCGCCGCGCGGCCAGCGCCGCCATGGTGCGCATCGCCTGCCCCCGGGGCCGCGCCGACACCGTATCCGGCACCGGCGGCGCCTCGGCGGGGCTGAGCGGAGGAGAGGCAGGCTCCCCCGCGTCATCCTCGATCAAAACCGGACCGCGCCGTGCCTGCTGCCGCGCCGCCTCGCCGCCCCGGGCCGTGCGTGGATCGTCCCTGTCGTCGCTCATCGCGCACCCCCCTGCCCTTCGGCACCGCCGCGCAGCCCGCCGCAAACCGAGAAAATCGACATCCCGCACGCCCGTCCGCCCGGACCGCGCCTGCGGTTTCTTCTCTTCAAAAATACTCCCCCGCCGGAGGCGTCAGCGCGCGCCCTCCACCGATCCGCCTGCCCTTCGCGCACAGGGCTCACAGCCGATCCCCGATCAGGAACTGCGCCGCCCGGTCCAGCCGGATATGCGGCGGCCCCTCTCCGGGCTTCAGGCTCAGCGGCTGCGGCGCAAAGCGCATCGCGCCGTAATCCCCGTCCAGCCAGGCCTCGGCCCCCTGCCGCGCGGGCACCAGAAGCCGCCCGGGATCCTGCGGCAACTCTCCGGGGTGGAACGCGGCGCGACGCCCCGTCTCGGCCAGGATGCCGCGAACCACGTCCAGCGAACCGCCCTCGTGCGGGACCTGGTCCTCGGTCGTGGCGCGCAGCGATGCGATCGCCATCGCCGCCGTCCGCGCGCCCGCGAAATCCGCGCGCGACTTGGCATCGGCCACCAGCGCCTCCATGATCGCGGCCATCCGCGCATGCTGGGTGTGGTGCAGGTGGTCGGCCTTGGTTGCCGCGAACAGGATCTTCTCCACCCGACGCCCCAGCAACAGGCGGCTCAGCCACGCGTTGCGTCCCGGACGGAACGCACCCAGGATATCGGCCAGCGTACGGCGCAGATCCTCGACCGCGGCGGGCCCGCGGTGGATCGCCCCCAGCGCGTCCACCAGAACGATCTGACGGTCGATCCGGGCAAAGTGATCGCGAAAGAACGGCTTGACCACACGTGTCTTGTAGGCGTCGAAACGCCGCGCCATCTCTCGCCGCAGACCGCCGCGCGCCGCCGCCGTCTCGGGCGGCAGCGGGGCGAAGGTCAGCACCGGCGACCCCTCCAATTCGCCCGGCAGCAGGAATCGCCCCGGCGACAGGTCCGACCCGCCCTCGCGGCGCCGTGCCTCCAGCGTCGCGGTCCAGGCGCGGGCCAGCGCCTGGGCGTCGGGCTCCTCCCACCGGCCCTCGGGCGCGGCGTCCAGCGCGGCCCGGAACGGCGCGGCGGCCTCCCGCCCCTCGATCCGGGCGAGGCTGCGCGCCGACCACTCGTCGTAGCTCTGCTCCAGCAGCCCCAGATCCAGCAGCCATTCCCCCGGGTAGTCCACGATATCGAGATGCACGGTCCGCGGCCCCGAGAGCCCCGACAGAAGCCCCGAGGGCTGGACCCGCAGCGACAGACGCAGCTCGGACACGCTGCGGGTGCTGTCGGGCCAATGCGGATCGGGCCCGGTCAGCGCGGCCAGGTGATCCTCGAACTCGAAGCGCGGAACGGTGTCGTCGGGCTGCGGCTGCAGGTAGGCGGTGCGGATCGCACCCTCGGCCGCGGCGGCAAGCCCAGGCATCCGGTCGCGCGCCAGCAGATTGGCAACGAGCGATGTGATGAAGACGGTCTTGCCCGCCCGCGCCAGTCCGGTAACGCCGATGCGGATGGTGGGTTCGAAGAAGGTGCCGGACACGCCCGCGCCCAGCCGTTCGACCCCGCGCGTCAGCCCGTCGGCCATGTCTGCGATGATCACTGCCCGTCCCCTTCGTCGTCTTGGCCTGCAAGATAGGCTTGCCCGCGGCCCGCTTCCAGTCGCGCCACCGGGTCCCGCGATTCCCCCGGCCCCGTGCGCCCCTGCCGTGGCCGAACGCCAGGCGGCACGATCGAGGGCCGACCTCGCCCGGACCGGGCCTGCCCGGGGCCTAACCGTCCACCGCCGCGCCGTCCACCGCGGCGGCACCTGCAGCATGGCGCAACGCCCCCTGCCGCCCGCAACGGCCCTCCCCCTCGCCCGGCCCCGCGCCTGCCGCCGACGTCCGCCGCCCGATGGCTCCTCACAGGTAAACGGCCTAAGCCCCCCGCGGCCTGTCCCCGCGCCGCGGCAACGGGCGCGCGGCCACGCGTCACCATGGGTCGATCCATCGGTCGAACGGCAGTCGCCCGCCGTCTGCCGCCGCCGTCTGCCGCCCCCCCCTCTGCCGCCGCCCGCCTGCTGCCCGCCGCCTGCCGCCCACCCCGTCTGCCATCGACCGCGTCTCCCGGGCGGCCCTGATCATGCCGGTTGCCAGCCTCCCCGGCTGCGGCTACGTCACCTGCCCATGCCCCGCTACGCCTTCCGCATCGAATACCACGGCCACCCCTTCTCGGGCTGGCAACGGCAGACCCATGTCCCCTCGGTACAGGAGGCGGTCGAGACCGCTCTGCGCCGGCTCGATCCCGGGCTCGACGCGATCGCGGCAGCGGGTCGGACGGATGCCGGGGTACATGCGACGGGACAGGTCGCGCATGCCGACCTGGCGCGCGACTGGACCCCGTTCCGGCTGATGGAGGCGGTCAACTACCACCTGAAGCCCGATCCGGTGGCGGTGACCGCCGTCGCAGCGGTCACCGCTGACTGGCATGCCCGCTTCTCCGCGATCGAACGGCGCTACCTCTACCGCATCCTGGTGCGCCGCGCCCCGCTGGTGCATGACGCCGGGCTGGCGTGGCAGGTCCGCCATCCGCTGGACGCCGAGGCCATGGCCGAGGGCGCGCGCAGGCTTCTGGGGCAGCACGACTTCACCACCTTCCGTTCGACGATGTGCCAGGCGAAAAGCCCGGTCAAGACGCTCGACCTGGCGCAGGTCGAAACCCGCGCGGCCGGCCCCGCGACCGAAATCCGCCTGACCTTCCACGCCCGGTCATTCCTGCACAACCAGATCCGCAGCTTCGCCGGAACGCTCGAACGGGTGGGCAGCGGGGCGTGGTCGCCCGACGACGTCTCGCACGCGCTCGCGGCCCGCGACCGCGCCGCCTGCGGCCCCGTCGCACCGCCGCAGGGCCTCTACCTGACCCATGTCGGCTACCCCGAGGATCCTTTCACCGGCTCCTGATCTCCCCCGTGCCCCCGTCGGCACGGATGCCCCCGCCCTTCCGCGACCGCACAAACGGCGCCCCACACGCCACGGCCGCCCAGGTCACACACGCCCGGTCTTCTTCTCTTCAAAAATACTCCCGCCGGAGGCGTCCCCCCTCGCGACCAGGCGCCCCGCCCGCCGCGGCCCACCCGGGTCCCGCCGGGCCCAGGCCCAGCGCGCTCAGGTCCACCTTGCTCAGGGCCGCCGAGCCAAGGCCCACCGTGCTCAGGGCCGCCGGGCCACCCCGCGCCAGAACCGCAGCATCAGCAGGCTTCCCGCACAGGCCAGCCCCAGCGCCATGCCGATCCAGATCCCGACGCCTCCGATCGGCGTGTGAAAGGCCAGCAGGTACGAGGCCGGCACCCCCAGCGCCCAGTAGCTGAACGCCGCGATGACCATCGGCACACGGGTGTCCTGCACGCCGCGCAGCACGCCCAGCGCCAACACCTGCCCCGCATCGGCCAGCTGGAACAGCGCCGCGGCGGCCAGGAACACCCGCCCCGCCGCGATCACCGCCTCGCGCGCCGGATCGCCGGGATCGACGAACAGCCCGACCAGCGGGGCGCCCGCCGTCAGGAACACGACCACGGTGGCCAGCACGCCCAGCCCCGACAGCGCCATCGCCGCCAGCGCGCCCTGCCGCAGGCTCGTCCGGTCGCGGCGGGCATAGGCATTGCCCGCGCGGATCGTCGCGGCGTTGGACATGCCGACATGCACCATGAAGGTGAGCGAGGTGATCTGCAGCGCGATGCCGTGCGCGGCCAGCGGGATCGCGCCGATCCAGCCCATCATCACCGAAGAGGCGGCAAAGAGACCGACCTCGGCCAGGCTGGTCAGCCCGATCGGCCACCCCAGCCGGAACACGCGGCCCAGAGCCTCGGGGTCCGGGCGCCAGAACCGGGCGAAGAGCGCGTGTTCGGGCAGCGCGCGCAGGCTATAGGCCACGAGCAGCGCCAGAGAGGCCACGGTGACGGCGAGCGACGCGATGGCCGCGCCGCGCACCCCCAGCTCGGGCGCGCCCCAGTGGCCGAAGATCAGCATGTGGTTCAGCAGCGCGTTGAGCGGCAGCGCCATAAGGGTGACGACCAGCACGACCCGCGCGCGCTCAAGCGCCGAGAGATAGCTTTTCAGCACCATCACCCCCAGCGCGGGCAGGATCCCCAGACCGTGGATCGACAGGTAGTCGCCGGCCAGCGCGGCGACCTGCGCGGGCTGGCCCAGAGCGGCAAAGATCGCATGGCCCGACAGCACGATCGGCACGGTCAGAAGCGCGAAGGCGATGGACAGCCACAGCCCCATGCGGGTGACGCGGCGCACCTGCGTTGTATCGCCTTCGGCCTCGGCGGCGGCGATCATCGGCATCAAGGCCCAGGCAAAGCCCGAGCCCATGATCAGCAGCACCATGTAGACGGTGCCGCCCAGCACCTCGGCTGCCAGCGCCTCAACGTCGTACCAGCCCAGCATCAGCGCATCGACGAGGTTCAGCGACAGCTGCGCGACATGGCTGCCCGCCAGCGGCAGCCCCAGTAGGAACGCCGCCCGCAGGTGGCCGCGGAACGGCAGGTCGCCGGCCGGGGCCGCCGGGCCGGTCGCGCTGGGCTCGGGTCTGGGATCTTGGGGCGCTGAGGTCATGTCTCAGCCGGTAGCCGAACCCCGGGGCCCCGGCAAGCGCAGTGGTCGCCGGAACCGGCGGAATGTCCCCGCCCCATCGGCTCTGCCCGAATGTCCCTGCCCGAATGTCCGTGCCCCAAAGTATCAGCTCCCGCCCGCCCGCAGCTTGCCCACCCGAGACGGCCGGAATGCCGCGCGCGGGCGGGTCATATCGGGCGTGTCATATCGGGCCGGTCATCTCGGGCGGGTCGTTTCCGGGCGGGTCATCTCCGGGCCGGGGTCAGTCCTGCAGAATGTCGCGCCAGTCGTGCTCTTGGCGGAAGCCGAGCATGTCGCGGATCTTGGCGTTGGAATAGAACGTCTCGCGCGGGCCCATCTCCCGGCGGAAGGGCACGCCGGGATAGAACCGCTCGGCGATCTCCTGCGTCGACAGCGCCACCGAGTGGTGGTCGTTCGCGGCATTGAACACTTGGTAGCCCAGCCCACTGTTGGACAGGCACAGATCGACGATCTGCCCAAGATCGCGCGCATCGATATAGGCGAATATGTTGCGCCGGCGCAGGCTGGCATCTTCGACATAGGCCGGAAAATCGCGGGCGTATTCGTGCGGCTCGATCACGTTGTTGATCCGCAGCGCGTAGATGTCGAAGCCCGAGCGCGCCTGGAAACTGCGCGCCGTCGCCTCGTTGCAGACCTTGGACATGGCATAGCTGTCCTCGGGCACCGTGGGATGCTCTTCGTCGATCGGCAGGTACTCGGGCCGTCGCTCGCCGTCGGCGAAACAGATGCCGTAGGTCGTCTCGGACGAGGCGATGATGATCTTCCGGATGCCGAGCTTCACCGCGGCCTCGATCACGTTGTAGGTGCCCTGCGTGTTGACGCGAAAGCACGTGCCATCCGTGGTCAGCAGGATCCGCGGCACGGCGGCGAAATGCACCACCGCGTCGAAGCGCGGCACCCCGGAGCCGGCCTCAAGCTCGCCCAGGTTCCCGTAAGAGGTCATCGCGCCGAAGACCTCTCCGGCATCGGTGACATCGCCCGCGATATCGTCGACCCCCGGCGCGCCCAGCGGCACCCGGTCGAAATTGACGACATGATGCCCCTGCGCGGCCAGATAGGGCACGACGTGCCGCCCCGCCTTGCCGCTGCCGCCCGTGAAGAAAACCCGCATGCCTGCCTCCCTGTCGCGCAACCCGTGCCGTGCGTGTCGCCTGCAAGGTGCGTCATCGCGGCGCAAAGGCAACCTCTTGCCGCGGTCGCCCGGGGGGCCGCGGAACGCGCCGGCATGGGGCGTACCGGGCGGGGTCGTAAAGGGCGGGGGCGTAACGGGCGGCGGCGCGACGGTGCCGTCGTCACGGACGTGCGACCCGGCTGCAAGGCCGGGACGGCGCCGCGCCCGGCCTGGTCTCCGCCCCGGACGACCCGGCCGACGCGGCTGCGGGGTTTCCCCGCGCGGCGCGGTGCAGTAGTCTTCCCCCCACCCCAACGACAACACGAGCAGCGACATGGCCGACGACCTACTGACCGGTGCGCCCGACCCCGAGTACGACGCCTCCTCGATCGAGGTGCTCGAAGGGCTCGAACCCGTGCGCAAGCGACCGGGCATGTATATCGGCGGCACCGACGAACGCGCGCTGCACCACCTCGTGGCCGAGGTGCTGGACAACGCGATGGACGAGGCCGTCGCCGGCCACGCCAACCGCATCGAGGTCGAGCTGCACGAGGGCAATTCGATCACCATCCGCGACAATGGCCGCGGCATTCCCGTGGACCCGCACCCGAAGTTTCCCGGCAAGTCCGCGCTCGAGGTGATTCTGTGCACGCTGCACGCGGGCGGCAAGTTCTCGGGCAAGGCCTACCAGACCTCGGGCGGCCTGCACGGCGTCGGCATCTCGGTGGTGAACGCGCTTTCGGACCATGTCCGGGTCGAGGTCGCGCGCAACCGCGAGGTCTATGCGCAGGAGTTTTCCCGCGGGATCAGCCAGGGGCCGGTGGAAAAGGTGGGCAGTGCGCCCAATCGGCGCGGCACCTCGGTGACCTTTCACCCCGACCACGAGATCTTCAACACCCAGACATTCAAGCCCGCGCGCCTGTTCAAGATGGTCCGATCCAAGGCCTACCTGTTCTCGGGCGTCGAAATCCGCTGGAAATCGGCGATCGCCGATGGCGACACCCCGCAGGAGGCCACGTTCCACTTTCCCGGCGGCCTGGCCGATTACCTGGCCGAGACGCTGGGCGGGTCGGTCACCTATGCCGAACGCCCCTTCGCCGGTAAGGTCGCGTTCCAGGAGAAATTCAACCAGCCCGGGTCGGTCGAGTGGGCGATCAACTGGACGCCGTCGCGCGACGGCTTCGTTCAGTCCTACTGCAACACGGTCCCCACGCCCGAGGGCGGCACCCATGAGGCCGGGTTCTGGGCGGCGGTGCTGAAGGGCATCCGCGCCTATGGCGACCTGGTCGGCAACCGCAAGGCCAAGGACATCAGCCGCGAGGACCTGACCGCGGGCGGCTGCGCGCTGGTCTCCTGCTTCATCCGCGAGCCCGAGTTCGTGGGCCAGACCAAGGACCGGCTGGCCACGACCGAAGCCGGACGGATGGTAGAAGGCGCGGTGCGCGACCACTTCGACAACTGGCTGGCGGCCGACACCAAGGCCGCGGGCGCGATCCTCGACTACCTCGTGCTGCGGGCCGAAGAACGCCTGCGCCGCCGGCAGGAAAAGGAAACGGCGCGCAAGTCGGCCACCAAGCGGCTGCGCCTGCCCGGCAAGCTGGTGGATTGCTCGACCTCGGCGCGCGAGGGCACCGAGCTTTTCATCGTCGAGGGCGACAGCGCCGGTGGCTCGGCCAAGATGGCGCGCGACCGCAAGACCCAGGCACTGCTGCCGCTGCGGGGCAAGATCCTGAACGTGCTGGGCGCGGCGTCGTCGAAGCTCACCAGCAACGCCGAGATCTCGGACCTGAGCCAGGCGCTGGGCGTCGGGCTGGGCACCAAGTTCCGGCTGGACGACCTGCGCTACGACAAGGTCATCATCATGACTGACGCCGATGTCGACGGCGCCCATATCGCATCGCTGCTGATGACCTTCTTCTTCAGCCAGATGCGGCCGATGATCGATGCGGGCCACCTTTACCTTGCCTGTCCGCCGCTGTTCCGCCTGACCCAGGGCGCCAAGCGGGTCTACTGCATCGACGAGGCGGAAAAGAACGAATGGCTGGCCAAGGGTCTGGGCGGCAAGGGCAAGATCGACGTCAGCCGCTTCAAGGGCCTGGGCGAGATGGACGCCAAGGACCTGAAAGAGACGACGATGGACCCCGGCTCGCGCAAGCTGATCCGGGTGTCGATCGACGAGGACGAGCCCGGCGAGACCGGCGACCTGGTGGAACGGCTGATGGGCAAGAAGCCCGAGCTGCGCTTCCAGTACATCAGCGAAAACGCCCGCTTCGTCGAAGAGCTGGACGTCTAACGGGGCCTAGCCCCCGCTGGGCCCCGCTCCCGCTGCGCCCGACCGCCCCGCCGAGTCTGGCCGCCCCGCGGCGATGCCGGGCGGCCCCCGGTTTTGCCGGCGGTCGGTTCGGGAGGGCCTGACCGACCGCGCGGGTATCCCGGGCGGCCGCCTCCCAGGCCGCGGAGGCCCGGTGAGGCCGTCGACGACGGGCCCCCCGCAGGGGTGTCTCGGGCTGGTGACGGCCAGCGACGGGGGCATTTCACGTTGCCCTCTGACCGGGGCTGGATCATGGTGCCGCCCGATATGGATGCCCCTTTCCCGCCTCGCCCCGCCCGCCGCCGTCTGGTTCTGACCGCCGAACATGTTGCCCGCACCCGGCGCGAGGTGCCCGACCCGGGCGAGATCCCGGGCTTCACCCTTGCCGACGCGGCCGACGACGACCGGATGGCCGAAGAGATCCTTGCCGGGCGCGACCCGGATCAGATCTGGGTCTTCGCCTATGGCTCGCTGATCTGGAACCCCTGCTTCGACGTGGCCGAAACGCGGCGCGGCCTGCTGCGCGGATGGCACCGCAGCTTCTGCCTGAAGCTCGACCATTTCCGCGGCACCCCCGAACAGCCCGGCCTGATGCTGGCGCTGGAACGCGGCGGAGCCAGTGCGGGCGTGCTGATGCGTCTTGCACCCGAGACCCTGCGATCGGGGCTCGCGGCGCTGATCAGGCGCGAGATGCCCGCACTGGAACACCGCGACATGATGCGCTGGTCACCGGTCGAGACCGCAACGGGACGGACCGAGGCGATGGTCTTCTGGGCCGGCCCAACGGGCGAGATCGTGACGCCGCGCCCGCCGCTCGACCGGGTGGCGCACGTGCTGGCGCGGGCCTGCGGGCACGGCGGCTCGGGCGCGGAATACCTGCACAACACCGTCGTGGGGCTGGAAGAGCATGGCATCCACGACACCCGGCTGTGGCAGTTGCAGGCGATGGTCGCGCGGGAGATCGACGCCCTGCCGGGGTGAGGCCGTGGAAGATCGAGCGCCTGCGGCGCACGCCCTCTGGCCCTGCAGCCCCGGTCCGGGGCTTGCGGGCGGCATGCCTCCGGCGGGAGTATTTAAGAAGAGAAGAAACAGGGGGCGCGCGGGCTTTGACCGGGGTTGCCCGTCGGGCTAACGCTGTCGGGGCTTCGACGTTTGGAGGATCTCGTGCTGCGCATCGTTCTGGCGATCTGCCTTCTGGCTGGCGGCTGCGGGCGCCCCTTGTCCGAAAACGAACGGGCGTTTACCGCCACGCTGCACGGCGAGGCGCTCGACATGGGCCGGGTGCGCATCGTCGACGGTGCGCTGATCGGCGACATCCGGCACAGCCGCCCGCCGCGGCCGTCCCTGACCTGCCGAGAGCGCATCCTGCCGCCCGAGGTGGCTCCGGTGATCGTGACGCGCACAGCGGCCTTCGTGCTGTTCGACACCATGTTCATGTCGCGCCGGTATTACCGCGACGACCTGATGGAGGCCTACCCCGAGCGGCTGACGCTGGCGCGCGCGATGCTGCTGGCGCACGAGATGACGCATGTCTGGCAATGGCAGAACCGTGCGGTGACGGGGTATCACCCGATACGCGCCGCGGCCGAGCACAGCCCCCGTGGCGATCCCTATCTGTTCGATCTGGGAGAGCGGCGGGGGTTTCTGCAGTTTTCCTACGAGCAACAGGGATCGCTGGTCGAGGAATACGTCTGCTGCCGGACGCTGGACCCCGAGGGCGCCCGCACTGACAGGCTGCGCGCGCTTCTGGCCCCGCATTTCCCCGGGCTGGCCCGGACGACGGGCCCCGAGGTCGGGACAGTCCTCGTGCCCTGGGGCGAAGCGCCGATCGCTGGGATCTGCAGCTAGCGGGCCCGGCGCCCCACCCGCGAGAAGAGCCTGCGCGGGTTCAGCGCGCGCGCCTCGGCCACGCCGAAGGCCGCGGCAAGGGCGGGATACGCCATGGCAAAAGCCGCCCCCTGCAGGGCAAACGCCGGGAGGCCGGTCCCGGGCATCAGCAGCAGCAGCCCTCCGGCAGCGATGGCCGCGCCCGTCATACCCGCGAGGCCCGCGTGGTCGGCCGGTGCCAGGATAGGGCCCAACGCGCGGCGCAGCATCGCGTAGGCCGTCGCCATCTGCGCCCCATCAGCCACGAGGAAGGTGATCGCGAGGCCGGTCAGCCCGAAGGGCCCCACCAGCGCCGCCCCCAGCACGCAGCGCAGCGCGATCGAGACCAGCGAGACCCGGATGGCAGCCGCCCGCATCGGCAGTGCGTCATCGGCCAGGATCGCGGTGATCGCCAGGGCGAAGACGGCGTTGACCACCAAGAGCGGCGCAAGGGCCCGGATCAGCCCCGCGGTCGCGGCACTGTCACCTGCGTCGAAGGCGCCCCGTTCGAGCACGAGGCGCACGATCTGCGGCGCCTCGGCCAGGAGAAGCGCGGCGATGGGCAGGATCAGGAAGAGGCTCAGCCGCAGGCCGGTCGCGACCTCGGCCGCCTGCCTCGTGCGCGTGGCGAGGGCCGCGTGGGCGTATTCCGTATAGAACACGTTCGAGACCGCGGCGTTGACCGACCCCGGTGCCGCGTTCAGTAGCCGCTGCGCGAGGTAGAGGATCGCCAGCGCGCCCAGTCCGGCCAGCGAGGCCAGGGCAGTGTCGATCCAGGTGGTGGCGAGTTGTCCCGCCGAGAACAGCGCGACGGCGGTGGCGCGGGTGCCGGTACCAGTGGCCTTGCGGTTGCGGGACGCGGCGGGCCGCGGTGCGGCCGCACCGTCGGAAGGGGCGAGAGAGGGGTCGATCACCTCGCAGGGCGCGCCCTGGGGGGCGGGGTCGGCGGCCGGCGCCAGCGCCCGCAGCGCGTTCCACAGCATCAGCGCCGCCATCAACGCCACGCCCGCGTTGACGGCCCATGAAAGCTGGGCAGGCGTCACTGCCGCGCCGATCCCGGCGATGGCGGCCAGCACAGTCACCCGCGGCGCCAGCGTCGCCGCCGTGGCCAGAACGAAGCGGCGCCGGGCGAACTGGAAGCTGCCCAGCACCGCCGCGGCCATGTTGAGAGGCAACCCGACCAGAAGGATCCTGAACGCGAGGATCGCCCCGTCGCGCACGGGCCCCTCGAACCCCGGCGCAAGCAGGGTGACCAGCGGCCCCGCCGCCAGGATCGCCCCCACGGCCCCCAGCGCCACCGCCGCCGACAGCCCCAGCGTGGCGCGCCAGAGCACGCGACGGGCGGCACGCGGCCCGTCCCCGTCGTCCTCGGCGGCCCAGGCCTGCACGAAGGCGGGGACGAACAGCCTTTGCGCGCCCTGTTCGAAGAGCCCGCTGAAGGCACCGATGGTGCGGCGGGCGAAGAAGAAGGCGTCAGCCGCCGCGCCCGTGCCGAAGATCGCCGCCTGCGCCATCACCAGAAGGAACGTCACCACGAGCCCCAGCGCCTTCATCAGCGTCACGGCATAGACACGCGCGGCGGTCGGGGACATGGACGGCGGTCCTTTGCGATGCCCTGCGTGGCGGGCGGACAGGTGGCACGGCGCAGGCACGACGAATCGAGCCGGGGCGGTCGGCATGCCGATGCGAACAGGGAAAGCAGCCTTGCCGCGGCGAGGGAAGCTCTGTCGCGCTTTTGTTTCGGGAATTCGCGTTCGACTGGTAGAAGTGCTTCCTTTGTCGCGCGTCAGCCGACTATACGGCCCGGTTTACGCCGCAATTGTTGCCTTGGGGCGCTTCTCAGGTCACGAAGTGGACAGATTTCACCGCCGCGAAAGGTCCCACCCGATGCCGACCGACAGCGCCTCGCACCGCCCAGCGGTCGCGTCATCCCGCGGTGACGCGCGGGCCACGGCCGGGCTGCGGATCGACGTGATCAAGTGGCGTGACGCCTTCGACGCGCTCGCCCCCGCCTGGACCGCGCTGCACGCGCGCAGCCGCGCCACGGTCTATGCCGATCACGGGTTCCTGTCGGCCTGGCTCGAGTCATACGGGCGCGACGCGGCGCTGCGTGTCGTGACCGCGCATCGCGACGGTCGGCTTGTCGGGGCGCTGCCGCTGATGGCGGGGCCGGCCCGGGCGCTCTTGCCCCTGGGCGAAGGACGGCTGGGCTTTGCCGGCCTGCTGCTGCCGCCCCTTACCCCCGGCACCCACCCGGAGGAGAGGCCCGAGGCGGTGCTGGCCGCGTTGCTGCGCGGCTTCGGCCGGGGGCGATACCTGAGGCTCGACCCGGTCGAGCGGGCCGACGCCGACATGATCGCGCGGGCTGCCCGGGATGCAGGTCTGGCGTTGCAACGACGCGAGGTGATCCAGGGCGACAGCGTCGCGCTGACAGGCGGGATCGAGGCTTACCTCGCCACCCGCTCGAAAAGCCAGCGGCGGCTGATCCGGCGGGCCGAGAAGGCGCACGAGGCCCCGGGCTTTGCCTGGACCGAGACGGCCGACGACCCCGAGGGCGCGCTTGAAGGCTACCTGGCTGTGGCGCGAACCTCGTGGAAGGCGGCGGCGGGCACCGGATTCGGCGCGGATGCGGCGGGTGCGGCGTTCCTGCGCGGGCTGGCGCACCGGCTGGGGCCCGACCGGGCGCGCTTCGGTGCGCTGCATGACGGCCAGACGCCGGTCTGCGGCTACTTCGCGCTGCGCGACGGCGACACCTGGCTGGCGGTCAGCCACGAGTTCAACGAGACCTATGCCAAGTCCAGCCCGGGCCGGCTTGCGTTGCACCGGGTTTCGGTGGCGGCCGCCGCGGCGGGGATGTCACGGGTGGATTTCATGCGGACCTCGAAGCTGAACCAGGAGCTTGCGACCGACAGCCGCCCGCTTGACCGGGTGATCCTGCACCGCCGGTTCGACCCCGCCGCCGTGCTGGGGTGGGAAAGCGCGCGGGCGCTGCGCGGCCTGCGCCGCCGTCTGCGCCGCTGGTCGGGGGCCAAGCCCGGGCCCCGCGCCGCGGCTCAGGCCAAGTCCGCTACCGACACACCCCGGCCATGAGCGGCGCGACCGCGACGGGGGGCGGGCCCCGGGTTGCCATTCACGCACTGCCCGACGCGGCGACGCGCGCCGCCGCGCTAAACTTCGTGCAAGCCTCGCCCGCCTACTCCTACCTGCAGGACCCTGACTGGCCCGAGGTCGCGCCGCGCAACAACCGCCGGCATGCCTACCGGCTGGTCACAATGTCCGACGCCGCGACCCCGGACGGCTGCCCCGGTCCCTTGCGGCTGGTGGGCGTGCTGCGGCTGACCCGTCTTGCCGGCGGATACGCCACGGCGGCGTTCCGGCGCGGCCCCGTCACCGCGACGCCCGGCGACCTCTTCCCCCTGCTGGCCGATCTCTTGCCCGCCCTGCGCGGCGCGGGGGTGGTGAGCCTGACGCTGAACCCCCGCTGGAGCGGCGAGGCGGCGCGCATCGCCGAAAAGGCGTTGGCAGCGCATGGCGCCCGCCCTCTGCCCGAGGCACGGCAGACGCTGCATACACGCACCGGTCTCGTGGACCTTTCCGGAACCCTGGACGATATCTATGCACGGTTCGGCGCAAAGATGCGGCGGCAGCTGCGGGCGATCCCCAAGGCGGGGCTGACCACGCGCCCGGTCCGGGACGCGGCCGATCTTGCATGGTTCGACGCCTGCGTGGCCGCGTTCCGCGACACGCGCGGCTTCGAAGGCGCGGGCCATCCGGACGCGGCCGGGCATCTCGACTGGGTTCGGCGGCGCGGCGGCAGTTTCAACATCGTCGAGCACGAGGGGCGGGTCTTCGGCGGCTTCGTCACCTATCGCGACGGCGACCGCGCCCTACCCGTCTCGGTCGCGTGGGCCGAGGCCGACAGCAAGCTGCCGCGCACCTTCATCGCCTTCGACACCGCGATCCGCGACGCGGTCACCGACCCGCATCCGCCGCGCTGGCTGGACATGAGCGGCCTGAGCCGGCCCGAGGCGCAGGCGCGCGACCCCGCCGCGGCCCGGCGCGACAGCTTCAAGATGCGGTTCCGGCCCGAAATCGTCGATCTCGTCCCCGCCCACGAGATCACGCTGCGCCCCCTGCTGGCCGGGGCAACGCGGGCCCTGCGACGGATGCAGCGGGGATCCGGCGCCTGAGCGCGGTCCACCTCCCCCGTCCCTGCCCTCCGCACCACGTCGGTTCACGACGGGGCCGACCCGGACATGGGGCCGGGGCCGATGCCCGGGGTCGCAAGGCCGGGCCGTTGCCGCAAGGATGAGCCTCACGCCCTGCGAGGGACATCGTCGAGTGTACGAAAGACCGGGGAGCGCGGGTTCGGGAAGCTGCCGGCGTGACGAGCTGCCGGCGGGGCGCCCTGCAGGACCTGTCGCCCAGGCCGCCTGCGCCCAGTGGTCAGCGGTGGGGCCGGCCCCGCGCCTGGTCGGCTGCCCACCGCGCCGTCGCCACGAACTGCGTCACCGCGGCGTCGACCGTGTATCCGCGCGCAAGGCTCAGGCCGCGCGACAGCGCCACCGGCCGGGCGGCGGGATCCCCGAGGATCGCGGCCAACCCCTCGGCCAAGGCCGCCGGGTCGTTGCATGCCACGATCCGGCCCGCCGCCCCCACCCGACGCAAAAGCGACGCGGGACCGTAGCAGTCGGTCGCGACGACGGGCGTGCCCTGCGCCAGGGCCTCGATCACCACGTTGCCGAACCCCTCGCGTCGCGACGGCACCGCCAGCACCGCCGCCCGCGCAAGCGCCCCGGCGACATCATCGGTATGGCCGGCCAGCCGCACCGTCTGCGCCAGCCCCGCGGAGGCGATCTGCGTCTCAAGCGCCGCGCGCCCGGCGCCGTCGCCGTAGATGACCAACCGCAGCCACGGATACTGGCGATGCAGCCGGGCAAAGGCGTCGATCAGCAGGTCATGCCCCTTCACGGGATCGAACCGCCCCACCGCCACGATCAGCGCGGGGTCGCGGTAGGGGCCGGTCCGGGTCGCGACCCTCTCGGACATCGTCAGGGCCGCGGGCCCCAGGATCGGGTTGGGCTGCAACATCACCCGCGGGCGGTCCAGGTCCAGCGCGCTCAGCCAGTCCTCGGCCAGGCCCTCGGTCGGGGCCAGCAGCGCCTGCGCGCGGGGATAGAGCCGCCGCATCAGCGCCCGGCGCAGCCGCGGCGCCCGCGCGCCGGACAGGTAATCCCCGGGCGAGGTATGTTCCGAGATCAGGACCGCCGGACGCACCCGCGCGGGGATCAGCGACACCGCCAGAAGCGTCGCTATGTTGCGGGCATTGGTGCCGGAATAAACGACCTCGGCCCGGGACAGCCGGATGGCCTTTGCCAGCGCCGGGATCGTCACCAGCGCGCGGCGCCCGCCAAGGTCGTAGACCGTCACCCCGTCAACCAGCCGCGACAACAGGCCCCCACGCCTGCACGACAGGATGAGCGATGGCGCGTAACCCCGATTCGCCAGGGCGTTGGCGTACTCCAGGACGCCCGTTTCGATGCCTCCGACCTCGAAATGAGGCAGGACGAAGGCGACACCGGGACAGGCTGCGGCAGTGTGGCTGGTGGGTCGGCGGCGCGGCCTTTTCAACAAAATACCCTGTATTCTGATAATTAGAGATCGAATTGTGACCAGAGCGGGGCAGGGAAACAGCCTGTTCGCGGGAGAAATGTCGACAACCGGAAAGTTGGCCGCCTATTTAATGAAACAAATGTTAACAAATATGTCTTGAACGCGGCAGACACGTGGCATTCTCGCAGAATTGTGTCTTTCAAAGTCTTTTTTCCGGGGGATCTGATGGCCCTGACCGATACTGATCCGGTCTCTTCCCACCCGCTTCCGGCGGCGCCCCTGCGCCGTGACCCGGCAGAGCCGCTCTGGCCGGCGGGCCGGGCCCGAGCCTCGGGACGTCCGGACCCCTCTTCGGGCGCGTGCCGCGGGCTTTTGTCGCCGGCGGCGGTACGCTCGGGCTACCTGCCGCGGCATGAGCGCCTCGACGCCGCGCTGAACCGCACGCTGGCGGCGCTGCTGCTGGTGGCGGCCGCGCCGCTTTTCCTTTTGCTCTACCTCCTCTGCCGCACGACCTGCGGCGGCCCGGTCTTCTACGCGGGGACCCGTCTGGGCAAGGACCGCCGCCCGTTCCGGATCCTCAAATTCCGCACGCTTGACGCGGGCGCGGCGAAGCTGACGGCGCACGGCACCCTGCCCAAACACACGACGATCGAGACGACGCTGGGCAGCTACCTGCGCAAGACGCGGATGGACGAGCTGCCGCAGCTGGTCAACATCCTGCGCGGCGAAATGGTGTTCTTCGGCCCCCGCCCCGTGCGGCCCGAGATCGAACATATCTATGCCGTCACCGACCCCGCCCATGCCGGGCGTTTCCGGGTGCGCCCCGGGCTCGTCGGGCTCAGCCAGGCGCTGATGCCGCATGGCACGCCCAAGAAGGTGCGCGGCCGGTTCAACCGGATGTGCTGCGCCGCGCCGATCCGCTACGGCGCCCTGTCGCTGTTTCTGGCCCGCGTGGGGCTGTGGGTGGTCCTGCGCAGCATCGCCAGCCTGGCCGAGGCGATCCGCGAATTGCGGTCGCCCGTGGGGGCGCATACCTGGCTGCGCTCGGGCTTTCGCCGGTTGCGCAACGTCCGGGTCGAGGGCGAACAGGACGGGCGACGGCTGACCGCGGCGCTGTGCGGCGTGTCGGACGAGGTGATCCAGATGGTCACCACCCTGCCGCCCAAGGAAGGGCCCGCGCGGCTTGAGATCCTCGCCCGCCGTCGGCACGGGCGGCAGCTGCGTATCGCGGTCGAGGCCGAGATACGCGCCGTCTATCCGATGGGCGTGGGGCAGTCGGGCTTCATCGCCTACGCGACCTACACCGTCCCCTCGGACTACACCCGCTACCGGATCGAGCGCTACCTGCTCGACCTCTCCGTCCTGCCGGCCTGAGATGACGGGCCGCGCCCCCTTGCCGCCCCCGCACGACGACGCCGCCCCGCGGCGGCGCGACCGGCATCGCCGGGTGGCGCAGTGGGGCGCCGTGGTGCTGGGCCTTTCCGCTGCCACCGGGATCGCCGCGGTCACGCTGGGCCTGCCGGGCGGCGCCGGGACGCCAGCCGGGGCAGCCCTCGGCGCAGCCGTGGGGGCGGTGCTGGGGGCCCTGCTGATGCACCGGCAAATGATTCTGCCGCGTGGCCTGCCGGTGCTGACCTATCATTCGGTATCCGAGGACGCCGCGTGGCTGCCCTGGGCGCGCGACACGTCGATCCGCCCCGCCACGCTCGACCGGCACCTGAGGCTGTTCGCCCGGATGGGGCTGCGCGTGGTCGACACCGAAACCCTCACGCGCGACAGGCTTGCGGGGCGTCCCCTGCCGCGCAACGCCGTGGCGCTGCATTTCGACGACGGATACCTCGATACCTGGGTCGCGGCGGCGCCGATACTTGCCGGCCACGGCGCCTGCGCCACGGTATTCGTCTCGACCGACTTCATTGCCCCCGACCGCCCGCTTGCCCCCCGGATGGGCGACAGCGCCCACCTGCGGTGGGACGGCTACATGAGCTGGCGCGAGCTGCGCCAGCTTGAGGCGCAGGGCCTGAAGGTCGAGGCGCACGGGACCGACCATGGACGGGTCGAGACGGGCCCCGAGGTCCGGGCCCGCGTGACCGGCGCCGACCGGGCCCGGCACGCGCCGCTCCTGTGGTCCTGCGCGCCGGGGCCCAAGCATGACTGGCACCTGACCGAGCGCTGGCTGCCGGCCGAGGGCGCGGTGCTGCGGCCCAGCGCCCCCGCCCTTGCCGCGCGGCGCTGGCGGTTCGTCGGCATCGAGACCGATGCCGCCTATCGCGCCCGCCTCGCCCGCACTTTCCAGACGGTCGACCGCGTGTTCCGCACCCATCTGGGCCGCCCGCCGCGGCTGTTCTGTTGGCCCGAAAACCGCGCCACGCCCGAGGGCCGCACCGCTGCGCAGAACGCGGGATACCTGGCGACGACGGCGGGGGCCGGGCGCAACACCGCGTCTGAGGATCCGCGGGTGATAGCCCGCCTGCATGCCGGGCAGGACTATGCCGGGGTCCGCTGCGGCCCGCTCGACGATCTCGCCCTGCGGGCGCATATCCGCTGCTTCCAGGGCAACCTCTACTGGGCGCTGCCGCTGTGCGCCATCGCCGCGATCCGCCGCGTGGCGCGCCTGCTTCGGCGGCCCGCCGCCTCCGCGGGCACCGGCATGGGCCGGACCCCGGACACTTGCGCGCGCACCGTCGTGCGGACAGCCGCGGGCTCTGCCCCCGTCTCTGGCCCCGTCTCTGCGCCATCACCGGAAAGGGCAGCGTCATGAAGCTTGCCGTTCTCGTCACCGAGTTTCCCAAGACGACCGAGACCTTCATCCAGCGCGACCTGATGGAGTTCCGCCGGATGGGGGCCGATCTGCGCATCTATCACCTGACGCGGTGGCGCCACGGCCAGATCCTGCACGAGTTCGCAGCCCCGCTGGCCGCACATGCCCGGCACGTGCCGCTGGCCGGCGTCCAGGCCGCCCGCGCCGCGCTGCGCCACAGGGGTCTTGCCGCCCGGCTGGGGGCAACGATCGCCCGGGTGCAGCGGGAAGACGGACGGATCGCGGCCAAGTCGCTGGCCCTGACCCCCGCCGCGCTGGCCATCGGCGACGAGCTGCGCGCCTGGGGCGCCGACCATGTTCATGCCGAATTCGCCGGCCATCCCGCGACGGCGGCGTGGATCGCGCACCACGTCTCGGGCACGCCCTACTCGATCTCCTGCCGGGCACATGACATCTTCCGCTCGCAGCGCCTGCTGGCCGAGAAATTCGCTGCCGCCTCGGCGGTGCGCAGCGTCAGCGACTTTGCCCGCAAGTTTCTGGTCAACCGCGTGCCGGGTGTCCCGGACGAGCGGATCGAGGTCATCCATTCCAGCGTCGACACCGCGCGGATCCGCCCACTGCCCGCCGCGCCGGAAGGGCGGTTCGAGATTCTCTACGTGGGCTCGCTGCAGCCGCGCAAGGGGGTGCCGGTGCTGCTCGACGCGCTGGACCGGATGCCGCGGGACGCCGACTGGCGGCTGACCATCGCGGGCGACGGGCCGGACCGCGCGGCGCTGGAAGCGGCCGCGCGTCGCTTCGGACCGCGGGTGCGGTTTCTCGGGCAGCAGGATTTCGCCCGGGTGAGCGAGCTTTACCGCGACGCACATGTCTGCGTGGCGCCCTCGATCATCGGCCCCGGCGGCCGGACCGAGGGGATTCCCAATGTCATGATGGAGGCGCTGGCCTTTGCCCGCCCCGCCATCTCGACCGACGTGTCGGGCATCCCCGAGTTGATCCGCGACGGCGATACCGGGCGGCTGGTGCCTGCGAATGACGCAGCGGCGCTGGCCGCAGCGCTGGAGGATATCCGCCGCGACCCCGTGGCCGCGCGCGCCATGGCGCTGCGGGGCCGCGCCCTCGTCGAAGCCGAGTATGATCTGGCCCGCAATGCCGCGCGGCAATACGCGCTGTTCGGCGCAGCGGCACGCGACGGGGCCGTCGCATGACCGTACCCCGCCTGAGGCCGCCCCGCCTGAGGGCCCCCGGCGGCCCGACCAGCGGCCCCACCAACGGCCTGGCGCCCCAGTCGATGGCCGCCGCCTGCAAGGATGCCGCACGCAACCACGCCATGTGCTTGGGCGCCGCCCGTTTGGCCGTCGCCCGCACGACCGCCCGCTGCACGACCACCCGCCGCACGACCACCCGCCGCGCGCCCCCCTTCGTCCGGGCCCATCCCGCCCGCATCCCGGAAAGCGAGGCCGCCTGATGTCCTTCATCGACAAGCTGCCCGCCCTGCCCTCGGGCCGTGGCGACACCCTGCCCGCCCTGCGCACCGCCACCGGGCGGGCCACCGCCGCCGGTGCGTCGCGGGGGCCGGGAACTGGCGGCCCGGTGGGGCACTATCTTGAGCTTTTCCGCCAGAACCTGCGGCTGGTCGCGCTGATCACCGTTGCGGCGGGTCTGCTGGCCACGCTCTTCGCGGTCTACAAGCTGGCGACGAACCCGGTCTACATCGCCGCGGCCACCGTGACCGTGCAGCCGACCGAGGCCGAGCTGCGCTTTACCCAAAGCTACGTGAGGTCCTCGCCCTACGACAGCGCCAACGTCGTCACGCAAAGCCACATGGAATACCTGCGCAGCCACGAGGTCGCCGCCCGCGTCTACCGGACGCTGGTCGACCGCGCGAGCGGCGCGCCGCAGGCCACGCCCAAGCCGCCGCTCGTCGCCGCGCTGTCGCAGGTAAAGCGCTCGGTCCGCGGCGCGCTGCACTGGATGAACTCGGGTCGCTTCGTCGAACTGGAGGGCCCCGAGGCGGTGATCGCCGACATCCAGGACGCGACATCCGTCAGCATGATCGAAAGCAGCTTCATCATGCGCATCTCGGTTGGCTGGAACGACCCCGAGACCGCGGCGTCGATCGCCAATATCCTGGCCCAGGCCTATCAGGAGCGTGCCTCGGAGCAGACCGGCGCCGCGACGGACGAGATGACGGGCTTCCTGCGTGACCGGCGGGCCGAGGCCGAGGCCGCGCTGGAGGCACGGCGCAGCGAACTGACCGAACTGCGCTCGGACCTGGGCATTGTCGACCTCGGGTCGCAACGGCAAAGCCTGATTGCCCGGTTGTCGAACGAACGCGAGCGACTGGACAGCGACCGCGCCGATCTGACCGCCACGCGCACCCAGCTGGCCGAGGTGTCGGACGAGGATACCGGGCTGCGGCGCTCGGGCCTCGACGACGTGACGCGGGACGAGCTGAGCCGCGCCCGGCTGCGCGAGATCGAGCTGCAGGAAAGCGTCGCGACCCGCGACCGCATCGTCGTCGACCTCGAAACCCAGCTGTCGCGGCTGGCCTCGGTCGAGGCCCCACTGGAGGCCAAGCAGGAAGAGATCCTGCAGGCCCGCGAACGGCTGAGCGACATCGACCAGCGGCTGCTGACGACCGAGCTCAACCAGTCCGAGGGGCGCGAGACACTTCGCCCCATCGACCCCGCGCGCCCGCCGCTCTACCCCGCCGAACCCAAGGTGCTGAAGCGGGCGATGATGGGCACGGCGGCCGGGCTGGTGCTGGCACTGATGCTGGTCGTGGCGCGCGATCTGCTGGGCGGGCGCATGACCACCACCGCCGATCTTGCCGGCAGCGGCGGGCTGACGGTGCTGGGCGAGGCCCGCATCCCCGCGCAAGGCCTGAGCGGCGCGGGCGTGACCGACGACGTGCCCTACATGGGGTTCGCGGGCTTCGACACCGACGACCCCGTGCTGGTGCTCGACCTTGCGCAGACCGACCGGGCCATCGCCATGGCGGGGGCCATCGCGGAAAGCTACCCCTACAACCCCGATATCCACGCCGGGCGGGCCAGCGGGGTGCGCCACGCCGGCGATCTGCCGGCCGGACTGGGGCTGATCGTGCTGACCACCGGCCGCGGCGAAAGCACGCCCGACGACCTGATCCGGGCCGAGACCCGGCTGGCCGCGATGGCGCCGGGGGTCGAGATCGCGACCGCCTATGTCACCCTTCTGCCCGCCGGGCGGGAGCGGGGCTGATGCGCCGCCGCCCCTTCGGGCGCCATGGCACCGCCGCGGGCGGCGGATCGGACGGTCCCGGATCGGACGGTCCCGGATCGCGGGGCGGCGCGGATGGCCGGGGCACGGATAAAGGCGGCACAGATGGCTACGACGCGCAGGCAGCGGCAGCCCCTCGACGCGTGGGGGGGCGGGTTCCCGGGGCGGGCCCGGCCGACCACCGCTTCGGCACCGTCATCGCTGTCGGTCTGACGGGCGACGGGCGTCCGCACCGGTCCGGGGCGGGGACGCTTCTGGGGGCGCTGGGGCTGGCCGGGCTTGCGGCGACGGGCCAGACGGCGATTCTGCTGGCCCTGGGACTGGCCGCCGGAGCCGGACTGCTGGCGGTGCTGATCGCCGCGCCGGGCGCGGGCGCGCTGGCCCTGATCGCGATGGCGCAGCTGGATGGCGTGGTCGAGATCGCCAACCGCGCCAGCCCGGTGTCGTTGTTCAAGCTCCTGTCGGCGGCGACGCTCGCCGCGCTGGCGCTGCTGCTGGCCCGGACCAAGGCGCGCACGGGGCGCCCCGCGCCCTCGGGGCCAGTCGTGCTGTCGCTCTTCTTCGCGCTCTGGGTGGCGTTGACGCATTTCCTGTCGCCGATGGGCGCGGCGGGGCGCGAACAGACGATCGACCTGCTCTCCACGCTTCTGCTGGTGCCGATCATCGCGCTGTCGCTCGGCACGGCACGGGACCTTGACCGCGCGGTGCTGATCCTTGCTGCCAGCGGCGCTATCTCGGCGCTACTGGTGCTGCTCGAGGCCAAGGGCGGCATCCGCCTGACCCCGGTGATCGACGCGCAGGACATCGCCGACTGGCGGGGCGAGATCCGGTCCTCGGGCGGGTCAGCCGAAAACCCGACGACGGCGGCCCAGCTGATCGCGGTCAGCTTCATGGTGGCCGTGGTGATGGCGCTGCGCGACCCCGCGCGCCGCTGGCTTTGGGCGGCGCTCGCGGGGCTGTGCCTTATGGGCCTGCCTCTGATGGGGGCACGCAGCGCGATCCTGGCCACCGGCACAGGGCTTGCCCTGCTGGCATGGCGCTACCGCCGCCACCCACGGTTTCCGCTGGCGATGGCGGCGTGCGTTGCGGGCGGACTGGCGCTGCTGCCCTTCGTGCCGGCGTCGCTGTGGGAGCGGTTCGATGTGCTGGGCGACCTCTTCGATGGCGGCAACACCTCGGACCGGACGCTGCTGCGGCGGATCTCCTACAACCTGATCGGGCTGGACCTGCTGTCGCAGAACCCGGTCTTCGGCACCGGCCCGGGCGGCTTCCCCCAGCACTATGCCGGCGCGGATTACCGCTGGTACCCGGGGCGCGAACTGATGCCGCGGCGGCTGCACAACGCCTATCTCGAGGTAGCCGCGGAAACCGGGCTGGTTGGGCTTGGCCTATTCCTAGGCGCGCTTGGCGGGGCGGTGACGATGGCCCTGCGCGCGGCGCGGGGCATGGGCGCCGCGGCGGCGCGCGCCTCGGCGCTGGGACATGCGCTGGTGGTGTTCCTGGTGGCCAGCCTCTTCATGCCGAACGAGGATATCAAGTATCTCTGGATCCTCGTCGCCCTATGCGCCAAGGCCGCGTGGCTGGCCCGGAAGGACCCCGCATGACGACGCTTTACTGGACACTCCTGTCTCTCATCCTGTTTTCGCTGGGCGGCTACGGCCTGCTCTGGATGGCGCTGGCCCGGCTCGCCCCGCCCCGGGCGCGGCACGCCGAGGCCCCGCAGCGCGCGACGCTGCTGATCGCCGCGCGGAACGAGGCCGCCGATATCGGGGCCAAGCTGCGGTCGCTGCAGGAACAGGATCTGGGCCCGCACGAGGTCGAGATCCTCGTCGTCTCGGACGGCTCGGAGGATGCGACGGTGGACCGGGTCCGCGACGCCGCGCGCGCGGCCGACCAGACCGGTGGGCTGCGCGTGACAGTGATCGACCGGCCCGGCCACGACGGCAAGGCGGCGGCGCTGAACGCCGGGCTGTCGCGGATCGCGGCGAACCGGGTGGTGATCTTCTCGGACGCCAACAGCCTGCTGGCCCCCGGGGCGGTGCGCGCGCTCTTGCGGCCGTTTTCCGATCCACAGGTCGGCGGGGTTGCCGGGCGGCTCGACATTCCCCGGGGCGGCGGCCTGATGGCCCGGGCCGAAAGGGTGTTCTGGCGTTATGACAACGCGCTCAAGTCCGCCGAAGACCGGCTGGGCGGGACCGTATCGTCGCAGGGCACCCTGCATGCCGCGCGACGGGAGCTGGTGGGCGAGGTCCCAGCCGACATGGCCGACGACCTGGTCATCTCGCTGGGCGTGGTGGCGCGCGGACGGCGGCTGGCCTTTGCCCCCGGCGCCGTCGCGCAGGAGGGCGTGACAGGCCGCACGGGGGCCGAGTTCGGGCGCCGCGTGCGATCGACCGAGCGGGGCTGGCGCGGGCTCTGGCACCATGCGGGGCTGATGAACCCGCTGTGCACCGGGCTCTACGCGCCGCAGCTTTTCTGCCACAAGGCGCTGCGCCGCCTGGTGGCGTTCCTGTTGCCTGCCTTCGCGGCCGTCAACCTGGCGCTGGCCGGGGCGGGCGCCTTCTATGCCCTGACGCTGGCGGGTCAGGCGGCGGTCTACGGGCTGGCGCTGGCGGCGCTGGTCTTACCCCCCGCCCGCCGTGTGCCCGGCGCCGCCGCCGCGGTGCTGTTCACGCTGGGACACGCGGCGATGGCCTGGGCGATCCTGCGCCATGCGGCGGGCGTCCGTTCGACCCGCTGGGCCCCGGTGCGCGATGCGGCCTAGGGCCGGACGTCCAGCCGCAGATCCCGCAGGAAAAGCTCGGCCTCGCGGTCGTTCGACTGCGCGGTGATGCCGATCTGAAGCCGGTCCAGCGCCGCGACCCGGCCACCTTCGGGCAGCGTGCGCCCGCGGTCGTCCAGCACCTCGCGCCCGTCCAGCCAGACCTGCGACCGCCCCTCCTCCGCGCCGCCCAGCCGCAGCCGCCAGCGGATGCGCACCCAGCGTCCCGCGGGGATCTTTGGCGTATCCGCCCGCGCCCAGGCGTGGTGTACACCGATCTTGGCCCGATCGATCCGCAGCTGGCCGTCGCGCAGGTACATCCGCGGGCCCGGATTCCCTGCGAGGCCGCAATGCTTGCACTCCAGATCCATCAGCAGGACCGAGTCGCGCGGGCTCCCTGGCGGAAAGAGGAACATGGCCTCGGCCTCGATCACCGCGCCGGCACGGGCACGGGCACGGGGGAAGGGACGGATCACGGCGGCCTTGGTCACCACGCCCTTCCGCGCGGGGCCGGCCCGTGCGTGCAGGGCAGGCCCGGCGTCGGTGGTGCGACAGCTCACGCGGCCCCCGACCTCCTGCACCTCCAGCTTCGGCGGACCCGCGGGGACGGGGCACAGCGAAACCGGTCCCGCCGCGGAGGCCCCCGGCAGGCAGGCCGCCAGCACCGCCGCCACCGCCGCGGCCAGCCGCGCGCGCAGCGTTGCCGCCACCCGCCGCCGCACCGCCCGGGCCGGCCGGCCAAGGCCCGCGCAAACGGCGCCCTGCATAAGGTCCCGGCCTGCGCCTGGCGCCGCGTCATCCGGGGCCCGCCGTCCGCCCGGGTGCCGCAGGATCTCGGGCGGGAAGGTTCCGGTTTCGCGGCACGTCACGGGACGAATGCCAGCATGGATCCTGCCGGAACCTTGCCCGGTTCGGTCGACCTGCGGGTCCCGCGCATTACAATGCTGGCGCATGTCGCCGCCGCCTTGCGCCGCAACCGTTGCGCGTATCCTCTCGTTTCGGGAAAGATCAGTGGTATCAGTTTGCATTTTCCGCCCGGTGTGCGTCAGATCACGAGGATAACAGAGGATTGCCATGACTGACATTGTGACCCGCGCCGGGCTCGATATCGCCGCCCCTCTTGCCGAGTTCATCGAGTCCGAGGTTCTGCCCGGTCTCGACGTCACGCCCGAGGACCTGTGGCAGGGCTATGCCCGGCTGCTGGCCGACCTGATGCCGCGGAACGCCGCCCTGCTGGAGCAGCGCGAGGCGTTCCAGAAAAAGATCGACGCGTGGTGCCGCGAGCGGCGCGGCCAGCCGATCGACGGCACCGACTACGAAAGCTTCCTGCGCGAGATCGGGTACATCGCCCCGGATGGCGGTCCGCTGCAGATCGAGACCGGCAAGGTCGACCCCGAGATCGCGCGTGTCGCCGGGCCGCAGCTGGTGGTCCCGGTGATGAACGCGCGCTTTGCGCTCAACGCGGCGAACGCGCGCTGGGGGTCTCTGTACGACGCGCTTTACGGCACCGATGCGCTGCCCGGCGCGCCGGAGGGGTCGGATTACGACCCCGCGCGCGGCGCCCAGGCCGAGGCATGGTCGGCGGCATTTCTCGACAATGTCCTGCCGCTGGACGGCGCCAGCCATACCGAGGTGACGCGCTATCGTCGCGACGGTTCGGTCGTGCATGCCGAAACCGCCGCGGGCGAGGTACCGCTGCAGGACCCGGCATCCTTTGCCGGCTATGTCGAGGAGGGGCGCAGCGCGACCTACCTCTTCCGCCACCACGGCCTGCATATCGAGCTGGTGATCGACCCCGCCCATCCGGTCGGCGCCGCGCGCCCCTCGGGCCTGCGGGACGTGGTGCTGGAATCGGCACTGACCGTGATCCAGGACTGCGAGGACAGCATCGCGGCGGTGGATGCCGCCGACAAGGTGGCCGCCTATGCCAACTGGCTGGGCCTGATGCGCGGCGACCTGAAGGAGAGCTTCGACAAGGGCGGACGGCAGGTCACCCGCAGCCTCGCCCCCGACCGGCAGTACAGCGACCCCGACAACGGGCGCCTGACACTGCCGGGCCGGGCGTTGATGCTGGTGCGCAACGTCGGCCACCTGATGACGACCGACGCGGTGATGCGCGACGGCGTCGAGACGCCCGAAGGCATGCTGGACGCTCTCGTCACCGTGGCCGCGGCCATGCACGACCTGAAAAAAACCCAAGGCCCGCGCAATTCGCGCACCGGCAACGTCTATGTGGTCAAGCCCAAGATGCACGGCCCGGACGAGGTCGCCTTTGCCGACACGCTTTACGCCCGGGTCGAGGATATCCTGGGCCTGCCGCGCAACACGGTGAAGCTGGGCGTGATGGACGAAGAGCGCCGCACCTCGGTGAACCTGACCGAGTGTATCCGGGCGGCCAAGTCGCGGATCGTCTTCATCAACACCGGTTTCCTGGACCGCACCGGGGACGAGATCCACGCCTCGATGCAGGCCGGCGCCTTCGTGCCCAAGGCCGAGATGAAGGATGCCGGATGGCTGGCCGCCTACGAGGACGGCAATGTCGATGCGGGCCTTGCGGCCGGGCTGCAGGGAAAGGGCCAGATCGGCAAGGGGATGTGGGCCAAGCCCGACCGCATGGCCGAGATGCTGGAGGCCAAGATCGGCCACCCCCGCGCCGGTGCGACCACCGCCTGGGTGCCCTCGCCCACCGCCGCGACGCTGCATGCCACGCACTATCACGCGGTCGACGTCTTCGAGGTGCAGGACAACCTGATGGACCGCGCCGCGGCGTCGCGCGCGGCGCTTCTGACCCCGCCGCTGCTGGCCGGACGCAACCTGTCCGACGACGAGGTGCGCCGCGATCTGGACAATAACTGCCAGTCGATCCTGGGCTACGTTGTTCGCTGGGTCGACCAGGGCGTGGGATGTTCGAAGGTTCCCGACATCGACGACGTGGCGCTGATGGAGGACCGCGCGACGCTGCGGATCTCGTCGCAGTACCTGGCCAACTGGTTGGAGCACGGGCTGGTGACGCCTGACCAGGTGGACGACAGCCTGCAGCGGATGGCCAAGAAGGTCGACGCCCAGAACGCGGGCGACCCGGCCTATCGCCCGATGGCGCCGGCCTATGACGGCCCTGCCTTCCTGGCCGCGCGCGAGCTGATCTTCGACGGGATCAACCAGCCCTCGGGCTATACCGAGCCGGTCCTTCATCGCCGCCGCCGCGAGGCAAAAGAGCTTTACCGGGAGGCATGAGATGCTGACGGTCAGACGTCTGGACATCGCGGACGCCGGGATCCTGATCGCCGGCGCCCGGGCCCGCGCGCAAGAGATCGGTGTGCCGATGTGCATCGCCGTCACCGACGAGGGCGGCACGCTGCTGGCCTTCGAGCGGATGGACGGCGGCAAGGTGACGTCGGTCACCATCGCGATCGACAAGGCCTATACCGCGGCGGCCGCCAAGAAGGCGACGCACGAATACGGCGAGATCAGCCAGCCGGGTGGACCGGCCTACGGCATCGCCTCGGCCATAGGTGGTCGGCTGATGGTGGTCGGAGGCGGTCTGCCCGTCATCGTCGACGGCGAGGTCGTGGGCGCGATTGGCGTGTCCTCGGGCACGCCGGCGCAGGACCGGGACGTGGCCCAGGCGGGGATCGCTGGCCTGAGCGGGTGAGGGTATTCGGCGCCCCCTTCCGGGGCGCCGAAGCGGGGGTTTTCCACCCCCGCACCCCCGGAGAGTGTTTTCGAAGAGAAGAAGCGAAAAGAGTGCGCGGCCCGGCCGGGCGCGTCACGCCTGCGGCAGGTATCTTTTGCCAAGTGCGCGGGGTTTTCTTTCGGCTCGGCAGGATGATGGACGTAGCGTGGCCGGGGGACCGGCGCGGTCAGGCGCCGGTCGGGGGCGCGGCCGTCAGAGGGGACGGGTCAGGACGGCCACCGTCTGCCAGTCGACCTCGGCGGTATCGCCGTCGAGCTTGGGATCGGGACCGCTGGAGAGACGTACCTCCCACCCGTCGCCGGGAAGGGAGAAGCGCCGCGCATCGCCGCCGTTGACCACGATCAGCACCTGCGTGCCCTCGCCCGCGAGGGACAGGCCGACGCAGTCGTCCGTTGCCCAGCCGTCTTCCGTGATCTCGCCGCCCTCTGGCGACAGCCACTGCATCTCGGGGTCGAAGACGGCGCGGATCTCCTGCGAGCCGGGGAAACCGCGGGCGCGGAAATGCGGCAGGTCCCGGCGCAGTTCGGCCAGCTTTGCCACGAGGTCGGTCAGGCAATCATGACCGCCGTCCCAGTCGATCCACGACACCTCGGTATCCTGGCAATAGGCGTTGTTGTTGCCGTTCTGCGAGTTGCCGACCTCGTCGCCCGCGAGGATCATCGGCACCCCGCGCGACAGAAGGAGGGTCGCCAGCATTGCCCCGGCCCGCCGTTCGCGGGCCGCGGTGACGGTGCTGTCGTCACTCGGCCCCTCGACGCCCATGTTGTCGCTGAGGTTGTGATTGTGCCCGTCGGCGCCGCCCTCGCCGTTCTCGTCATTGTGCTTGTCGTTGTAGGAGACCGTGTCCCACAGCGTGAAGCCGTCATGCGCCGAGACGAAGTTGATCGACGAGGTCGCGGGCCGCCGAGAGTGGTCGAACTGCACCGGGCTGCCGATCAGCCGCGGCGCGAGCTTGCCCGCCTGCCCCGGATCCCGACGCCAGAACGACCGGACGCCATCGCGAAACTTGTCGTTCCATTCGCGGAAGGGCCAGGGGAAGCCGCCCACCTGGTAGCCACCCTCGCCCACGTCCCAGGGTTCGGCGATCAGCTTGACCGTCGACAGCACCGGGTCCTGCCGGATCGCGGCAAAGAAGGCGCCGCCGCGTTCGAACCCTTCGGGTTCGCGCCCGAGCGTGGAGGCGAGGTCGAAGCGGAAGCCGTCGACATGCATCACCTGCACCCAGTAGCGCAGGGAATCGAGCACCATCCGCAGCACCATGGGGTGCGCCACGTTCAGCGTGTTGCCCGTGCCCGTGGTGTCGAAGCAGTGCCGCTTGTCCTCGGACAGCAGGTAGTATGAGGCGTTGTCGATGCCACGGAACGACAGGGTCGGGCCCATTTCGTTGCCCTCGGCGGTGTGGTTGTAGACCACGTCGAGAATCACCTCGATCCCCGCGCGGTGGAAGCGCCGGATCGCGTCCTTAAGCTCGCCCAGGCGGCCCGATCGCAGGTAGGAGGCCTGGGGCGCGAAGAAGTTCAGCGTGTTGTAGCCCCAGTAGTTCGACAGGCCCTTTTCGACCAGATGCCGGTCCTGCGCGAAAGCGTGGATCGGCAGAAGCTCGATCGCGGTGACGCCGATCTTGGTCAGATGGTCGAGGATCGGATCCGAGGCAAGGCCCGCGAAGGTGCCGCGCGCAGCCTCGTAGACATCGGGGTGCTGCATCGTCAGGCCCTTTACATGGGCCTCGTAGATCACCGAATCCTGCCAGCGGGTACGCAGGGCGCGATCCTGATCCCAGTCGAAGTTGGGATCGGTCACTACCGATTTCGGGATATAGGCGGCCGAATCCCGGTCGTCGCGGTCCAGATCGCTGCCGCCGATGGGATAGCCGAACAGCGAATCATTCCACTCAAGATCGCCCGAGAGCTGCCGCGCGTAGGGGTCGATCAGCAGTTTGGCAGGGTTGAAGCGGTGCCCCTCTTCGGGCGCGTAGGGGCCATGCACGCGGTAGCCGTAGCGCTGACCGGGGCGGATGCCGGGCAGGTATCCGAACCACACGCCGCCCTCCATTTCGGGAAGGGACAAACGATCGGTTTCCTGCCCCTCCTCGTCGAACAGGCACAATTCGACCCGTTCGGCATTTTCGCTGAACAGGGCAAAATTCGTGCCCTCACCATCAAAGGCCGCGCCCAGCGTATCGCTGTGGGCCGCGATGAGGTCAAAGTCGTCCGACGTCAAATCCGTTCTCCTCGGATGGGGCGGGGCGCACGGCCCCGATCCCCGGAATTGCATAGGTCCTGGTCCGTTCCGCGGCGCGGCGGGCCAGCATCCGCGCCGTGATCAGCGTCGTCCCGCCGGACGTCCGGCGGAACCATGTGGCATCCTCGTCCTCGTCCTCTCCGACCACGAGGCCGAAGGGGATCACGGTGCCGGGCGCCACGATGGCGTCGCTTAGCCGAATACCTGCCGAGAGGAATGCCCCGGGCATGACGACGGTTCCCGCCAAGCGACGGAAGAGGCCGCGATCGATGATCTTGTGCACCACGGGGGCGCCGGTTTCGTCCGGCGCCTGGGCCCTGTCGCGCAAGGCCGAGGGCAGATCGCAGGGCGGGCGGTTCCCGAGGAACTCCAGCGCGGTGCGGCGGTAGGAATCGAGCGTGCCGACATCGCGCCAGTAGCCTCTGGCCCGCGCCCCCTGCGGACCCGCATGCGGCGGCAGGCGAAAGGCCAGCGCGGCGCCGTCGGCCACCGCGCGGGGCACCACGTCGCCGCCGAAATCCAGCATCCCCTGCCCCGCGGCATCGGTTTCGTTCAACCTTGAGCGCAGCCACGGCCAGTCGAAAACGTAGATCCCCATCGAAGCCAGCGCATGGGCCGGGTCGCCGGGGATCGCGGCAGGGTGGACGGGTTTTTCCTGGAAGGCATGGATCCGGCCCTCGAGATCGGCGTCAAGCACGCCGAAGCCCCGCGCGGCCCCGACCGCGACGACATCGACCGCCACGGTCGCCTTGGCCCCGCTGGCGCGGTGGGCGGCGATCATCGCGGCATAGTCCATCTGGTAGACGTGATCGCCCGCCAGCACCACGACCTCGGTCGGGGCCTCGGCCTCGATCGTGTCGAGGTTGGCGCGCACGGCGTCGGCGGTGCCGGCATAGCCCCCGGCCCGACCGGTGACGGTCGCGCCGTCGCGGATCACGAGGCCACCCGGGAAATGCCGCCGCCAGGACGTGAACAGGTGCCGGGTGAGGGTCGCGGGGCGATATTGCGTGGCAACGATCACCAGCGTCAGGCCCGAGCGGACGGCGTTGGCCAGGGTGAAATCGACGATGCGTTCGCGGGTGGCAAAGGGGATGGCCGGCTTGCACTCGGCCTCGGTCAGCTCGTGCAGGCGGCTGCCCTGACCGCCCGCAAGGAGGATGGTGGCGACGCCGCGCAGCGGGGCCCCGGCGTGATGGTCGCGGTCGTCGAACGATTGCGCCATGGTGGAACCCTCCGCTGATATGGTCGCGGAGGAAAGTCCAGCTGGGCCACCGGGGTTCCCGCCCCGGTGGCCGAATTCATGCCCCAGTCACACTAGTTTAATCGGCATTCACCGTAATCGTCAGCCGCGGAGCGCCGTCTGCCCCTTCGGCCATGGTATCCGGCCAGATCCGGCGCCCGCCGGGCACCGGATCGGTCTGCGCGGTCGCGACGGAAAGCCGGGTGCCGCCGTCGGCACGATAAAGCGTGCCGTCGGACCACGAGGCCGCGCCGTCCCGGAACAGGTCGGGGTGATCGCGGCGCAGCGCCAGCAGCGCGCGGGTCAGGCGCGCCTTGTCCCCGGCAAAGCCCGGCTCCGCCGGCAAGGCCGCCATCGCGTCGAAATCGACCTCGGCCCGGTTATCGGGGTCGGTCAGCTGGAACAGCGGCCCCTCGGCGCCCTGGTAGATGTCGGGCACGCCCGGCATCGTCAGCTTCAGCGCCACCTGCCGCAAAGACAGCCCTTCGCCGATAGCCGCCAGCCGGAGCAGGCCGTCGGGCGGGGTCTGCGCCCAGCGCCCGGCCAGCGCGGCGATCCAGTCAAGCGCGCGCGCCTCGGCGGCCTCGTCAGGGCGCACCCAGTTGGTGATCTCCTTGGCCTCGCGCATCGCCTTGGTCAGATGCTCGCGCAGGCGGTCGGGGATCGCGGGGTCGTTCCCGTCCCAGATCGCCAGCGCCGCCTGAACCCCGAACCAGCGCAGGTTGGCGTCGACGTCGGACGCGCCGTCGATAGCGGCGCCGCTTTCCCACAGCTCCCAGAACGCCTCGGGTGCGTGGCTGATCGCGACCAGCCGCATCCGGGCGTCTTCGCTGCGCTTGGTGTCGTGGCTCGAGGTCAGCGTCAGGCCCAGCGGCTGGGTCTTCTGCCGGTGCGCGAGATGCGCGTCGAAGCCCGCGGCGTCGAGACAGGGGGCGTCGGGTTCGGCACCCACCTCGTTCGCGGCAAGGTAGCGGTTGTAGCGGAAGGCGGCGGTATCCTCATGCGCCTTTGCCAGAAGCGCGCCGGTCGTCTGTTGCAGACGCTTGACGAAGGCCGCGGCCTCGTCGCCTTCGGGCGCGATGATCTTGCCCGCAAGCCAGCGCAGCGCAGTATCGATGCGCAGCTGCGCGGCGGCGGTGTCGGCAACCTCGGTCCAGAGCGCGGCGTCGCCCGGCGGCACCTCGTCTTCGGTGATGTAGGAGCGATAGCGCGGAAACGCGATGATCAGCGCGATCAGTGCCTCGCGCAGGGTCTCGGCCCCGAATTCGACGGTCGGGTCGGCCTCGGCCAGCGTCTCGACCCGGGCCAGCAGCGCCTGAAGCTCGGCCCCGAGATCGCGGCGCAGAACCTCGCCCTTGGCCTCGTCCAGGGCTGCGTGGAAATCGCCCTCATAACCCGTCGCCTTGCGCCACAGCCGGTCCAGCTCGGCCAGCCCCTCGGGCTGGGTCAGCACCCGGGCCAGGGCGCGACCGGCCTCGTACCCGGTGGTGCCCGAAACCGGCCAGTCCGGCAGCGGCTCGTCCCCGACAAGGATCTTTTCAACCCAGACCGGGGTCTGTGGCAAACGCTGCGCCAGACGGTCGAGATAGCCGGTGGGATCGGCCAGCCCGTCGATATGATCGAGCCTGACACCATCGACATGGCCGCTGTCGACAAGGTCGAATAGCAGCGCATGCGTGTCCTCGAAGACCTGCGGATCCTCGACCCGCATGCCGATGAGTCCGGTGATGTTGAAAAAGCGACGGTGGCTGACGCTGTCGCGCTCCATCTCCCAATGGACAAGCTGCCAGTGCTGCGCGTCGTGCGCCTTGCGCAGCGCCTCGGGGTCGTCGCGCCGGTCCTCGGGGATCTCGGTGCGCGGCTGCATCGGGATCTGCATGCCGCCCGTGTCGAAGAGCAATCCGCCCTCCGCGTCGTCGACCACGCGAAAGGCACCATCGGCCAGCATTGTCTCGAACGGCGCTTCGAGCCACGGAAGCTTGACCCGGCCCAGCGCCCAGTCGATGTCGAAATGCATCGCGTAGCGGCTGACCGCCCCCCACTTCAGCACGTCCCAGAGCCACGGGTTCGACAGGGAAAAGGCGGTGTGGTTCGGCACGCAGTCGAGGATCACGCCAAGACCCATCCCGTGCGCCTGATCGGCGAGGCGACGAAAGCCGTCGACACCTCCAAGCCCGGGCTCGATCTCGGTCGGGTCGACCACGTCGTAGCCGTGGGTCGATCCGTCGTCGGCGGTGAAGATCGGCGACAGGTAGACATGGCTGACGCCCAGATCGGCCAGGTAGGGCAACACCGTCCCGGCCTTGGCGAAATCCATGCCACCGCGCATCTGCAGGCGATAGGTGGCGGTCAGGGGACGGATCATTCGGAATGCTCCACGGTTGCAGTCAGCGACAGCGCGTCACGCGCGGGGTCGCCCATGGTGAAGAAGGGATCGGGAATCTCGGGCACGCGGTCGGGTGCCGCGCCCAGCGACACGGCCAGCCGCAGGGTGCCCGCGGCAAAGGGCCAGGCGGCGACCAGGGATTTCGCGCCGGTGCGGTCGACCTGCGCCCGCCCGTCGCGGCCCGATTTCAACAGAGGCACGACATGCTGCGCCCGCAGATCCAGAAGACGTTCGGTCAGCGCGGCCCAGTCCGCGGCATGGGCCGGCGGATCGGCAAAGGGGCGCGACCGGGCGAAGGTGTCCCAAGCCATGGGATCGGGCACGTCGCCCTCGAAGGAGGAGAAGCGCGCGAACTCGTCCGCGCGCCCCTTGCGCGTGGCCTCGGCCAGCTTGCCATGGAAGTCGGCAAAGAACTGGAACGGCGCGGTGGCGCCGATCTCTTCGCCCATGAACAGCATCGGGATGAAGGGTGACAGCAGCAGTAGGCCATGCGCTACCTTAACCGCCTCCGGATCGGCCAGGGTGATCAGGCGGTCGCCCTGCGCCCGGTTACCGACCTGGTCATGGGTCTGGTTGGCGTTGACGAAGGCCGTCGTCGGCAGATCCCCCGCGGGTTCGCCCCGCACCTCGCCCGAATGCCGGGGCTGGCCGTGTTCGACATAACCGTCGGCCATCGCTGTCACCAGGTCGGCCATCGGGTCCTGCGCGAAGTTCTCGTAGTAGCTTTCGCTCTCGCCCGTCAGCAGGCAGTGCACGGCGTGGTGGTAGTCGTCGTTCCACTCTGCGGCAAAGTCCGGGTCCGGCCCGTCGCGATAGCGGCGCAGGTTGCGCTCGTCCTCGTTGACAAGGTGGATGGGGCGGCCGAGGTCGAGCTTGCGCACCGCCTGCCCCAGCTCCACCAGGAAGTGCGGGTCGCTGTCGTCGGCGATCTGATGCACGGCATCGAGTCGCAGGCCGTCCAGCCGGAATTCGCGGATCCACTCGATCGCGTTGTCGATGAAATAGCGCCGCACCGCGGGCTTGGCGAAAGCGATGGCACGCCCCCACGGCGTGTCGCGCCCTGCATCGAAGAACTCGGGCGCGACGCCGTGGATATAGGCGCCATCCGGGCCGAAGTGGTTATAGACCACGTCGAGCAGCACCATCATGCCCCGGGCCTGGGCGGCATCGACGAAGGCGCGCATCTCGTCGCGTGTGCCGTAGGCGGGATGCAGGGCATAGGGGTTCACCCCGTCATAGCCCCAGCCCCGGTCACCGGGAAACTGCGCCACCGGCATGATCTCGATCGCGGTGATCCCCAGCCCGGCCAGCCGGTCGAGCTCGTCCATCGCCGCGGCAAAAGTGCCGCCCTCGGTGAAGGTGCCCAGGTGCATCTCGTAGATCACCGCCTCTTCCCACGGGCGGCCGTGCCAGTCGGCCTGCCACGCATGTGCGCCCCGCGGGTCGAGGATGACCGAGGCGGCATGCACGTCGCCGGCCTGCCGCCGTGCGGCGGGATCGGGCGTGGCGGTACCGTCCAGCACCAGCCGGTAGACGGTGCCCTCCTCTGCGGCAAAGCTTACCTCCCACAGGCCGTCGTCGTCTCGCTGCATCGGGTGGCGGGAGCCGCCGACCTCAAGCTCGGCGCGCGCGGCCCGGGGGGCCCAGACGCGGTAGCTCCAGCGCCCCGGCCCCGCGGGCCACAGCCCCCAAAGCGGACGGGCGTCGGTGCGGGGGGCGGTGTCGGCGGGATCAATCGTCATAGGGGGAACATCTCGCGCATTCAGGTAGGACCTCTGGTCTCGAAGCGGCAACCATCGCCCCTAGCGAAAGTTCCGGGCCCGGCCACGCCATTTGCGCGGCGCACTTTCGCGCGGCACAGGCCCCCCATGCGCACCTGCGATTGTCACACCGGATCGGGGCGGCTATTCAGGGAGGGACAGACATCATGGTCGAATGGCGTTTGCCGGTGTCGGCCCTGACCGAGGAACCCGAGACCATGCGCGACACGACCAACGCCCCCTCCGACGCGCAGAAAAGCTGCTTTGCCCATCGGTTGGAGCGATACATCGACCTGTCGAATTCCGAGGCCGAGTTCGTCGCCAGCATCGAAAAGCCGGAAACCCGGATCGCCCCCGGCGGGACCATCCTGTCGCGCGGCATGCACAGCGAACGCATCTTCGTGCTGAAAAGCGGCTGGGCGGCGGTGCGCACCGAACAGGTCAACGGTCGCAGCCAGATCCTGCGGATCTTCCTGCCCGGCGAGCTGATCGGCCTGCCCGAAATCGGCAGCATGACGGTGGTACACAACACGGTCGCCATGACCGAATGCGTCGTCTGCCCGATGCCGCTGGACCGGATGTCGGACATCTACCTGCACGAGCCGCGGCTGGCAGCGCTCCTCACCGCGATCGTCAGCCTCGACCAGATCGCGCTGCGCGAACGGCTGGCGCTGATGGCGTTGGGCACCGCGCGCGAACGGCTGGCCAACCTGCTGGTCGATCTGCATGCCCGCCTGATGGTCGCCAACCCCGACATCGGCCGCCGATTTCGGCTTCCCCTGCGCCAGACCGACCTGGCCGAGGCGCTGGGCCTGTCGCCGGTCTATGTCAGCCGGCTCTTGTCGGATTTCGTGACCGAGGGGCTGATCGAGATCGACCGTCCCTACATCCGCCTGTTGGACCGCGCGCAGCTGGATGTGCTGGCACGCTACGTCAATCGCTACGACGAGCTGGACATGACGTGGTTCCCCCCCATTGCCCCCGACGAAAAGGTGACCGCCGAGGGCGCCACCCACGCCTGACCCGCAAACGCCCTGCCCCGGATCACGCGCCCTGTCGTCGAGCACTCGGTTCCCGCATGGGGCACGGGTCTGTCGCGCGACCCCGGGTGGTCCGGCGCCGCGCGACCGAAGCTGACGCTCAGCCCCGCCCGCGACGCGCGGTATCGAGCGCCTGTTTCAGCTCGGCCGCGCTGAAAGGCTTGCGCACCAGCGGCACGGCCGGGAAAGCCGCCACGGCATCGTCCGCGCTGTCGTAGCCGGTGGCGAAGACGAAGGGCACGCCCAGCTCGACCAGCCTATGGGCAACGGCCTCGGACGTTTCGCTGCCGAGATTGAGGTCGAGCACACCCAGATCCGGCGTTGCCGCGTCCAGCGCCGCCATCGCGTCGGCAACCGAACCGCAGGTCGTCACCGCTTCGGCGCCGACCTCCTTGAGCAGGTCCGACGCATCGAGCGCGATCACCATGTTGTCTTCCAACAGAAGCACGTTGGACAGCGGCGCAGCGGGCGCAGGATCGCCCTGCGGCGCCTCGGGTTGTCCGGCCTCGCCCCCTCCCACCGCCCGCAGCGCGGGCGCGTGGCGGGACACGGGCACCTGCCCGTTGCGCGCCGGTATCGACAGGTGGCGTTTCGGGACGGTGAAACGGGCGATGATGCCGGTTTCGGCATAGGTCACCTCGGCGGTGCCGCCCAGTTCGAAGGGGATCGAGCTTTCGATCAGGGTCGATCCGAAGCCGCGTCGTTCCGGCGGGACGACCTGCGGCCCGCCCTTTTCGCGCCACTCGATCTCCAGGCCGCCGGTTTCGCCAAGCGCGGTGCGCACCTCGACCCGCCCGTCGGGCAGGCTGAGCGCGCCATACTTGGCGGCGTTGGTCATCATCTCGTGGATCACAAGGGCCATCGTCGTGAAGGCCGAGCTGTTCAGTTCGACATCCTGCCCGGTGATCTCCACCCGCGCCTCGCCGCCGCCGGCATAGGCCTCGGCCTCGACCTCGATCAGGTGTTGCAGGGGCGTCGGCCCCCAGGATTGCTGGGTCAGCTGGTCATGCGCCGCCGCCAGCGACTGGATGCGCCCGCCCAGAACGCTGGTGAATTCCTCGACGCTCTTCGCATCCTCGCCCGACTGTTTGACGATCCCGCGGATCAGGTTGAGGATATTGCGCACGCGGTGGTTCAGCTCGGCGATCAGAAGCGCCTGCTTTTCCTGCGCCCGGGCGCGTTCGCGATTGGCCTCTTCCGACAACCGCAGCACCACCTCGAGCAGGGTCACCCGCAGCGTTTCCGCCGCGCGACGCTCAGGCTCGAGCCACGGGGTCGAGTGACCGCGCACCAGTTCCTGCCAGGCCTCGAAGCTCTTGCGCGGGGTCAGGCGCAGCCCGTTGGGGCCGACCTGCGCCGGTTTCTTCGGATCGCCGGCCCACTTGACGATCTGCGCGACCTCACGCCGGAACAGCACGATGTAATCGCGCGGCGACCGCGAGATCGGAATGGCTAGGATGCCCGCCACCTGGTCGGCATACTCCGCCGCGGGCGGGTGGATGCGCGACAGGTTGTCCACGGTCAGCACCTGCCCGCTGATCGCGGTGTTCAGGACCCGCGCCAGCCGCCGGAACTCGGGTTCGTCCAGCGCGATGCCGCGGGAAGCATAGCGATCATCCGAGAAGACGGCGAAGCCGTCGGCGGGGATCACCTGCAGGATCTCGTCGGCCAGTTCGTCGAAACGGTCCATGAAGGCCGCATCGTGGCTGAGCCGGGCGACTATGCGGTCGTGCAGGTTCTGCGCGTCGCGGATATGCTGCCGCTCGGCATCCGAGGTCTTCTGCGCCAGTTCGTAGGAAAAGAGCTGACCGAACAGCTCGACCGCGGTGCGCAGTTCGTAGTCGATGTAGCGGGGCGAATAGTGGTGGCAGGCGAAGAGCCCCCACAATTCGCCCTGGTGCAGGATCGACAGCGACATCGACGCCTCGACCCCCATGTTGCGCAGGTATTCCAGGTGGATCGGCGAAACCGCCCGGGTGGTGGCCAGCGACAGGTCGACCGGCGCGCCCTCGGGGCTGAGTTCCGGCACGATCGGGGAGACCTCGCCGTTCACGTCGGCGATCAGGCGGATAAGGTTGCGCTTGTACAGCTCACGCGCCTGCTGCGGAATGTCCGTGGCGGGATAGCGCAGCCCCAGAAAGGTGCCCAGTTCCGGCTGCCGGTCCTCGGCCAGCACGGTTCCGCTGCCATCCTCGTTGAACTTGTAGACCATGACCCGGTCGAAACCCGACAGGGCCTTGAGCCCACGCGCCGCGCGGCGGCAGATCGATTCGATACCCTCGCCTTCGGAAATCCGCGCGATCAGCGGCTGCACCATCGTCAGGTCGTGCAGGTCGCGGCGCGCGCTCTTCGGCTCGAACTCGAGCACGAAGGACCGGCCCGAGATGTGGCCCGAGACGTCGAACAGGCGCCCGTCCTCGAACACGTCCAGCCCGAAGGTCCGCGCCGGGCCGGCGTTCTGGCCCGAGATCTGCATCCTTGTGCGCAGGTGGTGCAGGGTTTCGGCGGGCAGGTGTTCGCTGAGCGGCGTGCCGATCAGCGTCTCCGGGTCCAGCCCCAGAATGTCGGTGGCGTTTGCCGAGACATGCTGGACCATCCAGTCCGACGAGGTGGCGATCAGACAGCCGAAGCCCTGCACCTTGCCAAGAATGTGAATCGGCTCGCGGTCGCAATTGGTAAGGTCGACCGGCGGCGTGAACGCTTGCTCGTTCTGGTCTGTCATGCACTCGCCCTGTAAACTTCAGCCCTTCTAGCGACCGCCGCCCGTCCGTAAAGTGCGAAAACGGCCCGCGCATCGCAGATCGTGCGATCTGCATCGACGCCGGTCGCGGGCATCGCGGACAGGCGCGCCGTCAGCCCGCGCCAGCCATCGGCAGGGACAGGCAGGGACAAGAACCGCCCGGCCTGCCGCGCCGCGGGATCTGCGGTGGCACTCCAATGTCGGTGCATCACCGTGTTGCCCAGCCGCGACCCGAAGATCACGTAGTCGACGGCAAGCGGGTCGAGCATGCGGGGCGCAGGCACGCCGTCGAAGGCGCTGGTGGCGGTGTCCGTCCCGGCAGGCTCCGGGTCCACCACTCCCAGCGCGCGCAGGTCGGTCCGGGCTGCGGCAAGCAGATCGATCACGAACCGGCGGGTCGCGCCATCCGCGCAGATCGGGGCCAACCGGGCCAGCGCATCGGCCTGCACGGCAAGAAAGGCGGCCAGCCCCGGGGCGGTCGCGACGTCGCAGTCGGCAAGCATGGCGTCCAGCGCCTCATGCTCATCACGCGTGTCCTGCCGCAGACGCCAGCGCAGCGTCGCCCGCGCGTCACGCGACGCCGGGTTTTCATGGCCGGTTGCCCCGGCGACACGGATCGCGTCACCGGCGGAGTCTTCATGGGTCTTGTCGTGCAATGGACCGCTCGAACCTTCGATCATGCCCTGTTCTATTCAGGCTTTTCAGGGCGTTCACTCGTAATATCGGGAGATGTTTCACCAGTTTAAGTCTATATGTCATCTGTCTTGCGGGACGCTTCGGCACATCGGCGGTTTTGCGCCTAATCGGCGTGTATCCATAGGTTTTCCTTGCGCTCGGATGTCACGCAACCATTGCGGCAGCGACTCTGCCGCGCTGATTTGAAAAAGAGGTTTCCCGATGTCAGACTACGTCTTCACGCCTCCCGACCGCGCCAGCCTCCCCGTTGAGGGGCGAACGGCCCGGTTCCCGCTGCGCCGGATCTTCTGTGTCGGGCGCAACTACGCCGCCCATGCCCGCGAGATGGGGAATGACGACCGCGATCCGCCCTTCTTCTTCTCCAAGCCTGCCGATGCGGCCGTGCCGGCCCCGATCGAGGCCGCGCCGCGCCTGCCCTACCCGCCCATGACCGCCGATCTGCATTTCGAGATCGAGCTTGCCGTGGCGATCGGCGCCGGCGGAGCGGACATCGCGACCGGCGACGCCTGGGACCATGTCTGGGGCTACGGCGTGGCCGTCGACCTGACCCGGCGCGACCTGCAGGCCGAGGCCAAGCGCACGGGCCGTCCCTGGGACTGGGCCAAGGGCTTCGACCAGTCGGCGCCGATCGCCCCGCTGCGGCCCGCGCAAGGCGCGCGCCCCGGAGCCGGGCGGATCTGGCTGGCCGTCGACGGCGAGGTCCGGCAAGACGCCGACCTGTCCGAGATGATCTGGCCCATCCCCGACATCCTGGCGCACCTGTCGCAGGCGGTCGCGCTGCGCCCCGGCGATCTGGTGCTGACGGGGACGCCCGCAGGCGTCGGCGCGGTGACCCGCGGCCAGCACGTGACCGGCGGCGCGATGGACCTGCCGGAGATTGGCTTCACGCTGGACTGACGCCTGCCCAGCGCCCCAGCGCCACAGGCCCCGGCAGGGATGCAAGGCGGCAGAGCGAGAGCCGCGCGCGAGCTTGCCGCGCGGCAGAGCGGGGCACGCAGGCGGGCGGGCCGGGCACGCGCCGGCCGGAAAACCGGGCGGCGGGCGGACCTCCGCCGCGATCAGGCGGCGGCTTCGCCCATGTCGGGGTGGATCACCCGCGGATCGTCGGCATAGAGCGCCTGCACCAGGTGGTCGCGGTGGCGCAGCACCGCGCGCTGGTTGATCGACCCCTTGTCCGTCACCTCGCCGCGGTCCAGCGCGGGGGCACTGTCGATGAAGACCACCCGCTTGACCCGCGTGGCCGATCCCGTGGCACGGGCGGCATGGTCGCCCAGCCTCCGCGCAAGCTCGTCGCGCACCGCCGGGTGGTCGACGACCTCGGCATCGCTCAGGGCCCCGCGGTCGGCCGCGGGCAGCAGGGCGCGCAGCGTCGGCAGGTAGGGGATCAGGATCGCGCCCAGCTCCTCCTGGTCCTGCCCGGTGATCACGGCATCGCGGGCCAGACCGCCCAGCTCGTCCACCAGCTTGGCCCTGAGCGGGCCTACGGCGACCCATGTTCCGGTGCGCAGCTTGAAGTTCTCGGCGATGCGTCCGTCGAACAGGAAGCCCTGCGCCGGATCATCCTCGACCGCGAAGCGCAGCGCGTCGCCCAGAAGGTAATACCCCTCGTCGTCGAAGGCCTTCGCGGTCAGCTCCGGCGCGCGCCAGTAGCCTGGCGTGATATGCGGACCCTTGAGCCGCGCCTCGAGCTTGCCGCCGTTGGGTACGAGCTTCAGCACCACGCCCTGCGAGGGGATACCGACATTGCCGGGCACCTCCTGCGGCTCCATGCAGTTGATCGCGAAGGGGCCGGTCTCGGTCGCGCCCAGCCCGGTCGACAGCAGGATCTCGGCGCCCACGGTGCGCACCGCCAGGTCGCGAAGGCGGCGCCAGGTATGGTCCGCCATCCCCGCGCCCGCGTACATCATCATGTTGAGATCGCGGAAGAAACTTTCGCGCAGCTGGTCGTCGTCCTCCATCGCGTCGACCAGCATCTCGTAGCCCGCGGGGACGTTGAAATACCACGTGGGGGAGATTTCGCGCAGGTTGCGGATGGTTTCGCCGATGGCCTTGGGCGACGGCTTGCCCTCGTCGAGGTAGTAGGTTCCGCCGTGGTAGATGGTGAGGTTGAAGACCTTGTTGCCGCTGGCCGTGTGGTTCCACGGCGCCCAGTCCACCACCACGGGCGGCTGGCTGCGCATGAAGGCATAGCTGTCGGCGATCATCTCCTGGTTAGAGCAGAGCATGCGCTGGGTCTGGATCACCGCCTTGGGCGATCCCGTCGTGCCCGACGTAAAAAGGAACTTGGCCACCGTGTCGGGGCCGGTCGCATCGAAGGCACGCGCCACGGCGTCGGTCGGTTCGGTGGCGAGCAGATCAGAGAAAAGCGGGCTGTCGCGCCCCTCGACCGGGTTGCGCGCGACGGCCACGGGCGTGTCAGAGGGCACCGCGGCCGCGATCGCCTTGGCAAACAGGGCGCCGTCGGCGGCAAAGACCAGCCCGGGGGTTATCTGCTCGACGATGCCCGAAAGTTTCTCGTAGTCGGTCGAGACAAGGGAGTAGGCCGGCGAGATCGCGGCCGAGGGCACGCCCACGTGCTGCGCCGCCAGGGCGAGACGGGCATGGTCGAGGTCATTGCCCGACAAGATCATCACCGGGCGGTCCGGCCCCAGGTCACGGTCGAGCAACGCCTGCCCCAGCGCCTGCACGTCGCGCCAGAGCGCACCGTAGCTGATGCGCTGCCAGTCGTCGCCGTCGCGCTGCGCCATCCAGGTGCGGTCGGGATCCGTGCGAGCCCAGTGGATCAGACGTTCGTTCATCCGGGCCGGATAGTCGCCCAAGGGATCGTCGCGCCAGATCAGCCAGCTGCCGTCGTCCTTGCGCTCCCACCCCAGTTGCGGCGCCCACTTGTCGAACGCACGCGTCTTGATCTTGTCCATGTCATCCTCCCATCCGCCGGACTTGCGCTCCGGCGTGGCCGCGGCCCGATGCGGGCGCGGCGGGGCCGCGTGCGGCCCCCTTTTCCATCATCCTGCGGACCACCCTCCCCGGCGGCCCGCCTCCTTCCCTGTCCGAACGCACCGTCCGAACGCGCCCCCGGGGCGCGCCCGCACGGGTCAGCCCGCGGCCGAGACCGCCCGGGCCGTCATCACCCGCGCAACATGCGCGCGATACTCCGGCGTGCCATGCAGATCGCCGATCAGGCCCTCGGCCGGCAGGCGCAGCGCCTCGACCGCGCGGGGCGAGAACTCCTCGGCCAGCGCCTCTTCGGCCTCGGCCCAGCGGAACACGCCGTCCTCGGCGGCGCCGGTGACGCCGACGCCGACCCGGTCGCCGTACCGCGCCACGAACACCCCCACGAGCGGGAAGCGCGAGGCGGGCTGTTCGAACTTCTGGTAGTTCGAGGCAAGGGGGATCGGAAAGCGCAGGCCGGTGACGATCTCGCCCTCCTCCAGCGCGGTCGCGAACATGCCTTGGAAATAGTCATCTGCCGCGATGTCGCGCGCGCCCTCGGCCCCCTGCACGACGATCGTGGCGCCGGTGGCCATGGCGGCGGCGGGATAGCAGGCCGAGGGGTCGTTGTTGGCGACCGATCCGCCGATCGTGCCGCGGTTGCGCACGGCCGGGTCGCCGATCCGGGCGGCCAGCCCCGCAAGCCCCGGGAACCGGTCCGCCGCCTCGCGGGCGACGGCGCCATGGGTGGTGCCGCCGCCGATCCGCATCACGTCGCCCTCGACCGTCACACCGCGCAGCTCGGCGATGCCCGACAGGCTGACCAGCCGCGAGGGCATGGCGAGGCGGTTCTTCAGCGTCGGAATCAGCGTCTGCCCGCCGCTCAGCGGCTGCGCGTCCTCGTCCCCCAGCGCGGCGATAGCCTCGTCCAGCGTGGCGGGCCGCATCAGTTCGAAATCATACATCGCGATTCCCCCCTCAGGCCTCGACCCGGGCCACCGGAGCGACCTCTTGCCCCGAGGCGGCCAGGATCGCCTTGACGATATTGTGGTACCCGGTGCAGCGGCACAGGTTGCCCTGCAGGTAGTCGCGCACCTCGGCCTCGGACGGCTTCGGGTTGTCCTTCAGAAGTGCTGCCGCCGACATCACCATACCCGGCGTGCAGAACCCGCATTGCAGGCCATGGTAGTCCTGGAACGCCTGCTGGATCGCGCCGAGGCTGCCGTCGGCATTGCCCTGCCCCTCGATCGTGGCGACCTGCGCGCCGTCGCATTCGGCGGCGAAGATCGAACAGGCCTTCACCGCGGCGCCGTCCACGTGCACCACGCAGGCCCCGCATTGCGAGGTGTCGCAGCCGACATGCGTGCCGGTCAGGCCCAGCCCCTCGCGCAGGAACTCGACCAGAAGGGTGCGCCCCTCGACCTCGCCCGAGACGTTGCGACCATTGACGGTCATGTCGATCTTCATTGCCTTCCCCCCGGGCCTCTCCTCTTTGCCGGAACCGTAGAGCAGCGGGAAAGCCGCGTCCACGCCCCTCGTGCACAGGTCGGGCACGGGTCGCGCACAGGCCCTTGTGCAGCCCCGCCCGCGGCACCATCATTGCCCCGACATCAGCACGACATCATCCCGGAGGCCCGCCTTGTCCGTCCCCGCCAAAGGCCCCGTTGCCGCCGCGCAGGTGCCGCCGCGCACCAAGCCGTCAAGCTACCCCGAACCGTTCCTGTCCCGCATGGAGGGGCGCGAAAAGCGCGCCCTGGGCGATGTTTTCGGGCTGGGCAGCTTTGGCGTGAACCTGACCCGGCTGCGGCCCGGGGCGGTCTCTGCACTGCTGCACAGCCACTCGGTGCAGGACGAGTTCATCTATGTGCTCGAAGGCACGCCCACCCTGCGGCAGGAGACGGAGACCGGCATCCTGTCGACCGAGTTGCAGGCCGGCATGTGCGCCGGTTTCGCCGCGCGCGGCGCGGCGCACCAGCTGGTCAACCACGGCGCGGTGGACGCCGTCTACCTCGAGATCGGGGACAGGGCCCCCGGCGACGAGGTCGGCTATCCCGAGGACGACCTGAAGGCCGTGCTGATCGACGGCGCCTGGCGCTTCGCCCATCGCGACGGCACGCCCTACTGACCCGCCCGCTGTCGCCCATCGGCCACAGGCGGCGGCAGAAGCGGCATGCCCCCTTCCCCAACGGCACCCACGCGGGCACCCTGGGGACAAGAGCCGCCCAAGCGGCCCCGGCGAGGCCCGGCAAGAGGCCCCCGGACCGAGTGGACAGTGACCGTGACATCCGTTTTACAAGGACCCTGCCCCACGCCCGCCAGAGGCGTCGGCGGCGCCCGTTCCTCCCTGACTGGACAGGCCGTGCCCCGCACGGCCTTTTTTTTGACCTTCGGTCGGCGCGCATCGCCTCGGTTCTAGGGCGCTGGCGCGGATCGTCCGTCGATGTGGCTTTTGCGGCCGCCGCTGGACAAAAACGCTGGCCGCCGCACGCCAGCCTGCCCTCAGGGTGTCGGCCGTCGGGCCCGGCAGCCTTTCACAGGCCCTCGGCCAGTGAACCTGCGGAACGCGGACCGGCTGCAAGCACGGCAGGCCCGGCGCGGGTTCGGGTATTGCTCGACAAGCATAGGGCCGGAGAGCGGGTGGCAGGCCGGGACTAGCTGGCGACGTGTCGCAGGGGTCGGGTAGCAGGGGTCGGGCAGCAGGGCGGGGCAAAGCCCGGCCTAGACGGGCTCGATCAGCTCGGGCCCCTCGGCGCGGTTCGAGTTCACCTTGGGATCGACGCGGTAGGCTGTCAGCACGCCGTCTTCGACCGCCCGCATCAGGCGGGCCGCGCCGTGGCCTGCCTCGCCCAGCCACAGGGCGTGGTCGGCGGGGTCCAGCACCACGGGCACGCGGCTGTGGATCTGCGTCATCGCGCCCTGCGCCGCGGTGGTGACGATGGCGCATGTGCGCAGGCCGTCGGCACCCCAGTCCTGCCAGATCCCGGCGAAGACGAGCGGCGCGCCGTCGCTACGGTGGATGAACCACGGCAGGCGCCGCCCCTCTTCGTTCTTGGTCCATTCGTAGAAGCCGCTGGCCGGGATCAGGCAGCGCCGCTGCCGCACCGCCTGGCGAAACGCGGGCTTGTCGGCGATGGTGTCGGCCCGGGCGTTGATCAGCAGCGGGCCGTCGCCCGGCGTGTCGTACCACTGCGGCAGGAAGCCCCAGCGCAGACCCTGAAGCCGCCGCGCGCCGGCCTCGACCAGGACCGCGTGCACCCGGTCGGTGGGACAGACGTTGTAGTTCGGAACATCCGGCAGATCATTCGACGGCGCGGCCTCGAACATCTGCGCCATGGCATCAGGCGGGAGGGTGATCGCGAAGCGTCCGCACATGCGCCGTAATCTAGCACGGCAGCCGCGACGCGCCAGAGCCCACGGATCGCACAGCCGCTCCCCCTCTGGGAGGCTCGCCGCCCCCTTCCCCGGCCCTGTCACGGGCGCCCCGGATTCTGCCGTTTGGAAGCGCAGGCTGCCGGGATGCTCCAAGGTCGGCGCGCACCCGTCAGGCACCCTGAGGTGGCGGTTGCGAAACACCGCATGGCCCGGACGGCCTGGGGAAAGACAGTACTCGAAGGCCCGCCCTGGTCGGGGCGGAGGACGAACCAAACCCCGGGATCACGCGCCCAAGACGATCAGGCCGTCGCGAAGCGCCCATCGGAGCGAGGTGGCCCGGGGAAAAGGGGCAGATCTGAGGGCCCGCCCCGGACTGCGTCAAGAAACGCCCGGGCGCCCGGGATTACGCGCCATGACAATCGGGCCGTCGCAATGCGCGCCCCGAAGCGGGTGGCCCGTAAAAAAGGGGCGGACCCAAAAGCCCGCCGAGCCTTAGGCAGGAAACGCACGGACGCCCGGGATCACGCGCCCACGACAAACAGGCGGTCGCAACGCGCCCCTCGGAGCAGGCGCCCACGAAAAAGGGCGGACCCGAAGGCCCGCCCCAGTTTGCGTCAGCAACCGCTCAGGCGCCCGGGATCACTCGCCCACGACGGTGATGCGACCGTCGGTATAGGGCTCGTAGGGCGTGTTCTGGGCGAGGTACTCGGCCATCACGTCGGCAAGGTCGGGGCCGAAGTCATAGGCGTTCTCGGCATCGACGAACATCGCATAGCCGTCGCCGCCGTTGCGGACGTAGTTGTTCGAGACCGCGCCATAGGTCGCCTCGGGGTCGATGGGCTCGCCGCCGACCATGACGTCGGAGATCCGGCTGCCGACCTCGGCCGAGGGATCGACGGAGTAGGACATGCCCGCGACCTGCGCGAAGCGACCCGCGCCCTCTTCGTACTGGCTCGCCCCGTTTTCAAGCGCGTCGATGATCGCCTGGCCCGAGACCTCGAAGGTCGACAGCGTGTTCTGGAACGGCAGGACCGTGCGGACCTCGCCCATCGTCACCTCGCCCTCGTCGATCGAGGCGCGCAGACCGCCACCATTGGTGATGGCAAGGACGATGCCCTGATCGGCGACGCGGTCCAGCATCGCGTCGGCGGCCAGAACGCCCATCTCGCATTCCCTCGCGCGGCAGACCTCGCGCGAGCCCTCGATGGTCCCGGTCGATTCGGCGACGACCTCGTTGCGCAGCTCTTCCAGCGGCTGGGCCAGCTCCTGCATGCGGGCGACGGCGTCCTCGTCCTCGGCCACCGAGGCGTCGAGCAGGATCGGATCGCCCGAGATCTCGGTCAGCTCACCCGCGTCGTCGAAGGTCAGCTGCGCCTCGCCCAGGTACTTGCCATAGGCATAGGCGGTCAGGATCGGCACGCCGTTGACCTCGGTCGGATAGGCGCCGGCGGCATCCTCGTCGTCGTTCGACAGAAGCGTGTGGCTGTGGCCACCGACGATCAGGTCGACGCCGGTCAGCTCTTCGGCCAGGCGCTTGTCGGCGGGGAAGCCGACGTGGGTCAGCAGGATGATCTTGTTCACGCCCTCGTCGGTCAGGCGGTCGATCTCGGCCTGCGCGCCGTCGGTGTCGGAGGAGAAGATCACCGACTTGCCGGGGGAGGAGGTCTCGGGCGTGTCCTCGGCCAGGACCGAGACGATGCCGATCTGTTCGCCGCCGACCTCGATCACGGTCGATTTCTCGACCTCGCCCGAAAGCTGGTCGTTCTGGCTGACGTCGATATTGGCCGACAGGACCGGGAAATCGACCTGCGCGGTGAACTCGGCCAGGCCCTCGGGGCCGTTGTCGAATTCGTGGTTGCCGACGGCCATCGCGTCGTAGGCCAGCTGGTTCATGAACTCGGCGGCAAGCTCGCCGCCGTATTCGCTGAAGAACAGCGAGCCCTGGAACTGGTCGCCGGCGTCCAGCAGCAGCACGTTGTCGCCGGCCCGTTCGCGCGCCTCTTCGACCGCGGTGATCATCCGGGCGATGCCGCCGAAGCAGTCGCCGGCCTCGTTATCCTCGGTCGAGCAGCTCGAATCATAGGCGTTGATCGGCTCGAACCGGTCGTGGAAGTCGTTGGTGTGCAGCAGCGTCATCGAGAATTCGGCCTGCGCGGCACCGGCGCTGAGCGCAAGCACGGCGGCAGTTGACAGAAGACGGATGGGCATCGGGGAACCTCCCAGGGTTGATTATTGTGACAGTGACCTTGGCGAAGCTTGCGCAAGGTGTCAAAGCCGCGACCTAGGCGCACGGGATGACAGCCCGATGACGCAGCGCCCTGACGTCGCGGCCGCCCGCGAAACGGGCAGCGCGCCGGCCCCGCACTAGCGGAGGGCCGCCGGGCAGAGGGGAAGCATCTGCAAAGGGTTTTCCGGGCAAGGGGTTTGGCGGAAAAGGGGGCGGGCGGACAAAGGCTCGGGCGGGCATCGCACATCCTTGCCCGCGTGCGCCGCACGACCTTTTCCGCGCGCCCCGCTTGACCGTTTCCGCCTGCCCGGCAGGCCCGGCCCCGCCCGCCACGCACGACGATGCTTGACCCCGAAGCGCCGCAGGGGCATCCCTGCTGCATGCACGTCTACAAGATCCTCCGCGCGTCCGAATGGCGCGCCTTCCAGGACGCCGAGTCCTTCGACGGGGCGCCGGTCGACCTGGCCGACGGCTATATCCACCTGTCCACGGCCGACCAGGTGCCGGGCACGCTGGCCAAGCATTTCGCGGGCGAGGACGGGCTGACGCTTCTGTCCTTCGACATCGACAGCCTCGGTCCCGAGCTGCGCTGGGAAGAGGCCCGCGGCGGCGCGAAGTTCCCGCATCTCTACCGCACCCTGTCGCTGGGCGAGGTGACGTGGCACTGCGACATCCCGCTTAAGGACGGCGCGCCGCGCCTGCCCGAGAAACTCTGGTGAGCTTGCGCGAACGTGTCGGCCTGCCGGTCCTGCACCGGCTCGACCCCGAGCGGGCGCATGCCGTGGCCCTGTCCGCCCTGCGTGCCGGGTTGGCACCGCAGCCCGGGCCCGTGACCTCGCCCCGGCTGGCGTCGCGGCTGGCGGGACTCGACCTGCCCAATCCGGTGGGGCTGGCCGCCGGGTTCGACAAGGGGGCCGAGGCGCCGCACCGGCTGGACCGCGCGGGCTTCGGCTTTCTCGAGCTGGGTGGCGTCACGCCCCGGGCCCAGCCCGGCAACCCCGCGCCGCGCCTGTGGCGGCTGCCCGCGGATCGCGCGATCATCAACCGCTTCGGCTTCAACAACCCCGGCGCGCAGGCCGTGGCCGAACGTCTGGCGCGCCACGCCGGGCCGCGCCGCGTGCCCTGGGGGCTGAACATCGGCGCCAACCGCGACAGCCCCGACCGGGCCCACGATTATGCCGAGGTTCTGCGGGTGCTCGGCCCGCATGTCGATTTCGCGACCGTCAATGTCTCGTCCCCCAACACCGCCGGGCTGCGCCAGCTGCAGGGCGCGGACGAACTGGGCGACCTGCTGGCCGGCGTGCGCGAGGCCAATGCCGGGCTGTCCGCCCCCGTCCCGATCTTTCTCAAGATCGCGCCGGACCTCGACGCGGCCCAGATCTCCGCGATCGCCCGGGTTGCGCTGGACGCGGGGATCGCCGGAGTGGTCGCCACCAACACCACGACCGACCGCACCGGCCTAAAGGATCCCCGCGCGAACGAGACGGGGGGCCTCTCCGGCGCACCGCTCTTCGCGCCGTCGACCCGCGTGCTGGCACGGCTGTCGGTGGAAACCGGCGGGACGCTGCCGCTGATCGGGGTCGGCGGCGTCGGCTCGGCCGCAGACGCGCTGGCCAAGATCCGGGCCGGTGCGTCCGCGGTGCAGCTTTACTCGGCACTGATCTGGGGCGGACTGTCGCTCGCCGCCCGCATCGCGCAGGAGCTTGACGGGCTCTTGGCCGCCGAGGGGTTTGCCACCCTGGCCGAGGCCGTGGGCACCGATCGCGACCGCTGGCTGCGGGACTGAAGAGGCAGGGCGCCGACGCCCACCATGTCGTCCGACCCCGAGCCGGCAGCTTTCATCTTTGGCGGGCGCGATCGTCCGGGGCTCCGCCCGCTCGCGCCTGAAACCGTCCACCGGACGGTTTCCGAGACGGCGCTCGCCCTTGCGTCCGCGGGTGCCGTGCCTATAAGGCAAGGCGATTTGCGCGCAGCCAAGAGGATACGAAAGATCATGCCGAAACGGACAGACATCCACTCGATCATGATCATCGGGGCCGGGCCCATCATCATCGGGCAGGCCTGCGAATTCGACTACTCGGGCGCCCAGGCCTGCAAGGCCCTGCGCGAAGAGGGCTACCGCGTCATCCTCGTCAACTCGAACCCCGCGACGATCATGACCGACCCGGGGCTGGCCGATGCCACCTATATCGAGCCCATCACCCCCGACATGGTTGCCAAGATCATCGAGAAAGAGCGCCCCGACGCCCTGCTGCCGACGATGGGCGGTCAGACCGGCCTCAACACCGCGCTGAAGCTCGAAGAGCTGGGCGTGCTTGAGAAATTCGGGGTCGAGATGATCGGCGCCCGGCGCGAGGCCATCGAAATGGCCGAGGACCGCAAGCTGTTCCGCGAGGCGATGGACCGCATCGGCCTGGAAAACCCCAAGGCCACCATCGTGTCGGCCCCGAAACGCGCCGACGGCAGCTACGACATCAACGCGGGCGTCGCCGAGGCGATGGCGGCGGTCGAACATATCGGCCTGCCCGCGATCATCCGCCCGGCCTACACGCTGGGCGGCACCGGCGGCGGCGTGGCCTACAACCGCGACGACTACGAACATTACTGCCGGTCGGGCATGGACGCGTCGCCCGTGGGGCAGATCCTCGTCGATGAAAGCCTGCTGGGCTGGAAGGAATACGAGATGGAAGTCGTGCGCGACCGCGCCGACAACGCCATCATCGTCTGCGCCATCGAGAACGTCGACCCGATGGGCGTGCACACCGGCGACAGCGTCACCGTGGCCCCTGCCCTGACGCTGACCGACAAGGAGTACCAGCGCATGCGCTCGGCCTCGATCGCCGTGCTGCGCGAGATCGGGGTCGAGACCGGCGGGTCGAACGTCCAATGGGCCGTCGACCCCGAAACCGGCCGCATGGTGGTGATCGAGATGAACCCCCGCGTTTCGCGGTCCTCGGCGCTGGCGTCCAAGGCCACGGGCTTCCCCATCGCCAAGATCGCCGCCAAGCTGGCCGTCGGCTACACGCTGGACGAGCTCGACAACGACATCACCAAGGTGACGCCCGCCAGTTTCGAGCCCACCATCGACTACGTCGTCACCAAGATCCCGCGCTTCGCCTTCGAGAAGTTCCCGGGATCGAAGGCTGAACTGACCACCGCGATGAAGTCGGTGGGCGAGGCCATGGCGATCGGCCGCACGATCCACGAATCGCTGCAGAAGGCGCTGGCCAGCCTGGAAACCGGGCTGTCGGGCTTTGACGAGATCGCGATCGAGGGCGCGCCGGACGAAGCCGCCATCGTCAAGGCGCTGTCGGCCCGCTCGCCCGACCGGCTGCGGCTGATCGCGCAGGCGATGCGGCACGGTCTGTCCGACCTCGAAATCCAGGCGGCCACGCAATACGATCCCTGGTTCATCGCCCGCATCCGCGAAATCGTCGAGGCCGAGGAAGGCGTCCGCCGCGACGGCCTGCCCACCGACGAAGAGGGCATGCGCAAGCTCAAGATGATGGGCTTTACCGATGCCCGGCTCGCCATGCTGACGGACCAGGAGGAAGATCAGGTGCGGCGCGCCCGCCGCGGGCTTGGAGTCACGGCGGTGTTCAAGCGCATCGACACCTGCGCTGCCGAGTTCGAGGCGCAGACCCCCTACATGTATTCGACCTACGAGACCCCGGTGATGGGCGAGGTCGAGGACGAGGCGCGCCCCTCGGACCGCAAGAAGGTCGTGATCCTGGGCGGCGGGCCCAACCGCATCGGCCAGGGGATCGAGTTCGACTACTGCTGCTGCCACGCCTGCTTTGCCCTGAGCGACGCCGGGTTCGAGACCATCATGGTCAACTGCAACCCCGAGACGGTCAGCACCGACTACGACACCAGCGACCGGCTGTATTTCGAGCCGCTGACCTTCGAACACGTGATGGAGATCCTGCGGGTCGAGCAGGAGAACGGCACCCTTCTGGGCGTCATCGTGCAGTTCGGCGGGCAGACCCCGCTGAAGCTGGCCGACCAGTTGCAGGACGCGGGCATCCCGATCCTCGGGACCTCGCCCGACGCCATCGACCTGGCCGAGGACCGCGAACGGTTTCAGCGGATGCTGAACGAGCTGGGTCTGAAGCAGCCCCGGAACGGCCTCGCCCATTCCGACGAAGAGGCGATGCAGATCGCGGCCGAGGTCGGCTATCCGCTGGTCATCCGCCCGTCCTACGTGCTGGGCGGTCGGGCGATGGAGATCGTGCGCGACGATGCGCACCTCGCCCGCTACATCCGCGACGCGGTTGTGGTGTCGGGCAAGAACCCGGTGCTTCTGGACAGCTACCTGACCGGCGCGGTCGAGGTCGACGTCGACATCCTCTGCGACGGCGAGGCGGTGCATGTCGCGGGCGTGATGCAGCACATCGAAGAGGCCGGCGTGCACTCGGGCGACAGTGCCTGCTGCCTTCCGCCACACACCCTGTCGCGCGAACTGGTCGCCGAGATGGAGCGTCAGGCCGAGGCGATGGCGCTGAAGCTGGGCGTCGTCGGCCTGATGAACGTGCAGTTCGCGATCAAGGACGACACGATCTACGTGCTCGAGGTCAATCCGCGCGCCTCGCGCACCGTGCCTTTCGTCGCCAAGGCCACCGACAGCGCGATCGCGTCGATCGCGGCGCGGCTGATGGCGGGCGAGAAACTCTCGGCCTTCCCCTCGCGCGCGCCCTACCCCTCGGGCACCGGGCCCGACGATCCGCTGCCCTTCGCCGACCCGATGACGCTGGCGGACCCGGCGATGCCGTGGTTCTCGGTCAAGGAGGCGGTGCTGCCCTTCGCCCGGTTCCCGGGCGTCGACACCCTGCTCGGCCCCGAGATGCGCTCGACCGGCGAGGTGATGGGCTGGGACCGCGATTTCCCCCGCGCCTTCCTCAAGGCGCAGATGGGCGCGGGCGTGGACCTGCCGCGCAAGGGCACGGCCTTCCTGTCGATCAAGGACGCCGACAAGACGCCCGAGCTGATCGAGGCCGCCCGGACCCTGCTGTCGCTGGGCCTGGACCTTGTCGCGACGCGCGGCACGGCGGCCTATCTCAAGGAGCAGGGGATCGAGGCGAGGCTGGTCAACAAGGTCTACGAGGGGCGGCCGCACATCGTGGACCTGATGAAGGACGGCGCGATCACCCTGGTGATGAACACCACCGAGGGGGCGCAAGCGATCGAGGACAGCCGCGCCATGCGCTCGGTCGCGCTTTACGACAAGATCCCCTACTTCACCACGCTTGCGGGCGCCCACGCCGCCGCGCTGGCGATGCAGGCGCGCCAGGACAGCGATCTGGGCGTGCGCAGCCTGCAAGGCTGACCAGAGCCGGGGCCACCGGGCGGCAACGCGTCCCGGTGGCCCCGTTACGGCACCTCAGAACTTCGGACCGCGCCGGCAAACCGCGACAGCCCCGCGCCAGCCCGCGTCACCCTCCCGCTTTCGCGCGATCCGGGGACCGGCAGGCCGCGGCGATTGCGTCCCCCTGGCCTGATAGTCCCCTCAAGTGTCGCCGCGCCCCGTGGCTCGCGGGCACCGTCATTGCCCCGTGGTGGGCGGCCTTCCCCCTCTGCCCCCATTCCCGTCCTGGCCGCGTTCCGCCGGGCCGGCTACGAAGCGCGTCGTCTGACGCAGGCGTGAACCGCGCGTCCGACCCCGGGCGGCATTTCGCCGTCCCCTCCCCGCCGCCCGGCGGGATCATGCAAATCCGCGCTATCTTGTTGGCATGCCTTGGAAACCCTGCCGTCGCCCCGGCGTTTCCCTCCTGTCACACTACGGGAGACAAACCGATGGACACCCCTCTCGAACTCGCCTTCCACAACATGGATGCCTCGCCCACCGTCGAACGGCGGGTCCGCGAGCGTGCGCGGAAGATGGAGCGCTACTTCAAGCACATCACCTCGGCCCATGTGGTGGTCGAGCTGGACCACAAGTCCGGTGGCGCGGCCAAAGCCTACCACGTCCGGATCGAGGCCCGCGTGCCCGGCAAGGAACTGGTCGTCAGCCATGATCCCGGCAAGGCCGACCGCTATGACGTGTTGCAGACGGTAAACGCCGCCTTCGACGCCATGGACCGGCAGCTTGAGCAGTTCTCGCAGACCGTGCGCGGCGACGTGAAGACGTTGGACGCCGCCCCCACGGGCCGGGTCCGGCGGCTGTTCGGCGACTACGGCTTCATCGAGACGGCCGAGGGCGAAGACATCTGGTTCCACCGCGCCAGCGTGTCCGGCGATGCCTTCGACCAGCTGAGCGAAGGCGATCCCGTCGCCCTTTCGATCAGCCGCGAAGGCAATAACGGCATGGGGCCGCAGGCGGCGTCGGTCCGACCCGCCTCTCAGATGGCGGCGTCGAACATGGCCTGACCCCGGCGCGCTCCATCCCCGGATGCCCGCCCCCGAGATGCCCGCCCCTGGCGGCACATCGCAGGGGCGGCGCATGGGCGGGCCGGTCCTCCAGCGGCCCGCCCATGCTTTGATCAGGCGCGGTCAGGGCGCCGCTTGTCCCGGGAACCGTCCCCGGGGCCGTTGCGCGGGCCCGTGCGCCGATCGCCATGGCGGTCGGGACCGCCCGCATCGCCATCTGCGCCACCGGTCTTGCCGTCAGGTCTTGCCGCCGCGCGGGGCCGGGGCTAACCCCTCGGTCCATGGCGAAGCTCTATTTTCACTATTCCACGATGAACGCGGGCAAATCGACGCTGCTTCTACAAGCGGCCCACAACTACCGCGAACGGGGGATGGAGACCTACCTGCTGACCGCCCGGCTGGACCGGCGGGCCGGCGAGGCGCGCATCGCCTCCCGCATCGGTATCGGCAGCGCGGCCGATACCTTCGCCCCGGGCGAGGACCTGTTCGAGCGTCTGCGCGACCGGCTGCGGGACCAGAATATTCACTGCGTCTTCGTCGACGAGGCGCAGTTTCTCGAACCCGCGCAGGTCTGGCAGCTGGTGCGCGTGGTGGACGACCTGCACCTGCCGGTGATGTGCTATGGCCTGCGGGTCGACTTTCTCGGACATCTCTTCCCGGGCTCCGCCGCGCTTCTGGCGGTGGCGGACGAGATGCGCGAGGTGCGCACGATCTGCCATTGCGGGCGCAAGGCGACGATGGTCATCCGGCGCGACGAAGAGGGCCGCGTGGCGACCGAGGGCGACCAGGTCCAGATCGGCGGCAACGAAACCTACGTGGCCCTCTGCCGCCGCCACTGGCGCGAAGCGGTCGGAGACCGCGCCGCGACCTGACCCACCTTCCCCGCGCCCCTGGCCATGGCCCCGGGCATGCCCCCCCTGCCCTGGCGCATGCTCTTCCACCTACCCAACCCCGCTCCTCCACCGGGGCCCGAAGCCGAGACCGAAGATTCCGAGCGCCGGTCGGGCGTCCACCCAAGGACGGCTGATCGGTGGTTCGTCGCGGTGCCTCGCAAAGGGGCGTCGCGGCGAATGGGCGTCTTCCGGGGGGCAGCCGAGGGGGGGCGCCACTGCTCTTCGCGTCCCCGCGCAGGGACGCGCGGCACCTGTTGGCGACCGGCCCGGCACCCCTTGCACGCAGGGGCGACGACGGGCCGGCCGGCCGGGCGCGGGGGTTCCGCCGGGCCCTAGGGCTCGACCAGGTTCGGCGGCGTCTCACCTGCGAAGAAGGCGCGCAGGTTCTCGACCGCCATCATCCCCATCGCCTCGCGCACCTCCAGCGCGGCGGTGCCGAGATGCGGCAGCAGCGCCACGTCGTCACGGTCGCGCAGCGCCTGCGGCACCTGCGGTTCCCCCTCGTAGACATCCAGCCCCGCGCCACCGATCTCTCCGGCCTCCAGCGCGGCGATCAGGGCGGCCTCGTCGACGATGTCGCCACGGGCGATGTTGACCAGCCGGGCATGTGGCCGCATCGCCGACAGGAACCCCGCATCGACAAGGTGGCGCGTCTCCGGCGTGGCCGGCACCGCCAGCACCACCACGTCCGCCGCGCGCGCAAGCTCGTCGAGCGTGTCGACCTGCCGCGCGGGCACGCCCGCATCCGCGACCCGCGAACGGTTGTGGAAGATCACCTCCATCCCGAATCCCGCCTGCGCGCGTCGTGCGATGGCCTTGCCGATCCGGCCCATGCCGACGATGCCCAGCGTCTTGCCGCCCAGGTGCAGGCCCAGAAGCTGCGTCGGATGCCAGCCGGTCCAGTCGCCCGCCCGCACCAGCCGCTCGCCCTCGCCCGCGCGGCGGCAGGACATCAGGATCAGCATCATCGCGATATCGGCGGTGGCATCGGTCACCGCGCCGGGGGTATTGGCCACGGCGACACCCGCCGCCTTGGCCGCGCCCACGTCGATATGGTTGTAGCCCACGCCGAAATTGGCGAGCAGCTTCACCTTCGGTTCCGGCACCAGCCCGAAGGCCTGCGCGGAATAGGCGTCACCCAGAGTCGGCAGTACCGCGTCGTAAAGGCTGAGCGTGGCGGCGGCCTCTTCGGCGGTCATCGGCATCTCGCTGTCGCGGGTCGCCACGTCAAACGCGTCGCGCGCGGCGGCCATGACGCTGTCGGGCAGCGTCCGCGTGATCAGAACCTTCGGCATCAGAACATCCTCCCGCCCAGCGGCACATCGATATCTGGCCGCAGCAGCACGACCTCTCCGTCTTCGTCGGGGATCCCCAGCACCAGCACCTCGGACATCACCGGGCCGATCTGGCGGGGCGGGAAGTTCACCACCGCCAGCACCTGTCGGCCGACCAGATCGGCGGGACTGTAATGCCGGGTGATCTGAGCCGAGCTTTTCTTTTCGCCCAGCTCGTCGCCGAAATCGACCCAGAGGCGGATCGCGGGCTTGCGCGCCTCGGGAAAGGGCTCGGCCCGGGAAATGCGGCCCACGCGGATGTCGACCCGCTGGAATTCGTCGAAGCCCAGATCGCTCATCCCCGAAGCTCCCGCGAGCGGTCGGCGGCGGCCTTGACCGCGCGACGCAGGAGCGGCGGAAAGCCGGTCTCGTCATCCATCAGCACCTTGAGCGCCGCGGCCGTCGTGCCGCCGGGGCTGGTCACCCCCTCGCGCAGCGCGGCCGGGGTTTCCCCCGCGCCCTCGGCCAGCGCGCCGGCGCCCGCGACCGTGGCGCGGGCCAGTTGCAAGGCCAGTTCGGGCGACAGACCCTCGGCCTCGCCCGCCTGGGCCAGCGTCTCGATCAGGTGGAACACGTAGGCGGGGCCCGAGCCCGAGACGGCGGTGACCGCGTCCATCTGGCCCTCTTCCTCCAGTCGTACGGTCTGGCCCACGGCGCTCAGCATCTCCTCGGCAAGGCCGAGATGCGGCGTCCCGGCGTCGTTCCCGACAAGCGCGGTGATGCCACGGCCCACGGCGGCGGGCGTGTTGGGCATGGCGCGGATCACCGGCGTGCCCGTTCCGATCGCCTCCTCCAGCAGGCTGATGGGCGTGCCCGCGGCGACCGAGATCGCCAGCGTGTCGCCACCGCCGATGCCCGCGATCTGGGGCAGCGCCTCGGCCATCATCTGCGGCTTCACGGCGACCAGCAGCACCGCCGGGCGCTGGGGCAGCGACCCGTTCAGGTGCAGCCCGTCGACCGAGCGCAGCCAGTCGGACGGAGCCGGGTCCTGCACGTAGACCGACGCGGGCGGAAACCCGTCGGCCAGCCAGCCCTTCAGCAGCGCCGACCCCATGCGCCCGCAGCCCAGCAGCACGATGCCTCGCGCCTTCACCTCGTTCATGTCCATTCCGCGGTCCCTCTCCCTTGTCTCGTCTGGCGCCGACCCTAGCGGCAGCACGGCCAAGGGCAAGCCCGCGGGAACCGCCGGGCCCCGCCGCCACTTTCCCCGCCGATGACACAGGACACCACACCCCCGCCCGCCGCCCAGAGCACCGCCCAGCCCACCGCCGGGCCCGAGCTGCCCCGCAGCCCCGACGCGGTACGGCGCCGGATCGCCGATCACCCCGTGACGGGCACGCCCGCCGAGATGCGGCAGGGCTTTGCCGACCGGATCGGTCCACAGCCCGCCGCCCGTCCCGCGCTGATCGGGCAGGTCGAGGCGCTGGTGGTGGGCGACGGTCCCGATTGCCTGTTCTTCCACGGCGGCGGCTATGTTTTCGGCGCGCCTGAAACCCATGTTGCCGCCGCGCAGGTGATGGCCGAGGCCGGTCTGCGGGTGATCCTGCCGCGCTATCCGCTGGCGCCCGAAGACCCCTGGCCCGCCCAGCCCGAAGCCGCGCTCGCGCTGCTCGAGGCGCTGCCCGGGCCGGTCGCCGTGGCGGGGATCAGTGCCGGCGGCCATCTGGCGCTGACGCTGGGTCTGGCCGTGCCCGAGCGCATCGCCGCGCTTGGGCTGATCTCGGCGAATACCGACCGCAGCGGGCTGAGCGCCAGCCGCGCGCCGATGAGCGAAGAGGACGCGATGAACTCGGACGCGGACGACGCCGCGCTGGCGCGCCTTGTTTTCGGAGACCGACCGGGCGGCGATCCCGCAGTCTCGCCCCTGCTCGAGGATCTCTCCGAGCTGCCACCGCTGAAGCTGGCGGCGGGCGGGGCCGAGGTTCTGCTGGACGACACGCTGCTGCTGGCCCACCGCGCGGCGCTGCAGGGCGCGTCGGTCTCGCTCGACATCGCGCCGGGGCAGTTCCACATGGCCCACATGTGGCCCGAGGCGTTTCCCGTGGCGCGCGCCCAGCTTCTGAGGCTGGCGCGCGGCCTGCGGGCCGAACTGGACCGCGCGCGTGCCGATGAGGCCGGGCGCAGCGGCGCGGGGGGCTAGCGCCCCCACCCCCGAATGGACCTCCCCAAATGGACCTCAGCCTGCCGCGGCGGCTTCGAGCCGCGGGTAGCGCAGGCCCAGGGTCACGCCGCGGGCGACGAAGGACACGATCAGCGCCGCCCACAGGCCGTGGTTGCCCATCGCGGGCACCAAGAGCAGGGCGGCCAACGCGTAGACCAGCGCCGAGATCACCATCATGTTGCGCATGTCGCCGGTCCGGGTTGCACCGATGAAGATGCCGTCCAGCATCCACGCGGCGAGCCCGGCCAGCGGCGCCAGCACCATCCACGGCAGGAACAGCCGCGCCGTTTCGCGCACCTCGGGCGCCGTGGTCATGATGTCGATGACGGTGCCGCCCGCCAGCGCGAAGGCCAGCGCCAGCAACCCGGAAACGGCCAGCCCCCAGACCGAGGTCATCAGGCTGGCGCGCCGCACGAGGTCGGTGCGACGGCGGCCGAAGGCCTGGCCCACCAAGGCCTCGGCCGCAAAGGCGAAACCGTCCAGCGCATAGGCGGTGATCTCGAGGAACTGCAGCAGGATCTGGTTCGACGCCAGCGCCACGTCGCCGAAGCGGGCGCCCAGGAACATGAACGAGACGAAGACCCCCTGCAGCAGCAGCGACCGGATCAGGATGTCGCCGTTGACGGCCGCCATCCGGGTCAGCCGAGCGGGGTCAAGCACCCTAGCCCGGTCGCGCCACGCCGTGCCGCGGAAGGCGTCGCGGCAGAACCACAGACCCAGCGCAAGGCCCGACCACTCGGCGATCACGGTGGCCACGGCCACGCCGCCGACACCCCAGTCGAGCCCCAGGACGAACAGCAGGTCGAGCCCGATATTGAGCGCGTTCATCGCGATCTGGATCACCAGCACGGCGCGGGTCCGTTCGGCCGCGATCAGCCATCCTGTGATCCCGTAGATCGAGATCAGCGCCGGCGCCGACCAGACGCGGATGCCCATGTAGGTCCGCGCCAGCGCCTCGACCTCGTCCGAGGCGGGGGCGACCGCGAAGGCGCCCGCGAAAAGCGGCCATTGCAGCGCGATGATCGCGGCGCCCGCGGCCATGCCGATCAACAAGGCGCGCGACAGAAGCGCGTCGGCCTCGGGCCTGTCGTCCGCCCCCAAAGCCTGGCTCGCCAGCCCGGTCGTGCCCATCCGCAGGAAACCGAAGACCCAGTAGAGCGCGGTCAGGATGATCATCCCCAGCCCCACGCCGCCGATCGGCGCGGCCTCGCCCAGCTGGCCCACGACGCCGGTATCCACCGCGCCCAGGATCGGCACGGTGGCGTTCGACAGGACGATCGGCCCCGCGATGGCCAGCACGCGGCGATGCGTGATCGGTCGCGGCGCGGCGCCGGGGTGCGTGCCGCTCATCGCGGCTCAGACGCCGGGGGCGCCGGGTCCATGGCCTCGTCGTCGGCGAAGGCCGCACCGGGACCGGCCGAAAGGTCGGGCATCATGAAATGCCCCGAGGCCTGCGCGAAGAGGCGCGCGCGATTGTCCTGCCAGCCCTCGACCCGGACGCTGGCATAGCGGCGCCCCTGCCGCACCACCACGGCGCGGGCATAGGCATCGCGCGGCAGACCCGAGCGCAGGAAATCGACGGTGAAGTCGATGGTGCGCGGCAACGGCGGACGCACGCCCGGGGCGGCGGCACCCGCCCCGCCCTCCATCTGCGGCCAGAGCTGCGACCACGCCAGCTCGACCACCGCGGCGGTTTCGAGGAACGCCGCCGTCACGCCGCCGTGCAGCGCGGGTAGGAGCGGGTTGCCGATGTTTTCGTCGCGGAACGGCAGAACGGCGGTCAGCTCGTCTCCGCGACGCTCGAACCGGATGCCGAGGAAGGCGAGGTAGGGCAGACCGCCCACCAGCGTGTCGAGCGCGGCATCGCGCCGCTCTTTCACGACCTGCACGGGTTCGGGACGGCGGCTCATGTCGCCTCCCCCGCCAGACGCGGCGCGTGCAGGGTAAAGGCACCCTGCATCAGCGCGACGGGGCGCTCGACGTCGTCGTCGGAGGCCGTGGCGCGGACGAAGGCGACCGAGCGGGTGACACGCAGGCATTCGGCCCGGGCCCGCACCGCCTGCCCCGGCGTCGCGGCGCGCATGTAGTCGATCCGCAGATCCAGCGTCGCGGCGCCGGCGTTGGCGGCGGGATGCGCCATCACCGCGGCGCCGCCGCAGGTGTCCATCAGGGTCGACACCGCGCCGCCGTGCAGCACCCCGGTCGCCGGATCGCCCACCAGGTGCGCGGCCCAGGGCAGCTCGATCTCGGCATGCCCGGGCGATACGGACAGCAGCCTGAGCCCCAGGACCCGGGCGTGAGGCAGGGCCTCGATGAATTGCTGCGCGATGCGCAGGTATTGATCGTCGGACAAGGAATGCGCCTCCGTTGCTCGCCCCAGCGATAGTCGCCCGGCAGAACCGCAGGCAAGGTCTAGTTGCGAAAGACGTCCCGGCAGCGTCGCCGCCCTGACCCGCCGGTGACGATCCGATCAACCCCGCCCATGTCCACCCCGCGGCGCCGGAGGCGAGTTTCCCGCCCACCGCGGACCGGCGCAGGGAACACCGCGCCGCCCGCGCCGTTCCCCCTTCGGATCGGGAACTTCGGGAGCCGCGATGAAACTCTGTGTATTCGGCGCGTTGGGCGCCACGGGCCGCGACATCGTCGACGCGGCGGTCGCCAACGGCCACGATGTCCGGGCCTGCGACATGGCCCGGGACCCCGGCAACGCCCTGCCCGCGGGCGTCGAGTATCGGCGGGTCGATGTGCTGAACGACGATCCCGCCGCGGCGGTCGCGGGCTGCGACGCGGTGCTCTCGGCGCTCGGCCTCGCCTTCGGGCCCAAGGCGGCGATGGACCCTCCGCCGCTTTATTCCGACGGCACGCGGGCGATCATCGCCGCGATGGAGGCGGCGGGACGGCCCGAACGCCTGATCGTGATCTCGGCCACCTTCATCGCCACGCGCGACCGCGGCCCGGTGTGGTTCCGGGCGGCGGCGAACCTGGGCCTCGACCGCATCTTCGCCCAGATGAGCGAGATGGAGCATGCCCTGCGCGCCTCGTCTCTGGACTGGACGGCGGTGCGCCCGGGCTGGCTGATGGACGGCCCCGCCACGGGCGACGCCACGGTTGTGGCCGACGTCATTCCGCAGGGAATGATCCGCACCCGACACGCCGACCTTGCCCGGTTCATGCTGCACTGCGCCGAAACCGGAGAATGGAGCCGCGCCACCCCCGCCATTGCCCGCCCCGAGCCGGAGGAGAAGAGCTCGCTCTCCGCCCTGTTTTCCGAACTTCTGCCCTAGGGCGGGGCAATTGCAGCTACAATTGCACCTGAATGGGGGCCGCGTTAGAGTCCGCCCTCGACCCCTCGTCCCACGAAAGCCGCGCCGATGTCCGATCAACGCCTGACCTTCAAGGAGATGTGCGCCCGTTTCGAGGTCACCCCCCGCACCCTGCGGTACTACGAGTATATCGAGCTGCTGGAGCCGCAGCGGGAAGGCCGCAGCCGGTTCTACAACGGCCGCGACATCGCCCGCATGACGCTGATCCTGCGCGGTCGCCGCTTCGGCTTCAGCCTGGAAGAGATCCGGCAGTGGCTGGAAATCTATGATACCGAGGGCAGCCGCGCGCAGAACGCGGCGTGGATCGGCATGGCCGACCGGCAGCTGGCCGCGCTGGCCGAAGAACGCGAATCGCTCGACCGGTCGATTGCCGACCTGCAGCAGCTGCGCGATGACGTGGCGGCAAAACTCGGGCGGGACAGCTGACGGGCGATTGGCTTGCGGCCGATAAACCTCAGAAAGTTACCACTTTTCCCGGTTTCGTATTCCTAAGATTTTACCGGCCGGTAAATGACGTCACGTTGTCATTACGCGTGGGCAACCCGGTCTTGTAAGCTGTCTTCGAAACGCGCATTCCGGGGCCTTTCCAACACCACCGGGAGCCACTGATGAGTGAGAACCTGATGACGATCCGGCAGATGTGCGACACGTTCGACGTGACCCCCCGCACCCTGCGCTTCTACGAGGCGAAGGAACTGCTGTTTCCGCGCCGCGAAGGCCAGAAACGCCTGTTTGATCGTCGCGACCGCGCGCGCCTGAAGCTGATCCAGAGGGGCAAGCGTTTCCGCTTCAGCCTCGAAGAGATCCGGCAGCTGCTGGACCTCTACGATCAGGATGACGGGCCGCGCCGCCAGGTTGCCGCCGCGCGCGAGGTCGCCCAGGCGCGACTGGCCGAGATGATCGCCGAGCGGGACGCGCTGAGCGAGGCGATCGAAGACCTGCAACAGACGATGCAGCACGACGACGGTGTTCTGAACGCAAAGGTGCACAAGACCGCCGCCGAATAGTATCGCCTGCCACGGCACCATCGAGGAGGAGAGATCGATGCCGACCTACCGGGCCCCTGCCGAAGACATGCAATTCCTGCTGCACGACGTGCTGCAGGTCGATCGGGCCGAGGTGCCGGGCTACGACATGCTCGACCGCGACACCACCGCCGCGATCCTCGAGGAGGCGGGCAAGCTGGCCGCGGGCGTGCTTGCGCCGCTCAACGCCATCGGCGACCGCCAGGGGTGCCGGCTGGAAAACGGCGTGGTGCGCACACCCGAAGGCTTTTCCGAGGCCTTCGGCAAACTGCGCGAGGGCGGCTGGAACGGGCTCGACCTGCCCGAGGAGTTCGGCGGTCAGGACCTACCCTACCTCATGTCCACCGCGGTGGGCGAGATGATGGTGTCGGCCAACATGGCGCTGAACATGTACCAGGGGCTGACCCATGGCGCGATCTCGGCGATCCTGACCCACGGCACCCAGGCGCAGAAGGAGACCTATCTGCCCAAGATGGTGTCGCTCGACTGGACCGGCACGATGAACCTGACCGAGCCCCACGCGGGGACGGATCTTGGCATCATGCGCACAAAGGCCGAGCCGCAGGACGACGGGTCGTATCGCATCACCGGGCAGAAGATCTTCATCTCGGCCGGCGAACACGACATGGCCGACAACATCGTCCACCTCGTGCTGGCGAAGGCGCCGGGCGGGGGCGAGGGCACGAAAGGCATCTCGCTCTTCATCGTGCCCAAGTTCATGGTCAACGAGGATGGCAGCCTCGGCGACCGCAACGGCGTCACCTGTTCGAAGATCGAAGAGAAGATGGGCATTCACGGCAATGCCACCTGCGTCATGGACTATGACGGTGCCACCGGGTTCCTTCTGGGCGAGGAACACAAGGGAATGCGCGCCATGTTCACGATGATGAACGAGGCGCGGCTGGGCGTCGGCCTGCAGGGCTATGCCCAGGCGGTCGCCGCCTACCAGAATGCCGTCGACTACGCGCAGGATCGCCTGCAGGGGCGCGACGTGACTGGCGCGAAGAACCCCGACGGCCCCGCCGATCCGATCATCGTGCATCCCGACATCCGCCGGTCGCTGATGGACCAGAAGAGCTTCGTCGAAGGCGCCCGCGCCTTCACCTTCTGGGGGGCGCACCTGATCGACCGCCACATGCGGTCCGAGGATGCAGAGGCCGAGGGCCTGATCTCGCTCCTCACCCCGGTGATCAAGGGCTTCCTGACCGACAAGGGCTTCGACATGGCCATTCAGGCCCAGCAGATCTACGGCGGGCACGGGTATATCGAAGAATGGGGCATGTCGCAGTTCGCCCGCGACGCCCGTATCGCGATGATCTACGAAGGCGCGAACGGCATCCAGGCGCTCGACCTCGTGGGCCGCAAGCTGGCCCGCGACGGCGGCAAGCACGTGATGGGCTTCTTCGAGCTGGTGAAATCCTTCCTGAAGGACTCGGCCGAGGACCCGCATCTCGCAGGCTTCCACGAGCCGCTCAAGGCGGCGTCGAAAGACCTGCAGGCGGCCGGCATGTTCTTCATGGAACGCGGCGCCAAGTCGCCCAATGATGCTCTGGCTGGGTCCTACGACTTCATGCACCTCTTCGGGCATGTCTGCCTGGGCCTGATGTGGGCCCGGATGGCGCGCGCCGCAGGTGCCGGGCTTGACGCAGGTCAAGGCAACCCCGAGTTTCTCAAGGCCAAGATCGCGACGGGCCGCTATTACATGGAGCGCCACCTGCCGGCCACGGGGATGCACCTCGCCCGCATCCGGTCGGGCGCCGACACCGTGATGGCGCTGGACGAGGCACAGTTCTAGGTCCGCCGCGCCCCCTGACCCCGGCAGGCCCTTTGGGAGGAGGACGACGATGCCGAAACGCTTTCGCCTGACGCGCCGCTTCCCGGCCGCGATGACCGAAGACGGCTACCGCCGCCTGCGGAAATTCGCGGCCGAAGCCGGCCTGGACGAGGGCGAGGCTCTGTCGTTCCTGTTCGAGAACTTCGACAGCGTGACGGACACCGACACGCTGACCCACCGACTGCGGATCTTCAATTCCGACCTGGATACGAGGAAACGATGATGCGGCGCGGGCTTGAGGGACGGGACCGCCTCCGGCGGGAGTATTTTGAAAGAGAAGAAGGCAGGGGCGGTGCGCCCCGTCGACGCCTGCAACTCAATGCGGACCTTTTCGGGGTCGGTCGACGGGGCGGCTTCTCCTCTTGCGGTCATCGCCTCTCCAGGCTGTACCGCGCGCCAAGGCTGACAGGGGTTCGGTTAAAGAAATCTTACCCCGTTTCTTCTCTTTGCAAATACTCTCCGGGGGTGCGGGGGTGGAAAACCCCCGCTCCGACACCGGCAAGGGAAGGCCCCCGATGATCAAGCTTTACTGTTTTGGAGAGAGCGGCAACGCCTACAAGGCTGCACTGCCCCTGGAATTCTCCGGCCTCGCGTGGGAGCCGGTCTTCGTCGATTTCTTCAACGGCGAGACGCGAACCGATGCGTTCCGCAGGATCAACCCGATGGGCGAGGTCCCGGTGATGATCGCACCCTGCGATCCTGACGACGACAGCTGCGTCGACACCCTCGTCATGACGCAATCGGGCGTCATGCAGCAGTGGATCTCGGACCATACCAAGCGGTTCGGCGGCACCGACCCGATCGAGGACCGCGAGATCCTGCGCTGGGTTCTGTGGGACAATCACAAGCTGTCGTCGATGGCCGGCGCCCTGCGGTTCCAGATGAACTTCCTGCCCGAGGAGAAGCGCTCGGTCGAGGTCATCGACTGGCTGAAGGGCCGACTGCGCGGCGCCTTCGCGACGCTCGACGCGCATCTCGCCAGCCGCGACTGGATCGCCGGCGCCGCGCCGACCAACGCCGATTTCTCGTGCTGCGGATACCTCTACTACCCCGAGCCCTTCGGCTTCGACCGGGCCGAATGGCCCAACATCGCCCGCTGGCTGGACGGAATCGCCGCCTTGCCCGGCTGGAAACATCCCTATGATCTGATGCCCGGCAATCCGTCTGAGCGTGCCGGGAAGGAGGCCTGATGACCGACGCCTATATCTACGACGCCGTCCGCTCGCCGCGCGGCCGCGGCCGAAAGGACGGTTCGCTGCACGAGGTGACCAGCCTGCGCCTGTCGGCCGAGATGCTGAACGCGATCAAGGGCCGAAACGAGCTTGAGGGACACGCCGTTGAGGACGTGATCTGGGGCAACGCCACGCAGGTGGGCGAACAGGGCGGCTGCCTCGCGCGGTCCGCGGTTCTGGCCTCGGACCTTGACCAGCGGATCCCGGGGCTGTCGATCAACCGGTTCTGCGCCAGCGGGCTTGAGGCGGTAAACCTTGCCGCCAACCAGATCCGCGCCGGAGCGGGCGCGGGCTACATTGCCGGCGGGGTCGAGATGATGAGCCGCGTGCCCATGGGATCTGACGGGGCGGCCATCGCCGTCGACCCCAGCATTGCCATGGACAGCTATTTCGTCCCGCAGGGCATTTCGGCCGACATCATCGCCACCGAATACGGCTTTTCGCGCGAAGACGCGGACGCGCTGGCCGTCGAAAGCCAGAAGCGCGCCGCCGCCGCGTGGGAGGATGGCCGGTTCCACCGCAGCGTCGTGCCCGTGCGCGACCGCAACGGCCTGCCGATCCTTGAGCGCGACGAATACCTGCGCCCGGACACAGACATGCAGACGCTGGGATCGCTCAAGCCCGCCTTCCAGGACATGGGCGAGACGATGCCCGGCTTCGACAAGATAGCGCTGATGAAATATCCGCATCTCGAACGCATCAACCATGTCCACCACGCCGGCAATTCCAGCGGCATCGTCGACGGGGCAGCTGCCATCCTCCTCGGCTCGAAGGAGTTCGGCGAGCGTCACGGGCTAAATCCGCGCGCCCGCATCCGCGCCTCGGCCAAGATCGGCACGGATCCCACGATCATGCTGACGGGCCCGGTGCCGGTGACCGAGAAGATCCTGGCCGACTCGGGCATGAAGATTTCGGACATCGACCTTTTCGAGGTCAACGAAGCCTTCGCCGCCGTGGTCCTGCGCTTCATGCAGGCGTTCGAGGTGGACCCGGCCCGGGTCAACGTCAACGGTGGCGCGATCGCCATGGGGCACCCCCTGGGCGCGACCGGAGCCATCATCCTCGGCACGCTCCTGGACGAGATGGAGCGCAGCGACCGCGAGACCGGGCTCGCCACGCTCTGCGTCGCCTCGGGCATGGGCGCCGCAACGATCATCGAACGGGTGTGAGCGTGGTCGCCCTCCCCCAGTTCGAACCGCGTCCCAGGCAATGCCGGGGACGCGGCGCATCAACACCCGGCGCACAGGCAGTACGCGCCACCCGAAGGACGAGCCGGCCCTACGACAGTCGTCCGATGGTTGCAAACGACGCGTCGTTCACGCGATGGTGGCACCCGCCGATCCGGCAGATTTCGGAGGGTGTGTCTGAATGGTCGAGACCGTTAAAAAGTTTTTTGAAACCCAGGGCGAGGACTTCTTTCACCGCCGGTTCGACGTCCTGTCCGCCTGCTACACCCTGCCGCTGCCGATCTATGTCGGGTCAGACATCTACGTCATCGAAACCTCGGACGTCCTGCACTCCTACCTCTCGCAACTGCGCGACAGGCTGGAATCGATGGGTGTCGTCCGGCTCGATGCCCACATGGCGTTTGTCGGAAGCGAAAACGACGGGCGCTTTCCGATCTGCGTCGACTGGCACTTGGACGGCCCGCCCGACCCGGCCACGCCGCTGCAGATCCTCTATTTCTGCCGCTGGGCGTCCGATGGGCTTCTCCAGACCGAGCTTGTCGAACTTCAAGCCGGCGACATCGCCTTTGCGCGCGACCTGCTCGAAGCGCATGGACTGCATTTCTGACCCAGACGCGACAACCGCAGCCCCGAACCAAGGAGCTTTGTCATGAGCGACTTCACCTATCACGTCGACGACGACGGCGTCGCGATCCTGACCTGGGACGTGCCGGGTAAATCCATGAACGTCCTGCGGGCCGAGGCCCTGGCCGAGGTCGAGGGGTTCCTCGACCAGGCACTGGCCGACGAGGCGGTGCGCGGGATCGTCATCACCTCGGGCAAGGAAGGCTTTGCCGGGGGGATGGATCTGAACGTGCTGGCGGGCATCCGCGACAGCGCCGGCAGCGATCCGGCGCGCGCGCTGTTCGACTTCACGATGGAAGGCCACCGCATCCTACGCAAGATCGAGCGGGCGGGCATGGACCCCAAGACGCTCAAGGGCGCAAAGCCCGTCGCCTGTGCCATCAATGGCACCGCCGCAGGCATCGGGACCGAAATCGCGCTGGCCTGTCACCGCCGCTTCATGACCGACGGCGCCAAGGCCAAGATCGGCTTGCCCGAGATCCAGGTCGGCCTGTTCCCCGGCGCCGGCGGCACCACGCGAGTCTCGCGGATGCTGGGCGCCATGGCGGCGGCCCCCGTCCTGCTGGAAGGCAAGATGTTCGACCCGAAGGCCGCCAGGATGACCGGCCTGGTCGACGAGGTCGTCGCCCATGACGAGCTGCTGGACCGCGCCAAGGCTTGGGTGCTTGAAGCCAAGGACAGCGACTGTGTGAAGCCCTGGGATCAGAAGGGCTGGAAGATGCCGGGCGGCGCGCCCTATCATCCCGCGGGCTTCCAGACCTTCGTCGGCGCCTCGGCGATGATCGCGGGACGCACGCAGAACGTCTATCCCGCCGCGCAGGCGCTGCTGTCTGCCGTCTACGAAGGCGCGATGGTGCCCTTCGACACTGCGCTGAAGATCGAGGCGAGGTATTTCACGCAGATCCTGCTCGACCCGACATCCTCGGCGATGATCCGGTCGCTGTTTCTGAACAAGCAGGCGCTTGAGAAAGGCGCGAACCGGCCCGAGGCGCCCGACCAGACGGTGCGCAAACTGGGCGTGCTGGGCGCGGGCATGATGGGCGCGGGCATCGCCTACGTCGCCGCCAATGCGGGTATCGAGGTCGTCTTGCTGGACCAGGACCAGGCGGCCGCCGACCGGGGCCGCGCCTACTCCGAGGGCATCCTCGACAAGGGCATCCAGCGCCGCAAGGTGACCGAGGAGAAGAAGGCGCAGGTGCTTGACCGCATCACCGCCACCACCGACACCGCCGCGCTGGCGGGCTGCGACCTGATCGTCGAGGCGGTGTTCGAGGACCCCGGCGTCAAGGCCGAGATCACGCAGAAGGTCGAGGCCGTGGTGGGCGAGGACTGCATCTTTGCCACCAACACCTCGACCCTGCCGATCACCGAGCTGGCGAAGGCCAGCGCCCGCCCCGAGCAGTTCATCGGCATCCACTTCTTCAGCCCCGTCGACAAGATGATGCTGGTCGAGATCATCAAGGGCGCAAAGTCGGGCGACCGCGCCGTTGCCAAGGCGCTGGATTTCGTGCGCCAGATCCGCAAGACGCCGATCGTCGTCAATGATGCGCGGTTCTTCTACGCGAACCGCTGCATCATTCCCTACCTGAACGAAGGCGCGCGGATGGTGACCGAAGGCGTGCCGCCCGCGCTGATCGAGAATGCCGCGCGCATGGTCGGCATGCCGCTGGGCCCGCTGCAGCTGATTGACGAGACGTCGATCGACCTTGCCGTAAAAATCGCCAAGGCGACCAAGTCCGGGATGGGCGACGCCTATCCCGCCGACATGGCGCCGGTGGATGACCTGATGTTCTGGCTGGCCGATGCGGGCCGGTTGGGGCGCAAGTCGGGCGCGGGCTTCTATGCCTACGACGACAAGGGCAAGCGCACGGGCCTGTGGGAAGGGCTGTCCGAACGCCACCCGGCCGCCGACAGCCACCCCGAGGTGACCGAGGTGCAGCATCGCCTTCTCTTCGCACAGGTGCTCGAAGCCGTGCGCGCGCTGGAGGAGGGTGTGTTGACCGACATCCGCGAAGGCGACGTGGGCGCAATCCTGGGATGGGGCTTTGCACCCTGGTCGGGCGGGCCCTTTGCCTGGCTCGACCGGATCGGTGCGGCACGCGCGGTCGAGATCTGCGACGATCTTGCCGCCCGGCACGGGCCCCGCTTTGCCGCGCCGGACCTTCTGCGCGACATCGCCGGGGCGGGCACCGGGTTCTACGCCCGCTTTGCCCCCGCCGCGGCCGAAGCGGCCTAGAAGCTGTAACCAAAGCGCTCTGCGTCCTCGGCGCAGAGCGCCCCCACCAGCGCCGCGGTCTCGGGCGTGTAATAAAGGCGATACCCCGCCTCGCGGTCCGAGGTATTGGCCCGCGGCAGCGGCCGCAGCGTGAAGCCCAAGTGCGCCTCGAACCGGGGCAGGTCCGTCTCAAGGTGTTCCAGGCGCAGGAAAAGCGTCTCGCGCTCCTGCCCGTCAGAGCCCGTTACATAGCTGCCATAGGGATGCGCGCGCAGCGCCGCCTGCGTGTCGGGATGGCGCAGGAACGCCGTGAACGGCATCGACTGCGCGCGCCCGACCGCGGGATGCGCAAAGCTTTGCGCCCGCAGCCAGTGGTAATAGCTGACCATCCGGTCCCACGGGTTTCGCACCAGCGTGACCACCCGGCAGGACGCCAGCGTCTCGGGCGGCAGCGCGCCTTCGATGTCGGCAAGGGTCGCATGCTTCCACACCCGACCGCGCGTGGCGAGGCCCGCCAGCCGTCCGCGCCGTCGTCGCGCCTTGGGCGTGTCGCCAATCAGGATGTCGTCGCGCATCGCCCGCCCCTCCAGCGCCAGCGTCAGCGCGGTGCCGCCGGTCTTTGGGATGTGCACGAAAACATAGCGGCGGCCGGGCGACAGGATCATGCGCGGATCATAGCGCCGCCGCGCCATCGCTGGCCAGAGCGTGCAGGTGCAAGGACCGCGTTGCCGCCGCCCCGTGAACGGTCTATCTCGTGCTCACGTTCAGGTACGGGCAAGGGGTCCCGCATGGCAGGTCTATGACCGCGCTCGCAGAATACGAAAAGCTCGAGGCCCGGGGATTGTGGCGGGTGGCGCATTACATGCAGCGCCGCGAAGTCGTCGTCTCATTCGGGTCGGCCAGCCTGATCCTGACCGACATGAACGACGTCGCTCTGGCCCACTGGTCGCTGCCCGCGATCGAGCGGCGCAATCCCGGCCAGCTGCCCGCGCTCTATACCCCCGGCGCCGATGCCTCGGACGAGCTGGAGATCGACGATCCCACGATGATCGATGCGATCGAGAAGGTGCGCAGTGCCCTGGCCCGGCGCCGGCCCCGGCGCGGCTGGCTGCGCCGCACGATCCTGACGGCCGGGCTGGTCGCGGTGATCCTGCTGGCCGTCTTCTGGCTGCCTGACGCCATCATCCGCCATACCGTCTCGGTCGTGCCGCAGGCGGCACGGGCCGAGATCGGGGCCGAGCTGCTGTCCGAAATCCAGCGGATCTCGGGGCCCGCCTGCACCAACCGGTCGGCCACCGCCGCGCTGCGCAGCTTTTCGCGGCGCATCTTCCCCGATGACAGCCGGCGCCGGCTGCTGGTTCTACCCGGCATGGTGTCGACCAGCGAACACCTGCCCGGCGGGCTAATCCTGATCGACCGGGCCCTGATCGAGGATTACGAGTCGCCCGAACCCGCCGCGGGCTTCGTCCTGGCCGAGATGGCACGCGCCGACGCCGCCGACCCGCTGGCCGCGATGCTGGAGCATGTGGGCCCGATGGCCGCCGTTCGGCTGCTGACGCGCGGACACCTGACCGAAGAGGTTCTGCGCGCCTATGCCGAGGATATCGTCGCCGCCCCGCCCCAGCCGGTGGCGCTGGACCTTCTGCTGCCGCGCTTCGCGCAGGCACGGATCAGCGTAAAGCCCTATGCCTACGCGCTGGATCTGTCGGGCGAGTCGGTACTGGAACTGATCGAGGCCGATCCCGTCGATCCCGATGACCGCAGCCCCGTGCTGTCGGACCGCGACTGGGTCCTGTTGCAGGGCATCTGCGGAGAATAGCCCGAAAGCAGGGTCTTGCCGGAGATCCCCCGGACCGGCCGGGCAACGTGGCGGCACGGCACGGGGGGCGGCGCAGGCCCGTGGAAATGGTGGACCGGGCCGCGACGGAAAATCGCGATTCTCGATGTATCACGATTTACGTGGTGATCATGCCCGGTCCTTGCACACGCACCTCCGTCGCAGATCCACGCTCCGACGGACCCTTCGTGACCGGCGAGACAGGTCGCGCGATGGCCTCTGCCGACCGACAGGGCGGGCCCGGGCCCGACTACAGGGCCCTGCGGCTCGCACGACAGACTGCCGGCGATGTCATCCGCCCCCGGGCGGACTTTCCCGCCCCGGGGCCGGAAGACGGCTTTGGCTCAGCGCACGAAGGCGTCGCGAAAGCCTGAGCGACGGGCCGCGGTCAGGGCCTGTTGCAGCGCCGCCGCCTCCGTGAAGGGGCCGGCCATGACCACCCGCAGGCCACCCGACCGGGCCATCCGCACTGGATAGCCGGCGCCCGAGAGGCGCTGCGCGGTGGCCTCGGCATTCGCGGCATTGGCAAAGCTGCCGACCTGCACATAGCGCCCTGCACCGCCCGCGGCGGACTGCGCGGTGTGGCGGGGGGCGGGCCCGGCCGGGGTGCGCGGTGTCACCGACGATTTCGAGGACGGCACCACTGCCGCCCCGCCCTGCAGCGACGTGCCGGACCGGGTGCGAAGGCGGCTTTTCTCGACGATCATGCGGTCGCCCGACTGGGTGCGGACGACCACGTGCAGTCCGCCTTCGAGATCGCGCTGCTGCTTGTGATAATCGGTGTAGGGGAAAACGAGGTAGTTGTAGTCGCGCGTGACATCCCGGCCCGTCCGCTTGTCGACCAGCCGCCGCGGCACGGTCTGCGTCCAGACCAGCGCGGTCTGCACGGCGCCCGAGAATGTCTGCTTGCCGCGATGCGGGTTCAGACGCCCGTCCTCCCACGCGGGTTCGTACCCCTTGGGCGTCGTCACCGGGCGCGGCTGCGGGGCCTGCACCACGTCGGGAAGCATCGCCGCCGTCGCCGCCGCCTTGGGCGAGACGGTGACGTTCCGGACCTTGTGAACCGGCGCGGGGTAGGTCTTGCGTATCGACCGCGGGACCGGCGCCGCTGCGTGGGCGGTGCGTTGCCTGACGGTCGCGGCACGGGTCCGCGTCGCCCGGGTGCCCCGGTCGGCTATCTGCGGGCTTTTCGCATCGCGAAGCGTGTCGGCCCGGCGGAAGGGCGAGGACGCGGGGTCGGCCGCGGGTTCCGCAGCAACCACCGGCGCGCCATCGTCCCGGGCGGTGTCGGCTGCCGCGTCCGCCACGTCGGTCGCGTCTTCGGCGCCGTCTCGGGGCGCATCGGTGGTGCTGGCCTGCGCGGTGTCGCGGGTCGCGGCACGCGCCCCCTGCGGCGGCGGTGCCACGCTGGGCGCGGTATCCGTGGCCACCTGCGGCAGCGGGGCGGGCGCCGCGGGGGCGCCGGTGCCCGAGGTAACCTCGGTCGGGTCGCGCCCGCAAAGCGGCTCGCGATCCGCGGTCAGTCGCGGCACCCAGGTGACCGCGCCGTCATAGCCCGCGCGGACAAAGACGCATCCCGCGCTGTCCACGTATTCCCGCCCCTCGAAACGGTCGGGCGGCGTTTCGGCCGGCCCGTCCTGGGCCAGCACCGGAGCGCCGAGGCCGATCGTGGCAGCGATCAGCGCCAGCGCAAAGCGTCCATGTCGTGTCATCACGTGCCCCCCAGCACAGTCCATAGTCGTCAGAGTGGCCGATCCCGGCCGCTGCGTAAAGCTTCGCAATGCGTCACTTTGTTCCGAACATGCGGTCGCCCGCGTCGCCCAGTCCCGGCACGATGTACCCCTTGTCGTCGAGGCGTTCGTCCAGCGCGGCAGTGACGATGTGCACGTCGGGATGCGCCTGTCGCATCCGCTCGACCCCCTCGGGCGCGGCCAGAAGACAGAGGAACCGGATATCCGTCGCACCCTGCTCCTTCAGAAGGTCGATCGCCGCAACCGAGGAATTGCCGGTGGCGAGCATCGGGTCGACCGCGATCACCAGCCGCTCGCCCAGCTCGGTCGGCAGCTTGCAGTAATACTGGACCGGCTTCAGCGTCTCCTCGTCGCGGTAGAGCCCGACAAAGCCCACCCGGGCCGAGGGGATAAGCTCGAGCATCCCGTCGAGCATGCCGTTGCCCGCCCGCAGGATCGACACCAGCGCCAGCTTGCGCCCGTCCAGCGCCGGGGCGTCCATCGGCTGCACCGGGGTTTCGATGCGCCGCGTGGTCATCGCAAGCTGGCCGGTGATCTCGTAGGCCAGAAGCTGGCTGATCTCGCGCAGGAGCTGGCGAAAGACGGCGGTGGGCGTGTCGCGGTCGCGCATCAGCGTCAGCTTGTGCTGCACCAGCGGGTGGCGGACGACGGTCAGGTGTTCGGCAAGGCTCATGCGCGCTCCAGTCTCTTTGCGATCCGGGCTTTCGTGTCGGCGTCGCAGAAGACGGCGTCAAGCGCCGTGCGGGTGATGCGGTCGAATTCCCCCTCGTCCCAGTCGAAAGCGTCATGCAACCGCTCGAATTCATGCGCCATCGTCGTGTGGAAGAAAGGCGGATCGTCGGTCGAGACCGTGACCTTGCAGCCCGCCCGCGCCAGCCGGTCGATGGGATGCGACCGCCAGCCGGGATAGAGCCCCAGCGCCACGTTCGAGCCCGGGCAGACCTCGAGCACGATGCCGTCCTCGGCCAGCCTGTCGACCAGCGCGGGATCCTCGATCGCGCGGACGCCATGGCCCAGCCGTTCGGGACGCAGCGCCGCCAGCGTGTCGCGGATCGCATCGGGTCCGCCCCATTCGCCGGCATGCGCGGTCAGCCGCAGCCCGGCCTCGCGCGCGCAGTCGAAGGACCAGGCGAAATCCTTGGGCGCCCCCGCCTGTTCGTCACCGGCGATGCCGAAGCCCACCACCCAGTCGCCCGCCGTCTCGGCGGCGCAGAGCGCGGTTTCGCGCGCCTTCTCGGGGCCGAAATGGCGGATGCAGGTGACGATGCCGCGCAGGGTGATGCCGTCGGACCGCTCTGCCGCCTCGGCGGCCTCGCGGATCGCGGCGAGGTAGTCGCGCCACGCCCCCACGTCGCGCCCGCCGCAGAAATCGGGCGAGACGAAGGTTTCGGCGTAGACCACGCCCGAGGCGGCGCAGTCGGCCAGCACCGCGCGGGTCAGGCGGGCGTAATCCTCGGGGGACTGCAGCACGCCGGTCGCGGCCTCGTAGACCTTCAGGAACTCCCAGAAATCGCGGTAGACGTAGTGGCCGCGCGTGTCGAAGATCCCCGTCAGGTCGACATGCTTCTCGGCGGCGAGCCCGCGGATGAAGGACGGCGGCGCGGCACCTTCCAGATGCAGGTGCAGCTCGACCTTGGGCAGCGACGCGACGCTCACAGGAAACTCCTCCCCGGGCCCTGCCCCGGCACGCCCAGATGCGCGGCAATGCTGGCGCCCACGTCGGCATAGCCCACCTGGCCGATCTCGCCCGCGCCCGTGCCATGGATCAGCACCGGCACCCGTTCGCGGGTGTGGTCGCTGCCGCGCCATGTCGGGTCATTGCCATGGTCGGCGGTAATGCAAAGCAGATCATCCGCCCGCATCGCCCCCGTCAGCCGCGGCAGGGCGGCATCGAACCATTCGAGGTGCCGGGCATAGCCTGCGACGTCGCGGCGATGGCCGTAGATGCTGTCGAATTCGACGAAGTTGGCGAAGGTCAGGCTGCCCTCCCCGGCCGTGGCGACGGCGTCGGAAAGATGCTCGAAAAGCTCGGCATCGGGACCCTTCACCGTCGTCGCGATCCCCTGCATCGAGAAGATGTCGCCGATCTTGCCGATGCCATGGACGGTGCGGCCCGCCCCGGTGACCCAGTCGCACAGCGTCGGCTGCGGCGGCGCGATGGCCAGATCGGTGCGGTTCCGGGTGCGGGTGAACTCGCCCGGGCCGCCAACGAAGGGCCGCGCGATCACCCGGCCCACCTTCATCGCGTGCAACTGTGGGGCCAGATCCCGGCAAAGCTGCAGCAGGCGGTCGAGGCCGAAGACCTCTTCATGCGCGGCGATCTGGAAGACGCTGTCGACCGAGGTATAGCAGATCGGCCAGCCGGTGCGCAGATGCTCGTCGCCCAGCGCGTCGATGATCGCGGTGCCCGAGGCGTGGCAATTGCCGAGGATCCCGTCAGTGCCCGCAAGTCGCGCGACCTCTTGCGACAGATCCTCGGGGAAGGCCGGGGTTTCGTTCGGGAAATAGTGCCAGTCCCAGGGCACCGGCAGGCCGGCCAGTTCCCAGTGGCCCGAGGGCGTGTCCTTGCCCTGCGACACCTCGGTCGCCGCGCCCCAGCGGCCCCGCGGCAGGGCCTCGAGCCCCGGCGTCGCGTCGCCCGAGGCCAGCCGGATCGCAGCACCCAGCCCCAGCGCGTCGAGGTTGGGCAGGTGCAGCGGGCCGCTGCGCCCGGTCTCGGCACGACCCGCGGCGCAGGCCTGGGCAATATGGCCCAGCGTGTTGGCGCCCGCGTCACCGAAGGCCGCGGCATCCGGCGCGCCGCCGCATCCGACACTGTCGAGAACCACCAGAAAGGCACGGGGCATCAGGACACCTCTTCATGAATAAGGGGGGGCACGTCGGGCGGCGCATCCTCGATACGCAGCGCGGCGCGGAACGCGGCCTCGGCCTGCGCCGCCGCGTCGTCGGTGGCCGCGTGGATGCGGGCGATCCGCTGGCCCGGGTCAAGCTTTGCCCCCAGTCGCAGGATGTCGGAAAAGCCCACGGCGGGATCGACGCGGTCGCTTTCGCGCCGCCGCCCGGCGCCGAGGTCGATGGCGGCAAGGCCCAGCGCCCGCCCGTCCATCGCCGCCAGGTGGCCCGAAGCCTCGGCCAGGATGTCGCAGGTGACCGGCGCGCGCGGCAGGTGGCGATCGGGGGCGTCCAGCAGGTCCGCGGGCCCGCCCTGCGCCGCGACCATCGCGGCAAAGCGGTCCGCCGCGGCGCCCGAGGACAGGGTTTCGGCGATGCGCGCCGCGGCCTCGTCGGCCGTGCCCTGCCCCGCCCCGGTCCCGCCCTTCCCGGACGCGCCCGCCAGCGCCAGAAGCCGCCCGCCCAACGCGGCGGCAAGCTCGGCCAGCGGCCCCGGCGTCCCGCGCAGGGTGTCGATGGCGCAGGCGACCTCGACCGCGTTGCCGATGGCGGGGGCCAGCGGCTGGCTCATATCGGTGATCAGCGCGGTGGTAGGGCAGCCCGCCCCCCGCGCGGTGTCGCCCAACGCGCGGGCCAGGGCGCGCGCCTCCTCCGCGGTCTGCATGAACGCGCCCGAGCCGATCTTGACGTCGAGGATCAGCGCGTCCGTCCCCGCCGCCAGCTTTTTCGACAGGATCGAGGCGGTGATCAGGTCGAGGCTTTCGACCGTCGCGGTTACGTCGCGCACCGCGTAAAGCCTGCGATCGGCCGGCGCGATGTCGCGCGTCGCGGCAACGATGGCGAGCCCCGTCTCGCCGACGATCCGGCGCAGTGCGGCTTCGTCCTGCTCGACGCTCAGGCCCGGGATCGCCTCGAGCTTGTCGAGCGTGCCGCCGGTATGACCCAAGCCCCGACCCGAGATCATCGGCACATAGGCCCCGAGCGCGGCCAACGCCGGTGCCAGCACGAGGCTCAGGCAATCGCCCACGCCGCCAGTCGAATGCTTGTCCAGAACCGGGCCCGGCAGATCCCAGTCAAGCACGCGCCCCGTGTCGCGCATCGCCCGCGTCAGCGCCACGCGCCCCTCGGACCCCAGCCCCTTGAGAAAGGCCGCCATCGCGAAAGCCCCCGCCTGCGCGTCCGAGACATCCCCGCTGGCCAGTCCTCGCGCGAACCACGCCAGCTCATCGGGGCCGGCGCGCCCTTCGCGCAGGGCGGCTATGACGCGGCGGGCATCCATCGCGGCCCTCAGGCCCCGTCCATGTGGTCGGCGGTGAAGGCCCCGGGCAGAAGCTCGGGCACCGTCATCACCAGCTCCTTGCCCGAGGTCGTGGCCAGCGTCACCCGGGCCCCCGGCGCGGCGAATTCGGCCAGCTTCTGGCGGCAGCCGCCGCAGGGCGGAACCGGGTCGGGGCTGTCGGCGATCACGGCGCATTCGGTGAACCGGGTCTCGCCCGCCGCGACCATCGCCGCGATCGCGCCAGCCTCGGCGCAGGTGCCTTCGGGATAGGCCACGTTTTCCACGTTGACGCCCCTGTAGACATTGCCCGCCTCGGTCCGCAGCGCGGCCCCCACCTTGAACCGGGAATAGGGGGCATAGGCGTTTTCGCGCACCTCGCGCGCGGCGTCGATCAGCGACATGGGGGCGGCTCTCCGAATGATGTGGCGAACATGGTGGGCAATGCCGGCGCCAAGGGCAAGGCCCCAGATCCCCCGCGCGCGCCCGGACCCTGCGGAACTCCGCCCCCCGGCCGCTCGTTTCCCAAAGGATCAGGAGGATAAGCCATGAGCGACAAGAACGACCCGCTGGCCGTCGCCGCCAGCCCCGCCGGCGCCTTCGCCACCGCCGACACGGGCAAGGACGACGCGCCCATGACCTCGGAACAGGCCGATGAGCTGGCCGCGCTGAGCAAGGAACACGGCGAGGCCTTTGACCAAAGTCTCACCCAGGACGCCGCCGCCGCGCGGATCGAGGAGCTGAAGGCCAAAGGCTGAGGGTGATGTCCGCCCGCGCGAAAGGACCGCGGCACCGGCCATTCGCGGGCGACGGGAACCTTTTTCCGGACGGAACATTATACGAACAAACAACGGAGACAGCCTGATGAGCACGCAAGACACGCCTGACACCGCGACCGAACATCCCAAGACCGACACGCCCGGGAACGCCGACAAGCCCGTCGAAGACTGGACTACGGGGGGCGAGCCGATGACCGGGGCACAGGCCTCCTACCTCGAAACCTTGTCGCAGGAGGCGGGGGTCGAGTTCGACCCCGACCTTTCGAAGGCCGACGCCTCGCGCCGGATTGACGAGTTGCAGGAAAAGACCGGCCGCGGCAACTGACCCCCGCCCGCCCGCCGCAGCAAGACGCCCGGCGGGGCCCGCAAGGCTCCGCCGGCAAAAGGCCCTTGGCCAAACCTCACCCGGCAGCAGCGTCGCCCACTTCGTGCTGCACTGCGGCAGGAGCCGTGCTTTCCCCTGCCCCCGCGATCCGCTATCGGACGCTTAAGAGCATCCGATAGGCAGGTTCACATGAGCACCGAACGTAACGAGGCGCTGCGCCAGGCGGCGCTGGATTACCACGCACATCCGAAGCCCGGGAAACTTGAGGTGCGCGCCACCAAGCCGCTGGCCAATGGCCGCGACCTCTCGCGCGCCTATTCGCCGGGCGTCGCCGAGGCCTGCCTTGAGATCAAGGCCGACCCGCAGACCGCCCGCGATTATACCTCGCGCGGGAACCTTGTAGCGGTTGTGTCGAACGGGACCGCGGTGCTGGGCCTGGGCAATATCGGCGCGCTGGCCTCCAAACCGGTGATGGAGGGCAAGGCGGTGCTCTTCAAGAAATTCGCCAATATCGACTGCTTCGACATCGAGCTGGGCGAAACCGACCCCGAGAAACTGGCCGAGATCGTCTGCGCGCTGGAGCCCACCTTCGGGGCCATCAACCTCGAGGACATCAAGGCGCCGGACTGCTTCATCGTCGAGAAGATCTGCCGCGAGCGGATGAACATCCCCGTCTTCCACGACGACCAGCACGGTACCGCCATCGTGGTGGGCGCCGCGGCGACCAACGCGCTGCACGTGGCCGGCAAGAGCTTCGACCAGATCAAGGTCGTGTCGACAGGCGGCGGCGCTGCCGGGATCGCCTGCCTCGACATGCTGGTGAAGCTCGGCGTGAAGCGCGAGAATATCTGGCTGTGCGACCTGCACGGGCTGGTGCACGAGGGCCGCGAAGCCGAGATGACGCCGCAGAAGGCCGCCTATGCCCAGCCCGGCGGCCCGCGGGCTCTGGCCGACGTGGTCGAGGGGGCTGACCTGTTCCTGGGGCTTTCCGGACCGAACGTGCTGACCTCGGACATGGTCGCGAAAATGGCGCTCGACCCGATCCTCTTCGCGCTGGCCAACCCCAACCCCGAAATCGTGCCCGAGGTGGCCCAGGCCGCGGCCCCCGGGGCGATCATCGCCACGGGGCGGTCGGACTATCCCAACCAGGTCAACAACGTCCTGTGCTTCCCCTTCATCTTCCGCGGCGCTCTGGACGTCGGCGCGACGACGATCAACGACGAGATGAAGATCGCCTGTATCGAGGGCATCGCCGCCCTCGCCCGCGCCACCACCAGCGCCGAGGCCGCGGCAGCCTACCAGGGCGAGCCCATGGTCTTCGGCCGAGACTACCTGATCCCCAAGCCCTTCGACCCGCGCCTGATGGGCGTGGTGGCCAGCGCCGTGGCAAAGGCCGCGATGGAAACCGGCGTCGCGACCCGCCCGATCGAGGATCTCGAGGCCTACAAGCGGTCGCTCGACGCGCAGGTGTTCAAGTCGACGCTGCTCATGCGCCCGGTCTTCGACGCTGCCGCGACCGCAACACGGCGCATCGTCTTCGCCGAGGGCGAGGATGAGCGGGTGCTGCGCGCCGCACAGGCAATGCTGGAAGAGACGACGGAATCGCCGATCCTGATCGGCCGGCCCGAGGTTATCGCCTCGCGCGCCGAACGCGCCGGTCTGCCGATCCGCCCGGGCGTCGACTTCGAGATCGTGAACCCCGAGAACGACCCCCGTTACCGTGACTACTGGACCACCTATCACGGCATCATGGCCCGCAGCGGCGTGACCCCGGACCTGGCCCGCGCCATCATGCGCACCAATACCACGGCCATCGCCGCGGTGATGGTGCACAGAGGCGAGGCCGACAGCATGATCTGCGGCACCTTCGGGCAGTACCTGTGGCACCTCAACTACATCCGGCAGGTGCTGGGGACCGAGACGCTGCGCCCCGTCGCCGCGCTGTCGCTGATGATCCTCGAGGACGGGCCGCTGTTTGTCGCCGACACGCATGTCCACCAGGAGCCGACGCCCGAACAGCTTGCCGAAACCGTGATCGGAGCCGCCCGCCATGTCCGGCGCTTCGGGCTGCAGCCCAAGATCGCGCTCTGCTCGCATTCGCAGTTCGGCAACCTCGATTGCGAAAGCGGCCGGCGGATGCGGGCCGCGCTGGCCCTGCTCGACGCCGCGCCGCGCGATTTCCTCTACGAGGGTGAGATGCATACCGACGCGGCGCTGAACCAAGACCTGCGCGACCGCATTTTCCCGAACTCGCGCTTCGAGGGCGCCGCGAACGTGCTGGTCTTCGCCAATTCCGACGCGGCCTCGGGCGTGCGGAACATCCTGAAGATGAAGGCCGGCGGGCTCGAGGTCGGTCCAATCCTCATGGGCATGGGCAACCGCGCCCACATCGTGACCTCGTCGATCACCGCGCGCGGACTTCTCAACATGTCCGCGCTGGCGGGCACGCCGGTGGCACATTACGGCTGAGGGCGGCGCGGACACGATCCGCGCGCCGCGGGGGTTTCACACCCCCGCACCCCCGTGGAGTATTTATAAAAAGAAGAAACGGTCAGCTTCTTCTCTTCCAAAATACTCCCGCCGGAGGCGTCAACAGCCGGCGGCACGCGCCCGGGTCGGATCAGGGTGTGCGGCACATGCCAAGAGCCTTCTCGAGTGCGACGGCGGAGCCGTCGAGCGACAGGGGCTGGGCAAAGGCGAAGTACCCCAGATCGATGTTGAGCGTCGCCGCGCCGCCCCGCCGCATCGCCTCTGCCAGCGCCGCATCCGCATCACCGCGCCAGTCCGACCGCAGGACGGTCTCCTCACCCTCCGCCAGGGGGGTCATCGGCAGCAAACCCGCGCGAGCGCCGTCGATGCCGATCTCGATGGCATAGCTTTCGGCAGGAAGGGTCAGACCCCAGGTACGGATCTCGAACCCCGGGGGGCCGCCCGGGCTGCAAGCAAGCGCAAAGCAGAAGGTTTCCCGCGACGTAGGGCCATCGACCGGGCAGACCTCCGCCCCCGCGCGGCCCTGCGTGTCGATGACCCGCCAGGCCTCGGCCGCGGCCGGGAGGCTGCCGGACAGAAATGCCCCAGCAGCGCTGAGGCAGACCGGTCCGATGGCGGCGCGACCGGCACCGCGGCCGGCACCGCGGCCGATACCCCGGAAGAGCCGAAGGAAGAAGCGGTTCATGGGACGCGTCCTTGATCAAGGTAGGCTGAGGGTATCGCGCGGCTTGGCTCCGACAACCCCGGGCGTTACCGTCCTAGGGAGGGCGCTGAGGGGCATGGGGGCCGTGTCCTACCTGATTTCGCCCTGCTGGCGCTTTCCGATGGCACGTCGTCGGAGGTGCGCCCTGCCCCCGTGGACAGAGACGGACGACCTGTCGGCTTCTCGGTCATGATCGGGACGGTATCGCTGAGGCCGCGGGCGCTGGCGCACGGAACAGAAACGGCATCCGACGCGCGAAGATACGCCGCGCCGGCCGACCTGATGCACCTCGCTGCCGTGACTTGGCGCGTCACGACAGAGACCGCCGCCACTTATCATGGTGCCCCGATGCGGCGCGATTTTTATGAACGAGATGCCCTAAAAAGGCGAGCTGCTTTTCGCGACATTTCTGCCTTACGAACGGACCAGACGGGCGTTCCGGAGCCGTAGCTTGGAACGCCCTATAGGGGCATATCGCGGCGGAGGGCACCGCGGCCTGCGCCCGGGCCGGGGCTGATGCGCTGCTGGGATGGAGCGCCCGGACGGCGACCCGGCTGCGGTGGATCAATCGTTGTGGGCGTATGATGACGGCGCGGCCCGGAGCCTCTTGGCCGGCATCGCGGGATCTGCATGAGATGCGAAGTTCTCGAAAGGCGCCCGGGTGCGGGGATGCGGCCCCGGGCGCCCCGGATGGGGTTACTTGCCCTTCGATCCCGGTTTCGAGGGGGCTTTCTTCGGCTCTTTCTTGTCGGCCATGACACTTGTCCTTGGTGCGGAGCCGGGCGCCATGCCCGGCCCTCGCCCCCATCCTGCATCACGTCCCACGGGCCCCCGCCTCTGTTTTCGACACCGCGGTCAGGAATCGACATCTCTCACGCCAGAGTGATCGACGCGGGATCGCAACGGATAATGCGCGGATGCCCCGCGCAGGAGGGGCTGTCTGGCGAACCGGCGGGGCGGTCTGCCTGACGGGACGGGCGGGGCCAGAGCCGCAGGTCAGACCCGGCGCGCCCTGCCACCGCCGGTCAGGTGAACTGTTCGCGGATCAGCCGCTCTTCCAGCCCATGGCCGGGGTCGAAAAGCAGGCGATGCACGACCTCGGGCTCGCTGCGGATCTCGACCCAGAGCACGTCGCGGACCGAGCGGCTGTCGGCGTCAGCCATCACGGGCCGCTTTTCATGCTCCAGCACGTCGAAGCGGACCGCGGCCTGCTGCGGCAACAGCGCCCCGCGCCAGCGCCGGGGACGGAACGCGGCCATCGCGGTCAGAGCCAGAACGTCGGCGCCGATGGGAAGGATCGGCCCGTGCGCCGAGTAGTTGTAGGCCGTCGACCCCGCCGGTGTCGCCACCAGCGCGCCGTCGCAGACCAGCTCCTCCATCCGGACCGTCCCGTCGACCGAGATGCGAAGCTTGGCCGCCTGCGGACCCGCGCGCAGCAGCGAGACCTCGTTGATCGCGAGCGCCTTGTGCAGGCGCCCGTCGGCGCCCGCGGCCTCCATCGATAGGGGATGGACGATTTCGAGGTTCGCCGCCTCGAGCCGCGCTTCGAGATGGGCGTCGTCGAATTCGTTCATCAGAAACCCGATGGTGCCGCAGTTCATCCCGTATACCGGGGTGTCGAGGTGCATCGTCCCGTGCAGGGTCTGCAACATGAAGCCGTCGCCACCCAGCGCGACGATCACGTCGGCCTCTTCGGGCGGCACCGCGTGATAGCGGTCGGCCAGCTGCGCGGCGGCATCCTGGGCGACCCGCGCCCGGCTGGCCATGAAGGCGATCCTCGGCGCCATAGCTCCTCCCTCTGGTGCGGCTCCAAGCGCCGTGCTCAACATGCAAGTTCAGCGCCGAAAGACAAGGCGTGTCGGTGATCCGGTGGCCCGCGTCCGGGGTCGGCACCGGCGGCGCGACGATTCCGCGGTGGCCTGGCCGGATGCGCGGAGGCCGCGCGCGGGCCCCGTGCGCAAAGACGGGACCAGCGAGAGACCAGGCAAAGGCTGGTTCGCACGCCCGCGGCGTGCCTGTCTGCCGCGTTTCGCCCGCAGGATGACGCATCAAGGCTTTTGCCGCACCGGGCGATCCCCTATAGACCGCGCATCCCTGACCGTCCCATGGAAGGATCGCCCCCATGAACGCCACTCACCGCGACACCGGCTTCTTTTCCGAACCTCTGTCCAGCCGCGACCCCGAAATCCATGACGCGATCCGCAAGGAACTGGGTCGCCAGCGCGACGAGATCGAGCTGATCGCGTCGGAGAACATCGTCTCGGCCGCCGTGATGGAGGCGCAGGGGTCGGTGATGACCAACAAGTACGCCGAGGGCTACCCGGGCAAGCGCTACTACGGCGGCTGCCAGTTCGTCGACATCGCCGAGACGCTGGCGATCGACCGGGCCAAGCAACTCTTCGGCTGCGGGTTCGCCAACGTGCAGCCGAACTCGGGCAGCCAGGCCAACCAGGGCGTCTATACCGCGCTGCTGCAGCCGGGCGACACCATCCTGGGGATGAGCCTGGATGCCGGCGGGCACCTGACCCACGGCGCCAAGCCCAACCAGTCGGGCAAGTGGTTCAACGCCGTGCAATACGGCGTGCGCCGGCAGGACAGCCAGATCGATTACGAGCAGATCGCGACACTGGCTGCCGAACATAGCCCCAAGGCGATCATCGCCGGCGGCTCGGCCATTCCGCGGATCATCGATTTCGCCCGGATGCGTGAGATCGCCGACAGCGTCGGCGCCTACCTGATCGTCGACATGGCGCATTTCGCGGGCCTTGTGGCGGCGGGCATCTACCCCTCGCCCTTTCCGCATGCCCATGTCGCGACGACCACCACCCACAAGACCCTGCGCGGCCCCCGCGGCGGCATGATCCTGACCGACGACGAGGCGATCGCCAAGAAGATCAATTCGGCCATCTTCCCCGGCATCCAGGGCGGTCCGCTGATGCATGTCATTGCCGGCAAGGCCGTGGCCTTCGGCGAGGCGCTGCGGCCCGAGTTCAAGACCTACCAAGAGCAGGTCGTGGTGAACGCGCAGGCGCTGGCCGACGAGCTGATCAAGGGCGGGCTGGACATCGTCACCGGCGGCACCGACAGCCACGTGATGCTGGTCGACCTGCGCCCCAAGGGCGTGACCGGCGACCTGACCGAAAAGGCGCTGGGGCGCGCGCACATCACCTGCAACAAGAACGGCATCCCCTTCGATCCCGAAAAGCCCACCGTCACCAGCGGCATCCGGCTGGGGTCGCCCGCCGGGACCACGCGCGGCTTCGGCGATGCCGAGTTCCGGCAGATCGCGCGCTGGATCACCGAGGTGGTCGACGGGCTGGCTGCCAACGGGGCCGAGGGCAACGCCGCGGTCGAAGAGAAGGTGCGCGGCGAAGTCTCCGAGCTTTGCGCGCTCTTCCCGCTTTACCCCGACCTCTGATGCGGCTGCACCGGGTCGAGGCGGGCTCGGGCGGGCGGCCCCTGCTGATCGTGCCGGGCCTCTTCGGCTCGGCGCGCAACTGGGGCGTGATCCAGAAGCGGCTGAGCGACCGTGGCCGGGTGGTCGCGGTCGACATGCGCAACCACGGTGCCTCGGGCTGGTCCGACACGCATGATTACGCGGCGATGGCGGCGGACCTTGCTCACCTGATCGAGGCGGAGGGCGCGGAAGACGGCTGGGACGTGCTTGGCCATTCAATGGGCGGCAAGGCGGCGATGATGCTGGCGCTGACGGCCCCCGAACTGGTGCACCGGCTGATCGTGGCAGATATCGCCCCCGTTGCCTATGAGCACAGCCAGATGCACCTGATCGAGGCGATGCGCGGGCTGGATCTTGCGGGGCTGCGCAGCCGCTCGGACGCCGATGCGCGGCTGGCCGGGACCGTAAGCGACCGGGGCGTGCGGGCGTTCCTGCTGCAATCGCTCGACTGGCGCGAGGGATGCTGGACGCTGAACCTCGACGTTCTCGGTCGCGAGATGGCGACGATCACCGGCTGGCCGGATCCGCAGGGCAGCTTTCCGCGCGGCGCCCTGTTCCTGTCGGGGGGCGAGAGCGACTATGTCCTGCCCGCCCACCGCGACCGCATCCGCGGGCTGTTTCCCAAGGCCCGCTTTGCCAGGATCCCCGGGGCGGGACACTGGCTGCACGCCGAGAAGCCGCGCGAGGTCGAGGCGTCGATGCGCGCCTTTCTCGACGCCTGAGACTGGGGCCTGCGCTGGTGGCCTGAGCCGGATAGTCGGGCGCCTGCTGCGCGCGTCCCCGGTGGCGCCGCCTGCGGCGGCGCGATGCCTCCGGCGGGAGTATTTCGGAAAAGGAGAATGCGCGCACGGGCGGGGAAGCGGCCGGGGAACGGGCGGGGCCAGGCACGAGTTGTCGGAGAAACCCGAAAGGACGCCGCTGATGAGCCTCAAACGTATTCTCGGAACCATGCTGGCCAACAAGTTGGCCGGACGCGGGCGCCGCCGCGGATCCTTAGGACCCGCGGCGATGCTGGGCGGCGGAGGGTATCGCCGCGGGCCGCGCAGGGGCGGCAAGCTGGGTCTCGCCGCGATGGGCTACATGGCCTACCAGGCCTATCGCGATCAGCAGGCACGCGACACCTCGCGTGGCGGGCAAGGCCGCGAGGCAAACGGCGCCCCGGGCACCCGAAGCGCGTCGACATCGGGAGCGACACGGCGCGGATCTAGAAGCGGTGGCCTGCAGGGCATGGTCGAGGACGTGGTCGCACGCGTATCGGGTGCCTTGGACCAGGGAAACCATGGCGGCCCGGCCGATCCCGATCCTGCGGAGATGCAGGCGGACGCGCAGGCGGCGGACAGCTTCAGCGACAGCACAGCGCTGCTTCTGATCCGCGCGATGATCACCGCCGCCTATTCCGATGGCGCGCTGTCGCTGGAGGAACGGCACCGCATCATGGGCGAGATCGACGCAGCCGGCGGCGATGCCGAGGACCGGCGGATCATGGAGCGCGAGATCGCGCATCCGCAACCTCTCGACACCCTGCTGGCCGAGATCCGGGACCAGGAGACGGCAGAGGAGTTCTACCTTGCATCACGCGCGGCGGTGGATGGCGAGACGGAGGCGAACCGCGCCTACCTCACGCTTCTGCGAGAGCGCCTGAGCCTGACGCAGGCACAGGTGGAGGAGATCGACGCCATCGCATGATGCCCCCTGCCCCTGCTCCTGCCCGGCGACCGCTTCGGCGGCGGTCTGGCCCCGGCGCGGCCCCCGGGGCCAGGGCTGGGGCTTGAGGGGTATCAGAGGAACGTCTTGCGCACGCCTTCGTCCCAGCCGAGGTAGAGGCGGTCGTCCTCGTCCCGGATCACCGGGCGCTTCATCAGCGTGGGGTGCTGGGCCAGTTGCGCCTCGGGCTCGGACGCCTTCATCCAGTCCGACAGGCCGCGATAGGTGGTCGAGGCGCGGTTTACCAGGCGGTCGCCGAATTGCAGGATCAGCTCGTCCCATTCGCGTTCGGAGAGCGGTTCGGCCCGGACGTCGCGGAAGCTGACGTCGTGGCCCGCGTCTTCCAGGGCGCGGCGGGATTTCTTGCAGGTATCACAGGTGGGGATGCCATAGAGGGTCAGGGCGGTCATGGTCGGTCTTTCGAAGGCCTTTGGGACTGCGGAACGATGACCCAGCATAGCACGCGCGCGACGCCGCGCACAGATACCACGCGCAGCGGGGCACCCGGCGCGCGGCGCGCGGCGGTTCGCATGCCGGGCGGGCCGCGGGGGGCGCTCCTCTATCGCCTCCCCCTCCGGCTGCGGGCGTGTCAGGGGTGCAAAACCGCCTCGAACTCGCGCCACTCGCCCTTGGACATGCCCGAGTTTTCCTGCGTGACCTCTTCGCCCGCCAGCATCCGGCGTATGCAGTCCAAGGCGCGCGACGACAGGGTGGCCCCGCCCATCCGGTAATCTTCGAACGCGGCATAGGCCGCGGGCACCCAGTCGCGCACCATCGCGGCGATGGCGTCGGCATAGACGCGGATTTCGTACTGCGCATGGGCATCGGCGCGCAGGCGCAGGAAATGGAAGAGGTTATGCAGGTCGGTCTTCCAGTACCACTGGGTATAGACCGAGGCCGGCAGGTTCATCCGCGCCAGTTCGCGCGCAAGGCCCTGCTGGCCCTCCTGGCTCAGCATCTCTTCGTAGTGGTCATAGGCCTGCATCGCGTCGTCGCGCAGCCAGCGCAGCACGCGCTCTGCCTCTTCGCCCTGCAGCACCTCGCCCCGGCCCTGGTTGTTGACCGTCGACTGCGCCGCCAGCGCGTCGGGCGCGGGCACGTAGAATTCGCGATCGAGGATCGAGTAGCGGGCCGAGTATTCGTTCACGTTGGCGGTGCGGTGGCGGATCCACTGCCGCGCGACGAAAACCGGCAGCTTCACGTGAAGCTTGATCTCGCACATCTCGAAGGGGGTCGAGTGCCAGTGCCGCATCAGGTAGCGGATCAGGCCTTCGTCGTTCGACACGTGCTTCGTCCCGGCCCCGTAGGACACGCGCGCCGCCTGCACGATGGCCGCATCGTCGCCCATGTAGTCCACCACCCGGACGAAACCGTGATCCAGCACCGGCTGCGCCCGGTAGAGATGCGCCTCGATCCCCGGGGCGGTGGCGCGAAAGGTGGGCTGGGTGCGGGCGCGCTGCGCCTCGATCTCGGCCTGCTGTTCCGGGGTCAGGGTCATGGGCGCATCCTTCGGGCGGTGGGTGAGTCGGCGCACCTTATCCCGCGGCTGGCAGCACCGGAACCGCCCCGGGGGCTGCCCCGCCGTCGGGTTCGCACTGCCGCCGGCATTGGTGTGGATTTCCCACAAGCCCGCGCGGAATGCATCGGATTTTCGCGGCAGAGTTGACTTGCGCAGGCCCAAGCGGGACGGTTACGGGCAACGAATAGGGCAGAAAGAAGGCAGATTCCGGGCATGACGCGACTTCACCTTATGCTGACGCTTGGTCTCGGGCTGGCGGCCTGCGGCGACGGTAACCCGATTTCGGGCGACGGGCCCGGCGATGGGCCGGATGACGGTCGGCCGGGCGGTCCTCAGGTGCAGGCCACGGGCGAGGTCACGGGCCTGCGCTTCGATGCCGACGCCGACCAGATCGTCGTCGAGGATCTGCCCTTCGATGGCGAGGACGGGGTCTATACCCGCGTGGCCGAAACCACCGCGCTCGAGGACTTCGGCGTCTACGAAAGTCGCAGCGGAACCGAAGAGGGCCGGCGCAAGTACTATGCCGTCTTCCGCGAAACCGACTCCGGCGCCGGGTCGGTCGCGGCCATCGCCTCGCCCGATTACCAGGACGTCGGCTTTGGCGGCACGGTCGCGACGCGCAACGGCACGACCGACATGCCGACGGCGGGGGAATACGTTTATACCGGCGTCTACGGCGGCGTCCGCACGCCCGAAGGGCGGACGGGTATCGAGCTGACGGAAGGCGACGTGTTGCTGGAAATCGACGTGGCCGATTTCGACGGCAGCGGCGCGATCGAGGGGCGCATCGGCGACCGCACCCGCTATCGCGTCGACGGCACGGCCCTTGGCGCCCTGCCCGACGTGGTGTTCCGCACCACCTCGATCTCGGAGGGCGGGGTGATCGACGCGGGCGACGCGCTGACCCGCAACAACGACGGCACCGAGCGCGACAACGGCACCTACCAGGGCCTTTTCGTGGGCGAAGATGGCGAAGAGATCGTGGGCAGCGTGACGCTGGACGGGACCTTCTACAGCAGCCGCGTCCAGGAAACCTACCGTGACCAGAATGGCCAGACCGCGACCCGCATGCTGAGCTACGAGGACTACCTCGACCTCCGCGACCGGGCCGCCGACGGCGATCCCGGGGCCCTGGCGCGGTTTGGCAACACGACGGTGATCGAGACGGCCGAAGACTTCGACGTGCAAGAGCGTGGCGTCTTTACCGCGGCCGACTGACCTGCGGCTTATGCGGCACGCGATGCGCCCTGCGCACCCCCGGCGGACGACGCGGACACCGATGCGCAGGGTTCTGACGGCGCTGCTGGCCGCCGCGGTCCTCCTGACGCCCGGGGGGCCGCGCGTGGCCTGGGCCGACCCCGGCACGCAGAGCGGGTCCGCGTCCGACTCCGCCCCGGCCAGGGCCATCCGCCTTGAGCCCCGCGCCGCGCGCGACGTGGCCGCGGCTCTGCTGAGCGAGGGATCCTTTGAGGCGGCGCAGAAGCTGGCGCAGACCCTGGTGCGTCGCGATCCCGGCGATGTCGTGGCGCAACTGGTCCTGGCGCAATCCAGCCTGCAGCTGGGCCAGATCGACCGGGCCCGCGAGGCCGGGCAGAACGCCTGGCGCGCCGCATCGACGGACGAGGAACGCTATCTGGCGGCCAATGCCACCGCCGCCGCCCTGGCCCTCGGCGGGCAGCGCTGGCGCTCGCAGTTCTGGCTGAGACGCGCGGCGCAGACCGCCCCGGACGAGGCCGCGCGTGGCCGCGCCATCCGCCAGTTCCGCGCAGTGCGCGAGCGCACGCCGGTGTCGGTCCGGCTGCGGTTCGGTGTCCAACCTTCGTCCAACATCAACAACGGCGCCACCTCGGACCGGCTGATCATCGGTGGCCTTCCGTTCGAGCTTTCTGGCGACGCGCAGGCCCTGTCGGGGGTCGAAACGCGCGCGGGCGCCGACATCGACTGGCGGATCGCCCGCAGCGCCCGGGCCGACCTGACCCTGTCGCTGGACATCGACACCCGCAGCTACACCCTGTCGGAGGAGGCGAAGGACCAGGCGCCCGATGCATCGGGCGCCGATTACGCCTATCGCTCCGTGCGCCTGGGCTTCGGCCGTCTGGCCCGCGACGCGGATGGCCGCGGCCTGACCGAGGCCAAGGTGACCCTGGGCGCCGACTGGTACGGCGGCGACCCGCTGGCGCACAGCGCCGGCGTGCAGCTGGTCCGCTTGACGGCACTGGGAGAGCGCGATCGCCTGCGTCTTGAACTGGCGGGCGAACGGCGCTGGCGGCAGGACAACGACCTGCGTTCCGCCAGCACCTTCAGCGCGGGCCTCAGCTGGACGCGCCGCTTGGCGCCCGGCCAATTGCGGTTCGAGCTCGGCGTTGCCGATACCGCTTCGGCCTCGTCGGCGGTGGCGCATGAAAGCCTGACGCTGGGCGTGGGATTTTCACCGTCCGAGCCGATATTCGGCGCCGAGGTCGACCTGTGGGCCCGGGCGCAGCAACGCTGGTACGACGCGCCGTTCCTGACCCCTGACCCGCGCCATGACGACCGCATCAGCCTGGGCACGACGATGCTTCTGGCCGGGGTCGATTACTACGGCTTCGCCCCCGCCATCGACATCACCTATGATCGCACCTGGTCGTCGCTAGCGCTTTACGACACCGAAAGCCTGGCCGTGTCGCTGGGGATCCGCTCCTCGTTCTGACGCCGCGGACCACATCCGCCGCTCCTGCGACTGATGCGCCCCCGCCCTGTGGGGCGCTACCCCGGGTGCCTCTGCCCCGTGCGCCGTTGCCGGGACTGACCGCATCCCGCGGTGGTCAGCCCGGCCCCGCCGCCCTATGTCCGCAGACGACCGCAACAGACGAGGGATCAGGATGAAAATCGAATACCTGCACACGATGCTCCGGGTGAAGGACCTGGACGCCACCATCGCCTTTTTCGAGCTTCTGGGCCTGAAAGAGCGCCGCCGGTCCGAGAACGAGAAGGGCCGCTTCACGCTCGTCTTCCTCTGCCCCCCGGGACAGGAAGACGGCCGCGCCGATGTCGAGCTGACCTACAACTGGGACGGTGATGACGACCTGCCCTCGGACAGCCGCCATTTCGGCCATCTCGCCTACAAGGTCGAGAACATCTACGACATGTGCGCAAAGCTGCAGAAGGCAGGCGTCACCATCAACCGCCCGCCGCGCGACGGCAACATGGCCTTCGTCCGCTCGCCCGACAACGCCTCGGTCGAACTGCTTCAGATGGGCGACCCGCTGGAGCCCGCCGAGCCTTGGGCCAGCATGGAAAATACCGGGCACTGGTAACCCGGCTCGCCGCCGTCCGTCCCGGGCGGCGGCCTCGACCCATGCCGCGATCGCGGGTCAGTAGATATAGCGGATCTGGTCGGTCCAGAACCTTTCGACCCGGCGCAACGTGGCGTTGATCGCCTCGATCGAATCGAGCGACAGGATATTGCGCGACTGCAGCCCGTCGCCATGCCGGCTGAACAACTCGGCCACGGTCTGGTGCACCTCGCGCCCCTTCGGGGTCAGCCGCACGCGGACGGCGCGGCGATCCACCTCGCAGCGCTGATGGTGCATGTATCCCAGCTCGACCAGCTTCTTGAGGTTGTAGGACACGTTCGAGCCCTGATAGTAGCCGCGGCTCTTCAGCTCGCCGGCCGTCACCTCGTTATCGCCGATGTTGAACAACAACAGCGCCTGCACCGGATTGACCTCGAGCATGCCGACACGCTCGAACTCATCCTTCAACACGTCGAGCAAAAGGCGGTGCAATCGCTCGATCAATGCAAGGCTTTCTAGGTATTCTGTCTTGAACAGCCGCCCGTCGGCTGCGTCGACCCTTGGCAGAACGTTCATCGCGGCCCCCATTTGATATGCCGAAGCAGAGAGTCGCGATGAATTCCTAACAATTCGTCAAATTTTTACGAGACGCCGATAATCCGTCGTCATCCGGCCCCGGCGTGGCGCGCGATCTCGGCGATCAGGCGGTCATAGCGCGGCGGAACCGCTTCGCGGCCCGTGACCCAAGTATAAAGTTCCTGGTCGTTCTCCGACAGAAGCGCGTCGTAGAGGTCGAGGTCGTCGTCGCTGAGCGTCTTCAGGCGATCCTCGGCGAAGGTGCCGAGAATCAGGTCCATTTCCTTGATCCCGCGGCGCCATGACCGCATCTGCATGCGTTTAAGCCGGATCTCGGTATCTTCGTCGTTCGTCATGCACTCTCCGAAAAGGCGGCGCGCAATCGCTTTTCCATATGCCCGATCCGGTCGCTGGTCCGGGCCAGGTCGGCGCGCATCTGCCGCAGTTCACCCAAAAGGCGGGCCATATCCTCGGGCAGGGGCGCGGCGTCGGAGGGCTTCTCCAGCCCCTCGCCCTCGCCCGTCAGAAGCCAGCGCAGCGACACGTTGAGCAGTCCCGACAGCATCTGCAAGCGGTTCGCCCGAGGTTCCGCCAGATCCTGTTCCCATCCCTGCAGGGTGCGAAGCTTGATTCCAAGCCGCCGCGCAAGGTCCTCCTGGCTCATGCCGACAGCCTCGCGGGCATCGGCAAGCCGGTCGCCGAAAGTCGCGTTTTCGTCGGAATACCAGCCGTTTGCGGCGGCGTCGGGTTCGAAATCACTTTCTGTCATCGCGGCCTCCTACCTCCCTTCCCGCTTGAACGGGCCTGTGGCCGATCCTAAGACAGGGCGCCGCCACAGTCCATTCGGAGACGACTATGCGCCTTCTTTCCGCGACGCTGGACCGGATCCGCCCCTCGCCCACCGTTGCCGTGACCGACCGGGCGCGCGCGCTCAAGGCCGCGGGCCGCGACGTGATCGGACTGGGTGCGGGCGAACCCGATTTCGACACGCCCGACCATATCAAGGCCGCAGCGATCCGCGCGATCGAGGCAGGCGAGACGAAATACACCGCAGTCGACGGGATGGACGCGCTCAAGGACGCAGTTGCCGCCAAGTTCGCCCGCGAGAACGGGCTGGACTACGGGCGCGACGAGATCTCGGTCGCGGCGGGCGGCAAGCACATCCTCTTCAACGCGATGCTGGCGACGCTGGACCCGGGCGACGAGGTCGTGATCCCCGCGCCCTACTGGGTCAGCTACCCCGATATCGTGCGGCTGGCGGGCGGCACGCCCGTCATCCTGCCCTGTGCCATGGCGGCGGGGTTCAAGCTGACGCCTGAGGCGCTGCGCGCCGCTCTGACTCCGCGGACCAAGTGGCTGGTGCTGAACTCGCCCTCCAACCCCACCGGCGTGGCCTATACCCGTGACGAGATCGCGGCGTTGGCCGAGGTCGTGCGCGACTTTCCCGACCTGCACGTGATGAGCGACGATATCTACGAACACCTCGTCTACGACGGGTTCGAGGTCGCGACCATCGCCGCCGTCGCGCCCGACCTGCGCGACCGGGTACTGACGTGCAACGGCGTCTCGAAGGCCTATGCGATGACCGGCTGGCGCATCGGCTATGCCGGCGGGCCGGCGCACCTGATCGCGGCGATGCGCAAGCTGCAATCGCAATCCACCACGAACCCCTCGTCGATCAGCCAGCATGCCGCGCTGGCGGCGCTGGAGGGGCCGCAGGAGTTCCTGGCCGATTTCCGCCGCGCCTTTGCCCGGCGGCGCGACCTTGTCGTCGCGCGGCTCGACACGGTTCCGGGGATCACCTGCCCGCGGCCCGACGGCGCGTTCTACGTCTATCCCGACATCTCGGGCTGCCTGGGCAAAACCAGTCCGGGCGGCACCCTGATCGACAGTGACGAGGCCTTCGCCACGGCGCTGCTCGAGGAGGCGGGCGTCGCCGTCGTCTTCGGCGCGGCCTTCGGGCTCAGCCCGCATTTCCGTGTCAGCTATGCCACCGACGACGAAACCTTGCAGCGGGCCTGCGACCGGATCGGCGACTTTTGCGCCGCCCTGCGCTAGGCATCGGACCATGACCGGCGATTTGCCCGAATATTTCTTCCGCGTGCGCGAAAACGGCGCCTTCGTCTTCCGTGTGGAGCCGGAGAACCGCATGCGCCGTCTCGAGTTCGACCAGATCGCGGCGGTCAACATCCGCAACGGCGAGGTGAAGCCGCATGGCGACCGGCAGCTGTCGCAGGCCGACCTGGACGCGATCCGTGACTGGATGGCCGAGCGGCGCGAGGTGCTGGCGCAGCGCGACATCGACGACATCCACCGCGCCGTCGACCACCTGAGCCTGACCGCGCACTGGGCGCAGACGCGCGCCACCGACGACCAGCTGGACGCGGTGACCGACCGCCTGCTTCTGGCGATGCACGACCTGCGCACGGTGCTGATCCGCAAGCGCGCCGACAGGCTTGGCCGGGACGACGGATGACGCGCCCGGCCCCCACCCCTTGCGCCGGATGCCCCGCGGCCGGGCCGGCGGCATGAACCTTCACGTGGCGCTTGCCGCCGCGCCACTGGCGGCCGGACTGATCCCCGCCCGTCTTGCCGGGATCGACCTCGGCTGGTGGCGCGACGCTCTGGAACGTATTGCGCCCGAGGTCCTGACCTTCGACACGATCGCCGCGGCGGTCATACTCTTTGTCTGCCTGCGCGGCGTCTTGCGCTGGCTCTTCCCCCGGCCCGCCGGGCGGTGACGCGCCAGCGCGCGGCGGCCCCCTAGAGCATCGAGGATATCGTGCGCGCGGTATCGAGCACGCGTTCGATCACCGCCTCGTCCAGCGTCAGCTGCATCTCGTGGCCCGACAGGTTCATCGCCGCGACGTACCGGCCATGGCGCGACACCAGCGGCGCGGCGATCGACAGCGTCCCCGTCGCCAGGTGCGACCGCTGCGCCACGTAACCCCGCGCCCGGTCCTCGTGCAGAAGCTCCCTCAGGTCATCCAGCGTGGCCGGGGCACGCGGGCTCATCCGTGCGAAATCGTAGCCCTCGAACCGGCGGCACAGCTCGGGCTCGGTCAGATCGCTCAGCAGCACGCGGCCCATGGTCGTCGAAAACGCCGGAAGGCGCGACCCCACGGGGACGTTCGACACCATCGCCCGGTCGGACAGCGCGCGATAGACATAGACGATCTCGGTCCCATGAAGCACGGCGACATGCACGGTGAACCCGGTCTCGTCGCGCAGCGCGTCGGCCGGCAGGCGCGCGATGTCGTAGACGTCGAGCGACGAAAGATAGCGGAACCCCAGCGACATCGCCCGGGGGGCAAGTCGATAGCGGTTGTCCTGCCGTGCCAAATACCCCTCGTGCTCGAGCGTCACGACGAAGCGGTAGGCCGCGGAACTGGTGACCGAGATCGCCTCGGCGATCTCGGTCAGCGTCATCTCGGCCCGCCGGTGGCCGAAGCATTCAAGGATGCTGAGCCCGCGCAAGAGGGAGTTCGATCTGTAGTCGGGTTCTTTCGCCATGCCGCCTAACGTCTGCCCCCTGCCACCCGGTCCCTGCGACGTCCCGTCCCCGGCCCCGCGATCATCCCCGCCGCCATCCTTGCCGCCATCATTGCCACCGGCCCCGACCACGCCGCGCCACGTCGCGGGACCGGCCATCGGAGCGCCATGCCTCTCCGGGCGCCCAGCCGCGCGCCCTTTCCCGTACCCCGCCGCTAGCGCGGGCGGGAACCCAGCCTGTCGGCGATCCGGGACATGGCGGTCGCATAATCCGACACGATCGCCTCTTCCTGCGGGTGATGCCCACCGCGAACCACGCGACGCCCGCGGACGACCACGTCGCCCACGTGGAACCCGCGTCCGGCGAACATGTGGTAGTCCAGCACCGCTTCGGGCGTGGTCGCCAGCAAAGCGGCGGGTTCAGGGCTGCGCAGCTCGACGAAGCTTGCCATGCCGCCCGGCGCCAGCCCCGCCTCGGGCCGACCGGCGGCGCGGGCCCCGCCCCGTGCGGCGCGCGACCACAGGTTGGCCGCGACATGCGGCTGGGTCTCTGCCGCCATCACGTTGCGCTGCCGGTCCCGCAGCCGCTGGCTGTATTCCAGCTGCTGCAGTTCCTGTGCGGCGACCGTCGCGATGTTGGAATCCGACCCGATCCCGAAGCTGCCCCCCTGCCCTAGATACTGCGCGGCCTCGAAGATGCCGTCGCCCAGGTTGGCCTCGGTCATCGGGCACAGCCCGACCGTCGCGCCCGACCGGGCGATCCGGGTGATTTCGTCCGCGGTCAGGTGGGTGGCGTGGATCAGGCACCAGCGGTCGTCGACCGGCGCGATGTCGAACAGCTGCTCGACCGGGCGGCGGCCGTTCCAGGCCAGCGCGTCCTCGACCTCCTTCACCTGCTCGGCCACGTGGATATGCACCGGACAGCCGGGCAGCTTGTCGGCGCGCAGCTCCAGCAGGCGGGTGATTTCCTCTGTCGTAGCGGCACGCAGCGAATGCGGCGCGATGCCCAGAGTATGGCCCGCCGCGGTAGCGGGGCCGCGCAGGGCGTCGATCATTGCCGCGTAACCGTCGAGATCCTGCACGAAGCGGCGCTGTCCCTCGGTGGGCGGCTGACCGCCGAAATTCGCATGCGCGTAGAATACCGGCAGGTGCGTCAGGTCGAGCCCGGTCGCCTGCGCCGCCTCAAAGATCGCCAGCGACAGCTCTTCGCGCCGGGCATAGGGCGTGCCGTCCAGGTCGTTGTGGACATAGTGGAACTCGACGATCCCGGTATAGCCGCCCTTGAGCAGCGCGAGGTAGAGGCGCGCGGCGATGGCCCGCATGTCCTCGGGCGACAGGGTCAGGGCGAAGAAATACATGATGTCGCGCCACGACCAGAAGCTGTCGACCGGGTTGCGCCGCACCTCCGACAGGCCCGCCATCGCGTACTGGAACGCATGGCTGTGCAGGTCGGTGATCCCCGGGACGACGGGATTGTCGTAGACCGGCAGGCCCTCGGGATTGTCGTCCCGGCACGTCTTGGCAATGGTGCCGTCGGGCGCGACATGCATCGACAGGCCGTGGACCCAGCCCTCGGGCGTCAGCGCCTGGCGGAAATGCGCGCCGGCGATGCGGTCGCCGTCCTGCCCCGCGGCAGGTGTCGCCTGCGGATCGGTCATGTCAGCCGTCCTCTCGCTCGGGCGAAAAGGCGGCCATGGCGGCGATCAGCGCGCCCAGCGCCCCGGTCAGGCGCGCGGCCTTTTCCGGCAGGTATGTCCATGGCGGCGTCTCCTGCATGTAGACCTCCTGCGCGATCTCGATCTGCAGGGCGTGCACGTGACGGTCGGGGGTGCCGTAGTGGCGGGTGATGTAGCCGCCCTTGAACCGGCCGTCGCGGACCACGCTCAGCCCGTGCCCCTCGATCGCGGCATGGGCGGCGCGCGCCAGGCCGGGGGCGCAGCTGGCCCCGGAATTGGTGCCAAGGTTGAGATCCGGCAGCCGCCCGTCGAAAAGCCGTGGCACCCGGCTGCGGATCGAATGCAGATCGAGCAGCAGGCAATAGCCGTGCGCCGCCCGGATGCGCGCGATTTCGTCCGTCAGCGCAGCGTGATAGGGGGTCCAGTAGGCCGAAACGCGTGCCGCGCGGGCGGCCGCGTCCGGCGCGGCCCCGTCGCGGTAAAGCGGCGCGCCGTCGAAATCGATGGTCGAGATCAGGCCCGTCGTGGCACTGTCATAAAGCGGCGTATCATCCCGGGGGCGGTTGAGGTCGGCGGCATAGCGCGACACGCGGGCAACCATCAGGCTGGCGCCGACGGGCCGCACCTCGCGCGCGATGCGGTCCATGTGCCAGTCGGTGTCGCGCAGCCCGGCCGCCTCGGGTCGCAACGCCTCGGCCACCTCGGGCGGCAGGACCAGCCCGGCATGGGGCACGTTCAACAAAAGCGGGCCGTCGCCGCGGATCAGGTCGCACAGCGCGGTGGGGGAGGAAACGTCGATATCGGATGGCATCTGCTTGGTCTTTCACATTTCAAAACATTTATTGACATGCAAAAAATTGAGGTCAACAAAAGATGTGTCTATCCGTCGTGACAGACCCGACCCGCGGGCAAGACGGGCCATGCAACCGAACAAGGAGGACTAGATCCATGACCATTTCACGGCGCCATTTCCTTGGCACCTCGGCCGGGGCCACCCTGGCCGCGCTGGCCGGTCCCGCCCTGGCGCAGGGCCGCACGTTCTTCGGGATCGCCACCGGCGGCACCGGCGGCACCTACTATCCGCTGGGCGGCATGCTGGCTCAGCTGATCTCGAACCAGGCGCAGCTGCCCGACACCCGCCTGTCGGCCACCGCCGAAACCGGCAACGCGTCGGTCGCCAACGCCCAGCTGCTGGGCCGGAGCGAGATCGAATCCGCCTTCATCGCCGCCGACATCGTCGACGCCGCCTACCACGGCAAGAACCAGTTCGAGGGCGAGCCGATCGAGAACCTGCGCGTCATCGGGGCGCTCTACCCCGAGACCGTGCAGCTGGTCGTGCGCGCCGACAGCGGCGTCGAGACCTTCGAGGACCTGAAGGGCAAGTCGATCTCGTCGGGCTCGCCCGGCTCGGGCCAGTGGCAGCTTCTGGGCGACCTTCTGGCCGCGCATGGCATGTCGCGCGAAGACGTGTCCGAGGACTATTCGTCGTTTGCCCAGTCGATCGACAAGATCAAGGACGGCAACCTCGACGCGTCGCTGATCACCGCCGGCCTGCCGACCTCTTCGGTCACCGACCTGGCCAACGGCCATGACGTGCGCATCGTGCCGCTGAACGGCCCCGCGATCGAGAAGCTCCAGGAAAGTCAGCCCTACTACGCCAACGCGGTCGTGCCCGCAGGCAGCTACAACGGCATCGACGAAGACGTCGACACCTTGGCCGTCCGTGCACTCTGGGCGACCCACGCCGAGGTCCCCGAGGACGTGGTCTACGCGGTGACCAAGGCGCTTTACGAAAACACCGAGACCCTGGGTCAGGTGCACCCGATGGGCAAGCAGATCTCGCTCGACAAGGCGCTGGAAAGCGTGTCGATCCCGGTCCATCCCGGCGCCGAGAAGTTCTATACCGAGCAGGGCGTCTCGCAATAATGTCCCGGCGCAGGAAACTGCGCGGACTGGGGGCGGCGGTTCTGGCCGCCGCCCCTTTCGTGTTCCAGGCCCCCGCGCAGGCAGGCGACGCCGGCCCCTGGATCTGCCTGACCCAGACGCGCGGCACCGGCGCCGAGGTCGCCCGCTATCCGCTGGGCCCCGCGGCCGAGTTCCGGCTCAGCTTCATCCACTCGGTTTCCCGCACGCCGGTCACCGACCACTACCGGGTCGAGGCGGGGCGCATCATCCAGACCAGCGAGGTCTTCGAGGCGCACGGCGCCGGGCTGCCGTCGATCGCCGATGACGTGGGCGCCACGGGCTGGCGGCACGAGGACGGCAAGTTCATCCTCGACCTCGACCGCGAAACCGGCCCCATCCCGATGCGCATCCAGGCGCAGTTCAAGAATACCCTGCACATCGCCGACCGCGACCTGCCGCTGGCAGATCTCGGGCAGGCCGCCCTAACCCTTGCCCCCTGCGACGAGGAGACCCACCAGTGAGCCACGAGACGCCGAACTACGACCGCCGCGGGCAGGAAGCCGCCCCCGACGACGACCGTGAGCTGACCGCCGACGAACTTGAGGCGATGGTCCGCGAATACGATTCGGAATCGAATTTCCGCAACCTGCTGGGCCCGACCGCGATGATCGTCACGATCGCCTCGGTCGCGCTGTCGCTGTTTCACGTGTACACGGCGGGCTTCGGGCTTCTGAACGAGGTGATGCACCGGACCATTCATCTCAGCTTCGTGATGGGGCTGATCTTCCTCGTCTTCCCGCGCAAGCGCGCGACGCCCTCGGGCAAGACGTGGCTGGAAAGCGGCATCTTCGCCGCCTTCTACCTCTATCTGCTGTGGTCGCTGGTGCCGACCCTGCCGGGCGGCACCCTGACCTGGGTCTTCACCGCCGTGATGCTGGTGCTGATCGCGCTGACCCTGCCCTTCAACCGCCCCGGCGCCGACCCGCAGAAGGTCGCGCTGCGCGATTGGCTGTTCGCCGCATTCGGGGCCGGCTTCTCGGCCTATCTGACGATCTTCTTCCACTACATCTTCATCGAGAACGTCGGTAGCCCGCCGCAGCCCGCGTACATGATGGGCCTTGTCGCCATCGTCATGACGATGGAGGCGACGCGCCGCACGATGGGGGCGACGCTGGCCTATATCGGCATCGGCTGCCTGCTCTACGCGCTTTTCGGACCCTACCTGCCCGGCATCTTCGCGCATCGCGGCTATTCCATCGCCCGGATCATCAACCACCTCTTCATCGGGACCGAAGGCATCTACGGCGTCGCCGTGGGCGTGGTCGCGACCTACGTCTTCCACTTCGTGCTCTTCGGCATCCTCGCGCAGATGAGCGGGCTGGGGCAGCTGTTCATCGACCTCGCGACGATCATCGCCGGGCGCGCCTCGGGCGGGTCGGCCAAGGTATCGGTCGTCTCGTCGGGCTTTTTCGGGATGATCTCGGGCTCGCCCATCGCCAACACGGTGACCACGGGCGCCTTCACCATTCCGTTGATGAAGAAATCCGGCTTCTCGGGGCGCTTCGCAGGCGCGGTCGAGGCGTCGGCCTCGTGCGGGGGACAGGTGACGCCCCCGATCATGGGTGCCTCGGCCTTCGTGATGACCGAAATGCTGGGCATCCCCTACAACGAGCTGATCCTGATCGCGATCGTGCCCGCGGCCTTCCACTACATCGCGATCCTGCTGATGGTACATCTCGAGGCCAAGAAACTGGGTCTCAAGGGCATGTCGAAGGACAAGATCCCGCAGTTCGGCGCCGTGCTGGCCAAGTCATGGCATCTTTTCGTGCCGCTGGGGGTCATGGTGGCGATGCTGCTGATGCAGTACACGCCCTTCCTGGCCGCGTTCTGGGGCATCATCCTGACGATCGTGTGCAGCTACGTGCCGTTGGTGATGCACAAGCTCGGGAACACCACCATGGACACCTCGACCGTGCTGACGCCGCCGCGGCTGGTGCGCGGCTTCGAGGACGGCGCCAAGTTCGCGCTGGCCATCGGCGCGGCCTGTGCCTGCGTGGGCTTCCTGCTGGGGATGACCACGCTCACGGGCCTTGGGTTCAAGTTCTCGGCCGCCGTGGTGCAGCTGGCCAACGACCTGGCCGGGGTGGTGACGGCGTTCGACTTCACCGGTCTGCTGTCCGAGCAGGGGATGGCGCTGTTCTTCGGCCTGATCTTCGTGGCCATCGCCTGCATCATCATGGGGGCGGGCATTCCCACGACGCCCACCTACATCATCCTCGCCTCGATCGCCGCGCCCGCTCTTGGCGAATTCGGGGTGCCGCTGATCGCCACGCACTTCTTCGTCTTCTACTTCGGGGTGCTGGCAGACGTGACACCGCCCGTGGCGCTCGCCGCCTACGCGGCGGCGGGTCTCGCGCGGTCCGAGCCGATGACGACGGGCACGACCGCCTTCCGGCTGTCGATGGGCAAGGCGCTGGTGCCGTTCATGTTCATCTACGCGCCCAGCCTGCTGTTCGTGGACTTCACCTGGCTGCAGTTCATCACCGCGCTGATCTCGGGCCTCGTGGGGGTGATCGCGTTGTCGGCGGCCTATATCGGCTGGTTCCGGCGGGCGCTGGCCACGTGGGAGAAGCTGGCGCTGACGCTTGCGGGGCTTCTGCTGATCTCGACGAACTGGATCGCCATCGCGATCGGCGCGCTGGCGGTGCTGGGCATCCTGATGCGGCCCCTGCCCGCCCAGGCCCACGCGGCCTGACCCGGCGCGGCCCCCCGCCGCGAGACGCAGAGAAGACAGCGCGCGGCGGCATGGAGACATGCCGCCGCGTGTCGTTTCCGGAGCCGGCATCCGGCGGGCGGCCGCCTGCGGGGTCACCAAGCAAGGCGCGCCTCGACAACGGGGCAGAGAAGCCCCTGACAAAGCAAGGCCCGGGCCCGGGCCCGGGTTCGGCCCCGCCCGGCGAAGCGGCTGGCACGGAGGCGAAGAGACGATGCGCCGTGACGCAGGAAACTGCGCCAAGCAAGAACGCGCCGCGCCGGCCCGCGTTTCACTTTCACGATGTGAGGGGGGGGGAGAAGTGGCGAGGTCCGGGACGCCTCGCCGAAGATCATTTGGTCGGAGTAGCAGGATTCGAACCTACGACCCCTGCCTCCCGAAGACAGTGCTCTACCAGGCTGAGCTATACTCCGACCGTGCCGCGTCAGGTATCCGCTTGGCGCCGCATTTGCAAGCCCTTACGCGACCCCCGCCCGGGCAGGGATTTCAACGCCGGCGGGCGGGGATAGGTGCCGGTATCGGGGCGCGACCGGGTGGCGATCACCGGCATGTTGGCCGAGGCCCCGCCGCGCGATTCGCGGATCACGATGTAGAGCCCGCTGACGATGATGATCGCCGCGCCGACCCATGTCATCGGGTCGGGCACCTCGTCGAAGAACACCGCGCCGAAGAGGGCGGCCCAGATGATCTGGGAATACTGCATCGGCGCCACGATCGCCGCCTCGGCCGCGCGGTAGGCCGAGATCACCAGCAGCCCCGCGGTAAAGCTGAACGCCGCCAGCATGCCCGTCAGCCCCAGATCCGCCAACGGCATGGGCTTGTAGACGAAGGGCAAAAGGCAGCTCATCACCACGGCGTTGGCCATCATCGGATACAGCATCAGCACCGCGCTGCGTTCGTCCTTGCCGATCTTGCGCACGATCACCCCGGCCATCGCCGACCCGACGGCGGCAGCCATTGCGGCGAAGTGGCCCAGCTGCATCTCCTGCGCGCCGGGGCGCAGCACCACCATCACCCCGATCAGCCCCGCGATCACCGCGCCCAGTCGGTGCGGGCCCACCTTCTCGCCCAGGATCGGGATCGACAGCAGCGTGATCAGAAGCGGCGAGGCGAAGAGGATGGCATAGGTCTGCGCCAGCGGCAGGACCGAGAACGCGTAGAACGCGCTCATCCCCGTGACGACGCCCATGATCGTCCGCAGGCCCGTCCACCACGGATGCACCGGCCGCAGGTGGCCCCGCGTCGGGTCGCGCATCAGCATCAGCGTCGCCAGCGGAAAGCTGAGGAGGACGCTGAAAAAGATGATCTGGAACGGGGAATAGAGCCCGCCCAGGTACTTCACCGCGACGTCGTGGGTGGAAAACAGGGCAAATGCCAATAGCGCAAGGCTGGCGCCGCGAAGATTGGCCTGTCCGAGGTCGGTCATGGCGGAACCTGATGTCGGTGGGGTGGATGTCGGGGGTGTGAGAGGGACCTGGGTCCCCTGCCCTCATTCCGGGGGTTTCGCCCCGGGGTCAAGCGGGCTTGGCCACGTGACCGTCCGGCATCGGCGAAACCGCGCGCGCCGGGCCACGCCGCGGCGGTCAGGGGGTCCGGTGGGCCCGGCGGTCGCGCGGTGTTCGTGCGGCGCAGTGCCGCCATGCGCAGGCCGCAGATCCAGTGGACTGCAATTATACATAGCCGTACTATATGCGTCAGTATCGAAAGGATCCGCCCCATGACCGATCTGCCGCAGCTTCTTCAGGAAACCGCGATGGGCCTGCGCCGCAGGTTCGAACAGGCCGCCCGGCCCGAGGGGCTGACCCTGATGCAGTGGCGCGCGCTGGGACTTCTGGACCGGCAAGGCCCGATGCGACAGGTCGCGATGGGCGAGGCGCTGGACGCCGCGCCGATGACGATCAGCGCCTTGGCCGAACGTCTTTCGGCCGCGGACTTGGTGACCCGCGCGGCCGATCCGCAGGACAGCCGTGCCAAGACCCTGACGCTGACCCCCGAGGGCGCAGAAAGGCTGGCGGCCATGCGGTCGATCAGTGACGGCGTCTTTGCCCGGGTCTTTGCCGATTTCACCGAAGGCGAGCGCGAGTCGTTCCGCACCTGCCTGCAGAAGATCAAGAGCAACCTGGCCGACGAGGGCCCCGCCCCGGCCGAGGAGAGCGAGACATGACCGCAGATACCGATCCTTCGGACGCCCGCCCCGACGCGGTGCAATCCGCCCCCTCCCAGTCCGGCCCCGCCCAGTCCGACCAAACGCAGTCCGACCCCGCGCCCAAGCCGGGCACCGCCCGCCGCAAACGTCTTTTGATGCTGGCGATGCCGCTTCTGCTGGTGCTGATCGGCGGCGGCCTGTGGCTGTTCGGGGGGCGCTACGTCAGCACCGACAATGCCTATATCCACCAGCCGATGATGTCCGCCGCGCCCGAGGTCGGCGGTCGCGTGGCCGAGGTTCTGGTGACCGAGAACCAGCACGTGACCGCCGGCACGCCGTTGTTCCGCATCGATCCCACTGATTACCGCATCGCTCTGCAATCGGCCGAGGCGCAGCTGTCCGCCGCACGCCTGACCGTCGCCAAGGAGCGCGCGGCCTATGCCACGGCCGAGGCGCAGCTGGCCTCGGCCCACGCCATCGCCGACGTTCAGGCCCGCGAACTGAACCGGCAAAGCCAGCTTTCCGAACGCGGCGTCGGCAGCCAGGCGGCGCTGGACGATGCCACAATCGCAGGCCGTACCGCCGAGAACGCGGTGCGGGTGGCCGAACGCCAGCTTGCCGCCGCCGCGGCGGCCCTGGGCGGCGACCCAGAGGCCGAGACCGATAGCCTGCCCGCCGTCCGCGCAGCACTCGCAACCCGCGCGGCCGCGCAGCGCGACCTGGATCGGACCACCGTGCGCGCCGCGACCGACGGCACGGTCAGCCAGATCGAAGGCCTGAATGTCGGCCAGTTCGTCGCCGCCGGCAGCGGCATCGCCACGCTCGTCAACGGTGACGACAGCTGGATCGAGGCGAATTTCAAGGAAACCCAGCTTGGCTCCCTGTCCCAGGGCCAGCCCGTCACGATCGAGGTCGACGCCTACCCGGGGCTGGAACTGCACGGCGCGGTGGAAAGCTTCGGCTCGGCCACAGGCTCGCAATTCTCGCTGATCCCCGCGCAGAACGCGACCGGCAACTGGGTCAAGGTGGTGCAGCGCGTGCCTGTGCGGATCCGTCTGGACGACACCTCCGACCGCCCTCTGCGCGACGGCATGAGCGTCGGCGTCTCGGTCGACACCGGGGCCACGCGCCTCGACGCGCTGCGGGGCTGAGGACATGGACGACCTCCCCCCGGCCCCGTCGTCACCCGCCTCCGCCGCCTCCGGCAAGGGCGCGACGCTCTCGCCCCCCGCGCTCAAGGTGGCATACCCGGGGCTTCTGACCGCCTCGATCATGCTGGCGACGGTGATGCAGGTGCTCGACACCACGATCGCCAATGTGGCGCTGCCGCACATGGCGGCCAGCCTGAACGCCACGCAGGAAGAGATCACCTGGGTGCTGACCTCCTACATCGTGGCCTCGGCCATCGCCACGCCGCTGACCGGCTGGGTGGCCGACCGGGTCGGGAGGCGCATGGTGTTCGTGGGCTCGATCATCGGTTTCGTGCTGTCCTCGATGCTGTGCGGCATCTCGACCAGCCTGCCCGAGATGGTGGTGTTCCGGATCTTCCAGGGCATCTTCGGCGCGGCGCTGATCCCGCTCTCGCAGGCGCTGTTGCTGGACATCAACCCGCGCGAAAGGATCGGCCAGGCCATGGCGATCTACGGCATGGGCATCATGGTGGGGCCGATCATCGGCCCGACGCTGGGCGGCTATCTGACCGAGGTCTTCAACTGGCGCTACGTCTTCTTCATCAACCTGCCCCTCGGCGCCATAGCCCTTCTGGGCGTCGCGGCCTTCATCCCGCGCGAAGAGATCAAGCTGCGCCGCTTCGACATCATGGGCTTCGGCCTTCTGGCGCTGGCCGTCGGATCGCTGCAGCTGATGCTGGACCGCGGCCAGTCCGCCGGCTGGTTCGACGCGTTCGAGATCCAGCTTTACTTCGGGCTGATGCTGTCGGGGTTCTGGGCCTTCGTGATCCACTGCTGGGGCGCAAAAGATCCCTTCGTCGACCTTGCGATGTTCCGCGACCGCAACTTCGTGATGGGTCTCGTCTTCATCTTCGTCATCGGGATGACACTGTTTTCGGGTCTCGCCCTGCTGCCGCCGCTCCTGCAGAAGATCATGGGATACCCGGTGATCGAAACCGGCCTCGTCATGGCGCCGCGCGGGGTCGGCACGATGCTGTCGATGGTGATCGTCGGGCGCCTCGTCGGGCGTTTCGACCCGCGGCTCCTGGTCGGCTTCGGCCTGTGCATGACCGCGTGGTCGCTGCTGCTGATGGAGGGCTTCGAAAGCGGCATGAACGCCCGCCCCATCATCGTCAGCGGCGTGATGCAGGGGTTCGGCCTGGGCTTCGTCTTCGTGCCGCTCTCAACGCTTACCTTCGCCACCATCGCCCAGCGGTTCCGTGGCGACGCGACGGCGATGTTCAGCCTGGTGCGCAACGTGGGCTCAGGCGTGGGCATATCGCTCGTGACGGTGACCCTGTCGCGGATGAGCACGGTCAACCACGAGGAAATTGCCTCGACCCTCACCGCTCAGGCGCCGGCCGTGCGGAACACGCTGCCGCAACTGCTGGAGGGGTCGCGCCTCTATGCCGCGATCGCGGATCAGCTGGTCAGCCGCGAGGCGGCGATGATCGCCTATGTCGACAACTTCGCACTGATGCTGGTGCTGACGCTGGCGGTGATCCCGATCCTGCTGCTCCTGCGCCGCCCGACCTAGGTCCGGGCGCGGAAGGGCCACGGCGCAGGAACATCGGGCACGCCACATGGCGCGCCCGATGATTTTCTCAGAGAGACGCCTCAAGCGCCGCGATCACCGCATCGCCCATGTCGCTGGTCGAGGCGGGGCTGCCGCCCTCGGCCTGCATCAGGTCGGCGGTGCGGACACCCTGCGCCAGAACGGTCTCAACCGCGCGTTCCAGCCGCGTCGCCTCGTCGCCCCGGTCGAAGGAATAGCGCAGCGCCATGGCAAAGCTCAGGATGCAGGCCGACGGATTGGCCTTGCCCTGACCCGCGATGTCTGGGGCCGAGCCGTGGACGGGCTCATAGAGCGCCTTGGGCCGGCCGTTCTCCATCGGCGCCCCCAGCGAGGCCGAGGGCAACATGCCCAGCGACCCGGTCAGCATCGCCGCCGCGTCCGACAGCAGGTCGCCGAACAGGTTGTCGGTGACGATCACGTCGAACTGCTTGGGCGCACGCACCAGCTGCATGGCGCCGGCATCGGCGTACATGTGGCTAAGCTCGACCTCGGGATACTCGTTGTCATGCACCCACTGCACCTCTTCGCGCCAGAGGATGCCCGACTCCATCACGTTGGCCTTTTCCATCGAGCAAACGCGGTTGCCGCGCTTCTTGGCCAGCTCGAAGGCGGCGCGCGCCACGCGGCGGATTTCGTCGGTGGTGTAGCGCTGGGTGTTGACGCCGACGCGCCCGCCCTCGTTGTCGTCGATGATCCCGCGGGGCTCGCCGAAATAGATCCCGCTCGTCAGCTCGCGGACGATCATGATGTCGAGCCCGGCCACCACGTCGCGCTTCAGCGACGAGAAATCGGCAAGCGCATCGAAACACTGCGCGGGCCGCAGGTTGGCGAAGAGGTCCATCTCCTTGCGCAGCCGCAGAAGACCCCGCTCGGGCTTCACGGCAAAATCCAGCGTGTCGTAGGCCGGGCCGCCCACGGCGCCCAGCAGCACCGCGTCCACGCCCTGCGCCTTGGCCATGGTCTCGTCCGTCAGGGGCGTGCCGTGCGCGTCGTAGGCCGCGCCGCCCACCAGGTCCTCGAACACCTCGAAGGACAGGCCGCGCTTGGCACCGAACCAGTCGATGACCTTGCGCACCTCGGTCATGACCTCGGGGCCGATACCGTCGCCGGGCAGGATGAGAAGAGAGGGGGTAGGCACGGGACGCATCTCCTTGATCGGGGCTAGGACGCCAAGGCGCTAGCCAAACGCGGCCCCGGGGTCAAGTTCACCCCGCCCGCACCTCCCGCCGGGCAACGGCCACGCGCCACCGACGAAAGCGCCGCCAACGCGCCGCCAGGCAGGCCCCCTTCTCCCGTCCCCATCTTCTCTTCTTCTACAAATACTCTCCGGGGGTGAATGCGCCGCAAGGCGCAGAGGGGGCGGACCGCCCCCTGCCCCGATGCATCGCGTGCGGATCCGCAAGGATCCGCGCCTCGGGGTCCGGCTACCGCCCCTTCAGCTCGTCGGTGAAGTTCAGCGGCCCGGTCTCGCCGGTCAGCCGCGCGCGGTAGACAGGCAGCGACTCGGCCACACGCATCACGTAGTTGCGCGTCTCATCGAAGGGGATGTGCTCGATCCAGTCCACAACGTCGACCTCGTCGCTGCGGGGATCGCCGCGGTCGCGCATCCATGTCAGCGGACGCCCCGGGCCCGCGTTGTATCCCGCCGAAACCAGCACCGGCGTATCGCCGAACTGCCGGATCAGCCCGGCAAGGTAAGTGGTCCCCAGCCGCGCATTGTAGCTCGGGTCGGTAAACAGCCGCTCCGAGGAATAGGCCACGCCGATCTCGCGGGCCACGTCGCGCGCGGTCCCGGGCATCAGCTGCATGAGCCCGCGCGCGCCCACGCCGCTCGACACCCCGGGATTGAACTCGCTCTCGCGTCGCGCGATGGCCAGCGCCAGCTCCCGCGACACTGGCATGTCCGCCACGCCCAGCTCGATCACCGGGAAATAGGACCGCGGCAGCGTATACCCCATGCGCGCCGCCTGCTTCGCCACCCTCAGCGCGATATGCGGCTCGCCCAGCGCCAGCGCGACATCGGCCAGCGTCCCAAGCTCGGTCTCGGTCAACGTCTCGCCCAGATGCACCATGAAACGCTCGGCCAGATCGCGCTCGCCCGCGCTTTGCAGCAGCAGCGCCGCCTCGAGGACCGAACTGTCGCGGAAGGCCGAGACCGAGACCGAGGGATAGGTCTCCTTCCCCGTCAGCGCGGGGTCCAGCGGAAGGCCACCGCGCTCGGCCGCGAGAAGGCCGTAAAAGCTGGTCTGGTACTCCGCGCCGAAGGCATAGGCCGCCTGCGCCCCCTCGACATCGCCCAGCGCCTCGTGCGCGCGCCCTTCCCAGTAGCCCGCCCGGCCCAAGGATATAGGCGTGTCGACGGACAGCCGCAAATGCCGGAAGTGTTCGAGCGCCTTGGCCGGCGCGTCGAGAAACCGCAGCGCGAGGTAGCCCGACAGCCATTCGAGGTCGGAATACGTGCCGCCCTCCCGCAGGTGATGCGCGGCGGCAACGGCATAGGCCGTCTCGTGGTCGCCCGCCCGCATCAGTTCGCGCGCCAGATCGCCGCGGTGCGCGGCCCAGGCGTCGGCCTGTCCGAGGTCCGCCGCCTGGGAACTGCGGGCGATCATCAGCTCGATGGCCGACTCCTTCAGGCCGTGGCCCAGCCGCCAGCGAAACCGTTCGTAGGCCAGCCCCGGATCGGATTGCAGCGCCGCCGGCACGGCCTCGATCAGGTCGTCGACACCGGCGCGGTTCTGGCGCAGCGCCAGCCGGGCCTCGGCCAGCGCGGCAAGCCCGGTGTCGTCCACCCGGGCCAGCATCCGCCGCGCCGCCGCCTCGGCACCGCGCCACAACAGCATGTCAAGCCGCGCGCGATGATGAGGTTCAAGCACGTCCGGGTAGCGCGCCAGCAGCAGCGCCTCGGACTCCGCATCCATGGGCAGGGTCAGCCAGGCCAGCGTGGCCTCGGCCTGGGCATCGCCCTCGTTGCCGATCTGGGCAAAGGCCTCGACCAGGGCGACGGCACCATGTCCCGTCTCCGGCGTGGTGTCGGCGAAAAAGGCGATCACATCGGGCCCGCGACCCTCGAAGGGCAGCGACTCTTCCATTTGCTCCTTGAGGTAGGGCAGGCCCGGCCAGTCGCCCCGCCGGCGGAGAAAGGCGATGGCCTCGTCGAAAGTCCCGCGCCCGGCCCGCAGGCGGTGCCACTCGAACACGTCGCGCGCGACGGGCCCGGCCTTTGCAGCCTCGGACAGCGCATCGGACCAATCGCCGGCGCGCATCTCGTCCATGCCGTCGGACAGGGCGCGGGCGGCGGCGCCCCCGGGCAGGCGTTCCTGCGCCGAAACGGCAGGAAGGCCGGTCAGCGTGGCAGCAAGAAGGGCGGACAGGGCAATCATACGCATGGGTCGGAAAACTAAGCTCCATGCGGGCGCGTTCAATACACAAACTTGGCAAGGCGGTGTGACGCCTATAGGGTCCGCCCGCGATCACAACACCGGGCGCCCGCGAAACGCGAACCGCGCCCCCGAAGACCGAAGGAAGCGTGTCCATGTTCAAGGGATCCCTGCCCGCCCTCGTCACGCCGTTCAAGGACGGCAAGGTGGATGTGGACACGTTGAAGAAACTTGTCGACTGGCACATCGCCGAAGGGTCCTCAGGCCTCGTGCCGGTGGGCACCACGGGGGAAACCCCGACGCTCAGCCATGCCGAGCACGAACAGGTGGTCGAGTTGGTGGTGCAGGCCGTGGCCGGGCGGATCCCGGTGATCGCGGGCGCGGGGTCGAACAACACGGCGGAATCGATCCGGCTGATCCGGCATGCCGAAGCCGTGGGCGCCGACGGCGCGCTCGTCGTGACGCCCTACTACAACAAGCCTACGCAGTCGGGTCTGATGGCGCATTTCCGCGCGGTGCATGATGCGGCCAACCTGCCGATCCTGATCTACAACATCCCCGGCCGGTCGATCGTCGACATGACGCCCGCGACGATGGGCGAACTGGCAAAGCTGCCGCGCATCGTAGGCGTGAAGGACGCCACCGGCGACGTGTCGCGGGTCAGCCTCCAGCGCATCACCTGCGGCACGGACTTCCTGCAGATCTCGGGCGAAGACGCCTCGGCGCTGGGGTTCAACGCGCATGGCGGCGTAGGCTGCATCAGCGTCACCGCCAACGTCGCCCCGAAGCTCTGTGCGCAGTTCCAGGCGGCGACGCTGTCGGGCGACTGGGCCGGCGCGCTTGCGCTGCAGGACCGGCTGATGCCGCTGCACCGGGCGATCTTCCTCGAACCCGGGCTCACGGGGGCGAAATACGGATTGTCCTTGCTGGGCCTGTGCTCGACCGAGGTGCGCCTGCCCCTGGAACAGCCCACCGACGCCACCAAGGCCGAGATCCGCGCGGCGATGGAACACGCAGGCCTGCTCTGACCCTGCCCGAAGCGTCTGCGGACCGCCCGGGGGCCCGCAGATGCGCTGCACAGGCGAAGCCGGGGTGCAAACCCCCGGCTCCCCCTCCCGCTCGAAACCTTTCGTGTGCCCCGTCTTCAATCGCCTCCTTGATCCCGGCACGCGTCCCCTCTACGTCTCCGCAATGGCCAAGCCCAAGGACAACCCGAATTACAAGGTGATCGCCGAGAACCGGCGCGCACGCTACGACTATGCCATCGACGACGACCTCGAATGCGGCATCCAGCTGATGGGGTCCGAGGTGAAGTCGTTGCGGCAGAACACCTCGAACATCGCCGAAAGCTATGCCGCCGTCGAAAACGGTGAGCTGTGGCTGGTGAACGCCTATATCGCTCCCTACGAACAGGCGATGTTCGGGCACGAGGACCGGCGCCGCCGCAAGCTTCTGGTTTCGCGCAAGGAACTCGCGCGGCTCTGGAATGAAACCCAGCGCAAGGGCATGACGCTCGTGCCAATGGTGCTGTATTTCAACCATCGCGGCATCGCCAAGGTCAAGATCGGCATCGCCAAGGGCAAGAAGGCGCCCGACAAGCGCGCCACCGAAGCCAAGCGCGACTGGCAGCGCCAGAAACAGCGCCTCCTGCGCCAGAACGCCTGAGCCGGGGGCGCCGCCGCCGAACCGTGGGGCAAGGCGCCCGCGCAGCGCACGGCGCCTCCCCTGGCTTCTTCTCTTCAAAAATACCCACTCTCGCCCCGCCTGCCCCCCAGCGGACCGGCCGCCCCCGATGCGCCCCCATGCCCCGTGGCCCCGTCCCCGTGGCCCCGCCGATACCTTGCAGCCCGTCCGCAGGGCGGCTAAGGCAGGGAAACCCTTGCGACACGGTGATCTGCATGTCCCAGGACGATCCGCATACCCTGGTTTCCACCGACTGGCTGGCCCGGCACCTGTCCGATCCGGACCTCCGGATCCTCGACGGATCCTGGTACCTGCCCGACGCGGGGCGCGATCCGCGTGCGGAATACGACGTGGCCCACATCCCCGGCGCGCGCTTTGCCGATCTGTCCGACCTCTCCGACAGCCGCAGCGACCTGCCTCACATGGCCCCGCCGCCGGAAAAGTTCATGAGCCGGATGCGCGCGCTCGGCGTGGGCGACGGCCACCAGGTCGTGATCTACGACGGCCTGGGCCTGTTCTCCGCAGCCCGCTTCTGGTGGCTGTTCCGGCTGATGGGCAAGACCGACGTCGCCGTCCTCGACGGCGGCCTGCCCAAGTGGCGGGCCGAGGGGCACCCGGTCGACGACCTGCCCCCGGCGATCCGCGACCGCCACATGACCGCGCGCAAGCAGAACCAGCTGGTGCGCGACGTGACGCAGGTCGCCGCCGCCGCCAAACTGGGCGATCACGAGATCGTCGATGCCCGCGGCGCCTCGCGCTTCCGCGGCGACGATCCCGAGCCGCGCCAGGGTCTGCGCGCGGGCCACATCCCCGGTTCGAAGAACCTGCCCTTCCGCGCCGTCCTCAACGACGACGGCACGATGCGCGGCACCGACGACCTGCGTGCAGCCTTCGCGCAGGCGGGCGTCGACCTCGGGCGCCCCGTCATCACCACCTGCGGATCGGGCGTCACCGCCGCGATCCTCTCCCTCGCGCTCGAACGGATCGGGCACGGGGATCACGCGCTCTATGATGGCTCGTGGGCCGAATGGGGCATGTATTCTGACCTCGCCGTCGTCACTGGAGACCGCTGATGCTGTCCGGCCTGAAAGCCCCCGCCCCCGACAAGATCCTCGCCCTGACGCAGATGTTCCGAGAGGACCCGCGTGACGCCAAGATCGACCTCGGCGTCGGCGTCTACCGCACGCCCGAGGGCGTGACCCCGGTGATGCGCGCGGTGAAGGCGGCCGAAAAACGGATCTGGGACGAGCAGACGACGAAGTCCTACACCGGGCTGGCCGGTGATCCCGCCTATGCCCGCGGCCTGGCGGGAATGATCCTGGGCGAAGGCATCGACCCCGGCCGCACCGCCGCGATCGCCACCCCCGGCGGCACCGGCGCGGTGCGGCAGGCATTCGAACTGGTCAAGGCTCATGGACGCGCGGATGCCACCGTCTGGGTGTCGGACCCGACATGGCCCAACCACATCACCATCCTGCGCCACATGGAAATGCCCACCCGCACCTATCGCTATTTCGACGACGCGACCTGCAAGGTCGATGTCGAGGGGATGCTGGCGGATCTGGCCGAGGTCGCGGAGGGTGACATCGTGCTGCTGCATGGTTGCTGCCACAACCCCACCGGCGCCAACCTGACCGCGGCCGACTGGACCCGCGTCGCCGATCTTCTGGCCGAGCGTGGCGCGACCCCGATGATCGATATCGCCTACCAGGGCTTCGGCGACGGGCTCGACGCCGACGCGGCGGGTACCCGGCTTCTGGCAGAGCGCCTGCCGGAGGTTCTGATCGCGGCCTCCTGCTCGAAGAACTTCGGCATCTATCGCGAACGCGCCGGCCTGCTTCTGACCGTGTCGGATGCAAGCGAGGCGGGCACGGTGCAGCTGGTGCTGAACGCACTCAACCGCGCGAATTACTCCTTCCCGCCCGACCACGGCCCCCGGATCGTGGCGACAATCCTGGGCGACGCCGACCTGCGCGCCGACTGGCAGGCCGAGCTTGAAGAGACCCGCCTGTCGATGCTCGCGCTCCGTCGGCAGCTGGCGGACGAGCTGCGGCAACGCACGAACTCGTCGCGCTACGACTTCATCGCCGATCACCGCGGGATGTTCTCGCGCCTCGGCGCCTCGCCCGACGAGGTCGCGAAGATGCGCGAGGATTTCGGAATCTACATGGTGGGCGACAGCCGCCTGAACATCGCCGGGCTGAACGCCGACACGGTGCCGGTGCTGGCCCGCGCCATCGCGCAGACCTGCGCCTGAGGCCCTAGGCCCGCGCCGCATCCCTGGCCGATCAAGTTCCGGGCGGTTTTCTGCCCGGGACCGCCCTCTTCAGCCCCGCGGCCGTCACGAGGCACGAGTCCGGCCCCGCGTGCTGCTGCCCCCCTGAAACCATATCTTTTCGCCGGAACGCCGCCCCGTCCATCCTGGACCGGGCAGGCCCTGCCTTGCTGTGCCCGCCTGTCACAGCCTTCTCCGTTCCCGCGCCCTGACACTAGATGACGCCCGCGTGACCGCGCGGCGAAACTTTTCCTCACCTCGTGCAGTTCAGACCCCGAGAGCACGCGCACCGCGTCGTCCACGCGCCCCTCGCGACGAGGGGAACGAGGCAGCGCAGGACGGCGCAAGCCCGGACAGCAAACGGAGGTCACCCCATGGCCAACACTACCGAAGAGATGAAAGCCGCGGCCGACAAGGCCGCTCAGGATGCGCGCTCGGGCGCCGAAGAGCTTGCTTCGGCCGCGCGCGAAAAGGCGACGGATTTCGCCCACGACGCCCGTGATCGCGCCTATGAGTACGGACGCGAGACCAAGAACGCCACCGCGGACGAGACCTCGAAGGTCGCCGACGCGCTGCGCAAGGCCTCGAGCGACCTTCGCGACGGCTCGCCGCAGGAAAAGATCTTTGCCCGCCTCGCCGACGGCGTTGCCGACACCGCCGACCAGATGCGCGGCATGGAACTGGACGAAATGGCGTACGAGCTGACGTCCTTCGCCCGCCGCAACCCGGCTGCCTTCCTGGGTGGCGCCGCGCTGCTGGGCTTTGCGGCCGGTAGGTTCCTCAAATCCTCGGCGCGCGGCGATCACTACGACGATCCCGTCGACCGCGGCAACGTGGCGCCGATGGCGGCCCGCTCGGCCCCGCCCCCTGCGCCCGCGCCGGCCACGACGCCCGCCCCGGGTGGCCCCGTGCCGCCCGCCCCCTCGGCCACGGCGCCCGCACGCGGCGGTGCCACGGCAGCGCCCGTCGGCACGACCACCGCAGGCGGAGGGGTGAAATGAACGAGCAGGACCCCCGCTCGACGACAACGCTTCTGTCGGACGCGATGGTTCATGTGAGCGGCCTCGTGCGCAAGGAAATAGACCTTGCGCGTGCCGAGGCCGACCGCAGCCTGCGCAAGGTGGGCACCGCGCTGGGGCTGATCGTCTCGGCCCTCCTCGTGATCCTCGTGGCGCTGAACGTTCTCGTCGCCGCCGTCGTTGCCGGCCTCGCCGAAGTGACGGACCTCAACGCCGGATGGTCGGCGCTGATCGTCGGCATCGTTTTCATGATCATCGCTTTCATCATGGTCCGCACCGGCCTGAGCCAGCTGCAAAGCGCGAGCCTCGCCCCCAAGCGGTCCGTTGAAAGTGTCAAACAAGATGCAGCTGCCGTGAAAGGAGCTATCAAATGAGTTACGAACCCCGCACGCCCGAAGAAATCGAACGCGAGATCGCCGAAGAACGGTCGCAGCTGACGCGGACGATCGGCAGCATTCAGGACAAGCTGTCCTTCGACCACCTGTTCCGTGGCGTGTCAGACAGCGTATCCGAGCATTCGTCGGACGTTCTGCACGGCGTCAGCCGCACCGTGCAGCGCAACCCCACGGCGCTCGCCCTGACCGCGGCCGGACTTGCATGGCTCGCCATCTCGAACGCACGAAGCTCGTCGTCCGACAACCGCTATGCCGAGCATGGCCCCCGCTACCCCGAGCCGCGCGGCCCGGTGCCGGCAGGCGCGCCCTACCCGGCCGAGCTGGATGACGAAGAGCATCACGAAGAAGGCTCGCCCTGGGGCCGTGCCCGTGCTTCGCTGTCACGTTACCGGGCCGATGCCCGCGCACGCTACGGCGCGGCCAAGGCCAGCGCCTCGGAACGCTGGGCCAAGGCGCGCCGCGAAGGCGAGCGTCGCTACGGCGAAACAGCCGTGTCCGCCCGCCAACTGCGCGACCGGATCAGCGACGGCACGAACGAGATGTCCGAAGACGCGAAAAAGCGCGTGATGGCGGCCCGCACCCGCGCCTACGAGGCGCAAGTGAAGGCCGAATACTACGCCCGCGAAAGCCGCGAGAAGGCGACCGCTTTCTACGACGACCAGCCGCTGGTCGTGGGTGGTCTGGCCGTGGTTCTGGGTGTGGCCGTCGGCGCCGCCCTGCCGCGCACCAAGCGTGAAGACGAGACCTTCGGCGCGTATCGCGACGACCTCTTCGACGAGGCCGAGCGCATCTATCGCGAAGAGCGGAGCAAGCTGGGCGAAGTCGCCAAGACCGCGCGCGACGAGACCGAGGCGCAACTGCGTCAGGCTGGCCGCGACCTGAAGGAAAATGCGTCCGAGACGCTGAAGTCGGCCGAGGAGCGCGCCAAGACCGCCGCCCACGACGTCGAGAAGGCGACCGAGAACGAAGCCAAGAAACAGGATTTCGGCAACGTCTGAACGACGCTTACCGACGGATCCGACAAGGGGGGTGCGGCTTGGGCCGCACCCCCCTTTCCTTTGCGCGGCGCCGAGGGGCCAAGGACCGCGCGGCGTCCGTTAGGGCACTTTCGTCAAGTCCGGGACCATTTTTAGCTCCCGGGGTCGTTCCCCGCGCCGACTCCGCTGGCGCAGAACGCAGACCGGGTAGCCAGTTGTCGGACCCCGCCGTGACCTGCGCTGCAGCCACCCGGTTCGATCTTTTCTTCCAGCGCTCCATGATCCATCGGTCCGAACTATGGAGGCCCCACCTCCGGCTTTCCGACGCCGCCGGGGTGCGGCGGCGCGTGCCCTCTGGTCCACGCCAGCCCCACAGGCAAAAAAGGGGCGCGGCCTGCGCCGCGCCCCTTTCTGGTTTCATGCTCGACCGGGGCGCCGCGGGGGCGCACCGGTGATGCGCGGGCTCAGCCCTTCGAGAACTCGGGGTAGGCTTCCATCCCCAGTTCGGCAACGTCGAGCCCCAGGATCTCTTCCTCTTCCGAGACGCGGATGCCCATGACGGCCTTCAGGATCAGCCAGACCACGAAGCTGACCACGAAGACGAAGACGCCCACGATGATGACCGACACCAGCTGCCCGATGAAGGTCGAATTGGGGTTGGTCAGGCAGACCGCAAGCGTGCCCCAGATGCCGGCGCAAAGGTGCACCGGGATCGCACCCACGACATCGTCGATCTTAAGCTTGTCGAGGAACGGCACCGCGAAGACCACGATCACACCGCCGATCGCGCCGATCAGCAGCGCGCCCGTCAGCGACGGGTACAGCGGCTCGGCCGTGATCGCCACCAGGCCGGCCAGGGCGCCGTTCAGCACCATGGTGAGGTCGGGCTTGCGATACATGATCTGCGTCAGGAACAGCGCTGCGATGGCCCCGCCCGCAGCCGCGGTGTTGGTGTTGACCATGACCCGGCTGATGTCGGCCACGTTGGCCGCGGTGTCCATGTAAAGCTGCGAACCGCCGTTGAAACCGAACCAGCCCAGCCACAGGATGAAAGTGCCCAGCGTGGCCAGCGGCAGGTTGGCGCCCGGCATCGGAAAGATCCCGCCGTCGCGATACTTGCCGATCCGCGGCCCGAGGATGAGCGCGCCCGCAAGCGCCGCCCAGCCGCCGACCGAGTGCACAACCGTCGAGCCGGCGAAGTCCTGGAACGGCGCGCCGAAGGTCGCGTCGATAAAGCCGCCCTCGGCTGCGAGGAAACCGCCGCCCCATTTCCACGACGCCTGGATCGGGTAGATCAGGCCGGTGAGGATCACCGTGAAGATCAGGAAGGGCCACAGCTTGATGCGTTCGGCCAGCGTGCCCGACACGATCGAGGCCGTGGTGGCGCAGAAGAACAGCTGGAAGAAGAAGTCGGCGCCGACCGAGGCATAGGTGAGATCGGTCTCGGTATCGGCCAGGCCCACGGGTTCGAGCGAGGTGATCGTGAAGGCACCGAGCCACCCCGGGATCGACCAGCCGTCACCGGGATACATCAGGTTGTAGCCGATCAGGTAGTACATCACCCCGGCGATCGAAAACAGCGCGATGTTCTTCATCAGCTGCATCGTCGTGTTCTTCTGACGCACCAGCCCGGCTTCGAGCATGGTAAAGCCCGCGGCCATCCACATCACCAGGAAGCCCGCGACGAGGAACATGAAGGTGGTGAAGATATAGCCGATCTCGTCGTTCGGCGGCGTGGTGTCGGCGGCGGTGGCCTCGGCCGGCGCGGTGTCGGCCGTCACCGCGTCGGCGGCGGCCTCGGCCGTGGCTTCGACGGCATCGCCCGCCTCTTCGACCGCGGCGCCGGCGGCGTCGGCGGCATCGTCGACGGCCTCGGCAGCCGGCTCATCCTGCGCCCAGACCGGCGCGGGCGCCAGCGACACGCTCGTCAGCGCCGCCATCGCGAGCGCTGCCAGCATATATTTCAGGTTGGACATTCGTTCAGACTCCCTCATTCCCCAGCGTCACAGCGCGTTGTCGTTGGTCTCGCCGGTGCGGACGCGCACCGCGCTCTGCACGTCGACGACGAAAATCTTGCCGTCGCCGATCTTGTCGGTTTTCGCGGTGGCGGCGATCGTGTCGACCACCTGGTCGGCCATCGCGGCGGCAACGACGATCTCCAGCTTCACCTTCGGCACGAAGTTCACCGCGTATTCGGCGCCGCGGTAGATTTCGGTGTGGCCCGACTGCGAGCCGAACCCCTTGATCTCTGTCACCATCATGCCGCGCACGCCGATGGTGGTGAGCGCCTCGCGCACCTCCTCGAGCTTGAACGGCTTGATTGCTGCTATGATGAGTTTCACGTCTGTCCCCTTCCATTCGTGCGAGAGACAGGCCGACCCTCGCAAAGAGTTCACGATGCGAGAAAGCACGCCGTCGCTGAGCGGACTCAAGCCGACAGACCGGGTTCGCGTGATGGGCGAGCGCAATGATGCACAATTTTTGCACAATTCATGCCGAGCGCCGGGATATTAAGCAGATGAAAAATTCGACAGCTTACCGGCATTCTATCCACTTCCGCCGTCATTCCCTGTAGGTTGCCGGAAAAATACGAGCAGAGATCGGAGACCGGACATGCCCCGTTCCGGCAACGGAAAATCCCGACTGGTGGCCGACCGCCGCCCGTCCCGCGGAAGCGGCACCCAGAAACGCACGGCCTCGAAGCCCGCCGCCAAGCGGCGCAAGACCCGCGCCGCGGCCCCGCAGCGGCGGCGCGGGCCACTGGGCTGGCTGGCGGCGCTCTTCGGTTGGGTCCTGTCGCTGATCTGGCGCTTTGCCTGGCGCGGCGCGCTTGTCGTGGGGCTTCTGCTCGCCGCGGCGGTGTTCTTCGTCTACACCCAGCTGCCCCCGGTGTCGGCCCTTCTGGACGGGCGCGCGCGCGGGTCGGTGACCCTGCTCGACCGCAATGGCGAGATTTTCGCGTGGCGCGGCGAACAGTTCGGCGGGCAGATCACCGCGAACAGCGTCGCCCCGGTGCTGAGCCATGCCATCGTCGCGACCGAGGACAAGCGGTTCTACAATCACATCGGCGTCGACCCCATCGGCATTGCCAGCGCGGTCAAGATCAACCTGCGCGAAGGCCGCGGGCCGCTGTCCGGGCACGGCGGCTCGACCATCACCCAGCAGACCGCCAAGCTGTTGTGCCTGGGCGTGCCCTATGACCCCGACACCTGGGAAAACGAAACGGCGTACGAGGCCGATTGCCGCGAGACCTCGCTTTGGCGCAAGGCCAAGGAGGCCGTCTATGCGCTGGCGATGGAGGCCAAGTACTCCAAGGACGAGATCCTGACGATCTACATGAACCGGGTTTTCCTGGGCGAGGGTTCGCGCGGCTTCGAAGCGGCGGCGCAACGCTATTTCGGCAAGTCGGCGGCAGACGTCCAACCCGCCGAGGCCGCGATGCTTGCAGGGCTTCTGGTGGCGCCGACGCGCTATGCCCCCACCAACAACCTGACCCGGTCGCAGAACCGGGCCGAGGTCATCATCGGCCTGATGGAGGCGCAGGGCTACATCACGTCCGAGCAGGCCGCGGCGGCCCGCGCCAATCCTGCCCGGCTTTCCGCAGCGGCCGAGGCCCGCGCCGGCGGGTATTTCGCCGACTGGGTGATGGACACCGCCCCCAGCTTCGTCAGTCGCGACACCACCGAGGACGTGCTGATGAGCACGACCTTCGACCCGCGCATGCAGCGCGCCGCGGAAGAGGCGCTGCAATACGTCTTCGACACCAAGGTCCGCGAAGGCTCCGAGGCGCAGGCCGCGATCGTGGTGATGTCGGCCGACGGCGCGGTACGCGCGATGGTCGGCGGGCGCCGGTTCAAGGGCGTCGCCGGCCAGTTCAACCGGGCAATCATGGCCAAGCGTCAGACCGGTTCGGCGTTCAAGCCCTTCGTCTACGCCACCGCGCTGGAACTGGGGTATAACGCCAACGACACGGTGACCGACGCGCCCCTGACGCTCAGCATACCCGGGTCGGGCAACTGGTCGCCCGAGAACTACGATCACCGCTACCGCGGCGACGTGACCCTGACCAACGCGCTGCGCGAATCGCTCAACACCGCCGCCGTGCGGGTGAGCGAATCGGTGGGCCGCGACAACGTCCGCAAGGTGGCCGAGGATTTCGGCATCGTCAGCGATCTGGCCAATGGCCCCGCGCTGGCGCTCGGCACCTCGGAATCGACGCTGATCGAGATGACGGGCGCCTACGCGGGCATCCTGAACGGCGGCACCTCGGTCGATCCCTACGGCCTGATCGACCTGCGCCTTCAGGGCGACGCGGCCCCGCTGATCGGCCAGGACGGCGGGCTGGGCGAACGCGTGATCTCGACCGAGGCGGCGCAGCAGCTGGTCTACATGATGCGGCAGGTCGTGACCTCAGGCACCGGCCAGCGCGCCAACCTTCCCGACCGCGAGGCTGCGGGCAAGACCGGGACCACGCAGGCCGCGCGCGACGCGTGGTTCCTGGGCTTCACCGCCGACTACGTCGCGGGCGTCTGGATGGGCTACGACAACAACAGGCCGCTGACCGGCGTCACCGGCGGCGGGCTGCCGGCCGAGATCTGGCGGGAAACCATGCTGCGGGTGCACGAGGGCCTGCCGGTGCATCCCCTGCCGATGCGCCGCCCGCCCGAGCCTGCCCCCGCCCCCGCGCCGGCGCCGCAGTACCAGGGAACCACCACCACCTCGTCCGGTACGCTGGCAGAAAACGGCGGCGGTCAGCCCCTGCCCGCCCCCCAGCCACAGCGCAAGGACAGCGTCGAGGATATCCTGATGAACGTTCTGGGTGACATCCTGGGCGGAGACTGAGCACCTAGCCGACCTCGATATGTGGAAAGGTTCTGCAGAGTGTCATGCGCGTTCGGTTTGGGAAACGCCGCTCCGCAGCTCTAACGAGGAAATCAGGAGGACCTTCCTGAAAATCCATCGCGGAGAAAGCGCCGAAGTGCGGCGACAGGGGCGGCACCGTTCCCGGCGGGTTTCGACGCGATGGCCGATGGCCGATGCGCCAGGAGCGCCGCTTCGATCTCCTTGCCTGCGCTCGACGACGCTCGCTTTTCAGGGTTGGCCCAGGGGCCAAGGCGCAGGGCGAGAAGGGATGCGTGATCGTAGTAGCTCATCGACGATTCTCCTGCTTCGGAAGCTGAAGCATCGCCAATCACTCCTGACATGGTCTTGTCAGCGGACGCGCGTATGGTGTCAGGAGCCTTGCCTCGATCGAACACCGGCCATGACCAAATCAAACCGCCTTTTTGAAATGATCCAGATCTTTCGGGCCTCGGATGGCCCGGTTCGGGCAGACGACCTGGCCGCACGCCTCGAAGTGTCGGTACGCACCATCTATCGCGATATCGCGTCGCTTCAGGCCATGCGCACGCCAATCGATGGCGCGCCCGGGATCGGCTATGTCATGCGGCGGGGCTACGATCTGCCGCCGCTCAATTTCGATGAAGAGGAGGTGGAGGCGCTTCGCGTCGGGCTCTGCATGCTCAGCAGGTCGGGCGACCGCGCGCTGCGTCGGGCGGCCGACCGAATATCGGCAAAGATCGATGCGCTTCACGCGCCGGCGGACTGGCTTCAGGTGTCGCCCTGGGGTGCGCCGGATGATGATCCTGAACTGGGCTGCGTTTCGAAAGCGATGCTGCGGGCTGCCGTGCGGGAAGAACGGGTGCTGTGGATCGACTACGAGGATGGGGCGGGCCTGCGGACGACGCGCAACATCCGGCCTATCGCAGTCGTCTATCACATCAACGCTGTTCTGCTGGCAGCATGGTGCGAGCTTCGTGGCGGCCTTCGCCATTTTCGAGCCGACCGCATCTATGCGTGTGAGCCGACAGGCGCCTATTTCACCGGTCAGGGAGAGGCCCTGCGCCAGATCTGGTCAGAGCAGAACCGCTGGGACCTTGGCAGCGGGGATTCCCTGAACGAGCATGTTTCGCCCGCACCCAGGTAAACGACCGGCTGGCATGCACCAAGACCTGCACGCACCACCCCGGACCCGATGCCAGCGTTCCCGTCTTCATGCAGCAGTTGCATCGGATGACCGCCGAAAGGCCGCAATGTCCCGCACAGCGGACCTTGGCACCGATCGCAATGAACGTCCGCTTCCCGCCCGATCCGTTTGTGTCCGGTCGCCCCTGGCTGGGAGACGAATGCCGATATGGGGCGAGCTGCGGATAGCAGCTACGCATGGTGCGTTTGCAGGCCAATGACCAAGGGGCCAAGCCCCGGGGCGTCATCGCACCCGCGGCTCGACATCGCCCCAATGCTTGTGCTCCGGCATCTTGCGTGCCCTTTGTACGGCCTCTTGCGCCGTGACCGGAAAGAAATCCCAAACATCGACGCCGACATTCACGCTGTTCGCGCTTCCGCACCAGCCATGGTGAACGTGGCCGAACAGGTGCAAAGCTCCTTTGCGCGCATGGTGCCACGTCATCATGGGATAATGACAGAGCGTTATCGGCAAAGATGCAGCGGGATCTTCGACCTCGCACATCCAGTCGACGCTATCCCAAGGCAGGCCCTGGGTCAGCGGCCCATCGTGGTTGCCGACCACCAGGTGGCGGCGTGCACCGGGAAGCTGGCCGAAAATCATCGACAGCCAATCCTGATCCTTGGCCTTGGGGCCGAACGCGAAATCGCCGATGATCCACAGATCGTCATCGGGCCCGACCTTCTCCCACAGATTCTCGATCAGGACGGCATCCATGTGACCGGCGTGACGAAACGGTCGCCCAGAGAAGGGAATGATGTTCTCATGCCCGAAGTGAAGGTCGGCGGTGTACCAGTGGGTCACTGTATCGCGTCCTCGACTGCCGCCTCGATCCGCGCGCGCCGGGCCGCGTTCCGTTTGTTGAAGCGGGTCCGGGCTTTTTCCGGGCCCCACCACCCCACGGCGACTGCGCTTAGGTAGCAGAGCATTCGTCCGAGATCCTCCCAGAAGCTGTCCCTGTAAGATGGCTCGCCGAATAGCATCAGGGTGACGAACCAGGTCATGAAGGTCAGGGCAACGCAGAGGCAGATGATTGTGAAGACGTGCGACCGGTTCACCGGCAGATCGGAGACCTTGGTCGAAAACCAGGTCCCCGCGGTCGATAGGTTGTGCATTGCCAGCACGCGATCGGACTTGCCGTCGCCGACAATCAGGATCTCGTGCCCGGTGCGGCATTCGCCGAGTGTTTCGTCGCAAAAGCGCAACTCGTGGCCTTCGGAATCGACGATCCACACTTCCGGAACCGAACGGACGGGCGAAGAGGAGTGCTGTCCTGACCTGAGCTGATGGGTGACGCGATCCGCCACCGAGACGACGGTGCCGCGAAAAGTCACCAAGGAGCAATCATCGATGGGCCGGCGTGGCTCTTTACGGTTACTCATCAAAGGCCGCCCGCTTGCGCAATCAGCAAGACAGTCGCAAAGAACAGCGATGAGATCAATCCGGGGCCGACCAAGATCAAGGCGCCCCAGACAATCAGGGTTCCCACGCGCCTGTCGGCTTCCCTAATCGGGACATTTATGCGCCCCTGATGCTGCAGGAGCTCATCGAGAGCCCGTTCAACAGCCCCCAAGCGGCCCATAAATGGGCGTGTCTTCGTGTAAAGCTGGACACGCATGGCTTTTGCATGATTGCTCAGTCCGTCCTTCACGCGATCCTGTAGAAAGCCGGAACTGCTTCCCTCGGGCTGCGGCGGCGGCTCACCTCGGCGATCCTTGCCTCCAGTTCCCTCATGGTTTGAAATCTCTCTGTTTGGGGTGGTCGATCTGGACGTCGACGCTGCTAGGCGCGCGTCCGGCGGTTTCCGCCTCGTGGGCACGCTCGCGGTTCGTCAGGCGGCACGACAGCCGTTCCCAGACGTCGGCGAAAGCGCGTACCACCGGGATGATTGCGGTACGGAGGCCAAGCTGGCCGAATTCCTGTGCGCGGGCCTTGTCGGTGATCTCCAGATCCTATTTCCCGCAACCTGGCCGGGCCGAGCCGCCGAGCACGCCGCTCAGCACGCGGATAGCAGCCCTGATGCTCGCCCGAACGGCTTCGGTCACCTGCCGGATCTTCGCGGCTTCAAAGGCTCTCCGGTCGCGAGCCAGGGCCTCCTTCTCGGTGCGCAGGTTGGCGTCCGCAGTCCTTGCGCGGGCGAGACGCGTTTCGACCTCTTGCTCCCGTTCGGCTACTTCGGACAGCTTTATCTTTGCTGCCGTCAACTCCGCCTCGACCGCGCGAACGGCTTTGCCGCCGATCCGTTCCGGATCGAAGCCGCTTGCAGTGGCTGCCACCCCCCCTCCGCCAGCCGGCTGGTGGACGCTGCGAGTGAGTTTGGCGAAGGGCCGACACGGCGGCGCTTTTGTCGCTTCAGCGCCGTTGGTTCGCTCCCGTAAGCCTCGGTCGGGTATCGAGGTCATTTCATAACCCCGGCAGCCCTGGCTTCGTCGTGAGCGATCAGGCTGCGCTGCAAGGCGGCTGCGAGCTGGCTGCTTGTCACGTGCCTGCACATCCCGTGGCGGGTCTTCAACCAGCCAGCGACCTGTCTCAGGATCTTCTCGGCACTCTCCGTTGATGTGACCTTTCGCTGCCGCAACTCATCCACATGCCGCCGCCATTTTCCGAGCCGCAGCCAGTTGGCGAGGAAGCTCACCCTTGAGCGCGTTTAGCCATCGTTTTCGGCGGTATATGCCGCGGCGGCAGCAACGAGTTCTTCGACCGAGGCGTTGCCAAGCTCCTCTGCGCGCTTAGGAGGTTTCAAAGGAATGTTCCCAGGGTTGCCAAGGGGGTCGTGGTGACCCCCGCCGAGGGATCACTGGGTCCCCGGACTCTTTGGCCCCCCTTTGGGGCAGCAGCGGCTCCAGTCCGGCAACAGCTTCGTGGACCAGGGATCGACGACGGTATGGCCGTGATCGCAGGCCCCCCGATCGCCGGTTTCGACGCACAAGCCCTCGTCCAGGAAATCGCGAAACGTCCGTTTGACGGTGGCAAGGTTCAGGTCCGTGTGTCGCGCCATGATGTGTTTAGACCACCAGTTCCCGGCGCCGTCGTCGCTCGCCTTGTTCGAGAGGTACATGGCGATCTGCTTGCAGGCGGCGCTGCCGAATCTGCGGCGGTCGCAGAGCGCTTCGACATGGCAACTCATCGCGCTGCCCTCTCCCGAGGGTCGTCACCGTGATCGATCCCATGCCGTGAAGCGATCCCGAGCGTCCGAAAATCGGCAAGGCGCAGGGAGGGGTCGCAGCACGCGCGGCAGGCGGGAAACCTGCCGCCAGACCATGCCAATCGGCTTGATTTCCTGCCCCATCCGAAAAATCTCTGTGTCAGATTTGTGCCGATCCGGGGATGATGTTCCCTCATCGTTCTGGCAGTTCCCACTGCCAGCTTCAATGCAAACCACTTTGGATCTTGCTTGTTGCAGAGGGCAGGCGTATTTCCGGCGGTGGGACACCCCTCCCCAACGAGGGGCATATATCTGGAAGGGTACTATGTCTGATGACAAGACCCCGGCCACGCGGCCGGCCAATCCGCGTTTTTCCTCTGGCCCCTGTGCCAAGCCCCCCGCATTTTCGCTGGACAAGCTCGCCGACGCCCCGCTGGGCCGGTCGCACCGTGCCGCCATCGGCAAGGCCAAGCTGAAGCAGGCCATCGACGACACGCGCGAGGTTCTGGGCATCCCCGACGAGTATCGCATCGGCATCGTCCCCGGTTCGGACACCGGCGCCTTCGAGATGGCGATGTGGACCATGCTGGGCCAGCGCCCGGTCGAGATGGTCGCTTGGGAAAGCTTCGGCGCCGGCTGGGTCACCGACGCGGTCAAGCAGCTGAAGCTCGACGCCAACGTGCATGAGGCCGAGTATGGACAGATCGTCGATCTGGCCGCCCTCGACTGGAGCCGCGACGTCTGCTTCACATGGAACGGCACCACCTCGGGCGTGCGCGTGCCCTCGGGCGACGTGATCCCCGCCGACCGCGAAGGCCTGACGCTGTGCGATGCGACCTCGGCCGCCTTTGCGCAGGACCTGCCCTGGGAGAAGCTCGACGTGACGACCTTCTCCTGGCAAAAGGTGCTGGGCGGCGAGGCGGCGCACGGCATGCTGATCCTCAGCCCACGCGCGGTGGAACGGCTGGAAAGCTATACCCCCGCCTGGCCGCTGCCGAAGATCTTCCGCCTGACCAAGGGCGGCAAGATCAACGAAGGCATCTTCAAGGGTGAGACGATCAACACCCCGTCGATGCTGGCGGTCGAGGATTACCTGCAGGCCCTGGCCTGGGCCAAGGCCGAAGGCGGGCTGACGGGCCTGATGGCGCGCGCCGACGCGAACTTTGCCGTGGTCGACCGCTTCGTCGCCGAGAACGACTGGATCGCCTTCCTGGCCCAAACACCCGAGATCCGGTCGAACACCAGCGTCTGCCTGAAGTTCACCGATCCCGCGATCATCGACGGCGCCGCCTTTGCAAAGGCCGTGGCCAAGCGGCTGGATACCGAGGGCGTGGCCTATGACATCGGCGCCTATCGCGATGCGCCGGCCGGTCTGCGGATCTGGTGCGGCAGCACGGTCGAGACCTCGGATCTCAAGGCGCTGATGCCGTGGATCGACTGGGCCTACCGGGCCGAGCTTGCCGCGCAGGCAAAGGCCGCCTGAGCGGAGCCCTCGCGGCGATGGGGGGGGCGGCGACCGCGCGAGCCGCCGCCCCTGCCCCGCTGCGACGCCCCCGATATGGATGCAGGCTGCGCGCCCGGCGCGCGGCTATTCCCGACATTTTCTTTGAAGGAGAGCCCCAGATGGCCCCCAAAGTTCTCGTAAGCGACAAGCTCAGCGAAACCGCCGTGCAGATCTTCCGCGATCGCGGCATCGACGTGACCTTCGACCCCTCTATCGGCAAGGACAAGGACAAGCTGCTTGAGGTGATCGGCGACTATGATGGCCTCGCCATCCGTTCGGCCACCAAGGTGACCGAGAAGATCCTGGCCGCCGCGCCGAACCTCAAGGTGATCGGCCGCGCCGGGATCGGCGTCGACAACGTCGACATCCCCGAGGCGTCCAAGAAGGGCGTCATCGTGATGAACACGCCCTTCGGCAACTCGATCACCACCGCCGAACACGCCATCGCGATGATGTTCGCCGTCGCCCGCCAGATCCCCGAGGCCAGCGCCTCGACCCACGCGGGCAAGTGGGAAAAGTCCAAGTTCATGGGCGTCGAGCTGACCGCCAAGACGCTGGGCGTGATCGGCGCGGGCAACATCGGCTCGATCGTCATCGACCGTGCCCGCGGGCTGAAGATGAAGGTGATCGCCTATGATCCCTTCCTCACGCAGGAGCGCGCCGACAAGCTGGGCGTCGAAAAGGTCGAGCTGGACGAGCTGCTGGGCCGGTCGGACTTCATCACCTTCCACGTTCCGCTGACCGACAAGACCCGCAACATTCTGTCCAAGGAGAATATCGCCAAGCTGAAGCCGGGTGTGCGGATCGTGAACTGCGCCCGCGGCGGGCTGGTCGACGAAACCGCGCTGGCGGCCGCGCTGCAGGACGGCCGTGTCGCCGGTGCCGCCTTCGACGTCTTCGCCGAGGAGCCCGCGACCGCCTCGCCGCTTTTCAACCTCTCGAACGTGGTGGTGACGCCGCACCTCGGCGCAGCCACGACCGAGGCGCAGGAGAACGTCGCCCTGCAGGTGGCCGAGCAGATGTCGGACTACCTGCTGAGCGGGGCCGTGACCAACGCGCTCAACATGCCGTCGGTGACGGCCGAGGAAGCCAAGGTCATGGGCCCGTGGGTGAAGCTTGCCCAGCACCTGGGCGCCTTTGCGGGCCAGATGACGGACGAGCCTATCAAGGCCGTGAACATCCTCTACAACGGGGTCGTGGCCGAGATGAACATCGCGGCTCTGAACGCCGCCGCGATCTCGGGCCTGATGCAGACGGTGAACCCGGACGTGAACATGGTGTCGGCCCCGGTTCTGGCGCGCGAGCGCGGCATCGACCTGACCACCACGACGCAGGGCAAGACCGGCGTCTTCGACGCCTATATCAAGGTCACCGTTGTCACCGAGGAGCGCGAGCGCTCGATCGCGGGCACCGTGTTCTCGGACGGCAAGCCGCGCTTCATCCAGATCAAGGGCATCAATATCGATGCCGAGATCGGGGCGCACATGCTCTACACCACGAACCACGACGAGCCGGGCATCATCGGCGCGCTGGGGCGGACCATGGGTGAAAACGGCGTCAACATCGCCAACTTCACGCTGGGCCGGTCGGACCGGGGGCGCGACGCCATCGCGCTGCTCTACCTCGACGACCAGCCGCCGGCCGAGGTGCTGGACAAGCTGCAGGACACCGGCCTCTTCCAACAGATCCGGCCCCTTCGGTTCGAGGTCATCTAACCCCCCCCGAGGTTTCCGGGACCCCAAGGGCCCCTTTCGCGCTACATAAGGCGAAAGGGGCCCGTTCGGCGGGCCTTTACCACCGCGAACGGAGCGCCCGCATGACGATCTACGCCGTCCCCGACATTCACGGATACTCCGACGAACTGGACCGGGCACTGCGCCTGATCGGAGAGGACGGGGGGCGCGACGCCCGCATCGTCTTTCTGGGCGACTACACCGACCGCGGCCCCGACAGCCGCGGCGTGCTGGACCGGCTGATCGCCGGTAGGTCCGAAGGGCGCGACTGGATCTGCCTGATGGGCAACCACGACCGCATGTTCCTGCGCTTCGCGACCGAGGGGCAGGAGAACGACCGCAACATCCGCTCGCGCCTGTCCTGGCTGAACGCGCGGCTGGGCGGCACGCAGACGCTGGGCTCCTACGGGCTGGCCGCGACCGGCACGCCCGCCTTCCTGCACCCCGCCAATGGCGGCTGGGAGACGCTGGCGTCCTACGGCCTCGGCACCGGCGAACAGCTGACCGGGCAGGAGTTGATCGCCCGCGCCCGCACCGCGATCCCCGAACCGCACCTGCAGTTCCTGTCGGACCTGCCGCTCTGGCACGAGGAACCCGGGCTGCTTTTCGTCCATGCCGGCCTGCGCCCGGGCGTCCCGCTGGACGAACAGGACGAGGACGACCTGATCTGGATCCGCGATGGTTTCCTGGACGACGACACCGATCACGGCCGCCTGGTCGTCCATGGACACACCGCGCTTGACGCGCCCACCCACTTCGGCAACCGCATCGACCTTGATGCCGGGGCGGGCTACGGCAATCCGCTGATCCCCGCCGCCTTCGACGGCACCGACTGTTTCCTTCTGACCGAGACGGGCCGCGTGCCCCTGCCGCCCCCGGGGTAGGCACGGGGAACTGCACCGCCACGGGATGCATTCGTCCTGCGAACCCCAGTGGCGGAGAACTTCATGCCCCCCGAAACGACGTCGCACAGCACGCCCCCATCCCCGGGGCCCGGCGGCGACCGCCCCGCCGCCCGGTCCGACGCGCAGCGGATCCATATCGTGCTGAACCCCGGCTCGGGCAAGCAGGGCGACCCCGCGCTCGACGACAAGATCCACGCCTTCGCCGAGGCGCATGGCGACCGTGTCACGATCCACGAGCTGGCCAGCGACACCGGCCCCGACGATGCCGCCCGCAAGGCGCTGAAGGCGGGGGCGGATATCGTGGTGGCAGCTGGCGGTGACGGCACCATTGCCGGGGTCGCGTCGGCCCTGCATGGCGCAGGGTCCGGGGATCGCGGCGGGGACGGCAGTGCCGCCGACGTCCGGCTGGGCATCCTGCCCATGGGCACGTTCAACTACTTTGCCCGCGGGCTCGACATACCGCTCGACATCGACGCGGCGCTCGCCCTTCTTCTGACGGGCGAGGCCCGTCCAGTCGCGGTGGCCGAAGTCAACGGCAAGCTGTTTCTTAACAACGCGAGCCTCGGGATCTACCCCGCGATCCTCGCCCGCCGCGAAAACGTCTACAAGCGCTGGGGCCGGTCGCGGCTGGCCGCCTACTGGTCGGTCCTGCTGACGCTTGCCGGATTCAAGCGCGCGCGCACGGTTGAGGTCACCATCGACGGCAAGCGCCGCCGCCGCCGCACGCCGCTGATCTTCGTCGCCCACTCCGCCTACCAGCTCGAACAGTTCGGTCTGGACGGCGCCGAGATGATCCGTCGCGGCAATTTTGCCGTTTTCCTCGCACCCGACGTCGGCCGGTGGGGTCTGCTCAAGCACGCGGTGATGCTGCTGGGGCGGAACATGACCCGGCATCGAAACTTCGAACTGATCGAAGGCCGCGAGATCGAGGTCGCAGGCCACGGAACCCGTCTGGTCGCCCGCGACGGCGAGCGCGAACGAATGCACGCGCCTATTCGCTTCACCCGCTGCGACGATGCGCTTCAGGTGATCCTGCCCGGAGGACGCGCGGCGGGCAGCACGGATGACGGAGCCGCGACCAGTCGACCCCAGGACACACCAGCAAAGACCGGAGGCCCCCACTGATGCGGCGCGTCCTGCACCTTTCCGACATCCATTTCGGCCGCACCCGGCTCGACCTCGTCGACCCGCTGGTGGACAAGATCGCCGAACTGCGCCCGGACCTCGTCGTGATCTCTGGCGACCTGACCCAGCGTGCCAGGGTTGCTCAATTCGAGGAGGCAAAGGCCTTCATCGACCGCATCGATCCGCCGGTGCTCACCGTGCCCGGCAACCACGACGTGCCGCTCGACAACCTCTGGGTTCGGCTGGTGCGTCCGTTTTCGCGCTATCGGCGGATCATCGACCGCAACCTCGCTCCGTCGTGGTCGGACGAGGAAATCAACGTCATCGGCGTGAACACCGTGAACCCCTATGTGTGGCAATCCGGCAAGATCGGGGAAAAGGCCGTGCGGCGAGTTTGCTCCGCCTTTGACCAGACCCGCCACAAACGGGTGCGCATCGTCGCCCTGCACCACCCCCTGGACCACGCGCCGGGAGTTGAGAAGAAGCTGATGCGCGGCGCGGCCGAGGCTGCCGGCCGCCTCGCCGAATGCGGCGCGGATATCGTCCTGTGCGGTCACCTGCATTCGTGGCGTGCGGACCCGCATACCGCCCGCGAAGGTGGCGCGTCCACCATCCTGCTGCAGGCGGGAACGGGCCTTTCGACCCGTGTGCGCGGAGAAGAGAACGACTTCAACCTGCTCAGCATCCAGCCCGGTGAAATCACCGTGGACCGCTGGGCCGCGGGCGAACGACCGGTTTTCGAACACAAGAGCGGACACGTCTTTCACAAGGGCGCCGGGGGCTGGTCCCGCGCCGGGGAGTGACGCGCGCACCTGGTCGCCACGGACGCGCCGCGGGGGTTTCACACCCCCGCACCCCCGTGGAGTATTTCGGAAGAGAAGAAACAACGCGGTCCCTGCATCTTCTCTTCTAAAATACTCCCGCCGGAGGCGACCCTCCTTGCGGGCCCCTGCCCGGGGCCGGAGAGCCAGAAGACGTGCGCCGCAGTCGCTCAATCCCGTGACACAGCGGCGGCGTGACGCGGGGGCCTTTCGTTCCGGCCCCGCCCGCGATATGAGACGTTTCGTCTCGAAAGACCCCTGAAGGAGAGCCGCTATGGGCTACAAGGTCGTCGTCGCGGGCGCCACGGGGAACGTGGGCCGCGAAATGCTGAACATCCTGGCCGAGCGCCAGTTCCCGGTGGACGAAATCGCGGTGCTTGCCTCGCGCAAGTCCCTCGGCACCGAAGTGAGCTTCGGCGACCAGACGCTCAAGACAAAGGACCTGGAACAGTTCGACTTCACCGGCTGGGACATGGCGCTTTTTGCCGTGGGATCGGACGCGACCAAGGTCCACGCGCCGCGCGCCGCCAAGGCCGGCTGCGTGGTGATCGACAACTCGTCGCTCTACCGCTACGACCCTGACGTGCCGCTGATCGTGCCCGAGGTGAACCCCGAAGCGGTGACGGGCTATTCCAAGAAGAACATCATCGCCAACCCCAACTGCTCGACCGCGCAGATGGTTGTGGCGCTGAAGCCCCTGCACGACCGCGCGAAGATCAAGCGCGTGGTGGTGGCGACCTACCAGTCCGTTTCGGGCGCGGGCAAGGAAGGCATGGACGAGCTCTGGGACCAGACCAAGGGCATGTACGTGCCCGGCCAAGAGGTCGAGCCCTCGAAATTCCAGAAGCAGATCGCCTTCAACGTGATCCCGCATATCGACGTCTTCCTCGATTCCGGCGATACGAAGGAAGAGTGGAAGATGGTCGCCGAGACCAAGAAGATCATCGACTCCGCGATCAAGGTCACCGCGACCTGCGTGCGGGTGCCGGTCTTCGTCGGGCACTCCGAGGCGGTCAATATCGAGTTCGAGGAGTTCCTCGACGAGGACGAGGCCCGCGACATCCTGCGCGAAAGCCCCGGGATCATGGTCGTCGACAAGCGTGAGGCGGGCGGCTACGTGACGCCGGTCGAATGCGTGGGCGACTTCGCAACCTTCGTCAGCCGCATCCGGCAGGACCCGACCGTCGAAAACGGCCTGAATCTTTGGTGCGTCAGCGACAACCTGCGCAAGGGCGCTGCGCTGAACGCCGTTCAGATCGCCGAGCTTCTGGGCCAGAAGGTCCTGCAGAAGGGCTGACAGATGCCGGGCCCGGTCGCACTCATCCGGGCGGGCCTCGACGAATGACCAGGGGCCGGCGTCACAGCGCCGGCCCCTGGTCATTGCCGGACGCCTGTTCAGACCGCGCGACTACCCCGGCGAGGCTGGCGTTCCGCACGCCGTCGTGGTCCAAAGGTCCTGCCCGCCAGAAAGGACCGGACCCCATGTTCACCATCACCCTCATCGCCTCGCCCGTCCGGCGCGACCTCGACCCCGCCCTGGTAACCAGCCTGCGCGATGCATGGGGCGGCGGCGGGGCCCTTTGGCTCGCGCCCGACGAGGCCGCGGAATTTGATGTCGCGGTCCTGCCCGGAAACCTGTCCGAGATCGCAGCCGGCCTGCGCGCCGACGGTGTCGATCTCGCCGCACAGCCCGCCGACAACCGCTGCAAGCGCCTGCTTCTGGCCGACATGGACTCGACCATGATCGAGCAGGAATGCATCGACGAACTGGCCGAGATGGCCGGCGTCGGCCCCCGGGTTGCGGCGATCACCGCGCGGGCGATGAATGGCGAACTCGATTTCGAGGGCGCGCTGCTTGAACGTGTCGGCCTGCTCGCCGGCCTCGACGCGGCGGTCATAGACCGTGTCATGGAAGAGCGCATTACCATGGCCCCGGGCGGCGCGACCCTGGTCGCCACGATGCGGGCCGCCGGGGCGCACACGGCGCTGGTCTCGGGCGGGTTCACCGCCTTCACATCGAGGGTTGCCGCGCAACTGGGGTTCGACGAGCATCGGGCCAACACCCTGATCGCCGCCGACGGGATCCTGACCGGCGATGTGGGCCGCCCGATACTCGGACGCGAGGCGAAGATCGCGGCGCTGTCCGACATCTGCGTCCGCCTCGGCATCGACGCGGGCGATGCAATCGTCGTGGGCGACGGTGCCAATGATCTTGGCATGATCCAGCGCGCCGGAACCGGGGTGGCGCTGCACGCGAAACCCGTCGTCGCGGATCAGGCCCCCGTGCGCATCGACCACGGCGACCTCACCGCCCTGCTCTACCTGCAGGGTTACAGCCGCGAGGCCTTCGCTTCGGCCTAGCCGTCGATCTCGCGCCCGTCTGCGCTTCTTCTCTTCGGAAATACTCCACGGGGGTGCGGGGGTGTGAAACCCCCGCGGCGCGGCTGCGGGCCACCCGGCCCAGCGGCCACCACCAGCGCCTCAGGCCAGGGCCGGCGCCGGCTGAATGCGCCCGACCTCCAGCCCGGCCCGGTTCAGGATCGGCGGCTCGCGCCGCCGCAGCGCCGCCGGATGCGCAGGGTCCAGTGCGCCCATCCGCGACAGCAGTGCCGCCACCGCGCATTCCGAGGCCCGGGTCGCGCCATCCTCGATCTTCAGCGCCAGGCCCAGCCCGCGCTCGGGCCAGATCGCGACAAAGACGCCCTCGGCCCCGGTCTTGATCGCCACATTGCCATCCATCGCCTGCATCAGCTCGGTGCAGGCCCGCTCCTCGCCGGCCACCAGCACGGGATGCGCCCGCATCGCCTGCTCCAGCCGGGTCATCGCGGCCCCGCGCACGCCGCCGCCCGGCGCGGCAAAGGCGGCCATCGCACGGGCCAGCCCCTCGACCGTCGTCGCGAAATTCGGAGCCGAACAGCCGTCGATGCCGTAGCCGGGGCTGTCCTGTTGCGTCAGGTCCTCAAAGGCGGCGCGCACGGCGGTCTGCACGGGATGCGCGGGGTCGACATAGTCCGCGCCGGCACGCAGGTGCCGGGTGAGCGCCAAGAACCCCGCGTGCTTGCCCGAGCAGTTGTTGTGCGCCTGGCAGGGCGCCGCGCCCTCGACGATCATCGCGTCACGGGTGGCCGCGTCGCGCGCCACCTCGGTTCCGCACAGCAGATCGTCGTCCGACATCCCCATCTCCGCCAGCCAGGCCGAGACCATGCCGGTATGCACCGGCGCGCCCTGATGCGAGGCACAGGCCAACGCCAGCCGCTCGGTCGACAGCCCGTCCGCCGCGCCGCTTTCGACCAGCGGCAGCGCCTGCATCATCTTGCAGGACGACCGTGGATAGATCACCGCCTGCGGATCGCCCCAAGCTTCGACGATGCCATGGCTGTCGCAGATCACCGCGTGGCCGCGGTGCAGCGATTCCAGCAGGTTTCCACGCCAGACCTCGACCAGGGGGGCGGATGCGGTCATAGGAGTTTCCTTCCTCACGGTTCAGCGATTTTCCGCCTCGGGGGCTTTCACATCGCGGGCTTCTCACGTTAGTCTCTGCACGCAAAGATGAAAACGGGGTCCCGGGCCACCAAGCCTCCGCAAGCGGGGCCGGCCGGGCGGCCTGCGAGGCAGAAGGCAGCTGGAGGCTGTGACCGGAATGAAATCGACTATCGCGCGCGCCGTGACGACCTGTGCCACCCTGTCCTTCGCGGCACTGGCGCCCATCTCCGCCACCGCGCAGGATGTATCCACCAATCGTGTCGCCGTCGAAACCGCGTGGAGCGTTTTCGTCGAGGATAACCCCAAGGAATGCTGGAGCGTCGCGACGCCCACAGAAACGGTGAACACGCGCGACGGCCAGGTCGTCGCGGTGCGGCGGGGGGATATCCTGCTGTTCGTCAGCTTCCGCCCCGGCTCGGACGTCGAGGGCGAGGTGTCGTTCACCGGCGGCTATCCCTTCGACAGTGATTCGACCGTGACCGTCGATATCGGCGGCACCGAGTTCGAGATGTTCGTCGATGGCGAATGGGCGTGGCCCGCCTCGGATTCGGTCGATAACGAAATCATCTCGGCCATGCGACGCGGCGCCGACGCCACGCTGACGGCACGCTCGTCGCGCGGCACCCAGACCCAGGATACCTTCTCGCTCTTCGGCTTCACCGCCGCGTTCGAAGAAGCCCAGTCGCGCTGCGCCGGCTAAGCAGGCCACGGCGCCTTGAGACCGGGCTCGCGCCAAGCGGCCCGACCTACTTCTGAGGCCCCGCCCGGCGCGGGGCCTTTGGCTTTTGACCAAGGCTCCCATATAATGGGGCATGGGCAGCACGCCCCGTTCGTGCCATACGACACCGCTTCACCACCTACCGCTTCGCTGCCAGACCCCGAGGTTTTGCCATGAATGCCCCGATCACCCAGGATGTCCTGACCCTGCCGCGCAAGCTGCCCGAGGGGCAGGTGAACCTGATCGGCCTGACCCGCGAGCAGCTTCGCCAGACGCTGATCGACCACGGCACCCCCGAAAAGCAGGCCAAGATGCGGATGGGGCAGCTGTGGCACTGGCTTTACAACCGGGGCATCCGCGATTTCGAACAGATGACCAACCTGGCGAAACCCTACCGGGCGTCTCTGGCGCGCGACTTCGTCCTCGAGGTGCCCGAGGTCGTGTCGAAGCAGGTGTCGACGGACGGCACGCGCAAGTATCTTCTGCGCATCGCCGGCGGGTCCGAGGTCGAGGCCGTCTATATCCCCGAAGAGGGCCGTGGCACCTTGTGCATCTCCAGCCAGGTTGGCTGCACGCTGACATGTTCCTTCTGCCACACCGGCACCCAGCGTCTGGTGCGCAACCTGACGGCCGGTGAAATCGTCGGGCAGATCCTCGTCGTGCGCGACGACCTTGGCGAATGGCCCGAAGCCGGAAAGCCCAAGGACGAAGCGCGGCTTCTGTCCAATATCGTGCTGATGGGGATGGGAGAGCCGCTTTACAATTTCGACGCCGTGCGCGACGCGATGAAGATCGCGATGGACGGCGACGGCATCGCCCTGTCGCGCCGGCGCATCACGCTGTCGACCAGCGGCGTGGTGCCGGGCATCGCGCGCGCGGCCGAGGAAATCGGCTGCCTGCTGGCGGTGTCGTTCCATGCCACCACCGACGAGGTGCGCGACGAGCTGGTGCCGATCAACAAGAAATGGAACATCGCGACGCTTCTCGACGCGCTGAAGGCCTATCCGCGCCTGTCGAACTCGGAACGCATCACCTTCGAATACGTGATGCTGAAGGACGTCAACGACAGCGACGAGGATGCGCGGCGCCTCGTTCGACTGATCCGCGGCATCCCCGCGAAAATCAACCTGATCCCCTTCAACGAATGGCCGGGCGCCCCCTACAAGCGGTCGGACTGGTCGCGGATCGAGAGCTTTGCCGATATCGTCTACAAGGCCGGCTATGCCTCGCCCGTGCGCACGCCGCGGGGCGAGGATATCATGGCCGCCTGCGGGCAGCTTAAGTCCGAGAGCGAACGCGCAAAGCGCGAACGCCGCGCGGCGGGCACGGCGCCGCAGGCCCCGGCGTAAGGCCGCGCCGCCCCTCCCCCGGTCGAGGATGCTTGGCACGGCGGGGACACGAAGAGGGGTCCTGCCCCTGCCCCGCGGCCGTCCTGACCGCGATCACCCCTGCTGGGTGCGCGCGCGGCAAAGCCCCGCAGGCCGGGCGCCATCGCCCGGCCACAGGATCTAGCGCTGCTCGCGCCCGGGAATGGCGTCGCGCTTGGTCAGCGGCAGCGGCCAGTCCTCGATCAGCGCCATCGCCTCTTCCGCTGTATCGACGAAGCGGAAGAGGTCCAGGTCGTTGTCCGAGATCGTGCCGGCCTGGGCCAGCGCCTCCCAGTTCACGATGCGGGTCCAGAAATCCTTACCGAAAAGAAGGAAGGGCACCCGCTCCATCCGGCCGGTCTGGATCAGGGTCAGCGCCTCGAAAAGCTCATCCATCGTGCCGAAGCCACCCGGGAAGACGCAGATCGCCCGTGCGCGCAGAAGGAAGTGCATCTTTCGCATCGCGAAGTAGTGGAAGTTGAAGCACAGGTCGGGTGTGACGTAGGCGTTGGGCGCCTGTTCATGCGGCAGCACCACGTTCAGCCCGATCGACCGGCCGCCGGCCTCGGCCGCGCCGCGGTTGCCGGCCTCCATCACGCCGGGGCCGCCGCCCGTCACCACGATCCAGTCGCGACCGCCCCGGGCCAGGCTCTTTTCCGTCAGCTGCCGGGCGAAATCGCGCGCCTCTTCGTAGAACCGCGACAGGTCTGCCAGCGTCTCGGTCCGGGCGGTGTCGGCCTGCGCGGGTTCGGGGATGCGGGCGCCGCCGAACAGCACGACGGTCGAGTCGATGCCCGCCTCGGTCAGCGCAAGCTCGGGCTTCAGGAGTTCGAGCTGCACCCGGACGGGGCGCATGTCTTCGCGGCACAGGAAATCGTCGTCGGCGAAGGCCAGCCGGTAGGTGGGCGACTGCGTCTGCGCCGTCTGCGGAATCTCGCGCGCCTCGGCCACGTCGTCGCGGGCCTGGCGGAGCGGTGTCTTGGGATCGTCCTTCATCGGGCCTCGCCTGATTGCGCATGAGAGGCCTCCGCCTTATAGGCAAGGTCCTAACAAGACCAGTCACGTTTGCCCGCATTCTTCAGGAAAGGACCCTGCCGCGATGTCCCACGCCCAGCTCGAATCCGCCATCGAAGCCGCCTGGGAGGCGCGCGACACCATCACCCCCGCGACCGGCGGCGAAACCCGCGAGGCGATCGAGACCACGCTCGAGGCGCTGGACAGCGGTAGCCTGCGCGTGGCCCAACGTGGCGACGACGGCACCTGGGTGGTGAACCAGTGGGCCAAGAAGGCCGTGCTGCTGGGCTTTCGCATCCGCGACATGGAGCATCAGCCGGGCGGTCCGCAGGGTGGCGGCTGGTGGGACAAGGTCGACAGCAAGTTCGCGGGCTGGGGTGAGAACCGCTGGCGCGACGCGGGCTTTCGCGCGGTGCCGAACTGCGTCGTGCGCAAGTCGGCCTATATCGCGCCGGGCGTCGTGCTGATGCCCTCCTTCGTCAACCTGGGCGCCCATGTCGGCCGGGGGACCATGGTCGACACCTGGGCAACCGTCGGCTCCTGCGCGCAAATCGGCGAGAACGTGCACCTGTCGGGCGGCGTCGGCATCGGCGGCGTGCTGGAACCGCTGCAGGCCGAGCCCACGATCATCGAGGATGGCTGCTTCATCGGCGCCCGGTCCGAGGTGGTCGAGGGCGTGATCGTGCGCGAGGGCGCGGTCCTGGGCATGGGCGTCTACCTTGGCCAGTCGACCAAGATCGTCGACCGCGAGACCGGCGAGGTGATGTATGGCGAAGTGCCACCTTACTCGGTGGTGGTCTCGGGCTCTATGCCGTCGAAGGGCGGCGTCCACCTTTACTGTGCCGTCATCGTCAAGCGGGTGGACGAAAAGACCCGGGCCAAGACCGGGGTCAACGAGCTTTTGCGGGACTGATCCGCGAGCAGGCCGGGACCGGAAGGGGCGCCTGCGGCGCAGGCCATCGGTTGGCGCCGCGCTGACGCGCGGCGCAACGCCTCCGGCGGGAGTATTTGAAAAGAGAAGAAGATGCGGCGTGGTCCCGGGGTTCGGGATCACGTGCGGGTTTGCCATGCCATCTGAGATGGCGGAGGGAACCTGATCCCGGTCCACACGTTTCGCCGCCGGGGCCCTGCAAAAAGGGGGCCATGAGTGGACAGCGAAAGGAATTTCTTATGACTGGTGTGGGTTGGCTTGCGGCCATCATCATCGGCGCCATCGCCGGCTGGCTGGCGGAAAAGGTCATGAAGGCCAACATGGGTCTTCTGATGAACATCATCGTCGGCATCCTCGGCGCCGTGATCCTGAACGCCATCCTGCTGGCCGTCGTGGGTGGCACGCTGGGCGGCTGGATCGGTCAGCTGATCGTCGGCTTCATCGGTGCATGCATCCTGATCTGGATCGTGCGCATGGTGCGTGGACGCGCCTGAGCCGAGACGATATCGAGACAGGCGGGGCGTCGGGCAACAGGCCGCGACGCCCCGTTCGCATGAGACGGGAGCATTTGCATCATGGGCCTTGGATTTCTTCTTTCCATCATCGTCGGCGGTCTGGCCGGCTGGATCGCGTCTTCGATCATGAAGGCCGATACCGGCATATTCCTCAACATCATCCTGGGCATCATCGGCGCGGTTGTTCTGAACCTGCTGCTGGGTCTTCTGGGCATCTATGCCGAACGCGCGGTGCTGCCGCAGCTGATCGTCGGCATCATAGGCGCCTGCCTTCTGATCTGGGTCGCGCGCAAGGTGCGGGCCTGACGGCCCGGGACAGGCGCATGGCCGACAAGGTGAAACGCCCCCAGCAGGTCTATACCCTGCTGGTCGAGGTCGGGCGCAAGTCCGGCGACGGGCTTCCCGACACCGCCACCGGTGCCGCGCTCGTATGCTATGCCGGTGGCGTCGACGAGGCCGAGGCGGTGCGCGAAACCGTGGCGATCCTGAAGCAGGCCGACATGGCGCCACTGGACGTGTCGGGCTATGGCAGCCTGGACGAGCGGCTGGCCGAGGGGCACGACATCGACGATGACGAGCGGGCCCTGATGGAGCGCGCGCGGGACGAGAACGCGGTTATCGTGGCGCAGATGACGCCCTTCTACGACAAGGCCTGACCGTCCATGCCCTACCGCCTTCTGCGGATCACCCTGCCCGAGGAAAGCGCCGATGCGGCACGATCGGCGCTTGAAGATGCGGGCGCGGCAGAGGTCTGGACCATGAGCGGCACCGAAGGCGGCGCCGTCGTGCATGCGCTCACCCATGTCTCGGTCGCCCAGGCGGCGAGCGACGCGGTGTCCGAAGCCATGGGCGAGGGCCGGAACTGGCAGCTGGTCAGCCTCGCCCCCGAGGCTGTCCTGCCCGCCCCCGAAAGCGAGGAGAGGCAGGCCGAACTGGAAGAAAAGGACGTCCAGACGGCGCGCGAGGAAATCTACGACGACGTGCGTGAGGGGGCGTCCTTCAGCCGGGATTTCGCGGTGATGACGGCTTTGGCGACGCTGGTCGCCGCCATCGGCATCCAGACCGAACAGGTGGCCGTGGTCATCGGTGCGATGGTGATCGCGCCGCTTCTGGGGCCGATCATGGCGCTGGCCTTCGGCACGGCCCTCGGCAACCGCAACCTGCTGCGCCGCTCGGCCAAGTCGCTGGCGCTGGGGTTGCTGATCGCTGCGGCCGTGGGAACCCTTATGGGGCTGGTCATCCGCGTCGATCCCGGCAACTCGATGATGACCTATGGCCGGGCGCTCGGGCTGGAAACCATCGGCCTGCCGCTGGCGGCGGGTGCCGCGGCGGCGCTGATGGTCGCCTCGGCCAACACCACGTCGCTGATCGGGGTGACCGTGGCCGCGGCGCTGCTTCCGCCGCTGGCGGCCTTCGGCCTGTTGCTGGGCGGCCAGTACTGGGCGCAGGCGGCGCGCGCCATCGTCATCGTGCTGACCAACATCATCGCCATCAATCTTGCCGCGCAGGTCGTGTTCCTGGTCAAGGGCATCCGCCCGAACCGCTATCTTTCGGACACCTACCAGACGTCGATCTTCACTGCCGTGGGCGTCTGGGCGGGCCTTGCCGTGGCCCTGGCGGCGGCGCTGTTCTTCTTCGGCGACCTGGGGGTGACCGCCTCCAGCGGCCCCGATCAACAGATCCAGTCCGACGGGTAAACTTGAAGGCCCCTGCCCGCGCCGCTACGCAAGGGGCAAAGGAGTTCGCGATGCCTGCATCCCCCGTCGACCCGATAGCCCTGACTGCCGAACTGATCCGCTGCCCCTCGGTCACGCCCGAGGAGGGCGGCGCACTGCAGCTGCTTGAACGGCATCTTTCGGAGGCCGGGTTCACCTGCACATGGGTGGAACGCGGCGGCATCTCGAACCTCTACGCGCGCTGGGGCGCGGCGGGCACCGGCCGCGCCTTCGGCTTCAACGGGCATACCGATGTCGTGCCCGTGGGCGATGCCGCTGCGTGGCGGCACGATCCCTTCGGCGCCCGGGTCGTGGACGGCGTGATGTACGGCCGCGGTGCCACCGACATGAAATCGGGCGTCGCGGCCTTTGTCGCCGCCGCCATCGACTTTGTCCGCGACACGCCCCCCGAGGGCGCGGTGGTGCTGGCGCTGACCGGCGACGAAGAGGGCGATGGCATCGACGGCACCCGCGCGCTTCTGGACTGGATGGACGCGCGGGGCGAACGGATGGACGTCTGCGTGGTGGGCGAACCCACCTGCCCCGACCGCATGGGCGAGATGATCAAGATCGGCCGCCGAGGCTCGATGACGGCCTACCTGACCGCGACGGGCGTGCAGGGGCATTCGGCCTATCCGCACCGGGCGAAGAACCCGGTGCCGGCGTTGGCGCGGCTGGTGGACCGCCTGGCTTCGGCCCGCCTGGACGCGGGCACGGACCATTTCGATCCCTCGACGCTGGCGGTCACCACCTTCGACGTCGGCAACCCCGCCAACAACGTCATTCCGGCGCAGGCCCGGGCGACCGTCAACATCCGCTTCAACGACAGCCATTCCTCGGACACCCTGTCCGCGTGGCTGCGCGACGAGGCGGACGGGGTCGCCGCCGAGACGGGGATCGACATCGGTATGGACATCAAGGTGTCGGGCGAAAGCTTCCTGACGCCCCCGGGCGATCTGTCGGCCCTCGTCACCCGCGCCGTCGCGGCCGAAACCGGCGTGACGCCGGAACTGTCGACCACGGGCGGCACCTCGGACGCGCGCTTCGTCAAGGATCACTGCCCGGTGGTCGAGGTCGGGCTTGTCGGCCGTACCATGCACCAGGTCGACGAATGCGTGCCGGTGGAGCAGATCGAACAGCTGAAAGCCATCTACCTGCGCTGCCTGCGGGACTACTTCGCGTGATCCGCATCGCGCCCACCCGCGATCTTGCCGCCTGTCACGCCCTGCGCCGGACGGTGTTCATGGACGAGCAGGGCTTTACCGAGGCCGAGGAATTCGACGGCCGCGACGACGGTGCCGTGCATCTGCTGGCCATGGAGGACGCCGCGCCCGTGGGCACGGCGCGCCTGCTGCAGGAGGGCGAGATCGGCCGCATCGGCCGGATCTGCGTCCTGCGGTCGCATCGCGGCACCGGGCTCGGCGCGGCGCTGGTCCGGGCGGCGATTGCCGAGCTTCGCGCGCAGCCCGACATCCGCATCATAAGGCTGTCCGCGCAGGTGCAGGCGATGGGATTCTACGAAAAGCTGGGCTTCGTGGCGCACGGCGAGAGCTACCTGGACGGGACCGTGCCGCACCGCGACATGGACCTGCAAATGCCCGCCCGCGACACCCCGGCGTGAGACAGCGCCACCTCGTCGTCATGGTGAAGGAGCCGCGGCCGGGTCGGGTCAAGACCCGTCTCGCGCGCGGGCTCGGCCCCATCGGCGCCGCGTGGTGGTTCCGCCACCAGACCGCGGCCCTGCTGCGGCGGCTGGAGGATCCGCGCTGGCGCCTGACGCTGGCCGTGGCCCCCGATGCCGAGGGTCTGGCCAGCCGGGTCTGGCCCGCGCACCTGCCCCGCCGCGCGCAAGGCCGCGGCGACCTGGGCCAGCGGATGGGCCGCGTGCTCCGCAGTCTGCCGCCCGGCCCCGCGGTCATCATCGGCGGGGACATTCCCGGCATCACCCGCGCCCATGTCGCCCGCGCTTTCGCTGCGCTGGGGACGCACCATGCGGTCATCGGGCCCGCCCCCGACGGTGGCTACTGGCTGATCGGCCTGCGCCGGACCGCCGCGCCGCCCGCGACGCTTTTCCAGGCCGTCCGCTGGTCCAGCCCGCAGGCGCGCGCGGATACCGAGGCGAGCCTGGGTGACCTGACCATCGCCCATGTGGACAGCCTGCACGACGTCGACACGGTCGAGGATCTGCCGCACGCCCCCCGCCCGGCCCCGGGCCTGCCCGCGCGACGTCAGCGCAGGGCCTGCGCCCGATAGATAAGCCCCGCGCGGTAACGCCCGAGGCGCACCTCCCCGCGCGGCAACGCGCGATCTTCGCCTCCCCGGCGGCGCCGCGCGATGTGCCCCTCCCCGCGTAGCAACCCGCGATGTGCCGCCCCGTGCGACAGCCCGCCCGCACGGCCCCGCTTTTCCCGATGACGCCGCGGCGTCGCCGTGCTAGGCGGCAGATATGGCCCGGATCCCCTCAAAGGCCGAAATCCTTGACTGGATCTCGGCCAACCCCACCCAGACCGCCAAGCGCGACATCGCCAAGGCCTTCGGCCTCAAGGGCGCCGACCGCATCGACCTCAAGCGCCTGCTGAAGGAGCTCGAGGGCGAAGGGCACCTGTCGAAACGCGGCAAGTCCTACCGGGACCCCGAAAAGCTGCCCCCCGTCTCGGTCTGCGAGGTGCAGGCGCCGGATGCCGATGGCGACCTCTTCGCCCGCCCGCTGGAATGGCACGGCGAGGGGCCCGAGCCGCGGATCCTGCTGATCCTGCGCGCCGCCGACGCGACCCTGGGCCCGGGCGACCGCATCCTCGCCCGCCTGACCGAGGTCAAGGCCGGAGATCACGCCTACGAGGGCCGCCTGATCCGCAAGATCGGCGGCAGTCCCCGCAAGGTGCTGGGTGTCTTCCGCAAGGAGACCGAGGGCGGTCGCATCATCCCCATCGACAAGGGGCAGGACCGCGAATGGCTGGTCCGTGCCGATGCCACCCACGGCGCCAAGGACGGCGAGCTGGTCGAGGCCGAGCAGGCCGGCCCCAAGGACCGCATGGGTCTGCCCCGCGCCCGCATCGTCGCGCGGCTGGGCGACCCGTCGGGGCCCCGCGCGGTGTCGCTGATCGCGATCCACCAGCACGGCATTCCCGACGAGTTCCCACCCGAGGTGCTGGAGGCCGCCGACCGGATGAAGCCCGCGGGCCTCAAGGGTCGCGACGACCTGCGTGAGCTGCCTTTCGTCACCATCGACCCCTCGGACGCGCGCGACCATGACGATGCGGTCTTTGCCGAACCCGACAGTGATCCGCAGAACGAAGGCGGGCACATCGTCTGGGTCGCCATCGCCGACGTCGCCCACTACGTGACCCCGCAGGGCGACATCGACGACGAGGCGCGCAAGCGCGGCAACTCCACCTACTTCCCCGACCGCGTGGTGCCAATGCTGCCGGACCGGCTGTCGGGCGACCTCTGTTCGCTGCACGAAGGCGTGCCGCGTGCGGTCATCGCCGTGCGGATGGTGCTGGATGCCGAGGGCACCAAGATCCGCCACCGCTTCCACCGCGCGCTGATCCGCTCGGCCGCGTCGCTGGCCTATGAAGAGGTTCAGCAGGCGCAGGACGGCCACATCTCTGACCGCACCGGCCCGCTGATGGAGACGGTGATCGCGCCGCTCTACGCCGCCTACGAGGCCGCAAAGGCCGCGCGCGCCCGGCGTCAGCCGCTGGACCTCGACCTGCCCGAACGCAGGATCGAACTGACGCCCGAGGGCAAGGTTGCCTCTGTCGCCTTTCGCGACCGACTGGACGCGCACAAGCTGATCGAGGAGTTCATGATCCTCGCCAACGTCGCCGCGGCCGAGACGCTGTTCAAGAAGCAGCGCCCCCTGCTTTACCGCGTGCACGAGGAACCCAGCGCAGAAAAGCTCGACGCCCTGCGCGAGGTGGCGCAGGCCTCGGGCTTCACGCTGGCCAAGGGGCAGGTGCTGCAGACGCGGCACATCAACTCGCTTCTCTCCCAAGCCCGGGGGACCGAGTTCGACGAGTTGATGAACATGACCACCCTGCGGTCGATGACGCAGGCCTATTACCACCCCGAAAACTTCGGGCATTTCGGCCTGTCGCTGCGGTCCTACGCGCACTTCACCTCGCCCATCCGTCGCTATGCCGACCTCATCGTGCACCGCGCGCTGATCTCGGCGCATCACTGGGGCAAGGACGGGCTTTCCGACCTGGATATCGAGCGGCTCGAGGATACGGCCAAGCAGATCTCGGACACCGAGAGGCGGTCCATGACGGCCGAGCGCGACACGACCGACCGCTACCTCGCCGCCTATCTTTCGGACCGCGTGGGGGCGGAACTGACGGGCCGGGTCTCGGGCGTGCAGCGGTTCGGCGCCTTCGTGAAGCTGGACGAAACCGGCGCCGACGGGCTGATCCCGGTGCGGTCGCTGGGGCGCGAGTTCTTCCATTTCGACGCTGACGAGCAAAGCCTGATGGGTTCGGACACCGGGCTGACCATCGGGCTTGGCGCGCGTGTCCGGGTGAAGCTGGCCGAAACCGTGCCGGTCACCGGCGGCGTCCTTCTGGAACTGGTCGAGGTCGATGGCGAGACGGTGCGCCGCGGTCCGATGCCCGCACGCGGGCGCGGGGGGCGCGGCGGACCCCACGGGCGCAAGCCCGGCCCGGCCAAGGCCAAGTCCCGCGCCAAGGCGAAGAAGGCCGAGCGCAAGGTCACGCGTCGGCGCAAGTAATCGCCGGCGCCGGCCGTCGTGTCCAATTCGACGAACGCCCCGCTTTTTCGGGAGGGGGGAAGTTGCTACACTTCCCCGATCGACGGAAAGGGGAGTCTCCGATGCGCATGACGCTCGCCCTTCTGGGGCTGATGGCCGGCCTTGCCGCGCCGGCCACGCTTCTGGCCCGCGACCGCGTCACGGTCGATGCCGGCGTGCCCGATGCCGAGGTGCCCGGTGCCGACGGGGCCGGGTCCAACCTCGCAGATACTGACGGGGCCGATATCGGTAAGGTCGCTACCGACGGGACCGATGGCAGCCGCGACGGTGATATGAGCCTTGCGCCAGCGCCGGCCGCGCCGATGGATGCGGCGGCCGGCCTGGCCCGGATCGATGCCGCCACGCCCGCAGCCGCTTCGCCCCCCCATGCTTCGCCCGACGCGGTTTCGCCCACCGCTGCCGTGCCTCCCGCCGCGTCTCCCGCAACCGACACCCCCCTCGCCGGGGCCGTCCCCGCGGGTGCAGCGCAGGCAGATCCGGCGGCACCGCGGGCCACCACGCGCCCCCGAGTCAGCCCCGACCGTCCGGCCAGGGCCGAAGTCACGGTCAGCACGAAGAACGCGGCATTCCAATCCTGGGTCGCGGGGTTCCGCAGCCGCGCCCTGGCGCAGGGGATCGCGGGCCGCACCTTCGACGCCGCCTTTGCCGGCGTGCGCTACAATGACGAGGTGATCGCCCGCGACCGCAACCAGACGGAATTTTCGACTGCGATCTGGGACTACCTCGACCGTGCGGTCTCGGACATGCGCATCGAGAACGGGCGCGCGGCGCTGGCGCGGCACGCCGGTCTGCTCGACCGGATCGAGGCCGAGTTCGGCGTCGAGAAGGAGATCGTGACCGCGATCTGGGGCATGGAAAGCGCCTATGGCAGCTTTCGCGGCGACACACCGATCGTCGAGGCGCTGGCCACGCTGGCCCATGACGGCCGCCGCGGCGCCTTCTTCGAAACCCAGCTGGTGGCCGCGTTGCAGATCGTGCAGGCGGGCGATGTCGCCCCTGCCGCGATGACCGGCAGCTGGGCCGGTGCGATGGGGCACACGCAGTTCATCCCGACATCCTACCTGTCCTACGCGGTCGATTTCGGGCGGGACGGGCAGCGCGACATCTGGTCGGACGACCCCGCCGACGCGCTGGCCTCGACCGCCGCCTATCTCGACCGGTTCGGCTGGACCCATGGTCAGCCCTGGGGGGTCGAGGTGCGCCTGCCCGACGGATTCGATTACACTCAGGCCAGCCGGTCGGTGGAAAAGCTGCCCTCGGACTGGGCGAGGCTGGGGGTGGTGCGCCCGGACGGCGCGCCCGTCCCCGACCACGCCCCGGCCTCGCTGCTGCTGCCCGCCGGGGCGCGCGGCCCGGCCTTTCTGATCTTTCCCAACTTCAAGGTGATCGAGCGGTACAACGCCGCCAACGCCTATGTCATCGCGGTTGGGCACCTGGGCGACCGCCTGGCCGGCGCGGGCCCTCTGCAGGCCGACTGGCCGCGCGACGACCGCGCGCTCAGCTTTGCCGAGCGCAAGGAGATGCAGCGCCGCCTGACTGCGCAGGGCTATGACACCCGCGGCATCGACGGTCGCGTCGGCCCCCGAACCATGGCCGCGATCCGCGCCTTCCAGAGCGACACCAATCGCGTGCCCGACGGATATGCCTCGCTCGCCCTGCTCGAAGCGCTGCGCTAGGGCTCCTTGCCTTCGGGCATGGGCCCTTCCCGATGCGCCGGCATGCGCGCCCCATGACCAAGGATCCGCCGCAGTCCCGGACGGCCCGGCCTGCGGCACCGCCGGCAGGGCGGCACGTCCCGGGGTGTGGGCGCCTCAGGGGGCAGACGGACCAGCGGCCGCGGCCCCAGCCTTGACCAGCGTCGCCTCCCATCGCTTGCGGCATTGCGGCCGAGGCACAGGTGACGGGCGCCTTTCCCGCTTCACGCCCCCTGCCCTGCGCCCGGCGTTACCGATCCCGCGCAGTCACGCGCTCTCGCCGCAAAGTGATTTCCCTCTGCCGGGGCCCCGGGTAGGGTCGCGCGCATGCTGATCCCTCGCCTCGCAGCCGCGCTCGCGGCCCTCCTCATCGCTCCGCTCACCGCCCTCGCGGGCCCCGAGGGCGCCGCCCGGATCGAGGTACTGCGCGGTTGGCGCACGTCCGAGGGCACCCACATGGCGGCGCTGCACATCTCGCTGGCCGAGGGGTGGAAGACCTACTGGCGCGCCCCGGGCGAGGCGGGGATTCCCCCGGTCTTCAACTGGTCGGGCTCGACCAACCTTGCCTCGGTGCGGGTGCACTGGCCGTCGCCGCACGTGTTCCACCAGAACGGCATGACCTCGATCGGCTACACCCGCGACCTGGTGCTTCCGATCGAACTGACCCCCAGCCGACCCGGCGCGCCGATTGCGCTGCAGGGGGCGCTGGAGTTCGGTATCTGCGAAACCATCTGCGTGCCCGTCACGGCAAAGGTCGCGGCCGAGCTGCCCCCGGGCCGCACAGGCCCCGACGCGCGCATCCGCGGCGCGCTGGCGCAGCGCCCGCTCTCGGCGGTCGAGGCCGGCGCCGGCACCGTCACCTGCGCGCTGTCTCCGACGAAGGACGGCCTGAGCGTCCGGGCCGAGGTCGACCTGCCCGACATGGGTGGCAACGAGACGGCGGTGATCGAAACCGGCGACCCTGCGCTCTGGGTGTCCGAGGCCAGCGTCGACCGACAGGGCGGACGCCTCGCCGCCACGGCGGAAATCTTGCCGGCGGGCCGTGGCCCGGTGGCAGTTGACCGGTCTGCCCTGCGCCTGACGGTGATCGGCGCCTCGGGCGCCGTCGACCTGCGCGGCTGCGGCTGATCCGACGCAGGAAAGCCCTTACCGGGCGGATTTCATCCTAAGCAGCACGCAGCGCAGGGCGCAGGATCGCCGGGCAAAACCGTCATACCCGTGGCCGGGCCTTACGCCTGCCCGGTCTGCGCCACCCCAAAAGGCAACCGACCCCTTCAGGCGTGCAGGGAGGACGCGGGCCCGGCGGCCCGGGCAGGCCTCGGCCAAGACCCTGCGCCGTCCTACCCCGCCGCGCGGCGCCGTGAGAGCACAGCCAGCACCGTGCCGCCGACCGCGAAGCCCAGGAGGACGAGCGCGGCGGCCCCTGCGAGGAAGAGCGCGAACATCTGCAAAAGAGGCAGTTCGGCCGACAAGAGCCCCGTGGCCATCGGCTGGCCGATGCCCGTCACCGCCGGGCCCAGCGTCGCGGCAAAGAGGGCGGCGATGCCCAGCACCACGCCCCAGACCGTGACGCCGACCACCCGCGCCCGGCGCCCGACACCTAGGGCCCGGCGCGCGGCCTGTATCTGGCGGGACAGGTCGCTTTGCATCGCGCAAAGCGCCGGCACCACCAGCAGGACCAGCACCATGCCGAAGCCCAGCCCGTAGACCAGCGTGATCACGGTGGGTTTCAGGAACTGTGCCTGGCTCGACCCTTCGTAAAGCAGCGGGGCAAGGCCCAGTACGGTGGTCAGCGTGGTCAGGAGGACGGGCCGCAGGCGGTCCGCCGTCGCATCGATGATCGCGGGCACCAGCCCCCGGGTCTGTGCGTATTCGTCGATCGTCGTCACCAGCACGATGGAATCGTTGATGATGATCCCGGTCATCCCGATCAGGCCGACGACGGTGAACATCGACAGCGGCACCTCCCACAGGTGGTGGCCGTAGATGGTGCCGATCAGCCCGAAGGGAATGATCGCCATGACGACCAGCGGCCGGGTCCAGCTGGCGAAGATCCACGCCAGCGTCAGGTAAATCCCCAGCATGCAGAAGGAAAAGCCGACGCCCGCATCGGTCAGGAACTCGTTCTCCTGCTCGGCCAGCCCCGACATCAGGGTCTGGACGCCGAATTCGGCCTCGAGCCCCGGCAGGATCACGTCGCGCAGCTCGTCGCTGATCTCCTGCGCGCGGGCGGGGTCATCCTCGGATATCTCGCCGGTGACCGATACCAGCCGGATGCCGTTCTCGCGGCGGATCGTGGAAAACCCCGACCGCCGCTCGACCGTGACGATATCGGCGAGGTTCACGTAGGCGCCGCTTTCGGTGCGGATCTGCATCCGGTCGAGGAAATCCGCCGTCAGCTCGTCCTCGGGCAGCTCAACCCGGATCGTGGCCGAACGTGTACCGTCGGGATAGCTGGCGGCCTCGATCCCGTTCAGGCGCTGCCGCAGGGTCTGGCCGAGCGCGTCGATCGACACCCCCAGCGCCTGCCCCTGGGGGGTCAGGTTCAGGATCAGCTCGTCCTTGTCGTAGGCCAGCGAATCTTCCAGCGCCGACACCTCGGGGTAGGCCGCCATCCGCGTTTTCAGCTCCTCTGCGGCCTGTTTCAGCACGCCGGTCTCGGCCCCCGAGAGCTGCACGTCGAGCGAATCGCCGCCCGGCCCGGCGCCCCAGCTCCGAAAGCTCAGCGTCTCGAGCATCGGGTGGCCCGGCACGCTCTCCTGCAGCTCGGAGACGAAGGCGTTGGAGGAATAGGGTCGCAGGTCGGGTTCGATCAGCTCGATCGCGATCGAGCCCAGCTGATAGGTTTCCTTGCTGTCGCTGCCCGCCAGCCCGCGGCCCGTGTTGCCGCCGATCTGCGCAATCGCGTAGGCTACCGGGTTGCGGCCGTATTCGGCGGCATATTCCTCGCCCAGATCCTCGACCCCGCGCTGCAGGTCGCGCATGAAGTCATAGGTGTCTTCGCGGGTGGCGCCCGGCGTCATCGCGAAGTTGGCCGAGATCGAGCCCTGTTCGGGCGACGCAAAGAAGCGCCACTGAAGATCGCCGCGCACGAAGATGGCGACCTGGCTGGCGAAGATCACGATGACGCCGGCCAGCACCGGGTAGCGCGCCCAGATCACGCCGGCCATCAGCGGACGGAACAGCCGCCGCGACACCCAGTCGAAGCCGCGGTTCACCTGCCGCGACGGCCAGTCGTACCAGTGGTCGCGGTCCACGTGGGCCAGCGCGTGGGCCATGTGATTGGGCAGGATCAGGAAGCATTCGGCAAAGCTCGCCGTCAGCACCGCGATCACGGTAAAGGGAATGTCGGCGATCATCGCGCCGAAATAGCCGCCGATGGCGGTCAGCCCGAAGAAGGCGATGACCGTCGTCACGGTCGACGAGAAGACCGGCGCGAACATCCGCCGGGCCGCGGTTTCAGCCGCGTCGGGCCCGGCCTCGCGCAGGCGGCGGGCGCGGAAATCGGCGTGTTCGCCCACCACGATGGCGTCGTCGACGACGATGCCCAGCGTGATGATCAGCGCGAAAAGCGAGATCATGTTGAGCGTCAGGCCGAAGGCATACATCAGCGCCACCGCCGTCAGCATCGACACCGGGATGCCCGCCGTCACCCAGATCGCGGTGCGGGCATTGAGGAACAGGAACAAGAGCACCACGACCAGCCCCAGCCCGGTCAACCCGTTGTCGAGCAGGATGTTCAGCCGGCCGGTGATCTCCTCGGCGCGGGTGCGGATCAGGTCGATCCGCACGCCCGAGGGAAGGCCACGCTCGACCTCGGCGGCAATCTCCTCGACCTGCCGCTGGATCTTGATCGCGTCGCCCTGTTCGGTCCGGTCGACCCTGATCGAAATCGCGGGGTCGCCGCCCACGTAGTAGGCCTGGTCGCGGTCCACCCCCTCGACCCGGATGTCGGCCACGTCGCCCACGGTCAGGTTGGCGCCCGTGGGGTCCGAGCGCAGGACGATGGCGGCGATCTCCTCGGCGCTGCGGCGGGCGCTGCCGGTGCGCACGCGGGCGCCGCCGCCCACCTCGCCCGCCGGGTTGGCGTCGGCCTCGGCGCCGATGGCCTGCGCGATGTCCGACAGCGTCACGTCGTAGCGGATCAGGTTGATCGAGGGGACCTCGACCACCGTTTCGGGGGCCGATACGCCGCGGATCGTGGTCCGGGTGACGCCGGCCTGGAACAGCCGCGCGACGAACTCGTCGCCGAAGCGGGCCAGCTGGTCGACGCCCACGGGCCCGGTGATCACCACGTCGGTCACCCTGTCGTACCAGCCGCCGCGGCGGATCTCGGGGTCTTCGGCGCTTTCGGGCAGGTTCGATACCGAATCGACGGCCGTCTGCACGTCCTCGGTCGCGCGCGACATGTCCCAGCCCGGCTCGAACTCAAGCTCGATCCGCGCCCGGCCCTCGGAGGATCGCGCTTCGCTGGCCTCAACCCCGTCGACCGCCAGAAGCGTCGGTTCCAGCAGGTCGACGATGGCCCGGTCAACATCCTCGGCGCCCGCCCCCTCCCAGGTGACGGAGATGTCGACCTCGTCGGTCACGATGTCGGGAAAGAACTGCGCCCGCAGGCGCGGCATCGCCGCGATCCCCAGCGCGATCAGCACCACCAGAAGAAGGTTCGCCGCGGTGCGGTGGCGTGCGAAGTAGGACAGGACACCGCCCGCGGCGGACAGGCTGCGTGCCACGGATCAGCCCCCCATCCGGCTTTCGATGCGCGCGACCATGTCGCTGGGCACCTCGGCCTCGCGCAGCTGCGCCAGCACCCGTTGCTTGGCCTCGCTCGGCATCGCATCGCTGGCCTCGACAAAAGCGACAAGCCGCGCGCGCCGCTCGGCGCTGAGCGCGACCATGGGGGGCGTTTCCGCATCCGTGGCCGCCGCCGTGTCCTCCGCGGTGCCGGCCTCGCCCATGGGGTCGGTCACCGTGACCTTGATCCCCGCGCCCAGCAACGGCGAACGTTCGGCGACGATGCGCGCGCCTTCCAGATCGGCGCGGACGAGCACCGCGTCGCCCTGACGGCGCAAAAGCTCGACCGGGGCGACGCTGAGGCGCGAATCCTCGCCCACGACCAGCACGGAGTTGCCCGCGTCGACCGCCGCGGCGGGCAGCCGGGCGACGCGCGGCAGGGGCGGCTCTTCGATCGCGACGGTGGCGAAATCGCCGGGGCGAAAGCCCGCGGCGCCGTCGAGCGTGGCAAACAGCAGCCGCCCGGTCTGCCCCTCGGCCACCGCCGCGCTTTCGCGGCTGATCTGCCCGGTGGTGGCGATGGAATAGCCGTTCACGTCGAGCGAGACCGACACATCCGCGTCCAGCAGTCCGCCCGAGGCGTCCAGCAGCCGCGCGTATTGCGGGGTCGAGACGCGAAACGCGACCTCGAGCGCCTGCGGATCGACCAGCTGGGCCAGAACCTCGCTGTTCGAGACCAGCCCGCCCTCGGTCACCGCGAGATCCGAGATGACGCCGTCGAACCCGGCGACGATCCGGGTATCCTCGACCGTGCGCTCGGCCTCGGACAGGGCGATGCGCTGGCGGGACAGCGCGGTGGTGGCGCTGTCGATACGCGCCTGTGCGTCGGCCAGGGCCTGCCGGCGCGACAGCACCGCCTGCTCGGCCGAGGCGGCGGCCAGCTCGGCGGTCTCGGCCTCGGACTCGGCCCCCAGCCCGCGGGAGGTCAGGTCGCGCTGACGTGTCGCCGCCCGCGCGCGCAGTTCAGACTGGGCCTCGGCCGAGGCGAGGTCGTCGCGCGAGATATCGAGACTGCGGCGCGCATCGCGCAGCTCGGCCTCGGCATCCTTCAGGTCGGTGCGCGCGATCTCCAGCGCGGTTTCGGCGTCCGTGGGGTCGAGACGGAACAGAAGCTGCCCGGCCTCGACCGCGCCGCCCTCTTCCACGCCCGGCCCCAGTTCGACCACCTCGCCCGCGACCGTGGCGCGCAGGTCCAGCGTCCGGCGCGACCGGATCTCGCCGAAGGTCGACAGCACCGGCACCACGGTCTCGGAATCGTAGGACAGCACGTTGACCGCAAAGGTCCGTTCGCGCGCCGGACGCGAGAAACCTTCGTCCGCCATCCGCACCTCGACCGCGCGCAACAGCGTACCCGCGGCCAGCGCAAGAAGCCCCAGCGTCGCGGCCAGCAGGAATATCCCCAGAAGGGAGCGGGTCAGAAAACGCATGACGGCAGGGCCCTTTCGGCCGGGTCGGCGGCACAAGCAGAAAGTGTATCCTGCCGCGATACTGCGACAAGGCAAAACCCTGTTACGGGCGGCGTCGTTATTTCCGTCGCTCTTTTTCGGTCAGGCGCGGGAAAATCTCGACGAAATTGCAAGGCTGGTGGCGATAGTCGAGCTGGGCCAGAAGGATCCCGTCCCAGGCGTCCTTGCAGGCGCCGGGCGATCCGGGCAGCGCGAACAGATACGTGCCCTGCGCGACGCCCGCGCAGGCGCGGCTTTGCACCGCGCTGGTGCCGATCTTCTCCATGCTGACGATGGTGAACATGGTCGAGAAGGCGTCGATCTCCTTTTCGTAAACGTCGCGGTGCGCCTCGACCGTGACGTCGCGCCCGGTCAGGCCAGTGCCCCCCGTGGTCAGGATCACGTCGATCCCGGGGTCGGCGCACCAGGCGCGCAGCGCCCCGGCGATCTCGGCCCGGTCGTCGGGCAGGATGCGGCGCGCGGCCAGGACGTGTCCGGCGGCGTCGATCCGCCCCGCCAGCACCTCGCCCGAGCGGTCGTCGGCCTCGGTGCGGGTGTCCGAGACGGTCAGGACCGCGATGCGGACGGGAATGAAGCTGCGCTCGGTCATGTCAGATCTCGACCCAGTTGGGGCGGGGGCCGAGGTTGCGGATCCAGCTGGCGCCGATCCGCCCCTCCTCGCCCCAGCAGTCGTGGATATGGCCGCAGAGCACCAGCCGGGGCTGCAGCCGGACGATCGCCGCCCGCACGGCGTGCGAGCCGACCCGGCGACCGTCGCGCAACCGGTCGGCGATGCCCGCGGGCGGCGAATGGGTGACAAGGATGTCCGCGGCCGGGATCGCGTCCAGCACCTGCGCGGCCGCGTCCTCGGTCATGTCGAAAGAGCCCACATGCGGCGGCAGCGGCGGGACCGCGCAGCCGATCCCGGCGATGACCAGCCCGCCCCGGGTCACCGTTTCGCAATGGATCACCATCGCGGCGGTCGCGGCGCGCAGGGCGGTGTCGGTTTCGTTGTTGCCCGGGATCAGCACCGCCTTGCCCGCCAGCGGCGCCAGCGCGTCCATCGTCGGGGCCAGCCCGTCGTGCATCTGCGCATAATCCCCCGCGCCGATCACCAGGTCCGCGTCGCTCGCAGCGGCGACCAGTGCGGCGCAGGCCTCGAGGTCGCAATGCACGTCGGAGAAGGCCAGCAGCCTCATGGCGCCTCGCGCAGGCGGGCCTGCAGGCTCAGCAGGTCCGACCAGGCATCGCGCTTGGCATGCGGCTGGCGCAGCAGGTAGGCGGGGTGGAACATCGGCAGCACGGGCAGTCCGAAGGCCTGCGCCCACTGGCCGCGGATCCGTGTGATTCCGCGCCGCCCGATCAGCGCGTGGCACGAGATGTTGCCCATCGCGATCAGCACGTCCGGCTCCGCCAGCGCGATGTGGCGTTCGACGAAGGGCATCAGCATCGCGATCTCGTCGGCCTCGGGGTCGCGGTTGCCGGGCGGACGCCACGGCAGGACGTTGGTGATGTAGAGCGCCGACGGCCCTTCGGCGGCGCCGCGGGACAGGCCGATGGCCGCGAACATCGCGTCCAGCATCCGCCCCGCGCGGCCGACGAAGGGCAGCCCCTGCCGGTCCTCGTCGGCGCCCGGCGCCTCGCCCACGATCATCACCCGCGCTTCCGGGTTGCCGTCGGCGAAAACGGTGTTGCGCGCGCCGCGCTTCAGCTCGCAGCCTTCGAAGGCGGTGATCGCGGCGCGCAGACCGTCGAGATCGGCCGCCGCCTGCGCGGCCTGCCGGGCCAGCGCCACGGCGTCGACCTCGGGCGCCGGTGCCGCCGGGGGCGGGGCCGCACGCGCCACGGTGCCCGGGGCGGCGTTGGAGGCGGGCGCGCCTGTTGCAGCCTGCCCGGTTGCAGCCTGTCCTGCCGCCGCGGGGCCCGGTGGTGGCGCGGCATAGCGGTCGACCGGCGCGTCGAGGATCGCCTCGTCCGCCCCAAGCTCGACCTGCCAGGCAAGCATCGCCCGCGCCGTCTCGTATTCATCCCAGCTCAGCATCCCGGCCAAGCTACGCCCTGGGCCGGGCGAGGAAAAGACGACAAGCGCCCGATGCCGAACCGAACCGGTCATTCCCGCGTGATGTCCGGGCCCGGGTGAGCTACCGGCCCGCGCGAGGTCCCGCGAGCCACGGTTGCCCAGCCGGGAAAGCCCCCGCTACGGGAACCGTCTCGGGCACCGCGATGGCGCTTCACCTTGCCGCAGGGCGCGGCGGCTTCTATAAGCGGCGCGGCAATGCAGAAGGGGCCGCCCCATGACCTTCCGCCAGAGGCACCTGCTCGGCATCGAACACCTCGGCCCGGACGAGATCACCGCGATCCTCGATCTGGCACAGGACTATCACCGCCAGAACCGCTCGGACGACAAGCATGGCACTGCGCTTGCGGGTCTGACCCAGGTCAACATGTTCTTCGAGAACTCGACCCGCACGCAGGCCAGTTTCGAACTGGCCGGCCAGCGGCTGGGCGCCGACGTGATGTCGATGCAGATGCAGGCGAGCTCGATCAAGAAGGGCGAGACTCTGATCGACACGGCGCTGACGTTGAACGCGATGCGCCCCGACCTGCTGGTCGTGCGCCACCCGCAATCGGGCGCGGTGGGCCTGCTGGCCGAAAAGGTCGAATGCGCGGTGCTGAACGCGGGCGACGGGCGGCACGAACATCCCACGCAGGCGCTGCTGGACGCCGCGACGATCCGCGCGGCCAAGGGGCGGCTGCACCGCCTGACCGTGGCGATCTGCGGCGACATCGCGCATTCCCGCGTGGCCCGATCGAACATCCTGCTTCTCAACCGCATGGAAAGCCGCATCCGTCTGATCGGCCCGCCCACGCTGATCCCCGCGGGCGCCGCCGAGTGGGGCTGCGAGGTCTACGACGACATGCGCGAGGGGCTGGCGGGGGCCGACGTGGTGATGATGCTGCGGCTGCAGAAGGAACGGATGGACGGCGGCTTCGTCCCGTCCGAACGCGAGTATTTCTATCGCTACGGTCTGGACGCGGAAAAGCTGGCCCATGCCGCCCCCGATGCCATCGTCATGCATCCCGGCCCGATGAACCGAGGGGTCGAGATCGACGGAACGCTGGCCGACGACATCAACCGCTCGGTCATCCGCCAGCAGGTCGAGATGGGGGTCGCGGTGCGGATGGCGGCGATGGACCTGCTGGCGCGCAACCTGCGGGCATCGCGGGCCGCGGCGTGATGGCGGCATGATGGGCCACCCCCGCTGCCGCTGCCTGCCTCGCCGCGGCGAACCGCGCGCGGCCCGCGCGCATTGGCATGGTGACGCGCCAGAGGAGACCGCATGACATCCGACATCACGATCCCCGCCGATGACCACGACACCGTGCGCGTCTTCGCGCTGGATATGCCCGCGGACGGAATCGCCCGCTTCCGCGACCGGCGCGAGGATACCGACGACCCCGCCGCGGCTTGGCCGCTGCGCCATGCGCTTGGCGCCGATCACCTCGATCCCGACGCGGTCGAGGCGTTCCCGATTTCCGATCTGGAGGGGCTCGGCCTCTCGGGCTACCTGACCGAGGGCCATGGCATCGCGGCGCAGGACGTGCTGGCCGCGCGCGACCGGCTGGACGCGGTGACGGGCGCCGTCGTGCTGTTGCCCTCGCGCGCCTTCGGCGGCGTGGCCCAGACCCTGCACCCCCGCGCGCCGCTGGACTATGTCGGCGCCTTCCACGAGGCAGGCGCCCGCCCCGCGGGACCCGCGCCGCAGTCTGCCGCAGCCTCCGCAGCGGCGGCACAGCAGGCCGCACCGCCGCCCGAACCAAACCGCAGCCGCGCCCGCGCCCCGGTGCGAGTCCCGGTGTTCCTGGGTCTCGCCGTCGCAGCCTTGGTGATCCTGGTCATCGCCCTCCTCGTGACCGGCACGGCCGGACCTGCGGGGGGCGGCGCCTCGGGGGGCGGCGGATGACCTCGCCCGCGCCCGAAGACGGCTGGGAGGGGATCCTCGATCCCGGCGAGGAGATCCTCTGGCAGGGCCGCCCCGACGGCGCGCTGGTGCTGTCGGGCGGGCTGGGCCGGTCGGTCTTCGGTCTGGCCTTCACGGCCGTGTCAGTCCTCATCCTGCGCGAAATCGCCGCCGACGGGCCGCCGCTCGCCATGCTCTGGGCGTTGCCCTTCCTCGGCATAGGGCTTTACATGCTGGCCGGGCGCTTTGCCTGGGACGCGCTGCGTCGCCGCCACACCTGGTACACCCTGACCGACCGCCGCGCCTTCATCGCGACCGAGCTTTTCGGTCGGCGCCGCCTGAATTCCTGGCCGATCCGCCCCGACACGCCCGTCACGCTCGACCCCGGCCCGCCCGACGATGTCTGGTTCGCCGAGGACTGGCGCGAGATCCGCCATCACGACCGCCGCGACCGGGGGCACCGCCACTCGCGCCCGCGCCGGGTGCGCCGCCGTGTGGGCTTTCGCCGCATCGCCGAGGGGCGCCGGGTGATGGGCCTTATCCACCAGATCCAGTCCACCGCCTCCGGGACCGCCACAGCATGACCACGACCCTGATCGCCAATGCCCGCCTGATCGACCCCGAGACCGGCACCGACCGCCCCGGCGCACTTCTGATCGACGGCGACCGCATCGCGGCCCTGTCGGACGACCCGCAGGGCGCCGGGCTTTCCGCCGCCACCCGGATCGACGCGGGCGGGCGCTGCCTTGCCCCCGGGATCGTCGATATCGGCGTCAAGGTCTCCGAACCGGGCGAGCGGCACAAGGAAAGCTTCGGTACCGCAGGCCTCGCCGCCGCCGCCGGAGGGGTCACCACGATGGTCACCCGCCCCGACACCGACCCCGCGATCGATACGCCCGAGGTGCTGGAATTCGTGGCCCGCCGCGCCAATGCCGACAGCCCCGTCCGGGTGCTGCCCATGGCCGCGCTGACCCGCGCCCGGGCGGGGCGCGAGATGGTCGAGATCGGGCTCCTCATGGATGCGGGCGCGGTGGCCTTCACCGATTGCGACCGCGTGGTCACCGACACCAAGGTTCTGTCGCGCTGCCTGACCTACGCGCGGTCGCTGGGCGCGCTGGTCATCGCCCACCCCCAGGACCCGGGGCTTTCCGCCGGTGCGGCCGCGACCTCGGGCAAGGTCGCGTCGCTGCGCGGCCTGCCGGCGGTGTCACCCATGGCCGAGCGCATGGCGCTCGACCGCGACATGGCGCTGGTCGAGATGACGGGCGCGCGCTACCATGCCGACCAGATCACCTCGGCCCGTGCCCTGCCCGCGCTCGAACGGGCCAAGCGCAACGGCCTCGACGTCACGGCCGGGGTATCGATCCACCACCTCACGCTCAACGAGCTCGACATCGGCGACTACCGCACCTTCTTCAAGGTCAAGCCGCCGCTGCGGGCCGAGGAGGACCGGCAGGCGATGGTCGCCGCCGTCGCCTCGGGCCTGATCGACGTCATCTGCTCGATGCACACCCCGCAGGACGAGGAATCCAAGCGCCTGCCCTTCGAAGAGGCCGCCTCGGGCGCCGTGGCGCTCGAAACCCTGCTGCCCGCGGCGATGCGGCTCTACCAGTCGGGCGCGCTCGACCTGCCCGGCCTCTGGCGCGCGCTGTCGCTCAACCCCGCCCGCAGGCTGGGCCTGCCGCAGGGGCGCCTCGCCACCGGCGCCCCGGCCGACCTCGTGCTCTTCGACCCCGATGCGCCCTTCCTCCTCGACCGTTTCAAGCTGCGCTCGAAATCCAAGAACACGCCCTTCGACGGCCAGCGGATGGAGGGGCGCGTCCTCGGCACATGGGTCGCGGGCGCCCGCGTCTTTGAAGCCTGACGATGCGACATCCCGCGCCCGTCCGGACCCCGCCACGCCCCCCGCTTCTTCTCTTCAAAAATACTCCCGCCGGAGGCTTCTGCCCGCGCCGCGCGCGCCCCGGCCAGATCCATGAGGCCCGCCCGTGCTGATCCTCCTCGCCCTCGCCGGATACCTGCTGGGCTCGATTCCCTTCGGCCTGCTGATCACCCGCGCCTTCGGTCTGGGCGACATCCGCCAGATCGGGTCGGGCAATATCGGTGCCACCAACGTCCTGCGCACCGGCAACAAGACCGCCGCAGCCCTGACCCTCCTGCTCGACGCCGGCAAGGGCGGGCTGGCGGTGCTGGCCGCCCGGGCGCTTCTCGACGAACAAGCCGCGCAGGCGGCGGGCGTGGGGGCATTCCTCGGCCACTGCTACCCACTCTACCTCGGGTTCAAGGGCGGCAAGGGCGTGGCAACCTATCTCGGCACGCTGCTCGCGCTGGCTTGGCCCATCGGGCTGCTCACCTGCGGCGCCTGGCTCGTCAGCGCCGCGATCACCCGGATCTCGTCGCTTTCGGCGCTTGTCGCCGCGGCGCTGGCCCCGATCTGGGCGCTTTCGCTCGGGCGCCCGCCGCTCGCCCTGGCGCTTCTGCTGATGGGGGCGCTGATCTTCCTGCGCCACAAGGCCAACATCGCCCGCATCCTGCGGGGGGATGAACCCCGCATCGGCCGCAAGAAGACGTAGCTCCCCCTGGCTACGGGCCGGTCCGCAGCGATCCCGTCCGCCAGGACGGAGGCGCCCTTCAGACGCGACGCACCGCGGCTCGGGCCGCGCGTCGCGGGCCGGGGCGCGCGTCAGGATGCGCGGTGCGTCAGAATGCGCGGCGGTTCAGTAGGAATATTCCGCGAAGACCCGCGTCGCGTCGCCGTTCCAATCGCCCTCGAACCGTTCGATCAGGTCATCGGCCGGCGCGCGGCCCGTCTCGACGCTTTCGCGCAGGGCGTTGAGGAAATGCGTCTCGTCCGGCAGAAGCCCGCCCGCCCCGGGGCGGGCCCGCGCCTTCAGCCCGGCCTCGGCGATGTCCACGACCTCGCGGGCAAGGTCCAGCATCCGGATGCCGCCGACCTCGGCCTGCAGCCCATCGACCGACGCGGCGACACGCAGCGCCTCGCGCGTCTCCGCATCCCAGCCCTTGGCCAGGTCCCACGCCGCGTCCAGGGCGGTCGTGTCGTAAAGCAGCCCCACCCACAGGGCGGGCAGCGCGCAAAGCCGCCGCCACGGGCCGCCATCGGCGCCGCGCATCTCCATGAATTTCTTGATCCGCACCTCGGGGAAGGCTGTGGTCAGGTGGTCGGCCCAGTCGCTCAGGGTCGGCTTCTCGCCCGGCAACGCCGGCAGCTCGCCCTTCAGGAAATCGCGGAAGGATTGCCCCAGTGCGTCGATGTAGACGCCGTCGCGGTAGACAAAGTACATCGGCACGTCGAGCGCGTATTCGGCGTAGCGCTCGAACCCGAACCCGTCCTCGAAGACGAAGGGCAGCATCCCCGTGCGCGAGGCATCCAGATCGCGCCAGACCCGCGACCGCCACGACTTGTGCCCGTTGAGCTTGCCTTCGAGGAACGGCGAATTGGCGAAAAGCGCCGTGGCCACCGGTTGCAGCGCCAGCGAGGTGCGGAACTTCTTCACCATGTCGGCTTCGGACCCGAAGTCGAGGTTCACCTGAACCGTGCAGGTGCGCCGCATCATCTGGGTGCCCAGCGTGCCCACCTTGCGCATGTAGCTGTCCATCAGCTTGTAGCGCCCCTTGGGCATCAGGGGCATGTCGTCATGCGTCCAGTGCGGCGCGGCGCCAAGGCCGATGAAGCCGACGCCGATCTCGTCCGCGACCGACCGGACCTCGGCCAGGTGCGCGTTCACCTCGTCGCAGGTCTGGTGGATCGTCTCCAGCGCGGCGCCGGACAGCTCAAGCTGACCGCCGGGCTCCAGGCTGACATTCGCGCCGTCCTTTTCAAGACCGATGAGCTTGCCGCCCTCGCTAACCGGCGCCCAGCCGTAGCGGTCGCGCAGGCCCTCGAGCATGGCCCGGATCGACCGGTCGCCGTCATAGGGGAGGGGCGCCAGCGTGTCGCGGCAATAGCCGAACTTCTCGTGTTCGGTTCCGATACGCCAGTCCTCGGGCGGCTTGCAGCCCGAAGCGAGGTAACCTGCGAGCTGATCGTGGCTTTCGATCGGGCCGCCGCCGGATTGTGGGATCGACATCTGGCCGCTCCGTTCGCATTCAATTTCGCGATGTCGTGGACGGACCCGCGCGGGAAGTCAATGCGCCGGGCGCCCCCGCCCCGGCACCGTCCCCGGCTGTATCCCCTGCCCCGTTCCGCCCCACGCCCGGCATGCGCGGCGCGTCCCTCGGCCCGTCGGGACGGGCCCAGACCCTGTGCGGCAGGTCCCGCTGCATCTGCTGGGCGCGCAGCATTGCCGCGCTCGAAAATCCCGGCAGGCGGGTGCAGGCGTCGAACAGCGCCTCGCCTCCCGTGGCGCCCAGGGGCACCAGAAGCGGCTGGGCCTGCCCGGCTTCGATCCGCCAGCCGCCGGGGACGCGCCAGAGCGCGGTGATCGCGCCCAGATCGATGACACCACCGTGATCGGGGCCGAAATAGGCCAGCTGCCCCTCGACCACCTCGACCACGCCGGCGCCGCCCGACACGGCCCGGAACCGCGCCCGCAATGTGCCGGTGACGGCCAGCGCCGCGCCGGCCAGCACGACGACGGCGCCGACCCAGAACAACAGACCGCGCGGCCCGGTCATCCACCACGCGCCCAGGGCCACCGTCGCCAGGCCCGTCAGCGTCTCGCGCCAGCGGATCAACGCCGCGCGCGCCTCGGGGCGCAAAAGGCTCATCCCGCGGCGTCCCGGCCGGCGGCCGCGCCGCCCGCCGGTCCATCGGTCGCTTCGCGGACCCTGCCGCCGTCATCACCGGCCCACCCGTCCGGAGCGTCGGCCGAAGAAGGGGCCTCCGCCCGGTCGGACCAGTCGCCATGCCACGCCTGCCACAAGGTCAGCGCGGCCACCGCGGCGGTATCGGCGCGCAGGATGCGCGGGCCCAGCGACAGGCTGCGGGCCGCGGGGTGGGTCCGCAGCCGGGCGCGCTCGGCATCGGAAAAACCGCCCTCGGGGCCGATCAGTATGGCTGCCGGGGCGCCGAGGCCGGCCTCGGCGAAAAGGGGCGCAAGGCCCGATGAGCTGCCGGCCTGCGCCTCGTCGCAGAACCAAAGCGCGCGCCCGTCGGGCCAGTCCGCCAGCAGGCGATCCAGTCGCGACAGCTCGTGCACCTCGGGCACGAAGACGCCGCCGCACTGCTCGGCCGCCTCGACGGCGTGGGCTTGCAGCCGGTCGCGGCGGATACGCTCGGAATTGGTGAAATCCGTGCTGACGGGGCGGATGTCGCGCACCCCCAGCTCGGTCGCCTTCTCGACGATGAAATCGGTGCGCGTCTTCTTCACCGGCGCGAACAGCAGCCACAGGTCGGGCGGGCGGGAAAACGCCGCGGTCCGGTCCACGCAGGTCAGCGTGCCGCCACGCTTGCCGGCTTCGGTGACCTCGGCCCGCCATTCGCCGTCGGCACCGTTGAAAAGCGACAGCGTCGCCCCCGCCGCCAGCCGCATCACGCCGAAGAGATAGTGCGCCTGCCCCCGGTCGAGCGGAACGGTTTGCCCCGCACCGAGGGGATGCTCTACATAAAGCCTGACCTTTTCCGCCATTCGAGGATCCCCTTCCATGCACGACGCGCCGAAGGCCACGCCCCCTGCACAGGAAGGGCACGTCGCCGATGCCGTCAAGGGCAACTGGGTCGACAGGCGCGCCCCCGCGGCGTGGCGGCCCTACCTGCGGCTGTCGCGCGCCGACCGGCCGATCGGCACATGGCTTCTGCTTTTGCCCTGCTGGTGGGGGCTGCTGCTGGCGACGCTGACGCTGGGCCGGTTCACGCTTTACGACCTCTGGATCGGCATCGGCTGCGCCCTGGGCGCGGTGCTGATGCGGGGGGCGGGCTGCACCTGGAACGACCTTGCCGACATCGATTTCGACGCCGCCGTGGCGCGCACGCGCTCGCGCCCCCTGCCGTCGGGGCAGGTGACGATCCGGCAGGCGCGGCTGTGGCTGGTGGCGCAGGCGGGCGTGGCCTTCGTGATCCTGCTGACCTTTCCGCCGGCGGCGATCGCCATGGGGATCGTGGCGCTGGCGCCGGTCTGCATCTATCCTTTCGCCAAACGTTTCACGTGGTGGCCGCAGGTGTTCCTGGGCCTCGCCTTCAACTGGGGCGCGCTTCTGGCCTGGACGGCGGTGACCGGGTCGCTCGACCTGCCGGCGGTGCTGCTTTACGTCGCGGGCATCGCCTGGACGCTGTTCTACGACACGATCTACGCCCACCAGGACAAGGAGGACGACGCCCTGATCGGGGTCAAGTCCACCGCCCGGCTCTTCGGCACCGACACCTACCGCTGGCTGCGGCTGTTCCTGATGGCGGCCGTGCTCTTCATGGCCGCCGCCATCGTCACCGCCCTGCCCGGACGGGTGCATGCGCTGGCGCTGGTGCTGGCGCTGGGGGCGCCGTGGGCTCTGGGCTGGCACATGGCCTGGCAGATGTCGCGGCTCGACATCGACGACACGGCGGGGTGCCTGCGGCTCTTCCGCGCCAACCGCGACACGGGCCTTTTGGCTGCGCTGTTTCTCGCCATCGCACAAATGGTTTGATTGTGCGCCCCGCTCCCGCAGACTAGACCCCGATCAGCCCGAAGCCGACCCCAGACCTGCCTTATGCGCCTTCGCTCCGTCGTTCCGACGATCCTCGTCCTTCTCGTGGCCGCCGCGGCGGCCCTCTATGCCGCCTCGGTGGCGGTCGCGCAGATCGAGAAACAGGCCGTCACCGACGTGCGCGGCGCCCTGACGGCAGCGGGCGAGGAGTGGGTCGAGGTGCGCGCCGACGGGCTGCAACTGCGCCTGACCGGCACCGCCCAGACCGAGGCGACGCGGTTCCGCGCCCTGTCGATCGCCGGGCGCGTGGTGGATTCGGCCCGGGTGATCGACGACATGGCCGTGGCCGAGGCCGAACGCATCGCGGCGCCGGACTTCTCGGTCGAAATCCTGCGCAACGACAACGGCGTGTCGGTGATCGGGCTGATCCCCGCCGCGACCGACCGCGCGGCACTGGCGGCCAGCATCTCGGACGCTGCCGATACCGACGACGTCGCCGACCTGCTGGAAAGCGCCGATTTCCCCTCTCCCAAAGGCTGGCAGAGCGCGCTCGACTACGGCATCGAAGCACTTGAGAATCTGCCGCAATCCAAGGTCTCGATCTCGGCCGGGCGGGTCGCCGTCACCGCGATCTCGCAATCGCCCGAGGACCGGGAGCGCATCGAATCCCGCCTGTCGCGGACCCGCCCCGAAGGGCTGCGCCTTGCGCTCGACATCGCCGCGCCACGGCCGGTCATCACCCCCTTCACCCTGCGCTTCCTGATCGACGACCGTGGCGCGCGGTTCGACGCGTGCTCGGCCGCGACAACGCAGGGCCGCGACCGCATCCTGAAGGCCGCCGCCGACGCCGGGATGGAGGATGGCGGCGACTGCACCATCGGCCTGGGCGTGCCCTCGCCCGACTGGCCCGAGGCGATGTCGGCCGCGATCGGAACGCTGGGGCGGCTGGGCGGCGGAACCCTGACCGTGTCGGATGCCGATATCAGCCTTGTCGCCGCGCAGGGCACCGCGCCCGAGCTCTTCGACGCCGAGGTCGGCGCGCTGGAAGGCGCGCTGCCCGAGGTCTTTGCCCTGCAGGCCACCCTGCCCCCGCCGCCCGAAGAGGCCACGCCCGCCCCGCAGGGACCGCCGCAGTTCATCGCCACGCAGACCGAAGAGGGCGAGGTGCGGCTGCGCGGCCGCGTGCCCGACGCCCGCACCCGTGCCGCCATCGAAACCTTTGCCCGCGCCCGCTTTGGCCATGGCGAGGTGACCGATGCCACACGCACCGTCGCCGACCTGCCCGAGGGGTGGGGCCCGCGCATCCTCGCCGCGCTGGACGCCATGGCGCTTTTGGAGTTCGGCACCGTGATCGTCGAGCCCGACAGCATCGCCGTCTCGGGCACGACCGGCGTGCAGAAGGCGCGCTCGGAAATCGCGCGGATCCTCGCCAGCAAGCTGGGCGAGGAGGCCGATTTCACCATCGACGTGGCCTATGACAAGACGCTCGATCCCACGCTGGGCCTGCCGACGCCGCAGGAATGCGTGGATCAGGCCAACTCCGTCCTCGCGGCGCGGCAGATCACCTTCGAACCCGGCTCGGACATGATCGATTCCGCCGCCCGGGACACCGTCGACCGCATCGCCGACATCCTGCGCAAATGCGAAGACGTGACGATGGAGGTCGGCGGCCATACCGACAGCCAGGGGCGCGAGACGATGAACCGCGACCTGTCGCAGGCCCGGGCCGAGGCCGTGCTGGGCGCCCTGCGCGCCCGCCGCGTGCCGACCTCGAACCTCACTGCCCGCGGCTACGGCGAAAGCGAACCGATTGCCGACAACGGCACCGAAGAGGGCCGCGAGGCGAACCGACGTATTGAATTCGCCCTCCTGGTGTCGGAAGAAGAGGCAGCAGCCCAGGCCGAAGCTCAGGCTCAGGCCCAGGCCGACGCAGAAGAGGGCACCCCGGACGACGCTGCGACCGACACGCAAAGCGACGCGACCGCCGCAGACGGCGCGGAGGATGGTGACAGCGCCGAGGACGGTGACGCGGAGGGCGAAAACGGCGACGGTGCCGCCGATGACAGCGCCGCGGATCGGCCCGACGAAAGCGGGGTCGTGCCCGAGGTGCGCACCCCGGGCGAGGGCGACCCGACCCCGCGGCCCCGGCCGCAGACGGACGACTGAGGGACACGGAGTGAATGAACAGAACTGAATTCATCGTCGTCACGGCGATCGTCCTCTTCGTCGCCTTTGCCCTGGGCTGGTTCGCCTGCTGGCTGGTGCACCGCCTCACCCGCGTCAGCCAGGCCGATCTGGGCGAGATCGACAACATGGCGCAGCAGCTGCACGAGGCCGAGGAAGCGCGCGATCAGGCACTGGTCTACCTTCAGCAGCGCGAGGCCGAGATGACCGGCCAACTGTCCCAGACCGAGGCCGAGCTGCGTGCCGCCATGGACGGCCTGCGCGACGCCCGCCACGAATCCGAAGAGCTGCGCGCCTATATCGAACGGACGCACAAGGCCGGCTGACCGGCGCCCGCACGGCCCCGGCAGCAAGCGTTCGCCCTGCTGCGCCCGCCCCGGGCAATCGCGCCGGGAAACATCACCCCCCTGCGACGCCGCCACCGCGCACGCGCGACGCGCATGCGCCGCGGCACGTCATCACCGTGGCGGGGCCTTGGGCACCCTCGGCTCATCACCCACGGTAGCCCGCGCCGCACGCCGCGCCCTTCCTGCATGTCCGGTTGAACCGACACCAAGGCGTCCGGCCCTCGGCACGCTCCCTGGGGTCGGCCCGACGGTGGGCGGGGGCCGCCCCCCTGTATCCTCTTGTCTTGAAACACCGGGGCCCAGGGCGGTCCCGACCTTTCGGACCATCCTGCCGGTCGCCTTTGCGACCCCTGCCGCCGCTTCGGTGTCTGCGCCCGGGCGCTCAGTCCCAGCGCGACAAGGCGTCTTCGTCTTCGGGGGTGGCCGCGACCCATGTCTCGGTCCCGTCGCGGGCAATTTCCTTCTTCCAGAAGGGTGCGCGGGATTTCAGGTAGTCCATCAGGTACTCGGTCGCCGCGAAGGCCGCGGCGCGGTGCGGGGCGGCGGTGGCGACCATCATGATGGTCTCGCCGGGCTCCAGCCGCCCGTGCCGATGGATCACCAGGCTTGCAGCCAGATCCCAGCGTCGGGCGGCGGTGGTCTGCATCTCGGCGATGGCGGGGCCGGTCATCGCCGGATAGTGCTCGATCTCCATGGCAGCGAGGCCCGCCGGGGTGTCGCGCACGATGCCGGTGAACGACACGACGGCGCCTGCCGTCGTCAGACCCGCAGAAAAGGCGTTAAGCTCGGCGCCCGGATCGAAGGCTGCGGCATCGACGCGCAGCATCGCCTAGCCGCCCGTCATCGGCGGGAAGAACGCGACCTCGCGCACGCCCGACAACGGCGCGTCGAATCCCGCGAGACTTTGGTCAAGCGCCACCCGCACCGAGGCGGTATCGGCAAATGCCGCGGCATAGCGCGGCTCGCGCGCGGTCAGCTCGGCCACGAGGTCGGCGACCGTCTCGGCCCGGGTTTCGACCTGTTCGCGCGGCAGACCGATCCGTTCGCGAAGCCAGGCGAAATACACGACATCGATCATGGCGCGCCCCCTATTTCGGGCCCTGCAGGAAGGGCAGCGCCTTGCGGAAGTAATCCCAGCCGGTGATCAGCGTCAGCACGCCCGCGATCCACAGAAGGATGATCCCGAGAAAGGTTGCCCAGCCCGCCGGACCCTCGGACAGGCGGGCGAGGCCACTGCCTTCGGCGCCGGTCCCGTGTTCGAGGAAATCGAGCCCCGTGCCCAGAAACAGCACCGCGATGGCCACCATCTGCGCGGTCGTCTTCCACTTGGCCAGCTTGGTGACCTTCAGCGTTCCTGCCTTCGCGCCCAGGAATTCCCGCAGGCCGGACACGAAGACCTCGCGGAACAGGATGACCGTCGCGGGCAGCAGGATCCAGGGGTTCATCCCGGAAAAGCCGGTAACGACCAGCAGCGCGATCACCACCATCGCCTTGTCGGCGATGGGGTCGAGCATCGCGCCGAACTTCGATTCCTGCTTCCACGCGCGGGCAAGGTAGCCGTCGAACCAGTCGGTGACGGCGGCGCCGACAAAGAGGATCAGCGCCAGCCAGTCCGCCCAGGGCCGAAAGAAGAAGAGGAACATCACGGCGACGCCGGGCGCGGCCAGCAGGCGAAGAACCGTAAGGATATTGGGTAGGGTCCATGTCATGACGCAGATGTAGTCCGTTGCCGTCCACGGGGAAAGACACGTTGCCAGAGATTTCCGGACCTGGCGAGGGCGTCGGGGGCGGCCACCACGCCCCTCGCGGCCCTCCGATCACGCCAAGCCCCCCGAATAGCGCCGCCGGACGCGCCGCCTAGCCGCGTTCGTGGAAAAAGTCGTAGATCTTCTCGGCCAGGCCTTCGCTGATGCCATCGACGGCCTTGAGATCGGCCAATCCCGCCCGGCTGACCGCCTTGGCGCTGCCGAAATGGGTCAGCAGCGCGCGCTTGCGCGTGGCGCCGACGCCCGGGACCTCGTCCAGCGGCGTTGCACTGACGCCCTTGGCCCTTTTCGCGCGGTGGGTGCCGATGGCAAAGCGGTGCGCCTCGTCCCGCAGGCGTTGCACGAAATAGAGGACGGGATCGTTGTGGCGCAGGGCAAAGGGGCGTTTGCCCGTCCGGTGGAATTCTTCCTTCCCGGCATCGCGATCAATGCCCTTGGCGACGCCCACCATGGCGATATCCTCGACCCCCATCTCTGCCATGATCTCGTGCACGGCACTCACCTGCCCGGCGCCGCCGTCGATCAGCAGCAGGTCGGGCCACATGCCCCGCTCGCGGTCGGGGTCCTCTTTCTGCAGGCGGGCGAATCGGCGGGTCAGAACCTCTTTCATCATGCCGAAGTCGTCGCCCGGCGTCAGGTCGGTGCCGCGGATGTTGAACTTGCGATACTGGTTCTTCATCAGCCCCTCGGGGCCTGCGACGATCATGCCGCCGACGGCGTTCGTGCCCTGGATGTGGCTGTTGTCGTAGACCTCGATCCGCTGCGGCGGCGCGGCCAGGTCGAAGGCCTCGGCCAGACCTGCGAGCAACTTGGTCTGCGTCGCCGTCTCGGCCATCCGCCGGGCCAGGCTTTCGCGGGCGTTGCGCAGGGCGTTGGCCACCAGCTCCTTCTTCTCGCCCCGCTGCGGCACGAGGATCTCGACCTTGCGGCCGGCGCGTTCGGCCAGCGCCTCGGACATCAGCTCGGTCTCTTCGATGTCGTCGGACAGAAGCAGCATCCGCGGCGGCTCTTTATTGTCGTAGAACTGGCCCAGGAAGGCCTGAAGCACCTCGGCCGCGTCGGCGCCCGAGCCGGTGCGCGGATAGTAGTCGCGGTTGCCCCAGTTCTGGTTCGCGCGGATGAAGAAAACCTGCACGCAGGCCTGCCCGCCCTCCATGTGCAGCGCGATGACGTCGGCCTCGGACACGCCCTGCGGGTTCACGCCCTGGTTCGACTGCACCTGCGTCAGCGCGCGGATCCGGTCGCGCAGGGCGGCGGCGCGCTCGAACTCCATCGCCTCGGACGCCTCCTCCATCTCTTTCGCAAGCTGGGACTGCACGTTGGTCGACCGCCCCTGCAGGAAGCGTTCGGCGTCGTGCACCAGCCCGGCGTAGTCATCCTTTGAGATATGGCCGACGCAGGGCGCGCTGCACCGCTTGATCTGGTAGAGCAGGCAGGGCCGCGTGCGCGTTTCGAATGTGGAATCGGTGCAGTTGCGCAGCAGAAAGACGCGTTGCAACTGGTTCAGCGTCCGGTTCACCGCGCCCGCGCTGGCGAAGGGGCCGTAATAGGCGCCCTTCTCGCTTTTCGCGCCGCGGTGCTTCTTGATCTGCGGATAGCTGTGATCCTTGGCGACGAGGATGTTCGGGAACGACTTGTCGTCGCGCAGAAGCACGTTGTAGCGGGGCTTGAGCTGCTTGATCAGGTTCTGTTCAAGCAGCAGCGCCTCGGTCTCGGTCCGGGTGGTCAGGAACATCATCGACGCGGTGTCGGCGATCATCCGCGAGATCCGCGCCGAATGCCCCGCGGGGCGGGCATAATTCGACACGCGGTTCCTGAGATTGCGTGCCTTGCCGACGTAAAGCACCGCGCCCTTCTCATCGAGCATCCGGTAGACCCCGGGCGAGGAATCCAGCGTCTTGAGGTAGCTCTGGACGCAGGCATGCCCCCGCGGACGTTGGCTGTCCGTGTCGCTGTCTGGGGTGAAATCGGTGGTCATCGGGCGGCTCTGTGATTCCGTGGTGGGGCAGGATCATGCGCCCGGCGAGGGCAAGAGGGAATATGTCCCCCGAAACTGTGGACAAGTCTGCAGATAAGTTTGGGGCGAAGTGATTTCAGCATTGTGTTTAAGGGCTTTCGTTACTTCGCTTAAAAATTAGGCCGTTCTGCAAGGTGCTGATAACAAACGTAATTTTTTTGCGCGCCCGTAAGTGGATGGATTCCCTAAATAATACTTAACAGCTTTGTGACGCCGTTTGGCGCCCGTGCGTAACTTGACGAGGCGCCAAGTCTCAGCGGTCGATATCGGGGGTGTTCCACGCCAGATGCTGGCCGCCGTCGGTGCACAGAAGCTGCCCGGTGACGCCCCGGGCGGCCAGCAGGTAGCCCAGTGCACCGGTGATGTCCTCGGGGTTGGATCCGCGCTCGAGGATGGTGTTGGCGCGCTGCTTGGCGAAGTGCTCATCGCTCTGCTTGGCGCCCTGCAGCGTCGGGCCGGGGCCGATGCCGTTCACCCGGACCTTCGGCGCCAGCGCCTGTGCCGCGGTACGGGTAAATGCCCACAGCCCCATCTTGGCGACCGTGTAGCTGATGAAGAAGGGCGTCAGCTTGCGCACACGTTCGTCGATCATGTTGACGACCAGCGCCTGCGCCACGGGTTCGCCGCGGTCATCCCGCGCCGGCTCGGGCGCCTGTGCCGCGAAGGTCTGGGTCAGCAGCATCGGCGCGCGCAGGTTGCTTTCGATGGCACGGTCCCAGCTGTCGCGGGACATGCTGTCCATGTCGTCGTATTCGAAGATCGAGGCGTTGTTGACCAGCAGCGTCAGCCGCCCGCCCAGCGCCTCGGCCGCGCGGTCGACCAGCGTGGCGACGCTGGCCTCGTCCAGCAGGTCGGCCGCCAGCGTGGCGGCGACCCGTCCCTTGGCGCGGATCTCGTCGGCGGTGTCGCGCGCGGCGGCGTCCGAGTGGTTGTAATGCACCGCCACGTCAAAGCCGTGATCGGCGAGGTACAGCGCCATGGCCCGGCCCAGGCGTTTTCCTCCGCCGGTGACAAGCGCGCGTTTCTCCTGCATGCCCCTCAAGTCCCCCAGATGATCGTGACCGTCAGGTAGGCGACATAGGCCAGCGTCAGCGCAAGGCCCGCACGCCGCCCCAGCTGCCAGCTCCACAGGGCGAAGGGCGCCACGACCAAGGCGGCAGCCAGCATCACCCAGATGTCGAAATGCAGCGCCGCGTCTTCGACCGGGATCGGCCCGACCAGGCTCGCAACCCCGAGAATGCCCAGAAGATTGAACATGTTCGACCCGATGACGTTGCCCAGCGCGACGTCGGCCTGCCGCCGGATCGCGGCCATCACGGTCGTCGCAAGCTCGGGCAGCGAGGTCCCGATCGCCACCAGCGTCAGGCCGATCACGGTTTCACTCAGCCCCCAGGCCAGCGCGATCTCGGTCGCGCCGGTGATCAGGAGGTTCGCACCGATTGGCAGACCGACAAGGCCCAGCGCCAGGAACAGCAGGATCTTCCACCAGCGCAGCGAGGGGTCGGCGCCCTCAAGCTCCATCTCGGCCTCGGCCTGCGCCTTGGCGCTGCGGCGATGCGCCAGCGCGTTGCGCGCCTGCAGCCCCAGCATCACCGCCAGCCCGGCCAGCAGGATGATGCCCGACGGCACCGAGATCGGGCCCATGAACGCGAGAACAATGAACAGCACCGTCGCCGCGATCATCAGCCAGAAGCTTTGCCGCGTGTCGCCCTCGGTCCCCAGCCGCGCAAGCAGCGCCGGCACCCCGAGGACGAGGAAGACGTTGGCGATGTTCGACCCCACCACGTTGCCCAGTGCGAGCCCCGGCGCCCCGTCGAGCACCGCGCCGACCGAGATCAGCAGTTCGGGCGCCGATGTGCCGAAGGCGACGATGGTCAGGCTGACGATCAGGGCGGGCACGCCCAGACGCAGCGCGGTGTTGACCGCCCCGCGGACCAGTAGATCCCCGGCAACGAGAAGCAGGGCAAGCCCGACGACGACGCTCAGATACGCAGGCAAATGGTCAACCTTTCCGCCCGCAGGGGCATGGTCCCTTGCCGATGCGATAGCGCCCGCATTTCGGGCACCGCATCGAGGCAAGTTGTTTCTGTCCCGGAAAGCGCAGCTTTCCGAACATCGCCATCACAGCCATGGCGAGAAGAAAGAGGAGGACGATCTTGACGATCATCAGAGCCCGAAGCGGGCTTGGGCCGCGCGATCCTCGACCTCGGTTAGGGTGTCCTGCACCAGCGCCGAGGTGAAGCGCGACAGGAACGGCCGGCGCTGCTTGTAGGACGTCAGTCGGACATCGTCGCCGAAGCGGTCCTTCATCATCGGCACGACATGGCCGATGCCATCGGCCAGCCCAAGCTCGACCGCCCGGGCCCCGACCCAGAACTCGCCCGTGAACAGATCCGCGCCCTCGGCCAGCTTGGCGCCGCGGCGGGCGCGGACCTGCGCGATGAAGCTGTCGTGGATCTGCTCTTGCAGCTGCGTCAGGCGGGCGACATCCTCGGGCTTTTCGGGCTGGAAAGGGTCCAGCATCGTCTTCGACCGGCCCGCGGTATGCACGCGCCGTTCGATGCCGTGGCGGTTGATGAACTTGTTCAGGCCAAAGCCTGCCGACACCACGCCGATCGACCCAAGGATCGAGCTTTCGTCGGCGTAGATCTCGTCGGCCGCCGTCGCCAGCCAGTACCCGCCCGAGGCGGCCACGTCCTCGACGAAGGCATAGACCGGCACGCCCTTTTCCTCGGCCAGCCGGCGGATGCGTGCTGCAATCAGCGAGGATTGCACCGGGCTGCCGCCGGGCGAGTTGATGACCAGCGCAACCGCCACCGGCTTGCCACGGCGAAACGCCTTTTCGATCATCGGCGCCAGCGTGGCGTCGTTCAGACGCCCCGCCCCGGAGGTGGCGATCATGCCCTGCAGCCGCAGGACGGCCACCCGTGGCGGCCGGTTCAGGAAAGGAAGAAATCGCTTCATGCCAAGCGATGTAGACCGCCCTCTGCCCCGTCACAAGAAGCGGGGGCGGCGAAAGATCAATCGCGCAGTCGCCAGCCGGTCCGGAAGATCGCCCAGATCACGACGAGGCACAGCGCCGTGAACCCCGTGATCGCGGCAAGGCTCAGCCCCAGCGACACGTCGGCCACGCCGAAGAACGCCCAGCGGAAGCCCGAGACGAGGTAGACCACCGGGTTGAACATGGTGATCGTCTGCCACACCGGCGGCAGCATCGAGATCGAGTAGAACGATCCCCCAAGGAACACGAGCGGGGTGATCACCAGCAGCGGCACCAGCTGCAGCTGTTCGAAGTTCTTGGCCCAGATCCCGATGATGAAGCCGAAGAGCGAAAAGCTGATGCAGGTCAGCACGAGGAACATTACCATCCAGACCGGGTGCTGGATCGTGAGGTCGACGAACAGAAACGCGGTCGCCAGGATGATCGTGCCGATCATCAGCGATTTCGTCGCCGCCGCCAGCACGTAGCCCGCCGTCACTTCGAGAAAGCTCGCCGGCGCCGACAAAAGCTCGTAGATCGTGCCGGTGAACTTGGGAAAGTAGATCCCGAAGGACGCATTGCTGACGGACTGCATCAGCACGCTCAGCATGATCAGCCCCGGCACGATGAAGGCGCCGTAGCTGACCCCCTCGACCTGGTCGATGCGGCTGCCGATGGCGGCGCCGAAAACCACGAAGTAAAGCGAGGTCGAGATCACCGGAGAGATGATCGATTGCAGGATGGTGCGGAAGGTGCGCGCCATCTCGAAGAGATAGATCGACCGGACGGCCTGAAGGTTCATGCCGCGTCCTCCTTCACCATGTCGACGAAGATATCCTCGAGGCTGCTTTGCGTGGTATGCACGTCGCGGACCGCCAGCCCCGCCGATTGCAGGTCGTTCATCAGCCGACCGATCCCCGTCCGCTCGGCCTGGGTGTCGTAGGTGTAGACCAGCCGCCTGCCCTCGTCGCCCAGCGCGAGGTCGTAGGCGGCGAGGCCCTGCGGAATCTCCGTCACCCGCTCCTGCAGCTCGATCTCCATGCGCTTGGCGCCCAGCCGCTGCATCAGCGCGGTCTTGTCCTCGACCAGCAGGATCTGCCCGTGCGCGATGACGCCGATGCGGTCGGCCATCGCCTCGGCCTCTTCGATATAGTGGGTGGTCAGGATGATGGTGACGCCACGCGATTTCAGCTCTCGCACCGTTTCCCACATCTCCTTGCGCAACTCGACGTCGACACCGGCGGTGGGTTCGTCCAGGAACAGCACCCGCGGTTCGTGGCTGAGCGCCTTGGCGATCAGCACCCGGCGTTTCATCCCGCCCGACAGCTCGATCACCTTGGCGTCGCGCTTGTCCCACAGCGACAGCTGCCGCAGCACGCGTTCGATATGGGCGTCGTCGCGCCGCTTGCCGAACAGCCCGCGGGAAAAGGCGACGGTGGCATGAACCTTCTCGAACGGCTCCAGCCAGATTTCCTGCGGCACCAGCCCGATCAGGTCGCGCGCCTTGCGATAGTCGCGCACGGTGTCGTGCCCGCCGACCGTGATCCGGCCGGAACTGGGCATGGTCATGCCGCAGATGGTCGAGATCAGCGTCGTCTTGCCGGCGCCGTTCGGGCCCAGCAGCGCGAGGATCTCGCCCTCTTCGATGTCGAGCGACACGGACTTCAGCGCTGACACGCCGCCCGTATAGGTTTTGGTAAGATCCTTGACGGATACGATGGGGGCCATGATGCGCGTCCTTTCGCTTGCCAGCTATGCCCATCCCCCCCGGCGGCGCAATGTGCTTTGGCGCAGGGGGGCCGCGCTCTGATCCGGGCAGGCCTGGTCTTGCCGGGCGGGCCCCCACGCGCCGGCGGGCGCGCGAGATGGGCGCGACATGGGCCGATGCGGGCCGAAAACGACCGCCCAGGCGCCCCGCCGTCCGGCGAAAAGCGGCAGGCCTGCGCCGAAACCGTCCGAAAACCGGCCATCCCGCACCACATTTCCGCCCGCAGCGGACGTTAATCCCTTCACCAGGGTCGCCCCATGAGGGGGAGGCCGGGGTATTCCTGCGCAACCAAGGTGGGACGCATGACGAGTTATGTCTTCGCAGGCTACCGGCCCGACTCCTATGTCGCGGTCTCGGGCACGCAGATGCGGCTGGACCCGGAATTCGACGCCGACCGGGATGCCCTGACATTCGAGATCTCCGACGACGACAGCCACCTGGGCGGCGACCGCTATCACGACGAGTCGGGCGACGACGGGAACCAGTACGCCGTCGTCCGCGACGCGGCGGGGAACGTGGTAGGCCAAGGGCGGGTCTACGTGGATGAGGCGTGGACCTTCGCCGATGAACACGGCGACATGGTATCGGTCTACTCGGTCGAGATCGGCGGCCATTCCATGGGGTACATCGCCGACGGCCCTGTCCAGCCCGGCAACACCTACGACATCGTCTCGACCCACAACCCCGGCACGGGCCCCGCCTACACCGAAATCGACTCTGCCGACTACGACCCCGATGCGGCCAACAAGATCACCGGCACGGAGCGTGGCGATTCGCTTCAGGGCGGCGCGGACGACGACACCATTGCCGGAAACGGCGGTGCCGACACCCTGTCCGGCGGATCGGGTGACGATTTCCTCTCGGGCGGGGCGGGGGGCGACCGGCTTTCGGGTGGCTCGGGCGACGACACCCTGCGGGGCGGCGTGGGCGCGGATACGCTTTCCGGCGGAACCGGGCTCGACATCGCGGATTACAGCGATTCCGACGCTGCCGTGACGGTAGAGCTCAACGGCGGCACGGGCCGGGGCGGCACGGCAGAGGGCGACACCTATACCGGCATCGATGGCGTGATCGGGTCGGATTTCGACGATTCGATCAGCGGCTTCGACAAGGAAGGCTGGGGAAGCGACCGCTACACCAACGTGTTCCACGGCGGGGCCGGCGACGACACGCTGTCGGGCATGGGCGGCGGCGACAGCCTTTACGGCGACGAGGGCAACGATGTCCTGTCTGGCGGCACGGGGGACGATTTCGTCTCGGGCGGGGCGGATGCCGACACCATCGTGGTCGACTCCGGGTTCGGCACCGACACGGTCGAGGGTGGCGAAGCCGGGGACGACCACGACACGCTGGATTTCAGCGACGTCGGCACGCCTGTTTCCGTCACCTTCACGGGTGACGAGGCCGGGTCCGCAAGCGACGGCGCCGACACCTTGAGCTTTTCCGAGATCGAGCGGCTGCGCCTGACCGCCGCCAATGACAGCGTCGATGCCTCCGGCCAGTCCACGGGGACCGAGATCGACGCCGGGGCGGGCGACGACACCCTGACCGGCGGGTCGGGCGCCGACACGCTGCGCGGCGACGGTGGCGCGGACCGGCTGACCGGTGGTGGCGGCGACGATCACCTGTCGCTCGGCGCCGATGACAACGCCGTCGACGAGGTCGTTCTGGGCAACGGCAGCGGATCGGACACCATCGCCGGGTTCGAGGCGCCGGTGCCCGACGGCAATGGCGGCTGGATCGGCGCGGACCAGTTCGACGTGACCGGCATGCTGACCGCGCGCGGCGCGCCGGTGCGCAGCTGGGACGTGCAGGTCGGCGACGACGGGCTGGGCAACGCGGTCTTGACCTTCCCCACGGGCGAGCGGGTGACGATGTCGGGCGTCGCGCCCTCGTCGATGGAAACCGGGGCGCAACGGCGCGCCGCGGGCATCCCCTGCTATACCGAGGGCACCGCGATCCTGACGCCCTCGGGCTATCGCCCGATCGAGGAGCTGACGCCGGGCGACCTGGTGATGACCAAGGACAACGGCCCCCAGCCCGTGGCCTGGATCGGCCGCCGGGTGCTCGGCCATCGCGACTTGCGCGCCCAACCCGAGCTGAAGCCCATCGTGATCCGCAAGGGCCTGTTGAACACCGAGCGGGACCTGGTGGTCTCGCCCCAGCACGGGATGCTGGTGAAGCTGCCCGGCGACGGCAGCGAACGGCTGATCCGGGCCAAGCACCTCGTTGATTTTCCCGGCGGTCATGTCACGCCGATGCGCGGGCGGCGGCAGGTGACCTACGTGCACCTGATGTTCGACCGCCACCAGATCATCTTTGCCGAAGGCACGCCGTCGGAAAGCTTCTTTCCCGGGCCCATCGGGCTGGCCGCGCTGGACGACCCGACGCTGCGCGAGCTTCTTCAGATCTTCCCCGGCCTTCTGACCGACGCGCGCGACCGCTACGGCTACGGCGCCCCCGCCCGCGACTACCTGCGCCGCCGCGACCTGCGCGAACACCAGGCCAACCACGGCCCGATGACGCTGCTGCACTGACGCGCCCTTCGCAGGCGTCGCGCTCCGGCGGTGCTTCTCCCCCCATCGCCGCAACGGTGTCGGCTCCAGCCTTTCTGCACCTTACATGACACGGCTGCCGGGCGGCCCACCCTACGGACGCCCTGCACTCTTCGGAACTCTGGCAAAGTCGCCTGGCTGCTGACCGCGTCCTGCCAGGGTCTTCACCCCTGCCCCGACCCGCGGTTCGCCATATTCACACGCCCCCTGTTCAAACGCCCGCGCGCGGCGGCTGACGGACGTTGCGGCAGGCATAGGCAATGTCATCCCGGCGTCGCGAAGCTGTCAACAATCTGTTATGTGGCAGGCCTAGGGAAGCCGCGATCAAACCTTGGGGGACGTAATGTTCAAAACCACCACACTCGCGCTCGGTTCCATGCTGACCGCCACAACCGCCATGGCGGCCACCGACATCAGCTGGTGGCACGGCATGGGCGGCCGCAACGGCGAGGTCATCAACGAGATCTCGCAGCAGTTCAACGATGCGCAGGACCAGTGCAACCTGACGCCGATCTCGCGCGGCACCTACGAAGAGGCGCTGTCCTCCGGCATCGCCGCCTTCCGCTCGGGCGAGCAGCCCAACATCCTGCAGGTCTTCGACGCCGGCGCGGCGACGATCATCTCGGCCGACGGCGCGACCATCGCGGCAGAGGATCTGATCCTCGACGCGGGCGAAGAGTTCGACCGCGAGAACTTCATTCCCGGCGTGCGCGGCTTCTACGCCGATTCCGATGGCAAGTTCATCGGGATGCCGTTCAACTCGTCCGCGCCGATCATGTACTACAACACCAAGGCCTTCGAGGAGGCCGGTGTCGAGCCTCCGAAAACCTGGGAAGAGTTCGAAGAGATCGCGCCCGCGCTGAAAGAGGCCGGCTACCTGCCGATGACCGCCTCGCAGCTGACCTGGATGATGGTCGAGAACTTCAAGTCGCGGAACAACCAGCAGTTCGCGACCAACAACAACGGCTACGACGCCATCGAAGGCACCGAGATCATCGTCACCGACGAAAACCAGGTGATGATGTTCGAAAAGCTCAAGGAATGGGCCGACGCGGACCTCTTCGGCTTCTACGGCGCCGGCTGGGCAGACAACCTGCGCCCCTTCGAGGAAGGCGAAAGCGCCATGTGGATCGGCTCCTCGGGGTCGTTTGGCGGGTTGCAGCAGTCGATGTCGGATGACTTCTCGGCCGTGTTCATGCCCTACTGGGACAGCATCGAGGGCGCAGGCACGCAAAGCTTCATCGGCGGTGCCGCGCTCTTCGCGATGGCCGGCCACCCCGAGGAAGAGAACACCTGCACCGCGCAGTTCTTCACCTTCCTCACCTCGCCCGAGGTGCAGGTCTACTACCACAAGAACACGGGCTACGTGCCGGTCACCGAAGCCGCCTACCAGATGGCCAAGGACGAAGGCTACTACGACGAGCAGCCCGTCGCCGAAGTCGGCATCCAGCAGCTGCAGCTTGAAGGCGGCGAATGGACCTCGGGGTATCGCCTGGGCTTCTACCCGCAGATCCGCACCGTGATGGAGCGCGAGTTCAACCGCATCTTCTCGGACGAGGTCGAGGTCGGCGAGGCCTTCGAGATCATCGAGACCGAGGGCAACAAGCTGCTGGAACGGTTCGGCCGCACCGCCTCGAACTGAACCAGACCCCATAACGGGACGGAGCGGCCGCCGCTCCGTCCCTTTCTTCGTTCCGGATTTCGGGAAATGCCCTTGTGAGCCTCATTCATCCGCCTGCCTCCGCGCCGCGCCGCCCCTTCGCGCGACTGATGCGCGGCCTGGTCAAGGCCGGCGCCGCGACGCCCCAGAAACGGGTCCAGTTCGACCGCCCCCTGACGCCGTGGCTGTTCCTGGCCCCGCAGCTGGCGGTCGTCGTGATCTTCTTCTACTGGCCGTCGGTGCAGGCGGTGGTGTCGTCGTTCTACATCGAAGACCCGTTCGGCTTCGGCTCGACCTTCGTGGGGATGGAGAACTATACCAACGCCCTGACCGACACCCGCTACCAGGCCACGGCGGCCTTTACCGCGTTTTTCTGCGTGGTCGTCACGGCGCTGTCGCTGGGCATCGGGCTGCTGCTGGCAGTGAAGGCCGACAAGGTGATCCGCGGAGCGGGGCCCTACAAGACGGTGCTGATCTCGGTCTACGCCATCGCGCCCCCCGTCGCGGGGCTGATCGGCATGATGATCTTCGACCAGCATATCGGGCCAATGACCGCCCTCTTCGGCTTTTTCGGCCGCGACCTGCAGGTCGGCGTGAACTACTGGGACACCACGATCGCGGTCACCACGATCTCGGTCTGGAAACAGATCCCCTACAACTTCATCTTCTTTCTGTCGGGGCTGCAGACCGTGCCCGTATCGGTGCGCGAGGCGGCCCTGATCGATGCGCGGTCGGGCTGGCGGCGGTTCCGCGACATCGTGCTGCCGCTGCTGGCGCCGACCGCGTTCTTCCTGCTGATCATCAACATCACCTACGCGATGTTCGACACCTTCGCGATCTTCGACGTGGTGGTGAAGGACAAGCCCGCCAACAATCCGATGACGCTGGTCTACAAGGTCTACCTCGACGGGTTCAAAGGCAACGACATCGGCGGATCCTCGGCGCAGTCGGTGATCCTGATGCTGGTCGTCGCGGCGCTGACCGTGGTGCAGTTCCGCTTTCTCGAACGCCGCGTCCACTACGGGTGATCCAATGCAACGCGTGAAACCCCTCGACCACCTTGTCCTCATCCTCGGCGCGCTCTTCATGGGGCTGCCGGTGATCGTGGCGCTCATGTCCTCGACCCATTCGGCGGTCGAGATCCATTCGAACGGTCTCTACCTGACGCCGGGCGGCGACGGCGGGCAGACCTACGAAAAGGTGCTGACCGCCCGCGGCGGCTTTACCGGCGACGTCACCGGCCTTTTGATGCTGGGCAACTCGCTGATCATGGGCCTCGGCTTTGCCGTGGGCAAGATCGTGCTGTCGATGACCGCGGCCTATGCGCTGGTCTATTTTCGCTTCCGCTTTGCCACGATCCTGTTCTGGGCGATCTTCACGACGCTTCTGCTGCCGCTCGAAGTGCGGATCATGCCGTCCTACCAGGTGATGGCGACGCTTGGCCTGCTGAACTCCTACACCGGGCTCATCGTGCCGCTTCTGGCCTCGGCCACCGGCACCTTCTTTTTCCGCCAGTTCTTCAAGTCCGTCCCGGACGAGCTGCTGGAGGCCGCGCGGATCGACGGCGCGGGGCCCTGGAAGTTCTTCATCGACGTGCTGGTGCCGCTGTCGAAGACGATGATGGCGGCGATCTTCATCATCATGTTCATCTATGGCTGGAACCAGTACCTCTGGCCGCTGATCATGACGACGGACGAGTCGTTCTACACCCTGATGCGCGGGATCAAGTCGATCCTGCAGGTCTGGGTCGGCAGCCAGATCCCCGATTACAACGAAGCCTTTGCCTTGGCCGTGCTGGCCATGATCCCCCCCGTCATCGTGGTGGTGGTGTTCCAGCGCATGTTCATCAAGGGCCTGACGGAAAGCGACAAGTAATGGCAACGGTTACCCTTTCGGCGGTCGGCAAGACCTATGCAGGCGGCGTCGACGCGGTGCGCGACGTGAATGTCGACATCAAGGACGGCGAATTCGTGGTGCTGGTGGGCCCCTCGGGCTGCGGCAAGTCCACGCTTCTGCGCATGGTCGCGGGGCTTGAGACGGTGACGCATGGCGAGATCCGCATCGGCGACCGGGTGGTCAACACGCTCGACCCCGCCGACCGCGACATCGCCATGGTGTTCCAGAACTACGCGCTCTACCCGCACATGAGCGTGCGCGACAACATGGCCTACGGTCTCAAGAACCGCCGCACGCCCAAGGACGAAATCACCCGGCGCGTGGACGAGGCGGCCCGGATGCTGGAACTTGCCCCCTATCTCGATCGCAAGCCGCGCGCGCTGTCGGGCGGCCAGCGCCAGCGTGTCGCGATGGGGCGCGCCATCGTGCGGCAGCCCTCGGCGTTTCTGTTCGACGAGCCGCTGTCGAACCTCGATGCCAAGCTGCGCGTCAGCATGCGCGGCGAGATCCGGCGCCTGCAGAAGCGGCTGGGCACCACGTCGCTTTACGTCACCCACGACCAGCTCGAGGCGATGACACTGGCCGACCGGCTGATCGTGCTGCGCGACGGCGCGGTCGAACAGATCGGTGCCCCACTCGACGTCTATCGCCGCCCGGCCTCGTCCTTCGTCGCGGCCTTCATCGGGTCGCCCGCGATGAGCCTTCTGGACGCACGGGTGGCCGATGGCCGGGTCTGGGTGGGCGAGCATGCCGTGGCCCCCGCCACCGTGCCCGCAGGCGAGGTGACGCTTGGCCTGCGCGCCGAGGATCTGCGCATCGCCGCCGATGGCGCCCTGCCGATGCGGGTCGACTACGTCGAGGAGCTGGGCGCGCAGCGCATCATCCACGGATTCGTCGAAGGCCAGCAGATCGCCGTGACCGAAACCGGGGCGGACTCACTGCCCTCCGATCTGCGGCTGGCGGTCGATCCGGGCGCCCTGCATCTTTTCGACGTCGCAACCGGCCGCCGCATGGACGAGGCCGCGGCCCAGCCTGCCCGTGAACTGGCATGATCCGCGACACCGTTCCGGCCCTGCCCGCCCCCACCGCCGCGGATCGCAACATCGCGGGGCTGGCGCGCGACGTGGCCAGCCATGACGCCCACGCGGCGGGCATCGGGGCGCTGAACGCGGTCGAGGTCGCGCAGGGCGCCGCCACCGCGCCCCTGCCGCTGCCCCTGACCGTGGGGGCATGGAACCTCGAACGCTGTCTCTTTCCCGAAGCCTCGGCCAGTCACGCCGCCGATTGCGACGTGCTGCTGCTGTCCGAGATGGATTGCGGCATGGCCCGCACCGCGCAAGAGCACACGACCGCCACCGTCGCGGGCAAGCTCGGCATGGGCTACGCATACGCGGTCGAGTTCGTGGAGCTCGGCCTCGGCTCGCCGGTCGAGGCGTCCTTTGCCACCGACCCCGAAAACGCCATCGGGCTGCATGGCAACGCGGTGCTGGCCCGCACCGCCCTGGCGCAGACCTTCGCCCTACGTCTTCACGGGCACCGGCAGTGGTTTTCCGACGCCGAACAGCCGCGGCTGGGCGAACGGGTCGCCGTCGGCGCCCGGATCGACACCGCGGCGGGGCCGCTGCTGATCGTCTCGACCCACCTGGAAAGCGCAAGCCCGGCTGCCCATCGCGAGGCGCAGGTCGCAGGCCTGATCGCGGCGCTCGACACGGCCTTCCCCGGATTGCCGGTGCTGATCGGCGGAGACCTCAACACCGGCAACCACGCGGGCGGCGACTGGCGGGCCGAGGGGCTGTTCGCCGTGGCCGAGGCCGCGGGGTTTGCCCGTCACGGCGGTGACGAAGATCAGCCCACCACGCGCCCCAGCCTCATCACCCGCTTTCCCCAGCGGGCGATGAAGCTGGACTGGTTCCTCGCCCGTGGGGTCGACCTCGGCCCGGTCGAGATCCGCCCCGCGCTGGGGCCCGACGGCACGCCGCTGTCCGACCACGACATGATCGTGGCCCAGATCCGCGGCCTGTCCGGGGCCTGACGCCACGCTGAACCAGCCTCCCCCCTGCACCGGGAGAGGAGGGGCGATCCGTTGTGCATCCGCCCCTTGCGTTTTACGGGCCCCACCCCCTCCCCGTCCCGGGGGGACGAGCCCGGGCACGGCGGCCCCGATACCAACCCCGGCTGCCCGGCCGAGTGACCGTCGCGCACGACACTCTCCCGTTTCGCCCAGTGCCCCCCTTCCCCACGCCGCCGCGACGCAGACGGCCGCCACCTGCTGTTCGGGTGGCCGCAGTGGCGGCAGGCGTCGTCGTATGCCACGTCGGCCGCGCGACGTCGGGGGCGCAGCCGCGGCAACCCTTGTCGATACGCTGCCGGGCGCCCATCTCGAAGGAACCAGAAGAACAGGATCCGATCCCATGCGCTATTCCATGCTCGATCTCGCGCCCGTCCCCGAAGGCAGCGATGCAGGTCAGGCCATCGCCAATTCCGTCGACCTTGCGCGCGCGGCAGAAAGCTGGGGCTATCACCGGTTCTGGATGGCCGAGCACCACAACATGGCCGGAATCGCCAGCGCCGCGACCTCGGTCCTGCTGGGGCACGTGGCCGATGCGACCTCGACCATCCGCGTCGGGGCGGGCGGCGTGATGCTGCCCAACCACGCCCCTCTCGCCATCGCCGAACAATTCGGCACGCTGGCAACGATCCACCCCGGCCGCATCGACCTTGGCCTTGGCCGTGCGCCCGGCGGCGACATGGCGGTGGCCCGCGCGCTGCGCCGGTCGCGCGACATGACCGACAGCTTTCCCGACGACGTGGTCGAGTTGATGACCTACCTGGGCGACCCGCGCCCCGGTGCCGCGGTGCGCGCACTTCCCGGCGAAGGCACGCATGTGCCCGTGTGGATGCTGGGCTCGTCCCTTTACGGCGCGCAGCTCGCGGCGCACCTGGGACTGCCCTACGCCTTTGCCTCGCATTTCGCGCCCGGTGCGCTGGATCAGGCGGCCGAGGTCTATCGGCGGTATTTCAAGCCGTCGCCCACGCTCGACCGGCCGCATTTCATGCTGGCCGTCAACGTCTTTGCCGCCGACACGGACGACGAGGGCCGGTACCTGCGCACCTCGATGCAGCAGGCCTTTGCCCGGCTGCGGTCGGGCCAGCCCGGCAAGCTGCCCCGCCCGGTCGAGGATATCGATGCCGAGATCGGCCCGCAGTTGCGCGCCGGCGTGGACGAGGCGCTGCGGATCACCGCCGTCGGCAGCCCTTCGAGCGTGCGCACCCAGCTGGACGGGTTCATCGAGGCCTACCGCCCCGACGAGGTGATCCTGACGGGCCAGATCCACGACCACGAGGCGCGCAAACGCTCGTTCGAGATCGCGGCCGACGTTCTGGGCGAAAGGCGCGCCGCTGCCTGAGCCCACGGCCCAGGCCCTCCTGTGGACCCGGCGCAGGGCAGCCGGGCGCGACCACCGGAAGGGTCGCGACACCGGCGGGACAAGTGCGCGGCGTGAGGCGGGCGCGGCGGGACCCTGAGGGAACCGCCGGGCCTGTGCGCCGTTGCGGCGGCATGACCCGACATGCGCCCTTCGACGTCTCGCTCGCCCTTGCCCGCGATCCCTATCGCTTTGTCTCGCGCCAAGCCCGGGGGTGCGACGGCGATGCCTTCACCGCGCGCCTGATGCTGCGGAAGACCGTGTTCCTGACCGGCCCCGCCGCCGCCCGGCACTTCTATTCCGACGCCTTTCACCGCGCGGAGGCCGCGCCGCTGTTCCTCAAGCTCACGCTTTTCGGACGTGGCGGGGTACAGGGGCTGGACGGGCCCGACCACCGCGCACGCAAGGCCCTGTTTCTGCGGCTGGTGGGCCCGGACCGGGTGAGCGAACTGACCGACCGGGTGCGCCGCGGGCTTGACCGGCTGTCGGGCCGGATCGCGGTGCAGGACGCGGCCGAGCGGGTGCTGACCCGCGCCGTCTGCGACTGGGCCGGGGTGCCCCTGCCCGACCACGAGCTCGGGCGGCGCACGCGCATGCTCTCCGAGCTTTTCGAACATGCGGTGCCGGTTTCGCCGTCGGTGCTGGGCGGTATCACGGCCCGCCGCGCCGCCGACGACTGGGCCGAGCGGCTGATCGCCGCGGTGCGCTCGGGCGATCTGTCCCCACCCCCGAACACTGCGCTGCGCGAAATCGCGCTCTGGCGCGATCCCGCCGGGCGGCGACTGCCTCCGCGCACCGCGGCGGTCGAGCTTTTGAACGTGCTGCGCCCCACGGTCGCGATCTCGGCCTTCGTGACCTTTCTCGTCCATGCCATGCACGCGCATCCCGACGTCGCCGAACAGATGCGCACGGCTCCCGACGCGACACGTGACAGGATCCCCGATATCGTGCAGGAGGTGCGCCGCACCGCGCCGTTCTTTCCGATGCTGATCGCCCGGGCGCGTCGCGACACCGACTGGGACGGGGTGCCGATACCTGCGGGCACGCCCACCGTGCTGGACATCTGGGGCACCAACCGGGACGCGCGAGCCTGGGCCGCGCCGGGCCGGTTCAGCCCGGACAGGTTTCACGACTGGCGCGGCGATGCCTTCACGCTGATCCCGCAGGGCGGCGGCGACCATGCCACCGGGCATCGCTGCCCCGGCGAGTGGTTCACGAAGGGCATCATGGAAGAGGTCGCGCGCTGGCTTGCCGCCCGTGACTGGCAGGTGCCGCCGCAGGACCTGACGCTTGACATGACATCCCTGCCCGGGCTGCCGCGCGACCGGATGCTGATCGACCTCGCCTGACTGACCTCGCTTGCCCGACCTCGCTTGACCGACCACCCACGCAGCGCCCCGCAGTCAGGTCCGCGCGCGGCCCCCTAGCCCGCCCGCGCCTGGCCCGACGGGCCATCGACGATCATCATCGGGCAGCCGCGCGAACAGCGCTCGACCCGGCTGTCGATGCCGTAGAGCCTGCTGATCATCTCGGGCGTCAGCACCTCGAGCGTCGGGCCCGCGGCGATGATCCGCCCCTCGGCCAGTGCCAGGGTCGTGGCACAGGCCCGCATCACCTGGTTAAGGTCGTGCAGCGCAAGGATAACCACCGCGCCTGTCTCCTCGGCGTAGCGGCGCAGCGCCTCGAGGATCTCGTACTGGCGGAAGAGGTCGAGCGCCGATGTCGGCTCGTCCATAAGCACCACCTTGGGCTGCGACACCAGCGTCTGCGCGATCGACACCGACTGCCGCTGCCCGCCCGACAGCTCGGGCAGTTGCCGCTGTGCCAGGTCAGCCAGGCCGAAGCGGTGCAGCACGTCGTCCACCGCCGCCAGCTCCGCCGCCGACAGCCGCCAGCCGCCGCCGCCCTGCTTGAGCGCGAGGATGACGGATTCGTAGACGGTCAGCGCCGCGCTCATCCCCGTGTCTTGGGGCATGTAGCGCAGGTCATGGGGGGCGGCCCCCTCCAGCCGGACGATGCCCGGCCCGCGCAACTGTCCGGCAATCCGGCGGAAAAGCGTGGATTTCCCCGCCGCGTTGGCCCCCACCAGCGCGGTCAGCCCGCCGCCCGCGACGGGCGCGCATGTGGCATCCGACAGGATCTCGCGCCGGCCATAGCGGGCGCCCACTTGTTCGAGGGCGAGGCTTACCATGCCTTGCGTCCCTTCGTCAGGATCAGTGCCGCGAAGAAGGGCACGCCGACCAGCGCGGTGATGATGCCGATGGGCAGGACCGCCCCCGGCAACAGCGCCTTGGACAGCACCGAGGTAGCCGACAGGATCACGGCGCCCGACAACATGGCGCCGGGCAGGAAGAACCTCTGATCCTCGCCCAGCAGCAGCCGCGCGACGTGCGGGCCGACGATGCCGATGAAGCCGATGGTGCCCACAAAGCTGACCGGCACCGCCGCCAGCACCGACACCAGCACCAGCGCCTCGAGCCGCAGCCGCCGGACCGGCACACCCATAGCCGCGGCGCGCGCCTCGCCCAGCCGGATCGCGGTCAGCGCCCAGGCGCGGCGGGCAAAGAGCGGCGTACACAGCGCCAGGATCGCGGCGGTGATCGCCACCTTGCCCCAGGTCGCCTTGGTCAGGCTCCCCATGGTCCAGAACACCACGGCCGACAGCGCCTGGTCGGACGCGAAGTATTGCAGCAGTGCCAACGCCGCGTTGAACGAAAAGACCAGCGCGATGCCCAGAAGCACGATGGTTTCCACCGTGACACCCCGCAGCGTGGACAGCCCGAAGATCAAAAGCGACGCGGCCATCGCCATGGCAAAGGCGTTGATCGGCACCATCAGCCCCACCGCCGCGGGAAAGATAGCCACGCCCAGCACCATCGCCAGCGCGGCGCCGAAGCTCGCCGCCGCCGAAAGGCCCAGCGTGAAGGGGCTGGCCAGTGGGTTGGCGAGGATCGTCTGCATCTGCGCGCCCGCCAGCGACAGGCTGGCGCCCACCGTCACGGCCAGAAGGGCCATCGGCATGCGGATGTCCCAGATCACGACGCGCATCTGCAGGTCCGCCGCGCCGGGCGCGACGATCGTGCGCAGAACGTCGCCCAGCGCATAGCGCGCGGGCCCGAGCGACACGTCCACCGCGACCGACAGCACCAGAACCGCGGCAAGCCCGACAAGGATCGCCAGCCGCCGCGCGACGAGGCCGCGATAGCTTTGGGCATGGGGAATGGCGTCGGTCGACAGGCTGGTCATGCGCGGCCCTCGGGCAAGGGGCGGCCCCGGCACGGGGGCCACCCTGTCGGGATCAGTTCGCGGGCGTCGCGTCCAGCGACACCCAGTAGCCCGGCTGGTAGTCGACGGGCAGGAAGCGGTCGTGCAGCTCCTTCAGCGTCGCCTCGGGGTCGAGGTCGGGAAAGAGATCGGGGTGCAGCCATGTCGCCAGCCTTTGCACGGCGACGAAGCTGTAGGGGTTGTTGTAGAACTGGTGCCAGATCGCATGGACCTGCCCGGATTCGACCGCCGCAACGCCGGTAAAGGCGGGCCGTTCGGTCAGGGCGGCCAGCTTGCGCCGCGCCTCGGCCTGATCGAGCCCGGGGCCCACGCCGACCCAGGCCCCGCCCGGCACGTAGGCCTCCCAGTTGCCGCCCGTCACGACGATCTGGTCGGGATCCGAGGCGATGACCTGTTCGGGGTTCACCGTGCCGAAGGTGCCGGGGATGAAGGGGCTGGCCATGTTCCGCCCGCCCGCCAGTTCGACGAAGCGGCCGAAATTGCCGTCGCCGAAGGACATGCAGCAATCCTCGGAATACCCGCCCGCGCGTTCGACGAAGGTCAGCGGGCGCTCCAGGTCCTGCTGCGCGTCGATCACGTCGGTGACCCGCGCCATCTGCGCGTCGTAGAAGGCGTTGAACTCGGCCGCGCGGTCCTCTTCCCCGAACAGCGCGCCGATGATCTCCATCGACTGCTGGGTGTGTTCAAAGGGCTTTTCTCGGAAATCCACGTAGACGATCGGAATACCGACCTTGGCAAGCTTCTCCTCGTAATCCGCCTCGTCCGTGGCGGCCTTGGACTCAAGGTTCATCAGCATCACGTCGGGATCGAGCGACACCGCCTGTTCGATGTCGAAGGTGCCGTCCTTGAAGCCGCCGAAGGTCGGGATCTCGGTCAGTTCGGGAAACTTCTCGGCATAGGCGGCATAGCTTTCCGGCGCGGCATCGGCCAGATCGTCGCGCCAGCCCACGACGCGGGCAAAGGGATCATTCCCGTCGAGAACGGAGGTGAAGAAGATCTGCCGGCCCTCGCCCAGGATCACGCGCTCGACCGGCGCGTCGACCGTGACCTCGCGACCGGCGATGTCGGTCAGGGTGATGGGATCGGCGTGCGCAAGGCTGGCGGCGGAGAGGCCCAGCGCAGAGGCGCAGAGCATGAGACGAAGGTGCATCGGAAAACCTCAGGTGACGAACGATGCGAGGCCTAGTTTTTCCGACCGTTTCGGTCAACCTTTAATATCGACCGCGCTGGGAGCTGTGGTCGGGCGCTCCGCGCCTGCGCGTCATGTCCCGTCGCCACGCGGCGCTCCGCCGAAGCGCAGCGGCGCGTAGGGCGCGAGGTCGAGCGCGGGTTGCCGGCCCGCGGCCAGCGCGGCGACCAGCTCGGCCGTCGCCGCGGATTGCGTGAGGCCCAGGTGCCCGTGACCGAAGGCATAGATCACCCCGGGCGCGCGCGGCGAGCGGCCGATCGCGGGCAGGCTGTCGGGCATCGACGGGCGGAATCCCATCCAACGCGTGCCGCCCGTGGGATCGAATCCGGGAAAGAACGTCCTTGCCTTGCCGACCAGCACGTCGGCGCGGCGATAGTCGGGTGGCAGGCGCAGCCCGCCCAGCTCGACCGCGCCGCCGATCCGCAGCCCCTCCCCCACCCGCGACACGACGAAGCCGTGCCGGACAAAGGTGACATGGGTGCGCAGGTCGATCCCCTCGGCGATGCGCGCGTCGGGAAAGGTCGTGTTGTAGCCGCGCTCGGTCTCCAGCGGGATCCGGTCGCCCAGCGTCCGGGCCAGCCGGTGCGACCACGCCCCCGCCGCCACCACGACCTGATCCGCGTGGCGCGGGCCGTCGGGCGTGGCGATCTCGACCCCGTGGTCGCGCTGGGTCAGCCCCCGCACCTCGCCCCGCGCAATCATGCCGCCGGCGGCGACGAAGGATTGGGCCAGATGCCGCGTCCAGAGCAGCGGGTCGGTGACGTTCAGCCAACCGGGCACAAAGCCCGCGTGGGTAAAGCGCGGCGCCAGCCCCGGCTGGATTTCGGCAAGGGCGCCGGGCCCGCCCAGCAGGTCGAAGGCGATGCCGTGGGCGCGCTTCAGTTCCCACGCGGGAAGGCTGGCGCGGAACTCGGCCGCGCCTTCGTAGACCTGCAGCTGCCCTTCGCGCCGGACCAGCGCCGCCCCCTCGACGGCGGGGAGCAGCCGGTCGAGCGCGGCGCGCGACAGGTCCATCAGCCGGGCCTGCGCGGCGATGGCCCCGGCCTGCCGCCCCGGCTGGCCCGACCGCCAGAAATGGTAGAGCCACGGCAGCATCCGCACCGCGTGCCCCGGCCGCAGCGACAGCGGGCCCAGCGGATCCATGAGCCACCCCGGCGCCTTGCGCAGGATCCCCGGCGAGGCCAGCGGCTCGATGTCCGAAAAGGCAAAGGCCCCCGCGTTGCCGCCCGAGGTGCCCCCCGCGACCGCGCCACGGTCCAGCAGGGTGACGGCATGGCCGGCGATCTGCAGCGCGAGTGCCGTGGTGACGCCGACGATCCCCGCGCCGATCACGGTGACCCGGCGCCCCGGGGCGCCCGGCGCGTGCGGATCGCTGCCGTGGTGCCCTTGGTCGGTCGGGCCAGTGGTGTGTGCCCCGGGAGGAAGGATCATGCGCGGCTCCTGTCGGTGTCCTGCCCCGCCCCGGCGCGCCGCGCCCGGTCAGAGCGCGATGCCGGTGCGGAACGGGTCCGCCGGGTCGAAGATCAGCGTGGCCTCGGCCATCACGTAGGCGCGGCCGGTGATGGACGGGATCACGCCGCCCGCGCCCCCCCTGTGCCACGACAGGCGGTAGGTCGACCCTATGATGCTGTGCTGCACGATCTCCACCCCTTCGGCCAGACGCCCGTCGGCGGCAAGGCAGGCCAGCCGCGCCGAACACCCGGTGCCGCAGGGCGACCGGTCATAGGCGTCGTCGGGGCAGAGCACGAAGTTGCGGCTGGACGGCACTTCGCCGGAGAGGCCCATCCGAGGCGGAATTGATTGGCCGTCCCCGGGTTGGCCCGCCCCGGGTTGGTCCGGCCCGGATCTGCCGGCCCCAGACTGGTCCATGCCGGGCTGCCCCGCACTACCGGGGGCGGACGGCGACGGCGCCGGCCCGGACACTGCCCACGCTGCCGCCCTGCTCCCGGGCTGCGCGCTGCCGCCATGGGCGGTGCCTGCCTGCGGCGCCCTGCCCCGGGAAGCGCCTGCCTCCGCCGATCCCGTTTCGCCCGGCCCCGCCTGTCTCAGATGCGCCTGTCTCAGCTCCGCATGTCTCCGCCCCGCCTGGCTCCGCTCCGGCGCGGTCAGCTCGCCATGCGACGCCCCTTCGCCCGCGGGCCCGTAAAAGATGACGTGGTCGATGGCCGCCCCGTCATCGCCCGTTATTCCGGCCTGCGCCAGCGCCGAGCGGGTCGCGATCGCAGCCTCCGTCAGGCGCGGAATGTTGGCGGGCTCGACCGGCAGGGGGCTGTCCTCGACCAGGTAGAACCAGTTGCCGCCATAGGCGACATCGCCCGTCAACCGCCCCAGCCCGGGCACGTCGACCGCGACGCCTGCCGCGGACCGGCGGCTTTCGATGTTGGTCACGGTGACGGTGGCGGGGTCATGCACCTCGACCGTCACGATGCCAGCAGGGGTTTCGATCCGGTGGCGCCCGATCCCGATGCGCCCCAGCCTGACCAGCGTCACGGCCACACCGATGGTGCCGTGCCCGCACATCCCCAGCACCGCGGCCACGTCGAAGAAGATCACACCGGTGACGCAGCCGGGATCGGTCGGCGGCACCAGCAGTGCCCCCACCATCGCCACCTGCCCGCGTGGCTCAAGCACCACGGCGCGGTAGGCGTCGCGATGCGGCCCCGCCAGCCGCGCGGCCCGGTCGGCAAGCGGCCCCGCGCCCAGATCGGGAAACCCGTCCAGGATGACGCGCGTGGGCTCGCCCCCGGTATGGCTGTCGATCACCCGCATCGGAGCGCGCTCCTCGATCCCGCGGTCAGGCCGCCCAGTCGGCGTACCACGCCCGGAACTGGGTGTACTGCGTTTCGGCAAAGGCCTTCTGGGCCGGAGTCAGCACGTCGGTTTCGTTGAAGTGCAGGCTGTATTCCTCGTCGCCGTTCAGGACCATCAGCCACTTGTAGAACAAGACCAGGTCGACGCCCTCGTCGAACTTCGACAGCACCATCAACGCCTCTTCCAGCTCCTGCGCGCGGGCCCGGGCCGCGGCATCGCCACGCGCGGCCGCGCGGCAGAGGTCAACCAGATGCAGCACCTCGCGCGGCAGGGCGTTGCCGATCCCGGTGATCGCGCCGGTCGCGCCGCACCTGACGAAGCCGTGGAACACCTGCGTGTCGACGCCCACCATCAGCGTCAGCGCCGCATCGCCCGAGGTGATGTGCTCGGCCGCATAGGACAGGTCCGCGGCGCCGCCGAACTCCTTGAACCCGATCAGGTTGGGATGGTGGCTGCGCAGGTCGAAGAACAGGTCGGCGCGGGTGGCAAAACCGTAGTGCGGGCTGTTGTAGATCACCGCCGGCAGGTCGGGCGCGGCATCGAGGATGGCCCCGAAATGCGCCCGCTGCGCCGCGACCGAGGTGCCGCGCGACAGCACCCGCGGGATCACCATCAGCCCCGCCGCCCCCGCCTGCGCGGCATGCGCGGCCAGCGCCACCGCAGAGGCCGAGTTGACCGCCCCCGTCCCCACGATGACCGGCACGCCCGCCTGCACCAGCGCCTCGACCCCCGCCATCCGCTGCGCGTCGGTCAGAAGCGGCCAGTCGCCCATCGACCCGCAGTAGACGACCGCCGACATCCCCGCCGCGATCAGCTCCTGCCCCTTGCGGGCGAGCGCGTCGAAATCGGGCGTCCGGTCCGCCTTGCAGGGCGTCATCAGGGCCGGGATGCAGCCGGTGAAAATCGTGTCGCTCATGTCGGGTCCTTTGCAGTGCGGGCGCATCGGCATCCGGCCGCGGGCCACTGGGGCGAGCGTAGCTGCCTGCCCGCGCCCGGTCGACAAACAAAATACAAACTGCCAGGGCAGGTCGAGGTCCGGATCGCTGCGACCCTCGGTGTCGATGAAGGTCCGGATCTGACGCATGATCCGGTCGGCATGCGCGCGGGCCAGCCGGCCACCCCCGCGACGTCGCGGGCGGTGATGGCGACCAGGAAACCCTCGTGTTCGGTCACGTAGCGGCGCGGCAGATCATCGTCGTACGAGCGCCAATAGAGCCGCAGGATCCGCCGCTTTTCGTCCAGGAGACCGCGAATGAGGTTGGCATAGCAGGCAGTGCTCCCGGCCTCGGCGATGGCGGCATGAAACTCGCGGTTGCTGGCGATCATCGCCGGGACATCTCGCGCCTCGACCGCCGTGGCGAAGGCCGCATGATGCGGCGCCACCGCCCTGGTGGTGACGCGATACACCAGCGTCAGCGCATCGAAGAAGGCCCGAGCCCCGCGAAATCGATCGGTGTCGCGATGGTCGTGCGGTTGGTCAGGGTGGCAAGCAACCCCTCGGCGGCCAGCCGCAGGGGGCCATCGGGATCGGGGTGCTTGGGTCGAGGCGTCCGACCCTTCATTCTGATCCTCTGCACTCCATTCCATCGCCCCCCGTTACGACGGATCCACGCACCTAACCTACAGGAAGACCACGCTAACCAAGATCAACGGCTGTTGCGGGTCAATCGGACCTTTCGAGAAGGCCCAACCGTTGCGTCAGAATGGCTTACAACATGCTGTTCGGCCGAAGCCGCGGCGGAGTTTGTTCGTCGGGGAACCACGCCCGGACATCCTGTCCCTCCGCCCATACCCCCGACGGATCCATCGTCAGACGACGCAGAGCATACTTGGGCCGAGGAGGGTCGGCATGAAACCGCTGTAGACGACCCGGGTGACCTCGCCCCGACAGGTCAAGCCTTGAACGGCCTGTGCTGTCGAGACATCTCAGAGCCTTGCCGACGCAGGGAACACGCTTGTCACGGACAGTATGTGCGGGCATTACCCAGCCAAAACGCCGATCAGCATCGATCTGCGAGAATTAATCCGACTTTCATGTTCAAAGTAGTTCAAAGGAAGAATAATGAACTGGAAAACTGATGACGAGATTATGAAAAACATCGCTCGAATTCGGGATTCCGGCCTTTGCGATGAAAAATGGTATCTGGAAACATACCAAGACGTGGCCGCACTTGGAATGGATCCGGTCGAACACTATGTGAAATATGGCGCAGCAATGCTGCGCGACCCGAACCCAGATTTTTCCACTGAATTTTACTTGAACACCCATAAAACCGTTAAGAAGAACAATCTGGATCCGTTCCTTCACTACCTGACGCGCAAACCTCAACCTCATCTTGCACCTGACCCGGCCAAGGTTCTGTGGGCGGCCAGCCTTGATGCAGATGCGGGGCATGACACGCGGGCAATTCGACTTGCCGACGAACATCTTTCAGAGAAAACCCGGCATACGCTCAGCTTGCTGAAGGCCAATGCGGCGTCTAAGAAACGGAACTTTGAATCGTGGCGGGATCAGGTGAACGAGTTCCTGACCCACTTTGACCTCGCTCCTATAAAGCTCAAAGGTTACCTGGGGTCGCTGTTCGAACGGCTGACTACGTCCGAGCTCCCTAAGATCCAACACGGGCCACTCGTGACAGTGATCATGCCCGCATGGAATGCCGCCAGCACCATCGAATATGCCGTACGCTCGATCCTGAACCAAACATGGCAGCCGGTTCAACTAATCATCGTTGACGACGCGAGCACCGACACCACTTGGCAAATAATCAAAACCCTCGCAGCGGAGGATGATCGAATACTGCCTCTGCGCAATACGCAGAATGTTGGCCCTTATGTTTCGAAGAATATCGCCCTCAAATATGCACAGGGGCTTTGGGTCACCGGACATGATGCAGATGACTGGGCACATCCACAGAGGCTCGAGAGCCACATAAAATTTCTGACAGCAAGCAAGAAAACTGCGTCGCTGATGGGTATGGTTCGCATGACCGGCAGCGGCAAGTTCTGCCGTTTCTCCCCCATAGGGAAAAACACTGCAGACGGCGCTTGCGTCGCGGGCTTTATATCCATGATGTGCGACCGTATATTCCTTGATCAGCGCGTCGGGCATTGGGATGAAATGCGCTTCGGCGGGGATTCCGAGCTTATTCACCGGCTAGAGGCGTCCTTGGGTGACCAACTTCCAAGGTTTCACTCCGTGGGAATGTTCTGCCTCGACAACCCGGACGGACTGACCAACCACCCTCAGTTCGGCCACGGGCCGGGGGGAAAGGTTGCGAAGGAGCGCCGTGACTACAAGACCGAGTTCCAGAAATGGCATCAAAGCCTGAGCGGCAATAAATATTACCTTGATTTCCCGCAACGCACCAGACGTTTTCCTGCGCCCGAAAGCGCGCTCAATACCCCGGGGAAAGCGGCAGAGGTTTTCCAAGAGCACGTGAAAGTCGCGTCGACATCCTCCGAACGAGAGGTCTCGACCGATATCTGTGTTATCACGGATCTGCGATTCCCCGGCGGGAACGCGTCATCAACCATTGATGAGCTGAAGTTTTTCCAGAGCAAAGGCCTGAACATCACGCTCATCCATTGCCCGGTCGACCGGGATCTTGGAAAGCCGATATCCGAACGCTACTATGAATTTGGTCACTTGATAAAGACGTTCGGCGACTTTTCACGACTGGCTTGCAAGACCTTGATCGTTCGCAGCCCAGGCGTGATAGTTTCGCAACTTTTCCAAGCTCACGAATCTAAAGTTCACGCAAACAGCGCCTACTTCGTAATCAACAACTCGCAAAAACGGACATCCGGGGAGGCGGTTTACTCCATCGCAGACATGGTCGAAACAATCGATCACGTTTCCGCAGAAAAGAAGGAAATCTGCCCGATCAGCCCGGTCATGCGTCGCGAGCTCTGTTCCGACGTCCGGGACCATGCTTTTTCGGGACGAGACTGGACGCCCACTTTCGATCTTGAAAGCTATAACGTACCACCCCGCGCTGAACTTCGACCGCCCTATCGGATTGGGAGGCATGGTCGCGACGGTGGCGAGAAATGGCTTGAGGATAAATACCTTCTACTCTCGGCGTATCCGACTGATGATGACTTTCACATAGAGATCCTGGGCGGCGCCAAGAATGCCGCCCGTATTCTCGGGGCACTGCCCGCAAACTGGACCGTACACGAGTTCGGCAGCATATCGCCGAAGGAATACCTGCAGAACCTGGATGCCTTCGTATATTTCCCGAACACATCCCTCAACGAAGGTTTTGGCCGCACCATTGTCGAAGCAATGATCGCCGGTATCCCATGCATACTGCCCTCAAAATTCGAGGAAGTCTTTGCCAATCTTGCCTTCTATTGCAAGCCGGAGGAGGTAGCACCGCTTATCCGAGAACTGGCGCGGCACGAAGTCGACCGCATTCGCTACCTCAACGAGGTGCAAAAGATCGTCGAAAACAAGTTTTCTTCCGACTCCATTTCGACCCGCCTACCTGAATGGTCGTGGGCGAACCGTGGTGACGGCGATTACGACAAGACGACTCTATCCTCTGAAAGTGATGGATTCCGGCTGGCGATCATGGAGAAGGCAAGAGGCTGAAACGTCCGAGACGGCTATTGAACTTTACCACCACCCTGCCCCGCTTTCACAAGACGTCGGGTGCTTTCCCTTCAACCACCTTAGGGGTGGCTTGAAGGGGCGAAAGTTTCTTGACGCGGTCATTTGATGCATTTGAAAGGACCGATCGAATCGGCTTTCACACCCTCCCCTTATCACGGGAAGGAGAGGGCTCCCCTGGACACCAGAAAGCCGAGTGCCAGTTGCCTTGCAGAGGGTACGTTTGTTGTAGTTTCAGGGGGATACGGGCGGCAAACCCCGAGTTTATCCCTGCGTGCCACATTTGAAGGCCCGGGCGTCACCGTTTCTTTTGAAGGCCAGATGGCTTGAGCCTGAAGTTAGCTATCCACCTTCTGGGGCGTGGAGAAGCGCTGTGCCGCAACCGGGAGAACAGGGTCACGGAGACACGGAAGGCATGCGAGAAAAGGCGGACGGGTCGAGGGGCCCGCCACGCACTGTCAGACGGGCCACCCGTGAGGGCGTGCCGGTATGCTCCTGATCCCGCAACGCCGCTTCACCCTGACGCGGCGCCCTGCACGGCCCCGGCTCCTAATGACAACGGCATCGTGCCGCGGCTTCGTCCGCGCTCCGGCAAGTATCTCTCCCCTACCCAACGGGCTCTCCCTGCTCGCAAAGATAGCGCGCGCCCGACCGCAGGTCCGGCCCGCCCCGTGATCATGGCCGCCGCGGGGACCTGAACCAGCGAGATATCCGGCGTGGCAGAACAGCGCCGGATAGCCGGCGACCGAGCCGCCGGATGGCGGCGTGAAGGCGCGGAGGAAGGGGGCGAAGGGGGCGAAGGGGCGCAGCTCGGACGGGCGCGCAAGACGGTCGGGCCAGAAATGCAGGGTGCCCACAGCAAGCCCCGCGTCGCAGACGGCGCCCGGGACCGGCAGGTCCGCCGCCGTCGCCTCGACCAGCGTCCTCCGATCCGCCGCGATGACGGCGGCGTTCCGCGCCGCGGCCCGCCGGTGCGCCCCTCGGGACGGATGAGGGTGCGATGGCTATCGAGGATCACAGAGCCCCTTTATCCCGCGAAAGACGCTGCCGGTCCGGGGCGCGGATGCGGGCGGGCGACACGCTCTCCTCGATCACGGGCCGCGCGCGGGCCGGCGTGTCCGCGTCGGCGATCGGGGGGTAGCGTGTGCTGAAGGGCGGCTGCGGATTGGGGTCGACGGCCAGTTCCAGCACCCGGGCATACTCCACCCCGACGATTGTCGCCGCGAGGGGCGGGCCGAAATCGACACCCGCCGCGACGCCGCCGTCGGTAGCCTGGTTGCGATCGTTCACCACAGGTTCATGCGTGGGCATGGCGCCGAAGGAGTCGAGCGTGCCGATCACCGTCCAGAGCGAGGCGGCGCGATACCCCTCAAGCAGCCCCGTCACCCCCGGGAGCAGTGCGCCCGAGCAAGCCGAGCAGACCCACTTGGCCTCTCCCCCTGGCGGTAACGAAGTCGACCATCCGCCGGTCTTCGGGCACGTCGACCGACGGGGCCTGCCCGCTGGGCACCAGGATCATGTCGGGCTGACGCGAGGCGGCTCGAAAGACGTCTCGGCCAGAAGCGAGGTGCCGGCATCGGTGGGCACGGGGCCCGGCGTGGCGGCGATGTCCTCGAGAGAGACGCCGGGCCGCATCGACAGCGTTTGCCGCACTCAGATCAGGTCCGTCGTGGTGAAATGGGGGCAGCAGATGCTCTGGATCAGCATGGGATCTCCCTGCGAAAACGCGGGGGGCCCGACCGGAGGGGGCGATGTCGGCCGGGGGGCGCCGTCAGTCGCGCGTCAGTGCCGCGTTGAAAAGCCGGGCCCAGCCCTCGACCGAGGTGGCCGTGATCGGCAGTTGCGCCAGCGAGGCCGCGTGATCGGCGTTCGACGCCATGATCTCGGGGGGATCGAAGACGTTACGGTGATGCGTCACGATCGCCTTGCCGGTGCCGCCGAAGGCGATGACCCTGGCGACGTCTCCGGGCGGCATCGAGGGAGACGTGATCCCGCGGCCAGGCGCGCGACCGAACCGCGCGGCAGTCTGCGCACCAGTCAGCATTCGGGGCCCGCTCACCTAAATCATCAGGGTGCCGCGATTGTCGGACTAGAGGGCCGCGACGGTGTGGGCGGCGGCATCCTGGTGGCTGATCACGCGGGTCCTGGCCCCCCGGGGCATCGGGCAGGCCAGCACGGTCATCTCGGCCACCTTGGCCGCCATCGCGGGGATCAGGACGTTCTCCATGCAGACGGTCGGCTGCAGCGCGGTGAAGGGCAGGCCACTGGCCCGGCGGTCCGCCGGGATCGGGCGCCACTTCTCCCCCCCGGATCGCCGGTGTCAGCCTTGCGGATGCGGGCGTCGACGTTCCAGACGATCCGTTCGATCTGTGCGGCGCTGGCGGCCTCCATCAGGTTGCGGGCCCCGGGCGTGGGGTCCGTGGAGATTGAGATCAGCATCAATACGCGCTGCTGTCCCTCGACCTCAGCGGATAGACTGGTGGGGTCGTTCCGGCATCGCGGCGGGATCTGGCGGGACGGCTCGCCCGCCACAGGGCATGCCGGCCCGCCCTTTCCCTCAGACCTCGAACAAGGTCAGGGCGATGGCGGCGCGCAGGTTCGATCCCGGCGAGCCCGCCGTCACCAGCATCAGGCCCGGCGTCCCGAGCGCGAGCGCCACGGCAAAGGCCGGCCCGGCAGCGCCGATATCGCCGGTGTCGAGCGCCTGGTGCGCAGGCGCGCATCCCGGGGCGAGGACCGATCCCAGCCGCACCCGCAGATACGACAGCTCCGCCGCGCGGTAACGGCTGTTGTTCCAGTCCGTCACCCAGACGTCGACCATGCGCCCGTCGTCGGGCAGCGCGTCCCAGCAACTGGCCGTGATCGCGGCATAGTCGCTGTCGCCGAGGTCGAATTCGCCGACCTCTTCCACGTCGATGCCGAGGCCTTCGATCCGGGCGCGCGCCCCGTCCGGGCGAGCGGTGACGACCAGGGCCACCGCGCCTTCGCCCGGGATCGCGCCGTAGGGTGTGGCCTTCGAGAACAGGCGCCGTGCGTTGTTCAGGGCGTTCAGCCGATCGCGCGCGGCGTGGCTGTCGACGGCCAGCACCAGCAGGGTCTGGCCCGCTTCGACCTCGTCCGCGCGCGCGGACAGGGCGGCGGCCAGCGCGCACCCGGCATCGAGATGCAGGGTCGGCTGGACGAACCTGACCCCCAGACGCTGCGCCGCCTCGGCCACCAGCGCGTCGCCCAGTTTCTGGGCCATGTCGGCATCGATCCCGTCCCGAGGTTCGGGCAGCAGGACGGCGATGGCAACGTCCTCTTGGGGCAGGTCAGGCGCCGCGGCTGCAAGATCGTCGAGCGCTTGACAGGCCAGGGCGGTCATCCGGGTCACCGGGCCGGCGGGATCGGGCTCGCCGGCAAGTGCCGTGGTCAGCGGCGCCCAGTCCGGCCCCAGGAAACCACGCTGGCGGCGCAGCATGGTCCGGCCCTCCCGCAGCGCCGCACGCGTCCCCGCAAGCGTCGGGGCCAGCACCGAGGCGAGGCCCGCAGCCGTTACGTAAAGCGCCATAAGTCCCCCGATTCACACGCGTGCGCGTGCCCCGGGGCGCCCCCCTCGCGCCCGACGGGGCGCGTCGGCGCCCAGTGCGGCAACGCAGCCCCGAGCTGCCCTTCGGAGACGCGCGGCACCCTCCGGTCAGGCCCTGACGGCCGACTCTTCGGCATCCGAGGCTCCGACGCTTCAGGCACCGAAACCTCAGCCACGGAAACCTCAGGCCTTGATAACTCAGGCATCGTCCAGCGCCACGATGCCCGTGCCCCGCTCCTGACACATGCAGCGCAGAGTTTCGGCCAGGTGAACCGGCGCCGCGCTCCAGCCCTCGACCGTGCAGAGCGTGCCCTCGGCATCCCGGTCGAGCGTGAAGAGCGGTTCGTCATCGTCGGGGGCCGGCGCCGCCAGCGACTGCAACGCGCCGAAGGACCAAAGAGACATCAGGCCGTTTTCGGCCCTCTCGGACAGGTGCTGCGCCCCTGCGGGCATGCGGAAGGTTCGGGCGGCGTCCGTGCGCGACAGCGCGTCGACCAGCGCAGCCGCATCGGGCGATGGCGGCGGCAGATCCAGCGGCAGGGGGGCGTGCGGCCCTTCGCCTTGGACGGAAAGGTCGATCCGCTTGACCAGCGCGGAGAAGTCCTTGGGGTCGTGGCTGTCCCGCGCCGCGGCCTCGTCCCCGTCGAGCATGGCGAGGAGACGGTCGAAGCTGCCCGCGGGTGTCTGGTGCAGACCATGAAGCGCCCGGATCAGCAGGTTGGGTAGCAAGGCGCCATGCCGGGCGCCCGTCACCTCGATCGTCAGGCCCGTCTCGGGCTCGGGGCGGCAGTGGATGGACAGCCCGGAGGGGTCGAACTCCGCGAGGGCGCCGTACCCGGTGGCGAGAAGCGCGCCGATATCGCCCAGCGCGAAATCGAGCTCGTCCAGAACCTCGTCGCGCAGCCCCCGCGCCAGGGCGGCGGGCGTCTGGCGCAGGATCAGCGTCAGGCCCGTCACCGTCGCAGGGATCGCGTCGGCGCCGAACACGCGGGCCGCAAGGGTGCCGGTGTGAGCGTTGTCGGTCATGGCATCATCACTCGCGTCTTGGCAGGCTTGGCTGCGCCACCATTGCCCCGGCCCTGCACCGCGCGGCAAGCCGACGATGGCAGGGCGACGACGGCCGAGCGGCCCGCAGGCCCACCGCTCATCCGGCAGGCGAAGCTGTGTCCGGCCCGCGCCGCAGACAGGCGCTCGGCTCTGCTCCCCGCCCCGCTTCGCCGCACGCGTCGGGTCACGCCCCGCTCCCCTTGAACCGGTCGAGGTAGTCGGCCGCCAGCGCCTCGCGTTCCGGATTGCCGTTCACGTAGCACGGCGCCTCCCGGATCCGGCGCCCGCGACTGGCGAGAGCGGGTTCAAGGAACCGCGCCGCGGCGCGAAATGGCCCGATATCTTCACCGGTATTCAGATCGCCCCAGATCGGCGCGGCACCGGCGGTCACGACCGTCGCCGCGCCCGCCTGTTCGACGGTCACTTCGGGGTGGCGGGGGCGGCCCTGCAACCGTTCTGAAAACTCGGGCCCGACGTAAGTGCGCCATCCGATATCGGGCAGGCCCGCGGTGTAATCGCCGTGCACCTGCGTCGCATTGGGGTTGTGAAACACCAGCGCCGATGGGATCCGCCAATCCGCGATCACGGCGGCCCGATAGCGCCGGAAGGCGGGCGGATAGAGGAACATCAGCGACCCCTCGACCGGCGTCCCCGCAAAGCCCAGACCCTGGACCCCCGCGCGCAGGGGCAGCCGGCGCAGCACTTCATCGCTGTCGTGCAGGAACCGCTGCGATGCCTCCCCCTCGGGCGGGAGGGCAAAGTCGATCTGCGCATAGGGAGTCACCCCCGCGTCCGTCTCGGCGATCATGTGAGCGATCGAGGCATAGGGCGCCAGGGGTCGGCCGAAACCGGTATCGTCCGGACCGTAAATCCGCAGGCCGAACTTCTCGACCCCACCGTCGCGCAGAATCGCGCGCAGCTCACCGATCCGCTTGTCCGTCGCCTTGGTCAGGCGCGAGGCCCGCGACCGGCCGGTGGTGGGGCCCTTCGCCACGAAGGCGACGTCGGCCCCGAACTGCGTCAGGAACAGATCCAGAAGCTCGCCCCCGGGACCGGCCAGCGTCGCGCCGTCCAGAGGGTCGGTCAGGGCCGTGATCCGCAGGATCGGCGCACCCACCTTCTGGTCCGACGCCTGCGTGGTATCGCGGTAAAGAAACTCCGGCATCACTTGCCTCCTAGCTGATCGGGGTCGCCGGATGGGCATCGCAGGAGCAGGTCGCGTCGCTGACCTCGAAGACACCGCCTTGGGACCTGTTCTTGTAAAGGTCCAGCTGATCGGACTGGAAATCGTCCTGATAGCCGGGCGCGTCGAACTTGTAGTCGTAGATATCAAGAACCGCCCCGTCCTGATCCAGGATCGAGACATCGGGCACGATGCGCACCGCCTCGCTTTCCAGCAGGTTCATGCTGCGCACCGCCTGGTAGATATCGGCGGCTGTGACGGCAAGGTCGATGGCGTCCATCACGCCGCTGATGATGTTGAGGCCGGGAACGAACTTCATCCACATCTTGCGGCCCGCCCGCTTGACCGCCGCGAGACCTTCGCGACGGATCAGGCGCCGCATCTGCCGTTCCAGGTAGTTGCGCATCCCGCGTTCGCTATAGGCGCGGCGCCCCATCTGTTCGGCCATCGCCCGGGTGCGCCCTACGAAGATGCTGCGTTCCGCGGCGCCCAGCGCCCGCGGCCCCCGGCGCGAGGTGATCCCGCGATTGAGACGGGAATCCGGGCGCTCCAGTGCGGTCCGGGTGCGGCTCTTGGCGGTGTGGGACGGGCGGCGGCAGCCACCGGGTGGCGGGTTGCGGCGGCAGGCCTGCCATTCCTCGCGCACCTCGCAGAAGATCCGGCACAGCTCGTTCAGAACCTCGTCGCCGGTGTCGAAAACCCGTTCGACCTGCCCCCCCTGCCCCGAGATGCAGTTGTAGTTGTTCATGTGAAGCTTGTCCGACAGGCGGCAGACGTTCTGACCCTCCATGTAGACATTGGGCGAGTAGGTGATCCAGTTCGACTGCGCGAGGTGCGTGCCCGAAGACACGCCCTTCATCGAGCCCGCCTCGTCCCCGGTGCAACGCGAGAACTCGGACGGCTTGTGCGCGATCATGTGGCCGCCGTCTGCCAGGACCGTTGTCGTGCCCTTGACGATATCGGGGTTCACCGCGGTGATCCCGTAGGGCACCGGCTTTCCGTCGCCCGGCGTCCTGCAGACATCGGGGGTCGAGTTGCTGTGGCTGCCGCCCGATCCGCGATGGGTCAGGGTCAGGCCGTTGATGCGGACGGTCACGCTCATGTCGGGGCCTCCTCCAGGTCCGTCGCGCCGTGAAACAGCCGCGCATGTCCGGGCGCCACGGCAAAGCGCGTCCGGCCATCCAGCGCGATGACCGTCCGTTCGATCGTCACGTCTTCGGCCGCGCTGGGGATCGGCCAGGTCGTCAGCTGAACCAACCGGACAAGCCCGGTTTCAAGGTCGATCTCGACCGATTGCACGGCGCCCGGGCGGGGCTGCCAGCGGCCGCCGATCCGGGTCGAGGTCAGCAGGGACAGCGCTGGCAGCGGATAGGCCGAGGGCGCATCGACCGGCCCGGTGCCCTCCAGCCCGCCGATCAGGATCTCGGGCGCGTCCGGCCAAGGCGGGTCGATCCGCTGATCCTCGGGCGCGACCTGCCAGAAGGCGGGATCGAAATCGGTGGGCAGAAGCGGCGCGCGGGTGCGCTGCCACGCCCGGTCGTAGGTGCCGCCCAGCGCCGCGCGCGCGGGCCATGCCCGCGGCACCGGGCCCAGCGCGGGCACCCGGCCCGTCACCGCCGTCAGCCGCGGCAAAGGCCCGTCCCCCCGGCCTTCCCCCCGACCGTTCCCACGTCCGGAGCGGCCCAGCGGGTTGTCGGGATCGTCGGGCCCGCCCGGCGCGCGCGTCCAGTCCAGCGGGACGCGGCCCCCGTCATCGGGATCAGGCGAGATGCGCAACCGCTTCGACCACCCGCCAAGGCGAAAGGACACCTCGGCCGGTGCGCGCCGCGTCGCGGGCCCCGCGCCGCGCAGGACGAGGTCGATCGATGCCCGCGCGGGCGTGACCTCCTGGTCGCGCAGCAGGACCCCCTGCGGGTCGTCGCCGGCAAAGACGGGGGCCTGCGCCACGGGCTGTTGCGGCATCACGAAAAGCGGCCGCAGGCCTTCGCGCAAGGCAAATGTGGCCGCGACCCAGACCCCCCAGAAGCTGCGCCCGCGGTGGTCGCGGAACGCTGCGGCGTGGTGGGCGAAGGGGGTGGAGTTGCGAACCTGCCACATAGATCAGTTCAGATCTATGCGCGCGCCGGCCAGACGCAGGGTGCGGGCGGCGTCGACGGCGACATCCTCGCCCTCAAGCCGGATCCGCCCGTCGGGATGAAGCGCCAGCGACGCGGCGCCCGCCCGCAGGACCAGGGGCGCATCGTCGGGGGCCGGGTCCTCGTGCACGACACCCAGCGCGACCACGGTCGCTTCGTCCTGATCAAGCACGGCTTGGCAAACCGCGATCCGCCCGACATCCCCTGCCCCGAAGGGCGAGGTTGCGAGGATGCGGGCATTCGTGCCTTCCAGCAGCGGCACGCCGCTGTCGCTGACGGCAAGGATCCGGCGCAGGTCGAAGGTGCGGCTTACCGACATGGTGCGCCCCCCGCCGATGCCCCGCGGCCCGCAGATGGACCCATCCCCGCGAGGTATAGCAGAGCGGTGGCCCGGGCCGCGGGATCCCGGCACATGGGGCTTCCGACCGCGACGCCGCGGGTCGACACGCCTTGGCCCTCCCAACGCCCCGTGTGTTCATGGCTTTGCCGGATCATTCCCGGTCGTCCACGCGAACGAGGTATCCAAGGCCGTAGCGCGCGAAGAGAAACAACAGGATCACGCAGACCCACCACCAGAGGGAGTAGACGCCGAAGACCCTGGCCGCGAGCGAGACGATCAGCAGTGCCAGGAGGCAGACCCAGAACACGAACACCGGAAGACTGAGATAGATCGGTTTCACCCGCACCCTACATCTCCCAGTATTTCTTGATGTCTTGTGGTCTTATGTACTCGCCGAACACCTCCCTGAACTGGTCGTCGGTCATGTCGCCTTCCTGGAAGCGATGCATCAGGACGGCGCGGATATCCTCCATCTGTTCGATCGCGCTGTAGTAAGCGATGGTGCCGCCCACTGCGACGACGGCGCCGGCGACGCCCGCCCGTCCGACTCCGATCCGTGGTCCCATGCGACGCTGGATTTCTTCCAGCACCGGCCCCCGGCCCAGAAGCCGCTCGGTCGCCCGGGCTGCGCCCTGCCGGACCGACCCCGACTTGCTGGCCTCGACCGCGCCCGCGACCGCGGCCCCCGTACCCGCGCCGATGCCTAGGACGCCCAGCACATAGACAGTCCAGGACAGGGTCTTGTACTGCTCGACAAGGGCGTCGGTGTCCCTGTGCTGGTGATCGAACCAGTAGGGAAACTCCTGCATCTGCACCGCCAGCCCGGCCGTGACCCCGATGAAATCGGCCATCTCCTGCCGGTAGGGCGCAAGGTTGCCGCGGATCTCGTTCAGGGCCCGGTTGCGTTCGCCGTGATCCTCGATCGTGGGCACGAGGAACATCCGCGCCAGCACGTTCAGCGCCAGTCCGGGATTGGGCTCGGTCGTCGACATCGGCACATCGAGGATGCGGCAGAGGTTCTCCAGATAGGCTTGCTGCTCGGGCGTCATCGTGGATCCCTAGTTCTGGTCGATCTTGGGTGCGCTCAGCTGGATGTGGCTGCTGCCCTCGACGCGGATGTTGACGCCCGAGATCAGGATCTCGCCCGAGCTCTTCATCTCGATCCGGCTTTGGCCGCAGACCAGCACGTAGCGGTCGCCCACGAACTCGGTCCGGGTCTTGCCGACGTTTTCGCTGGAATCCCCGTCCACCCGGGCCGAGCGGTTGCCGACGATGCGGGTGGCGTGGTTGGCGCCCACGGACATGTCGAAGTTGCGGTTGATGTGGTGTTGCGCGCTCTTGCCGACCGTCACGTCATGCGAGCCGTCCGAGATGATCGTGAAATCCCCCGGCGCGCCGTTCTCCTTCAGCGACGGGCGGTCCAGCGCGTAGGCCATCTCGGACAAAAGGTTGGACTGAACCCCCATGCCCTGCGCTGCCATCGCCCCCGGCCCCGAGGCGCCGGTGTAAAAGGTCAGGCTGCCGGCGACCGAGTTGATCTCGTTCCCCATCACCTCGGACAGCTTGTTGTCCATGACCGCAAGCGCGGCGTCGTTCATCACGATGCGCGCCTCGTTGTTGCGGATGATGGTGTTGAGGTCCTTCTGCGCGGTGACGCGGATCTCTTCCTGCTGGGCCAGATCCTCGAACCGCAGCTCGTTGAAACCCTCACCCTTGTGGGTGTCGGTCTTGAAGGTGCTGCGGGTCTTGTGGGCGGGCAGTTCGTAGGGCACGCGCTGGCGCGCATTGGGCACGACGCCGGTGACCACGGGGCGGTCGGGATCGCCGTCGAGATAGGTCACCATCACCTCCATCCCGATGCGCGGGATCACCTGCCCGCCCCAGCCCGGACCGGCCCAGTTCTGCGCCACACGCACCCAGCAGGTGTCGCTGCCGTCCTTCGCCGCGCGGCGGTCCCAGGGGAACCACAGCTTGATGCGCCCGTATTCGTCGGGGTGGATCTCTTCGCCCGGGGGACCGGCGACGATGCCCACCTGCGCACCGTCGATGCGCGGATGCGGCGTCGTGCGCCGCGGCGTGGCCGGAACCTCGGCCGGCAGGGCGGTGAAGGTGTTGAGATACTCGGGCTGGTTCTCGACGCTCTCATAGCTGACGTCGACCGCCTCGTGGTCGATGGCGATCATGACATGCGGCTCGAACGTGTTCCCGGGGTCGGCCACGTCATAGGGCGTGAACCGCGCCCCCGCCGCCAGCGTACGCACGGCCGAGGTACCTTCGATCCGCGCATGATCGGCCTCGGTCGCCTGCATCCGCAGCCTTGAGACGCGCGCGACATTGGCGTCCTCGATCCCTTCGCTCGCGCGCACGCCCGGGCCGTAGCCGGCCTGCACGGGGTACTCGTAATGCTCGAACCCGCCGTTGCGGACCAGCGACACCAGGCTGGGCGTCGCGCCCGCCGGCACCGTGCCGGGGGTTTCGAAGTTCCAGTCCCGCCCCGCATGCTGGCCGGGGGTATAGCGAAACGTCGTCTCGAACCGGGTGATGTGGTTGCGGTCGCTCGACCCGGCGGCAAAGCGCACGTCCTCGTTGCCGATGTAGCCCGCTGCGTGCGAGGCGATGTGCATCCGGTGTGCGCCCGGTTCATGGGTGAACCAGTAGAACAGGCCGTCTTCTTCCAGCCGCCGGGTGAGGTAGGCGAGATCGGTTTCGTTCCACTGCACCGAGTAATGCTGCGGCGGGACCGGATCGACCACGCCCGAGGTTTCGGGCGCCGGGATGCCGTGTTCGCCGAGAAGCTCGCGCGCGACGTCGAGCGCGGTCTTGTCGCGCCAGATCCGACAGTCCGAGGTCTGGGCCAGCAACCACAGCTGCGGCTTCAGGATCAGGTCGTAACTGCGCAGACCCCGGCTTTGGCGCGGGCCGGCGATCAGGTCGCTGACCAGCGCATTCCAGGTCCGCCGCACGCCATGGCTGAGTTCAAGGCTGACATCGACGGTCTTGCCCAGCAGGATGTCGGGCTTCAGCTCGGGCAGTTTCGACCGCACCGCGACGCGCCCGGTGAAAAGGTCCGATACCGCCTCGCGCAGGCTGAGCTTCTGCGCCAGAAGCACATCATTGCCCAGCGGGGTCTCGACCCTCAGGATACGGTCGGCTTGAACGAAATCCGTTTCGGCGTTCACCATGCGCTCCTTTCGCATTGCCCGCCCCATGCGGACCCGCGCCGGGTCGTCATCCCGGCATGTCGGCCTAGAATGCCGGCGCGGTCATCCCGGCAAGACGTTGGTAGACGCGTTCCGCGCGCACGAGCTCGTCGCGGTCCGACCTGCCGGAAAAGAAGGGGCGTCCGTAGTATGCCTCGTGCAGGTCATCGATCCGGCTTTCGATCTTGCGCCCCGGCTGATCGTATTCGATCCGTCCCGCCTCAAGGCTGGCCGATTGCGCCGCCCCGCTTCCCGAGATCTCATGCCGCGAGTATGCCCGCGGGTAATCGGGATGTCCGGTGGGCACATTGATGGGGCGTCCCTTGTCCCAGCGCATGGCCCCCGCGCCACCCATCAGGAAACCGGTGCCTTCCACGAACCGGTCGCTGTCCATGATCAGCGTCATGTAGATGCCCAGCTCAAGCCGCTGGGCGCCGACGCGTTCGTCGGGAAAGACCGGGGTAACCGGCGCGTTGCGGATCACGGCCGAGTCGAGCATTGCCTGCGCCAGCCGCTCTTTCGTCTCGGCGGGCAGGTCGGATTCGTTGAGGTCCATCGCGACCGAGCTGATCGCGATCAGCGCCTCGTCGACATAGGTGGCTAGACGGTTCTGGAAGATCTGCGGATCGGTCAGCGCCGCCTGCAGCCCGGGCCGCGGCGCGGCGAGGTTGCCCACCGCCGTCTTGGCCTGCGCGCTCAGCCGGCGCTCGGCCTCGTCCCAGCCACGCGAGATGAGGAAGCTCAGCGCCTTGTTCTCGTCGACCGCCGCTATGGCATTGAAGGTGCGCACCATGTTGCGGCGGATCACGTAGTTGACCGCCGCATCGGCCGCGACGGATTTCAGCGTCGTCTTGGCAAACAGCGCGCCCAGTCCAGCGCCCATCCCCATGGATACCGCCGTGATCAGCAGATCCGCCACCAGCGCATCGAACTTGCGCTGATCGTCCAGCACATCCCGGACCCGTGCGTGGGCCATGACGTAGGCGTTCGACAGGGGGCGGACCCAGTTGGTGTCGTACTTGCGTTCGGTATTCTCGACGCGGTTTAGGACATCCTGAAGATCGGGCATCGGGGGGGTTCCTTGCAGATCGGTCGGCGGGTCAAGGCACGGGACGGGCGGTCGGGCGACCGCCCCTCCCCTAGGATCGCGGTCGCGATCAGGCCGCCTTGGTGGTCGACAGATCGTAAGAGGCGATCATCGGCGACATCGGCTTGTGGTTCTCGTCGTGCGGGATGTACTTCACTTCCATCTTGGTGAAGTTCAGCCGGATCGTTTCGACCGGCCGGTCGCCCGAGGTATCGACCGAGTAGTTCGCCACCAGCGTGTTGGTCAGCTTGTACTCGATGTAGGTGTCGCCGGGGTTGCCGGTGGTCACCAGGTGGATGGTCGTAGTCTTGCCGGTGCGGCCGGTGCAGGCCTCGGCGAACAGCTTGGTCGACGAGCTGTCCGACACCTTGGTCAGGACGATTTCGCTGACGGTGGGCTCGGAGGCTTCGCGGTTCGCGGTCGAGCCGGCCGAGGTGTTCATGTTGCGCGACACGTTCCAGTGAAGCGACTCGATATCCATCCACTTCTTGTGGGTCTCGTGCGTCGCGTCGCCCGGGATGCCGTCGAGTTGAAGATAGATTGGCATGTCGTCTCTCTCCGTGGTTGGGTTGCTGTGGGAGCGGGTTGGAAGTTGCAGGATCGAGGCCTTTGAAACGCGGGCCCCGTAGCGGGGCCCCTTGGGGGACCTCAGCTCACTTTACGGGGCGCCTCCGGTTCGGGGTCGCGGCGCTGCGCGTCCCCATCGGGTGAACTCACCCGGAACGCCCCGTCCGCGTCGAGCCCCAGCTCGACGGTGGAGGGGCTGGTCCCGCCCAGAAGCGAGGCCAGAAAGAAATCCGCAAGCCGGGGCAGGACCTGCCGCCCCAGCATCGCCTCGATCGCGCGCGCGCCGGTGTCCCCGGCGACGGCACGGTCGACAAGCGCGTCGCGCGCCTGCGGCGTGACGGTCAGGTCGGCGCCGTGGCTGTCGCGCATCCGGTCGGCGATGCGGTCGATCTGAAGGTCGACGATGCCGGCCAGCACGTCCTTGCCCAGCGGCAGGAACGGCAGGATCTCGAGCCGCCCCAGAAACGCGGGCTTGAACCGGCGGTCCAGCTCGGGGCGCAGCGCCTCGACCAGCGCGTCGCCCTCGGGCATCGTCTCGGGGTCCTCGGCCAGCGTGGCCAGCGTTTCGGTGCCGCTGTTCGCGGTCATCAGGATCGTCACGTTGCGAAAATCCACGTCGCGACCCTCGCCGTCGCGCAGCACGCCCTTGTCGAACACCTGGTAGAAGATCTCCTGCACGCCCTCGTGCGCCTTGTCGATTTCGTCCAGCAGCAGAACGCCATGTGGACGCCGGCGCACCGCCTCGGTCAGCACGCCGCCCTCGCCATAGCCCACGTAGCCCGGGGGAGAGCCCATCAGCAGCGAGACCTTATGCTCTTCCTTGAACTCGGACATGTTGATCACGGTCAGCGCCGAGCTGCCGCCATGCAGCTCGTCCGCCAGCGCCAGCGCCGTCTCGGTCTTGCCGATGCCCGAGGTGCCGAGCATCAGGAACACCCCCTGCGGGCGCCGCGGATCGCGCAGGCCCGCGCGCGACACGGAAACGGACTGGCACAGCGCGTCGATCGCCGCGTCCTGCCCCAGCACCCGCGCCTTCATCCGGTCGGGCAGCGCGGTCACGGCCTCGATCTGGCTGCGCAGCATCCGTCCCGCGGGGATCCCGGTCCAGCGGGCGATCACGGCGGCAATGGCCTCGGCGTCGACGACGCGATGCACCATCGGCGCCTCGCCCGCGACCTCGGCCAACCGCGCCTCGTGCTCGGCCAGTCGTGCCATCACGTCGCTGCCGCCCTCGGTCAGCACCGCATCGGCTTCGTCGGCCAGCGCGCGTTGGGTATCGAGATCCTGGCCCAGGCGGGCGATCTCGTCCTCGGCGCGGGCCAGATCGCGGTGCAGTTCCTCAAGCCGGGTGTCGCGACCGGTCGTCAGGGGTTCGGCCTCCAGCGCGGCGATCTCGTCCTGAAGATAGCGACGCTCGCTGCGCCGCGCCGCCAGCGTCTCGGGCTCGGTCTCGCGGCTCATGGATACGGCCGCGCCGGCGGTGTCGATCAGGCTGACCGCCTTGTCGGGCAGTTGCCGTTCGGGCAGGTAGCGCGCCGACAGTTCGACCGCCGCGCGCACGGCGCTGTCGCGAATGGCGACGCCGTGGTGGTCCTGGAACTTGGGCGCGACGGCGCGGATCATGCGGATCGCGCGTTCGATGTCGGGTTCATCCACCTTGACCGTCTGGAACCTGCGGCTGAGCGCGGGGTCCTTTTCAAAGTACTTCTTGTATTCCGACCAGGTTGTCGCGGCGATGGTGCGCAGATCTCCCCGCGCCAGCGCGGGTTTGAGGATGTTGGCCGCATCGCCCTGGCCCGCGGCACCGCCTGCGCCCACCATGGTGTGAGCCTCGTCGATGAACAGGATCACGGGCGTCTCGCTGGCGGCCACCTGGTCGACGACCCCCTTCAGCCGCCGTTCGAATTCGCCCTTCACGCCCGCCCCCGCCTGCAAAAGGCTAAGGTCGAGCACGTGAAGAGAGACCTGCGCCAGCCGTCCCGGAACCTCGCCACGGGCGATGGCCAGGGCCAGCGCCTCGACGATCGCGGTCTTGCCGACGCCGGCCTCGCCCACGAGGATGGGGTTGTTCTGGCGCCGCCGCACCAGCACGTCGATCATCTGCCGCAGCTCGGCGTCGCGACCGACGATGTCATCGACGCGCCCGTCCCGGGCCGCCTGCGTCAGGTCCGTCGCATACTCGGCCAGGAAATCCTCGCCCGAGGGGGCGGGCCGCGATGTGACCGGCCCGGAGGTCGGAGCAGTTTCTTCATCGCGGATCGCCTGTTCCAGAAGGCCCGCGTCCAACGACAGAAGCGACGGAACCGTGCGGCGCAGGATCGCCCGCGGCTCGGTCTCGGACACCATGGTCAGAAGCAGACTTGCCACGCCTACCCGGTCGCGGCCAAACCGCAGCGTGGCCGTCAGCCAGGCCTCGCGCAGCAGGGCGACCAGCGGCTGCGACAGCGATGGCGCCCCCGCCGATCCGCGCGTCATCTGCTCAAGCGCCGACCGCGCCTCGCCCCCGCAGGCCGCCGCATCGCCACCGGCCCGGGCGATCAGCTCGGCCGCCTGCGGATGTCCAGCCAGCGCCGACACAAGATGGACGATCTCGACCGCGCCATGGGTATGACGCACCGCCAGCGCGGCCGCGGATTCAAACACCACGGAGACATCTTCCGATGCTCTTTGAAACAGGAGATGCAGGTCAATAGACGACAAATCGGGACCCTCTGGAAAAAAGGTTTTTACAGGCGGACCATCGATGAACCAAGAATTGACGTAGTAGTTCCAAATGCCACATGCATATGCAATCCCGCGGCTGGCGGATCGGCATGAAACGACCGAATGGGAAACGGCACCGACCCCGATTCACGGGTCGAAAGGTCCAGAATTGCGTCGGATTTATGACCGCCGCCAAATCTGAAAAAGGAGAAAACACAGGTGCTTTTCGAACCCGGAGAAGACACTGGCGAAGATCCGCGCACCGATCCGGCGGTTTTGGCGAATTACCGCAACCTGCGCGATGCCCGGTCGAAAGCCCGCGCGGCGGAACGCGCGCAGGAAACCCCGGACGAGGACGGGCGCATCGTTCTGGGCCGCCTGCCCGAGTGGGACGAGGTCCACGATCTTGCGGTTTCGATCCTGCGCGACCACTCGCGCGACGCCGAAATCGCCGTCTGGCTGGTCGAGGCCGCGGCGCGGACCGACGGCTTCGCGGGCCTGCGCGATGCCGCGATCGCCTTCGCCGGAATGGTGCGCAGCCACGGCGAATCGCTGCACCCGCAACCCGAGGACGCCGATGACGACACGTTCAGCACCGTCGCCGGGCTGAACGGGGTGGGCCGCGAGGGCACGCTGATCCAGCCGCTCAGGCTGCTGTCGCTGGTCCATGGGCGGGAATACGGCAGCTACAGCCTGTGGGATTGCGGCACGGCAGGCCGGTCCGACGCCGTGTCCGCCGCGATGGCCGAGGCCGGGCCTGCCGCGATGGCACAGCACCTGACCCATGCCGAGGAGGCACGCGCAGCCTTTGCCGACCTCGACGCCGCGCTGACGGACCTGCGCGGCGCCGACGCCCCGCCCTTCGCGCGCATCCTCGACATCCTCGACGATGCGTGCCGCACGATTCGCCGACTCGGTCAGATTGACACCGCCGGCGCCGAGGTCTCCGACACCGCAACGCAGGAAACCACGAATGCGCCGGCCGCCCCTGCTGCCGCCCCCGCACAGCCAGGCCGCATCGAAACGCGCGAGGATGCGCTGCGCGCCCTCTCGGACGTCGCAGCCTTCTTTCGCCGGACCGAGCCGCACTCGCCCATGTCGCATTCGCTGGAAACGCTGATCCGCCGCGGCAGAATGGACTTCATGTCACTGCTGGCCGAACTGATCCCGGACGAGATGACCCGCGAAAACGTCTTCACGACCGCCGGCATTAAACGTGTCGATGATCGCTCGGACACCGAGACATGAATGACGGTTCTGTAAATATCGGCAAGCCCCCGCCGATACTTTGCACATTGGTCTCGACACGCGCGTCCGACAGGGTAACCTTCGGTTTGAGTTAAGCCCAGTCATATTGGTCGCGCGATGCGTGGCCGATAGCCGCGACAATTGCGAGCGCGAAAGAGGAGACCGCTAGTGGCCAGTGTCCATGACAAGCTCGACAAGGTGCGCAAGCCTCGCGTGCACATCAAATACGAGGTCGAAACCGAAGGCGCGATGGTCGAAAAGGAATTGCCCTTCGTGATCGGCGTCCTCGGCGATTTCTCGGGCGACCCGACGAAAGAGCTTCCGTCATTCGGCGATCGAAAGTTCGTGCAGATCGACAAGGATAATTTCGACCAGGTGATGGAACGGATGAGCCCCGGTCTGAACCTGCGGGTCGAGAACACGCTGTCGGACGACGGCGGGACCATCCCTGTGAACCTGGCCTTCACGTCGATGGCGGATTTCGATCCCGCCCGGGTGGTGGACCAGGTCCCCGCGCTCAAGGCGCTTCTGGAAAGCCGCAACCAGCTGCGCGACCTGCTGACCAAGGCTGACCGCTCGGAAGAGCTGGAGACGCTGCTCGAAGAGATCCTGCAGGACAACGACGCCGTCCGCCGCATGGTCGAGGAACTGAAGGCGCAGCAGCCCGAAGCCGCCGGGGAGAGCAAGTAATGGCACAGGAAGCCCAGACCGATACCGGCACCGGCACCGAAACCCAGGACGCGGCCCCCGGCCTGCTGAGCCAGGTGATCGGGGCGACTCGCCAGACCGAACCCGACCGCGCCAGCGAACTGATGCGCACGCTGACCGATGCGGCCCTGTCGGGAACGGTGACCTACGACCGCAACCTGACGGTGACGCTGACCAAGGCGATCGAGGCCATCGACGCCAAGATCTCGCGCCAGCTGGCGGTCGTGATGCAGGACGAGAAGTTCACCCGCCTCGAAGGATCCTGGCGCGGCCTGTGGCATCTCGTCCGCGAAAGCAACACCGGCTCGACGCTCAAGATCCGGGTGCTGAACGCATCCAAGCGCGATCTGGGCCGCGATCTGTCGAAGGCGGTCGAATTCGACCAGTCGCGCCTGTTCAAGTCGATCTACGAAGACGAATTCGGCACCCCGGGCGGCGAACCCATCGGCGCGTTGGTGGGCGATTACGAGTTCGACAACAGCTTCGACGACATCGAAACCCTGACCGGTCTCAGCCAGGTCTCGGCCGCCGCCTTCGCGCCCTTCATCTCGGCCGCGTCGCCAAAGCTTTTCGGGTTCGAGGACTTTACCGAGCTGTCCAAGCCGCGCGACCTGTCGAAGATCTTCGACAGCTCGGAATACGCCAAGTGGCGTGGTTTCCGTGACAGCGACGACAGCCGCTTCGTCACCCTGACGCTGCCGCGTGTGCTCGCGCGGATGCCTTATGGCGACGAAAGCCGCCGGATCGACGAGTTCGACTACGACGAGGCCATCGCCTACGAAGGCGCCAAGATCCCGCACGACAACTATTGCTGGATGAACGCCTCCTACGTCATGGCCACGCGGATGGCCGAGGCCTTTTCCCAGACCGGCTGGTGCACCGCCATCCGCGGGGCCGAGAACGGCGGCAAGGTCGAAGGCCTGCCCACGCACCTGTTCTCGACGGACGAGGGCGACACCGACATCAAGTGTCCCACCGAAATCGGCATCACCGACCGGCGCGACGCGGAACTGGGCAGCATGGGGTTCCTGCCGCTCTGCCACTACAAGAACACCGACTATGCCGTGTTCTTCGGCGCGCAGACGACGCACAAGCCCAAGAAATACGACCGCCCCGACGCCACCGCCAATGCCGCGATCTCGTCGCGGCTGCCCTACATGATGGCAACCTCGCGCTTTGCCCACTACCTCAAGGTCATCGGCCGCGACAAGATCGGGTCGTTCATGGAAGCGGAGGACTGCGAGGACTGGCTGAACCGGTGGATCAACAACTACGTCAACGCCAATGACGGCGCCGGCCCCGAGGCGCGGGCCGCCTATCCGCTGCGCGACGCCAAGGTGTCCGTCGAAGAGGTGCCGGGCAAGCCCGGGAGCTACAACGCCGTGGCGTGGCTGCGCCCTTGGCTTCAGATGGAGGAGCTGACCACCTCGCTGCGGATGGTTGCCCGGATCCCCGAAAAGTCCTGACGTGGACCAGGCTCTCTCCATTGCGCCGGGGCCGTTGGCCGGGCCGGGCGCCGCCGAAGGCGGCGCGGCGCGGCGGCGGGCGACCTGTGCGCGGATCGACCGGCTGATCTCGCTGATCGACCGGGCGATATCGCGGCAGGTCGAGGTGGTGCGCCGCGATCCCGCCTTCGCGGGGCTCGAGGCGCGCTGGCGCGGGCTGGAGATACTGGTCGCGCGCACCGGTCCCGGCGACACGGTGCTGGTGCGCGTTCTGAACGCCAGCTGGCCGGTGGTGGCCCGCGACCTTGAGCGCGCCGCCGACTTCGACCAGAGCCACCTGCACAAGCTGGTCTACGACCGCGAATTCGGGATGCCCGGGGGGCTGCCCTTCGGCCTGCTGGTCTGCGATTACACCCTGTCGCACCATGCCGACGCGGGCAGCGCCGACCCGGTCGAAACCGTGCGGCGGCTGTCCTCGGTCGCCGCCGCGGCCTTCTGCCCCGCGATTGCCCGGGCCGGGCCCGAGACCATGGGCCTGGGCGCGGCAGACGCGCTGGAGATGACGACAGACCTGCCCGAGGCCGCCGCGATCCTGCGCGAGGATCCCGCCTATGCCCGCTGGCAGTCCTTGCGCCAGGCGTCGGATACGCGGTTCCTGGGGCTCGTCGCGCCCGACCTCGTGCTCGACCGTCCGATCGATTTCACCACGCCCCGTGGGTTCGTGGCCGACCGCGCGCCAGGGGGGCACATCGTGCTGAACGGCGCCTTCGGGCTGGCTGCGACGATCCTCGACGCCTACCGCGACAGCGGCTGGTTCGCCGCGATCCGGGGCGCTTGGCAGGACATGGAGGGCGGCGGCCGCGTCTCGGGGCTGACACCGGCCGACATGGGCACCGACCTGCACGGGCTTTCGGCGCAGCCGCCCGTCACCCGGCGGCTGACCGACGCGCAGGAGGATGCGATGGTCCGGCTGGGCGTAGTGCCGCTTTCGACGCTCTACCTGGACACCGACCCGGTCTTCAACACACTGCCGTCGGTGCATGCGCCACAGGCCTACGACACCGCCATCGCCACCCAGAACGCGCGGCTGGCGGCGATGCTGCAATACGTGCTCTGCACCTCGCGCTTCGCCCATTACCTCAAGGTCATGATGCGCGACGAGATCGGGACGCTCGCCGATCCGGCCGTGCTGGAACGCCGGCTGGACGACTGGTTGCGCGACTATTGCCTGGGCAACGACGATGCCGACGACGAGCTGAAGGCGCAGTATCCGCTGCGCGATGCCGGCGTCGGCGTACGTCCCCTGCCCGGGCGCCCGGGGTGCTTTGGCTGCACGATCCGCCTGCAGCCGCACTTCCAGCTCGACGACGTGTCGACGAGCTTCCAGCTCGTGGCCGAAACCGACGACACCGGCAGAAGGCTTTCCGCATGACACTTGCCCAGGATCTCAAATCCGCGCTCTCGCAGGACGACCTTGCCGCGGCGCGTGGCCTGGCCGCGGCGCGGGTCAAGACGCATCCGCGCGATGTCGAGGCGCGGATGTTCCTGGCCGAGCTCTGCGTCATCGCGGGCGAGCTCGACCGTGCCGAAACCCACGCCAAGCTGGCCGCCACAGCCGCGCCCGACGCGGCGGTCGGCCTCGGGGTTTTCCGCCAGCACCTGCGCGCGCTGCATGCCCGCGACGCGTGGTGGACACAGGGCGCGCTGCCCACCTTTCCCACCGGCCCCTCCGCCCTCTCGGCGCTGGCGCTGCGACTGAACATCGCCCTGCGCGACGAGGATGGCGCCGCGGCCGCCAAGGCGCTCGCCGCGCTTGACGACCTGCGCGGAGAGCAGCCCGTGGTCTACGACGGGACCGAAGCCGGAGACCTGCGTGATCTCGACGACCGCCTGCCCCACGCGATCGAGGCGCTGAGCGCGGGGGGCCACTACCTCTGGCTCGATTTCGCGCAGATATCCGAGCTTGCCTTTCACCCCGCCAGCCGGCCGATCGACATGGTGCTGCGCCGCGCCCGTGTCACGCTGCAGGACGGGTCGGCCGCGGATATCCGCGTGCCCGCCATCTACCCCGAGCCCCGGGGCGGCACGTCCGCGCCCAACGCCCCCGCCTCCGCCGCCCCCGCCGACATCGCCCTCCGGCTGGGCCGCGGCACCGATTTCCTCGACCTCCCCGGCGGCCTGACCGGCGCGCGCGGCCTGCGCTGCTGGCTGGCGGGCGACAGGGTTCTGACCTGCCACGAGGCGCAGACCCTCGGCTTTCCGCCCGTGACCCACGGCGGGGCAGAGGGGGCGATGCAGACGGCGGGCAGCGCCTGATGCAGCGCCGCGCGACACAGACGGACCGGCACGCGGCCTCCCTGCTGGACCGGTTGCTGGATTACGCCCCCGACCGTCCCGCCGACCCGCCGGTGCTTGAGGCCGAGACGCTGGCCGGGCTGCGCGAAAGCCTGCGCCGCGACCTGTCGATCCTGCTCAATACCCGCTGCCGACCTGTCTCGCCCCCGGCGCGGCTGCCGCATCTGGACGACAGCCTCGTCAGCCTGGGGGTCGAGGATTTCTTCAACGCGAGCCTCGTCACCGACACCCAGAGGCAGCATTTCGCCCGGCGCCTGCAACAGCGGCTTGCCCGGTTCGAACCGCGGCTCGAGGATCTGTCGGTGTCGCTGCCCGGAAACGACGGCGATGACCGGCGCAGCCTGCGCCTGCGGATCCAGGCGCGCTACCGCGCGCAGCCGGGCCTGCCGCCGCTGGTCTTCGACACCCGGCTCGATCCGGTGACGCATCACTTCAGGATCGTAAGCGGGGCCGGACGTGGCTGACAGGTTCCTGGAACACTACTCTGACGAACTGGACGCGCTGCGCCGCCGCGCCGCCCGGTTCGCCGACGCCTTCCCGAAGATCGCCGGGCGCCTGCGGCTTGCGCCCGAAACCAGCGACGACCCCCATGTCGAGCGGCTGATCCAGAGCTTCGCCTATTCCACCGCGCGCCTGCGCCAGAAGCTGGACGACGGGTTTCCCGACCTGAGCGAGGGGTTGCTGGAAACGCTCTATCCGCACTTCCTTGCCCCGGTGCCGGCAATGTCGGTGGTGTCCTTCGACCCCGCGCTGGGGACCGAGGAGCTGCGCTGCGTGCCCCGCGGCACCCAGATCGTGTCGGACGAGATCGAGGGCGACACCTGCCGGTTCCGCACCACGCAAGAGGTCACGCTGGCCCCCGTCCGCATCGACGCGGCGCGGCTGATGGCCCGCCCGGTCGAGGCGCCGCCCTGCCCCGGCCAAAGCCCGCTGGGCTGTCTCGCCCTGACGCTTCGGCCCACCGGGCGGGCGCGGATAGCCGACCTCGGGCTTGGGACGCTGCGGCTCTACCTCGGACGGGCCGGGCGACAGGCCGGCGCTTTGGCGCACCTGCTGACCCAGCACGCCACGGGCGTGGCCGTCGCGGCGCATGCGGGCGACACCGCGGCCCGGCACCTGCCGCGCACGGCGGTGCGCCCCGTGGGCTTCGCCCCCGAAGAGGCGGTGCTGCCCGCGCCGGAACGGTCCCTGCCCGGCTACCGCCTGCTGTCCGAGTTCTTTGCGCTGCCCGAAAAGTTTCTCTTCGTCGATATCGACGTGGCCGCCGGGGGCATCGCGCCCGAGCAGACCGACCGCATGGACGTCTACGTCTACCTGGACGCCGCGCCCGGCGATCTCGAGCGGCGCATCGGCCCCGAGGCCTTCACGCTGGGGGCGACGCCGGTGGTCAACCTCTTCGACACGCGGGCCGAGCCGGTGATCCTCGATGCCAGCCGCAGCGCGTGGCCGCTGCTGGCCGACGCGCGGCGGCCGCTGACGCGGCAGGTGCATTCGGTCACGCAGGTGACCATCGCCAACGACGACGGCACGACCGACGCCGCGCTTCCCTATTTCAGCCGGCTGGCCGACCGGCGTGCGGGCGGCATGTTCTACCAGCTTGTCCGCCACGGCGCCGACGGCGACGACCGGCCCGGCGCGACCTCGGTTGCCTTCGTGGATCACCGCGCGCGCCCGGTGTCGCGCACCGGCGGAACCGCCTCGGTCGAGGCGCTGGCCACGAATGGCGACCTGCCGCGCGCGCTGCCCTACGGCGGTGGCCAGCCCCGGCTGGCCCTGTCGACCCCGCTCGACATCGTCGCCAGCGTCACCGCGCTGCGCCCCGTGACGCGGCCGAACCGCCCCGCGCCCGAGCCAGACCTGATCTGGAAACTGATCTCGCACATGTCGCTCAACCACCTGTCGGTCGACGCCGACGGGGCCGAGGCACTGCGCGCGATCCTGCGGCTATACGACCCCGGCGACAGCCGCGAGACGACGCAGATGATCGACGCGATCCTCGATGTCTCGACCGCGCCGGCCGTGACCCGCATCGCGTCGGTCATGGTCAGCGGCATCGACGTCACGGTCACCTTCGACCCGGACCGGATCGATGACGGGACCGCGCATCTCTTCGGATCGGTGCTGGACCGGTTCCTAGGCAGCTACGTGACGCTCAACACCTTCACCCGCCTGACCCTTAGGCTGAAGGCCCGCACCGACACGCTGGCCCGGTTCCCCGCCCGCTCGGGCGCCGAGGCGCTGATATGACCGGGTCGGCGGATCCGCGCCTTGCCTCCGGGGCGGCCACGCCCGGGGGCACGCCGCAGGACGCCGGCGCGATGCGGCCGGTCGAGGCCTGCGCGGGCCCAGCCGGACCGCACCCGGCGACCGGCCCGGCCGGATATGCGGACGCCGGTGCGATCGTCGCCCTGCGTGCCGCGCCCGACCGCTTCGACGCCGCGACGGGGCTGCGCGTGGCGCAGGCCCACGCAGCCCGGACGGGGCGGCCGCTTCTGATCGTGTCGCCGCCCGACAACCGCCCGGCAACCGCGCCGATCACGGCGATCGACGACCGGGCCGAGGCCGTGGTGGCGACGGTGCCGGTGATGGGGCTTCTGGGTCCGCTGTCGCCGCTGCCTGCGATCTACGGCGAGCTTGCCGCGCGGGACCGGCGCCGCCGCGCGGGCGGGCTGGGCGCCTTCGTCGACGTCTTCACCGACCGGCTGACCCACCTTTATGCCGCGGCGGTCGAGAAATACGACATCGCCCGGCAGCTGCGCTGGTCAGGCCCGGGCCAGGCCGCGCCGCGGATCGTGTCGGTCCTGCGCAGCCTCGTGGGGCTGGGCACCGGCGGGATGACGACGCGCACCCCGCTTCCCGAGGACCAGACGCTGCGCTTTGCCGGCCTGCTGGCGCAGCGCACCCGCAGCGCCGCCGGGTTGCAGGCGCTGGTCGCGGCCGAACTGGGCCTGCCGGTGCGTGTCGTGCAGTTTCACCTGCGCTGGCGCCCGCTGCCGCTGGAGGAACAGACCCGCATGGACGGCACCGCGCGGCTGGGGCGCGATACCGGGGCGGGGTCGCGCATTCCAGACAGGTCGGGGCAGGTGCGGCTGGTGGTGGGCCCGGTGCGCTATCCCGATTTCCTGTCGCTCGAAGAAGGCCAGCCGCGGCTTGAGCGGCTGCGCCGGCTGATCCGGTTCTACGTGGGACCGGTGCTGGATTTCGACATCCAGCTGGTCCTCGACCGTCGCGACATTCCACGCACCCAGCTGGGCGGCGACGGCCCCGCGCCGCGACTAGGCTGGAACGCCTGGGCGCGCAGCGAACCGGCGACGCGCGACAGCAACGAGGCGGTGATCGGCTCGGCCCGGCTGCACCGCGCGGCGCCTCCCAGCGAGGGGCTCGCATGACCGCGCTGACCCTCACCCTGCGCAGCGGCGCCGCGGCGGGCGCCGCCCGGATGACCGATGGCAGCCGCCCGTTTTCGGTCGGCACCGCTCCGGGCTGCACCTGGACCCTGCCGCCGGACGACGGCGCGGCCCTGCCGTCCGAGCCTGCGTCGATCGCGATCCGCCGCTCGGGCGACCGGTTCGTCGTCGAAGGCAGCGGCATGGTCGAAATCGGCGGCCACCCGTTGCAGGACGGCGCCGAAGTGCCGCTGCACCACGGCAGCGACCTCGTCATCGGCGCGCACCGGCTGAGCGTCCATGTCTCGCAATCCTCGACCGGTGACGACGCGGGGCGCGGCCCCACGGATGCGTTCTTCGACGCGCACCAGCCGACGATCAGCGCGATCCTTTCTGACGTCAGCCCGGGCGGCGACGGTGCCTCGGGTCCGCTGCCCGGGCGCACGGGCGAAGAGTGGCTGGACAGCCTGACCAGCACGGGCCCCGGCTCCAGCCGAAGCAGCAGGCCGGACTGGGACCGGCTGGGCCGCTTCGGCGCGGCGACAGGGCCCGAGCAGGGCGGCGTGCCCCGGGCCGACAACCCCTTGCCCCCCCGCGGCGCCCACCCCGCACCGCGGACCGATACGCCGCTGCCCGATGCGCTGGGCCCCGATCCGCTAGGGCCCGCTCCACGAGAGCCCGATCCGCTGGCCGCCCGTCCGTCGGGGACGGACCCGCTGGGCTCTTCGCGCGGACAGCTTCTGCCCGACGACTGGAACGCTCCGGTCAGCGATACCGGCAACCGGATCGCGCAGGGCGCCGCGAACCGCCAGTCGGTCAGCTTCGGCGACCCTGCCCCGCAAGAGCCCGCGGCCCGCCGCACGGGCCCCGATGCACGCCTTTTGCGCGAGGCGCTGGGGCTTTACGAGGGCGAGATCGACGCGCCCGATGCCACCCAGCTGGCCAATGCGGGAACCGCGCTGGCCACGTCCCTGGGCGGTTTGGCCGAGATCGAGCGCGCGCTGTCGCGGGCGCTGGCGGATCTCAACGTGCCGCAGCCCCTGCCCGCCGCGATGGATCACGCGACGCTCGACCCGGGGAGCCTTCTGTCCGACCACCGCGGCGACACCTGCCTTGCGCTGTCGCGGCGGGTGCAGGCGATCGTGGCGCGGCAGACCGCGCTGATCGACAGCCTGCAGGCCGATCTCGCCGCCGCGCGCGAGATGTTCGACCCTGAAACCATCCGTGCCGCCGTCGCATCGCGCGGGGGGGCGGCCGCACGGCTGTCGCCCGCACGGGCGGCGTGGGACGAATACTGCCGCCGCCGCACGGCGGAGGATGCCCCCCTGACCCCCGCCGCACTGCGACGCCAGCTCGCCGCGCGGATCGACGACCAACCCGAGGACCCCTGATGGCGAAAATCCGCAACCGTGTCGCCTGGACCGAAGGCATGTTCCTGAGGGTGCAGCATTTCCAGCAGGCCGACCGCTGGACCGACCAGCTGGTGCGCGACGCCACGCGCCCGCTGGCGCCCTACCCCTGGGGCATCCTCGAGATGGCGGTAGACCGGGCCGCGCTGGGCATCGGACGCTTCGGGCTGAGCTCGATCAAGGGCATCCTGCCGGACGGCACGCCGTTTTCGGCGCCCGAACAATGCGACCTGCCCGCCCCGGTGAAGCTGGAAGAGGGCATCTCGGACCTGCGGATCCATCTGACCCTGCCGATGCTGCGCCCCGGCGCCGCCGAATTCGCACCGGGCCCGGACCCGGCGGGCGGGGCCGGCACCGAAGGCACAGGCGGCGGATCGGGCGGCGGATCGGGCGCGCGGATGATCCGGCAGGACGTCGACACCGACGACGCCAATGCCGACACCTCCTTCAGCGCGGCGATCGAGATCGGGCGCATGGACCTGTCGTTGCGGCGCGCCGACGAAGAGCTTGCCGGCCTCGAAACCCTCCCCCTCGCGCGGGTGGTCGAGGTCCGCTCGGACCTGGCCGTGGTGCTGGATGACGAGATGATCCCGCCGGTCTTGACCGTCGGTGCCTCGCCCCGCCTGACCGGCTATCTGAACGAGCTTCTGGGCCTTTTGCGCCATCGCTCGGACGCGATCGCGCGGCGCACGGGCGACCCGTCGCTGCGCGGCTCGGCCGAGCTGGGCGATTACCTGATGCTGCAGGCGCTGAACCGCAACACGCCGGGCATCGCGCATCTGGCCGCACAGGCGGGCCAGATCCACCCCGAAACCGCATACCGCGCGCTGGTAAGCCTGGCCGGTGAGCTCGCGACCTTCACGGCGGCGACCCGCCTACCTGCCGAGCTGCCCGACTATCGCCACGCCGATCCCGCCGCCACCTTCGACCCGGTGATGGCCGAGCTGCGGCGCGCCCTGTCGGCGGTGCTGGACCAGAGCGCGGTCCTGATCCCGCTGGAAGAGCGGCGCCATGGCGTGCGCGTCGGCATGCTGGCCGATGCGGGCCTGAAGGCCGAGGCAGGCCTGGTACTGGCGGTGCGCGCCGACATCCCCGGAGAACGGCTGCGCCGCCTTCTGCCCAACCAGATCAAGGTCGGCCCGGTCGAACGGATATCCGAACTGGTCAACGTGGCCCTGCCCGGGGTCGAGGTCCGGCCGATGCCGGTGGCCCCGCGACAGCTGCCGTTCCGATCGGGCAATACGTATTTCGAGCTCGACACCACCGGCGAGATCTGGCGCGAGGTCATCGCCTCGGGCACCATCGCGATGCATTTCTCGTCCGAGTTTCCGGGCCTCGAGCTTGAACTCTGGGGGATCCGGGCATGAGCGCCCGCGCCCCCTCGGACGACGAACCGGCCCGCATCGTCCTGCCGACGCCGGGGCGGCGCCGTCCCGACCCCGACCCCGACGCCGAGGCGCCCGCGCCCGAGGCGCCGCCGCCGGACCCGGTGCCGCAGCTTTCCGTGCCGGACATCCTGCAGGGGTTCCGGCTGGACGGCGACAGCGTGCCCGCGCTGGTGGCCGAGGCGGCGCCGCTTCTGAATCTCGCGCATGCGCTGCGCGAACGCGAAACCGCGCCCGGCATGGCCGAGCTGCGGCGCGACACCATCGGCGCGGTCAAGGCCTACGAAACCCGGCTGAGCGCGGCGGGCATCCTGCCGCAGCAGGCCCGCGCGGCGCACTACGTGGTCTGCGCCACGCTCGACGACGTCATCCGCAACCGCCCCTGGGGCGAGGGCTGGGCGGTCGAGGGGCTGGTCTCGACCTTTCACCACGACGTCACCGGCGGCGACAAGGTGTTCGAACTGCTGAGCCATTTCCAGGCCAGCCCCGGCGCCAACCGCGACGTGCTGCTGCTGATCTATCTCTGCCTCTCGCTGGGGTTCGAGGGGCGGACCCGCGTGTCGGCGCGCGGCGGGCTGGAGCTGGCCCAGACCCGGGACAACCTCTATCGCATCCTGCGCACGCAGTTCGGCACAGCCGAACGCGATCTGTCGCCGCACTGGCGCGGCGAGGACGCCGCCCATGCGCCCCTGCGCACCGGCCGGCTGTTCTGGCTGCTCCTGGGTCTGCTGCTGCTGGTGCTGGCGCTGGTGTTCCTGGCCTTCTCGCTGGTGCTGGGGCGGGCGTCGGACGAAACGCTCGCGCGGATGGCAACCCTGCCGCCCGGTGAGACGCCGACCCTGGCCATCCCCGAACCCGCCCCCGAGCCCGAGCCGGAACCCGAGCCGGAACCGGAGGTCGCGGAGGCCCCTGCGCCGGCCCCCGAGCCAGAGCCGGAGCCGCAGGTCGCGCCGATCGAAACCTTCATCTCGTTCCTCGAACCCGAGGTCGAGGAGGGCCTCGTCCGGCTTTACCGCGACGGCGACGCGGTGCTGGTGCGGATCGCCAACAGTGGCGCCTTCGGGCCGGGGGACGCCCGCATCGCGCCAGAGTTCCTGCCGCTCTTCGACCGGATCGGCCAGGCGCTGACGGCCGAGGATTTCGACGTCACCATCCTGGGCCATACCGACGACCTGCCGATCCGCTCGGCGCCCTTCCCGTCGAACTTCCACCTATCCAAGGCGCGGGCCAGCGCGGTGCGCGACATCCTCGCCAGCTATATCGGCACCGACCGGATCGACGTGCGGGGCGAGGCCGACACCCGCCCCATCGCCAGCAACGACACCCCCGAAGGGCGCGAGGCCAACCGCCGGACCGAGATCATCGTGCGCAACGCGGGCACTTCCGTCTCGCCCGACCTGCTGAGCCGGGGCGACGGCACCGCACCCGACCCCGCGGCGGTGTCCGACGACGCCCCGCTGCGGCCGGAGCCGCTGCAATCCGGCACGACGCCCGGGGATAGCTCCGGGACGTCGCCCGAGGCACCGGCCGGCGAGACGCGCCCGACGCCCACGGAGACCTCGGGGACCGCATCCGGCGACACCCCCGCGGGCACGACGCAAGGGACAGCGGTCGAGACGGCGAGCGAAACGGCGGAAGGGGCGACGGAAGACACGCAGGCAGCCCCAACCGACGGGATGGCTGACCCCACGGCGCCCCCCACCGTGCCCAACACCGAGCAGGACACGCCCGCGGATGCAGGCGCAACCGAGGAGGCCCGGCCATGAACCCCCTTGCGATGTGGACCAGCCTCCGCTCGACCCTCGACAGCTACGTGGGGGTTCTGGGGCGGCGCTTCCTGTCGGTGATCTGGGTCGGCGCGATCTGCGCGCTGATCTGGATCTTCGGCCCCCGCCTCGCGATGGGCGGCGTGGCACCGCTCAGCTCGATCCGGGCCCGCCTGATCGCGATTGGCGTGGTCATCCTGGGCTGGATCCTCTGGATGCTCATCGCGTGGATCCGGGCGCGGCGCGCCGACCGGGCACTGGCCGAGGATGCCACCGAAACCCCGGAAGAGCGGGCCGCCAGCGAAAGCCGGGCCGAGATCGCGGAACTGCAATCGCGGCTCAAGGCGGCGATGGCGCTGATGCGCAAGGTCGCGCGGCGGCGCACGGGCTATGCCTACGAATTCCCGTGGTACCTGATGATGGGCCCGCCCGGCGCCGGCAAGACCACGCTGCTGACCAATTCCGGGCTGAAGTTCCCCCTGGGCGACGCGATGGGCGCCGAGCCGGTGCAGGGCGTGGGCGGCACCCGTAACTGCAACTGGTGGTTCACCGACCGCGCCATCCTGATCGACACCGCCGGGCGCTATACCACGCAGGACAGCCAGCGCGAGCGCGACAACAAGGGGTTCCTGGGCTTCCTGCGCATGCTGCGCAAGCACCGCCGCGCGCAGCCGATCAACGGCATCATCCTGACCCTGTCGCTGACCGACCTGCTGACGCAGGACCCCGACGACCGCCTGCGCGAAGTGCGCGCGGTACGCCAGCGCCTGGCCGAGATCGAAGAGTCCCTGGGCGCGCGCATTCCCGTCTACGTGGTGCTGACCAAGGCCGACAAGCTGAACGGCTTTGCCCAGTTCTTCGAGGAACTGGGCGGCCAGTCCCGCGAACAGGTCTGGGGCATGACCTTCGACTGGGACAAGACGGCGCCCGGCACCCTGCCCGAGAGCTTCAGCCGCGAATACCGCGCATTGCAGGATCGCCTGTCCGGCCTGCTGCTGGAGCGGCTGCAGCAGGAAACCGACATCGCCCGACGCGGGGCCATCTTCCGCTTTCCCGCGCAGGTGGCGGCGCTGCACGACTCGCTTCTCGAAATCGTCGAGGAGCTGGCCTCGGGCAATGCCAACGTGTCCGAGCCGATGATCCGCGGCGTCTACTTCGCCTCCGCCACGCAGGAGGCCGAGGCGCGGCGCAGCGGGGCCGGCCCGGCGCGGTCGATGAACCGCAGCTACTTCGTCAACCGCCTGTTCGGCGAGGTGATCCTGGGCGAGGCGGCGCTGGTGTCGCGCGACCGCCGTGTCAGCCGGCGCAAGCGGCTCGCGACCACCGCCGCCTACGGGGCCGTCACGGTGGCGGCGCTGCTGCTGACGGCATCCTGGGTGGCGTCGTTCCTGTTCAACTCCCGCGCCCTGGCCGACGCTGAGAACGAGCTGGCGCAGTATACCGAGCAGGCGCGCAACATCCCCGTCGACTCCATCGCCGATTCTGATTTCCTGCGGGTCCTGCCCGCGCTCAACACCATCGAGCAGGCCCCCGACGCCTTTGAAGGCGGCACCGACGACGCGGCGCTTTACCGTGTGGGCATGGGGCTGGGCCAGGAGGACCGCATCATCGCCCGCCACGGCGAGGTCTATGCCGATGCGCTGGGGGCCTACCTGCTGCCGCGCTACATGGTGGCGCTGCAGGACAGGCTGAAGACCCCGGATCTGGGCGAGGCCGAGGCCTTCGAGACGCTGAAGCACTACCTGGCGCTTGCCGGTCTCGGGCCCATCGACCCCGACGCGTTGCTGGCGCAGGCAGAAACCGTCTTTGCCGACCTCTACCCCGGGTCTGGCCGGGCCGATACCCGCGCCGCCCTGATGCGCCACATGGCGGCGATGCTCGATCGCGGCGACCTGCCGGTGATGGCGATCGACGACGCGCTGGTCGCCGACATCCGCGAGGAGATCGGCAACCGCAGCCCGGCGCAGCGCACGCTCGATCTGCTGGAAACGCGGACATCGGCCCGCGCGCTGGGTCTCTGGACCCCGGCCGAGGCGCTGGGTCCCGCCGGCAGCGGCGCCTTCGTCCGCGCCTCGGGCACGCCGCTGGACCAGGGCATCCCGGGGCTCTTCACCCGCGAAGGCTACCGCGAGGTCGTGCTGGCCTCGATCGGGCCGCTGGCCGAGATCGCCGCCGACGAGGCCTGGGTGCGCGGCCCCGCCGCGGCGCGGGTCAGCAATGTCAGCGACGTCACCCGCGATGCGATGCAGCTTTACTGGACCGAGTTCGACGGCCGCTGGCGCGACCTTGTCTCGGACCTCAAGATCCGCTCGCCCGAGAACCTTGCCGATGCGTCCGACCTGGTGGCGCTGCTCGCCTCCCAGGCCGATCCCATCGGGCGGCTGTCGCGCGAGATCGCGATCGCGACGAACCTGGCCCAGCCCGCGACCGCCCTGGCGGGGGAGACGGCCGAGGGTGCGACCGAGATCGCCGCCCCCGAGCCGGGCGCCGGGGATCTGCCCTTCGACCCGCTGGCCGCCCCCGATCCGTTCCGCCGGCTGCGCCGGACGCTCGACACCGGCGGGGCCGGCACGGCGGGGGCCACGGATGGCGCTGCGGACGGGGCAGGCTCCGACCAGGCGGCCCAGCCCGACGATATCGCCGCGCTCGGGCCGCTTTTCGACGAGATCTACCAGCAGCTGGGCCGCGTCAGCGCCACCGACGCCCGCGCGACCGAGGTCTTTGCCGCCGACAGCCAGCTGAACACCGCGGTGCAGGCGCTGGTGGCCAAGGGGCGCGGACTGCCCGCGCCTGCCGATGCCTGGACCGTGGGCTTTGCCACCTCGCTGGCCGGAACCGCCATGGGCCGCGCACGTGACGAGGTCGCCCGGCTCTGGGCCGCCGACGGGGCACCGGAATGCACCCGGGCCATCGCCGGCCGCTACCCCTTTGCGCCGGAAGGCACCGCCGAGGTGACGCTGGACGACTTTACCCGGATCTTCGGCCCCGGGGGCATGTTCCAGACCTTCTTCGACCAGAACCTCGCGGATTTCGTCGATGTCTCGACCGATCCCTGGAGCTGGAAGGGGGGCTTGGGCACGACCGGCGAAAGCTCGCAGGCGCTGCAGCAGTTCCAGCGCGCCGCGGCGATCCGCACGGCCTTCTTTCCCAGCGGCGAAACCGCCCCGCGGGTCGAGATCACCTTCGACCTGCGCGACCTCGACCCCGCCGCGCGCGTCGCGCTGGTCGAGATCGGCGGCGGCAATTCGGTCCACGGGCTCGACCGGGCCGAGCAGCGCACCCTGGCCTGGCCGGGCGAGGCACCGTCGACCTCGCGCATCACGCTGCTGCCCGGCGACCGGGCCAATGCGCTTCAGACGGGGGGCGAATGGTCGCCCTTCCGCCTGTTCGACGCGGCCACGACCACCCGCGTCTCGGACAACGAATTCGATGCGGCCTTTCGCATCGACGGGCGTAGGGTGTCGTTTCGGGTGACGGCAGGCAGCGTGAACAACCCCTTTGCCCTGCCGGCGCTGGCCGATTTCGCCTGCCCCGCGACGATGCTGGAGTAGGAGTAGGCGCATGGCACGCGGGGCCCCCGACCCGACACAGGGCACCGAGGCGACGGGATATTTCGGCAAGATCCCGACGCAGGGCGATTTCGTCCAACGCAACCTGTCGCGCGGCGTGGTCGACCGGCTGGACGACTGGACGCGGCAATGCGTGCGCGAAAGCCAGCGCCACCTGGGGCGCGGCTGGCTGGACGCCTTCCTCGTGGCGCCGGTCTGGCGCGGACTGGTGGCGCGCGACAGACTGGGCCCCGATCCGCTGGCGCTGGTGATGATGCCCAGCGTCGACCGGATCGGGCGGTACTTTCCCCTGGTCCTCGCCGTGCCGCTGCCCGACCACCGCGGCCCGCTGACCGCGCTGCCACGCCAGATGGCGGGGTGGTTCGACCGGGCCGAAGCGCTGGCCCTGTCGACGCTGGCGCCAGAGTTCCGGCGCGCCACGCTCGATTCCGCGCTCGAGACTCTCAGCCCGCAGCGCTGGTTCCAGCCCGCGCTGCGCACCATGCCGCAGGACGGCGCCCGCAGCCTGTGGTGGGTGGGCGAGGATACCGCCGCCATGCAGGGCTTCGACGGCCTGCCCGCGCCCGAGACGTTCCACCGAGTGTTCCTGGGGGGGCCGCCTGGAAGCCCCCCTTCATCCGCGACCTCTTCTGCGGGCTCCACTGCGGCCTCCAAACCGACGACGCAGCCGCAGGCCGGATCCTCCGCGGGCCCGGCCGCGGTCGTGCACCCCGAAGGTGCCGCCCCGGTGCGCCCGCCCGAGACGCGGGTGCTGATCGACATCGACAGCGCCGGCGCCGCGCTGAAAGGCACCCGCAGCGCGATGCTGACCGACGCCTTCGCGATCGGCGAAGACAGCCAGGCGATGAGCGTGATCAGCGGGCTTGGCGCGCATCCCGGCCTTACCGGCGCCGTCGAGACGGTGCGCGAGGCGCTGGCCGCCATTGCCGGGCCGTTTTCGATGAGCGACCTCATCTCGGAGGCCAAGGGCAAGCTGGGGCGCGCCAATGCCATGCTCTGCGCCCGCGGTCAGCCCAGCGACACGGTCTTCGCCGCCTCGGCCGCGACACTGCTGGTGCAGGGCAACCGGCATGCGGTGCTGTGGTCGGGCAACGTGCGCTGCTATCTTTTGCGCGACGGCCAGATGTCGCGGCTGACGCGCGACCATGTCGATCCGGTGCTGGCCTCGGTCGTCACCCGCGCCGTCGGGGCGTCGCGGCAGCTGTCGCTGGAAAGCGCCCTGGGCGAGGCGCGACCGGGCGACAGGTTCTTGCTGTGCTCGGGCGGGCTGGCCGCCGCTTTGCCCGAGCCCGACATCGCCCGGACCCTCGCGACTGCGGCAACCTCGCGACAGGCTGCAACTCATTTGACGCAGGATGCCCTGATTGCCGGCGCGTCGCTTGACGTTGCGGCCCTGGCAGTAATCCTCCGCTCAAGAACAACCGAGGACGGGGGCCTTCCGCACACCCCCGACAACCAGGCAGGACAGGCAGATGAATATTCGTAAGCTCGCGGTATGTTGCATGGTTCTGGGCGCGGTCGGTTGCGCCCCCTCGGACGGGCCCAAGACGGGTCAGGTCGTTTCGCAGGCGCGGCAGAGCGATACGCCGATCCTGCCGCTCAGCGATCAGGTGGTGCGGGCACTGGGCAGCCCGCGGGCGTCCGGCGGGCTCGCGTCGCTCGGGGCGGGCACCTACGTGCCCGGGATCATCAAGCCCGGCGACACGATCACCGTCACCGCCTTCGGCACCGGAGAGTCGGGGCTCTTCAACGCCGCGGAAAGCGCCGCGCTGCCGCTGGGCGACTTCACCGTGTCTCAGTCCGGCAGCGTGACCCTGCCCTTCGTCGGCGGCATCCGCGTGGGTGGGCAGTCGGTTTCCACGGCCGAACGCACCATCACCGAGAACCTGCGCCAGTCGGCGGTCGACCCCTATACCACCGTCAGTATCGCCCGGAAGGAAACCGACACCTACAGCGTGCAGGGGGCCGTGGGCGCCGCGGGCATGTTCAACCTGACCGCCCGGGGCGAAACCGTGTTGGACGGCATCGCCACCGCCGGCGGCGCCACCGAGGCGCCGGATGCAAGCGTCGTCACGGTGCTGCGCGGCGGCCGCCGGGGCCAGGACGTGATGGAACGGGTGATCTCGGATCCCGCGCGCAACATCCCGCTACTGCCCGGGGACACGGTGATCGTGGGCGGCGGCGACGCGCAGTTCACCGCCGACGGCGCGCTTGGCGCCACGGGGGATTTCGATTTCGCCGAGGGGTCGCTCAGCCTCGCGCAGGCGGTGGCGCGGGCGGGCGGGCTGCAGGACAGCCGGGCGAACCCGCGCGCGGTGTTCCTGTTCCGTCACCTCGACCCGGGCGACTCCTTCATCCTGCTCGAAACCGAAGGCACGCGGCGCACGGTCACGGGCGACGTGATCTTCCGCGTCGATTATGCCGACCCCGCCGCGCGTCTGCGCGCCGGGCGGTTCCAGGTTCAGGACGGCGATGCGATCTACGTGGGCAACGCGCCGCTCGCGAACTTCCAGAAGTACTTCCAGATCTTCAGCCGCCCGCCCGAGATCCCGGCACCTCCCCAGCCCTGACCGACGGACCGGGCATGCAAGACGCGGGGCACCGCCTCCGGTGCCCGACAGGTTGCAAGACAGCTCGACCATAGGTCGGAAGCCCGGGGCCATGGATAGGATGTGCTCCTGAATGGCCACGCGCTGACAGCAGCCCGCGCCGCCCGGCCCGGCCGCTTGGGGGCCGCATCCGGCGCGCAGCACGCCCCCCCCGTGTGCCCGCGGAGGTCCCGGCGATCAGCCGGCGGCCCGTGCCTCGTCGGCGATCGTCGCGGCGGCGCCGCGTTCCAGCAGGTCGGCCAGGATGTCGGTGACCACGCCCGCAAACGTCGTGTCGTCGGCCAGGTCAGTGGGCAAGAAGCTCCCCTCACCGGTCAGCGCGGCAAGGATCCCGGGCGCGGTGGTAGCGCCCTGCAGCCGCGCCGCGATCTCGTCCGAGCGGGGGTCGTTCAGGTCAAAGGTGGTGCCGTCGTCGTGCCGACCCAGCGCGAAGCGCATCCACAGCGCCGTGGCGAAGGCGAAGGGCCGCAGGTCCTGCCCCCCCGTCCGTGCGTCTCGGGCCGGGGCATAGATGCGCTGCGGCATCTTCTCGGTCCCGTCCATCGCGATCTGCGCGGTCCGGTGGGCAAGGTGCGGATTGGCGAACCGCCGCGCCAGATCGTCGCCGTAGGCGGCGAAATCGATACCCGGCAACGGCGCCAGCGTGGCGGCGGCCGCTGCAAGGTGACGCCGCACCAGACGCGCCAGCGCGGCATCCGCCATCACGTCGCGCACATGCGTGTGCCCCGTCAGGACCCCGGCATAGGCGATCATCGAATGGCTGCCGTTCAGCATCCGCAGCTTCATGTGCTCGTAGGGCGCGACGTCCTCGACGAAGAGCGCGCCGCCGGCCTCCCAGTCGGGGCGGCCTTCGGGAAAGCGGTCCTCGATCACCCACTGGCGGAACCGCTCGGTCAGGATCGCGCCGGCGTCCGTGCGCCCGGTCATCGCCGCGGCCATCGCGCGGACCTCCGCGTCGGGCGCGGGGGTGATCCGGTCGACCATCGCGTTCGGGCAGGCGACTGCCCCGGCGATCCAGTCGCGCAACGCGGGGTCCCTGCGCCCCGCCACATCGAGGATCAATCCGCGCACGAGGTCGCCGTTGCCCGGCAGGTTGTCGCAGCTGAGGATCGTGAAGGGCGGCACGCCCGCGGCGCGTCGCGCGGCCAGCGCCTGCACCAGCAGCCCGGCGACGCCCACAGGCGCCTCGGGATGGACCAGGTCATGGGCGATGGCGGGATGCTGCGGGTCGGCCCCGCCGCGGGCCCGGTCCAGCCCGTAGCCCTTTTCGGTCACGGTGATGGTGACGATACGCGTCGCGGGGTCGGCCAGCACCGCGCGCACCGCTTCGGCGTCGCCATGCGCATGGGCCAGCGCGCGCGACACCGCCCCCACGACCCGCGCCTGCGTCCCGTCCACCCCGGCCTCGATCACGGTGAAAAGCCCGTTCTGCGGGGTCAGGTCGCGCACCGCCTGATCGGACCTGAGCGAGACGCCGACGATCCGCCAGTCCCCGCCCGAGCGCGCCAGCGCGTCGTCGGTATAGACCGCGAGGTGCGATTTCTGGAAAGCGCCAAGGCCCAGGTGCACGATCCCCTCGCCCAGCGCCGCACGGTCATAGGCGGGGACGCGGACGTCGTCCGGCAGGCCCTGCGTTTCGCTCAGCCGGGTCACTGCCCGCCCCCCGCATGGCCCAGCCCGGCGATGACGCCGCGCAGCTCGGCCAGCCCCTTCAGCCGCCCGATGGCAGGGTAGCCGGGCTGCGCCTTGCGCGTTTTGTCGTCCAGGATGTCCTGCCCGTGGTCGGGGCGGAACGGGATCGAGGCATCGGGCCGCCCGGCATCCCGGCGGCGGCGTTCCTCGCGCAGCGTGGCGGCGATGACGGCGACCATGTCGGTATCGCCGCCCAGATGCTCGGCCTCGTAGAACGACCCGCGGATCGCGTCGCTTTCGCGGGTGACGTTGCGCAGGTGCAGGAAATGAACCCGGTCGCCCAGTCGGTCGATCATGCCCGGCAGGTCGTTGTCGGGCCGCGCGCCAAGCGAGCCGGTGCACAGCGTGATGCCCGAGGCGCGCTCGGGCACGGCCTGCATGACCCGGGCATAGTCGGATTCGGTCGACATGATCCGCGGCAGGCCCAGCAGCGGGAACGGCGGATCGTCGGGATGGCAGCACAGGCGCAGGCCCAGCTCTTCGGCCACCGGGGCGACCTGCGACAGGAAATCGATCAGGTTGGCGCGCAGCTCGTCCGCGCCGATGGCGGCATAGTCGTTCAGCCGCGCCCGCACGTCCGGCAGGGTGAAGTTGTCCGCCGCCCCGGGCAGACCGAAGACGATGTTGCGGGCGATCGCCTCGCGCGCTTCGGCGTCCATCGCATCGGCGCGGGCCTTCGCGGCGGCGCGCAGCCCGGCGTCGTAGTCATCGCCCGCGCCCGGACGTTCAAGCACGAAGAGGTCGAAGGCCGCGAAATCGATCAGGTCGAAGCGCATGCAGGTCGCGCCGCTGGCGACCTCGTAGGCCAGGTCGGTGCGGGTCCAGTCCAGCACCGGCATGAAGTTGTAGCACACGACCTCGATCCCTTCGGCGGCGAGGTTACGCAGGCTGTCGGTCCAGGCCGCGATATGGGCGGCGCGGTCTGGCGCGGCGGTCTTGACCGCCTCGGAGACGGGCAGGCTTTCGACCACGTCCCATGTCAGGCCAGAGGCGCGGCCGTCGCGGCGACGCGCGACCTCGTCCTTGCGGCGGGCGATCTCGTCCCGGCTCCAGACCTGCCCGGGCGGCAGGTGGTGCAGCGCGGTCACCACACCCTCGGCGCCGGCTTCGCGCACATCGTCGATACTCACCAGATCCTTCGGTCCGAACCACCGCCACGTCTGTCGCATCGCAAAACCTCCCTGCTGCGCGGGCCCGGCGCGATTCCCGCCCGCCTCGGCCCGATTGATAACTTGTATGGCAGTATGGTAGCAAGTCGCGGGGAGGACGAATCATGCGACAGGACCAGATCGACCAGACCGCGCCCATCGCCCGGCAACTGACGCGGTTCCTGCGCGAGCGTATCATCCGCAACGACCTGCACCCCGACCAGAAGATTTCGGAATCCGAGATCGCGCAGCAATACGACGTGTCGCGCCAGCCGGTGCGCGAGGCGTTCATCCGTCTCGCCTCGGAAGGTCTCGTCTCGGTCCTGCCGCAGCGCGGCACCCGGGTCAGCCGGATCGACGTCGTCGCGGTGCGCGAGGCGCGGTTCCTGCGCGAGGCGGTGGAATCGGACATTGTGCGGCTGCTGGCCGAGGCGCCCGGGCGCGCCGACCTCGCCGAGCTTGATGCCCATATCGACCGCCAGCGGGCTGTCGCCGCGGGCGACCCGCTTGAGTTCATCCGCGCCGACGAGGCATTTCACAGGACGCTGGCGGAAATGGGTGGCAAGGCCGGGATCTGGCGCAAGGTCCAGGGGCTGAAGGCCCAGATGGACCGGGTGCGGGTCCTGTCGCTGTCGCAATTCCCCGTGAACAAGCTGATCGACCAGCATGCCGCCATCGTCGCCGGCATCGCCGCGGGCGATCCCGCCCGGGCCGAGGCCGCGACCCGCCACCACCTGCGCGAGGTCCTGAGCGACCTGCCGCAGATCGTGACCGCCAACCCCGCGTTCTTCGACGACGCCCCCGACGGGGACGAGGACCGCACCGTTATCATCGGAGGAGGAGAATGATGATGTTCACCCGCAAACTGGCGCTTGCCGCCGCCTTTACCGCCCTCGCCGCGCCGCTGGCCGCGCAGGAACGCACGCTGCAGCTGGGCCACCTCGCGAACGAGGACAACTCGTGGCACCAGGCCTCGCTGAAGTTCGCCGAAGAGGTCGAGCGGCTGACCGACGGCCGCATCGCGGTCGAGGTGTTCCCGAACGAAAGCCTCGGCAAGGAGATCGACCTGATCAACGGCATGCAGCTGGGCACCGTCGACATGACGATCACCGGTGAATCGCTGCAGAACTGGTCGCCCATGGCCGCCCTTCTGGCGGTGCCCTACGCCTACGGCTCGCTCGAGCAGATGGACGAGGTGGCAAGCGGCGAGATCGGCGACCGGATCGAGCAGGAGATCATCGAGCGCGCCCAGATCCGGCCGATCGCCTACTTCGCCCGCGGCCCGCGCGAACTGACCGCGAACCGCGCGATCTCGACCCCCGAGGATCTGGACGGCCTGCGGATGCGCGTGCCCAACGTGCCGCTTTTCGTCGATGTGTGGTCCGCGCTTGGCGCGCAGCCCACGCCGATGGCGTTTTCCGAGGTCTTCACCTCGCTTCAGAACGGCACCATCGACGCGCAGGAGAACCCGCTCGCGCTGATCCGCTCGGCCAGCTTCGCCGAGGTGCAGGACTACGTGAACATGACCGATCACGTCCGGTCGTGGATCTACCTCACCATCTCGGAACAGACCTGGGGCCAGCTGTCGCAAGAAGACCAGGACGCGATCATGGAAGCGGCGGCCACCGCGCAGGAGTATGAGCGCGAGCTGTTCAACGAAAGCATCGAGGCCGACCGCGCCTATCTCGAAGACAACGGCATGACCTTCAACGAGGTCGACAACGCCGCCTTCGCCGCCGCCGCGCGCGACGCGGTCCTGTCGAACGTCGGCGACGAGATCCGCCCCATCGTGCAGGACCTCTTCGACGCGCAGGCCTCGGGCAACTGATCGGCCCGCGTCGCCCGCCTGCTGCGCCGCCCCGAAACGGCGGGCGGCGCGGTGACGCCGAGATCAGTCAAGACCGCCGCCCCCGACACCACGGGGGCGGCGGCAACGATCCCGGGAAAACGAGGGTACCGGACATGCGCCAGATCGACTTGCTGCAACGTGCCGTCGTCGCGTTCTTTCGCGCGCTCGTCGGGCTCGCCTTTCTCGTCTTGATCGTCGCCGTGCTGTGGCAGGTGATCGGACGCCTGTCGGGCGCCTCGCCCGTCTGGACCGAAGAGCTGACGCGCTTCGCACTGCTCTACCTCGCCGCCATCGGCGCGGGCCTGTCGCTGCGCACCGGTGACCTGGTCAACGTCGACATCGTCTCGGAAAGCCTGCCCGAAAGGGCGTCATGGACGCTGCGCCTGATCTCGGCGGCGCTGATCGCGTTCCTTGGGATCTACCTGCTGCCGATGGCGTGGAAATACACCTCGATCGGCTGGTTCCAGAGATCGCCCGCCCTGGGGCTGCAGATGGCCTGGGTGCATTTCAGCATCTTCCTGATGCTGGCGCTTCTGGCCTTCTTCGCGGTCCTGCGGATCGTGGGAATGCTGGCCGGCACAACCGACGGCCGTCCGCGGGCGCCCCGTCCCGAGGGCGAGGAGTAACGCCATGGATGTCGCCGTTCTGTTTTCCGTCTTCGTCGCGGGGCTTGTCATCGGCGTGCCCGTGGCGGTGACGCTGGGCCTGTCGTCGCTGGCCTACATCTTCGTCGCCGGGCTGAACCCGGTGGCCATTCCGCAGAAGATGTACGCCGGCATGGACGTCTTCGTGCTGCTGTCGATCCCCGGCTTCATCCTGGCCGGCAACCTGATGAACCAGGGCGGCATCACCGAGCGGATCATCCGCTTTGCTACCGCGCTGGTCGGCTGGGTGCGGGGCGGCCTGGGGCTGACCAATATCGCCGCCTCGATGCTGTTCGGCGGGATCACCGGCACCGCGGTGGCCGACGCGGCCTCGATCGGGGGCGTGATGATCCCGGGGATGAAGAAGGCGGGCTATCCGGCCGACTTCTCGGCCGCCGTCACCGCCGCGTCCTCGACCGTGGGACCGATCATCCCGCCGTCGGTGCCGATGATCATCGTGGGCTCGCTGGCCGGGATCTCGGTCGGGCAGATGTTCTTGGCCGGCGCCGTGCCTGGCATCCTGATGGGCCTGGCGATGATGCTCACCTGCTGGATCATCTCGCGCCGCCGCAATTTCCCCCGTCAGGAATGGCAGGGCTGGGGCGAGGTCGTGCGGTCCTTCGGATCGGCGTCCTGGGCGCTGGCGATGACCGGATTCATCATCTACGGCCTGATCTCGGGCCTGGCGACGCCGACCGAAACCGCCATCGTGGCCAGCGTCTACGCGCTGATCGTGGGCGGCGTGATCTACCGCGAACTGGACTGGCGCGCCCTGCCCGCGATCGTGATCGACAGCGCCGTCGCCTCGGCCGGGATCCTCGCGCTCGTGGGATTTGCCAATGTCTTCGGCTGGATCCTGGTGTCCGAGCGTATTCCGCAGATGCTGGCCAACGCGGTGCTGTCGATGACCGACAGCCGCATCCTGGTGATCCTGATCATCAACCTGCTGCTGCTCTTCGTCGGCATGTTCATGGAGACCATCGCCGCGCTGATCATCCTCTTCGTGCCGCTGTCGCAGCTGGCCTTCACCGTGGGGATCGACCCGATCCACTTTGCCACCTTCGCGGTGCTGAACCTGATGATCGGCCTGACCACCCCGCCCGTGGGCGTCTGCCTCTTCGTCTGTGCGGGCATCGCGCGGATCCCGCTGACGCCCGTCGTGGTGGCGATCCTGCCCTTTCTTCTGACGAACCTCGTTGTCCTGTTCGCGGTCAGCTACATCCCGGCGATCGCGACATGGCTGCCCTCGCTGCTGAACTGATCCGTTGATGACAGGAGCTTCCATGGCCTCCGACGACACCATCCGCATCTGCCGCCTGCACGGGCGCGACGACCTGCGGATCGAAACCCAGAGCGCCGTGCCCCCCGGGCCCGGCCAGGTCACCGTCGCCATCGGCGCCGGCGGGATCTGCGGGTCGGACATGCATTACTTCCGCGACGGCGGCATCGGCACGATCCAGGTGCGCGAGCCGATCATCCTCGGCCACGAGGCCGCGGGTCATGTCGTGGCGCTGGGCGAGGGGGTGACCGGGCTCGCCCCCGGCGACCTGGTCGCGGTGAACCCCAGCCACCCCTGCGGCACCTGCGCCTTCTGTACTGCGGGCATGGCGAACCAATGCCCGAACATGACCTTCCTGGGCTCGGCCATGTACCTGCCCCACGCGCAGGGGCTGTTCCGCGACCGGGTGACCGTGGGCGCGGGCCAGTGCCACCCCCTGCGGGGCGACGTCTCGGTGGCCGAGGCCGCCTGCGCCGAGCCGCTGGCCGTCTGCCTGCATGCCGCGCGCATCGCGGGCGACATCGCGGGCCGCCGGGTGCTGGTGACCGGCGCGGGCCCGATCGGGGCGTTCTGCACCGCCGTCGCCGCACAGGCCGGCGCGGCCGAGATCGTGGTCACCGACCTCGAGGACATGCCGCTGGAGGTCGCGCGCCGGATGGGCGCGACCGAGGTCGTGAACGTGCGCACGGATGCGTCTGCACTCGACCGGCTGACCGCGGACAAGGGGCAGATCGACCTGGTCTTCGAATGCTCGGCCGCGGCGCCGGCCATTGCCCAGGCCGTGGCCTGCCTGCGCCCGCGCGGAGGGCTGATCCAGGTAGGCTCGGCCGGGCCCACGCAGGTGCCGCTGAACCAGATCGTGGGCAAGGAAATCGTGACCCAGGGCAGCTTCCGCTTCGACGTCGAGTTCGCCGAGGCGGTCGCCGCCATCGGCACCCGCCGGATCGACGTGCGCCCGGCGATCACCGGGACATGGCCGATGGAACAGGCGATCGACGCCTTCGCCGCCGCCGCCGACCGCCGCAGGTCGGTCAAGGTGCACCTGACCTTCGCCGGGGCCTGAGCGCGATGGCCGCCGCACGCACCCTGCTCTGCCTCGGCGAGTGCATGGTCGAGCTGTCGGACGCCGGCGACGGCACCTATCGCCGGGGCTTCGCGGGCGACACCTTCAACGCGGCGTGGTACGCGCGCCGCGCGCTGGGGGACGGCTGGCGTGTGGCCTATGGCAGCTGCCTCGGCGAAGACGCGATCTCGGACGAGATGGCGGGGTTCATCGCCGGCGAAGGCATCGCCGCGGACACCCTGCGCCGGGTGTCGGGACGCACCGTCGGGCTTTACATGATCTCGCTCACCCACGGCGAACGCGCGTTCAGCTACTGGCGCGGCAACTCCGCCGCCCGCCTGCTGGCCCAGGACGCCGATTGGCTGGCGGGCGTGCTGAACGGTGCCGCGCATGTCCACCTGTCGGGGATCACCTGCGCCATCCTGCCGCCCGCGGGGCGCGACACGCTGCGCGCGGCGCTGGCCCGGGCGCGGGCGGCGGGCACCACGGTATCCTTCGACACCAACCTGCGCCCCGCGCTGTGGGAGGATCGCGCGACCATGCAGCGCGAGGTGATGGCCACGGCCGCCGTCTCGGACATCCTGCTGCCCAGCTTCGACGAAGAGACCGCCCTTTTCGGCGATGCCACGCCGGCCGACACCATCGCCCGCTACCGCGCGCAGGGGGCTCGGCAGGTGGTGGTCAAGAACGGCGGCGGTCCGGTCGTCCTCTGGTCGCAAGGGGCCGAGCCTGTCAGCCTTCCGGTGGCGCCCGTCGCGCGCGTGGTGGATACCACGGCGGCAGGCGACAGCTTTGCCGGCACCTTCCTGGCCGCGACACTGGACGGCGCCGCCCCGGACGAGGCCGTGCGCAGCGCCGCGCGCTGCGCCGCCGAGGTCATACAGGTTCGCGGCGCGCTGATGCGTTAGCCGCTCTGTCGGCCAAGGGCCGGGCACCCGGGTCGCGCGCCGCCCCTTCGGTCACGGGCGCGGCGGGCGGGCCGGTGGTATCCCACCTTGAAAGAGAGTTGTTACTGCACCCGCATTTCTGGCCGTCAGTACGAAAATGCGATCTCTTCCTAGATGAGCCGACCGGACCGCGAGACGCAAGAGATCGTCGACGCGCGCATGCGCGATCCGCGCCGGGCCCGCGGCCTGATGCTGCAGCGGCTGGCCGGGGCCACGGGTTTGTCCGTGGGCTATCTCGACCATCTTGAGCGCAACCGCGCCCTGCCCTCGATCCGAGCGCGCAGCACGATCTCTCGCGCTGGGGGTGGTGACTATCAGCCGGGTCTTCGCCGAGCCCGAGCACGACACGGCCCCCGAGGCGCAAGTCATCCTCCGCGCCGCCCAGCGCGCCGCGCTGCGGGGACTGCCCGGGCGCCGGTCGGTTCATCCCTGCGGACGCAGCCCGTTTGGTTTTGCGCCGTCCGGCTCCCTACGGCGGATCGTTCTCTGCGGGTCACCTCGACGGCCTCGTCCCCGGATGCCCGCCCCGCCCGGATGCCCTCCCCCAACTGCCCTGTCCGGCGGGCTCCGCCCCGCCTGCTCCGCCCCGTCTGCCCAGCCCCCTCAGGCGGCGCCGTGCTCGTGGGCGGTACGCTCCAGTGCGGCCAGCGTGGCGGCATAGTCGGGATGGCCCTGGCCAAGGTCCCTTTGCTGCCAGAAATCCGTTTCGAGATCGAAGAACTGGGTGCTGCCGTCGGCGTAGCGGATCAGCCGGTAGCGGCCATGGCGCACCGCGATCCCGTCGTTGGAAAAGGTCGGCACCGCCCGCTCGGGCGCCCGCGCGCCGTCGCAGAGCGGCCGCAGAGACCGGCCGGGGCTGCCCTCGATCGGGGAAAGCCCCAGGTGGTCCAGCACCGTCGGCCCCAGATCCAGCAGCGCCACGGGATCCGACACGCGCTGCCCCTGCCGACGCGCGGGATCCCACAGGATGAAGGGCACCCGCCCCACCTGATCGAACAGCGTGAACTTCGAGAACCTGTTGCGGTCGCCCAGGTGGAACCCGTGATCCGCGACGATCAGCACCAGCGTGTTGTCGGCGTGCGGTGACGCCATCAGCGCCTCCCACACCCGGCCCAGGTGGTAATCCCCGTGGGTCATGGCCGAGAAGTAGTTGCGCACCGACTTGCGCCACCACTTCGCCCGCCCCTCCTCCAGCAGGTCGCGCGGCGGAACACGCTCGCGGATGAACAGGTCCTCGGGCCAGCCCGCGTCCCAGTCTGCGGGGGGGACAAAGGCGGCTTCGTCGTACATCTCCTTGAACCGGGCGGGCGTGTAGTGCGGCCCGTGCGGCGAATAGAACCCGACCTCGCGGTAGAACGGCGCGTCGCCGTCGTAGGTCGTCAGGAACTCGATGGCCGAGTCCGCGACCTGGTGGTCGTAGTAGCTGGCATCATGCGCCGGATCGGCGGTGGCCTTGCCGCCGCGATGGCCGCCGAACTTCACCAGATCGGCCTCGGGCGGCAGGCTGGTATCGGCATCGAACCTTTTCTGCCGGTCGCTGTAGATGCGTCCGTGATGGCGGCGCTTCAGCGGGGTATAGCCATGGTGCACCTTGCCGCCCGAGGAACAGAACCAGCCGGCGTCCCGCAGGCGGCGGGTCCAGATATCCTCGGGAGCGACGCGGTCGAAGACATCGACCGTATTGTCGTAGATGCCGGTCTGCGGCGGCGCCTTGCCGGACATGAAACTGGCCCGCGACGGCCCGCAGATCGGCGCCTGGCAGTAGGCCGCGTCGAACACCGTCGCTTCGGCGCAGATCCGGTCCAGGTTCGGGGTCTGCAGCGGCACACCGAAGACCGAGCGATAGTGCCAGTAGGACACCGCATCGTCGAAACTGATCAGAACGACGTTCTTCCGGGTCGTCATCCGGGCCCTCCCCCTTGTCGCGGGCAGCCTCCGGCCTGCGCCGTCGCCCTCTGCCCTCTGCCCTCTGCCCGTCATGCCGCAGCCCGCGGCGTTTGAACAGGCGTCCGTGGGGTGCGGCAGGTGACACCGCCCCGAAGCGGCGCTAGAACGGCGCGGCCCATACGCCAGACCGAAGCCAAGGCTCCATGTCCGCCAGTTGCTGTTCCCCGTCCGGCCGCACCGGCCCCCTGCCCGAGCCCTCCGCCCAGCCGCGGGCGGCGCCCGAAACCCGCGCGCGCCTCGCCGCGGCGCTGATCGAGCTCAAGGGCGGGTTCTTCGACATGGGCGCGCGCACCGCCCGCCATCCCGGCGATTTCGATGCGCCGCGGCGCAAGGTACGGGTGTCGCCCTTCCGCATCTCGGCGACGGCGGTCACCAACGACGACTGGGCGGCTTTCGTGGCCGAGACCGGGCACCGCACGATCGCCGAGACAGATGGCTGGTCGTCGGTGTTCCACCTGCTGCTGCCCGATCCGGTGCGCTGGCCCGACCATCCGCCCGGCCTGCCGTGGTGGCGCGTGGTCGACGGCGCCTGCTGGTCCGCGCCCGAAGGTACCGGCAGCGACCTCGAGGGGCGCGGCGACCACCCGGTGGTGCACGTGTCGTGGTTCGACGCGCAGGCCTACTGCACCTGGGCCGGCCTGCGCCTGCCGACCGAGGCGGAGTGGGAATTCGCCGCCCGCGGCGGACGCGCGCGGACCAAGTTTCCTTGGGGCAACGAACGCACGCCCGGCGGACGGCACGCGATGAACGTCTGGCAGGGACGGTTCCCCACGGAAAACAGCGCCGAGGACGGCCATGTCGGCACCGCGCCGGTCCGCGCCTTCGTCCCCAACGACTATGGCCTGTGGAACACCTGCGGCAATGTCTGGGAATGGGTTGGCGACTGGTTCGGCCGCCCTCCCGCCCCGCGCCTGTCGCGCGATCCCGCGGGCCCCGAGGCGGGCGATCGCCGGGTCCAGCGCGGCGGGTCTTTCCTGTGCGACGACAGCTACTGCGAACGCTTCTACGTCCACTCGCGCACCGCCAATACGCCCGACAGCTCTACCTGCAACGCGGGTTTCCGCGTCGCCGCGGCCGCCGCCTGACCGGCGCGGACCCCGCAGGCTCCACAGGCCGCGGGTCGAACGCCCCCGCACCCGTCCCAAAGCAACGTCAAGCCCACCCGGGAAAAGCCGGGGAAAGCACGTGGTCCGGGGCCGACACCGACATGGCCGCGGGCCTCTCAGGCAGTGGTGCGAAGGCTGCGAAGCCACCGCCACGACCGCGCTCCGGCCGCGCCCCGGCCGCATTCTGACCCGGCACAAGGGGCAGAGGCCGGCCGGGGGGCAGCGGGTCTGCACACGTGCCGGTGCGGCGTGGGGGACGGCGGCATCGGGAGCGCCCTTTGGGAGGGCGCCGCCTTCGCCGCCCCGGAACCGGAGAGCGTGGAGAAGTCGAAGACCGCGCCGTCGACCGCCTGCGCCTGCGCCTCGGACGAGGCCCTGGTGCCGTGCGCCGCGGCCGGTTCGGCGGCCTTGGCCGCGTCGGGGTCGAAGGTGCCCGCCACCTCGTAGCTGCCCTCAGCCCATGCGGGCAGATGCTTGCAGCCCAGGATGGATCCGGCGCCGAAGATCACGATGGGGCGGCGTTTTGCGGGGGCGGCAAGTCTTCGACGCAGATCACTCGACATGAAAGATATCTTCCATTCCGGCCCGGCCCCCTCCCCCTCGGTCCGCGCCCTCAGGCGCGCAGCGACCGGCCGGTTTCGGCGCCGAAGAGATGGGCGCGCGACCGGTCCGGGTGGAAGGGCAGACCCTCGCCACCTCCCACCCGGCGCGGGTTCAGCATCCGTGCCGTCCAGTCACGCCCGCTCTATCCAACATCAGTGACACCGAGACCCGTCATGCCCTAAGACTGAAACCGGATCACCCGCTGGGGGCAGGGCAGATGCACCACATGGACGCCGGGTTCATGGCCCGGAGCGACTTCAAGGGACGCATCGCGCATGGCACGCCGGTCGTCTCCATCGGCCTGACGGCGAGCGGGGTGGACCCGGTGGCGTTTTCCCATGGCTACGACCGGCTGCGGTACATCCGGCCGGTCTTCATCGGTGACACCATCCGCACGCGACGGACCGATGCGCGGATGGCGGATGACCCGAAGCGCCCGAACTCGGCCCGGCTGTTCGAGAAGGTCGAGGTTCTGAACGAACGGCACCACACCGGCCTTGTCTGCGAACATATCCACATCGTCGAACGGAGGCCCCGGAATGGCTGAGTTGGAAGGAAAGACCGTGCTGATCACCGCAGCGGCACAGGGCATCGGGCGCGCCAGCGCCCTGGCCTTTGCCCGCGCGGGCGCCACGGTCCACGCCACCGACATCAACGCGGCGGGACTGCAAGGGCTCTCGGACTGCCAGACGCACCGGCTGGACGTGCTGGACGACGCGGCCATCGCCACGCTGGTCAGCCAGATCGGCCCGGTCGATATCCTCTTCAACTGCGCGGGCGTGGTTCACAACGGCACCATCCTCGAGGCCAGCGACGCCGACCTCGACTTCGCCTTCGACCTCAACGTCAAGGCGATGGTCCGCACGATCCGCGCCATCCTGCCGGGGATGCTGGAGCGTGGCGCGGGCTGCATCCTCAACATGAGCTCGGTCGCGAGCGCGGTGAAGGGCGTGCCCAACCGCTTTGCCTATTCCGTCACCAAGGCGGCGGTGCTGGGGCTGACCAAGTCGGTCGCCGCCGACTACGTGGACCAGGGCATCCGCTGCAACGCCATCTGCCCCGGCACGGTGCAGTCGCCGTCGCTGGACGACCGGCTGGCGGCCACGGGCGACTACGACGCCGCGCGCACCGCCTTCATCGCGCGCCAGCCCATGGGTCGCATCGGCGAGGCGGACGAGATCGCGGACCTGGCCGTCTACCTTGCCCGCGCCACCTACACCACCGGACAGGCCGTCTGTATCGATGGCGGCTGGACCATCTGAAAAAGGAGACCCCGATGAAATTCCTCCGCTACGGAGAGCCCGGCCAGGAAAAGCCCGGCGTCCTGGCCGCCGATGGCAGCCTGCGTGACCTCTCCGGCGTCACCGCCGACCTGTCGGGCGACGTCCTGACCGACCTCGGCGCGCTGAACGTGGACCCCGACAGCCTGCCCAAGGTCGAAGGCAATCCCCGCCTCGGCCCCTGCATCGGCGGCACGGGAAAGTTCATCTGCATCGGTCTCAACTACTCGGACCACGCCGCCGAAACCGGCGCCACCGTCCCGTCCGAGCCGATCATCTTCATGAAGGCCACCAGCGCCATCTGCGGACCCAACGACCCCATCGTGATCCCCCGCGGGTCGGAGAAAACCGATTGGGAGGTCGAACTGGCCATCGTGATCGGCAAGAAGGCGAAATACGTCAGCGAGGCCGATGCGCTGACCCATGTCGCGGGCTACGCCATCACCAACGACGTGTCCGAGCGCGCATTCCAGGCCGAACGCCAGGGCCAGTGGACCAAGGGCAAAAGCTGCGACAACTTCGGCCAGATCGGCCCCTGGCTGGTGACCCCGGACGAGGTCGCCGATCCGCAGAACCTCAAGATGTGGCTGACCGTCAACGGCGAAACCATGCAGGACGGCACCACCTCGACCATGGTCTACGGCGTGGCATTCCTGGTCAGCTACCTGTCGCAGTTCATGACCCTGCATCCGGGTGACGTGATCTCGACCGGGACCCCGCCGGGCGTGGGCCTCGGCATGTCCCCGCAACGGTTCCTGAAGGCCGGCGACGTGGTCGAACTGGGGATCGAAGGTCTGGGCCAGCAGCGTCAGGACGTGACCGCCGACACCTGATCCGATCCGCCCCGGCGCGCCCGCCTCGCGCGCCGGGGGCCTCCGGCAGATGCCAAGCAGGGCGCCGATGCGTTGCGCCTTTCCGACTGCCACAATTTCCACGACGTCCGCAGGCTGGCGCGACAGCGCCTGCCGGGTCCGTTTTTCGACGACATCGACGGCGGCGCGGACGACGAGACGACCTATGCCCGCAATGCCGCGTCCTTCGGCGAGGTCGACCTGATCCCGAACATTTTGCACAGGGTACGGGACGTCGATCTGTGGACCACCGTGATGGGCCAGAAGATCGACCTGCCCGCCTTCTGCCCGCCCACGGCGCTGCAGCGGTTGTTTCGTCACGAGGGCGGTCGGCGCCGCGGCCGAGGCCTATGGCACCATGTTCGGCGTGTCGTCGCTGGGCACCGTGTCGATCGAGGAGATGCGGCAGAAGTACAAGACCTCCCAAGTCTACCACTTCTACGTCCACCGGGACCGCGGCCTGAACCGCACCATGATGCAGCGCGCCAAGGAGGCGGGCGGCGAGGTGATGATGCTGACGGTGGAGCCGATCACCGGCGGCAACCGCGAACGCGACAAGCGCATGGGCTTTTCGATCCCGTTCAGGCTGAACCTGCGCGGCATCGCGGGCTTTGCCGCGAAACCCGCATGGGCGCTGAACTACCTTCGGCACGAAAGCTTCTCCCTGCCGCAGCTGTAGGACCACGTGGACATGGGGACCGGCACCGCCTCCATCGGCCCGTATTTCACCGAAATGCTGAACCCCGCGATGACCTGGGAAGCGTGACCGAGATGGTGGTGCTTTGGGGCGGCCCTTCTGCCTCAAGGGTCGGATGGCGGCCGAGGACGCGGTGCGCGCCGCAGATATCGGCAGCCAGGGCGTCGTGATCTCGAACCACGGCGGACGGCAGCTGGACGGCAGCCGCGCCCGCTGTGACCAGCTGGACGGGGTCGTGCAGGCCGCGGGCGACCGGCTGAACGTGATGCTGGACATGATGCTGAACGGTGGCATGACGCGGGGCAGCCATGTGCTCAAGGCGCCGACATCTTCGGACCCGACCGCCTCTGCCGGGGCGGGGACTGGCCGGTCTGCACCCTGGGCGGGGGCCTCTCGCCCTCCGGTCGCGGTCCCCCGCACCCTCGTCGCCGACTGCCGACCGAAGACCGCGCAAGGCTCTTTCAAGGAACGCGCCGCGGATCTGGCGGCTTTGACCGCCTCCATGGCGCGCACGCCCCGGCGGGCAAGCCCCACGTGAGCCCGCCGAAAGCGTCGCCCGCACAAGGAAAGCGACAAAGGCCGATCCGCCCCTCAACTGGTGGAACCAGTTCCGCGGCGCGCCTGTTTGACCGTGAGAAACGATCTTGCGTCACGGGGTTCTTCAAGCATGTCGCCTGATACGAAATTCACCAACAGCTCATTGGAAGACCTCGCGCAGCGGCGGATGGTGATCGAAGCCGTCTCGCCTCTGATCGACGGCGGGCGCTTTGCCGCCAAGGCGGTCGCAGGCTGGCCGCTGGCCGTTTCGGCCGACATCTTCGGCGACGGACACGAAGTTTTTGCCGCCGCCGTCGTCCTGCCCGACGGATCCGAAACGCGCATGGCCTTCATCGACAACGACCGCTGGGGCTGCGAGGTCACGTTCGACACCCCCGGCCCCGCGCGGTTTTCGATCATCGCGTGGCGCGACCTGTGGGGCGCCTGGGCCCGCGACACCCGCAAGAAGATCGACGCCGGCCAGGACGTGAAGGTCGAGCTGATGGAAGCCGCCCAGATCATCGCCCAGGCCAAGGCGCCCAAGGGCGAGGCGAAGGCGCTGAAGGCACTGGCCACCGCCGCCAGGAAGGGCGATGCCGAAACCCTGCTGACCCCCGACGCGGCCCGGCTGATGGCCCGGATCGGCCCCCGCGCCAACGTCACCCGGATCGAGCGTGACGTGCCCGTCTGGGTCGACCGCGAGCGTGCGGCGTTTTCCGCATGGTACGAGCTTTTCCCCCGCTCGGCCGGCCCCGAGGGACGGCATGGCACCTTTCGCGACGTGATCGACCGGCTGGACTACGTGGCCGACCTGGGCTTCGACGTGCTCTACTTTCCGCCGATCCACCCCATCGGCACGACCAACCGCAAGGGCAAGAACAACGCACTGCGCGCCGAACCCGGCGACGTCGGCTCGCCCTACGCCATCGGCGCGCCCGAGGGCGGGATGACGGAGGTGCACCCCGAGCTTGGCACGCTGGACGATTTCGATGCCCTGGTCGCCGCGGCGCGGGACAAGGATCTTGAAATCGCGCTCGACATCGCGCTGAACGCCTCGCCCGACCATCCGTGGATCGACGAACATCCCGACTGGTTCGAACGTCGCCCCGACGGCACGATCAAGTTCGCCGAGAACCCGCCGAAGAAGTACGAGGACATCGTCAACTTCCGCTACTACAACGACGACGGCACGCCCAACGCGCCGTTCTGGGCGGCAGTGCGCGACATCTTCCTGTTCTGGGCCGGGCACGGCGTGCTGTGCTTCCGCGTCGACAACCCGCACACGAAGCCCTTTCCCTTCTGGGAATGGATCATCACCGAGGTCCGCGCCCAGCACCCGGGCGCCATCTTCCTCAGCGAGGCGTTCACGCGGCCGAAGATCATGAAGCGGCTGGCCAAGATCGGCTTCAACCAAAGCTATACCTACTACACCTGGCGCAACACCAAGGGCGAGCTGGCGGAGTACCTGACCGAGCTTACGACAGAAGAGTGCGCCGATTACATGCGGCCGAACTTCTTCACCAACACGCCCGACATCAATCCGTATTTCAACCACAGCTCGGGGCGCCCCGGCTTTCGCACGCGCGCGATCATGGCGGCGTCGCTGTCGGGCAACTGGGGCCTCTACTCGGGGTTCGAGCTGTGCGAGGATGACTGGCTGCCGCCCAAGGACGAATACCTGAACTCCGAGAAATACGAGCTGAAGCACCGCGATTACGACGCGCCGGGGCACATCAAGGACGATATCCGCCTGATCAACCGCATCCGGCGGACGGAACCCGCGATGAGGGACTTCCGCAACCTGCGCTTCTACAACGCCTCGGACGACCGGGTGCTCTACTACGGCCGCTTCGACGAGGCCGCGGGCAGCTACCTGCTGTTCCACGTGCTGATCGACCCGCTGAACCCCGCGCATTTCGAATTCGAGGTGCCGCTGTGGGAATTCGGCCTGCCCGACGACGGCAGCATCGGCGTGACCGACATGCTTTACGGCAATTCCTTCGACTGGGACGGAAAATCCCACTTTCTGGGCCTCGATCCTCACGAACGGCCCTACGCGATCTGGAAACTGAGCCCCCCGGAGGCGGCTGAATGAACATGCAGGACCAGGGCCTGACCGCCCGCACGACCACCGACACCGCCGACTGGTACAAGGACGCGGTGATCTACCAGTTGCACATCAAGGCCTACCAGGACGCCAACGGCGACGGCATCGGCGATTTCCGCGGCCTGATGCAGCGCCTGGACCATATCCAGGAGCTTGGCGCGACGGCGATCTGGCTATTGCCGTTCTACCCCTCGCCCCTGCGCGACGACGGCTACGACATCTCTGAATACAAGGCGATCAACCCCTCCTACGGCACCATGGAGGATTTCGAGACGCTGGTGGACGAAGCGCACAAACGCGGGCTCAAGGTCATCACCGAACTTGTCATCAACCACACCAGCGATCAGCACGACTGGTTCCAGCGCGCGCGACGCGCCCCCAAGGGCAGCCCCGAGCGCGACTTCTACGTCTGGTCCGACGACCCGCAGAAGTGGATGGACAAGACCCGCGTGATCTTCAACGACACGCATGACAGCAACTGGACCTGGGACCCGGTGGCCGAGCAGTTCTACTGGCACCGTTTCTTCGACCACCAGCCCGACCTCAACTTCGACAATCCCGCCGTGATGGAGGCGGTGCTGGACGCCATGCACTTCTGGCTGGACAAGGGCGTCGACGGGCTGCGGCTGGACGCGATCCCCTATCTCGTCGAACGCGACGGCACCAACAACGAGAACCTGCCCGAAACCCACGACGTGCTGAAGGCGATCCGCGCCGACCTCGACAAGCACTACGAGGGGCGGATGCTGCTGGCCGAGGCCAACCAGTGGCCCGAGGACACGCGCCCCTATTTCGGCGAGGGCGACGAATGCCACATGGGCTTTCACTTTCCGCTGATGCCGCGGATGTACATGGCCGTGGCGCAGGAGGATCGTTACCCGATCTCGGACATCATCCGACAGACGCCCGAAATCCCCGAGGACTGCCAGTGGGCGATCTTCCTGCGCAACCATGACGAGCTGACGCTCGAAATGGTGACAGACCGCGAACGCGACTACCTGTGGGATTTCTACGCCTCAGACAGGCGCGCACGGATCAACATGGGCATCCGCCGCCGCCTTGCGCCGCTTCTGCAGAACGACCGCCGCAAGATCGAGCTCCTGAATTCGCTGCTGCTGTCGATGCCGGGCACGCCCATCGTCTATTACGGGGACGAGATCGGGATGGGCGACAACTATTACCTTGGCGACCGCGACGGCGTGCGCACGCCGATGCAGTGGTCGGCCGACCGCAACGCGGGCTTCTCCCGCGCGCTGCCGCAAGAGCTTTACCTGCCGACGATCCAGGACCCGGTTCACGGCTATCAGGCGATCAACGTCGAGGCGCAGCAATCCTCGCCCACCTCTCTGCTGAACTGGATCAAGCGGATGATCGCGGTGCGCCAGCGCCACGATGTCTTTGGCCGCGGCGAGATCGAGTTGCTGTATCCCACCAACCGCAAGGTGCTGGCCTACCTGCGCCGGTCGCCCGAGGGCGAGACGGTGCTGTGCGTTGCCAACCTGTCGCGCCAGGCCCAGGCGGCCGAGATCGACCTGTCGGCGTTCGAGGGCCGCGTCCCGATCGAGATGACCGGCCAGTCGAGTTTCCCGCCCGTGGGCGCCCTGCCTTATCTTCTGACGCTTCCGGCCTACGGCTTCTACTGGTTCCTTTTGACGGATGCCGAGGATGCACCGGGCTGGCACACGCCGCAGACCCAGCCCCTGCCCGACTTCCTGACGTTGACGACGCGCGACGGCACCCTTTCGGGCGCCTTGGCCGACCGCGCGTCTGGCGACTTCGTCTCGCAGACCCTGCGCGACTACCTGCCCCTGCAACGCTGGTTCGCGGCCAAGGAAAGCCGGATCTCGGATGTTGCGCTGCACCCGCTCGCGTCGATGGGCGGCGGACAGCACATGCTGGCCGTGGCCGATGTCACCGCGGGGGGCGCCACGCAGCAGTACTTCCTGCCGCTCGCCGCCGTCTGGGGCGAGGATGCGCTAACCCTGTCGCCGCGCCTGCCCGCCACGTTGGCAAAGCTGCGCCGCGCCAACCGCGTGGGCGCGATCCTCGACGGTGCGGTCGATGAAACCATGGCGACGGCGCTTCTCTCGGCGCTGCGGGCAGGGGAAGAAATCGATGGCGACGGCGGGCGCATCGCGTTCCAGCGCACCGACCGCTTCGACACCTACGACGAGGAGGCGGGCGAACCGCGTCTGCTCTCTGCCGAACAGTCGAACGCGTCGATCGCCTTCGGCGACAAGATGATCCTGAAGCTCTACCGCCGGCTTCAGGCTGGCGTGCAGCCGGATATCGAGATCGCGCGCTTCCTGACCGAGGAAACGGACTTCGCCGCCAGCCCGCCGCTTCTGGGCACCATCGACTGGATCGACGGGACCGGCGGCGTCACCACGTTGGCGGCCGCCTCGGCCTTCGTGCGCAACCAGGGCGACGCCTGGACCTACGTGACCGAGGCGCTCGACCGCGACATCGAGCGGCGCGAGATGGGCGGCCGCGAAACCGATCCCGCCGCGCAGGAGGATCAGCCGGTCCTGGGCGGTCCACTCGACATCGGCACCGTCCTCGGCCGCCGCACGGCCGAGCTGCATCAGGCGCTGGCCAGCGGTGCGCCCGACACCGCCTTCGCCCGCGAGCCGCTGGACAGCGCCGGCGTCTCTGCTCTGATCGACACCGTGTCGGCCGAGCTGACAGGGACGCTGGACCGCCTGAGCGCGCACTTGTCCTCTCTCCCCGAGGCGAGCCGCGCCGTGGCGCAGGCCGTCCTCGACCGGCGCGACACGCTTCTGGGCCGGATCGAGGCTTTGCGCGGCATGCAGCCCTCGGGCGGGATCGGCCGCATCCACGGCGATTACCACCTGGGCCAGGTCCTCGTCGTCGAAACCGACGTGATGATCATCGATTTCGAAGGCGAGCCCGCGCGCAGCTTGCAGGAACGGCAGGCCAAGACGTCGCCCCTGCGCGACGTGGCGGGCATGCTGCGCAGCTTCGACTACGCGCTCTGGTCCACCCTGCGCCGCCGGATCGACCTGGGTGCCGACCCCGAGCGCACAATGGCCCATGTCGAGGGCTGGCGCGGCGCCACGCAGGGCAGCTTCCTCTCCGCCTACCGCGAAACGGCCAGCGGCAGCGACCTGCACCCCTCGGATCCCGCGTTCGAACAGGCCCTGCTGGATCTCTTCCTGATCCAGAAGGCGGGCTACGAGGTCGGCTACGAGATGGCCATGCGTCCCGACTGGGTGGATATCCCGCTGCGTGGCCTGCTTGCCCTGGCCGAGGGCGGCAGCACCGGCGCCTGACGCACCCGCGCGCCGCTGTGCCGGTCCTTTCGGCAACGGCGTCGGTCCACGCGGCCCATCACCGCCCCCGTCTTGCGGGGGAGGTTCGGCTTTCGCGACCCCGGGATATCGGATCGAGGCCCATCCAGAGCGTGCCGCCCCGATATCCGCCACGGACCAGCCGGTCGGGGCGGGTGGCCTGCGGATAGGCCTCGGCCCAGTCCCGGAACCGGTCGTTCGAAACGACCCGGGCCCCAAGATCCCGCGCCGCCTTCAGTATCTCTGGATCGGCGGGGTTGCCCCGGCCAACGACGATGACATTTCCCCGGGCAAGCCCGAGATTTCTCGCCAAAGCCGTCGCATCCATGTAGCGGCCGCGCAGCTTGTAGCCGGCGTTCGCGTCGAAGACGACGCGCGGCGTATATCCCTGGTCGCGGATGTACCTCAGAACCTCGCGCAGCGGCGCAAGATCGGCCGATCCCGCCTTCCAGTGCATGACGTTCGAGCCATCCACGACGATCCATCCGCGCGCCAGGGGCCGGCGCAGGCGCGCCGCCCGCCAAAGCAGGATCAGGCTGGCCAGCACCGCGGGCCCCGCGAGCACGATCAGATCGCCCGCCCCCGGCACCCACAGCGTCGCGCCCGCCGCAGCGAGAGAGAGAAACAGCAAGATCACCGGCCCCAGCATCCGGCCGATCTATAGCAGCTGCCAGCACGGGCCAAGCTGCGGCGGCCCATGCCCGTCAAAGCGCGGCAGGGAACGCCTGTGGCTGGCACCCGGGTCCTTCCTTGTCCAGGGCACCGTCCCCCGGGCACGTCCCCGATTACGACCGGCATGGCCGATGCCCCGGGGGGCCGGACCGCGCCGACGCCGCACCATTGTTCTCGCAGGGCCCCGGATCGGATATGAACGGATCGATCAAGGAGCCAGACCCGCATACGGGCGCAGCACCGTCGTGGAAGACCGTCCTCAGGCCAGCCCCTTGGACGAACATCACCGGACCGACGATGCTGCCGCTGGCCCAAGGGGACCTCGCAGCAGCTGCAACCATGCTCGAAAACGGTTTCTCGGGATTCGCATCCCCAAGCCCGATCACCGGCTACATGTGGCTGATCCGCTTGCCGGGCGGGGCCGCCCCCCGATGACAAAGACCACCCCTGCCGCCGGCCCCTCCGCGTTTCTCGTGCGGGCGCCTTTCGTACCTTGCAGCATTGGCGTCACGCCTCCGCCGGCGTCATCGGGCGGGGGAACGGACAGCGCCATCATTTTCGACAGTCCGATAATCGGCCTGTATGTGCAGGGGTCTTGAAGACCAACGGCTTGGAGAAGGGCATCATTGACACGGGTTGGCCGCCTCGCCGGACCGGCATCAAGTACATCACGCCGTTCCAAAGAAGTCAGATCAGGAACGTCGCCAAGCGGCGCGTGAACTGTCCTGCCTGCGGACGGAGCCAAAACAGGTGTTTCTCGGCCCCATGCCTTTGGTTCATCGCAATGTGACTATCGCAGCAAGCCCTGCACCACACCGGGTCCCTTGGCGATCAGGGCGCGCAGGACCTGAGCTGGACCGGTGGGCCTGCGGCGGCCTTGGTCCCGATCCAGGAGAGTTCCCTTCGCCACGTTAATGCCGCGGGCGAACTGGGGTTGGGACTGGCCTGTCTCGTGGCGGATCCCCGCGACATTGATACCCGGCACAGTGACGTCGGTCACGGATGCATCCCCCTACCCTTGCGCGACGGCAACGCCTCTTCGCGGCCTTGCATGATGCTGTCGCTCGCTTTCATCTCTCGTCTTCGTACATGGCCACGACCCGCTTGCTGAGCTCAACGGCCCCGGCCTGCTGCGCCTTCGCAGGGGTGTCTTCCTCGTTCTTGGCGAACGCTGTCACGAGGAAGATCGGCATGTGCAGGCCGCCGAAGATGCAGCCGCGCCGCGCAAGTTGTCTGTCGTGGCGGGCGGCAGGCCGGAGGCCAGCCGCAAGCGGACGGTCGAGGCCTTCAACTTCGATCTTGACGACGAGACCTCGGACGACAATTTCGGGCGCTGCACTGGCTGACGTCAGGGGTTGCCTTACCCTGCTTGGTCCCTTGGCCATACCTTTCCCTGCCTCCCTTACGGCGACGGGCAGGATGCCCGGATCCGGCCGATACGGGAGGGGGCGCCGAAGAGGACCCGGACGACGACGACGCGGACCGCACCCGCGTCCACCGCGGCGCCGCCCCCGGCCTTGCGGTCAGGACGGCGCTGTCATCCGGACCTTCGCCGCGGGGAAGGCCTCATCCCCCGGATAGCGGCCGCCGGGTGCCCGTTCAGGCGATCATACGGCCCGAAAGCGCCACGTCGGCCAAGGTCGAGCGGTTGAGGTGGTCGATAAACGCCATCTCGGCCATCCGCAGGCGCATCTTCAGCCGGCAGCACCCGTCGATCGTGCAGTCCCCGCCCGAGGGTTTGAGGCATTCGACCAGCCCCTGCCCCTCTTCAAGCAGGCGCACGACGTCGCCCAGCCGGATCTCTTCAGGCGCGCGGGCGAGGGTTGCTCCGCCCCCGCCCCCGCGCCGGGTCTGCACCAGCCCGGCCCTGCCCAGCGCTTGCATGATCTTGGTCAGGTGGTTGCGCGACAGCTGCAGCTCTTCCGCCAGTTCGGCGGTCGAGAACGCCCGGTCCGGGGCGCTGGCCATCCGCATCAACATGCGCAGGCCGAAATCCGTGAAGGAGGTTAGGCGCATCTGCCATCCCTGAGGTAAAATCCACGCGGTGCATCATGACGCATGATCACGGGCCTGGACACCCCCGGCCCGAACACTGCCGGCCCGAACTTCCCCCGCGACGAAAGGCTGGCGCCGCCCCCGCACACCTGCCTAGGATAACATGGGCGGCGTCCCTTGCGCCGTCAAGACCGCCCCGACGGGGCCTTGCGCGCCACCTTTGGCCCGGCCAGCCACGGGCCGAGCTGCACGGCCATCAACGCGAAGCCCCCGGTCCAAAGCGTCGCCGACAGCGTGATCCCGTCGAGCGGGCCCAGAAGCGGCGCCGCGCCCGCCAGCCGCGCCGCGCAGGCCAGGGCGAGAAGGACGAAGGCAGAGTTCAGCACCGGGCCGGCGACCAGCGGGCGCCCGGTATGGCCCATGGTGGCGCGCATCATCACCGCGGCGGTCATGCCGCCCACGGCGCCGATGCCAAGGACGTGCGCCGCGCTGGCCGGGGCCGCCATGCCCAGCGCCGCGGCGGCGATCAGCGCAAGGCCCAGGGGCGCCATCAGATAGGCCAGGTGCAGCATCAGCAAAAGCGGCGAGGGCCATGTCGCCGCACCGCGCCAGCGGGCAAGGCGAAGCAGGTGCAGCACCGCCGCCAGCCCGGCCAGCCCCGCGCAGGAAAAGCCTGTCGGCGCGACCGTCCAGGCGACCAGCGCCGAGGCCCCGGCCAGCAGCGACAGCGCGTCGAAGCGGGCGAAGGGCACGGGCAGCCGGGATGCGCCGCGCTGCACCAGCCAGTTGCGGGTGAAGCTGGGAATAATCCGCCCGCCGATCAGCAGGATCAGGAACACCAGCAGCGAAAGGCCCAGACGGCGGCCCATGTCGGCGCTGCCCTGCATCATCGCCTCGGCATGGAACAGAAGGTTCGACAGCCACAGAAGCGACACGGGGATCAGCACCTTGAGGTTGCGCCAGTTCTTCCCCGCCACGATCTCGCGCGCGATCATCGCCGCGACGGCCAGCAGGAACAGCTGGTCGATCGCGGCGACGGCAAGCGGCGGCAACCCGCCCAGACCCGCGACGGCCAGCCGCCCCGCGGCCCAAAGCGCCAGCAGCAGCACCAAGGGCCAGCCGCGCGTGGGCAGCCGCCCGGTCCAGTTCGGCACGGCGGTGAAAAGGAACCCGGCCACCACGGCCGCGCCGTAGCCGAAGACCATCTCGTGAATATGCCAGTCGACGGGGGCAAGCCCGCTGGCCAGCCCGAGCGTGCCGCGCCAGATCAGCGCCCATGCCGGGATCGCGGCCAGCGCGAACAGCACCGCCGAAAGAAAGAAGGGCCGGAAGCCGTAGGAGAACAGCGCCGGGCCGTCATAGCTGTTGCGGGAAACCATGGGGAACCTCTTGGCCAAAAGGGGGTGGGGGCCGGATCAGGGGGGATGGCCGGATGCTGCATCGACTGCGACGGCTGTCGGGGCGAAGGACACCGATGGGCCGGACGGGACGCGCCGCACCGCACGCCCCCCGAAAAAGAACGGGCGGTGCCATCGGCCCCGCCCGTCCCGGTCGAATGTCCGAAAGGGACAGCGAGGATCATTCGACCTGTTCGAAAAGTGCCTCCATGCGGGTCTTGGCCTTGCCCCTGTGATCGACGCCCTGGGCGTCGTCGAGGTTCACAGGCTCGCCCACCTCGATCAGCCCGACCATGCCCATGGCGTAGTGCGGGGTGCACTTGATGCCGTAGATCCCCTCGGCCTCGACGGTCAGCTCAAAGGTGTCGTTCATCTTGGACTTGAACGCCTCTGCCCCCTCGGGAAGCATGCCTTTGATGCTTTCGACGTTGTGCCCCTTGTCGGTGGGCAGGAACCGGATCACGTCGCCCGGCGCGGCCTTCACGAAGGCCGGTTCGAACACCATCACCCCGTCCTCGCCGCGGTTGAGCATCTCGACCTCGATGGTTTCGGCGCTGGCCATCGGCGCGGCCATCGCGGCAGTCATCGCAAGGGCGGCGGCCATCATTGCTTTGCCAAACATCGGAACTTCCTTTCGTCATTGTCCGCGTGTTTCGTCTGACGCCGTTCTGGGCTAATCGACGCCGGGCAACGTTGCTCTTGATCAAACTCGCGGATTTTATCTTGCCGAAGCTCGACGAAAGCCTTCTCAGCGGCCTGCCGCCCTTCGCCGGCCTCGACCGTGCAGAAATCCGCGAGATCCTGGACCAGGCCGCGTCGCGCCGGTTCGAAGAGGGCGCGACCGTCTTCCGCGAAGGCCATGACGCCGACCGCTTCTTCCTGCTGCTCGACGGGTACCTGCGCGTCGTGCGATCGACCCCGGGTGGCGATCAGGTGATCGTGCTGCACATCTCGCCGGGCCAGCTGTTCGGGATCGCCCCGGCGCTGCAGCGCGACACCTACCCCGCCACCGCCATCGCCGCGGCCGAATCGATCGCGCTGTCCTGGCCCGTGCGGCTTTGGTCCGACTTCGCCGACGCCTATCCCGGCTTCGCGACAGAGACCTACAAGACGCTTGGCGAACGGATAGGCCAGGTGCAGCAGACGCTGACCGAGATGGCGACGCAGGCCGTGGAAAAGCGCGTCGCCGCGGCGGTGCTGCGGATGGTCAACCAAAGCGGGCGCAAGGCGGACGGCGGGATCGAGATCGCGTTTCCGGTGACGCGCCAGAACATCGCCGACATGACGGGCACGACCCTGCACACTGTCAGCCGGCTGCTGTCGGGCTGGGAAAAGGCGGGCATGGTGGAATCGACGCGCAAGCACATCACCGTCACCGACCCGCACCGGCTTGTCGTCCTGGCCGGCGGCGCCGACTGAGGCGCCGGCCCCTGGCGACATCGGCGGCGTCCGGACAGATCGATGCCCCACATGCCCCCGGGGGGCTTGGCAATAGCGCCTAGCCTGCCGCCGCCGCGCCGCGCAGGGCGCGGGCGATCTCGCCCCGGAAGCCGTCTTCGTCCAGCGCGTATTCGCGGCAGGTATTGATGACCGTGTGAAACGGCGCGATCGGGCAGCCGGGGCATAACAGCCCACGGTCGAGGAACGGGCGCGCCGCGTGGGGAAACGCGGCAAAGAGATCGGCCAGCGGCAGATCGGGATCGTCTGGATCGGGTCGGGTCCGGCGCATGGGCGTGTTCCTTTCCCGGCGATCCTGCAAGCGGCTTTCGGTCCGGTCTTTGCGCTTGCGCAAAAAGCGGGGCGACAGGCCCGGCTAGACCCCCGGCATCGGAAAACAGCCGCCGGAACCGCGCAATGTCAGAAATCCTAACGAAATCGCGGGCCAGGAACGTGTTCTACGGAGGGTCGATCTTCTTCGTCGTCGTGTTCGTGGCCATGACGACGCAAAGCCACCACCACATCGTCGCAAGGTCCACCGCGGGCATGCCGCTGACGGACGAGGTGCGGCTGGGCAAGCATGTGTGGGAACGCAACTCCTGCATCAACTGCCACACGCTGCACGGCGAAGGCGCGTATTTCGCACCCGAGGTCGGCAACGTGATGACCCGCTGGGGCGTCAGCGACGACCCCGACCTGGCCTATGAGATGCTGGACGGATGGATGCAGGCGCAGCCCTCGGGGATCGAGGGGCGCCGCCAGATGCCGCATTTCGAGATCACCGAGGAAGAGATGCGCGGGCTGGCCGAATTCCTTCGCTGGGCCGACCAGACCGACACCCAGAACTGGCCGCCGAACGACGCGGGCTGAGCGCACCCCGGGCACAGGAGAGAACCTAAATGAAATACCAATCACAGAAAGTGGCCTACGCCTACTTCCTGGCCGCCATGGGGCTGTTCGCCATCCAGGTGCTGGGCGGGCTGATGGCCGGCTGGATCTACATCGCGCCCAACACGCTGTCCGAGATCCTGCCCTTCAACGTCATCCGCATGATCCATACCAACGCGCTGATCGTCTGGCTGCTGCTGGGCTTCTTCGGCGCGGCCTACTACCTGGTGCCCGAGGAATCCGAGCGCGAGATCTTCTCGACCCGGCTTGCCTACATCCAGCTGGCCATCCTCGTCGTCGGCACACTGGGGGCGGTGGCGTCCTACCTCGTGGGCATCCACGGCGGGCGCGAGTTCCTGGAACAGCCGCTGTGGGTCAAGTTCGGCATCCTCGTCGCGGCGGTGATCTTCCTCGTCAACGTGTCGATCACCTTCCTCGCGGGGCGCAAGACGGCGATCACCAACATCCTGCTGATGGGCCTGTGGATGCTGTGCCTTTTGTGGGTCTTCGCCTTCATCAACCCCGACAACCTCAGCCTCGACAAGATGTACTGGTGGTTCGTCGTGCACCTGTGGGTCGAAGCCACGTGGGAGCTGGTGATGGCCGCGATCCTGGGTTTCTTGATGCTGAAGCTGACGGGCGTCGACCGCGAAGTGATCGAGAAATGGCTCTACATCATCGTCGCCACCGCGCTGTTTTCAGGCATCCTCGGCACCGGCCACCACTTCTACTGGATCGGCACGCCGGGCTACTGGCAATGGGTCGGCTCGATCTTCTCGACCTTCGAGGTGGTGCCGTTCTTCGCGATGATGTCCTTTGCCTTCCTGATGGTCTGGAAGGGCCGCAAGAACCACCCCAACAAGGCCGCGCTGCTGTGGTCGCTGGGATCCTCGACCGTCGCTTTCTTCGGTGCCGGCGTCTGGGGCTTCCTGCACACGCTGCACGGGGTGAACTACTACACCCACGGCACGCAGATCACCGCCGCGCACGGGCACCTGTCCTTCTACGGCGCCTATGTCGCGCTGAACCTCGCGATGTTCAGCTACGCGATGCCGATCCTGCGGAACCGCGCGCCCTACAACCAGGTGCTGAACATGGCGTCCTTCTGGCTGATGACCGGCGGCATGGCCTTCATGACCTTCACGCTGACCTTCGCCGGCACGATCCAGACCCACATGCAGCGCATCGTCGGCGACTACTACATGGATGTGCAGGACCAGCTGGGCCTCTTCTACATCATGCGCTTCGGCTCGGGCGTGGCGGTGGTGCTGGGGGCGCTGCTCTTCATCTACTCGATGCTCGTGGTGCGCCGCGAGGTGGTGAAACCCGGCCCCGTGGCCGTTCCGGGAGAGTGATCGATGAAAGACCTGCAAACCCCGGGCCTGCCCTTCTACCAGCCGCAGGCCGACGAACGCGCGGTGTTCAAGGCGGCCCACGACAACGGTCTGCCCCTTCTTCTGAAGGGGCCTACCGGCTGCGGCAAGACGCGGTTCGTCGAACACATGGCCGCGCGGCTGGACCTGCCTCTGCACACCGTCGCCTGCCATGACGATCTGTCGGCGGCCGACCTCATCGGGCGCTACCTTCTGAAGGGGGGCGAAACCGTGTGGGTCGACGGGCCGCTGACGCGGGCGGTGCGGGACGGCGGGATCTGCTACCTCGACGAGGTGGTCGAGGCGCGCAAGGACGTGACCGTCGTGCTGCACCCGCTGACCGACGACCGGCGCCGGCTGGTCATCGACCGAACCGGGGAAGAGCTTACGGCGCCGCCGGGCTTCATGCTGGTCGCCAGCTACAACCCCGGCTACCAGAACATCCTCAAGAAGCTGAAGCCGTCGACCCGGCAACGCTTCGTGTCGCTCGAATTCGACTTCCCCGCGGCAGAGGTCGAGACGCCCGTCGTCGCGCGCGAGGCCGGGCTTGACGAAGCGCGCGCCGCCGCGCTGGTGCGGCTGGCGGGGCGGATCCGCACGCTGTCGGGAATGGACCTTGAGGAAGGCGTGTCGACCCGGCTTCTGATTTACGCGGGCACGCTGATCGCGGGGGGCATGGCGCTGGACCGCGCGATCGAAGCCGCGATCATCCAGCCGCTCAGCGACGAGGCCGAGACGCAGCAGGCGCTGCGCGACCTTGCCGCCGTGGTCTACGGGTAGCGGCCATGTTGCACGTCACGGACCTGATGGAGCCAGAAGAGACGGTCGGCAACCTCTGGCACGGCATGGCCTCGCGCCTGGGCGCGGTGGCCGAAGGCGATGCCGCGACGGCGGTGCGGCTTGAAACGGTGCGGCCCTCGGTCTCGGCCCTCTTCCGCGCGCTTGGCGGCGCGCCGGGGGTCGAGATCGCGCCGGCGCCCCTCGTCGCCTCGGACCACCGCACGGGGCGGCTGCGGCGCATCGGCACGCCGCGCGAAAAGGCGCATGTCGCGGCCTTCGACGGCGAGCGGCTGCGCCTGCCGCCGGTGATCGACGCCTTCGGGACGCGGGAGCTGAACCGCGCCTGCTATCTGTGGCTGGCGGCGCTGGCGGCGTTCGCCCGGATGCCGCAGCCGGTGTCCGACCCGCTGGCCGCCGACCGGGCCGAGATCGCGGCGATGGCCGCCGCCTCCGACCGCGCCTATGCCGCCTGCCCGGGGCTGGGCCGGGCCTATGACGGACTTTGCCGCCAGATCGTGGCCGAGCGGCGCCGCACCGGCCTGCCCCGCTGCGAGGCGGGGATCGAACGGCTGATCCTCGATCAGCTGAACGGCGCCTTCCCCGCCGACGAATGCCCCGGCTGCCCCGCCCCGCGCGGCTATCGCGGCTATGCCCCCGTGCCGATCTGGCTGCGCCTGCGGCGTGGCGCGGCGGCGGCGGGCCGGGCCGCGGCCGAGGATCCGCAAGCCCCCGCGCCCGCCATGGCGGTGCCGACGCGCAAGGATGCCCGGCGCGAGGATCGCGACCAGGCGGACCGGCCCGACAGCTTCATCATCCACCGGTTCGAGACGATCATGTCCTGGGCCGAAAGCCTCAACATCAACCGGATGGTGGACGACGACGATCAGGACAACGCGGCCAAGGCGGCCGAGGATCAGGACCACCTGACGCTCAGCCGGAACATGCGGCGCGCGGCGACGCGGCTGCGCCTGTCGCTGGACCTGTCGCCGCAGGACGCCCGGCACGAACGGCTAGCCGGGCGGTTTACCTACCCCGAATGGAACCGGCGCAGCGGGGCCTACATGCCCGCCCATGCCCGCGTCCTCGAGGCGCCGGCACGGCCGCGCGCCGAATACGCACCCGACCCCGCGCTGGTCGCCCGGGTGAAGCGCCAGTTCGCCCCGCTGCACCCCCGCCGCGTGGTGCTGCCCCGGCAGATCGACGGCGACGACATCGACCTCGACGCCGTCGTCGCCTCGCGCAGCGACCTTGCCTCGGGGCGCGAGGGCAGCGACCGCGTGTGGCAGGCCAGCCGCCCGATGGCACGGGACCTGTCGGTCGCGATCCTGATGGACTGCTCGCGCTCGACCGAGGCGGCGATCGGCGACACCTCGGTCATCGAGGTCGCGCGCGAGGCGCTGGCCGCGCTGGCCCAGGGCATCGACACGGCGGGCGACCGGCTGGGCATCTGGGGCTTCTCTTCGCTGCGGCGCGACAGGGTCTTCGTGCACCGCGCCAAGAGCTTCGCGGAACCGATGTCCCCCGCCGTCACCGCCCGCATCGGCGGGCTGTCCCCGGGGCACTACACCCGGCTGGGCGCCGCGGTCCGCCACGTCTCGGCCCAACTGGACGAAGAGGGCGCGACGCGGCGGCTGCTGCTGGTGCTGACCGACGGCAAGCCCAACGACCTCGACCACTACGAGGGACAGCATGGCATCGAGGACAGCCGCATGGCCGTGCGCGAGGCGCGCGGGCGCGGCCAGGCGGTGCACGGCGTCATCGTCGACCAGGACGGGCAGGACTGGTTCGCCCGCATCTTCGGGCGCGCGGGCTTCACCCTGATGCCGAACCCTGCGCGGCTGCCGCGCACCCTGCCCGACATCTACCAGACCCTGACAAAGGAGAGCTGACATGACACGCACCCGCCCCGCCTTCGCCCCGATCTCCGACCTGGTGCCCGCCCTGCTTTCCGGTTGCGGCCCCCTGTCGCCCACCGCCGTCGCACCCCCGCGACGCTCTCGCGCGGCGCGCGGCGCACGGGCCATCTCGGCGGGCCTCAAGAGGCCCTTCCCGACGCTGCTCGGATTGGGCCTGCCGAAGTCCCGTGTCCCGACCCGCTTTGTCCCGACCGACTGTGTCCAGACGGCCCGCCTTCCGGGCACGCCGGACACCGAGCGGCCTGAGGCCCCAGCCCCCTTTCGTCCGGGCGTTCCCCTCCGGGGCCTGCTTACCTGCGCCGTCTTCGTCCTGCCCGCCACCGCGAGGGCCGCGGGATTCGAACGGCCGATCCCCCAACCCCAGACCGAGGCGGCGGAGCTGTGGTTCCTGATCGCCTCGATCGCGCTGATCGTCGCGCTGGCGGCGGTGCAGTGGCTGGTCAGCCGGCGATGAGACCCGCGCCAAGGCTTCTGGCCGCGCTCTACCCGTTCGGGGCCGGCGCGATGGCGGTGAACCTCTTCTTCGCCTCGCTCATCGGGTCGTGGCTGGGCTGGCCCGTGCTGACACCGGGAGGGGCGGTGCTGGGGGGGCTGGCGCTTGGCCTGCCCGCGACCTACGCCTTTGCCTGCCACATCGCGCGACTGATGCGGAAGGCGGACGAAGAGGCGACGGGCAGATGACCGGGTGGAGCGAATATGCACTGGCGCTGGGGCTTTTCGTGGCCAGCCACTTCCTGCCCCGCGTGGGCGGGCTGCGGCAGCGGCTGATCGGTGCGCTGGGGCGACGGGCCTATTTCGGCGCCTACGGGATCTTGTCGCTGGCGCTGCTGATCTGGGTGATCTCGGCCGCGATCCGGGCGCCCTATGTCGGGCTGTGGCCCGCCCTGCCCTGGACCCGCTGGGTGCCGAACCTTGCCATGCCGCTGGCGTTGGTGCTGCTTGCCTGCGGCGTCGGGCTGCGCAGCCCCTTCACCCTGGGCGGCCGGCGCGGCGCGGACGTCGACCCCGCCGACCCCGGCTTTGCCGCCGTGTCCCGCCATCCGCTGTTTCTGGCGCTGGCGCTCTGGTCCGGGGCGCATCTGGTGGCGAACGGGGATCTGGCGCTTGCGATCCTCTTCGGCAGCTTCCTGGCCATGGCGCTGTCGGCGATCCCGGCTTTCGACACGAAGGCCCGCCGCACCCTCGGGCCCCGCGCGCCCGCCTTCTTCGCGGCGACCGCGATCCTGTCCCCCGCCCCGCTGCTGCGCCGCGCATGGCTGCGGGTCAATGGCCGCGCGCTGGCGATCCGCGTGGGACTGGGACTGCTTTCTTGGGTATGCCTGCTGCACCTGCACGAATACGTGATCGGCGTGTCGCCCTTCCCGCTCTGAACTTGATCCTGCGCAAAGTGCGGCGCGCGCGTCCGGGCCATACCGGCCCCCATGGAACAGATCGACCGCCTCAGATCCCTCGGCCTCTTCGACGCCCGGGTGCCCCGCTATACCTCCTATCCCACGGCGCCGGTATTCTCGGCCGACGTCGGCGCCGCGGCGCAGGCGCGGGCGCTGGCGGCGCTCGACCCCGCCGACCCCGTGTCGGTCTACATCCACATCCCCTTTTGCGAGCGGCTGTGCTGGTTCTGCGCCTGCCGCACTCAGGGCACCAAGACGCTGACCCCGGTCGAGGCCTATATCGGCACGCTGGAGCAGGAGCTTGCGACGCTTGCCCAGACCCTGCCCGCGGGGCTGCGCATGGGGCGGATGCACTGGGGCGGCGGCACGCCCACCATCCTGCCCCCCGCGCTGATCCACCGGCTGGCCCGGGCGGTAAAGGCGGTGATCCCGCCGACGCCGGACTGGGAGTTCTCGGTCGAGATCGATCCGACCATGGTCGACCGGGCCAAGATCGACGCCCTCGCGGCCGAGGGGATGAACCGCGCCAGCATCGGCATCCAGGATTTCGACCCCGTCGTGCAGCAGGCCATCGGGCGGCTGCAGCCCTTCGACGTCACCCGCGCCTGCGTGGACGACCTGCGCGCCGCCGGCATCGGGTCGCTGAACGCCGACCTCGTCTATGGCCTTCCGCATCAGGACGCCGCGCGGCTTGAAGATACGGTGTCGAAGGTGCTGGACCTCGCCCCCGACCGCATCGCGCTGTTCGGCTATGCCCACGTGCCGTGGATGTCGAAGCGGCAGAAGCTGATCGACGAATCCGCCCTGCCGCGGGAGCTTGAGCGGTACGAGCTGGCCGGGCGCGCCGCCCGCCGGTTCCGCGCCGCGGGGATGGCGGCGATCGGCATCGACCACTTCGCGCGCCCCGGCGACGGGCTGGCGGTGGCGGCACGCACCGGGCGGCTGCGGCGCAATTTCCAGGGCTATGTCGACGACACCTGCGCGACGCTGATCGGGCTCGGCGCCTCATCGATCTCGCGCCTGCCCACGGGCTATGTGCAGAACGCCGCCGCCACCCCGGCCTATGTCGAGCGGATCGAGGCCGGGCAGCTGGCCGGCGCCCGCGGCCACGTAATGACGGCGGATGATCTTCTGCGCGCCCGTGCGATCGAGATGATCATGTGCGACTTCCGGCTCGACCTCGGCGCGCTGCGGGCGGATCACGGGCGGGCGGTCGATACCCTGCGCCCCGACCTCGCACTCCTGGCCGAGCGCTTCGGCGAGATGGTGGAGGTCTCGGACGACGTGCTGGAGATCCCCCCCGAGGGCCGCCCCCTGACCCGCCTCATCGCCCGCCAGTTCGACGCCCACGTCCCCGAGGGCGCGCGGTTCAGCCAGGCGTCGTGAGGGGGAGGAACCCAGGCTTAGGCCGTCGCTCCCGGCCCATTGCCGTCATCCGTAAGACTGGTCATCGCTGCAGCCCAGCTTCCCTGAATCGGCCATTCGTGCATCGCGCAGCATTGTCCTGTCGCCAATGTCCGCAGCGCGGACTTTGCGGGCATTCACCAAGGCGTTGTGCCACCCGGCTCCACGAAGCAGCCGCTGACCTCGGCCCGTAGCGCATATTCGGCTGGCAACCGCGCACCTTCTTCCGGCGTCATCTTTCCGAAGCCCGTGAGGTCGGTTTTGACGAAGCCCGGGCTGACCGAGTTCACCTTGATACCTTCGGCCTGCAGTTCCTCATGCAGCTGGATCGTCAGCATGTTCAGCGCCGCCTTCGACGCGTTGTAGCCGACGAAGCGCTGAGAATAGAAGGGCGCCTCGGGGTCCGCGTTTTCCGCAAGCGAGCCCATCGAGCTCGAGAGGTTCACGATTGTTGCCGCCGGCGCGGCTCGCAACAGTGGGAGCATGGCCTGCGTCACCGCCAGCGTCCCGATGAAGTTGACCTCCATGACGCGGCGCACAGCCTCAACCGAGGCCTTGCCGGGCGCCGCGTCGCCGAAATCGAAGATGCCGGCGTTGTTGACGAGGATGTCCAGCCGGCCGAAGCGGGACTCTATCGTGGCCGTTGCGGCCGCGATGGCCTCTGCGGAGTCGAGGTCGAGATGAAGGCATTCAGCACTAAGCCCTTTCTCGGTCAGCGCGGCTGCGGCGGCGTCCCCTCGCGCCCTGTCGCGGCTGCCGACCAGGACGTGAACGCCGGCCTCGGCGAGCTTCCGGGCGATTTCGAAACCGATCCCCTTGTTGCCACCGGTCACAAGGGCAATGCGCGTCCGTGTCATAAGTTCTTCCTTCCTTTGGATTTAACCAAATATATGAAGGATCTTTCAGATTTTGGATTCGCATATGCCTGCGCAGCCGCCCAAGGCTCTGAAGCCCCGGAAAACACCGTCTCAGCCGCGGTCCCGTGTCACCGTTGATGCGATCTTCGAGGCGACGATTCAGGTTTTGCTGTCACAGGGCATGGTCGGACTGACGAGCACCGGCGTGGCTGAACGGGCCGGTGTCTCGGTAGGCACGATGTACCAGTACTTTCCCAACAAGCAGTCGCTCGTCTACGCCCTGAACGAACGCTTCCTGACGACACTGGCCGAGCGCGTGGAGGCCACTTGCGCCCAAATGCACGGGCGCCCGGTTGCGGAGGCGGCCGAGGCGCTGATCGACACCTACTGGGCCGCCAAGACCGAGCGTCCCGAGTTGACACGAGCGCTCTATCGCTCTGTCGCGGAACTGGAGACTGACGCGCTGCTCCATGCTTTCGCCACGCGCGTGGACAAAGCGACGACGGACATGTTCTGTCGGGCCTCTGACTTTTCGTCGCCGGACGCAAGCGAGGTGAACGTACTTCTGACAACCGTCATCTACGGTTCTGTCCGCAATGTCTTCGAAAGGGGGCTCGGACCGGAAGAGATCTTAGGTCTGAAGTCAGAGCTGAAAGCCATGTGCCGGGCTTATCTGGCCACCGTCGGAAAATAAACGGACGCCCGCCCGCGGTTCGAAGCCGACGTGCGGAAGTGCGGCGGGCCGGACCCCTGGTGGGTAGCATTGAACCACGCTCAAGGCCCAGAGCGGCCCTTAGCTGAGTACGGCCATGCCGCGATGCAACTTCACCGAACCGGTCATTCGTCCGTTGCGCAGCATTCTCAATGTTTGAATGACCGCAGCGCGGGACAAATCTGCCCCTGACAGTCCCCTCTATCTTGATGTGATTTCCGCTATGGATGCCGCGCTCTCTTCGAGTTCAAGCTTGCTTTGTTTCCAGGCGGCGGGCTCTATCGCAAAGGTGCTCCTCAACCAGGCCAAAGTCAGCCGGCGTGTGGCCTCCAGCGCGTCCGGGTCTTCTGCTTCGGTTTCGCGCGCGTCCCACCCTGCGATGCCGCCCAGGCCATGGCCGACGCCGTTGATCGTCAGCAGAGCCTCGGCCCCGGGGGCCTCGTGGAACGGATCGGCGTGCCAGTCGGGGCCGCGGGGCGTGAAATGCGGGTCGTCGTCGGCACCGCAAACCACGAGCGTTGGGGTGCTGATACCGCTGAAATCCACATCGAAGAACGGAAAGCGCGCGGCATTTTCGGGAGTCAGGTCCGCACCGCCACGGCCAGGAGAGGCCAGCAGGATGCCGGCACGGATCCGCGGATCGGAAAATTCCTCATCCTGCAGGCGGGCCCCAAGCAGCAGGCTGCAGGTGTACCCGCCAAAGGAATGCCCGGCCACCGCAATCCGGTCGTGGTTCAGCCGCCCGGCCGCGGCGGGTGCTTGTCGCTCGACCTCGGCCAACTGGTCGAGGATGGCGCGCATTTCCGCCACCCTCTCGCGCCAGAAGAAGGGCCCGCCAGGCGAATCCGGGTCGAGCCCGCCGACCCGGGAGCTGGCGTGGGTCGGCTGGATGACGGCCAAGCCCCGTTCGGCCCAGAACTGCGCAAGCGGGGCATAGCCGTCCTTGGAAGGGATGTAGTTCGAGGGACCGAAGCCATGCGACAGGATCACGATGGGCAGGTCCCTCCCGGTAGCAGGTGCTGTAAGGCGCAGCTCGAGCGGCTGACGGCCGGGCATCGGCAGAAGGATCGGCGTATAGGCTACGGTGATCTCTGGCTCTGGTGTCGGCAGGGCGCGGGAGAGAGTGATCAGTCGGTTCATGGGTGTTTCCGATCGAGAGGGATATCGGCATCGGACGCGTCACGCCGTGGCAAGGCCGACTTCGCGGAACCAGGTCTCTGCGTCCGCGCCTGCAGGCAGCTTCATGGGCGCGGTCTCGTCCGTGACGGCGCGCCAGACAGCCCGAGCGACATCCTGCGCCTCGGTCTTCTCGGTCGCGGACTGAAGGCTCTGAAAATAGGCCTGAACGAAGGGGCCGTAGGCCTCGGGCACATCCATGCCCATCCGCGCCACGGCATTGCGTCCGAAGGATGTCGACGGCGCGCTGCCGGGCAGGACCAGCCGGGCACGTATGCCGAATTCAGCGGCCTCAAGCGCGAAGCTTTCGGTAAAGGCGTTCAGCGCGGCCTTGCTGGCGCTGTAGATCGACAGCGCAGGCAACGGGCGCAGCGTCACGCTGGAACTGACGTTGACGACGACGCCACTGCGTTGCGCGCGCATGGCGGGCATCACGGCTCGGGTCATGGCCATGGCGCCCAGCACGTTGGTCTCGAAGAGCTCACGGGCCCGGGCGATGTCAGCGCCTTCGAGCACATTGAGCATGCCGACACCGGCGTTGTTCACCAGCACATCTATCTGGCCCGCGTCGGCAATCGCAGCCGCGATGCTTTCGGGGTCGGTGACGTCCAGGGCCAGCGTCTGCAGGCGCTCGGACTCGGGCAGCCCTTCGACGGAGGGACTGCGCATCGTGGCAATGACCTCCCAGCCCTGATCGACGAACTGAGCGGCGATGGCCTGACCGAAACCGGAGGAACAACCGGTGATGAGGATACGGGGCATTCGAGGTCTCCTTGTCTTGTTCGACAGGGAGATAGACGGCAGCGTTCGCCCTCGATATACAGAGACGTCCATAATTCTTTATAGATCGTCCGAGTAGATGCTCGACAGCCACGTAGATCCTCTTTCCAGTGTCGTCACCCTGCTCAAGCCTGCGGTCTCCGTCTCCAAGATGGTCGAAGCTGGTGGCCAGTGGCTGGTGGAGCGCCACGACATGGTCAGCCCCTTCTACTGCGCGATGGTCGAGGGGCGGTGCCGGCTGCACGTCACCGGGCGCGATCCGGTCACGCTGAGGGCTGGAGATTTCGTGCTGATCCCCCACCTGCAGGGATTTACCATGTCCAGCGAGGTGCCTCCGCCGCCCCACGTGCCCCGCCTGCCGCTTGAAACCGGTCCCGGACAATTCCGGCTTGGCCCAACCGAAACCCCGGCCGATGTGCGCGCCCTCGTCGGGCATTGCCGCTTTGAAACGCCAGCCAGGAGCCTTATCGCATCACTGCTGCCGGAGATGATCCATGTCGCCAATCAGAACCGCCTGACGGCCCTGGTGCCCATGATCCACGAGGAAACCCGCGCCGACCGTCCGGGGCGAGGAATGATCCTCGAGCGATTGCTGGAGGTCCTTCTCATTGAAGCCCTGCGCTCTGATCAGGCGACGACCCTGCCGCCCGGGCTGCTGCGCGGCCTGTCGGATCCGCAGCTCTCGGGGGCTTTGCAACGCATCCACGCCGAGCCGGGCAGCCCACTATCCGTTTCAGAACTGGCGAAGGCGGCGGGCATGTCGCGCTCCGGCTTTTTCGAGCGGTTCCGCAGGCAGGTTGGCCGCGCACCACTGCAATACGCCATCGAATGGCGCATGGCCTTGGCCAAGACCTTGCTGCGGCAGGGCGGGCTGACCATTTCCGAAATCGCCGTGATGGTCGGTTACGGGTCCGCCAGCGCCTTCGGACTGGCCTTTGTTCGGCACGAGGGCCTGTCGCCCGGCGCGTTTGCGAACAAGGACAACAGTTAAGCTGGATACGGGCCCCGATGTCTGTCACCAATCCTTGGGCAATGTCGAATTTGGGCCTGGGAGCGGTCATGGAGCGGTGCAGCGGTGAGCGCTCCCCATGGCAGGGCAACATGGCGTTCCCGGCCCGTTGCTGACCTTCAACCTCTGGCCTATTTGCTGCAGCGCGGCCAGCCAGAGCTGCCGTTCGTCGCAATTGCGAACCCCGGTCGGGCTGGGAAGTCAACTGAGCGGATGGAGCGACATTTCGATAATCAGCTATTCCCATTCGAAGCACATCATACAGGCGGCACCCTAGGCTCTGGACTCATTGAGT
>NZ_RQXX01000019.1 GCF_004011175.1 Mesobaculum littorinae | reverse complement strand
GCGTGCCGAGGCACGCACCCCCTGGTCGATTACTCGACGATCTTCGCCACGACGCCGGCGCCGACGGTGCGGCCGCCTTCACGGATGGCGAAGCGCAGCTTCTCTTCCATCGCGATCGGCGCGATCAGCTCGACCGTGAACGACACGTTGTCGCCCGGCATCACCATCTCGGTGCCCTCGGCCAGCGTCACCGTCCCGGTCACGTCCGTCGTGCGGAAGTAGAACTGCGGGCGGTAGTTGGCGAAGAACGGCGTGTGACGGCCACCCTCTTCCTTCGTCAGGATGTAGGCTTCGGCCTCGAACTTCGTGTGCGGCTTCACCGAGCCGGGCTTGCAGAGAACCTGCCCCCGCTCGACGCCTTCGCGGTCGATGCCGCGCAGCAGCGCACCGATGTTGTCGCCCGCTTCGCCGCGGTCCAGCAGCTTGCGGAACATCTCGACGCCCGTGCAGGTCGTCTTCTTGGTGTCGCGGATGCCCACGATTTCCAGTTCGTCGCCGACGTTCACGACGCCACGCTCGACACGGCCGGTCACGACGGTGCCGCGGCCCGAGATCGAGAACACGTCTTCGATCGGCATCAGGAACGGCTGATCGACGGGACGTTCCGGGGTCGGGATGAAGTCATCCACGGCCGCCATCAGTTCCTTGATCTTCTCTTCGCCGATCTCCGGGTTCTCGCCGTTCATCGCGGCAAGAGCCGAGCCCGCGACGATCGGGATGTCGTCGCCGGGGAAGTCGTACGAGCTGAGAAGTTCGCGAACTTCCATCTCGACCAGTTCAAGCAGTTCCTCGTCGTCGACCTGGTCGACCTTGTTGAGGAACACGACCAGCGCGGGAACGCCAACCTGGCGGGCCAGCAGGATGTGCTCGCGCGTCTGGGGCATCGGGCCGTCGGCCGCGTTCACCACCAGGATCGCACCGTCCATCTGCGCGGCACCGGTGATCATGTTCTTGACATAGTCGGCGTGGCCGGGGCAGTCGACGTGGGCGTAGTGCCGGTTCTCGGTCTCGTATTCCACGTGCGCGGTCGAGATCGTGATCCCGCGCGCCTTTTCTTCCGGCGCGCCGTCGATCTGGTCATAGGCACGGAAATCGCCGAAATACTTCGTGATCGCCGCCGTCAGCGTCGTCTTGCCGTGGTCAACGTGACCGATCGTGCCGACGTTCACGTGCGGTTTGTTGCGTTCGAATTTTGCCTTCGCCATG
>NZ_RQXX01000018.1 GCF_004011175.1 Mesobaculum littorinae | reverse complement strand
TCGCGAATGCCCGCAACGGGCCGAAGGCGACGGCGCGTTAGTGGCGACCAATCGATTGGCCGCGCAGCGCAGCGAAGGTCCGCTTCGAGCCCAAACAGTTGCATGCTGCGTCTTGTCCGTAACGCCATCCCCCCTGCGACGAGATCTCATTTGAACGCCATTCTCAAAACGTCGATTGTGCGCCTGATCCGTTCCTGATGACGCTGCGAGTTATGGGTCACAGACCAAACTTCGCGGACGAGAAGTGGTTCACCTGATCCCACCAGAGTCAGTTCGTTGTTGTCTGCCGTCAGGAAATCTGGAAGCGCTGCAATACCGCCCCTCGCCATGACCGCCGCCATTTGCAGATCGACGTCATCCACATAGCAGGCAAACTTTCCGTCAGCTATCCGGTTGAGAGCGACCTGTTGTGGCATGGCATCCCGTACGTCGCCCTGACCGATATACCGCCGGTCCTCCTCGGAGGTGTCCGCGATGTACTCGCGATGCGCATATAGACGAAACGCGATGGAGCCGAGTTTGGAGACCGCCAGATCACCTGTCTGCGGCCGCGACAGGCGCACCGCAATGTCGGCCTCACCGCGTAGCAGCGAGGCGAACTCGATTTCCCCAGCGAGCTTTAACTCCAGCGCAGGGTATTCTCGGCCGAGTGACAGAAGGGGTCCGATCAGCCGGGCTCTGGCCAAGGCGGGTGGGGCGGAAATTGTGACCCGCCCGCTCATGCCGGGTCGCATTCCGGCCGCGCATCTCGCCGCCAGATGGGCGGCCTCCATCATCGGCCGGGTGGCATCGGCAAAATCGCGCCCTGCCGCGCTCAGGGCCAATTGCCGTCCGCGACGGTCGAACAGGGCAAGACCAGTCTCGCTTTCGAGTGCCTGTATCCGCCGGGTAACCGTGGTTCGTTCTACGCCCAATTCGCGCGCGGCAGAAGCGGTACTGCCGGTTTCGACCAAGGCAATGAAGAAGCGAATGTTTTCCCAATCCATGCATCGCACCATTTAAAAATGCATTTCTGCATCATTTAAGTGTTGTATATATGCATTCCATGCTGCCCGGATGTCACGAATATTCCGCCTCGTCAGATCGGAAAGAGGTACATCATGACGCATGTCGTCGAGCTATCCGCCCCCGGAGGGGTGCAGAATCTATCGTTTGTCTCGCGTGACATCGGCAATCCTGGCCCTGGAGAAATCCGTTTGCGTCAGACTGGTGCGGGCGTGAACTTCATCGACATCTACCAACGAAGGGGAGTTTACCCTCTTTCCATGCCTGCTGTACTCGGCGTGGAAGGCGCGGGTGTGGTGGAAGCCGTCGGCGAAGGTGTCGCCCAATTCTCCGTGGGGGATCGTATCGGCTACGCTGGGGCTGTAGGGGGATATGCCGAAGCGCGGCTGCTGCCAGCTTGGCGCGGCGTAAAGCTGCCCCAAGATGTCTCAAGCGAGCTCGCGGCCAGCAGCCTCTTGAGAGCCTGCACTGCGCATATGCTGCTTCACAAGGTTCATCAGGTGACGTCGGGAACGACGATCCTGATCCATGCCGGTGCCGGGGGGCTCGCCAGCATCGTCATGCCTTGGGCTAAGCGACTAGGGGCTCGGATCATGGCAACGGTGAGCACTGATGCGAAGGCGGAACTCGCTCTGGCCAATGGCGCTGACACGGTCATCATCGGGCGAAACGCGGACATCGCGGGGGAAGCGCGAGAGTGGACCGACGGTCTGGGCGTGGATTTCACCATAGATGGCATCGGGTGGCCGACCTTCAGTGCTTCACTGGAGGCGACCGCTAAGTTTGGGACATTCGCAAGCGTCGGCCAAGCAGGCGGCGCACTTGTCACGCTCTCTGCCGATGATCTCGGGCCACAGTGAAGCATTGCCTTTCACATGCCAAGCGTGATGGCCTATCTAGCGGACCCCCTCCGTTATGAGGGTGTCATGAGCGCGTCGGTGGCCGCCTTGAGCGTCGGCCCCAGGAGAGTATCAGGGCCGGACTTTGCACTTTCAGATGCCAGCGCAGCACAATTGTCTCTTGAGAATGGCTCGACCTCTGGCACGCCACTCCTCGTGATTTGAGCATACGGAAAGCGGGCCTTCGCACCTCGAAGTTAATAGGCCGCTTTGTCCCGCTCAGCGGACGTTCGCCCTCCCGNGCCGCACGGTGCCACGGATGATCGGTCACAGGAAGCTGCATCGCGGCGAAAGGTGACCCGGCGAACGGCGGCTAAGGGCCGTGAGTGTCAGGCAGCGGGAGGCTGGAGGGGACATGCGGTTTGTCTGCTTCAGCAGTTTCGCCACTGCCTCTAGAGATGACGGTCAATTTGCCAGTTGCTTACAGACAAAGCCGGCACGTGTTGCAATGTCGGCGCGCGGCAGTTCTGTGATTTGGTATCCGAGCGCGGTGTAGGT
>NZ_RQXX01000017.1:2500-5730 GCF_004011175.1 Mesobaculum littorinae | reverse complement strand
TGGTTGCGGGAGTAGGATTTGAACCTACGACCTTCAGGTTATGAGCCTGACGAGCTACCGGACTGCTCCATCCCGCGTCAATTTTGTTCGTTTTGAATGCATCGTTATAGAGAGATACGCTTGTTCCTCGCTAGGTTTGGCGGTGACCTACTCTCCCACGTCTTAAGACGCAGTACCATCGGCGCTACGGCACTTAACGACCGAGTTCGGGATGGGATCGGGTGTTTTGCTCGCGCTATGACCACCAAACCGAGGGAAGAACAAGTGTTTTCCAAGTCAAGCTGGGGAGTGATGCTTGTGACCAGCGAAGCCATGCTTCTACTGGATCAAATCAAGCCTATCGGACAATTAGTACCGGTCAACTGAATGCATTGCTGCACTTACATCTCCGGCCTATCGACGTGGTGGTCTACCACGGTCCTCAGGGATACCTTGTTTTGAGGGGGGCTTCCCGCTTAGATGCCTTCAGCGGTTATCCTTTCCGATCATAGCTACCCAGCACTGCCATTGGCATGACAACTGGTCCACCAGTGGATCGTTCACCCCGGTCCTCTCGTACTAGGGGCAACTCCTCTCAAGTATCCTACACCCACGGCAGATAGGGACCGAACTGTCTCACGACGTTCTAAACCCAGCTCACGTACCTCTTTAAACGGCGAACAGCCGTACCCTTGGGACCTGCTCCAGCCCCAGGATGAGATGAGCCGACATCGAGGTGCCAAACGGTGCCGTCGATATGGACTCTTGGGCACCATCAGCCTGTTATCCCCGGCGTACCTTTTATCCGTTGAGCGATGGCCCTTCCACGCGGGACCACCGGATCACTATGGCCGTCTTTCGACTCTGCTCGACTTGTCAGTCTTGCAGTCAGGCTGGCTTCTGCCATTGCACTCAACGAGCGATTTCCGACCGCTCTGAGCCAACCTTCGCGCGCCTCCGTTACTCTTTAGGAGGCGACCGCCCCAGTCAAACTACCCGCCACAGAGGGTCCCGGATCCGGATAACGGACCGCGGTTAGACATCAAGAGTGCGAAGGGTGGTATCTCAAGGGTGGCTCCACAGGAACTAGCGTTCCTGCTTCAAAGCCTACCACCTATCCTGCACATCTCAATCCTGATGCCAGTCTGAAGCTGTAGTAAAGGTGCACGGGGTCTTTCCGTCTAACCGCGGGAAGCCTGCATCTTGACAGGCAATTCAATTTCGCTGAGTCGATGTTGGAGACAGCGGGGAAGTCGTTACGCCATTCGTGCAGGTCGGAACTTACCCGACAAGGAATTTCGCTACCTTAGGACCGTTATAGTTACGGCCGCCGTTTACCGGGGCTTCAATTCAAGGCTTGCACCTCTCCTTTTAACCTTCCGGCACCGGGCAGGCGTCAGACCCTATACGTCGTCTTGCGACTTCGCAGAGCCCTGTGTTTTTAGTAAACAGTCGCCACCCCCTGGTTTGTGCCCCCAGCCCCAAGTTGCCTTGGAACTGGGCCTCCTTCTCGCGAACTTACGGAGGTATTTTGCCGAGTTCCTTCAACATCGTTCTCTCAAGCGCCTTGGTATTCTCTACCAGTCCACCTGTGTCGGTTTAGGGTACGATCTCATGGAGGGCTATTTCCAGGGACCGCTCAGCAGCCCAGTCAATCCGATAAGACTGAACTACCCCTGCGATCCGTCACATCCTCCTGGCCCAGGAATATTAACCTGGTTCCCATCGACTACGCCTTTCGGCCTCGCCTTAGGGGTCGGCTTACCCTGCTCAGATTAGCTTTAAGCAGGAACCCTTGGACTTTCGGCGACAGGGTCTCTCACCCTGTTTGTCGCTACTCATGTCATCATTCTCGCTAGTGATCTCTCCACCGGATCGCTCACGCGCCGGCTTCACAGAAAGCTCCTTGTCTCCAACGCAGGCGAACCTGCTAAGGAGACAGTGAGCTATGTCACACTACGCTCCGCTACCATGTGCTATGCACATCCTAAGCTTCGGCTCGTGGCTTGAGCCCCGTTACATCTTCGCCGCAAGACAGCTTAAATTTAGACCAGTGAGCTGTTACGCTATCTTTAAAGGATGGCTGCTTCTAAGCCAACCTCCTGGTTGTTTTGGCCGTCTCACATGCTTTCCCACTTAGCCACGAATTGGGGGCCTTAGCTGTAGGTCAGGGTTGTTTCCCTCTTCACTACGGGCGTTAGCACCCGCAGTGTGTCTGCCATCTAGTACTCCCGGGTATTCGGAGTTTGGTTAGGATCAGTAAGCCTGTGGGGCCCCATTACCCATCCAGTGCTCTACCCCCCGGGGTATTCGGATGACGCTCTACCTAAATAGATTTCGCGGAGAACCAGCTATCTCCGAGTTTGATTGGCCTTTCACCCCTAGGCACAACTCATCCCGACCTTTTTCAACAGGTGTGGGTTCGGACCTCCAGTAAGTGTTACCTTACCTTCATCCTGGTCATGCCTAGATCACTCGGTTTCGGGTCTGATCCCACGAACTCATTCGCCCTATTAAGACTCGCTTTCGCTGCGCCTACACCTAACGGCTTAAGCTTGCTCGTGAGACCAAGTCGATGACCCATTATACAAAAGGTACGCCGTCACCTCTCAAGGAGGCTCCGACTGCTTGTAGGCGCTCGGTTTCAGGTACTGTTTCACTCCCCTCGTCGGGGTGCTTTTCACCTTTCCCTCACGGTACTGGTTCGCTATCGGTCAGTAAGGAGTACTTAGCCTTCGAGGGTGGTCCCCCGATCTTCAGACAGGATTTCACGTGTCCCGCCCTACTTAATACGTCCCATTGAGCTTCCTGTACGGGACTGTCACCCGCTATGGTCCAGCTTTCCAACTGGTTCCAGTCACTCTCAAGGCTCGGCTGGTCCGCGTTCGCTCGCCACTACTAGCGGAGTATCTGTTGATTTCCTTTCCTCCGGGTACTTAGATGTTTCAGTTCCCCGGGTTTGCTCTTATAAACCTATGTATTCAGTCTATAAGTACCTGGTTACTACCCCTAGATAACCGCCCAGGCCTGAGCCTGAGCAATAACTAGAGATAATCAGGTGGGTTGCCCCATTCGGAGATCGTCGGGTCAAAGGTTATTCTCACCTCACCGACGCTTATCGCAGAGTATCACGTCCTTCATCGCCTCTTACTGCCAAGGCATCCACCAAACGCCCTTCTCGCGCTTGATTTGATCCAGAAGAAGCAAGGCTTCTCCTGAGGCCGGCGGTCCTTTTGTGAGCGCCGCCGGCA
>NZ_RQXX01000016.1 GCF_004011175.1 Mesobaculum littorinae | reverse complement strand
ATCCAGTCTTCGAGCAATGTCATCTAGCCACCTCCTGCGCCAATATTCACTGACCGCAGACCGACCGGCAACCGGCATATTCGCCTCTTCCGGATAGTTAATTGGATGGCCCACCCGAGGGGGCTTATCGCGGACGGAGACCCTGGCCGATCCGCCGGACAGGAATGCGGGGCATAGGCAACCTCTTTCCGGACGGCAGGAACACCGCCAATATCTACACCATCCGACGCTTCAAAGCTCGGCATCGGCGGAAAATGGCGGGCGTGCCGGGAGCCAGCGTTACAGAGACGTGTAGCTGGCTTTCCGGCCATGTGACTTCCTGAAAACCAATGCATCCTTGGCGACCAGTTCAGTTTATCGAATGGATCAACGTCGAAACAGCAGTTTGACAATGCCCAACTTTTTGCCTGTGGCAGATGCCGCCGTCTAGCTTTGCGGAATAAGCTCGGGTTCAACGAGCAAAAAGTTGTCTCCGTCTCCGAATGCAATAGCTGCACCGCCAATCCATGCGGCGTATCCGTCCACTTCGTTCAACGGGAATTCCACTACAGGCTGCATGATATAGCGCGTCACAACGGGAATTTTCGTCATGAACAAAACGGCCTGGAACAAGCCCATGAGATAGTGAGGGCCCTTCTGCAACGTAAGGGTGAACTCATCCTCCAAGACTTCGCCCGTCTCGTTGAGACCAAGACGTCCATCGGTATCACGAAAATCATAACTGTGGACATCCAGATACCTGAAATCTCCGGTATCGACGGATTGTGCTAGGTCAGCCATATCTATACCACGAAGAAAATCCGAGACATGATCGCAGTAGCTACGCGCCTTTCCAATCATTGCATCCTGGCTGAGCCTGCGGTTTGGATCCTGCACATGGTAGAGACCCGTGAAGCGCGTTTCGCTGCGCAAGCGTTCTATCCGCTCGACCATAGCAGCACCCTGCGGCAGGGGGGCGAAGGCTCGATGCAGGTCGAGAGGGTTGCCGGTATCTGTAATCATCGGCTCGAAGTGATTCTTCGAGAATGCATCGGGTTCTTCGAGATAAATTAGCCAATCGTCGATCAGGGCCATAGCGGTCAACCACCTTTTGTTGCGAGGATCGCATCTCTCAACCCAGAGGGCAGGGCATCGACCCCCCCATCCAAGTAGTGATTTGCAAAATACCCCATTCGTCTCAACAGATCATTCCTACCAGCGGGCGGAGGCTGATAGATTTCATCGAGCGCGTTGTGCATCATTGTCGAGCCGGACGTGTTGGGCTGATCGGCCGAAACATGTCGCCAGCGCATTGCCCCATCCGCAGCCGGTACCGGCAAAGGACCCTCGGCGGCATTTGTAGCCGTCACCCAATCCTGTATCTCGTGCATCGAGAAGCCAAGCCGTTTGTGCTCCCTGTATTGAGAGGTCTTCAGCCATTCATGGACGCCGCGCCCAGCACGAATGCGGTTTTCGATGGTTGCCCCATGTCCGGCATCAATCAGGCTGTCAAGTTCTTCAAGTGTAAGATCGTCCCACCAATCGGCGAAGCCTCGATTATTGTAGGGAACGCGACCGTTAGACAGAAGCTCGTCAACTGAACGGGGTGAGCCTGTAGCTCCGGTTTCGTTTGCAGGTTCGTCGCCCTGACCACCCCCCTTGCTTCCCTGCTCCGGAGCATCCACGTCAGGCTCCATGGACCCTTGGCCGCCCTCTCCATATGCGCGGGCTTCGTCGGGGGTCAGATCGGTCTCGACGTCGATGTCCTTGGAATAGTTGATGCGGCGTCCGGCCTGGACGCTCATCGGGAAGGGGTTCGAGTAGAGCATTCCCGGCTCGACCTTGGTCAGCGTGATCCGGAACACGTAGTTCGCACGCACATGACGCACGACGCGGGTGCCCTGGCGCACGATGCTGAATGCCATGCGCACCGCACTTCGCAGCGCCAGCGCCATTCCCGCCGCCAGGCCACCCGTGAGGCCGATGACCGCGGTGACGATGCCGGCGACGACCACCTCCTCGGCCGCGAAGACGGCGGCGTCGACCGCGATCCGGCCGGTCGCCAGAAGCCACTGACCGTTCCGGATCAGCGCCATGTTCTCTTCGTAGTAGGCGCGCACGCCGTCCCAGAGTTCGAGAAACCACCGGCCGATCGCGGCGCGCCGTTCGCCACGACGGGCGTCTTCGAGACCTGCCAGGACCTTCTGACGCTCAAGCAGGCTCCCAAAGTCGGATTGCAGATCCTCTGGAAGCTGCGCGACCCGGTCGGCATATCCCTGGTCTAGTGAACCGCTGGCGACCCCCTCCAACCATCCTTCGGACTGATTGCCGGGGTGGCCCGGGACGATCTCGTCGAGCAGGCCCTGCGCAGAAATCAAACCGTCGATGTCGGAGCCACCGGCACGCATGCCCTCGTAAATACGCTCCTGCAGGGCGTCCCGTGCTGCCTGGACCTCGTCGAACACCTCTTCCGTCCGCTGGGACAGCGGGCCCGCCTGCAGGAAATCGCCGAGCGCTTCCAGAACGGCCTCCTGCGCTGCGGTGACGTCGGCGTCAGTATCGTTGGGGCCCTTGATGCCGGACAGGAGCCCAAGGAAGCGATACTGGGCAAGCACCTCGTTGAATGCGGACTGGGCATAGTCACCAAGAGCGGCAGCTTGAGCTTGATAGCTCGTGTCCGTCACGTCCGGCACGGCGGCCGACCCCGGCTGTGCAAGCGCGCCCTGTGCGGCTGAAGCCGGTGGCCAGTCGTCAGTCACCGAACCAGCCCGCCCAGTCCATCGCGTGGTGCGATTTCTCCATCTGCTCCGGCATTATATCCGCGAGCGACAATTGGTTCGGTACGCCGATGGGCAGGGTCGGGATACCGAATGCCGATGAAAAGAGTTCGGTTTTCATGGCATTGAGCGCGCCCATGTCGCCCTTATGAGTTGTCTGTGCGATCTCGACGAGGCGCAGGACGGCGGCATGCTGGTTCACCGGATCGATATCGATCCGCAGCGGATCGGTCAGGCGGGGAATGCCGATCTCAGCGAAGAACTGGTCGCGCATCGTGTCCCTCAGTTTCTGCCGATCCGCTTCCTTCCGCGCGAAAATACCAGTCTGATAGCTCATGCGCTCACCCTCAGTTCAGATCGATCCGACCGCCGTCCACATCGACCGAGGAGCTGCCTTCGATCTTCAGGTCGACGCCTTTGAGGACGATGGTGCCGTCCTCGTTCATCTGGAATTTCGACTTGCCGCAGACGAACTCGATGCGCTTGCCCACGACGACCACCTTGTTCTGGCCGACCTCCTCGTAGGCCCCGAGAAGGGTGGATTCGTTGCGCACGCCCTGAACGGAGATCTGGTACCCACCGCCGACCGTCACGGTCTTGGCGGCGCCAACAATTTCGTTCGAACTGATCATGACGGTCTCTGCCTTGTTCTTGCCGACGCCGATCACGAGGTTTCCCTCGCCCATGTTCAGGATATCAGGAAGACCCAGCCTGTCGGCCAGCCCCGCGATCTTGTCCGTGAACTTCGAGAAGGCCCCGGTCACCGCAGACTGCAGTTTGTTCGGGCCGACCATGATCGTCAGGTTGCCGCCCACCACCTCGTGGTGGTTGTTGCCCACTTCGATCGACTTGTTGTTGCCGACGCTCTCGGACTGGTTGCGGTCGACCCGCTTGGCGCGGTTGTTCTCGATGTGAAGCTCGTGATCCTTTTCTGCGTGAAGGTAGATCTTCTCCCGGTCCCGCTCGTCCTCGAAGCTTAGCTCGTTGAAGCCACTGCCCTTGTGCGTGTTCGTTCGGAACACCGACCTGGTCTTGTTGGCCGGCAGGTCGTAAGGCACCTTCTGCCTCTTGTTCGGCACCACGCCGGTCACCACCGGACGGTCGGGATCGCCGTCGAGGTAGCTGACCATGACCTCCATACCGATGCGCGGGATGACCTGGCCGCCCCATCCGGCGCCGGCCCAGTTCTGCATCACGCGCACCCAGCAGGTGTCACTGCCGTCCTTCTTCGCGCGCNCGCCGGTCCCAGGGGAACCACAGCTTGATGCGGCCGTATTCGTCGGGGTGGATCTCCTCGCCCGGGGGGCCGGCGACGATGGCGACCTGCGCGCCGTCGATCCGGGGGTGCGGCGTCGTCCGGTGCGGGGTCGCGGGGACGTCCGCGGGCAGCGCGAGAAAGCGGTTCTGGTACTCCGGCTGGTTGTCGACACTCTCGAAGGACGTGTCCACCGCTTCGTGCTCGATCGACAGGATCACATGCGGATCGAACACATTGTCGGGGTTGGCCACATCATAGGGTTTGAAGCGATGGCCGGGGGCAAGGGTGCGCACCATGCTCGCCCCTTCCACCCGCGCATGCTCGGCCTCCACCGCCTGCATCCGCAGCCTGCTGATCCGCTCCACCTCGGCGGTCTCGATCCCCTCGCTCGCCCGGCTGCCCGTGCCATAGCCCGCCTGCATCGGGTATTCGTAAAGCTCGTAGCCGCCATTCTTCGGCAATTGCACGAGCCCCGGCGTCGCCGCCTCGGGCACGCTGCCCGGCGTCTCGAAGTTCCAATCCCGGCCCGCATGTCGGCCGGGGATGTAGCGATACGTGGTCTCGAACCGGCCGATATGGTTCCGGTCCGTCGAGCCATGGGCGAAGCGCACGTTGCCGTCATCCTCGATCGCGGCGAGGTACCCGGAGGGATGCGCGGCGATATGAAGGGTGTGCGCGCCCTCTTCGTGGTGCCAGAAGAACCACAGCCCGTCCTCCTGCAGCCGCCGCGTCAGGTAGTCGAGATCGGTCTCGTTCCACTGGACCGAGTAATGCTGCTTCGGCACCGGGTCGATCACCCCGGTCGTGACGGGCCGCGCGATGCCGTGTTCGCTGCACAGGATCTCGGCGATTTCGACGGCGGACTTGTCGAGCCAGATGCGGCAATCGGATTTCTGCGCCAGCATCCAGAGTTGCGGGCGCAGGACCAGCTGGTAGCTGCGCAGCCCCCGCGTGTGGCGCGGCCCGGCGATCAGGCCGGTGACGATGGCGTTCCAGGTGCGGCGGACCGGCGGCTCCTGGCTCAGCTCGACGGAGACGTCCACCGGCTTTCCAAGAAGATCGGACGGGGCCAGTTCGCGAAGCTTGGACCGCACCGAGACCGTGATCTCGAAGAGGGACGAGATATGCTCGTGAACCGTCAGCTTTTCGGCAAGAAGCTGGTCCTTGCCCAGAGGTGTCACGATCCGCAGGATCCGCTCGGCCTGGATCACATCGCTCTCGGCGTTCATCGGCCACCGCCTCCTCGCCTGTTCGTTGCGCCTTTTCTGCTAGCACGTACCTGAGGTTCTGTGGAGTAGGGGGGAGCGCAAGGCAGGGGCGCCGGCGGAAACTTACCGACGCAGGGGTGCGGACGCCGACGGACACTATGGTGGTGCGGCGGGCGGGGGGGCGTGCGGGGAGAGAAGGTCAGGGCCGACGTCCCCGGACGCGCCTGCGGATCTGTCCTGAGGTGATGTGCAGACCGGCTCCGCTCGGCCGCCGCACCACCATGGCGTCAGCCGGGGCGGGATCATCGCGATCCCGATGCAGATGTCGGGCTGCGCCTCGGGGCGGCAAGGGACGCCGGGGGGCCTCAGGGCGACGGGATCACGCGGTCAATCGCGAAAGAAGAGCCACGCGCCGACACATCCTGCGACCAGGCCCAGGCCCGCGAGGCTCCAGACCGGGATCGAGACGCCGACGGCGACGCACAGAAGACCGGCCGTGACCAGCAGGTGGGCGGCCATGTCCGCCAGCATGCCCATGATGAAGTGAAGGATTTCCGTCAATTTCCCCGGGGGGTCGTCCGACATTGGTGTCTGCCCTGTCCCATGACTGCGATGGAGGTTTTGCGATGTGGGGCCGTAAACCGGCTGGGATGACCTCCTGCCGCAAGGAACAGCCCCGCGCCAGGTTTCGCGCCCATCTGCGGAGGGATCATCGCCCTCGGTTCTGGATAGATCAATGTTTCGGACGGCCCCACATGAACCCGACATGGAAGCCGGTGACGGGCATGCCCGGGCAGGCATTCGGGGGGTAGACCTCCAGAACACGCTGTCGCAGGGCCACCCCCGATCCTGCCCTGCGCCCACGAACCAGCATGGTCTTCGGCGGATTGCGGGTCAGCCCTGCTGTGGCGCCCACGCAATAGATCCCGGCATCCCCTTGATGTGAGCGGCCGTCCTCGCCTGCCCCCCATCCTTCGGATAGTCATGCCGGCCGGACAGGGCGCACATGGTAAACCGGTGGGGAGGGGAGAGCTCTTGCTCCTTCCCGCGCCGTGTCGATTACCCTGCCGTCCTTGTCCTTTCATTGGCTCGCACGACTGGCGGCAGCCAGGGGAAGGATGTCGGAGGGCCCCGAACCACGATCCGCATCTCTTCGGCGGTGATCGGGGCGTCGGCGCGCCACGGGGCTGAGTTCACCCGAGAGCTAGGGGACACGGCCGCACTAGGCACCCGAGGCGGGACGCGGCTTTGGGCGGGGGCGTGCGGCGTTCTGGCTTGGGGGCATGCAGTTCCCCCGTGACAAAGCGGTGGCAGCCCCGTCTTGTCTTGGTAGATCAGGTGTCGGGGCGGGCAAGGGGGCATGCTTGGACCGCATCGGGTCCGCGCGGTCGTCCGTTGCCTTGGTGGCCCGCCCGCGCTGAACGTACCCGTTAAACGCCCCCGCCAAATGGTGCCGTCGAACGTGCCCACCGAATGCCTCCGCCGGGCGCCGCCGCCGATCCCGCAACCCGCCTCCGCCAGCATGCCCGGAAGGTCCGCCAGAGCCCGGTCAGAGGCCGTCGGTGCTTTCCCGAAACTAAAGCGACACCGACAGGCGGGTTTCCTCGGGGACGTCGTGGCCGTC
>NZ_RQXX01000015.1 GCF_004011175.1 Mesobaculum littorinae | reverse complement strand
AAATCAATGGGGCCAGAGCCTAGGCGACGATCCGAGGTTTGCAATTGTTGGAAAGCTATTGGTCCGCTTCTGGGATGCTTATCTAAAGAGAAATGCTGTCGTAGAATGTCACGAGACGCGTGCCCCATAGCGTATTCGACGTTCACCTGGGATATCGGCGATCGAGAAAGGTTTGGTGATAAGATAATGTCCCGTGTGGTGCGCAAGATAGTAGGCATCGTCTTGATCGCGTTGACGGTTTTCGCGATCCCTCTCAGCTTCATCGCCGGCAATCCTGCCGCCCTCGGAGTCGGCTTCGGCGGTTTGCTCTTCGGCGTTCTTTTGGTTGGTCTCGCTCAGATCATCGCCTTGCTTGAGGAAATTTCAGAGAACACACGGCACCGAGGCGGATGATTTAGAAGGGTCGGAAGCGGACACAACGCCTTGTATCGGGAACGACCGCTTCGTCCGCGATGCGGACATTGGGGCCCAGGACTATGGTGCGCGTTGCCATGAAGGTCCGGTATGAGGAAGCCGCGCGGCGGCGTGGGTGATCCCGACGAACGGCAGCAAAGGGCCGTGAGCGACGGCCGCTGCTGCCGGCCTGGTGCACGCCCCGCTGCGTTGCCGCATGACTGCTTTGAGCCCTTTTGCCGGAAGTCATGTGATAGGCTAGGGCAAGACATGCCTCAGACAGATCCCCAGCAGCTCATGCGAAGCTCACTCATCTACAGGACCTTCGGTTCGCCGCAGTCGTCCCTTGAAATGCTCGTTCGTGAACTTCCGCCACGCGACCCCGGTTCATTTCGCGTGAAAGTTTCACATGTGCCGGTCAACCCATCCGATCTCATACCGATCACAGGAGCCTATGCGCATCGGATATCGCTGCCGGGCGTGGCGGGATACGAAGGCGTCGGGCGTGTGGTCGAAGCTCCGGACGGTCTATCTCAAATGGTCGGTCGGCGCGTCCTGCCCCTGCGGGGCGAAGGCACGTGGCAGACCTATGTCGATTGCCCTGCCCATCATGCAGTGGAGGTGCCCGACACGGTCCCAGACCTGGTTGCGGCGCGGGCATATATCAATCCTCTGGCCGCCGCCACGATGCTTCGGCTCTGGCCCGTCCGTGACAAGGTGGTCCTGCTTAATGGTGCGGGATCGAGCTGTTCGGAACATTTGGGACGCTGGGCCATCCGCCATGGAGCCAAGCGCGTCATGGGGATCTATCGTTCAGAGTGCCGAAAGAATCGGTTGCACCGGGTAGGTATCGAACCGATCGCAGCATCCGATCTAGACGCCATTTCGAACGCCTCCGTCTCGGCCGACGTCGCCTTCGATGCCCTTGGTGGCGACATCGCAAGATGCGTGCTGGAACGGATGCGCAGGGAGACGGATTTTGTCGCCTACGGTCTTTTGACGGGCAAGCCGGTCAGGATCGGAGCAGAGATCAGAGCGCGATACCACCGGTTTCACATGCGCGATCACTTCTCGGTCCTCGCGGGCCAAGGCATGAACGCTGCATTCGCCCAGATCTGGCCGCTGCTGGCAGATGCCCCGCCGCCACCTCCAAGGGTTTTCCCGGCCCAAGAGTGGCGGGAGGCCCTATCGGAAGTCGAAAAGCCAGGTGGTCAGAAACCACTACTCGATCTGTCCAGCCTCACCTGAGGTACGGTAGCTTCGTCCCGCACAGCCGTCATCGGGAGGTGAAAATGCTGCGGGGTGCGCGAACGTCTGATTCGGTGAAGCCGCGCTGCAGCGATGGACCGACCGGCGAACGGCAGCTCAGGGCCGTCTCTGACGGGCAGCCAAACCCACCTCGGCGGCCAGCTCGATTTACCGCCGCATGACCGGTTCGAGCCCATTCAGTTGATCGCTGCGCGAAGACCCGAGGTCTGCAGTGGGTGGGCAGCAGATTGGGTTTGGCGGAATTACGCGCGAAAACTGCCATCCTGATACAGCTGCTTCGGGCGACCTAGGATCGCCCGTAACAGGCACGCAGGAAGCTGAACCACGCTGGGACCCCGCCGGTCAGGTGCGTTTCTAATGGAATGATCTCGCTGGACACCTGCAATCCGGGCAAAGGTTGGAGAGAGGTCTGCGCGAGCAGCTCGCCCGTCCCCCGCGCCGTGAGCCATTGATAGACGCCCGGATCGGCCGCTTCGCGCGCTCCGATCGTGACATGGAGTTGCCGGCCCGAGAAATCCCGCCCGGAAGCGAAAGCATCATCGTACAATTTGAAGATCTGGCTCTCCCCCATGATCCCCGGGCTGCCGGCGCAGACACGCTTGAACAGATCAGACCCCTCGAGCATGACGTAGGATGTAAAGAGGCCCCCGTAGGAGAAACCCCAGATGCCGATATCACTTTCGTCGATGCGATAGTTTGCCGTGAGAAGCGGATGAAGTTCCTGCTCCAGGAAACCGAGGAACTTGTCCGCTGCCGGGTTGGCGAGGAGTGTGCGATAGCGCTGGGCGTCGTCCTCAGAAACAAGGCCGACTGCGACATTGCCGTCCAGTGTTTGATGAAACAGGTCCGGAACCACTTCTCCGGGCGGGACCAAGTCGCGCACGCGGAGCCAATCCCAAGCGTGGCTCTCCTCTCGCGAATAGCCGATGGAGACCATGATGAAGGGACGTAGCGGCGACATGACGTCGAACTGTCCCGGCATGTGAAACGGCGCCGTGGCCGCGAAGTATAGGTTTCCATCGATCTGATAGACGACCGGATAACGTTGCGTTTCGTCGGCTTCATACTGCATGGGAACGGTGACGGAAGCCGAATAGCGGGCGCCGGCAATCTCTGAATCGACTTCGAAGTATCGGGTCAGCGGAAAAAGCTCGGCGAAGGAAGGCGCGGCCTCAACAAGCCCCCTCGTGCCGCCTGTTCCGAAACTGCCGGCGCTGACCGGTTCACTATCGGTAGCGGCAGTGGGCCGGACCGATGCCGCAGCCGCTGCTGCCAGTACGCTTCCGCCCAGCGACAAGGCGGCCCCGCGATCGATGATCTTGATCATGATGACCCTTCCATATTCAAATAACGCGGTACAGCGAACAAGATGCCGAACCGACAGGCCGGCGACCGTGCTCGACAGACGTGTCGCTCCCACTGCCGAGAGCAGGGGAGGTCATGCACACTTGATAGGCGATCCCGAGGACCTCAGCTGTCTTCTGCCGCCGGAGTGCTTTCGAGCGCCGCCAGGAAAGCCAGCATCGGCAGTGTTGACGATCGGGGTGAGCCTCCCTCACTCTTGGGTATGACACCGTCATCTACTGAAAAGAATCGACCCAAAGGAGGTCCAACGCGGCGTTTCCCCCCTGTGGCGTACAGCGACGCACAAGTGTCTGTTCCATATGGTGTGGATAGCTACGCGGCAGACATGGCGGAATACTGCCGGCAAATGGGCGATGCCGTTCTGCCGGTGAGCAATAGTCATTATCGCGCGGAAGTGAGGAACGCCCCTGAAGCAGGCCGATACGAAGTTTGCCGTCTCGGCGATGGGTTCTTCATTCGGTTTGCCGAGATGACTTATCCCGAGCCTCGATCCGCTCATTTTCGTTCTCCCGACAGCTTGCACATCTACCTGGCAAGCAGCGGAGACGGCGAATACTTGCCGAACGGCGGCACCCCGCTAAGCTTCGAGGCACCGAGCGCGGTTCTGATCATTGAACCGGCTGGTGCACCACCGGCAGAAGTCACTCTGGTGGGGTCTATGCGGTATATCTACATCGTCATGCACTTCGATGCGCTTAGAGCGCTTTATGCGGACAAGGTTCATGACTTGCCCGCCCTGCTGCAGGATGTCCTTGAAGGCGGCGCGCACTCTACAAACGGTTGGGCGCTGCCTCTGAGCGCGGAACTGCTACGATGTCTGGGGGATGTCCAAACCTGTCCGCTTGAGGGGCATCGGCGTTGTCTGTTTCTGAAGTCGAAAACGATCGAAATCTTCTGCCATGCTCTTGAGGCCTTCGACAAAAGCGATTGCCTGCAATCGACCCGGTTCACCAAGTCCATGGCGAGAGGAGTGTTGAAGGCGCGGCGCTTTCTGGAGCAGAATTTCATATCCCCGCCTTCGCTGGAAGAACTGGCAGCTGAAGCAGGAGTGAGCCGCAGCACGCTGTGCACAGGCTTTCGTCAGATCTTGGGCCAGTCAGTCTACGACTATATTCGCGATCTGCGCATGCAACGGGCACTTTTGCTGCTCACCGAACGCGATGATCCGCTCATCCAGATCGCCTATGCTGTCGGCTACATTCGCCCCTCTAGCTTCTCAGCTGCGGTGCAGCGCCACTTCGGCGCGACCCCGAGTGAGCTGCGGCAGAGAAGCAGATCGTCCTCGGCCTAAGGGGTCGAAGTCTTCCAACATGCTGCAACCGTTAGGCCCCGACCTCTGGCTCTGCGACGGTCCTTCCGTGACGGGAGCCGGGGGCTTCCAATTTCCTACGCGCATGGTCGTGGTGCGGCTACCGGTCGAGGGTGGGTTATGGGTCTGGTCGCCTGTGGCCTTGACGCAAGACGTGCGCGCCGCCGTCGATGCGCTCGGTTCCGTCCGACATCTGGTCGCTCCCAACAGCCTTCATCACACCTGCCTGGCCGAATGGGCCAGGTCTTACCCGCAGGCGCGGGTCCATGCTGCTCCCGGTCTGACCGAGACTGCGTCAGGAACCGCGATCCATGCCCGGCTGGACGATATGACTGATACTGAGTGGAGCGGCGCGCTCGATCAGGTAGTCGTGCTCGGCAACCGGATCACCACGGAGGTCGTGTTCTTCCATAGGGCTTCTGCTACCGCGATTGTGACGGATTGGGTGCAGCACATCCCACGGGGCGGGTGGCGCGCGGTGGTCGCCCGGCTGGACCTTATGAGCGCGCGCGAGCCATCGGTACCGCGCAAATTCCGCCTCGCGACAACGGACCGGATCGCGACACGGCAGACCGTGCAGCGCATCCTTGCATGGGATGCGAAGCGATTAGTCTTCGCGCATGGTCCTGCGCTTCCGGCAGGTAGGGCCGAAACTCTTCGACAAGCGTTCGCGTGGCTCGTGCGATAAAGTAGCTATCAACGAAAACGGACCTTCGCGCGTAGAGCAGCAGATGCCCGCTTCGTCCGAACTGCGGACATTGAAGGGTTGGACAATGCTGCCCGAAGTACGAATGGCCGGTTTAGGGAAGCTGAGCTGCAGCGTTGGCCAATCTGGCGAATGACGGCCGTGGGCCGGCAGCGACGGCCGCTGCTGCCTGCCAGGTGTCCGGCCCAACCGCGGCGCCGCGTGTCCTGGTCGATCTCGATGCGGACATCGTCAGGTGCCCCCACGCAAAGCAGTGCTGTTCCATGTAGATCCCGAAAAACTTCGATCTTCGCGAGCGATCCCTGGGCGCGATCAAGCCAATTGATCGTAATCCTCCGAGAACTGGCGCGCACTAAGCAGTACCGGCATCAGTCCTTCACCGCGGTCAGTCAGGCGGTACTCCACCCGAGGGGGCTTTTCACCGAAATCCGTCCTCCGGATCAGCCCGTCAGCCTCAAGCTCGCGTAGATGTTGGGTCAGCATCTTCTGCGAAATGTCGGGGATGTCACGCAGAAGCAGGGAGCTGCGCTGCATCCCGTCGGCATAAAGTCGGAACAGGATAGGCAGTTTCCATCGCCCGCTGATCATCTTCAGGCACCGGGTGACCTGAGCCACCGCGCCGTCCGGTCCGAGGCATGCACTCCGGTTGAGCTCAGCCACAGGCACCTTTTTGTGCGTTCTTGCGGGGTCCATATTGTCGCTCCTACATCACGGCTTCACCATAAAAGGAGCCCGACCATGAATCTACATCTCGACGGCAAGATCGCCCTGGTGACCGGAAGCAGCAAGGGCATCGGCGCAGGAATTGCACGCGGGCTGGCGCGCGAAGGCGCGGTGGTGATGGTTCACGGGCGCGACCGGGACCACGCCGCTGCCGTGGCAAGGCAAATCGGGCAGGAAGGCGGGATGGCGCATGTGGTGACAGGGGACCTGACAGACGAAACGGCGATCGATGCGTTATTGGCCGAGGTTCGCACTGTCGGAGATGTCGACATCCTCGTCAACAACGCGGGCGGCTCGGGTGGCAACTCGGACTGGAGCACGACAGAAGCTGGAGCGTGGGCATCGACCTATGATGCCAACGTGCTGGCGGCCATGCGCATGGCGAAGGCGGTCGCGCCGCGGATGCGCCATGCCGGGTGGGGACGGATCATCAACATCTCCAGCCTCGCCGCACTGATGCCCCCCGCAGGCAACCCCGACTATTCGGCCGCCAAGGCCGCGATGCTGGCAATGTCCGCCTCCATGGCCAAGGCTGTTGCGGCCGAGGGGGTGACGGTGAACACGGTTTCGCCGGGCACGATCCGCAGCGAGAAGCTCGAACGCAAGTTCCGCGAGGTCGCGCTGCAAAGGGGTGTCGCGCCGGATGCGCAGTGGGAGGAAGTGGAAGCAGAAGTCCTTCCACTTTTCGCGAGCGTCCCGATCGGGCGGGTTGGTACGTTGGGAGAGATCGCGGATGCCGTTGCCTTCCTAGCCAGTCCACGAGCCTCTTATATCACCGGCTCGAACCTTCGCCTTGACGGGGGAATGCTTCCAACCCTCTGACGCCCGCCTGCAGGCAACCAAACCATTCAATGAAAGGTCGCACGAATGAGCATCTTCGATCATGTCAGCCTCAGAACGACCCGTCTGGAAGAGACACAGCGGTTCTACGAAGCCGCCCTTGCGCCCTTGGGAATAGACACGAAGTTCTATGTCGAGCGCGCCGAGGGTGGTGTTGCGGGCTTCGGGCGCCACGGAGTCGATCTCTTCATTGGCGCAGTGCGGGGACCAGAGCCCACGCCGGTTCACATGGCTTTCTGCGCCGGGAATCGCGAAGAGGTGGATGCCTTTCACGCCGCCGCCCTGGCCGCTGGTGGAATGGACAATGGCGCACCGGGCGTGCGCCCGAAGTATCATGAAGCCTACTATGCCGCCTTCGTCATCGACCCCTCCGGAAACAACGTCGAAGCGGTGTTCCAGGGCCCTGCATGAGTGTGAGTGCCCTCGGCAGTCGGAAGCAAAACCCAGAAGTGATGGTCCGCTTCGTCCGCACTGCGGACATTGATCGGTTGGACAATGCTGCCCGAATTACGAATGGTCGGTTTAGGGAAGCTGAGCTGCAGCGGTGACCAGTCTGGCGAATGACGGCTCTGGGCCGGGAGCGACGGCACCCCAGGCGCGATCAGGCACCTCGCTTGCGGCGCAGGGAAGGTCGAGGACGAGCCCTCTTTTCCCACCACTGGACTTTCATTCATCCGCCGTCGGATCGGATCTTTGGACACCCAAATCGGCGGGGGTAGCCATATCGTCAGGATCTTGATCAATAGTCACCCGGTCGCGCGGGTGCGATACACCAGCAATAGCGAAAATGAGAATGTCTAGCACCTTGCGCCACACGCTCCGGTTTTCGAGCGGTGCTGATTTTTTCGTTTCCGGCGCTTCTGAGCAGGCATCAGGACCGTTTGTTGCCTCGGTCTGGGTCGCCTGCAACAGTGCCCGAGCGTTGCTCGCATCGCCCACAGGCACAAGTATCGGAACTGGGCCGAAAGCGAAGCTGTTCTGCGGGATCGTCTGATGAAGCGCCAAACCAGGCGTGAGAACCACATAGCCAGCTCCCTCCAGAAGGGCGACCATAAGGCTTACCTCAATTGGGTCAAAAGCAGAAGCAACGCGTTCGAAACCCTTGATGCTGGTCATGCGCCCTCTATTGCCGAATACGGCCGATCTATTCAGATGCACACCTAGCACCGTATCACCGAAACGGCGATGACGGATCAGCAAAGCTTACTGTATGTGCCCTGTTTGCTAGGCTCTGGCCCCATTGATTT
>NZ_RQXX01000014.1 GCF_004011175.1 Mesobaculum littorinae | reverse complement strand
AAATCAATGGGGCCAGAGCCTAGTGGCCGGGCGGGACCCGATCGACCACGCCGCCCGTGACCGGCGCGGGCAGCCAATGCTCGGACAGCAGCTTCTCGGCCACGTCGAGAACACTCTTGTCCATCCCGGATGCGGCAGTCAGAGGTCTGGGACAGCAGCCAGAGTTGCGGGCGCAGGACCAAATCGTAGGACCGCAGCCCGCGGGACTGCATCGGGTCCGCGCTGATGTCCGTAACGATGGCGTTCCACGATCGTCGGTCGCCATTCCCGATCTCGACACTCACATCAACCAGCTTGCCCAAAAGGTCCGCCGGCGTGAGGTCCGGCAGCTTCGAACGCACTGCCCCTCGGATTTCGAACAGATCCGAAATCGCTTTCCGCACACTCAGCTTTTGCGCCAACAGCTGGTCATCGCCGAGCGGTGTCGCGATCCCAAGAATCCGCTCAGCCTGAAGGACGTCCGATTGATCATTCATCGGGCACACCTTTGCTGTTCCAGGGCCGTGACCCAAACATCAGCACATGCCCCTATCCGCGCGAGCCCACCCGCGGGGCATCTCGGCCAAGAACCGCGCATCGGCAGACCGCGAAACGGCTGTTTCACCTCGATCAAAGCTGGTTCGGCGGGAGGGCAAATCCCGCGCAGTGCGCCGGTTTTCGAGAAGGCATGGACAGGCGCGATCTGCCCTCAGGCATCGCCATCTATGTGGCCGGGCGGCGGCTTACGTGCCGGCCAAGAGGTATAGGATCATGGTCAGGGCGATTGACGGGATTGACGAGGTTCGTCCGCGAAGTGCCCGCGTCGTGAGCTTCTGGAAATCTCGGGGGATCACCCTCCCAAGTCGCCCTCGCCAGAGCCCGGTCAAAGGCCGCCGGTGCTTTCCCGAACCTCGAGCGACACCGACAGGCGGGTATCCTCGGGGACGTCGTGGCCGTCGATCAGGCGCAGCAGGATCCGGGCGGCGTGCAGTCCGATGGCCTTGCGCGGCTGGTGCAGGGTGGTCAGCGTGGGCGTCAGGTGGCGCGACAGCTCGATATCGTCGAAGCCCACCACCGACAGATCGTCAGGCACGCGCAGACCGGAGCGGCGCAGTGCGCCCATGAGGCCGCAGGCCATCTCGTCGTTGTCGCAAAAGATCGCCGTGGGGCGATCCGACATGGCGCACAGCCGCTCGGCCGCGGCTTGGCCAGATGCGAGCGAGAAGTCGCCCCGGATCACCACGTCGGGGGCAAGCCCGTGCCGCGCCAGACCGCGTTGGAACCCCGCCTCGCGGCTGCGGGTGAGCGAATTCGACGGCGGCCCCGTGACATGGCCGATTCGCGTATGCCCGAGCCCGGCGAGGTGATCGACGACCAGCTCGGCGCCGGCCTCGTTGTCGGCGAAAACCCGCGGAGCGGACAGCCCCGCGATCCATTCGCAGGCCTGCACCACCGGCGGACACTGGCTGCGGGTAAAGACGCCGGGGTCGAGGCTGCCGTCCAGCACGATCAGCCCGTCGCAGCGCGCGCGATTGGCGTAGTCGACCAGCCGCATCCGCGCGTCGCTGTTGATCGAGGTGTCGCCGACGATCAGGTTCAGCCCGGCGTCGCGCAGAACGTCCGAAATGCCCGAAAGGATCTCGGAAAAGAAGGGGTTGGCGAGGTTCGGCGCCAGCGCGAGGATGCCGCCGGTGCGCTGCTGGCGCAGGTGCCGGGCGCTCAGGTTCACCGAATAGCCGGTCTGATCCACCGCAGCCAGCACCGCCTTGCGGGTCTCCTCGGACACGATGTCGGGGGTCGACAGCGTGCGGCTGACGGTGGCGGTCGACACGCCTGCGATCCGGGCGACATCCTTGATGCGGGCGCCGCGGGCCGGGCTGTGGTCGTTCATCGTGCGGAACCTCGTTTTGTCGCCTGCGTGGTGTTACCCGCAGAAGGGGCCCGCAAAAAGAGGGCTTGTAAAGGTTTACATCCTGTGTTCCCGTAATGAAACCGATTACAGAGGCGGCTGGAGGAGCGGCTGCCTTGGATTGCGGCAAGGGAGGATGCATGAAGACCATGAAGGGCCCCGGCCTGTTTCTCGCGCAGTTCGTCGGCGCCGAGCCGCCGTTCGACAGCTTCGAGGGCCTGACCCGCTGGGCTGCCGACTGCGGCTATGCCGGGGTGCAGGTGCCCACGGTCGAAGCGGGCCTGATGGATCTCGACCGCGCGGCGACCTCCACCGGCTACTGCGACGATCTGAAGGGCCGCGCCGCCGAGGCGGGCGTCGAGATCACCGAGCTTTCCGCGCATCTGCAGGGCCAGCTGGTCGCGGTGCATCCGGCCTACGATCTTGCCTTCGATGGCTTCGCCGATGCGTCGGTCCACGGCGATCCGAAAGCCCGGCAGGCCTGGGCCGTCGACCAGGTGAAGAAGACTATCGACGCCGCCGCGAACCTGGGGCTCACCCAGATCGCCGCATTCTCGGGTGCGCTGGCGTGGCCGTTTATCTACCCGTGGCCGCAGCGCCCGGCGGGCCTGGTTGACGCTGCCTTCGACGAACTTGCCGCCCGCTGGCTCCCGATCTTCGATCATGCCGAGGACCGCGGCATCGACGTGTGCTTCGAATTGCACCCGGGCGAGGATCTGCACGACGGCGTCACCTACGAGATGTTCCTCGACAAGGTGAAGCAGCATAGCCGCGCGCGGCTGCTTTATGACCCGTCGCATTTCGTGCTGCAGGCGATGGATTACCTCGATTTCATTGACATCTATGCCGAGCGTATCTCGATGTTCCACGTCAAGGATGCCGAGTTCCGTCCCAACGGGCGGCAGGGTGTCTATGGCGGCTATCAGGCTTGGGTGGACCGCGCCGGCCGGTTCCGCAGCCCCGGTGACGGGCAGGTCGATTTCGGCGCGGTGTTCTCCAAGCTCGCGGCGATCGACTTCGACGGCTGGGCGGTGGTCGAGTGGGAATGCGCGCTCAAGCATCCCGAGGACGGCGCACGCGAAGGCGCGGCCTTCACCCGCGATCACATCATCCGCGTCACCGACCGGGCCTTCGACGACTTCGCGGGCGGTGAAACCGACGACGCGACCAACCGCAAACTTCTGGGGCTGGAGGGCTGAACATGGATGGTCACGTTCCCATCAGGCTGGGCATGGTCGGCGGCGGGGCAGGGGCCTTTATAGGCGATGTGCACCGCATCGCCAGCCGCATCGACGGCCAGTTCCGGCTGGTCGCCGGGGCGCTGAGCTCGACCCCCGAGAAGGCCGAAGAGAGCGCTGCCGCCATAGGCATCGCCCGGGACCGGACCTATTCCGACTGGGCCGAGATGGCCAAGCGCGAGGCGCGGCTGAAGGACGGCATCAAGGCGGTGGCGATCTGCACGCCGAACCACCTGCACGTGCCCGTGGCGCGCGAATTCCTCAAGCGCGGCATCCACGTGATCTGCGACAAGCCGCTGTCGTCGTCGCTGACCGAGGCGCGGCGCCTGCGGCAGGCCGCCGAAAAGTCGGACGCGCTTTTCGTGCTGACGCATAATTACTCGGGCTACCCGATGGTGCGGCAGGCCAAGCAGATGGTCGCCGCGGGCGACATCGGCGCGATCCGGGTGGTGCAGATCGAGTATCCCCAGGACTGGATGACCGACGCGGTGGAAACGCAGGGGGTCAAGCAGGCCGAGTGGCGCGCCGACCCCGAACGTGCGGGCCTTGGCGGCGCGACGGGCGATATCGGCACCCACGCCTATCACCTCGCGCGGTTCGTCACCGGCCTGACGCTCGGCAAGCTGGCCGCCGATCTCGACGCCTTCGTACCGGGGCGGCAGCTTGACGACAACGCACACGTGATGCTGCGATTTGCCGGCGGGGCCAAGGGGATGCTCTGGTGCAGCCAGGTCGCCCCGGGGCAGGAGAACGGCCTGCGCCTGCGGGTCTTCGGCGACAAGGGTGCGCTGGAATGGTTCCAGGAGTCCCCCAACCACCTGTGGCACACGACGCATGGCGAACCGACCCGGCGACTGACCCGCAACGGCCCCGGCACCGGAGAGGCGGCGGCGCGCGTCAGCCGCATCCCCGGCGGCCACCCTGAGGGCTACCTGGAGGGATTTGCCAACGTCTACACCGATGCCGCGCTGGCGATCCGCGCCCGTCAGCAGGGCAAGCCTGTGCCTGAGGGCGTGGATCTGCCGACACTCGAGGACGGGATCGAGGGCGTCGCCTTCGTCGAGGCCTGCGTCCGGTCCTCCGCGCGCGATGCCGCGTGGGTGGAGCTGAAGCAATGACCGCTCCGACGCTTGCACTGCACGACGTGTCGAAAAGCTTCGGCCCGATCGAGGTGCTGCACGGCGTGGATTTCGACCTGCGCCCCGGTGAGGTGCATGCGCTGATCGGCGAGAACGGCGCCGGCAAGTCGACGATGATGAAGATCCTGGGCGGCTACCTCTCGCCCACGGGAGGGGAGGTGCGGCTGGATGGGCAGCGCGCGGCGTTTTCCGACAGCGCCGAGGCCGAGGCCGCCGGGGTGATCATGATCCACCAGGAGTTCAACCTCGCCGACCATCTGAGTGTCGAGCAGAACGTGTTCCTGGGGCGCGAGATCCGGCGCGGGATCTTCCTCGACCACAAGACGATGCAGGCCAAGTCGCGCGACCTGATGGAGGCGCTCGAGGCGCGTGTGCCGCCGCGCACGCGGGTGTCCGATATCTCGGTCCCCGAAAAGCAGATGGTCGAGATCGCCAAGGCGCTGTCGCGCAACGTGCGCGTTCTGATCATGGACGAGCCGACCGCGGTACTGACGGGCGCCGAGGCGCGGGTGCTGTTCAAGCAGGTGCGCCGCCTGCGCGACGAGGGCGCGGCGATCCTCTTCACCTCGCACAAGCTTGACGAGGTGTCCGAGATCGCCGACCGCGTGACCGTCCTGCGCGACGGCGCGGTTGTGGCCCAGGGCGGTATCGATGAGTTTACCGAAGACGCCATGGCCACCGCGATGGTCGGCCGCGACGTCTCGGACCTTTTTCCCGCCAAGCGTGCGGGCGGCGACGAGATCATTCTGGAGGCCGCGCATGTCGACGTGCCGGGCCATGTCACCGGCGCATCCCTGTCGCTGCGCAAGGGCGAGATCCTGGGGATCGGCGGCCTTGTGGGGGCAGGGCGTACCGAGCTGATGGAGGGTCTCGTGGGCCTGCGCCCGCGCACCGGTACGGTCACGCTCAAGGGCACATCCCTGCCCGGGGGCGACGTCGCCTGTGCCCGCAGGCGCGGCTTCGTCTACCTGACCGAGGACCGCAAGGGCGCGGGGCTGCTGCTGGACAAGTCACTGACCGAGAACCTGACGCTGCCGGTCCTGCACCGTTACGCGCGCCCGCTGATCGACCGCAAGGCCGAGGCTGCCGCGCTGGACAAGGCCATAACCGATTTCGACATCCGCGTGCCGTCGCGCGACGTTAAGGTCGGCAACCTGTCGGGTGGCAACCAGCAAAAGCTGCTGCTGGCCAAGACCATGCTGTGCGACCCGGATGTCGTGGTGATCGACGAGCCGACGCGCGGCATCGACATCGGCACCAAGCAGCAGATCTACACCTTGATCCACCGCCTCGCGGAAGAGGGGCGCAGCATCATCGTCATCTCGTCCGAGATGCCCGAGCTTATCGGGCTGTGCAACCGCGTCTACGTCATGCACGGCGGCCACGTGGCGGGCGAGCTGACAGGATCCGAGGTGACGGAGGACAACGTGATCCGGCTGGCCACCGGCCTCGGATCGCAAAGGGAGGATGCGGCATGAGCACCGCTAGCACGAACGCAGGCGCCCGGCGCGGCATGAAAATCGATCTGCACGTTCTGGGTCCGATCCTTGCGCTGGTGGCGCTGATCGGGATCGGGATCGCGCTGAACTCGAATTTCCTGAGCTACGGCAACATCACCAACGTGCTGGCGCGCTCGGCCTTCATCGGCATCATCGCCGTCGGCATGACCTTCGTCATCACCGCGGGCGGGCTGGACCTGTCGGTGGGGTCGATGGCGGCCTTCATCGCCGGGCTGATGATCCTGTGCATGAACCTGCTGGTTCCCAGCATGGGCCAAAGCCTCGGCGTGATCCTGATCGGCATCGCCGTCGCGCTTGCGGCGGGGCTGGTTGCCGGCGCGATCAACGGCCTTCTGGTCACGCGCGCCGGGATCGAGGCGTTCATCGTCACGCTCGGGACCATGGGGATCTACCGCAGCCTCGTCACCTGGTTGGCCGACGGCGGCACGCTGTCGCTGGACTACGGCATGCGCGAACTTTACCGCCCGGTCTATTACGACGGAATCCTCGGCGTGTCCTGGCCGATCATCGTCTTCGCCATCGTCGCGATCTTGGGCGAGATCGTCATGCGCCACACCGCCTTCGGGCGCCATTGCGCCGCCATCGGGTCGAACGAGACGGTGGCGCGGTATTCCACGGTCGCGGTCACGCGGGTCAAGACGCTGACCTACATCCTGCTCGGCTGCCTCGTGGGGGTCGCGGTGGTGATGTACGTGCCGCGCCTCGGCTCGGCCTCGGCCTCGACCGGGCTTCTGTGGGAGCTCGAGGCCATCGCCGCGGTGATCATCGGCGGCACGGTCCTCAAGGGCGGCTTCGGCCGGGTCTGGGGCACCGTGGTCGGCGTGCTGATCCTCAGCCTGATCGGCAACATCCTGAACCTGACCGACATGGTCAGCCCGTATCTGAACGGCGCCATCCAGGGTGTCATCATCATCCTGGCCGTCGTGCTGCAACGCAAAGGCAGCACGGCCACCTGATCCACGTTTTTCATTGGGAGGAAGAACCATGACCAGACTGACACTGACCACCACCCTCGCGGGCAGCCTGCTGTGCAGCGTCGCGCTGCCGGCCGCGGCCGAAACCATCGGGGTGTCGATCCCCGCCGCGACGCACGGCTGGGCCGGCGCGCTGAACTTCCACGCCGAACAGACCGTGGAACGGCTGGAAGAGCAGTACGAGGATCTCGACTTCGTGCTGACCACGACGCCCGACCCGGGCACCCAGATCAGCGACCTCGAGGACATGGTCGCCACCCGCAACATCGACGCGCTGGTGGTTCTGCCCTTCGAAAGCGAGCCGCTGACCGGCCCGATCCAGCGAATCGCCGAAAGCGGCACCTGGGTCACCGTGGTCGACCGCGGCCTGTCGCAGGAGAACATCGAGGATCTCTACGTCGCCGGCGACAACGAAAGCTTCGGCCGCACCGCGGGCGACTACTTCGTCGAGACCCTCGACGAGGGCAGCAAGGTCGTCGTGCTGCGCGGCATCCCGACCAGCATCGACAACGAGCGGGTCGAGGCGTTCCAGGCCGCGCTTGACGGGTCGGGCATCGAGATCCTGGCGATGGAGCACGGCAACTGGAGCCGCGACGACGCCTTCACGGTGATGCAGGATTTCCTGTCTCGCTACCCCGAGATCGATGCCGTCTGGGCGGCGGATGACGACATGGCCGTGGGCGCCATCGGCGCGATCGAACAGGCCGGCCGCCAAGACGAGATGTGGGTCGTCGGCGGCGCCGGCATGAAGGAGATGGTCCAGCGCGTGCAGGACGGCGACAGCATGGTCCCGGTCGACGTGACCTATCCGCCGGCGATGATCGCCACCGCGATCGAACTGACGGCGATGGGCCTGATGTCTGACGGCGTGCCGATGTCCGGCGACTTCATCATCGCGTCCGAGCTGATCACTCAGGACAACGCCGACCAGTACTACTTCGAAGACAGCCCGTACTGATCCTGTCGCCGGGGCCGCGGGAGGGCGGCCCCGGCGATACTGCGCCCATATCGACACCGCAAAGCTGACCGGCCCTGCATCCGTCGATGAAATCGATTGCAGGGCCACCAAGGGAGGACACCATGACCCACCATTTCCGCACCACCACGCTCGCCACGTTGCTGGCCTCGGCCGTCGCGCTGCCGGCCGCCGCGCAGGATGCGCTGCCCATCGCGGTCCAGATGTACACGCTGCGCGATTACGGCACGCTCGAGGAGCAGCTTCAGGCGGTCGAGGACGCGGGTGTCACGGCGATCGAGACCGTGGGCACCCATGACGTCACCGCCGAGGAGATGACGGCGCTGCTGGACGAGCATGGCATCGAGGTGATTTCGAGCCACGTGCAGCTGGATACCCTGCGCGACGGGATCGAGGACAGCGTCGCGTTCAACAAGGCCATCGGCAACGACACGATCACCGTGCCCTATCTTGCCGAAGAGCAGCGCCCGACCGATGCCGAGGGCTGGCAGGAGCTGGGCGAGGAGCTGGGCGGCCTCGCCGCCGAGCTCGCAGCCGAGGACATGCGGCTGGCCTATCACAACCACGATTTCGAGATGGTCGACTATGACGGCCGGACCGCGCTTGAACTGATGTTCGAGGCCGCAGGGCCCGAGCTTCTGGCCGAGATCGACCTGGCCTGGGT
>NZ_RQXX01000013.1 GCF_004011175.1 Mesobaculum littorinae | reverse complement strand
TTCAAATCCTACTCCCGCAACCAACTTCCGCGAAAATCGCAGAACCACGCACGGCGCCGAGATCATCCGGCGCCGATTTGCGTAGCATCTCCAGTAAGTTGCCCTCGATAGTCAGGCGATGCACCTTCGCCTCATCGTCCCAATCGACCTCGATCCGGTCGACCAGCTCATGCAGTTCATCCGCCGCTCGACCGACAACGCTCTCCTCTGAGAGGCTCGCCGCCAGGTTCGCGACCATCTCCTGATAGAGCTCGGGCAGCCCCTCGGGCAGCTCGATATCCGGCGGGATGATCTCGTCGCGAGTGGCCGCGAGGCGCGTGAGGTCGGCATCGATCTTCTGGAGCTCGGCAACGAGCGACTCCGAGCCCAGCCCCTGCTTCGCCAGGGCGACCAGATTGCGCTGTTCGACCTCCAGCTGCCGCACCCGCGCGTCGTGAAGGCGCAGCGTGTCCTCCGCGGTGCCTTGCTCTGCCTTCAGCTGGTGATGCACGCGGTCCCGGAACCGTGCGTAGGCCTCGGGCTTCATCAGATCGGCCCGCAGGGCCGACAGGACCAGGGGCAGGGCGACGCTCTCCCGCAGGCCCCGGAAGCCCGTGCAGACGCTCGGGCCCTTCTCCTTGGCGTCGGCGCAGTAGTAGGTCTTGTATTTGCCGGAGCCGGCGACGGTCATCCGGCCCTTGCAGCGGTCGCAGTGGAGCAGCCCAGACAGCAGATACTTCCGGCGCCGGAGCGTCTGGCCCGATGACAGGCGGTTCCGGTCGGTTGTCGCCACCTTCGACCGCCGCTTCGTCTGCGACGCTTGGCGCGCCTTCACGGCGTCCCAGAGGTCCTGATCGACGATCCTGAGCTCCGGCACCTCGACGATATGCCACTCGCTCTCGGGGTTCAGCGTTGAGCGCTTCTTCTCGGTCTGGTGGTGCTTCGTGTAGGATAGCCGGTTCCAGATGCGGCGCCCGACATAGAGCTCGTTGTTCAGGATGCCGGTGCCGCGCGCGGCGTTGCCGTTGATCGTGTTCTGCTTCCAGTGCCCCGAAGATTTGCGCTTCGAGCCAACCGACGGTGAGGCGATCCCCTCCTCGTTGAGGCGGCTGGCGATCTTGATGGGCGAGACGCCGGCGGCGTAGTCGCGAAAGATGCTCCGCACGACCGCGGCTTCGATCTCGTCGATGGCCAGGGTGCCCTTCACCGGGGCACCGCGCTCGTCGGTGCCGGGACGGTATCCGTAGATCCGCCCTCCGCCGCTCAGGCCCTTCAGCACCTTGCCCTCGATGCCGCGGCGCACCTTGTCCGACAGCTCCTCGAGGAACATGGCGCTCATCATCGACGAGAGCCCCAGCGTGAGTGCATCCACCTTGCCGCGCCCAATCGTGTGGATCTCGACGCGCGCGGTCTTCGCAGCCTTGTAGAAGCCGGCCAGGTGTTCCTGGTCGCGGGAAATCCGGTCGAGGGACTCGGCGAGAACGATGTCGAACCTCCCCTGGTGGAGCGCGTCCGACAGGCGCGTGAAGTCCGGCCGGGTCCGGCCCGCCGTGCCGCTGACCGCGCTGTCCGAGAACCGCTCGACGATCGTCCAGCCCTGCTGCCGGGCGTGGCGCTCCGCCTGACGGAACTGGTCCTCGACCGACATCGGGTTCTGCAAGTCGGTCGAGTAGCGGGCGTAGAGCGCGACGCGGCGGGGGGCTTCGAGGGATGTGGTCATTGGCGGGTCTCCCGGGCGGCGTAGAGGCTGTCGTCATCGACCGCTTCGGCGCAGTCGGCCTCTCTTATAAGGGCGTCGAGATTGACCGTGTGCTCGGTGAAGCACAAGTCCGCCCCGTGCTGACCGCAGAACCGGGCGAAGGCCCGAAGCCGCTCGGGATCGCGCGAGAGGCGCGCCAGATCCGTTGCGACAACGGCCTGTGCCTCGCCGCCTGCGATGCGCTCCCGCAGGATCGTCAGGCCGGGGGCGTCCCGCGCCCCGCTGATGCCGTTGTCGACGACGACATCGAGGACGCGCCAGCCCCGCGCTTCGGCGTAGCCGGTGCAGAGCCTGCGCTGCTCGGCGATGGTGGCATCGTTCGTGCAGGCTGCACGCAGGTAGAGAAGGGCGGTGGTCTCGGTGGTCATGGTCGTCTCGTGGTCGGGCTGTGGCGCGCACGGCGCTGTTGAACTTTGTGTCTCAGGAGAATGAGGACATCGTATGGCCGCAATCCCGAGTAGAGTGGAAACATCGCGTCAGGCGTTGCGTCCTTTGCCTCCCGCTCCTGCGAGAGCTTGCGGACTGCGGCTTCTGCGAGAAGGTCGATCAGTCTGTCGAGCGGCATCGGCGGAGTCCTTTCCTGTTCGGGCAATGAACAACCGACATGGCGGACACCCACCCGAGTCCCCGCACACAGGTGGCCGAAAAGCGCCCGCGGGAGATCCCCGCGGGCGCGTCTCGTTCAGCGGAACAGCAGCGCGGCGTGGACGAGCAGCAGCAGGACGATGGCGGCGCGCACGATCATAAACTCGTGCCGGCGCACCCACAGGCGCGCGCGGCGGTGGCAGTCGGACATAGGGGCTCCTACAGTCAGGGTGATGGGATCGGCTTCGGCGCCGATCGCGTCATGGCGCAAAGGGGCAGGGCGGATGTGCAATCTCTATTCGTTGTCGAAGGGGCAGGCGGCGATCCGCGAGATCGCCAGCGTATGGACCGACCGCACGGGCAACCTCGCGCCGCAGCCGGCGATCTTCCCGGACCAGTCGGCGCCCGTCATCCGCATGGGCGACGAGGGCCGGGAGCTGGTGATGATGCGGTGGGGCATGCCGTCGCCCAAGGTCGCCCTGAAGAACCGCAGGACCGATCCCGGTGTCACGAACATCCGCAACCTCGGCTCAGCGCATTGGCGCCGCTGGCTCGGCCCGGAGCACCGTTGCCTCGTGCCCTTTACCAGCTTCTCCGAGTATCGCGTCGAGCCCGACAAGTCGCGAACCCCCGTCTGGTTCGCGCGCGGCGAGGATCGACCACTGACCTTCTTCGCCGGGATCTGGACTCGCTGGACGTCCGTCCGGAAGCTCAAGGAGGGCGAGGTCGAGGCCGACCTATTTGGCTTCCTCACCACCGAGGCCAACGCTGTTGTCGGCGCCGTTCACCCGAAGGCCATGCCGGTCATCCTTACAGAGCCCGAGGAATGGGAGACTTGGCTGAGCGCGCCGATCGAAGAGGCAAAGGAGCTTCAACGGCCACTTTTGGACGGGGGTATTGAGATTGTCTCAGAGGGCGCGATAAAGGAGCACTCAGGCTAATACTCGAGTGAAGTGGCTCCCGAAGCACAATGAAGAACCTAAGATGATTGGATGGCGCCGACGCTCATTTTACAATGGTTTTAGTGCATCTTTAGCGATTGTTTCAGATCTGACTTGTCGTATCAATTCCATTGTTAGCTTCTCATCAACGAGAACTTTTGCAGCCTGAGCTCTCCAAGCAAGATCACTTCCGTTCGGAAGAGTTCGCTTCAGTTCTCTCATAACTCCAAGCGCATGCACCGCCCATTTTCGGAATTCGTCTACATTCCAAAATCCGACATTAGCTAAGTGTGGGAATGCGCCGTCGTGAGCTTTTGTTACTGGAGCAACGATAATTGACATAATATCGCAGCCTTTAGCGGTTTCGACTTTCTCTTCAAGCCAAACGGGGTGGCTGGCTGCCTGCCTTGCCTTATCGGCACCAAGGGAGTCCTGTTCAGCTCCAACGTAGTCCTCGAAAACTACTCCATGACCTTCGCAAAGCCACCAAGGGTCTGGTGCAGCGTCGGTCTCACTGTTTCCGCACGAAAATCCGAGGAGACGACCCAATTCGACCTGAGCTTGCTCGAAGCGATCTTTGTCCTGTAGACCTTCCAAAATTTCCTTCTCAAGTTTGGAAAACTTGCGGTCTTGCGTTGTTCCGAGGCTAAGGAGTTTTGCTTCGATCTTTTCAACCTGAGAGCTAAGCTCTCGGTCTTCAGCGCTCAAAATTTCGTTGACCTCGTCCGGGAGAAGTAGGGAGGATGTCCACGGAAGTTCATTTGCGGCCTTAATTGCTGCTCGAAACTGATCTTTGGCAACGCCTCCTGCACTTGTATTCCCTTGGCGGCTCAAGTGCAGAGCTGCTGCTCCCGACAGGTAATGCCACAGCGCTCGATATCCACGTAATTCAGGAGACTTCAGCTGCTCCAAGACGGCTTTCGCATTCTTCAGCGCGCCGTCGTAGTCCGACGCCCACAAAGACTTCTGGTATTTGACCTCTAAGGATACCGCAGCTTCCAGCTCTTCGGATGCGGGAAAAGGTTTGCGATGCATTGATTTAGTATCGGTAACGATATCTGTTTCCACATCTCGCCAATCATCGCCGTTCTCAATGAATACATCAAAATTATCGAGGAAATCATCGAGCTCGACGTTCAGCGATTGCTCTACTCCGAACGCTAGCTCAGCTTGAAACTCTGGAAGGAGGTGGGCTCTCTTTTTCTTGTCGCTTAGATAGTCTTGCAGTTCACTTCCGGTTATGAAGATAGCAGAGTAGTCCTGCAGGCTCCTTGTGCAACGACCTATCGCTTGTAATACTCTGGTCTGAATGCGAGTGTTCAGTAAAAGCTCTGCACCCATCTTCGTTGCGATGAATCTCTCCTGCAGGTTGGCCGCTTTCGGAAGGTCTTCAACGCAAAGTAAACGACATTCGTCATTTGGGAAGTCTATCCCATCGTAGCGACCGGCCATTACAGCGACTGCTCGCTCGGATTTCACGAAAGAATCCTTTGATTCCTCGATGTCCGCGGCAGAGAAAATACTTAGATTGGGGACTTCATTAATTTCCTCTACTACTTGATTTGCAGCTTTCTTGCTTGGGGTCAATATAACCGCGCGGCCAGATTTCTCAATTAGGGAGTTTCGAAGATCGGTAATATCTTCGTCTTGCAGCGACATGCCCGGAAACATAAAGAATCTACGGCCCACGGTTTCAAGATTGTGGCCTTCCGGGGCCGCGAGACGGTAAATATTCTCGCGTCCAGTTAGTCGCTCAAGGTCTCCACCTTCCCCAAGTGTCGCGGACATGTATATCCGATGACCGGCATCCTCGAAGGCGTCCAACGTCCAAGTCGGAGGTATTAGAGGGCGGATCAAAAACCCACGATATGACATGTAGACGTGGCATGCCGGCAAGTGGTCTCGAATAAGATTCCAAGGATACCTCAGGTTGGTTTCAGCAGTGTATTCATCACAGACCTCAACGAATGCGTCATGTATCTGAGACAATACCGGCGAGGGGATTTTTTCGACCCAACCGGTGTCTGCAAACGACTTCACGTCGCCGGTTAGAATCGAATAATCAAGTCTTCCAATGTGCGGCTTGAGAATATTTGCCAGGGATTGATGTAATGCTCTATGAGCTTCCTCGGAAGCATCTATTTCTACCGACCACATGTTTCCAATATAGTTTTCAGCCGCGTGGGCGTCGTCGATGATAATTGTATCGGCGTCATGGAAGAATGGGTTTACATTAAAAACGCTCTGGTATGTGGTAACTGCGATTTTACGCCCTTGGCGGTATTCGGCGACATCGCCGGGTGCGTATTCACGTTTCTTTCCGGTGAACCCCAAGGCGTCCATTCCGTAGTGATCTCGGCACTGGCGAACTGTTTGATTTACGAGTTGACGCGTAGGGCACAGGTAAACAACGCGTTCATCAAATTTTCGGCGACGCCATTCGCCTATCGTTGCGCCAACAAGGGTTTTTCCGCTTCCCGTAGGAAGCTGCAATGCTACGTCTGGCTTTTTGAGAGCCTGCTCCATGTAAGTTTCTATAATGGTCCGCTGGTGCGGCATCTCGGTTGGGAACTTCCTCTTGGAGAAGGATCGGAATAGTTCAATTGGGTTCTCAAAAATATCTTGTCGGGCTTTGCTTCTCTTGAACGCCATCACTAATTCTCCACGGAAGATTCCCGCTGGCAACGTAGATGTCCAAGACTATCTCGGCAATAGCATGCTTGGAGTTTTCTATTGGAGCTCGGCGTTGGCTGCCCGCTTGTTTGCGGGTATCAGGCCGGACGTGACGGATCGGTGGGCAAAACCAGAGGGCTTTCTAATTCAGGAAAGTGAGACGCGCCGGCATCGTCGTAGCAGCGACGGAGCATTGGTCGCCGGCGCGCCGTCTGAGGGGTGATCCAATCCCGTCAGCAGGGCCGCAGGTGCCCTCAAGAACGGCGCCCCGTTCTGGGGCGCCGTCGGGTTCAGTCCGGATGCAGTAGCTGGAAGCTCAGTCGGATCGCTTTGGCGAAGTGAAGCGCCTCCCGAGCCGCGCTATAGAGGCCCTCCAGTGGCGGCAGTGCTGCTTGAAGAGCTTCCGCGGCCGGGCTCAGCACCTTGCGCGTGTCGAAGGCCTCCGTGCAGCCGATCAACTGTTCGCGCGGGATGGGCACCTGCTCTTCGGTCGTTCCGCTGGCGATCGCGGTGCGCATTTCGCCGAGGACGGCGTCGACATAGAAGTGCAGGTTCGGATCGATCCACTCCTCTACGTCCAACGCGACGATGAGATCGTCGATGGCGTTTCCGGCGCCGTCGGGGAGGTGTGGACGCACGCGGGTCAGCAGGTGACTTTCGATGCCCTGCATGCTTTGCAGCAGGATGCTGGTAAGCTGCACCTGCTGTTCGAACAGGGTCCGCGAGACGGCGTCGCTCATTGGCGCACCGCCTTCCTGGCGGGCGCTGCGGGTAGCGAAAGGCGCTGCCCCATGGCGCGCGGGCGCCGGAGCCCACCTCGCCTCCGCGATCGGCGGTCAGCCGCAATGTCGGCCTCAGCATGGATGCGGCCGCGCACCGCATTCATGTCCTCGAACGGAGCACCGTCCAGGCGACCCAGAACGGCAGAGCCCGTCGCTCGGCAGATGGCGAAGCCGCTATGGGTCAGCGGCACGAGGAGGCGGCGTGCTCCGACGAAGCGGGTCGGCTCATCCAGCCCGGCGGGGAGGTATTCGTCGCGGCGGCGGACGTGAATCTCGTAGCCGACGTTGGACCGCCGGCGCGAGGTCGTTCCGTAGGCGAGAAGGGCGTAGCGCTGGTTGTCTTGCGTCTCGATGTCGAGGACCAGGCAGGGCCGAGCTTTCGGCTGTCCGGTGCTGGCTTCCTCCGCGAGCGGAAAGCGGAACGAGACGATGTCTCCGTAAGACAGGTGGTCGCGCCAGACTGGCGTCATCGTGAGAGTGGTGGTGGTCGTGTCGAGCATTGTCGGCTCCTTGAAGGGTGGATGTCCGACGCGCGTGATCTGTCCCCTTTCTCCTATCGGCCGGGGCCTTCCGTCGTGCGCGTCACAAGGCGCGCGCACGGCGGAAGGGGCTGGCCCTGCTCCTCTGACCTGCGTTGTTCCCTGTCCTGTCGGGAGAGCGTCGAGAGGGTGTCCCTTTCGACCCCGTCGGGGGACGAGCGGAGATGGGTTCGGGAAGGGGTGCGGAACGCTCTTTCCGGGAGCGGGGGAGGTTCGGAGGCGAGCGCGGAGCGGCATCCTCCGGGAGCAGGGGGTGCAGGGGGAGTGGCGAACGACAACCCTGCCCTGGGTGTCCAGAGGGGCGGCGCGCTCTCTGGTCCGGCGGAAGGCCCCTGGCGGGTTCGGGAGGGCGGAGCGTCTCCCGAGCGGCGCGTCAGCGGCGCCGGGGTCCGGGGGCGTCAGCCCCCGGCGAACGACAGCTGGAACGCAGGCCCGAAGGGCCGGAGTGCCAGCTGATTAGTGAGTAAGTAGCTGGTAAGTAGCTGGGCAACCCGAACGATCTTAACAGCCCGGAATGCGTCCGCTTGCATGCCACACAACGCAAGCCGAGATCGAGGTTCCAGGCATCCATTGCACTATCTCAACCTAAAATCTGATGCCGAATAGCCCGCCATCCGGTTCATCGGTCAGAACTGTATCGAGGACGAAGTCTCTCGGGTCGAAGTGATCCGTATCCCACTCAATTTTATCAAGATCATCAGAATTCATTGCCACAATATACTGAATACCGAGATCCACACACTTTTTCTGCGCCAGCTCTAAAGCCAGCCTGATTTGCCGGCCATCAACTCCGTCAAATACATGACTGTCATGAATAACAAATCCTGGGAATCTGTCCTGACGTTGCGAAGCTTCCGCAAGAAGCCAGTCGAAGCAGAAAACTTGCATATGTGTCTTTCCGCCGCTCTTCTTTCCAACGATGTCGGTCTCGATTGACATGCCTCCGACGCCCTTCGAACGGCCGATTATTAGAGACCCTGGTTCATCATATAGATACTGAGAGGTGCTTGCGAAAATATTAAGCGCTGATCTTCTCTGGTCTTCGCGTTCAAGAACATCATCGCCAATCGCATCAATTAAATCATCGATGTCTCGCTTCAATCGTCGGCGGTCGTCGGAAACATTCCGAAAGCGCGGGATTTGCTGGCGGAGATCTGCTTGCTCCGCCTCAAGTCCGTTAAGTTCAGATTGAAGATAAGTGAGGCGCTCGATGGCTATGCCTGATCGCAACAGGCTCAGCTTCTCGGACAGCGCTCCCTGAATTCGAAGGATTTCGTTCCTTCGATCAGAAAGGCGCTGTTGCGCGAGTTGTTTTTCTCGGCGAAGATGGGAGCTTCTATTTTGCGCGACCTTGTTGTGAAACTCCTCAACTTGTTCGAGCCTTTTTCGAACTTGGTCGCCGAAAAATACCCCTGCTTGATGGTATAACGATTTTACGCCCGCGACGTTGGCATCAGCAACTTCGGATATCGCCGTATCGATGCTTTCAATTAGGTCTAAATCACTGAGGTTGGCTTCATTCAAGGATCGGATCTGCGCGGTAAGATCATTTGCTGTGGCTTCCTGCTCGCGATAGCCGTCAACAACTTGTGCAGATGCTATCTCGTCGCGCTTTCGCTCGACTTCCCGGTCCAGAAAATCAAGGCGCGCTTGCATCTTGTTGAGATCAAGCTCACCGTCACTGAGATAACCGCTCTTTATCATTTTGTAGAGGGTGTCTGCGTCTTTTTTCTGGTCCTTCTTGACTTGAAGCTGCTGAGGTAGCCGCCAATCAAAGCCCAATAGATAAGATAGGCAAACCTGGCTATCCCATCCAGATTGGGTGGAGGCGTTTAAGGTCGGGTTTGCAAAACCTCCGTTCCTCTCTTTTCGAATGAAATAAGACAGTAGCGCACCGAACTTTGGAGCGTATTTCTCAGACAATACCTCGCTGTTTAACCCGAACCACTTTTGCGCAAGCTCCTTCCGAAGATCGGATGGTGATACAAGCACGCCATCCTTTCGAGTTTCGTCTGCTGGGCCGCTCTTTCTGGAAATTTCGTATTCGTTGCCGTGATCAGAGAAGCGACACACGAAATTGCTTCCGATTAGATCAGGTTTGTGGAAATCATCTCCACCGTTACGCTTGTCTGAAAGCACAAAGTGAACCAGCTCTATGAAGCTAGTTTTTCCGGTTCCATTTCGTGTGTCACGATCACCCGATTTCTTATGCCGCTCCGCCAGCAAAATATTGAGCCCCGGCCCGAAGCGTAGGGGTTTGAATGTTTCCAGGTCGCTCGAAACTTCTGTGATCATTGATTCATCTTTTTCAGAAGGCCAGCTTCATAGCGGATAGCTTGCAAAGAGAACAGAAAGTCGAGTGAAAGCAAAAACCAGTCAAAGTGAATCGTGGGAAGCTCGTTATCTCGACGTGAGTTTTGGAGGTCCCGAAATAGCGTCGAAACAGTTTTTTCTCTTTCCAGAAGCGCCAGAACTTCCGCACCAACTCCAATTAGCGCGTTCTCCGTCTTTATATGTTTCGTCGGCATCAACATAGTGCGTCTTCAGGTGGATTCTCGAAGATATCGCATGCGTCAAAGTAGTAGTATATTATCACGTAGGCAGCTGCGGTGTTGGGTGGATCTTCAAGCGGCCCTCGCACAAAAGCCAATAAACCTCCGAGAATTTCGTCTGCTGTGTAGCCAAAGTCCCTTAACTCAAGATATTTTGACTGAATCTCAGACTGAATGATAGAGGCATTTCCGGGATTGCTCATATTTTCAAGGAAGCGATCGACGATTCCAATGTTGGGAGCCGCCCTGTTTAGGTCGAATTTTGCGTCTGGGCTTAGCTCATTGTGATCGAGTTTCTTCTCATTGGGGATTTCACCAAAGGACAACACGCCGATCGCGGTCGATTTTTCTCCGATGATCCGCTTCAGAAGTGGTCTCACGTTTTCCATGGAGACAGTTCTGAAATTAAGGCGAGCGCTGGGGTATACATCGAGCATTTGGTTCATGCTCAGTTTATCATGGAGTTCGTCTTTTAGAAAACGACGCGACGCCGTGTCAATTTCAATATGAGGATATTCTTCGCGGAGTTTTTCCAGTTCGTCACTGAGCTTCGTCGGAATGCCGCCGTCGTTGTTGTGGATCAGCACCCATCTTTTCATTTTGGGCCAGTAACTGAGAACGTCCGGGAAGGAGTCATTTACCTTTCCGACTGCATTCTTGGAAAACGTAGAGGCTGACTCCGGCGCATAACACTGATAGATGGTTTCTGTAGGCCGATGCCGTCCGTCGCTTTTTTTATCCCCGTGTTGTCCGCCTGCTTTTATCGTTTCAAAATCCGTGCCCCAAGCACAGTGAGCGAGTTCGGCGAACCAATCTTCGAATCTGGTCTGATTGCAGGTGTCAAACATACGGTCGAAATACTCATCGAAGTCGGATTTGTGCATGTGGGCCGCAATTTAGAAAGGATACCATTCTGGTTGTGGCGACTTAACACGCATTGGCATTCACGCGCTATCGTTTTCTTGGCCGCATTGGGTATGTAGTTGCGAGAAAACCAGCTTGAATAGCCGTCTTGTGGCTGGTGTTCTAACCTGAGGTCGATCTCCGTCTCAAGTCTTAGGTATACACGTCGGGCTGACGGAGCGTGCTTATGCCGCAAACGCGAAGGGGCATGAAGGTCTGCTGTTCAACGCGTTCGCTACTGGTTCATCGCTGATCGACCGAACTCCTGAGCTCTTGTGCTCAGGAGATCACCGATGGACGGTTCAAACATCAAGACAGACTACCCCGTGGTGCTGCGGTTCGAGGGGCTCTACCCTCATCAGCTCGGCGGCTACGAGGCCCACCGCCTGCGAAAGGGTGGGGACCTCGGACATGTCGATCGATCTCGGACAAAGCTGAACGGCCCGCCACTCATCGGGCCCGAAGACTGGGCGGCTCGGGCGCTCGCCGAGATCCGCGAGATGGCGGCGGAGAACTTCGCGGCCGAGGTCGCCTCGCTGGAGAAGCGCAACCGCAAGAAGGACATCGAGCGACGTTTCGTCGAGGGGCCGAAGCAGCCGTGGCGTCCGACCCGGCACGGGCCGATGCGCGAGGTCATCCTCACGGTCAACAAGGACTGGTTCGATGCCGATCTGTCGAAGTTCTTCGGGGAAGCCGAAAACCAGCGTGAAAAGGAGTTCGGCGCCCTTGCGAAGCAGTGGCTGATCGAGAATTTCGGTGACGATGTCATCCATGCCCGCGCCGACCGGGATGAAGCCGCATTCCACATCCATGCTGTGATCATGCCCCGGGCGACGGTCGAGATCGCGAAGCCGAAAGCGAAGGTGCCGACGGCCACGGCGACGCGCCGGATGCTGCAACCCTCGATTCATCCGCTCATCGAGAACTACGAGGCGGCGCAGGACAGCGTTGGCGAGTGGTTCGCGTCTCTCGGCCTCGTGCGTGGTGAACGGCGGGCGGCAGCGATCAAGGAGGCCCGCGCGAACGGGCAGACACCGCCGAAGCGCCGTTATCACGCCAAGACTTGGAAATGGCGCGTAGAGGAAGAGCTTCGCCTCAAGGCGGAGGCCGAAACGCTGGAGACGGACAAGGCCGCGCTGGACGAGCGCTCGGCGCACGTGACGGAGCGCGAGAACGAGGCAGAGACGGTGCTCGCCGTGGCCGAAGGAGTAGCGTCGGGTGCGTTCGTCGCGAGCGAGGGCGAGGATGAGCCGGGCTTGATCGAGGCCCCGACCGCAAGGCCGGCGGAGACGCCCTTGGAGGATCTTCGGCGACGGTCGCCGACGGGGTTCGCCCGCGCCACGGGCGTGTTCGGGCGCGCGTGGGGGCGCTTGTTCGGACAGGCGCGAGCGAAAGCCGAAGCCGAGGCCGATTCCCGAGTAGCCAATGCCATGGAGCAGATCGAACGCGCCGATGCGATGGTCGCTGAGGCTACGCGTCACCTGCCGTCCCGGACGCGGTTGCTGATTGGTGAGATCCGCCAGACGATCCCGGCGATACTCCGCAAGCTGGAGCGATCTGGGAAGGGGCTTTCCGGTAGTTCGGAGAACGTTCGGCCGCAGCGCGATGAACCCGGAGACGAAGAAAAGTTCTGATCGCATTCAGTGGCTTGCGAGGAATCGGCGAGAAAGTTTGCTCAGCCTACGAGTCGGGCGGATCGAAGAGAGCAATGTGATGGCCAGCGCCGAACGGCGCCCCTTCAACCGGACCTCCGCGGAGGCCACCAGATCGACAAAGGACCCACGATGACCAAGTTCCTCAACCCCGACCTCGCCGCCTCGAAATCCTCGCGCAAGAAGCGCCAGCAGGTCGACGCCGCGCCCGACACCCCTGCTACCGAGCGCGCTCTTGCGACCCTCCGCCGGTCGTTGAACAAGCAGGTGAAGAAGGCGGACAATGAGGAGCGCCTACGAGCCAAGGCGATCGCCGACACGATGCCCGAGTTCATCGCCGCGATGGACGAGGAGGTGCTGACGCCATTCTTCTTCAGCCTGGAGCGGCTGGCTACCGCGGCGAACCGCCGTCGCATCGCCTCTCATCCGCTGCGTCCGGAGGCCGTGGATGAGATGCTCGAAGACGCGGAAGCGGATGATGAGCGGATCGCCGAGCAGGAGCGCAAGGCCGCCGAAGCCGCCGAGCACGGTGCCAAGACCGCCAAGGCTACTCCGCAAGAAGCGCCTGAGGACGCATCGGCGTCCTGATGCAGCTCAGCCGGGCAGGGGGCTCCGCGGCGCGCCGCCTCCCGGCTCAACGCGATACCGGCGCGAAGATCGTTGTTTTCGCCAAAGTCCAAACCGCTCTCCCGCAACCATCGTTTCCGACCAAGCCCTCGCCATCCGCGGGGGCTCGGTCGTATCCGCTCCTCCCAATGCAAGAATACCCGTCACTTCCCCGCTGAGCGCGATCCGGTGGCCATCGGGCGCGTTCGCTGCTGGAACGGACCTGAGACCCGACTTTCCTCCGGCCTTACGGAGAGTCCGCCGATTCATAACTGGCGCTACGCGGCACGTATTGCCAAGTCGTTCTTTGCCACGAACTCGGCTGACGGGATGTTCCCGAGCCCCGAGTGCGGGCGGTGATGGTTGTAGTCCTCTTGCCAGGCCTGGATTTGCTGACGGGCGTCGGTGAGCGACGAGAACAGCGTGTCGTTGAGCAGTTCGTCGCGGAACCGGCCGTTGAAGCTCTCGACGAAGCCGTTCTGCATGGGCTTGCCTGGCGCGATGTAGTGCCAGTCGACGCCGGCGCTCTGGCACCATGCCAAGACGGCCATCGAGGTGAGCTCGGTGCCATTGTCGGACGCCACCCTGGCAGGAGGCCGCCGCCGGGCGATCAGGGCCTCCAGCTCCCGGACAACCCATGGTCCGGAGAGGGAGGGCGAGCCTTGTCCGCCATTGGTCCGAGGACAATGGCGAGTGCGATCAGTGCCAGGCACTCCCGGCTGTAATCCTCGACCACCGCCAAGACCCGGAAGCGCCGCCCGTCGGTCAGCGCATCGCTGACGAAGTCCAGGCTCCAGTGCATGTTCGGTGCCTCCGGCACCAGCATCGGCCGCCGCGTTCCCAGGGCGCGCTTGCGCCCACCCCGGCGGCGCACCTGAAGCTTCTCCTCGCGGTAGAGCCGCCGGAGCTTCTTCAGGTTCATCACGATCCCCTGGCGCTCGAGCATCACGTATAGCCGAACCGCCGCCGCTCGGCTGCCACCGCCTTCATCGCGTTCCTCGTCTCGGCATCGTCCGGCCGCACGCCACGATAGCGCACGCTGGAGCGATCCACGGCCAAGACCCTGCACGCCCGGCGCTGGCTCACCCCGTGGACCTCCACGACATGCGCCACCGCCTCCCGCTTCACACCGGGCGCTACCATTTTTTGCAGCAACATCCTTCAGGATCGTCCCTCGGCAAATCGATCCTCTGGATCGATTCGTCTCCCTCGGGGCTGTCGAGCATGGCTTCGGCGAGCAGCTTCGTGAGCTTGCCGTTCTCCTCTTCGAGCGCCTTCAGCCGCCGCGCCTCCGACACCTCCAGCCCGCCATAGCGCGCCTTCCACTTGTAGAACGTAGCGCTGCTGACCCCGTGCTTCCGGCACACGTCGGCCCTCGACATCCCGGCCTCCTGCTCCCCGATGATCTGCTCTTCGCTGAACCTTGATCGCTTCATTGTCCGTCTCCTTGTTGGAGCGGACTCTACCTCAAACGGGAGGAGGAAACGGGGCTCTGGTCAATACCAGTTTCACGCATTTATCGCAACAAAGCCAAGAAGCACGACCCACCCGGCCTCAGTCCCCGATGCCCACATCGCCCGACCCGGTCGCGGCCGATCCGCCGCAGGAGATTGCGTCGCCCACCCTTCCGGCGGGCTTGCCGTTGACGAAGACCGTCGCCGATCCGCCGGACAGGCTGCGCGGGTG
>NZ_RQXX01000012.1 GCF_004011175.1 Mesobaculum littorinae | reverse complement strand
GTTCGAATTTTGCCTTCGCCATGATGGCCTCCTGTCGTCTTCGGGGTGCGGCGGACGTGGTCCGCCCTACGGATGGTGGGTAGGGCGGGGATCACACCCCGCCGCCCCGTTTATGCGTATTTCGCTTGGATCTCTTCCGAGATGTTCTGCGGCACGGGTTCGTAATGGTCGAACTGCATCGTGAACTGCGCACGGCCCGAGGACATCGAGCGCAGGTTGTTGATGTAGCCGAACATGTTCGCCAGCGGAACGAAGGCTTCGATCACGTTGGCGTTGCCGCGCGTGTCCTGACCCTGAACCTGGCCCCGGCGCGACGTCAGATCGCCAATCACCGACCCGGTGTATTCCTCGGGCGTGATGACCTCGACCTTCATGATCGGTTCCAGCAGCTGGGCACCGGCCTTGCGAAGGCCTTCGCGCATGCACATGCGGCTGGCGATCTCGAAGGCGAGAACGCTGGAGTCCACGTCGTGATACTTGCCGTCAACCAGGGCGACCTTGAAGTCGATGACCGGGAAGCCCGCCAGCGGACCGGAGTCCATGACCGACTTGATCCCCTTTTCGACGCCGGGAACGTATTCCTTCGGAACCGTGCCGCCGACGATACGGGATTCGAACGAGTAGCCTTCGCCCGGCTCGGTCGGAGTGATCTCAAGCTGGACCTCGGCGAACTGACCCGACCCACCCGACTGCTTCTTGTGCGTGTAGGTGTGGTTGATCTGCTGCTTGATGGTCTCGCGATAGGCCACCTGCGGCGCGCCGATGTTCGCCTCGACCTTGAACTCCCGCTTGAGGCGGTCGACCAGGATATCGAGGTGAAGTTCGCCCATGCCCTTCATGATCGTCTGACCGGACTCGAGGTCGGTTTCGACGCGGAAGGACGGATCTTCGGCCGCGAGACGCTGCAGGCCTGCGGACATCTTTTCCTGGTCGGCCTTGGTCTTGGGCTCGACCGCGATCTCGATGACCGGATCGGGGAAGGTCATGGTTTCCAGAACCACCTGCTTGTTGACATCGCAAAGCGTGTCGCCGGTGGTGGTTTCCTTCAGGCCGGCCAACGCGATGATGTCGCCGGCATAGGCGTTCTCGATCTCTTCGCGGTTGTTCGAGTGCATCATCATCATGCGCCCGATGCGTTCCCGCTTGCCCTTGGTCGAGTTGATGACCGAGTCGCCCTTGGACAGCGTGCCCGAGTAGATGCGGGTGAAGGTCAGCGAGCCGACGAAGGGGTCGTTCATGATCTTGAACGCCAGGCCGGCAAACGGCTGCTCGTCATCGGCCGAGCGCGCGATATCCCGCGTCTCGGTCTCGTCGTCCGGCGAGAAGCCCATGTAGGCGGGCACGTCCAGCGGACCGGGCAGGTAGTCGATGACCGCGTTCAGAAGCGGCTGCACGCCCTTGTTCTTGAACGCCGAGCCGGCGAGGATCGGAACGAAGGACATCGACAGCGTACCCTTGCGGATCAGCTCGCGCAGTTTCGGCAGGTCGGGCTCGGTACCGTCAAGATAGGCTTCCATCGCCTCGTCGTCCTGCTCGACGGCAAGTTCGATGAGCTCGGCGCGCATCTCGTTGGCCTTGTCCTGCAGTTCGGGACGGATGTCGCGGACAACCCAGGAGGCGCCGAGGTCTTCGGCGAGCCACACCCATTCCTGCATGGTGACGAGGTCGACGATGCCTTCCAGCTTGTCTTCTTCACCGATCGGGAACTGGATCGGCGCGGGCTGGGCGCCCGTGCGGTCCTTGATCATCCGGACGCAGTTGAAGAAGTCGGCGCCGATCTTGTCCATCTTGTTGACGAACACGATGCGCGGCACCTTGTAGCGGTCGGCCTGACGCCACACGGTTTCGGTCTGGGGTTCGACACCGGCGTTGGCGTCGAGCACGCAGATCGCACCGTCAAGCACGGCCAGCGACCGCTCGACTTCGATGGTGAAGTCGACGTGGCCGGGGGTGTCGATGATGTTGAAGCGGAACGACGCTTCGGCAGGCGTGTCGCCGTAGATGCCGGTCGGAGTCGCGCCATCTTCGGTGCGGAACCACATCGTGGTCGTCGCAGCCGAGGTGATGGTGATGCCCCGTTCTTGCTCCTGCTCCATCCAGTCCATGGTCGCGGCGCCGTCGTGGACTTCGCCGATCTTGTGGGACTTGCCGGTGTAGAACAGGATCCGCTCGGTACAGGTCGTCTTACCGGCGTCGATGTGGGCCATGATACCGAAGTTGCGGTAGCGGCCGAGTGAATAGTCGCGGGGCATGAGAGAATCCTCAGGCTAGGATTGGTTTACCAGCGGTAGTGGCTGAACGCCTTGTTGGCATCGGCCATCTTGTGGGTGTCTTCGCGCTTCTTCACCGCGGTGCCACGGCCGTTGACGGCGTCGGCAAGCTCGCCTGCAAGGCGCTCTTCCATGGTGTTTTCATTGCGCTTGCGGCAGGCATCGATGAGCCAGCGCAGGGCCAGGGCCTCGCGGCGCTCAGGGCGCACCTCGACCGGGACCTGGTAGGTGGCACCGCCGACGCGGCGCGACCGGACCTCGACCGAGGGCTTGATGTTGTCGAGCGCCTCGTGGAACACCTCGACCGGCGCTTTCTTCAGACGCCCTTCGACACGGTCGAAAGCGTTGTAGACGATGCGCTCGGCGACGGCTTTCTTGCCGTCGACCATGAGGTTGTTCATGAACTTCGTCAGAACCCGGTCGCCGTACTTGGCGTCGGGGAGAATTTCGCGCTTCTCGGCAGCGTGACGGCGGGACATCTGTCGTTCCTCTTACTTCGGGCGCTTGGCGCCATATTTCGACCGGCGCTGTTTCCGATCCTTGACGCCCTGCGTGTCGAGCACGCCGCGCAGAATGTGATAGCGCACACCGGGAAGGTCTTTCACCCGGCCGCCACGGATCAGGACCACCGAGTGTTCCTGCAGGTTGTGGCTTTCACCGGGGATGTAGCTGATCACCTCGTAGCCATTGGTCAGGCGCACCTTGGCGACCTTCCGCATGGCCGAGTTCGGCTTCTTCGGCGTCGTCGTGTAGACGCGCGTGCAGACGCCACGCTTCTGCGGGCAGCTCTCGAGGTGCATGGACTTCGAGCGTTGAGGCTTGGGCTGCCGCGGCTTGCGGATCAGCTGTTGGATCGTTGGCATTCCGGTCGTATCCCCGTGTTGCAACACTTCATGTCTCGGGCCCGCGCGGATCGCGGACGCTTTGTCATGGGGCACGCACGCGGCCCCGGCTTTATCTCGTCTCTGCACGCCTTACGCGTCCGCAAAGCGCAAAAACCGCATGGCTCCACAACCGGGAGCCCGCGGCGGGTCTTCAGAGGATCGGGCCGTTTGACCGGCCGGATCGTGACCACTTCGTTCTTTAAAGCCACGGGCCAGGACCGATCCCAGCCACGTGAGTGGGCGCCGTATAAAGGGAGTCGCAGGGGGTGTCAACAGCACCTTACCCGGGCGCCCCCCCTGCCCGCCCGCTGCACGCCACCAGGACGGCCGCGGGACGTCTGCGGGCGTGTCCCGGAGCGGTAGCGGCCCCCTGCCCGCCTAGCGGATACGCAGCGGCGCCGGACGCGACACAGCCGATGGCGCGGCGGCGCGGGCACGCTCCCTGTAGAGGGTAAAGAGCCCGGTGGCCACCACCAGCGCGCCGCCGATCAGCGTGGGCGTCGCCGGCCAGTCGCCGAAGACCAGAAAGCCCAGGACCAGCGCCACCAGAAGCGAGGTATAGCGGAACGGGGCCACCGCCCCGATCTCTCCGACCCGCATCGCCGCGACCGAGCACAGGTAGCCCGCGATCACAAAGACCGACGCGCCGAACCCGGCGAGCAGCGCACCCACCCCCATGGGCGCCCAGTCGACGAAGACCGACCCCGCTCCCATGAAGACCGTCACCGCGACGGCGGCCGAGATCGCGACCGTGAACGACGGCACCTCGCGCGACATACGTCGGGCGGTCAGGTCCCGCACGGTGACGAAGGCCACGGCCAGCAGGGCATAGACCGAGTAGATCGTGAAGCCCTCGGTCCCCGGTCGCACGATCAGCAGCACGCCCGCGAAGCCCACCAGGATCGCCCCCAGGCGCCGCCAGCCCACGGCCTCGCCGAAGATCAGGGCGCCGGCCAGGGTCACGGTCAGCGGCAGCGCCTGGAGGATCGCCGAAACATTGGCGAGCGGCATGTTGTAAAGCGCGGTGATGAAGAAATAGGCCGAGGCGACCTCGGCCAGCGACCGCAGGACCACGAGCCTCCAGTCCCGCCGTGACAGCCGCAGGCGCAGCCCGCCGAAAAGCGGCGCGATCGCGACCATCAGCACCAGCGTGGCGACCCCGCGCAGGAACACCGCCTGGAAGAACGGCACCTCGCCCGCGAGCGTCTTCATCAGCGTGTCGTTCAACGTGAAGGCCGTCATGCTGCCCGCCATCAAAAGCGCGCCGCGGGTGTTGTCACTGACCATGGGCCGGGCCTTTCAGACGTCCTCGTCCGGAACCGCGGTAGCACCCTCGCGCGCCCGTGACCATAGACCGCGGCCCGGCGGGAGGAGGTGACGTATGGCGTGCCCGGCGAGTCCGGGCATGGGGGAGGCCGGGCCGCCGATGGCTTGGTGCGGGCACCCCGGGGCCCGGAAACGAAAAAGGCCGGCCCCCGTTGGGGCCGGCCTGATGTGCTTGCGGGGTGCGCCCGGATCAGTCGTGGCTTTCCGGCGTCGCGGCCATGTCGGCGGCGGCCCCTTCGTCCATCGGCTCTTCGCTCGGCGCAGCCAGCGCCGCGGCGGCCTCGGCCTCGGCCTGGTTGGCCTTGAGGATCTTGAGATCCCGCTCGGCCGCCACGCGCCGCACCTGCTGGGTCGCGCCACCGGTGCCCGCCGGGATCAGCCGGCCGACGATGACGTTCTCCTTCAGGCCGACAAGCTTGTCGCGCTTGCCCTGCACCGAGGCTTCGGTCAGCACGCGGGTCGTTTCCTGGAACGACGCCGCCGAGATGAAGCTGCGGGTCTGCAGCGACGCCTTGGTGATGCCCAGCAGGATCGGTTCGCCCTGTGCGGGACGCCCGCCCTTCGACACGGCCTTGGCGTTGGCCTCGTCGAACTCGGCCTTGTCGACGTTCTCGCCCTTCAGAAGGGTCGTTTCGCCGCTGTCGAGGATCTCCCACTTCTGCAGCATCTGGCGCACGATGACCTCGATGTGCTTGTCGTTGATCTTCACGCCCTGCAGACGATAGACCTCCTGCACCTCGTTGATCATGTAGTTCGCCAATGCCTCGACACCCATGATCGACAGGATGTCGTGCGGCGCCGGGTTGCCGTCCATGATGAAGTCACCCTTCTGGACGAAGTCGCCTTCGACCACCGGGATGTGCTTGCCCTTGGGCACCATGTACTCGACGGGCTCAAGCCCCTCTTCGGCAGGCACGATGGCGATCCGGCGCTTGTTCTTGTAGTCGCGCCCGAACTTCACGTAGCCGTCGGCCTCGGCGATGATGGCGTGGTCCTTGGGACGACGCGCCTCGAAGAGTTCCGCCACCCGCGGCAGACCGCCGGTGATGTCCTTCGTCTTGGCGCCTTCGCGCGGGATCCGCGCCACGACGTCGCCGACCTTGATCTGCTGACCTTCCTCGATCGACAGGATCGCATCCACCGACATCGGGTAGTGCACCGGGTTGCCCTGCTCGTTGCGCACCGGCTCGCCGTCTTCGCCGATGATCAGGATCTCGGGCTTGAGATCGCCGCCCTTCGGCACCGACCGCCAGTCGCTGACGATCTTCTGGGTCATGCCGGTGGCGTCGTCGGTCTCGTCCCGCACCGACAGGCCGGTGATGAGGTCGACGAACCGCGCCGTCCCCGCCTTTTCGGCGATGATCGGCAGGGTGTAGGGGTCCCACTCGAACAGCTTGTCGCCGCGCTTGATCTGCGCGTTTTCCTCGATGAAGACCTTGGTGCCGTAGCCCAGCTTGAAGCTGGCGCGTTCGACATCCTGATCGTCCACGATGACCAGCTGCATGTTGCGGCCCACGACGATCTTTTCGCCGATGTCGTTGGTCAGCAGGTTGGCGTTGCGGAACTCCGCGCGGCCTTCCTGACCGGCCTCCTGGAACGACTGCGAGCCACCCTGCGCCACGCCGCCGATGTGGAAGGTCCGCATCGTCAGCTGGGTGCCGGGTTCACCGATCGACTGCGCCGCGATGATGCCCACGGCTTCGCCCTGGTTCACCAGCGTGCCGCGTGCGAGGTCGCGACCATAGCACATGGCGCAGACGCCTTCCTCGGCCTCGCAGGTCAGGGGCGAGCGGATGCGGATGGACTGCAGCGCATGGGCCTCGATCGTGTCGGCCTTGCGTTCGTCGATCAGCTCGTCCTTAGACACGATGACCTCGTCCGTGCCGGGGACGAACACGTCCTCGGCCGCGACGCGACCCAGAACACGCTCGCCAAGGCTGGCGACGACTTCACCATCGTTGACCTGCGCTTCGGCCGTGATCGACATTTCGGTGCCGCAGTCATGCTGACGCACGATGCAGTCCTGCGCCACGTCGACTAGGCGGCGCGTCAGGTAGCCCGAGTTCGCGGTCTTGAGCGCCGTGTCCGACAGACCCTTCCGCGCGCCGTGGGTGGAGTTGAAGTACTCCAGCACGGTCAGGCCTTCCTTGAAGTTCGAGATGATCGGCGTCTCGATGATCTCGCCCGACGGCTTGGCCATCAGGCCCCGCATGCCGCCCAGCTGCTTCATCTGCGTGACCGAGCCCCGCGCACCCGAGTGGGCCATCATGTAGACCGAGTTCGGCTCGTTCTCGGCGCCGTTCGCATCCACGCCCGGGGTCGAGATGGTCGTCATCATCGCCTCGGTGACCTTGTCGTTACACTTCGACCAGGCATCGACGACCTTGTTGTACTTTTCGCCCTGGGTGATCAGGCCGTCCATGTACTGCTGCTCGAAATCCTTCACCTGCTCGCGGGTCTCTTCCACGATCGGCCATTTCGAGTCCGGGATGACCATGTCGTCCTTGCCGAAGGAGATGCCCGCGCGGAACGCCTCCTTGAAGCCCGTCGACATGATCTGGTCGCAGAAGATGACCGACTCTTTCTGACCGCAGTAGCGGTAGACGGTGTCGATGACCTGCTGCACCTCCTTCTTGCGCAGAAGACGGTTGACCAGCTCGAACGGCGCCTTTGCGTTCAGCGGCAGAAGCGCACCGACCCGCACGCGGCCCGGCGTCGTCTCGAACCGGCGCATGACCTCCTGGCCTTCCTCGTCGATCTGGGGAAGACGCGCGGTGATCTTGGCGTGCATGTGCACTTCGCCCGCGTCGAGGGCATGCATGACCTCGTCCAGGTCCGAGAACATCATGCCCTCGCCCTTCATGCCCTCACGCATCATCGTGATGTAGTAGAGGCCGAGGATCATATCCTGCGACGGCACGATGATCGGCGCGCCGTTGGCCGGCGACAGCACGTTGTTCGTCGACATCATCAGGACGCGCGCTTCCAGCTGGGCCTCGAGGCTCAGCGGGACGTGCACGGCCATCTGGTCGCCGTCGAAGTCGGCGTTGAAGGCCGAGCAGACCAGCGGGTGAAGCTGGATCGCCTTGCCCTCGATCAGCTGGGGTTCGAACGCCTGGATGCCCAGACGGTGCAGCGTCGGCGCCCGGTTCAGCATCACCGGGTGTTCGCGGATCACCTCGTCGAGGATGTCCCACACCTCGGGACGCTCTTTCTCGACCAGCTTCTTGGCCTGCTTGACGGTGGACGACAGGCCCTTCGCCTCGAGCCGCGAGTAGATGAACGGCTTGAAGAGTTCGAGAGCCATCTTCTTCGGCAGACCGCACTGGTGCAGCTTGAGCTCCGGGCCCGTCACGATGACGGACCGGCCCGAGAAGTCGACCCGCTTGCCCAGAAGGTTCTGGCGGAACCGGCCCTGCTTGCCCTTCAGCATGTCGCTGAGCGATTTCAGCGGACGCTTGTTGGCCCCGGTGATGACCCGGCCGCGACGGCCGTTGTCGAACAGCGCATCGACGGATTCCTGAAGCATCCGCTTTTCGTTGCGGACGATGATGTCCGGCGCGCGCAGCTCGATCAGCCGCTTGAGGCGGTTGTTCCGGTTGATCACCCGGCGATAGAGGTCGTTGAGGTCCGAGGTCGCGAAACGGCCACCGTCCAGCGGCACCAGCGGACGCAGCTCGGGCGGGATGACCGGGATCACGGTCATGATCATCCACTCCGGGCGGTTGCCGGAATCGAGGAACGACTCGACGATCTTGAGGCGCTTGATGATCTTCTTGGGCTTCAGCTCGCCGGTTGCCTCCTTGAGGTCGGCGCGCAGCTGTTCGGCCGTGGCTTCAAGGTCGATCATGGCGAGCATCTCGCGGATCGCCTCGGCACCGATATTGGCCTGGAACGCATCGGCGCCATAGGCGTCCTGCGCATCCATGAATTCTTCCTCGGTCATCATCTGACCGTACTGAAGATCCGTTAGGCCGGGTTCGATCACGACGTAGTTCTCGAAATACAGCACCCGCTCGAGATCGCGCAGCGTCATGTCGAGCATGAGGCCGATCCGGGAGGGCAGCGATTTCAAGAACCAGATGTGGGCCACGGGCGCGGCCAGCTCGATATGGCCCATCCGCTCGCGGCGGACCTTCTGCAGCGTCACCTCGACGCCGCATTTCTCGCAGACGATGCCGCGATACTTCATCCGCTTGTACTTGCCGCACAGGCATTCGTAGTCCTTGATCGGACCGAAGATGCGCGCGCAGAACAGGCCGTCACGCTCGGGCTTGAACGTACGGTAGTTGATCGTTTCGGGCTTCTTGATCTCGCCGAAGGACCAGCTGAGGATCCGTTCCGGGGAGGCCAGCGAAATCTTGATCTCGTCGAAGGTCTTCGGCGGGGTCAGCGGATTGAACGGGTTGTTGGTGATTTCCTGGTTCATTGAGTTACCTCGAAGTTCGGGCGTGGGGGGACGAGATGCGCGCAGCCGCGCATCCCTTGGCGCCGAGGATGGGGGTGCACCCGAAGATGCACCGCCCTTCCGTCAAAGCCGTCAGTCCTCGTCCTCCGCGTCCAGGAGTTCCATGTTGAGGCCCAGACCCCGGACCTCCTTGACGAGCACGTTGAACGATTCCGGCACGCCGGCTTCGAAGTTGTCCTCGCCCTTCACGATGCTTTCGTAGACCTTGGTCCGGCCTGCCACGTCATCGGACTTCACCGTCAGCATCTCCTGCAGGGTGTAGGCCGCGCCGTAGGCTTCCAGCGCCCAGACCTCCATCTCGCCGAAGCGCTGTCCACCGAACTGCGCCTTGCCGCCCAGCGGCTGCTGGGTGACCAGGCTGTAGGGCCCGGTCGAGCGCGCGTGGATCTTGTCGTCCACGAGGTGGTGCAGCTTGAGCAGGTACTTCATGCCCACGGTGACCTTGCGGCTGAACTGCTCGCCCGTCCGCCCGTCGAACAGCACCGACTGACCGGATTCATCAAAACCGGCACGCCGCAGCGCGTCGTTGACGTCCGGCTCTTTCGCGCCGTCGAAGACCGGGGTCGCGATCGGCACGCCGCGGGTGACGTTCTGCGCCGCCTCGACCAGCTGCTTCTCGTCCATCGACTCAAGGCCCTCGTCCCAGACGTCGTCGCCATAGGCAAGACGCATGGCTTCCTTGACCGGGGTCAGGTCGCCCGAGCGGCGGTAGTCGCCGAGCGCATCGTCGATCTTGATCCCCAGACCGCGCGCGGCCCAGCCCATGTGGGTTTCGAGGATCTGGCCGACGTTCATGCGCGACGGCACGCCCAGCGGGTTGAGGCAGAAGTCGACCGGCGTGCCATCGGCGAGGAACGGCATGTCCTCCATCGGCACGACGCGCGAGATGACGCCCTTGTTGCCGTGACGTCCGGCCATCTTGTCGCCCGGCTGCAGCTTGCGCTTCACCGCGACGAAGACCTTGACCATCTTCATCACGCCCGGCGGCAGGTCGTCGCCCCGGCGCACCTTCTCGACCTTGTCCTCGAAACGGGCGTCGAGCGCGCGCTTCTGCGCGTCGAACTGGGTGTTCAGAGCCTCGACCTGGCTGGCCTCGGTCTCGTCTCCGAGCGCCAGCTGCCACCACTGACCGCGCGAGAGGGTCTCGAGCAACTCGTCGGTGATCTCGGTGTTCGGACGCACGCCCTTGGGCCCCTTCACCGCGGTCTTGCCGAGGATCATGGTCCGCAGACGCTGGTAGATGTTGCGCTCGAGGATGTGCAGCTCGTCGTCGCGGTCGCGCGACAGGCGTTCCACCTCTTCCCGCTCGATCTGCAGCGCACGCTCGTCCTTTTCGACGCCGTGACGGTTGAAGATCCGCACCTCGACGATCGTGCCGAAGTCACCCGGGGGCAGACGCAGCGAGGTGTCGCGCACGTCGCTGGCCTTTTCGCCGAAGATCGCGCGAAGCAGCTTTTCCTCGGGCGTCATCGGGCTTTCGCCCTTGGGCGTGATCTTACCGACAAGGATATCGGCCGGACCAACCTCGGCCCCGATATAGACGATGCCCGCCTCGTCGAGGTTGCGCAGGGCTTCCTCGCCGACGTTGGGGATGTCGCGGGTGATCTCCTCGGGCCCGAGCTTGGTGTCACGGGCGGCGACTTCGAATTCCTCGATGTGGATCGAGGTGAAGACGTCGTCGCGGGTGATCCGCTCGGAGATCAGGATCGAGTCCTCGTAGTTGTACCCGTTCCACGGCATGAAGGCGACGACGACGTTCTTGCCGAGCGCCAGTTCCCCCATGTCCGTCGACGGACCATCGGCCACAACCTCGTTCTTGCCGACCGTGTCGCCCACCTTCACCAGGGGCTTCTGGTTGATGCAGGTGTTCTGGTTCGACCGCTGGAACTTGCGCAGACGATAGATGTCGACGCCGGGATCGCCCGGTTCCAGATCTTCGGTCGCCCGCACGACGATACGCGTGGCATCCACCTGATCGACGACACCGGCGCGGCGCGCCATGATCGCGGCGCCCGAATCCTCGGCCACCTTGTGTTCGATCCCGGTGCCCACATACGGCGCCTCGGCCTGCAGCAGCGGCACGGCCTGACGTTGCATGTTCGAGCCCATGAGAGCGCGGTTGGCGTCGTCGTTCTCGAGGAACGGGATCAGCGAGGCCGCGACGGAAACCAGCTGTTTCGGCGACACGTCGATCAGGTCGACGGTTTCGTTCGGGGCAAGGGTGTATTCGCCCGACTGGCGGGTCGACACGAATTCCTGGACGAACCGGCCGCCGTCATCGAGCTCCGCGTTGGCCTGCGCCACGACGTGCCGCATCTCTTCGGTCGCGGACATGTAGTTGACCTCATCGGTCACCTGTCCGTCGCGCACCGTGCGATAGGGCGTTTCGATAAAGCCGTACTTGTTCACCCGCGCAAAGGTCGCGAGCGAGTTGATGAGACCGATGTTCGGGCCTTCCGGCGTTTCGATCGGGCACATCCGGCCATAGTGGGTCGGGTGGACGTCGCGCACCTCGAAGCCGGCGCGTTCGCGGGTCAGACCGCCGGGGCCAAGCGCCGAAAGCCGACGCTTGTGCGTGACCTCGGACAGCGGGTTGGTCTGGTCCATGAACTGCGACAGCTGGCTGGAGCCGAAGAATTCGCGCACCGCCGCGGCCGCGGGTTTCGCATTGATCAGGTCCTGCGGCATGACGGTGTCGATCTCGACCGACGACATGCGCTCCTTGATCGCGCGCTCCATCCGCAGAAGGCCGACGCGGTACTGGTTCTCCATCAGTTCGCCGACCGAGCGCACCCGGCGGTTGCCGAGGTGGTCGATGTCGTCGATCTCGCCACGCCCGTCGCGCAGTTCGACCAGCGCCTTGATGCAGGACACGATGTCCTCGCGCCGAAGCGTACGCACGGTATCCTCGGCATCGAGGTTCAGGCGCATGTTCATCTTGACCCGGCCGACGGCCGACAGGTCATAGCGCTCGGGGTCGAAGAAAAGCGTGTCGAACAGGTTCGACGCGGCCTCGACCGTGGGCGGCTCGCCCGGGCGCATGACGCGGTAGATGTCCATGAGCGCGGTGTCGCGGTTCATGTTCTTGTCCGCGGCGACCGTGTTGCGGATGTAGGGGCCGACATTGATGTTGTCGATGTCGAGAACCGGGATCTCCGAGACGCCGGCATCCATCAGCTCTTTGAGCGTGCCGCCGGTCACCTCGCCTTCCTTGTCGGTCTCCCACGTCAGCTCGTCCCCGGCCTCGACATAGATCGCGCCGGTTTCCTCGTTGATGATGTCGCGGGCGGCATAGCGGCCGATGATCTGGTCGAAAGGCACCAGAAGCTCGGTGACCGCGCCTTCGTCCTTCAGCTTCTTGACGGTACGCGGCGTGACCTTGTCGCCTGCCTTGGCGATCACTTCGCCGGTGGCCGCGTCCACGAGGTCATGGCCGGGCCGCGTGCCACGAACGCGGTCGGGGAAGAACTTGGTCACCCAGCCCTTGTTCTTCTCGTAACGGAAATCGACCGTGTCGTAGTAGGCATCCATGATCGCCTCCTGGTCCAGCCCGAGGGCATAGAGCAGGGTCGTCACCGGAAGCTTCCGGCGGCGGTCGATCCGTGCGAAGACAAGGTCCTTGGCGTCGAATTCGAAATCGAGCCACGAGCCGCGGTACGGAATGATGCGGCATGCGAAAAGCAGCTTGCCCGACGAATGGGTCTTGCCCTTGTCGTGGTCGAAGAACACGCCCGGGCTGCGGTGCATCTGGGAAACGATGACCCGCTCGGTGCCGTTGACGATGAAGGTGCCGTTCGGCGTCATCAGGGGCATGTCGCCCATGAAGACGTCCTGCTCCTTGATGTCCTTGACGGACTTCGCGCCGGTATCCTCGTCGACATCGAAGACGATCAGGCGCAGCGTGACCTTCAGCGGCGCGCTGTAGGTCATGTCGCGCTGCTGGCATTCCTCGACGTCGTATTTCGGGCGCTCAAGCTCGTAGCGCACGAATTCGAGAACGGCGGTCTCGTTGAAGTCCTTGATCGGAAAGACCGACTGGAACACACCCTTGATGCCTTCGCCGTCAAGCGGTTCGGGCTGGTCGCCGGACTGCAAAAACAGGTCGTAGGAGCTTTTCTGAACCTCGATGAGGTTCGGCATCTCAAGGACTTCCTTGATCTTGCCGTAGTATTTGCGGAGTCGTTTCTGGCCGAGATAGGTCGAAGCCATGCGCCTTTGCACCTTTCATCTTTCGCAAGCATACCGTCCGCCGGGGCCGCGGGGGGCACGCTCTCGAAACAGGGGGTTCCGGGTCAATCCCTGGCGGCCCTCCCACAGGCCGCCGCCCGATCCGGAACCGCGCCCTGGGGAAGGTCTTCGCAAAGACCCTCGCCATGACGCGGAAGGCCAGCCCCGGAGCGCACTCCGGAGCCGGCCGTTTTTCCCTTAGACCCGGACCGAAGCCCGGTGTCCAGTCACTTGACCTCGACCTCGGCGCCAGCTGCTTCCAGCTTGCCCTTGATCTCTTCGGCTTCGTCCTTGGACACGCCTTCTTTGACGGCCTTGCCGCCGGCTTCGACCAGTTCCTTGGCTTCTTTCAGGCCAAGACCGGTGATGCCGCGGACTTCTTTGATGACGTTGATCTTCTGAGCGCCGGCGCTCTTCAGGATCACGTCGAATTCGGTCTTCTCTTCCTCGGCGGCGGCAGCGTCGCCACCGGCAGGACCAGCCATCATCACGGCGCCGCCGGCGGCGGGCTCGATGCCGTATTCGTCCTTGAGGATGGTTTTCAGCTCTTGCGCTTCGAGAAGGGTGAGACCCACGATCTCTTCGGCGAGTTTCTTAAGATCAGCCATGTTTCCGTTTCCGTAACTAGATGTGTTCCAACGTCGGGGTTATCAACCCCACGCGAAATCTCAGGCGGCTTCCGCCTTTTCCTCGATTGTCGACAGGATGCCCGCGATGTTCGAAGCAGGCGCGCCAATGGCCCCGGCGATGTTGGAAGCAGGTGCCCCGATGCAGCCGGCGATGGAAGCGATAAGCTCATCACGCGACGGCAGTTCGGAGACCGACTTGACACCGGCCCGGTCCAGAACCGTCTCTCCCATGGCGCCGCCCAGGATCTCGAACTTCGAGTTGTCCTTGGCATAGCCCTCCGCGACCTTGGCAGCAGCCACGGGGTCTTCGGAGTAGGAAAGAACGGTCATCCCCGTCAGCAGGTCGGCCATCTCAGCAGTGGGCCGGCCCTCGAGGGCGATCTTGGCGAGCTTGTTCTTGGCGACGCGAACGGCACCCCCCGCGTCACGCATGCGCGCGCGAAGGTCCTGCATTTCGGCAACCGTGAGACCCGCGTAGTGAGCAATCACCACGACGCCAGAGCTTTCGAAGATCTGGCCGAGTTCCTCGACCACTTTCTCTTTCTGGGCTCTATCCACAGTTTCACTCCAAGTATGGAGAGGTCTCCCCCTCCGGCTCGTATTCGCCGGTCGTGCCCTGCGGCGCCGCCCGGCATCGGGTCCGCTTGAAGGGTCCCGAGAAGATCGCCCGAGGGCGCTTGGCCCCATGGACTGGTCTCGTTCCCCATCTCAGGAAGGATTTAGCGACCCGCTCGCCCGACCCTTGCGGGGCCGTCTCGCGCATCCACCCTCCGTCTCGGACAGGACAGGCCCGGATCGCTCCGGCCCTGCCATCCGGCCTGCCCCGCGAAGGGAACAAGCCCGGAATTCGTTATCAGCTGCCGACGGCGTCCGTCACGTCGACCGACACGCCCGCGCCCATCGTCGAGGCGAGGCTGACCTTCTTGAGGTACGTGCCCTTGGCCCCTGCGGGCTTCGCCTTAGCGACGGCGTCGACGAAGGCGCGCACGTTCTCGGCCAGCTTCGCGGCGTCGAAGGAGGCCTTGCCGACACCGGCATGCACCACGCCGGCCTTCTCGGCCTTGAACTGGACCTGGCCGCCCTTGGCCGCCTCGATCGCGTCCTTGACGTCCATCGTCACGGTGCCGACCTTGGGGTTCGGCATCAGGTTGCGAGGGCCCAGGATCTTGCCCAGACGGCCGACGACCGGCATCATGTCGGGCGTGGCAATGCAGCGGTCAAAGTTGATCTGACCACCCTGGATCTGCTCCATCAGGTCTTCGGCACCGACGATGTCGGCCCCGGCGGCCTGCGCCTCTTCAGCCTTGGCACCGCGGGCGAAGACCGCCACGCGCACCGTCTTGCCGGTGCCGTTGGGCAGGTTCACCGTGCCGCGGACCATCTGGTCTGCGTGACGCGGATCGACGCCGAGGTTCATCGCGATCTCGACGGTTTCGTCGAACTTCGCGCTGGCGTTGGACTTGATCAGCGCGACGGCCTCGTCGACGCTGAGGTTTTCCTTGCCCGCCGCGGCTTCGCGGACGGCGCGGATGCGTTTACCAAGCTTCGCCATTACTTGACCTCGATGCCCATGGATTTCGCCGACCCGAGCACGATCTTCATCGCGCCCTCGATATCCGTCGCGTTGAGGTCCTTCATCTTGGCCTCGGCGATTTCACGCACCTGCTTGGCGGTGACCGTCGCGACGGTTTCGCGTCCGGGGGTGGTGGCCCCCTTCGGACGGTTCCGCTTGCCCACCGGCTTCAGGCCCGCTGCCTTCTTGAGGAAGAACGACGCCGGCGGCGTCTTGATTTCCATCGTGAAGGATTTGTCCTGGTAGTAGGTGATCACGGTCGGGCACGGCGCACCGGGCTCCAGTTCCTGCGTCTTGGCGTTGAACGCCTTGCAGAATTCCATGATGTTGATCCCGCGCTGACCCAGCGCCGGACCGACGGGCGGCGAGGGGTTCGCCTGCCCCGCCTTGATCTGCAGCTTCATGCTGCCGACTTTCTTCTTGGCCATCGGGCCTCTCCTTCTTCAACACCTGACCCGGCGCGCCGGGCGGCTTGCGTTGCGTGGTCCGGCGCCCCGGCCGCGGCCGGGTCCACCTCCCACGTGCGGGCTCAGGCCCCTTTCGAGACCTGAGTGTATTCCAGTTCGACCGGCGTCGCCCGGCCGAAGATCGACACCGTGACCTTGAGCCGCTGGTTGTCGTCGTCGACATCCTCGACCATGCCCTCGAACCCTTCGAAGGGCCCGTCGGTCACATTCACCTTCTCGCCGATATCGAACGAGATCAGGGTGCGCGGCGCGGCCTCGCCTTCTTCGACCCGGCCGAGGATCGCCTGAACCTCGGCGTCGCGCATCGGCATCGGCTTGCCCTGGGGACCCAGGAAGCCGGTGACGCGGTTGATCGAGTTGATCAGGTGATAGCCGCGATCCGACATCTCCATCCGCACCAGCACGTAGCCGGGCATGAAGCGGCGTTCGGTCGGAACCTTCTTGCCGCGCCGGATCTCGATCACCTCTTCGGTGGGAACCAGGACCTCTTCGATCTCGTCCTCGAGCCCGGCTTCGGCCACCGACGTGCGGATCTGTTCGGCGATCTTCTTCTCGAAGTTCGAGAGGACGCTCACTGAATACCACCGTTTCGCCATGACCTGCCCGTTTCTTATCTGCTGCTCGGCCCGCACGCCGCGATGACGCCGGCCGAAAACGAAAGGGGCGTGCGAATCACGGCACGCCACCCCTTCAAGTTGGAGACCCCGCATAGCGCCGCTGCTTGGGGATGGCAAGCCCGCGCGCCCTGCGTTTGCCCACGCCGTCGGCGTCAGCTGCCGACAAAGCCCAGAAGCGCCACCAGCCCGTTGCGGATCAGGAAATCCACGAGAAAGAAAAAGATCGCGGTCAGCGTCGCCATGATCAGCACCATGACGGTGGTCAGCACCACCTCGCGGCGGGTCGGCCAGACGACCTTGGCGATCTCGGCCCGGACCTGCTGGGCGAATTGAAGCGGATTGGTGGTGGCCATTATCGGTTCCCTCGATCGGATCGGTGGCGGGATACGAGGTTGCGCCCGCAAGTTCAAGACATCATGCCCACGCTCCGCCCCGGAACGGGGCTGGCAGGACCGGAAATGACGGTGGACTGGCAGGGGCTGAGGGACTCGAACCCACGACCCTCGGTTTTGGAGACCGATGCTCTACCAACTGAGCTAAACCCCTAGGCCGGGGGCTCGGATACGACGGCACCACGGCAGGGTCAAGCAGCAATCGTGAGGAACAACCCCCGAGGCCGTCGCGTTCTCGGGCCAAACGCATCATATCAAACGAGAGAGGAGACCGTGATGGCCATCCAGAACCTTAAAGACGTCTATCTCGACCAGCTGCAGGACATTCACTCGGCAAACGCCCAGTCGATGGAGATCGTGACCGAGCTTGGTCGCGCGGCGAAAAACGAAGAGCTGTCGAAGGCGCTGATTGCCGGGAACAACGGCATTGCCGACGGTCTCGACAAGATCAAGAGCCTCTGCAAGGACCACGGCGTCGACCCCGAGGGCGAGTTCTGCAAGGGCATGCAGGGTCTCGTCCGCGAAGCGCGCGCCCACGGCCTGGAACAGGAATTCGGCGACGATGACGCGCATGACGCGATGATCATCACGCAGTACCAGCGCATGTGCCACTACGCCATCGCAGGCTATGGTTGCCTGATGGCCTTCGCCAACCGCCTGGGCCTCGACGGCGATGCGGCGATCCTGAAGGAATGCCTCGACGCGTCCTATGACGGCGACCGCCACATGTCTGCCATCGCCGAAAAGAAGGTGAACGCGGCCGCTGCCTGATCCACAGGCCAGTCAATTCCCGAAAAAGTGTCAGGGGCGGCGCCGTAACGGCGCCGCCCCTTCTTGTTGCCTACGCCTCGGGGCGCCCGGCCTCCAGCGCGGCAAGGTCACCCTGCGCAAGCGCGGGTAGCTGCGCCAGGATCGCCTCGATCGGCCAGTCCCACCAGGCCAGCGCCAGCAGGCGCCGCACCTCGTCGGGGGTGAAGCGATGCCGCACGACACGGGCCGGGTTGCCTGCGACGACGGCATAGTCGGGCACCTCGCCGCCCACCACCGCGCCCGCACCGATGATCGCGCCCGACCCGATCCGCGCGCCGGGCAGGATCGTCGCGCGGGTCCCGATCCAGACATCATGCCCGATCTCGGTATCCGCGCCCGCGGGGAAGCCGCCGTAGGAGTCCATCAGCTCGTGCGCGAAGATCGGAAAGGGATAGGCAGTCAGCCCACGGCTGTTGTGATTGGCCGAGGCGGTGATGATCTCGACCCCGTGGGCGATCTGGCAAAACTTGCCGATCCGCAGGGCCTCGGGCGCGCCGGGGTAAAGATAGGGGGCAAGTGCCGCGGCCCAGTCCTCGGGCACGCGGCGGTCACTCATGTAGGTGTAATCGCCGATCTCGATGTTCGGGTGGTCGATGACCTGGTTCAGGAACACGGTTTCGGGGTGGATGCTGCCATCGGGCAGCGTCAGCGGTGTCCGCGTCTGGGGTGAAGGAAATGGCATAAAGGAACCTCGCGCGAATCTGAAAGGGAACCGGCGCCTGTGCCCCTGCGGGCACGGCGGGCGATGTCAGATGCTGTGCTGGTCCATTGGTCCGTCTCCTGCGTTGTCCCGGTAAATTGGGGGTTCACGCGCCTCCTGTCCAGAGGTCAGAGCCAGTTCAATCGTCGCAACAGGGCGACCTGCGCGGCTAGGATCAGGCACAGAAGACCGGTAAAGACCCAGAAGGCGGGCGGCCAGTTTGCCCCCGGCATGCCGGCAAGGTTGATCCCCATCAGCCCGGTCAGCACCCCCAGCGGCAGAAACACCGCCGAGATCACCGACAACAGGTAGAGGTTGCGGTTCAGGCGGTCCGACATGGCGGTGGTCAGCTCGTCCTTTACCACGACCAGGCGTTCGCGCAGGCCCTCGACCTCTTCGACTGCGCGCAGCAGGCGGTCTTGCACCTCGGACAGGCGCAGGCGGTCGTGGTCGTCCAGCACCGGCGCCGGGCTTTGCGCCAGCGCCGCCGCCGCGTCGCGCTGCGGCAGCAGGAAACGGCGCAGGTCGACGATCTCGCCGCGGGTGTCGGTGACGGTGGCGCGCAGTTCGGGACCGGGTTGCTGCAGCACCTCGACCTCCAGCCGGTCGCCCAGATCGTCGAGGTTCTGGACGTAGGTCTCGATCCGGCCCTGCAACCGTTCGGCCAGGTCGCACAGCAGCGTGCCGGCCCGCTGCGGCCCCTGCCCCGCCGCGATCGCCGCGGCCATTTCGTGGACCGAGGCAAGCTCGCGCAGCGAAACCGAGACGATGCGCCCCTCGGCCACCCAGAGCCGGATCGAGATCATGTCCTCGGGTTCGGCCCCGGGGTTGAGGTTGACGCCCCGCAGGATCACCAGCACCCCGTCGCCATGCGTGACCGCGCGCGGGCGCGGATCGGTGGCCAGCAGCGCGGCACGGACGGGTTCGGGCAGGTAGGCCAGATGCGTCTCGATCCAGTCGCGGGTGCGGGCATCGTCTGCCTGCATGTGGATCCATGCGGGTTCGGGCGCGGCAAGCGCATCGGCGATCTCGTCGTCGCCGGTCAGGGTGCGGCCGGGCGTGTCGCCGGCCAGGGCATAGGCAAAGTGGATGCAGCGTGTCATGCCCGCCAAGATAGCCGCGCCACCCGGCACGGCCAGAGCGAAACGGCAGGCCCGCAAAGAAGAAAAGGCGCCCGGACCAGCCGGGCGCCTTCCCAATCGGTCTTCGCGACGGGCGCGTGCCGAGGCACGCACCCCCT
>NZ_RQXX01000011.1 GCF_004011175.1 Mesobaculum littorinae | reverse complement strand
CTGTCGGACTGGGTCTTCAACGCAATCCGCGCGCAGGAGGTTCTGACGCTGCACCGCGACTACTTCCGCCTGCGCAAGCCGATCGAGCGGCGCGTCTACGAGATCGCGCGCAAGCATTGCGGCCAGCAGGACGAATGGCGCATCGGCCTGCCCCTGCTGTTGAAGAAGACCGGCGCGCAAAGCCCGTTGAAGCGGTTTCGCGAGATGATCCGCGATCTTGTCGCCTATGACCACCTGCCCGACTACAGCGTCACCTTCGATGCCGCCGCCGACATGGTGACCTTTCGCAACCGCGGCAGCCTGCTGGCTACCTGGGCCACGGCCTGGGACGGCCGGCTCGATGCCGAGGCGCATCACGACGCGCGCGAGGTGGCTCCGGGCTGGGACGTCTACATGCTGGAGGAGAAATGGCGCCTCTGGCTGGGCGAGCACGAGATCGAGCCGAAATTCCCCGAACGTCACTTCATCAAGTTCTGCCGCAGCTGGTACGAGAAACGCGGGCGTCCGTAGGATCGCAGCAAAGAAAGATCCTAGTTTTGCAGATCCCTGCGAGCCTAGGATGCTATGAGAGGCGAAATATAGGATGCATGTATCCTAGGGTTCTGCGCCATCCCGTCCGGCGGTCCTTCTTGTCCATGTCCATGCAGCCGCTTCGGTCCGCGATCCCTTTAGGCACAGCTTCGCGATTTCCCCGAAGGATCTGCACCGCACTGCTTTCGACGCACTGCGGGGGCGCCCTGCCAGCCGTCACGCAGCGACCCGCAAGGAGGGAAACGCAGGATCCTAGGAACGCAGGAGCCTATGTTGTCGCAAGGCTAATTTCGTGATATCCTAGGACTTAATAAACAAAAACCTGAGGCAGGCCATGATACTATCCTTGATCTCGCAGAAGGGCGGGGTGGGCAAAAGTGCGCTCGCCCGGCTTCTGGCCGTGGAAATCGCCAAGGCGGGGTGGTCGGTGAAGATCGCCGATCTCGACCCCGCGCAGGGCACCTCGACCAAGTGGAAGGCGCGGCGCGACCTGGCCGGGCTGCAGCCCGACATCGCGGTCGAGAAGTTCCGCACCGTCGACCGCGCCCTGAAAGAGGCCGACCGCTTCGACCTGATGATCCTCGACGGGCCCGCCCATGCCGAACAGGGCGGGCGGGTGATGGCGCGCGCCAGCGACCTGGTGATCCTGCCCACGGGCTACAGCCTCGACGACATGGAGCCGCAAATCGAAGCCGCCTACGAGCTGGAAGAGGCCGGTATTCCGACCGAGCGTCTGCTTTTCGTGTTCTGCCGCGCCCGCGGGTCCGAGGCCGAGGATCGCGCCGCGCGCGGCTACATCCGCAAGGCCGGGCTTCAGGCGCTGGGGCCGATCCTGCCCGAAATGGCCTCGATCCGTCAGGGTCACGCCGAGGGCCGCGCCGCGTCCGAGGTGCCTTTCCCGAAGGTGCAGGAAAAGGTGATCGCCGTCGCACAGGGCATCGTCGACCAGCTGACCGCCGAACGGGAGGCCGCGTGATGGCACGGGGATTGCAGATCGCCGAACCGCCCCGCCGCCGCGGCGCCGCAGCGCAGGAGAAGCAGGCCACCGGGACGCCGCAAGGCAGCTCCGGCCCGGCAGCCGGGACCGAGGTTGAGGCTGAGGCTGAGAAAGGGCAGGGCGGCACCACCGGTGAAACCGCCCGCAAGGGCGCACCCGCGACGCGGACACCGGGCAGCGACCCCGAGCCGAGGACCGCTCCGAAATCTGCGCCGAAAACTGCGGGCCCCCGCGCCGTCGCGGCGCCGTCGCGGGGCGAGAAGTTCTCGCAGGTGGCCGAGCACGACAAGGTGCAGTTCAACAAGCGCGTCACCCGCGGCACGGCAGACGGGTACGAGATGCTGGCGATCCGCACCCGCCGCAAGGTGCCCGAGCTTCTGGCCGAGGCGCTGGAGCTGCTGGAAGAGCGCTACGGCAGGGTCTAGGACCACAGGAACCTAGGAATCTGCGTTCCTAGGATTCTCGCTTTCTGCCGACATAGGATCCTGCATGTCCCCGGGCTTGCAGAGCGCGGCGCGGCGGCGGCGTTCTCGTCCCGGGTGTGGTCGGTGGCCCCGTTTAGGACCCGTTTTGGAGATCGCCCCCGCCCCCCCCCCGTCTTCCGTCACCGCACGCAACGCCGCTCCGCCCGCCCCGTCGGGGGCCGGCGGAGCGGGCAGGGGGGCGCCGTGACAGGAGGCGTCGTGTCAGTATGCGCCGCGGCCGGTCAGCACCGCGCGGAAGGTCATCGCGATCAGCATCACGTCCAGCATCACGCTGCGCGAGGCGGTATAGGCGACATCCATGTCGATCATCTTGTCGAAGCCGATATCGGCCCGGCCCGAAACCTGCCACAGCCCCGTCAGCCCCGGCTTCACCGCCAGCCGCGCCAGCGCCCGGTCGGGATAGGCCGCAACCTCTTCGGGCAGGGCAGGGCGGGGACCCACCACCGACATCTCGCCCCGCGCGATGTTGAGAAGCTGCGGCAGCTCGTCCAGCGAATAGCGCCGCAGCAGACGGCCCACGCGGGTGACCCGGGGGTCGGCCTTGGACTTGAAGCAGACGCCGGCGCGGTCCGACGTGGCCAGCAGCGCCGCGCGGCGCGCCTCGGCATCGACATGCATCGAGCGGAACTTCAGCACCTCGAACAACCGCCCGTCGCGCCCGACCCGCACCTGCCGGAACAGCACCGGCCCGCGGCTGTCCAGCCGGATCGCCGCCGCGATGGCAAGGAACAGCGGCCCCAGCAGCAAAAGCGCGGGAAGGATCACGGCAAGGTCGAGCGCACGCTTGGCCACGTCGGCCCGCGGAAAGGCGCAGGACAGCGCGTGGGCCGCGGCCCGTGCCAGGAAGGTGGCGTTGCCCACCAGGTAGCGCCCGGCCATCCGCCGCGGCTCCATCGCCAGGCGCCAGGCCCATTCCATCCGTGCCCGCCGCACCGCGGCCGGTGCCCGGCGGACCCGGCCGGCGAGGAAGTCGAACAGCGCGCCCACCCCCAGCGACAGGCCGGGCCCCATTCCGGTGTCAGTGTCGGCCGCATTGGCCAGCCACAGGTCCTGCCGGGGCACGCCCATGGCCACGAGCAGGATATCGGCACCCGAGGCGGCGATCGCCTCCTGCGCGGCCTGCGGGTCCGCGGCGCCGGCGAAACCGTCGCGCACCCCGGCGATGCGCAGGCCCGACGCCCGGCGCAACAGCGCCAGCGCGGCATCCTCGGCCACCCCCGGTGCGCCGCCGAAGAGGTAGACGGACATCCCGCGCCGGCCGGCCTCGTCCAGCAGGCGGGGCACGAAATCGGTGCCGTTGAGGTTCTCGGTAAAGCCGCCGCCGCGCATCCGTGCCGCCAGCTCGACCCCGATGCCGTCGGGCAGCACCATGTCGGCGCCCTGCAGCGCCGCGGCATAGGCCGGGTCGCGGGCCATGACGTTGCCGCAATGGGCGTTGAGAAAAGCCACCCGCTGCGGCGGGGTGCCGGTCTCGACCGCGTCGAGCAGCCGGGCGATGACGCTCTCCGCGTCGGCATCGACCACCTGCAGGCCGAAAAGTGCGCGGCGGGCGAGCCCGTCGGTTTCGGAGACGTCCCCGGCGATGGCTGCGGGATTGGCTGCGGCGTTTGCAAGACGATCCGCGGGGGAGGCGGCAGAGAACGCGGCAGGAGAGGCGGTGGGAGACGCAACGGCGGGACCGGTCGCCGGAACCGAGGTGGCGGGACGGGTGAAATCGAAAGGGGCAGCGTAGCTCATGGAACCGGCCTCCGGCGTTGCTTGGATGCCTTGACCATCCCGGGACGGGGCCTCAGGCTCAACTGAGCGGAGGGAGAGAGCGGCGGCCCTTCCGGTCGTGCCCGCCGCCGGAGGGGGGGCGGACCTATCCCACCGGACAGGCCTGCCCTCCGCACGGGACCGAGCGGGACCGAGCGGGACCGCACCGGGGACCACACCGGGGCTGCCCGGGAACCGCCTCCCCAACCCTCCCCGGGCAACGGAGGGGCAGGAGAGGGGCCACGCAGAAGCCGGACCACGCCCCGGGGTTTGGTTCCCAGGTTCCGGGCCCCGCCGGGAAGGGTCGGCCCGGGGGCGATCCGCACAAGGATCCCGGGCGCCGTGCGAGAGGCCATCCGGAGGGTCATCCCAGGGGGGCATCCGGGGGAGAGAAGCGGGGCAGGGCAGCAGGACACCGCGCAACCGACCGGGGAAAAGCGAAAGCCGTCTGTTCTCCGGGGCTTGTGGCCCCGGGCCGGGCCACCTAGGATCAACCGCAAGCTGCAAGACGGGAATTGGGGAAGACATGCGGGTCCTGATCGCGGACGACCACGATCTTCTGCGCGATACCCTGTTGCTCTATCTCGAATCCGAAGCCGGGATCGAGGCAACGGGCGTCGCCGATTATCCCGCCGCCGAAGCCGCCGTCGCGGCCGCGGACGGCGACCGGGGCTACGACCTGATCGTGCTCGACCTCGACATGCCGGGGATGTCCGGGTTGACCGGGCTCGACCGGGCCATGGCCTGGGGGGCGGGACAGCGCGTGGCGCTGATGTCTGGCACCGCCAACCGCGAAACGGCCGAGCGTGCGCTGGCCGCGGGCGCGGCGGGGTTCCTGCCCAAGACGCTGGCGGCGCGGTCGCTGGTCAACGCGATCCGCTTCATGGCGATGGGCGAGCAATACGCGCCGCTGGACTGGCTGCGCGCCGCCGAGGCCGAAGAGGCGCATCCGCTGGCGCAAAAGCTGTCGCAGCGCGAACTGCAGGTGCTGCGCGGCCTGACCGAGGGCAAGTCCAACAAGGAAATCGCGCGCGACATCGACATCCAGGAACCGACGGTCAAGCTGCACGTCAAGACGCTCTATCGCAAGATCGGCGCGGCCAACCGCACCCAGGCCGCGATGATCGCCAAGGAGGCCGGGCTGTTCTGACCTATCCGTGCGGATAGGGAAACCGCCCGACAAAACCGCGGCCCTCCCCCTCCGGGATCAGGAAACGGCAAGGTATTAACTATAGGACTGCAAGGGCACGCCGCCGGCGCCCCTCGCGGGGCCGGCCCGAGACCAGGAGCCGCCCCGATGTCCCGACGTTCCGCGATCCGCCAGATCCTGTCGCTGCCCTTCCGCATTCTGGGCGCGGTGCTGCGGCCGCTGCGCCGGCTCTGGCCGTTCCGCACGCCGCTGCGCGACCTGACGGTGGTGCGGGTGCTGGCCGGCGGTCCGATCAACGACCTGGGCCGTCTGCCGCGCTACCTGGGCTTCTTCCTGCTGGGGGCGGCGCTGATCTGGGCGCCGATCGCCAGCTACCTGTCGACGGCGCCGCTGCGCTACACCTCGCAGGTCTCGCTGATCCTGCCCGGCGCCGGGGCCTCGGCCTCGGTCAACCTCGACCAGATCGGGCAGGCCTCGTCGAACTCCTCCTCGCCCTTCTCGAACAACTCTGTCAGCCCGACCGAGACCTACAAGCGGCTGCTCTCGGCCGATCGCATCCTGTCGGCCGCCGCGGCCCAGGTGGGGGTGGCGCGCGAGGCCCTGGGCAAGCCGCGGGTCGAACTGGTCGACCAGACCGGGCTGATCCACATCCAGATGACCGGCGGCTCGCCCGAGGACGCGCAGGACCGCGCAGAAGCGCTGGTCGGCGCCTTCTTCTCCGAGGTCGACGCGTTGCGCAACGAAGAGCTCGACGTGCGCACCGAAAGCGGCTCGGACGCCATCGCGCAGTACCGCGGCGCGGTCGACGACACCCGGGTGGCGATCCAGGCGCTGCAGCGCGAAAGCGGGCTGATCTCGGTCGACCAGTACAACAACCTCGTGGGCGAGGCCGAGGCGCTGCGCAGCCGGGCCAGCGACCTGGCCAATGCGCTCGGCGAAGAGACCGAGGCGGTCGAGGCGCTGCGCCGCGCGCTCGGCATCGGGCCCGCGCTGGCCTCGGCCACGCTGAAGCTGCATGCCGACAGCGAATTCTCGGCGATCATCGAAGAGATGGGCCTGCAGGCGGCAAAGCTTTCCGAGGCGAAAAGCCAGTACGGCGACAGCCACCCCAAGGTGCGCGCGGTGCAGGCGCGCTACGACGTCGCCCGCAACCGGGCACAGGCGCGCGCGCGGCGGGTGACGAACCTCGGCGACGGCGATATCGCGCAGCTCGACCTGGCGCCGATCGGCGGCCGCTCGGGGCTTTTGTCGCAGCTCGTCACGCAGGAGGCGCGGCGCGCGGGGCTCGCGGCCGAACACGACGCGATGATCGCCCGGCTGGCGCAGACCCAGGCGCGGGTGCGCGACCTGATCGACCCCGCCGCCCGGCTGGAGGACCTGCAGCGCGATTTCCGCGTGGCCGAGGCGGTCTTTGCCTCGGCGCTGGCACGGACCGAAACCACCAAGACCGACCTCTATGCCTCCTACCCGCTGGTGCAGGTGCTCGAGAACGCGTCGCTGCCCGAAGGGCCGTCCTCCCCCAAGACCAAGCTTGCCATCGCGGCGGGGGTGGCGGGGACGCTGTTTCTGCTGATGGGCCTGATGCTGACCTGGCTGCGGCGGCCGCTGATCGGCCGGCTGCTGGAGAACCCCGAGACCGCGGACGCCCCGCGCCGGCGCGAAGCCGCAGGCCCCGAGGGGCCCGCCCCCCTGGCCCCCGGCGGCGGCCTGCCGGCATGACCGGAGGGGCCGCTGCGGAGGCTGCTGCAGGGGTTGCGGCCCATGGGGTGGGACCGGGCGCGCCCCTGCGCCCGCAGAACCCGGCCGAGAAGATCGCCCTGCGCAGCCTGCAGCTGACCTGGCCCTTCTACTTCATCGGCGCGCTTTACGTCGTGGGGCCGGTGCTGGGCTGGATCCTGGCGGGGCTGGCGGCGCTGGCGCTGTTCCTCGGCCCCGCGATCCGCCGCGACCTGCGCCCCACCGGATCGATCCCGCCCGTCGTCTGGGCCTGGATCCTCGGCATGGGGGTGATGCTGATCGCGCTCTGGGTCGGGCACCTGAACTGGGGCTTCGGCGCCAAGGGCACGATCAAGTCGACCATCGGCTGGGCCAAAGGCTGGGCGCTGGTGGCGCTGTTTCCCTTCGCGGGCGCCATCCTGCCCGTCCGGCGCGAGATCCTGGTGCGCGGGCATTGCCACGTCGCGCTTTGGACACTGATCCTGACGCCGATCCTCTTCGTGGCGCCGATGATCGGCCTGCCGGAGAAGATCTTCACCTCGCCGCTGAAGGCGGTGGGGGGGCCGGGGCCGGAATACTTCTCGGTCTACTTCTACACCATCGATCCCGGCGCCGGGGTGCCGCGCTGGCAGTTCTACGTGCCCTGGTCGCCCTTTGCCGCGCTTCTGGGCGTGGTCATGGTGCTCTTCGCGCTCGAGGAACGCGACCGCCGCTGGATGGCCGCGGGGATCGCCGCGGGCGTCATCATGATCCTTCTGTCGAAGTCGCGCATGGGGCTCGTGGGGCTTGTCGCCTGCACCATCGGGCCGCGGATGCTGCCCCTGATCTTCAAGGGCTGGGCCTGGCAGGTGGCTGCGGCGATCAGCGCCTCGATGGCGGTGCTGGGCACGGCGCTTCTGCAGATGCTGCAGGACGGCGTCGCCGCCTTCAAGGGCGCCCGCGCCGACAGCACCCGGGTGCGCGAGACGTTGCAGCGCATCGCCGGGGAACGCTGGCGGGAAGAGGCGTTCTGGTTCGGCCATGGCCGCGTCGCCCCGGGGCCGCACCTGGTGGAATACATGCCGATCGGCAGCCACCACACTTGGTGGGGCCTTCTCTTCGTCAAGGGCGCGGTGGGTTTCGCGGCGCTGCTGGTGCCGCTCGTATGGCAGACCGCCCTGGCGCTGGTCGATGCCGCGCGCGGGCCGCGGGGACGGTTGCCGCTCGGCATCATGATGACGCTGGTGCTTCTGTCCTTCGGCGAAAACATCGAGATCGAGGCCTATATGTTCTGGCCGGGGCTGATGATCCTGGGCCTGCATGCCCGCGAATTGTCCGACGAGGCGCGCGACCGCCGGCTCAGGGCCGAACTGGCCGCCCAGGCTGCCGCCACCGCGAGGATGCAGTCCACCGGGGCCGCCTGACGGGCCACCACCCAACCGCCCACCGACCTCGGGCCCACCAGGTCCGAACCTTCAGCCCCGCGCCGTCAGCCCCGCGCCGTCAGATCGGGGTTTCGGGGCGCCGGGCCGGTCGATCTCGCCGGCGCTGGACCAGCCACGGGGCACTCGACCACGCCGCACGGCACGACGAACGGCCACCCGGTTTTCGTCAGGGGCCTTCCCCGCCAGCAGCGCCCGGCCCCTGGTTTCTTCTCTTCGGAAATACTCCACGGGGGTGCGGGGGTGTGAAACCCCCGCGGGCCGGACGCGGGGGCGCCCGCGCCGGGCCTGCCGCGGGCGCACACCCGCCTGTCCTGCACGCACCGCCGGACGCGAAAGGGCACGGACCCGACAGGTCCGCGCCCCCAAGGACTGTCTTGCAGAAGCGGCCCGAACGCCCTCGGCCTGGGGGCCGGGGCGAAACCACCCGAAGGTCAGGCCACGCGCACGAGGCGGGGCCGCTCCGGCGTGGCGGTCGCCTGAAGGGCGGTCTGATCGGCTTCCGCCCCGATCTCGGCAGGACCGACCAGCTCTTCGGTCAGCGCGGCCCACCCGGCGGCAAAGCGGGTCCCGGCGTCGGCCGCATCGCGACGGGCCCGGTCGGTCTGCCCGGCCTCGGCGCCCGACAGCAGGCCCTTGATCGCCGAGGCCCAGGCCGGGGCACCGGGATTGACGGCGATCGCGCCGCCGCGGATCTGGTCGCGCAGGCCGTCCACCTTGGCGGCCAGCAGCGGCCGGCCCGCCGCCCGCGCCTCGAGCCCGACAAGGCCATAAGGCTCCCACTGCGAGGGCATCGCCACCGCGTCCACACGCGCCATCGCCTGCGCGGGGTCGGCCGCGAAGCCCAGGAAACGGATCCGCGCATCCCCGCGGGCCAGCATCTCGAGCCGCCTGCGCTCGGGGCCGTCGCCGATCATGTGCAGCTCGGCGTCGCGGCACTCGACGCGCCGGAACGCCTCGATCAGCATGCCGAAGCCCTTCTGCGTGTCGAACCGGCCGATCGCGCCCAGGACCCGCGGCCGCGGCTGCGCCGGGGCGGCCAGTTTCAGAAAGGCCGACAGGTCGACACAGGGCGAAATCACCCGCAGGTTGCGGTCGTGAATCAGGCCGAAATCCTCCATCCACGCGCCTTGTCCGGCACTGACCGCGACCACCTTGTCGAAAAGCGCGTAGGCCGTGCGCAGCATCGTCACGAAGCGGTCGCGCTGCGTCACGTTGTGCTGCATGAAGGCACCGGAATAGCTGTGCTCGATCTGCACGATGGGCAGGTGCGCATGGCGGGCGCGCAGGGACATCAGCCCCGGCAGGCTGCGCCAGTTCAGCGTCATGTGCGAAATCACCAGATCCGCCTCGAGCGTCAGGCGCCCGGCGCGGCCGCGGGCCACCTTCACCACCTCATGGTGCCCGAGCGCGGCCAGCCGGGGATCCCCCGTCATGTGGTCGAGCATGCGCATCACGCCGCCCGGCGAGGTGTCGTCGATCAGGTGCAGGATGCGAAGCTGGGCCATGGAAGGTCTCCTTTCGGGGATCTGTCGGAAGAGGGTCAGGGAGAGGTGGATCAGGCGGGGGTCAGGCGGGGCGGCGGCGCAGCAGCGCCTCGGCCCGGGTGATGGCGGCGGGGCCCAGGACGGCCAGCGCGCCTGCGGCTAGGCAGGTGGTCAGGGTCTTGGCAGGTTCCTCGACCAGCGGGCGCAGCGAGGCGCGCAGGCTGGCCCGGGCCAGGCCCGCCGCCCGGTCCGCGTCGCGGCTCGAAATCGCGCGGCGCGCGAGGTAACGCAGCTGGTAGGCCCGCGCGGCCGGTGCGTGGCGGTCGAAGAAACCGGGCGCCAGCGGGGTCAGCTTGCCGACCATCCGCTCCCACGCCTCGAACTGCCGCTCGGTCCCGGCCGACAGGCCGGTGCCCGAGATGCGGTAGCGCGTCAGCGCGCCCGGCACGCCTTCCAGCTGCCAGCGCGTGGTCAGCGCCAGCCGCAGCCAGGTCTCGATATCCTCGGACTGGCGGAAGCTTTCGTCGAACCACCAGTCGCGCTCGGTCTCGCCCGCGGGACGCCAGGCGATGGCGTCGAGCGCGGCGCGCCGGATCACCGGGGCCGAGCCGTTGCCGACGGGGTTGCGCTTGAAGACGTGGCGCGCCGCGACCCGGCGCAGCCGCGGCGCCTGCGCGAGGCCCAGCGGGCGGCCGGCCTCGTCGATCAGGGCCGACCCGGAATAGCTGATGCCGACGGCCGGCGCGGTGCGCAGGTGAACGACGTGGATAGCCAGCTTGCCCGGCGCCCAGAGGTCGTCGGCATCGCAGAACCCGACGAAGGCGCCGCGGGCATGGTGGATGCCGGTGTTGCGGGCGCCGGCCAGCCCGCGGTTGGCCTGGCTGACGATCCGCACCCGGGGGTCGGCGGCATAGCCACGGGCGACCTGCAGCGTGGTATCGGTCGACCCGTCGTCGACGATGATGATCTCGAAATCCGTGAAACTCTGCGCCAGCAGCGCCTCCAGCGTGGCGGGCAGGGTGGCGGCGACGTTGTAGGCCGGGACGACGATGCTGGCCTGCGGCGCGGTGCTGGCCTGCGGCGCGGTCGGTTGGGAAGCGGTCATCTGGACGGTCATGGCGGGCAGCCTTTCTCGAAGAGGCGAGACGATCAGCGGGCGAAGAGGGCGCGGTTGACGGGGCGGGGCAGCACCAGCGCGGCCAGCGCACCGGCCGCCACCAGCCCGCCGCGGCGGGGGGGCGAGAAGAAGCCGCGCGGCGAGGCGCGCAGCCCCCGCAGCGCCAGCGTCAGCGCGGTGACGCGCCCGGCCGACAGGCGCAGCGCGCGGCGGGCGAGGTAACGCAGGTGGATCGCCTCGGCCCGGCGGCAGGGGCTGTGACCCAGCCGCCGCGCGGTGGCCAGCGCCGCCGCGCGGCCCGCGGCCATCGCGGAAAGGTCGCTCGACAGGCCCGCGGCCGAGGTGCGGTAGGACACCAGGACCTCGTCCAGGCCCTGGATGCGGGCGCCGCCGCCCACCAGGCGGATCAGCAGCTCCAGGTCCTCGGCATGCACCATGCCTTCGTCGAAACCGCCCGCCTCGACGAAGAGGTCGCGCCGCAGGGCGAGGTTCGACATCGTGCAGACCGGGTTCTCCCCCAGCAGGGTGGCCACGTCGAGCGTCGCCTGCGGCCGGGCCGAGACGGTGCCGGGCGCGGCGGGATCGGTGCGGAAGAAGGCGACGCGGGCAAAGACGCCGTCGGTCGCGGGGCCAGAGCCCGTGCCTGCAAAGGCGGCAACCAGCCGGTCGATCTTCTGCGGGGCCCAAAGGTCGTCGGCATCGAGAAAGGCCAGGATCCGTCCCTGCGCGGCCTGAGCGCCCGCATTGCGCGCCGCGCTCGGGCCGCGGCCGGGGTTGCGCATCAGCCGGATGCGGCGGTCGCGCAGCGCCGCGTCGGCCAGGATCGTGCGGGTCGCGTCGGTCGAGCCGTCGTCGACGCAGATCGCCTCCCAGTCGGTGCGGGTCTGGGCCAGCAGGCTGTCCAGTGTCGCCTGCAGCGTGTCCGCCGCGTTGTAGCAGGGCAGCACGATCGAGACCTGCGGCACGGCCGGGGCCTCGGCCTGTGGGGCGGCGGGGTGGAACATGGACTGGGTCATCGGGGCACCTCGGGGGCTGCAGGCGTCTTTCCTGCAAATTACCCTAGGTCCCGCGCCGCCGCGCGGCCGCGGATGGCGAGGCCGGGGGCGCGTCGGGAGAGGCCCTACCCCTTTGGGATAGGTGCCCTTCCCCGCCCCGCCCTCAGGCATCGGCCAGAAGCGGGACGCGACTGGCGGGACACGCAGGGCCAGACACGCGGGGCAAGGCACGGCGGGCACCTGATCGGCGGATCCGCGGGTGTGCCGGCCGGACTGGCCTACCGGGAATGCCTGCAGAACGCCCCGGCTACATGTCGGTGAGCCCCGCAAGTCCCGGCCCACCCTGCCGCATGTCCCGATCCCGCCGGTCAGGCCCGGATGTCGGCACTTCCGGCGCACCGATGCGTCTGCCGGCCGGGGTGCACGGCAGGGACGGGCAGGGTGGGTCGGGCCAGGTCAGGCGGGTTGCGGCCCGCAACCACCCTCCATGCCACCACTCTCCATGTTCCCGACTTTCGGGGTTCGGCCTTTCTCCGCCGCGCGCCGCGGGGCAAAGGCCACCGACAGGGCCGGCCAGGCCCCGGCCAGCTGCGCCAGGGTCGCCACCGCCAGGTAGCCCGCGGCGATGCCCACCAGCCCGTGCGGCGCCATCACCACCGTGTTGGCGATCAGCGCCAGGGTGGTGGCCAGCGTCACCGCGAACTCCACCTGCGGGCGGTCGGCGCTGCGCAGCCACTGCGCCGCGGCCGACCACAGCACGCCCGGGATCGCCGCGAGGCAGAGGATCGAGACCACGCCGGCCAGCCCCTCCCACTGCGCGCCGAAGAGAAGCGGCACGTAGTAGGGCGCCAGCAGCGCCTGCGCGATCACGGCGGGCGCGATCAGCGCCAGACCCAGCACGACCGCCCGGCGCAGCGCCGCCTCGCGGTCGGGGGCGGCGCACAGATGCGGGTAGAGCACGATCGAGAAGGCCGCCGAAAAGGAATTGGCCAGCCCGAGCCCGGCGTTGAAGGCCATGAAGTAGAGGCCCAGCACCTCGGGCCCCATCAGCGCGCCGACGACCAGCTTGTCGGCCTGCATCCGCAACGCCTTGACCACCTCGACCCCCAGCACCGCCGCGCCGAAGCGCAGGAAAGGGGCCAGTGGCGCGCGCAGGGCAGCGCGCGAGGGGCGCCACGGCCGCAGCCGCCGCGCCGCCAGAAGCCAGATCGGCGCCGCCAGCAGCCGCGGCAGGATCAGCGCCAGCGGCCCCGCCCAGATGAGGGCCAGCACCGCCGAGAACAGGTTCGCCCCCACCACCTGGCCCGCGGCGATGGCCGCGGTCTGGCGCAGCTTGTCCTCGCGCATCGCCAGCGCGATCTGTACCAGCCCGCCGGGCATGAACAGGTATTCGGCGGCGAGGATCACCAGCATCAGCGGAAACAGCCAGCCGCCGCCCAGGGCCCAGATCAGCCCGGCCACACCGCATTGCAGGGCGAAGAGCCCCAGGCACCAGGCCCAGAAGATGCGATGCGCGGTGGCGCAGGTCGCCTCCAGCGCCTCGGGGCGGGCGGCGATGATGCGCTGGCCGACGCCGTTCTCGGTCAGCGCCTTCAGCACGTCGGCGGCGGCCAGTGCCGCGGCGGCGACGCCGATCGCCTGGGCGTCCATCGACCGGGCGACGGACGCCACCACCAGCAGCCGCGACGCCTTGGCCGCGGCCTCGGAGAGGCCGTAGGCAGCCAGGTTGCGGCCGAAAGGTCCGACGCGCGACAGCAAGCGGGCACTCAGGGAGGGCGCCCCAGGCGCGATCGCGGAAGACGGGGCATGTCCGGCGGGGGGCGTCAGCGGCATCACGGAACCTCGGGGGACAAGGACGGAAGAGGGCGGCGGGAAAGCGAAAACGGGCGGCGAAGACGGAGGGCGAAGACGGAGGGCAGAGGCAGGAGAGAGATGGCGGCGGCTGTTACGAAATCACGGGCAGGGCGTGACGGGCAGGGAATGGCGGGCGGGCAGTGACAGGTAGACGGGCCAAACGGGACGGGTGAGGCGGAGCGGACGAAGCGAGGCGAGGCGAGAGAGGCAGGGACCGGGCAGGGCGCAAGATCGAGCGGGATGGCAGGGCGGAAGGCCCCGGCCCCCGGAAACGGGGGTCGGGATGGCGGAGAGGGAAGCTTGCCCCCTTATCGCCCGTCCCGGCGCAGCTGTCGCTGTCGCCTCGGGCGAGCGGCCTTGCGCATTTTCGCCTTTTCCTACCCATCGGTATAGACGGGCCGGCCCCGCGCAGGGCATACTCGCCCCGAACCGGACCCGGGGCATAATCGGGCCGGCAGGCCCGCATCCCCGGGCCGCACGAAAGGGCGGAGCAGGCACATCGCAGCACCCTTGGGCATTCCGGCGCCGCGGCGGGCGCTCCTTCCCCTCGCCATCCTGGCGGCGGCCGGTGTCGGCTGCAGTCCCGAACGGATGCGCGAGAACATCGAGCCCGCGATCGCCAACCGCTCCGTAACCGTCGGCCGCGCCTACCAGGCCCAGTACCGCACGCCGCCCGAGGATTATGCCCGCGTCCTGCGCGCGCCCGCGATCAACGCCGAACCCTGCCTGCCGCCGCGCGGCCCCGCCGCCGGGACGGGCCGGGTGGTCAGCGACGGCAAGGGGGTGCGGATGCTGCCGCCCTCGCTGCAGGGCGAGATCCTGTCGCGCGGCGACCTGGTCGATCTGCGCGTGGCCGAGGACGAGACCTTCACCGGCTCCTACGTGATCTCGCGCGACGGCACGCTGAAGCTGCCCTATCTCGACCCGATCCCGGCGCAGGGACGCGCGCCCGCCGAGGTCGTGACCGACATCCGCGACGGGCTGGTCGCCTCGGACTTCTATGTCGAGACGCCGCCGGTATCGCTTTTGCTGACCGATTTCGCGGCGGTGCGCGTCGCCGTGTCGGGGGCGGTCTTCGAACCCGGCGCCAAGGATATCGGTGCCGTCGCGGGGGCCGAGGCCGACGCGCTGCGCCGGGTGGCCTTCGGCGCCTCGACCGAGGGGCGCAACCTGTCGGTGGCGCTGCGCAGCGCCGGCGGCATCCGCCCCGACGCCGACCTTTCCGCAGTCGAGATCCGCCGCGCCGGCGCGGTCTGGCGGGTGGACCTGCGCGATGGCTTCGCCGGCGGTGCCTTCGACGACGTGATGCTGGTGGCCGGCGACGAGATCGTCGTGCCCTCGCGCCAGTGCTTCCAGGACGAGCTGATGGTGCCGGGGCCGTTCAGCCCGCCGGGCATCACGCTTTTCATGTCGAGCCTCACGGTCCCCGCCACCAGCAACTCGCAGGCCGCCATCGGCCGCGACGTGCGCGAGGTGCAGTGGGGCACGCGCTTCATGCAGGCGGTGGTCGACAACAACTGCGTGGGCGGCATCCGCGCCACCAGCGCCAACCGCGCCGCGGCGCTTTTGTCGCGCAACCCCGCGACCGGCGTGTCGGTGGTGATCGAGCGCGACATCGAGGAGATGCTCGACCGGCCCGACCGCGACGACTACGACCCCTACCTTCTGCCCGGCGACGCCATCGCCTGTTACGACAGCACCGTCACCAACGTCGCCGATCTGGGCCGCGTGCTGGGCACCGTCGCCGCCGTCGCGGCAATAGATTAGGGGCGGTGGACCAAGGGCGGTGGACTGGGGGCCGGCAACGAAAGGCGGCAAACTCAGGACGGCGAACTCAGGACGGCGGGCCAAGGTCGTTCGACCAGGGGACCCGGGTCGAAAGCCGGGGCTGACGCGGGCCGCCACCGCGAGACCCGCCACGAAAGCCAGCGTCGACGCCGCCCCCCCCTCGCGCCGACACCGCCCCCCGGAACCGCCGTCCCGGCCCCTGTCAGTCCCGGACCAGCCGGGCGCGGAACCACGCGTCCAGCTCCTCGGGCCCCAGCCCGCCCGAGGCGACGGCGACGACCAGGTCGTCGATGGGATCGTCATCGGGGATGTCCAGGACATAGCCGCTGCGGTGGATCAGGATCTCGACCAGAAGCCAGGCGGTGCGCTTGTTGCCGTCGATGAAGCCATGGTTGTTGACCATGCTGTGCAGCAGCGCCGCGGCCTTGCGCGACAGCTCGGGATGATAGCCGGAATAGGGCCGGGCGAGCGCGGATTCGATCAGGTGCAGGCTGGAGACGCCGTCGCGCCCGCCGAACTGCAGTGCAGCATCATGCGCGGCGATGGCATCGGCCAGGGTCAGCCGGTAATGGCGCCTAGCGATCGGCGAGCCGCGCCAGCGCCGCGCTGCGCCGCGCTGCCGTCTCCTTCAGGATGTCGCCGGTCTTCGTATTGGCGCGCGAGGCGCTGTTGGCGGTGCGGACCTTCACGAAGCGGCCCGTCCCGGCTTCGCGGGTGACCCATCCTCCCTTCACGGGGGTGGTGACGGACGTCTTCTTCATCTCGGGCTCCGGGCTGTGGTCTGCACCCTGAAGATGCGGATTTCCGGGCCGTTTCGCAAGACGCCCCGGACGAGAACGCCGCGCGCGGGGGGCAACGCCGCGCGCGCGGGGGGCGGGCCCCGAGAGCGGCGGACGCTGGCCGGGGCCTGCGCGCGGCGAGGCGAGCCACGAAGGAAATCTTAGCCCCTCCTGTGGCATCACCCCCTGAACGGGGACAACGCGGGGGGCGAAGGACAGGCGATGCGGCGGCGGGATTTCTTGCTGGGCGGGGGGGTGCTGGCCCCCACGGCGGCCGCGGCGGGCTATGCCACCGGGGTCGAGCCCTATTTCCGGCTGGTCGAGACCCATTGGCATCCGCGCCCCGCCACCTGGCCCGAAGGGCTGAAGCTGCGCATCGTGGCGCTGGCCGACATCCACATGGGGCCGCCGCAGATGACGCCCGACCGGCTGCGGCGCATCGTGCGGCAAAGCCTGGCGCTGGCGCCCGACCTCGTGGTGCTTCTGGGCGACTACAAGGCCGATCACCCCTATGTCAGCCGCGATGTCTATACCGGCGACATCATCGCCATCCTTTCGCAGCTGCAGGCCCCGCTGGGGGTCTGGGCGGTGCTGGGCAACCACGACTGGTGGCTCGACCGGCACGCGCAGGCCCGGCGCGGGGGCCCCACCTTCTGGCACGCCGCCTTCGACCGCGACGGCATCCCCGTGCTCGAAAACGCGGCGGTGAAGCTGCGCCACCGCGGGCAGGATCTCTGGCTGGCCGGGCTCGGCTCGCAGCAGGCGTTCCGGGGCGCGGCCCGCCCGGGGCACCACGATTTGGCCGCGACGCTGGCGCCGCTGGCCGATGACGACGCGCCGGCGATCCTGCTGGCGCATGAACCCGACATCTTTCCGAAGGTGCCGCAGCGGGTGGCGCTGACGCTGTCGGGCCATACCCATGGCGGGCAGGTGCGGGTGCTGGGCTACTCGCCGCTCGTCACCTCGGGCTACGGCAACCGCTTTGCCTACGGCCACATCATCGAGCACGGTCGGCATCTTTGCGTCTCGGGCGGGCTGGGATGTTCACGGGTGCCGCTGCGCTTCGGCGTCCCGCCCGAGATCATGGTGGTCGACCTGGGCTGACGCGTGCCGGTCGGCGCCCCCGCCAGGCATCACTGGCAAACGCCCCGGAGGCCGGCCTGCCGCATGACTGCTTCGAGCCCATCTTGACGAACTGTATTGAGCTTTTATCGCGGGAGCTGATAGACAATTATCATGAGCATCGAACCCGAAACAGTGACTCTTTGGCGCCCCGTGGGGCCCCAAGAGCTTGAGCTTATTGAGCAGTCGGACATGAAAGTGTTCCCGCCCCGATTGCCAGAACAGCCGATTTTTTATCCGGTATTGACGGAAGACTATGCCATAAAAATCGCACGGGATTGGAACGTAAAAGCAAGCGGTTCCGGGTTCGTGACTCGCTTTGATGTTCTGAAGTCTTTTCTTGATAATTACGATGTGCAGAAAGCAGGAGGTCGTGCTCATCTAGAGTACTGGATACCAGCCGAGGAGATGAACTCTTTCAACGACGCCATAGTCGGTCGGATCGAGGTCACGAAACAGTTTCCCTAACCGCGTGAACGACAGCTTCGTCCGCACAACCGACGCTCGCGACCGCCGCAGCCATAGGTCGCCCAGTCATAGCCCCCCGGGGCAGACGCAGTGTTTCCGGCGAAAAGGGGGGACCTCCTAGGGCGCCCCCCCCCCAAAGATGTGTCCCGCTGCCTATCGACCGGCAGCCGATCGATAGGCAGCGTGGCGATCGGCCCCTCATCTGGACCCCGGCCGGGCCTCAGCCCGCGCCGGCCAGCCGCAGCCGCAGCCGCGCCTGCGTGTCGCCGACGGGCAGGCCGCTGGCGATCAGCCCTTCGCCCTGCTGGAACCGCGCCAGCGCGCCGCGCGTGGCGGAATCGAAGCGGCCCGTGGTTCGCGGCAGGTAGCCCAGGATCACCAGCGCCGTCTGCAACGCGCGCACCTCGGCCTCGGGCAGGGCCGGCACCGCGGCGGGGGGAGGGGAGGGAGCCCCGAAGGGACCCTGGGAGGGAACCGACGAAGAGGACGCCGCGGCCGACGTCGGTGCGCGGCCCGGGGTCTGAGGTGCAGAGGCCTGGCGTGCAGAGGTTTGGGGCACGGAAGCTTTCGCAGCCGGGGCAGCAGGAGCCGTGGCGGCGGCTTTCGGCAGGGCCTGCCTTGCCGCGGGTCTGCTCACCCCGAGCTGCGGCGCGGACCCCATCCCGGGCCGCCCCCCCGGACGCGCGGCCACGCGCTCCGCAGCACGGGCCGCAGCACGGGCCGCAGGGCGTTCGGCCGCACGGGCGGCATCACGTTCGACAGCCCTTTCCGCGGCCGGCGCGGCGGCCCCGGCGAAGGGGCGGACAGCTGCCCGCGCCGCGGCCTCGTCCGAGGCGCGGGCCGCCAGCGGCCGGGTCATGCCCTGCGCGAGGCAGGTGTGGTAGGGCACACGGGCATGCTTGCCCAGAAGCTCGATCACCCCCAGCTCGATCAGGTTGCGCACCGCCTGGCTTTCCGATTCCAGGCGCGAGATCTCGAGCGTCAGGTCGAAGGGCCGCAGGTTGATCAGCCCCGCCGCCCCCGCGGTCCAGCTGCGCCCCACGACGACCATGGAATTGGCGACCGACGCGCCGGGCAGCACCGCGCGGGTGTCGTAGTCGACAAGGTGCAGGTCGACCGACACCACCGACAGCGTGCGCTTGCCCGACACGCCCACCGCGCCCAGCACGTCGCTGTCGATCTCGGTCGGTGACACGCCGATCCCGGTCTCGCGGCCATGCACCCCGCGGTCGACCTGCGAGATCGATCCGCGGATGTAGTAGTCGGGCCGGGGGTCGTTCTTCTTGGGATCCTCGGCCACGATGACGTTGATGCCCGTGCCGCGCACATGGGTCTGGTCGAGAAAGACATAGGTGCCGCTGCTGCGGTTCATCTGGCTGATGGCATTGATCAGCATGTCGTCGGCGCCGACCGGCAACTTGCGCGTCAGGTCGGGGATGTCGCTGGACGACAGGGTGACGCGCGGACGGCCGCTGGCGGCCAGAAGCCCGTCCATGCAGTGCAAGGGCATGCCGAAGGAGGTGAGGTTGCGCACCGGGGCTGCATCGGGGCGCATCGTGCGCAGCGCCAGCGTGGTGGGATCGCCGCCGCCGCACCCGGCCAGAAGGCCCAGTGCGGCGACAAGCCCCGCCCCCGTGCATCGGGGGATCCGTGCCCGGATTTTCCGCGACACGGCCCCCAAGGGATGCGTTCCCCATGGCCGCCGCTTCAGCCGTTCCTTCCTGAACTGCCGCATCGGCGACCCCACTTCGATTGCCTTGGATCCTGTCTAGCGCATCAAGCTTAACGATCCCTGAGCCGGCCCCGGAAAATGCGCCCCGGGGGCCGCCTCCGAACCGCCTTGGCCAGACCCGCCCTGGAACAACCGGCCCCAGACCGCCCACCCCGAAGGGCCACCCGGCGCGCGCCCGGAACGGCTGCCGCGGCTCAGCGCAGCATCGGGCCGAAGGCCTTGTAGTAAAGCGACTCGAGCACGACGGCATTGGTGTTGAGCGTCAGGATCGCGTTGGGCTCTCCGTCGGCCTCGTAGCGGCCCGCGGCCCAGCCGCCGGGGCCGGCGAGGTCGGCCAGCTCGGTGCGCAGCCGCGCGGTGTAGTCGGTGCCGTAAAGCGCGTCCCAGCCAAAGGCGGCCTTCAGGCTGACGGTGCGCAGCTCCGGGTGGAAACTGCCCTTTTCGGTGACCACGGCCCAGTCCCGGCCGTTGCTGAAGACGGCATTGTAGAGAAAGCTGGGCTTCTGATCGATGTGATCCTCCGAGACCGCGGTCAGCTGGCCCGTGCGGGCATGGCGGTTCTCCTGCGCGCGGTAGACCGCGGCAGCCAGGCGGGCGCCTTCGCCGTTCAGCCCCAGCTCGAGCCCCTGCAGCAGGTAGGGTTCGCTGACCACGGGCGTGATCGCGCCGAAGCTGGCCGCGCGGCGCAGGTCGGTCGCCACCTCGACCCCGGCCACGCCGTGCCAGTCGATCACCCGCCCCGCCGAGATCGCCGAGGTCGCATCGAGCCCCCAGAGCGCGGCGCCCCGGGCGGCGTATTGCTCGTAGCCGATGCGCCCCTCCTGCAGGTGTTCCAGCGCGGTCTCCTCGCCGTCCTCGCGGCGGGTGCCGATCAGCTCGCCGCCCACCGCGATGCCGTCGAGGTTCCAGCGCGCCACCACGCCGCGCACCCAGTCGCGGAACTGCGGGTGCCGGTCCTCGAGCACCCGCAGCGCCACCAGCATCCGCCCCATGTCGACGGCGGACCAGCCGATGCCGCGGGGGGTGGGCGAATTGCCGTAGTCCACCATCGCCAGCGTCCCGGTGTGGTAGGCCTTGTTGGGCAGCTGGTCGTCGACCAGCGCCATCCGCGACAGGCTGTCCAGGATCTTGCCCGCGCGCCACGACAGCTCGTCCGCGTCGATCACCTCCAGCCGCTCGGCCGCGACGAGGGCCAGGATGTAGGAGGCCTGGTCCCACATGGTCGAGGAGGGGTAGCCCGCGACGGAACTGACCAGCCCGGTTTCGGGGTGGGTATTGGCCTCCATGTAGCGCCAGGCGGTGGCCGCGGCGGCGCGGTCGGCGGTGGTCAGCGGCCGCGGCGCCAGCGGCGCCGGGGTGGCGGGCTGTGCCAGGTCCAGCCCGGCCAGCGGCTGGCGGGCCACGCGGCCGGCCCCGTCGGCGCCCACGGCGATGGCGGTGGCCAGCCCAAGGCCCGTCAGGAACAAAAGGCTGGGGCGAAGCGAGAAGACGCGTGTCATCGGCGGGATCCTCGTCAGGGGGCCGCGGGCGCGGCGGAAAGGGAAGGGCGACGCGGCGCAGCGGCGGCGGCAGATAGGGCCTCTGTGCCTACCTCTGTCCCGGCCTTTGTGTTGGTCTCGATCTGCGGCCGCCACAGCGCCGCCAGCACGACCTGCCCCACCGCGGCCATGTTCCACGACAGCCAGAAGGCGTTGACCACCAGCATCGGCAGCCCGTAACCCTCGGTCCCCGCAAGGTACTGCGCCAGGCCCCAGGCCAGCGCGCCCCCCATCGCCGCCAGCAGCACCACATTGGGCATCACCCGCTTCAGCGAGGGCGAGATCACCGGCGTCTTGGGCGTCGGCGGAAAGCGCGGCCGCTTCCCCCGCGCCACGGCCCAGAGCGCGCGCATCTGCAAGGGCAGCGACGCCACGGTCATCGCCCGGCCGTGGTGGATGTTGTAGCCCTTGCAGGCCGCCAGCATCGCCAGTTCGTTGGCTACCAGCATCGGCAGCAGGTGCGCGAAGAACTCGCCCGAATAGGCCGCGACCGGCGCCACGCCCGCGACCAGCGCCACCGCCGGCGCCAGCAGCAGCACCGGCGCCCAGAGCGTGGCGAGGTAGGACCAGAAGGTCGCGGCATAGTGCAGCCGCGTGCGCCACGGCATGCCGCGCCGGAACAGCGGGTTGTCGCGCAGCATGATGTCCAGCGTGCCGCCGGCGTATTTCAGGCGCTGCGTGCTCCAGGCGTCGATCGACCAGGGCGACAGCATCCGGCATTCGACCTGCGGGTGATAGACCGAGCGCCAGTGCCGGCCCGTTCCCGGGGCCTCTCCCGCGCCGCTCTCTGCCCCGTGCAGGTGGATCGAGGTCAGGATGTCCTCGGAGACGTGGTAACGGAAGGGCTGCATCTCGGTCCCCCGCAGCAGCGGCGCGGCCAGCTTCGGCGCGCGGCCCCGTGTCCGGAGCCCGAAGAGCCGCGCCAGGAGGCCCGTCCGGGCCCGCCCCGCGCCGCGCCCCGCCAGCCGTGCCTGGTGGTCGAGCGCACCCTGGAACACCGCGTCGCGGCGGTGGATCGACCCCGCGCCGCAGCAGAACGAGGCACCGTTGCGGTTGCGCCGCCGCTGGATCACGTCGAAGAACAGCATCGCGTCCGAGCGGAACGGATCCGCGCCCACCCGCGGCATCCCCGTCGCCCGGCGGAAAAGCGGCGCCAGCCGCGCCGCCGCGGGCGCCAGCCGCCCGGCCCGGCCGCCCGCCTTGCGCGCCAGCCAGTCCTCCCAGGCCTCGCCCTCGGGGATGTCGTAGAACCAATGCGGCGTCTGCACCCAGGCGACCTGCGGGTCGCGGAAATAGCCCAGCGTGTTTTCCAGGAACCCCGGCAGCACCCGGGTGTCGGCATCGCAGATCACCACGAAATCGCCGGAGGACCGGAACAGCGCGTTGCGCAGGTTGCCCGCCTTGAAGCCGCGATTGCCGTCGCGGCGGAAATAGCCGATCCCCGCCCGCCCGGCCAGCGCCGCCATCTCGGACCGGTCGCCGTCGTCGCAGAGGTGGATCCGCAACGTCACCCCCGCCGGCACCCGCATCTCCTGCGCCGCCGCGATCGAGGGCGCGACGACCGCGACCTCCTCGTCGTAGGTGGTCAGGAACAGGTCGACCTCGATCGCGTCTGCGTCTGCGTCCGGCAGCCCGGCCTCGGCCCGGGTCGCGGGCGGCGCGGCGGGGGCGGTGTCGCCCTCGCGCCAGATGTCATGCACGAACAGAAGCGTGCCGAGAAAGCCCAGCGTCTCGGCCCCCGCGACCAGCACCGAGAATGTCATCGCCTCGGGGTTCAGCGACGCCGTCCAGCGCCACAGGATGTACCACGCCCCAAGCCCCAGGGTGAGGCCCGCAAGAAGGTGCCAAAGCCGTTCGGCGCGCGCCGACTGGGGCGGCACGAAGGCGGGCATCCGCCCCTCGTATCGCTGGAAATAGGGGATCATGATAAAGACTATCCTGTCCGGAGAGGCGCGGGTACGGGCCCCGCTGTCCTAGGCTTCTATTTTTCTAGAAAACTACGTGTCTAGGAACCGGCGGCGGCTTTGACATCGGCGGCCAACGCCTCGGCGATCTCGAGCAGGGTGGCGCGTTCCTGGCGCGGCGGGTCCATGCCCGCGCCCTTGACCGACATCGACCAGACGCCGGCGCGGACCTTCACCCCCGGGTCGCGGGTCAGCACGGCGGTCTGGCTGAGCGAGGCGAAGGCCGAATAGGTGTAGCCGCACAGACCCTCGGGTTCCGAGAAGGAGGCATAGATCGCCAGTTGCGGGGCGCCGGGCAGCGCCGCGGCGGCCTCGGGCGTCACGACCTGCAGCCCCGCCGTTCCCAGGGTTTCGGCGAAGGCGGCCTGAAGCTCGGCCCCGAAGCTGTCGGGAAACCCCGGCGGCGGGGACATGCCGGCCAGGTCCAGCCCGACCTGGCGCAGTCCCTTCAGGGGCGCCGGCTTCTTGGCCAGCGTCAGCGCCTCGAGGTTTTCGGGCCTCAGAAGGGCCTGCGCGGCGCGAGGCGCGGCGGGGGATGTCCCGGGCTGCGCCCCGTCCACGCTCTCGGTCCCGGGCGCGGGCGTGGTCTCGGACGTGGTCTCCGACCTGGGGGCGGGCGCCGGAGCGGCCTCGCAGACCCGCGGCGTATCGGGCGCCGGGGCGGCGTCCATGCGGTCGAACAGCTGGCGCACCGTTGCCGTCTCTTCGGGGGCAAAGGGGCGGCTGTCGTAATCCTTCAGCAGGCGGCAGTCGGCCTTGCCGGCGCAGGCGGGATCGCTGCGGTGGGTTTCCTCGAGCAGCCAGAACCGGCCGTCCTCCCGGCCATGCGCCCGGGCCGGCCCCGCCGATGGCAGGGCGACCGCGCAAAGAAGGGAAGCGGCCAGCAGGACCGCCACCAGCAGCGGCCCCCTGCGGGCCGGGGCGTGATCGGATCGTGCCTGCATCGCGCCCTCCCTCAAGCGCTGCGACGCTGTGCGGCCGGCGCAGTCTGCCCGGGCCGGGCGCTTGCCGCCGACCGCGGGCCGGCCGCGGTGTTGGCGGCCGGATCGACACCGCCCGCAGGGCGCATCGCCGGCCCCGGCACGGCCACCACCACCCTGTCGGCCGCAGGCGTGGCGGCGACATGCCGCCGGACCGAGGGCGTCGGCCGGAGATCGGCCGCAATGGGGGAGTTCGGCCGGAGATCGGCCACGCGGGGCAGCGCAGCCCGGGCATCGGCTGCAACCGGCAGCGCGGCCCGCGCCTCGGGCGAAAGCACGGCGTCGGCGACGCGGCTGCCCGCCGCGACCCGGGTCCCGGCCTCGACCAGGCAGCGGCTGATCCGGGCCCGGCGGCCGATCACCGCCCCGGCCCCCACCGCGCAGGGCCCCCGCAGCACCGCCCCCGCCTCGATCACCGCGCCCTCGCCGATGTGGCAGGGTCCGCTCAGCCGGGCCAGCGGCGAGATCCGGGCGCCGGGGGCGATCCAGAGCCCCGGGCGCACCCGCTCTCCGGTGGGGACCACGCCCGGCAGGGCGCCTGTCAGCGCCGCCGTGGCCGCCGCCTGCCGGCCCAGACCGTCCATGACCGCGTGCCAGCGGAACGGCACCCGGAAGGCGCCGACGGTTTCCCCGGCCGCGATCAGCCGGGGGATCAGGTCCGCGGCGATGTCGCCTTCGTTGTCCCCCGCGAGGCCCGGTCCGATCGGGTCGCCCCCGAGGACCCGCTCCAGCACATCGGCCCGGATCAGGTAGATGCCGGCATCGGCCAGGCGCGGCCCCGGCGCACCTGGTCCGGCCCCGGCCCCCGTCCCGATCGCGGTGACGCGGCCGGCGGCGTCGATGGCAAGCGGCAGGCCTCCGGCCGCCCCGGGTTGGTCCGGCACGCGCAGGGCGGCCAGGGTGACGGCGGCGTTCTGGCGGCGGTGCCAGGCCGCCATCGCGCCCAGGTCGATGTCGCTTAGCGCATCGGGGCGCAGCACGAAGGTGTCGCCCGCGAAGGCGGCGTGGCGGCGGGCGATCCGCGCCAGCGCCGCAAGACTGCCCGGCGCCGCGTCCGCGGCAGGCGCCGCCTCGCACAGAAACACCGCCGGCGCGGGATCGGGCCGGTGCGGCAGCCACCCCGGCAGCCGCCCCTCGGGATCGCCCGAGGGATCGGCGGCATCGATCAGCACGTCGGAGATCCCGAAGCCCGCCAGGTGGCGCAGAAGGTGCCCCAGCACCGGGCGGCCCAGGACGTCGCCCATGGGCACCGCCCCCGCCCCGCCGCACAGCACCACCGCCCGGCGCCCGGCCAGGCGCAGCCCCCGGAACGCCGGATCGGCCAGCGCCAGGTCGACGCGGGCATAAAGCGGCAGCGTCTCGTCCAGCCCGGCCCGGCGCAGGTGCCCCCGCGCCCCGGCGTCGAGCCCGCAGAAGGCCAGCCGCAGCCGGTCGCCGTAGGTCGCGTAAAGCTCGACCAGCGCGGCGCTGCCCGCGGCGGTGCAGCCTGTCACCGCGGCCAGGTCCAGGATCGCCGCCGCGATGCCGCGTGACAGGGCGGCATCGAGTGTCCGGGCCAGGGAGGCAAAGGCACTCATGCGCAGGACGCCGCCGCTCAGGCGCAAACGCATCAGGCGCGGCGAGATGTCATCGACCGTGAACAGCATCGGGCATACTCCGGATGGCAGGAAAGGGACGCGGATCTTGGGGCAGGCGCGTGGCGGTCAGGCCAGGCGCGCGGAGGCCGGGAGGGGCGCGCCGGGCGCGGGCGCATTCGGGGGGGCCAAACTCGGGCCTTCCCGACTTGGGCCCTTCAAATTCGGGGAGGCCGACCGCCGCCGGAGCCCGGGCAACGGCCCCAGCCCGATGGTCCAGGCCAGCGGCGGGCAGCGCCCCAGTAACCAGACCAGCCCCGAGGTTCCCGCCAGCGCCAGCGTGATCTTCACGCCGACCTGCCCGATCGGGCTGGGCGCAAGTTCCGGGGCACGGAACAGCACGATCTCGGCCAGGTCGAGAAAGATCGGGTGGCAGAGGTAGATGCCGAAGGCGTAGGGCGCCATGCGGCTGATCGCCTTGGGCCAGCGCCGCCCGGCGAGGCAAAGGCAGACCGCGAAAAGCACCACGGGCATCAGGTAGTCGGCCCAGTAGCCCACCGCGAAGCCGTGCGGCCATTCCCCCCGCGTCACCGTCAGCCAGGTCGCCGCAAGCTTGGCCAGGAACAGCGCCGCCCCGGCGAACAGCAGCAGCGGCAGCCAGACCTCGCGGGCGCGCGCCGCGCGCACCGGATCGACCGGCGCATCGGGGGCCTCTCCGCGGACGCTTCCGGGCGCGCTTCCCGCCGCGCTCCGGCGCCAAAGGCCCAGGAAGGCGCCCGCGGCCATGCCGTAGCCCACGTAGGTCAGCCCCTTCACGCCGCGCACGATCCACGGCAGCGCCTCGGTCCCCCAGAAGGTCGAATAGACGAAGAGATCCAGCTCGCGTTTCAGCGCCAGCGTGCCCAGCACCGCCAGCCCCAGGGCGGGATGGACCACGGCAAGGCGGTAGAGCGGATAGGCCAGCACCAGCAGGAACAGCGTCGGGATGAAGTGCATATGGTACTTCACACCCCCCAGAAGCAGCCAGCGCGCCCAGGCGGCGGGGTCGGCCAGCTGCGCGCGCAGGGCGTCGCCATAGCCGAAGGCATCGGCCTTGAGCAGGTTGTAGAGCGCGTAGAACAGCGTCCAGAACAGGAAGGGGACAAGCAGCCGGCGCGCCTGCTCGGCCACCACCCGGCCATAGCTCCGCGGCCGCCGGTCCAGCCCCATCAGCAGCAAGAACAGCGCGATGATGATGAAAAGCTCGGTCCGCGCGACGTAGATCACCGCGCGCAGCAGCATCGGCGCGACACGCTCGGACACGGCGGCGTCGGCAAAGGGGCGGCCCATGGCATCGGCCGTGGCGTGCAGGCCGATCATCGACACCCCCGCGATCAGCCGCAGCGCGTCGAGCCATACGAAACGTTCCGATTGCGCCATACCCCCGCCCCTCGTATCGGCATTCCCGGCTTCGGGAATAATCATTGCCGCGGGAGGGATAATTTTTGTTGAACCGGCGCCCCGCGATCCTATTCCAGCCTTGTTGGATTTTGATAAAATTTATTTGGCATAATTGCATTCTAATAGAATTGACGCGGCCGTCGTGCAGGAGATCCTTTTTACCGGATCAAGAGAGTCCCGGCCCGCACCACATTTCGCCGTGCGTTAAACGCATCTTATTTCCCGCGCGGTATCCAAGCGGGGAAAGGATACCGCAATGCCGTCATTTCGCATCTCCTGCATCGCCCTTCTCCTGTCGTCGCTTCCGGCGATGGCCGAGCCTGCGGCGCCGGCGCTGTCGGCGCGCGATTGCGCGGCGCTGTGGCAGGCCTACAGCGTGGCGCACGACTCCTGCCGGGCGGTGCTGGACGGGACCGAAGGCGACACGGAACGCGGGGCCGGTGACGGGGGAGATGGCGGCGCAGATGGCGGGGCCCGTGTCTTGGCGGACGTGGGGACGAACGTCAGAACGGGCATCGGGGCGGACATCAGGACGGGCATCGGGGCGGACATCAGGACGGGCATCGGGGCGGACATCAGGACGGGCATCGGGGCGGAAAATGCGTCGCAGGCCGCGCCCGGTGGTCCGGCCGGCGTCCCCGCGGTTTCGGTGACGCCGGTCGCGGGGGCCGCGACCGCGGCGCCGCCGCGCGCGCGGCCCCCGCTCCGTCATGCCGGAATGTCGGCAGAGCTGCTGCAGAACAACCTGATCTTCTCGACCGGCAGTGCCACGCTCGGGACGGACCTGCAGACGCGGATCGCCTTTCTGGCGCGGGTGCTCGAAACGACGCCCCTGCGCGATGGCTGCCTGCGGCTGGTGGGTCATGCCAATCGCGGCCCGAACGACGACCCGGCGGACAACATGACGCTGTCGCGCGACCGTGCCGAGGCCGTGGCCACGGCCCTGCGGGCTATCCTGGCCAACCCCGCCCGCGTGGTCGAGGTGGCCGGCGTTGGCGATGCCCGACCTCTGGCAGGGCGGCCCGCAAGCGCGCCCGAGAACCGCCGGGTGACGATCTACGCGCGCCGCTGCCGCTGAGGTGCGTGCGCCCGTGGCCCTCCGGGCAGCAACGGGCAGCCACCGCGACCCCAGGCCGGACGATCGGGATCGCGCCGCTATCAGGGCTTTTCCCATCACGACTCTCACACCACGGACCCTGCGCCTCACAGCAGCTCTGACCGGGAATGGGCCGGTGTACAGGCTGTCGCGACCACACCCTTCGGGCCAAGGCGTCCGGCAGCCCTTTCGGACGGGCACGACGGGGGGCGCGGCGAGTTAGCACGGCAGGCGCAGCACTTCAGGTCAAGCACGGCGGGCCAAGCACTTCCGGGCAGCATCCCCGGCACCAGCGCGACCGGCGTCAGCCTTGTCGCGCAGCGGCCCGGGCAATGCCGGGCCAGAGGCGGGCGTCGCGGGTGCTGCGCGCCTCGTATGTCGCGAGCCAGCCCAAGTAGTCTACGGCCTCGGACAGCCCCGCCAGGGACAGGCTGCGCGCCGGGTGTCCCGGCTCCTCGATCACCAGCCGCGCACGGGGGAGCGACAGCCGCCGCACCAGCGCCCCGCTCAGCGGTTGCGCGAACAGGCCGGCCAGGTCGCGCCGGGGCCCCGCCCCCTCCAGCGACAGCCGTGCTCCCGGGGCCACGGCGGCCAGAAGCCGGGCCGCCCCGTGCGCGTCGAGGCGCAGGACGACCTCTTGCCCCCGGGCCATGCAGCCCCGCAGCGGCACCCGGCAACTGACCGTCCAGGCAGTGTGATACCGCCCGGCCGCGACCGCCACGAAACGCGCCGCGCCGTCGGCGGTGATCTCGGGCCGGATGTCGGTGCCGTAAGGCGTGGCCCCCCGCAACGGGGCGATCCCCGCCCCCAGCCCCAGGACAAGGCCCAGGGCGCCGATCGCAGCGATCGCGCGCGTCCTCGTGGCCCGCCCTGTTCCGGGGCGGGACATGGGGTGTGCCGCGGGGCCTGCTGTCGCGCCTAGAAAAGGGTTCGCGCCCGGCGCGTCCCGGGGCAGGGCTTTCTCGGCCAGCCGCCGAAGATGCGGCGACCGCCCTGCCCGGACTTGCGCCCCTATGTCCGCCCAGACCTCTGCCCGGGCCCGCAGGCCGCGCACCGTACCGGGCGGCGCGGCGACATGCCCGAGAGCGGCCCGGGTAGTGGCCCGGACGACAGACGTGATGACGGACCGGAGGGCGGGCCCTCCGCGGGGGATGTTGATGTGCGGGCGCATGACACTCCTCCTTCAGGGGAAGACTGCCCGGCGCCCGCGCCCCGGCCGCGGCCGGAGACGGGCAGGATCACGGCATTTGCGGAGAAGCCGACAGGATCCCGGAGGCCGTTCGCCCCACGATGTCCCCGGGGGCGGCGGACACGACACCTGCAGACGGCGCCACCGGAACAGGCACCGCAGCGGGGGCCGGCGCTGCCGGGACCGACGGGGCGGCAAAGACCGAGCGGAAGTAGTCGGTCAGCAGGCGGAACTCGTCCTGCGTCACCTCGGCCCGCGCGGCAGGCAGAGGTGACGCAGGCGGGGTCCCGCCGGCAACAGGGGCGGCGGGGAGGGGCGCCGCGGAGGGCGGGGCGGCCGGAAGGGAGGCGGTGGGAACGGCGGGCGGGGCCAGCGGCGGCGTGACCCCCAGCGTCCCCAGCAGTCCCGCAACGTCCTGACCGACCTGCCCGGCCTCGTCCCCGGCGGATCCGGCAGCGGCACCCGGCGTGCCGCCCTGGCGCATCTGCAGCAGCATCACCGCCGTCTGCGGATCGAGGCCGATCTCGGTCATGAGATAGCTCAGCTGCCGCGCCAGGCGTGCCTGTTCCGAGCCGCCCGCACTATCACCCGCGCCGTCACCGGCAACGTCACCCGCGCTGCCGCCCGGGCCATCCTCCGCGCTCTGTCCCGGCCTCTCGGCCCAGCCGCCATCCTGCCCGACATCCTGCCCGCCGGCGGTATCGGTGTCCGCATCGGTACCCGGCGCCGCCGCACCGGGGGACGCGATCGCGGGCGCGGTGTCCGGCAGGCCGATCTCGTCCATCCGCGCAAGGTCGATCTGGCGCTGCAACTGCATCACCCGCGCCTCGAGCCGCGTCATGTTTTCGTCCGGGGCCGCAGGACCCGCAACGCCCCCGGCGCCATCGTCCGTACCGCCCGCCCCGGTCGCTCCGGCCGCCCCGGTCCGCTGCAACAGAATCTCGCGCAGCAGGTTCAGCTCGCCCCGCACCTCGGCCACCTCGGTGGCGGTATCGGGGCCCGATGCCGGAAGGGCGCCGCCCGCCGGCAGCATCGGGCGGGCCTGCGGCTGCGGCATGGGCGAGGCCCAGGCCTGCGGCTGGGTCAGCCGCCCGCCCTCGGTCAGATCCACCGCGTTGGGCACCGGCCAGTCGCGCGGCAGCACGGTGTAATCCTGCCGGGCCGCGACCCAGCGCAAATAGGCCGCGACCGCCCCGAACCCGGTCAGCGAAATCCGCGCCTGCTCTTCGCCGTCGCGGCGGTGCACCAGCTCGCCGCCCGAGCTCAGCAGGGTTTCAAGCTGGGCGGTCAGCGGCATCAGCACCTGCTCGGGCAACTGGATTTCGCTGACACCCTCGGCCATGTGCAGGGTGTCGCCCTCGATCACTTCCTCGAGCTGCAGCTCGAACTGGCCGCGGGTGTTGAGAAACAGCGACAGCCCGTCCTTGCGGCCCATGCAGGACAACGTGCGCGGCCGGCAGATCACCTCGAAGATGTCGGTGTCGAGCCGGGGCGTCGGCGCGAAGCGGGCGTATCCGTCGGGATCGAAGCGGAAATAGACCCCGCCCACCAGCCCCTCCTGGAAGGTCGGCCAGCCGAAGGCGCCGCGCAGCTCCTGCCGGGCCTCGCGCGCGCCGATCGCGAAGGGGATCGAGGTGTCGAGCACCGCATTGTCCGACGAGAACGCGTCCGCCTGCGGACCGGTCGCGGTCTGCGGCGCGCCCCGGGACCCGGGGGCGGTCTGCATCGCCGTCTGGCCACCCGCCTGCACCGGCGTCTGCATCGGCGCCTGCACAGCCGTCTGGGCGGCCGCCTGGACGGCGGTGATCGCGGGAACGGCCGCCCCGAGCGTCAGCGCGGCGAGGCCGGAAAAGGTGAGCTGTCTCATCAGTAGTCTGCCTCGCTCTGGACCGAGTGGCGGAGGGCGGGCAGCCAGTCCTCTTCCCTCGGCGGATCGGGATAATTGCGCTTTTCTCGGATGTTCTGGTCGCGGTAGGCGGTGTACCAGACCTCGGTTTCGCCGGTGTAGGGCGTCAGGATCGGGCCCTGCACCTTGTGCAGGAGGGCCGCCAGGATGATCCCGTTGTTGTTGGCGGTCACGACCTCGACCCGGCCCTCGCCGCCTTCGTAGAGCCCTTCGTACATGCCGCGCTCGGGGTCGTAGAGCTCGATCATCGCGTCGAAGAGCACGTCGGTGTAATCGGTGTCCCACAGCGACCACATCCCCAGCGCGGCCTTGGCGGCGACGGCGGCGTGCTTGGGCGAATAGTCGCCGCGCGGGGTGACGGTGTTCCAGGGGTAACCGTCCGAGAAGATGCTGTCGTAGACGAAGTAGGGCGAGCCCTTCACGTTGTGTTCGGACCGCGCGGTCATGAAGCCGGTCTGGCGCCAGCGCGCCTCTTGCACGGCATAGATGCGGTCGGCGAACTCGGCGCGCCAGCCGTCGGAATGCAGCCACGCGGGCGTGCTGTCGTCGTGCGGCAGGTCGAAGCCCAGCTCCAGCCCGTCCTGCAGGTAGGATTCCGTCACCACGTAGTTCTGCGAGCTGAAGACCCGCGGGTCGCGCCCGTCATAAGGCACCGCGACCCCGAACATCGACGCGGTCAGGAAGGGCTCGGCCCGGTGGGCGAGCACGGGCTTGAAGCCCCAGAGCGCAAAGCCCTTGGCGGCGTATTCCTCGTAGCCCAGCCGGCCCTCCTGGGCATAGACCGTCTCGCCCGTCTTCTTGTTGACATAGGCGCCACGCATCAGCCCCTCGTCGTCGATGACGTTCGAGAAATCCCATTTCAGCAGGATCGCGTCGATGCTGTTGCCCAGGTAGGGATAGCGGTTCTTCATGATCCGCAGCCAGATCATGAAGCGGCCGATATCGAGGGCGGAAAAGCCGATTTCGCCGGGCTTGTTGGCATAGTTCACCTTTTCCCCGGTCCTGGTGTGATACACCTTGTTGGGCAGTTCCTTGCGGAACAGGTCGAGCCCTTTCAGCGTGGTCAGAAGCCGCATCGCCCGGCGGTCGAATTCGGGTTTCTCGATCAGGCACAGCTCGTAGGCCGCGACGAGCCCGCTCATGTACGAGGCGGTGTCCCACAGCGTGGTCGAGGGGTAGCTGCCCACCGAATTGGCCAGCCCCGTCTCTTCCTGCGTGTAGGTGTCGAAATAGTGCCACGCGATCTTGGCGGCGCGCATCTCGCGTTCGTCGAGAAAGCCGCGCCTTGCGCTGTAGCGGCGGACGTATTCGTTGCGCCGGGTATAGCCCGGGGCGCGTTCGGCCATGGTCTCCTGCCGGTCGTAGTGATCCGGCGCCATTTCGCACATCCGCGGCGGCTTGTTCCGGCGCGGCTCGTCGCGAACCATGCTCGTGGTGACGCTGGGCAGGTTGCCTCGCATCAGCGCCGGCAGGTCGTCCAGGTCGCCCCCCGCCACGATCGGCACCGCCGTCTCGGGCTGGCGCAGGAACACCGCCCGCGCGCCCGTCCCCACCGTCGCCGCCAGCACCGAAAGGCCCAGCACCGCCCCGGCCAGCGCGCCCAGGCCGAACCGGGCTGAACGGCGGTCGCCCCGCACTCCGGATTGCGCGCCGGGGCGTGATCCCGATCGGGACATGCCGTCGTGGCCCTTTTCGGGGCGGGGATGATCTGAACGCGGGCTCATCGGCTGCGTCACCTCGCTGGAAACGGTCGAAGGCGGAAAAACGAAAGCAGAGAAACGAAGGCGGGAAAACAAACCTCCCCCGCGGGGGCCTGGCGGTGAAAAGGCGCCCGGGATTTGCGCCCGGGCATCATGGTTACGGCGCAACCTAAGCAAATCAGGCTTAAGAAACCGAGAATCGGAAAGCGGTACCAATTACGACTTTTGGAAAAGTCCAGTTATCTCAAAAGTCTTTCTTAAGCGTCCTGCCCTATCCCTGACCCTCGTTTTGCCCTGCCGAAAAACCCGGGATCCCGAGATGCTGCAATCGCACCAGATGACGCCCGATCTGTCCCCGTCCGAGCCGTCCCCGGATGCCGTTCCCGGCCCGGACGCGGGGATGGAGGCTGGGCTGCAGGCCCCCGTTCGGGCCACGGTTCGGGTCCCCGAACGAATGGCCGAACGACTGGCCGACAAGACGACAGATGGCGCCCCGGCAGCGGGCCCCGAAGCCGGGCCGGGCATGCCTGCCGCGGTCGCCCCGCCCCTCGAGATGGCGGCGCGGGCGCTGCCGGCCTGGGCCGGGGTGCTGTCCTCGGCCTTCACGGCGGGGGCGGGGCTGTGCCTTCTGTCGCTGGGCCTTCTGGCGGTCTTCTTCCAGGCGCTGGTCGCGGAAGAGGGCCAGACGCTGCTGGCGCCGCTGCTGGCGGCGGTGGGGCTGGTGCCGGTGCTGGGCAGCCTGATGCTGGACTACGCCCATACCCGGGCGCTGGCGGGCTACCGGGCGCTGCGCCGGGCGCAGACGCGCCGGGCCGAGGCGGGGCTGGCACTGCTGGCGGGCGGCGTGCTGGCGGTGCTGCACCCGCTTCTGTGCCTGGGCGTCGCGGTGGCCGGGGCGGGCGCCACGGCGGCCGCGCGGCGGCTGGCACGGCAGGGCAGCACCGAACCGCTGTGGGACATCACCCCGGCCGAGGCCGTGGCGCTGCTGGCGGGCCGCGATGCGGCGGGGCTGCGGCTGGCCGGAACCGCGCCCGACGCCCACGCGATGGAGGCACCGCTGGCCCGCGCGCTGCAATGGCTGTCGGCCCTAGTGGCGCTGGCCGCGGCCAGCTACCTGGCCGGGGTCGGGCACCTGACCACGGCGGCGGTGCCGGGGGTGGCACTGATCAGCTTCTGGGCCGGCGGCGGGCTGGCGAGCTACCTTCTGGCCCGCAGTCGCCCCGATGCCGAGGGCGCGGGCCTTGCCCGCGAGGTCGTGTCGCTGGGTCAGTCCGGCCCTGACGGAGACGGGTCCGGCGACACCCGGCCGGGGCTTGTCGTCGCCGGGCTGACCGTCGGCCGTCCCGATGCGCCGGCGCTTCTGTCCGAGGTCGCCTTTGCCGCCGAGCCGGGCACGATCATCGGCCTCACCGGCCCCAGCGGCGCCGGCAAGACGCTGCTGCTGCGGGCCCTCGGCGCGCCCTACGACCTGGCCGGGCTGGAGCTGCGCGGGCAGGTGCGGATCAACGGCGCCGATCCCTGGCACCGCTCGGCCGAAACGGGCGGCGTGCCCGCGGCCTACCTGCCGCCCGAGCCGCTGATGCTGCCGGCCTCGGGCGCCTGCAACCTGACCTGCTTTCACGGCGGACCGGCCCGCGACCGGGGGCGGCAGATCCTGGAACGGATGCTGTTCTCGGACGAGGACGCGGCGCGGATCTGCGACGCCCCCGACGCAAGGCTTTTGCCCGCTGCGCAGCAAAAGGCGCTGTCGATCGCCCGCGCCCTGCTGCTCGGCCCCGACCTCTACCTGATCGACCGGCCCGAGGACGGGTTGGGCACCGACCGGCTTGACGCCGTCCTGGCCCGCCTGCGGCAGGAATGCCGGATGGGCCGCGTCGTGGTCATGGCCACCGACGCCCGCCCCCTGCTCGAGGCCTGCGACAAGCTTCTGGTGATGCAGGACGGCCGCGCCGTCGACTACGGTGACGCGACCGCGATCCGCGCCAAGGAGACGGCCGGCTGGGCCGGCTTCACCGCCGCCCGCACGCTGGAAAGCGAGGATAACCTGCTGCGCTGGGTGCAGGGGCGGTTCCGCCGCCCGGGCGACGACGGCAACCGGCGCAACGCGATGCAGCTTGCCGCCGAGATGCTGGCCTTTTCCTGCCAGACCGCCGCACCGGGCAGCGCGCAATCCCTGCGGTTCGAGTTCAAGCACTTCACGGGGCACTGCCTGCTGCGGATGATCGATGCCGATCCGGCGCTGTCCTCGGGCAAGCTGGAACAGGCCCGCCGGCAGGCGGCCGAGGCTGCCGGGATCGAACACCTGCCGCCCCTGGCGCAGGTGGTGCGCTATGCCGCCACGCTCGACGCCGGGGTCGAGGCCGATCGCCGGGTGCTGACCGCGCGGCTCGACACCTACGACCCGCGTCTCGGACGGGGCGGCTGATCGATGGGCCGGCACATGCCCAGAGGGTTCCGCCACTGCCCCCGCGCCCGCCGCGGCGCCGGCGGCGCGCTGTGGTTTGCCGCGGCGCTGTCCGGGCTCGTCCTGCTGGCGGGCGGCACGCATGTCGCGCTGCGCGACGTGGCGGTCCCGGCGCGGCAAAGCTATCCCGGCCGGCTTGTCGCCGCGGCCGCGCCGCTGACGCTCGACCTGCCCGCCGGGGTTCCGCTGGGCGCGATCACCGTGGCCCGTGGCGACCGCGTCGCGGCGGGCCAGACGCTGGCCGTGCTCGACCGCCCGGAACTGGCCCGGCAACTGGCCGTGCTGCGCCGCGAGCGGCTGTTCGACATGGCGCTGCGCGCCTGCCTGCTGGCCGGGGGCGGGGTCGGTCGTGGGGCCGGGCGCGGGGCTGAGGGGCAGTCCCTCGAAGACCTGCCCGGCCTCGGCCCCGAGGCGCCGCCGGACCCCGAAACCCTGGCCGGGCTCGACCGCGTGCGCGAGGATTGCGCGCTGGAGTCCGAGACCGCCCTGCACGAGGCCGACCGCGTCGCCGCGGCCGAGGCCGCCCTGCGCGACGAGCTTGCGCTGCTTGAAACAGGGCGGCGGCTGTTGATGCAGGACCCGCCCGAGGGGCTGGCCGAGCGGCGGGCGCTGGCGGCGCGCGCCGTGGCGCTGGCCGGCGAACGCACCCGGCTGGAAAAGCGCCGCGCCGACCTCGAACTTGCCGCGCGGGCCGCCGACCACGCCCGGCGTCGCGCCCGGCTGGACCGCATCGCCGCGCTGAGCGACCGCATCGCCGCCGCCACCGAGGCCGAGACCCGGCTGGTCCGCCACCACGACGCGCCGCGCCTGAGCCTGCCCGAGGGCGGCGAGGTGGTGCGCGTGCGGCAGGTGCCCGCCGGCACGACCCTGGACGACCCCGGCCCGATCCTGGAGCTGCGCCCGGGCGGCCCCGCCGCCTATCTCGTCCGCGCCGAGGTTCCGATCGAGCTTGCGCACAGGCTGCGGCCCGGCGCCATGATCCGCATTACCCTGGACGGGGCCGGCGCAAGATACGGCACCGGGCATGGCGGGCCAGGGATCGAAGAGGAGTTCACGGCCCCGCTGCGCTTGAGCGGCCGGCTGACCGGGACCCTGCGGCCCGCGGATGCGGCACATGCGGTCCTGACCATCACCCCCGATCCCGACAGCTCGGCCCGCCTGCGCGACCAGCCGCTTGCGGCCGGGCTCGACACCCTCTCCAGCGCCGTTTCGGTCTCGGTGGCCCTGGAGGACACGACGCTGCACAAGGCCGCGGGGCGCAGTCTCATGGCTCTCTCCGGCCGGGTCCGGAACGGCTGGTCGGGGCTCCTCGCCTCCCTTCCGGCAAGCCTTTCCCCGACGTCGTCCTGAGCGTATCCGCGGGCGATTCGGGGTTTTCGGCGCCCGGAGCGCCCCGCTGCGAGGTCCTGATCGCTCTGCGCCCTTGAGTTAGAAGTGTGTTAGAATCTGTTACGCTCGGAGAACCCGCGAATTTCCCGATCTTGTTCCGAGGCTTACCATTCGAGGTGGTGGGTGAAATATCGAAGATGGGTGGGTGAAATATCGAAATCCGGTGGGTGAAGTATCGAAGCCGCTGCTCCCCTCCGGGTTGACGGAAGTGGGTGAAGTATCGAAACTCGTCGAGGGTGGGTGAAATATCGAAACGCAGGCGAGGCCCGGCCCCTTGGACAGATCCCCCCTTCTTCCCGACCGCCACGCGATGGCCGATTTCTTCGTCTGCGACGTCTTCGACGCGGTGGCCAAGGCCGACATGGCCTCGATGGAATACCCGATCTTCTCGCTGTCCACGAAACCCGACCGGCGGCTGCGCCGCTACGAACAGGGCGACTGCTTCGTCGAGATCACGCCCTCGATGAAGGGGCTGGCCACGGTCCACGACCGCGACGTGCTGATCTACTGCATCAGCCAGGTGATCGCGGCGCTGAACGACGGCCGGCCGGTCACCCGCACGCTGCGGCTGAAGGCGCATGACCTGCTGGTCGCCACCAACCGGATGATCAACGGGCAGGCCTATTCCGGGCTCAAGGCCTCGCTCGAACGGCTGCGGGGCACCACGATCAGCACCAACATCAAGACCGGCGGAACCGAGCAGTTCGACGTCTTCGGCCTGATCGAACGCGCCCGCGTGGTCCGCGAAACCCGCGAGGGGCGGATGCAGGAGATCGAGATCGTGCTGTCGGACTGGGTCTTCAACGCCATCGAGGCCCGCGAGGTGCTGACGCTCAGCCGCGACTATTTCCGCCTGCGCAAGCCCCTGGAGCGGCGGATCTACGAACTGGCGCGCAAGCATTGCGGACATCAGCGGCAGTGGGAGATCGGGCTGGCGCGGCTGAAGGAGAAATGCGGCTCGACCTCGACGCCCAAGGAGTTCCGCCGGCTGGTCCGCGCCATCGTGGCGCAGGATGCCCGGCACGGCCACATCCCCGACTACGCCGTCACGCTGGAGCCCGCGCGCGACGGTGGCGACAAGGTGGTGGTCCGCAACCGCCGCGGCCTGCGCCCGCAGGCCCCCGGCGCGGGCCTTCTTGCCGGACCCGCCGCAAGGGCGCTGCCGCCCCTGCCCGCCGACACCCATGCCGAGGCGCGGCGGCTGGCGCCGGGCTGGGACGTGCATGCGCTGGAACAGGAATGGCGGCTGTGGTGCCAGGACAAGGCGCTGGTGCCCGACCACCCTGCCCCGCATTTCCTGAGCTTCTGCCGCAGCTGGGCCGCCAACCAGGAGCTCTGAGCCTCAGCTCTCTCCGGTGGCGGTTTCCCGGGCCGCCTTTTCCGGGACAGGCTTTTCCGGGATGGGCGTTCCGGCCTTTCCGGCCCCTGCCCCCACCCCTGCCAGCGCGCGGTAGACCGTCATCCGCGACACCTTGAGATCGCGCGCGATTTGCGCCTTCGGTCGGCCCGCCGCGGCCAGCCGCCGGATCTCGGCCACGTCCGTCTTCGGCCGCCGGCCTGTATAGACCCCGCGCGCCCGCGCGGCGTCGATCCCGGCGCGCTGGCGGTCGCGGATGAACTTCAGCTCCATGTCGGCGACCATGCCAAGCACGGTCAGCACCATCCGCCCCATTTCGCCCGAGGTCGAGACCTCGGGTTCGAGCACCCGCAGCGCGGCGCCCTTCGCCTCGAGCTCGTGGACCAGGTTCAACACGTCGCGGGTCGACCGCCCCAGCCGGTCCAGCCGATGCACCACCAGCTCGTCGCCGGCGCGCAGGAAGTCGAGGATCGTCGCCAGTTCGCCGCGATGGGCCCGGCTGGCCCCCGATCCGGTCTCGGACCGGATCACGTCGCAGCCGGCCTGTCGCAGCGCCGCGGTCTGCACGCCCAGGTCCTGGCTGGCCGAACTGACACGGGCATATCCGATTCGCGACATCGAGACTCCTTCGGACAGGCCGGGCTGTCACATTTGGGTGGCTGCGCGAGGGATACTGTCACAGTCGGGACTTTACCACCCATTTGAGACGAATTTGCACGTCACAAACCCCTGTCGCGCAGGGGTATACCCATTTGGGACGTCCCGAGAGCCGGATTTTCCCATTTAACCTTATGATTCGATAAACCTCGCGAGCATCGCGGCCTGCGGTTACGGCAGAAAATGAACAAACCGTAACGCACGAGGCTGAACATGCGACTTTTCGTTCTGGTAATGGCTCTGATTTTCTCTGCATTTGCCGCGATGTCGCATGATCTCGACGCAGAAGCCGGCGCGGATGCCAGCCTGGACGCGGGTCTCAAGGCGGGTCTCGAAACGGGCCTGACCGCCACCGGCACGGGGTTCCGCGAAGACTTCCGGGCCAGCGACCCCGCCCTGCGCGCGGGCTGGCAGAAGGCCGAGTATGCCTTCGATCACCCGATGTTCGACACCGACTGGCGCGCCGATCATGCCGTCGCCGACGACGGACTGTCGCTGCGGCTGGAGCCGCAAGAGGGCAAGGCGAACGGCTTCGTCGGCGGCTCGATCCGGCGCAAGACACCCACCCATTGGGGGCGCTACAGCGCGGTGATCCAGCCCGCCGCGGGGGATGGCCTGATCACAGGCTTCTTCACCTATACCGGTCCCACCTATGGCAGCCGCCACGACGAGATCGACATCGAGTTCCTAGGCAAGGACACGCGGTCGATGCATGCCGCCTGGTTCGTCGACGGCGAACTGCGGGCGCGTACCGTGCCGCTGGGCTTCGATGCCGCCGATGCGCCGCGGCTTTACGCCTTCGACTGGCTGCCCGACCGGATCCGTTGGTACGCCGACGGCCGGCTGATCCTCGAAATCACCGAAGCCGACGGGCCGCTGCCCAAGATGCCGGGCATGCTCTTTGCCAATCTCTGGGCGGCCGATGCCTCGATCGCCGGCTGGTCGGGCCGGACCACCCCGGAACAGAGCGCCGAGGCCCGGGTCGGCTGCATGAGCTTTGCGCCCTGGACCGGCCTGATGACGGGGACGGACACGGACTTTGCCTCGACCGACCACGCCTGCGCGGTGCCGGGCGATGCACCGCAGTTGGCCGCCGCCGGTTTCTGAACCGCGTGTAGCGGGGCGGACCTGCCGGGTCTGCCCTGGGCTTACGGCCCGCGTCATGGGCAAGGATCGTAAGCAGACATGCGGGTGCCCCGGTCCCTGCCTCGGCCTCGCGGTGCAACGCCCCCTGCCCCGCATTTCGCACCGCGAGAACCAGCGCCAGAGGTTGGGGTCAAGGCACCGCAGGATGGCAGAGCGCTGTCTTTCCAGGCACGTTCAGCTGCCAGATCCGCCTTGTAAGCGGGCTGGATGCCAGGCTTCGGGTGTTAAATAGGTGTTAGATATGTGTTAAGCTGTGGATAATCCCTCAGAACCTTTTGATTCCAAAGTGCAATCTCAAAGCTTCGGTCACTGAAACCCCGAATCTCGGTCACTAAAACCCCGAATCTTGGTCACTAAAACCCCGAATCCCAAGGCACCGGTCACTAAAACCCCGAATCTTGACAGATGGTCACTGAAACCCCGAAGATGGGTGTATGAGTGATCCCGCCACGCCCGACCTGTTTTCACCCGGCTTCACCGACCCGGCCCAGGGCGCCGGCGAAGGTCGCGACAGCACCGATCGGGGCGCGGCGCCCGGCCCCGCGGACGATGGGGCCCCGACGACGGCCTTTCCTGCCCCGCTTCTGCCCGACAGGCACCCGCAGCATGATCTTTTCATCTGCGATGTCGCCGATGCCGTTCTGAAGGACGTCATGCAGCATATGGAGCATCCCTTCTATTCGCTGTCGAAGAAGCCCGAGACGGCGATCCGACGCTACGAGCACAATGGCAACTGGCTGGAGATAACGCCCAGCGTCAAAGGCCTGGCGACGATCTACGACAAGGACATCCTGATCTACTGCATCAGCCAGATCATGGCCAAGCTGAAGGACGGCCAGCCGGTGTCCCCCCGGGTGCGGATCAATTCGCGCGACCTTTTGGTCTTTTCCAACCGCGGGACCTCGGGCAAGGACTACGCCGCGCTGATCGAGGCCATCGACCGGCTGGCCGGCACCCGCATCAGCACCAACATCCGTGCCGGCAGCGAAGAGCAATACGACAGCTTCGGGCTGATCGACACCGCCTCGATCCGGCGCAAGCACGGGCTCGACGGGCGGCTTCTGTGGTGCGAGGTCAAGCTGTCGGACTGGGTCTTCAACG
>NZ_RQXX01000010.1 GCF_004011175.1 Mesobaculum littorinae | reverse complement strand
AGCGGCGGCCGTTGCTCGCGGCCCAAACCTGCCATTCGCCGGACGGTTCATCTCTGAAGGTCGCTTCACCGAACCGGACGTTCGCGCACCGTGCAGCATTTCGACCGCCCGGATGACCGCTATGCGGATAAAGCTGCCTTCCGATAATGAGCTATGCCCGTTAGAAAACCATCATGCAGGTGACAGTCCATCAGACAGAACAGATACAGTCGGCTGTGCGGATCTTGCACAGCCGTCTCGGCGACGCGCTGCTTGGTGCGTATCTGCATGGATCGGCCGTATCCGGAGGTCTCCGGCCACAGAGCGACATTGATCTTCTGGCCGTAGTTCAGTCCGAGCTGACCGCTAGCCAGCGCAACGGGCTGTTGCTGGACTTGCTGCACCTTTCCGGACGCCATCCTGCCGTGCCGGGAGGCGCCCGCTGCCTTGAGGTGATGGTGTTTTGCCAAGCCGAGCTCAGCCGCGGTGACTACCCGGCGCGAGCAGAGTTCGTTTATGGAGAGTGGCTAAGGGAGGCTTTCGAAGCCGGTGAGACGCCGATGCCTGAACGAGATCCTGAATATTCTCTCGTTATCGCACAGGCCCATCAGGAGGCCTTTCCGTTGTTCGGACCGCCGAGGAGCGAACTTCTGACCGAGGTTTCGACAGAGCATGTCAACCAAGCCATGCGCGATGCACTTCCGGACTTGTTGGATGGAGCGCGCGGGGACGAGCGGAATGTCCTGCTGACGCTTGCGCGGATGTGGCACACGGCCAGCACGGGGAGGTTCATCACGAAGGATGCTGCCGCCGAATGGGCGATTCCGCGATTGACTGCCTCAGATGCTATGGCACTCGATCAAGCGCGACGGGCTTATCTCGGCGAGGTCACGGACGATTGGAGCAGCCAAGGCGATGCAGCCCGAGAATTGGCGGGGCGCATGAGCGAGAACATCACCAACTCAATGTAGCGAGGAAGGGCTCGAAGCCGACATACGGCTACGCAGCATGTCGAGTACCAGGCGGCGGCTGAGAGACCGTCGCTTCCGGCCCTAACCGGACATTCATCGCTGCGAAGCGGCTTCTTCGAACCGGACGTTCGCGCATAGCGCAGCATCTCCACCGCCCAGATGATCACTGTGCGGGCAGAGATGTCATTCCTCGCACTCGATCAGTCCACGCCGCGCTTGGAAGGCATGCGGACACGCATATCAGGTGGCAACCGGCGCTGCGCAAGTATAATGGATTATCAATTTGTTTCTGGAGGCAGCACTTGTATTCTGAAGGATCAGAAGGGTTCTACACCGACGATTTCATGTTCGATGTAATGGGCATCGAAGAACTACCGTCCGCACTATATCAATACACCTCCTTAGCCAGCCTCGAGAAAATCCTCGCTTCTCGCACACTTCGTTTCTCTCGTCTTGATACAGTTAACGACCCAGAGGAAGCGATGGCGTCAGACGTCGCGCTCGCTGCCAGTTCTGTATTCGTTTCGTGCTGGTCAGGCACTGAGGTCGAGCAAATTCCGATGTGGTCGATGTATGGTCAAAATTTAAGCGGCGTGCGGATTAGGCTGCCGTCGAACATGTTTGTCGGGCGCAAGAAACCCATGGTTTTCGAGAAAGGCGGCGCCCTGCTCACGGCCGAAACCTGGCACTCGATCAACCGAAAGTCTCCGGCAATGAGCACAAACAGTTGCGCCATTATCGGGCCCAACAAGGTCTATTACAGCGACGATCCCGCCTACCGAAATCGTCCGCTGGTCTATCGCCACGCAGGCACGGCATATTTCTATCCTCACGATCTGGGTATGGTGAAGGGCAGGCATTGGTCTTACGAGCAGGAGTGGCGCTTCAAAATCGCTGCGTTCTCTTTCGAGGGGCAGTTCCCAGATGATGAGTATTTCAACAACGTGACACTCGACCTCGAGACATACCCGGTCGAAGCGGAAGCCCTATTCATCCCATTGGCGCCTTCAGCCATCAATGAGCTTGAAGTAATGATCGGACCAAAGGCCGACAGCACCACCCGCAACGAAGTCGAGCGCATCCTCGGGGAATACGCGACGAGTGCCACACTGACGCACAGTCTGATAAAAATTCGCTGATTTGCCAGTCCCTTAAAGGGCCTATCGCCCCTAAGTATGGAGCGACGGGCGCTTCCGCACTGCAACTGCCAGCTTACCCGTCATCGGCGCGAACATTTCTGGCTCGAAGCTGACCTGCGGCAATGCGGTCGTCCAGGCCGGCGACTATGGCCAAATGCTTGGTGGCTGCCAGCACATACTGGTCATTCGACATGATTGTAGAAATCGGCGGGTGAGCCTCTGGTGTCGAACTACTTCATTGACTCGATGCGAAAGCAACAACGGCCCTCTTGACGATATGGCGTCGCGTCACCACTATATATGGTATGTCCATGGTCGCCATGGCGTCCGACGTGAAGCTGGAGCTGTCCATGCGGATCGTGCGCCAGGGAGACCTCGCCAAGGTGGCTGTTTCCGCTGAGGTGTCTGTCGTAGCGGCCATGCCGTGCGCAGAGGATGGGCTGAGCCTGACCGTTGGCTTTGAAGCTGTGAATGCTCCGTCTTATGACGGCCTCCAAGCAGCAGATAAGCATTCAAAGCGGCGGGCGTGGCCGGGGCGAAACGCGCTTGACATTGCTAAAAACCTGCTAAGGTGGAAGGTGGAGAAATGTGTGAACTTGCCCCGAAAAACCGGCTCGCCTGAGCTGGCTTACCGGCGTGCGCGGACTTCTGATTGCGCTCGCCGCAGCGTCCATGGTCGCCATGGCGTCCGACGTGAAGCTGGAGCTGTCCATGCGGATCGTGCGCCAGGGAGACCTCGCCAAGGTGGCTGTTTCCGCTGAGGTGTCTGTCGTAGCGGCCATGCCGTGCGCAGAGGATGGGTGTCCGTCAACGGTCGGGATTGTATGAGCGGAGGACCCGAGCGAAGAACATGGCGAAGACACTATTTGAAGAAGTCAGAAGCGAACAAAACATCTTCTCAGCTTGGCGACACGTTAAGCGCAGCGCTTTGACATCAGGCAACGCCGATATTCGCGGCAAAGCCTCCGAGTTCGAGCATGCTCACCAGCGCCACCTTAGGCGCATCATCGGTCAACTGCGCACGGGCAAGCTCTCCTTTGATCCTGTCGCGGGCGTCTTGAAGGACAAGCGCAAACGCCTTGCAGCAGGTAAAGACCCACGGCCCATCGCAATATCCACCATCCAGAACCGTATAGTGCAGCGGGCAATCCTACAGGTTCTGCAGCCAAGGCAGGCGCGTGACCTACGCGACCCAGACACCCGATATGAGACCGTTCGCGACGACAGGCTGGGGCGCATCAACGACGTCAACCGATCCAAGTATGGTGTTGGAGGGTTGATCTACCCTCATGGCGGTGTTCGCCCAGCCATCGAGACAATCATGACCGCAATTGACGGCGGCTCAAAATTCTACTTCCAGTCCGACATCCGGGCCTTCTTCACCAAGATTCCGACAGAGAAGGTGGTCGACTTCGTTCGGCGTGAAACCGGGGACGAAGCATTCGTTCAGCTGTTCGGAAAGGCTCTTGAGGTTCACTTGGGGAATGAAGATGAGCTTGTTGGCTACACGCACCTTTTTCCGAAGGGCGGAATCGGCGTTGCTCAAGGGTCCTCCCTTTCGGCCTTCGCGGGGAATGTGCTGCTTTACGACTTGGACCAGGAGCTGAACACCATGGGCGTGACGGCGGTGAGATACATCGACGACATTCTCATGGTTGGTGCAGATCTTTCAACTATCGACGCCGCGAAAGCGTATGCTGAGAAAACCCTGACCGACTTTGGGTTCGGTCTCTACACACCCGCAGATGGCCCGGAAAAGGCCGCGCAAGGCGAGTGCAGCAAATCCATCAACTTCCTTGGCTGCACACTACAGCCCAAACGGTGCGTCCCAAGTGCGAAGTCTATCGACAACATGAAGGAAGGCGTCCGAGAGACGCTTGCAGCTTCCAAGGCTGCGATCAAGGAGGCGCTCACGAAGGGGACTTCTCTCAACTCCAAGCATTCACAGAGCGCCGCTTTAGATTCTTTAGGTAAGCGCATATACGGATGGCAAAAATCCTTCGCCTTCTGCAATCAACGTCAACCCTTCGAGCACCTCGACGACTACGTTGCGAAACAGGTCGCGGACTATCACGGGGTGATCGTTCGGCAGCTTGGGAAGGCCGATCATCGGGTCAAGGCGATGATACTTGGCGTCCCTTCGACAGCAGACATGTTCGACACCACCCGCGAGAAAGTTGCGAAATAAGCAGATTGAACTTACCGCAGCATTGACAGCATTCTGACTCCGCAGTCATTCGACACAGTCGCAGCGAACGGCAGCTCTCCGCCCTTCGTGACGGGGCCTCGCGTCATGCTGCGCGCTGAATGAGTGTCGCAGAAGGGCCGTGAGCAGTCGAACGGCCCCAGTCCAGCAGACGCCGGAAGGAAGGGCCGTGAGCAGACCTCGGCAATATATCGCTTCAGGGTGATGCAGTGCAGATTATCATTCCGGATGTACCCTGATGTTGAAATCGGAGCATACTCGAACACCACATCGCATGACGATAGCGTCTTCAGCCGTTTCAAAAGCGGAATACTTCTGTCATGATCGGAAGGGGGGTGTTTTGGCATCTTAGGAGGCATTGAGAGGATTTGAACGTTCCAAAGAGACATCATTGGTGGCCTCAGTTAAATTCTGGGCATTGGTGTAACGTAGATAGTAAGATTAATGTTCTAAACCGTGATGGAAGCTCGTTTCTCGGGAAGCCTAGAGGTCTAGGAGTAGTTGGGCAGCTCTACTCTAAGGAGCTTTCAGACGGATCGAAGGATGTTTCAATCGAAACTTGGTTCGCCAACGACGTTGATGGGCCATTCGACGCTGTCCTCCGGAAATTGATCGACGAACAGAACGTCGCAAAACGAAAAATTCGCAGCGACCCAGAAAAAGCAAAAGTTGTAAGATCGCTCGGTTATAGGATTACCGATTATGTTGAATACATTAGGTTGTCTGACCATGAACGTGAAGTCTTGTCACGTTACGTTGCAGCGTTGTTGGTACGAAACCCAGGATACCTTGAGAAGCTTGAAGTTTTTCACTCCGAGCAATTGAAGCCTAGGAATCATGCGCTAGACAATATGAAGCATATCTTCGACATATACGCGAACAGAATTTTTTCTGCGGATTTTATTGTTATCAAGAGGGATGCAGATAACGAATTTATTTTCTCCGACGGGGGTATAGTGGCACGTGAGCCGTGGTCAAAATCCGGCGGAATCCCATTCGACATTCACTATCCAATGACTCCAGATTACGCCCTTCAAGTTTTACCAGCAATAAAACAGGAGTTTCGTGGTGTTCATTTATTTAGAGCGTCAAACACGGGCATTTCTGCACACAATAGGATTTCTCTTCAGCATGCCAAAAGGCAGGTATTTGGGCGCGCCCCTCTTCCTACGAAGTTTGTCCTGAAGAATTGGGGGCGACCAGCACCGCAACACATAGGATTTCGACATGTAGATGGGAAACTTGAAACAAAGATCGATTGGAGCCGGTTTAACTATTAAGTCTTCTAACCTGTGAAGTCGGACCTGCAGCGAACGACCGCTCCCTGCCCTGGTGCCGAGCGAAGGGGCTTCGGCCTTGGTTCTCGCCTGTATGTCCGCTTTCAGGTTGCGGCCGAGGTTCTCCTTCGCGAACGCAGCGAACGGCAGCTAACCGCCCTTCTGCACCCGACTTCGCAAATGCGGCGTAGATCGCATAGGTCGGCTAACGGCAGATTCGACCGGCTTCAGATTTTGGATCTCGGACGCACCGTCTCCTCCGCGCGCCTCCGCGCCAGTCCGGTTCGGAGAAGCTGCACCTTTCGTTAGTGCGAGGCGAGCTCGGCAATTGCAGCTGAGGTGCCGTTCGAGTTCGTTGGGTGCCCAGCCCTGTTTCAGGGGCAAGGTTCGTTCCCTGGGCTCAGCAGCTCCTTCGGGGCTTCGGCGCGCATTGCTCCTATGTCGGAGAGGGGTTGGTGGTCAGGGCGACTGGTATCGCCGCCCAAAAACTGCGCGGCCAGGTCACCAAGCCCGTTCACTCTGAACGATCAAGCTGAGTGATCCCTCTCAAGGTCGCTCTCGGCCCTGCGTCGCAAGCCACTTTTCCATCACGCGCCTGACAACCTCCGGCCGCGACGGCAGGTCCTCTTGTTCGCGGCGATAGTCATCGATTGCCTTCAGCATGCTTTGATCCATACGGATCGTAACAGGGGCCGTGTCCCGCGGCGGACGTCCCATCTTAGCCATGCGAATCTCCCTCAAGAAACTACTTGACTAAATGACATCGTAAATCTAAATTGTCAAGTGCGACGGGGACTCTGACCTCCCCATCACACTCTAACCACAACCGATCAATCGGAGATCGATCATGGCTGACACCTGCCTTAGCACGCGCTTTGGCGCGGATGAACCCGCGTACTTCCGTCATTCGCCCGTCTCGGGCCACTTCTCGCACCTGCTCGCGGCCTTGGCCGCTGCGATCGAGGCTGAGCGCGACATTGAGAACGGCCTCTGGTCCGATCCGGGATTCGATCATTGGTTGAAGGAGGCGGAACTCGGGTGGGAGCGTGCCACCGGTCGCTGCCGCTCCGTCATCGACGCACCAGCTACCCGTCCGAGCGATGTCCCGCTCCAGCGTTTCGCGCGTCACTTGCACTGGACGCTCGGCTGCGAGACCGCTGCCGAACTTCGGACTGCTCGCCAGGTCGTTGCGGGACATCCGGACCTGTTTTCCTGGTACGGGAATTGCCCCGAGGCGCTGCGCGTCGCACAGATGCTCGCGCGCGGTCAACAGCAGTTCGACGAGATCTGCAATCTCGACATGTTGAACCCGATTGATGCCTTGGCCACCCCGGAGGCTTTCTCCGGATACGAGCCCTTCGCCGCCTGATCTCCACAAACACCGTCCCGGCACCCTGATGCCCTGTCCCGTAACGGGTCAGGGCTCAAACAAACGTGCCCGCGTTCTCAGCCGACATATTCCCGGAGGTCCAGCAATGGCTCATCCCTCACATTTCTCACTCAAACCCGCACCCGTTCGCCCGCATATCTACATCGGCACGTCCCGGAATAAGCTGTTCCTGCCGCGCGGCTCCCGGAAGCTCTCTGTGGATGGCTGGTCCCGTACCTATGCAGGACCGATCAAAACGGAGTGGAACGCAATTGCCCAGTCCAAGGGCTTCGACCTGATCCGCAGAGTCCGGGACAAGTTCCATGTTGTGCTGCGGTGCCACACCTGTGGCGCCATGACGGCGCAGAAACTCTTCACCCTACGCACTGCCCAGCCAGCTTGTGCGAGTTGCAGGCATCACGCCATCCTGGCAATGGCGCAGAAGGCAGGCTTGGAGTTTCAGGGCTACGACCCGGAATACCACAAGCTTGGCGTCTATCGCGCGCCATGTGGCCACACCCTGCGCCGCCAGTTCGGACAGATCGAACGGATCGCAGGCGGCCACTGCAAGTTGCGCTGCGAGACCTGCCATTCCGGAAAGGAAGCCGAGGAAGCAGCGGATCGGGGGTGGCAACTGCTGGGAAGCGATCCGGAAGGCAACCCGAACTACCGGATCTATCAGCACGGCTGTGGTCACACGCAGAGGGTGGCCCGCGCGAACATGCAGAGCGGTCGCTTTCAATGTACGGAATGTGGAGAGGGCTGGGCCACCGCGCCAAGCAACCTCTATGCCATTCGACTGGAGCTTCCGACCGGACTGAAGGTCGTAAAGCTCGGCTTCTCGCGCGACCCGCAGTCGCGTCTGCACCACCAGCTCTTGCTGCAATCCGGAATCCAGGCAGAGCTTCTGCGGACCGTTCCGCAGCCAAGCGGCCACGCCGCGCTGTGTCAGGAGAAGGCCCTCCACCGCGCGCTGAAGAAGTCTCATCCGGACGCGATCATTCCGCATGATCACTTTCGGGACTGGCTGTCGGTCAAGAGCGAGATCTACGGGATCGAGATCGCGCCGCTCATTCTGAAGCACCTGGACGACATCCGAAAAAAATAGCGGCCCAAGCGTGGCCCGGTTCCGGAACGGTTCTGACTTGATCCGGAGCCGCCACAGCGGCCCGGCCCGCTCTCCCGGAAGCGAAACCCGCACACCACAGTGTGCGGGACGCCCTCACCTGCGCCGTGCCTCCCTCATCCCGGACAGCGCCAACTCCTCTTGCCTGAACCTTTCCACGCCCCCTTCCGGATCGCGGCCCCAACCCGGGCGTCCTGATCCGTACAGTAAGGAGCTGACAATGACCCAACCTTCCCCCCAATCCCCCCTTCCAAAGAAAAATGGCGCGAAGCGCCCGCAGTGGTGGGCCTACGCCCAGGACTGCATCGCGCGCCTGCGCGCGACCGAAGCTGACATCTTCGATCTCGAACGGCGTGCCACGGCCGGCGACACCGCCGCAGTTGACACTTTGATGGAGTATGAAGGCGGCGACAGCCCGAAACCGCCTTCGTGCCCCGCGGCCTCCGGGATGGAGTCCGCCGCCGTGGCCATGGGTCACGTCAACAGCGCGCCTCATCTGCCGCAGGACGAGTGGCACGCGATCGCGGCAGACGGCGGCGATCCCTTCGCCACCGCTCAGGACGGCAGCACCCGTCCCGCCATCCCGCTTCCCCTCCGCGACGTGATCCTGCTGGCGCGCCTTGCCGCAACCTTCCGGGATGCGGAGAGCTGGGAGGCGAGCCTCCAACCCGGAGCGTTGACGATCCTGGTCGGCCTCGAACCCACCCTCTACCTCGGAAAGTTGCTGACTGGGGCAATGCTGCCGGAGGGCTGGTCGACTCACAGCAGGGCGCCCAAGTCCGCGCCGAACCCGGTGCTACAGCTGCCTGACCGGCCGGTCGTGGAAAAGGAACTGGAGCGCTTGCTCCACTATCCGGCGCCAATCCTGCTGCCGGTCGCGAAGCAGGAGCACCTGCCAGATCTCGTAGCCTACGGCGAGACCGGCGCGCGCATTCTGACCCTGAAGAAGCTGAATGCGGATATCCTGCTCTTCGCTTTGAGTGTCAGCCACAGCGCGACCGGAAGGATCGATGCCGACAGCGTCAGGGCGATCTTGCCCGACGACGAGAGCCTGGCCAGCTTGGAGGCGGGACATCTGGCGATGGCGTGCCGCGCGCCGACGGCGCAAGAGGTTGCCAAACGGATCTCGTTGATGACCAGGACGGCGCCCGCTGAAGAGGTCGCGCGAGAGCGCTGCGGCCCGGCCATCATCGACGGCACCACGCCCGCGCACCAGGCTGTCCGGAACATCGTGGAGGACCTTGCGGCGTGGCAGGCCGGCGATCTGAACTGGAGCGAGATGTCCCGCTCGCTCCTCGTTCACGGCGCCCCGGGGACGGGCAAGACCTATCTTGCCCGGCAGCTGGCCGAGGCCGCTGGGATCGCCCTGGTCGAGGGCAGCTTTGCTGACTGGCAGTCCCAGGGACATCTTGGACATATGTTCGCCGCGATGATCAAGTGTTTCGGCGAGGCGGTCGCGAAAGTGCCCTGCGTCCTGTTCATCGATGAAATCGACGCGGTCGGATCGCGCTTCGGCGGGGATCAGCATGGGATGAGCTACAGAACGCAAGTCGTGAACGGATTCCTCCAGCAAATCGACCGACTAGCACGCACCCAGGGCGTGATCCTGATCGGGGCATGCAACCAGCTGGGCAGATTGGACCCTGCCATCACGCGACCTGGCCGGTTTGACCAGGTCCAGCAGATGCCACTTCCGTCGCTCGCGGATATCAGTCGTATCATGGCCAAGGTGCTGGCAGATACGCTGCCGGAGAACGAGATCGACAGTCTGGCCCGCGCCGCAGTCGGCAAAACCCCCGCCGAACTCGACGCCGCAATGCGTGCCGCCACTGCCCACGCGCGGCGGCAACGTCTGCCCATGTCAACCGACCTGATGCGCCGACACCTCGGAATCGATCGGCCCAACCCGGAACTGCTCCGCCGTATCGCCACTCATGAAGCCGGTCACGCGCTTGCCGCCGAACTGCTGGTTCCGGGATCTGTCGTTAAGCTCAGCCTCTCTGACCGCGACGGTCGGACCGAACGCCGTTCGACCTTCGTCGAGCTGACGGTCGAGGAGATTGAAAGAGAGCTTGTGATCCTGATGGCCGGCCGCGCGGCCGAGCGGCTGGTTCTGGGCACGATCTCTGGCGGCGCGGGAGGAGACACGGAAAGCGATCTTGCCTTGGCCACAGGGCTAATTCTGCAAATGGACCGAGAGCTGGGCCTTGGCCGCAACGGCGATAGCTGGCTGGGGCCTGCCGACATGCACAGGCTGACCGAGGAGGAGAGGCAGAGGGTGAGGGCGAAGCTGGTTCAGGCCATGAACCACGCCACGAAACTCCTCACGCCACACATCGGCCAGCTAAATGAAGTGACAGCCGCGCTCATCGAGGTCCGAGAGCTCCACGGCGCGGCAATGAGGCGGCTGATCGCCGGACCGGATACACTTAGTCGTAGCTAACCCCCGGGAACTGCTTGGACCGTCCGACCAAACTGGATACCCTTCCCTTGTGCTACAATTGTAGCACATCGGCGTAACACAGACAGCGACCCGCGCAGCGCAAATGCCAGCGTTTTCAATGACTTCAGAAGCGGTCGAATTTTGCTCCGCGCCCTACCGCCGGAGCCAAAACTTCACTAACCGTATGAAATAGTAGAGTTTTGGAGATCTGCTCCGGCGATCTCCGATGGCGAGCGCGCAGATCTTGCACTCAGCTTGCACGAGCCGCCGTCAGGTCGGGCGGTGTGTCATTTCCACGAGGGCACCATGCGGCCCCGTCGCTACCTCAATCGTCAGGATGAATAGTTCCACTTCAACCGCTGGATTCCGGTGATGTACCGGCGCATGCCGTGCGGAGATCGCAGGTCAGGCCGCGCCATTGTCCTGTTCCTGACCGTCGGCCCCGTCAGCGATTACATCGGGGCGCGTGCGCTGGTCAGCGGGTTACCCAATGTTAAGTGGCTGCTCGGAGATCGTGGCTTTGAGAGAGAACGGGTCCTGACCCTAGATCCATGTCCGGGCCTGCGAGATAATGGCCGAACTCCGCAATGGACCAAGTTAAAGCGTCGAAAGCAGCGAAGTTGCAGCATATGCAAGACGAGAGTCATGGGTCATCGACCCTCAGGCTATGCTAACTTGGTGCCTCCTCGAACCGATAGCCGACCCCTGGCTCATTCAGCAGCCATCGTGGTCTGGCGGGATCATCTTCGATTTTCTTTCGCAGCGCCCGGACCGTCACTCGCAGATATTCGATGCTCTCGGTGTGAGCGGGCCCCCATACTTCGCGCAGGAGATGGGTGTGGGTCAGGACCTTCCCGGGATGACCTGCGAGCTCGGCCAGAAGTGCGAACTCTTTCGGCGTCAGTTTCACGGGCGCGCCTGACTTCAGGACCGCGTGGCCATCGAGGTCGATCTCAACAGGGCCGACCACCAGCCGCCGCCTGCGTCCATGCTCCTTGTCGGACCGGCGCAGGCAACGTCTTATCCGCGCCAGCAGCTCATCGCTGTCGAAGGGTTTCGTGACGTAGTCGTCAGCACCCAGATCCAGTGCGGCAACCTTTTCTGCCGAAGCCTCGCGTGCGGTCAGCACGATGACCGGCACGTCGCGGGATACGAAAGACGGGATGAGCTCCAGCCCGTCCCGGTCCGGTAGCCCCAGATCGAGGAGGACGAGCCGTGGTCTTGCGCGATCAGACTTTGAAATCGCCTCCGCCGCGTTGGCGGCCTCGACCACGGAATAGCCTCCACGCTCTGCGGATACCCTAAGTAGTCGGCGGATTGCCAATTCGTCATCTACGATCAGGATGTGGTCGGTCACGCGATGTCCTCCAGGTCGATATTGACGACCGCATCCTTCGGAATGCGGATCGAGAAACGTGATCCGCCCCGTTGTCGACGGCTCGCCTCGACCCCGAAGCCCATCGCGTCGGCGAAGCCCTTCACGATCGCGAGCCCGAGCCCCGAACCACCGGTGCGATCTGAGGTCTCGCCGCGCGCGAAACGGTCGAATATGCGGAGCTCGGCGCCGTTCGGTATGCCCGGGCCGTGATCGAGAACGTCGATGACCGGTCCGCGTCGCCCCATGCGCGCAACGACATGGACGGGAGTGTCGTCGGGCGAATACTTCAAGGCGTTGTCGACAAGATTCAGCAGCGCGTGGTGCAAGAGAACCGCGTCGGCGCGCACGAATGGCACGTTCGGGTCAATGGTCGTTTCGATCTCGCGGTGCGCGTAGGACTTGGGCAGATCCGCCAGGGCCGAACTCACGACGTCGGTCAGATCCGTCGCGGTGAAATCCGGAGTGACCGCGCCTTCCTCGATGCGCGTGAGGTCAAGGAGATCCGACAGGAACCGGCCCAGGCGACGGGCTTCCATGCGGACCGTCTCGACGAGATCGGCGTCCTCGCCGGAGGGTCGCATCGCTTCGGCGGCTGCTGTCACGGCGGTCAGAGGGGTGCGCAGATCGTGACTGAGCGAGGCGAGAAGCGTGGCCCGCAGCGTATCTCGCTGACGCACGACCTCGACCTCGCGCATGTCGAGCTCCAGCTTGAGCCGCTCGTGGGCGAGCGCGGCCTGGTCGATCAGACTCTCGGCCAGCGCGGCGCGTTCCGCGGGGATCGGCGCGCGGCCCGGCGGTCCGCGCAGGCCGAGCACCGCCAGGACACCGAGCGAGGTCTTCAGAGGGCGGAATTGCCATACGCTTGCGGTCAGAGTGTCGGTTCCGTTTCCCGCCGGCTCGCCATGTTCCAGCGCCCAGCTCGCGGCGGCATGATCGACGGATGTCAGAGTTGGCTCGGCCTGACCCGAGGCCGTGATGCGGGCGCCCTCCTTTGATGCGTGCAGCACGATGGTCTGCACGGCAAGCAGCGCGCGCACCTCGTCGCAGACGATCTGTGCCGTCTCGGTCGGCTCGTTCACCGCGCCGAGACGTGTCGCGAAGCGCGCCAGTGCGGCGTTCTCGCGCGCGCTGCGCATTGCCAGCGCCGCTGCGGCGCGCGCGCGGGCTGCAAGCTGCCCGGTCAGGAGCGCGACGAGCACCAGAAGGATTGCCGTGATGACGTTGGCGGGCGAGTAGATGATGAAGGTGTAGATCGGCGGCAGGAAGAAGAAGTTATAGGCAATTCCTGCTGCGATCGCTGCGACCAGTCCCGCGCGGAACCCATAGAGGCTCGCGCTGGCAATCACGGGCACGAGGTACAGCAGGTCGACAGGTCCACGGCCTAACCACGGCTCGGCGGCATAGGCGAGAGCGGTAAGCGCCCCGACGAGGGCAAGCGCGATCAGATCGCCGCGCCAAGAGCCGCGCAGGATACGGGACGTAAAGGCGCCGGTTGACCGCTCTCCCTCGAGCGGGATGACATGGACGGCGACCCCCTTGGCGTTGTCGAGAAGTTCGCGCAGCACTCGGTCGCGACGCCGGCCCCAGCGTGAACGGTCCCGCGATTTACCGATGACCAGCTGTGTCGCGCGTGTTTCGCGGCATTGCGACAGGATCGCCTCGGGAACCGAGGTCGCGGGAACCGAGACGAGCGCCGCTCCGAAGGTGGCGGCGAGCGACAGGGTGCGCGCCAGCGTCGTGCGATCCTCGTCGGAATACCGGGCCGCACTCGGGGTCTCGACGTAGAGGGCTGTCATCGGCGCCTTGAGCGCGTCTGCAAGCCGCTTCGCCGCGCGAAGTATGCGTTCGCTGCCGGGTTCCTCGGACACCGCGACCAGCACGCGCTGCCCGCCGGCATATGTGCCGTCCTTGCCGGTCAGGCTTTGATGCTCGTGCATCCGAGCGTCGACATAGTTTGCCGCGTGGCGCAGGGCGAGCTCTCTCAGGGCAAGGAGATTGCCGGTCGAGAAAAAATGGTCGAGCGCCTGGCGCGCCTGTTCGGGCACATAGATCTTGCCCGCTTCGAGACGGGCGATGAGGTCTTCGGGCGGCAGGTCGATCAGTTCGATCTCGGCATTCTCGAAGACCCTGTCCGGCACGGTCTCACGAATGCGGACATGCGTGAAGGAGCCGACGATGTCGTTCAGGCTTTCGACATGCTGGATATTGACCGTGGTCATCACGTCGATGCCCGCATCCAGGAGTTCCGCAATGTCCTGCCAGCGTTTCGGGTGGCGGCTTCCGGGCGCGTTGGTGTGGGCCAGTTCGTCAACCAGCGCGATGTCGGGCCTGCGCTCCAGCAGCGCGTCGAGGTCCATCTCGGTAAGCACCTGGCTCCGGTAATCGATAGTGCGACGCGGGACGACGGGAAGGTCGGCAACCATCGCCTCGGTCTCGGCGCGGCCGTGCGTCTCGACGATGCCGATCGCCACATCGGCGCCCGCCTCGCGCTTCTCGGTTCCTTCGAGGAGCATCTCGTAGGTTTTCCCGACGCCGGGCGCGGCGCCGAGAAAGATCTTCAGACTGCCGCGCCGCTCACGCTCGGCTTCGCGCAGAAGGGCATCGGGAGAGGGGCGGGCATCTTCGGACATGGAGTGATCCTATTGGCTGGCGGCGGGCGCTGCCAGATCGGCGTCGAGCGTGAGGTTGAGGTCCAGCACGTTCACGATGCGGCCGGCGGTGAACGGCCCACCCGGTGTCACGGCGCGCTCCTCGATCATCCGCTCGATCGCGGAGACCTCGACACCGCGCGCCTCTGCAACGCGGGCAGCCTGAAAGAGCGCGCCCTCGAGCGAGATATGCGGATCGAGCCCGGCGCCGGAGGCCGTGACGAGATCGGCAGGGATCGGGGCATCCACGCTCGCGCCACCATGGGCCGAAATCAGCTCTTGGGCACGAGCGGTGATCTGGGGATTGGCGGGCGAGAGGTTGGAGCCGCCCGCGCCGCCCGCGTCGTAATCGACCGCCGAGGGGCGGGGCCAGACGTATTCGGGCGAGCTGAACGCCTGAGCGATCAGCCGGCTTCCGACGACGGTGCCGGCGTCGTTTGTGATCAGGGACCCGTTTGCGCTGGTTGGGGTGAGCGCCTGGGCAAAGCCCAGGATCACCGCGGTGTAGCCGGCGACGCAGATCGCCATGGTCGCAAGCGCGACCCGAAGGGAAGACAGAAGGTTGGACATGTAACTTGCTCCAGTTCGGTTCGCTCAGGGCAGTGAGACATGCTCGGCGATCGGCCCGAGGGCCGCGGCCGGCAAGAAGGTCAGAGCGCCGAAGATGACGACCGTGATGGCGAGCATGCTGCCGAAGGTCGCGTCCTCGACGCCAAGTGTCCCGGAACTCTCCGCCGCCCGGCGCTTGGCCATCAGACTGCCGACGATCGCGATCGGCAGGATGATCGGCAGGAAGCGACCAACGAGCATGACGATCCCGGTGGCGATATTGAACGCCCACGATCCGTCGCCGAGCCCCTCGAACCCGGAACCGTTGTTCGCGCTCGCCGAGGAAAACTCGTAAAGGATCTCGGAAAATCCGTGCGCACCGGCATCCTGCACGGCCGACTGGCCCCAAGGGGTCGCCGCGAAGAGTGCGGTGCCACCAAGGATCAGGAACGCGTGGACAAACAGCGCGAGCACGGCAAGACGCATTTCCTTGGCCTCGATCCGGTGCCCGAGATATTCCGGCGTCCGGCCGACCATCATGCCGGCGACGAAGACGGCGACGATGATGTAGAGGAACATGTTGATCATGCCCACGCCGACACCTCCGAAGGTCGCGTTGAGCCACATGCCGGCCATAGGCACGAGCCCGGTCAGCGGATTGAGGCTGTCATGCATCGCACCTACCGAGCCGTTCGACGTCGAGGTTGTAAGAACTGCCCAGAGAGGGCCCGTGGTCGCGCCAAGGCGCAGCTCCTTGCCTTCGAGGTTCGAGGACTCCGCCACGGGCAGGCCTGTGAGCGCAGCCGTCGGCGCGGCTTCGAAGGTCACGGCAGCGCCGATCTTCACCAGGAGGAACAACGTCATGACCGCAAAGACCACGGTGGCGTGACGCATCCGTCCGATGATGCGGCCAAACATCCACACGCAGGCCATCGGAACTAGGATGATCGCGATCATGGCGAGCGCGTTGGTCCAGAAGCTCGGGTTTTCGAGCGGATGCGTGGAGTTCGGGCCAAAGAAGCCGCCGCCATTCGTGCCGAGCTGCTTGATCGTCAGGAACGCGGTGACAGGCCCGCGCGATATCGTCTGCGCGGCGCCCTCGAGCGTGGTGGCCTGCACCGCGCCCTGAAGCGTCATCGGCATGCCGAGAAGAACCATCACCGGCGCCACGAGCAAGCAGAGCGGCAGGAGCACGAGGAAGCTCGCCCGCTGTACATCGACCACGAAACTACCGATCGTCTCGCGCCCGGCGATGCCGCGAGCGAGGGCGGCAAGCGCGGCGATGCCGGTCGCGGCGGACACGAATTGCAGCCACATGAGCGCCGCGAGCTGGCTGAGGTAACTCATCGAGACCTCGCCCGAATAGTGCTGCAGGTTCGTGTTCGTAGTAAACGACGCCGCCGTGTTGAAGATCAGCGTTGGATCGAGTGCGCCCTTGCCGTCCGGATTGAGCGGCAGATGCTGCTGCAAGGCGAGGATCGCGAACGAGACGCTGAACATGACGACATTGAACATCAGCAGCGTCGCGAGGTAGCGCTGCCAGCTCTGACCCGTTGCGGCCCCGGGGCCTGCGACGCGTTCGAACAGGGCGGTGAAACGGGTCCCGCGCGGCGATGTCGAGCCGGGATCCATGGCCCAGGCCATGTAGGTCCCGAGAGGCAGCGACAGCAGGGCCGTGCCGCCAATGATGAGTGTGACGACGACTATGTGTTCCATCGGGTCAATCCTTCGACAGAAGGGTCACGAGGCCGAGGAGGCCTGCGAATATGAGCGCGCCGAGCGCATAGGTGACGAGGATCATTCGGTCTGGCTCCTTCAGGCGAGGCCGAGGCCGGAGACGGCCATGTCGATGAGCTTGATACCGACAAAGGGCACGACGAGCCCGCCGACGCCGTAGATGCCGAGATTGCGCACGAGAAGGCGCGCAGCGCTCTGGGGTCGGTAGCTCACTCCCCGAATCGCCAGCGGCACCAGCAGCGGGATGATGAGTGCGTTGAAGATGATCGCTGACAGGATCGCGCTCTCGGGGCTGGCGAGGTTCATGACGTTGAGCGCGCCGAGGCCGGGATAGAGCGCGACGAAGATCGCAGGCAGAATTGCGAAGTACTTCGCGACATCGTTCGAGATCGAGAACGTGGTGAGCGCGCCTCGGGTCATCAGGAGCTGCTTGCCGATGCCGACGACCTCGATGAGCTTCGTGGGGTTGTTGTCGAGATCGACCATGTTGCCGGCCTCGCGCGCGGCCTGCGTGCCGGTGTTCATCGCAACGCCCACATCCGACTGCGCCAGCGCGGGCGCGTCGTTGGTCCCGTCGCCGCACATGGCCACAAGCTTGCCTCCCGTCTGCTCCTTGCGGATCAGCTCGAGCTTGTCTTCGGGTGTGGCCTCGGCAAGGAAATCGTCCACACCCGACTCCGCCGCGATCGCCGCCGCGGTCAGGGGGTTGTCGCCGGTGATCATCACGGTGCGGATGCCCATCCGGCGCAGCTCGGCAAAGCGTTCCTTGATGCCTGCCTTGACGATGTCCTTGAGATACACCGCGCCAAGAAGCCGGTTTCCATCAGCGACGGCCAGCGGCGTGCCGCCTGCTCGACTGATCTTGTCGGTCAGCGATTTGAGCTCGCGCACCGAGCCGGGATCGAAGTCGTGCAGCCTCAGGACAGCGTCAACGGCTCCCTTGCGGATCGACCGATCGCCGATGTCGATGCCGCTGACGCGGGTCTGGGCCGTGAAGGCGACCGGTGCCGCGGACCCGGGCATCGTCTCTCCTGCTCCGGCAAGCGCGACGATGGACCGTCCCTCCGGCGTCTCATCGGCGAGCGAGGCCAGCCGGGCAGCGCCGACGAGGTCTGCCTCCCGGATGCCGGAAAGAGGCATGAATTCGGTGGCCTGACGATCTCCGAGGGTGATCGTGCCCGTCTTGTCGAGCAGCAATGTGTCGATGTCGCCCGCGGCTTCGACCGCGCGGCCGGATTTGGCGAGCACGTTGAACCGGATCAGCCGGTCCATGCCCGCGATGCCGATCGCCGACAGAAGTGCCGATATGGTCGTGGGAATGAGCGCAACGAACAGCGCGACGAGAACGGGAACCGCGATCGACCCGCCGACATAGGCCGCAAAGGCGGGCAGCGTGCCGACCGCGACAAGGAAGATGAGGGTGAGGCCTGTGAGCAGAACGGTCAGCGCGATCTCGTTTGGCGTCTTCGCGCGGCTTGCGCCCTCGACAAGTGCGATCATCCGGTCGAGGAAACCTTCCCCAGGCTCGGCCGTCACCTTGACCTTGATCCAGTCCGAGATGACCCGCGTGCCCGCCGTGACGGCCGAGCGGTCGCCGCCGGCCTCTCGAATGACCGGGGCGGACTCGCCGGTGATCGCCGCTTCGTTCACGGACGCGACGCCCCCGATCACCTCACCGTCCGCCGGGATCAGATCGCCGGTCTCGACGAGCACGATGTCGCCTGCGCGCAGGCTGCTCGCGGCGACGGTTTCGGTCCGTTCACCCTTCAGGCGCTTGCCTTCAAGCTCGGCCTTGGTCGACCGAAGCGACGCGGCCTGAGCCTTGCCCCGCCCCTCGGCGAGCGCCTCGGCGAAATTGCCGAAGAGCACCGTGAGCCAGAGCCAAAGGACTAGCTGCGCCTCGAATACGGGATCGCCTTGTCCGGTCACAAGCGTCCGCAAGAACAGCACGGTTACCAGCACGGCCACGATCGATGTCGTGAACATGACCGGATTGCGGATGAGATATTTCGGGTCGAGCTTGACGAAGCTCTGACGCAAGGCTTCCCCGGCCAGTTCGCGGGAAAACATGGAAGATGTCGGTCGTGTCATCGCACGGGGTCCTCAGAACCGCTCGGGCCGCACGAGGACGGCGACGAGATAAACGAGGAGCCCGGCGGCCACGACGCCACCGAGAACGAGATCGAACATCATGATGGTCACTCCAAAGCGGAATTCGCTGAGGAGGAGATGGGCCCTCACGCCGTAAGATCGCCATGTGAGGTTCGGCGCCACGGCATAAGAAATGCATAAAGATCTCAGTCACCGACCAGATGCGGCGACCGGCGTGCGTGGTCGCGGCGCTGCCCTTGAGGACCCTCGTGCCACAGGGCTTTCTTCGCTGCCAACGCATGGATCGCGTGATCAGACCGGGGGATCGAACGCCCCGGCAGGTTCTGTGCAGTCGCGCCGAGCGGCCTCCATGACCCGGCTGGGCGTCCCGGCCCGGTCGGGCGTGCGGCCCGGAGGCGGGGCAGGGCGGGCGCGGTCCGACCGGAACCGGCTTGACCCTCGGCCCCGCTTTCGAAACCATGGGGGCCACATTCGCCGTGCAGCGGCATGGACGTTCTGCCGCTGCACCCGCCGAAACACGAGGTCAGGGAGACGTCATGCAACCCAGTCTCTGCCGATCAGGAACATTGGAAGACCTGTCTCCGCCTCGGGTAATGCCCCCCCTGTAACCGGACCGCCCCGCATGGAAGCCCGCTTTCTCGCAGCCCTTATCCTGTTGCCCTTCATCGTTGCCTTCATCTACGCAGGCATCCACGAATTCCTGCGCTACAAGTCCGAGGGTCAGGCGACCTACGGACTGGTGTACAACCACGAAACCGGCACCACGCACGTGACCGGCATCGGCGACGGCGAAGAGGCTTACGACCCCGAAGACTACGACCCCGCCAACTACAGCGACCCGGACATCAAGACCGAGGAAACCGACCCCGAAGAGGCCGACGCGGACGGCGATGCCGAGGACGCCGTAGCGGAGGTGGCCGAGGAGGATGTCGCGCAGGACGATCCCGCTCCCGGCACCGCCGTGGCCGACGCGGACGGCAAGGTCGACGAAGACGACGGTGAACAGGACGAGCCGCGCCGCGACGCGTAACAGCCTCGCGGTCCGGTCGGGTCGCGGAACGGGTGGGCTATCTGAACGGACAGGACAGACGGGCGCCTGGGCCGTGACCGGTGGCGGACATGTGCAAGACGACGTGTCCGATCGGCGGCGGCCCTGCGGGCCGGGCCGTGCGCGGCTTGCCCCCCGATGCCGTCAACGCTTGATCGACCAGACCATCGCCAGCCCGTAGCCCGCGTCTTTCAACAGCTCCGCCTTCGAATGCCATGCCGCGGGGCAGACCACGAAGGCGGCGCGCCTCCCCCTCGCGGCCATCGCGGTTTCGGCAGAGCGCAACAGCGCCCTTGCGCCGTGGCCGTCCCGGGGCGTCACGGCGGGGTCCGCCAGGTCGAGGTGGTGGAAGTCGTCGATCACCCCGGTGCCGGCGATGTCGTGGGTCGGGGGGAAATGCAGCCGGGAGGCCGGTTGCGCTATGATGTAGCCCTGCAGGTCCGGCGACGCGCCCGCGACCCGCATGTCGCGATCGGCCAGGCCCAGGCTTTTCGTCATCCACGCGGCAAAGCGGGCATCGGCGTCTGGGTGCGTCTCCCAGAATGGGTCGATCCGGGCGAGGACGCGCCTGTGCTCGGCCGAGCGTGCCACGATCCCGGGCACGTCCGCCTCGGTTGCCGGACGCGTCTCGGTGTCCGGGGGCGCGATGTCGGCGCCTATGTCGGCCCGCGAGAGATAGAGCGTCAGCGGCTCGTAACTCCGCGCCCGGAAGACGTCCTGCCACGTTGCGCCGGTGACGTGGGCGGTCAGCAGGATCGATGCCCCGGCATCGGCCAGCGCATGCTCGGCCGAGCCGACCAGGGCATCGACGGTGCCGTCGGGCGCATCCGGCGCGACGGCGCTGTCCGGCAGGATCAGCCCCGGTTCCCCGTGACGCCCGGCGTAGATCGGCGGCACCGGAAGGCACATCGCATGGAGGACGCCGATGATCCTGCCGTCCTGCTCGGCGATCTGCCAGATCTGGCGAAAGGGCTGGTGGGCGGCGGTCAGGGCCTCTTTCAGGGCGTGGTCGGTCCGGGCGGCAGCGTCCGGGGCCACTGTCCAGAGAACCGGATCGATGGCGCACCGCGCCTCGGCCTCGCGGACGAGCAGGTCCGTGATGCTCGGAATGTCGTCGGTGTTGGCAGGGCGGATGATGGGGGACACGGCGTCTGACCTTCGATGACTTCGGGGCGGCGCGGCCACGCAGCGGACGGAGCGGCGCGCGTCGGTCGCATCAGGGCAAATCGCGGGACGCCTGGCAACCCGCAGGCCCGGTCGCAGGGCGATCGGGCAGAGGGCCGGAGGCGCGCGGCACGCCCGTCGGACGCGGGCTGGCCGCGCTCTTGCCCCTTTTGCCGGGGAGCGCCTTGCGAAGACGGGGAACGGGGACGCGCCCGGTGCGACTGCGGACCGGAGGGGTGAGCAGCAGGCAGGTTCCCTGCAGCGCGGCCGGCGGGCCAGAGGAGCGATGCAGTTGATCGGCGCGGGAGGCATCGCCCCTCGACTGGCGAAGCGGACGCGTGGTGGCGCGGGGCAGGTCGACCGTGGAAGGTGCCTCGTGAAGGATCGGAAATGGCATCGGCCGCAACGGCGTTCACGATGCTGTCCGGCCTTGTGTTGGCCTCGGTCCCTGACGCCCATGACGGCAGCGGGCGGGCGGGCATGGCCGAAGGTTCACGCCCAAGTATCCGCACCGCCCGCCTGTCGCCCCGCCGCCGCGCACGTTGCAGGCAATCGGGGCAGACCGGGTCAGGGGCAGGGGGCGCAAGCGGCACGGACCCCGTGCACAGCCCCCGCACCACCGTCTTGGCGCGCGCCCCTGCCGGAGGCTCGGGGCCGGGCCGTCCACCCGCGCGTCATGCCAGCCTCGCGCCGCATTGTCCCCTCTCATCCACCTCTGCGACCGTCGGGCCCCCCGCGGCGGATGCGCTGACCAACTGAGAGAGGCATGGTGACCAGGACACCCCAGTTCCCCGTGACAGTGCCGACCGGAGTCCTCGGGACCTGCTGGACGACGTTGCTGAACCGCATCCTCACCGAACAGCACGGCAAGTGCTACGCCGTGATCGTCAACCAATGCGGCGAGCAGGGCACCGACAACGACCTCCTGGTCGATACCGACGAGGAGGTGTTCGAGATGAACAACGCTTGCATCTGCTGCACCGGCCGCGGGGACCTCATCCGCATCCCGGGCGAGCCGATGAAGCGGCCCGACAAGTTCGACGCCATCCTGCTGGAAACCACCGGGCCGGTCGATCTCGCCCCGGTGGCACAGACGGTCTTCGTCGATCCCGACGTGGCCGCGAAGATCCGGCGTAACGCCGTCGTCCCGCTGGTCGACGCGCATCATATCGAGCGCCAGTTCGACGCCAGCCACGAAGCGGCCGGACAGCCGGCCTTCGCCGACCCGGGTCGTGCTGAACAGGATCGACTTTGTCGATGCCGCGCAGGTTTCCCGGGTCGAGGCGCATCCGCGCGATGACCCCCTGCGCACGGGTCGTGCACAGCCGGAACCGCGCCGTGCCGCTGGACAGCATGCTGTGACAGGACGCACTCGACCTCAAGCGCGCGCGAGATCGAGCCGCATTTTCTGGAAGAGGGCCACGCCCGCGAACACGATGACGACGTGGCGGGCGTGTCGCTGCATGTCGACACGCTGCTCGACACCGACACGTTCCACGAATGGTTCGGGCAGCTGCTGCAGGACAAGGGGCGGGATACTCGGCGGTTGAAGGGATCCAGAACATTGATGGCGTCGACGACCGCGTCGTGATCCAGGGCGTCCAGATGCTGATCGAGGGCGAGGCGCGCCGCTTGCGGCTGCTATTCATCGGGCGCGGATTTGAGGGCATGGGGCTGGGAGACGGGTTCGCGGCATGCAACTCGGCCTGATCCCCGAGCTGGACGAGGCGCCGCGGTTCCTGCCCAGCCCGTTGCAGGCCGACGGGCAAACCGTTGAGACCGGCGCGCCCGTCACCGCCGCGACTGCCCTGGGCGAAACCCTGATGACCGCGCGTGGCGACGGTTCGGTGCGGATCTTCGGCGCCGATCCCGCCCTGCGATAGGTCACGGCGCATCGCGGCGTGGTGCTGGCGATGGTGCCCTGCGGTACGGCTGCCGTCGTGGCCGGGGGCGACGAGGGCCGCCTCTGCCGGATCTCTGCCGACGGCCATGGCGAAGTGCTCGCGGCCTTCGGACGCGGCTGGGTCGACTGCGTGGCCATGCCTTCCGGCGCGGGCCTCGCCGCCTGCTCGGTGGGGGGGTAGGGTCCCTGCTCTGAACCCCGGGGCGCGCGGAGCGAGACCTTCGAACATCCCAGCACCGTGGACGGGCTGCGCTTCGACCCAAACGGCACGCGGCTGGGCGCCGCCCGCTACGGCGGCGCCACGATCTGGGAGCGTGGGACAAGTCGCTGGACATCGACCGCGCTCAAATGGGCCGGGTCGCATATCGGCATCACCTTCAGCCCGAACGGCAAGTACGCGGTCACGGTCATGCAGGAGAACGCGCTGCACGGCTGGCGCCCGCGCGACAAGCTGGACATGCGGATGTCGGCCGACCCGGCCAAGCCCCGCGGGCTGGAGTGGGTGGGAAAGGCGCCGCACCTCGCCACCGGCGGACCGTGCCGTGTGCTGGCCCTTCCACTTCAAGGACGGGCCGTTGGGCCAGCGGCCGCTCGGCGTCGCCGACGGCGGCGGGCAGCGTGGCACGATGGTGCGGGCCTTGCCCGGCCAGAACGGCGTGATCGCCGGGTTCCGGGACGGCGCCGAAGCCCGCGTCATCCGCGGTTCGACCGGGCTCGATCTGACGGGCCTCGCCGTGACGCCGTCGCTGGCGCCCATCCTTGTCGGCGAGGCCGCGGCACAGCCCTCGGTGCGCCGCTTAGGAAGCATGCCGACACCCCACCGGTCGCCGGATGCACACGGCTAGGACCGGCCCGCGCCGCCGCGAATGCGGGGGTGGTCCGCCGGATGCTGGGCCTGCTCAACCGGCGCATGGCCTGGATCGGCGACATCCCCAAGCATGACCCGGCGCCGTTCGGTCCGGTCTGGCCGCGCCCGAGGGGGCCGGGGCCTGACGGGTCCCGGGGGGAGGAATCGGGCAGGGGTAAGCCGACAGGGGTGGGGCGACACGGGCCGCCCGGGCCCTCTGGTCTTGACGCCTGGATGGGGACGGGGGCGCGCGATTGCAGCGTCACACCCGCTTTGCCGGCACCGCGCGGGCACTGCCCCGCCGGCTCGAACGTCCGACACCGCTCCCCTGTGCCCGTTCCTCTGTTCCCGCCCCCCAGTGCCCGCCCCCCAGTGCCCGCCCCCCCTGCACTCGCTCCCGTAACAGTCCCGTCGTGACGGCGCCCCGGCTGCGCGCGAAACCGGCCCTAAATACGCCATGTTCCTCGGTACAATCCGTGGTCCAGTCCGCCGCGCGTGTGTGCGGCCCTTGGCCCCCGGTCTCAGTTGAGGAGTATCCAGTTCCATGGCCGAACGTCGTTTCCCAAGGCTTTCCACGGCCCTTCTGGCTTCGGCCATCGTGGCCTTCGTCGTGGCTTTGGTCGTGGTGTCGCTGCCGATCCGAAACCATGTCGGTGCCTTCGAACGCAACGTGCAGTCCGAAGGCGTGATGCGGGCGGGCCACGCGCTGGAGCTGGCGGTTTCAAAAACGCTGGAACGGGAATGGGGCAGCCTCGAAGCCGTCGCGGGCCAGGTCGACATCAGCACGTCGGAAAGCGCGGGCAACTTCGTCGAGGCGGTGCCGCGGGCGACCGCGGCGATCGCTTGGGTCGGTATCGCGAAGGCCAACGGGCGTCTTCTGGCGGGGACAGGGGGCGAGGGCAAAGGCACGTCCGTGCGCAACCTCGCCTGGTTCCGTGACGGCATGAACGGCGGCACGGTGGGCGACGTCTACGTCCCCGAAGCGATGCGCAACGTGCCCGGCCAGTCGCGGGGACTGATCGACCTGTCGACCCCGATCCGCGATTCCTTCGGCAATGCCGTGGGCGTGGTCGTCTACAGCATGAAGGTCGACTGGGTGACCGACTACATGGCGCAGGCCGCGCGCGAACTGGACGTGGATATCGTGGTGCGCGACACCGGTGGACGGGAGATCTTCGAGCTGAACGAACTGATCGACGATCCCATCGCGCCCGAGATCCTGAACCTGTCCGCGACGGGCCATGACCTGACCCGGTTCGACGGCTCGCACGTCACCGGGGTGTTCCCGAACATGCTGCAGGGCGCGATGCCGCCCTTCGGCTGGGACCTGATCGTCCGCGTGCCCGCGCATGAGGGGCAGACCAGCCTGACGGCCTTCATGACCAAGATGAGCCTTGCCATCGCGAGCCTCTTCCTGGCCCTTGCGCTGGCGACGGTGTTCTACGCGGTGCATTTCCTGCGCCCGATCTCCGAGCTGTCGCGCGTCGCCTCGGCGATCGCCGACGGCGAAGAGGTCTATCCGCCGGCGCGCCACAGCTCGCGCGAAAGCGCGACGCTGTCCTCGGCTCTGGTGCGCATCCAGTCCCGCCTGATGGAGGGTGGCCTGCGCCAAGGCGCCGAATAGGCCCCTGAGCCCCCTTGGGCCGCCGCCGGGGCCCAAGCCTGCGCCGCCGCAGATCCGCCCCCGTGGGGACCCGTGGCGGCCCCGGGGCGATCGCGGCCGGGCAGACCCGCGTCTCTCCGGGGCCGCGGCAATGGCTTAGCCAGTCCCACGTCCGCTCTCCCGCACTCCCAGCCGCCGTCGTAAACCCAGAACTGGAGCCCCGGACGTTGTCCCGCTGCGACGCCTGATATGCTTGCCCCGAATGGCCCCGGGGCACACCCCCCAGCTCCCAGCTCCCAGCTCCCAGCTCCCAGCTCCCAGCTCCCAGCTCCAGGGTCTGCCTGATTGGCAGGTCCGTCGCCGATCAGCCGCGGTTCTGGCCTGTGCGGATGAGGCGGGAGCCGAAGTCGCGCAGGACGTTGCCGATATTGCTGCGCTGGACCCCGGGGGTGTTGTCCTCGGCATGCAGGCGCACGATCAGGGCCTCGTGCTCTGCCGCGCCCAGGACCAGTTGCACCACCGTGCTGTCGCTGCCCACGCCCACCACGTAGCCATCGACCGGCCCGACATCGCGCAGGGCCAGCCGCAGCGCGCTGTTCTCGGGCAGGCGCAGGCCGCGCAGGACCGCCGTTGTGCGGGTGAGCTCGCTCAGCCACACGGCCTGCGAGCCGCCGTCCGGCAGCTCGACCAGCGTGCGCTCGGGCGCGTCGGCGACGTGCCGTTCGCGGCGCGGAAGCTCGATGCAGGCGATGACCGCGATGGTCAGGACCAGCAGGTTGTAGATCGTCCAGAACAACACCACGCTCTTGCCGTCGCCCGCGTCGTAATAGGCGAAGCTGTCGAAAAGGATGCCCAGCGTCAGCCCGAGGAAGGTCAGCCCCCAGAGGATCGCGAAGGGCCGCATGATCCTCCATTGCACCACGATGCGGCTGCGATCGCCGCCCTTGGCCGTCACGCTGAAAGGGTGGCCCTTGGGCTTGAGCAGCCCCACCACGGCCGCGCGGGCGATCGGGATCGCCCCCAGAAGCTGGCTGACATCGTGAAAGAACGGCACGATCATGCCCGGCGACAGCAGCGTCGTCGTCAGCAGGACCCAGGCGTAATAGGTCCCGAAATACGAGATCACGTCGGGCACCTGCGCGTCCACGACGGTAATGTTGAAGAACCAGTAGAGCAGCGGATAGACAAAGGCCGCGAGGCGGAAGACGAAGGACGGCAGCCAGTAGAACACCGAGTCGATGACGCTCCACCGATCGCGCAGGCGGATCTTTTCGCGGCTGAAGGGCCCCAGCCGTGACCGCGCGATCTGCATGAGCCCCAGGCACCAGCGCGCCCGCTGGGTCACGTATTCCTTCAGCCCCTCCGGCGCCAGCCCCTCGGTCAGCGCCTCGTTGAGGTAGACGGTTTGGTGGCCGCGGGCCTGCAGCGCCATCGTCAGCATGAAATCCTCGGTCACGCTGTCGGTCGGAAACCCACCCAGCTCCTGCACCGCGGAAAAGCGCGATACCGACGAGGTGCCGCAGCAGATCGCCAAACCCCAGGCGTCGCGCGCCGGCTGCATGTGGTCGAAGAAATAGCGCTGTTCGTCGGGGTAGGATTTCTCAAGCCCCAGGTTGTGCTGGATCGGGTCTGCATTGAAGAAATGCTGCGGCGTCTGCACGAGGCCGACCGTGGGGTCGTGGAACAGCGCCATGGTGCGCGCCAGAAAGGCGCGGTGGGGGACGAAATCGGCGTCGAGCACGGCGATGAAGTCGGGCGGCGCGGGCTCGGCTGCCAGACGGGTCAGGGCGTGGTTGATGTTGCCGGCCTTCGACCCCTTGTTGTCGGGCCGCCGCACGTAGTGCACGCCCTGGCGGGCGCAGTAATCCTGCAGCCAGTCGCGCCGCCCGTCGTCCAGCACATAGACGGCCTTGTTGGGATAGTTCAGCGCGCGGGCCCCGACGATGGTGCGCTCGAGCACCTCGAGCTCTTCGTTGTAGGTGGCGATCAGCACGGCGACCTTCGGTGCGCCCCGGTCGCCCCACCATCCCGCGTGGGTGTCGGCCTCGTCGCTGCGGTCGCGGGTGCGCGACATCAGGACGAAGGCGCTCATCGAGCCGATCAGGGCAAGCACCTCGACGATATAGAGCGACAGGCTGGTAGCGTAGTCGACGGTCAGCCCAACCGGGGCCAGCGTATCGACGCCGCGCCAGACCGCGTAGCGCACGCCCAGAAAGATGCAGCCGCCGTAAAGCAGGCTGCGTTGCCAAGTCCGGGTCGGGTTCAGGACGGATGGCAGCACCAGCCGCAGGCCGAGGATCAGCAGGATCGGAACCACGCTAGACTGCAGCGGGGTGAGATACAGCATGTCAGCCGCTCAGGCCGCGCAGCCAGTCCAGCGGGCGCGTGTCGAAGAAGACCCGCCCGGTGCGGCCGATGGCACAGTCCAGCTGTGAATCTTCGGCCAGGCCGGGCACGATCAGGGTGACATCGAAGCGCTCAAGGTGCCGCGGGCCGGGCGCGACGGCGAGGTCACGATAGATCGTGTCGGCGCCCGAGCCGGCCAATCGCGACACCGTCGCATCGAAGGTGCGGGAGCTGCCCGAGGGGCGGAACACAGCCGCCTGGCCCAGCCGCAGGGTGTTGTAGACATTTTCGGTGACCGACAGCGACACGATGAGCGACTGGCAATCTGCGAGCGTGGCGATCGGGTCGCCGCGCTGCACGATCTCGCCCGTGCTGGCGCGGATCTCCCACAAAAGCGAATCCGTGTCTGCGGTCAGCGCCGCACCGGCCATCTGCGCCCCGGTGGTACGGGCCTGCTCCAGCCGCCTGTCGCGGGCGCGCAGCCGGGCGCGGGCCTCCTGCAGCAGGGTCCGCACCTCGGTTTCGCGCTGGTCGAGCTCGTTCATGCGCTGTTCGGCATAGGGCGCATCATTATAGCCGTCGCCCAGAAACACGCTGTCGGCCTCGGCGGCCTGCAGCGCGTTCTCCAGGATCTCGACCCGCTGCGTGGCGTAGTCCACCGCCAGCGGATAGGTCAGCGGCTCGCCCCGGGTGCGCTGGCCCTCCTCGTCGAGGATCTCGGCCAGGCGCGCGTCCCGCTGGTCCAGCGTCCCCGCCTCGCGCAGCAGGTCGAGCCGGGCGCGCGCGTGGTCGAGCTGGATCGTTATCTGGCGGATCCGCGCCTCGCGGTAGCTGATCAGACGCTCTTCCATCCGGGTGCGAAAGGCGGCGATGTCGACCATCTGCTTTTCAAGGCGCGAGATCTCGGCGGCCTGCAGCGCGCGTTCAAGCGTCAGGTCGTCGCGCCGCACCACGTCCGAGCGGTCGTCCTGAACGCTGGCGACGATTTCCTGCGGTTCGATCCGGGCGCCCAACGTCGACTGCTCAAAGCTGACTCGCCCCGCGATCGGGGTGCGCAGGGTAGTCAGGCGGGCGTTGATATAGGCATTCGCGCTGGCGCCCGAAAGCTGCTCGCCGATGATGATCCAAAGGGCGATGATGATGATCAGCAGGCCAGCCCCGAGCCGTACGGCTTTCATCTGCGAATTTCCCCTTTAGATAGTGATACGTAGCACACCTCCCATCCAAAAAATACGACGAAAGGATGGAATTGCGGCGGCGATATGTGAATTCCGCCCGTCGGGTCAATGGGAAAGACCGCCTTCCCGCCACGCCACGCGCGCCAGAAGATCCAGCGTTGCGGGATAGTAGGGGGCCGGCAGGTTGGAGGGCGTGTCGAGGATCGGCTGTCCCGGGTTCGCCGCGTCCGCAAGGGGGACGGGGGGCGCCCCGTCGCCCGAAGCCGTCGCGCGGGATGCGGCCGAAACGACCGCCCAGAGCCTCCGGTAGCCGGCGTAGTCGCTGCTGTCCTGCAGGGTGCCCGCGGGTCCGATGACCGTCGGCACATGCCCGGCCGGTAGCCCGGTCTGCACCGCGCTGCGAAGCCGCTGCGCCAGCGCCACCGCGGGGTGGTCGCCGCGGCCCGACCAGGTCAGGTAGAGCGGGATGCGCAGGGCGTCGTAGCCCAGGCCGGGGAAATAGCCGGTCGCCTCGACCGGGCCGGCGTCGGTCACGGTCAGCCAGTCGGGCAGCCAGTCGCGCGCCGCGATGTCGGCCAGAAGGGTTTCGCCGTGGTCGGCCGCCCGGATCAGCGCCTCGCGCCCGGTGGCGGTGCCCAGTTCCCGCAGCGCGCGGCTCATGTAATAGGACGGGTTCACGAGGATGGCATCGCCGTCGCCTTCGGGCCGTGCGAAGGGCGAGAGCAGCGGTTCGGACGCTGCGCGGGGGTCGGGAATCAGGCAAAGCGCCGCCAGGTCGCGGGCGATCGCCGCGACCTCGGCCTCGTGATTGCCCCAGCCCGACTGCCGGTCGGCGCGCCACAGCGCCCAGGCGCGGAAGAGGTCGCCGTCGGTCGCCGTCTGCAGGTCAAGCCGGCCGGTGTCGGGATGCCAGCGCCAGCCCATCAGCGAATCCTCTCGCCGGGCGAGATGCGCGCGCGTCCAGCGCTCGATCCCGTCGAAGGCCGCGCGGTCGCCGGCCGCCTGCGCCAGAAGAAGGCCATAGCCCTGACCCTCGGAATGGCTGACCGCGCCTTGCTGGCCGTCGACCACGCGGCCGTCTTCGCGCAGGAACGCAGCCTTCCACGCGTCCCAGCCGGGCAGGGGGGAGGCCGCTGCCTCGACGTCATCGGCGCGCGCGCCCGGGGTGGCCCCATGGTCCAGCGGGGTGGCCCGCCCCTGCCGCAGGGCGGGGATCAAACCGGTCGTGGCAATTGCTGCGGTGGCCAATAGGCCCAAGGTGCGGCGTCTGGTCGTCATCGGCAGGGTCCAGGCTGCGGGCGCGGGTCAGCATGACCCGGTGGGGCGCCCCGGCTCAAGCCCCCTGGCGCGTATATTTCCCCAGCGGGCGCGGTCCGATCCCCGCGTACACCCCCAGGTGGAATGTCGCTGCGGGCGCCCAAGTTAAGACATGATTAACGGATAAATGAAATCGTGTGGTTCAACATACCGTAACATCAAACCGTATCTTCTGACTGCGGGGCTGATGACGTTTAAAAATTGCAGGAGCTGGCCGCAGGTGTTCACGCAGAAATCCCCCAATCTCTTTCGCTCGGCCAGTGTCGGGCTGGTCCTGATCGCCATCGCCGTGGCGCTGATCGTCGTGGTGCCGCTGCGCGCCCAGGTTCAGGGCTACGAACGTCAGTTGCAGGCGGAGTCGATGACCCGCAGCGGCGAGGCGATGCGCCTGTCGGTGTCGCGGCTGATCGACCGCGAATGGCACAGCATCTCGGCCGTCGCGCGCCAGACCGATCCCGACGATTACCGCGGCATCCGCAACTTCGTCGACGCCGCCGCGCGGGCGAGCGAGGCCGTGACCTGGGCGGGCTTCGTCACCGCGGGCGGGACGATCCGCGCGGGCTCGTCCGGGCAGTACGAGGGCCTCGACGTCAGCGGCGAGAAGTGGTTCTACGCCGGCCGGTCGGGGCAGGCGGTCAGCGATGTCTGGCGACCCGAGGGGCCGCAGGGCGGCGCCGCGAACCAGGGCATCGTGACGCTGTCGGTCCCGGTCGCCGATGCCGACGGCCACCCCGCCGGGCTTCTCGTCTACAGCCTCGGGCTGTCATGGGTGCAGCAGGTCATCGGCCGCGCCGCGCAGGAGCTGAACGTCGATGTCGCCGTGCTGGACCGCGAGGGCAAGGTGATCATGTCGCGGATCGAAGAGGGTCCGCTGGCCGATCGCGCCGCGGCCATGGCACGCATCGGCACGGCGGACGTCCACATGGAAGAGGATGGCGACGGTGGGAAGTACCTGCTGCAGACCTTCCCCGACCTCGTGACGGGCGACATGCCCGACTTCGACTGGTCGATGGTTGTGCAGGTGCCGGCGGCCCCGGTCACGGTCGGGCTGGGCCCCTTCCTGGAAAGCCTGAAATGGAGCGCGCTGGCCCTGGTCGTGCTGCTGATCGGCGGCGGGGTGATCTACAACGCGGTGTTCCTGCGCCCGATCCTGCGGCTGGCCCGCGAAGCCGATCGCATCGCGCAGGGCGAGGATATCTATCCGACCGAAAGCAGCAGCTCGGAGGAAAGCCAGCGTCTGTCGGCCGCGCTGTCGTTACTGCAGGGCCGTCTGGGCAGCCAAAGGCTGGCGTCGCTCAAGCCGGCGGAGTAGGCCGTGACGATGAAACAGCGTGTTCTTCGTGATGCGGCCGCGGGCGGCCTGTGTCTCTCACTGGCGGTCGTGACACAGGCCGCCCGGGCGCAGGAGTTCCTGCAGTTCGACGCCTCGCCCTCGGATTCGACCTTCGTCGCCAGCGCCACCCGCGGCGCCTGGGGCGCCGCGCTGACGGCGTCAAGCTACGGTGACGGCTCCGAGGTGAACCTCGCAGGCACCTACGGCTTCACCTTTCCGGCCTTTGGCGAAACCGCCACCCTGCGGGTCGGGCCAAGCCTGAAGAAGCCCGAGGACGAGGGCCTGTCGCTGGGCGCCACCCTGGCGGTCGAACACTATCGGCCGACCGACTGGGGCGGATTGTTCCTTCTTGGGTCGGTCAACACGGTCAACGGCGGCTACTTCACCCTGGTGCAGCCCAATTTCTCGAACGGGATCAGCCTGGAGCTGACGGCCGGCGGCGATAACGGCGACTACGAAGAGCAGGCGGTGGCCGTCACCCGCAGGCTGGGCGACGGGCCGTGGCGTCTGCGCGCGGGCTATCGCGTGCGCGCAGAAGAGGTGTTCCTGGGCGTGTCTTACAACACCTTCTGAGCCTACTTAGCTTTAGGTATCTGCCCCGCTTCGCATGCCGCAGCGACCGGCCCGTGCCCGCCGGGCCCGTCCGTGCAATCGTCGGGCGTTTGCAGGTGGTGCAGCCCGCCCGGCGCGGCGCCGTCGATCGCCCGCATCAGAAGCTGCGCCATGACGTCGCCCGCGCCGGCGATATCCTCGTAGATCGCGGGCAGGGCCGGGCGCATCAGGCCAAAGAGCGGCGTGGTCTGTTTTGCCACCAGCCCCACGTCGCGTTGCGGCACGAGCCCCGCATCGGTGACGGCGGCGCTGGCCGCGATGGCCGACACCTCGCCGCTGCAGATAAGCCCGTCGAGCCGCGGACAGCCGGCAGGGCCGGGGCCTGTCAGCCGGTCGCGCACATAGGCGTGCAGCGCCTCGGCCGGGGTGTCGAGGTCGATGCCATCGCACCAGTCGATCTCCATCCCCGCCGCCTGCGCCGCCTCGGCCACGCCCTGCGTCATGAAGCGGTGGAAGGTAAAGCGCGGCGGCGGCACGATCATCGCCACGCGCCGCCGCCCCTGCGCGGCCAGCTGCGCGACCGCGGCCCGGCCGAAGGCGGCGTTGTCGTAATCGACCCACGGGTGCCCGGCGATGTCGGTCCGGCCATGGGTGACGAAGGGAAACCCCGCTTTCATCAGCATCCGCACCCGCGGATCGCCGGGCTGGGTGCGGGTAAAGACGACACCGTCCGCCGCCCGGCCGCGCAGAAGCTCGCGCAGCGGGGCCAGATCTTCCTCGTCCTCGAACATCGGGGTGACGGTGACGTGGTAGGGCGTGCCGCGCAACGCCCGGCTCATGCCCGAGATGAGGGATGAGCCGAAGCCCAGGATCTCGTCATGCCGGCTGATCAGGACCGAGATCACGTGGCTGCGCCCGGTGCGCAGCCCCCGCGCGGCGCGGTCGGGGGTATAGCCCACCTCCTTGACCAGCCGGGCAATGCGCGCCCGCGTCTCGCGTGCGATCAGCGGGTCGTCCTTCAGCGCGCGCGATACCGTGGCGACCGACACGCCCGCCCGTTCGGCGACCGAGCGCAGGGTGGGCCGCTTGCCCGCGTCTTTCCCCGGTCCGGTCATGCAATCCATCCGCTCCTGTGCCCCGCTTCGGCCCTTATCCCACATCGGCCGGGCGCAGCCCATGCGCGACGTGACGCATGGTGACGGGGCCGGGCCATCGAAGCCGCTTGCCATAGTTAATCGTTATAAATAGGCTTTGTCACGCAACTGATGCTCAACTGGGAGGAGCAAGAAATGAACATGATGGCGAAACGCTTCATGGCCGGCGCCGCCGCGACGGCGCTTTTGGCCGGTGCCGCGACCGCGCAGGAGGAGGTCGAGGTTCTGCACTGGTGGACCGCCGGCGGCGAGGCCGCGGCGCTTGAGGTGCTGAAGACCAACCTCGAAGCCGAGGGCGTGACCTGGTCCGACATGCCTGTGGCCGGCGGTGCGGGCGACGCGGCGATGACCACGCTGCGGGCGCGCGTCACCTCGGGCAACGCGCCGACCGCGGTGCAGATGCTGGGCTTCGACATCACCGAATGGGCGAATGCCGGCACCGTGGCCAACCTCGATGAGGTTGCCGAGGAAGAGAACTGGGGCGACGTCGTGCCTGCCGCGCTGCAGGAGTTTTCCAAGGCCGACGGCCACTGGATCGCCGCGCCGGTCAACATGCACTCGACCAACTGGCTGTGGATCAGCGACGAGGCCCTGACCGAGGCCGGGATGGAGCCGCCGACCGACTGGGACAGCTTCATCGCGATGCTGGACGCGTTCCAGGAGCAGGGGATTACCCCGCTGGCCCATGGTGGGCAGGCTTGGCAGGACGCCACGCTGTGGGAAAACGTCGTGCTGTCGATGGGCACGGATTTCTACAAGAGCGCCGTGCTGGAGCGGAACGAAGACGCGCTGACCTCGGACGAGATGCACACCGTGTTCGAACGGATGGAGCAGCTGCGCGGCTACGTCGACGACAATTTCTCGGGCCGCGACTGGAACCTCGCCTCGGCGATGGTGATCGAGGGCGAGGCCGGCGTTCAGCAGATGGGCGACTGGGCCAAGGGCGAGTTCCTGCGCGCCGACATGGTCCCGGGCGAGGATTTCGAGTGCATCCGCTTCCCCGGCACGCAGGGGTCGGTCACCTTCAACACCGACCAGTTCGTGATGTTCGAGGTGGGTGAAGAGCGTCGCGACGCGCAGCTCAAGATGGCAGCCGCTATCATGGACCCCGAGTTCCAGATCGCCTTCAACACCGTCAAGGGCTCGGTCCCCGCGCGCACCGACGTTTCGGACGAAGAGTTCGACGCCTGTGGCAAGAAGAGCATGGCCGATATCGCCGAGGCAGCCGAGAGCGACACGCTGGTCGGTTCGCTGGCCCATGGCCACGCCGCGCCGCCGGCGGTGAAGAACGCCATGCAGGACGTGATCACCCAGCACTTCAACGGTGCGCTGACGACCGACGAAGCGCCGCAGGCGCTGGCCGACGCCGTCAAGTACGCGATGTGATCGCCTGACCATCGGGGGGACGGCGGCGCCAGGGCGTCGCCGTCCTTCGCCAGGCGCGGGCCCGTTCGGTCGTGGCCGCGCCCTGGTGCCCGATCCGCAACGCCCCGATCCGCCGCGCCCCCTATCGCCGCGTCCCGTCCCCAGCACACCGGATTTTTGCCATGACCGCAAAAGGACGCCTTGGCGCCTTGCTGCCCAAGCTTATCCTGTCGCCGAGTTTCGTGATCGTCCTGATCTTCGTCTACGGCTTCATCGCCTACACGCTCTATCTGTCGTTCACGGCCTCGACGATGCTGCCGAACTACGACCTCGTGGGCCTTCGCAACTACGAACGGCTCTGGCAGCTTCCGCACTGGTGGCTGGCGGTCAAGAACCTGGCGATCTTCGGCACGCTCTACATCGTCGTGTCCTGTGCGCTGGGTCTGTTCCTTGCCATCCTGCTGGACCAGAAGATCCGCGGCGAAGGCATGTTGCGGCCGATCTACCTCTATCCCATGGCGCTGAGCTTCATCGTCACGGGGACGGCGTGGAAATGGTTCCTCGACCCCGGCATCGGGATCGAGAACACGATGCAGCAATGGGGCTGGGACAGCTTCCAGTTCGGCTGGATCAAGGACCGCACCATGGCCATCTACTGCGTCGCCATCGCCGCGATCTGGCAATCCTCGGGCTTCGTCATGGCGATGTTCCTGGCGGGCCTGCGCGGCGTCGACGGCGAGATCATCAAGGCCGCGCGGATCGACGGCGCCTCGACCGTCACGACCTATCGCCGGATCATCATCCCGATGATGCGGCCGGTGTTCCTGTCGGCCTTCGTCGTGCTGGCGCACCTCGCGATCAAGTCCTACGACCTCGTCGTCGCGCTGACCGGCGGCGGACCGGGGCAGGCGACCGAGCTGCCCGCCACCTTCATGTATTCCTACACCTTCTCGCGCAGCCAGATGGGCGTCGGCGCGGCGTCGGCGATCGTCATGATGATGATGGTCTTCGCCATCATCGTCCCCTACATCTATGCCGAGACCAAGCGGGAGCCGGGCCAATGAGCGCGCGCACCGAAAGCCGCCCCGACGGCGGGCGCGTCCTGCGCGCGCTGCTCTACGCGGCCCTCATCCTCTTCGCGATCTACTACCTGCTGCCGCTCTACGTGATGCTCGCCAACTCGGTGAAGCCGCTCGAGGAGATCCGGCAGGGCAACATGATGGCGCTGCCGCAGGTCTTGACCTTCGAACCCTGGGCGCAGGCGTGGTCCGAGGCGAAGGTGGGCGTCGCGGCGACGGGGCTGAAGCCCTACTTCTGGAACTCGATCAAGATGGTCGTGCCGGCGGTGATCATCGTCACCATCCTGGGCGCCCTGAACGGCTACGTCCTGACGAAGTACACCTTTCGCGGCGCCAACATCCTGTTCGGGATGATGCTTCTGGGCTGCTTCATCCCGTTCCAGATCGCGCTGATCCCCGCCGCCCGGGTGCTGGGCTTTCTCGGCATCGCGGGCACGACCTGGGGGCTGGTGCTGGTGCACACGGCCTATGGGCTGGGCTTCGCCACGCTCTTTTTCCGCAACTACTACGCGGCCTTCCCGACCGAACTGATCCGGGCGGCACGGATCGACGGGGCGGGGTTCTTCACCATCTTCTTCCGCATCCTTCTGCCGTCCTCGGGCCCGATCATCGTGGTCACCGTGATCTGGCTGTTCACCAACATCTGGAACGACTTCCTCTTCGGGGTCTCGTTCGGCGACTTCGACAGCCAGCCGATGACCGTGGCCCTCAACAACCTCGTCTCGTCCTCCGGGGGCGTGAAGGAATACAACGTGCATTTCGCCGGCGCCATTCTCGCGGCGCTGCCGACGCTCATCGTCTATATCGTCTCGGGTCGCTACTTTGTGCGCGGCCTGATGTCGGGCGCCGTGAAAGGGTAGCGAACTATGGGTTCTCTGGAAATCGACAGCCTGGACAAGTCCTATGGCGCGGCCAAGGTCCTCAAGGATATCAACATCGAGATCGAGGAGGGCGGGTTCCTCGTCCTCGTCGGGCCCTCGGGCTGCGGCAAGTCCACGCTACTGAACTCGATCGCGGGGCTCGAGGACATCACCGGCGGCGAGATCCGCATCGCCGGCAAGAAGGTCAACGACCTCGCGCCGGCCGACCGTGACATCGCCATGGTGTTCCAAAGCTACGCGCTTTATCCCAACATGACGGTGCGCGGGAACATCGCCTTCGGCATGGAGATCCGCAAGATCCCCAAGGCCGAGCGGGACGAGGCCGTGCATCGCGTGGCGACGCTTCTGCAGATCGAGGATCTTCTGGACCGCAAGCCCAGCCAGCTGTCCGGCGGCCAGCGCCAGCGGGTCGCGATGGGCCGCGCGCTGGTGCGCGAACCGCAGGTGTTCCTGTTCGACGAACCCCTGTCGAACCTCGATGCGAAGCTGCGCGTCGACATGCGCACCGAGATCAAGAAGCTGCACCAGCGTCTGGGCGCCACCATCGTCTACGTCACCCACGACCAGATCGAGGCGATGACGCTGGCCACCAAGATCGCGGTGCTGAAGGGCGGGGTGCTGCAACAGGCGGGCACGCCGGCCGAGATCTACAACAACCCGGTCAACACCTTCGTGGCCGAGTTCATGGGCTCGCCCTCGATGAACCTGATCCCGGCGCAGGCGGGGCAGGGGCCGAACGGCCCCACGCTCTCCATCGCGCGCAAGGCGGGCGATCCGCTGGTCCTGCCCGCGCCCGAGGCGGTGGCGGCCTATGCCGGGCGCGGCGTTCTTCTGGGACTGCGCCCCGAGGCGATCACCGACGAAGAGGCCGCCGACCGCAACGCGCGGGTGGTCGAGACGGCCAGCTGCCGCATCGACGTGCTGGAGCCTTCGGGCGCCGACACCTACTGCACGACCGATCTGGGCGGCAAGGACGTGATCGGCCGCCTGCGCGCCGATGCCCCGATCCGGCAGGGCGAGGATGCGACGCTGGCCTTCAACCTCGACAAGGCGGTGATCTTCGACCCCGACAGCGGCGAGCGGATCGCCTGAGGTCGCGCGGATGCAAGAGGACACACCGGGTCGGCAGCCGGCCGGCGGGGCGCAGGATCAGCCCGCCGGCACCGTCGCGCCGCATCCGCAAGCGGACGCGGTTGCCCATGGCCCGTATCCGGCCGGCGGGGGGCGGCGACAGCACGGGGATGCCGAGGACGGCGTCTGGCCGCTGGTCTGGCCGCAGGGCCGGGCCGATCTGCGCGCCGTGGGCGGCGCGCTGCAGCGGCTGCGTCTGACGCTGCCCTCGGGCCGGGTCGCGCAGCCCTTCGCGCAGGCGCCCTGGCCCGCCGCGGGGGTGGCGGGGCACCTCGCGCATCTGGGCGGCGAATGGCCCTGCGTGCCCTTCGGCTCGGGGACGGTCGACCCGGCGCACCACGGCTACGGCTCGGACCACGTGTGGCGACTGGACGGACTGGGACAAGGCGGCGCGCGGATGTCGATCGACTATCCCGCAGGCCACCCCGTCGCGCGGCTGGAGCGTGAGGTCCGGACCCGTCCCGACGGCGTCGATCTGACCCTTGCGGTCCATGTCCGTCAGGACTGCGCCCTGCCGCTGGGACTGCATCCGATCCTCGCCTGGCCCGAGGGCGGCATCCGCATCCGCCACGCCGGCCCCGCGCAGGGCCGCGTCTTTCCGCGGGTGTTCGAACCCGGGGTGTCGCGCCTTGCGCCCGGCGCCGCCTTCGACAGCCTGTCGGCGGTCCCGCTTGCCGCGGGCGGCACGGCGGACCTGGCCCACACTCCCGGCGCGCTGGCGGAGGAGCTGGTGCAGGTCCATGGCGGCGCCCCGTCGATCGAGGTGGATTATCTGTCCGAGGGCTTGCGCCTGCGGCTCGACTGGGACGGCACCGCCTTTCCCTCCTTCCTGATGTGGCTGTCGAACGGGGGCCGCACCGGCACGCCCTGGGGCGGCCGGTTCCACGGCATCGGGATCGAGCCCTGCGCGGCAGCCTTCGACGACACGACGCTCGCCCCGCATGTCCCCGGCGGCCGCCCGGTCGCGGTGACCCTCTCCGCCGGCACCGTCTGGCGCACCGCCTATGGCCTGACGCTCACCGATCTGCCCGACGCCTAGCCGCGCAACGCTGCGGCCATGGGGCGGGATACGCAGCTCCGGACCGCGCAGCGGATCGATATCCCGTGGTGGCACGACGGCCCGCGGCGGACGGCGGGGCGCGCGTCTTCGATGTCCCGCCTTGCTGGTCCGGCCACGGGCCTGACGCCAAGGGCCTGACGCCAAGGAACCGACCGCAATCATGGTCGGGCGAGCCCTCTCGGGCCAGCTTTCGCTCAATCGGGGTGCGTGCGCTGTCCAGGGCCCTCGCGCCGCGGGCTGTCCGGGGCCGTCCCGGGGGCGTCCCGCGCGCCTGCGCCAGTCCGGGCCACCCATGGGCCCGTATTACAGACTGCGGCGCGGAGGGGATCGTTCGGCTTAGGCCCAGCCTAATCCATGGCCACGCAATCCCTACTTTATCGCGATGCCCGGCGCGGCCACACTGATCCCATCGCGCGCCTCCGCGTCGGGGGCGGGTCAGTCGAGGCGGGGCAGCACATGACGGTCGAACGCACGGAAACGCTGGTCGTGGGTGGCGGGCAGGCGGGGATCGCGGCCAGCGAACACCTGGGGGCGGCCGGTATCCCGCACCTCGTGCTCGAACGCGGGCGCGTCGCCGAACGCTGGCTGACCGGGCGGTGGGATTCGCTCGTCGCCAATGGGCCCGCCTGGCACGATCGCTTTCCCGGCATGGCCTTCCCCGGCGCCAAGCCTGACGATTTCGTCGGCAAGGCGGATGTCGCGGCCTATTTCGCCGCCTATGCCGCGCAAATCGACGCGCCGCTGCGCACCGGGGTCGAGGTCACCCGGGTCGCGCGGCTGGACGGGCGCCCCGGGTTCCGCGCCGAAACCTCGGCCGGGCCGGTTGAGGCTCCGGCCATCATCGCCGCAACCGGGGCGTTCCAGACCCCGGTGATCCCCGACCTCGTGCCGCACAGCGCCGAGGTGGCGCAGATCCACTCGGCCACCTACCGCAATCCCGGCGCGCTCGCCCCCGGTGCGGTGCTGGTGGTGGGGGCAGGGTCCTCGGGCGTGCAGATCGCGGACGAGCTTCTGTCGGCGGGGCGCGAGGTCTTCCTGTCGGTGGGTCCCCACGACCGCCCGCCGCGGCGCTACCGCGGGCGCGACTTCGTCTGGTGGCTGGGTGTTCTGAACAAGTGGGATACCGAGGCGCGGCCCGGCGCCGATCATACCACCATCGCCGTCAGCGGCGCAGGCGGCGGCGAGACCATCGATTTCCGCCGCCTCGCGCAGCGCGGCATGACGCTGGTGGGGCGGACGCAGGCCTATGCCGACGGGCGGGTGCACTTCGCCGATGATCTGGGCACGAACATCGCCGGGGGCGATGCCTACCTCGCGGGCCTTCTGGACGAAGCCGACGCCTTTGTCGCGCGCAACGGGCTGGATCTACCGCCGGAGCCCGAGGCGCGGCGGCAGCTGCCCGATCCCCGCTGCATGACCCATCCGCTGGCCGAGCTCGACCTTGCCCGCGCGGGCATCGGCACGATCATCTGGGCCACGGGCTATTCCGCCGATTATTCCTGGCTGCCCGCGGGGGCCCGCGACGACCGGGGCCGGCCCCTGCACAGCCGCGGCGTGTCGGGCGAGCCGGGGATCTACTACCTTGGCCTGCCCTGGCAGACCCGGCGCGGGTCGTCCTTCATCTGGGGCGTCTGGCACGACGCGCGCTATATCGTCGATCACATCGCAAAGCAGCGCGGCTACATGGCCCACCGTCCCGCCGCGCGGACACCACCCCCCGCATCCATCGCCTGACCCCACCGGAGACGCCCATGGCCCACACCCGCATCCGCAAGTTCAACACCCGCGACACCTATCCCGAACAGGCGCTCGACAATGACCTGTGCCAGGCGGTGGTGACGCAAGGCGGCCGCACCGTCTGGCTGCGCGGTCAGTGTCCGCAGGACCTCGACACCGCGCAGACCATCGACAGTCACGACCCCGTGCAGCAGACCCACAAGGTGATGCAGAACATCCGCCAGCTTCTGCAAGAGGCGGGCGGCTCGATGGAGCACCTGGTCAAGGTCGTGGTCTACATCACCGACGTCCGCCACCGCGAGGCCGTGTATCGCACGATGGGCGAGTACATCCGCGGCGTGCATCCGGTGTCGACGGGGCTGGTGGTGCAGGCGCTGGCGCGGCCCGAATGGCTGGTCGAAATCGACGGCACCGCGGTGATACCGGAGGAGCGCCCGTGACATTCTCGCTTGTCGCCCGCTGTCCCGAGACCGGCATGTTCGGCACCGCGATCTCGTCCTCGTCGCCCGCCGTGGCGGCGCGCTGCTCCTACGCCCGGGCGGGCGTGGGCGCGGTGGCCAGCCAGAACGTCACGGATCCGCGGCTGGGGCCGCTGACGCTGGACCTGATGGCGCAGGGTCTGAGCGCACCCGAGGCGATGGCCCGGGGCGTGGCACGGGAAGAGTTCCTTGATCATCGGCAGGTGCTGGCGGTCGACGCGCAGGGGCGCACGGCCATCCACTCGGGCCCGAAGGCGCTGGGAACCTGGGCCGAGGCGCAGGCCGAGGACGTCGCCGCGGGCGGCAACCTGCTGGCCCATGCCGACGTGCCGCAGGCCATCGTCGCGGCCTATCGCGCGGCCCGGGGCCACATCGGCGACCGCCTGATCGCGGCGCTGCGGGCCGGGCTGGCTGCCGGGGGCGAGGCGGGGCCGGTGCATTCGGCGGGGATCCTGATCGTCGACCGGGTCGCGTGGCCCGTCGCCGACCTGCGCTGCGACTGGACCGAGGATGACCCCATCGAGGCCGTCGCCACGGCGTGGGAGGTCTACAAGCCGCAGCTTGAGGCCTATGTCCAGCGCGCGCTCGACCCGCGCGAGGCGCCCTCCTACGGCGTTCCGGGGGACGAGTAGCCGCCGGGCAATGCGCCTCCCGCCCGGGTTGGCCCCCCGGGTCGGGCCCCCAAGTCGGGCCTCCGGTCAGTCCCCCGGGTCGGGCCCCCGGGTCGGCCCCCCCCGGGTCGAAGGATCGACGCGCGTGCAAACGGCCGCGGGGCGATCCCGGGGCCTCGGTCCGGGGCGGGTGCCGGGCGGGAGCGGGGGCAAGACCCGGCGCCTCCTCGGCGCGGTGCCGCCGCCGCTTTTCGCCTTATTACATGGTATGGTCCACGGGTTGAGGGGCCCGTGAAAGATGCGTGCCGACCCTGCGGATCGGGGGGGCGGCGCGGGACCGGCCCCCAAGGGCAGGGCTGCCGCCCTTTGGCCCAGGGCGTCCAGCGTCGCGGGTGGCGGAGACGTCCGCAAGGCAAGCGGACGCCACCGGGCACTGCCGTGCCGGCGCACCCAGGTGCTTTCACCGGCGACCTGCGTCGCTGCGCATGGCAGAGCCCCCGGGGCCGGGGCTTCTTGACCCTTCCGCCCTGCGCGGTCTTAAAGGCCGGGATCGCCAGTTTCTGAAAGGGGGGCTGCCGGTGTCTTCGGGCTTCACATTGCGCCAGTTGTCCTACCTCGTCGCCGTGGGCGAGCTGGGGTCGGTCGCGCGCGCGGCCGAGCGTGTGCATGTCTCGGCGCCGTCCGTCTCTGCCGCGATCACCCAGATCGAGGCGCGGTTCGGGGTGCCCCTTTTCGTTCGCAGACATGCCCACGGCCTGACGCCGACGCCCGCGGGGCGACAGGTCCTGGTGCAGGCGCGGGCGGTGCTGGAGGAGGCGCGGCGGCTCGATGCGCTGGCCGAGAAGATCGCCGGGCAGGTGCGCGGGCCGCTGGACGTTGGGTGCCTGTCGACCTTCGCGCAGATCGTCCTGCCGCGGGTGCGGCGAAGCTTCGTCGCGCAATTCCCCGAGGTCGCGGTCCGCCAGTCCGAGCGCGACCAGCAGGCGCTGATCGCCGCGCTGAGGGCGGCCGAGATCGACGTCGCGCTGACCTACGATCTGGAGGTGCCGCCGGATCTGGCGTTCGAGCCGCTTCACGATCTGCCGCCCTATGCGCTGCTGCCCGCGGGCCACGCGCTGGTCGGGCGGGCGCGGGTCAGTCCCGCAGAGCTGGCGCCGCACCCCATGGTGCTGCTCGACCTGCCGCATTCGGGGCCCTACTTCCTGTCGATTTTCGCCGAGGCGGGCATCAGCCCGCAGATCGCCGAGCGAACGCACGACATGGAGGTGATGAAGTCCCTGGTCGCCAACGGCTTCGGCTATTCCATTGCCAATATCCGCCCAACCTCGGACCGGGCGGCGGACGGGCGGCGGCTCGTCTTTGTGCCGCTGGACGGGCCCGCGCGGCCGATGCGGATGGGCCTGATGCGGCCGCGCGCGGCGCATGTGGGGGCGACCCTGCGGGCCTTCATCGATCACTGCCGCGCCCACCTGCCGCCCGACGGAGCCGGGCCGCCCAGCCTGTCCTGACGGGGCAGGCCGCGCGCCGATGGACCCGCGCGCGGGGCGTGGCCACGTCCAGGGGCTGATGCGCCCGGGGGGGATCGGGCCGGGAGGGCAACGAAGCGGCGCTCAGCTGCGCGGGTCCGTGCCGCGGGGATCGGCATCCGGGCCGCCGTCTGCGCCATCCTTCGGGCTGCCGTTCGGGCCGCCATCCGGAGGGCTTTCCGCCCCGCCGTTCGGGCGCCCCGCCGTTCGTGCTCCGCCCAGTTCCTGCGTCCCCGTGCGGCCGGTGTCCCCGCGCTCTGCCCGGCCTTTCGAGGCGCGGTGCAGCTGGGCGCGGCGGGCCTTGGGTGACTGCCCTGTATGGGCCGAGAACAGGCGCGAGAAATGGCCGTAGCTGGCAAACCCGGTCGTCTGCGCCACCTCGCTCAGCGGCAGGTTCGACCGCTGCAGCAGCGCGTCGGCCTTGTCCAGCCGCAACTGCCTATAGAAGCTCATCACGCTCTGGCCCAGCTGCTCCTGCGCCAGCCGCTCAAGCTGCCGGGTGCCGATCCCGCTCAGCTGTGCCAGATCCTCCAATGCGAGGGGGTCGGCGATGTGGCTGTCCATCAGTTCGACCGCGGCGGACAGCGCACGGTGCCGCAGGCCGTAATGCTCGGCCAGCATGCTGCTCTGCGGTGCCTCGGCGCCGCGGATGCCGGTGTGGATGAACCAGTCGCTGACCCGCCGCGCCAGCGCCGCGCCGTGGTCGCGGGTGATCAGCGCATGCATCATGTCCAAAGCCGCCATGCCACCCGCGCAGGTATAGCGGTCGCGGTCGATGACGAAGAGCCGCCGCTCGATCAGCGCCGCGGGGTAGGCGCGGCGCAGGTCGTCCAGATGCTCCCAGTGGACGGTGAAGCGGCGCGATTGCAGCACGCCCGCCTTGGCAAGTATCACCGCGCCGCCCGAGATCCCGCCCAGCGGCACACCCGCCCGGGCCTGCCGGCGCAGCCAGCCCAGCACCTGAGGATCGTCGAAGGTCAGGGGGTCGCCGCCGGCGACGACGAAGAGGATGTCGAACCCCGGCGCGGCCTCGGCCAGCGGCTCGGTCTCGAAGGCGCCGCCGACCGAGCTGATCTGCCAGCCGCCCCGGGCCGACAGGAACCGCAGCGTGTAGCGGTCCGACCCGCCCAGCATGTTCGCCGCGCGCAAAGGCTCCATCGCCGAGGTTGCCGACATCAGCGCAAAGCCGTCGATCAGCAGGAACCCGATCCGCTTCGCCCGCATCCGCCGCCTCGCTTTCCACCGCCTGACTTCCGGCCGCCTGACTCCCGGCCGCCTCGCGTTCCGTCCGGCCCTCGGACCCGTTTCCGGGCCACCCGCCGGAATGCCCGGCGCCCGCCCCGGAGAATGTCCGAAACGGACAAGGAAATGTCAATCACGCGCATGCATCCGGGCCCCGATCCGTGCCACATCCAAGGGAGCAGCGATCTGAGGGAGAGCGGCCATGCACTTTTCGGGGTTTCGCGTCCTCAAGGAGGCCCTGAGCGGGCACAAGGGGTGGAAACCGCTTTGGCGCGATCCCCAGCCGCAGCCGGCCTACGACATCGTCATCGTGGGTGGCGGCGGCCACGGACTGGCGACCGCGTTCTACCTGGCCAAGACCTTCAAGCAGTCGCGCATCGCGGTGCTGGAAAAGGGCTGGCTCGGGTCCGGCAATATCGGCCGCAACACCACGATCATCCGCTCGAACTACCTGCTGCCGGGCAACGAACCGTTCTACGAGTTCTCGATGAAGCTGTGGGAGGGGCTGGAGCAGGAGACCAACTTCAACTCGATGGTCAGCCAGCGCGGCATCATCAACCTGTTCCACAGCGATGCCCAAGGGCATGCCTTTCGCAGGCGGGCCAACGCGATGATGCTGGCGGGCGCCGATGCCCGCCTGCTGGACCGCGACGCGCTTCGGGGCATGCTGCCCTACCTGAACTACGACAACGCGCGCTTTCCGATCAGGGGCGGGCTGATGCAGCCCCGTGGCGGCACCGCGCGTCATGACGGCGTCGCCTGGGGCTATGCCCGCGGCGCCGACCGCCACGGCGTGGACGTGATCCAGAACTGCGAGGTCACGGGGTTCCGCATCGACGGCGGCGCCGTGCGCGGGGTCGAGACGACGCGCGGCTATATCGGCGCGGGCAAGGTGGGCGTCGCGGTGGCAGGCGCGTCGGGCCGGGTCATGGCGATGGCGGGGCTGCGCCTGCCGATCGAAAGCCACGTCTTGCAGGCCTTCGTCAGCGAGGGGCTGAAGCCCGTCATCGACAACGTCGTGACCTATGGCGCGGGGCATTTCTACATCAGCCAGTCCGACAAGGGCGGGCTGGTCTTCGGCGGCGACCTCGACGGTTACAACTCCTATGCGCAGCGCGGCAACCTGCCGGTGGTCGAGGATGTGCTCGAAGGCGGCATGTCGCTGATGCCGATGATCGGCCGCGCGCGGCTTTTGCGCAGCTGGGGCGGGATCATGGACATGTCGATGGACGGATCGCCGATCATCGACCGCACGCCCGTCGAGGGGCTCTATTTCAACGGCGGCTGGTGCTACGGCGGGTTCAAGGCGACGCCCGCCTCGGGCTTTGCCTTCGCGCATCTGCTGGCCACCGGGCGCCCGCACGAGACCGCCACCGCCTACCGGCTGGACCGGTTCGCGCGCGGCTATCCCATCGACGAACGCGGCGCCGGCGCCCAACCCAACCTGCACTGAGAGGACCGTCATGCTGATCCCGCATCCGCTTCTGGGTCTGCGCGACGCGCAGGAGTTCAGCTACCTGGGCGACGCCACGCTGATCGATCGTCCCGCCGCGCCTGCGCCCGATGCGGCGGCCCCTGCTGGCGCCCCGTCGGGCGCCCCGCCGGACGACGAGCCGGGCCCCCCGGGCGCCACCGACCTCGCCGCGGTCGAGGCCGCGTTCTGCGACTACGTCTTTCTGCGCGACAACCCCGCGGGCGTGCACCGCGAGCTTTGGTACCACGAGCAGGGCGACCGGTCGTGGCTAGTCGTGACCCGCGATACCGTCACGCATGAGATTCTGGGCGCCGAGCTGGCGCGGGACGTGGCGCTGGCCCGGCGGGCGGGCGACGGGGCACCGGCCATGCCGGGGCAGGGCCCGGATCGGGAAGGCCAGGCATGACCCGCTATTCCGGCGGCCTGATCGACCGGAGCCGCGAGATCACCTTTCGCTTCGACGGGCGCAGCTACCGCGGCCATCCCGGCGATACGCTGGCCTCGGCGCTTCTGGCCAACGGGGTGCGGCTGATGGGCCGCAGCTTCAAGTATCATCGTCCGCGCGGGGTGCTCTCGGCCGGGTCCGAAGAGCCCAACGCGCTGGTCGAGCTGCGCGAGGGCGCGCGGCAGGAGCCCAACACCCGCGCCACGATGGCCGAGCTTTACGACGGGCTTGTGGCGCGGTCGCAGAACCGCGTGGGGTCGCTGTCCTTCGATGCGCTGGCGGTCAACGACCTTCTGGCGCCGGTCTTCGCGGCGGGGTTCTACTACAAGACGTTCATGTGGCCCCGCACCTTCTGGGAAAAGCTTTACGAGCCGATGATCCGCCGGGCCGCCGGACTGGGGTCCTTGTCCGGTCTGCCCGACCCCGATGCCTATGACCGTGGCTACCTGCATTGCGACCTGCTGGTCATCGGCGGCGGCGCCGCGGGGCTGGCGGCGGCGCTGACCGCCGGCCGGTCTGGGGCGCGGGTGATCCTCGCGGACGAGGATTTCCGGCTGGGCGGACGGCTGCTGGCCGAAAGCGACCCGCTGGACGATGCGCCCGCCGCCGACTGGGTGGCGCGGACCGAGGCCGAGCTGCGCACGATGCCCAACGTCCGGATCCTGCCGCGGACCACCGTCTTCGGCGTCTATGATCACGGGATCTACGGCGCGGTCGAGCGTGTGGCCGACCACCTGCCCGTGCCCGACGACCGCGTGCGCCAGACCCTGTGGCGGATCACCGCCCGGCGCAGCGTGCTGGCCGCGGGCGCGACCGAGCGGCATATTCCCTTTGCCGACAACGATCGCCCCGGGATCATGCTGGCCGGCGCGATGCGCGCCTATGCCAATCGCTGGGCGGCAAGCCCCGGCATCGCGCGGGACGCGCCGGTCGCGATCTTCACCAACAACGACGACGGCCATCGTACGGCGCGCGACCTGATCGCGCGCGGCGCGCGGGTCGCGGGCGTCATCGACACCCGCCCCAAGGCCGCGCAGACGACCGCCTACGAGGTCTTTGCCGGCGGGCTGGTGACCGGCACGCGCGGTCGGCTGGGGCTCAGATCCATCCGCGTCGTCCATGACGGACGGGAACGCTGGATCGACTGCGCCGCGCTTGGGGTCTCGGGCGGGTGGAACCCGGTCGTGCACCTGGCCTCGCACCACCGCGGACGGCCGGTCTGGGACCAGGACATCCAGAGCTTCGTGCCGGGGCAGGGCGGGCCGCAGGGGCTGGTCCCCGCGGGCGCCTGCGCCGGGCGCGGCTCGACCGCCGCGGCGCTGGCCGACGGGGCGCGCGCCGCGCAATCGGCGCTTACGGAGATCGGGATCGGCAGTGCGGCGCCGGACCTGCCGCGGGCCGAGGACGCGCCGGTGCGGCAGGCGGCCTTTTGGCACGTCGCGGGCAAGGGGCGCGCCTGGGTGGATTTCCAGAACGACGTCACGGTCAAGGACATCGCCCTGGCGCACAAGGAGAACATGCGCCCGGTCGAACACCTGAAGCGATGGACGACGCTGGGCATGGCGACCGATCAGGGCAAGACCTCGAACGTCACCGCGCTTGCGGTGATGGCCGAGCTGACCGGCCGGACGATCCCGGAAACCGGCACCACCATCTTTCGCCCGCCCTATACCGGCGTGTCGCTGTCGGTGCTGGGCGGCGGCGCTACCGGCCCCGATTTCCGGCCCACCCGCCTGACCCCGACCCATGCCTGGGCCAGAGCGCAGGGCGCGGTCTTCACCGAGGTGGGCCAGTGGATGCGGGCGCAGTACTTTCCCCGCGCGGGCGAAACCCACTGGCGCCACAGCGTTGACCGCGAGGCGCGCGCCGTGCGCTCCGACGTGGGCCTCTGCGACGTGACCACTCTGGGCAAGATCGACGTGCAGGGGCGCGACGCGGGCCTGTTCCTCGACCGGATCTACGCCAACACCATCGCCACGCTGAAGGTCGGGCGCGTGCGCTACGGGCTGATGTTGCGCGAGGATGGCTTTCTCTACGACGACGGGACCTGTGCCCGCCTGGCCGAGGATCGTTACGTCGTCACCACCACCACCGCCAATGCGGGGCTGGTCTATCGCAACATGGAGTTCGCACGGCAGTGCCTGTGGCCGGATCTCGACGTGCAGCTCATCTCGACCACCGACGCCTGGGCGCAGATCGCCGTGGCGGGGCCGAAATCCCGCGCGCTGCTTGAACGGATCGTCGACGGGGCCGACCTGTCGAACGACGCCTTCCCCTTCATGGCCTGCCGCGAACTGACGGTCTGCGGGGGCTTGCGGGCGCGGCTGTTCCGGATCTCGTTCTCGGGCGAGCTGGCCTACGAGATCGCGGTGCCCGCCCGGTATGGCCACGCGCTGATGCAGCGGCTGGTCGAGCAGGGCGCGGATCTGGGCGTCACGCCCTACGGGACCGAGGCGCTGGCGGTTCTGCGGATCGAGAAGGGCCATGCCGCGGGGGCCGAACTGAACGGCCAGACCACGGCGGCGATGATCGGTCTGGGCCGCATGGTGTCCCGCAAGAAGGATGCCATCGGCGCCATCATGTCCCGGCGCGAGGGGCTGGCCGCCGACACCCGTCGCCTGATCGGGCTGCAACCCGTGACCCCCGGGCAGAGCGTGTCCGCCGGGGCGCATCTCTTTGCCCGGGGCGCGCCGCAGGACACGGCCCACGACCAGGGCTGGATCACCTCGGCCTGCCATTCGCCGCATCTGGGGCACTCCATCGGGCTGGGCTTTCTGGAACAGGGTCACACGCGGATGGACGAGGTGATCGTCGCGGCAAATCCCGTGGCGGGCGAAACGGTCGAACTGCGCGTCGTCTCGGCGCAGTTCATCGACCCCGAAGGAGGACGGCTTCGTGACTGACCTGGCTTCCCACACGGCCTTCGGCGCCGCGCAGCCGCGCGACCGGACCATCGGCGCGCTGGCGCTGACCGAACGGCCCGATATCGCGCTGGCCTCGCTGACCCTGCGGGCCGGCAGCCGGGCCCCCGCGCCCTTCGGTCTGGACCTGCCGGGCCCCGGCGGGCTGGCCGAGGGCGAGGGTGTCGCCGCCTTCTGGTCGGCGCCCGGTCAGTGGATGATCGAGGCGCCGGGACGCGCCGAAAGCGATTTCGCCGCCGAGGTGGTGCGGGCGGTCGGGGACACCGGGGGCACCGACGTTTCGGTGACCGAACAGACCGACGGCTTCGTCGCCTTCGACATCGTGTCGCGGCACGGGCCTGCTCCGCTCGACGCGCTGCTTGAGCGGCTGGTGAACCTCGACCCCGCGCTGTGGGGGCCGGGACGGGCGACGCGGACGGTGCTGCACCACATGTCGGTCTTTGTCCTGCGCCGCGACGCGTCGCGGGTGACGATCTGGGGCATACGCTCCGCCGCAGGCAGCCTGTGGCACGCGCTGGATGCCGCGCTGACCCGCCAGAATGTCGGGGGGTACCCTTGATGAGCGCCATGCTGGTGCCGAGGCTCTCCTCCGTCATCTTGAAAAGACCATCGCGGCGCAGCTCGAGGGTCGCCTCGCAGTAGGCGTCCTTCTTGGAAAGGCGCACCCGGGTCTGGAACGGCAGGTCGTCAATGAAGCTTGCGGATTGAACCAGGCGCTTACGGGCCGAAGCAGGATCGCGGTCGCCTAACGCGAACCGGATGCGGCCTCGCGCACCCAGAAGGCTCAACCGCTCGTGCGAGGAACTACGCGCGCGTCTCCTTGTCATCGGCGCCGAAGATATATCCCTTCTCGGAGTGGCAGATGACCTTGCGGGGATGAAGCGTCCGCTTTGAAGCGGTGCGCATGCCGGGATAGAATGATCCCGTTTTTGAAAGAACCGGAGAGGATGGCCGGGACGCGAGGTGATCCTGGGCGAGGCCGCCCGGGACGGGCGTCTCGGAAACGGCCCAGGGGACCGTTTCAGGCCTGAACGGGCGGAGCTACTGGGGGCGGGCCTCCTCAGCCGGCGCGCGTCACGGCCTCGCTCAGGCCGCGGGACTGGTAGCGGCCCGGGCGCGGACCCTCGACCGTGCGGCCGTCCAGCGCGGTCGTCCGGCCGCGCAGCAGGGTGCGGACGGGCCAGCCGGTGATCTCCATCCCCTCGTAAGGCGTGTAGTCCGAGCCGTGGTTCAGGCCCGCCTGCGTGATCGGCCGGGTAAGACCCGCATCCCACAGCGTGATGTCGGCATCCGCCCCGATCGCCAGAGCGCCCTTTTGCGGATAAAGCCCGTAGAGACGCGCCGGGTTGGTGGAGGTCAGCGCCACGAAACGTTCCATGCTGATCCGCCCCTTCGACACGCCTTCGGAGAACAGGATCGGCAGCCGCGTCTCGACCCCGGGAATGCCGTTCGGCACCCAGCGGAACGAGGTGCGGGCGCGGTGATTGTCCTTGCCGGTCTCGGCCGGGGCCTCGAAGTAGAACGGGCAGTGATCGGACGAAAACAGATCGAAGGTCCCGTCGCGCAGCCCCTCCCAGATCGCGGCCTGCCCGTCGGCATCGCGCGGCGGGGGCGAGCAGACGTATTTCGCCCCCTCGAAATCCATGTTGAGCCCCTTCAGGTCGTCGCGGGTCAGGGCGATGTATTGCGGGCAGGTCTCGGCATAGACCTGCATGCCGCGGCGGCGCGCCCACTGGATCTGCTCCATCGGGTCGCGGCCCGAGACATGGACGATCACCACCGGCACATCGGTCAGCTGGGCGTGGGAGATCGCGCGATGCGTCGCCTCGCGCTCCGCGATCTCGGCATGCGCCTCGGCGTGGTAGTAGGGCGCGGTGCGGCCCTGCTCCTCAAGCCTGCGTGCCATGTGGCGGATCGCGTCGTGACCTTCGGCATGGACCATGACCAGCGCCTGTTCCCGCCGCGCGACGTCGAAGACCTCGAGCAGCTGGGCGTCGTTCAGCATCAAGTCGTCATAGGTCATGAAGACCTTGAACGAGGTGTAGCCGTCGCGCACCAGTGCCGGCAGCTCCTGCCCCAGAACCTGCGGCGTGGGGTCCGAGATGATGAGGTGGAAGGACACGTCGGTATAGCAGTTGCCCGCGGCCTTCTCGTGGTAGGCGGTGACACAGTCGCGCAGCGAGGTGCCCTTGACCTGCATCGCGAAGGGCAGGACGGTCGTGTTGCCCCCCGCGGCGGCCGACCGGGTGCCGGTTTCGAAATCGTCGGCCATGACGGTGCCGTCCGACGTCGGTTGCGCAAGGTGCACATGGGCGTCGATCCCGCCGGGCAGGACGAAAAGACCGGTCGCGTCGATCTCCTCAGTGGCGCCGTCGATCCGTTCCGAGATTTCCACGATGCGCCCGTCGCGCACGCCGATATCTGCGCGGAACCGGTCCGCCGCGGTCACAAGGGTGCCGCCGCGGATCGCGAGGTCGATGGCCCCGCTCATGCCGCCACCTCGGCCAGGATCTCGGACAGTGCGGCGGTCAGCCGGTCGACCTGAGCGATCGTGTTGTAGTGCACCATCGACACGCGCAGGACGCCGTTGTCGCCGTCTTCGCCCAGCTCCTCGACCAAACGGCGCGAATGGAAGTCGCCGAAGCGGATGGCAATGCCGTAGCCGTCCATCGCCCGCGCGATCGCCGCGGAATCGCGGCCCGCGACCTTGAAGGCGATGGTGGGCACGCGGGTGCTGTCGTCGTTGCGCGCCGCCCCGATCACCCGGATGTCGTCGCGGGTGGCGAGCCAGTCGAGCAGCCGGTCGGTCAGCCGGTCCTCGTGCGCCGTGATCGCGGCAAAGGCGGTTTCGATCCGGGCGCGGCGGGGACCAGTTCCCCCCGCGCGCGTCCCCAGCCCGGCCAGGTAGTCGGCGATGCCGCAGGCCGCGAAGGCGAGTTCGTAATTCGGGTTGCCGGGCTCCAGCTTGCCCGGAACCTTCTCCTTGCCGTAGAAGTAGTGGTAGAGCCCGTCGAGGTCGGCCAGAAGATCGTATTTCCCATACATTACAGCGGTGTGCGGGCCATAGGTCTTGTAGAGGCTGAAGACGTAGTAGTCCACGTCCCAGGCCTGTACGTCGATCAGGCGGTGCGGCGCATAGGCCACCGCGTCGACGCAGATCCGGGCACCGTGGTCGTGGACGATGCGCGCGAACTCGGCCACCGGATTGACCTGCCCGAGGATGTTCGAGACGTGGTGCACGCAGACCAGCCGGGTGCGGTCGGACAGCAGCGGCAGCAGGTCCTCGGTCCGCAGGCGCTGCGTGGCAGGGTCGAGCGGCCAGTAGCGGATCGTCAGCCCGAATTCGCGCAGACGCTCCCACGGGCCGATGTTGCTTTCGTGGTCGGCGGTCGACACCACGATCTCGTCGCCCGGTGCGAACTGCGACCGCATCGCGGCGGCAAGGGTCTGCATCAGCACCGTGGTCGAGTGGCCGAAGACGATCTCTTCGGGCCGGGCGGCGCCCACGAGGTCCTGCACCGCCTTCCGGCCCTCCATCAATGCGTCGGCGGCGGCGCGCGACGTGGGATAGCTGCCGCCGATCTGCACGTTGCGATGGATCAGGAACTCGGTGATCCGGTCGATGGCGCCGCGCACGGTCTGCGAGCCGCCGGCATTGTCGAAATAGACCCAGTCGTCGCGCAGTCCCGGAAACTGGCTGTGCACGTAATCAAGGTCGAGCGGGGGGGCGGTATCGGGCATCTGGGCGTCCTTGGTCTGAATGTCGTCTGTCGGTCTATGGGTAGCGGCCTGTGGGCGGCGGCCTGTGGGCGGCGGTCTGTGGGGCGGCGGTCTGTGGGGCGGCAATCCCGGGTGTGTCGGAGGGCCGGCGGTCAGTGGTTCAGCACGGCGCTCAGGAAATTCCGGGTGCGCGGCTCCCTTGGCGCGCTCAGCACGCGGCCTGGCGGGCCGGTTTCGATCACCTCGCCCGCATCCATGAAGATCACGCGGTCGGCAACCTGGCTGGCGAACCCCATCTCGTGGGTGACGACGATCATCGTGACCCCGGTGCCCGCCAGATCTCGCATCACGTCCAGCACCTCGCCCACCATCTCGGGGTCGAGCGCCGAGGTCGGTTCGTCGAACAGCATCACCTGCGGCTCCATCGCCAGCGCGCGGGCGATGGCCACGCGCTGCTGCTGCCCGCCCGAAAGCTGGCCGGGATACTTGTCGGCCTGCTCGGCGATGCCCACGCGGGCCAGCAGGCGGTCGGCCTGCTGCCGCGCCGCGTCGCGCGGCGTGCGGCGCACCCGGCGCGGCGCCAGCATGACGTTGTCGCGCACGGTGAGGTGGGGAAACAGGTTGAAGGACTGGAACACCATTCCGACCTCGGCCCGCACCCGTGCCAGGGACCGGCCCGGCTGCACCCGATTGCCGCCGACGAGTATGGCGCTGTCGTCGGAAAAGCTTTCGAGCCGGTTGATGCAGCGGATCAGGGTGGACTTGCCCGACCCCGAGGGCCCGATCACGCAGACGACCTCGCCTTTCGAGATCTCCAGGTCGATGCCGCGCAGGGCCTCGAAGCTGCCGTAGGATTTGCGCAGGTTGCGCACGGAGACGAAGCCGGACATCAGGTTCCTTTCGCGCCGAAGCGGCGCTCCATCCGCGACACCATCGCGACGAGCGGCCAGAGAAAGGCGAGGTAGAGCACCGCCGCGCCGATCAGCGGCGTCGGATTGGCCGCCAGCGCCTGCGCCTGCGTCGCCTGTTTCAGAAGGTCCGGCATCGCGACGACCGAGGCCAGTGCGGTATCCTTGACCACGTTGATCGAGTTGTTGGTGAGCGGCGGGATCACGATCTTGACCGCCTGCGGCAGGATCACGTCGCGCATTGTCTGCGGATAGCTCAGCCCCAGCGCGGCCGAGGCTTCGAACTGTCCCTTCGGGATCGCCTCGATCCCGGCGCGGAAGATCTCGGCCGTGTAGGCGCCCGAGACCAGCGTCAGCGCCGCCATCGCCGAGGCGAAGGGCGACAGTCGCAGGCCCACGAAGGGCAGCGCGTAGTACACGATGATCAGAAGCACCAGAAGCGGGATCGACCGGAAGATGTCGATGTAGAACCGGGTGATGAGGCGCAGCGGCGGCACGGCGTAAAGCCGCAGGAGCGCCAGCCCGAGGCCCAGCACCAGGCCCGCCACGATGCTGGCCGCGCCAAGCTGGATCGTGACCCACAGGCCCTCCAGCAAAAGCGGCCAGGTGCGCGCGATCACGCCCATGTTCAGAAAGGTGTCGAAGATATCCATGAGGGCGGACGCGCTCCGGTTTGGGACAGCAGGGCCGGACAGGGTGGCGGGGACGCGAGAGCCCCCGCCACCCCCGGGGCATCAGTCCAGCGTGGGCATCGGCAGGACGGTCACGGTCGAGGTGCCGTCATCCGGCGCCGTGCCGAACCAGGTCTCGTGCAGCTCGGCCATCACGCCCTCTTCCTTGAGCGCGGTCAGCACGTCGTTGACCTCGGTCGCCAGCGGCGCGTCCTTGGCGAACATCATCGAGTATTTCTCGCCCGTCGCGATGCGCTGCACGACCTTGAGGGCCGGCTTGTCCTTGACGTAGTAGAGCAGGGCTGGAATGTCCGAGATATAGCCGTCGATCCGGCCCGCGCTCAGGTCCAGCATCGCGGGGGCCAGCCCCTCGTAGCGGCGGATGTCGGCAAAGCCGTAGTCACCGGTATGCTCGGTCGCCCACATGTCGCCGGTCGACCCGGTGTCGACGCCGACGGTCATGCCCTCCATCTCCTCCAGCGACGCGGGCCCACCCTCGGCCACGGTCAGCGACTGGTCGCTGTCGTAGTAGGGCTGGGCAAAGGACACCGATTCCAGCCGCTCGTCGGTGATGGTGATCGACGAGGTCGCGATGTCGATGCGCCCCGACTGAACCGCCGAGAACAGGCCGTTGAAGGGGATGTTGACGATCTCGACCTCGGCGCCCAGCCGCTCGGCCACAGCGTTCACCAGGTCGATCTCAAAGCCCGTGAAGTCGCCCGCCTCGTCCTGGAACTCCCAGGGGACGTTGCCGATATTGGCGCCGACGGTCAGCGTCTCCTGCGCGCTGGCGGTCAGGGCGGTGGCCCCCAGAAGGGTGCAGGCCAGCGTGGCGGTGCGGATGGTATGGCGGATCATTGTCGTCTCCCTGTCGGTTGCTCTTTTGGCATGACCGGACTAACCGGTCTGACCAGTATGCCAGCACTTCCGTCCCGCCATTGCAACAGCGCGCGTTGCAGCGGCGGGGTCGGGGCGCGTAATGTCGGCGACAGATGGCGAAAATTGAGGCAGCGGTGATGCACGAGAAGACTCCCGTCACACAGGCGGTCGCGCGGCGGCTGCAAGGGATGATCCGGTCGGGAGAGTTGAAGGCCAACGAAAAGCTGCCCTCGCAACGGGTGTTGTCGGACCAGCTCAAGGTGTCGCGTCCGTCGCTGCGCGAGGCGCTTCTGACGCTGGAAACGCTGGGCCTGGTGCGCACGCTGCCCGCGCGCGGCACCTTCGTCGTCGATCCCGGGGCGGCCGGGGGGCGCGCGGCACCGTGGCGCTACGACGATGCCTACAGCCTGCCCGAGGTGTTCCAGTCGCGTGCGTTGATCGAGCCCGAGATGTGCCGGTTGGCCGCGCCGCATCTGGGGGCCCCGGGGCTGGACCGGCTGGATGCGGCGAACGCGGATTTCGAGGCGGCGTGGCGTGGCGGCGACCTTGTCGCCCATGTCGAGGCCGATCTGAGGTTTCACCGCACCATTGCCGAGGCCTGCCCGAACCGGATGCTGCGCCGCCTTTACCAGTCGGTGCAGGATCTGCTGAGCGAAAGCCAGCGCCAGCCGATCCCCAACACCGCGGGCGACCGCATGGCACAGTCGATCGCCGAACACGGCGCCATCATCGCCGCGCTGCGCGGGGCGTCGGGGGGGCGACGGTCACGCCGCGGCCCAGGCAATGCGCACCCATATCCACAACACCGCCGCCTGCGCGGGCGTGACGCTGGACTGAGGGCGAGGCCGCCGCATCCGCGGCCGCACCTCGCGCTGATCCTTCGCGGTGGGCCTAGCCCTTCGCAGCCGCGCGGGGCGGGATGGCAAGGCAAAGCTCGGTCGCGCGGGCCATGTCCTGCACCGCGATCCACTCCAGCGGGCCGTGGATGTTCTGCATGCCGGTGAAGAGGTTCGGCGTCGGCACCCCCATCTCGGTCAGGCGCGAGCCGTCGGTGCCGCCCCGGATCGGCACCGACACGGGGTCGAGCCCCAGCTCGCGGCAGGCATCGCGGGCCAGCTCGACGGGGGTCATGTCGGTTTCCAGCCAATAGCGCATGTTGCGGTATTGCGGCCGGATCTCGCAGCTTATCCGTGCCCGCGGCTCGCCCGCCTGCACCGCGGCGCAGATCTGTTTCAGCATCTCGCCCTTGGCCACCAGCCCGTCGCGTTCGAAGTCGCGCAGGATGAGGCGGATCGTCATCTCGGCGGCGCTGCCCTCCATGTCGGTGGCATGCACGAAGCCCTCGCGCCCGTCGGTGGTGTCGGGCGTCATCGTGGCCTGAGGCAGCGCCGACAGGATTTTCGAGGCCAGCGTGATCGCGCTGACCATCCGCCCCTTGGCCTGCCCGGGGTGGATCGAGACGCCGGTGATGCGCACCTCGGCACCATCGGCCGAAAAGCTCTCGTACTCGATCTCGCCCGCCCGGGCGCCGTCGAAGGTGTAGGCGAAATCGGCGGCGAGGTCGCCGGGCAGGGGGGCGGTGACGCCACGCCCGATCTCTTCGTCCGGGGTGAAGGCGATGCGCACGGGCGGGCGGGGCGCGTCGGGGTTGGCCAGCATCTCGCGCGCGGCGGTCATGATGATCGCCACGCCCGCCTTGTCGTCGGCGCCCAGCAGCGTGGTGCCCGAGGCGGTGACGATGTCGCAGCCCGTCTTCTGGCCCAGGTAGGGATGATCGGCCGGCGACAGCACGAGGTCGGGCGCGTCAGGAAAGGTGATGTCGTCGCCCGCGTAATTCCGGATCACGCGCGGTTTCACCCCCGCGGCGGCGAATTGCGGGGCGGTATCGACATGCGCGACGAAGCCCACGACCGGTCCGGGTGCGGTCCCCGGGATCGTCGCCAGCACGACGCCGTAATCGGTCAGGACCACGTCGGCGGCCCCCATCTCGACCAGCTCGTCGCGCAGCAGGCGCAGCAGGTCGAGCTGGCACTCGGTGCTGGGCGCGGTGGGCGAGGCCTCGTCGCTTTGCGTGTCGATGGCGCAGTAGCGCGTCAGACGGTCTTCGAGTTCTTTGTCGTAGCGGGTCTGCATGTCAGGTGCCTTTCGAGATTGCGGCGAAGGTGGCGACCCGCCGCGGGGGAAGTCAAGGCCGGGGCGATGATCCGTCGCCCGCGCCCCCGGTCGGCCGTCGCGCGCCAATGGTCCCGGGCGGGGCCCGATTTGGGGGGGGCGGGCCAGTCTCGGGCCATTCTCGGGCCGCGCCGCCGGTCATCGCCCGTGGCCCGGTCAGTGGGGGCGCGGCGCCCGGGCGCGGCCGCATATCGCGGAGTGGTTGCGCCCGGGTCCCGCGGCCTGTCATATCCATCCCGAGGCGCGGCGCGGTCGTGCAACTGCGACGAGGGGCCCCGGTGACCGAATTTCGCTTCCTGCACACCTCGGACCTGCATCTGGGCCGCCGCTTCGCCAACATTCCGCAGCCGCCCGACGGCCATATCCGCGGCCGTCTGATGGCCGCGCGGCAAGACGCCATCGGTCGCATCGCAGCCGCCGCGCGCGCGCAGGGGGCGGGGCATGTGGTGGTCGCGGGCGACAGCTTCGACACGCCCACCCCCTCGGCCACGGTCCTGCGTCAGTCGCTGGCGGCGATGGGCGAGGCCGAGGGCATCGACTGGTGGCTTCTGCCCGGCAATCACGACAACCTGCGCGAGGCCGAGCCATTGTGGGAGACCGTCACCCGCGACGGTCCCGCCAACGTCCACGCGGTGACCGAAACGGCGCCCGTCGACCTGGGCGGCGCGCACCTGCTGCCCGCGCCGGTGGGGTTTCGCGCCGAGGGGCGCGACCTGACCGCGGCGCTGCCCGGCATGGCCACGCCCGAGGGCGCCTTGCGGCTGGGGCTGGCCCATGGCGGCGTCGTGGATTTCACCGAGGCAGGCGGTGCCGTGCCGCCCGACCGCGACCGGACGGCGGGGCTCGATTACCTCGCGCTGGGGGACTGGCACGGGCGGATGCAGGTGTCGCCCCGCGTGCAGTATCCCGGCAGCCCCGAGCAGGACCGGTTCCTTCATGGCCGCCGCGGCGTCTGCCTGTCCGTCACCCTGCCGGGCCCGGGCGCCGCGCCGCTGATCGAAGAGGTCGAGACGGGCGTGTTCCTCTGGGCCGAGGCTGATCTGCCCCTGCGCGCGGGCCAGGACCCGGCCGCGGCGCTGGCCGCGCTGTTGCCCGCCACGGGTCGGCGCGAGATCCTGCAACGCGTGCGCGCCAGCGGCTGGGCCGGCCTGCCCCAACAGGTCGCGCTGAGCCGGGCCGCCGACCGCGCGGCGCCCGAGTTCGCGCATTTCGAGCTGCGCCGCGACGGGCTGGGCACGCTATACGACGATGCCGACCTCGACGAGATCGACCGCGGCGGCGCGTTGCGCATCGCCGCCGACCGCCTGAAGGCCGAGGTCGACGCGGGCCCGCCCGACTCGGCGTCCGCGCAGATCGCGGGTGCCGCGCTCGCCCGGCTTTACGCCTACGTGCGCGAGGCCGCGGAATGAAGCTGCGCGCGATCACCCTGACCAACGTCCGCCGCTTTACCGATCCGGTGCGTCTGGGCGACATCGGCGACGGCCTGAACCTTTTGTGCGAACGCAACGAGCAGGGTAAATCCACGCTGTTCGACGCGGTGCAGGCGCTGTTCTACAAACCCCACGGCTCGCGCGACCGGGATGTGACCGGCCTGCGCCCTCATGCCGGCGGCGCGCCCGAGGTCGAGATCGAGGTCGAGACGTCCGAGGGCCGGTTCGCCATCGCCAAGCGCTGGCTGTCCAAACCCGCGGCGACGGTCACCCAAGGGGGACGGCTGGTCGCGCAGGCCGATGCCGCCGAGGCCTGGATCTCGGCGCTCCTTGGCGGGGCCGATGCCGGGCCCGCGGGCCTCATCTGGGTGCGGCAGGGCCTGACGGGGCTGAGCGGCGGCACGAAGAAAGAGGAAGAGGCGGCGCAGGCCGCGCGGCGCGATCTTCTGTCCTCGGTCACGGGCGAGGTTGAGGCGATGACAGGCGGGCGGCGCATGGACATGGCGCTGTCGCGGTGCCGCGCCGAGCTGGGCGATTACGCTACCGCCACCGGACGGCCCCGGACCGGCGGCCCGTGGAAGGCGGCGCAGGACCGGGTCGAGACGCTGCAGGCCGAGCGCGAGTCACTGGCCGCCACCGCGCAGGCCCTGCATCAGGCGCTGGACCGGCGCAAGCGGCTGCGTCGCGACCTGGCCGAGCTCGACCATCCCGATGCAGCCGCCGCCCGCCGCGCCCGCACGCAAGGGGCCGTCGCCGCCAAGACCGCGGCCGATGCCCATGCCGAACGTTTGTCAGCCGCGCGCCGCCGGGTCGATACCGCCCGCCTGGCGCTGGCCGCCGCCCGCGACCGCGCCGACGCCGTCCGCGCCGCCCGGGACGAGGCGCGGGCCGCCGGGGCCGCGCATACCGCGGCACGCGAGGCCGCGGAAAGCACGCGCGCCGCG
>NZ_RQXX01000001.1 GCF_004011175.1 Mesobaculum littorinae | reverse complement strand
GGCGCAGGTCGCCGCGCAGGCGGCGCTTGACGCCGCGCAGGCCGATCTGGCGGCAGCCGAAGAGGCCCATCGCCGGGCGGAACGGCGCATCGCGGCCGAGGAGGGCGCGGCCCGCCGCGCCGAACTGGCCGACCGGATCGCCCGGGCCGAGGCCGCCCGCGCCGAGGGCGAGGCGCTGGCCGCCGCCGCGGCGCATGGGCCCGACGCCTCGGACCTGCGCCGGATCGAGGCGCTGGTCGCCGCCTGCACCACCGCCCGCGCGGCCCGCCGCGCCGCGGCGACCCAGTTGCGCATGCTTTACCTGCCCGACGCAGCGGCGCGGCTGACGCTGGACGGCGCCGAGCTTTCGGACGACACGCCCACCGCCGTGCTGCGCGCCGCGCGCCTGCGCATCGACGGGATCGGCGAGCTGACGATCGACCCCGGTGCCGAGGGGCAGGAGGCCGGCGCGGTCGAGGCGGCGGAGGCCGAGCTGCGCCGGGCGCTCGACGCCATCGGGGCCGCGGATGTCGAGGCCGCCCGCAGCCTGGCCGAGGCGCGGGCCGGGGCGGCGCGCAAGCTCGACACCGCGCGCACCACGTTTCGCAACCTCGCGCCCGACGGGCTCGACCCCTTGCGCGCCGCCCTGGCGCGGATCCCCGTGGCCGAGGAAGATCCGGAGGCGGGCACCGATGGCCCCGCGCCCGATCCCGAGACGACGCGCGCCACCCGTGACGCCGCGATCGCCGCGCGCGGCACCGCCACCGCCCGGCGCGACGCCGCGGCCGAGGCGCAGTCCGAGGCCCGCAGCGATGCCGCCCGCGCCGAAGCCGCCGAGACCGCCGCCGCCGACCGTCAGGCGCGCGCGGCGGCGGCGCTCGACCGGCTGGGCCCGCTTGACCCCGCGACGCTCGACACGGGCGTCAGCACGGCGGCGGCCGAGCTGACGGCGGCCGAGGCGCTGCACGATGAGGCCGCGCGCGACGCCCCCGATANCGAGGCGCTGCACGATGAGGCCGCGCGCGACGCCCCCGATATCGCCGCGGCCGAGGCCGCCCTGGCCCGGGCCCGCGCGATCGAGGACGAGGCTGCAGCCGAGATCGGCCGCCTGCGCCCCGAGATCGCCACGCTCGACGAACGCATCCGCCGTGGCGCCGGCGACGCGGTCGAGGAACGTCTGGCCGAGACCCAGCAGACACTCGCCGCGGCCGAGGCCGAGCTGGCCGGGATCGAGCACGAGGTCGCGGTGCTGCGGCGTCTGGAAGAGGCGCTTGAAACCGCCCGGGCCGCCGCGCGCGACCGCTACTTCGCCCCCGTGACGGCCGAGCTCGACCCGCTCTTGCGGTTGATCTGGCCGGACGCGGAACTGGCCTGGGGGCAGGACACGCTGCTGCCCGCGACGCTGACCCGCGACGGGCAGGAAGAGCCGCTGGGCATCCTGTCCGGCGGCACGCAGGAGCAGATCGCGCTGATGGTGCGGCTGGCCTTCGCCCGGATGCTGGCACGGTCCGGGCGGCACGCGCCGGTGATCCTGGACGATGCGTTGGTCTTCACCGACGACGACAGGATCGAACGGATGTTCGACGCGCTGCACCGGCAGGCGGGGGATCTGCAGATCCTCGTCCTGACCTGTCGCCAGCGGGCCTTTCGCGATCTGGGCGGCCGCAGCCTGCGGCTTGTGCCGCTGATCGAAAACGCCTCGGACTAGGCGCCGCCTTTCGGCGGGGCACAGGCGGGCCGAACGGGGCGCGCCGGGCGGCCCTGCACAAATGCCATGTACAGCACAGAGCAAGGGACCTTGCGGACGGGAGGGGCCGCGGCTCCGCCCCCGCGGTGACATTGGATTGGACCCGCCCCGCGCCCATGCGGCGCGGGGACGGGGCCTAGCCCAGAAGCATCGGCAGGTAGGCGATGCCCAGAAGGACGACAATCAGCGTCAGCAGGTAGGGCACCACGGCGCCCGCGATCCGCTCCAGCGGGATGCCGGTGACCGAGGAGGCGACGTAGAGGTTGATCGCCACCGGGGGCGTGATCATCCCGATCGCCAGCCCCACGACCATGATGATCCCGAAATGCACCGGATCGACGCCCAGCTGCATCACCAGCGGCAAGAGGATCGGCGTCAGGATGATCAGCGCCGACGCGGTTTCCAGGAACACGCCGGTGACGAGGATCACCAGCAGCACGAGGCCGAGGATCACCACGGGGTTGGGCGACAGCGACAGGACCGCATCGGCCAGCGCACGCGGCACCTGCCAGTTCGACAGCGCCCATGACAGCGCGGCCGAGGTGGCGATGACGAACATCACCACGGCGGTGGTGATGCCGGCGCGGATCGTCAGCCGGTAGATGTCGCGCAGCGACAGGTCGCGGTAGATGAAGAGCGACACGAGGATGGCGTAGTCGACGGCGACCACCGCGGCCTCGGACGGGGTGAAGATGCCCGAGAAGATGCCGCCCAGGATGATCACCGGCGTCATCAGTCCCCAGAAGGCCGACAGGAAGCTGCGCCAGATGGTGGTGAGCGAGAAGGGCGCGCCCTTGGGGTAGGCGCGGGCATAGCCCTGGTAGAGCGCGATCGCGATCAGCCCGCCGCCCATGGCGAGACCGGGCAGGATCCCGGCAAGGAACAGGTCGGCGACCGAGGTCTGCGCGATCACCGCGTAAAGGATCATCGGCACCGAGGGCGGGATCACCACGCCGATGGTGCCGCCCGCGGCGATCAGGCTGGCGGCCGAGGCGGGGCGATAGCCCTTGGCCTTGAGCTCGGGCACCAGCGAGGCGCTGACCGCCGCCGTGGTGGCCGCGCCCGAGCCCGAGATCGCGGCAAAGAACATCGCGGCGAGGATCGACACAACCGACAGCCCGCCGCGCAGCGCGCCGACCAGGGCGTCGGCCAGCGCGACCAGCCGGGCCGAGATCTTGCCCGCCGCCATGATGTCGCCCGCCAGCACGAACATCGGCACCGCGACCAGCGCGAAGCTGTCGATGCCCGCGAACATCTGCTGCGGCATCACCAGAAGCGGCGTGCCCCCGGCCCAGACCGCGGCCATGGTGCCCGCCCCGATGGCGATCGCCACCGGCACGCCGATCACCAGAAGGACGAGGAAGATCCCGAAGAGAAGAAGCGTCATTCGGCCTGTCCCGAAGCGAGGTCCGACCCCGCGCTGCGGCTGCCGCCGGCCAGGGCGGAGACGAGGCTGAGGCCCGCCATCACGCCGCAGGTCAGCGGAATGACCGAGTAGATGTACATCATCGGCACGCGCAGGGCCGCGGATTTCTGGTAGCTTTGCATGTTCATGTAGCGCCAGCCGATCCACGCCAGCGCGCCCAGGAACAGCGCCGCGGAGAGGTGCCCCAGCACCGACAAGGCCCGGGCGGGCAGGCGCGGCAGGCGGTCTGTCAGGACGGTGACCGCGATGTGCCGCCCCTCGGCCAGCGCCAGCGTCGCGCCGAGAAAGGTCAGCCAGACCAGCAGAAAGCGCGCGACCTCTTCGGTCCAGCCAGTGGCCGAGAACAGCACCCGCGTGACGATCTGCGTCGTGATGACGACGACCAGCGCCGCCATCACCGCAAAGACGACCGGGCGCAGAAGCGCCCGGATCGCAGTCTCGAGGCTCAGGGCGAGCCGGATCATCTTACTTCAGCTCGGACTGGATGCGGCCGAGGTAATCGCCGAAGCGCTCGCCGTATTCCTCGTAGACCGGGGTGATCTGCTCCTGGAAGGCGGTCAGGTCGGGGCTGTCGTTGATCTCCATCCCGCGCTCTTCCAGCTCGGCGATCTGCTCGGCCTCCATCTCGGCGATCAGGTCGCGTTCGAAGGCGGCGGCATCCTTGGCGGATTGCACCAGCACGTCCTGCGCGGGCTCGGGCAGGCGCTGCCAGACCGGCTGGCCCATGACGAAGATCGCGGGCGCATAGGTGTGCCGCGTCATGGTCATGTAGTCCTGCGTCTCGTCCAGCTTGAAGGCATGGACCACGCCCACCGGGTTTTCCTGGCCGTCGATGGTGTCCTGCTGCATCGCGGTCAGCGCCTCGGTCCAGGCCATCGGCACGGCGTTGGCGCCAAGCGCGCGGAAGGTGTCGATGTAGACAGGATTCTCCATCACGCGGATGCGCAGGCCGTCCAGATCGGCGGGTTCGGACACCGCGCGCTGGCTGTTGGTCAGGTTGCGGAAGCCGCGTTCGGCATAGGCGAGACCCTTGAGGTTGACCTCGGACAACCGGTCGAGCAGCTCCTGCCCGATCTCGCCGTCCAGCACCTCGTACGCCGCCTCGCGCGAGGGGAAGAGGAAGGGCAGTTCGAACACCGCCATCTCTTCGAGAAAGTTGGAGACGGGGCCATTGGTGATCAGCCCCATGTCGATCGACCCGATCTGCATGCCTTCGAGCAGGGTGCGTTCGTCCCCGAGCGAGGCATTGGGCGCGATTTCGATGGTGATCTTGCCGCCGGTGCGCTCAGAGACGAGGTCGCGGAACTCGACGGCGGCCAGGTGATAGGCGTCCTGTTCGTTGACGACATGCGCAAGGCGCAGCGTCACCGGGTCCATGTCGGCAAAATCCTCGGGCGCGGCGTGCAGCCCGGTTGCGGCGAGCGTCGCGGCGATCGCGGTGCCCATGAAATCACGGCGGAACATAATAAGGCCTCCCTATCCTCGGTGCGCGCGGACATTGGTGCAGCCCGCGGCGAAGGTCAAACCGCTTTTGCACATGCCCAAAGACGCGCCGCGGTGCCCGAAGTGCAGGCAACATGCACTAGGATCGCGGATGCGCGTGCGGGGGGCCGGATGGCGCGGAGGGCCTTGCAGGGCAGGGTGCCGCGTCTGCCCATGCGCTCCGACCCGGCCTGCGAATGGGCCGGGCCCTGATCCGGTTCGCGCAGGTGTGGGTTTCGCGACGAACACTCTGTTTCCCGATCACGAAGCGCTTCGGGCGCTCGGGTCCTCCCACCCGGCGCGCGCGCCGCGGTGGTCTTGCGGCGCCCCGATCCCGCTGTCGGGGCCGGGGTGCGGGCCCGAGCCCCGCTTCTGTGCCGGGCCTGCGCCAGGACGAGGAGGGGGCTTGTGCGGCACGGCGAAGCGGCCTAGCCTTCCGCTTGCACCGTTGGGGTGCCCTTGCGCGGCGGTATCGCGGCGCGGGGGCTGAGAGGCGCATGCCAACCCATCGAACCTGATCCGGGCAATGCCGGCGTAGGGAACGGGACCGACAATCGGGGCGCAGGCATCCATCCTGCGCCCGTGTTGCGCAGACCGCGCCCTGCCATGGCATCGCCCGCAAAGCGGAAGGGATGGCCATGGACCGCGTACAACAGATGCTGATCATCGCCGGTTCGGACAGCGGCGGCGGCGCCGGGATTCAGGCGGATATCAAATCCGCCTCGGCCCGCGGTGTCTATGCCGCCACCGCCATCACCGCGATCACGGCGCAGAACACCCGCGGCGTGCGGGGCGTCACGGTCCTGCCGCCCGATCTGGTCGCCGCGCAGATTGCAGCGGTGCTCGGGGATCTGTCCATCGACGCGGTGAAGATCGGAATGCTGGGCAACGCCGCCGTCACCCGTGCCGTCGCCCGCTCGCTGGACGGTTACGCGGGCCCGGTCGTGGTCGATCCGGTCATGGTGGCGAAGTCCGGAGACCGTTTGCTCGACCAGGATGCCGAGACGGCTCTGATCGCCCATCTTCTGCCGCGCGCCACCCTGCTGACCCCCAATCTGCCCGAGGCCGCCGCCCTGCTGCAGGATCACACCGACGCCAAGATGTCCGGGGGCAGGGTCCACGAGACAGCCGCGCAGGGCCGGGGCAACAGGGCCGAAGCCCACTCTGAACCCGGCAGGCGAGAGGGGGCGGAGACCGAGCGCCTCGACCCGGCGGCGCACGGTGCACAGTTGGCAGAGACCGGGATCGCGGGCCCTCGCGACCCATGCGCCGACGGGGCAACGACGGCGCATGGGGCAGGGGCGTGGGATCCAGACTTGAAAGGGGCGAAGGCCGCAGGCGCGTCCAGCCCGGCCTCTTCCTCAATGGCCCGTGACGACGCCGGGGAGGATCCGCTTTCGGCTGGCGGCATTGGCGCGCGGCTTCTGGCCTTGGGCGCCGGGGCCGTGCTGGTCAAGGGCGGGCACGCGACAGGGCCGGTCTGCTCGGATCTGCTGGTGACGCAGGCGGGCCGCCACCTGTTCGAGGCGCCGCGCCAATCCACGCGCAACACCCATGGTACCGGGTGCTCCTACGCCTCGGCCATCACGGCCGAGCTGGCGAAGGGCCAGGCGTTGCCACAGGCGGTCGCCGCCGCCCATGGCTGGCTGCAGGGCGCGATCCGCGCGGCCGATGGGCTGGGGGTGGGCCGGGGGCAAGGCCCGGTGCACCACTTCCACGAGGTCTGGCAATGACCGCCCCGGTCCCCGCGGTCGCGGCCAGCCGCAGGCGCGTTGCGTCCGGCTGCGCGGACCCGGACGCCAGGCGCGGACGTCGGGCAGTGGGCGCGGTTTCCCAGCCGAGGGGCGAGTGTGCACCGGCCCGCACACCCCACCGCGCCCCCGATCCGGCGGCGCCGCGGGTGGTCTGGACAGCCCGGCGGCTGGAGGCGCGACCATGAGCTCGCGGGTCACGATCCTCGGTGCCGGGGTGGCGGGGCTTTGCGTTGCGACCGAGCTGGTGGCGCGGGGGCTGCGGCCGCGCATCCTCGACCCCATGGGCGCCCCGGGGCGGCACGGATGTTCGTGGTGGGCGGGTGGCATGCTCGCGCCCTTCTGCGAGGGCGAAAGCGCCGAGCCCGAGGTCACCCGGCTGGGCCTGACCGCCGCCGACTGGTGGCAGGCGGCGGGCGCGCAGGTGCACCGGCGCGGGTCGCTGGTTGTGACGCTGGCGCGCGACCGGCGAGAGCTCGACCGCTTTGCCCGGCGGACCGGGGGACATGTCCGGCTGGATGGCGCCGGGCTGGCCGGGGTCGAGCCGGGGCTTGCCGACCGTTTCACGACAGCGCTGCACTTCCCGGAGGAAGCGCATGTCGATCCTCGGGCGGCCCTTGCGGCCCTGGTCGCGGGCCTCGACCGCGCCGGGGTCGTGATCGAGACCGAGGCGGCTCCCACCCACCATCCGGACGCGCCGTCTGATGCTGACGCAGGGGCAGCGCGGCCCTCCGGGGCCAGCCAAGATGCGACGCCGCGGTGCGACTACGCCACCGGCGAGGCCGCCGGCCGGGTGGCCGGCGCGCCGATGGGCGGTGCCGGGGTCGAAATTGCCGTCGGACGGGCGGTCGCCGAAGAGCGGTCGCCGGACCGGCTCGGGTCGGAAACCCGTTCCCGGCTCGTGACCGGCGGCGCCCCCCTGCCGGGCGCGAAGGGCGGGCAGGCAGACACTGGCCGCGAACGTGCAGCCGACGCTGGCATGGGCGACCCAACGCGTATTGCCTTGCCGACCGACCCCGGGCGGGCCGGTGATCCGCACGCGGGGCACACGGCCCCCGGAGAGCTGACCGTCGATTGCCGCGGGCTGGCCTCTTGCCCTCTGCTGCCCGGTCTGCGGGGCGTGCGGGGAGAGATGGCGGTGCTGCGGGCACCGGGTGTGACGCTCGACCGGCCCGTGCGGCTGTTGCACCCGCGCCACCCGCTTTACATCGTGCCGCGGGGCGATGGCCTTTACATGCTGGGGGCGACGCAGATCGAAAGCGCCGCACGCGGGCCCGCGACCCTGCGGTCGGTCGTCGAACTGCTCAGCGCGGCCTACGCGCTCGACCCCGCCTTCGGCGAGGCGGAGGTTCTGGAGATCGGCGCCGACGCCCGCCCGGCGTTTCCCGACAACCTGCCGCGTGTGCTGCGGCAGGGCGATACCATCCACGTCAACGGATTGTTCCGCCACGGCTTTCTGCTGGCGCCCGCGATGGCGCGGCGGGCGGCGGACATGATCCTAGGCACATCCACGGAAGGCAGACCATGCAGATCATGCTGAACGGTGAACCCCGCGATATCGCCGCGACCACGCTGGCGGCGGCATTGGACGAGCTGGGCTATGGCGAGGCCCGCGTCGCCACGGCGGTGAACGAGACCTTCGTGCCCGCCCCCCTGCGCGACCGACTTCTCGCCCCCGGCGATCGGGTCGAGGTCCTGACACCGCGGCAGGGGGGCTGAGTCATGCCGGTCTTCTACGGTACCGAGGTCGGATCGCGGCTGATGCTGGGCACGGCACAGTACCCGTCGCCCGGGATCCTGCGCGACGCCTTCCTGCGCTCGGGCGCGGGGATCGCCACCGTCTCGCTGCGCCGCGAGGGCGCGGGTGACGGCGCCGGCGCGGCGTTCTGGGAGCTGATCCGCGACATGGGCGTGCCGGTCCTGCCCAACACCGCCGGATGCCATTCGGTGCGCGAGGCCGTCACCACCGCCCACATGGCGCGCGAGTATTTCGGCACCGACTGGATCAAGCTTGAGGTCGTGGGCCACGAGGACACGCTGCAGCCCGATCCCTTCGGCCTGGTCGAGGCGGCGCGGATACTCTCGGACGACGGCTTTCGCGTCTTTCCCTACACCACCGAGGACGGGGTGCTGGGCGGGCGGCTGATCGAGGCGGGTTGCGAGGTGCTGATGCCCTGGGGGGCGCCCATCGGCACCGGGCTGGGGCTGAACAACATCTACGGTCTGCGTACGCTTCGGGCGCAGTTCCCCGACGTGCCGATGGTGATCGACGCAGGGCTGGGCCTGCCCAGCCAGGCCGCCCATGCGATGGAGCTGGGGTTCGACGCGGTGCTGCTGAACACCGCCGTCGCCCGGGCGGGCGATCCGGCCGCGATGGCCGAAGGCTTTGCGCTGGCGCTGCGCGCGGGGCGGCTGGCCTTTGAGGCCGATCCGATGGAGCCGCGCGACATGGCCGCGCCCTCGACCCCGCAACTGGGACTGGCGGTGCTGTCATGACGGCCGCCATGCCGCCCGACGCGACCCCCGATGCACCTACCGGCGGCCCCCATGACGGGGCCGCCCGGCGGCCGACGGACCGGTTCTACCCGATCTTCGACGATCCCGCGTGGCTGACCCGGGCGCTGCCCCTGGGCGTGCGGTTCGTGCAGATGCGGATCAAGGACAGGCCCGAGCCCGAGCTGCGCGCGGCCCTGACCGCCGCGCGGGATCTCTGCCGTCGGCATGGCGCGACGCTGGTGGTCAACGACCACTGGCGCCTCGCGATCGATCTGGGCTGCGACTGGGTGCACCTGGGGCAGGAGGACCTGGAGACCGCCGACCTGCCCGCGCTGCGTCGGGCGGGGGTGGCCTTTGGCCTGTCGACCCACGACGAGGCCGAGCTTGACCGCGCGTTGTCCTGCGCCCCTGCCTACGTGGCGCTGGGGCCTGTCTGGCCCACGATCCTCAAGCAGATGCGCTGGCACGAACAGGGGCTGGACCGGGTGCGCGCATGGAAGGCCGCGGTGGGCGATCTTCCCCTCGTCGCCATCGGCGGGCTGAGCGTGCCGCGCGCGGCAGAGGCCTTTGCCGCGGGGGCCGATATCGTGTCGGTCGTCACCGACATCACCCTGAACCGCGACCCCGAGGCCCGCATCCGCGCCTGGATCGAGGCCACGCGATGACCCGCTATGCCCGACAGGTGGCGGTGCCGGGGGTCGGCCCCGCGGCGCAGGCGCGGCTGCGCGGTGCGACGTTGCTGGTCGTGGGCGCCGGCGGTCTCGGGGCGCCGGTGCTGCAATACCTCGTGGGTGCCGGCGTGGGGGCGATCCGCCTGGTCGATCCCGACCGGGTGGATCGCGGCAACCTGCATCGCCAGACGCTGTTCCGCGAGACCGATCTGGGCCAGCCCAAGGCCGTCGCGGCGGCCGAGACGCTGCGCGCCCTCAACCCCGACACCCGAATCGACCCGGTGATCGGCGCGCTCGACCCGGGCAACGTCGCGCAGCTGGCCGAGGGCGCTGCCGCGGTTCTGGACTGCGCCGACAGCTTTGCGGTCAGCTACATCCTGTCGGACCACTGCCTTGACGCGCAACTGCCGCTGATCCACGCCTCGGTCGTCGGGCGCGAGGGGTACGCGGGCGGGTTCTGCGGCGGGGCGCCGTCGCTGCGCGCGGTGTTTCCCGATCTGCCCGACAGGCTGGGCTCTTGCGCCGAGGACGGCGTGCTGGGCCCGGTGGTTGGCGTGATCGGCGCGCTGCAGGCGCAGATGGCGCTGGCCGTCGCGGCAGGCTTGGAACCAAGCCCGCTGGGCCGGGTCGCAAGCTTCGATGCCGCGACGTGGCGGATGGGCGGGTTCGGTTTTTCCGGTGCTCCCGAACCCGAGCATGCACACCGTTTCATCGCGGCGGACCGGATCGGGGCAGATGACTTCGTCGTCGACCTGCGCCGCCCCGACGAGGGGCCGCTGGCCCACCCGGCGGCGCGGCGCCTGACGGTCGAGGCCATTGGTGCCGAGGGGCCGCGCCCGAAGCCGGGACAGCGCGCGGTTCTCTGCTGCCGCTCGGGCCAGCGCTCCTGGAACGCCGCCCGCCGTCTCGCCGCCGTCTGGGACGGCGACATCACCCTCGTCGCCCTCGGCGACACCCGATTGGAAGGAGACCTTCGATGATCCGTGCCGCGATTTGTGCCGCCACCCTTATTGCCAGCCCCGCGATCGCGCAGGACGAGATGACCGTGGCGCTCGACTGGTTCGTGAACCCCGACCACGGGCCAATCATACTGGCCGAAGAGCTGGGCTATTTCGAGGATGCCGGGCTGGACGTCGAGATCGTGGCGCCCGCCGACCCGGCCGATCCGCCCAAGATGGCGGCGGCCGGGCGGGCCGACCTTGCGGTGTCCTACCAGCCGCAACTGCACCTGCAGGTGGCCGAGGGGGTGCCGCTGCAACGTGTCGGCACGCTGATCGCCTCGCCCCTCAACTGCCTGCTGGTGCGGGACGACGGTCCGGTGGCCGACCTTTCCGACCTCGAGGGCCGCAAGATCGGCTTTTCCATCGCCGGCGTCGAAGAGGCGATGCTGGCGGCGATGCTGCGCGGCGCGGACCTGACGCTCGACGATGTCGAGCTGGTCAACGTGAACTTCGCCCTCTCGCCCGCGCTGATGGCGGGGCAGGTCGACGCGGTGATCGGCGCCTTCCGCAATTTCGAGTTGAACCAGATGAAGATCGAGGGCGTCGCCGGTCGCTGTTTCTACCCCGAGGAGCATGGCGTGCCGATCTATGATGAGCTGATCTACGTCGCCAACCCCGAACTGATGGACCCCGACCGTGTCGCCCGCTTCCTCGCCGCGACCGAGAAGGCCAGGCACTACATGCTGAACCATCCCGACAAGGCGTGGGAGGTCTTCGCCGGCTACGCGGGTGAGCTGGATGACGATCTGAACCGGGCGGCCTGGGCAGACACGCTGCCCCGCTTCGCGCTGCGTCCCGCCGCGCTGGACCGTGGGCGCTACGTGCGGTTCGAAGCGTTCCTGGAGGGCGCGGGCCTGGTGACCGGAACGCGCCCGGTGTCCGGCCTCGCCATCGAGATCGATCCGGCGCTTTCCGCCCCGCAGGAGGGCGCGGGGGAATGAGCTACGGCGCGACATTCCCTGCGTGGCGCGCGGCTGCGGGGCCCGCTTGGGACGCCTATACCCGCCACGCCTTCGTCGCGGGGCTGGGGCGGGGCGACCTGCCGCGCGTGGCGTACCTGCACTACCTGCGGCAGGACTACGTGTTCCTCGTCCATTTCTCGCGCGCCTGGGCGCTGGCGGCGACCAAGTGCGACAACATCGAGGACATGCGTCTTTGCGCCGCGACGCTGCATGCACTGATAGACGACGAGATGCGCCTGCATGTCGCGACCTGCGCGGCAGAAGGGCTGGACGAGGCGACGCTTTTCGCCACGCAGGAGGCCCCCGCGACCCTGGCCTATACCCGCTACGTGCTGGATGCCGGCCACGCGGGCGACCTGCTCGACCTGCTGGCGGCGCTGGCGCCCTGCGTCCTGGGCTATGGCGAGATCGGCGCGCGGCTTCTGGCGGAGGCGGGCGAGACGCCCTATCGCGACTGGATCGAAACCTACGGGGGGCCCGGCTATCAGGACCTTTGCACCCGGGTCGGTGGCCTGATCGACGGCGCCGTGGCCCGCCGGTTGGGCCCCGGGATGCAGGACAGCCCGCGCTGGGCGTCGCTGTGCGACAGGTTCGCCACCGCGACCCGGCTCGAGGTGGGGTTCTGGGACATGGGTCTGCGTCCGTGACCCCGCAAGCGGTATGCGGAGGGGGCCGTCGGCGTCGCCGGCTCTTGTGCCGGGGCCGCAAGGGACGGCCAAGGGGGCCTCAGGCGGTCGCCCGAAGATGCGGAGGGCCGGGATGCCGAACCTCCCTTAGGGTACCACGGGCCGGGTGTCGCAAGGGACGGACAAGGGGGCGCCATGCGGTTGCACGAGAACGCGGGTGGGCGGGATACCGGACTTCCCTCCGGGTACCGCGCGCTGGATGGCTCAAGGGACGGTCAAGGGCACGCCACGTGGCCGCACTAATAAGCGGGGGGGGGGGCGGAATGCCGGACCTCCCTCCGGGCACCAAAGGCCGGGGGAGAGGCGGTCGGGATGTCGGGTAGAAAGCCCTCGGCGGGACGGCTGCCCACGTATTGCGAGGGGCGGGCCACGGTTTTCGCGGCCGCGGCGGTCGGTCAGGCGGCGTATGCGGCAGGCAAGGCAGATGCCGTCCTTCCTCCGCGCCGGGGGTTTTGCGGCGGTTCCCCGGGGCCCGTCGATGCCCGGCAGCCTTTGGAGCGACGGGGAGGCTGGTCCAGCGACCAGGGGAGCGCGCGCACAACGATCCCGGGGAGGGGACCGTTTTCTCGGGCCCTGCGTCTACCACCGCCGGAGACCCGTTACCCCGGCGACCCGGCAGCTTGCCGGGCATCTACCGGGATGTCTCCTGATGCCTAGGGCGTGGCCCGGACCCTATGGCCAGCGGGCTGGTGTCGACCGCACCGACCCGCCCTGCATTCTGCGCCCGGAAAATGGGCCGGTCGGCCCCGACCGTCGCGCGCCGCCGGGACTGAGGCTGCGGGGCCGGGCCCGGGTTGGCGCGCAGACGCTCTTCGGTCCGCTCGACCTTGCCGTGGCGCCGGGGCGGTGGACCTGCCTGCTGGGGCCGTCGGGCGTGGGGAAGTCGACCTTTTTGCACCTCCTGGCGGGGATCGCCGACGGGATCTCCTTTGCCGGCGATCTCGGGGCCGCCGACGGTGCGCCCCTGGCAGGACGGGTGGCGCTGATGGCGCAGGCGGACATGCTGTTGCCCTGGCTTACGGCCCGCGACAACCTGCTTATCGGCGCCCGCCTGCGCGGCGAGACGCCCGATACCCGTGCCGCGGAGGCGATGCTGGAGCGGGTGGGCCTATCGGGGATGGCCGCGCGCAAGCCCCGCGCGCTGTCCGGCGGGCAGCGGCAGCGGGTCGCGCTGGCGCGCACGCTGATCGAGGACCGCCCCGTGGTGCTGCTCGATGAACCCTTCTCGGCCCTCGACATCGCCACGCGGGTGCGGATGCAGGACCTTGCCGCCGCGCTGCTGCGGGGGCGCACCATCCTTCACGTCACCCATGATCCGGCCGAGGCCGCGCGGCTGGGCGACCATATCCTTCTGCTGACGCACCGGGGGCTGACCGAGCTTGCCCCGCCGCGCGCTCCCGCACCGCGCCCCCCCGACGCGCCGGAAACGCTGGAAGCGACCGGAGCCCTGACCCGGCACCTGCTGGCGTGCGAGTGCCAGCCCGCGGCAGCTCCGTCCGCGGAGGGCCTGACATGACGGGGTGGGGGTGTTCAGGGGCGGCGGCCCCATCTCGTGGAGGGCGCCGAGCCGCCCCGTGCGCAACCGAGGAACAATGGCCGAAGCCGGGGTGCCGCCGCGCGCCGCATGACGACCGCTGCCGGTTCGGGCCCGCACCGGAACCGGTGCCCGCAGGCTTGCCGTCACATCCCGCCACCCCGGCCGTCCGCGCAGCGGGGCGTCCCGCGTGAAGGCGCTGCGGCCCGCGCTACCGCTGCTGCTCGGCCTCGTGCTGTGGCAGGGGGCGGTGTGGCTGTGGCAGGTGCCGTCCTTCATTCTGCCCGGGCCGGTCCGGGTGGCTGCGGCCCTGGTGGACAATGCCGGCCTGATCGCCGGGCACGCGGCCGTGACGGGGCTGGAGGTCGCGCTGGGCCTGGGCCTGGGCGCCGTGCTGGGCTGGCTGTCGGCCGTGGCGCTGGCGCTGTCGCCCGCCGCCCGCGGGGCCATCGGGCCGATCCTGGTCTTCACTCAGGCGGTCCCGGTCTTCGCGTTGGCCCCGATCCTGACGCTGTGGTTCGGCTACGGGCTGGGGTCGAAGGTCGCGATGGCGCTTCTGATCATCTATTTCCCGGTCACGTCCTCGTTCCTCGACGCGCTGTTGCAGACGCCGGCGCCCTGGCTCGCGCAGGCGCGGGTCATGGGGGGCGGGGGCTGGCGACAGATGTGGTATCTGCGCATCCCCGCCGCCCTGCCGGGGTTCCTGTCGGGGCTGAAGCTGGCGGCGGTCTATGCCCCCATCGGCGCGGTGATCGGCGAATGGGTCGGCGCCTCGCGCGGGCTGGGCTACCTGATGCTGCTGGCGAACGGGCGGGCCAAGACCGACCTGATGTTCGCCGCCCTGGTCGTGCTGGCGGTCCTGGCCATCGCGCTGCACCGCGCCGTAGATCACCTTGCCGCCGCAGCGCTGCGCCGCCGCTTCGGTTAAGGGGGCGCATCACGCCGGGACGGGCCGGGCCTCGGAGAGACGGGGGCAGACGGGGGACAGGCGGGGCCGCACAGGGGTTGCGGCACGGTTGCACCGCCTCGAGGTCTGACAACAGGCAGTGCCTGTGATAGCTCCTCGCGATGACCCATGACCAATGACAGGAGGGCCGCCTGATGCCCCGTATCCTTTTCGTCTCCGGCTCGCTGCGCGCGGCGTCCTCGGCCACCGCGACCGCGCGGGCGCTGATGCAGCGGCTTGAGGGGCGGGCCACGACCGAGCTGGCCGAGATCGGCACCATCCCGCACTACAACGCCGATCTGGACGAACCCGCCGCCGCCGCCGCGTTCCGCGAGGCGATCGGCGCGGCGGACGGCGTGGTCTTCGTCACGCCGGAGTACAACTACTCGGTCCCCGGGGTGCTGAAGAACGCGATCGACTGGGCCTCGCGCCCGGCCTACGGGTCGGTCTTCAAGGGCAAGCCCTGCCTTGTCATGACCGTGTCGGGCGGCGCGCTGGGCGGCGTGCGCGCGCAGGCGCACCTGAAATACGTGCTGGGCGGCATGCTGGCGCAGGTCCATCCGGGGATGGAGGTGGTGATCCCGCAGGCCGGCAAGAAGGTCGAGGACGGGGTGCTGACCGATGCCGCGACGCTGGACTTCGCGATGGCCGAGATCGAGGGCATGATGGGCGCCAACACCGGCGCCTGAGGTCGCAGGCCGGGGCACGGGCGTCGCGACGCCCGTCGGCCACCGGGCCCTGCCGGGACGGGCCGCGCCCGCTCATCGGCCGTCAGTGCCGGGGCGCTGCCCAATCCTCGAATGCCCGGCGGGCGCCGGAGCCGTTCCGGTGCGGTGCACGCCGGGACGCCGGGCTTGCCCGGGCGGTCGTGCGGGCCCGCGCGTCGTGGCCGGACGTGCGGCGGGTCGGTGGAAAGGTCACCGGGGCACGGGCGGGCCGGTGGCCCAGGCCGGACCGTGGCCTAGGCCGACGGTGTCGCGGCGATGCTGAACTCGGGCGTGCCGGTCCAGCGCAGGGTCCATCCCGCGCCGGGGCGCACGTTCTGGACGACGCCGGGGTCGAAGGCCACGAAGCAGCGTCCGCCCGGCGCCCGGACCGAGGGGTAGAGCAGCCCGCGATGGCCCGCGCGGCGCAGCGCGCCCGCCAGCCGCTGCCCCGCGGCGTAGCCCGGCCCGGTGTCGGGCGACAGGGCGGGGTGATCTGTGCAGTCGGCGAGGTCGGGGAAATCGCCGATGAAATCCGCCAACAGCTCGACATAGCGGGCGCTGTCTTCGTAGACGCCGGCAAAGCCCAGCTCTCGGGTTCGGTGAAACCCCACCTCTTCGGCCGAGGTCAGGCTGTGGTAGCTGCAATACCACGCGCCCCGATCACCGTCGTTGAACCGGTTGCCCGTGGGGCGGGTATAGGTGAAGGCCGCGTTGATATGGCTTTGCCCGTAGACCTGCAGGTCCTGGGCCCGCCGCGCGAAGACCAGTTCGCGCCGGTCGAGCCCGCGCGCCCCTTCGCGTTCGGCGATAAGGCGGTCGCTGGTCTGACCCTCAAGCTCGGCCAGGATCGCGGCCTCGGCCTCGGTATCGACGAGACCGCGCAGCACCGGCGGCTTGTGATAGGTCTCGGGGATCAGGCGCACCAGCGCCCGGTCGTTGATCGAGGTCAGGCGCAGGGCGTCCGGCAGGTCCGGGGACAGGTCCATGCGGGCGGGGCGCGGGGCGTCTGACACGGGGCTGGGCATCGGGGCTCAGGCACCGCCCCGCAGCGCATCGACATAGCCGCGCACGCGCAGGATCTTGGGCAGGCCGCCGCGGATCATCGCGTCGACCGGGCGCGCGCCGTCGAATTCCGGCCCGGTGTTGGGCCGGGTGATCCAGCTGCGGGCCAGCGGCGCGTCGAAGTAAAGCTCAAGTGACTTGTAAAGCCCCACCAGCGCGGAAAGCCGCAGCATCTGGTCGCGTGTCAGATCACCCGCGTAGCCGGGGCGGCGGGCGCGTTTCCACGTCGATTCCGACATGTCGGCCAGCGCCGCGGCGTCGCGCAGGGGCAGCGCCCATGCTTCGGCGATGCGGGCCACCGCCTTCAGTCCGACGGCCTGCATGTCGTCCGACGCGCGTTCCTTGACGAGATTCTGCATGGGCGATGCCTCCATATGACCCCATATATAGGGCCATATGGATCATTGGCAAAGATCAAATGAACCCTGCGTAGGGATCACATGGTCAGGCAGCCCCGCGTGACAGGGCGGCGACCCCGGTGCGCGCAACCTCGACCAGCCCCAGCGGGCGCATCAGATCGGCAAAGGCGTCGATCTTTTCCGGCGTGCCGGTGATTTCGAACACGAAGCTTTCCAGCGTCGTGTCGACCACGCTGGCGCGAAAGATATCGGCCAGCCGCAGCGCCTCGACCCGCTTGTCGCCCTGGCCGCGCACCTTGAAGAGCGCGAGTTCGCGTTCGACGCTGCGGCCTTCTTCGGTCAGGTCGTGAACCTCGTGCACCGGCACGATGCGGCCCAGCTGTGCCTTGATCTGGGCGATCACCTGCGGCGTGCCGGTGGTGACGATGGTGATGCGGCTCCGGTGCCCGGTATGGTCGATCTCGGCCACCGTCAGGCTTTCGATGTTGTAGCCGCGCCCGGAGAAGAGCCCGATAACGCGGGCCAGGACCCCGGGCTCGTTCTCGACCAGAACGGCCAGCGTGTGCCGTTCCTCGACGTCCGAGAAGCTCGGGCGCAGGTTGTAGGCGGAGTGGCTTGTCGAGCCCTGTTCGATCTTCAGTTGTGCCATGACCTGCTCCTTACACCAGCACCGCGCCGCCGGCCTCGATGGCCTGTTCGGTCGCGACCTCGCCGATCAGCATCTCGTTGTGCGGCTTGCCCGAGGGGATCATCGGGAAGCAGTTCTCGTGCTTCTCGACGAGGCAGTCGAAGATCACCGGGCCGTCGTAGTCCAGCATCTCCATGATCGCGTCGTCGAGGTCGGCGGGATCCTTGCACAGGATCCCCTTGGCGCCGAAGGCCTCGGCCAGCTTGACGAAGTCGGGCAGCGCCTCGGACCAGCTTTGCGAATAGCGCGAGTTGTGCAGAAGCTCCTGCCACTGGCGCACCATGCCGAGGCGTTCGTTGTTCAGGATGAACTGCTTGACCGGCAGGCGATACTGCACGGCGGTGCCCATTTCCTGCATGTTCATCAGCCACGACGCTTCGCCCGCGACGTTGATGACCAGGCTGTCCGGATGCGCCATCTGCACACCCACGGAGGCGGGGAAGCCATAGCCCATGGTGCCGAGGCCACCGCTCGTCATCCAGCGGTTGGGCTCTTCGAAGCCCAGGAACTGTGCCGCCCACATCTGGTGCTGGCCGACCTCGGTCGTGATGTAGCGGTCGCGATCCTTGGTCAGCGCCTCAAGCCGCTGCAGCGCGTATTGCGGTTTGATCGTGGTCTTGCTGTCGGTGTAGCGCAGGCAGTTCTTGGCTTTCCACTTGGCGATCTGGTCCAGCCAGGCCGAGTGGTCGGCGGTCTTCGACCCGCGCTCGCGCCAGACGCGCAGCACCTCGGCCAGCACCATCGCGATGTCGCCCACGATCGGGATGTCGGCGCGGATCACCTTGTTGATCGACGAGGGGTCGATGTCGATATGCGCCTTGGTGGAGCCGGGCGAGAAGGCATCGACGCGACCGGTGATCCGGTCGTCGAAGCGCGCGCCGAGGCAGATCATCAGGTCGGACCCGTGCATCGCCATGTTGGCCTCGTAAAGCCCGTGCATGCCCAGCATGCCCAGCCAGCGCTCGCCAGAGGCGGGGTAGGCGCCGAGGCCCATGAGCGTCGAGGTGATGGGCATATTGGTTTCGGCGACGAATTCGCGCAGGAGGCGGCTGGCCTCGGGGCCCGAATTGATGACCCCGCCGCCGGTGTAGAGCACCGGGCGCTCGGACGTCTCGATCGCGGTGACGAGCTGTTCGATGGACGCTGCATCGCCCAGCGTCGGGGGCGCGTAATGCGTCTTCATGTCGGTGCGCTGCACATAGCCGCCGGTGGCGAACTGCACGTCCTTGGGGATGTCCACCAGGACCGGGCCGGGGCGGCCCGACATCGCGACATGGAATGCCTCGTGCAGGGTGTTGGCGAGCCGGTCGGTGTCCTTGATCAGCCAGTTGTGCTTGGTGCAGGGGCGGGTGATGCCGACGGTATCTGCCTCCTGGAACGCGTCCGTGCCGATCATGAAGGTGGGCGCCTGGCCCGAGATGACGATGATCGGGATCGAATCCATCAGCGCATCGGTCAGGCCGGTCACCGCGTTGGTCGCGCCGGGGCCGCTGGTCACGATGGCGACGCCGGGCTTGCCGGTCGAGCGGGCATAGCCCTCGGCCGCGTGCACGGCGCCCTGTTCGTGCCGGACGAGGACGTGGTGGATGTCGTTTTGCTGGTGAATCTCGTCATAGATCGGAAGCACGGCGCCGCCGGGGTAGCCGAACACGACGTCGACCCCCTGATCCTTGAGCGCCTGCACAACCATCTTCGCGCCGGTCATCTGACCATCCATCGTCTTCTCTCCGCTCAACGCGCCGCCGGCCCGACTGCCGGCCACGGCAACAAAAAAGCCCCCGGGGGTGATCCGGGGGCGCATGGGAAACCGTTATGGTCTGCCGTTACCGGCCCATGCGCCACTTTCCTACGATGACAACAAGGCTGTCCATGCCAGGGGCTCCCACTTCGTAGACGACTCCCTATGGGCTTTGGCAGGGGGCGTCAACCGCAAGGCGGGGATTTTCGGATGCAAATGTCATGAACGGGCGAGGTATGCGCAACAATATTTCGCGATGTCGGGGTGGAAGAGGGGCGGGGCCCCCATGGCTGCCGGGTCGATGGTTGAGCGGTCGATGCCTCCGGCGGGAGTATTTGGGAAGAGAAGAAACAGCGCGCCCGCGAAAGTGTCAGCCGGGCTGGAGGATCGCGATGGCTTCGAACGGGACCAGGGTGATGCGACCTTCGAGCGCGGCGCGGGGACCCGCGGTCGCGATCAGCGTGGTGCCGCTGGCGGCAAGCTCGGCGGGAACCTCGACCTCTTGCGCGGTGTCGGTGAAGTTCGCCGCGACGGAGAGGCGTGTGGCGCCCAGGGTGCGGGTGTAGGCGAAGATGGCCGGGTGGTCCGGCAGGCAGAGCGCGAAGCGGCCCTCGACGATGACCGGATGCTGCTTGCGCAGCGCGACAAGGCGCCGGTAGTGCGACAGGACGCTGTCGGGATCGTCCTGCTGTGCGGCCACGTTGACCGAGGCGTGGTTGGCGTTGATCCCGATCCAGGGGCTGCCGGTGGTGAACCCTGCCTGCGGTCCGCCGGTCCATTGCACCGGCGTGCGCGCGTTGTCGCGGCCATTGGCATTGGCGCCAGCGATGAAGTCCTCGACACTCATCCCCTTGGCGGTCTGCTCGGCATAGAGGTTCAGGGTTTCCAGGTCGCGGAACTGGTCGATGCGGGTGAAATCGGCATTGGTCATGCCGATCTCTTCGCCCTGGTAGATGAAGGGCGTGCCGCGCATCAGGTGCATGACGGTGGCCAGCATCTTGGCCGAGGCGGCGCGCCAGCGGGGGCTGTCGTCGCCGTAGCGCGATACCTGCCGGGGCAGGTCGTGGTTCGACAGGAAGAGCGAATTCCAGCCATCCTCGGCCAGCGCCTCCTGCCAGCGGGCAAAGACGGCCTTGAACTTCGGCAGCGAGAAGGGCTGCGGCCGCCACTTGCCGACCTCCGGGTCCCAGTCCTGCACGATGTGTTCGAAGTGGAACACCATGTCCAGCTCGGCCCGGTCGCGGCCGCAGTAAAGCAGCGCCGTCTCGGGGCTGACGTTCCAGCTTTCGCCGATGGTCACGACGTCGCGGGGGCCGAAAGTGGCGGCGTGCATCTCTTGCAGATAGGGGTGCAGGTAGGGGCCCTGTTCGATCTCGCCCGTCTCGATATCCTTGCCGATCAGGTCGATGACATCCATCCGGAACCCTGCGATGCCGCGGTCCAGCCACCAGTTCATCATCTGGTAGATCTCGGCCCTCAGCGCGGGGTTGCGCCAGTTGAGGTCGGGCTGGGCGGGCGAGAAGAGGCCCAGGTAGTATTGCCCCGTTTCGGGGGCGAGCGTCCAGGCGGGCCCGCCGAAGAACGACCGCCTGTCGTCGGGCGGGCCGCCGTCGGGGGCCGGGTCGCGCCAGATGTAGTAGTCGCGCGTCGGTGCTCCGCGGTCGGCGCGCGCGGCTTCGAACCAGACGTGGCGGTCCGAGGAGTGATTGACGACGAGGTCCATGACGATGCCGATGTCACGGGCGCGCGCCTCGGCCAGCAGCCGCTCGAGATCGTCGAGTGTTCCGTACTCCGGCGCCACGTCGCGGTAGTCCGAGATGTCGTAGCCGTTGTCGACCATGGGCGAGCGGTAGACGGGCGAGAGCCAGATGAAGCCCACGCCCAACCGGTCGAGGTGATCCAGCCGGTCGATGATGCCGGGGATGTCGCCGATGCCGTCGCCGTTGCTGTCGGCAAAGCTGCGCGGATAGATCTGGTAGCCCACCTTGTCGCGCCACCAAGGGGTGTGCCTGTCGTCACCACGCGTCATGTGCCGTCTCCTCGTCCCGGGCCCCGCTGCGGCGGGGCGCGCCGGACCGCGACCTAGGTCCGGCCCTCGCGCGCGCAAGGTGCGGGCCAAAACGGAGGGAGGATCTGAGCAATCAAGAGGATGTGGCGTGGCGACGTTACGTCAGGTCAAGCTTTTGCGCAAATCGACGTAAATTCTGTGTTCCCGGATCGACAATCTCTGCGCTAGGCTCGGACGTACTAGCAAGGATCCGCCCGTCAAAGGGCGGGCGACATGGGAGGAGAATTCATGGATCGTAGATCATTTCTGCGGACGTCGGCGCTTGGCGGATCGGCGGCTGCGGCGTCCGGCCTTGCCGCACCGGCCATCGCCCAGGGCAACCGCACGCTGACGCTGGTCACGACCTGGCCGCGGGGTCTGGCGGGGGTGCATGACAGCGCGCAGCACGTGGCCGACACGATCGGCGCGATGTCGGATGGCCAGCTGACCGTCGACCTCAAGGCCGCGGGCGAACTGGTCGGCGCGTTCGAGGTCTTCGATGCCGTCACCGCGGGTCAGGCAGACATGTATCACGGCGTGGATTACTATTTCCTGGGGCAGCACCCGGCCTATGCCTTCTTTGCCTCGGTGCCCTTCGGCATGACCGCGCAGGAGCTTGCGGTCTGGTACTACCAGAACGGCGGGCAGGAGCTGCATGACGAGCTGGGGCAGATCTTCGGTCTGAAGTCCTTTCTCGCCGGGAATACCGGCGCGCAGTCCGGCGGCTGGTTCCGGAACGAGATCACGGGCCCCGAGGATTTCCAGGGTTTGCGGTTCCGGATGCCGGGGCAGGGCGGCCAGGTGCTGGGCAAGCTGGGCGCCAGCGTTCAGAACCTGCCGGGCGGCGAGGTCTATCAGGCGCTGTCCTCGGGGGCGATCGACGGGACCGAGTGGATCGGGCCGTGGTCGGACCAGTCGGCGGGCTTCCAGGAGATTACCGATATCTATTACACCGCAGGCTTCCACGAGCCGGGACCGGGGCTGAGCCTTGCCACCAACCGCGACGTTTTCGAAAGCCTGTCGCCCGCGCACCAGAAGATCATCGAGATGGCGGCCGCCGAAAGCCACCAGTGGACGCTGTCGCTGTTCCTGGCCAATAACGGCCGGGCCCTGCAACAGCTGCAATCGGGCGGCGTGCGCACCTTCGAGTTCCCCGACAGCGTGTGGGATGCGCTTGGCACTGCCTCGGCCGAGGTTCTGCAGGAGAACATGGACGACGATCTCTACGCCCGCACCCATGACAGCTACATGGAGTCGCTGCGCTCGACGACGTCGTGGATCCAGATGTCCGAAGGCGCCTTCTCGCAGCAGCGCAACCGCGTCATGGGCGAGATGTAGGCCAGCGCCGAACCGGTCCGGCGTGCCCATCGGTGCGCGCCGGGCCCTCCGCTCGCGGCTTTGGGGCCGCGGCGGATCATGCAGAGGTCAAGGGCAAGGGTGAACCTGCGCCCAGAGGGGACGGCACCGCAGCGTCATGGAGTTCATCATCTGGCTGGTGAGCCAAATCGGGCTCGCCTTCTGGCATTTCTTCTATGCCATCACGCATCCGGGGCTCTGGCTCGACTGGTCGAACGGCGAGGCGCTGATGCGCTTCATCTACTACGGCGGGTCGGTCGAGTTCTTCTTCGTGGTCTTCGTGGCCTTTCTCGTCGTCACTGCCGTGGGCCTCTGGTCGAACCGCTTCATGTGGGGCTGCGTGCGGGGTCTTGAAGGCATGGCCAACGGGCTTGGGCGCCTGTTTGCCTGGGCGGGCCTTCTGATGGTGATCCAGCAGATCGTCATCGTCTTCATGCAGCGCGTCTTCGCCGCCTCGTCGATCTCGGTCGGCTTCGGCTCGGTCTTCCAGTTCGACGTCTCCTGGTGGTCCGAGGAACTCAAGCTTTACAATGCCTTGATCGTCACTCTTTGCGCAGGCTACACCTTTGTCCAAGGGGGGCACGTGCGCGTGGACCTTGTCTATTCGCCGGTCAGCCACGCCACGAAACGGGTGATCGACATGGTGGGCAGCCTGCTGTTCATGATGCCCTTCGCCGCCGTCGTCTGGATGTATTCGTGGTTCTTCCTCTGGCGCCATCTCGTGACGCCCAAGGTCTCGGCCTCGGACACGCTGGACCGGACGCTGATGAAGGCCCGCGCCATCCGCTGGAATGTCGAGACGATCGGGTTCTCTCCGAACGGCTTCAACGCCTACTTCCTGTTCAAGATCCTGCTCGTGCTCTTCGCCGGGCTGATCTTCCTGCAGGCCATCGCATTCTTCTACCGCTCCTACCTTGAATGGAAGGGGGGGCCGCTGGCCGAAGGCCGCTACCTCGACCGCGACACGCTGGGCGCGGGCGAGACGGCCTTCGAAGGCACGCATTAAGGGATCCCGCACCACATGCTTTTCGGTCTGGACGGCGTCGAGCTTGGCCTCATCATCGTGTTCCTGTGCCTCTTCGGCGCGATCCTGTCGGGGTTTCCGGTGGCCTTCGCCATTGGTGGCGCGGCGGTCATCTCCTTCGCGATCATCGCCGCGCTCGACAGCGCCGGCATCCTGATCCATCAGGCGGTCGACACCTCGTCCGAGGCCTATCGCGCCTTGCTGGCCGAGGGCGAGCGCGCGATCAACATATCGAAGTTCCGATACCCCGACCTGCCGCGCATCTCCGAGCCGATCTTTCCCGGCGGGTGGGAGCTGGCCGTCGACCGCAACCTCAGCTTCATCGTCAACCGCATCAACGAACGCGTCCTCGCCGGCCAGTCGATCGAGACTCTGCTGGCCGTGCTGATGTTCGTGATGATGGGCATCGTGCTGGAACGGTCGAAGATTGCCAACGACCTGCTGACCACCATGGCACGCGTTTTCGGGCCGCTGCCGGGCGGCCTGGCGGTGTCGGTGGTGGTCGTGGGCGCCTTCCTCGCCGCCTCGACCGGCATCGTCGGCGCGACGGTGGTGACGATGGGCCTGCTGTCGCTGCCAACCATGCTGCGCAACGGATATTCGCCGCAGCTGGCCACCGGCGTCATCGCCGCCAGTGGCACGCTGGGCCAGATCATCCCGCCCTCGATCGTGATCGTGCTGCTGGGGACGCTCGCGGGCGACATCTATGCCTCGGCCCAGGATGCGCGGGCGCAGGCGGTGGGCTGCGGCGACGCGCTGACCTACCTGGGCCAGGCGGCTGTCGTGTCGGTCGGGACGCTGTTCCAGGCTGCCATCCTGCCGGGTGTGCTGCTGGCCGTGCTCTATGGCCTCTATGCCTTTACCTACGCCGTCTTCAATCCGTCCAAGGCCCCGCCTGTCGCGGTGGGCGAGGATGTGACGGGCGGCGAAATCATCACCCGCCACGAGGCACTGACCTGGTTCCTGGGTGCGCCCATCGTGCTGATCGGCGGCCTTGTGCTGGCGATGAGCCTGAACCTTGTCGGCAGCCAGTCCGTCTATGTCGCGAGCTATACCGAGGTCGCCGCCCAGTCGGGCCTGCGCACCAACGTCTCGCCTGCCTGTCAGGACGCCATGATCGAGCTGCATGGGCAGGACAAGTGGGACGCGGCCGTGACGCAAGCCCGGGCCAATGGCGGCCCGGTCGAACAGAGCCGCGCCCTGACCGAGGACGAGATGGCCGAGGCGACGGCGCAGATGATCGCCAGCCGCGCACCGATCGGGACGGGCATCGCGCTGGCGATGCTGGTGCTGGGGCTGATCCTGACCACGGCGCGCGGCGTCGCCCCCTCGGCCAACGGGCGGCCGCTGGCGATCGGCGCGGCGGGCATCCTGCTGGCGCTTCTGGCCGACGTCTTCCTGATCGGGCCGACCCTGTCGTCCGGGGCAACGGTGCTGATCCTGGCCATTCCCGTGGGGATTGCCCTGTGGGGCTGCGGCCGGGCCGTGCGCTACCTTGCCCGCAACGACCTGCTGCGCGTGGTCTTTCCGCCGCTGGTGCTGATCGTCGCGGTGCTGGGCTCGATCCTGGGCGGCATCACCAACCCCACGCCCGCCGCGGCGCTGGGGGCCGGGGGCGCGATCCTGCTGGCCGCCTACCGCCGGCTGCACGACGAGGGGCGGTCGGGCCGGATCATCCTGCTGACGGCCTTCGCCATCGTGGTGATGCTGCTTCTGGGCGTGAACTTCGACCTGCGCGTGGGTGTCGGGACGACCTCGCCCGGCGACTGGATCGCCTTTCTCGCCGCGCAGGCCTGCTATCTCTTCGCGATTTTCGGGCTGCTCTACGCCTGCTGGGTGCTCTTTGCGGGCGGCGTTCTGACGCCGGTGGTGCGCGAGACGGCGAAGGTCACCAGCATGGTCTTCACCATCCTCATCGGCTCGCAGCTTCTGAACCTTGTCGTGATCTCCTTCGGGGGCGAGGAGTACATCCAGAACTTCCTGCGCAGCTTCGACCGGGAATGGGTGGTGTTCTTGATCGTGATGCTGGTGCTGTTCGTGCTGGGCTTCGTGCTGGATTTCCTCGAGATCATCTACATCGTGATCCCCATCGTGGGCCCGGTAATCTACGGCGGCACGCTCGATCCCAAGTGGGTCACGATCATGATCGCGGTGAACCTTCAGACCTCGTTCCTGACCCCGCCTTTCGGCTTTGCGCTGTTCTATCTGCGCGGGGTAGCCCCGCCGAGCGTCACGACCGGCCACATCTACCGCGGCGTGATCCCCTTCGTGCTGATCCAGGTGCTGGGGCTGGCGCTGCTGTGGTTCTTCCCCGGCGTCGTGACGATCGTGCCGGACCTGTTCCCGAACTAGGGTGGTGTTTGCTAAATGAATTTCAAAAAAAGAAAGAAATAAAGTAGTGTACAATGTGATATGGCATGCGGCAATCGGAGCAATTGTTGGATCTGTAATAACTTATTTTGCGGCGGTCAGAAATATACATGCCAGCGCAGTTATAGACGAGCGCCGCAAGTGGCGTAATAAAATGCGGAAACTTGCTCTAGGGCTTGCCTCTGCGATGCGGGACAAAGAAGAAACGAAAGCTCAGCTGTTACGTGATGAAATTCGTATGAACCTGAACCCCTCCGATGACATGGATCGATCTATATTAGAGGAGACCTGTGCGGGTAAGGTATCGAAGAGAGTTTCTATATTGCTGAAGCACGACTGGGAGCGCGCTAAACTTGAAGCCTCAATATTCAAGAAGTTTTTGCGTTATGCGGATCGTCCGATTTTCTGTGAACGTCTTAAAAGAGAAGATTTTCTCAAGTGGAAAAGCGGAGCGATTTGCGGGTTGAGTTTCGCTTTACTAATATTCTTCCCTGCTATTTTTATCCATTTTTTAGTTCCGCTAGGTAAATTTTTGCGTTCGTCATGGATGCAATTTTCTCAGTATCTGTAGTTTTTAGTTCATCATGACACCTAGTTAAATGCAAAAGATCACGTCACCGCCTTCCGCTCGAGGTACTTCGGATCGTCCCAGAGCCGATTGGTCATCACCTCTTCCAGCACGTCCACCGCGGCACGGATGTCGCCTTCGTCGAGGTAAAGCGGGGTGATGCCAAAGCGCATGATGTCGGGGGCGCGGAAGTCTCCGATCACGCCGCGGTCGATCAGGGCCTGCATCGCTGCATAGCCCTGAGGATGCGAAAACGACACCTGCGAGCCGCGCCGCGCCGCTTCGCGCGGGGAGGCGAGGGTGAGGTCGGGGCAGCGGGCCGCGACCTCGGTGATGAAGATCTCTGACAGGTCGATCGCGCGGGCGCGCAGGGCGGTCATGTCGACGCCCTCCCAGATCTTCAGCGCCTCCTCCAGCAGGCTCATCTGCACCACCGGCGGTGTGCCGACACGCAGGCGCGAGACGGAGGGCGCGGGGCGGTAGCCCTGCTCGAACGCGAAGGGCGCGGCGTGGCCCAGCCAGCCCGCCAGCGTCGGGCGAAGGCCCTCGACCAGGTCGGGACGGGCGTAGATGAAGGCCGGCGCGCCCGGTCCGCCGTTCAGGAACTTGTAGCTGCAGCCCACCGCGAACTCGGCCCCGCAGCCCTCGAGGTCCAGAGGCACGGCACCCGCGCTATGCGCGAGATCCCAGATCGAGACCGCGCCTGCCGCGTGGGTGCGCGCTGTCAGATCGGCCATGTCGTGGCGGCGGCCGGTGCGATAATCGACCTCGGTCAGAAGCACCGCGGCGATGTCGTCGGTGATGGCGCCGGCCACGTCCTCGGGCGCGACGATGCGCAGCTCGTAGGTTTCGCCCAGCAGGCCCAGAAGGCCTTCGGCGATGTAGAGGTCGGCGGGGAAGTTGCCGCTGTCGCTCAGCACCACGCGGCGGTCGGGGCGCAGGGACAGGGCCGCGGACAAGGCCTGGTAGACCTTGATCGTCAGCGTGTCGCCCACGACGACCGACCCCGCGGGCGCGCCGATGATCGGTGCGATCCGGTCGCCCAGCCGTTCGGGCAGGTCCATCCAGCCGTGGTCGTTCCACCCGCGGATCAGGCCCTGGCCCCATTCGTGGCTGACGACCTGCGCCGCGCGCGCGGCGGCTGTCGCGGGCAGGGGGCCCAGCGAATTGCCGTCGAGATAGATCACGCCCGCGGGCAGATCGAAGAGGTCCTTGCGGGGAAACGTCATGTCAAAAGTGCCTCGGTCAGGGGGTGGTCGGGATCGGCGAGCCCGTCGATCACCGAGAAATGGTGCTGGCCCGGCGCGTAGTGGTCGGTGCAGTCCGGCCAGGCCTCGGCCATCAGCCGGGCCTGCCGCAGGAACTCGGGCCGTTCCGCCGCCCCGGTCCAGAGCGTGACGGGTACGGGCAGGCCATGCGTCAGCGCGGGGCTTTCGGCAACCGCGCCGTCGGGTGTCAGCTGAAGTGTGTCGTTCATCTCGGTCAGCAGCAGCGGGCGCAGGTCGTAGATGCCGCTGATCCCGAGGATACGCGCCACCCGGGGACGCAGGGCGCGGGCCAGCGGGCCTTCGGCACAGGCCATGCGCAGGGCCAGATGGCCGCCCGCGGAGTGGCCCGCGATGCGGATCGGGCCGCCGGTCCTTTCGGCCGCGCAGGCGATGGCGGCGGCGATCTCCTGCCCGATCCGCCCGATCCCGGCCTCGGGCGCGAGGGTGTAGGAGGGCAGGGCAACCATCCAGCCCCGCGCCAGCGCGCCCTGCGCGAGGTGCGAGAAATCGGCGCGGTCGCAGGACCGCCAGTAGCCGCCGTGGATGAAGGTCACGAGGCCGTGCGCCGGGCCGTCCGGGTGGAAAAGGTCAAGCTTCTGGCGCGGGCCCGGGCCATAGGCCAGAACTTGCGGTGGATGGGCGGCGCGAAAGGCCGCGGCGGCGTCGGACATCGCCGCCAGCAGCGCCTCGGCGCCGGGCACGTGGCCCGAGTTGTCGAAGGCATCGTTCCAGTCGATGCCGGGGGCGACGCGGGCGGTCATTCCCCGTGCCCTCCCGTGGGGCGGGCGGTCTCGGCCCGGGGTCCGTCGCGGGGTCCGTCTTGGGGACCGTCGCGGTCGCGGTCCAGCATCGCGTCGGCCCGCGACAGGATCAGGTCCAGCGCGTGGCAAAGGCCGGCCTGAGCGGCGGTGTCGAGGTCTTGCAACAGCTCGGCGTTGCGGGCGGCGGTATAGGCGCCAAGCTCGGCATAGACCGGTGCGCCCGCCTCCGTCAGCGACAGCACGCGCGTCCGTCCCCGTGCCTCGCGCCGGGCGAGGCCGGCCGCGACCAGCTCGGAGATACCGCGGCTGAGCTGGCCGGGATCGAGCGAGGTGTGCTGGGCGAGGTCGGCCATCTGCACCGGCTGGAAATCTCCGATCAGAATGAGGATTCGCGCCTTTTCGTGGCTGAGCCCGGTGCGTGGCGCGGCCTCGGCGTTGAACGACCGGCGCAGCGTCGCGGCCAGGGCAAAGATGCGCGGGGCGATCGCGGGGGCACCTGGGCGCAGTCCCGGATCGGGCCGGCCTGTGTGCGGCAAGTGTCCCGTCATGCGTCCCCCGTTGCGGTGCTCCGGCCGCGCGGGCGGTCCGGGGCCTGATGCGGGCGACCCTAACCCCATGGGCGGCAAAGGGGAATGCCGCCGGTGATCGGCCCATGGGGCAACCGGCCTCGCGGGGTCGACCGGCAGGGGATCGGCAACCGCGCCGCGTGGCCCCGGTGGGGGGCGGTCCAGCCGCGGTTCGGTCCGACGCCCGCCAGTGTCCCCGGGGATGGCCGCGGCAGGCCACCGACCCGGCGCTGCGGCCGGGGAGGGGCCACGAAAAACGCCCCGCGGAGTGCTCCGCGGGGCGCGTTTCGGCGTGCAGGCCTGTGCCGGTCAGTCGTCGGCGCGCCCGATCGAGAAGAACATCGTCTCGCCCGAGTGATCGTCGACGCCGTCGTTGTCGGTCGCCACCCAGATTTCGCCGTCCGACATCACGGCCAGCCCCTCGACCTTGTCCAGCACGTAGCCGCCCGTTGCGGTCAGGTCGGGGATCAGGTCGCGGACCTCTTCCTTGACCACGACCGGCAGGTCCGACCCCAGAGGCGCCGCCTGCATGTCGGCGGCCGCGATGCGGTAGACCTTCTTGACCTTCGCGGCCTCGCCCAGCTGGTTGTCGCGCTCGACGACATAGACCCAGTCGCCCTGAGCCGAGATTTCCGACAGGCCCACCCAGCCGGTCTGGGCGGCGGCCTTTTCATAGCGCACCGCGCCCCATTCGCCGGTCTCGGGCGTGTAGGCCACCAGCTTGACCGTGTTCTCGGGGTCGTCGCCCCATTCGCGCTGCACCGCCATCCACAGCGCCCCGTCCAGCATGGTGACGCCTTCGAAGCCGAAGCGGACCTCGTGCTGCGCCAGCTCTTCGGGGATCGTCACCTCTTCGGTAATCTCACCCTCGGCCGAGACGTGGTAGAGCGCGTGCGGGATATCGCGGTCGGTGCGGCCCTCGTTGGCGATCCAGAAGCCGCCGTCGCCGTCGAGCGTGATGCCCTCCATATCCATATGCGCGGCGGGGGCGCCGTCGCGGGTAACGCGGATCGCGCGGGTGATGCGGGCGGGCGTCTGCGCGGGGTCGATGACAAAGATCGTCGGCTGCCCGGCGTAGAAGCTGTCGTTGACCGCGTAGATCGTGCCGTCCTCGTCCGCGACCATGCCCGAGATCGCGCCCCAGCCAATCAGCTCATCCGCGCCGGCGGAGGTGAGCATGGGGTAGGTCGGTTCGGCATCCTGGTATTCGAACAGCATGACATGCGCGCGGGCGCCGCCGTCTTCGATCAGGTCATTCTCGTTCGCCGATACCAGCAGGTTGCGCTCGGGGATCGCCACGTAGCCTTCGGGCCCGATCCCCGATGGCAGAAGCTGCGAAAGCACGGGCGCAGAGGGGTCGGTGACGTCGTAGACCCCCACGACCGACGCACGCTCGGACCCGACGAAGACCATGGGCGTGTCGCCGAAGGTCGCGGTCTCGATCGACTCGGGCTCGACACCCTTGTTCTCGGACCGGCCCTCGGGGTAGTGGCCGATCTCGATGATCGCGTGCTCGAAGGACGTGCCGCTGTCGTAGACCACGGTGCCGTCCTTGTGGAAGATCGTCCAGCCGCGACTGCCGCCGTCCATGTCGCCTTCGTTCGCGGTGGCGAAGTGATCGTCGTCGATCCACTTGACCGCGTCGGGTTCGCGCACGCGCCCGGTCTGGCTTTCGTCGAAGATCAGCGCGTCGTCCTCGGTCGTGTCGATGCCGTTTAGATCGACCGCGCCCGCGGAGAAGTCCGACAGGATCTCGCCCTCCGAAGACACCACGACCATGTGGTTGTTTTCCTGCAGCGACACGACGATTTCGCCGGCGTCGTTGATGTCGACGAACTCGGGCTCGGGGTCGTCGCCGCCGACCTCGGCCAGGCCCGTCAGGTCGACCCGGATCTGGCCGTCGCAGTCGGGCATGCCGTCCTTCAGCGGGACGATCGACAGGTAGCCCGCGGGCATCTGGCCGACGCGGCCGTCGCCCAGATCCTCGTCACGCTCGTTCTCGATGGCGATGGCGACGACGCTGCCGTCGGGGGCCACGGCGACGCTGTCGGGCTGGCCGCCCAGATCGCAGCGCACGCCGTCGTCTTCCTGCCCAGTCGCCATGTCGATGAGGGCCAGATGGCCCGAGGGGTCGGTGAAGCTTTTCGAGGTGTTCACGCCCACGAAGGCCGACATGTCCATCACCGCGACCGAGGTGGGCTCGCCGCCCATGTCGAGCGCGCCTTTCGGCGCCGGCGCCGCGGGGTCGGTGATGTCGATCATGCCGACCAGCCCGGCGGGGCTGTCGGTGTAGATCAGCGTCATGCCGTCGCCGCTGACATCGATGATCTCGGCCGAGGTCGGCTGCGTGGGCTCGATCCCCTCGGGCAGGTTCTGCGCGACCGGGAAGGAGGCGATGCGGTTGAAGCTTTCGGCCCCCGCGGGCAGCGCGAGCGTCATGGCGGCGGTGGTCAGAAGGGCGGTCTTGAGTGTCACGTGGAGGGTATCCTTTGCCGTGGACTGCGGTGTCCCGCGCCACGTGCCAAGCGGATGTATCACCCCGATGACAGAACCGCCCTCCCGCAGGGTCATCGTCGTGAAAAAGGGGCCGAGGGGGGAATGCGAAACGGGCGCCCGAAGGCGCCCGTTTGCATGACAGGGTTCGTGCCGTCGGGCGCCTCAGGCGTCCGCGGGACGCTCAGAGACCGGCTTGGGATTGTCCGAGGTGTCGGTCTTGCCGCGACCGAAGATCTTCATCACGAGGACGAAGAACAGCGGCACGAAGAGCACACCGAGGATGGTGGCGGAAAGCGTCCCGCCCAGAACGCCCGCGCCGATGGCGTTGCGCCCGCCCGACCCCGCGCCCGAGGACAGCACCAGCGGCAGCACCCCCAGCGAGAACGCCATCGAGGTCATGATGATCGGCCGGAACCGCTGGCGCGCGGCTTCTTTGGTGGCGATCATCAGCGGCTCGCCGCTTTCCATCCGTTCGCGCGCGAACTCGACGATCAGGATCGCGTTCTTGCCGGTCAGGCCGATCACGGTCAGCAGGCCCACCTGGAAGAACACGCCGTTCTCGAACCCGCCGAGGAAGGCGCCCAGCAGCGCGCCCAGCACCCCGATGGGCATGGCCAGCATGACCGAGAACGGGATCGTCCAGCTTTCGTAGAGCGCGGCGAGCGACAGGAACACCGCCGCCAGCGACAGCGCGTAGAGCAGCGGGGCCTGGTTGCCCGACTCGCGTTCCTCGAGCGACAGGCCGGTCCAGGCCAGCGAGAAGCTGGGCGGAAGCTGGGCCGCCAGACGCTCGACCTCGGCCATCGCCTCGCCGGTCGTGACACCGGGCGCGGGCGAGCCCTGAAGCTGCATCGCCGGCACGCCGTTGTAGCGGTAGACGCCCTGCGCGCCCAACTGCCAGTCGCCTTCGGCGAAGTTGGCGAAGGGCACCAAGCCGCCGCTGTCGTTGCGCACCCGCCACTTGTCGATGTCGGTGGGGGTCGAGCGCGAGTTGGCGTCGCCCTGCACGTAGACCCGCTTGATCCGGCCCTGGTCGATGAAGTCGTTCACGTAACGACCCGCCCAGGCGATCGACAGCAGGTTGCTGACATCGGTGGCCGACACCCCCATCGCGCCGGCCTTGCGCCAGTCGATCTGAAGGTTGAACTGGCTCGCATCCTCAAGCCCGTTGGGCCGGATCGACGCGACGAGGTCGCTTTGCGACACCATCCCCAGCAGCTGGTTGCGCGCCTGCAGAAGCTGTTCATGCGTCTGCCCGCCGCGGGCCTGCAGGTAGAAGTCGAAGCCCGAGACGTTGCCCAGCTCGGTCACCGCGGGCGGCACGATGGGGATCACCATGCCGTCGCGGATCTGGCTGAAGGCGCCGTAGGCGCGACCCGCGATGGCCTGCGCGCTTTGACCGGGATCGGGGCGTTCCTCCCAGTCCTTCAGGCGCACGAAGACCAGGCCCATGTTCTGTCCCTGGCCGGCAAAGCCGAAGCCCGCGACCGAGAACACCGATTGCACGTTCTCGCTTTCGGCGGTCTGGTAGTAGGTCTCGGCCTGGTCGATGACGTCAAGCGTGCGTTCCAACGTGGCGCCGGTCGGCAGCTGGATCATGGTGAACATGATCCCCTGGTCCTCTTCGGGCAGGAACCCCGTGGGCGTGCGCATGAACATCAGCACCATCGCCACGGCGATCCCGATATAGGCCAGGCCGCTCAGGATGCGGTGCCGGATGATCCAGCCCACGAAGCCGCTATAGCCGTTCAGCGTCTTGTCGAAGCCGCGGTTGAACAGGCCGAAGGGCCCGCGCTTGGTCGCGTGGCCGGTGTTCTTGAGCAGCGTGGCGCAAAGCGCGGGCGTCAGCGTCAGCGCGACGACCACCGACAGCGCCATGGCCGACACGATGGTGATCGCGAACTGCTGGTAGATGACGCCGGTCGAGCCGCCGAAGAACGCCATCGGCACGAACACCGCCGACAGCACCATGGCGATGCCGATCAGCGCGCCGGTGATCTGGCCCATGCTCTTGCGGGTGGCTTCGCGGGGCGAGAGGCCTTCTTCCTCCATCACCCGCTCGACGTTTTCGACCACGACGATGGCGTCGTCGACCAGCAGGCCGATCGCCAGCACCATTGCCAGCATCGTCAGCGTGTTGATGGTAAAGCCCGCCGCGGCGATGATCCCGAAGGTCCCCAGAAGCACGACCGGAACGGCCAGCGTGGGGATCAGCGTGGCGCGCAGGTTCTGCAGGAACAGCCACATGACGAGGAACACCAGCACGATCGCCTCGAGCAGCGTGTGCAGCACCTCTTCGATCGAGATCTCGACGAAGGGCGTGGTGTCGTAGGGCACGACGTATTCCACCCCTTCCGGGAAGAACTCGGCGAACTCGTCGATCCGGTGGCGCACCTCTTCGGACACGTCCAGCGCGTTGGCGCCCGCCGCGAGGCTGATCGCCATGCCCGAGGACGGGCTGCCGTTGAAGCGGGATTCGAAGTTGTAGCTTTCCGAGCCGATCTCGACCCGCGCGACATCGCCCAGAAGCACCAGCGCGCCGTCGCTCTGGGCGCGCAGCACGATCTGGCGGAAATCCTCGGGCGTCGACAGCAGCGACTGCGCCGTGATCGTGGCGTTCAGCATCTGGCCTTCGTCGGTGGGCCGGTTGCCGAAGGCCCCGGCCGAGATCTGCGCGTTCTCCGAGCTGACGGCGTTGACGACGTCGGCGGGGGTCAGTTCGTAGGCGGCCAGCTTCGACGGATCGAGCCAGATCCGCATCGCGTATTGCCCGCCGAAGACCTGGACCGAGCCCACGCCCTCGATCCGGCTGATATCATTGACGAGGTTGGTCTTGAGGTAGTCCGAGAGGTCGGTTTCATCCAGCCGCCCGTCGGTCGAGATCAGGCCGATCACCATCAGGAACCCGGCCGAGGATTTCTGGACGCTCACCCCCTGCCGCTGCACCGGCTCGGGCAAAAGCGGGGTCGCCTGGCTCAGCTTGTTCTGCACCTGCACCTGCGCGATGTCGGGGTCGGTCCCCGTCTCGAAGGTCAGGCTGATGCTGGCGGTGCCGGCAGAGGTCGAGTTCGACGAGATGTAGCGCAGCCCGTCGAGCCCGGTCATCTGCTGTTCGACCACCTGCGTGACCGTGTTGGCCACCGTCTGGGCCGAGGCGCCGGGATAGCTGGCCGACACGCTGATCGTCGGCGGCGCGATCTGCGGATACTGCGCGATCGGCAGGGTCAGGATCGACAGCACGCCGATCCCCATGATGAGGATCGAGATCACCCACGCAAAGACGGGGCGTTCGATAAAGAAGCGGGCCATGCGATCAGTCCTCTTCGCCGGCGGCGGTTTCCGCCGCGGCCTCAGTGGCCTGCGCATCGGGCGCGGTGCCCTCTGCCGCCTGCGCGGCCCCGGCGGGGGCGTCCTGCCCTGCGGCGGGGCCTTCGGTTTCCGTGGCTTCGGTTTCGGCGGTCCCGGGGGCGGCATCCGTGGCCGGGGCGGGCTGCGTTCCCTCCGCGCCTTCGGTCGTAGCGCCTTGGACCTGAGCACCTTGAGCCTGTGCGCCTTGGGCCTGTCCGTTGCCGGGCTGGGCGTTTTCGGCGCCCTCGGGCGCGCGTTCCTCGGGGGTAACCTGCGCGCCGGGCTGGGCGGCGGACATGCCGGCCACGACGATGCGGTCGCCGGGTTCCAGTCCGTCGCTGACGATCCAGTCAGATCCACGGTCCTGCAGCACGGTCAGCTGCCGCGATTCCACCACGCCCTCGTCGCTGACGACCATCGCCAGCGGGTTGCCGCGGCGGTCACGCGTCACACCCTCCTGCGGGGCGAGGTAGACGCCCTCGGCCTGCGTGGTCGGCATTTCGACCTGCACGTACATCCCGGGCAGAAGCAGCCCCTCGGGGTTGTCGAATTCGATCCGCAGCACGACGACGCCGGTCTGCTCGTCGACATGCGGTTCGGCCGCGGTGACCAGCCCGCGCTCTTCGAAGATGCTGCCGTCGGCAAGCGTCAGCGCGACCTCGCGGTTGCCTTCGCCCAGGTCGGCCGCCGTATCGCCCCGGCGCCAGGCCAGAAGCTCGGCCGCCGATTGGGTCACGTCGACATAGACGGGATCGAGTTCGCGGATCGTGGCCAGCGGCGTGGCCTGGCTGGCGGTGACCAGCGCCCCGGGCGAGACGTTTGACAGGCCGATCCGTCCCGACAGGCGGGCGCGGATCTCGGTCCGGTCCAGCTCGATCTCGGCCGAGCGCAGCTGCGCCTGCGCCACCTCGACCGCCGCATTCGCCGAATCGCGGGCCGAGGCCGCATCATCGGCGGCCTGCTGGCTGGAGACGCCGCGGTCCGACAGCTGCGACACGCGCTCGAAATCACGTTCGGCGGCACGCTGCTGCGCCTGTGCCTGGCTGACGCTGGCCTGCGCCTGCGCCACGGCGGCCTCGTAGGTCGTGGGGTCGATGCGGTAGAGCACGTCGCCCTCCGAGACCTGCGACCCTTCGGTGAACAGTCGTTCGGTGATGATGCCGCTGACCTGCGGCAGCACCTCGGCCTCGGAAGAGGCGCGCACACGGCCGGGCAACACGGTGGTCAGCGTCAGGTCCTGCGGCTGCAGCGTCACGACGGTGACCGCCGGCGGCGGAGCGTCGCCGCCGCCGCCCTGCTGCGCTGCGGCGACCCCGGCGGACAAAGGCATGAGAACAGCGGCGGCCAGCGCCGCGGCTTGGATGATCCGGGCCATTTTTGGCTCCTTCAGCGGGAACGGGGCGAATCGGCTTGCCGCGATCCCCCGGGTGGCATTACAAAACTCTCGGGTTTCATAATGGTGCGGGCTCGGGAATTGCAAGGGATTGCTGTCATGCAGCGTAAATTGCGGCGGTGCGACAATGGCGAAGGCTGACAAAAACGCCTGCGGTGCCGAAATCTGCGGCGCCCGGCCGGGGCGGCCCGTCGCAATTTCGCCCGAGGACCGCCGCCGTATCGTGCTGGACGCGCTGGACAACCAGTTCGGCGAAGCCGGGATGGCGGGCCTGACGATGACCGCGATCGCGGGGCGGGCGGGCATGTCCAAGCGCACGCTCTACGGTCTTTTCGCCGACCGCGATGCGCTGTTTGCAGCCTACATGGAGCGCGCGAAGACGCGGTTCCTGCGTCCACTGCCGCCCGAGGCCCGCGATGCCCCGCTTGAGCAACGCCTGCGCCTCATGCTGCAGCCCGAAGGCATCTCCGCCCAGCTGGATCTGCCGCTTGAGATCCTGCGCATCGCAGTGGCCGACGGCGCGGCGCCCACCGACCTCGGGCGTCTATGCCGCGAGAACGGGTCGGGACAGGTGCGCGGGTTGATCCAGGCCGAACTTGAGCGCGCCTGCCAGCGCGGCGAGATCCGGTGCGAGGATGTCGGCGCCGCGGCGCAGCTGCTCAAGGACATGATCCAGTGCCCGGTGCTGGAAATCCTCGTCGATCCCTCCTGCCGGCCGAACGAGGCCGACATCGCCGCCCGGTTCGAACTGGGTCTCGCGACCTTCCTGCGCGCCTTCGCCGTGACCTGACATGGCTTTACCCGTCCGCAACCCGGGGCAGAGGGCAGGCGCAGGGCAAGGGGACAGCCCCGCGAAGGAAACCGGCACGCCCTGCCGATCCGCCGAACGCGGGCAGGGCCCGTGCGGCGTGCAGTGAAAAAGGCCCCGCCCCCGGCAGGGGGCGAGGCTGCATCAGTGGGTTGCGCGGCCGATCAGGCGAACCGGGCCCAGTAACGCATCTGGCCACAGGCCTCGACAAAGCCTTTTGCCTCGTCGGGGGCGGTCAGCACGGTCATGCCCTCGTCCCGCTCGGTCACGCCGGCCTTGTCGAACAGTGTCTCGGCCTCTTTCGACATCGCGATGAACTTGGCGTGGGCATAGGCCTCGGAGGCGAACATGCCTGCCGGGTGCATCTTGGCCAGCGCCTCGGCCCCGTCTTTCGACGCGATGACGGCCACCGCGTCGTAAAGCGCCGACGGCCCGCCATCGACCTTCTGCTGCGCAGGCAGGTGGTTTCCGTCCGACAGCTTGGCGCCGCCCACCTTGGGGGCCACGACCTCGACCATGCCGCCCGCGGCCGCTACCGCGTCCTGCAGGCCCTTGACCAGAGCGGCGTCGGCGCCGTCGGTGACCAGCAGGCCCAGCTTCCGCCCCTCGAACCGGCCGGGGCCGTTCTTCAGGATCGACAGCTTGTCCGACACGGGCAGGTCGATGGGATCGCGGGCGGGCTTCATCGGCTCGGGCATCTCGGGCAGGCCCAGACCGTCGAAGACCGACTTGGCCAGCCCCTCGTCGATGTTGCGCAAATGGGCCACGATGCGTTCGCGGATCGCCTGGGTTTCGCATTTCGACAGCTCGAAGACGATCGCGTTGGCGATGTGGGTCTGCTCGACCTCGGTTTGGCTTTTGTAGAACTGCCGTGCCTGGCTGTAGTGGTCGGCAAAGCTTTCGGCCCGGATGCGCCGCTTTTCGCCCTGCACGGGTTCGGCGAGGCTTTGGTAGCTGCCGACCGGCTCGGCCCGCGGTCCGCCCTTCTGCCAGGAGTTGGGTTCATAATTCGCGCGGCCCTTGGGCGCGTGCATCGCCATGTGCCCGTCCTGCTGGAAGTGGTGGAAGGGGCATTTCGGCGCGTTGATCGGGATATGGGTGAAGTTCGGGCCGCCAAGGCGTTTGATCTGCGTGTCGAGGTAGGAAAAGTTCCGCCCCTGCAGCAGCGGGTCGTTGGTGAAATCGACGCCCGGCACGATGTTCTGCGTGCAAAAGGCCACCTGTTCCGTCTCGGCGAAGAAGTTGTCGACCATCCGGTCCAGCACCAGCCGCCCGATGATGCGCACCGGCACCTGTTCTTCGGGGATCAGCTTGGTCGCGTCCAGCACGTCGAATTCGAAGCTGTCCGCAAAGTCGTCGTCGAAGACCTGCACCCCCAGCTCCCATTCCGGGAAGTCGCCGTTCTGGATCGCCTGCCACAGGTCGCGGCGGTGGAAATCGGGATCGGCGCCCATGATCGTCACCGCCTCGTCCCAGACCACGGATTGCAGACCCAGTTTGGGCTTCCAGTGGAACTTGACGAAGGTGCCCTTGCCCTCGTCGTTGACGAAGCGGAAGGTGTGGACGCCGAACCCTTCCATGAAGCGGAAGGACCGTGGGATCGCGCGGTCGGACATGGTCCACATGACCATGTGCATCGCCTCGGGCATGAGCGAGATGAAGTCCCAGAAATTGTCGTGCGCCGACTGAGCCTGCGGAAATCCGCGGTCGGGCTCGGGCTTGACCGAGTGGATCAGGTCGGGAAACTTGATCGCGTCCTGGATGAAGAAGACGGGGATGTTGTTGCCGACGATATCCCAGTTGCCATCTTCGGAGTAGAGCTTGACCGCAAAGCCGCGCACGTCGCGCGCCAGGTCTGCCGACCCCTTGTTGCCCGCCACGGTCGAGAAGCGGACGAAGGCGGGGGTCTTCTTGCCCTTTTCCGACAACAGCTTGGCCGAAGTCAGCTCGGGGATCGGGTCGGTGATCTCGAGATACCCGTGCGCGCCGTAGCCGCGGGCGTGGACCACACGCTCGGGGATGCGCTCATGGTCGAAGTGAAAGATCTTCTCACGCATGTGGAAGTCTTCCAGCAGCGTCGGGCCTCGTTCGCCGGCCTTGAGGCTGTTCTGGTCGTCGGCGATGGGAATGCCCTGCGACGTCGTCATCCGAGGGGCGTCAGCGCCGGGGCGCTGATGTAGCTCGCCGCCTGAGCCGGGCTCGGTCGGATAGTCGCCCTGGTCGGTCGTGGTCTGGGTGTCGGCGGAGGGGCGATAAAGGGGATCGTCTGCCATGAGGGTGGCCCTTTGACTGTTGGTGGCTGTGATGCTGCCCGAAGTGCATGCAACGGGGACCAACCCTGTTCCGGCTGACATCCCCCATCATGGCCCGAACAGCCCGTGAGACCGATTGTTCCTGCCGATGCCGTTATGTGATCGGCCGTTTCATGAGCGGACGCGGCGCGCGTGGGGCAGGGGCAAAGGCCCGGCGGCGCCCGCGGGCCGCCGGGCACGGGGTCAGCGGCGCCCGGACACGACGCGGCGCAGCGCCGTCAGGATGCGTTCTGCGGCGGGCGACAGCGGGTCGCCGGCGCGCCGGATGATGCCATAGGTCGCGACCGACAGGTCGGGGGCCACGGGCAGCCGGTCCAGCCGTGACCCCAGCGCAGCACGGCCAATGAAGAAATCCGCGACCGCCGCCGACAGGGGCGCGATGGCATTCGATTCATGCACCAAGGCCAGGGTGAACAGCGTCGACCGCGTGCTGAGCGTGCGCGCGGGCAGCATCAGGTCGCGGGCCAGCAGGTAGTTCTCCACCGTGCGCCGCAACAGCCCGCCCGGCGGCTGCATCGCCCAGTCGTAGCCTAGGCAGTCCTCGAGCCGCAGGCCGCTTCGGCGCGTCAGCGGGTGGTCCAGTCGCACGACCAGGCTGAGCGGCTCGACCCCGATTGGTTCGACGGCAAAGGGCCGCGCGTCGGCCCCGTCGGGAATGCGACCGATGAAGAAATCCAGCTGCTGCGACAGCAGCGCATCCGCCAGCCGATCCGAGGTGTCGACCTGCACCGAAATCTCGATCTCGGGGTAGGCGATGCGCATCTCGCGGATCATCGGCAGGACAAGCTCCAGCGATGGCCCGGTGACCGAGCCCAGCCCGACCAGCCCGCGCGCGCCCTGCATCGTCTGCGTCACCCGCTCCTGGCTCAGGTCCAGCCCGCGCAGCGTGGCCTGCGCCTGGTCGGCGACGATGCGCCCCGCCTCGGTCAGCACCACGCCTCGGGGGTGACGCAGATAGAGCGCGGTCCCGATCAGCGTTTCGAGCTGCGTCAGCAGGCGCGAGGCGGCGGGCTGGGTCATGCCCACCTGCTGCGCCGCGGCGCCGATCTGCCCGGTTTCGCGCAGCGCTGCCATCAGCCGCAGCTGCGAAAATTTCAGCCCGCGGCGGACCAGATCATCGGGGCGCAGGGCCGGAGCGGGGGATTTCGACATGACAATCCTGATATATCCAGAAGCCTTAACACTATTTGACCGGTGCTGACGGCTGGGGCAACCCTGCGCCCATCGCAGACCGCCCGTCGGAGGAGCATCGGGGGCAGGGCTGACGCAATGACCGGGGCTGAAAACGCCCGGACCACTGGGAGGACTTCTTATGACTTTGAACAGACGCGCTCTGTTGACCACCGCGCTCGCCACCACCCTGGCGCTGCCCCTGGCCGCGCCCGTTGCCGCGCAGGACAAGGGCACGGTCGGGATCGCGATGCCGACCAAATCCTCGGCACGCTGGATTTCGGACGGCGAGTCGATGGTGCGCCAGTTCGAAGAGGCGGGATACACGGCGAACCTGCAATACGCCGAAGACGACATCCCCAACCAGCTGGCGCAGATCGAGAACATGATCACCACCGGCGTCGACGCGCTGGTGATCGCCGCCATCGACGGCACCACCCTGACCAACGCCCTGGCCAACGCCGCCGCGATGGACATCCCCGTCGTCGCCTATGACCGCCTGATCCGGGACAGCGGGGACGTCGACTATTACGCGACCTTCGACAACTTCAAGGTCGGGGTGCAGCAGGCCACCAGCCTCGTCGAAGGGCTGGAAGAGCGGTTCCCCGATGCCGAGCCTTGGAATGTCGAGCTGTTCGGCGGCAGCCCCGACGACAACAACGCCTATTTCTTCTACGACGGCGCGATGAGCGTCCTGCAGCCGATGATCGACGACGGCAGCATCGACGTCGTGTCAGGCCAGATGGGCATGGACACCGTGGGCACCCTGCGCTGGGACGGCTCGGTCGCGCAGGCGCGGATGGATAACCTTCTGTCCGGCAACTACACCGGCGACCAGCGCGTGCACGGGGTGCTGTCGCCCTATGACGGGCTGTCGATCGGCATCATCTCGTCGCTCAAGGGCGTCGGCTACGGCTCGGGCGACATGGAGATGCCCATCGTGACGGGGCAGGATGCCGAGGTGCCTTCGATCAAGGCGATCCTGCGCGGCGACCAGTATGCCACCGTGTTCAAGGACACCCGCGAACTGGCCCGCGTGACCGTCGGCATGGTCGACGCGCTGCTGCAGGGCGGCGAGCCCGAGATCAACGATACCGAAACCTACGACAACGGCGTCAAGGTGGTGCCGTCCTACCTGCTGGAACCGCAGCCGGTGACCGAGGCCAACTGGGAAGAGCTGCTGATCGACAGCGGCTACTACGACCGCTCCGAGATCGAGTGATCCCCGACTGAACCTCCCCTGCGCGCGGGCCCTTCCGCCCGCGCCCCTTCCCCCCGGGCTGCCACGCGCGCGTGCCGGTCCGGGGATCCTGACCGGAGACGACAAGGCATGGCCACCATCCTCGAGATGCGGGGGATCACCAAGGAATTCCCCGGGGTGAAGGCGCTCGACGACGTGAACCTGCGCGTCGAAGAGGGCGAGATCCACGCGCTCGTCGGCGAGAACGGCGCGGGAAAATCCACGCTGATGAAGGTTCTTTCGGGCGTCTACCCGGCCGGCAGCTATTCGGGCGACATCCTTTACGACGGCGAGGTGCGGCGCTTTGCGGGCATCACCGACAGCGAGGATCTGGGGATCATCATCATCCACCAGGAACTTGCCCTGATTCCGCTGCTGTCGATCGCCGAGAACATCTTTCTGGGCAACGAACGCGCCCGCCGCGGTGTCATCGACTGGCGCGAGACCGAAGAGCGCGCGGCCGAGCTGCTGGACCGCGTGGGCCTGAAGGAAAGCCCCAAGACGCTGGTCGACGATCTGGGCCTGGGCAAGCAGCAGCTGGTCGAGATCGCCAAGGCGCTGTCCAAGGACGTGCGGCTTCTGATCCTGGACGAGCCGACTTCGTCGCTGAACGAGGCCGACAGCGAAAAGCTTCTGAACCTGCTGGTCGAGTTCCGTCGCCGCGGCCTGACCTCGATCCTCATCTCGCACAAGCTGAACGAAATCAGCCGGGTGGCGGACAGGATCACGGTGCTGCGCGACGGCTCGGCCGTGGCGCGGCTGGATTGCGCGGACGGCATCAGCGAAGACGACATCATCCGCGACATGGTCGGCCGGTCGCTGGACGACCGCTATCCGCCGCGCCAGCCCCACGCGAAGGGCGAAACGGCGATGGAGGTGCGCAACTGGACCGTCCACCACCCGCTGCATTCCGACCGCAAGGTGGTCGACAATGTCAGCTTTCACGTCAAGCGGGGCGAGGTGCTGGGCATCGCCGGCCTGATGGGCGCGGGCCGCACGGAACTGGCGATGAGCCTGTTCGGACGCAGCTGGGGGCGCGACATTTCGGGCGAGGCGCTGATCGACGGCAAGCCCGCCGACCTTTCCTCGGTCCGGTCTGCGATCGACGCGGGACTTGCCTATGCCACCGAGGATCGCAAGACCTACGGCCTGATCCTGGACGACACCATCCGCCGCAACGTGCCGCTGGCCAAGCTCGAGGCGATTGCCGACGGGCTGGTGGTGAACCCCGCGCGTGAAGCCGAGGTGGCGCAGCGCTACCGGACCCGCCTGAACATCAAGTCGTCGTCGATCGAGCAGGAGACGGTGAACCTGTCGGGCGGCAACCAGCAGAAGGTGGTGCTGTCGAAATGGCTCTTCGCCGACCCCGAGGTGCTGATCCTCGACGAGCCCACCCGAGGCATCGACGTGGGGGCGAAGTTCGAGATCTACACCGTGATCCGGGATCTCGCCGCGGCGGGCAAGGCGATCATCGTGATCTCGTCCGAGATGCCCGAGCTTCTGGGCATCACCGACCGCCTCTACGTCATGAACGAAGGCCGCTTCGTGGGCGAAATGGCGACGGATGACGCCAGTCAGGAAAAGATAATGGCGCGGATCATCAAATCCGCCGAGACCCGGAAGGGAGAGGCCGCATGACCGATATCACCGACACCGGCGCCTCCGGCACTGCCGCCGATCAGGCAAAGGCAAGCTGGCGGTTCCTCAAGACGCACCTGCGGGAATACGGGATCCTGTTCGCCCTGATCGCGATCATGGGCTTCTTCCAGCTCGCAACGGGGGGGATCCTTCTCAAACCCGTGAACCTGACCAACCTGATCCTGCAGAACAGCTATATCGTCATCATGGCGATCGGCATGCTGCTGGTGATCGTCGCGGGCCATATCGACCTGAGCGTGGGGTCGGTTCTGGGCTTCATCGGGGCGCTGGCCGCGGTGATGATCGTCAACTGGGACATGCCCTACCTGCTGGCCGGGGTGCTGTGCCTTGGCGCCGGGGCGCTGATCGGCATGGCCCAGGGGTTCTGGATCGCCTATTTCCGCATCCCGTCCTTCATCGTGACGCTGGCAGGCATGCTGGTCTTCAAGGGGCTGACCCTGTGGCTGCTGGCGGGCCAGTCGGTCGGGCCATTCCCGCGCGAATTCCAGCTGATCTCGTCGGGCTTCATCCCCGATCTCTTGGGTGGCGACGGCATCAACCTGTTTTCGCTCGCTCTGGGGATCGTCGTGGCCGCGGGCATCGCGCTGTTCACCATCCGGGCCCGCACGCGCGAACAAAAGACCGGCCGCGCGACCGAACCTTTCGTGTTCTTCGCCGCGAAGACCGTGCTGGTCTTTGCCGCGCTGGCCTACATGAGTTGGCTGATGGCCGATTTCCGCGGCCTGCCGAACGTCTTCATCGTGATGGCCCTGATGATGGCGATCTACACCTTCATCACCAGCCGCACCACGACCGGGCGCCGGATCTATGCCATCGGCGGCAATGAAAAGGCGGCGATGCTGTCGGGCATCAACTCGAAACGGCTGACATTTCTGACCTTCGCCAACATGGGCATGCTGGCTGCGCTGGCGGGCCTTGTCTTTGCCGCGCGGCTGAACACCGCGACGCCCAAGGCGGGCGCCGGGTTCGAACTGGACGTGATCGCCGCGGTCTTCATCGGCGGCGCGTCGATGGCCGGGGGCGTGGGCACCGTGGTGGGGGCCGTCGTCGGCGCCTTCATCATGGGGGTGATGAACAACGGCATGTCGCTGCTCAACATCGGGATCGACTGGCAGCAGGTGATCAAGGGGCTTGTGCTTCTGGCCGCGGTGATCTTCGACGTCATGAACAAGAAGAAAGGGTGATGCAGATGCTTCTGTCGCAATACCGCCGGCAGGACGGCCGCATCCAGGTCGTCGCCCGGGACGGAACCGAGGCCTACGAGGTGCGCACCGACCTGGCGCTTTACGACCTGGCCATGGGCTGCGCCGAAACCGGCACGGGCCTGCAGGAGCGGGTGATGGACCTGGGCCTGAACGGCGCCGTCGACCTGGCCCGCCTTTACGAGGATGGCCGCCTGCTGCCGCCGCTGACCCATCCCGATCCGGCGCACCTGCACCTGACGGGCACCGGACTGACGCATCTGGGATCGGCCTCGACCCGCGCCGCGATGCACGCGAAGGCGGCCCAGACGACGGCAGAGGACGAAACCGACTCGATGCGCATGTTCCGCATGGGGGTCGAGGGCGGCAAGCCCGCCGACGACGGCGCCGGCGTCCAGCCAGAGTGGTTTTACAAGGGCACCGGCGCCGCGCTGGCCGCGCCCGGCGCGCCGCTCGCCAGCCCCGGCTTTGCCGAGGACGGGGGCGAGGAGCCCGAGCTTGCCGGGCTCTACGTCATCGGCCCCGACGGCACGCCATTCCGCCTCGGGTTCGCGCTGGCCAACGAGTTCTCGGACCACGTGATGGAGCGGCGCAACTACCTGTACCTCGCGCATTCAAAGCTGCGGCCCGCGGCGGTGGGGCCCGAGCTGCGGGTGGGCGAGCTGCCCGCCAGCGTCACTGGCACCAGCCGCATACGCCGCGGGGATCAGGTGATCTTCGAAGCGCCCTTCCTGTCGGGCGAGGCGAACATGTCGCATTCGATCGCCAACCTCGAACACCATCACTTCAAGTACGACCTCTTCCGTCAGCCGGGCGACGTGCATGTCCACATGTTCGGCACCGCCACGCTGTCCTTCGCGCAAGGCATCCGCGCCGAGGCAGGCGACGTGTTCGAGATCGAGGCGCCCGAGTTCGGGCTGCCGTTGCGAAACCCCCTTGCGCACGACCCCGCGCCGGCCACCGCGCCGCGCGTCGCCGTGCAGAGCCTGTGAGCCCGCCATGACCTTCACCCCCGCAGACTGGCCGCGCAAGCTTCGCTCGCAGGAGTGGTATGGCGGCACCTCGCGCGACAACATCTATCACCGCGGCTGGTTGAAGAACCAAGGCTATCCGCACGACCTGTTCGACGGCCGCCCGGTGATCGCCATCCTCAACACCTGGGGCGAGCTGACGCCCTGCAACGGCCACCTCCGCGAGCTGGCCGAGAAGGTGAAGGCCGGTGTGTGGGAGGCGGGGGGCTTCCCGCTTGAGGTGCCGGTGTTCTCGGCCTCGGAAAACACCTTTCGCCCGACGGCGATGATGTATCGCAACCTCGCCGCCATGGCGGTCGAAGAGGTGATGCGCGCCCAGCCCATCGACGGCGCCGTGCTGCTGGTGGGCTGCGACAAGACCACGCCGTCGCTGCTGATGGGGGCGGCTTCGACCGACATCCCCAGCATCGTGGTCACCGGCGGGCCCATGCTGAACGGCTGGTTCCGCGGCGAACGCGTGGGCAGCGGCACCGCGCTCTGGCAGATGTCCGAGGATATCAAGGCCGGCAAGATGAGCCAGGAGGATTTCCTGGAGGCCGAGCAGGCGATGAGCCGGTCGTCGGGCACCTGCAACACCATGGGCACCGCCAGCACCATGGCCAGCATGGCCGAGGCCCTGGGCATGGCCCTGTCGGGCAACGCGGCGATCCCCGCCGTCGACGCCCGCCGCCGGGTGATGGCGCAGATGACCGGCCGCCGCATCGTGCAGATGGTGAAGGACGACCTGAAACCCTCTGATATCCTTACGAAAGAAGCGTTCGAGAATGCGATTCGCGTGAATGGGGCCATCGGCGGCTCGACCAACGCGGTCGTCCATCTTCTGGCGCTTGCCGGGCGCGTCGGGCTGGACCTGACGCTTGACGATTGGGACCGGCTGGGGCGCGACGTGCCGACGATCGTGAACCTCATGCCCTCGGGCAAGTACCTGATGGAGGAGTTCTTCTACGCCGGCGGACTGCCCGTCGTGCTGAAGCGTCTGGGCGAGGCCGGGATGCTGAACAAGGAGGCGCTGACCGTGTCGGGCGGCGCCATCTGGGACGAGGTGGCGCAGGCGCGCAACTGGAACGAGGACGTGATCCTGCCCGCCGACCGCGCGCTGACGCAATCGGGCGGCATTGCGGTGCTCAAGGGCAACCTGGCCCCCGGCGGCGCGGTGCTGAAACCCTCGGCCGCCAGCGCCGAGCTGATGCAGCATCGCGGTCGCGCCGTCGTCTTCGAGGATATCGACGACTACAAGGCGCGGATCAACGATGACGCGCTGGAGATCGACGAGACCTGCGTGATGGTCCTGAAGAACTGCGGCCCCCGCGGCTATCCCGGCATGTCCGAGGTCGGCAATATGGGCCTGCCGCCCAAGGTGCTGAAGAAGGGCATCACCGACATGGTGCGCATCTCGGACGCGCGGATGTCGGGCACGGCCTACGGCACCGTCGTGCTGCACACCGCGCCCGAGGCGGCGATGGGCGGTCCGCTGGCCGTGGTGCGCACCGGCGACATGATCGAGCTCGACGTGCCGGCGCGTCGCATCCACCTCGACATCTCCGACGACGAACTTGCCGCGCGGCTGGCCGACTGGACGCCGCCCGGCGCGCCGGACAGCGGCTATGCGCGGCTTTACCACGACCATGTCGAAGGGGCGGATACCGGCGCCGACTTCGATTTCCTCAAGGGATGCCGGGGGAACGAGGTGCCGCGTGACAGTCACTGAGACACAGGAGATGGCGGCAGCGATGCAGGACGGGGCGATGCCGGTGGCGATCGTCGGTGTCGGCAAGATCGCGCGCGACGAACACGTGCCCGCCATCGCCGCCGACCCGAGCTTTGACCTGGCGGCGACGGTCAGCCGGTCGGGCGGGCTCGAGGGGGTCGAGAACCACGAGACCCTCGATGCCCTGCTGCAGGCGCGGCCCGACATCCCGGCGGTATCGCTGTGCATGCCGCCGCAGGTGCGGTTCAAAGCCGCCCGCGCGGCTATTGCCGCGGGCCGGCACGTGATGCTGGAAAAGCCGCCCGGCGCCAGCGTATCCGAGGTTCTGACGCTGGACCGGCTGGCGCGGAGGGCGGGCGTGACGCTTTACGCCTCGTGGCATTCCCGCGCTGCGGCGGGGGTCGCCATGGCGCAGGCCTGGCTGGCCGACAAGCGCCTGACCTCGGTCCGCATCGACTGGAAGGAAGACGTGCGCAAGTGGCACCCCGGGCAGGACTGGGTCTGGCAGCCCGGGGGCCTCGGTGTCTTCGATCCCGGCATCAACGCCCTGTCGATCCTGACCGCGATCCTGCCCGCGCCGGTTCACCTGACCGAGGCGCAGCTGTCCTTTCCAGAAAACCGCGATACGCCCATCGCGGCCGAGCTGACCTTTACCGACGGCGCCGACCTGACGGTCGCGGCCGCCTTCGACTGGCGGCAGGAGGGCGGTGAGATCTGGCAGATCGAGGTCGAGACCGATGCCGGAACCCTGCGGCTGACCGAGGGCGGCGCCCGGCTGGCCATCGGCGATGCCGACCAGGGCGTGGCCTCGCCCGGGGAATATCCCGCGCTTTACAGCCATTTCGCCTCGCTCATCGCGCAGGGGGCCAGCGACGTCGACGCCAGCCCGCTGATCCATGTCGCCGATGCCTTCATGCTGGGCCGCCGCATCGCGGTGGACCCGTTCCACGACTGACCCCTGCTGCAAGACCTTCGAAGGAGACCGCCATGCCAGACACCACGCTGACCGGACGCCACCTGATCGCGGGGGCTTGGATGGAGGGCGGTCGGACCTTCCGGTCCGACCCGGTTTCGGGCGACCCGCTTGAGGTTCATTCGGGCGGCGTGGCCGAGATCGACGCCGCGATGCAGGCGGCCGAAGAGGCCTTTGCCACCTACGGCTGGACCACGCGCGAGGCGCGCGCGGCGTTCCTCGGGGCGATCGCGGACGAAATCGAGGCGCGGGGCGATGCGCTGACCGCGATCGGCAGTGCCGAGACCGGCCTGCCCGAGGCGCGTCTGACCGGCGAGCGTGGGCGCACCTGCGGCCAGCTGCGCCTGTTTGCCGAACACCTGCGCAAGGGCGTTTACCTCGACCGGCGTCACGATAGGGCGTTGCCCGACCGCGAACCGCTGCCGCGCCCGGACCTGCGGATGATGCAGCGCCCGATCGGGCCGGTGGGCGTCTTCGGAGCGTCGAACTTCCCGCTCGCCTTCTCGACGGCCGGTGGCGATACCGCCGCCGCGCTCGCCGCAGGGTGCCCGGTGGTCTACAAGGGCCACCCCGGCCATCCCGGGACGGGCGAGATCGTGGCGCAGGCCATCGCCGCCGCCATCGCCTCGCAGGGCCTGCCCGCCGGCACCTTCGGCTTCGTGCAATCGGCCGATACCGCGGCGGGCGAGGCGCTGGTGACCCACCCGCTGACCCGCGCTGTGGGCTTCACCGGCTCGTTCCACGGCGGCAAGGCGTTGTTCGACCTGGCGATGGGGCGGGACGAGCCGATCCCCTTCTTCGGCGAACTGGGTTCGATCAACCCCGTCTTCGTGATGCCGGAAGCGCAGGGCGCGCGCGGCGCGGATCTGGGCACCGGCTGGGCCGGGTCGCTGACGATGGGCGTGGGGCAGTTCTGCACCAACCCCGGCCTCGTCATCCTGACCGAAGGGGCGGGGGCCGACGCGTTCCTCGACGCGGCGCGCGCGGCGCTCGACGGTACGGACGCGCAGCCGATGCTGACCCAGGGCGTGGCCGAGGGCTATCGCCGTGGCGTTGCGGCGGCGGAAGGGACCGGCGTCGCCACCACGCTGCTGCGGCACGACTCCGAGGGCCGCGCGGGTTCGCCCGCGCTCTTCACCCTGTCCGGCGACGACTGGCTGGCGCATCCCGAGCTGGCGCACGAGATGTTCGGACCCGCGGGCATCGTCGTGCGCGCCCGCGACATGGAGCAGGCGGCCGAGATCGCGCGCGGTCTGGTCGGGCAGCTGACGGTGACGTTGTTGATGGACGACGGCGATACCGATGCCGCGCGGCACCTCGTGCCGGTGCTCGAGCGAAAGGCCGGACGGCTTCTGGTCAACGGCTTCCCGACGGGGGTCGAGGTGGCGGATGCCATGGTCCATGGCGGGCCCTATCCCGCCAGCACGAATTTCGGCGCCACCAGCGTGGGCACCCTGGCGATCCGCCGCTTCCTGCGGCCGGTCTGCTACCAGAACATGCCCGAGGCGCTGTTGCCGGACGATCTGCGGGGCTGACGACGGAGGAGCCGCGGCCCCGCGGCACCGCGCGCCGGCCCCACGCGGGCCGGGCGCACCAAGGGATGGGGCCCCTATGCCCCGACAGAGGAGGAGACCATGACAATGAAGACGCTGTTTCTGACCACCGCCACCCTGATCGCCGGCACCGCAGGCATGGCCGCCGCGCAGCAGACGGTCGGTTTCTCGCAGATCGGCTCGGAATCGGGCTGGCGCGCGGCCGAGACCACGCTGACCCGCCAGCAGGCGGAAGAGCGCGGCATCAACCTGCAGTTCTCGGACGCCCAGCAGCGGCAGGAGAACCAGATCGCCGCGATCCGGTCCTTCGTCGCGCAGGGGGTCGATGCGATCCTGCTGGCCCCCGTTGTCGCCACCGGCTGGGATTCCGTGCTGGAAGAGGCCGCCGAGGCCGAGATCCCCGTCATCCTGCTGGACCGCCGGGTCGACAGTGCGGAGGATCTTTACATGACGGCCGTCGGCTCGGACCTCGTGCACGAGGGCGAGGTTGCGGGCGACTGGCTGGTGGGCGAGGTCGGCGACGAGGAATGCCGCGTGGTCGAGCTGGAAGGCACGACCGGATCTTCGCCCGCGATCGACCGCGCGACGGGGTTCCGCAACGCGCTGGAAGGCCACGACAATATCGAGATCGTGCGCTCCCAGACCGGGGATTTCACCCGCTCGGGCGGCAAGGAGGTGATGGAGAGCTTCCTGCAGGCCGAAGGCGGCGGGCAGGACATCTGTGCGCTTTACGCCCATAACGACGACATGGCGCTTGGGGCGATCCAGGCGATCAACGAGGCCGGCCTGAACCCGGGCGAGGATATCCTGATCGTGTCGATCGACGCGGTGCCCGACATCTTCCAGGCGATGGCCGACGGCGATGCCAATGCCACTGTCGAACTGACGCCCAACATGGCCGGGCCCGCCTTCGACGCGCTCGAAGCCTACTGGGCCGACGGGACCGAGCCCGAGAAGTTCATCCAGACCGACTCGACGCTTTACACCCAGTCCGACGATCCGATGGCCGAATACGAGGCCCGCAAGGACCTGGGTTACTGATCCCACGCGGATCGGGCGGGCCGGGGCCACGCGCCCCGGCCCGCCCCACATGCGGGGCGGGCCTTTGGGGAGGGGCGGACATGCTGTTGACGATACGCGGGCTATCCAAGGGGTTCCCGGGCACCAAGGCGCTGGACGGGGTCGATTTCGACCTTGCCGCGGGCGAGGTGCACGCGCTTCTGGGAGAGAACGGCGCCGGGAAATCCACGCTGATCAAGTGCCTGACCGGCGCCTATCGCCGGGATGGGGGCGAGATCACGCTGGACGGGCAGCCGATTTCGCCGGGCTCGACCTCCGAGGCGCAGGATCTGGGCATCGGCACGGTCTACCAGGAGGTCAACCTGCTGCCCAACCTCACCGTGGCGCAGAACCTGACCTTCGGGCGCGAGCCGCGCCGCTTCGGCATGGTCGACGGGCGTGCGCAACGCGCCGAGGCGCGCAGGATGCTCGAAGGCTACGGGCTCGACATCGACGTCGGTCGCGACCTGGGGACCTACTCGGTCGCCGTGCGCCAGATCGTCGCCATCGCCCGGGCCGTCGCGCTTTCCGGCAAGGTGCTGATCCTCGACGAACCCACCGCCAGCCTGGATGCGGCCGAAACGGCGATGCTGTTCGACGTGGTGCGGGGCCTACGCGACAGGGGCCTGGGCATCGTCTTCGTCTCGCATTTCCTCGACCAGGTGTTCGACCTGACCGATCGGCTGACCGTGCTGCGCAACGGCCGCAAGGTCGCGACCGAGGTCACGGCCGAGCTGGACCGCCTGCGCCTGATCGAGCACATGCTGGGGCACGAGCTTGAGGCGGCGGAGCGGGCGGAACACGCCCTGACCGACCCGCAGGCCACGACCCGGCCCGAGCTTTTGCGGTTCGCGGGCTTCGGCCGCCCGGGCCATGTCGCGCCCTTCGACCTGACGGTGCACGAGGGCGAGGTGATCGGCCTGGCGGGGCTTCTTGGCTCGGGCCGGACCGAGACTGCCGAGCTGATGTTCGGGGCTCATGCCGCGCAATCGGGCACCGCCCGGGACGCGCGCGGGGACGTGCCGCTCGCCACACCGCGCGAAGCCATTGCCGCGGGCTTCGGCTTCGCGCCCGAGGATCGCAAGACCGATGGCATCGTGGCCGACCTGTCGGTGCGCGAGAATATCGCGCTTGCGTTGCAGGCTCGGCGGGGCTGGGCCCGCCCGATCCCGCGGGCCGAGCAGGCGCGACTGGCGGAGGAGTATATCCGCCGCCTCGACATCCGAACCTCGGATGCCGACAAGGCGGTCGGAGACCTGTCCGGCGGCAACCAGCAGAAGGTCGTGCTGGCCCGCTGGCTGGCGATGAACCCGCGGTTCCTGATCCTCGACGAGCCCACGCGCGGCATCGACGTCGGCGCACATGCCGAAATCCTGCGCCTGATCCACGAAATCACCGAAGGCGGCATGGCGATCCTGGTCATCTCGTCCGAGCTGGACGAGCTGATCGCCGTCGCCGGCCGGGTGATCGTCCTGCGCGACCGGGCGCACGTGGCCCAGCTGATCGGCGCCGAGATCACCACCGACCGCATCGTGCAGGCCATCGCCGCGAGCCACGGCACGGATGCGCCCGAGGGAGAGGCCGCATGATGCCCCGCACCCTGTCCCGCATCCTGCCGCAGGCCCTGACGCTTCTGGCCGTGGTCGCGCTGGTCAGCGCGGTGTTCCCCGGCTTTCTCGACGTCGACCTGGTGAACGGGCGGCTGGTCGGTCCCGCCGTCGACGTGGTCAAGCGCGGTGCGCCGGTGGCGCTTTTGGCCGTGGGCATGACGCTGGTCATCGCCACCCGCGGCATCGACCTGTCGGTCGGCACGGTCATGGCGATCACCGGCGCGGTGGCGGCGTGGACGATCGGTGCCGGCTGGGGCTGGGGCGGCGCCGTCGCGCTGGCGCTGGCGGCCGGGCTTGCCGCGGGGCTCTGGAACGGCTGCCTCGTCGCGGTGATCGGCATCCAGCCCATCGTCGCGACGCTGATCCTGATGACCGCGGGCCGCGGCATCGCCCAGCTGATCACCGAGGGGCGGATCCTCACCTTCAACGATGCCGCCTTTGCATGGTTCGGGTCTGGGTCGCTTCTCGGGGTGCCGGTGCCGGCGGTGCTCTGGCTGCTCACCGCGATCCTCGTGGCGCAGCTGATGCGCCGCACCGCGCTGGGGCTGCTGGTCGAGGCTGTGGGTATCAACCGCCGCGCCTCGGCGCTGGCCGGGGTCAACGCGCGGGTGCTGCTGATCGCGGTCTACATGGCCTCGGGTCTCTGCGCCGCGCTGGCCGGGATCGTCGCGACCGCCGACATCCGCGGGGCGGACGCCAACAACGCCGGGCTGTGGCTGGAGCTCGACGCCATCCTCGCCGTGGTGATCGGGGGCAACTCGCTGATGGGCGGGCGGTTCTCGGTCGCGGCCTCGGTGCTGGGGGCTCTGATCATCCAGACCATCGACACGGGCATCCTGCTGGCCGGCTTCCCGTCGGAATACAACCTCGTGATCAAGGCCGCGCTGGTGCTGGTGATCCTCGTGCTGCAGTCGCCGAACCTCGGGGCGCACTGGCATTTCCTGCGGTCCCAGATGCGCCGCCGGGCCGAGCCCGCGCCGGCGGCATCGCCGCAGGGTCCGGGCGCGCAGCCCCGCACCACACCGGCCGAGGAGGCCCGCCGATGAACCCCCGTTTCTATCCGCTGGCCGCGACCATCGCGATCTTTGTCGCGGCCTATGCCGTCTGCTATGCGCAGTTCCCCTACATGCTGTCGACGCGGGTCGCGGGCAACCTGCTGACCGACAACGCCTATCTCGGCATCGTCGCGGTGGGCATGACGGTGGTGATCCTGTCGGGCGGGATCGACCTGTCGGTGGGATCGGTCATCGCCTTCTCGGGCGTCTTCGTCGCCGTGATGCTGCGCGACAGCGGGCTGCATCCGCTGGCCGTCTTCGCGCTGCTCCTGCTTATCACCACCGCCTTCGGCGCGGCGATGGGGGCGATCATCCACGTCCTCGCGATGCCCGCCTTCATCGTCACGCTGGCGGGCATGTTCCTGGCCCGCGGTGCCGCCTACATGCTGACGATCGACTCGGTGCCGATCGCGCACCCTTTCTACGACCTGATGCAGGATGCCTACTGGCTGATGCCCGGCAAGGGACGGCTGACGCTGATCGGCGTTCTGATGCTGCTGTCGGTGCTGGGTGGCGCGCTGGTGGCGCACCGCACCCGCTTCGGCGCGAGCGTCTTCGCGCTTGGCGGCGGGGAACAGACGGCGCGCCTGATGGGGGTGCGGGTGGGGCGCACCACGGTGGGGATCTACGCGTTCTCCGGATTCATGGCCGGGCTCTCGGGGCTGGTCTTTTCGGTCTACACGGGCTCGGGCTACCCGCTGGCGACAGTGGGGACCGAACTGACCGCCATCGCCGCGGTAGTGATCGGCGGCACGTTGCTGACCGGCGGGGCGGGCTACGTGCTGGGCACGCTGTTCGGGGTGCTGACCATGGGGCTGATCCAGACCTACATCGTCTTCGACGGCAGCCTGTCCAGCTGGTGGACCAAGATCGTGATCGGTCTTTTGCTGCTTCTGTTCATCCTGCTGCAGAAGGGCCTGCTGCGCCTCACCTCCGCCCGCCTGTCGGGCGCGGGGACGGGTGCGGGATCGGCGGCGCGCGCGGGCTAGACCTGCGGCTGCGACAGCAGCCACAGGCCCAGAGCGGTGTAGCCCACCATCACCGCGGCCAGCGGGATCTGGCTACGCAGCGCGCGCGCACCGGTGCCGAAGACCTGCAGCGCGGTTGCGTGGGCCAGGGCGATGCCGGTCAGGTGTCCGCCAAGGATCAGCGCGGTCTGCGCATCATAGATCAGGACCGCGCGGCCGGGGTCCGAGAACATCGACAGCGTCGCATGCGAGCGGGCGGTGCCGAACAGGTCCCACCCCCTCGCCAGCGGGTCCGAGGCGATGCGCGCGATGTCCTGCAGATCGACCAGCAGGTGCGGCAGGAAATGCGCCGCGTGGTAGGCTATCGCGATGGGGATCAGCGAATAGCCCAGCCGCGCGGCGGCCACCTGCCAGAGCGGTCGCGCCCCGGCCAGCGCGGCGCCCAGCGCCACGGCCCCGCAGAAGATTGCCGCCAGCGTCGCCCACGCGACCCCGAGGCCCAGCGTGTTGGGCCAGGTCACCGTCGAGCGTCCGCCGAACTCCAGCGGATTCAGCCCCAGAAATCCGAGCCACGCGAAGGTTGAGATCAGCCCGTCGAAGGTGCCCGCCGCCAGCAGCAGAAGGGCAAAGGCCAGCTCTCCCGGTGCCAGGGGCGGCGCGGTCAGGGCATGCCCACCCGGCCAGCGCAGCGCAATCCGCCCCGCGCCGCCGGGCCCCAAAGGCGCGAGCCGCCCGATCAGGCGAAAGGTCACGTGCAACGGCTCGGCCCGGGCGCACCAGTCGCGCCTGCCGAAGACGACCATGCCCGCAAGGTTGAACAGCCAGAAGACCGCGAGCCTGTCGGTCAGCCGGTCGGGGTCCACCGAGTGGATCGAGATCCGGTCGACCCAGAGGATCCCCGCCAGTTGCAGCAGCGCGATCCCGTGGCCCAGCCGCGCGGGCAGGCGCAGGACCGGGCGCCGGCCGAGGCCCGCCACGCGCAAGAGGCCGCTCCAGGGATTGAGCCAGGGCCAGAGGTCGCCGAAGACGGCGCAGGCCAGCGTCATGCAGACCCAGCCCAGCGTCCAGACGCCATAGGGCAGGGGGTTCGACAGCGGATCCTCGGGGCCCGCGATGCCGGCGACGATCAGGCCCATGACGAAGAGGGTCGAAAGCAGCGAAAGCGCGATCCTCCCACGACGCGGAGGCGCGGGGAGCGTGACCGCGCGATCGTAAAGGCGGGCGACACGCCGCGGCGGTACCGCGGCCAGCAGAAGAAAGCTCGCCAGCACCGCGAGCCCGGCCCCGGCCACGTAAAGATGCGTCGGCAACAGCAGCACGAAGCCGCCCCCGACCTCGTGCGCCGCGGCCGGGCGCGCGACCACGAGCGCCGCGAGCAGGAGTGCCGCGCGGGCGGCCCAAAGGCGATGCACCCGGCCCTCGGCGGGGCAACGTCCCGCTGCGGGCGTAATGGCCCCGGGGGAGGCGTTGCAAGGGAATGCCCGGTGCTGACCGGTTTGGCGCCCGTCCTGTGGGTGGTCGTCGGACAAAGCGATCGGGGCAGAGGGGTGGGACCTTCGGCGCCGGGGCAGCAGGGTCGCCGGTTCCGTGCGGGGGCGTGTCGCGACCGCCCCGGGGGCCTGCCGAGAGCAGCCCGAGCCCAGCACGGAGAGGGCGTGGCCCGGGGGCCCCTGGCGGCGTTCGGAGGCGCGGCCTGCAGGCCGCGGGCGACCGTGCGGTGCGAACATCAGACGCTCAGCCCGACATAGCGCTTCAGCAGCCCCGGATCGGCGCGGACCTCCGCAATCGGGTGGTCGGCGCGGATGCGGCCATGCTCCATGAACGCGACCCGGTCGCCGACCTCTAGCACGGCCTCGACTCGCTGTTCGACCAGCAGGACCGCCACTCCGTCGGCGCGCAGCCGGGCGATCGCCGCGCGCACCGTAGCCACAGCCGAGGGCATCAGCCCCTCGGTCGGCTCGTCCAGCAGCAGCACACGGGGCCCGACGCAGATCGCTCGCGCCATCGCCAGCATCGACTGCTCTCCGCCCGACAGGGTGCCCGCCCGCTGCGACAGCCGGTCGCGCAGCACCGGAAAGAGGTCCAGCGCGGCCTCCTGCACCGCTGTGTCCGCGCCCCGGGTCATCAACCCCAGCGCAAGGTTCTCGCGCACGGTCAGGTCGCTGAACAGCCGTCGTCCCTGCGGCACATGGGCGATGCCGGCGCGCGGGATCTCGGCGGCGGGCAGGCCGGTCAGGTCCCGACCGTCCAGCGTGATGCGCCCGCCCGTGGGGCGCAGCGTGCCCATGACCGACCGCAGCGTCGTGGTCTTGCCCGCGCCGTTGCGCCCCATCAGGCACAGCACCTCGCCGCCGCGCAGCGACAGCGATACGCCGTGCAGCACCTGCGCACGTCCGTAGCGCGCCTCCAGCCCCTCGACCTGCATCCGCGTCATGCCCCGTCTCCCAGATAGGCGGCCTGCACCGCTGGATCGGCGACGATCTCTTCGGGTGTGCCCTGGGCCAGGATCGCGCCGCGGTCCAGAACGGTGATCCGCCGGGCCAGCGCCATCACCACGTCCATGTTGTGTTCGATCAGCAGGATGGTGGCACGGCTGGCCAGCTGGCGCACGACCTCCGTGACGCCCGCGATCTCGGCGTCCGAGAGGCCCTGCGTCGGTTCGTCGAGGATCAGAAGCCGCGGCGACAGGGCAAGGCCCATCGCGATTTCCAGAAGCCTCTGGTGACCATAGGCCAGATCGCCGGCGCGCGCGTTCAGCCGCTCGGTCAGGCCCACGGCCCGCGCGGCCGCCTGCGTCGCCTCGGTGATCCGGGGGCCGACCCCGCCGCGCCCGAAAAGACCGGGGCTGAGGCGGCTTTGCGCGGCCAGCGCGATGTTCTCGGCCACGCTCATGCTGGTGTAGATGTTGGTGATCTGGAAGGTATAGGCGATGCCCAGGCGCACCCGCGCGTGGGCGGGCAGGCGGGTCACGTCGCGCCCGTCGAAGATCACCCGCCCCGCGGTGGGGCGCAGACGGCCCGACAGCAGGCTGACAAAGGTCGATTTGCCCGCTCCGTTGGGTCCGATGATCGCGTGGATCTCGCCCGTTTCCAGCGTGAAGTCGACATCGTCCACGGCCCTCAGGCCATCGAAGTCGCGGCAGAGCCCGCGGGTGGTGAGCAGCGTCACTTCAGCCATGGCAGCCTCCGGTCGCGAAGGGTGCCCAGAAGGCCCGCGGGCGCCCATTGGTTGACCGCGATGAGAAGGGCACCGACGACGATCAGGTAGGCCGAGGTCACGCCGCTCAGCCGGTCGATCAGCAGGGTCATCACGCCGGTACCGAGAAGCGGGCCAAGCAGGGTGCCGGGCCCTCCGACGAGGGTGAAGAGCAACGCCTCGATCGACAGCTCGAACCCCGCGAAGGCCGAACCGATATAGCCGAACATCAGCGCGTAGAGCGCCCCCGACATCCCCGACAGGGTGCCGGACACGACGAAGGCCACCAGCCGGATGCGGAAGGTATTGAAGCCCAGCATCTCGGTCCGCCCGGCATTTTCGCGCACCGCCGCGAAGAGCCGCCCCCGCCGCCCCTGCGTCAGCGCGAAGAGCCCCGCGAGGGTCGCGGTGAAAAGCGCAAGGGCAAGGTTGTAGCGGTGGCTGTCGCGGGTCAGGTCGACCGCGATCCCCATGAGCGTGAAGCCCCGCGCCCCGGTCGGCAGCGTCAGCCCCTGGTCGCCGCCGGTGATGTCCGAGAACTGCAGCGTCGTCAGGTAGGTCACCTGCGCGAACATCAGCGTGACGATCATAAAGGCCACGGCCTGCGTGCGTAGCACCAGAAGCCCCGTCACCAGCGATACCGCGAAGGACGCGCCAACGCCGAGGACAAAGGCCAGGGGCAGCGACAGGCCCCAGTAGTAGCTGGAAAGCCCCGCCGCGTAGACCCCGGCTGCAAAGAACATCGCGTGGCCCAGGCTGAGCATCCCGGTGTAGCCCATCAGCATGTTGTAGCCCATGGCGAAGATCGCGAGGATCAGGATCCGCGTCGCCGTCAGCACCAGATACTCCGACAGGACGAACTGCAGCGCGAAGAGCGCTGCGACGACGGCGGCGCAGAGCAGCAGCAGGCGGGGATTTGCGGACCTCATGCCGCGGCCCTTCCAAAAAGGCCCTGCGGGCGGAAGATCAGCACCAGCGCGACGAGGAGGGTCGAGGCGATGGCGGCGAGGGTGGGCGAAAAGAAGACCGACAACAGCCCGTCGGACAGCCCGATCAGCACCGCCGCCGCGATGGTGCCGGGAAGCGAACCGAGCCCGCCCACGATCACCACGACGAAGGACAGAAGCAGCGGGTCGGTGCCCATCAGGTAGTGCGCCTGCTGGTTCGGCACGACCAGCACCCCGCCCGCCGCGGCCAGCATCGCGCCCACCGCGAAGACGGCGGAATAGACGCGGTCGACCCGGATGCCGAAGTTCTGCGCGGTCTCCCGGTCGAACTGGGTGGCGCGCATGATCAGCCCCAGCCGGGTGCGCCGCAGGATCAGCCAGAGTGCGGCCACCAGCGCGATGGCCACGGCGACGATGAACAGCTTGTAGCTGGAATAGCCGAACCACGGCGTGCGCAGCGTGTGGGAGAAGGGCGGATCGACCGCGCGGGCGTCGGGACCGAACCCGATCAGGGCGGATTGCTGCAGGATGTAGAGCAGCCCGATGGTCGACACGATGGTGCCCTCGGGGTCATAGCCGATCCGCCGCAGGATCGCCCGGTCTGCCGCCCAGGCGATGGCGCCCACGGCCAGCGGTGCCGCGATCAGCGCCACCGCGAACCCGATCGCGGGCGGGCCGGGGATGGCCTGTGCACAGAGCCACGCGCCAACTGCGCCCAGCATGAAGAACTGCCCGTGCGCGACGTTGACCACCCGCATCACGCCGAAGACCAGCGACAGCCCCAGCGCCGTCAGCATCAGCACCGAGGCCTGGACCATCCCCTCCAGCAGCGCCAGCAGGAGGTAGGGGGCAAGATCCATGGCGGGAGGTCCTTCGTGGTTGGGGGTGGGTGGCAGGTCGATGCGCGACGGCTCGGGGTGGGCCAAGGCCGCCAGGGTGGGCGGGACGCGGGCGATAGGCAAGACGGCGGAAAGGAAACGGCAGCGCAGGCGTTCGCGACGGGCCGGTGGTGGCAAAGATCACCTGTGCGGCACAAGCCGACCTGCGCGACGTCCGAGGGATCCGGGGCGTCCCGGGCGCGGACCCGGTGGAGAGACCGGGCCCTGCCGGCCCCTGCACAGAGCCGCGCCCGGACCTGAGCGCGTCGGGATCGCCTGAGGGCCGGTCAAAAGGACATCTTGGTGTAATCCGTCTCGTCCTCGTAAACCGTGTCGGCCGCGGCGACCTTGTGCACCTGCTCCAGCCGTCCGTCGCGCACCTGCGAAATCATCTGGTCGGCAAAGGCCTGGTGCGTCCTTCCGTTGAAGATCTTGCTGCCTTGGGGAAAGCGGTTGGACGCGTCGAAGCCGCCGATCGCCTCCATTGCCTCAAGAAATTCCGTCTTCTGCCCCGGGCCACGATAATCGGCGGCCTCCATCGCCTGCTTCATCGCGAACAGCGTCTCCCAGACCGAGAACATGTGCGCGTAGGTCGATACGTCCTGCGGATCGGAGAGGCTGGCGCCCATGGCGTCGACACCCACCCGGTCGCGGTAGAAGACATCAAAGGCGCTCTGGTCGTTCTGCGCGTGGCGGGGATGCCCCTCCCACAGGTAGGTGCCATCGAGGAACGCCAGCTGTGGGATGTCCAGCTTGACCGCCTCGAGGCTGTCGATGAAGCCGAAGATCTCGGGCCGGTTCGCGCCCAGGAACTCGCCCAGTTCGCGCACGAAGGTCAGCACAGCAGGGCCGACCATGACGTGATAGATCACCTCGGTCGAAAACGGGATCCGCGGCATGTAGCGGGTAAAGGACGTCTCGGCCGGTGGGATCGCGATCGAAGCCACGACCTCTCCGCCCTGCGCCTCGATCGCGGCGGTCATGTTGTCGCGGTGATCGTAGCCGAAGGCATAGTCGGGGTAGATCAGCGTGATCTTGCGGCCCAGGGTGTCGGCGATCCACGGCGCCATCGATCGAACCTGGCTTTTGACGTCGGACATCGAGGGCTGGAAGCAGTAGCGGTTGAACGCGCCCGCGGCCAGCGCATGGGTTTCCGAGCACAGGAAATAGGGCATCTTCAGCTCGCCCGCCCGGGGGGCGGTGGCGGCGACGACGTGGCTGAAGAGATGGCCGAACACCGCGTCGACCCGGTGTTCGGCGGCAAACTTCTCCATCACCTCGACGCCGCGGCGGGGGTCCGTGCCGTCATCCTCGACGATCATCTCGACGGGGCGGCCGTTGATGCCGCCCTCTTCGTTTATGACCTTCACCGCGGCGGCGGCGGTGCGTTCGTACCACCGCCCGTAGGAGGCGCCGACACCTGTGCGGTGGAACGGGGCCCCCAGACGGATCGCATCGCCCGCCTGCGCCGTGGCCCGACCGATGATACCGGGCATGGCAAGCGCCGCACCGCCCGCCGCCACGGTGGTCAGGAGCGCGCGCCGGGAGAGGGGCGCGGCGTGGTCAGGGGGCCGGGCGGTCCCGGCGGGAAGGTCGTTTGGGTGGTGGGCGTCGGGTCGCGCCGCGGTCCGGCTGGGGTGGCTGGGCATGATGTCCTGTCTCCGTCGAATGGCGCAGCCCGACCTCGGGCGTGGCGCAAGGGTCGGTACGCCGGGGGGCGTCGGCAGGGCAGGCCCTTAGTGACGCTGAACCGCCAAGTTGGCGCGAAGTCAACCATCCGCCTCGCGCTTTGTCCACCGACACGCGGCAGGCGGTCGCAATGGCCCGCGCCCGCGGGTCAGGCGATGCGGCCGCCCTGCTGGCGCGGCGTCTTTCCAAAGGCAGTGCGGTAGAGGCGAATGAAATCGCCGGGGCTCTGGAGGCCGCAGGCCACGGGCACCTCCGACACCGAAGGTCCGGTCCGCATTAGCAGGCGGCGTGCCCGTTTCAGCCGCAGCTCGGTATAGCACCGCCCGGGCGAGGTGTTGCGCGCCGCGCGGGAGCGGTTCCGCGACACCCTGCGCCGAAGCACCGCAGCGGGTCGGCCGCTGGCCAACACCGCGTTCCCCGAGATCACCGGAGATATGGCGGGCAATATCGATCTGCGGCCCTCGCTCCACCGCCTGCTGAACGATCACCCCCGCATCGGCACGGGCACGGACCTGGCGCAGGTCGCCGCCTGCGGGTCCGAGGATGTCGACCTCGCTGCCCTGAAGGCGCGGGAGGCCTTCGACGAGGGTCGCTGGCGGCGGCTGCACCCGACCGAGCGCAAGGACGTGATGATCCGGCTGTGCAAGCTGATGACGCGCAACGCTCGGGACCCGGCGGTGATGGAAAGCCTCGACACGGGCAAGGCGATCTAGGATTGCGAGACGGTCTACCAAGGCGGGCCCAGAATGCCCCCCCCCGAATAGGGCCCCGTGTGGTGCCCAACCCGGAAAGGCGCGTGGCCCGATCCCTCGGCGCGAACCTAGGCCTCGACCTTGACCTTGCCGATGGGGTTCGAGCAGCAGGCGAGGATGTAGCCCTCGGCAATGTCCTCGTCCGTGATCCCGCCGTTGTGGACCATGTGCACCTGGCCTTCGGTCTTCTTGATCTTGCAGGTGCCGCAGACGCCGAAGGTGCAGCCCGAAGGGATCGCCAGGCCCGCCGTGCGCGCCGCGCCCAGAAGCGTTTCGGTTTCCGAGCATTCGACGGTGACGCCGGACGAGACGAACTCGATCACGGCCTTGGCCTCTTCGTCCAGCGTGACGTCCTCGGGCACGTAGCCGGTTTCCGGCAGCGGCGCGTGGAAGCTTTCCTGGTGATAGTGAACCATGTCGAAGCCAAGGCCCGCCAATGCCTCGCGCACCGCGGTCATGAAGGGTTCGGGCCCGCAGCAGAAGACCTCGCGATCGAGGTAGTCCGGCGCGGCGAGGCCAAGGATCAGCTGGTTCAGGGTGCCCCGGTACCCGGTCCAAGGCTGATAGCGGTCGGTCTCTTCGATGACCCACGCCAGTTCGATCCCGGTGATCCGCGACGCCATGTGTTCCAGCCGCTCGCGAAAGATGATCTCGGACGGGCGGCGGGCGCAGTTGACGAACACGACGTCGGGGTCGCGCCCGGCGTCGTACATGTGCGTGATCATCGACATCATCGGGGTAATGCCCGAGCCGGCCGAGATGAACAGGTACTTTTCGGCCGGGTGGTCGAAATAGGAGAAACTGCCGCCCGGGCCCGTTGCCTTCAGACGCACGCCGGGGCGCAGGTGGTCGAGCATCCAGCGTGTGCCCAGCGACGCGTTCTGCGCCTTGACCGTCACCGTCAGGGATGTCGGCCGCGAGGGCGAGGACGACACCGTGTAGGTGCGGTGAAGCGGCCCCCCCGGCACCGGCAGTTCAAGCGTGATGAACTGCCCGGGCTTGAAGTGGAACAGCGCGCCGGACGGGGCCTGAAAGGTAAAGGTCACGACGTTCGGCGCCTCGGGGAGGGACGACACGCATTCCAGCGGCTCGGAGTCCGACCAGTATGCGATCGACTGGGGCAGGGACGTCATCCCGCTCATTCCGCGGCCATCGCCTGCGGGGTGACGCCGCGCTGCATGCTGCGAATATACCAGTCGATGAACTGCTCGACCCCGGTTTCCTGTTCGGGGCTGTAGGGGCCGGGCCGGTAGGCGGGCGAGTTGATGCCCTGCTGGTTGGCCTCGACGATTTCGCGATCCTCGTCGTTTGTGGCGATCCAGACCTCGGTCAGGCGCTTGAGGTCGTAGTCAACGCCCTCGACGGCATCGCGGTCGACCAGCCACGTGGTCGTGACCTCGGTCTCCTGCGGGCCGATGGGGACGACGCGGAACGTCAGCGAGATGTCGGGCAGGAAGTGATTCCATGTCGAGGGATAGTGGAACGCCAGAAGCGCCCCCGCGTCGGGCAGCGCCACCCGGCCGAGGGGGCGGCTGACGGCGGCCTTGCCGTCCATCGTGTAGCTGACCGCGGTGTCCTGCAGCGGCATCCGGGCAAGACGGTATTGCCCGGCGAAGCCCGCAAGCCGGAACTGCGCCGGGGCGCCGGCGGCGGCGCAGCGGTCGAAATGCGCCTGCAGCTTGTCCGAGATCGAGCCATCGGGCGACACGCCGGCAATCTCGGGGTCGGACGAGAAGGACCGGCAGAGCGCGGGGTGGGTCCCGCCGCAATGGTAGCATTCGCGGTTGTTTTCCCACACGAGCTTCCAGTTGCCTTTTTCGATGATGGTCGAGCTATAGGCCACCTTGGCGCGGTCGAGGTCATGCACCTCGAGATAGGGACGGGCGAGGTCGGCGAAGGCGTCGAAATCGGGCGCCTTTTCGGCGAGACAGATGTAGATCAGCCCGCAGAGGTTGCGCAGGTGCACCGGGCGCAGGCTGTACTTGCTGGGGTCGAAATCGGGGCCCATGTCGCGGGCCCACAGAAGCCGCCCGTCCAGTTCGTAGGTCCACTGGTGATAGGGGCAGACCAGCTTGGCAACATGGCCTTCGCGGGCCTTGCACAGCACCGACCCGCGGTGACGGCAGGAGTTGTGGAAGGCCCGGATCTCGCCGTCCGCGCCGCGCACGATGATCACGTTGTAGGCGCCGATCTGCACCTTGGCATAGGCACCGGTCTTGGTCAGCTGGCAGGCGGGGATGGCGTAAAGCCAGTCACGGTAGAACAGGGTATCGAGATCCGCATCATAGATGCCGGGATCGTTGTAGAACTCGCGTTCAAGTGAAAACCCGGGTTCGCGGCGCGACAGGAGTTCGGCGAGGGTGTGGGTCACGGGCGGCTACCTCCCAAGCGGGGTTCTGGTTTACTTGATCTGATGCCTTGCGCTAGGAGTTACCACGCGACAATGCCAAGAATTCTAATGTCGGGTTAGTTAAACTAACCTTGACGATTTCCGACATCTCCACGAGCGAATGCGACCTCATGGCCCGCCCTTACAACCTGCCGTCGATGACATCCCTGGTCTGTTTCGAGGCTGCCGCCCGAAGATTGAGCTTCAAGGAGGCCGCGGCCGAGCTGAACGTCACCCCCGCCGCGGTGAGTCACCAGATAAAGGGGCTCGAGGCCGAGCTGGCGCGCCCGTTGTTCCGGCGCCAGCACCGTGGCGTCGATCTGACCGAGACCGGCGCCTATCTTTTCGTAGCACTTCAGCGCGGGTTCGAGGGGATGTCGGACGCGGTGCGCGAGATCCGCGTCGCGGCGGAAAGCGAGGACGTGGTCATCCAGGCGACCACGACGGTCAGCGCCTTCTGGCTGACCCCGCAGATCGCCGCCTTCTGGCGCAGCCATCCCGATATCGTCGTGTCGCAGATGGTCAGCGACGTGACCGTTGTTGGCGGGCGGGCCGATCTGGGGATCCACTACGGCGCGGTCGACGCGGATGACGAGACCCACCGCCTGCTCTTCCACGACGAGATCGTTGCCGTCGGCACCCCGGCCTACGTGGCTGCGCATGGGATCACGCGGGCCGAGGACCTGCTGCACACCCCGCTCATTCACCTGGTGGCCGAGGAGACCGACTGGACCGGCTGGCCGGAATGGTTCGACAGCCTCGGGCTGGGCGCGCCGACGGGGCCGCGGCTGGCCGTCAACAACCACATGATCGCGCTGCAGCTGGCGCGCGACGGGGCCGGGGCGGTGCTGGGCTGGACCGGGCTGATCGGACCGCTTCTGGAAAGCGGAGAGCTGATGATCGCGGTGCCGGACCGCATGCCCTCGCCGCACGGGTTCTACCTGCGCACGCATCCCCGCGCCTCGGCCCGCGCGTGCACCTTCCGCGACTGGCTGGTCGCGGCGCAGCGCTAGTCGCGACCCGGTGGGGCGCATGCTGGGAAGAGGCGGGCGGGGAAGACGCGGGCGGGGAAGGGGCGTGGCGCCGGCGGGTTAGGCGGGGTCGGGCAGGTCGGCGAAGTGGGCGCGGAACCGCGCAAGCTCGGCCTCGGTCGCGGGCTGGCCTGCGTAGGTCTTCACGTAGGCGGGAATCCGCGCCAGCCGGTCGGCCCGGCTTTCGCGGGTCTGCATCGAGATATAGCCGATCTGCACCAGATAGATCGTCCGGGCGCGAACATCGGCCTCTTCGGCCGCGTATCCGAATCGGGCGAACATGGCCCGGATCGCGGCCAGACGGCGCAGATCGGCCTCGGCCACCTTGTCCATCACCGCCGTCGCGCCGTGGGCCCAGCCGCGCACCGCGAGGTCGAACCGCGGCACGAAGCGGCTTTCGTCGAGGAACACGGCGAGCAGGTTCAGAACCGCCTCGGCGATGGTGTCGGCATAGGCCTCGCATCCGGCGACCAGTGCCGCGGTGTTCGTCGCCTCCCAGTCGTCCAGAAGCGCTTCTAGGATCGCGGCGCGGTCCTTGAAGAACCAGTAGAAACTGGTGCGCGACAGGTTCAGCCCCGAGGCCAGCGGCTGGATCTTCACCGCGTCGATGCCGTTTTCCAGAAACGCCGTGCGCGCCGCGTCCAGCCATACCTCGCGCGAGCCGCGCCAGCCCTTCGCGTCGTCGCTGTTATCCACGGTCTCGCCCATGGGCGGTGTGTATCCCCGCCGCGCCCCGGATCGCAACACTGAAATGAACAGCGATGAACGCGAACTTGACGCAACTGCACATTCTGTGGAATCGCTCGGGTCAGCAAGGGAGATCTTGATGACCAGCGATCCGCTCCTCCAGCCGTACCAGCTCAAGCACCTGACCCTGAAGAACCGGCTGATGATCACCAGCCACGAACCCGCCTACCCCGAGGACGGCATGCCGAAGGAGCGGTACCGCGCCTACCATGCCGAACGGGCGCGGGCCGGCGTGGCGATGACCATGACCGCCGGATCGGCCAGCGTGGCGCGGGACAGCCCGCCGGTCTTCAACAACATCCTGGCTTGGAAGGACGAGGTCGTCGGCTGGATGAAGCAGCTGACCGACGAATGCCACGACCACGGCTGCGCGGTGATGATCCAGCTGACGCATCTTGGCCGCCGCACCCGGTGGGACAAGGCCGACTGGCTGCCCGTCGTGTCGGCAGGGCACGAGCGTGAACCCTCGCACAAGGCGTTCCCAAAACTGGCCGAGGACTGGGACATCGCCCGAATCATCGAGGATTATGCCAGCGCCGCCGAACGGATGAAGGCCGCGGGGCTCGACGGGATCGAGATCCAGGCCTACGGGCACCTGATGGACCAGTTCTGGTCGCCGCTGACGAACGACCTGGACGGCCCCTATGGCGGCAGCCTCGACAACCGGTTGCGCTTCACCTTCGAGACGCTCAAGGCGATCCGCGACCGTTGCGGCGAGGATTTCCTGCTGGGCGTGCGTTACACCGGCGACGAAGATCTGCCGGGCGGCCTGTCGCGCGACGACGGTCTCGAGATTTCGCGCCGGCTCAAGGATAGCGGTCTGGTCGATTTCCTGAACGTCGTGAAAGGGCATATCGACACCGACGCGGGCCTGACCGATGTGATCCCGGTGCAGGGCATGCGCAGCGCGCCGCATCTGGATTTCGCGGGCGAGGTGCGTGCGGCCACGCAATTCCCCACCTTCCATGCCGCCAAGATCCAGGATGTCGCGACCGCGCGGCATGCCATCGCCAGCGGCAAGCTGGACATGGTGGGGATGACCCGGGCGCATATGGCCGATCCGCATATCGTGGCCAAGATCATGCGCGGCGAAGAGGACCGCATCCGGCCCTGCGTCGGCGCGAATTATTGCCTCGACCGGATCTATCAGGGCGGCATGGCGCTGTGCCTGCACAACGCCGCGACGGGGCGCGAGCTGGAGCAGCCGCATGTCGCCGTCCCCGCGGAAACGGCGCGTCGGGTGGTGATCCTCGGCGCCGGCCCGGCGGGGCTTGAGGCCGCGCGCGTCGCGGCCGAGCGTGGGCACGAGGTGATCGTGCACGAGGCCGCGAATGATCCCGGCGGGCAGGTGCGGCTGACGGCGCAGACGCCGCGGCGGCACGAGATGATGCAGCTGATTCAGTGGCGCTTTGCCGAATGCGAACGCATGGGCGTGACCTTCCGCTTCAACAGCTTCGCCGACGCGGGCACGGTGCGGGAGGAAAATCCCGACGTGGTGATCGTGGCCACGGGCGGTCTGCCGCATACCGAGGTTCTGAGCGCGGGCGACGATCTGGTCGTGTCGGCCTGGGACATCCTGTCGGGCGACGCACAGCCGGGATCGAACGTGCTGATCTACGACGACGCGGGCGATTATGCCGCGTTGCAGGCGGCCGAGAAGATCGCCGCCACCGGCGCCCGGGTCGAGATCATGACCCGCGACCGGGGCTTTGCGTCCGAGGTCATGGCGATGTCGCTGACGCCTGCGGTGCGCGAGCTTCAGGCGCGCGACGTGACCTTTTCCGTGCTCTGGCGGCTGGACGCCGTCCGGCGCGACGGCAACGCGCTCTGCGCGTCGGTCGGAAGCGATTACGGCGGCAAGGGCCCCGACCGGCATGTCGATCAGGTCGTCGTCAATCATGGCACGCGCCCGCTCGACGACGTGTATTTCGAATTGCGTCCCGGCTCCACCAACCTGGGCGAGGTCGATTACGAGGCGCTGGTCGCGGGCAACCCGCAAAACATCACGCGCAATCCTGAGGGCCGCTACCAGCTGTTCCGCATCGGCGATGCGGTGGCCGCGCGCAACACCCACGCGGCGATCTACGACGCGCTGCGCCTGGTCAAATCGATCTGATCCGCGCCGCCCCCGGTCCAACCAGTCCGGGGGCGGGTGCCGCCTTTGCCCGGGCGCCGCGCTGCCGCTCTACCATGCATCGGCGAAGTGGCGTGGCGGCGCGGCCCGGGCGACAGTCCGACGCCGCCCGCGCAGGGCAGGGCGCGCGATCTCGATGCACCTTGGACTTGGGTTGCGGCGGAGTGTCGCACAAGATCATATTCTTGTATGCAATTCGTCGGGTATCCTCGGGTTTGCGTAAGCGCCTCAGGGTTGCTTTGTGTCGGCCGAGGGACCTTTGGATACAGCCCCGCATTTCCCGCCCACTCGCCGTGCCTGGGCGTCACTGGGCCGCGTGTGGCGGCGGCTGACCGGGGGGCGCGGCCGCGCCCGGGTGCCCGTTACTTGTGCTTCGCCTGAAATCGTAGCACCTACGAACCTCCGCCTTGGGTCTTGAGAAGGGGTAGCGCATGGCCAGCACGGGGACGTTGCTTGAGGTCGACGACCTGTCGATCGCGTTCGGTCCGAAATCCGTGGTCCAGAACCTCTCGTTCAGCGTCGGCAAGGGCGAAACCCTCGCGATCGTGGGCGAAAGCGGGTCGGGAAAGTCCGTCACCTCGCTCGCGACGATGGGGCTGTTGCGGCATGTCGGCGGCTCGGTCACCTCGGGTCGAATCACGCTGTACGAAGAGACCGGTCCGCTTGAGATCACGAAGGCCGACGATGCCACCCTGCGCCGGGTGCGCGGCAACCGTATCGCGATGATCTTCCAGGAACCGATGAGCTCGCTCGATCCGGTCTTCACCATCGGCGATCAGATATCCGAGGCGCTGCGCCTGCATCGCGGCCTGTCACGCAAGGATGCGCGGACCGAGGCGATCCGCCTTCTGGACCTCGTGCGCATGCCCAACGCGCGCGACCAGCTGGGGCGGTATCCGCACCAGTTGTCGGGCGGCATGCGGCAGCGGGTGATGATCGCGATGGCGGTGTCGTGCCACCCCGATCTGCTGATCGCGGACGAACCGACGACCGCGCTCGACGTCACGATCCAGGCGCAGATCCTGCAGATCATCCGCGACATGCAGGACGAACTGGGAACCGCGGTCATCTTCATCAGCCATGACATGGGCGTGGTGTCGCAGATGGCCGACCGGGTGGTCGTGATGCGCCACGGCAAGACGGTCGAGACCGGCACGGTGCGTGACGTGATCCTGTCGCCGCAGGCCGAGTATACCCGCACGCTGATGGCGGCGGTGCCGAAGATCGGCGCGATGAAGGGCGCGGACGCGCCGAAGCCCTTCGCCCTGACGGGCGAGGGCGACGCGGCCTTCGACCACCCCGCGCCGAAGTATGGCGATCCTCTGGTCAAGCTCGAGGGCGTGACCACGCGCTATGACCTGACCTCGGGCTTCCTGGGCCGGGTGACGCACCGCGTCCATGCCGCGGAAAACATCAGCTTCGACATCGTGCCGGGCGAGACGCTGGCGCTGGTGGGCGAATCCGGCTCGGGCAAATCGACGGTCGGCAAGACTCTGCAGCAGCTGGTCCAGCCCATCTCGGGGCGCGTGCTCTATCGCGGCACCGACATCTTTGCCCTGCAAGAGGCCGAGCGGAAGCGGTTCAAGCGCGAAATCCAGTACGTGTTCCAGGATCCCTACGGATCGCTCAACCCGCGCCGGACGGTCAAGCAGTCGCTGACCGAACCCATGGCCACGCACGGCCTGTTGCGCGATCCCGACGGCCAGGTGGCGGACCTGCTCGAGGCGGTGGGCCTGTCGGCAGACCATGCCGACCGGCTTCCGCACGAGTTCTCGGGCGGCCAGCGGCAGCGGATCTGCATCGCCCGGGCGCTGGCGGTCGAGCCGGGGCTGATCATCGCGGACGAGGCGGTTTCGGCGCTGGACGTCAGCGTGCAGGCGCAGGTGCTGAACCTGATGATGCGGCTGCAGGCCGAGCGGGGGCTCGCTTATCTCTTCATCAGCCACGACATGGCCGTGGTCGAACGGGTCAGCCATCGCATCGCCGTCATGTACCTGGGCGAGATCGTCGAGATGGGCACCCGCCGGCAGATCTTCGAGAACCCGCAGCATCCCTACACGCGTCGCCTGCTGGCGGCGGTGCCCGTGCTCGACCCCGAGACGCCGCCGAAGCGTGTCGAACTGGGGCGCGACATCCCCAGCCCCGTGCGTGCGGTGGATGCGCCGCTGCAAAGCCACGGGTTCATCGAGGTGGCGCCCGGCCACATCCTGGCCGACGACCATCATCTGTTCGAAAAAGCACTGCAGGAAGGTATCCAAGCATGAGACTCAATCTCTCCACCGTCTTCGCCGCAGGGATCTGCGCAAGCCTCGCGGCGCCCGCCGCGGCGCAGGACATCCTGACCGTCGCGCAGCGGCAGGACCCGCAGAACTGGGACCCGGTCGACACCTTCCTCGTGGCCTGGGGATCGGTCGCCAGCAACATCTACGACGGCCTTGTCCGCCGTGACGAGAACCTCGACCTTCAGCCCGGGCTTGCCGAAAGCTGGGAGGTGCTGGACGAGGGCATGCGCCTGCGCTTCAAGCTGCGCGAAGGCGTCAGCTTTCACAATGGCGAACCCTTCGACGCCGAGGCGGTGAAGTACACCTTCGACCGTCTTCTGGGCGAGGTCGGTGGCACCGGCCCGCAGCAATCGAACTACACCACCATCGACCATGTCGAGATCATCGACGACTACACCGTCGATTTCCACATGGCGCAGCCCGATCCGGTCATGCTGACCAAGCTTGCCGGCTACGGCGCGATGATCGTGCCGCCCGACTACATCGAGGAAGTGGGCGAGGAAGAATTCGACATGAACCCGGTCGGTACCGGCCCGTTCAAGTTCGAAAGCTACACCCAGGGCGCGCAGGTCGAGCTGTCCGCGAACGAGGACTATTTCGATGGCGTGCCCGAGGTCGACGGCCTCGTCTTCCGCTTCATCCGCGAAGACGCGACGCGGCTGGCCGAGCTTCAGTCGGGCGCGGTCGACATCATGGCGGACGTGGCGTTTTCGGCCGTGCCGACGATCGACTCCGCGGGCAACCTCGAAATCGTGTCGGTGCCCGGGCCCACGATCTACTCTCTGGCGCTGAAGACCGTCGAGCCCGCGGCCACCGCGGACCTGCGCGTGCGCAAGGCGCTGAACATGGCGATCGACAAGCAGGCGCTGATCGATGCCTTCCTCGCCGGACGCGGCCAGCCGATCGACAGTCTTCAGGGCGAATTGTCCTTCGGCTACGATCCCGAGATGGAAGGCTACGCCTATGATCCCGAAGCGGCGCGGGCGCTGCTGGAAGAGGCCGGCGTGCCGCAGGGCGCCGAGATGACCATCGACTACCGGGCCGGCAATTCGACCTTCAACGAGGTCGCGCAGGCGCTGACCGGCTTCTTCGCGAACGTGGGCCTGAAGGTCGGGCTGAACCCGATCGAGGACGGCGTGTTCCTGAACGAGATCGTCCCGCAGGGTCGGACCAACGAGATGTACCAGTTCAGCTGGGGCGGCTGGACCTTCGATTTCGACAACACCGCGTACCTGTCCTACCACGAAGGCGAAAAGTGGAACCCCTACGGCACCTCGGAAGAGATGAACGCGCTGCTCGAAGAGCAACGCAACTCGACCGACCAGGCGGAGCGCGAGGAGATCCTGCAAGAGATCGCCCGTCTCGCCCATGAAGAGGCGTACCACATCCCGCTTTACAACGAAGAGACGGTCTATGCCGTCGCCGACGGGGTCGAGGGGTTCGTGCCTGCCCCCGACAAGCGGCTGCGCCTGAACAGCGTCAGCCTTTCGGACCAGTAACCCCCCACCCGGCGCCGGTTCTTCCGGCGCCGGCCACCGGCAGGAGCAGCCATGCCAGTCATAGGCTTCATCGCGAAGCGGGGATTGCAGGCCCTGTTCGTCCTCTTCGTGGTCACCCTCTTCATCTCGTTCGCGATCCGCCTGACGGGCGACCCCGCCGTGATGATGCTGCGCGAAAGCGCCAACGTCTCGGCCGACGACCTGGCGCGCGTGCGCGAAGGGCTCGGGCTGGATCGCCCGTTCCTCGTCCAGTACTGGGATTTCGTCTCGGGCCTCTTCACGGGCGACCTGGGCAACAGTTTCTTCCGCGGTCCCATCGCGCCCATCGTCACCGGCGCGCTGGGGGCGACGTTGCTTCTGGCGATGACCTCGCTGATCGTGTCGCTGCTCATCTCGATCCCGCTCGGGATCTACGCCGCGCGCCACCGCGGCAGCTTCGGTGACCAGGTGATCCGGGTGCTGTCGCTGGCGGGGCTGTCGTTCCCGAACTTCTGGCTCGGCATCATGCTGATCCTGATCTTCTCGGTCACGCTGCGCTGGCTGCCGGCCTCGGGGCTGACCGGCCCGGCCTCGCTGATCATGCCGGCCGTGACAATCGGCGTCATCCTGACCGCCACCAACCTGCGCATCGTGCGGACCACGATGCTCGAGGTGCTGTCGGCGCAGTTCATCATGGTCGCCCGCGCCAAGGGGCTGAGCGAACGGTCGGTGATCTACAAGCACGCGCTGCGGAACTCGTCGATCGCGCTGGTCACCTACCTCGGGCTGCAGTTCGGGACCCTGATGGGCGGGCTCGTGGTGGTCGAGCTGGTGTTCAACTGGCCCGGCATGGGCACACTGGCGGTCGAGGCGATTTCGCAGCGCGACTATCCCATCCTGCAAACCGTCATCTCGATCCTCGCGATCATGATCGTCCTCGTGAACCTGATCGTCGATTTGGTCTACATGGCGCTCGACCCGCGCATCCGGCTGGAGTGATCCAATGAGAGCCTTCCGCAGCTTCGAATTCACCGCCGGCCTGATCCTGACCGGGATCATGGGCCTGGCCGTGATCCTGTCGCCCCTGCTGTTTCCCGGTGGCGGGATGGGGCAGGACCTGGTCGCCCGACTGACCCCGCCCCTGACCAGCGCCGAATATCCCCTGGGCACCGATCCGCTGGGGCGCGACATCCTGGCCCGCGTCGTCGTGGGCGGCCGGATCTCGTTCTTCGTGGGCATCGTCTCGGCCCTGGGCGCCGTCGTCATCGGCACGGTCATCGGGCTTTTCGCCGGCTACTACCGCGGGCCGTGGGACATGTTCCTGATGCGCTTCGCCGACATCCAGCTTGCACTGCCCTTCATTCTGCTGGCGATGACCGTCATCGCCATCATCGGTCCCGGGCTCGACCGGATCATCATCCTGATGATCGTCGCGCAATGGGTGCAATACGCCCGGCTGATCCGCGGCTCGGTCCTGTCGCTGCGCCAGTCCGAATACGTGCAGGCGGCGAAAAGCTACGGGCTGGGCGATTTGCGCATCCTCTTCGTGCACATCCTGCCCAACGCGATGGGGCCGCTCGTCATCCTGGGCACGCTGAACGTGGCCAACAACATCCTGCTGGAAAGCAGCCTGACCTTCCTCGGACTGGGCATCGACCCGCTGATCCCCAGCTGGGGCGGCATGCTGGCCGACGGCCGCAACTACATCCAGACCGCGCCCTGGGTCACCATCTTTCCCGGGCTCGCCATCATGATGACCGTGCTGGGGCTGAACCTGCTGGGCGACTGGCTGCGCGACCGGCTGGATCCGCTGGGGCAGACCAAATGACCGATTTGCTGAATCTGACCCTGCCGCGCACGCTCGACACGCTGCCCGAAAACGCGGCGACGGCTTGGACCTTCGACAGCGTCACCGACCGCCGCGCCGCCGAACGGCGCGCGCAGGCACGGGGCCGGGCCCTGCGCGTGCGCTCGGCCTACAAGACCTTGCTGCACGACGTGGTCGAGGACGGCCTGCTTGAGGGCGCCACCCGCGCGGTGATCCGCTATCCCGTGGTGGCGGGCGCCGATGCGGACAGGTTCCGCCTGGAATGCTACCCTCTGCATGCGCTGGTCGAGGGCTGCGAGATCCGGTTCGAGCCCCAGCCAGAGCATCCGGCCGAGGACGCGGCCTACGAGATCGAGACCGACCTGGGACAGCACCGCGTGCGCGTGCCCGTTCGCTGGCGCGACGGCGCCGACGGGCGGCCCGTTCTGGCGGGCTGCGGCCTGGTCGCGATGCGGGACGGGGGCGAGGCGCCGCTTTACACCGACTACGAACGGCTTTTCGACGAGATCTGCGGCGTGATCGCGGCGCTCCCCCTCGATCCGCTGACGCCCGACGAACCCGAAGGCCCGTTCTTCGACCGTCTCGAGATCGACGCGACGGTCCCGGCCGAGGACATGGTCCTGCCCGTGGGGTGCGAGACCGTGTCGCTGGCCGAGGCGCTGCACGAGGAGATCTATTTCGCCAGCCTCGAGATCTTTCGCGCGCGGCTGGGGCTGGACCCCGGGCAACGTTCTGTCTGCTTGGGGCAGGTGGTGCCGCGGATCCGTGTCGGTGCGGCGCCGTCGGTCACCATGCGTCTGGCCGCGGCGGCGCCCGACCGCGACAGCGACCGGGGCGGGCGCCCGTCGCTCGATGCCGCGACGCATTGGCTGATGCCGTCCGAGATCGCGGCCCATCTGGCAGCACTCGGCGGCACGCCCTATGCCTGCCGGTCGCGGCAGGGGCGCGAGGTGTCGGGCCGGATGATCGAGGGCACGGGCCCCGCGCGGCTGGCGATCTCGGCCGGGCAGCATCCCAACGAAAGCTCGCCCATGGTCGGCGCATTGCGGGCGGCCCGCGATCTGGCTGCCGAGGGGCGCGTCAGCTTCACCGTCAATCCGCTGGAGAATCCCGACGGCTATGCGCTGTTTCGCGAACTTTGCGCGATTCACCCCAACCACATGCATCACGCGGCGCGCTATACGGCCAGCGGCGCGGATCTCAGCCACGGGGCAGGGCGGCACGAAAGCGCGATCCGCGATCTGGCGCGTGCCCGGCTGGCGGCGCCGGTACATGTGAACCTTCACGGCTATCCGGCGCATGAATGGACCCGGCCACTGTCGGGCTACATTCCCGACGGCTTTGCCCAGTGGACGATCCCCAAGGGGTTCTTTTTGATCCTGCGCTATGATCCGGCGGAGGAGGCTCTGGCGGCCGAGGTGGCGCAGGCTGCGGTCCAGGCGCTTGCCGATTTCCCCGACCTGGCGGCGCAGAACCGGCGGATGCTGAACCTCTACGACCGGTACGTCGCCAGCCGCGCCTTCGAGGTCGAGGCGGGATGCATCCCGATCACCCGCCGTGCCGAGGGTGATCCGGGTTACCCCGTGAGCCTGATTACCGAAGCCGCGGACGAGACGATCTATGGCGAGGATTTCCGCATCGCGCAGGAAGGCCAGTATCGTGTCGTCCGCGCCGTAGCCGCTTTGCTGGAGCGCCGCGCCGACGCCTGACGCGCCGACCCTGCTGTCATCCGGTTTTCGTACCGGGCGGCGGGGGCGCCATAGGGCAGGGCGTCTTTTGCCTGCATGATGGGTGGGCTTGGCCGGGTGGGCCGATCCGCACGGTGGGTCCGCCTCACCTGGTCTGGCTCCCTTTATGAGCCCGAAGGGCCACCGGGCGGCGCTGCGTCATCCGCTGCAAGGGGGCGAAGGCCCTGCCCATCACCGGCAAACCTTGAATGCGCCACGGGCGCTGTGCGGGAACGTCGGACCTGGTGAATGGTGCTGCCGGAGAGATTTGAACTCTCGACCTCTCCCTTACCAAGGGAGTGCTCTACCCCTGAGCTACGGCAGCCTGCCTCGTCGATCCGCCGCGGCGGAGAGGGGCCTTTGCGCCGCCCGACCGTCCCGTGCGGGGCCGTCCTGCGGTGCGTGGCGGGTGAATAGACGGATGCGTCGCGGGGCGCAAGACGGAAATCCGCCTGTTTTCGTCGCGACACCCTGCAATGGCGGCGCGCCGGGCCGGGGATGTCGGCAGAGGCCTGCCATGCCGCCGACACGCGCGGCGGATTCTGGACCCCGGCGGATGGCTGCGCTAGACAGGCCCCATGACACAAGGCTCAGGCTCCGACGACAGGCAGGGCAAGACCGGAGCGGGCGGCGCACAGCACAGGGCCGACCGTCTGAAGGCCGCGTTGAAGGCCAACCTCGGCCGACGCAAGGCGCAGGCCCGCAGCCGCGCCGCTGCACCCCGCGGGGCGCAGGACGGCGAGGCGGGGGCGGGCCCCGGGGAACAGGACGCGGCACCGGACGACGATCCGGGCCGCAGCACATAACAGGCGCGGGGGCTAGATACGGCAACTTCGCGCGGCAGTTTCGAGACGATAAGGGCAGGCACATGGATTCGATCATCGTCAAGGGCGGAGCCGAGCTTCGCGGAGAAATCCCCATCGCGGGGGCCAAGAACGCGTGTCTGACGCTGATGCCGGCGACGCTGCTGGCGGACGAGCCGCTGACGCTGACCAACGCGCCGCGCCTGTCGGACATCGCCACGATGACCGCGCTGCTGCAAAGCCTGGGCGCCGAGGTCTCGTCGCTGCAAGGCGGGCGTGTGCTGGCGATGTCGTCGCATTCGATCGACAACCTCACGGCCCACTACGACATCGTGCGCAAGATGCGCGCCTCGATCCTGGTCCTCGGGCCGATGCTGGCACGGATGGGGCAGGCCAAGGTGTCGCTGCCGGGTGGGTGCGCCATCGGCGCGCGCCCCGTGGACCTGCACCTGCGCGCGCTCGAGGCGCTGGGGGCCGAGCTGGACCTGCGCGACGGCTACGTGCATGCCAAGGCCCCCGGCGGGCTCAAGGGCGGCATCGTCGAGTTTCCCCTCGTCTCGGTCGGCGCCACCGAGAACGTGCTGATGGCCGCGACGCTGGCAAAGGGCACGACCGAGATCCGGCAGGCCGCGCGCGAACCCGAGATCGTGGACCTGGCGCAGTGCCTGCGTCGCATGGGCGCGCAGATCGAGGGCGAAGGCACCTCGACCATCACCGTGCAGGGGGTCGACGCGCTGCACGGCGCGACCCACCCGGTGGTGACCGACCGCATCGAGCTGGGCACCTACATGCTGGTTCCCGCGATCACCGGCGGCGAGGTCGAGTGCCTGGGCGGCCGGATCGACCTGGTCGGGGCCTTCTGCGAAAAGCTCGACGAGGCCGGGATCTCTGTCGAGCAGACAGAGCGCGGGGTGAAGGTTTCTCGCAAGAACGGGCGGGTCAAGGCGGTGAACGTCGAAACCGAACCCTTCCCGGGCTTTCCCACCGACCTTCAGGCGCAGATGATGGCGCTGCTCTGCACCGCGCAAGGCACCAGCGTGCTGGAAGAGCGGATCTTCGAGAACCGCTTCATGCACGCCCCCGAACTGACGCGGATGGGCGCCAAGATCGACGTCTCGGGCGGGACCGCGACCGTCACCGGGGTCGAGCGGCTGAAGGGCGCGCCGGTGATGGCCACCGACCTGCGCGCCAGCGTGTCGCTGATCCTGGCCGGGCTTGCCGCCGAGGGCGAGACGCGGGTGAACCGGGTCTACCATCTCGACCGCGGCTACGAACGGGTCGAGGACAAGCTGCGCGCCTGCGGCGCCAGCATCGAGAGGGTCCGCGAGGAATGAGCGAAGACGCCCGCTTCGAGGAGGGCGGCGACCGCCCGCTGCGGCTCGCCGCCTTCGATGCCGAGGACCTGGGCGCGATCTCGGCGCTGTTGCAGGATGCCGTCCTGCCGGTCTCCGAGATGGCGTGGCAGAAGGGCGCGCGGCGCTTTGCGCTGCTGGCCAACCGGTTCCGGTGGGAGCTGTCGGAGGCCGCGCTGCGCCGCGAGGGGCCCGAACGGATCCGCAGCATGTTGGTGGTCGAGAACGTGTTGGGCGTGCAGGTGCAGGGCATAGACCGCGCCGACCCCGACCAGATCCTGTCGGTCCTGTCACTGTCGTGGGAAGAGACCGACGCGCCCTCGGGCCACATCGTGTTGACGCTGGCCGGCGACGGCGCGATCAGGATCGAGGTCGAGGCGCTGGAATGCCTTCTGCGCGACGTCACGCGGCCCTACCGCGCGCCATCCGGCGCCCGGCCGCGCCACCCGGAATAGGTTGCCATGCCCAAGTATCTTTCGACCTCCGACGCCGATTTCGATGCGCAGTTCGATGCGCTCCTGACCTCGAAGCGCGAAGACAGTCCCGATGTCGACGACGCGGTCGCCGGGATCATCGCCGATGTCCGTGCCCGCGGCGATGACGCGGTGATCGAACTGACGCGCCGCTTCGACCGCCTGACGCTGACGCCCGACACGCTGGCCTTCACCGAGGACGAGATCGAGGCCCAGTGCGCGCAGGTGCCGCCGGCCGAGCGCGCGGCGCTCGACCTCGCAGCCGAGCGGATCCGCGATTACCACCGCCGTCAGCTGCCCGAGGATGCGGAGTGGAAGGACGACGCCGGCGCGACGCTGGGCTGGCGCTGGGGGCCGGTGTCGGCTGCGGGGCTTTACGTCCCGGGCGGAACGGCATCCTACCCGTCGTCGGTGTTGATGAACGCGATCCCGGCAAAGGTGGCGGGCGTCGAACGGCTGGTCATCACCGCCCCCACGCCCGGCGGCGCGGTCAACCCGCTGGTGCTTTACGCCGCGCGTCTTGCGGGGGTCGATACGGTCTACCGCATCGGCGGGGCGCAGGCGATCGCCGCGCTGGCCTATGGTACCAGCACCATCGCCCCGGTGGACAAGATCACGGGCCCCGGCAACGCCTACGTGGCCGCCGCCAAGCGCCGCGTCTTCGGCCGCGTGGGCATCGACATGATCGCGGGCCCGTCCGAGATCCTGGTGATCGCCGACGCCGACAATGATCCCGACTGGATCGCGCTGGATCTTCTCAGCCAGGCCGAGCACGACGAAAGCGCCCAGTCGATCCTGATCACCACCAGCCCCGAGATGGGCGCCGCGGTGGCCGAGTCGGTCAACCGCCTGCTGGACGGGCTGGAGCGGCGCGAGATCGCTGCCGCCAGCTGGCGCGACAACGGCGCGATCATCGAGGTCGGCAACCTGGGCGAAGCGGCGGCCCTGGCCGACCAGATCGCGCCCGAGCACCTGGAGCTGTGCGTCGCCAACCCCGACGTTCTGGCCGCCAACATCCAGCACGCGGGCGCGATGTTCCTGGGCAAGTGGACGCCCGAGGCGATCGGCGACTACGTCGGCGGGCCCAACCACGTGCTGCCCACCGCCCGCTCGGCGCGATTTTCCTCGGGTCTGTCGGCGCTCGATTTCATGAAACGCACGACGATGGCCCGCATGACGCCCGGGGCGCTGTCCGCCGTGGGCCCCGCTGCCGAGACGCTGGCCGCCTCGGAAGGTCTGGGCGCGCATGGTGCGTCGGTACGCGCAAGGCTCGACCGGCTGAACGAATGACCCGGCTGGTCGACATCCGGGTCGATGCGGCGGGACTGCCACCCGCCGATGCGGATACCGAACAGGAGCGGCGCGTCGCGATTTTCGATTTGCTCGAAGCCAACAGCTTCGTGCCGCTCGATCCCGCGGGGGCGCCGCTGCCGGGCGACGGGTTCCGCCTGGTTCTGTCGCGCAGCGAGGGGCGGTTGTGGTTCGACATTGCGGACGCGGAGGGGCAGCCGCTGGTCCGCCAGCACCTGTCGATGGACGCGCTGCGGCAGGTCGCCAAGGATTACCGCCAGATCTGCGACAGCTACCACGACGCGGTGCACAGCCTGCCGCCCGCCCGGATCGAGACGATCGACACCGCCCGGCGCGAAATCCATACCGAGGGCGCGCGCCTCGTGCAGCACCGTCTGGCCGGGCGCGTGACGCTCGATCTCGCCACCGCGCGGCGGCTCTTTACCCTGATCTGCGCGATCCAGGCGGGCACCTAGGTCCGCCGCCGCGCGTTCCGTCCAGAGTTCACCAGCCGAAAGGACCCCGTGATGAGCCGCGACCTGATTCGCCACTATTTCAAGACCTTCAACGAGGGCGACGCCGATGGCATGGCCGCGCTCGTCACCGAGGATGTCGCGCACCACGTCAACCAGGGCGAGGTGCGCCATGGCCGCGACGCCTTTCGCAGGTTTCTGGGCGAAACCGCCGAGGCCTATGCCGAGCGGGTCGAGTCTCTGGTCATCTTCGAGGGCGACAAGCCCGGCCGCTATGCCGCGGAGTTCACGATCAACGGCGTCTACAAGGCCACGCAGGACGGCCTGCCAGCCGCCCGCGGGCAGCGCTACGTCCTGCCCGTGGGCAGCTTCTTCGAGGTGCGGGGCGACGGGATCGCGCGCGTTTCCACGCATTACAACCTGATCGACTGGATCGAACAGGTGAACCTGTGACGCTGGAGTATCAGGTGCTGACGGGTGATGCGGTCACGCCGGTTCTCGACGATCTGGCAGGCCTGCGGATCGCGGTGTTCCGCGACTGGCCCTACCTTTACGACGGTGACCGCGCCTACGAACGCCGGTACCTCGAAGCCTACCGCGCGCCGGGGGCGATCGTCGTTGCCGCCCGCGACGGGACCCGGCTGGTGGGCGCCGCGACCGGCACCCCGATGGAGGCGCATGCCGAGGATTTCGCGCGCCCGCTCGCGGCTGCCGGGCTCGACCCCGCGCAGGTCTTCTATTGTGCCGAAAGCGTCCTTTTGCCGGCCTATCGCGGGCAGGGCGCCGGGCACGCGTTTTTCGATGCGCGCGAAGATCACGCCCGCGCGCTGGGGCGGCGGCTGTCGGTCTTTGCCGCCGTGGACCGCCCCGCCGACCATCCCGCGCGCCCCGCAGAGTATCGCCCGCTCGACGGTTTCTGGCGGCGGCGCGGCTATGCCCCGCTGGATGCGCCGCAGGCGCGGTTCGCGTGGCGCGATCTGGGGCAGGCCGAGGAGACGGAGAAGCCGATGACGCTGTGGGCCAAGCCGCTGTGAGGCTGGCCGTCGCGGGATACGCGCCCGAATGGCACCCGACATGGGACGCCTTTGCCGCCAAGCTGCGCGGTTGGGTTGAAGATGCGGTCGGGCAGGGGGCCGATCTTCTGGTCTTTCCCGAATATGCCGGGATTGAGGCCGCGCTGATCGGCACGCCCGCGCCGCGCGACGTAAGGGCTTGGTATGCCCGCGCGGCGGGGGCCGAGGCCGCTCTGCTTGACCTCTGCACCACGCTGGCCCGCGAGACGGGAACGCATATCCTGGTGGGCTCCTGCCCCACGGGGCCGGGTGGCGCGATCAACCGCACCCACATGGTTGCGCCCGATGGCGCGACGGCGCATCAGGACAAGCAGATCATGACGCCGTGGGAACGGGCCGAGACGCCGCTTACCCCCGGCGATCCGCTGACGGTCTTCGACACAGACCTGGGGCGGATCGGCGTGCTGGTCTGCTACGACTCGGAATTTCCCGCGCTGGCCGCCGCGCTGCGCGCCGATCTGCTGCTGCTGCCCGCCTGCACCGAAACGCGCCACGGGGCGTCCCGGCTGCGCGTCGCCGCCATGGCCCGGGCGCTGGAGGGCGGCGCGGTCACGGCGGTTGCCCCCCTGTTGGGGCGGGTGGACGGCTGCGCGGTGATCGACGTCAACCGCGGGCAGGCGGGGATCTACGCCCCCCCCGACACCGGCTGGCCCGAAACCGGTGTCCTGGCCGAGGCCGAGGCGGACAGGCCGGGCTGGCTGATCCATGACGTCGATATGCCCGCCATCGCCGCGCGTCGGGGCGCGGGCGAAGTCGATGTGGCGGGGCATTGGGGCGAACAAAGCCGGGCGAACCGAACCCGTCCGCCAAGCGTTCTGTGTCAAAGGCCTTGAAACCTTTGCGCATTGGGCGCATTTAAGGGCCGCTCGCCCCCAGAGGCGGGATAACGCACTCAGGAGTAAACATGGCCAAGGAAGAACTGCTCGAATTTCCCGGCGTCGTGAAGGAGCTCCTGCCGAATGCGACGTTCAGGGTCGAGCTGGAAAACGGCCATGAAATCATCGCGCATACGGCAGGCAAGATGCGGAAGAACCGCATCCGCGTGCTCGCAGGCGACAAGGTCCAGGTCGAGATGACGCCCTACGATCTGACCAAGGGACGCATCAACTATCGCTTCCGCTAAGGTGGCGGACGAGGCCCGGGCCCAAGGGGCCCAGACCGCGCGCCCGCGCCTGATCCTCGGATCGGGCAGCCCGCGGCGGCGCGAGCTTCTGGCGCAGATCGGCATCGTGCCGGACGACATCCGCGCCCCCGACATCGACGAAACGCCGGCAAAGGCCGAGCTGCCGCGCCCCTACTGCACCCGCATGGCGCAGGAGAAGGCAGCTGCCGTGCCAGCAGAGGATGACGACATCGTCCTGTGCGCCGACACGACGGTCGCGCTTGGCCGCCGTATCCTGGGCAAGCCGGCCGATGCGGGCGAGGCAGCGGCGTTCCTTTACGCCCTGTCCGGACGGCGCCACCGCGTGATCACGGCCATGGCGGTCCGGCGGGGTGGCCGGGTCTGGACCCGCGATTCCGTGTCGACGGTTCGCATGAAATCTCTCTCGGATACCGAGGTTAACGCCTACCTTTCCAGCGGCGACTGGCAGGGCAAGGCCGGCGGCTATGCCATCCAGGGCCCCGCGGGCGCCTTCGTGCCGTGGATGCAGGGCTCGTTCACCGGGGTGGTGGGCCTGCCGCTTCACGAGACCGCGCAGCTGCTGGATGCCGCAGGCTATCCCGTCGCCCGCGCCATCGCCGGAGAAAACACATGAAGGGCCGACAGGTCGTGCTGGACCACGTCGCGGATCGCGATATCGCGGTGCTGATCGAGGACGGTCAGATCGAGGACCTGCTGGTCGATGCGCCCGACACGCCCCTGCGGCCGGGGGCGATCGCCCGCGCGACGGTCGACAGGGCGATGACGGGGCAGGGCGGGGCGATGCTGCGCCTGCCCGAGGGGATGCTTTACCTGCGCGACGGCAAGGGGCTGAAGCCGGGCGAAAGCCTGCTGGTGCAGGTCCAGGGCTGGGCGATGGACGGCAAGGCCGCGACCGCCGCGCGCAGGCTTCTGTTCAAAAGCAGGTATGCGATCGTCACGCCCGGTGCGCCGGGGATCAACGTGTCCCGCGCCATCCGCGACGAAGAGCGGCGCGTCGCGCTGCTCGAGATCGCCTCCGGGCAGGAGCTGCCCGAGGGCGCCGGCCTGATCCTGCGATCGGCCAGCGAGACGGCGGATGACGACGAAATCGCCGCCGACATCGCGGCGATGGCCGACCTTGCCGACCGGGTCCTGGGTGACCCCGGGAAGGGGGCCGAGCTTCTGGCCGACGGCCCCGGCGCGCATGAGCTTGCGTGGCGCGACTGGCCCACGCCCGACGCGTTGGAGGAGGGGCCGGGGTCCTTGGCCCGCACAGGTGCCGAGGAGTTGGTCGCGCGCTGCCTGTCGCCGCGCGTCGATCTGCCCGGGGGCGGCCATCTGTGGATCGAACCGACCCGCGCGCTTGTGGCCGTCGACGTGAATACCGGGGGTGACACGTCACTCGCCGCCGGCCTCAAGGCCGACATCGCCATGGCCCGCCGGCTTCCGGCCGAGCTTCGTTGCCGGGGCCTGGGCGGACAGATTGTCATCGATCTTGCGCCGCTGGCCAAGAAGGAGCGGCGGAACTTCGAACAGATCCTGCGGGCCGCCTTCCGCTCGGACCCGGTCGAGACCGTGCTGGCCGGGTGGACCCCCCTGGGGCTTTTCGAACTCCAGCGCCGCCGCGACCGTCTGCCGCTGTCTACGCTTCTGCCGAAGGAGGTTTTCTCATGATCTGTCCGATCTGCGCCCGTGAGACGGTGCACGAGTATCGCCCTTTCTGTTCGCGTCGCTGCGCCGATATCGACCTCGGGCGGTGGCTGACCGGATCTTATGCTGTGCCGAGCGAGGAGGAGGGCGAGGAGGATGCCGCCTCCGCCGCGCCGCTTCCGCAGCGGCACTAGGCCGGGCGGCGTTTTTTTGGCGCCGAGCCTCTGGACACCCCCCGATGCGGGGTCTAGAAGGTCGCCACCCCAGCGGGACAGGCCAGAAACGGCCAGCCCGCGAACCCGTGCCCGGGTAGCTCAGGGGTAGAGCAGTGGATTGAAAATCCTCGTGTCGGTGGTTCGATTCCGCCCCCGGGCACCATTTAAATTCATAGAAAGTAAATTGATTTTAGTCATCTGATGAGCTCCCCTTGTCAGGGTTTGACGCTTTTTTCTGTGAGTTTGGGCGTTTTTGCACTTATCGGTGAGACGGATTCACGTCGTGAATCCTGACCGTTAGCTTCCGACCATGCCGAAGCCCCCCTCTCCCCGCTGGCGCACGACGGACTGGCCCGACTACAATGCCGCTCTGCGCCGACGCGGGTCTCTCTCGATCTGGTTAGACCCGCGATGACTTGGCATGCAGCGAAGATCGGCAAGCGCGGTCATCCCGAGACCTTCTCTGAGAGCGCGATTCAGACCTGCCTGACGCTGAAGGTGTTGTTCGGCCTGCCGTTACGACAAGCTGTCGGGTTTGTTGCCAGCCTGATCGAGATGGCGGGGCTGGATTCGCCCGTTCCGGACTATTCCACGCTCTGCCGGCGCCAGGCCCGCTTGCCGTGCATTTCCCCTATCGCCGCTCGGACGGCCCCGTGACCCTGCCTGTTGATAGCACCGGCATCAAGTTCCGCGGTGACGACGAATGGCAGGCGCGCCAGCATTGTGCTTCGCGTCGTAGGCAGTGGCGCAAGGTCCATATTGGCATGGACGGCAGACCGGCGATGTCCGGGCCGTCGAGTTCACGTCCAGTCGGCAAGGCGACAGCCCGATGCTGCCGGATTTGCTGGCGCAACTTCCCGAGCATGAAGAGATCGGCTCGGTCACGGCCGACGGTGCCTATGACACCAGGCGATGCCTTGTCGCGATTAACGAGCGAGGGGCCGAAGCGCGCATCCCGATCCGCAAAAACGGTCGCGCCTGGAATGCGGATTCCCAGGCCGCCTAGGCTCAGGACCCATTGATTTGAGCTGCGTGAGATGATTCACCGCGCCAAAACAGAGCGGTGATATGTCTGATCTCTTCTGGCTGAACGATGCGCAGATGACGCGCCTGGAGCCCTACTTCCCGAAGTCGCATGGCAAGCCGCGCGTCGATGACCGGCGCGTGTTGAGTGGGATTATCTTCATAAATCGTAACGGCTTGCGGTGGCGCGATGCTCCTGCCGCATACGGCCCCCACAAGACACTCTACAATCGTTGGAAGCGGTGGAGTGAGAAGGGCATCTTTGCTCAGATGCTGGCGGGGTTGGCGGGCGAGGACCACGAGGAGAAGACTGTTATGATTGATGCGACTTACTTGAAGGCTCATCGCACGGCGTCCAGCCTGGGCGTAAAAAAGGGGGGCGTGGCCGCCTGATCGGTCGCACCAAGGGCGGTATGAACACGAAGCTGCATGCCATCTGCGACAGCAAGGGCCGTCCGATCAATTTCTTCGTCTCAGCAGGACAAGTCAGCGATTACATCGGCGCGCGGGCGCTGCTCAGCAGCTTGCCGGATGTCGAGTGGTTGCTCGGCGACCGAGGCTACGACGCTGATTGGTTCAGGGAAGCGTTGCAGAGCAAGGGCATACGCGCCTGTATCCCCGGTCGAAAGGTAAGCGTTGCATCTGACCCCCTGATTGCCCTCTAAACCTGACCACCTGTCGTCCGCTAGTCTGCATCCGAACTACGATCGGAGGCGACTATGGCGGAACGTGAAGTCTGGGGGTTCAAGATCCGGACCTCCCCGTCGGGCAAAAGGATTTGGCCGAGCGAACTCAAACGCGAGGCGACCAGGCGCCTTCGGGAAGATGGCATGTCACCTGGAGATGTCGCCGCCGAGCTGGATGCCCACGAATGCCTGGTGAGAAAGTGGTGGGTTGCTGATCGGCGAGAGCGAGGCGAAAAGATCTCCGTCGATGGGCCAGCCTTCGCGCAGATATCAGTCGAACCGGCTGTCGCGCCGGCGGCGCCCCAAACGACCACTGCAGGCAATGGCTCAGCCGGCTCTGCTCATCTGTACGTGGGCGGGATCTGCCTACAATTTCCTTTGTCCATCAACGAAGCAGACCTTCTGAAGCTGATCCATGTTGCGGGGCAGTGTCAGTGATCGCGCCGTCCAGCAGTTATCGTATCTATCTGGCCACTCACCCTGTCGACTTCCGGAAGGGGATGGATGGCTTGGCCAATTACGTCATGACCAATTTCGAACTCGATCCCTTCTCCGGTGCGTTCTTCGTCTTCCGCTCGAAGGGTCGTGACAAGATCAAGGTCCTGATGTGGGACGGCACCGGCCTCGTGCTGATCTACAAGCGTATCGAAGGCGCAGGCTTCGTCTGGCCCAAACTTTCCGACGGGACGATGACCCTGACGAAGGCACAGTTTGAAGCGCTCTTTGAAGGGATCGATTGGCGCCGCGTCGTTTCGGCCGCCTATCACCACCCATCCATTTTCAACAAAACAAGAGCGGAGGTCGAGTGAGATGGCGACGATCCCTTTCATTCAGTGCAAGATCTTTCCCGTCGAGCAGACCGCTGACTACCTTGAAAAGCGCTTCATCAAGCACCTGCGGCTATTGCGAAGTGGCCAGGTCGACCAGCCGGCGCATGAAGTCGAACTGCTTGGAGTTGACAATCAGGAATTGCATGAGACGAGGATAACCCATCTCGAGAGGAGCAGGATCCAGAAACGCGTCAAGAAGCTTATTGCACGCCGCCAGGAAGCGTCAGGGATGGGCCATTTGCAGAGGGATGAACGGGAGCGATTGACCGCCTTGGCAGGCGGCGTTCGGCTTGCGACGGTGAAGACCGAACACCAAGCGGACGAAATCGCGGCGGCCCTTCACGATGAAATGCCCTGGATGGGGCCCGCGACCGAACAGGTCTGGAGGGCCATGCGCAGGTCGGTAAGAGAAGGCACCATAGGTCTTCGCCTGCCGCCCATCCTGCTCGATGGCCCTCCCGGGATTGGCAAGAGCTTTTGGGCGCGGCGTCTTGGCCGCCTCTTGACCGTACCCACGACCGTTATCGAGGCAACGAATGAAAATGCTTCATTCGGTGTCGTCGGGTCCCAGCGTGGATGGGGAAGCGCCGGCCTCGGGCGTCTCATTTCCACGATCCTTATGGAACATGTCGGCAATCCGGTCATGGTCGTTGATGAGGTCGAGAAGTCTGGGACTGCGACGTCCATGTCAGGCCGCGCATTCGGACTGTCGGAGGCGCTGCTACCCCTGTTGGAGCCCTTGACCGCACGAAGCTGGAGTTGCCCATTCTATCAGGTCAAGTTCGACATGAGCTGGGTCATCTGGGTCCTGACATTCAACAACTACCACGCGTTGCCCGAGCCGCTTCTGAGCAGATGCCCACCGATATCCCTACGAGCGTTAACGACTGACGAACTGGTCATGTTCATCTGGCGCGAAGGGCGCAGGCAGGGCACCAGCGACGTGGCCCTGGACGCCGCTGTCGAAGCTTTCAAGCGTGCCGGCCAGGCGAGCCAACCGAGTCTGAGAACTGCGGCACGGGTGCTGCAAAGGGCAGCTGATCTCGAATGTCACCCCACGTTGCATTGAACCGATTTCACGCGCTCATCACACTAGGGAGGCGGCTTCGTGATTGAGTTCGAGATCATCTTCGTCGTGTTTGGTATCGGCGCATGCATCGTTGGCGCCATCCAGGTCACCATCGCCTACCGCTCTTCGATACGAGATGTCGAACCAGATCCGGAACGTGTTCGGCGATTTGTGGAACGGGGAATGGAGCTGCGGCGGCAGGCCCTGGAAAAATCGCGCGCAACCGACAGGCCGAGCGACGACGTCACCGAGCCAAAGTCTGCAGATCTTCCCACGCAGCAAGCGGATACTGATTGAGCTCGTCGCGTATGCTGCGCCACTTCGGCATATTGTCGTCAAGGACCTTGATGAAACGCTCATCATGGCGCGGCGATATCAGGTGGGCGAGCTCATGCAGCAGTACGTACTCAATCGCCCCAACGGGGTTCTTGGCGAGCTCGAGATTAAGCCAGACGATTTTCTTGTCCGGATTGCAGCTGCCCCATTTCGTTTTCATGGGCCGGATGCCCCAGGTTTCGGTGGCAACGCCTAAATGCGATGACCAATGCTCGAGCCGTGGAGCCACGTGCTCCCTCAGGCGAGCCTTGTACCAATTCTCCAGCCAACGCCTGCGTACTGCAGGCGTTGTGTCTGCCGGCACCGAATAGCGGAGCCGGTCACTGCCGATGAGTTCGATCCGGTGGACCTTCTTGTCCCAATGGATCACATCCAGTCGAAGAGGCCGGCCAAAAACGAAGTGTGTCTCGCCGGAGACGTACTGCCGTTGCGTCTGGCGCTCCTGAGCGAGGAAACGGGCTTGCTTGCGACGAACCCAATCCATTCTCGTGAGGACAGCCAGCTTGACGGCATCGAGACTGACGCTCAGCGGGGCGGCAACTCTGACCTGGCCGACAGGCGGATAGACACCGACATGGAGGTTCTTGATCGCCTTCCAGCGGACCTCGACCGGCGTTCCTCCGATGATGTGGTGTTCAGTATTCACCATGGTTCTTCAGTATCTGCAGTAGCGTATCCACAGTGTCGGGATCCGAAATCTCAGCTTCCAGGCAGCGTCTGACTTTCTTTTCTTTCATCGTATGACCGCGCCACCCGTGGGGGGCAGTCGCCCGTACTGCCTCGTCGACCCGGCGCGCTAGGGCCTCATCTTGTCCCAGGTTGTCGAACAACGCCTTCTGCCCGGGCGATTTCATGCTCTCAGGATAGGTATTGCCATGCCCGGATTTCGCGACCCTTACCAGCTCCGCGATCTTCTCCAAATACTCGGCGTACTCGATCGCGCCGCTTCGGCGCTGCGCCACCAGGTCAGTCAGCAACTCTGACATCTTCTCGTAGAACTTTGGGTTCACCGGTGTTTCGTCGATGATCAGCTTCCTGACGTTGTTCTCGATCGCCTCGGCGACGTTCTCACGCTTGCGCTTGGAGGGCGCCGGAAGATCATCCTCGGCTTGGGCCCCTTTGCTCTCGACCAGGTCAATCAGGCTGATGTCATCCAGGTGAGAGATGGCCTGAGAGTCGTCGGCCCTGATATAATTGTCGATCAGGTGGCGCATGGCCGGCTCGTAGAGCTTCATGTCAACGGCATCGCCGCTGTGGAGCCGCACGGCATCGCGGACGCCGATGGCATGCTCGACCTCCTTGCGCATTTCCGCCAGCTCCAGCTCGTTGAAGCCCGATCCGTCCGGTTCGGCGGCGACGTTCGTGTAGGCACGCGCATAGCGCCCCGCCAACTTGTAAAGCGCTTGGCGGCGGCGAGCTTTCTCTTCCGCGTCCGGATCGCTTTCGATGCCTTCGGGGCTGGAGAAATACGCGAAGAGCTCATCATCGCCCTTAGGCTGCTCGACCGCATCGAGAAGCCCAAGCCAGGCATCGCGCGCCGTCCGCAGATCCGTATCGGCCTGCTCGGCACGATCCGTGATCAGGCCTTCGACATCCTCCTTGTCGAAGGCATCGAATGCCTCGGACGTATAGTCGTCCACCGCGCTTTCGATGTTCCGGAACAGATCCTTGTAGTCGACGATATAGCCGAAATCCTTGTCATCCCCGTCCAAGCGGTTCACCCGGCAGATCGCCTGAAACAGCCCATGGTCCCGCATCTGTTTGTCGATGTAGATATAGGTGGCCGTCGGCGCATCGAAGCCGGTCAACAGTCGGCTCACTACGATCAGCAGCTTCATCCGCCCCGGCTCTTTTTTGAACAGCCGTAGCGCCTCTTCCTCGTACTCTTCCTCCGACGTATCGCCCAAGAGCTCGGTGTAGACTCGGTGGACGCGCTGTCTCTCGGTCTCGCCCATGCCGGTTTCTTCACCGGTGATTTCCGGGGCGGCGCGTTTGTAGGACGTCACGATTGCGCACTTGTCGGCCAAAATTGACCCGGACTTCCGGAATATCTCGAAGAGCTCGCACGCTTCGGGGATGGAGCCCGCCACAAGCATGGCGTTCCCCATGCCCGCGTTCAGGCGCGGCTTCATCTCCATATCCAGAATGATATCGTTGGCGATCTGCTCCAGCCGGTCACGGCTCGACAGCACACGTTGAAGTGTACCCCATCGTTGCTTGAGCGTCGCCTTAGCGATCGGCGTCAGCCCCTTTGTCTTGGCCTCGAACCAGGCGTCGATCTTCTCAGGAGCGCTGATCCTCTGGTCGATGTCGCGGGCTTCATACCGCAGGTCCAGCACCACGCCGTCCTCGACTGCCTCGTCAAATCGGTAAGGCTTGCCGATGTAGGGGCCGAAGGTTTCAAGCGAAGTCCCCTTGTCGGACCGCAGCAGGGGCGTGCCGGTAAAGCCGATGAACATCGCCTTGGGCAGCACCTTGCGCATCGCCTTGGCCAGCTTGCCGGACTGGGTGCGGTGCGCCTCGTCGATGAAGACGAAGAACTCGCCCTTGGGCGCACCGATGTTGGCGTTCTGGATATCGGAGATCAGGCTTTCCAGCTCCCCCTCTTCCTTCTTGCCGAACTTGTGGACGAGGGAGCAGATGATGCGATCCGTCGGATCGGCGAGTGCGGCCATCAGGTCGTTGCCTGATCGCGCGCGCCGCACCTTGTCGCCGGTATTGCCGAATACGTCCTCAATCTGGCTGTCCAGCTCCTTGCGGTCGGTGACCACCAGGATACGGCCATCCGGGAACGCTTCCCGGATCCAGCGTGCCAGCATCACCATGATCAGGCTCTTACCCGAGCCTTGAGTCTGCCAGATGATCCCGCCCTCTCGCGAGCCGACGCGCTCTTGTGCGGCCTTCACGGCGAAGTACTGGTTCGGGCGGGCGATCTTCTTGATGCCCGCGTCGAACAACGTGAAGTCGTGGATCAGTTCTAGGAACCGCGTCGGCGCCATCATCTGGGTCACATCGCGGTCAAGCCGGGCCGAGATCTCGCTCTCTTCCTTCCAGGCCAGCCAATAGGGCTGCGGCTTCTTGATCGGGGCATACCGCAGCCCCTCGCTGTCATTGCCCGCAAAGGTGATCTGCACCGTGGTGAAGAAGTGCTGAATAAACTCGGGCCGCTGGTTGTCGAGCGTCTGGCGGATGCCGGTCCCCACGCCCACGGTGGATCTCTTCAACTCCACCACGCCAAGCGCGATACCGTTGACATAGAGCACCAGGTCGGGCCGCTTGTTCCAGGCCTTGGCGTCCTTGCCCTTGATCGAGACCTCTTCGGCCACGCCGAGGTCATTTGCGCCCGCATCGCCCCAGTCGACAAAGCGCACGGTGACGGGGGCCTCGCCCGGGCCAGGGGCGATGGCCACGCCGTAGCGGAGCATGTCGTAGAAGCTCTGGTTGGCCTCGTAAAGCTTGGTGCCCTCCATCCGCGCCTCGCGCTCAAGGCGGGTGATGGCCTGAGTGATGACCTCGGGCGCATAGCCGCGCGCCTCCAGCCAGGGGCGGAGCAGGGAGGGCTCGATGTTGGCGTTGCCCTCACGCTTTTGCCAGTCGCCCAGGTAGCGCCAGCCGAGGCCGCCCGAGGTGCCGGATTTGTCACCACAGAGCAGGTCGATGACCCTATCTTGGGCCTTGCGTTCCGCCTCGCCGATCTTGCTCATGGGGACCTCTCCGTTCTGGAAATCACTCGTTCAAATAAGGTGTCAGACCAGCCTGATCCGTCCGGTCAAAAGGTTTTGCATCATTCCCTCCTTCACCTGCCGCGCCTTTTCGAGACGGGTGTCGAGGGCTTGGATCTCAGCTTCCATGGCGGTCAGGACGGAGGCGATTGCATCCTGCTCGGCGGCGTCGTTCGGCGCGTAGATCTCGACCTGAGAAAGCTGTCGCCCGTTCGTCAGTGCGCGCGTGGTGTAGGTCGCCCTTGAGATGATCTGTCTCCGGATCGGTTCGGAGCGGAAGCAATACTTCGAGAAGTTCCGTGTGAGCTTTTCATTCTGGGGCCGACCACGAAGCACGAAGCCACTGAATACCGTTCCTTCGGGGACGCCATCCGCGACGGCGGCCAAGCCGATCTCATCGGGGGTTTCGGAAGTTCGAGTGAAGAGGATGTCTCCGTCCTTCACCCCGTAGGCAGATTGCTCTGCGGTCGTCACTTCCACCAAGCCGGCGATCGACGCAGCGTCAATGCGGCCACCGCCAAACACATCCATGTAGTTCACGATCGGCGTCCCGTGTCCGAAGAAAGACTTCGCCTTGTTGAGACCGTTTTTGAAGTTCAAGAAATCGCCGAGCAGGAAGCTGTCCCAGTCCCCCGAGAACCCTGGAAGGCGGCGCTTGGCGGTCAGGAGGTCCTGCATCGCGCCCTGCTTGATGAGCCGCTTCTTGGCGATCAGCCGCTCCAGCCCCTCGATCAGCGCATCCGCATCCGAAAGCGCTTCGGCGATGGCTTCCTGTTCTTTGGAGGTTGGCGGGCAAGGCACTTCGAGCTTGTTCAGGTCCTTTAGGTTGACGACCATTTGCGCTGATCCGGCACCCGGACGAAGGAATTCCGAGCGCCCCATAGACGAATTAAGAAAGTGGACGAGGTAGTCCGGTCTCAATCCGCCTGAAAGGCGCAAAAGACCAACCGCCCGCGAAATATTGGCGCCCACGAGCCGAGGCGGGACTATAGCACTCTCGCCGGGATAGCCGACCAGTGCGACAACCACGTCGTCCGCCTCCAAGCGCGTTCGCGCATACTCGGCATCTTTTTCATGGGTAATTAAGGGCACATCAGTAGAGATGCGACCCGACTTAATGTCGCCGCCGCGCAACATTGGCACGCCTGAAGATACGAAAGTTCCCGCCTTAACCACGCCGTATGTGGCCGGTCGCTTCAGGTGATCCAAAAGCGTCAGTCGAGACCAATCATCTGGAATGGGGTTCATGCTGAATACCCCATTGCCGAGAGGTGCTTCGAGACCTTTTCATCGGCGGCGCGGCAATCTTCGAGCACTGATCCGATGGTTAGCCCATACCGCTCCGTCAGCACCCGCACCCGGGCGGTCATCTGCTCGGTCCGCGCCTCGATCTCGGCCTCGATCAGATCGGCGATATCGGTCAGCCATTTGTCATCCACGACCAGGGAGCGGATCTCTTCCTCGGTCAGCTCAGGGTATTTCTTCAGCGTGGTCTCGGTCAGCCCCTCTTCGGCTTCCTTGACCGCTTTCTTCGCCGCCGTTTCGGCCGTCATCAGCTTGGCCACCTGCTTCAGCAGCTTCGCCTCCTCCGGCTCGGCCTCGCCGGATTTCTGGCGTGCCTTGACGGAGGCCGCGGTCAGCTTGCCCGCCTCGGTCAGTGCATCCGCCAGCAGTCCGCCCTCGGCCCCGTGTTCCTCGACCAGTTCCTCGATCTCGCGGCCCAGCTCTTCGGCCTTGGCCTGCGCGTCATCGACGGCCTGTTGCAATTCAGGGAAGAAGCGCGCGACGATCAGCCGGGGCGGGATGACATCGGCCACAAGGCGCACCTTGTTCACGGTGAGGTCGGCTTCTTCCAGCCATTTGATGTTATCTTTCTTGCCGTCTTTTGACTTTACGTACTCATGCCGTGCAGTGCGAAGTTCTTTCGCCGCCTCCCAGCCGTCATGAGCGATGATGAAGACATCGTCCTGCATGGTCTCGGCCCAGTAGGACATGAGCCGCTGATACGCCTCGTAGCGGTCGATCAGGGGCGCATCGGCAAAGCGGTCGAGCATGTCCTCGGCGATGGTGTGGATCAGCTCCTTGGGCTTTTCGCCCACCTGGATGCCATCCATGCGCGGCGCATTCGCCCCCGCCCAGCCATCGAGGATGCCATGGACGCGCGTCTGGAAGGCGGCGAACTCGGCGTGGTTGCGGATGGTGCTGCGCACCTCCTCCGGCTCGACCAGCGGATCGGAATAGCCCAGGCGCGGGTTCGGCCCGAAGAGCGTGGCGCGGATGCCGGGCATGACCTCCCAGAACTCAGCCAGCCCGTCGATGTCGCGGTTGGGCACGCCACCCTTCAGGTGCGCCTCGATGTCCTGCAGATCCTCGGGGTCGGAGCCGTCGATGTAACGCGGGATGTTAAGGTTGAAGTCGTTACGCGTGATTTCGGCCCAGGGGACGAGGCGGGAATAGCCCGCGATCTCGGCCTGGCGCGTATAGGCGTCGGTGATCTTGTGGATGTCCCGCTCACGCAGGCGATTCTTGTTGCCGTCCTTGATGAAGCCGCGCGAGGCGTCGATCATGAAGACGGGGCGCTCGGCCTGGGCCTGGGATTTGTCGAGCACGATGATCGAGGCCGGGATGCCGGTGCCGTAGAAGAGGTTCGCGGGCAGGCCGATGATCGCCTTGATGTAGCCGCGCTTGAGGATCTTCTCGCGAAGCTCGGCTTCCTTGTTGCCGCGGAAGAGCACGCCGTGGGGCAGGATGACCGCGCCGGAGCCGGCGGCCTTCATCGAACCCAAGATGTGCAGCAGGAAGGCGAAGTCGCCGTTCTTGTCGGGCGGCATACCGAGGTCAAAGCGGCCATAGCGGGTTTCGCTGGTCAGGCCTGAGCCCCAGGCCTTGGCCGAGAACGGCGGATTGGCGACGACGAAGTCGAAGGTGAGAAGTTCGGTTTCTGACGCCTTGAACTGGGGCTCGGCGATGACATCGCCTTGGGCGACATCTGCATCCTCGCGCCCATGCATGATCATGTTCATCTTGGCCAGGCCGCGGGTGGTGATGTCGAATTCCTGCCCGTAGATGGTGAGCGGGACGTCGGCGGCGTCAGCGGCCTTCAGGAGCAACGATCCGGAGCCACAGGTGGGGTCATAAACGGTCTGCTTCGGGCTCGTGGCGCGACTGACGCCCGCAACGGCGGCGACGACACGCGAAACCTCCGCAGGTGTATAGAACTGCCCCTTGCTCTTGCCGGACTCGGTCGCGAAGTTGCGCATCAGGTATTCATAGGCGTCGCCCAGGATGTCGTCGCCATCGGCCCGGTTGCGGCTGAAGTTTAGCTCTTCCCGGCTGAAGATGTTGATGAGCGCGGTCAGCGTCGTGACCATCTTGGCGCCACGGCCGAACTTCTCGGAATCGTTGAAGTAGGCACGGTCGATGACGTTTTTGAGGTCGTTGGCCTCGGCAATCCCGGCGATGGCCGTGTCGATACCTTCGCCAATGTCCTTGGTGCCACGAAGCTTCTGAAGGTCCTCGAAAGAACAGCCCTGGGGGACCTCGATCAACGCGTCGGGCTTGCCCACGCGGTCAGAGACGTACTTCACGAACAGAAGCGTGAGGATGTAGTCCTTGTAGAGGGAAGCATCCATGCCACCCCGCAGCTGGTCACAGCTGTCCCACAGGGATCTGTAGATATCGCTCTTCTTGATAGCCATCGTGCTCTGCCCTTCGCCAAGTCGCCCGCATTCTCTTCGCGCGAGTTGATCTCAGGTCTAGCGCCTCTTGGCCGCGAGGAACAGATACACCTTGCCTGACCAAGTCGAGCCAAGACCTTGAAACTGCCGACCCTGAATGGGCTACTGGCCGGCAACGTCAAAAAAGGTGCAGAAAAAAACGACGCCAAGCAAGCGTCCGAAAGAATTGCGAAAAATTAATTAAGGATTTGCGAAAAATAGGGCGAATCCCGCGCAAAGCGCATACTACTAATCCATTATAGCTGAGATGACGACTTGCGAAAAACTTATTATTGCCCTTGCGAAAAATTCTGATTATTCGACCGACAGCAGCGTTTCACAAATATCCGTCAACTTCTTATATCAACTTCACTATTGATCTTCATTGTTCAGTGCGCCACTTCCCTCTTAAGTGATTCGCGAATGTGAAAGGCGCCCCATTGGATTTGGCCATCGATAGAGAAAGACATGCTCGAATCCGATACGAGCTTTCCCTGCGTGGCCTGACCTTCGCTGAGATTGCGAGACGCGCTGAGGTTAGCGTGTCTTCTGTCAGTGCGGTTTCACTTGGGAAAAGTAGATCCGCGCGCATCGAGCTGATCTTGGCGCAAGCATTGGCTACTCGCCCTGAAGTTCTTTTTCCGGACCGCTACACTGCTAACGGCGGAGACGGAACATGAACTAGAAGCAAAGGGCTCTGGAAGAGTTGAGGCCCCGGGACGCCAATCCCGAGGGCCTCGAAAAATCGCTCGGCGCGACATCGCATCTATCCCCGACAAGAACGAAGAAGCCAAGCCTCATGCCCGTCACCCCACGGGCATGCACACTCGGGTCTTGCTTGCGGTTTTGAGCCAAGACCCTTTTGGGCCACTGGGATGATGGGATGGATATTATACAAGCGGCCTGCGCCCAACTCGCAGGCCACCAGGACAGGTATGTTCAAGATCTCTCGGATACGATCAAACAGGCGGATCGTCAACGCGATGATGAGTTTGTCAAACTGAAAGCCAGACTGTCGACAGCGACAGCGGAGACGAAGGTATTGCACGCGGCTCTTAAGAGAAAAGAAGCTCAGCTCAAGAACTTCCAAAGGGAAAGGTTTGGGCCAAGTAGCGAGAAGAGCCACCTCAGAGGCATTCGCGTTGGGAAGAATTCATTGAATACCATTCAATCCAGCGGAAGCAACGTATCTGAGGTGAATGATATTGAGAACGTGGTCGGCACGACAACCGAAAAGGTAGAGGCGAAGCCTCGTGGGATGCTCGGCAAAAAACACCTTAAGACCCCATAGCACCTTCGTCGCGAAACGCAGATCATCGAACCGGAGCCTGACCAGTTTTGTTCCTGTGGCTGCGGCAGAGTGAGAATGGTTCCGCAGATAATTGAAAAATTGGCTCATAAACCTGCCGAGATATACATCAAAAAAGAGGTCTATCAAAAATACACTTGTCGAAACTGCGATCGTTTTGTGCAAGCCCGAACGAAATCCCGCGTATTTGACTACACTCGTTTCGACGATAGTGCGGTGGTTGGCATCTTGGTATCGAAGTATGCAGATTTCCTACCACTGTACCGACTTGAGCAAATATTTGGCCGCTCAGGAGCCCGATTGAGCAGAGCTACGCTCAGCCGCTTAACACTGAAGGCGGGCGCTCTACTGAAGCCGATCTATGAAGCGTTGCTTATAGATATCAAGGCCGACTCGAAGCTTTTTGCAGATGAAACGCGAATACCTGTTTTACAGCCCGGCCTGGGAAAGACTAAAACCTGTTTTGCTTGGGCTTTATGTCGAGATGACCGTCGCTGGATGGGCAATAAGCCATCCGCCGTTGCGTTTCACTTTGCCACTTCGCGCGAAGGGCGGCACGCAGAGGCAATTCTCGAAGGGTTCAAAGGCACCCTGCAAGTAGATGCCTATGCGGGATACAACCGCTTGACTAGGAAAGATCGAGCTGGCGGGCCACTCACCCTTGCCTTCTGCTGGACGCATGCGAGGCGGAAATTCGAGCCGATAGAGAAGAGTGGTTCAATCGAGGCACGAGAGGTGCTGAGGCGCATAGGAGAGCTCTACGGAATCGAAAAGGTGTTGCTGTCACAAAATGCGTCGGCAGCGGTCCGGCAGGCTGTTCGAGAGGTTCAAAGCAAACCTATCGTTGATGATCTGTTCGGTTACCTGGAGGTGCTCAGCTCTCAGATCCCATCGAAATCAGTCCTCGGTGAAGCGGTTAATTACACGATGAAAATTCGTCACGGATTGCGCATATTTCTGACAGATGGACGCGTGGAGATGGACAACAACGCGGTAGAGAACACGATCAGGCCCCTGGCTTTGCTTCGCAAGAATGCCCTTTTCGCTGGATCAGAGTTCGGCGGCAAGGTCTGGACAATTATGAGCAGCCTGATTGGCACATGCAAACTGAATGGAGTTGAGCCGCATGCCTACTTCACATGGGTTTTCGAAAAGCTTGCAAATAAGTTGCCATTGTCTGAGTATGACAAGCTCTTGCCCTGGCATTGCCCGAAGGGGCTGACAGCGATCTGACTAGTGGCGGCGGGCAAGCCATTCGTTTTGCGGGCTATCAGGAGCGTCCTCAGTCTGCGAACCGGCTTCTAAAGAGTGGGGTCAAAGGTGTGCTCGCGGCCAAGGGCGGGATTGGATATGCGCTGCGACAGCGATCAATGTCAGGTGTGTGACGAAAACTACCCCATCAGCCTTCAGGTGAAAATATGGGAAGGCAGCCATTTCGCCCATGGCCTTTTCGTCATCCTATTCACTGCAGATGGCTCTGGCGAGAAAGCGGACATGCCGTAATCTGTGGTCAACCGAAGCTCGATGCAAGGGGCGCTTGACGCACTGCATTAAGCATTGATTATATTGTGCTGTGAAGAAAGCAATCCAGGGCTGCCAGATGACTGCAGGCGACGTCGTCGTCTCGGATCCCGAACAAGATTCCGGACCATTGTACGAGAGCGGCTGGTCTCTCCATCGAAGCGATGGAGAGACCTCCGACGCGATACTGCAGGAGATGGTCAAGCTAGGCGATTGCCTAGGCACCCGTGTTGCCGGACGTTCGGGGCAACTACGTGAGGTTGTCCAACCGATTGTCGCCGAAGATGCGCATCCACGATCCCTGAGCGCGCAATATGGGTTAGGCGCTTTGCCGTTTCATATTGAACTCAGTCATCGCCCGAGACCATGCCGCTACCTGCTTCTCGGGTGTATCGATCCAGGCGAGACACCTGCGGCAACGACGTTGCTCGATTGGCGCAAGCTCGGCTTTGAGCGCGAGGAGCTTGCGCTTCTCGAAGAGGCACCTGTCCTCGTTCGCACTGGTCGACGATCCTTCTATTCGACCATCCTTGCGCCGGGCGGAACGTTTCTGCGCTACGATCCCGGCTGCCTTGAGCCTCTGGGCGAGCGTGGCCGAGAAGCTATGCAACTAGTCGCGGACAGGATTACGCGCGCCCATTCGTACGCGCTTCATTGGCGGCAGGGCGACATCCTAATCATTGACAACTGGCGCGTCCTACACGGACGCAGCCGGTCGGCCCACGGGTCCGGCCGAAGCCTCGCGAGGATTCTCATCGATGCCTGAGAATGTCTACATCGCCATCGACAGCGATGCGCTGCATGCCAAGTCGAAGGTCTACGTTGGTCGCGCCCTCGCGCGGAAGGGCGTCGGCGATCTTGATGAGTACCAGCTCTGGGCCTCGCTCGCGCTCGAGCTACTCGGTAAGGCTGCGCTGGCTCGGAAACACCCCAGCCTCGTGGTTGATCCGACACACTGGCAATCGATGTTCGTCGCTGCCGGCATCAACGTGACTACCGACGTCAAGACGATCGCCGCAAAGACTCTTTTCGAACGGCTCACTCACCTTGTCCCCCGTTTCGACAAAACGGTGCAGAAGTTTTGCCAAGATATTGCCGAGCGTCGAAACGCGGAGCTGCACTCAGCAGACCTCCCATTTAGGACCATGCGGCTCGACGCCTGGGAGGCGCGCTATTGGCATGCGTGCGACACGATTCTGCACCAGATGGGATCATCTCTGGAGAAATGGCTCGGCGCCGCGGACGCAAAGGCCCCTCGCCAGTTACTCGAAGAGGCAGCAAACGCCCTCGATGCTGCGGTCAAAATACGCGTTGAAGCCGCAAAGGAGCGGTTCGGCGCACTGAAGAAGTCTGAGCGGGAGCGCTTGGCCGCCGAGGCTGATCTACGCGAGCCGCACCATCAGGTGGAGCTTTTCAAGGGACGCTACGACGAGATTTGGGTCGAAAGCTGCCCGGCCTGCAAATGCCGTGCCTTCATGACGGGCGAGCAGTCCAGCGAGGAGATTAGCGAGGAGCGCGATGAGTACGCGATCTGGGAAATCGTCGACCGGGAGTTTCTCGGCGAGGAGTTCCGCTGCCCGACGTGCGACCTGATGCTCATGGGAAGCGACGAAATTGATGCCTCCGGTCTCAGCTACATCCATGAAGACCAGCAGGAACGCGAAATGGAATACGAGCCGGACTACGGCAACGATTGAAAACACGAACAATTCAGACAAGGTATGGGGGGCACTAATTTGGCGAGGCGACCAGGTAATACGCTTGAGAAGTGGGAGGTCGCGATCGTCAAGGCGATGTTGTCCCGCAAATTCGTGCCCCAGGATATCCAAGCGTACTTCTCCCGACCGACGCGCTCGATCAACAACGCACGCATTTCCGAGATAAAGGACGGCACGAAGCACAAGGCCATCAAGGCCGCGTCTGATGATGAGCTCGATACCTTTCTGGACAGTTGGCCGGACATTGATCCCAAAACCGGCCTCCACCTCCAAGGCGACGAGCTGCTTGTCAAAGCGCGTGAAGCCATGATCGCTGCCGTCCACACATTCAATAGCGCCGGTCTCTACTTTAGGGCCGAACTCTTCATAGTCACCGCGATCATCGCGTGGACCTATCTAATGCACGCCTATTATAAGCGCGAAGGCATCGACTACCGGCACAAGAAGGCCGGCGTTGTTGAACGCACGCCATCCGGAGCCGAGAAATACTGGGAACTGAGCCAGTGCATCTCGACTGGTGCCTGTCCCCTCCAAAGCGGCGTCGTCAATAATCTCAAATTCCTGATCGAGATCAGGAACGAGATCGAGCATCGGTCCACCAACAGGATCGACGATGCGCTTAGCGCGAAACTGCAGGCCTGCTGCATCAACTTCAACGATACCATCAAGGACCTCTTCGGACGCGAATTCGCCCTAGAGAAGCGGCTTCCTATCGCGTTGCAATTTGTAACTTTCGACGGTGTACAGCGGCAAAGCCTGATCGCTACCGACCTACCGGCGCATATTGCGACTGCCATGGACGCCTTCCATGAGGCGCTTTCGGAGCATGAGCAGAAGGACCCGAAATTCCGGTTCCGCGTCGCCTTCGTCCCGAAGGTCGCAAGCAAAGCCAGCAAGGCGGATCTCGCGGTGGAGTTCATCAAACCAGGCTCTCCGGAAGCAGAGGCCGTCGAGCGGGTTCTGTTGAAGGAGGTCGAGCGACCGAAATATCTGCCTGGCGAGATCGTCACGAAGGTGAAGGCGGCAGGACACGCCGCGTTCAGTATGTACGATCACACCAAGCTCTTCCAGCAGCTTGATGCCCGCAATCCCGGCAAAGGTTATGGCGTGAAGGTCGCGAACACTTGGTATTGGTACGAAAACTGGCTGGAGAAGGTGCTCGAGAAGCTCGACGAAGGGTGGACGCGACCGAAGAAAGTGTAGCTGGGCGTCAAGGAGCAGTGATCTGATACAGGCCATCTACCGTGCCGAGCGCGAGGGTCGGATCAGGGCCGGGAATGTCTAGCATTTACTGTTTCATATTGGCGCTGCGCGCCAATATACGAGCAATGGAGTGTGCTAGCTAGATGCCACTCGCGGGGTCAGATGCAACGCTTACGTCGAAAGCAACGCAAGACGACCGTGAAATACGACAAGCGTCGCTACAAACGGCGCAACCGTATCGAAATCATGTTCGGTAGGCTCAAGGACTGGCGCCGCGTAGCAACCCGATACGACAGGTGCCCCAAGGCATTCTTCTCCGCCATCGCTCTCGCAGCAGTCGTCATCTACTGGCTGTGAAACTCAATGAGTCCAGAGCCTAACAATCGAGAAAATCTGAGCACATAGATTTTGGCGGGTAGGATGGCTGGTTCAAAGCTGATCCACTCAAAATATCTCTTAACAACAACATCTTGGGGTGGATTTTGGAGGCGAGTACCGGAATCGAACCGGTGTACACGGATTTGCAATCCGCTGCGTAACCACTCCGCCAACTCGCCGAAGGCCGTGCCAATGCCGCGTCTCTTAGCTGCCATCCAGACGGGCTTCAAGCCGGTTTCTGAACAGGGGGCGTCGGCTGGGCCCTTGGCGGCAGTCAGCGAGGGTCATCCGATGCCCTCCGGCTGCTCGGTTAACGCTGCATTGCCGTGCCTCTCCAATGACTGGCGCCACATTATGGAGGCCTCGCCGCCTTCGAGAGATGTCAGCTTGCGCGCACCGGCTGCTTGCGATCGTGCAGATGCGGGGTGGGCTTGCAGCGAAAATACGTCGGTGTGCAGCCAGTCTGCAGTTTCGGCTGGAGGCGAGAGCGCCGCCCGAAGGGCGGTTCCGGCGCCGCGGCCGGCGAGGGGCCGGAGAAACTCAGGCTTGGAATGGTCAGTAACCTTTGCCCCGACAAGGGCGCCGAGAGCCGATACTTCGCACAATATCCGCGCTCCCGCACCCGATGCAGCGTCTGCGAGGTTGCCCGTCCGGGTGGGATGTGTCAAACCGGCCCAAGCAGTACTTTGAACCGAAGAGTTCAGTCCCATGACAGATTACACGCGCCGCCGGGTGATGATGGTGGATACTCAGGTGCGTCCCTCGGACGTGACCAAATTTCCGATCATCGACGCGATGCTAACAGTTCCGCGCGAAGATTTCGTGCCGTCCGAAAAACGCGAATCCGCCTATGCCGGCGCCAACATGGAGTTGGGGCAGGGACGGGCGATCCTGGAACCGCGTACCTTCGCCAAGATGCTCGACGCGATCGACGTGGGCCCTGACGAGCTGGTGCTCGATCTCGGGCCCGCGTTCGGCTACTCGGCCGCGGTCCTGTCGCGGCTGGCGGAAGCCGTTGTCGCCGTCGAACCGGATGAGGCCATGGCCGCCGAGGCCGAGGGCGCTCTCTCAGAATTCGGAGCCGACAATGTCGCCGTCGTCACCGGGCCGCTGGCCGATGGCGCGCCGCAGCACGGCCCCTATGACGCGATCATCGTCGAAGGCGGTGTGGCCCGGATCCCGCAGGCGCTGACCGACCAGCTGGCCGAGGGCGGGCGCATCGTCGCGATCTTCGTCGAGGGGCGTCTTGGCGTGGTCCGGGTCGGGCACAAGATCGATGGCGCCATCACGTGGCGCTTCGCCTTCAACGCGGGGGCCCCGATTCTTCCGGGCTTCGAGGCCGAGGCCGCCTTCGTCTTCTGATCACGCGCTCATCGCGCAAAGCTGGGATGCCGAAACTCGTGACCCTGCAGACCTTCTCTCGTCCCGCCGCCGGGCAGATCGCCGCTGACCCCGCAGTCGGGGGGACCATTCCCGACGCTTCCCTTGGCCGTCCCCGACGGCCAAGCCTGGCACGCCGGCTGGCACGCACCGCCTGCGCCATGACGCTGATCGCGCTTCCGGCGCTTGCCCCGATGCGCGCAGGGGCGGAAACGCTGACCGATGCGCTGATCGCGGCCTATCGCCAAAGCGGGCTGCTGGATCAGAACCGGGCGCTTCTGCGCGCGACCGACGAAGACGTTGCACAGGCCGTCGCGGCGACCCGTCCGGTGATAAGCTATGTCCTGGGCAGCACCTACACGAACACCCAGCTGGGGGACGAGCTGTCCTCGTCCGCGGCGCTTTCGGCGTCGATGACGCTTTACGATTTCGGGCGCAACCAGCTGGCGATCGACGCGGCCAAGGAAACCGTGCTGGCCACCCGCGAGGCGCTGGTCGACATCGAACAGCAGGTGCTGTTCCGGGCCGTCGATGCTTACATGTCGGTGCGGCAGGCGGCGGCGGTCGTGAACCTGCGGCAGAACAACCTGGGCCTCATCACCCGCGAACTGGACGCCGCGCGCGACCGGTTCGAGGTGGGCGAGGTCACGCGCACCGACGTGTCGCTCGCCGAGGCCCGGCTGGCCGAGGCACGCAGCGGTCTGGCAGCGGCGCAGGGCGACCTTCAGGTCGCGCGCGAGGAATACAAGGCCGCCGTCGGCAACTATCCCGGCGCGCTGGCGCAGCCCCCCGCCGCACCGCAGATCCCCGACACCCAGGCCGCGGCGCTCTCCGTCGCGGTGCGCACCCACCCGCAGATCCGGCAGGCGATGCGGCAGGTTACGGTGGCCGAGATCAACATCGACCGGGCCGAGGCCGCGACCCGTCCGTCGCTGTCCGGAAATGCCCGCGTGTCGGTCGATCAGGACTTCGACGATACATCCTCGGTCGGGATCGAGCTGTCTGGCCCGATCTACCAGGGCGGCGCCATCAGCTCGGGCATCCGGCAGGCGCAGGCCAACCGGGATTCGCAGCGCGCGGCGCTTTACGTGACGCGCCAGAACGTCGAACAGGCCGTGGGCAATGCCTGGGCGCAGCTTTCGGTGTCGATCGCGAGCCTTGGCGCGACCGACGAACAGGTGCGGGCCGCCACGCTGGCCTTCCGCGGCGTGCAGGAAGAGGCGACGCTGGGCGCGCGCACCACGCTCGACGTTCTCGACGCCGAACAGGACCTTCTTGACGCGCGGCAAACCCGTATCACGGCCGAGATCAATCGCTACGTCGCGATCTATGCCGTTCTGCGATCCATGGGGCTTTTGACCGTCGATCATCTGGGGCTGGGCATCGTGACCTACGACCCCTCGGCCTATTACAATGCGGTCGAGGACGCGCCCCTGCGCGAGGTCAGCCCGCAGGGCGAACGACTGGACCGTGTCCTGAAGGGGCTGGGCCGCAACTGACGGCAACACCCGGCACTCCGTAGGGCGAAGGGCACAATACATTGTGCGCTAACGCCTGAACGGGTAGACTTCCTCTTGAGCAGCAAGAGGCAGAACCATGTCCGACAGGGTAAGCAGTGCGGAAATCGAAGATGTGCTGGCGTCCGTGCGCCGGCTCGTCTCCACCGATGGGGGCGTGCGTCCCGACCGCCGGTGGCCGGACATGTCGACGCGCCACGGTCGTGCAGACCCCGAACCTGCCGCCCGACTGGTTCTGACCCCGGATTTCCGCGTCTCTGACTCTGATACGGACACGGACACGGACACCGATGCCAAAACCGATGACGTGTCGGCAGGCCAAGTGGCCCGGACTGCGGATGGGGCGGCCGGGCAACCGGATTTTCCTGCGGCTGACGAGCCCGACAGCGATTTCCTTCCGCCGCAATTCGTTTCGCAACGGTCCTTGGCTGGCGCCGGAACGGACGACGATGCCGAGGCGCAGCGTGCGCGTCGGGTACAGACGCTTGAGGACCGCATTGCCGAGCTTGAGGCGGCCGTCAACGCCCGTGCCTTCGAGTTCGAGCCGGACGGAAGCGAGGATACCGAACAGCACCGCCCGACCCGGATTCTGTCCCGCACGCCCCAGGCGCCGCGCGACGACCATCCCGGCCCCGAGGCTTCGTCCGCAGGTCATCCCGAGGGGGCCAACGACCCCGCCGCCCCTGTCGGGGATCCCGACGCGACCCATGCTCCGAGCTTTCGCGAGCTGCTCGAACGGGAAACGCGCAGCGTTCTGCACACCGTCATTGACTTTGAAGAGGCCGCCGCCCGCAACGTGAATGCTTCCGGGGCAGTCGAGGAAGGCCCGACCGACGCGGATGGCCACGACGACGCGGCCTGGGAAGCGGCGGAATGGCAGGTAGAGTCGTGGGAAGGAGACGCACAGTCTTCGATAGATTGGACCCCGACGACGGCCGAGGCGGCCGATGAGGGGGAGTGGGACGAGACCGACGACCTGATCGCCGGGTTGATCTATGGCGGTGACGACGGCGCGGCGCCCGGTGCGCAGGCCCATGCGGACGTGGGTGAGGGGGCCGAGGACGCCGAGCTGTTCGCCGATGCCGAAGAATCCTATCGGGCCGAGGCGCGCCGCTTCGATGCGGCCCTTGCGCGGTCGTTCGAGGCCGAGGCGCCCACGCATCGGCAAGACGCTTTGGATGCGGCGCCCGGTGTTCCAAGCCCGCCCGCGGAGCCCGAGGTCGACATGTCCGAAGAGGCTGTGCTGGACGAGGAGACGCTGCGCGACATGGTGGCCGAGATCGTGCGCGAAGAGCTTCAGGGTGCCCTGGGCGAGCGCATCACGCGCAACGTGCGCAAGCTTGTCCGGCGCGAGATCATGCGCGCAATCTCGATCCGCGACTTCCAGTAGGCGCGGGGCTGCCCCGCCGCCTCAGACCTCGGTCGCCAGCGCCAGAACGGCGTCGAGATCAAGATGAGCCTCGACATGCTCGGCAAGATCGTCGAGCGCGCTCTCGACAGTATCGTCCCATGCCATCCCGCTGTGCGGTGCGCCGAGCTCGGCCAGAAAGGCCCGCCGGAACCCGTCGGCGGCGAAAAGCCCGTGCAGGTAGGTGCCCCTGACGCGCCCGTCGGGAGAGGCCGCGCCCTCGATCCGGCCATCCACCTCAAGCCACCCGCGTGAACGGTCCGGCCCATCGGTCACGCCCAGGTGAATTTCGTAACCTTCGAGGGGCTCGCCGGATGCGCGATGCTGTGCCTGAGACAGGGCCAGCCGCTTGGCCGGCCGCAAGTCGGTGCTGACGTCCAACAGCCCCAGCCCCTCGTGCGACGACGCCGGGCCCTCCAACCCCTCGGGATCGTTCACCTGTCTGCCAAGGATCTGGTATCCTCCGCAGATACCAATGACTTGCCCGCCGCGCCTGACGTGGGACTTCACGTCAATATCCCAGCCCTGCGCCCGAATGTAGGCAAGGTCTGCCAGTGTTGCCTTGGTCCCGGGGATCAGCACCACGTCCGCGTCTCCGGGCAGGGCCTGACCCGCGCGCACCATCGTGACCTCGACCCCCGGCTCGGAGGATAGCGGGTCGAGGTCGTCGAAATTGGCGATCCGCGACAACACCGGAACCGCGATCTTGATCCCACCGCCACGGGGCCCTGACCGGATGTCGAGCGCGTCTTCGGCTGGCAGGCGCCACGCGCCGTCGAACCACGGGATCACCCCCAGGGGCGCCCACCCGGTGCGCGTGGCTATATCGGTCATGCCGTCCGAGAAAAGATCAGGATCGCCCCGGAACTTGTTGATAGCGAAGGATTTCACTCGTTCACGATCCGCATCCGACAGGACGGCGTGCGTGCCTACGCATTGCGCGATCACGCCGCCCCGGTCGATGTCGCCCAGCAACACGACGGGGATGTTCGCGGCCTCGGCGAACCCCATGTTGGCGATGTCGCCGGCGCGCAGGTTGGTTTCGGCCGGCGAGCCCGCGCCCTCGACCAGCACCAGGTCGGCGGTCGCGGCAAGCCGGCCGAAGCTTTGCAGGACCGCGGGCAACCAGTCGCCCTTGCGGGCGGCATAGTCGCGGGCCTTCAGCGTCGCGACGCGGTGGCCCTGGACGACGACCTGTGCGCCGGTCTCGCTTTCCGGTTTCAGGAGGATCGGGTTCATGTCGCAGATCGGCGCGCGCCCCGCCGCCCGGGCCTGCAATGCCTGCGCCCGCCCGATTTCGCCGCCATCCGCGGTCACCGCCGCGTTGTTGGACATGTTCTGCGGCTTGAACGGGGCGACACGCAGGCCGCGACGGGCAAAGGCCCGCGCCAGCCCCGCCACGATCAGCGACTTGCCGACGTTCGATCCCGCGCCCTGGATCATGATCGCCCTGGCCATCTGCTGCCCTCTGCCTGTGCCCTTTCTGACCGGGCGCGGGCGCCCGGGTATGCCCAGCCATAGCCCCACCGGGGCGCGCGGGAAAGCGCGGGGCTTTCCCTTCCCGCGCCCCTTCGCTAGATCAGCCGGGACACGAGAAAGGGACACCCCATGCCGATGGAAAAGACATTCGACGCCGCCTCGGCCGAACCGCGCATCTATGCCGAATGGGAACAGGCCGGCGCATTCACCGCGGGCGCTAACGCCAAGCCGGGGGCAAGCCCCTTCTCGATCATGCTGCCGCCGCCCAACGTCACCGGCTTTCTGCATGCTGGCCATGCCTTCAACCACACGCTGATGGACATCCTGGTGCGCTGGCACCGGATGCGCGGCCGGGACGTGCTGTGGCAGCCGGGGCTCGATCACGCGGGCATCGCCACGCAGCTGGTGGTGGAACGCGAACTGGCGCGCACGAACCAGCCCTCGCGCCGCGAGCTGGGGCGCGAAAAGTTTCTTGAAAAGGTCATGGAGTGGAAGGCGCGGTCGGGCGGCACCATCATCGAGCAGGACAAGCGCCTGGGTGCCTCGATGGACTGGTCGCGCGAAGCCTTCACCATGGACCCGGCGTTTCACGAGGCGGTGATCCGCGTCTTCGTCGACATGTACGAAAAGGGCCTGATCTACCGCGGCAAGCGGCTGGTGAACTGGGACCCGCATTTCGAAACCGCGATTTCCGATCTCGAGGTCGAGAACAAGGAAGTCGATGGCCACATGTGGCACTTCAAGTACCGGCTGGCCGACGGCGAAACCTATGAATACGTCGAGACCGACGAGGACGGCACCGAGATCATGCGCGAGACGCGCGACTACATCTCGATCGCCACGACCCGGCCCGAAACGATGCTGGGCGACGGTGCCGTGGCCGTCCACCCCTCGGACAGCCGCTATGCGCCGATCGTGGGCAAGATGGTGCACCTGCCGCTGTGCGACCGGGTGATCCCCATCGTGACGGACCAGTACCCCGACCCCGATTTCGGCTCGGGCGCGGTCAAGATCACCGGCGCGCACGACTTCAACGACTACCAGGTCGCCGCCCGCAACAAGCTGCCGATGTACCGGCTGATGGATATGTCGGCCACGATGCGCGACGACGGCGCCCCTTATGCCGAGGCCGTCGAACGGGCGCGCGAGATCGCCGCCGGCGCCGAGGCTGACGCCGCCGAGATCGACAGCCTGAACCTCGTCCCCGAGAAGTACCGCGGGCTGGACCGGTTCGAAGCGCGCAAGCTGGTTGTCGAGGACATCACCAATGCCGGCCTCGCCGTCGAGGTGCCCAGCTCCGACCCGCGCTTGGGCCAGCCGGCGCAGCGCAAGGTCGAGCCGGAAGAGGGCGCCGACGTCGCCCCCGACGACCGCCTCGTGCCGCTGGTCGAGCCCAAGAAGATCATGCAGCCCTTCGGCGACCGGTCGAAGGTGGTGATCGAGCCGATGCTGACCGACCAGTGGTTCGTCGATGCGGAAAAGGTCGTGGGCCCCGCGCTGGACGCCGTGCGCTCGGGCGAGACTAAGATAATCCCCGAGTCGGGCGAAAAGGTCTATTTCCACTGGCTTGAGAATATCGAGCCCTGGTGCATCTCGCGCCAGCTCTGGTGGGGCCACCGGATTCCGGTCTGGTACGGCTTCGACCTGGGCACGCCGATGTCGGGCGGCACGGGCGACCTGGACGAGGTCGACCTGCTGAAGCTTCTGCTCGACGGCGGGATGGTCCATTCCGGCGACGTGCAGAAAGTGGGCGCCGAGCTGCCCGAGGTCACCGGCGGGTTCCAGGACGAGATCGCCGACCTGCCGTCCCCCCTGAGCCATGCGCGCATCGTCGAGGTCGAGGATCGCAACGCCGCGCTGCACGCGCTTGCCGAAAGCCTGGCGCATTACGCCACCGATCAGGACCCGTCGAAACTGGTCTACCCGGTCTGGCGCGACCCCGACGTGCTGGACACCTGGTTCTCGTCCGGCCTCTGGCCGATCGGAACGCTGGGCTGGCCGGGGCCCGAGTGGGAAGAGATGCGCCGCTATCACCCGACCAGCGTGCTGGTGACCGGGCAGGACATCCTGTTCTTCTGGGTGGCGCGAATGATGATGATGCAATACGCTGTCGTCGGCGAAAAACCCTTCGACACCGTCTACCTGCACGGTCTCGTCCGCGACGAGAAGGGCGTGAAGATGTCCAAGGTGCTGGGCAACGTCATCGACCCGCTGGAGCTGATCGACGAGTACGGCGCCGACTCCCTGCGGTTCGCCAACGCCGCGATGGCGGCGCTGGGGGGCACGCTGAAGCTCAGCCGCGACACGATCAAGGGCTACCGCAACTTCGGCACCAAGCTCTGGAACGCCTTCCGCTTTGCCGAGATGAACGGCACCTTCGAAGGCCGCAGCCCGCAGGCCGCGCCGCCCGCCGCCACCGCGACCGTCAACCGCTGGATCATCGGCGAAACGGCGAAGGTGCGCGAAGAGGTCGACGCGGCGCTCGACGGGTACCGGTTCAACGAGGCTGCCTCGGCGCTCTACGGCTTCGTCTGGGGGCGGGTCTGCGACTGGTACCTGGAATTGTCGAAGCCGCTTTTCGGTGCCGATGACGCCGCGGTGATCGAAGAGACGCGGGCGACGCTGGCGTGGGTTCTGGACCAGTGCCTGATCCTGCTGCATCCCATCATGCCCTTCGTCACCGAAGAGCTGTGGGGGACCACGGCCAAGCGCGCCAAGATGCTGATCCACGCCGATTGGCCCACCTACACCGCGGCGGATCTAGTCGATCCGCAGGCCGATTCCGAGATGGGCTGGGTGATCGAGCTGATCGAGTCGGTGCGCTCGGTCCGCGGTGAAACCAACGTGCCCGCAGGCGCCGACGTGCCGCTTCTGCTGGTGGAGCTTGACGCGCCCGGCCGCGCCGCGCTTGGGCAGAACGACGCGCTGATCCGGCGGCTTGCGCGGATCGACACCATCACCGAGGTCGCCGAGGCGCCCAAGGGGTCGGCCACGATCCCCGTGCGCGGTGGCAGTTTTGCGCTGCCTCTTGCCGACCTGATCGATGTGGGCGCCGAGCGGACGCGCCTGCAGAAATCGGTCCAGAAGCTGGAAAAGGAGCTGGGCGGCCTGCGCGGACGCCTGTCGAACCCGAACTTCGCCCAAAGCGCGCCCGAAGAGGTGGTGGCCGAGACCCGCGCAAACCTCGAACGGCGCGAGGCCGACGCCGCCAAGCTGCGCGCGGCGCTGGCGCGGCTGGACGAAATCGGCTGACCCGGGCAGGGCGGCCGCGGCCGCCCGCCCGTCCTTCGTCCGCGCGTCCCTCGCGATCCCACTCGGGGACCGTGGCCGAGGGGCTTTGCTCCCAAAATGTCGCTTTCCTTGTTAGCCCGCCTTCAGGCGCAACTGCCCTTCAACCAGTCGGCCAATGCCGCCGGGGGCGCGTGGCGCCAGAGACGCGTGATCGTGCCGAGGGCCGGGAAGCCGTAGCATAGGGCGCGGGGATCCCGGCGCTATTTGCTTATGAGTTTGCCGCACAGGGTGTCTCCTCTCGGCCTTCTGGGCCCTTGCCCTGTTGCGATCTCTCTGGCCATATCGCGCGCATGACCGATCCGCGCCTCACCGCTCTTGCCCGCAGTCTTCCCGCCACAGTGCCCTTCGTCGGCCCCGAGGCGCAGGAGCGGGCGCGCGGACGGCCCTTTGCCGCGCGGATCGGCGCCAACGAAAACGTCTTCGGCCCGTCCCCGCGCGCGATCGCGGCGATGCGCGACGCCGCCGCCGAGATCTGGCGCTACGGCGATCCCGAAAGCCACGATCTGCGCCACGCGCTGGCCCGCCACCACGGGGTTCCGCCCGACTGCATCGTGGTGGGCGAGGGGATAGACGGCCTACTGGGCTATCTCGTGCGGCTGATCGTGGCGCCGGGCGACGCCGTCGTCACCTCGGCCGGGGCCTACCCGACCTTTGGCTACCATGTCGCGGGCTATGGCGGCCGGTTGCTGACCGTGCCCTATGCGCGGGACCACGAGGATCCGCAGGCCCTGATCGCGGCCAGCCGCGCGGCGGGGGCAAAGCTCACCTATCTTGCCAACCCCGACAACCCGATGGGGACATGGCACGACGCGGAGACGATTCTGGCGGCCATCGCGGCGGTGCCGTCGGGCGGGCTTCTGGTGCTCGACGAGGCCTATGTCGAATTCGCGCCCGAGGGCACCGCGCCGCCGCTCGATCCCTCGGATCCCCGGGTGATCCGGCTGCGCACCTTCTCAAAGGCCTACGGGATGGCCGGGGCACGGGTCGGCTACGCCATCGGGCCCGCGGCGCTGATCGCGGCGTTTGAAAGGGTGCGCAACCATTTCGGCATGAACCGCGCCGCGCAGGCGGGGGCCCTGGCGGCGCTGGAGGATGCGCCTTGGCTGGCCCATGTGTGCGACGAGGTCGCGCGGGCCCGCGGCCGGATCGCCCGCATCGCGGCCGAAACAGGGCTCACGGCCATCCCCTCGGCCGCCAATTTCGTGGCTGTCGACTGCGGCGGAGACGGCGCGTTGGCGCGGCGTGTGCTGGTCGAGCTTGCGGCACAGGACATCTTCGTGCGGATGCCCTTTGTCGCCCCGCAGGACCGCGCGATCCGTATCAGCTGCGGCACGGAGGCCGACCTCGACCGCCTCGCCGCCGCCCTGCCGGCGGCGCTGAAACGGGCGCGGGCGACCGACTAGGGTGGCCCTGCCGAGCCTGCGCCGAAGCCGAGCCCGGCCGGAAGCAGAGCCCCCGCGGCCCGGTAGCCCTCAGGCCCCCGGATGCGCGGCGCAGACGGCGGCGGCGGCGTCGAGCGCGCCGGGGCCGCGCGGAATCCCCAGCGCATCCATGCCCGCCTGCATCGACGCCAGAAGGCCCAGCGTCATCCCCGCGTTGACGTGGCCCATGTGGCCCACCCGGAAAAACCCGTGCCAGGCGGGATCGCCCGCCGGCGCCATGCCAAGGCCGATCCCCAGCGTGACGCCCGCGTTGGCCGTCAGCCAGTCGCGCAGGCGGGTGCCGTGCTCGGGCGCGATCCGCGCCGCCGTCACAGCGTGGCTGCGGAAGGACGGATCGGCGATGTTGAGCTCGGTCGTGCCGCCCTCGGCCCCCCAGTGGTCGATCGCCGCCCAGACCGCGCGGGCGAGTGTCGCGTGGCGGGCATGGACATTCGCCAGCCCTTCCTCGCCGATCATGTCGAGCGCGGCGCGCAGGCCGAACAGGTGGTGCGTGGGCGCAGTTCCGCCGAAATGCTGGTAGAATTCGGCCGGATTGGCGCGCGGCGCCCAGTCCCAGTAGGGCGTCACGCGGTCGGCCCGCGCCTGCGCCTTGGCCGCCTTGTCCGAGAAGAAGACGATCCCCAGCCCCGGGGGCGTCATCAGGCCTTTCTGCGAGGCGGCGATCATCACGTCGACACCCCAGGCGTCCATCTCGAACGGGTCGCAGCCCAGGGACGCCACGCAATCGACCATCAGCAGCGCCGGATGCCCGGCCGCGTCCATCGCGGCGCGCAGGGCGGGGATATCGTTGCGCACGCCGGTCGCCGTGTCCACGTGGCTTGCCAGCACCGCCCGGATCTCGTGGGTCGTGTCGGCGCGCAGCCGCGTTTCCAGCGCGGCGGGATCGGCCGGGCTGCGCAGCCCGAAATCCAGATCCTCGACCTCGGCCCCCATCGCGCGGGCATGCAGCGCCCAGTTGATGCCGAAACGCCCCGTCGTGACCGCAAGCAGCTTGTCGCCCTGCGCCAGAAGGTTCGACAGCGACGCCTCCCACGTGCCATGGCCGTTGCAGATGTAGATCGCGCAATGTGCGGTGGTGCCGGCAATGGCCTTGAGATCGGCGACGATGGTCGGGACCATGTCGGTCAGGGCGCCGGTATAGATGTTGGGTGCGGCCTGGTGCATCGCCTGCAGCACGCGGTCTGGCATGACCGACGGGCCGGGAATGGCAAGGTAATGGCGGCCATGGGCAAGCGACATCGGCGAAATCTCCAGGGGATCAGGATCGGCGTGCCGAGCTAACCGCCGCCCGGCGGAAAGGTCAATCTGCCCCGGCACGTCTGCCCGGGCGCCCCGCCGCCCCCGCGGACGGGCCGTTGCGCCCGGACCGGCCGCCCACGCTTGTCTCGGGCCCCGGGGGGCGGTATCCCGCGACCTCAGAGAATGAGGGTGGATATGGGCGAGAACTGGCTCGGGCGGGCCACGCAGCGGGTCAAGGCATGGGAGCGGCGCGTCAGCTGGTCCTTCGGTGACGATATCTCGACCCCGGCCGGGCGGCGCGCGGCATGGCGCCATTTCCACCTTGTCGATCATGCCTTCGTCCGGCTGCTTTGGACCAACCTGCACGAGATCGCGCCGGGTGCCTGGCGGGCCAACCAGCCGTCGCCGCGCCGGATCGGGGCCTATGCCCGGATGGGGATCAGGTCCATCATCTCGCTGCGCGGCGATGCCTCGTGGAGCTATACCCTGTTCGAGCGGGAGGCCTGCGCGCAGCACAGGGTGACGCTGCACCTCACCCATCTGGGCGCGCGCAAACTGGCCACGCGCGAGAAGCTTTTGCACCTGTTGCACCTTTTCGACACGGTCGAGCGGCCGTTCCTGATGCACTGCAAGTCTGGTGCCGACCGTACCGGGCTGGCGGCCGCGCTCTTCCTGCTGGACCAGCAGGGGGCGAGCCTTGAGCGTGCGCGGGCCGAGCTGCACTGGCGCTACCTGCACCGCAAGGGATCGAAGGCCGGCATCCTCGACCATCTTCTCGACGTCTACGAGGCAGAAAGCGACGGTGGGCGGATGTCCGTGCGGCAGTGGATCGAGACGTGCTACGACCCCGCGCGGCTGACCGACAGCTTTCGGGCGGAAAGGGCGACGCGATGACCTCGGGCCGGGATCTGATGCGCTGGGTCTGGCGCGGCTACCTGTCGCGCCACAAGGGCAAGGTGCTCGCGGCGGTCTTTCTAATGTCGCTCGAAGGGGCGATGCTGGGGCTGCTCAGCTGGCTGATCCAACCGATGTTCGACCGGGTCTTCGTCGCGGGCGACCGCGGTGCGGTGGTCTGGGTCTCGGCCGCCGTGGCGGGGGTGTTCCTGATCCGCGCGCTGTCGGGCTTCGGCCACAGGGTGCTGATGGCCGTGGTGGGCCGCAACGTCGCGGCGCACCTGCAGCGCGATCTCGTGGGCCACATGCTGCGGCTGGACAGCGCGTTCTTTCACACCCATGCGCCGGGGCTTCTGATCGAACGCATCCGCGGCGACACCGTTGTCGCCTCGACCGTGTGGAAGACGGTGTTCGGCGCGGCGGGACGCGATCTGGTTTCGCTTCTGTCGCTGCTGGCCGTCGCCCTGTCGGTCGACTGGCTCTGGACGCTGATCGCGGTCGCCGGTGCGCCGCTGCTGATGGCGCCGATGGCCTGGCTGCAACGGCAGGTGCGCCGCACCACCAGCACCGCGCGGACGGCGGCGGCCGATCTGGCCACCCGGCTGGACGAAACGTTCCACGGCATTGATACGATCAAGCTGGCCGGGATCGAGGCGCATGATCACGCCCGCTTCTCCGGCGCGCTCGACCGGTTCGTCAATGCCGAGATCCGCACCGAGGCGGGGCAGGCGGCGATCCCCGCGCTGATCGACGTGGTCGCGGCGATCGGCTTCTTCGGCGTGCTGACCTACGGCGGGTACGAGATCATTGCCGGAGAGAAGAGCGTGGGCCAGTTCATGTCCTTCTTCACCGCCATCGCGCTGGTGTTCGAACCCTTGCGCCGCATCGGCAACGTGTCGGGCGCGTGGCAGGTGGCCGCGGCCAGCCTGGAGCGGCTGCACGCGGTCAGCCTGGAGCGGCCCACGATCCTGTCTCCCGACGCGCCCGAGCCTGTCCCCGCGGGGGGCGACGTGGTGTTCGAGGGCGTGCATTTCGCCTATGGCAGCGATCCCGTGCTGAACGGACTGACCTTCACCGCGCGGGCGGGTGAGACGACCGCCATCGTCGGCCCCTCGGGCGCAGGCAAGAGCACGGTCTTCGCCCTGATTGCGCGGCTGATCGAGCCACAGGCGGGCCGCATCGCCATCGGCGGCACCGGTGTGGACCGGATGGAGCTGTCCGCGCTGCGCGGCGCCTTGTCGGTCGTGCGGCAGGAGACCGCGCTTTTCGACGACAGCCTGCGCGACAACATCCTGCTGGGCCGCGACGTGCCGCAGGCAAAGCTTGAGGCCGCGCTGGCCGACGCGCACGTGACCGAGTTCGCGGCGGCTCTGCCCCAGGGGCTCGACAGTCCCGCGGGGACGCGGGGGACGAACCTGTCGGGCGGGCAGCGCCAGCGCGTGGCCATCGCGCGGGCACTGTTGCGCGACACGCCGATCCTGCTGCTGGACGAGGCGACCTCGGCCCTCGATGCGCAGTCCGAGACGCAGGTTCAGGCGGCACTGGACCGCCTCGCGCGGGGCCGCACGACGCTGGTCATCGCGCACCGGCTGGCGACGATCCGCAATGCCGACCGCATCCTTGTGATGGACCGCGGTCGCGTCATCGAGGAGGGGCGGCATGACGAGCTGCTGGCCCGTGGCGGCGCCTACGCGCGGCTCTACCGGTTGCAGTTCAGCGACCAGGACTCGTGAAAAGGCTGAAGGCCCAGGCCGAGTGACCCGTGCCGGCCGCCATGCGCTGGCACCGGGTGAAACGGTCGCCACCATGCCCGGGCGTGCGTGGCAGGATTGCACAGGCGTCTGATCAACGGGCGGCAGTGCATGATCAAACAGCGCGCGTGGCCGGCCGGACCGGGTGAACCGCTGGGATACCGCGGCGCGGTGCGTGGTGGCACCCGAGGAGACGCCTTGGGCCCGGGCGCGGTCCGGTCCCGCCAGGCCCGGGGTCGGGGGCAAGAGTAGGGGACCCGATGTGTGCGGGCGTATGGTCGGCGACTGACACGCGGCCTTGGGACCTGCGGGGCCGACGGGCCCCGCCCGCGCAAGGCCTCGTCTCCCCGCACCGCCCCACTCGCACGAAAAAGGGGGCCGGAACCGGCCCCCTTTGCGTTGTCGGGTGCTCCGCTGCGCCTCAGGCGCCGCAGGAGCCCACGAGTTGTTCGTAGCGGCCGACGATCCAGCCCGGCGCGTCTTCGGGGATCTGCTCGTCGATCGAACCCTGCGTGCGTTCGAAGATCCGGGCCGAGCGGCTATCGTCGACCATCGGGATGGCCGAGCCGGTGGCGACGCGGTCGTAGACCACGAAGGCCACGAGGACCAGGAGGATGCCCCGCGCCACCCCGAAGAGAAAGCCCAGAACCTGGTCGATCCCCCCCAGTGCCGAGCGCTGGATGGCGCCCGAGAAGAGCGGTGTGAAGATCGACACGACCACAAGTGCCAGCGCGAAGACCACCGCGAAGGACGCGATGACCGACAATTCGCAGCTGTCGTCGAGGAATTTGTTCAACACCGGGATCTCGCGCATCACGGGTTCGACGGCTGGCGCGAAGATGAATGCCACGATGGCGGCGGCGATCCAGCCCGCGATGGCCAGCGTTTCGCGCACCAGCCCGCGGGAATAGGCGAGGATCGCCGAGATTATGATGACCGCGGCCACCACCCCGTCGATGACGGTGAAACCCTCCATACGTATTAGCCTTTCTTAGCCCGCGCCGAACAGGTCGCCCACCACACCGGCCAGATCCGGGTAGGATCGGAAAGTCAGTCCGGGATGATCCCCGGTCTTGCTGCGGGCGGGCGCAATCGCCGCCGAGAAACCAAGTTTCTGCGCTTCTTTCAACCTGTTTTCCGTCTGTGCTACCGGACGCAGGGCCCCCGAGAGCGAGATTTCACCGAAAACCACCGACTGCGGCGGCAGGGCGGTGTCCTCGCGGGCCGACAGAAGCGCCGCGGCAACGGCCAGGTCCGCCGCGGGTTCGCCGATCCGCATGCCGCCCGCGACGTTGAGATAGACGTCGAGACCGGTGAAGGGGATGCCGCAGCGCGCCTCTAGCACGGCGAGGATCATCGCCAGCCGCCCGCCGTCCCACCCCACGGTGGTGCGGCGCGGCTGGGAATGCGGCGAGGGCGCGACCAGCGCCTGGAATTCGCACAACAGCGGGCGCGTCCCCTCGATCCCGGCGAAGACGACGGAACCGGGCGCCGGATCCTCGCGGTCCGACAGGAACAGGGCCGAGGGGTTTTCGACCTCCGACAGGCCATCGCCCGTCATCTCGAAGACGCCGATTTCGTCGGCAGGGCCAAAGCGGTTCTTGACCGCGCGCAGGATTCGGAACTGGTGGCCGCGTTCACCTTCGAAATAAAGCACGGTGTCGACCATGTGCTCGACGACGCGGGGGCCGGCGATCTGGCCCTCCTTGGTGACGTGACCCACCAGCACCACGGCGGCGCCCTTGGTCTTTGCAAACCGCGTCAGTTCGTGCGCGGCCGACCGCACCTGCGCCACCGATCCCGGCGCGCTTTCCACCATGTCGGCCCACATCGTCTGGATCGAGTCGATGATGACAAGGTCGGGCCGCTCGGCATCGAGCGTGGTCAGGATGTCGCGCAGGTTGGTTTCGGCCGCAAGCGCGACGTCGGCGTGCCCCAGCCCAAGTCGCTGCGCCCGCATCCGCACCTGGGCCGAGGCTTCCTCGCCGGAGACGTAGATCGTCTTCAGCCCCGCGGCGGCGAAACGCGCGCCTGCCTGCAGAAGCAGCGTCGACTTGCCGATCCCCGGGTCGCCGCCGACGAGGATCGCCGAGCCGGGCACCAACCCGCCGCCCAGCACCCGGTCAAGCTCGGCCAGGCCGGAGGAGGTGCGCGGCGGCGGCAGCTCTTCGGTCGCGAGGTCATGCAGGACCATGCCGCTGCCGCGCTGCGCGCCCAGCGTCTTGGATGCGGGGCCGCTGGCGGAAAGCGGCTTTTCCTCGTGGATCGAGTTCCAGGCGCCGCAGCTGTCGCAGCGGCCGGACCACTTGGTATAGACCGCGCCACATTCGGCACAGACGAAGGTTGAGGTCTTTCGGGCCATCCCCGCTTCCTGCCGCCTCCGGGGCCCGAGGGCAAGGGCAACCGAGGCTGCGCTTGCCCCCCACACGCGCGCCCCCTAGCCTGATCTGCGCACAGAACGGCGGGGAGGCCATCATGACTGATCACAGAGACAGCCCATGGGATGCGGGCGCGGGGGATGCGGCCAGGACAGGGGCGCGCGGGCGCAGGGGGGGACGGATCGCGACGGCGTCGGCCCTGGCGCTCTGCGCGATGCTGGCGCCGCAGGGGGCCGCGGCGCAGGACGCGACAGGGCCGGCTGGGGGCGGCTCGGCCGAGGCATGCGCAGGGTTCACGGCCGCGATGCCGGACTATCCCGACCTGACCTTCACGACGTCGCATGTCGACGCGGGGCGCGCGCGCTGCCTGATCGAGGGGAGTTTCGAGCGTCGGTCGGGTGTCGGCGGCGACTATGCCCTGGGCTTTGCGCTGGCACTGCCCGACGACTGGAACGGGCGGTTCCTCTACCAGGGCGGCGGCGGATTGAACGGCACGGTGCGCCCGCCCGAAGGCGCGGCGGCGGCCGGCGAGACATCCGCGGTCGACCGGGGATTTGCCGTCGTCTCCAGCGACAGCGGACACCAGGGCGCGGTTTTCGACCCGAGCTTTCAGGCCGATCAGATTGCCGCGCTGAACTTTGCGCAGGAGTCGGTGCCCAAGGTCACCGCGCTCGCCCTGAAGTTGGTCGAGGGCTACTATGACGCGGCGCCCGACTACACCTATTTCGACGGCTGCTCGACCGGCGGCCGCGAGGCGATGCAGGCGGCGCAGCGCACGCCGCTTCTGTTCGACGGGGTGCTGGCCGGGGCGCCCGCGCTGCGCACCGACCACTCCAACACCGCGCTGGCCGCCAAGGCCATCGCGATGAACCGGCTGGCGCCGGAGGCCGCGGATGGCAGCCCCGACCGTGCGGCGGTCTTCGACGGGGCCGAGCGGCAGGCGATCCTAGACGGTCTGCTGGCTGCCTGCGACGGGCTGGACGGGAACCGCGACGGGATGATCTTCGCGCCCGACGCCTGCGACTTCGATCCCGCCGTGCTGGCCTGCGAGGCGGGCGAAGAGGGTGCGTGCCTGAACGTGGGGCAGGTCGGGCTGGTTCGCACGATGTTCGCGCCGACCGAAAGCTCGACCGGGCGGCAGATCTACCCGGGGTACCCGATGGATACCGGCGTGATGGACATGCCCGAGGGCGCCGCGCCGGGCCTGTTCCGCTTTGATGCCGAAAGCAATCGGCAAGCGGGCAACACCGACACTGAAAGCAGCGTCGACGATCTGGTGGCCCAAAGCATCACGCCGGGGCCGCAGCAATGGCTGATCAACGCGGATCGCTGGACCAACCTGTCGTCGTTCTCCGGCAATGGCAGCAAGCTGATGCTGTATCACGGGCTGAGCGACCCGTGGTTTTCGGCCTGGGACACGCGGGATTACTATCTTCGACTGGATGCGGCGGCAGAGGGCGGCGCGCGCGATTTCGCGGCGCTCTACCTTGTTCCGGGCATGGCACATTGCCGTGGAGGGTCTGCCGGGCTGGACCGGTTCGACATGCTGACGCCGCTGATGGCCTGGGTAGAGAAGGGCACGCCGCCCGAGGCTGTCACGGCGACTGGTGCGGCGTTCGAAGGGCGCGAGCGTCCTCTGTGCCGCTATCCGCAACATGCCGTGTATGACGGATCCGGCGATCCACAGGCGGTCGAAAGCTACAGCTGCGCAGACTGACGGATGGCTCTGGGCGCCGGGGGAACCGGCGCCCAATCTGCGCTGCCGCGGCCGCTTTCCGCGTCCGGAGGCAGAGGCGCCGGGTACGGTCGATCCCGGGCTACTCGGCCGCGGTGGCCATGCCGCTTTTCATCGGCACCACGTTCGGGGTTCCGGCCGAACGAACGAAGCCCAGCTTTGCCAATGTGTCGCCCAGCTGTTCCTCAAGCTGGCCCAGCTGGCTTTCCATGATACTTTCCTCGACCTCGACATGATCGACCCAGCGGCGCAGTTCATGGCACTGCGCGGTGGCTTCGACGATGCGGTCGCGGAACGTCTCGATCTCTTCCTGCCGCTGGCGCAGGAAGGTGCGGGCGCGGTCGATCTTTTCGTCGGAATAGCGGTCGGCCAGCTCCTGGCTGGTGGTCGACATCTGGGCGGCGGCTTCGAGGATCTGGGGCTCCAGCCCGCCCAGGTCGGGATGACTGCGCATGAACCGGATGCGTTCGCGCACGGCATCGAACTCACCCTTGAGGGTAAAGGCCCCCTCGCGGTCGGCCGCGTGGCAGATCCGGTAGGCCTCGGCCACATCGGACATGCATATCGAGAAATCCCGATGGCTTTGTTCCAGGCGCAGGACGCGCAGCCCCGACGGCATGGAGCAGGCCAGAAGGAAGATCAGCGCGGTGACGCCCAGCTGAACGAAAAGGCCCGCCTGCGGATAGGTGACCTCGCCAAAGGTCAGGGGCAGGGTGAGCCAGGGAAGCAGACCTGCAGCGGCGGCAATGCAGGCCGAAACCAGGGCGATCGCGGCGAGGGTCAGGATGGCGCTTGCGATCCAGTGTGCCTGCTGTGCGGCGGACCCACGGACCTGTCGGATACTTCCGGACATCAATACCTCCCTGCACAATCGGCAAAATATTTCCTATCGGCCTTACGCAGTGGGCGGTGAATGGTTCCCACAAAACGTCCCCGACGGCGAAACCTTCAACGATTGCTGTGGCCACGCGCGACAGATCTGATGCGCAAAACACCGCTTACGCCCCGGAGCCGGATCGTTTGGGCAGCCTAGGCGGCGGAGACTACGAAAGGATGAAGGCCTGCGCGGGCGCTCAGGCGTTGCCGTAGCGCCGGGTGTAGCGCGCCCCGAGAGAGGTCAGGATCTCGTACCCGATGGTGTCGGCCGAGGCGGCGAGATCGTCGACGCTTTGCGCCTCGCACAGCAGGTCGAGATGCGTGGGGGTATCGTCGAGATGGGTGATATCGACGGTGATCAGGTCCATCGAGACGCGACCGGCGAGCGGGCAGGGCACCTCGCCTGCAAATGCCACGGCCGAACCGCCGATGGCGCGGATCAGCCCGTCGGCATACCCCGCGGCGATGGTGGCAATGCGCGTCGGGGTCTCGGCGGTGAAGGCGCGGCCGTAGCCCACGAATTCGCCCGCAGCGACGTCGCGCGTCTGCACGACGGGGACCGACAGCCGCACGACCGATTGCGCGTCGCCGAAGGGCAGGCCGCCGTAAAGCCCGATACCCGGCCGCGTGACGTCGAAGTGATAGTCAGACCCCAGAAGGATACCGCCCGTCGCCGAAAGCGAGCGCGGCACGCCCAGCCCCTCGGTCATCTCGACGAACTGCGCCAATTGCCGGGCGTTCGACGGAGAGTCGGGTTCATCGGCACAGGCAAGGTGGCTCATCAACAGTTTCGGACCCTGCGCCATCACGATGTCGCGGGCGGCCGTCCACTCGGACGGCTCCAGTCCCAGCCGGTTCATCCCCGAATCGAGCTGGACGCCGAAGGGCTGGTCGGGCAGCGCCTCGAAATGGCGGGTCATCTGCTCGATCGAGTTCAGCATCGGCACGAGGTTGAGGTCCGAGATCATGTCGGTATCGCCGGCCATGTGCCCCGAAAAGACGTTGATCTGAGGGTTCTGCCCGATGGTTTCGCGCAAGGTCGCGGCCTCTTCGGGATAGGCCACGAAGAACTGCGTGCAGCCTGCACGGTAGAGCGCCCGGGCCACGTGGCCCGCGCCCAGTCCATAGGCGTCGGCCTTGACCACGGCGGCGGTGTCGACCCCCGGCGCGGATTTCGCGGCAAGGGCTTTCCAGTTCGCCACGATGGCGTCGAGATCGATGTGAAGCGTCGCAGTTCCCATGGCGGTGGTTTCGGTCCAAGGCGGGGGAAGGTCAAGCATGCCGCAAGGGGCGGGCGGCCCGCCGCCGCAAGCGTTGCCGCGGCGCCATGGCGCGCGCTCAGATGACGGTGACGCCGGCCTCGGGATGGGCCCGGTAGTGGTCCAGGCGCGACGCGAGGTCGCCCGCGTGAAGCTCAAGCCTGTGGCCGTCGGGGTCCAGGAAATAAAGCGATGCGCCCTCCGACCGGTTCTCTTGCCAGAGCGGTGCGGCGGCGGTGATCCGCGCGGCGATCGACGCGAAATCCGGGGCGGCGCAGGACAGCGCGACGTGGGTGTAATCCGCGCGCGGGGTCACGTCGCCGCGGGCAAGGCATAGCCACAGCGACCCCAGTTCCAGATAGGCGCCCGCCTCCCATCTTGCGCGCAGGGTGGCGCCCAGAACATCGCGGTAGAAGGCCGTCGCGCGGTCGAGATCGCGGCAGGCAAGCGTCAGGTGATTTACCCCGGTGATGCCCACGGCGCTCCCCACTGGCGTCAGCCGAAGTTCTCGGTATCGCCCTGCTGCCAGGCCTGCACGAGGTTGCCGAAGCGGGTGAACCGCCCCTCGAAGCTGAGATCGACCGAACCGATGGGGCCGTGCCGCTGCTTGCCGATGATGACCTCGGCCTTGCCGTGCAGTTTCTCCATCCGGTCCTGCCACGTGGCCATTTCGTCCAGCCGGTCGTCCGAGGGCTTTTCACGCTCGACATAGTATTCCTCGCGGAACACGAACATCACGACGTCAGCGTCTTGCTCGATCGAGCCCGATTCCCGCAGGTCGGACAGCTGCGGGCGCTTGTCGTCGCGGCTTTCGACCTGGCGCGACAGCTGCGACAGGGCGACGACGGGCACATCGAGTTCCTTCGCGATGGCCTTGAGGCCCTGGGAAATCTCCGAGATCTCGTTGACCCGGTTGTCGCCGCGGCCGGTGCCCTTGACCAGCTGCAGGTAGTCGACGAACAGCGCGTCGAGACCGTGTTCCCGCTTCAACCGCCGCGCGCGGGCGGCCAACTGGCTGATCGGCAGGGCGGGCGTGTCGTCGATGTAAAGCGGACAGGCCTCGAGGCTTTTCGCGGCCTCGACGAAGCGGCGGAATTCGCGTTCGTTCATGTCGCCGCGCCGGATCTGTTCCGACGGCACCTCGGACGCTTCCGACAGGATCCGTGCGGCCAGCTGTTCGGCCGACATCTCGAGCGAATAGAAGCCCACGACGCCGCCATCCACCGCGCCTTCGCTGCCGTCGGGCATGCGCCCGCGCTTGTAGGCCTTGGCGATGTTGAAGGCGATGTTGGTGGCGAGCGACGTCTTGCCCATCGAGGGGCGCCCGGCAAGGATCAGAAGGTCGGACCGGTGCAGGCCGCCGAGCTTCTTGTCGAGGTCGACAAGGCCCGTGGAAACGCCCGCCAGACCGCCTTCGCGCTGGTAGGCGGCATTGGCGACGTTCACCGCATCGGTCACCGCGCGCAGGAACGACACGAAACCCTGGTTCGACTGTCCGGCCTCGCCCAGCTTGTAAAGCTGCTGCTCGGCCTCGACGATCTGCTGCTTGGGCTCGCTTTCCACGTCGATGCGCCCGGCCTTGGCCGCGATGTCGTGGCCAAGCCGCATCAGCGATCGCCGGATCGCGAAATCGTGGATCATCTGGGCATAGTCGCGCGCCGCGAAGGACGAAATCGCCGCCCCCGCGAGACGGAAGAGATACTGCGCGCCGCCCAGCTCCTTCAGGCCCTCGTCCTCTTCCATGAAGGCCTTGATCGTCACGGGCGAGGCCAGCGCGTTCTTGGCGATACGGGCCGCCGCGATTTCGTAGATGCGGGCATGGACCGGATCGTAGAAATGGCTGGCGTCGATGACGCTGGCGACGCGGTCGTAGACGTCGTTGTTGGTCAGGATCGCGCCCAGCAGCTGCTGCTCGGCCTCGATCGAATGCGGCAGGGCATCGGCCTGCGGCGTATCGTCGGACTGGCCTGCCTGCGGGCGCGTGTCACGGATCGCGGTGATCTCGTTCATGGGGCCACCTTCCTGCTCGGGGTGTGTCGGTGATAGCCGCCGACCGGGGGCGTTTCAAACTGTATATCTCTGTGGATGACCGCGGGATAAACCACCGCCTCAACCGCATGTCGGGGCGGTGGCGCCAGAGTGCTCCACATGTTGCGGTGCGCCGCCGCAGACGCGCAGACCCGGTGCTGCGGGAGGCCGAGGAGTTGGACCGGGCGGGCGAAAGCCCGCCGATCAGGGGCGCCGGGCGTCCTGCCAGGGGCGCGGCGCGGTCAGGAAGGTCTCGACCTCGTCCAGAGTGGCCGCGTCGAAACTGCCCTTTTCACGCGCCGCGGCCAGCACGTCCCACCACGTGCACAGGTGGTGCAGGCGAATGCCGTGACGGTCGAGGTTCGGCACCGTTTCGGGGAAGATGCCGTAGTAGAAGATCACCGCCGTATGGGCACAGGTGGCCCCGGTGTCGCGGATCGCGTCCACGAAGCTGAGCTTCGAGCCGCCGTCGGTCGTCAGGTCCTCGACCAGAAGCACCCGGTCGCCGTCGCGCATCACCCCTTCGATCCGGGCGTTGCGGCCGTAGCCCTTGGGTTTCTTGCGCACGTAGCTCATCGGCAGGGCAAGGCGTTCGGCCACCAGCGCGGCAAAGGGGATGCCTGCGGTTTCGCCGCCCGCGACGTTGTCGAAGGCCTCGAACCCCGCTTCGCGCATCACGGTGATCGCCAGGAAATCCATCAGCGCGGTGCGGATGCGGGGATAGGAGATCAGCTTGCGGCAATCGATATACGTGGGCGAGGGCAGGCCGCTGGCCAGCGTGAAGGGCTCGGCCGCGTTGAAGTGCACCGCCCCGATTTCAAGCAGCATGCCGGCCGAAAGCCGGGCGATCTCTTCCTTCGGTGGAAACGTGGTGGGCACCATCGGGCGTCCTCTCCCTCAGTCGTCGTGATCAGGTCAGTATCGTCGCGGGCGTGGCCGGTGGTCAGGCGCGCACCCGCCAGTCCAGTGGGAACCCGGGGTCGAAGACGGTGAGCGGCCCGGCCCCGGTATCAATAGACGCGGGCACATCCGGCGCGCCGCGTTCAAGGGTGATGCGCGCCTCGTTCGGCGCCATGCGGTAGAAGCCGGGCCCGTTCAGCGAGGCGAAGGCCTCGAGCCGGTCGAGCGCGCCGGCCGTCTCGAAGACATGCGCCAGCAGGGGCAGGGTGACCGGGGCCGTGAAGCAGCCCGCGCAGCCGCAGGCGGATTCCTTGGCGCCGTCGGGATGCGGCGCGCTGTCGGTCCCGAGGAAAAAGCATGCCTCGCCGCTTGTCGCCGCCTCGACCAGCGCCAGGCGGTGGGTTTCGCGCTTGGCCACCGGCAGGCAGTAGTAGTGCGGACGGATCCCGCCTGCCAGGATGTGGTTGCGATTGATGACAAGGTGATGCGCGGTGATGGTGGCGGCCAGGTCGGGGCCACCGGCGCGGGCATAGGCGACGCCGTCGGCTGTGGTGACATGCTCCATCACCACCCGCAGCCCCGGCATCCGGGCGCGCAGCGGGTCCAGTACGCGGTCGATGAACACCGCCTCGCGGTCGAAGATGTCGACCGCCGGGTCCGTCACCTCGCCATGGACGCAAAGCGGCAGGCCGATCTCGGCCATCGTTTCCAGCACCGGCATGACACGGTCGAAGTCACGCACGCCGGAGTCCGAATTCGTCGTGGCTCCGGCCGGATAAAGCTTGAGCGCCGCGATCAGGCCGGTTTCGGCCGCGCGGCGGACATCGGCAGGGTCCGTCGTCTCGGTCAGGTACAGCGTCATCAGGGGGGTGAAATCCGCGCCCTTCGGAACCGCCTGCAGGATGCGGGCGCGGTACGCCTCGGCATCGGCCGCGGTCACCACCGGCGGCACGAGGTTCGGCATGATGATCGCGCGGCCGAAATCGCGCGCCGAATGCGGCGTCACCGCCGTCATCATCTCGCCGTCGCGCAGGTGCAGGTGCCAATCGTCGGGGCGGCGCAGGGTCAGGGTCTCGGTCATTCTCTGCGGGCTCCTTCTGGGCGGCGGGCGGGCGTGGCGCGGATGGCCGCGGCTGGTGACACCGCAGGCACCCCCGCGAATAGCGCGGGACGCGGGCGGGGGCCAGAGCCGCGTTTGCCCAAAAACCGGGCGCCCCCGCGCGCCGCACGGCACAAGCCGTGGGAGAATGCCCCCGGGCTGTTGCATGTTTTCGCTACCCGCCGGTAGCGTCGGCGCGATGAAGGACGGGCTGAACATCCTGCCGGGCGAGCACGCGCGCCCCGCGCCCGGCGCGCCGGGCGTGATGCAGCGTGCCCGAGGCCGCGCCGCGGTGCGCTTTGCCAGCTCGGACCGGGGGGTGCGGCTTGCGGGACTGCACCAGTCGGGCGCCGCCAAGGCGCTGCTGCCGCGCACCCATGGTCCCGTACCCGAGGCGGTGTTCCTCAACACTGCGGGCGGGGTCACGGGTGGCGATGTCTTCGACTACCGGCTGGACCTGGATGCCGGGGCCCGCTGCGTCGCCACCACCCAGACGGCCGAACGGGTCTATGCAAGCTCGGGCGGTGCGGGGCGGATCGACGTGCGGCTGACGGCCGGGGCAGGCGCCGTGCTGGACTGGCTGCCGCAGGAAACGATCCTCTTCGACCAGGCGGCACTGGACCGCACGACCGAAATCGACCTTGGCCCCGACGCGCAATGCCTGAGCGTCGAGACGCTGATCCTAGGTCGTGCCGCAATGGGCGAGACGGTGCGCCGTCTGGCGCTGCGCGATCGGCGGACGATCCGCCGCAACGGGCGCCCGATCGTGGCCGAGCCCGTGGCGCTGGACGACCGCATTCTGGCGCGCGGCGACGCGGCGGGGCTGGCCGGCGCCCGAGCGCTGGCCACGCTGGTCTTCGTCGCACCGGGGGCCGAGGATGCCCTGGGCCCGGTCCGCGAAGATCTGGCGCAGGCAACGGGTATCGCCGCCGCCGCCAGCTCCTGGGACGGGCGGCTGATCCTGCGCGCCATGGCGCCCGGCGGCGCGCCGCTGCGCCGGGCGCTGGTGCGGCTGATCGCGCGGCTGGGGCAGGCGGGGCTGCCCCGCGTCTGGCAGGCTTAGGATGCGGCGGATCCTGCACCCCGGGGCCGGACACGTCTGCGGACGACCCGATCATTTCAGCACCGACGGCGTGGCATCCACGACGATGCCCCACCGCTTCGACCCACAGACCGAAAAGGCACACAGATGAACCTGACACCCCGGGAAAAGGACAAGCTGCTCGTCAGCCTCGCCGCCATGGTGGCGCGCAACCGCAAAGCACGGGGGGTGAAGCTGAACCACCCCGAGGCCATCGCGCTGATCACCGATTTCGTGGTCGAGGGGGCGCGCGACGGCCGCAGTGTCGCCGACCTGATGGAGGCGGGCGCCGCCGTCGTCGCGGCCGCCGACTGCATGGAGGGGGTGCCCGAGATGATCCACGATGTGCAGGTCGAGGCAACTTTTCCCGACGGGACGAAGTTGGTGACGGTGCACCATCCGATCCGCTAGCATCTTGGATCGGGCGCGGGGCACATTATCTATGGACAAGCCCGCCCTTGCTGGCATCAATCGGTTCCGGAGGAGATTGAGAGTGACGAAGATTGCAAGCGCCCTGCGTGACATCCTCGAGGCCCTGACGCCGCAACCCGCACCGCAGCCCATTCCGATCCGCGTGCGGGACCGCCGCTGACCCACGCCGGACACTTGCCGCCCTGCCGAAGGAGAGCCGCCCCGTGATACCGGGAGAAATCATTTCCGCACCGGGAGAGTTGACGCTCAACGCCGGGAGCACGCCCGTTACCGTGACCGTCGCAAACACTGGCGATCGTCCGGTTCAGGTCGGCAGCCACTACCACTTCGCCGAGGCGAACGCCGCGTTGGATTTCGACCGGGATTCCGCGCGCGGCCACAGGCTGGATATCGCGGCGGGAACGGCCATTCGGTTCGAGCCCGGGCAGACCCGCGATGTCACCTTGGTTCCGTTCGGTGGCGCCCGCGAGGTCCATGGCTTCAACGGAGCTGTGATGGGACCTCTTTGAGAGGCCGTTTACTGCCCACGGGCGGGATCCAGCCTAATTCGAATCGCGGATGAGCGGTTTGCCGCTTTCGCTAAAATCCAATGGTTTCCGGGGCTTGTTCCAGATCGGGCCGGCCTTTCGACCGGCCCGGAGGGAAAACGGCGCGGTAATCGGCGAACCGGCGCCTCGCCGCCATTTCCATGTGCCGTATCCGCAACATTCTGTCAATCGGATGCAACAAGCGTGGGCCGTGAATTCGCGTCGCGTTCTACCGATTCCGGGCGCGTTGCGGCATAGAGTTTCTAAGGATCGGCGCAACACGCTTGACGGCTCGGCGGCCCGGTCTCTCATTCGTTACCTCATAGGAGAAACTCATGATCGACTTGCCCAAAGCGGCTTTCCTGATCGCCGCTGCCCTGGCCGGGCCCACGGTGGCACAATCGGCGGATGATAAGGCCGCGGGCCTTGATTGCGCGAACGCCATGACCACACGCGATATGGCGGAATGTGCCAAACAGGACTGGCAAAGTGCCGACGACGCTCTGAATGCAGCCTATCGAGAGGCCGTAGAGCGGGCCCGGCAGATTGACGGCGCGAATGAACCTGATGGCGCGGCGTCGACCGAGGCGGCATTGCGCGCCGCGCAGCGCGATTGGGTATCGTTCCGCGACAGCGCCTGCGAGGCCGAGACGCGGGTCTATGGCGCCGGAACGATGGCTCCTATCGTCGGGTTCTCGTGTCGTGAGCGGCTGACGCGCCAGCGCACCGAGGACCTGACAGAGTTCGGGGCAAGCCTGTGACCCGCGCAAAAAAGATCGCAACGCCAGTGGATCTTTACACCACGGGCTGGGCCATGGCGACGATGATGGCCGAGGCGCAAATGGTGGTCGGACTGCGCTGCCTCGGCCTGGCCGGCGTCTGGGCCGTGGCCCCGGGCGAGACGCAGCGCATGGTTTCCGAAAAGGCACCGGTCTTCGCCCAAGCCGGGCAGGATGCGTGGGCCAAGGCGCTGAGCGGGGCCCGCCCGGACGAGGTCATGGCGGCATGGCTGCGCCCCATTTCGCGCAAGACCCACGCGAACTCTGTCCGGCTGGCCAAGAGGGGGCCCAAGTTCAGATGACCATGACCCTTGAAGGTTCTTGTCGCTGCGGGGCTGTGACGTTCTCGGTCGAGACACACGCCCCCGTGCCCTATCAGCTGTGTTATTGCTCGATCTGCCGCAAACAGCAGGGCGGCGGCGGCTATGCCATCAACCTCAGTGCGCTGACCGATACGCTGGATATCGGCGGCGAGGTCGGCCGCGACGCCATCGGCGTGTTCCGCGCCGAGATCCACGAGGATGACGGTCACTGCCGGACGTCGAGTGGCGAGCGGAACTTTTGCACCCGCTGCGGGGCGGGGCTGTGGCTGTTCGACCCGTCATGGCCGGATCTTCTGCATCCCTTCGCGTCGGCCATAGATACCCCGCTGCCGGTCCCGCCCACCCGCGTGCACATGATGCTGGATTTCAAGGCGCCGTGGGTCGAGGTCACGCCCGGGCCGGAGGATCAGATGTTCGACCGCTACCCTGAAGAGTCGATCGAGGCCTGGCACAAGGCCCGCGGGCTATGGGTCGACTGATCGTCGTCCGACCGGATCTGATCCGCTCAGCTTGACCCGGGCGGGGGGCACAACACACCGCGCGACCGGGCCCCTCGGAAGCGGTCGCCATAGTCCGGGACCGAACCGCAATCTGGTGGCAAGTGCCTGCACCCGCGGCATCCACGCCGGCGGCGATATCTGCGCGCCGCGCAGTCGCGGGACGTCCCGCGCGCGACGTGTCGGCGGTCGGCTGACTTGGAGCCTGACGACAAGACATCGTAGGAAGATCGGGCATTGGGCGGGTCCTGAAGCCCGCCAGCCCCCGGCCGCAGGCCTCAGTCGTCGGGCGGGATCAGGCCCAGGCCGCGCAGGTAGATCCCAATCCCGCTTTCCAGCAGGTCCTCGGGCGGATAGGGCGCGCGGGTCCCCGGCGCGCCGCGGGCAAACAGCTCGACGACGCCATGGCTCATCGCCCAGACATGGGACGAGATCATGCGCGCCGGCGGTCTTCTGTCCTGCGGGATATGGCGGGTAAGACCCTCTGCCGCGCGATCCAGCACCGCGAAGGCGCGCCCCGCCACGCGCGCAAGGTCCGGCGTGCGGTTGATCGAGATCCCGCTTTCGAACATCGCGACGTAGTGGCCGGGGTGACGCCGGGCAAAGGCCAGATAGGCGCGGCCTGTCGCCTCGAAGCTGGCGAGGTCAGAGTCGCCGCCGCTGTCGTGGGCATAGGCCATGAGATCGGCAAAGATCTCGTAGCCCTGCCGTGCGGCCTCGGCGATCAGATCCTCGCGCCCGGCGAAGTGGCGGTAGACGGCAGCGGGGGTCACGCCCGCGCTCTTGGCCGCCTCGGAGAGGGTGAACCCCGTCGGCCCCCGCTCTTCGATGAGGACCAGCGCGGCGTCGACCAGGGCCTGCCGAAGGTTGCCGTGATGATAGCCCTGCTTAGGCATCCCAGATATCCGGGCCTCCGGCGATGGCGGGGTCGGGCGGGCAGGCGGCATCAGGGCTCTTGCCGTCGTAGTCGAGCTGCGACAGGATCGACCGGATCGCCGCCAGGCGCGCGCGCTTCTTGTCGTCCGACCGCACGACCGTCCAGGGCGCGACGTCGGTATGCGTCTTCTCGAAGGTTTCGGAGATGGCGTCGGTATAGGCGTCCCACTTGCCCAGGCCCTCGACATCGATGCGCGACAGCTTCCACTGTTTCAGCGGATCGCGCTCGCGCTTGAGGAACCGGCGCAACTGTTCCGCGCGTCCGACGTTCAGCCAGATCTTGAAGAGGTGGATGCCGTCGTCCACCAGCATGCGCTCGAAATCCGGGACCTGGCGGAAGAACTGCGCCCGCTGGGCCGGCGTGCAGAAGCCGAAGACATGTTCGACGACGGCGCGATTGTACCACGACCGGTCGTAGATCGCCATCTGGCCCGAGGTCGGCAGGTGGTGCACGTAGCGCTGGAAATACCACTGCCCCGCCTCGGTGTCCGAGGGGGTGCCCAGCGCCACAACGTTCGCCACCCGGGGGTTGAGGTTTTCGCGCAGCCGCTTGATCGTGCCGCCCTTTCCGGCGGCATCGCGGCCTTCGAAGACGATGACCACCCGCTCGCCCGTGGCCTTGAGATGCGATTGCAGTTTGACCAGCTCAAGCTGCAGCGCCTCCATCTGAGGGTCGTAGTCGCTGCCCGGCATCCGGCGGTCGTAGGGATAGGTGTCGGACAGGATGTCCTTCTTGTCGTGCTCCTCGATCGCGCGGCGGATCGGGGCGGGGGCCGCATCGTTTAGGAAGGCGGTGATCGCGCCGGTATAGGGCAACGGCATGGGCGGACCTTTCGCGGGACTGTGCGGCTGGGATTTACGAAGCTAGTCGCCGCCGGGCGCTAGCGCAATCCGGCGCGCTTTGCGACGCGGTCGATCGCCTCGACCACCTGTTCGGCCGCGACGTGGTGGATCATGTGCCCGCCGTTTTCGATCAGCGTCAGGTTCGCGTCGGGCAACTGGCGCGACAGCGGCAGGGCGTGCACCTCGTAGGGGACGATGCTGTCAGCGGTGCCGTGCAGGATTTCGACCGGGATGTCGAGCTGGGGGTAACGCGGCGCCATCTCCTTCAGGTGCGGCTTCAGCGTGTTGACCTGCCGCGACGAGGCGCGGAACGTCTCGCGCCGGATCGACAGCGGCGCGCCGATATACTCCTCATAGCCTTCGGGGATGTCCTGCGGGGCAAAGATCCCTTCCAGCGCCGAATGGATCTGGCCCTGCGTCGCGAAGGCGGTGATCAGCGGCACCAGCCCCGCCCCGCCCAGCGACGAGGCCGTCGTCTGGTAGGTGGCCGACAGCGACCCGTCCCAGGGTTGCGTTGCACCCGACACGATGACCAGCGCCGCCGGATCGTGGTCGAGGCCCCAGGCCATCGCGACGGCGCCGCCGTAGGACTGGCCCAGCACGATGGGGTGCTGCACGCCCAGACGGTCGGCCGCGGCCTTGAGCAGATCGGCCTGCACCTGCGGGCTTTCGGCACGTTCGTCGAAGGCGCCGCCGTAGAAATCGGCAGCGCGGTCGGTATAGCCCAGCCCCGGACGGTCGAAGATGGTGACGCGGTAGTCGTCCTGGACCCGCCCGAGGAAGTCGAAGGTGAAGTCGCGCGTCGATCCCGACGCGCCGTGGATCAGCACGAGGTCCGGCCCGGTGCCCGCCTGCACGTAGTGGACGCGGCGGTCGCCCACGATCACGAACTCGCCTTCGGGGGGATAGGCGGCCTCGGCCTCGGCCTCGCGCCTGTCGGCGCGCTGATCCACGATAAGACCGCAACCGGACAGCCCCGCGACGAGGACGAGGAGGGCGAAGGCATAGGTCTGCATGAAAACGACTTCCGGAAGTTTGGGGCGTAACTCTGCCCGATATAACCGCACGGGCGGCGAGGACCAGCACGCGGCCCTCACTTTGCCCTGAGGTCCGGCATCGCGACGCGTGGCATCAGGGCGAAACCGGCGACCGTGGCCCGCCCTGATCGGTTCCGGCGGGCCAGCCGGGGGTCTTGCGAAACCCCGGCCCCTCGGATGAGGTCCTCGCGAAATGCGTAGCCTATCCCGCCGCGGGCGTGCCAATCAGGGCCAGGTCGTAAGGCGTCGACTGGTACATCTCGTTGATCCAGTTGCCGTAAAGCAGGTGCGCGTGGCTGCGCCAGCGGTTCAGCGGCCGTCGGTCGGGATCGTCGTCGGGATAGTAGTTCACAGGCACCGTCACGGGCGTGCCGGCCGCGGCATCGCGGTCGTATTCCTGCTTCAGCGTATCGCTGTCGTATTCGAAGTGGTTGAAGATGTAGAGCGCGCGGTGCCCGGGGTCGGACACCAGGCAGGGGCCCACCTGGTCCGACCCCAGCAGGGTCGTCAGTTCGGGCACGGCGTCGATTTCGTCCTGCCGCATCTCGGTCCAGCGGCTGACGGGGATCACGAAGGTGTCGGAAAAGCCGCGCAGGAACGGGCTGCCCGGGGCGAGGTTCTCGTGCCGGAAACAGCCGAAGGCCTTGCGTTCAAGCAGGTGCTTGTTGACCTTGTGGAAATGCCGGATCATGGCCATCCCGCCCCAGCAGACGCCGAAGGTCGAATGCACGTTGGTCTGGGTCCAGTCCATCACCTCGCGCAGTTCGTCCCAATAGGTCACCTCTTCGAAAGGCAGGTGCTCGATCGGGGCGCCGGTGATGATGAGGCCGTCGAACTTGTCGGCCTTCACCTCCTGGAAGGGGCGGTAGAACGCCTCCATGTGCTCGGCCGAGGTGTTCTTGGAGTGGTGCTCGGTCATCCGGATCAGTTGCAGGTCGATCTGCAGGGGCGTCGCCCCGATCAGGCGCGCGAACTGTGTCTCGGTCTGGATCTTCTTGGGCATCAGGTTCAGCAGCCCGATCCGCAGCGGCCGGATGTCCTGGCTGGCGGCCAGGGCGTCGGCCATCACCATCACGCCCTCGCGGCTGAGCACCTCGTAGGCGGGCAGGTCGGCGGGAAGCTTGATGGGCATGTACGGAACCTTCGAAGGGAGGCGAGAGATCTAGACGCTGGCGGCGCGGGTCTCAAGTGCGGTGGCGATAAGGCGGTCGAAGTCCGCGGTGTCGCGCACGCCCGATACCGCCTCGGCCGTCACCGACACGCCCCAGTGCCGCGCCATCGCGGCATAGCGCGGGCTGCGATGGGCCAGCGCGCGCGCGTAGGTCCAGCGGATGAAGGCATCGGGATCCACCGCCCCGGGTGCGTCGCCCGTGCGCGCAAGGTAGGCGCCCCAGGCCTCGCGCAGGAAATCGGGGTGGTAGTACATCGGCTTGGGCGCCCGGTCGAAGCGGCGGCACAGCTCTTCGGCATGGGCATCCGTCCCCTCGATCCACACCAGCAGCATGTCGCGGGACAGCGCGGTCAGCACCGGGTCGTCGGGGTCCTCGGGGTCCACCACCTCGCAGATCGATCCGCCGGTGTCGCAGACGAAGTTCTCGTAGCCGTAAAGCGCGCGCGCCCGGTCTATGAAATGCCGGGTGTCGAGAAGCGCCGCCGTTTCGGCGACGCGGTGCTGCTCCTGCCGGGTCAGGTACTCGTCGAACGGCAGGCCGCCCTTCTCGGGGTCGCCGGGCTTGCCCAGGTAGGTCGACAGCGGCGCGAGGTTGTCGAAGGTGATGTTCGACCCGATGTAGACGCTGTCGGACAACAGAAGCTCGCGCAGAAGCGGGACCTTCATCGCCTCGCGCTTGAAGTTGTCGGCGATGTGCTCGCCCATGTAGCGGGTGCCGATGCGGTAATCGATCGAGTAGTGGAACCAGCCGCCCGAACCGCGCAGGATGTTGGCAAGATGCGTCTTGCCCAGGCCCGACATGCCGAAAAGGCAGACGTGTTTCGCGCGGGCCTGGCGCCAGTCGGCGGCGGTCTCGTATTTCATGCGGCTCTCCCTTTCGCCGCGTCCGTCTCTAGCGGGGGCGGGGGCGAAAGGACAGGGGCAAGCGCAGCCGCCCGTTCAGCACCAAAAGCCCCAGCGCCAGCAGCCCGAACCCGGCAAGGGCCAGCGGCGCCAGCCGTTCGCCCCGCACCAGCGCGCCCAGGGTGATGGCCACCGGCGGGATCATCAGGGTGCAGAGCGTCACGTTGCCGGCCCCCGCCGCGGCCAGCACCCGGTAATACAGAAGATAGGCCAAGGCCGTCGCCACAAGCGCGTAGTAGGCGATGGCGCCCAGCGTGGCGGCCGAAAGGCTGGCATCGGGGGCGCCCTCGACCGCCCAGGCCAGCGGCACGGCCATGACGCTTGACGCGGTCAGCATTCCCGCGGCGGCGATCTCGGGGCGCAGGCCGGTCATGGCAATCCGGCCCCAGGCCGCGGCCAGCGCATAGCAGACGGTGCCGGCCAGCACCGCGATCTGCCCGGCCGAGCGCAGGTCGAAATCGTGCAGCGCCTCGGGCCCGATGGCGCAGACCACGCCCGCGAACCCCAGTGCGAGGCCCGCCATGCGGCGTCGCGTCAGCCGCTCGTCGGCAAAGACCAGCGCCGCGACCAGCACGCTGAAGAGCGCCGTGGCCGCATTGAAGATCGAGGTCAGGCCAGAGGTGATGTGCAACTGCCCCCAGGCCATCAGGCCGAAGGGCAGGATGTTGTTGAGCAGGCCCATCACCGCGAAGGTGCCCCAGATACGCCACCCGCGCGGCATCGGCAGCCGCATCAGCGCGACCGCACCCCAAAGCACGATCGCCGCCCAGAAGACGCGGTGCGCGACGGCCCAGAGCGGCCCGATCTCGTCCAGCGCGATACGGACCGACAGGAACGATCCGCCCCAGATCAGGGAGAGAAGGCCAAGAAGGCCCCAGGTGGCGGGGGTGAGGGTCTTTTGCGGTGCCATGCGCAAAGCTCTAGCCGCCATGACGACCGGGCGCGACCCGAAGCTTGCGCATCCCCGGCACCTTTTGCCGCGGCCCGGACCTGCGACTTGGCGCGGGCAGCACGGGCAACGCAGCCCCGCGCAAGCCCGGTCTGAGCTTGGCGGCGTTGTTCACGGCTGCCCCCCGGGCGCATGGCCGGGAGCCTGCGCCGCCGCGGCCCCGGGGGGCGCGTGCTCAGCGGCCGGTCTTGTCGCGCCACTCCTCGAACTTCTTCTGGTTCTCCTCCTTGGTGCAGGGATAGAGGCCGATGATCGGGGTCCCGGCCATCACCTCTTCCAGCACGAAGTCCTCGAACGCCTCCATGCCCGCACAGACCTCGGCGATCTCGTCGGCGAGGTGCGCGGGGATGACCATCACGCCGTCGCGGTCGCCCACCAGCACGTCGCCGGGAAACACCGCCACGCCGCCGCAGCCGATGGGGACGTTGATGTCCAGCGCCTCGTGCTTGGTCAGGTTGGTGGGGGCCGAGGGCCCCGCGTAGAAGGCCGGCATCTCGAGCGCGCCGATCCCCTCGGCGTCGCGGAACCCGCCGTCCGACACGATGCCCGCGCAGCCCCGCACCGCCATCCGGGTGACGAGGATCGACCCCGCCGTCGCCGCGCTGGCGTCCTGGCGCGCGTCCATCACCAGGATCTGGCCCGGCGGACAGGTCTCGACCGCCACGCGCTGCGGGTGATCGGCGTTGCGGAAGACGTCGAGCGTATTGCGATCTTCGCGCGCGGGGATGTAGCGCAAGGTGAAGGCCTGCCCGACCATGCGCTGCGCCTTGGGTGCCACCGGCACGACGCCCTGGATGAACTGGTTGCGCAGCCCGCGCTTGTAGAGCTGCGTCGCGATAGACGCGGTCGAGATCCGCCTCAGCCGGTCCCGGGTTTCGTCGGAAAGTGTGTAGTCGCTCATGATCGGTCCTCAGAAGATGTCGGGTTCGCCGGCGGCACGTCCGAAATCGGTTTGCAGGAAGTCGAAGTCGCAGCCCTGGTCGGCCTGCGTCACATGGCGCGAGAACATGTGTCCGTAGCCGCGTTCGAAGCGGCGTTCGGGCGCTGTCCACGCCGCCCTGCGGCGGGCCAGTTCATCCTCGTCCACCAGCATGTCGAGCCGCCTTGCCGCGAGGTCCAGCCGTACCACGTCGCCGCTGCGCAGCAGCGCCAGCGGGCCGCCGATATAGCTTTCGGGCGCGACGTGCAGCACGCAGGCACCGTAGGAGGTGCCAGACATCCTCGCGTCCGAGATCCGCAGCATGTCGCGGTACCCCTGCTTGATCAGCGCCTTGGGGATCGGCAGCATGCCCCATTCGGGAAAGCCCGGCCCCCCCTGCGGGCCCGCGTTGCGCAGCACCATCACGGTGTCCGGGGTGACGTCCAGATCCTCGTCGTCCACCGCCGCCTTCATCTCGGGGTAGCTGTCGAAGACCAGCGCCGGACCTTCGTGGAGGTAGTATTTCGGGTCGCAGGCGGCGGGCTTGATCACCGCCCCGTCGGGGCAGAGGTTGCCGCGCAGAACGGCCAGCGATCCCTCCTTGTAGACCGGGTTCGACAGCGGCCGGATGACGTCGGTGTTGTAGACCTCGGCGCCGGCAAGGTTTTCGCCCAGCGTCCGCCCCGTCACGGTCATGCATGATGTGTCGAGCCGCTCCTCGAGCTGCTTCATCAGCGCGCGCAGTCCGCCGGCGTAGTAGAAATCCTCCATCAGGTAGTCCTTGCCCGCGGGTCGGACATTCGCGATCAGCGGCGTCTCGCGGCCCAGCGCGTCGAGGTCGTCGAGCGTCAGGTCGTGGCCCGCGCGGCGCGCCATCGCGATCAGGTGGACCACGGCGTTGGTCGAACACCCCGTTGCCATTGCGACGATCGCCGCGTTGCGGCAGGCGGCGGCGGTGATGATGCGATCGGGGGTCAGATCCTCCCACACCATGTCGACGATGCGCCGCCCGCAGTCCGCCGACATCCGCTGGTGCCCGGAATCCACCGCCGGGATCGACGACGCCCCCGGCAGCGTGATCCCCATCGCATCGGCGATGGCCGTCATGGTCGACGCGGTGCCCATCGTCATGCAGGTCCCGGCCGACCGGGCGATGCCGCCCTGCACCCCCTGCCATTCCTCGTCCGAGATGTTGCCGGCGCGGCGTTCGTCCCAGTATTTCCAGGCGTCCGACCCGGATCCCAGGATCTTGCCCGCGTAGTTGCCGCGCAGCATCGGCCCCGCGGGCAGGTAGATCAGCGGCACGCCCGCGCTGATCGCGCCCAGCACCAGGCCCGGCGTGGTCTTGTCGCACCCGCCCATCAGGACCACACCGTCCAAGGGGTGCGAGCGGATCATCTCTTCCGTCTCCATCGCGAGAAGGTTGCGATAGAGCATCGAGGTCGGCTTGGTATTGCTTTCGTCGACCGACAGCGCCGGCATCTCGACACCGATGCCGCCGGCCATCAGGACGCCGCGCTTCACGTCCTGGACCCGGTCGCGGAAGTGGCTGTGGCAGGTGTTGAGCTCGGACCAGGTGTTGAGGATCCCGATCATCGGGCGGTCGCGGAATTCCTCTTCGGAATAGCCCATCTGCATCATGCGGGAGCGGTGGCCGAAGCTGCGCAGGTCGTCCTTCGAGAACCAGCGCGCGGATCGCAGGTCGGCGGGGGATTTTCGTGTCACGGGCGTTATCCGGTCAATGCGAAGGTGAGCCAAACCAGCAGCAGCGTCAGCGCCAGTCCGAGGACCTCGGGCCAGTTGCCGAAGGCATAGGGTTCAAGCTGCGAGTCCGAGGCGTATTCGGAGGCCGAGATATCCTCGTCCTGGCGGGTGAGGTGGGGATCTGTCATCGCGGTCTCCTCAGTCCATGATCGACGGCAGCCAGAGCGCAAGCTCGGGGATGAAAAGCACCAGGAACAGGCCCAGCGCCTGCAGGCCGATGAACGGCATGACGGCGACAAAGATGTCCTGAAGCTCGATTTCCTTCGGCGCGACCGACTTCAGGAAGAAGCAGGCCGGACCGAACGGCGGGGACAGGTAGTAGATCTGGATGTTCATCGCGAAGAGCACGCCGAACCAGACCGGGTCGTATCCCAGGTCGATCACCACCGGGGCGAAGATCGGCACCGTGATGAAGATGATGGCGATCCATTCCAGAAAGGTGCCCAGCACCATGATGATCAGCATCATCACCACGATGACCATGATCGGCGCGATATCGAGGCCCGTCAGCACGCCGCGCAGGAAGTCGCCGCCGCCGATGCGGTTGTAGATCCCGATCAGAGACACCGCCCCCAGCACCAGCCAGATGATCGACCCCACGGTCAGCACCGTCTGGCGCATCGCGTCGCGGGCCATGGTCCAGCTGAGCTCGCCGCGCACGGCTGCCACGACCAGCGCGCCGACCGCGCCGATCGCCGCCGCCTCGGTCACCGTGGCGATGCCCGAGTAGATCACCCCCAGCACGGCGCCGATCAGCACGCCGGGCAGGATCACGCCCTTGAGGTAGCGCAGGCGTTTGAGGAACGGCAGGCCGGTTTCGGGGATGTCGTAGATCGGCGCCATCGCCGGGTTCAGCCGCACCCGCACCAGGATGTAGGTGACGTAGAGCGAGGCCAGGATCAGCCCCGGCACCGCCGAGGCGGCAAAGAGCTTGGTGATCGATACCTGCGCGGCAAGGCCGTAGATGATCAGCACCACCGACGGCGGGATCAGCGTGGCGAGCGCGCCCGCGGCGCAGATGATGCCGATCGACAGCCGCTTGTCGTATCCCAGCCGCAGCATCTGCGGCAGCGCGATCAGCCCCAGCATGACGATTTCGCCGCCCATGATGCCCGACATGGCGGCCAGCACCACGGCGACGATGCAGGTCTGCACGCCGACCGACCCGCGGAACCGCCCGCCCATGATCGCCATCGAATCGAACAGCGACTTAGCGATGCCGGATCGTTCGAGCACGTTGGCCATGAAGACGAAAAACGGCACCGCGATCAGCTCGTACTTGTGCAGCACCTCGCTCACGTTCGCGGCGACGATGAAGAACCCGGCGCGTTCGCCGAAATAGAGAAGCGCCGTCGCCAGCGATACCGTGAGGGTGGTGATGCCCAGCGGCACCCCCAGCGCCATCAGGCCCAGAAGCGAGACGACGATCAGCAGGGTGATGTATTCAATGCCCACCGGTCACGTCCTTTTCGGTATGCTGGACCCAGCGGATGATGTTCGAGGCAAGCTGCGCGAGGTAGAGCACGCAGCCCAAGAGGATCAGGATCTTGAAGATCGTGGGCTGGATCGAATTGAGTGCGGTGCCGGTGTATTCGGTGCGCTCCATGACCTTCCGGGCCGGCCCCCACAGTGCGAGGCTGAGCACGAAGATCGCACCGAAGGCGATCAGCAGCTGGAACAGCCGGAACAGCCGCCAGACACGCGGCCCGACGAGCATTTCCAGCATGGTGATGGAAATGTGCCGGTTGCGTTCGGTGACGAAGGCGACGGACAGCACCCAGGCGGTGGCGCAGAGCGTCATCGCCAGTTCGGTCGACCAGACCGTGGGCCGGTCGAAGCCGTAGCGAAACACGACCTCGGCGGCCGATATCGCGATGCAGGCGAAGAACAGGACAGAGCAGCCCTGACCGATGAAGACGCTGACGCGGTCCATGCCATCGGCGTAGCGGGCCAGAAGGTTCCTCATGGGGCCCTCCGGTAGGAGATTGCGAGGGAAGAGATGCGCCGCACCGGGGACCGGCGCGGCGCAGGGCGCGTCATTCGGAGAAGAGCCCGATTTCCTTCATGTAGGCGAGGTTCGCCTCAAGCGCTTCCTGCGCCAGCTCTGACTTCTGGGCGTAGGCTTCCCACTGCTCGCGGGCGACGGCGCGCAACTGGTCCCGGTCCTCCTGCGACCAGTCGATTACCTCGATCTTGCCGGCGGCGGCATCGCGTTCGGCCAGCTCCTGGTCGAGCTTGCTCACCTCGGCCGCCATGGCGAACATCGCGTCGTACCACCAGGTGCGCAGCGCGTCCTGATCCTCGGGCGACAGGGCCTCCCAGGTTTCGGTGTTGATGGTGAACTGCATCGACGGCATCGAGTGGATGCCGGGGTAAAGCGGGTAGGGCGCCACGTCGTGCAGGCCGGTCGCGTCGTTGTTGACGTAGGCCGAAGCGTCGGCTGCATCGACGATGCCCTTTTCCAGTGCGCCGAAGACCTCGGAGAAGGGGATCGACACCGGCGAGGCGCCGGCGGCCTGGAACACGGCCGCGGCCAGCCCCTCGGGCGACCGGATCTTCTTGCCCTTGAGGTCCTCGAAGGTGCGGATCGGGGTCCGGGCGGGCAGTGCCTCGCGCGAGTAGGGGCCGCAGGCCACGACATGGACCTCGCCGCCGGTGACCGAATCCGCGGCTTTCTGCATCATCTCCTCGCCGCCGCCGTCGCGGCAGAAGCCCAGCATCTGTTCGGGCGTGTCGTAGCCCGAGATCAGGTCGCCCATGATCGCGTAGGCCGGCTCAAGCCCCGAAAAGTAGTTCACCGAGGTGAAGTCCCCGTCCAGCACCCCTGCGGCGACCGCCTCGGGCGTCTCCTTGGCCGGCACCACCGATCCGTTCGGCGTCAGGGAAATCTCGATCCGGCCGTCGGTCGCTTCGGCGATCTTGGGCAGCCAGGTGTCGGTCAGGTACTGGGTCGAGAAGTCGCCCGCGTTGAACGAGGTCTGGATGGTCAGGGTGTCGGCCGAGGCCAGCCCTGCGGGCAAGGCGACGGTCGCGGCGAAAAGCGCCGTGATGCTAAGTTTCATGATGTCCTCCCGTTGAGCGGCCGTGACCGCAGGTAAGGTACTAATATATTAGTGCATGCCAGGCAAGCGCGTTGTATCCTGAGGGCGGTAGAGATTTGGATAGATCAGTGAAATCAATGCAGAGGCCGACGCATAGCGACCCGGGCGAGATCGGAGAGCTGCGGGACATCACGCCCGAGGTTCCGGTCCGCCGTGTTTCCGCCAGCGCGCAGGTGCACGACGCCCTGCGGGCCCGGATCGTCGCGCTGGATCTGGCGCCGGGGCAGCCCCTGTCGCGGGCCGAGGTGTCGGACACCTACGGCGTCAGCCAGACGCCGGTGCGCGAGGCGATGCAGCGGCTGTCGGGCGAGGGGCTGTTGCGGATCTTTCCCCAGTCCAAGACCGAGGTTGCGCGCATCGACATCGCCCACGCCAAGGAGACGCAGTTCCTGCGCCTGTCGCTTGAGCTCGAGGTCGTGCGCAGGCTCGCCACCGCGCCCGAACGGAATTTTATCGACGACATCGACGCCCTGATCGACCGGCAGGCGCGCGCCTTCGAGGCTGGAGATGTCGAGGAATTTACCCGCTTCGACCGCGCCTTTCATCGCCGCTTGCACTGCCTGATCGGCGCCGACGCCCTGTGGGACCTGGTGACCGCGCGCTCGGGCCATATCGATCGGCTGCGCAACCTCAACCTGCCCGAACCGGGCAAGTCGGCCTCGATCATCGAGCTTCACCGGCGCATCGCGGCGGCCATTCGGGCGGGCGAGGCCGCCGAAGCAGAGGCCGCCGTGCGCGAACACCTGTCAGGTACGCTCAAGCAGGTCGAAGGGATCCGCGCCCGCTATCCCGATTTCTTCTGACCCAGGCCCCCTCTCGCCCAGATTCTTCTGGCCGACCCTCGCCGACCCTCGCCGGGCCAGCGACGGGCCACCGGGCCCGCGCAGGCGGCGGGCCGGTCCCCGTGGGCGTCCTGCGTAACGGGGGGCGCCCGCAGGGCGTTGCCGTGCCCCGCGCCGCGTGCTAGGGGCGGAGCCATGACGTGCACCGCGCCGACCATTTGCTGCATTATCCGCTGACACGCTTCGCTGCGGGCCGGCCTCGTCATCCTATCCAGAAGACGCCCTCGGACCCGCGGCAAGCCCGCGACAGGACGAGACATGACCGAGATCCGGCTTTACAACACCGCCGCCCGCGAAAAGCAGGTGTTCCACCCCCTCACGCCGGGGGATGTGCGGATTTATGTCTGCGGTCCCACCGTCTATGACCGTGCCCACCTGGGCAACGCGCGGCCGGTCATCGTCTTCGACCTGCTTTACCGCCTGCTGCGGCACGTCCATGGGGCCGAGGCCGTGACCTATGCCCGCAACTTCACCGACGTCGACGACCGCATCAACGAAACCGCGCAGAAACGCCGCGCGGCGGGGGCGCCCGGGACGCTCGAGGATCTGATCCGCGACCGTTCGGACGAAACCATCGGCTGGTACCACGACGACATGGACGCCCTCGGTGCGCTGCGTCCCGATCACGAACCCCGCGCGACCGAATACATCGGCGCGATGGTCGCGATGATCGCCGACCTGGTCGATCGCGGCCATGCCTACGTGGCCGAGGGGCACGTGCTTTTCGCGGTCGAGTCCTACAAGGACTATGGCCGCTTGTCCGGTCGCACGGTCGAGGACATGATCGCCGGTGCCCGGGTCGAGGTCGCGCCCTACAAGCGCAACCCGATGGACTTTGTCCTGTGGAAGCCCTCGGACGACGAGCTGCCGGGCTGGGACAGCCCGTGGGGGCGGGGGCGGCCCGGCTGGCACATCGAATGCTCGGCCATGTCGGCCGAGCTTCTGGGCCAGAGCTTCGATATCCATGGCGGCGGCATCGACCTTGCCTTTCCGCACCACGAAAACGAGATCGCGCAATCCTGCTGTGCCCACCCCGAGGGACATTTCGCCCAGATCTGGATGCATAACGAGATGCTGATGGTCGAGGGGCGGAAGATGTCGAAATCCCTCGGCAACTTCTTCACAGTGCGCGACCTGCTGGACCAGGGGATACGGGGCGAGGTGATCCGCTACGTCTTCCTGTCGACGCATTACCGCAAGCCCATGGACTGGACCGCCGAGAAGGCCGCCGAGGCCGAGGCGGTGCTGCGCAAATGGTACGAGGCCGTCGACGGCGTGGCGGCCGAGATCCCGCAGGAGGTGGTCGTGCCGCTGGCCGACGACCTCAATGGCCACGGGGCGCTGACGGCGATGCACGCGCTTTACCGCGACGGCCGGTTCGCCCACTTGGCCGGGGCCATGCAGCTGCTGGGTCTTCTGGGCGCGGCGGTGCCGGACTGGGCGGGCACGCAGGTGGACCTTGCCGTCTCGGACCTGATCGAGACACTTCTGGCCGAACGCGCCGAGGCGCGGAAGGCCAGGGACTTCGCCCGGGCCGACGCCCTGCGCGACGGGTTCGCGGCGGCGGGCGTCGTGGTCAAGGACACCGCTGGCGGCGCGGAGTGGGAGCTTGCGCCGGGCTTCGATCGCGCGGCGCTGGAGGCCCTGCGATGAGCGACCGCGAGAGGCTCTATCTTTACGACACGACGCTGCGCGACGGGCAGCAGACCCAGGGCGTGCAGTTCTCGGTGCCGGAGAAGCAGCGCATCGCCGCGGCTCTGGATGCGCTCGGCGTCGACTATATCGAAGGCGGCTGGCCGGGCGCGAACCCGACGGACAGCGATTTCTTCGCCGCCGCTCCGCAAACCCGCGCGACCTTCACCGCCTTCGGCATGACCAAGCGGGCCGGACGGTCAGCCGCCAACGACGAGGTGCTGGCCGAGGTGCTGAACGCGGGCACCCCGGCGGTCTGCCTGGTCGGCAAGACGCACGACTTTCACGTCACCCGGGCGCTTGGCATCACGCTCGAAGAGAACCTGGCCAACATCGCCGCCTCGGTTTCGCATTGCGCGGGTGCAGGGCGCGAGGCGCTGTTCGACGCCGAACATTTCTTCGACGGCTACCGCGCCGACCGCGATTATGCGCTGGCCTGCCTGCATGCCGCGCTTGAGGCCGGGGCGCGCTGGATCGTGCTGTGCGACACCAATGGCGGCACGCTGCCGCGCGAGATCGGGCAGGTCGTCGAAGAAGTGATCGCCGCGGGCATCCCCGGTGACCGGCTGGGCATCCACACCCACGACGACACCGGCAACGCGGTCGCGGGCACGCTGGCCGCGGTCGACGCGGGCGTCCGCCAGATCCAGGGCACGCTGAACGGGCTGGGCGAACGCTGCGGCAACGCGAACCTCACCACGCTGATCCCAACGCTTCTGCTGAAATCCGCCTATGCGGGGCGCTTCGACATCGGGGTCAGCGCAGAGGCGCTGGCGGGCCTGACGCAGGTCAGCCGGATGCTGGACGATATCCTGAACCGCGTGCCGATGCGCAGCGCGCCCTATGTCGGGGCCTCGGCCTTTGCGCACAAGGCGGGGCTGCATGCCTCGGCCATCGCAAAGGATGCCACGACCTACGAACACATCGCGCCCGAAGCGGTGGGCAACGCGCGCATCGTGCCGATGTCGAACCAGGCGGGGCAATCGAACCTGCGCGCCCGGCTCGCGGGCATGGGCATCGCGGTTGAAAAGGGCGATCCGGCGCTGTCGCGCATCCTCGACGAGGTCAAGGCGCGCGAGGCCGAGGGATACTCCTACGACACCGCGCAGGCGAGTTTCGAGCTGATGGCGCGGGCGCAGCTGGGGCAGCTGCCCCGGTTCTTCGAGGTCGAGCGCTACCGCGTCACGGTGGAGCGGCGGCAGGGCAGCGCGGGGCGCATGGCCACCTTCTCGGAGGCCGTCGTCGTGGTCCGCGTGGGTGCCGACCGGATGCTGTCGGTCAGCGAGAACCTTGACGAAAGCGGGTCGGATCGCGGGCCGGTCAACGCGTTGGCCCGGGCGCTGGCCAAGGATCTCGGACCGTTCCAGGCGAATATAGACGACATGGCGCTGGTCGATTTCAAGGTGCGCATCACCCAAGGGGGGACCGAGGCGCAGACCCGGGTCGTGATCGACAGCGAAGACAGCCGCGGCCATCGCTGGTCGACCGTGGGTTTGTCGCCCAACATAGTCGACGCCTCGTTCGAGGCGCTTCTGGACGCGATCACATGGAAGCTGGTGCATGACGGCGCGGTGCCGCATGGCTGAGGATCTGGGCTTCGAGGCGGCCGCCGAGATCGTGCGCAAGGGCGATCCCGATCGGTTCCTGGCGGTGATGGCCGCGCCCCCCGCGGCGCGGCCGGTGCTGTTTCCGATCTTCGCCATGAACCTCGAGGTGGCGCGCGCGCCATGGGTCACCGAAGAGCCGCTGATCGCCGAGATGCGGCTGCAATGGTGGCGCGATGCGCTGGACGAAATCGCCTCGGGCGGCGTCGTGCGTCGGCACGAGGTGACGGTGCCGCTGGCCACGGTGCTGGACGCCGAGGGCGCGCAGCTGCTCGACCAGCTGATCGAGGCGCGGCGCGCGGATCTCGAAGAGATGCCCTTTGCCGATACGGGCGCCCTTTGGGCCTATCTCGATGCAACCGGGGGCGGGCTGCTCTGGGCCGCGGCGCGGGCGCTTGGCGCGGATGCGGCGGCCGAGGCCATGGTCAGGGCCCGCGGGCAGGCGATGGGGCTGGCCAACTACCTGATGGCGGTTCCCGATCTGCGCGCCCGGGCAAAGCGTCCGCTGCCCGAGGGCACGGACATCGCCGCGCTTGCGCGCGAGGGGCTGCAGCGTGCCGGAACCGGCGCGGCCCGCGGCGCCGCGCGCACCGCGACGCTGGCCGCATGGCGGGCGTCGCCCCTGTTGCGGCAGGCGGCAAAGGATCCAGCCGCGGTCGAAGAGGGGCGGCTGGCGCAATCCGAGTTCGCGCGCCGCGCCGGGTTGCAACGCTACGCCTGGGTCGGCCGGTAGCCACGACCTGACGCGATGACCGGTCAGCGCGGTTGCAGCCCGGGACAGTTGCGGCCCGGCGCCCGCCCGTGGCCCGCCCCCCCCCGCGCCGGGCTCCGGGATTCAGGGGCCCCTCAGGTCCGGCGCGGGCGCAGGGCCAGCCAGATCAGCGCCCCGCCCGCCAGCGCCAGGAACGGCGCCATCGCCAGCGTCACGGCGAACCAGCCCTCGGCGGCAGTCCCGCCCGAGCAGTTCATCAGCCCCCCCGACGCGAGCGAGGCAATGGTGACGCAGCCGAAGACCAGCATGTCGTTCAGGCCCTGCACCCGGCCGCGTTCCTCCGCGCGGTGGGCGCCGGCCAGCATCGTCGTCGCGCCGATGAAGCCGAAGTTCCAGCCGATCCCCAGAAGGACCAGCGCGCCGTAGAACTGCGTCAGTTCGACCCCCGACAGCGCCACCGCGCCCGCGCCTGCCAGCACGGCCAGTCCCAGCCCCATGATCTTTTCGACCCCGAAGCGGTTGATCAGGTGGCCGGTCACGAAGGACGGGGCGAACATCGCCAGCACATGCGCCGATACCACGTTGGCGGCGTCGTTCTGGCTAAAGCCGCAGCCCACGACCGCCAGAGGCGTCGAGGTCATCATCAGGTTCATCAGCGAATAGCTGACCATCGCGCAGATGATCGCCACCGCGATGCGCGGGGTGCGCAGAAGCTGCCCCACGCTGCGGCCCCGCGGCGCGTCCTTGTCGGGCACCGGCGGCCTGGGGATGTCCAGCAGGCAGAACAGCAGCACGCCCAGCGCGTTGATCGCGATCACCGCCAGATAGGCGCCGAGAAAGGGCACGACGAAGGCCATCGACGTCAGCTTGACCAGCTGCGGCCCGATGATCGCCGACACGAGTCCCCCTGCCAGCACGTAGGAGATGGCCTTGGCCCGGAACGCGTCCGAGGCGGTGTCGGTCGCGGCGAAGCGGTAGAACCCCTGCGCGGACTGGTAGACCCCGGTCAGAAGCGACCCCAGGAGGAAGATGCCGAAGCTGCCGAGGTAGAGCCCCAGCGCCCCGATCGCCGCCCCGCAGGCGCCGCCCGTGACGCCGGCAAAGAACCCCGCGCGGCGCCCGTGGCGCTGCATCAGCGCCGCCAGTGGCTGCGCCGACAGCATCGAGCCCAGGATCACCATCGAGATCGGCAACGTGGCCAGACAGGGATTCGATGCCAGCGACTGCCCGGCAAGCCCGGCAATGGTGAAGATGATGGGCATCTGCGCGCCCAGCACCGCCTGCGCGGTGACGAGGATCGCGACGTTGCGGCGGGCGGTCTTGGACCCCGAGGACGGGTCGGCGGGCGTGGTCGTCATGGTCTGGCCTTTCGTATCGCCCAAAGGCCTAGTTCCCCGCCTCGGGAAAGGGAAGGTCGCCGGTGTCGCGGGCGATCAGATGCGCGAAGCTGCCCGCGACGCGATCCTGGATCAGGCCCATGGGCGGCAGGGCCGTGCCCTCGGCATCCTGCGCGGTGAAAAGCGGCGCGCCCCGGGCCTCGACCTCGGTCGCGTAGTGGAACTCGTGCGCGCGCCAGACCCCGGGCATCGGCCCCGACGCCGCCGTCACCCGGCGATAGCCCAGGCTCAGCCTGCGCCGTTCGAAGCTGGTGACGAGGGGCAGAAGCCCTGCCATTTGGTGGCGCCGGCCCTCGGCGTCTATCAGCGCCTTGCCCAGTACCATGTAGCCGCCGCATTCGCCGTAGACCGCCCCGCGCGCCGCCACGTGACGCAGGCTGGACAGGAAGGTCGTGGCGGCGGCCAGCCGGGGGGCATGCAGCTCGGGGTAGCCGCCGGGCAGAAGGGTCAGGTCGGCCTCGGGCACCAAATCGTCGGCCAGTGGCGAAAACGGGCGGATCTCGGCGCCAGCGGCGTGCCATTCCGCCAGGTGGTGCGGATAGGCAAAGGCAAAGGCCCCGTCCTGTGCCAGAGCGATCGTCTGGGCGGGCGGCGGCGGGGTCGGCCCCGCGGTCGGCCCCGAAGTAGGCGCCGAGTGCGCGGAGCCGAGATCGGGCATGGGGCCCGCAAGCTCGGTAAGGGCGGCAAGGTCCACCCCCGCCGTGACCGCCCGCGCGGCCCGGTCGAGAAAGGCATCGAGGTCGGGCCGCTCACCCGCCTGCACCAGGCCCAGGTGGCGGGAGGGGTGCGCAAGGCCCGCGTCGCGCCGCAGCTCTCCCAGCACCGGCAGCCCGACACCGGAAAGCGCACTGCGCAGCATCGCGGCGTGCTTGTCCGACCCGACGCGGTTCAGGATCACGCCGGCCACGCGGACCTGCGGATCGTGCCGGGCAAAGCCCGCGGCCAGCGGCGCCACCGATTGCGCCATGCGTCCCGCGTCGATCACCAGGACGACGGGCAGGGACAGCTGGCGGGCCAGATCCGCCGTCGCGCCGCGTCCGTCGGGCGGGGCGCCGTCGAAGAGGCCCATCGCGCCTTCGATCAGCAGCAAGCCCGGCCCCGCGGCCAGCGCGCGGATCTGGGCGGAGCCCATCGCCCAGGCGTCGAGGTTCGGGCAGGGTCGACCGCAGGCGGCCTCGTGAAACCGGGGGTCGATGTAGTCGGGCCCGGATTTCGCGCCACGCACCTCGGCACCGGACTGGGCGAAGGCGCGCAGAAGGCCCAGCGTCACCGTGGTCTTGCCGCTGCCGGACGCGGGGGCGGACAGGATCAGGCCGGGCATGACGCTCAGGCGCTGGCAGAGGTGCTGTCGCGCCCCAGCGGATCGGTGTCGCGCGGGGCGGCGCCGGCTTCCAGCGCCTGCCAGTCCAGCACCTGCCGCATCAGAACCGACCGGCCGACGCAGATGATCGCCGGCGGCTCGGCCCCCTGCGCGGCGATATCCTCCGCGCAGGCGGCGAGGGTGGTTTCGATCACGTGCTGGTCGCGGGTGGTGGCGGCGCAGACCACGGCCACGGGTTCGTCCCCGGGCCGGCCCGCATCGCGCAGGGCCTGCGTGATCCGCGCGATATGCTTGATCCCCATGTAGATCACCAGCACGCCGCTGCCCTTCGAAATCGCGGCCCAGTCCAGCGCCGATGGCGCCTCGCCCGTCTGGTCGTGCCCGGTGACGAAGGTCACCGACTGGTTGACGTCGCGGTGGGTGACCGGGATGCCCGCATAGGCCAGCCCGCCGATCCCCGCGCTGATCCCAGGCACGATGCGCACCGGCACGCCATGCTGGATCAGCGTCTGCGCCTCTTCTCCGCCGCGGCCGAAAACGAAGGGATCGCCGCCCTTAAGCCGCAGCACGCGGCGACCGGCCCGGGCCAGCTCGATCAGCCGCAACGAGATGTCGCGCTGCTTGGCCGAGGGTTTGCCGCCGCGCTTGCCGGCATAGATGTGCTCGGCCCCCGGTGCCCAGTCGAGGATCGCGGGTTCCACCAGCGCGTCGTAGACCACGACGTCCGCCTGCGAGAGGGCGTTGAGTGCGTGCAGCGTCAGCAGTCCCGGATCGCCCGGCCCCGCGCCGCACAGCCATACCCATCCGGGGCGCAGTTCGGGCCAGGGCCCGGCGGGCAGGCGATCGGGAAAGCGCGGCGAGTCGGGCGGGCGGTCTGACATGAGCCATAGCTTATGCCCGCAGAGGCTTCGGGCGCAAAGCCCGGATGCGACCGCGGGGCGGGCGGCTGCGGCATTCGTGCAAGCAAATCCGTGCAGGCACATTCCGGCAAGCACTGGGGCCGGCCGCGCAGGTCATGCCGCCCGGGGGACAGGCCCGCCGGTGAGGACGCTGCCGCCGGTGCCGATCGCGCCGCGACCTCCCCCCGACGCCTGGTCCGGACGCCTGGCCGGGACGCGCGGATCCGCCGCGCCGGGTACGCTCTCGGGCCCACCGTGGGAGGGTCGCCCGAGCCATGCGGTGCAAGACGTGCGACCCAAGATGCGCCGTCCATGGCGCCAGCCGATTGGCGCCGTCCCGCCGTGCGACTATACTGGCCCGCGATGAAGGACGCGCCGTCCAGAGAGTTGCGCCGGGGCTGGACCACGGGCGCCTGCGCCGCCGCCGCGACGCGGGCGGCATTGATGCGGCTTTGGGGCGGGGCGTTTCCGCAGGAGGTGTCGATCACCTTGCCGCGGGGCGAACGCCCGGTCTGGCCGCTTGCCCATGCCGATGCGGGGGAGGCCGACGATGGCACCGCCTGGGCCGAGGCGGGAGTCGTCAAGGATGCGGGCGACGATCCCGACGTGACGCATGGCGCGCTCATCATCGCGCGGGTCGCCGCGGCCCCCGGCGGGGTCGGCTTCGCGGCGGGCGAGGGCGTGGGCCGGGTCACCCGGCCGGGCCTTCCGATCCCGCCGGGAGAGCCCGCGATCAACCCCGTCCCGCGCCAGATGATCGCGGGCGAGGTCGTGCGACTTGCCGAAGCGCTTGGCCGCGCGCCGGATATCCGGGTGACGATCTCGGTTCCCGGGGGCGCGGCGCTGGCCCGCAAGACGTGGAACCCGCGGCTGGGGATCGAGGGCGGCATCTCGATTCTGGGAACGACGGGGGTGGTGCGGCCCTTTTCCTGCGCGGCGTGGATCGCCTCGATCCATCGCGGCATCGACGTCGCGCGTGCTGCGGGCCTGCCGCGCGTCGCGGGCTGCACCGGCGCGCAAAGCGAAGCCGCGGTGCAGGCGCTGCACGGGCTACCCGATCATGCCATGCTGGACATGGGGGATTTCGTCGGCGGCATGGTCAAGTACCTCGTTCGTCATCCCGTGCCGCAACTGACCGTGGGCGGCGGGGTGGCGAAGCTGGCAAAGCTGGCCCAGGGGGCGCGCGACCTGCATTCGAAACGCGCGCAGGTCGATTTTGCCGACCTCGCGCGCCGCTGCGGCGTGGCCGAGGTGGCGGGCGCGGGCACAGTGCTCGAAGCGGTCGGCATCGCGGGCCCGCCGCTGACCGAGGCCGTGGCCCATGGCGCGCTGGCCGAGCTGTCGCGCATGATCGGCGACGCCCCCATCGGGGCCGAGGTCGTGGTCTGCGATCGGGGGGGCGCCATTCTCGCGCGGGCCGGGGCGTGACCGTGGTACGGCCGGATCTTCGGGACGACGCGCGTCCCAGGCTGCCCGGCCCGGTCCTTCTGCTCGCCGGCACGGCCGAGGCGCGTGCCCTGGCCCGGGCGCTGGCCGCGCGCGACATCGCGGCGGTCGCGTCGCTGGCGGGGGTGACCGAGGATCCCGCCGCCCTTGCCCTGCCCACCCGGCGGGGCGGTTTCGGCGGCGCCGCGGGCTTTGCCGCCTACCTCGATGCAGAAAGGATCCACGCGATCATCGACGCCACGCATCCCTTTGCCACGCATATCTCGCAGCGCACCGCCCTGATCGCGGCCGAGCGTGGTCTTCCCTGCCTGCGCCTTCTGCGCCCAGAGTGGCGTCCGGGCGTCGGCGACCGCTGGCACGAGGTTGCTGACGTGGCCGGGGCGGCGGCGGTGATCCCGCCGGGCGCGCGGGTCTTTGCCGCGCTGGGGCGGCAGGCGTTGCCGGCGTTGGCGGCGCTGCCGGGGCGGCGGCTCTACCTGCGCCAGATCGCCCGGCCCGATACGCCCTTTCCCTATGACGGCGACTACGTGCTGGGCCGCCCCGGCGCGACGGCGGGCGAGGAGGCGGCGTTGTTCGCCCGCCTCGGCATCGACTGGGTGCTGACCAAGAACGCGGGCGGCGCGGCGAGCGCGGCCAAGCTTGCCGCCGCGCGCGACATGGCGCTGCCGGTCGCGATGATCCGCCGCCCAACACTGCCAGCGGGCCCCGGCGTCGGTACCGTGGCAGATGCCTTGGCATGGATTGAAGGGGTGGGGGAATGAGCGCCGTGGGGCGGCTGATCGAGGGGCCCGCCTGCCTGGAGGAGGGCGCTGCGGCGCTGGTCGCCGTCGAACCGCGCTTTGCCAACGTACTTGCCTGTGCCGGACCGCTGCCGCTTCGGCGCAGGCCCGAAGGGTTCGGTGCGCTGGCCGACGCGGTGCTGGGCCAGCAGATCAGCGTCGGTGCGGCGGCGGCGATCCGCGCGCGGCTTGAGGGTGCGGGGCTGCTCGACCCCGTGGCGATCGTCGCGGCCGGGGAAGAGGCGCTGACCGCCTGCGGCGTGTCGCGGCCCAAGGCGCGGTACCTGCAGGGAATCGCGGCCGCGGCGCCGGATTACGACGCCCTGCGCGATCTGCCGGATGCCGAGGTCGTGGCCCGGCTGACCGCGCTGCCGGGGATCGGACGCTGGACCGCCGAGATCTACGCGATGTTCGCGCTGGGGCGTGCGGACGTGCTGGCGGCGGGCGACCTGGCATTGCAGGAGGCCGCGCGCCGCGCCTTTGACCTGCCGCATCGCCCGCGCGAGCCCGAGTTGCGGCGCATGGCACAGGCGTGGTCGCCTTGGCGGGGCGTTGCGGCGCGGGCGCTCTGGGCCTACTACCGACACGAAACCGGGCGGAAGGGGATCGGATGACACGGGTTCTGGAAACCAAGCGGCGCGGACCGGCGCCAGGAACAGCGCGGCAGGTCGTCGTGTTCCTGCATGGCTACGGCGCCGACGGGGCGGATCTGCTCAGTCTTGCCGATCCGCTGACCGACTACATGCCCGACACGGTCTTCGTGGCCCCCGATGCGCCCGAGGCCTGCGTCGGCAATCCGATGGGGTTCCAGTGGTTCCCGATCCCGTGGATCGACGGATCTTCGGAAGAGGCGGCGGCGCAGGGCATGGCGCAGGCGGTGTCGGACCTCGACGCCTATCTCGACCAGGTGCTCGAGGACGAGGGCCTGACCGCCGACCGGATGATCCTCTTCGGCTTTTCTCAGGGCACGATGATGGCTTTGTTCGTGGCGCCGCGTCGGCCGGACGAGGTCGCGGGCATCGTCGGCATCTCGGGGCGGCTTTTGCAGCCCGAGCTTTTGGCCGACGAGGCCGTCTCGCGCCCGCCGGTGCTGCTGGTGCATGGCGATTCGGACGAGGTCGTGCCACCAGCGGCCATGCCAGAGGCGGCCGAGCACCTGCAGGCGGCCGGTTTCGACGTCTATGCGCACGTGATGAAGGGCATGGCCCACGGCATCGCGCCCGACGGGCTTCAGGTCGCGCTGGCCTTCATGCGCAATCGCCTGGGGCTGGAAGAGGACTGAGGGGATCGGTCGGGCAATGCCCGGCGGGCCCGGGGTCCGCGGGGCCACCCGACCGCATAGGGCCGAAGCCGCTCAGGCCCGGATGGAACCGGGCGGACGCGGTCTTGGCCCCCGGGGAGTTAGAGCCCGAACAGAAGTGGCCCCGGGTCCCGGAGCTTGCGCACGGCACCGCGGGGTTGGAGCCGGGCCTTGCGGCCCGGCAGATGCTCAGAACTTCATGCCGATCTGCACACCGATGCCGAGGGCCGAGTTGTCCTCGTATGTCGTGCCGGTGCTGTCGAAGGCGTCGCCGAGGCGGATGTATTCGATGCCGGCGGTGATCTCGGTCGCCTCGGACACCTGGTAGCTGCCGCCGATGCCGAAGCTGGTGCGCCCGTCGATGGGCGACAGCCGCGTCATCTCGGTATCTTCCGAGGTCTCGTAGCCCACGCGGGCAAAGACCGACAGGTCGTCGGTCAGCTGGCGGCCCAGACCCAGCGAGTAGGCAAAGACGTCGTGGTCGAAGCCGGTGACGGGCTGGCCAGCGGCGCCGAGATAGACCGGCGGGGCGACCTGCCACTCGGACCACTCGGACCAGCGGACCGACCCGAAAAGCAGTGTCTTGGGCGCGACGCCGGTCTGGAAGTCCAGCGTCAGCGACTGCGGCAGCTCGACCTCGGTCGTGGTGTCGGTGGCCACGCCGCCCACCGTCTCGACACTGTCGAATTCGTGGGTGATGGCGGATTCGTAGGTCAAACCCACGCGCAGGGCGATGTCGGGCCGCGAATAGGCCGCGCCCAGTACATAGCCCACGTCGGTGTCGGGATCACCGCCGGCGTTATAGGCCACGGGCACCCCGGTCGCCGCGCCGATCAGCGCGGGCGGGATGTCGATTTCGGCCTGCGACTTTACGATGCGCGGGCCACCATAGACCGAGATATTGTCGTTGAACTCGTATTTAAGGATCCCGGTAAGCGAGGTCGAGTCCCACTCGGCCGCGAGGCCGGTATAGATCCCCTCGCTATAGCTGGCGTCGGCGCCATAGGGCTGACCCAGCGCGACCATGCCCGACAGCCGATCGCTGAACTGGTATTTCAGGGCGACCCCGGCGTTCAGGTAGCTTTCCAGCGCGTCGCCCGTGTCGCCACCGCCCAGCGGCGCGGCATAGGTGCCGTCGACCGACGGATCGACGTAGGAAAAGCTGAACTGGACGTGGTTGCCCTCTTCGAAAAGGACGTCGATGGGCGTGCGGGCGCGTTCGATGCCGGCCGCCCCGGCGGCACCGGCACTGACGATCGCAAGGCCGGCAAGGCCCGTGAACAGGTATTGCATGATTTCCTCCCCGGGCCCGGGAAGAGCGGGCCCCTGCCGATATGCTGGCGGCGGGGGCCGAGTTGCGTCAATTAGTTACGTTGCGTCGCGTGTCACGGGGTCGTCGCATCGCGGCTCTCGCGCACCGGTTGCATGCGCGACTCGGCCCTAAGGTTTAGGTAGTTCGAACCGAAGATGATAACGGCCCCGATCAGGACCATGATATCGAGCGGTTCGTCGTAGAGGATCATGCCGACGATCGCGATTACGGGAAGCCGGGCAAAATCCATCGGCATGACGATGGTCGCAGGCGCAATCCCGAGCGCGGTCGTCAGGCAGAAATGCGCGGCAAGCCCGGCGCAGCCAATGATGATCAGCAGGGGCAGCGTCGTGGGCGAGGGCAGGGCGATGTTGCCGTCGATCCCGGCACAGACAACGCCGAAGACGGTCTGCATCGCGGTCAGCCAGAACAGGATGCACAGCGTCGTGTCGCGACGGGTCAGCAGCTTGGTCATCACCGCGGTCCCGGCAAAGCCCATGGCGGCGGTGACGGCGGCGAGGATACCGGGGTCGATCTGCTGCGGATCGGGGCGCGCGACGATGAGGATGCCGACGAACCCCGCGAGCGCAACCGCGATACGGCGGCGCGTCAGGCGTTCGGACAAAAACAGCGGAGCCAGGAGGACCACCCAGATGGGCGAGGTGAATTCCAGCGCGAAGACCTGCGCCAACGGAATCGCCGTCAGCGCAAAGAACCAAAGGTTCTGCCCCGTGAAATGGAAGACATTGCGCAGCGCATGCATCGGAAGATACCGGCTGCGCACCTCGCCCGTGCGCCCGGTCAACACCAGCACGGTGCAGATGATCGCCAGCCCGATCACCGAGCGGTAGGTCATCGTCTCGAATGTATCGAGCTCGAACGACACCTCGCGCCCGGCGACGGCCATCGACGAGAACGACACCACCGCCCCCGCCATCCAGAGCGCCGCGCGGCCGCGGCTTTCAGTCCGGTCCGCAGGCAGGGCAGAGGCTGCGGGGGGCGCGTGGTCAGACATCCTGCACCTCGTAATGGCGCGGGATGCCGGCCGTCTGCCGCCCCCAGTCCGATGCGGCCGTCCTGTTCTGGTGCGCCGTCAGGGCGTCGCGGTCGACGAAGCTTTCGCTGACGTGAAAGACCAGAGGATCCTCGGGGTCCACGGTGAAGTCGAACTGCAGGACGCCCGGTTCGGCGCGGGTCAGTTCGATGTGCCGGGGCAGCAGTTCGCAGACCCGCTCGGCCTCGGCCATGGTGCTGCAGGTCAGCTTGCCCGTGAGCGTGGTGGTCGGCATCGGCGTTCTCCTCTTCCCCGCACTCCCGGGCGTAGGCGCAACCCGGACCCGCGGCAAGGGGCTAGTCCAGAAGCGGCAGCGTCGCATCCACGGACAGCCCCAGTGCCTCCAGCACGTCGAAGAGCAGGGCGCGCGCGGCGTTCACCGGCAGCTTGATCCCCTCCATCGCGATGTCGCGCCATTCCACGGGCGCGCCCGCGGGGTCGGCGGGCACCAGTACCAGCGGCCGCACCCCGGCCCAGCGAAAGGACGCCCAGCTGCGCGGCAGGTGATAGCGATGGGTGACGATTGCGACGGGCCGCCCGTCCCGCGGCAGCAGCGGCGCGGAGAGAAGTGCGTTCTGCAGGGTCGAGTGCGACCCCGTCTCGGCTCGTGCGCGATCGGTGCTCAGCCCCATGGCACGCGCATGGTCCAGCATCAGCGTGCCCTTGGCCGCGGGATCCATGCCTCCGCGTCCGCCCGAAAAGATGATGGCCGGCGCCGCGGCACCTTCGGCGACTGCCGCCACCAGCGCGACCCCGGTTTCGGTCCGCGCCTTGGTCTGGCCCAGGATGCGCCCGTCCGGCGGCACCCCGGCCGACAGAACGACAACGGCGCCCAGGTCCTCGGGGATCGCCGGCGGGGTCCAGAGCGTCGCGAAATACGCCGCCGTCGCGGCGGGTAGGGCCCAGATCACGAAGATCAGGATTGCCAGGCGCCGCAGCGCCCGGGTCACTCCCACTCGATGGTGCCCGGGGGCTTCGAGGTCACGTCGTAGGTGACGCGGTTGATGCCGTTCACCTCATTGATGATCCGGGTCGCAGTCTCGCCTAGGAACTCGTGCGTGAAAGGATAGTAGTCGGCGGTCATCCCGTCGACGCTTGTCACCGCGCGCAGCGCGCAGGCGAAATCATAGGAGCGGCCGTCGCCCATGACGCCCACGGTGCGCACGGGCAGGATCGCCACGAAGGCCTGCCAGATGTCGTCGTAAAGCCCGTGCCGCCGGATCTGGTCGATGAAGACCGCGTCCGCCTGGCGCAGGATCTCGAGCTTCTCGCGCGTGATCTCGCCGGGGCAGCGGATGGCAAGGCCCGGCCCCGGAAAGGGATGGCGGCCGATGAAGCTCTGCGGCAGGCCCAGCTCGCGTCCCAGCGCCCGCACCTCGTCCTTGAAAAGCTCGCGCAGCGGCTCGACCAGCTTCAGCCCCATCTTCTCGGGCAGGCCGCCCACGTTGTGGTGGCTCTTGATCGTGACCGACGGCCCGCCCGAGAAGCTGACGGATTCGATCACGTCGGGGTAAAGCGTCCCCTGCGCCAGGAACTTCGCGCCGTCGATCTCATCGGCATGCTTCTGGAACACGTCGATGAAAAGCCGGCCGATGGTCTTGCGCTTCTCCTCGGGGTCGCTGACGCCGTCGAGCTCGCCCAGGAACAGCTCGCTCTCGTCGGCATGGACGAGGGGGATGTTGTAGTGATCGCGGAACATCGTGACCACTTCCTCGGCCTCGCCCAGCCGTAGAAGGCCGTGGTCGACGAAGACGCAGGTCAGCTGGTCGCCGATCGCCTCGTGGATCAGCACGGCGGCGACAGAGCTGTCGACACCGCCCGACAGGCCGCAGATCACCTTGGCATCGCCCACCTGCTCGCGGATCTTTGCGATGGCCTCCTCGCGGTAGGCGCCCATCGTCCAGTCGCCCTTGAACCCGGCAAGCCGGGTGAAGTTCTCCAGCAGCTTGCGGCCGTTCGGCGTGTGATGCACTTCGGGATGGAACTGCACGGCAAAGAAGTTGCGGTCGTAATCGGCGATCATGGCATAGGGCGCGTTGGGCGACTTGCCGAGGATCTCGAAGCCGGGCGCCAGGTCGGTGACCCGGTCGCCATGGCTCATCCACACCTCTTCGCGCCCCGTGCCGAAGAGCCCGGCAAAGATCGAATCCTCGCGATGCGCCCCTGCGGGTTCGACGAAGGCGCGGCCGAACTCGCGGTGATGCCCGCCCTCGACCCGTCCCCCCAGCTGTTCGATCATCACCTGCTGACCATAGCAGATGCCCAGCACCGGTACGCCCAGTTCGAACACCTTCTGCGGGGCCCGCGGGCTCTCCGCATCGCGCACGCTGGCGGGGCCGCCCGACAGGATCACTGCCTTGGGCCGAAGGTCATCGAGCAGCGCGTCGTCGACGGACTGATAGGGGCGGATCTCGCAAAAGACCGAGGCTTCGCGAAGCCGACGCGCGATAAGCTGCGTGACTTGCGACCCGAAGTCGATGACAAGGCAGAGGTCGTGGGAATCTGAGGCTATCATGCCGCTTCTGTTACTGAGCGCCGTCCCCCGGCGCAAGCCTGCGCGGCCGCGCCCGGACCAGGGCCCGGAAAGCTGCCGGGTCTGCCTCTCCGAACCGTCCATTCTTCTCTTTGCAAATACTCTCCGGGGGTGCGGGGGTGGAAAACCCCCGCGGTCGCGACGGCGGGCCGGGCACAATGTCGCAGTCCGTCGCGTCGATGTCGTTTCTGCGACCCAAGCGGCGCAAACCGCACATGACCCCCTGACGCCATGCAGGTAGAAGGCGGGACAGATCGCAAGGGACGGATCACGAGGGAAGGTGGCGCGGCATGACTGATCAGGGGCGCAGACGGGCACGGGGCGGTGGCGGCGCCGCACGGCGGGCTGAACGCAGCGCGGTCAGGATTGAGGCGGCGCGGTACATCGAACGCGCGATCCCCGACCTCGAGATTCTGAACGCCGAGGCGCTCGAGATCATCGAGACCAACGCCGAAACCGTCCTTGCCGAGATCGGCGTCACCTTCGCCGAAAATCCCGCCGCGCTGGACCGCTGGCGCGCCGCCGGGGCCGAGGTCGAAGGCGAGCGGGTGCGACTGCCCCGCGGGCTGGCCCGCAAGCTGTGCGCAACCGCGCCCGCGCATTTCACCCAGATCGCCCGCAATCCCGAGCGTAATGTCGAGGTCGGGGGCCGCAATCTGGTGCTGGCCCCGGTCTATGGCCCACCCTTCGTTCACGACGTCGACGGCGGCCGCCGCTATGCCACGATCGAGGATTTCCGCAGCTTCGTGAAGCTGGGGTACATGTCGAAATGGCTGCACCATTCGGGCGGCACGGTGTGCGAGCCCACCGACATCCCCGTCAGCAAACGCCACCTCGACATGCTGCACGCGCACATGACGTTGTCGGACAAACCCTTCATGGGTTCCGTCACCGAACCCTCGCGCGCCCGCGATTCCGTCGAGATGTGCGAGATCCTCTTCGGCCCGCTCGAGGGTCGCACAGCGATGACCTCGCTCATCAACATCAACTCGCCGCTGACCTTCGACGCCACGATGATGGGCGCGCTCGAGGTCTACGCCGAGGCCAACCAGGCCGCCATCATATCGCCCTTCGTGGTGGGCGGCGCGATGGCACCGGCCAGCGTCGCGGGCACGCTCACCCAGGTGCTGGCCGAGGTGATGGCCGGCGTCGCCTATTCGCAACTCGTCCGCCCCGGCGCCCCGGTGATCGCGGGGACCTTTGTCACCTCGATCGACATGAACTCGGGTGCGCCGACCTTCGGGACGCCCGAAGCCAGCCAGATCACCTATGGCATGGGCCAGCTGGCCCGCCGGCTGGGGCTGCCCTACCGGTCGGCCGGGGCCTTCACCGGGGCCAAGCTTCCGGATGCGCAGGCCGCCTACGAAACGTCGAACAGCCTCAACATGGGGCTCCTGTCCGGCGTGAACTTCATGCTGCACGCGTGTGGCTGGCTCGAAGGCGGGCTGGTCGCCTCGTTCGAAAAGTTCGTGATGGATGCCGATCAGCTTGGCATCCTTCACCGCCTCGCCGCCGGCGTGGACATGTCGGAGGAGGCGCAGGCGATGGACGCAATCCGCGAGGTCGGGCCGGGCGGGCACTACCTAGGGTGCAGCCACACCCAGCGCAATTTCAAGGACGCGTTCTGGCGCAGCGAGGTGCTGGACTACAAACCCTACGAGACGTGGGTCGAAGACGGCGCGCGGGACACGCCCAAGATCGCTGCCGCCCGCGTGTCGAAGTTGCTGGGCGACTATGTCCAACCGCCGCTGGATCCGGGCATCAGCGAGGCGCTCGACGCCTACGTCGCCCGCCGGAAATCCGAGATCACCGACAGCTTTGCCTGAGGGCGCAACCGCGCGCCTCGCGTCCTCGGGACGGGCGCCGGCACCGCGGGCCGTGGGGTGATTGAACAGGTGTGGCGGACCGCCGGCACGCCCGATCGCGGTCGACATCCGCGATCGCGCGGCATCGGGCCGAGCCGGCCGTGAAACGCCACTGAGCGCCAGAATTCGTTAACGGCAGGTGCCGGGACCGATCGCCTCGGACGGTCCGCGACCGGCCCGATATGCGCGCCGGAAAGAACCCGGCGCGCAGCTTTCCCGGCTCAGGCGGTGCGGCGGGGCAGCAGGGCGGCTTCGGCCATCAGCGCGGTCAGAACCTCGATATGCCGCGATGCGTCGTAGCACGCGCCGCTCTTGCGGCTCTCTTCCAGCTCGACCTCGGCGGCGCACAGCCGGGCGACCACGCGTGCGCCAGCGCCTGTGACACCGGGCAGCAGGCGGCGCAGCACACGCCCGCGGTCGTAATCGGCAAGCGCGTGACGGGCGGCGCGGATCAGCAGGCGGGGCCGGCGCAGGCCGGTGAGGGACAGGGTGTCGCGGGTCATCATTATCGCTCTCCTTCGGATCTCGATCAGCAATCGGGACGAAGGATGACCCGTCCTGCGGGGGTGTTGCGGGAGCCATGCAACCTGCGCGCGATGCCCCCCGATATTGTTAACGATTTTAGAACAATTTGACCTGACTGACCGGACATTAAGCTTCCGCTAACCAAAGCCGCAAAGGCTGATCGTGGTGTGTGGGACATCATTCGGCCCGTCCGGGCAGGTATTGTTGGGGGATCGCAAATGGGTATGCAAAGACCCGCCGGTCCGGCGCCGTCATGGCTGCCGGAGAGGGCACAGTTGTATCTTGAGCATGTCGAGGGCGGCACATCGCTGCGCAAGCTGGCGCAGCGCCACGGCTGCCACCCGTCGACGATGCTGCGTCGCATCCGGAAGGTCGAGGCCTCCCGCGACGATCCTCTGATCGACCACGCGCTCGACCGCCTTTGCGCGGCGGGTGCCGATACCGGAGGCTCTATGCCCAAGCAAGATACCATCCGCGTTCCGCAGCCGCGCCCCGTCGACACCGGCGCGATCACCGACACCGTGCCGCCCGCGCCGCGGTCGCAGCACCCGGGAAAGGTCGATGCCCGGACCGCATCGTCTTCGCGTCAGGCCCCGGCGGCGTCGGCCCGGAACACCGCGCCCGGCCCCGAGGACGAGGGCTTCGAGCACGAGGCGTTGCGGATCATGCGGCGGCTGGCCGAGCCCGACTCGAGCCTGGCCCTGGCGCCCGGCATGGAAAGCGCGATCGTGGTGCGCGATGCGCCCGAGGGTCCGGTGCGCACGGCGGTCGTCTCGCGCGGTCTGGCCGAGGCGCTGGCGTTGCGCGACTGGATCGCCGTCCGCTCGACCGGGCGCGTGTCGCGTTATGTCCTGTCGGCCACGGGCCGGATCGCGCTGAAGCGGATGCTGGCCGAGGAGGGCGGGGCCGACGCGCCCTTTGCCGACCAGCACCGAGAGTTCGCTGCCCGAGAGGAGGACGCCGTGCCCCGCGTCGGGCGGGGGAACATGGCCGAAAGCCCGCTGGCTTTGCTGGCGCGGCGGCGTGACCGCGACGGGCGGCGGTTCCTGTCGCCCGACCTGGTCGCCGCCGGTGAACGTCTGCGCGAGGATTTCGAACTGGCGCAGATGGGCCCGCGGGTGACGCAGAACTGGGACCGGTTCCTGACCGCCGGCACCCAGGGCGGCAACTGGGGCGACCCCGCGGGCCGCGGACCCGAGGGCGCGCGGGCCCGGGTGACCGAGGCGCTTGCAGATCTGGGGCCGGGCCTCGGCGACGTGGTCCTGCGCACCTGCTGCTACCTGGAAGGCATGGAGGCGGTCGAGAGGCGTCTGGGCTGGGCGGCCCGGTCGGGCAAGATCGTCTTGCGGATCGCGCTGCAGCGCCTTCTGCGGCACTACGATGAGAAACACGGAGGCCGCACACCGCTGGTGGGGTGAGCGGCGCCCGGCAAACGGTCCGGCGGACCGTTTTCAGCCGCGAACTGGAGGCATCTCGGCTTGAATGTAAATGGAGCTACGGGAGGTTTGCATGACTGCGCTCGCGGGGCTCGAGAGCCTGCCTGCAGACCTGATGTCCGTGGCGCCGCGGGCCATGGTTAGACCGGCGTCACTCCCCGGTGGGGTGGTCCCGGAAACGAAGAACGGCGCCCGGTTTCCCGGGCGCCGCCGCCGTGCGCTGAGCGCGGTCCGGCGTTATTCGGCCGCGTGGCTGGTGCTGGCCGACGGGTTGTCCTCGGCATGGGCCGCGATGGCGGTGCGGACACCCTCGGCATAGGCCGGATCGATCTTCTCGAAATGACCCAACTGCCGTTCGACGATCTCGGACGGGACGCCCGCCATCGCACCCGCGATGTTGCGGAACAACCGGTCGCGCTGGCCCGCGTCGAACATCGTAAACAGCGCGCGGGGCTGCGAGTAGTGATCGGCATTGGCGCGGTATTCGTGGCGGCCGACCTGGCCCGCATAGCGGTGCGGCGGCTCTTCGACCGACGGATCCTCCACCGGGCCGCCGAAGGAGTTCGGCTCGTAATACGCGTCGGGGTTGGTCTTCAGCCCGAAGGGCATGGTGCCGTCGCGGTGATAATGGGCCACCGGGCAGCGCGGCTTGTTGACCTCGAGACTCTCGTAATGCGTGCCGATCCGGTAGCGGTGCGCGTCGGGATACGAGAACAGCCGCCCCTGCAGCATCTTGTCGGGCGAGAAGCCGATGCCCGGCACGACGTTGCTGGGGTTGAAGGCCGATTGCTCGATTTCCGCGAAGTAGTTGTCAGGGTTGCGGTTCAGCTCAAGCTCGCCGACCTTGATCAGCGGATAGTCCCCGTGCGGCCAGACCTTGGTGAGATCGAAAGCCGACCAGCCGGTCTTCTTCTCGAACTCCTCGGCCTCCATCTCGGGCATGACCTGGATGTACATGTCCCACTTGGGGAACTGGCCATCTTCGATCGAGCCGAACAGCTGCTCCTGGTAGGTCTCGCGCGAATTGCCCACGACCTCGACCGCCTCTTCGTTAGTGAGGTGCTTGTGGCCCTGCCGGGTCTTGAAGTGGAACTTCACCCAGTAGCGTTCGCCCGCGTCGTTCCACAGGCTGAAGGTGTGGCTGCCATAGCCGTTCATGTGCATCGGGCTGACGGGCAGGCCGCGGTCGGACATCAGGATCGTGACCTGGTGCAGCGATTCGGGGCAGAGCGACCAGAAATCCCACATCGCGGTGGCCGAGCGCATGTTGGTGCGGGGATGCCGCTTCTGCGTGTGGATGAAGTCGGGGAACTTGTAGGGATCGGCGACGAAGAACACGGGCGTGTTGTTGCCCACGAGGTCCCAGTTGCCCTCCTCGGTGTAGAACTTCAGCGAAAAGCCACGCACGTCGCGTTCGGCATCCGCCGCGCCCTGTTCACCGGCCACGGTCGAGAACCGCGCCAGCATCTCGGTCTTGGTTCCGGGCTGCAGCGCCTTGGCGCGCGTGTACTTGCTGACATCCTCGGTCACGGTCAGGGTTCCATAGGCGCCCCAGCCCTTGGCGTGAACCACACGCTCGGGGATACGCTCGCGGTTCTGGTGGGCGAGCTTTTCGATCAGCTGGTAGTCTTCCAGCAGGACGGGGCCGTTGGCGCCCACCGTCTTCGAGTTCTGGTTGCTGGCGAGCGGCGCGCCGGCGGATGTTGTCAGACGGGGTCTGTCGGCCATGGCTATCCTCCTTGGAATCACATTCGGGCTCTTGGGCGGGAGAATAGCTCGAGAGTTGGAATAAATAAAAATTGGATTTACTGAGATTTGCGATAGGTTTTCCTTATGGCAATTACTCTCAAGCAGCTGCATTACTTCGTCGCGCTGGCCGAAACCGGCGGGTTCGGGACGGCGGCGCAGGCGGTTCACGTCAGCCAACCCGCACTCTCGGCGCAGATCCGCGATCTTGAAACGCATCTTGGCGCGCCGCTTGTCGACCGTCTGCCGCGGACAATCCGGCTGACGCGGCGGGGGCAGGAGGTTCTGGCGCGCGCCCGCCGCATCCTGGCCGAGGTCGGCGACCTGGAGCAGGCGGTGCGCTGGCATGACGGGCTATCGGGACGGTTGCATCTGGGCGTCATCCCGACGGTCGCGCCCTACCTGCTGCCCGATGTCCTGACCCGGATCCGGGCGCGCGACCTGACGTTGGACATCCGGGTGCGCGAAGCACAGACCGACGCGCTGGTCGAGGCGCTGGGGCGGGGCCAGATCGATGCGGCGATCCTGGCCCTGCCTGTGCCCGCCCCGGGGTTCGAGGCGATCCCCTTCCTGTCGGACCGGTTCCTGTTGGCGGGATCCGAACAGCGGTTGCAGACCTGGGCGCATCAGGCCGCCCGGTTAAGCCCCCATGACCTGGTGCCCGAGCAGCTTCTGCTGCTGGACGAGGGGCATTGCCTTGCCGATCAGGCGCTCGAGGTCTGCGGGATCCCTGCGCGGCGGCAGGTGGATCTTGGCGCCTCGTCGCTGTCGACGCTTTGCGGGCTGGTCAGCGAGGGCTTCGGCCTGACGCTGCTGCCGGAACTGGCCGTCCGGACCGAGGCCGCGGCGGCCCGGGGCCTGCGCCTGATGCGCTTCGCGGCGCCCGAGCCGCAGCGCGACCTGGCGCTTGTCCATCGTGGCGGCGGCGATGGCGCCTGGGCCGCCGATCTTGCGGGCCTGCTGCGCGACGCTGGCAGCACGCTTGTGGCCCGGGCGCGCGATCTGGTGCCCGTTGCGCCGTAGATGCCCGGGCTTCCGCCGGGGATAGGGACCAATCGCGCGCGGCGCAGGCGGAGGGGCCGGAGAGCCCCCCGGACGTGATCGCGATCGGGAGCGACGGCCATATCCTGCACCGCCGGCTGCGGTCGCGGCAGGCCGTGGCAACCGGCAGAGACCTGCGCGGCGCTGACCCCGGCAACGGCATGCCTGCCATGCACCCGGCGTCTGGCGGGGTTGGACTTGTGGCTGGAAAATGCCTAGGTGAAACCGACGGCACGACGGAGTCCCGATATGCGACCGCGCGATCTTTCCATCCCCGACCAGCGGCACCCTGAAAAGGCGCACCGCCCCGACAACGCCCAGCCGAAGAAGCCCGACTGGATCCGCGTCCGCGCGCCGTCGGGCGCCGGTTACCAGCAGACGCGCGAGATCATGCGCGAACACAAGCTGTCGACCGTCTGCGAAGAGGCCGGTTGCCCCAATGTCGGCGAATGCTGGAGCCAGGGTCACGCGACCATGATGATCATGGGCGAGATCTGTACCCGCGGCTGCACCTTCTGCAACGTCGCGACGGGGCGGCCCGATGCGCTGGACGTCTTTGAACCGGGGCGCGTGGCGGATGCGGTCAAGAAGCTGGGGCTGAACCACGTCGTCATCACCAGCGTCGACCGCGACGATGTCGAGGATGGCGGCGCTGAGCATTTCGCCCAGACGATCCGCGCGATCCGCAGGCAGGCGCCGGGCACGACGATCGAGATCCTGACACCCGACTTCCTGAAATCCGCGCCCGGCGCGCTGGAGGTCGTGGTCGCGGCGAAACCGGACGTCTTCAACCACAACCTCGAAACCGTGCCGGCGCTCTACCCCTCGGTCCGGCCGGGCGCGCGCTATTTCCATTCGCTGCGCCTGTTGCAGCGGATAAAGGAGCTGGATCCGACGATCTTTACCAAGTCGGGCATCATGGTGGGCCTGGGCGAAGGTGCGCAGGAGGTGCGGCAGGTGATGGATGACATGCGCGCCGCCGACATCGACTTTCTGACCATCGGCCAGTACCTGCAGCCGACCTCGAAGCACCACCGCGTCGACCGCTTCGTCACGCCCGAAGAGTTCAAGGGCTACGAGAAGGCTGCGTTCGGCAAGGGTTTCCTGATGGTGTCGGCGACGCCGCTGACACGCTCGTCCTATCATGCCGGCGATGACTTCGCCCGCCTGCGCGCCGCCAGGCTGGAGCGTCTGGGCGCCTGACCGGGTGCCGGACGGGCCCGGGGCCGGACGCCCGGTAGGGTGGCGAGGTCGCGGGGGCGGTGCGTTGTGGGGCCTTGGGGACCCACTCAAAGGATCAGTCGGGGGCGACCGGCGGCACGGCCTTGAGATAGGCGGCAAGCGCGTCGCGGTCTTCCTGCGGCAGGGCCGAGAGGTTCTCGATCACCTCGGCCATCTGACCGCCCGCGGTGTCGTATTCAGGCGTGAAGCCCGACGTCAGGTATTCGGCGATGTCGGCTTCGGACCAGTCCAATCCGCCGGGCGTGATGTTGGGAATCCGTCCCGGGCCGTCGGGGTTCTCTGCGCCGCCCAGCCATTCGGCGGTGACCAGACCGCCGGCTGCGTTGCGCGGCGTGTGGCATTCGCCGCAATGGGCCAGCGCCTCGGCCAGGTAGCGGCCGCGCGCGGCCTGGGGGGAAAGGTCGCCCGCCACCACCCAGTCCGTCGGGATGAAGGCGCGCTTCCAAAGGCCCAGCCCGCGTCGCAGCGAAAAGGGAAAGCCCACGTCGTGCGGCGGCACCTCGGTCTGCGCGGCGGGAAGGGTGCGCAGGTAGGCCACGAGATCGACGATATCTTCCAGATCCGCATGGCCATAGACGGCATAGGGGAAGGCCGGGTAGTAATGCTGCCCCTCGGGCGAGACCCCGCGCGTCACGGCGTTGACGATCTGGATGTCGGTCCAGTCGCCGATGCCTGCCTCGGGATCGGACGAGATATTGGGGGCGTAGAAGGTGCCGAACTCGGTCGCAAAGGCCTGGCCCCCGGCCAGCACCGGCCCGCTCTGCACGATCGGCGAGTCCTCGGCAGCCGCGGTTCCGGCGGTCGCGTCGTCGGCGGATCCCTCCGCCCCGGGCGCGGTGTGGCACGAGGCGCAGCCGCCCGCGGCAAAGACCAGCGCGCCGGCCTCGGCATCGCCCTGCAGGCCCGCGATGGCATCGGCGGCCAGCGGGCGCGGGCGGGTCAGCCACCAGAACGCGGCCGCGCCGAGGCAGATCAGAAGAAGAAGGGCGATCGGCCAACGGCGCATCAAGGCGTCCTTTCATCCAGATGGCGGGGCCGCGCGCGCCGCCCCCTTGACCGCGTCGTGGGGCGACCATGCCGCCCCGCAGGCGCGCCCCGTTCAGCGCGAGACGCGGTAATCCTCGTGGCATCCGCCGCAGGACTTGCCGATGCCGCCCATCCCGGCGCGCACCGCCTCGACCCCGTCGCCGGCGGTCTCTTCCAGCGCGGTGGCGGCTTCGGCCAGCGCGTCGATATGGGACTGGAAGTCGTCCATGTTCTCCCAGATCGCGGGCAGGGCGCGCGTCCCCTCGATGTCGTCGGACGACGTGCCTTCGGGCCAGTAGCCCGACTGGTCGAGCATGGCGAGCGCCGCGATGTTGCCGGCGGCGCCGGTCGCGGCGTCCGCATCGTAGTCGATCTCGCCCTTGGCCATTCCGCCCAGCAGCGCGAGGTTGAAGCCGTAAAGATCCATGTGGTGCTGCCGCGCCGCGACGGCGGGCGGCAGGTCGTCCTGGGCCATGGCGGGCCCGGCGGTGCCGATCAGGGCCGACGTCGTGACGGCGGCTGTGACGGCGGCGGCGAAGAGCGGGGCGCAGAGGCGCGCGGCGCGATGGGTCATGGAAACTCTCCCGGGACTGGCGTTTGGCTGTGTCTCGGAAGAAAGGCTAACGTGGAAAGAGCCCCGACAGAACCTCACGATTTCGTCAGGGTTGTGAAATATTTCCGACGCTATCGCAGGATGCGGCCGCCACGGGGGCCTTCGGTCGTCATCCAGTCGGGCCAGCCGACGTAGCGTTCGACGACGAACAGCAGGATGCACACGGCGATCACCGCCAGCACCAGTTTGACCCGGCCCCATGACGGGGGCCGGCGTGCCCAGTTCGAGGCGCGCATAAACCACATGAAGTTCATCGGGCGCCCCCCTCGATCAGGTGAACCGCACCTTGCCGATGAAGGGCAGGTTGCGGTTGCGTTGCGCGTAGTCGATTCCGTAGCCCACGACGAATTCGTCGGGGATCTCGAAGCCGGTCCAGGTCGCCTTGACCTCGATCTCGCGGCGCGAGGGCTTGTCGAGAAGGGCGATGGATTCCAGCCGCTTGGGCGCGCGCGCGTTGAGAAACCCCACGACGTGGGCCAGGGTATAGCCGGTGTCGACGATGTCCTCGACGACCAGCACGTCACGCCCGGCGATTTCGCCGCGCAGGTCCTTCAGGATCCGCACCTCGCGCGAGCTTTCCATCGAATCGCCGTAGGAGGAGGCTTCGAGGAAATCGACCTCGACGTCGAGGTCGAGCTCGCGCACCAGGTCGGCGATGAACACGAAGGACCCGCGCAGGAGCCCGACGACCACCAGCTTTTCGGTACCCGCGAAGGTGCGTTCGATCGCCTTCGACAATTCCTCGATCTTGGCGGCGATGGCCTTGGCCGAGATCATCTCGTCAATGACGTAGGCGGGCTGTGAACTTGTCTCGGCCATGGGCTCCTCTTGATTTCCGGGCCGGGCTGTCCGACACCCGGCACCGACCAAGCATCGGATACGACATGACCACACACGCCGAAAGCCGCAAACTGCCCTATAGCGCAGATCAGATGTACACGCTCGTCGCCGATGTCGAGAGTTACCCCGAGTTTCTGCCGTGGTGCGCCGCGGCCCGGATCAAGAGCACCAGAACCGAGGGCGCGGCCGAGATCATGGAGGCCGATCTGGTTGTGTCGTTCAAGGTGTTCCGCGAACGCTTCACCAGCCGCGTCACGATGTGGCCCGGCGAAAAGCGGATCGATACCGAGTACCTGGATGGGCCGTTCAAGCACATGATCTCGAAATGGGGGTTCACCGACCTGCCCGAAGGCGGTTGCGAGGTGAAGTTCTTCGTGGATTTCGAGTTCAAGAACAGGCTGTTGCAGGGCGCGGCGGGGATGTTCTTCAACGACGCGATGCAGCGTATCGTGCGGGCCTTCGAACGCCGCGCCGCCGCGCTCTACGACTGAGGCCCGGGGTGGCGGGCGCCCCTGAGCCATCCCGTGCCGCCCGGCTGCGCGCTGGCTGACCGGTCGCCGAGCGTGGTCGTAAGGGCCACGGCCTGCCTGCGGCGCCGGTCAACGGTCCGGAGCGACCTTCTGGGCCGCGTCCAGCAGCAGCGACAGGGCGTGCGCGACGCTTGCCTGCCGCACCTCGGCGCGGCCGATGGCGCCGAATTCCTGCGTGCCGCTGTGCGTGCCAGCCGGTCCGGCAATGGCAAAGCACACGCGCCCCTCGGGCTTGTGCTCTGAGCCACCGGGCCCGGCGATGCCGGTGATCGACACCGCGACATCGGCGCCGGAGCGGGCCCGGGCGCCCTCCGCCATCTCTTCTGCGACGGCCTCACTTACCGCGCCATGGGTGGCGAGGCTGGTCTCGGACACGCCAAGATGGCTGCGTTTCATCGCGTTCGAATAGGTCACGATCCCGCCCTCGACCACGTCGGACGATCCCGGCACGGCGGTGAGGGCGGCGCAGACCATCCCGCCGGTGCAGCTTTCCGCGGTCACCAGCCGCAGGCCCGCGGCCCGCATCGCTTTCAGGACGTCCTCGGGATGGGGAGCGGGTATGCCGGGTCCGGCGGAGCCGCTCACATCAGGACCCCGTGCGAGATGGCGGCGGCGATACTGACCACCACTGCGGCCATGATCCCCGCGACCACGTCATCCAGCATCAGCCCGGCGGTATCGCCGCGCCGGTCCAACCGGCCAACCAGCCAGGGCTTCCAGATGTCGAAGAGCCGGAACATCACGAAGCCGCCGACCCAGCCCGGCCAGGGAAAGACATGCGCCTCGGCCCCCGCGAACCACAGCCCGGCAGACAGCGGCCAGAGCGCGATCCACATGCCCACGACCTCGTCGATCACGACGTGCGACGGGTCGTGATCGCCCGACCGCGCGGCCTCGGCCCGTGCCGCGGGATAGCCGGCGGCCAGCGCGACCAGCGTGGCAACGGTCAGCAGCGGAAAGCCGCCCGCCCAGTGCAAGAGCCACGCGACCGGGATCGCCGCGGCCGAGCCCCAGGTGCCCGGCGCGGGCCGCAGCAGGCCCACGTAGAGAAAGGTTGCGACGAGGCGGCTCATCCCTGCACCAGCGTGACGGTGGCCATGGCGGCGATCCCTTCCTCGCGGCCGGTAAAGCCCAGCCGTTCGGTGGTCGTGGCCTTGACGCTCACCCGGTCCGAGGCGGTCCCGAGGATGCCGGCCAGCGCGGCGGCCATGGCATCGGCATGCGGGCCGATCTTGGGCCGTTCGCACATCAGCGTGACGTCGGCATTGCCGATCCGGTAGCCCCGCTCGGCCGCCAGAGCGGCGGCATGGGCCAGGAAGATCCGGCTTTCGGCGCCCTTCCACTGCGGATCCGAGGGCGGAAAATGCCGCCCGATATCGCCCGCGGCTAGCGCGCCATAGATCGCGTCGGTCAGCGCATGCATGCCGACATCGGCGTCCGAGTGGCCAGAAAGCCCGCGGTCGTGCGGCACCGCGACCCCGCAGAGCGTCACGTGATCGCCGTCACCGAAGGCGTGCACGTCGAAACCATTGCCTGTCCGAATATCCAGATCCGCCTCCATCATGCCCAGCGCGCGGGCGAAATCGCCCGGAGCGGTGATCTTCAGGTTCCTCTCTTCGCCTTCCACGATGACGACTTCAAGCCCCGCGGCCCGCGCGACCTCGACATCGTCCGCCGCGCCGCCGGGATGGACGCGGTGCGCCCGCAGGATGGCGTCGAGGTGAAACCCCTGCGGGGTCTGGGCCCGGAACAGCCCGGTTCGGTCGACCGTGCCGACGACGCGGGCGCCGATGCCGATGCCGGTGCCAACGCCGGTTCGGTTGCCGGTGCTGTCGTCGTCCCCGTCACCGCGCCACAGCGCATCGGTCACCGGAAGCGCCGGCGCCGCGCCGGGCGCGGCCTGCAGCGCCGCGATCACCCGGGCGATCAGCGCGTGCGACACGAGCGGTCGCGCGACATCGTGGATCAGGACGCGGGCGTCGGCCGCGGCCCCGGGCGCCAGTGCTTCGAGCCCCCGGCGCACGCTGTCGGCCCGCGTGTCGCCGCCCGGCACCGCCAGCACGCGCGGATTCTCTGTCCAGGGCTCGGCCAGCGGCAGGTCGTCGGGATGCAGCACCACGGCGATCCGGCCGATCCCCGGAGCGGCGAGAAATGCGTCGAGCGTCAGGTCGGCGATCCGGCGGCCGCGCAGCGTCTGCCATTGCTTGGCGAAAGGTCCGCCCGCCCGGCGACCGCGTCCGGCGGCGACAATGACGACCTCGGTCATCGCGGGGTGCTGCATTCCAAGGCTCCTTTTAGGCGCGGGATGGTCGCGCGTAGATCAAACCCGCCGTTCTTGCGGACGCAACTGCCCAAAGTTTGGGCAATTGTCGATTCCGATCCTGCGCACCGGGGGCGGGTATTTGCCAAGGTCCCGACGGCTCGATAACAGTTGCGGCAATTGCACAAGGATTAGGCAAGCGTGCTGCGCCTCGACGACATCGAGATCGACACACCGGTTCTTCTGGCCCCGATGGCCGGGATCACGGATGCCCCGTTTCGCGACCTCGTGGCAAGCTTCGGCGCCGGCCTCGTGGTCAGCGAGATGGTCGCGAGCCAGGAGATGGTGCAGGCCAAGCCCGGCGTGCGCGAACGTGCGGCGCTGGGGATCGGCGGGTCGGCGCCCACCGCGGTGCAGCTGGCCGGGCGCGACGCCTACTGGATGGCCGAGGCCGCCCGAAGGGTCGAGGCGTCAGGCGCCGCGGTGATCGACATCAACATGGGCTGCCCGGCTAAGAAGGTCACGGGCGGGTTGTCGGGCTCGGCGCTTCTGCGGACGCCGGACCATGCGCTTCGGCTGATCGAGTCCGTGGTGGGCGCGGTGTCGGTGCCGGTGACGCTGAAGACCCGTCTGGGCTGGGACGACGACTGCCTGAACGCCGCCCACGTGGCCCGGCGGGCCGAGGCGGCGGGCGTCCGCATGGTGACGATCCATGGTCGCACCCGGTGCCAGTTCTATAAGGGCAAGGCCGACTGGACGGCGATCGGCGACATCGTCCGCGCCGTCGACATCCCCGTCGTGGCGAATGGCGACATCGCCTCGCCCGCAACGGCCGAGGCGGCGCGAGCGGCCTCCGGCGCGGCGGGCGTGATGGTGGGACGCGGCGTGCAGGGGCGGCCCTGGCTTCTGGCGCAGATCGCGGCGGCGGCTGGGCAGGGGCCCGTGCCGCGGGTGCCCGCCGGCGCCGCGCTGGCCGAGATGGTGGCGGGTCATGTCGAGGCATCGCTGTCCTTCTACGGCACCGCCCTCGGCACCAAGATGATCCGCAAGCACCTGGGCTGGTACATGGATCACGCCGGCACCGCGCCCGGCCTGCGCCGCGAGGTGCTGACCCAGACCGATCCCGCGCGTCTTCTGGCCGCGCTGCCCGGAGCCATGGCGGGGACGCCGCCCGCCCCGGGATCCTCCGACACATCATCCGGGACGCTCGCCGCATGAACACGCTTCCCGACACGCTCTGGACCTCTCTGCCCGTGCCGGCCTTCATCCTCGATCCCGGCGACACCATCGCCGAGGTCAACGCCGCGGCCGAGACCTTTCTGAACGCCTCGGCCAGGTCGATGCGCGGCGCGCCCTTCTTCGACCGGGTCTCGATCGCGGCCGAGCTGGACGAGGCGTTTTCGCGCGTGCGCCGCGATCACTCGGCGCTCTTCATCAACAATGTCGACGTCTCGGGCGGGGACAGGCCGCCGGTGCAGACCAATATCCAGATCGCCCCGATGATCGGTATGCCGGGCTTCATGCTGCTGCTGATGGAGCCGCGCCAGATCGCAGACCGCCTGGGCCGGTCGCACATGGTCAAAAGCTCGGCGCGGTCTGCCATCGGCATGGCCGAGATGCTGGCGCACGAGATCAAGAACCCGCTGGCGGGCATCACGGGGGCCGCGCAGCTTCTGTCGATGGGGCTGTCGAGCGAGGATCTGGAGCTGACCGACCTGATCGTCACCGAAAGCCGCCGCATCGTCGCGCTGCTGGAACAGGTCGAGCAATTCGGGAACCTGCGTCCGCCCGACCGCCGCGCGATCAACGTGCACGACCTTCTGGACCGGGCGCGCCGGACCGCGATCCTGGGATTCGCGCCGCACATGAAGATCATCGAGGATTACGACCCCTCGCTGCCGCCTACCCATGTCGACGCCGACCAGATGCTTCAGGTGTTCCTGAACCTTCTGCGCAACGCGACCGAGGCGGCGGGCGATACGGGCGGCACGATCACCATCCGCACCTTCTACGACCTGTCGCTCAGGGTGCGGCGCAAGGACGGTACCGGCGGGGCGCTGCCGCTGCAGGTCGAGATCACCGACGACGGCCCCGGCCTGCCGCCCGAGATCGAGGGCGACATCTTCGAACCATTCGTGTCGGGCCGCGAGAACGGCACCGGCCTTGGCCTGTCGCTGGTGTCCAAGATCGTGTCGGACCACGACGGCTGGATCACTGTCGATTCGGTCCCCGGCCGCACCGTGTTCCGTATTTCGCTGCCGGTGGCGCCGAAGGAGACCCGGGAATGACCCCAACAGCTTCGCAGGAGTACCTTTGATGGACGGCACCGTTCTCGTCGCCGACGATGATCGCACGATCCGCACCGTTCTGACCCAGGCGCTGACGCGCGCGGGCTGCAAGGTGCACGCCACATCCAGCCTGGTCACGCTGATGCGCTGGGTCGAAGAGGGCAAGGGCGATCTTGTGATCTCGGACGTGGTCATGCCCGACGGCAACGGGCTGGATCAGCTGCCGAAGATCGGGGAGCAGCGGCCGGGGCTGCCGGTCATCGTGATCTCGGCCCAGAACACGATCATGACCGCGATCCAGGCGGCCGAGGCCGAGGCCTATGACTACCTGCCCAAGCCCTTCGACCTGCCCGACCTGATGAAGCGCGCCGCCCGCGCGCTGGAGATCAAGCGCCGCGCCCCCGCGCCGCGCCCGGCGAGCGAGGCGCGTCCGCGCCCCTCGGATGATCTGCCTTTGGTGGGGCGGACCCCGGCGATGCAGACCCTCTACCGGCTGGTGGCGCGGGTGATGAACACCGACCTGCCGGTCCTGATCACGGGGGAATCGGGCACCGGCAAGTCGCTGATCGCCCGGGCCATCCATGACTTTTCCGACCGCCGCACGCTGCCCTTCGTGATCGCCAGCGCCGCCGACCTGGCCACCATGGACGGGCCTTCGCAGGTGCTGTCGCGGGCGCGCAACGGGTCGATCCTGTTCGACGAGGTCGGCGACCTCGACGAAGAGGCGCAGGGGCGCATCGTGCGCATGCTCGACAGCTTTACCGACACCGCGCCGCGGGTCATGGCCACCAGCCAGGCCGACCTGTCGCAGCGGATGGAGGCGGGGCTGTTCCGGCAGGATCTGTTCTACCGTCTGGGCGGGGTCAGCATCCAGGTGCCGTCGCTGCGCGAAAGGGTCGATGACATCCCGCTGCTGGCCGACCACTTTCTGGCCCGGGCCGAACGCGACGGACTGCCGCTGCGCCGATTCTCGTCCGATGCCATGGACCTCGTGCGGACCTATTCCTGGCCCGGTAACGTGCGGCAGCTGGAAAACACCGTGCGCCGGATCATGGTGACGGGCACCGAGGACGAGATCACCCGCGCCGAGGCCGAGGCGGTGCTGGGCAACCAGCCCGCGATGGAGCCGCTGGTGGGCGGCGGCGAGGGAGAGAAGCTGTCCGCCTCGGTCGCCAAGCACCTCAAGCGCTATTTCGACCTGCACGGCGGCGTTCTGCCGCCCCCGGGCCTCTACCAGCGCATATTGCGCGAGGTCGAGATGCCGCTGATCGAGATCGCGCTGGATGCGACGGGCGGAAATCAGGCGAAATGCGCCGATTTGCTGGGGATCAACCGCAATACCCTGCGCAAGAAGATCACAGACCTCGATATCCGCGTGACACGGCGCCGCAAATTGATGTAAAACCGCAACAGAAGAGTGGCCCGCAGATCGCGTGATCGGACAGGGCCACCAAACTGAGCGGTACGGCGCGCAAGGCGCCACATCATTGGGGGTTAGGTCCTGTGACGGTTCCGGTCCGGGCTGCCACATGGGAGCGGCTGGCGCGCCTGCGCCGGCGACGCAGGCTTCAGAACTGGGCGACGGTCGGTCTGGCCGTGTTGGGCCCTGTTCTGGTGCTCGCGACGTTTCTCGTGCTGGGGCCTCTTGATCCCGGCGCGGGGTCGATGTCCTTGCGGCTGGTTCTGCTGGCCGACCTCATCTACGCGCTGCTTCTGGCGACGCTCGTCCTCGGCACCATCATGCGGATGGTGGCGGCGCGGCGGCGCCAGTCAGCCGGATCCCGCCTGCACCTGCGGCTGACCGGGGTCTTCGCGCTGATCGCGCTTTTGCCCACGGTGTCGGTCGCGGTGTTCGCCGCGCTCACCATCAATGTCGGGCTTGAAAGCTGGTTCTCGGACCGGGTGCGCAACGTCGTGGGCGCCAGCCTCGCTGCTGCGCAGGCCTACGAGGGCGAGCAGCGCGAGGATCTGGTCACCGATGCCGACGCGCTGGCGCAGTTCCTCTATGCCGCCTCGGGCTCGTCCTTCTTCGCCACCGACGGCGAGTTGCGTCAGCTTCTGGGGCAGGGGCAGCCGCAGGTGCAACGCGGGCTGGAAGAGGCCTATGTGATCGACGGATCGGGCGAGATCCGGGCGCGGGGCGACCGCTCGTACCTGTTCGATTTCGAGCCTCCCGACGACGAGGACATCGCGCGCGCCCGCTCGGGCGAAACCGTGGTCATCGAGGACTGGGACCGAAACGAATTCCGCGCGCTGACCCGGCTCGATGGGATCGGCGACCGGTTTCTCTATGTGACCCGCACGGTCGACGGCGAGATCCTGTCGCTGCTCGACGACACGCAGCAGACCGTGCGCCTTTACAACCAGCTGGAGGACGAGCGAGGCCGCATCCTTTTCGAGTTCGGTCTGCTCTACCTCGGCTTCGCGCTGATCCTGATCCTCGCCTCGATCTGGCTGGGACTGTGGTTCGCCGAGCGGCTGTCGCGCCCGGTGGGTCGGCTGGCAGGCGCGGCCCAGCGGGTCGGCGCCGGGGACCTGGACGTGCGCGTGCAGGAAGAGGACGGCGACGACGAGATCGCCATGCTGGGGCGCATCTTCAACGGGATGACTCGGCAGCTGAAGGGCCAGCGCGACGCGCTGCTGGCCACCAACGACCAGATCGAGCGGCGCCGCAGGCTGTTCGATTCGGTGCTGTCGTCTGTGACGGCGGGGGTCGTCGGGCTCGACCCCGAGGGGCGGGTGACCTTCGTCAACCGCTCGGCCGAACGGCTGCTTCACCTCGACGAGGCGCACGGGCAGGACACGCCCATCGCCGTCGCGGTGCCCGAGTTCGGCGCGCTTTTCGAACGCCTCCGCGACGGCGGCGGCGAGGTCGCGCAGGAAGAGACGCGGCTGACCCGCGATGGCAAGCTGGAAAGCCTGCTGGTTCGGATGGCCACCCGGCGCAGCGAGGACGGGCACCTGGAAGGCTACGTGGTGGCCTTCGACGACGTGTCGGATCTTGTCGCGGCGCAGCGCATGGCGGCGTGGGGCGATGTCGCGCGCCGCATCGCGCACGAGATCAAGAACCCGCTGACGCCGATCCAGCTTTCGGCCGAACGGATCAAGCGCAAGTTCCGCGCCGCCGCCGGCGACGACGCCGAGACGCTGGACCAGATGACCGGCGTCATCGTGCGCCAGACCAACGACCTGCGTCGCATCGTCGACGAGTTCTCGAAATTCGCGCGGATGCCCGAGCCCGACCGCCGCCGCAACGATCTGGTCAAGCTGGTGCGCGACGCGCTGACCCTGCAGGAGGCCGGGCAGGAGACGGTCCGGATCACGGCCGACCTGCCGCAGGACGCCGCGATGGCCGACCTGGACGCGACGATGATCGGGCAGGCGCTGACCAACCTCATCAAGAACGCGGGCGAGGCCACCGAAAGCCTGGTCGAGGCGGGCGCCCCCGAGGGCTGGACGCCCGAGATCCGCGTCACCATGGAGGTCGCGGAGGGCCGCGCCCTGATCGCGATCTCCGACAACGGCATCGGCCTGCCCGAGGACCGCGCGCGCCTGTTCGAACCCTACGTGACCACGCGCGACAAGGGCACCGGGCTGGGCCTGCCGATCGTGAAGAAGATTATCGAGGAACATGGCGGCACGCTGACGCTGACCGATGCCGATCCCTTCGGGGACGACGGTCGCCGCGGCGCGCGCGCCGAGGTCCGCCTGCCGATTCTGGCGGACGAAACTAGGCTTTGAGGTGAGAGGACAGTTCCCATGAGTGACATCCTGATCGTGGACGACGAACGCGATATCCGTGAATTGATCTCGGACATTCTGAAGGACGAGGGGTTTTCCACCCGGGTCGCGTCGAACAGCGACGAATGCATGGCCGCGATCAATGCCGAGCCGCCGGCGCTGATGATCCTCGACATCTGGCTCAAGGACAGCCGGATGGACGGTATCGACATCCTCAAGGCCGCCAAGCGCGACAACCCCGAGATTCCGGTTGTCATCATCTCGGGCCACGGCAACATCGAGATCGCCGTCGCCGCGATCAAGCAGGGCGCCTACGACTTTATCGAGAAGCCCTTTAACATCGACCAGCTGATGGTGGTGATCCAGCGCGCGATGGAAACCGCGCGGCTGCGGCGGGAAAACGTCGCGCTGAAGCGGCGCGATGCCAACCCGGCCGAGATGATCGGCACCTCGCCGTCGTTCCGCACCCTGAAATCCCAGCTCGACAAGGTGACGAAGTCCAATGGCCGGGTGATGCTGTCCGGCCCTCCCGGCGCGGGCAAGGAGGTCGCCGCGCGCTACATCCATGCCAATTCCCCGCGCGCCGACGGGCCGTTCATCACCGTCAGCTCGGCCATCGTCGAACCCGACCGGATGGAAGAGGTCCTGTTCGGCCGCGAATCCCCGGAACGCGGGATCGAGCCCGGGCTGCTGGAGCAGGCGCATAACGGCGTGCTGTTCTTCGACGAGGTCGCGGACATGCCGCTGGGTACGCAATCCAAGATCCTGCGCGTGCTGGTCGACAGCCAGTTCCAGCGGGTGGGTGGCACCGACAAGGTGCGCGTCGATATCCGCGTGATCTCGTCGACCAACCGCGATCTGGCCTCGGAGATCGAGCTGGGTCGCTTTCGGCAGGAACTGTTCCACCGGCTGAGCGTGGTGCCGATACCTGTGCCTTCGCTCGAGGACCGGCGCGAGGATATCCCCGAGCTGGCCGATCACTTCATCGACCAGTTCAACAAGACGCAAGGGTTGCCCGCGCGCCCCTTGGGCGAAGACGCGGTGGCGCAGTTGCAGACCATGATCTGGCCGGGCAACGTGCGGCAGCTGAAGAACGTGATCGAGCGGGTGCTGATCCTCGGTCCCGACAAGGGCGAAATCGGCCCGAACGAGATTCCCGGCAACGACACCCAGCCCGACGAAGAGGGCCGTGTCGTTCTGTCGGGCAGCCTTGCCACGCTGCCCCTGCGCGAAGCGCGCGAGTTGTTCGAGCGGGAATACCTGCTGACCCAGATCAACCGTTTCGGCGGCAACATCTCGCGCACCGCGACCTTCGTCGGGATGGAGCGCTCGGCCCTGCACCGCAAGCTCAAGAGCCTCAATGTCGTCACCTCGAACCGCACCGGAAACCGGATCGCCCATGTCGATGCAGACGAGCCCCGCAGCGGCGTCGGTAGCTGACCTTCGGCGCGGGCGGCTGCGCCTGCGCGGACGGCAGGTCTCCTACGTCGAAACCGGCCCCGAGGGGGCCGCGCCCTGGGTGGTGTTGCTGCACGGCGGCGGCATCGACCGGGGCGACTGGGCGTGGGGCCGCACCATGCGGCACCTGGCCCCACGGTTTCGGTGTTTCGCCCCCGACATGCCGGGGTACGGCGGTTCGGACGGGTTCGGTCGCGCGCATGGGATCGCGGATTTCGGGCCGTGGCTGGGCGCGGTTCTGGACGCGCGCGGGATCGACCGGGCCCACCTTGTCGGCAGTTCGATGGGCGGGGGCACCGCGCTGTGGCTGGCGCTGGACGCGCCCGCGCGGGTGCGCTCTGTCACCGTCGTCGGATCCTATGGGCTGGCCCGGCGCGCGCCGCTGCACCCCGCCTTGCACCTGTATTCCCTGGGGCCTGCGGGACGCTTCATCGCGCTTTCCGCGGCGCGCAGCCGTCTGGCCGCTCGGGCGGCGCTGATGGCCGTCTACGCCGACCCGCGTCGCGTCACGCCCGGGCTGGTCGAGGAGATGTACCAGGAGGCGCAGCGCCAGGCCGAGCTGCAGACCTTTCGCGGGTTCCTCCAGGCCGAGGTGGGCGCGGCGAGTTTCCGCACCTGTTTCCTCGACCGTCTACCGGGCCTCGTGCCGCCGCTTTTCGTGATGCACGGGCGATCCGATCGCATGGTCCCGCTGCGCCACGCGCGCGAGGCCGCGCGGGTCGCCCCCGAGGCTAGGCTGCTGGAGATGGACGCGGGCCATTGGCCAATGCGCGAACAGCCCAAGATCTTCGACAGCGCGCTCGACACATTCCTGACGGATGTCGAGGCCGGGCGGCTGCGCCGCGCCGCACCGTCCCGGGCCCCCGCCGCGACCTGAGCCGGGGCGCGACCTGCCGCAGTCGCGTGGCGCCGGACCGGGCCTGTACCCGACGCCGAAGGGGCGCGACAGGGGCGTGCAGACTTGCTCTTTCAGGGTCTCGGCCCTAGGGCAGGGCGAAAGGATCTTGCCCGAGGACCGTGATATGCAACTGACCAGACGAACCCTGCTTACCACCGGCGCCGCGTTTCCCGCGGCGGCGCTTCTGCCCCGCGGGGCCCGCGCCGCGTTCCGCCCCCGGCCCGAGGGCTGGCGCCGGTTCGAGATCGTGACAGAGGTCGCCTTGCCGCAGGCCGATGGTCCGGTGCAGGTCTGGGTGCCGGTTCCGTCGGTCACCGAAGAGGGCTGGATGCAGGCGGGCGACGCCAGTTTCGAGACCAACGCGACGCGGGCCGAGATCAAGACCGATCCGGTCTACGGCGCGCGCTTCGTCCACGCCGAGTGGGACGCGGACGCGCCCGCGCCGCAGCTGACCGTGACCGCGACGGCGCAGACCCAGGACCGGCACATCGACCTTTCCGAGCCGGGCCAGCCCCGGTCGCTGCCCGATGAGGCCCGCGCGCTTTACACCAGCGCGACCGACCTGATCCCGACCGACGGCATCGTCAAGGACACCGCCGACGACATCGTCGGGTGGTCGCGCGGAGACTTGACCAAGGCCCGCAAGATCTACGACTGGGTTGTCGAGAACACCGAGCGTAACCCCGAGACCCGCGGCTGCGGACTGGGCGATGTCGCCTCGATGCTGGCGATGGGCGATCTGACGGGCAAGTGCGCCGATCTCAACGCGCTTTATGTCGGGCTTGCGCGGGCGGCGGACCTGCCGGCGCGCGACGTCTATGGCGTCCGCGTTGCGCCGTCGCGTTTCGGGTACAAGAGCCTGGGCGCCGGGTCGCAGGATATCACCAAGGCGCAGCACTGCCGGGCCGAGGTGTTCCTGGAGCGGTTCGGCTGGGTCGCGGTTGACCCCGCCGATGTGCGCAAGGTGATGCTGGAAGAGCCGCCGAAGGACCTGTCGCTCGACGATCCCAAGGTCGCCGATGCCCGCGCCGCGCTGTTCGGTGCGTGGGAGGGCAACTGGGTCGCCTACAACTTCGCGCACGACGTGGCGCTTCCCGGTTCGGACGGTGAGCCGGTCGAGTTCCTGATGTACCCGATCGTCGAGATCGACGGCGTGCGTCAGGACCACCTGGATGCCGAGGCTTCGGGCTACAGCATCACTGCCACCGAACTCGAGGCCTGATCGGCCCCGACCTCCGGGCGTACGCCCGGGGGTCATGTCCGGTTGTGGACGTCTGCGGCGGGTGACGGTGCCGCGCGGCCCGCCTGTCAGAGAGTCGAGCGGTCGAGGAACACCTGCCGCCCGTCGGGGTCGCGCAGCACGCAGACGCTGTCGGTCAGCGGCGGCAGGCGCCCGGGGGCCGTGACGCGGCCCAGCCCCGAGGGGCAGGCGGGCACGTCGACGCGGGAATACCCCCGCTCGGCCATGCACTGGCCGGCGACGCGGTGGCGAAGCCCGGCATTGGCGTCGACGCTGTAGACGTCTCCGCCCGTGACACGGCCTGCAAAGCGCACGCAGTTGCCGTCCTTGTTGCACCTCACCACGCCGGGTTCGATCTGGATCGGCGTGCGGCGCAGCTGGGTGTTGGGCGGCACGGTGTTGACGGCCTGCACAGCGCAGCCCGTGAGGTCGCCGTTCAGCTGTTGCACCGGCACTCCGGCCTGGTAGTAGCGCGCGGGCTGGCCGCAGCCCGCCAGAAAGGCCAGCGCAACGCCCGCGGCGGCGAGCTTGAGTACCTGTGTCATGGCCGTTTCTCCCTTGGTCAGGTTCGGGCAGGGCCACGGGGCAGCGGGGCCGGGCCCGCGGCTATCTTGCGCCTTTTGCAGGGAATTGCCAGAGCCGGGCGGACGGTAGGCGCTCCGTCGGGCGGGGCCTGCGGGCGACCCGGCCGGGCCGTTCGTTGGGGCGGGCCGGACACGAAATGGCAGACGTTGCCTGTCCGCCTCGGCCCGGAGCGGTGGCAGGGCGCCCTCTGCGACCGGTCTGCGCCGCGCCGCGTCCGCCCCGGGCCGGCGGGCCACACCCGGCGGGGGCCGCATGATGACGGATTGAACCGCGCCCGGTGGCATGTCATCACCCCGTATGCGGTCGTAAGGAAGCGCGGATGAAAGTCATCATATGCGGTGCCGGTCAGGTCGGCTGGCAGATCGCGCGGCACCTGTCGGGCGAACGCAACGACGTCACGGTGGTCGACAACAACCCCGACCTGGTGCGGCGGGCGACGGATACGCTCGACGTGCAGGGGATCGCGGGGCATGCCTCCTATCCCGATATCCTGGAACGGGCAGGGGCCCGGGATGCCGACATGATCATCGCGGCCACCCACTCGGACGAGGTCAACATGGTGACCTGCCAGGTGGCGCATTCCGTGTTCGCGATCCCGCGCAAGATCGCGCGGCTTCGGGCGCAAAGCTACCTGACGGCGATCTATTCCGACCTCTACCGCCGCGACCACATGCCCATCGACGTGGTGATCAGCCCCGAGCGAGAGGTCGCGGATGCCGCCCTGCGGCGCCTGCGCGCGCCCTCGGCCTTCGACACGCAGAGCTTTGCCGACGGGCAGGTCCGGCTTTTGGGCGTGGCTCTGGGGGCGGATTGCCCGGTTCTGAACACGCCGTTGCGACAGCTGACGGACCTGTTTTCGACGCTGCGGGCCATCGTGGTGGGTGTGCGGCGCCGCGGGCGGCTCTTCGCGCCCGACGCCGCCGACCAGCTTTTCGAGGGCGACCAGATCTACGTCGTCGCCCACCAGGACGATGCCAACCGCACGCTCGAGATCTTCGGCAAGTCCGTCACCCGGCAGGAGCGGGTGGTGATCGTGGGCGGCGGCAACGTGGGTCTTGCCGTGGCCCGCGCGCTGGAAACCCGCACCGAGCGGGTGCGCGCCCGGATCATCGAGATCGACCGGGCCAAGGCCGAGCGGGCCGCGGACGCGTTGGAGCGGACCATCGTCCTGAACGGCGACGGGCTGAACATGGAGCTTCTGAACGAGGCCAATATCGGCAAGGCCGACGCGGTTCTGGCGGTTACCGACGACGACAAGACGAACCTTCTGGCCGCGGTACGGGCCAAGACGGCAGGCTGCCAGATGGCGATCTGCCTGGTCAACGACCCGACGCTGCAGCCGCTGATGTCGCCGCTCGACATCGACGCCTACATCAACCCGCGCTCGACGACCGTCAGTTCGATCCTGCGGCACATCCGCCATGGCCGGGTGCGCGGTGTCTATTCGATCGGCGATGCCGAGGCCGAGGTGATCGAGGCGCAGGTGCTGTCGACCTCGCCGATCTCGGGCAAGGTGATCCGAGATATCGATTTCCCCGAAGGCGTTCTGGTCGGCGCGGTGGTGAAGGGCGGCAAGATGGTCAAGCCTACGGGCACCACCCGGATCGAAGAGGGCGACGTGATCATCGTCTTCGCGATGACCCCCGACGTCCCCGAGGTCGAACGCCTGTTCCAGGTGTCGATCGACTTCTTCTGATGATCCCCATCGCACCGGATCCCCGGCGATTGCCACCGGTTTCGGCAGCCCCCGCCCGCGCAGGCCGGGCCGCCTGTCCCGCCTCATGCCATTCCGGGCGCCCACGGGGGACCGCGCCGGGACTGGGGGGGGCGTGCCGATGACGACGAAGCTGCGCAACGTGCCTCTTGCCGTGCTGCTGGTCGCGGTCGGTGCGCTGGCGATGTTCCCGCCGGCGATCCTTGCCGCCGCGACAGGTGATGTGTCGACGGCCGAGGATTTCTTCTATTCGGGCGCCGTCTTCCTGACGCTCTTCGTGCTGCTGGCCATTGCCACGCATGGCCGCCACGCCCGGCGCAAGGCGCTGAGCCACCTGCTGGCACTGGTCGCGGCCTTCACGCTTTTGCCGCTGATGCTGGCGGTGCCGTTTCACATCGCGGTCGGCAACACGCGGTTCCTGTCGTCGTGGTTCGAGATGGTATCGAGCCTCACGACCACGGGCGCCACGCTCTTCCTGCCCGACCGGTTGCCCGATGCCGTGCACCTGTGGCGGGCGCTCGTTGGCTGGCTGGGTGGTTTCCTGATGTGGGTCACCGCCATCGCCATCCTCGCCCCCCTGACGCTGGGCGGTTACGAGGTCGTCAGCGGCGACCGGATGGGCGATTCGGGCAGTTCCGCGCGGCAGATCACCTCGGTCGCGGGCGCGACGGAGCGGCTGGCGCGCTACTCGGGCGACCTGGCGCCGATCTACGGGGGGCTGACGCTGCTGCTCTGGATGGCGCTGCTGTCGGCGGGCGAACCACCGCTGAACGCGATCTGCCACGCGATGTCGACGCTGTCGACCAGCGGGATCAGCCCCACGGGCGGTCCTCTTTCCGGTCGCCTGGCCGAGGCGTTCATCTTCGTCTTCCTGATCTTCGCCCTGTCGCGCGCCACATTTACGACCGACGCGTCGGTGGTGCATCGCCGGGGTCTGCGGCAAGACCCCGAGCTGCGCATGGGGCTGGCGCTGGTCACCATCGTGCCGCTGCTGCTGTTCCTGCGCCACTGGATCGGCGCGCTGGATATCGACGAACAGGAAAACCTGCCGGCGATGGCGCGCGCGCTCTGGGGCGGGCTCTTCACCACGATGTCCTTCCTGACGACCACCGGGTTCCAAAGCCAGGACTGGGCCGACGTGCGCGCCTGGTCGGGGCTCGAGACGCCGGGACTGGTGTTGATGGGACTGGCGCTGGTCGGCGGCGGCGTGGCGACCACGGCGGGCGGGGTAAAGCTGTTGCGGATCCACGCGCTTTACATGCACGGGCGACGTGAGATGGAGAAGCTGGTCCATCCGCATTCGATCGGCGGCTCGGGGTCGCTGGCCCGGCGTATCCGGCGGCGGGGTGCCTATATCGCCTGGATCTTCTTCATGCTTTTTGCGCTGTCGATCACGCTGTCGATGGCCGCGCTGACGCTGGCGGGCCAAAGTTTCGAGGAATCGGCGATCCTGACCATCGCCGCGCTGTCGACCACCGGCCCGCTTGCCGCGGTCGCGGGCGAGGTGCCGATACGCTATGGCGATCTGGGCGATGCCGCGCGGGTGATCCTGGGGCTTGCGATGATCGTCGGCCGGCTTGAAACCCTGGCGCTGATCGCCATTTTCAACCCTGACATCTGGCGCAATTGACCCAATTCGGATGCGGCGGGACGTTTAGGGGCTGGAATGTCAGTCGAAGGCCCCGTAATCTTTCTGCCGATCAATAAAGCACGCCCGCCAGTGGCGGCATCAAAGACAAAGGTTGGACAGTAAATGGCCTCCGACAAACAAAACCTGCAAGACGCGTTCCTTAACCATGTGCGCAAGACCAAGGTGCCGGTCACGATCTTTTTAGTGAACGGTGTCAAGCTGCAGGGGGTCATCACCTGGTTCGACAATTTCTGCGTTCTTTTGCGCCGCGACGGGCAATCGCAGCTGGTCTACAAGCACGCGATTTCGACGATCATGCCGTCGTCGCCCATTAACCTTTATGACGGGGACGATTGATTCTGGCCGACGATACCGCGACGCCCGATACCCGCGCCTACGTTATTCACCCCGAGATCCTGACCAACCGCGACCGGCGTGCCGCCGGCCCCGCGCTTGACGAAGCGCTGGCGCTTGCCGCCGCCCTTCCGGGGCTCGACATCCTCGGCGGTGAGATCGTGCGCCTGCCGAAGCCGCAGCCCGGGGGGCTGTTCGGCACCGGCAAGATCGACGAGCTGCACGAGAAGCTCGAGGATATGGAAGCCGAGCTTGTCCTGATCGACGGGCCGGTGACGCCCGTCCAGCAGCGCAACCTGGAAAAGGCCTGGGGGGTCAAGCTGCTCGATCGGACCGGCCTGATCCTCGAAATCTTCTCGGACCGGGCGCGCACCCGCGAGGGGGTGCTGCAGGTCGAGATGGCGGCGCTCAGCTACCAGCGCACGCGGCTGGTGCGGGCCTGGACACACCTTGAACGCCAGCGTGGCGGGCTGGGCTTCGTGGGCGGGCCGGGCGAGACGCAGATCGAGGCCGACCGCCGCGCCATCGACGAGCAGATCGTGCGCATCCGCAAGCAGCTCGACAAGGTCGTGAAGACCCGCGAGCTGCACCGCGCCTCGCGCGCCAAGGTGCCGTTCCCCGTGGTCGCGCTGGTGGGCTACACCAACGCCGGCAAGTCGACGCTGTTCAACCGCCTGACCGGGGCCGAGGTGATGGCCAAGGACATGCTCTTTGCCACGCTCGATCCCACGATGCGGGGGGTGACGCTGCCCACGGGCATGAAGGTCATCCTGTCGGATACGGTGGGCTTCATCTCGGACCTGCCCACCCAGCTTGTCGCGGCTTTCCGCGCGACGCTGGAAGAGGTACTCGAGGCCGACCTGATCCTGCATGTCCGCGACATCGCGCATGCCGACACGGACGAGCAGGCCGCCGACGTCGCCGCGATCCTGGCGGACCTCGGCGTGGCCGAGGATACCCCGCAGCTGGAGATCTGGAACAAGGTCGACCTGCTCGATGCCACGGCGCGCGAGGCGCTGACCAATCGTGCCGCGCGCGACCCGGACATCCTGACGCTGTCTGCGATCACGGGCGAGGGGATCGATGCCGCCATCGCCGCGGTGACCGAGCGCCTGGATGACGCGCGCGAAACCGCGGTGCTGGGCCTGGCTTTCGAGGACGGGCGCCGCCGCGCCTGGCTGCACGAGCAATCCATCGTGACGGACGAAGAGCAGACCGACGAGGGCTTTCGCGTCACCGTCAACTGGACCGCCCGGCAGGCCGACCGCTTCGCCAAGCTTTGAGGCAGGGCGCGGGAAAGCCCGCGCCGCGCCTTTTCATGCGTCGGTCGACAAAGGCCCGGCCCCCCATGCCTGAGGGGCCGGCCGTCGCTCAGCCTTCGCGCATTTCCTCGACGATGTCCTGCATGGCGTCCAGCGGAACGTAGCCGCGTACCATCTGGTCACCGAACACGAAGCTGGGCGTGCCGTTGATCCGCAGCTTCTGCGCCAGTTCGTGGTTCTCGGTGATGATCCGGCGGACGTCGTCGGACTCCATCCCGGCCATCACCGCCTCGACGTCCAGCTCCTGCTCTTCGGCGAGATCCCGAAGCGATTCGTCGGTGATGTTGCCCCGCATCGTCATCAGCGCATCATTGACCGCCTTGTAGGCCGCGTCGCCCTCGGTCTGCAGGACCGAGATCGCGAATTGCGAGCCCAGAAGCGACTGTTCGCCCAGGATCGGGAATTCCTTCACGATCAGACGGATGTTGCCGTCGGCTTCGACCAGTTCGTCGACTTCAGGGTGCGCACGGCGGCAATAACCGCAGCGGTAATCGAGGAACTCGACGATCGTGACGTCGCCGTCGGGATTGCCACCGACCCAGGAATGTCCGTCGTCGTAGATGTCATCCGACAGATCTGAAATCAGGTCCGCGTCGCCGGCCGATTGCGCCTCGGCCTGGCGTTGGTCGAGCACCGAGATCGCCTCCATCAGGACCTCCGGGTTCTCCATCAGATAGGCGCGCACCTCTTCGCGGAAATTGGCGCGCTCTTCGTCCGTCATCTGGGCAAGGTCGGCCAGCGCGGGCGCGGCGGCAAGGGCCAGCGTCGCGGCGCAGGCAAGGCCGCGCAGGGGCCGAAGCGGCCGGGACAGGGTGCGGGGCAGGGCGGCGATCATGGGCATCTCTCTTGCGGTTGCGCGTGTCGTATCTGGCCCCATGGGGGCGGCGGCAGTCTGCACCCTCGCGGCGCGTGGCGGGGACCTTCGCGGCGATCGGACCGAAGGACAAGCCAAAAGCCCGTGGCCGCCCCGAGACCCGGACCCATCCCGGCCGCGCTGACACCCCTTGGCAGGCAGGGCGACGTGTCCCCGTTCCGAGCGGCGTGGGCATTGACGCCCGGCCCCGAGCCCGTGCAGGTGACTGGGGCAAAGTCTAGCGAGGTGCCGATGAAAAGCTCAAGCCGAAGCGCGGTCGATCCCTTCATCGTGATGGACGTGATGGAGGCGGCCCGCGCCGCCGAGGCCGCGGGCCGCCACATTGTCCACATGGAGGTGGGGCAGCCCGGCACGCCCGCCCCCGCCGCCGCCCGCGCCGCGCTCGCCCGCGAAATGGAACGGGGGGCGCTTGGCTATACGGTGGCTCTGGGGCTGCCCGCGCTGCGCGCCCGGATCGCCCGGCTTTACCGCGACTGGTACGGCATCGACCTCGATCCGGCCCGGGTGGTTGTGACCTCCGGCGCCTCGGGGGCCTTCATCCTGGCCTTCACTGCGCTTTTCGATGCGGGCCAGCGAGTGGGCCTGGGATTGCCGGGCTACCCCTCTTACCGCCAGATCCTGAGCGCGCTCAGCCTGCAGGCGGTGGGGTTCGAGACCCGCGCCGAGGCGCGCTATCAGCCGCAGCCGCAGGATCTGCCCGGCGACCTTGCGGGGCTGATCCTTGCCTCGCCCGGCAACCCCGCCGGCACGATGCTGGACAAGGCCGAGCTGGACGCCCTGATCGGGGCGGCGCAGGCGCAGGGCACGGCGGTGATCTCGGACGAGATCTATCACGGGATCGACTACGATCGGCGCGCGGTCTCGGCGCTCGAGGTGACAGACGACGTGATCGTCGTGAACTCGTTTTCCAAGTATTTCTCGATGACCGGGTGGCGCGTGGGCTGGATGGTGGTGCCCGACCACATGGTCCGCACGGTCGAGCGTCTGGCCCAGAACCTCTTCATCTGCCCGCCGCATGCCAGCCAGGTCGCCGCCCTCGCGGCGATGGACGCGGTGCCGGAATGCGAGGCCAACCTCAAGGTCTATGCCGAGAACCGCCGGCTGATGCTGGATCGTCTGCCGGGCGCGGGTCTTCCCCGGATCGCCCCCCCCGACGGGGCCTTCTACGTCTATGCCGACGTGTCGGAGATCACGCAGGACAGCCGCGCGCTGGCGCGGCGGATCCTGGACGAGGCGGGCGTGGCCCTGACCCCGGGGCTGGATTTCGATCCCGGTCGCGGACACACCACGTTGCGACTTTCCTATGCAGCGGCGACGGCGGATATCGCCCTTGGGCTGGATCGGTTGAGAGAATTTTTCGCAAAGCTCTGATCGCGTCGGATTCGCGGTTCCGCGACGCGCCGATCCGGGCTATTGTCATCGGCAAGATCCGGCCGAAGCCGGACATACAGGCAGATGACATCGCGAGAGGCGGCCGGGCAGATGCGCCAGCTTCGATTTTTTGCATTCCTCGTCTGGGCGACAGCCTCGGCGGCAGGTGGCGCCTTGGCCGCCGAAGAGATGACCGCGCTGGCGCGGCCAGATCCCGCCAAGTCCGAGATCGCCGATTTCGGGGACAACCTTCAGGTGACCCTGACGCTCAGCCAGCCGGTTCCTTGGCGGGTCTTTACCCTCGATGAACCGGCGCGGCTGATCTTCGATTTCGCCGAGGTCGATTTCACCGCCTTCCCGCTGCGCGACATTACGCGGTCGGACATGGTCGCCGCCGTCGCGGCGGGACCCGTGACCGAGGGCTGGTCGCGTCTGGTGGTCGAATTGTCGGGCCCGATGATGCTGGAGACTGCAGGTCTCGCCACCGGGTCGGACCCGGCGGGCGCGGTGCTTAAGGCACAGCTGGCGCCGACCAGCGCCGAAAGCTTCGCCGACTCGGTGGGCGAGCCCGATACCCCGGGGTTCGATCTGCCCGACGCCGCCGAGGTCGCGCCGAACCTCGACCGCTGGCAGGGCGATCGACCGCTTGTCGTCGCGCTCGACCCCGGGCATGGCGGCATCGATCCGGGCGCAGAGGCGGGCGAGGTGCACGAGGCCGACCTGATGCTGACCTTCGCGCTGGAGCTGCGCGAGGTGCTGCAGAAACGCGGCCTGCAGGTCGTACTGACGCGCGACGCGGACGTGTTCGTTCCGCTGGAAACCCGCGTGTCGATCGCGCGCGAGGCGGGCGCGGACCTCTTCATGTCGCTGCATGCCGACGCGATCGCCGAGGGCCACGCCTCGGGCGCCACGGTCTACACCCTGTCGGACACGGCCAGCGATGCCGCGTCGCGCAAGCTGGCCGAACGGCACGACCGCGCCGACCTTCTGGCGGGGCTCGACCTGAGCGATCAGGACGACGTGGTGGCCGACGTGCTGATGGACCTCGCCATGCTCGAGACGACGCCACGTTCAGACGCGCTGGCCGACGCGATCGTGCGTGGCCTGGCCGACAGCACCGGCAACCTGCACAAGCGTCCGCGCCTGTCGGCCGGCTTCTCGGTGCTGAAAGCGCCGGACATCCCGTCGGTGCTGGTGGAACTGGGGTTCCTCTCCAGCCCGCGCGACCGGGCCAAGCTACGCTCGGAACCATGGCGCGCCCGCGCGGCAGAAGGCATTGCCTCGGCCATCGACGCATGGGCCGAAGCTGACGCCGAGCTGCGCCCGCGCCTGCGCCACTAGAGCGGGCCATGCGCCGTCGCGCAGGTCCGCGGCCGTCGGGGCGAAACCCCCGCCTGCAGGGATCCCGCGAGGGCCAAAATCCCGCCCTCAGCCTCGCCTGCCGCAAGGGCGTGCGGGCCGGCGCGTCCGCGTCCTCTGGCCTTTGCCGTGCCAGCCGCTAGATCAGGGCGGGGCGGAGACCTTGCGACATGATCGGGGGCGACAGACGGCATGACTGACAACTTGCAGGCCCGCGACGGCGGCGACGACACTTCCAGCGTCCGTGCCATCGTCGACCGTCTGGACGGGCTCAGCGACGACGACCAGGTGTCGCTGGGCGCGATCATCCAGGCCTTTGGACAGGCCTCGTTCCTGCCGGTGATGCTGATTCCCGCGCTGCTGGTTGTCTCGCCTCTCAGCGGGATCCCGTTCTTTTCGTCCGTCTGCGGATTGTCGATCGCCCTGATCGCGGCCCAGCTGACCTTTGGCCGCGATCACCTGTGGCTGCCCGGGGTGCTGATGCGGCGCCGCATTCCCGGCGAACGGCTGCACAGTGCCATGGGACGGATGAGGCGTTTTGCCGACTGGCTGGACCGCCATGCCCGCGACAGGCTGCGGGTGCTTGTGGTGCCGCCCGTGGTGGTCCTGTCGCGTGTCATCTGTATACTGGCCGGACTGGCGATGCCGTTTCTCGAGCTTGTGCCGTTCTCGTCCTCGATTCTGGGGGCGGCGGTGACCCTGATTACAGTGGGCTTTCTGGCGCGGGACGGGCTTTATGTCCTGGGCGGGTTTGTCTTCGTCGGGATCGCCTCGCTCGTGCCCATATTCGTGGCCGGTCATATCGCGGGTTAGGCGGGCCGGGACGACCGGCCCAGAGGTACGCGCGATTTGACGAACCGGGGATCGGACCCAGTATCCTGATCCAGACGCAAATTGATCAAACGCCGGGGGAAGGCGATGACCGCAAGCGACACCGCAACCGAGCCAGCGACCGCCGCGCCGCGCCAGCCGAGCGCCGACATGTCGGCCGACAGCGCGGATTTCGACATGTTCGTGATCGGCGGCGGGATCAACGGGGTCGGCATCGCCCGCGATGCTGTGGGCCGCGGCCTGACCGTCGGGCTGGCCGAGATGAACGATCTTGCCTCTGCAACATCGTCGTCCTCGACCAAGCTGTTCCACGGCGGCCTGCGCTACCTGGAGTACTTCGAATTCGGTCTGGTCCGTAAGGCGTTGATCGAACGCGAAACCCTGCTTGAGGCGATGCCGCACATCTCGTGGCCCATGCGGTTCGTCCTGCCGTGGCATGCCTCGATGCGATTCGAAAGCGACACGCCGACATCAAAGCTTCTGTCGACGGTAATGCCGTGGATGAAGGGGCGGCGGCCGTCCTGGCTGATCCGGCTTGGTCTCTTCATGTACGACCACCTGGGCGGGCGGAAGTTCCTGCCCGGCACCTCGACCGTCGATCTGCGCACCGATCCCGCCGGAGCCCCCCTGCAGGACCGGTTCGAAAAGGCCTACGAATATTCCGATTGCTGGGTCGAGGACAGCCGACTGGTGGTGCTGAACGCCCGCGATGCGGCGCAGCGCGGCGCCCGCGTCCTGACCCGCTGCCGCGTGACCTCGGCCGAGCGGGGCCGCGGCCGCGAGGGGCGGCTTTGGCGCGTGCACCTGGCACACGAGGACGGCCGCGAGGAAACGATCACCGCCCGCGCGCTGGTCAACGCCGGAGGGCCGTGGGTCGCCAACATCATCCACGGCGCGCTCAGGATCAATTCGAGCGAGGGCATCCGGCTGGTCAGGGGCAGCCACATCGTGACCAAGAAGCTGTTCGACCACGACAAGGCGTATTTCTTCCAGGGCGAGGACGGTCGGATCATCTTCGCGATCCCCTATGAGACCGATTTTACCCTGATCGGCACGACGGACCGCGAACAGCAGGGCGAAGACCCCGGCAAGCCGAAGATCACCGATGCCGAGCGGGACTACCTGCTTGATTTCGCCTCGAACTACTTCAAGCGTCCGGTGACGGCCGAGGACATCGTCTGGACCTATTCCGGGGTGCGCCCGCTTTACGACGACGGGGCCAAGTCGGCGACGGCCGCGACACGCGACTACGTGCTGTCGCTGGACGAAAACGGGGCGCCGCTGCTTAACGTCTTCGGCGGCAAGATCACGACCTACCGCAGGCTGGCGGAATCGGCGGTCGAAAAGCTGGGGCACTATTTCCCCGGGACGGGCAAGAACTGGACGTCGGGCGTGGCGCTTCCAGGCGGCGACTTTCCCGTGGACGGGGTGCCCAATCTGATCGCGAAGTTGCAGGAGCAGCATCCCTTCCTCGACGATTACCGCGCGGGCCGTCTGGTGCGCGCCTACGGCACCGAGGCCGAAAAGGTGATGGCCGGCGCAAAGACCGAAGAGGACCTGGGCCGCAGCTTCGGCGCCTATCTCAGCGAACGCGAGGTTCGCTGGCTGATGGAGCGCGAATTCGCGATGACGGCCGAGGATATCGTCTGGCGCCGCACCAAGCTGGGGCTGCGCATGTCAGCCGACGAGATCGCCGCACTGGAGGCGTTCATGACCGAAGAGCGCGCCCGCAGCATCGGCGCCGCCGCAGAATAGCGCCGCTGCGCCCGCGGCATGGGCGCAAGGGCATGACGGACGCCGCCAGAGCGTCCGCGACGAGGGGAGGAGAGAGATCCGCAGATGAGCCATATCCTATCCATCGACCAGGGCACGACCTCGACCCGGGCGATCCTGTTCGACGACAAGATGAAGATCGTCGCCACCGCGCAGGAAGAGTTCGAACAGCACTACCCGGCGTCGGGCTGGGTCGAACATGACGCGAATGATCTGTGGGACACCACGCTGCGCACCTGCCGCGCGGTGATCGAAAAGGCCGGGATCGAGGCGTCGCAGATCGCCGGCATCGGCATCACCAACCAGCGCGAGACCGTTGTCGTCTGGGATGCCGAGACCGGCGAGCCCATCCACCGCGCGATCGTCTGGCAGGACCGTCGCACGGCGCCCATCTGCCGCGAGCTGCACGACGCGGGCCACGAGGAGATGGTCAACGACCGCACCGGCCTGATCCTCGACCCCTATTTCTCGTCGACCAAACTGAAATGGACGCTGGACAAGGTCGATGGCAGTCGCGACCGGGCGGCGGCCGGAAAGCTACTGTTCGGCACCGTCGACAGCTTTCTCATCTGGAAGCTGACGGGCGGCAAGCGGCATGTCACCGATGCCACCAATGCCTGCCGCACCATGCTGTACGATATCCGCAAGGGGCGGTGGTCGACCTCGATCTGCAAGCTTCTGGACATCCCCTACGAAATGCTGCCCGAGGTGATGGACTGCGCCGCGGATTTCGGCACCACCGATCCCGCACTTCTGGGCGCCGAAATCCCGATCCTGGGCGTTGCGGGCGACCAGCAGGCGGCGACGCTGGGGCAGGCGTGTTTCTCTCCCGGCATGCTGAAATCGACCTACGGGACGGGGTGCTTTGCGCTGCTCAACACCGGGGAAAAGCCGGTGTTTTCCAAGAACCGCCTGCTGACGACCATCGCCTACCAGTTCGATGGAAAACCGACCTACGCGCTGGAAGGGTCGATCTTCATTGCCGGTGCGGTGGTGCAGTGGCTGCGCGACGGTCTGCAAATCATCTCGCAGGCGTCCGACAGCCAGAAGCTGGCCGAGGCGGCCGACGACACGCAGGAGGTCATCCTGGTGCCGGCCTTCACCGGCCTTGGCGCGCCCTACTGGGAGAGCGAATGCCGCGGTGCCATCTACGGCCTGACCCGCAATACGGGACCGAACGAATTTGCCCGCGCCGCGCTGAAATCCGTGGGCTACCAGACCCGCGACCTGCTGGAGGCGATGCATGCCGACTGGCAGACCCGGGAGGGTGAAACCGAACCGACCCTGCGCGTCGACGGCGGGATGAGCGCCAGCGACTGGGCGATGCAGTTCCTTTCGGACATCATCGGCGCCCAGGTCGATCGCCCCGAGGTGCTCGAGACGACGGCGCTGGGGGCCGCGTGGCTGGCCGGGATGCGTGCGGGGATCTATCCCGGGATGGACGGCTTCGCCGAGGCATGGGAGCTGGAGCGCCGCTTCGAACCCGGCATGGACGACGACAAGCGCAATGCGGCATACGAAGGCTGGAAACGCGCGGTCAAGGCGACGATCTCGGTCTGAGGCGGGCGCATGAGCACGGGGCGCACGGCCGGGTCGATCAGATCCCGGCCGCGCCGTTGGCGACAGCTATCCAGGCAGAGTTTCGGCGCAGCCTGCAGGTCGGCGTGCGGCAGGAATGGCCGCCCCGCGTTGATGGGGCAGCCTTGGACAAACGGCTGCCTCAGTCTTCGCCGGCGGCTTCCGCGCGGCTCTTGCCAGCGACATCCAGCGCCAGCGTCGCGGCCATGAACTGGTCCAGCGCGCCATCCAGCACGCCCGAGGTATCGGAGGTCTCGTGCGCCGTGCGCAGGTCCTTTACCATCTGGTAGGGCTGCAGCACGTAGGACCGGATCTGGTTGCCCCAGCCGGCAGAGCCCTTTGCCTCGTGCGCCTCGTTGATCGCCGCGTTCCGGCGGTCAAGCTCCATCTGGTAGAGGCGCGATTTCAGCGCCTTCATCGCGATATCGCGGTTCTGGTGCTGCGACTTCTCCGAGCTTGTCACCACGATGCCCGTCGGCATGTGGGTGATCCGCACGGCCGAGTCGGTGGTGTTCACGTGCTGTCCGCCCGCGCCCGAGGACCGGTAGGTGTCGATCCGGATCTCGTTCGGCGGCACCTCGATTTCGATGTTGTCGTCGACGACCGGGTAGACCCAGACGCTGGCAAATGACGTCTCGCGCGTGCCCTTGCCGAAGGGCGAGATTCGCACAAGACGATGCACGCCCGACTCGGTCTTGAGCCAGCCATAGGCGTTGGGACCGGTGATCTTGTAGGCCACCGACTTGATCCCCGCCTCGGCGCCTGCTTCCTCGGACTGAAGCTCGACCGTGTAGCCGCGCTTCTCGGCCCAGCGGACATACATCCGTTGCAGCATCTGCGCCCAGTCGCAGGCCTCGGTCCCGCCGGCGCCCGCGTTGATTTCAAGGAAGGTGTCGTTGCCGTCGGCCTCGCCGTTCAGCAACGCCTCGATCTCGGCGGCGCCGGCGCGCTCCTGCAGGGATTTCAGACCCGCCTCGGCCTCGGAGACGACGTCCTCGTCCTCCTCGGCCTCGCCCATCTCGATCAGTTCGACGTTATCGGACAGCTCCTGCGCCATCGCTTTGTACCGGTCGGCCGCATCGACCAGCGCCTGCCGGTCGCGCATCAGCTTCTGCGCGCGGTCGGGATCGTCCCAAAGGGTCGGATCCTCGGCCATCGCGTTGAACTCTTCGATCCTGTGCGGGACCGTTTCCCAGTTCATCCGCTGGCGTAGCAGCGCGAGCGATTTCTCGATGGCCTCGACCCGGTTCTGTGCCTCTGCACGCATGAACGTTTCCCGTCTGTCTTGATGAACCCCGCAGATAGCAACGCCAGCGCAGGGCGGCAAGCGCCGCGCTACGCCGGGTGCCGCTGGGATGTGTCAGTAAAGCCCGCCCGAGGAGAGCGAGCCGAAGCTGGCCCGGCTTTTCGGGATCGTCCGGGTCTGGCCCGAGGATGTCGTGACCTCGGATCCGCCCTGTTCGGTTTCGCCGCGCGCGAAGAGCGGCAGGTTCGATCCCATCCCGAAACCACCGTCGAAGGCGACGCCGAAGATCGGCTCTTCGCCCAGGCGGAAATACTCGGACACCACGTTGTCGCCGGAGGCATCATCGGCAAGACGCGCGCCGGTGAAGCGGTCGATCTTGATGAACCTGCCGCCCGGCGGCACCGCGAAGGGACCGCCGCCGTATTTCGCCGTGGCCTTCTGCATGAACTGGTTGAAGACCGGCCCGCAGAGCGACGCGCCATAAGCGCCGCGGCCCAGGCCGCGCGGCGTGTCGTGGCCGATGTAGCAGCCCGCGACGATGTTCGAGGTGAAGCCGATGAACCACACGTCCTTGGCGTCGTTGGTCGTGCCGGTCTTGCCGGCGACCGGCACGGGCAGGTTCACCACGCCCGAGGCGGTGCCGCGCTGGACCACGCCCTGCATCATCGACGTCAGCTGGTAGGCGGTGATCGCGTTCATCACGCGTTCGCGGTTCGACACGATGTGCGGGGCTTCGCCCGCGGGCAGGGACGCCACGTCGCAATCAAGACAGTCGCGCTGGTCATGGTTGTAAAGCGTGGTGCCATAGCGGTCCTGCACCCGGTCGACCAGAGTGGGTTCGACCCGCTCGCCGCCATTGGCGAACATCGCGTAGGCGGCGACCATCTTGAACAGCGTCGTTTCCTCCGACCCCAGCGCGTTCGCAAGGTAACGGCCCATGTTGTCGTAGACGCCGAACCGTTCGGCGTAGCGCGCAACGGTATCCATCCCGACCTCTTCGGCCAGGCGGACGGTCATCAGGTTGCGCGACTGTTCGATCCCAGTCCGGAGCGGCGTGGGCCCGTAGTACTTGTTCGACGAGTTCTTCGGCCGCCAGACGCCTTGCGGCGTGTTCACCTCGATCGGGGCGTCGACGACGATGGTGGCGGGCGAGAACCCGGAATCCAGCGCGGCGGCATAGACAAAGGGTTTGAACGACGACCCCGGCTGGCGCGTCGCCTGGGTGGCGCGGTTGAAGACCGAATGCTGGTAGGAGAAGCCACCCTGCATTGCCAGGACGCGGCCGTTCTTGACGTCCATCGCCATGAAGCCGCCCTCGACCTCGGGCACCTGCCGCAGCGTCCAGCGGATGAAGCTGCCATCCGCGTCGGTGATCATCTTGCGGACATAGACGATATCGCCGCGCTCAAGCAGAGCGGTCAGCGACTTGCCGGTCCACGACATGTCCTCGGCCGGGACGACGGGCTCGGGCGCGTCGTCGCCCACGCCGTCGATCCCAAGCCGCGCCTGAGTGTCCGACACCTCGAGCACGACGGCGGGATGCCACTCGGATTCAAGGAAGATGTCGCGCGCCACGTCGGCCTTGGCCAGCCCGTCGCGCCATGCCTCTTCGCTGGCCAGCGCCTCTTCGGGGAGGGTCTTGCCCGTGCCGCGCCAGCGTCCCAGACCGCGGTCGTACTGTTCCAGCTGTTCCTGCAGCGCCAGCGCGGCCTCTTTCTGCATCTCGGGGTCGATCGTCGCGCGGACCGACATGCCGCCCGAGAAAAATTCGCCCTCACCGAAATCGCGCGACAGCTGGCGGCGGATTTCATCGGTGAAGTAGTCGCGTGGCGGCAGTTGCGCCGAGAAGCTGTCGTAATCGCCGCCCTGCACCGACAGAAGCGGCGCGACGCGCGCCTCGCGATACTGTTCTTCGGTGATGTAGCCGTTTTCGTACATCTCGCGCAGCACGTAGTTCCGGCGCGAGATCGCGAATTCGCGGTCGCGCACGGGGTGGGTGCGCGCGGGGCGCTGGGGCAGGGCGCCCAGATAGGCGGCCTCGGCCGGGCTGAGCTCGGCCAGCGTCTTGTTGAAATAGGTTTGGGCCGCCGCCGCCACGCCGTAGGTGTTCTGACCAAGGTAGATCTCGTTCAGATAGAGTTCGAGGATCTTGTCCTTGGACAGGGTGTTTTCCAGCCGCACCGACAGGATCAGTTCCTTGATCTTGCGTTCGGCCGACCGGTCTGAGCTGAGCAGGAAGTTCTTCACCACCTGCTGCGGGATGGTCGAGGCGCCGCGCAGGCGCCCGCCCTGCGCCGCCTGAATGGCGGCGGCGATCATGCCGCGCAGGTCATAGCCCTTGTGGTTGTAGAAGTTCTTGTCCTCGGCCGAGATGAAGGCGTGCTTGACCAGATCGGGAATCTCGTCGGCGGGGGCGTAAAGCCGCCGCTCCTCGGCAAATTCGTCGATGATGCGGCCCTCGCCGGAATAGATCCGGCTGATCGTGGGCGGCGTGTACTGGGCCAGCTGTTCGTGGTTCGGCAGGTCGCGCCCATACATCCAGAAGATCGCCCCCACGGTCAGGGCGGCGAACAACGCACCGATGCAGAGCGCGGAAAAGATCGCGCCGAAAAAGGACAGGATGAATCGAAGCATGCGCATTCCTCGGGGAGACCCGGCATGTATAGGCGGACCGCCGCGCGGGGTCAAAACGGCGATGGCAGGAAAGAGCGTGTCGGCAGTGGTTTGCCGTCACATTGCCGCGACCACTGGTCTTTGCGACACGGACCGGCGCCGGGTCAGTGCGGGGTCGCCTCGGAAAACAGGTTGATGACGAGGATGCCGCCCAGGATCATCAGGATGCCCACCACCGCCGGCCAGTCCAGCCGCTGGCCGAAGACCAGCCAGCCGATCGCGGCAATGAAGAAGATCCCGAGGCCCGACCAGATCGCGTAGGTGATGCCCACGGGCAGATAGCGCAGAACCTGGCTGAGCAGCAGGAACGACATCGCATAGGCGACCACGACCACAACCGACGGCCCCAGCCGGGTAAATTGCTGGCTGGCCTGCAGCGCCGTGGTGCCCACGGTTTCGGCGGCAACCGCAAGGATCAGGTAGAGATAGGTCAAGCCTGCGCTCCGCTCAGGTGGCGACATAGCGGTCGCGCCGGTGGTTGATGGCGATGATCAGGTTCAGCACCACCGCGCCCAGCAGCGACCACGCCACCACCTGCCAGTCGAACAGCAGGAACGCCACCCCGAAGATCACCGCGTCGGCGATCAGCTGCACGTAGCCCGCGCGGAACCCGGTGGTGTCCTGCACCATCAGCGCCACGACGCCCAGCCCACCCAGGCTGCCCTTGTGCCGGAACATCGCCAGAAGCCCCAGGCCCACGAGGGCGCCGAACGTCACGGCGCCAAGCGCCGGCGTGATCCGCCCCGGCTCGAATCCCGCAGGCAGATACTCGGTCACCAGCGACAGAAGCGTGACCGAGATCAGCGATTTCACCGTGAATTCAAGCCCCAGCCGGCGATAGGCGAGCAGGTAGAAGGGCAGGTTGATCACGAAGAAGACGCTGCCGAAGGACCAGCCCGTCAGGTAGGACAGGATCACCGCGATCCCTGCCGTCTGACCGGTGATCAGCCCCACATGCGTCAGGATATGCACGCCCAGCCCGCACATGAAGATCCCCAGCGCCAGCCCCTGCACATCGTCGATGAGGCTGTGGTCGAGCGGATCGTGCGGCGGGGCGGTGTTCATGGGAAAAAGGCTATGCCGCGGCGAGCGCGCAAATCAAGCATGCGCGTGCGACTGCGGGGCCGGGCCCAGCCTCACCCGCGCCCGGGTCACCCGCGGTGCCCAAGAAAAAGGCCCCGCGGTGATCCGCGGGGCCCATGCTCGGCCGGCTGCTGCCGGGTCTGCTCAGGACAGCGCCTTCTGCAGGTTCTCGTCGATCTTGTCGAGGAAACCGGTCGTGGTCAGCCATTTCTGGTCGGGGCCCACCAGCAGGGCGAGATCCTTGGTCATCGAGCCCGACTCAACGGTGTCGACGACGACCTTCTCCAGCGTCTCGGCGAAGGTCTTGAGCTTGTCGTTGCCGTCGAGCGTGGCGCGGTGCTTGAGCCCGCCGGTCCAGGCGAAGATCGACGCGATCGAGTTGGTCGAAGTCTGTTCGCCTTTCTGGTGTTGGCGGAAGTGGCGGGTGACGGTGCCATGCGCGGCCTCTGCCTCGACGATCTTGCCATCGGGCGTCATCAGCTGCGAGGTCATGAGGCCGAGCGAGCCGAAGCCCTGCGCCACGGTGTCGGACTGCACGTCGCCGTCGTAGTTCTTGCACGCCCAGACGTAGCCGCCCGACCATTTCAGCGAGGCCGCGACCATGTCGTCGATCAGGCGGTGTTCGTAGGTGATGCCGGCGGCGTCGAACTTGTCCTTGAACTCTTCGTCGTAGACCTTCTGGAAGATGTCCTTGAAGCGCCCGTCATAGGCCTTCATGATCGTGTTCTTCGTCGACAGGTACAGCGGCCACTTGAGGCCGAGCGCATAGTTCATCGACGCGCGGGCGAAGTCGTAGATCGACCCGTCGAGGTTGTACATCGCCATGGTGACGCCGGATTCGGGCGCGTCGAAGACCTCTTCCTCGATCACTTCGCCGTCACGGCCTTCGAACTTGATGGTGATCTTGCCGGCGCCGGGGAACCGGAAGTCGGTGGCGCGGTACTGATCGCCGTAGGCGTGGCGGCCGACGACGATGGGCTTGGTCCAGCCGGGGACCAGGCGCGGAACGTTCTGGCAGATGATCGGCTGGCGGAAGATCACGCCGCCCAGGATGTTGCGGATCGTGCCGTTGGGGCTGCGATACATGCGCTTGAGGTTGAATTCCTCCATGCGCTGTTCGTCGGGCGTGATCGTGGCGCATTTGACGCCGACGCCGATCTCCTTGATCTTCTCGGCCGCGTCGACCGTGATCTGGTCATCAGTGTCGTCGCGGGCCTCGATGCCCAGATCGTAGTAGAGCAGGTCGATGTCGAGATAGGGCAGGATAAGCTTCTGCTTGATGAAGTCCCAGATGATCCGGGTCATCTCGTCGCCGTCGAGCTCGACGACCGGGTTGTCTACCTTGATCTTGGCCATGGGATCCTCGTTCCGCGTGATGTGTGGTGATTTCGGCGGGACATACCGCAAGCGCGGGCCGCTGCAAAGGGTATACCTTTGGATACCGAACCGGCGACGCAGGATGTCGCGCCTGCCAGCGGCAGCAGCAGGCCATAGCGGGGGCACCGGCCGACCCATGCCCCCGCGAGGTCCGGCCCGGATCGGTCCGGCGGCGCGGTTCAGGCGTAGGCGTAGGGGCCGCCGACCTTCAGCGCGGCCTGGTAGGCAGGGCGGGCGTGGATGCGGCGCAGCCATGCGGTCGTCGCCGGGCGGCTGTCGTCCAGCCCACCGCGGCTTTGCGCGGCGTCCAGCGGAAAGCTCATCATCACGTCGGCGGCGCTGATCGCGTCGCCTGCAAACCAGTCGCGGGTCCGAAGCTCGGATTCGACGAAATCGAGGTGTACGTCGATCATCGGCTGCACCCGCCGTTTGGCCATCCGGCCCATCAGCGGCACCTTGGACATCCCGAGCTTCAGCAGAAGCGGCGGCATCAGCGACCCTTCGGCGTAGTGCATCCAGAAGTCGTAGCGCCGGCCCTGTCCCGCGGGCGCGCCAAGCCGCCCCTCGGCCCGGTCGACGAGGAACTGCGCGATTACCGCGGTTTCGGCGATGACCTCTCCGTCGGCCTCGATCACCGGGGACTTGCCCAAAGAATGGACCTTCTTCAGCGCGGGCGGCGCCAACATCGTCTTGGGATCGCGGTCATAGCGGATGACGTCGTAGTCCAGTCCGAGCTCTTCGAGCATCCACAGAACCCGCTGCGACCGCGAGTTTTCAAGATGATGCAGGGTGATCGCCATGGATCAGCGGGTGCCTTCGGTCATCCGGCGCCGGACATAGCCATCGACCGCACCGATCATCGGCTCCATGTGCGGATCCTCGAAGAAATGGCCCGCGCCCTCGATCTCGGTATGGGTGACGGTGATGCCCTTCTGCTCGTGCAGCTTGCCCACCAGCGTCGTCGTGTCCTTGGGCGGCGCCACGCGGTCGGCGGTGCCGTTGATCACCAGGCCCGACGAGGGGCAGGGCGCGAGGAACGAGAAGTCGTACATGTTGGCGGGCGGCGACACCGAGACGAAGCCGGTGATCTCGGGCCGCCGCATCAGCAGCTGCATGCCGATCCACGCGCCGAAGGAAAAGCCCGCGACCCAGCAATGCTTGGCGTTCTGGTTCATCGACTGCAGGTAATCGAGCGCCGAGGCGGCATCGGACAATTCGCCCACCCCCTGGTCGTATTCGCCCTGGCTCCGGCCAACCCCGCGGAAGTTGAACCGCAGGACGGTGAAGCCCATGTTGAAGAACGCGTAATGCAGATTGTAGACGACGCGGTTGTTCATCGTGCCACCGAACTGGGGGTGCGGATGCAGGATGATCGCGATCGGCGCGTCCTTGATTTTCTGCGGATGATAGCGGCCTTCCAGACGGCCTTCGGGGCCGGGAAAGATAACCTCGGGCATGCGTGTCCCTGTCCTTGTTCTTCGCGCGCGTCGGGCCTGCGGACGTTGACGAGACCGACGGGTCCATTTAGAAGTCTTCTAAACTGGCGCCGTTTCGGGCCCGTCCGCCGTGGTCCGGGTTGGGTTCCGAGGTAAGCGTGTCGCGGCGGGTCGTCAACTGTAAGAGGGGCCGGATGAAACTGAGTACGAAGGGCCGTTATGCCATGGTGGCGCTGTGCGATCTTGCGCTGCAGCCCGATGACAGGCTCGTATCGCTGGGCGAGATCAGCCGCAGGCAGGATATTTCGCTGCCCTATCTCGAACAGCTTTTCGTCAAGCTGCGGCGCGCCGGGCTCGTGACCTCGGTGCGCGGCCCCGGCGGGGGCTACCGGCTGGGCCGGCCCGCGGCCGAAATCCGCGTATCCGAGGTTCTGGGCGCCGTGGACGAAACCGTAAGCGCGATGCACAAGGGCGCCGGCGCCCAGGGCGGCCTGTCGGGATCGCGGGCGCAATCGCTGACCAACCGGTTGTGGGAGGGGCTGTCGGCGCATGTCTACGTCTTCCTGCACCAGGCGCGTCTGTCGGATGTGATCGGCAACGGGCTTGCCCCTTGCCCTGCGGTGCCGACTTTGTTTTCGGTCGTGGACGAGGAATGACGCAGAGGCCGGCGGTACGCCGCCTGCACGGGCGTCCGGGATATGAGACAGGGGCGGGGCGATGGGCGGCCATCCCCCCGAGGAAACGATGACACGCCGGGTCTATCTTGACTGGAACGCCACGGCCCCGCTGCGCCCCGAGGCGCGGGCGGCGATGATCGCGGCGATGGATGCCGTGGGCAACCCGTCCTCCGTCCATGCCGAGGGGCGCGCGGCGAAGGGGATCCTGGAACGCGCGCGGGGTCAGGTCGCCGCGGCGCTGGGGGCGGCGTCGGCCGACATCGTCTTCACCTCGGGCGCGACCGAGGCCGCGGCGCTGGCCTGCGGCGGGCGGGGCCTCGCCTGTGCCGAGGTCGAACATGACGCCGTCCGGTCGTGGTGCGACCAGACGCTGGCTGTTGACGGGGCGGGGCGCATCGCCGTCCCCGATCCGGCCTGCGCGGCGGTGCAGCTGGCGAACTCGGAAACCGGGATCGTGCAGGACCTGCCCGACGCGCTGGCCGTCACCGACGCCACGCAGGCCTTTGGCAAGCAGCCCTTCGCTTTCGACTGGTCCGGCGCGCAGGCGGCGCTGGTCTCGGCCCACAAGGTCGGCGGCCCCAAGGGGGTCGGGGCCCTTGCGCTGCGGCAGGGCACCGAGATCGAGGCGCAGATCCGCGGCGGCGGTCAGGAAATGGGGCGGCGGTCGGGCACCGAGAACCTGATCGGCATCGCGGGCTTCGGCGCCGCGGCCGAGGCTGCCGCACGGGAATTGGCCAATGGAGTCTGGGATCGGGTTGCCAACCTTAGAAATATTCTAGAAGAGGCTCTGGCATCCGCGGAATTGGAGACTATTTTTGTCGGCAAGGAATCGCACCGCCTGCCGAACACCAGCCTGATCGTCGCCCCCGGATGGAAGGGCGAGACGCAGGTGATGGCCATGGATCTTGCGGGGTTCGCCGTCTCGGCGGGGTCCGCGTGCTCCAGCGGAAAGGTGCGGGAAAGCAACGTCTTGCGCGCCATGGGCTATACGCCCGAGCAAGCCGGACAGGCCCTGCGGATCTCGCTCGGGCCGGATACGACACAGGACGATGTGACGCGCTTTGCCGAGACTTGGATCGCGCAGCGCAGAAGACAGCGGGCGCGCGCCGCCTGAGAGGGAGTTAGAGGTTATGGCATCTTTGGATACCGCCGACGTCGGCGTGGCCGACGTGAAGGAAGGCGTCGATCAGGAGACGGTTGATCAGGTGCGGGCGCTTTCGGGCACCTACAAGCACGGCTGGAACACGGATATCGAGATGGACTTCGCGCCCAAGGGGCTGAACGAAGACATCGTGCGTCTGATCTCGGAGAAGAACGGCGAGCCCGAGTGGATGACGGACTGGCGGCTCGGCGCCTATCGCCGCTGGCTCGAGATGCGCGAACCGGACTGGTCGATGGTGAACTACCCGCCGATCGATTATCAGGACCAGTATTACTACGCCAAGCCCAAGTCGATGGCCGAAAAGCCCAAGTCGCTGGACGATGTCGACCCCAAGCTGCTGGAAACCTATCAGAAACTCGGCATCCCGCTGAAAGAGCAGATGGTCCTTGCCGGGGTCGAGAACGCCGAGGAGCAGGCCGCCCAGCTGGACGAGGATGGCGAGCCTGAGACCGGCGGTCGACGTGTCGCTGTCGACGCCGTCTTCGACAGCGTCAGCGTCGGCACCACCTTCCAGGCCGAGCTTAGGAAGGCCGGGGTGATCTTCTGCTCAATCTCCGAGGCGATCCGTGAACACCCCGAGCTGGTGCGCAAGTATCTGGGCTCGGTCGTGCCGGCGTCGGACAACTATTTTGCCACGCTGAATTCGGCCGTGTTCTCCGACGGATCCTTTGTCTACGTGCCGCCGGGCGTGCGCTGCCCGATGGAGCTGTCGACCTATTTCCGGATCAATGCCGAGAATACCGGCCAGTTCGAACGCACGCTGATCATTGCCGACAAGGGCTCGTATGTCAGCTACCTCGAAGGCTGCACCGCGCCGCAGCGTGACACGCACCAGCTGCACGCGGCCGTGGTCGAACTCGTTGCGCTGGAAGACGCCGAGATCAAGTATTCGACGGTGCAAAACTGGTACCCGGGCGACGAAGAAGGTCGCGGCGGCATCTACAACTTCGTCACCAAGCGGGCCGATTGCCGCGGCGACCGGTCCAAGGTGATGTGGACGCAGGTCGAAACCGGTTCGGCCGTCACGTGGAAGTACCCGTCCTGCATCCTGCGCGGCAACGAAAGCCAGGGCGAGTTCTACTCGATCGCGATCACCAACAACTACCAGCAGGCCGACACCGGCACGAAGATGGTGCACCTGGGCAAGAACACGCGGTCGCGCATCGTGTCCAAGGGGATCAGCGCGGGGCATGCGCAGAACACCTATCGCGGACTCGTCTCGATGCACCCGAAGGCCACGAATTCGCGCAACTACACGCAATGCGACAGCTTGCTGATCGGCAGCGAATGCGGCGCACACACGGTGCCCTACATCGAGGTCAAGAACTCCTCGTCGCGGGTTGAGCACGAGGCGACGACGTCGAAGGTCGACGATGACCAGATGTTCTACTGCCAGTCGCGCGGACTGGACGAGGAAGAGGCGGTTGCGCTGATCGTCAACGGCTTCTGCAAGGACGTCCTGCAGGCTCTGCCGATGGAGTTCGCCATGGAGGCGCAACAGCTGGTCGCGATCAGCCTCGAAGGGTCGGTCGGGTGAGCGAGCTCGACCCGATCCGGGCCCCAAGGAACCGCCGGTTCCTGGTCAGCCTTTGCGTCGCGGTCTTCGTGATCATGGGGCTCTTGATGGGCTGGTCGGCGACGGACACGGCGATCGGGCTTGCTACGGTGGGTATCGTTGCGGGCCTGATCGGCTTTGCGGTGGCGCAGGCGGTCCTGCGCCGTGGAAAGAGGACGAAGCGATGATCGTGACGACGACCACCCATATCGAGGACCGCAAGGTCACCGATTACTGCGGCATTGTGACGGGCGAGGCGATCCTGGGCGCGAACGTGTTCCGCGACATGTTCGCGGGGATCCGCGATATCGTCGGTGGCCGATCCGGCGCCTACGAACGGTCGCTACGGAACGCCCGCGATACCGCGCTGCAGGAGATGGAAGACGAGGCTGCCCGTCTGGGCGCGGACGCCGTGATCGGCGTCGACCTCGATTACGAGATTTTGGGAAAAGAAAACGGCATGCTGATGGTTTCCGCCAGCGGCACCGCCGTAAAGCTCGGGTAAGAATTCATGCTTGATATCAAAAACCTGCACGTCAAACTTGAAGACGAGGATAAGCAGATCCTCAAGGGTGTCGACCTCAAGGTCGAGGCCGGCAAGGTGCATGCGATCATGGGGCCCAACGGGTCGGGCAAATCAACGCTCAGCTACGTGCTGTCGGGTCGCGCGGGCTACGAGGTGACCGACGGCACCGCGACGCTCGATGGTGAGGACATCCTGGGCATGGAGCCCGAGGAGCGCGCCGCCATCGGCATGTTCCTGGCCTTTCAGTATCCGGTCGAGATCCCCGGTGTCGGCAACATGACCTTCCTGCGCACCGCCGCCAACGCGCAACGCAAGGCGCGCGGCGAACCCGAGCTGAGCGCTGCGGATTTCCTCAAGCTGGTGCGCGAAAAGGCCAAGACCCTTCAGATCGACGCCGACATGCTGAAGCGTCCGGTCAATGTCGGTTTCTCGGGCGGTGAGAAGAAGCGTAACGAGATCCTGCAGATGGCGATGCTCGAACCGCGTATGTGCATCCTGGATGAAACCGACAGCGGGCTGGACGTGGACGCGATGAAGCTGGTGTCGGACGGGGTGAACGCGCTGCGCGATGAAGGCCGCGGATTCCTCGTGATCACGCACTACCAGCGTCTTCTGGACCACATCAAGCCGGACGTCGTGCACATCATGTCCGATGGCCGCATCATCAAGACCGGTGGGCCCGAGCTGGCGCTCGAGGTTGAAAAGAACGGCTATGCGGACCTGAAGTCGGAGGTGGCGTGATGGCACTGCCGAAGGCCAAGGAAGACGCGACGGCCGCGTTGCTGGGCACCCTGCAAATGCCCGACTGCGGCGGATGGTGCCGCGCCGCGCGTGAAGACGCGCTGTCGCGCCTGACCGCCATGGGGCTGCCGCACCGCCGGGATGAATACTGGCGGTTTACCGACCCGGCCAGCCTGATCGTGCCCGAAGTACCGAAGGCGGCGACGCTCGGTGCTGACCCCGAGCCGATGTTCGACCAGATCGAGCGTCTGCGCATCGTCTTCGTCGACGGTGTCTTTTCGCCCGAGCAATCGGACGACCTGACCCTCGCGGGGCTGGAGATCGAGCGTCTGTCCGAGGCGATGACCTCGGACATCCACTGGGCGCGTGACATCTACGGCAAGCTCGAAGTCGAGGCGCAGAGCCCCGTGGCGCGCCCGCTCGCGGCGCTCAACACCGCCTTTGCCAGCGACGGAATCGTGATCCGTGTGACCGGCAAGGTGGAAAAGCCGGTGTCGCTGGTCTATTTGCACGAACGCGACGACTCGCAGGCTATCCTCCACCACATTGTGAAGGTTGAGGCGGAAGCCTCTATTACCATTCTGGAAAATGGTCCCGCCGCGGCGCGGTTCAACAAAGCGATGGAGGTCGATGTCGCGGATCGGGGCGAGTTCCGCCACATCCGCGCTCAGGGGCGTGATCACGAACGTCGGGCAGCCACGCATCTCTTTGGCCGGTTGGGTCAGGAGAGCGTGTTCAAATCCTTCACCCTGACGGTCAACGGCGTCATGACACGCAACGAATGCGTGCTGAATCTGACCGGGGACGATGCTGTGGCCCACGTGGCCGGGGCGGCTGTGGGAGATGGCGACTTTCATCATGACGACACGGTCTTCATCACCCATGGGGGCGAGACCTGCGAAAGCCGCCAAGTCTTCAAGAAGGTTCTGAAGAACGGCGCCGTCGGCGTGTTCCAGGGTAAGATCCTCGTCAAGGACGGCGCGCAGAAGACTGACGGATATCAGATTTCCCAGGCGCTGCTTCTGGACGAGACAAGCCAGTTCCTCGCCAAGCCCGAGCTTGAGATCTACGCCGACGACGTAGCGTGTTCGCATGGGTCGACCACCGGGGCCATCGACGAGGAGGCGCTGTTCTACCTGCGCTCGCGCGGGGTGCCTGATGCCGAGGCCCGCGACCTGCTGATCCTGGCCTTCCTCGCCGAGGCGATCGACGAGATCGACGACACCCGTATCGCCGAAGACCTGATCGGACGTCTCGAAGGCTGGCTGGCCCGGCGCAAGGACGACTGAAGCGGGTGACGCTGCTGGGGGACATCCTGCGCTCGTACCGGTCTCCGGGGCGGGTGCTGCGCCGTCGCATGGCGGGCGAGCGTCGCGAGGCCGCGGCGCTCGCGACGCTTATGCTCGGCTGTGCGCTGATCTACGTGGCGCAATGGCCACGTCTGGCCCGCGCGGCCGAGAGCGACCCGGGCATCGACCTTCAGGCCCGGCTGGCCGGCGCGCTTCTGGCTTGGATTTTCATCGCGCCGCTGCTCTTCTACGGTCTGGCCGCGCTCAGCCACCTTGGCGCACGGGCGTTGGGTGGACGCGGCAGTTTCTTCGCCGCGCGGCTGGCGCTGTTCTGGGCATTGCTGGCCGCGGCCCCGCTCTGGGTGCTCTGGGGGGCGTTGTCTGGGCTGCCTGGCCCGGGCGTCCTGCAGGATGTGGTGGGGATCGCGGCTCTGGTGGCCTTTTTTGGCATCTGGGGCGCCGGTCTTGCCGCCGTCGAGCGCCGCCCCGCCCCTGAAACGTCCGGAGTTTCGCGAACATGAACGGTATCAGTGCCCTGACGTCGCGGATGGGGCAGACACTGCGCGACCCGCGTGGCACCGCGCACGGCCTGATGCAGCTGGGCCTGCCGCGGCCGGTGCTCTGGCAGGCCTTGATCGCGGTCTCCATCGTGTCGACCCTGATCGGCGAGGCGTCGCAGTGGGTGTTCGACATGATTGCCCAACCGGTCACGCCGCTGATGCTGCCCGGCCCGCTGATCTTTGCGATCATGCAGACCGGGCTTCTGGTGGTGACGGTGTGGCTCGTGCTCGGGATCGGACGGGCCTGCGGCGGGCACGGCAGGCTCGAGGACGGGATGATCCTGCTCACATGGCTCGAAGTCCTGCGCATCTGCGTGCAGGCGGTCCAGATTCTCGTATTGCTGCTGTCACCGCTGCTGTCGTCCCTGACCGGCGCCATTGGCCTTTTGGTCATGGCCTGGGTCTTTACCCATTTCGTCGCGGCGATGCACGGCTTCACCTCGCTCATCAAGGTGTTCGCGATGATCGCCGCCAGCTTCGTCGCCGCCGCGTTCGTTCTGTCCATTCTACTGACGCTGGCCGGCGTGCAGGTTATCGAGGTTCCCGCCAATGTATGACGTCACCAAAATCCGCGCCGATTTCCCCATCCTGTCGCGGCAGGCGAACGGCAAGCCGCTGGTCTACCTCGACAATGGCGCCTCGGCGCAGAAACCGCAGGCGGTGATCGACGCGGTGACGAAGGCCTACGCGATGGAATATGCCAATGTGCACCGCGGTCTGCACACCCTGTCAAACATCGCCACCGACAAGTACGAGGCCGTCCGTGGCAAGATCGCCCGCTTCCTGAATGCAGGCAGCGAGGATGAGATCGTGATGAACACCGGCACGACCGAGGGCATCAATCTGATCGCCTATGGCTGGGCGATGCCGCGGCTGGAACCCGGCGACGAGATCGTGCTGAGCGTGATGGAGCATCACGCGAACATCGTGCCATGGCATTTCCTGCGGGAACGTCAGGGCGTGGTGATCAGGTGGGTCGATGTCGACGCGACGGGCGCGCTCGATCCGCAGGCGGTGCTGGACGCGATCGGACCGCGGACGCGGCTTGTTGCCGTCACCCACATGTCGAACGTTCTGGGCACGCGGGTCGACGTGGCCGCGATCTGCGCGGGCGCACGGGAACGGGGCGTGCCGGTTCTGGTCGACGGCAGCCAGGCCGCCGTGCACGGGCCCGTCGACGTGCAGGCCATCGGGTGCGATTTCTACGCCATTACCGGGCACAAGCTTTATGGCCCATCGGGCTCGGGCGGGATCTACATCCGCGCCGACCGGCAGGCCGAGATGCGCCCCTTTATGGGGGGCGGCGACATGATCCGCGAGGTCTCGAAGGACGAGGTCGTCTATGCCGACCCACCGATGAAGTTCGAGGCCGGCACACCCGGCATCGTCGCGCAGATCGGGCTGGGCGCGGCGCTGGACTACATGACCGCGCTGGGGATGGAGAACATCGCCGCGCACGAAGCCGGGCTGCGCGATTACGCCGCCGAGCGTCTGGGGGGGCTGAACTGGGTGCAGGTCCAGGGGACGACGCCGGACAAGGGCGCGATCTTTTCCTTCATGCTGGAGGGGGCCGCGCACCCGCACGACATCTCGACCGTGCTGGACAAGAGCGGCGTCGCCGTGCGCGCGGGGCACCACTGTGCCGGGCCGCTGATGGATCACCTGGGCGTCTCGGCCACCTGCCGCGCGTCCTTCGGGCTTTACAACACCACCGACGAGGTCGACCGCCTGGTCTCGGCGCTGGAGCTGTGTCACGAGCTTTTCGCCTGACGTAACCCGGCGCCCACGATCTGCCCTTTCTGAGACGGCCCGGCCCCCAGGCGCGGGCCGTTTTCACGCGCCGCGCTGCGCAGGCAGCACGTTCGTTGGATCTTTCACGATACGCGAAAGCTGATAATGGATTTCAGGGTATTGTCCCGCGATCCGCGATAGGTCACGCTTGATCCCGGAGGAAGGCCGTCCCCACGGGCGGCGTCAGGGGGGAAGAATGACCAGCGACAGCCGCGATCCATCGCGACTCCGTTCCAATTTCGAAGAGGGTACGTCCCGTTGGGCCGTGCGCCGGGCGCAATGGCGTGCCCTTGGGCTGACCGACGAGGACATGGCCAAGCCCAAGATCGCGGTGGTCAACACCTCGTCGGAAATGGCGATCTGCTTTTCGCATCTCGACGCCATCGCCGAAAAGGCCAAGCAGGCGATCCGCGACGCGGGCGGCCTGCCGTTCGAGATCCGCACCGCGGCGCCGTCGGACTTTATCATCTCGGGCGGACGGGGGGCGACCTACATCCTCCCGACGCGCGACCTGATCGCCAATGACATCGAGGTGCAGGTCGAGGGCGCGCAGCTGGATGGCATGCTGATGCTGACTTCCTGCGACAAGACGGTTCCCGGCCAGCTTATGGCGGCCGCACGGCAAGACATCCCGACCCTGATGGTGATCTGCGGCTACCAGGCCTCGGGCGAGATCGACGGCGAGCATGTCGATATCGAAGAGGTGTTCCTGCACGCGGGCTACCACGCGCAGGGCAACACGAGCTTTGACCGGCTGAAGGAAATGAGCGAACAGGCCATCCGGTCGCCGGGCGTCTGCTCGGGCATGGGCACGGCGAACTCGATGCATTCGGTGACCGAGGGCCTGGGCATGTGCCTGCCGGGGGCCGCCCCCGTGGCCGCGAATTCAGAGCGGATGTGGGACTATGTCGCGCGCTCGGGCGCCCGCATCGTCGACATGGTGTGGGAGGATCTGCGCCCGCGCCACATCATGACCGAAGGCGCCTTTCGCAATGCCGCACGGGTGGACCTGGCGCAGGCGGGATCGATCAACTGCATCAAGCACCTGCAATCCATCGCGGTCGAGGCGGGTGTCGACATCGACATGTGGAAGGTCTTCGACGAAGAGGGCGCGCGCACCCCGGTCCTGACCGCTGTGCGCCCGATAGGTCCGCTGTCTATCGAGGAATTCGACGCCGCGGGCGGGGCGCAGGGCACGATGAAGCGGCTCGAAGCCGTACTCGACACCGACGTCCTGACGGTCACCGGTCAGACGCTGGGCGAGACGCTGAGGGACGTGGTCATCCATGACGACAACGCGATCCGCCCGGTCGACGACCCCTGGGGCGACAAGCCGGCAATCGTGATCCTGAAGGGCACGCTGGCGCCCGAGGCGGGCGTGGTGAAGATCGGCCTGCGCACCCCCGACCGCAAGTTGCAGTTCCGCGGGCCGGCCAAGGTCTACGACGGTTCGGCCGAAGCCGAGGCGGCATTGCTGGCGGGCGAGATTACGCCGGGCGACGTCGTCGTGCTGCGCGGGCAGGGGGTGCGCGGCGGCCCCGGCATGGGCGGTGCCTCGCGGCTCGTTTTCGCGGTCGAAGGGCGCGGCATGGGGCCGGATGTCGCCATCGTAACCGACGGGCAGCTTTCGGGTCTCGTCAACAAGGGCCTCGTCGTGGGCGAGGTGCAGCCCGAGTGGGCCGAGGGCGGCCCAATCGCGCTGGTGCAGGACGGCGACATGATCGCGATCGATGTCGAGGCCAAGACGCTGGATCTCGAGGTGGCCGAGGACGAGCTGGCGCGGCGGCGCGAGGCGTTCCGTCCGCCCGAGCCGACGCAGGATTCGGGCTGGCTCTCGATCTACGAACGCACGGTGCAGCCGCTGTCGCGGGGCGCCACGCTGATGACGGACGCGCGGCGGGGGAACGGCTGATGTCGAACGGAGCCCCCATCAACCCCGCAACCACGATCGTCCGGCACTCGGGCGCGGTGCTGCACCGCGACCTGGACGTCGACCTTTGCGTGATCGGCGCCGGCATCTCGGGCGTGACGACGGCGCTGGAGGCCGCGAAGCTGGGCCAGCGCGTCGCCATCGTCGACGGCTTTCCCGCGCTTGGCGGGCAGGCCGTGAACTCGATCATCGGGACCTTCTGCGGTCTTTACCGCAACGGCACCCACGGACATCGGTTCACCTTCGGCATCGTCGACGACATGCTGGCCTACCTCGACCGCAACGACGCCTGCCACTACCGGCACGGGCCGATGACGACGGTCGTGCACTACAACGAGATCGCGCTTAGCCGCTGGGTCGAGACGTCGATCGACGCGGCCGGCGTGATCCCGGTGACCGGTGCCATCCTGCGCGAGGTGGAAACCGACGGGCGGCGTCTGAACGCGGTGAAGCTGGTCACCCGCTACGGCGACGTGACGATCCGGGCGCAGGGCTTTGCCGACTGTTCGGGCGATGCGGCGCTGGCCTACCTCGCAGGGCTTGAGTGCCGCGAGCCGGACGAGAAGGTCTATGGCTCGCAGCAGGTGGTGGTCGAGGGGCTGGACCCCGACGCCGAACCGCCCTCGCGCGAGGAGCTGACCGCCCGGATCGAGGAGAAGGCCGAGGCCTACGGCCTGATGCGCAAGGGCGGCATCGGCTTCTACTTTCCGGGCAAGACCTATGCCGTGATGAACATGACCCATGTCGAAACCCCGCTCGACCCGATCGAGGCGTCCAAGACGGGGCTTATCGGGAAGGAGCAGGTGGACCGCGGCCTGAAGCTCTTGCGCGAAGAATTCCCGAATGTCTTCGGCAATCTCAGCGTGCGCGCCTACGGGTTCCCCGGCATCCGCCAGACGCGCTGGTTGAAGGCCGTGCATCACATCACCACGGACGAGGTCGTGGGGCAGACGAAATACGACGACGCCATCGCCCGCACCGCCTGGCCGATCGAGCTGCACAATGCGCCCGAAGGCTTTGTCTGGGAGACGTTCGACGAGGATCATACCCACTACGTGCCCTTCGGCGCGATGATCTCGCCCGAGGCCGACAACCTGGTCGCGGTGGGGCGCTGCATCGACGGCGATCCGGCTGCGCTCAGCTCTGTGCGCGTGATGGGGCCCTGCATGGCACAGGCGATGGCGGCGGCCCATGCACTGGACCTCGCGGGGTCGGGGTCTGTGCACCAGCTGGACATCAGGGCGCTGCAGGACCGGGTGTCCGACAACCTGACGCGCACCGACGGTGTGGCGCCATGACATGACGAACGCGACCGCCCCGGGGCCGAGGAGGGGCCGCAGGGCGGATACGCGCCATGCCGGAGCGAACCGGCGTAACGACGACAGCATCGAGGGAGGATACTGATGCGACATACCAAGCTTTTGACGGCCGCCTCGGCCGCGGCTCTTCTGGCGGCGGCGCCCGTCGCGGCCAAGGATCTGGTCTACGGGTCATGGCTGGGGTCGAACAACGCGACCAACACCAACGCGCTGCAACCCTATTTCGACATGGTCCGCGAGGCGACCGACGGCGAGATCAACTGGGAGATGGTGTCGGGCGCACAGCTGGCCAACGGCCCTGCCACGCCCGAGGCGGTGGGCGCCAACATGATGGACGGGGGCATCGTCATGGCACCCTACCAGCCGCGCATGCTGCCCGCGACCAACATGCTCTTCAGCCAGTCGCTGATCGGCGACGACTTCATAGCCGCCACCGGGGCGATGAACGAGGTCATGATGCTGGGCTGTCCGGCCTGCCAGGAGGAGTACGAACGCAACGACGCGGTAGGCTTTGCGGGTTACTCGGTGTCGCCCTACCTCTTCATGTGCCGCGATGATGTCGAGACTATGGAGGACCTGCAGTCCAAGAAGATCCGCGCCTCGGGCGGCGGCGTCGGTATTGTCGAGCTGATGGGCGCGACGCCGGTATCGATGCCGCCGTCGGATGCGACCTCTGCGCTTGAAAGAGGCACCATCGACTGCGTTCTGGGATCGGTCCAGTGGCTGCGCAGCTTCGGCTACATGGACGTGACCGACACCGTGGTCGAGGCCCCCATGGGCATGGGCGGCCCGCCGATCATGATGTACGTCAACCGCGGCGTCTGGGAGGACATGACGCCTGAGCAGCGGCAGGCGCATATCGACCTCGCTCCCGATCTGGTGGCGATGGAGACCTTCGACGCCCAGCTTGCCGAGGATGAAAGCGCCGTGGCCGAAGCCAAGGAGCGTGGCATTACCTTCGTCGAGGGCGGCCAACCCTTCGATGACCTGATGGCCCGGCATGACGAACGGCAGTACCAGCGCAATGCCGACGCGGCGCGCGATGCCGGGGTCGAGGATCCCGAGGCACTGATCGACGCCTATCTTGCCGCCTACGAGAAGTGGAAGGGGATTTCCGAGGAGATCGGTCGCGACCGCGATGCGTTCCGTGACGCCCTTGACCGCGAGATCTATTCCAAGGTCGATCCCGACGAAATGTGACCCGGCGCACCATGTGGTCCGGGCCCGCCACGTGCGCGGGCCCGGCACCTCACTCACCGCCATTTCCGTGATCGCCTTTCCTGACCGGAGGTCCCTCGATGAAACGTCTTCTGATGGCCGCGCTCCTGACCGGGGCCGCCACGCTTCCCGCAACCGCCCCCGCGACCGCCACCGAGCTTGTCTACGGCTCGTGGCTGGGGGTGACGAACAAGACCAACACCGATGCGCTGGTGCCCTATTTCGACATGGTGGCCGAAGCGACCGGCGGCGACATCCAATGGGAGATGATCGGCGGTTCGCAACTGGCCAACGCCTCGGGCACGCCCGAGGCCGTGGGCGCCAACATGATGGACGCGGGCCTCGTGATGGCCCCTTACCAGCCGCGTATGCTGCCCGCGACGAACCTGATCTTTTCGCAGTCGCTGGTGGGCGAGGATCTTCTGGCCTCGGTCGGCGCGATGAATGAAACCCTGATGCTGCATTGCGACGAATGCCATGCGGAGTTCGCGCAGAACGACGCGGTTGGGTTCGCGGGCTACGGCGTGTCACCCTACCTCTTCATGTGCCGCGGTGGCCCGCGGACGATCGACGACCTGCGCCGGATGAAGATCCGCGGCTCGGGCGGCGGCGTGGCGATCATCGAAACCCTCGGCGGCACGCCGATCTCGATGACCGGAAACGAATTCACCGCGGCGATGGAGCGCGGCGCGCTCGACTGCGTCCTGGGCTCGGTCCAGTGGCTGGTCAGCTTCGGGCTGATGGACGTCACCGACACGGTGATCGACGCGCCCATGGGCATGGGCGGCCCGCCGATCATGATGTACGTCAACCGCGGCGTCTGGGAGGACATGACCCCCGAGCAGCGGCAGGCGCATATCGACCACGCACCGGACCTCGTCAGCATGGCGACATTCGACGTGCAGATCCCCGCGGACGAGGCGGCGGTGTCGCAGGCCAAGGAGCAGGGCATCACCTTCATCGAGGGCGGTCCCGAATACGACGCGGTGATGAGCGAGCGGGACGCCACGCAGTACGACCTCAACATCGGGAATGCGCGGGACGCGGGCGTCGAGGCGCCCGAGCCTATCCTCGACGCCTATCTCGCGTCTTTCGATCGCTGGAAGGGGCTGCTGGACGACGAGGGTCGCGACAGCGACACCTTTCGCCGCCTGCTGTGGGACGAGGTTTATTCCAAGGTCGACCCCGACGCCCTGTGATGCCGCGACCTGACGTCGCGACGTGATTTCGCGTCGGCGCCCCACGCATCCGGGGCGCCGCACTTCTTCGCACTCGGAGGCAACATGAACGCCCTCAAACGCCTACTCGACCTCACGGTCACGGGCCTCGCCTGGATCGCCGGCATCGCCACCGCGCTGATGATGCTGCACGTCACGCTCGACGTGTTCATGCGCACCGTGTTCTCCAGCCCGCTGACGGGCACGGTCGAAATCGTCTCGGCCTACCACATGGCGGCACTGGCCTTCCTGCCGCTGGCGCTGATCACCCGCGAACGCGGGCATATCATCGTCGAGCTTTTCACCACCTGGATGAAGTGGCGCCCGCGCACCTTCCTCGATGCCACGGTGGCGATCGTCACGGTCATCTACACCGCCGTCTTCACCTGGAAGGCGATCGAGATCGCCATCGACAAGACCCACATCCGCGAAGCCAAGGAGGCGGGCGTGGGCTTTGTCGAGATCTGGCCGTCGCGCTGGGTCGTCGCGCTCGGCTTCGGGCTGATGACGATCTACGTCGCGATCAACCTCGTGCAGGACTACCGCAACGCCGCCCGCAACACGCCCCCGCCCGACGACGGCGGCGGCATCGATATCCCTGAAACGGAGGAACAGCTGTGAGTCCCGAACTTCTGGGCTTCGGCAGTCTCGCCCTGGTGCTGCTGCTGATCGCCGTCCGCATGCCCATCGGTGTGGCCCTGGGCGTGGCAGCCTTCGCCGGCTTTACCATCCTGCGCAACGAACGCGTGGCCTTCGCGGTAATGCAGCAGACCCCGTTCGAGGTCGCCGCGAACTGGGGCCTGTCGGCCATTCCGATGTTCATCCTGATGGGCGCCATCGCCCATGCCAGCGGCATTTCCGAGGCGCTGTTCCGATGCGCCCGCCTTTGGCTGTCCGGCCTGCCGGGTGGCCTGGCCGTGGCCACCAACTTTGCCTCCGCGGGCTTCGCCGCCGCGTCGGGGTCGTCGGTCGCGACCTCGGCCACCATGGGCCGGCTTGCGATCCCGCAGATGCTGAAGGCGGGCTATGCACCGTCGCTGGCCTGCGGCGTCGTCGCCTCGTCCGGCACCCTCGGCGCGCTGATCCCGCCGTCGATCATGTTCGTGATCTACGGCGTGTTCGCCGAGGTCTCGATCACCAAGCTGCTGATCGCGGGGGTGATGCCGGGGGTGCTGACGGCCGTGGTCTACACGATCATGATCGTCGGGCGCTGCTGGCTGGACCCGTCGGTCGCGCCGCCGATCAAGCAGGAGGTGGACCGCAGCGAGCTGTGGCGCGAACGCTGGCGGTCGCTGGCGCCGGTCTGGCCGCTGCTGCTGCTTATCTTCGGCATCATCGGCGGGCTTTACGGCGGCGTCGTCACGCCGACCGAAGCCGGCGCTGCGGGTGCGTTCCTGGCCTGCATCATCGCCGCCGTGCAGCGGCGCCTGACCTTCGCGGTGTTCCAGGAGAGCATCATGGAGGCGGTGAAGACCACCGCGCAGCTGTTCTTCGTGGCCTATGGCGCGGTGATGTACACCAAGTTCCTGGCCCTCGTCGGCCTGCCGGGAATGATGGCGGCGATGATGGGGTCCTGGGCGCTGGATCCGGTGCTGCTGCTGCTCGCGATCTCGATCATCTACGTGATCCTCGGCATGTTCCTCGATCCGCTGGGGGTTCTGCTTCTGACCCTGCCCATCGTTCAGCCGATGTTCGAGGCCCTGGGCCTCGACCCGATCTGGTTGGGGGTGATCGTAGTGAAGTATATCGAGATCGGGCTTCTGACGCCGCCCGTCGGCTTTAACGCCTATGTCGTGAAGAATGTAGTGGGCGACAAGATCCCGCTCGACACCATCTTCCGCGGGATCGGTTGGTTCCTCGCCTGCGAGGTCGTGGTGATGTTCCTGATCCTGACCTTCCCGCAGATTTCGCTGTGGTTGCCGAACTCGATGAACTGACGCAGGCCCATAACGGATCAGCCCGGGGGCGCCGCGGAAGCGGCGCCCCTTTTTGCGTCCGGCGGAGGGGCGGTGCCCTGGGTCGCACCCCGGCAGGGAACCGGAGCGACGCTGGGTCGTTACACGTCGCCCCGCGGGTGTGCGGGGCGGACGAGGGGGAACCATGCAGATCTTCCGCTGCCCGAGCTGTGGCGAACGGGCCTATTTCCACAACCTGCGCTGCGGCTCCTGCGGGACGGACATCGCTTTCGACCCTGGCGCGCAGGAAATGGTCACCGGCGTCGACATGTGCGACAACCGCGACAAGATCGGCTGCAACTGGCAGGCCGAATATGTCGGCGGCGGGCTCTGCCGGTCCTGTGCGATGACCGAGGTTGTGCCGGACACGCTGGTGCAGGACAACGTCGCGCTCTGGTCGCAGGCCGAGCTGGCCAAGCGATGGGTTCTGGCGAACCTCGCGCGCTGGCACTGGTTCGACGAGGTCGATGCCGGCCCCAAGCCCAGGTTCCACCTGATGAGCGAACACACGCGGCGCGGCGACGAAAATGTCGTGATGGGCCATGACATGGGACTCGTCACCATCAACGTGACCGAGGCCGATCCCGTCGAACAGGTGCGCCGCCAACAGGAGCTTGGCGAAAGCTACCGCACGATGATCGGCCATTTCCGGCACGAGCTGGCCCATTACCTGCAGGTCCGGCTGGCCGAAACACCCGGCTTCCTCGACGAGTTTCGCGCCATGTTCGGGGATGAGACGGCGGATTACGGCGCCGCGCTTGGGCGGCATTACGACAGCGGTCCGCCTGCCGACTGGGCCGAGCGGTTCGTGACGCCCTATGCCTCGGCCCACCCGCACGAGGACTGGGCCGAGACGGTCGCGCACCTTCTGCATCTGACCGACATCGTCGACAGCGCCGCCGCCGTGGGGCTGGATGACGAGGGCGACACGCATCCGCCCGGCGACGCCTACGCGATGAAGGATGCCGAGGCGCTGATCGCGCGGGGCGCCGATCTGGGTCTGGCCTTCAACCACGTGAACCGCTCCATGGGGCTGGACGATCTCTATCCCTTCGTGCTGCCTGCGGCCGTGCACGAAAAGCTGGCCTTCGCCCATCGGCACCTGAACCCCTGACCCCCGGCATATGCCCTGCCGCGGGAAGCCGGGCAGGGCGGTCGTCTCTGGCGCGACCGGAACATGCGCCGGGGACACGCAGCGTTAACCATCTTCGTGCAGGACTGACGTGGCCATTGCCGCGGAACCTTTGCGCGCCTAGCTTGGAGCGGTTTCAGCAGGGACAGGAATCATGACCTACTGCGTTGGCCTGCTTCTGGATGCGGGCATCGTGCTTTTGTCGGACACCCGCACCAACGCCGGGCTCGACAACATCTCGTGCTATCGCAAGATGTTCACCTTCAACCGTCCCGGCGACCGCGTCATCGCGATCCTGACGGCGGGCAGCCTGTCGACGACACAGACGACCCTGGCGCGGCTTTCCGACGCCATCGACGATCCCGAAAGCGACACGCCCTCGATCATGGAGGCCGAAACCATGCTCGAGGTGGCCGAGATCGTGGGATCGACCCTGTCGCGGACGGCGGGCGACATCGCCAACAAGATGAACGGGATGAGCCAGATGGCCTCGGCCACGCTGATCGTCGCGGGGCAGCGGCGCGGCGGCGCGATGCGGCTGTTCCTCGTCTACCCCGAGGGCAACTTCATCGAGGCGACGCGCGACACCCCGTTCCTGCAGATCGGCGAGCACAAGTACGGCAAGCCGATCCTCGACCGGGTGATCCGCCCCGAGACGACCCTGGCCGAGGCGCAGAAGGCCGCGCTTTTGTCGATGGATTCGACTCTCAGGTCGAACCTCAGCGTCGGCATGCCGCTCGACATGATGGTGATCGAGCGGGACGCGCTGGACATCGCCGTGTCGCGGCGGATCGAAGCCGAGGATCCCGTCTACCGCCAGATGTCGAGCGACTGGTCCGAGGCGTTGCGCGACGCCTTCCGGCAGATCCGCATCTGATGCCGGTTGCGGCCCTCGGGTCCGTCCGGTCCGTCCCCGGCATCGATCCCATCGCAATCGCTTGACCCCGCCCGGCGGTAGCGTATCAGACGGCCCGACAGGCAGGGAGAGGCGCATGCGGTTTGTTCGGTTCGGCCCCCGGGGCGAAGAAAAGCCCGGGGTGATCGATGATGACGGGCAGCTGCGCGATCTGTCGGCCCAGGTGGCTGACCTCTCGGGCGAGGTGCTGGCGCGCCTGACCCGGCTCGACGTCAGGGCCGCTCCCGTGGTCGCCGACAGCCCCCGGCTGGGCGTTCCCGTGGCGGGGGTGGGCAAGATCGTCTGCGTCGGCATGAACTACTCGGACCATGCGCGCGAGAACGGAATGCAGCCCCCGCGCGAACCCATCCTGTTTCTCAAGGCGACGACCGCGCTTTGCGGGCCCACGGATCCGATCATCCGGCCGCTTGGATCCGAGATGCTGGATTGGGAGGTCGAGCTGGGCGCCGTCATCTCGCGCCGCACGAGGTATGTCGACGAGGCGCAGGCGCTGGACCACGTGGCGGGTTACGTGGCGATCAACGACCTGTCCGACCGGTCTTACCAGCTGGAGCGGGCTGGCCAGTGGACCAAGGGCAAATCGGCAGACAGCTTTGCCCCCGTGGGCCCTTGGCTGGTGCCGCCGCGCGACGCGGGCGACCCGCAGGACCTGGCGCTCAGGCTGTGGGTCAACGGCGTGCTGCGGCAGGACGGCAGCAGCGCGCGGATGATCTTTCCCGTGGCACGGCTGGTCAGCTATGCCAGCCAGTTCATGACGCTTGAGCCCGGCGACATCCTCGCGACCGGCACCCCCAAGGGGGTGGGCATGGGGCAGCGCCCGCCGGTCTACCTCGTCCCCGGCGACGTGGTCGAACTTGAGGTCGAAGGTCTGGGACGCCAGCGCCAGGTGGTCGAGGACGAGCCGGCCGCCTGAGCCGACCGTCCGACTGCCCTGCCAGACGGTGCCCTGATGGCGCGCCGTCTGGGCGCCGGTCAGGTGTCGGGCGCGCCTGCGCCCCGATCCTCGGGCCCGTCCTGTGCTGCCGCCCGGAAATGCGCCCCGGCCGCGGCGAAAAAGGCCGCGCGGGCCTCGGGCGTCTCCATCATCACCTCGTGCCGCCCCCCTTCGACCAGCGTCAGCCGGCCGCCGGGCCAGCGCTGCATCCGGTCGTGGATCGCGGCGGGATCGACGATGCCCTCGTCGCCGCCCAGGAAGGTCAGCGCCGGCACTGAGGGCGAGGGCTGCCGGTCCAGCCAGCGGCATTCCTTCAACGCCTCGGAGACCCAGTGCAGCGACGGGCCGCCGAGCGCCAGCTCGGGATGCGTCGCAGTCTGGGTCGCCATGTAGTCGAACATCGCGCGGTCGCGGGTCAGCAAATTCTTTTCGAAGGGCGAGACGTTCACGTAGGAATTGCCCGAGGTTCCGGGCGTATAGCGATCACCCAGCCCAAGGCTGCGCATTCCCCACGACAGCGTCCAGGCCAGCGGGCGCAGCGCGGCGGCAACGCCGATGCCCCACATCGGCGCGGTAAAGACGGCCGAGGCGACGGGCAGACACTCGGTCAGCGCGCGCAACCCGATGGCGCCGCCCATCGAATGGGCGACGAGGTGATAGGGTTTCGGCATGTCCAAATACCGCAGTGCCGTCATCATCGCGGCGACATCGGTCTGGTAGTCGCCGAAATCCAGAACGTGTCCCGACAGGGCCTCGTGCCCCAGCCGGTCGGCCAGTCCCTGGCCGCGCCAGTCCATAGCGATGCTGGAATATCCCAGTTTGGCGAATTCCGCGGCGGCGTCGCCGTATTTCTCGATATACTCGGTGCGGCCGGGAAAGATCAGAACCGTCCCGGCCGTACCTGTCCGCCAGTGCCCCATGCGCAGCCGAACCCCGTCGCGCGTTTCAAGCCAGACCGCGGCGCCGCAGTCCGGCCCCTGCGCCACATCTGCATGATAGGGTGCCGCGGGCAGGGCTGAGGCCGCCGCTGCGGGCGGATTGGCGTGGGGCCTGGGCATGCGCGGCAACTCAGCTCAGCGCCGAGCCCAGTTTCATCGCGGTGCCCATGTCGCCGTCGATCTTCAGCTGGCCGGACATGAAGGCCGAGGTCGGGTTCAGCGCGCCCGACATCATCTGCTGAAACGTGTCGGCGTCAGCGGTCATGGTGACGTCGGTCTCGTCGTCGCCTTCGCGCGCGCCCCCGCCGTCCAGCACGATGCTGCCCTCGTCGAGGATCACGAACTTGGCCGAGCCGTCGAAGCTGCCGCCGGTCTTTTCGTTCAGGGCCGCCACGGCGGCCGGGATCACGTCGCTCATCAGGTCTCCTCCTCGGGGTGTCCGGGCCGCGCCCGGGGATATCTTCGATGTGAACGCACGACGCCTTACCTGCGGCGCACGTCTTTGGTAGAGTGGGGTCGTTATGGGTGCACGGCCAGACTTACTCAAATATTTCGCTGCGGCATTTCTGGCCGCGAGCTGTCTGACGCCTGCCGTCCTGCCGGACCGAGCCCTTTCTCAGATTGCACCGACCGACGGGGCGACGGAGGATGCGCCCGCCGCGGGCTCCACCGCGGCGGATGGGTCCAAGGCGGGCGAGCCGCGGACTGAGGCCGCGCCGGAGGTGGGGCCTGAGGCCGGGGCCACCGCAACGCCATCGCCCGACCCGGCCCCGGGGGCCGACCCGGATGTGCTGGACGGCCTGTTCGAGGATCTGCGCACCGCCGAACCTGCCGAGGTCGACGCGATCGAGGGGCAGATCTGGACCGAATGGTCGAAAAGCGGGTCCGCGGCGATGGACCTCCTGCTCGACCGTGGGCGCGAGGCGATGGACAACCTCGACACCGTGGCGGCGATCGACCATTTCTCGGCCCTGATCGACCACGCGCCCGGTTTTGCCGAGGCCTATAATGCCCGCGCGACCGCCTTCTACGTGGATGGCCGCTATGGCGAATCGCTTGAGGATCTTCGCGTCGCGCTCAGCCTCAACCCCCGCCATTTCGGAGCGATCACGGGCCTGGCCATCATCTTCGAGGACCTCGAACGCCCCGAGGAGGCGCTCGAGGCGTGGTATAAGGTGCGGGAGCTCAGCCCCGGACAGCCCGCCGCCCATGATGCGATCACGCGGCTTGAACTTCAGGTTCTAGGCTCGGAAATCTGAACATCCCGATCGGCACGACACGCAGGACCGACCGCGCCATGGAACGCTGCCGGGGGCGCGGGGTTGTTGGCCGGCCCGCGATCGGGTTATGTCGCAGCGGAACGCGAGGCGCACGAAGATGACAGCCGAACAGGGCCGCATCACGGCCGTCCTTGGACCCACCAACACGGGCAAGACGCATTACGCGATCGAGCGGATGCTGGGCTACAAGTCCGGCATCATCGGTCTGCCGCTGCGGCTTCTGGCGCGCGAGGTCTACGACCGCATCGTCGCGCTGCGCGGCCCCCGCGTGGTGGCGCTGGTGACCGGCGAAGAGCGCATCGTCCCCGAGCGCACCGCCTACTGGGTCTGCACGGTCGAGGCGATGCCGCAGGGCCTGGGCTGCGATTTCCTTGCCGTGGACGAGATCCAGCTATGTGCCGACCCCGAGCGCGGGCATGTCTTTACCGAGCGTCTGCTCAATTCGCGCGGCCGCTACGAGACGCTGTTCCTGGGCTCGGACACGATGCGGCAGGCCATCGCGGCCCAGGTGCCGCGGGCCCAATTCCTGCGGCGCGAGCGATTTTCTGAACTGACCTATACCGGCGCGAAAAAGATCAGCCGGATGCAGCCCCGGTCGGCGATCGTCGGCTTCTCGGTCGAAAACGTCTACGCCATCGCGGAACTGCTGCGGCGCCAGAAGGGGGGCGCAGCGGTGGTGATGGGCGCGCTGTCCCCGCGCACCCGCAACGCCCAGGTCGAGATGTACCAGAACGGCGATGTCGATTTCCTCGTCGCGACGGATGCGATCGGCATGGGGCTGAACCTCGACATCAAGCACATCGCTTTTTCCTCGACGCGCAAGTTCGACGGGCGGCGGATGCGCGATCTGGCCCCGAACGAACTGGCGCAGATCGCGGGCCGGGCAGGGCGGCACACGGCCTCGGGCACCTTCGGCGTAACGGGCGAGGCACCGCCCATGCCCGACGAGGTGGTCGAGGCGATCACCACCCATTCCTTCACCCCGATCCGTAAGCTGCAGTGGCGCAACGACCGGCTGAACCTGTCCTCGACCGCAGCGCTGATCGCATCGCTTGAAAAGGGGTGCGAGGATCAGTGGCTGACCCGGGCTCGGGAAGCCGACGATCTGGCCGCGCTGAAGACGCTGTCGGAAATCCCCGAGATCCGCGAACGCGCGGTGGGCCCGAAATCCGTGGGTCTTCTGTGGGATGTCTGCCGCATTCCCGACTTTCGCGGCATCTCGGGCGGGGAGCATGCCGGGATGCTGGAGCGGATCTTCGGCTTTCTCCACGAATGGGGACGGGTGCCCGACGACTGGCTGGCGCGGCAGGTCAAGCGGATCGATCGAACCGATGGCGACATAGATGCGTTGTCGAAACGGTTGGCATATATCCGCACGTGGACCTATGTCGCGCAGCGCAAGGGCTGGGTGGATGACGAAACGCATTGGCGCGGCGCGACCCGCGATGTAGAAGACCGCTTGTCCGATGCGCTGCATGGCGCGTTGACGCAGCGGTTCGTCGACCGGCGGACCTCGGTGCTGTTGCGCCGTCTGAAGCAGAAGGAGGGCCTGGTGGCCGAGGTGAACGACAAGGGCGAAGTGACCGTCGAAGGCGAATTCGTGGGCAAGCTGGAAGGCTTCCGTTTTCGGCAGGACAAGAGCGGATCGCCGGACGAGGCGAAGACGCTTGCGCAGGCATCTTTGCAGGCTTTGCGGCCCGAATTCCACCTGCGTGCCGACCGGTTTTACAACGCCCCCGACACCCAGATCGACTTTACCGAGCAGGGTGGCCTGATGTGGGGCGACACTGCGGTGGGCAAGCTGGTGACCGGGTCCGAGCCGATGAAGCCCGGGGTCGAGGTGTTCGTCGATGACGAAGCGGGGCCCGAGGTCGCCCAGAAGGTTCAACGCCGCCTGCAGCATTTCATCGACCGCAAGGTCGCGACCCAGTTCGAGCCGCTGATGGCGATGAGCCGGGACGAGACGCTGACGGGACTTGCCCGTGGTTTCGCCTTCCGCCTGATCGAGGGTCTGGGCCTGCTGCGCCGGGCCGAGATCGCGGCCGAGGTCAAGGAGCTCGACCAGTCGGCCCGCGGCGCCCTGCGCAAGCATGGCGTGCGCTTCGGCCAGTTCACTATCTTCCTGCCCGCGCTGCTGAAGCCCGCGCCGACGCGCCTCAGGCTGGTTCTGTGGTCGCTTGCCAAGGGGTTCGACCAGTTCCCCGAAAGCCCGCCGCCGGGCCTCGTGACGATCCCGGTCGTCGATGGCATGCCCGAGGGCAGCTACCTGATGTCCGGCTATACCGTGGCCGGTGCGCGGGCGATCCGCATCGATATGCTTGAACGTCTGGCCGACATGCTGCGCGGTCAGGACAGCCGGGCAGGGTTCGAGGCGACGCCTGACATGCTGTCGATTACCGGCCTGACGCTGGAGCAATTCGCCGACCTGATGGCGGGTCTTGGCTACAAGGCCGAGAAAGGCGAGCGCCAGAAGGCGAAAGCCCCGGTTGCAGCCCGTACCGGCGGACAGGAGGGGGCAGAGGCCCCCGCTACGGCCGCGCCCGAGGGCGCTGACGCCTCTGCCGGCGACGCCCCCGCGGCCCAAGCGCCCGCGACAGACACCCCGGGCGCCGCGCCCGAGGCCGCTTTGCGAGAGGGAGGAGAGCCCATGCAGACCACGGCCAGCGACATCCCCGATCCCCAGCCCGTCGAACTGCCCGATCCCGGGCCGGTCGATGTGCCGGACCCCGGCGGCCCGGCGGAAACACCGCCCGAACCGCCGCAAGAGACGCCTGCCGGACAGCCGGGCGAAGGTACGCCCACGCCGCCGCAAGAGATGCCCGGCGAGGATCATGTCGCCTCCGCCGCCGAAACCGCGTCGGAACCCGAGATCGAGACTTTCTACACCTTCACTTGGTCCGGCAATCGCGGTCGCCGCGACGGCGCTCGCCAGGGGCGCGGCAAAGGCGGGCGGTCCGATCGCAAGGACGGCGCCGCCAAAGAGGCGCAGGGTCGTGGCGGCGATCGCAAGGACGCGCGCGGGCAGGGTGGCAAGCGCAAGGGCGGCAAGCCCCAGCGCGACGAGGGGGCCAAGACCTATCAGGCCCGTCCGCCACGCAAGGAAAAGCAGATCGACCCGGACAACCCGTTCGCCGCTGCGCTGATGGGCCTCAAGGACAACAAGTCCTGAGCGCGGCGTGACCGCGGATCGCACCGGGCGCGCCCGTCACAAGGGCGCAGAGGCGCAGGGGCACGCCCCCTCGCCCCAAGCGGACGGCCCGCGGGAAACCATCCGCATCGACAAATGGCTGTGGTTCGCGCGATTCTTCAAGACGCGCGGACTGGCGGCCAAGGTCGTGGGCGGCGGGCACGTCCGCGTCAACGGTACCCGCATCGCGAAGCCGGCGGTCGCCGTCGGACCGGGCGATGTTCTGACCTTTCCGCAGGCCGACCGGATCCGGGTCGTGAGCGTCCTCGCGCCCGGCACGCGCCGCGGCCCCGCGCCCGAGGCGCAGGCGCTATATGATGATATGAGCCCGCCCCCCGAACCGCGCGTTCCGCAAAACCCCCGGTACGAAGGAAAGGGACGCCCGACGAAGAAGGATCGGCGGGACGCGCTTTCCAAGTCGCCTGCGAAGTGGCCGGGGACGCTTGAATGATCCCGGGGGCTCGTCTAGGTCAGACACAGCCAGAGAAGACGGATCCCCCTCATGACCTACGTCGTCACCGATAACTGCATCGCCTGCAAATACACCGACTGTGTCGAAGTCTGCCCGGTGGATTGCTTCTACGAGGGCGAGAACATGCTGGTGATCCACCCCGACGAATGTATCGATTGCGGCGTGTGCGAACCCGAATGCCCCGCCGATGCGATCCGCCCGGACACCGAGCCGGACATGGAGAACTGGGTGGAGTTCAACCGCAAGTACTCCGAGGCCTGGCCGGTGATCATCACCAAGAAGGACGAGCTTCCCGAGGCGAAAGAGCGGGATGGCGAGACCGGCAAGCTTGAGAAATATTTCTCCGAGGCGCCCGGCGAAGGTGGCTGATACCGCGTCGCTGCGCCGCCCTGTCGGGCCCCAGTGGGGAAGACGGCGGCGCAGTATGACGCCATGTTAACAATCACGCTACACTCCCCTTTCCGAAAGGGGAAAAATTTGCTATGTACAGCGCAAGCCGCCGTGATGGTGGCAGGTGCGGGCTGCTGCCGACCGACATCGTCGGAGCCCGCGTTGACAGCGATGGGACCTAGCGCGACGGGGTATTCGACACACCCGGCGCCTTTCCTGTCGCCAAGCGTCTGGGGCCTTTCTAGGAAGCTGTCTGTATGAGCAAAGCCAAGAAATCCGAATTCCGTCCTAACGACTATGTCGTCTATCCGGCGCATGGCGTCGGACAGATCATGTCGATCGAAAGCCAGGAAATCGCCGGCATCTCGCTGGAACTTTTCGTGATCTCCTTCGAGAAGGACAAGATGACGCTTCGGGTGCCGACCCACAAGGCGACCGAGGTCGGCATGCGCTCGCTCAGCTCGCCCGACGTGGTGTCCAAGGCGATGACCACGCTCAAGGGTAAGGCCAAGGTGAAAAAGGCCATGTGGTCGCGCCGGGCTCAGGAATACGAGCAAAAGATCAACTCGGGCGACCTGATCTCGATCGCCGAGGTCGTGCGCGACCTGCACCGCACCGACGACCAGCGGGAACAAAGCTACTCGGAACGCCAGCTTTACGAAGCCGCGCTTGAGCGGCTGACGCGTGAGATTGCCGCTGTGACCGGGGGGGACGAGACCTCGGCCCAGAAGCAGATCGACGAGGTGCTGATGGGGCGCGCTGCCGCCGCCTGATCCGGTCCGGCCCGATCGATCGCGGCCTTCGACCCGACCTGTTCAACCGCCGTCCCGCAGCCCGGGGCGGCGGTTTTTCATTGCTGGGCTGGTCGGGGCCACCCTCGACGTCGACCGGTCCGGGCCCGCGAGGTCAGACCATCGCGGCAAGCGTCGCCAGGACAGCAAGCTCGGTCATCTGCTGCGTCGCGCCGAGGATGTCGCCAGTCTGGCCGCCGATCTTGGATCTGGCGATTGCCCCGCAGGCCCAGGTGACCGCGGCGACGACCAGCACCAACAGGATGGCGGCCCAGCCGCACAGGATCAGCGTCATGACCACCGCAATGCCGGCCCCCAGCGCGGCCGTCGGCCGGTCGGGCCGACCTGTTGCGACCGACAAGCCGTCGGCGCGCGCATGCTGCAGGGCAGCCGCCAGGGCGCCCATGGCGGCCCGCGACAGCATTGCCGCGGCCACCAGCGCGGCCCCCGCGCCCCCCGCCACGCAGAGCGTGGCCAACGCCGCCCACCGCAACCCAATCGACAGGATCAGGGCCAGCACGCCGTAGCTGCCGATGCGGCTGTCGCGCATGATCTCCAGGCGCCGCGCCTTGTCGTGCCCGCCCCAAAGACCGTCCGCAGTGTCTGCCAATCCATCCTCGTGCAGTCCACCGGTTATAGTCGTGCCGACCGCCAGGGCCATCCCGGCGGCAAAGGCGGGCCCCACGGACATTCCCAGCGTCGCCGGGATTGCTGCGAAGAGCCCCACCACGCCGCCCGCCACGGGCCAGGCCCAGGCCGCGCGCGCGCCCCGGGGCGTGACGATATGCGGCGCGGGCAAGCGAGTCAGCAGCGCCAGCGCCTCGGCCAGATCTGCGGTGCGGGGGCGGAGGGGGTCGGACATTCGTCGTTTCCGGGATGGTGAAGGCCTGACACAGCGTTAAACACGATGGCAGAGAGGTTCAACGAGGGGGCGACATGACCACTGCCGAAGTCCAGAGCATTGCCGATATACGTGCGCGGCTGACCGACCTTCCGCAGCCGGACGGCAGCGCCATCGCCGCCGCCCGCGCCCGCAACGGGATGCTGACCAAGCCGCCCGGCGCACTGGGACGGCTTGAGGATCTGGCGATATGGTATGCCGGCTGGCGCGGCGATGCGCGTCCCGACTGCACCACCCCGCTGGCGCTGGTTTTCGCGGGCAACCACGGCATCGCCGCCCGCGGCGTGTCGGCCTTTCCGCCCGAGGTGACGGCCCAGATGGTCGCCAACTTCCAGGCCGGGGGCGCGGCGATCAACCAGCTTTGCCGGGCGATGGGGGCGCGCATCGCGGTCCATGCGCTCGACCTCGACACGCCCACCGCCGACTTCACCGCCGGTCCGGCGATGGACGAGGCTGGGCTGGTCCGTGCGGTCAGGGCGGGGTGGGACGCGGTCGACACCGATGCCGATTGCCTGATCGCGGGCGAGATGGGCATCGGCAACACGGCCTCGGCTGCAGCCATCGCGGGGGCGCTTTACGGCGGCGACTGGGTGGGCCCGGGTACCGGCGTTGCGGGCGATGCGCTCGAGGCCAAGCGCCGGCTGGTGGCCGAGGGCATCGCCGCGCACCGCGCGGTCCTGTCCGACCCGATCGAGGTTCTGCGGTGCCTGGGAGGGCGCGAAATCGCCGCCATGGCAGGGGCGATCCTGCGCGCGCGGCACCTGCGCATCCCGGTGATCCTCGACGGTTTCATCTGCACCGCCGCCGCCGCGGTGCTGGAGGTCGCTGCCCCCGGGGCGCTGGACCATTGCGTCGCGGGCCACGGGTCAGCCGAGACGGCACATGCGAGGTTGCTGGATCGCCTGGACAAGGCGCCCCTGTTGTCGCTGGGGCTGCGTTTGGGCGAAGGGACGGGCGGCGTGCTGGCGCTCGGCGTGCTGAAGGGCGCCCTTGCGTGTCACTCTGGCATGGCAACCTTTGACGAGGCCGGGGTGGCCGGGGGCTAGGCGCCGGCCACCCCGGCGCGCGGGCGTCGGGCAGGGCCGACCTGTCCCGGCCGTTTAGTCCTGCCGGTCGTTTTCGGCCAGTTCGGCACGGGTGACCGCGTCGGCCTCATCCTCGTCGTCATCGGGGTCGCCCACCAGGATGTCGGTGTCAAACCGCTTCATCAGCTCGGATTCCAGTTCGTTGTTCAGCGCCCGCGCGCGTTCGATGTAGGCGTCGTTGCGCGATACGGGCAGACCGGGGATCCACAGCTCGGCCAGGTCACGCAGCGCCGCCCGGTCCAGACGGTAGAACGTGCGCTCCATGTCAGACGCCTCGCGGTCGGTCATGCCCATGTTCTCCAGCACGTAACGCCCGGCGCGCAGCGAGGAATCGAAAAGCTCGCGCACGATGTCGTTCGCGCCCGCGCGGTAGAGCTTGTAGACATGCACCCGGTCGCGGGCGCGCGCGACGATGTGCAGGTCGGGGCGCCGCCGCCGCGCGTATTCGACCAGCCGCACCGCCGCTGCACCGTCATCCATCGCAACGACCAGCACCCGCGCGGTGTCCAGCCCCGCCGCATGCAGAAGCTCGGGCCGTGTCGGATCGCCGAAGAACCCCTTGAACCCGAAGCGCCGCATCAGCTGGATCGTGTTCAGATCGTGGTCCAGCACGGTGGTCTGGAACCCGGCCAGCTGCAGCATCCGGTTGACCACCTGTCCGAAGCGGCCGATGCCCGCGATGATGATCGGCTGCTGATCGTCGATCTCGTCGGGCTCGGGCGTTTCGGGCACCGGCGCGCGGCGGGCAAGCTTGTCATAGGCGATGAAGAAGAGCGGGGTCAGCAGCATCGACAGCGCGATGACCAGCAACAAAAGCTCGCCCAGGTCGGCGGGCAGAACCGATTGCTGCAGCGAGAAGGACACGAGCACGAAGCCGAACTCGCCCGCCTGCGCCAGCCCGAGGGTAAAGAGCCAGCGGTTGCGCATCCCCATGCGGAACACCCGCGCGATGATGTAAAGGACGAGCCCCTTGGCGAACATCGTCAGCAACGTCAGCCCCAGGATCGTCGTCGGCGCGTCGAAGAGAACCTGGAACCGGATGCCCGCGCCCACGGTGATGAAGAAGAGGCCCAGAAGCAGCCCCTTGAAGGGTTCGATCGCCGATTCCAGCTCGTGCCGGAACTCGGTGTTGGCCAGGACGACGCCCGCCAGGAAGGTGCCGAGCGCGGGCGAAAGGCCCACGACCGACATCAAAAAGGCGATCCCGATCACGATCAGAAGCGCGAAGGCGGTGTAAAGCTCGGGCAGCTTGGCGACGTGCAGGTAGCGAAAGATCGGCCGCGTGGCGAAGGCCCCGAACAGGATCACCAGCCCGACCGCGCCGAGAGTCGCCAGGGTCACGCCCCAGGCGGGCAGGGCGTCGATCATCGCGACGGCCGCCTCGGCATGGCTCGCCGACACGGTTTCGCTGCCGGGAACGGTGGTATGGGTGTCGACTGTCGCATGCCCCAGCGCACCGGGTATCGCCAGAAGCGGCAGCAGCGCCAGCATCGGGATCACCGCGATGTCCTGCGTCAGCAGCACAGAAAAGCACGACCGCCCGCCATTGGTCTGCATCAGGCCCTTCTCGGTCAGCGTCTGCAGCACGATCGCGGTCGAGGAAAGGGCGAGGATCATGCCGATGGCGATGGCCATGGTCGGTGGCTGTCCGAAGGCCATCGCACCGCCAGTGATCACGGCCATCGTGCCTACGACCTGCAGGCCACCCAGCCCCAGAAGACGCATCCTCATGTCCCAGATCGCCCGGGGCTCAAGTTCGAGCCCGATCAGGAACAGCATCATCACCACGCCGAACTCGGCAAAGTGCTGCAGGTCCGCGGTTTCCGAGCCCACGAGCCCGAAGACCGGGCCGATGGCGATCCCGGCGATCAGGTACCCCAGAACCGAGCCCAGCCCCAGCCGCACCGACAACGGCACCGCGACGACCCCGGCCGCGAGGTAGAGGGTGGCTTGGAACAGGAAACTTTCCATCAGAGCTCCGTCGGCTGGACCGGGACTGCGCGGCCCTGCGCGGGACGGGCGATGCAGTCAACATAGCAGCGTTGCCGCATCATCCCAGAGCAGCTCGGCAAAGTGTCAGGATTTACGTCGCAGCGTCCGCGCCTGCGTCCGGCGTCCGGTGGGGCACGAACGGTGCGGGCCGCGGTTCGGGCCGGGGATCGGCGACGCCGGCTTAGCCGTTGGGCATCGACAGGGTGAAGTTGCGCCCCGACTTGACGTAGCGCAGATCGGATTCGCCGATCGAGGCAATGCGCCCGCCGTCGATGCTGTCGCCGACCTTGACCTTGACGAAGCGGCCCGAAGGCAGGCGCAGCAGCGCCCGCCGGTTGGCGCCGCCGCCGAAAACGCCGACCAGGTTCAGCCGCCGCAGGTTGATCGCGCCGTCGGTGGTGGCGCTGCTGGCCACCGAGGCCGATGTCGGATTGCGCGGCTGCACGACCGAGGCCGCGGCAGGCGCGGCCACCGGGGCCTGTGCCGGGGAGGCTGCGGGGGCGGCGGCTACCGCAGCCGCGCGCTGTTCGACGCGCGCGGGGCGGGCGGCCGGAACCGGCGAGCGGTCGAGTGCGAAGGGGCTGATCTCTGCAGGCTCTTCCAGCGACGCGACCTGTTCCCCGGTCGTGGCGGCGGGGTCCGCCGTGCTTGCTGCGGGATCGGCGGCACCATCCAGCGCCTGCGCAGCCAGTGAGGCGCCCGAGGCTGCGACGGCGGCGGCGACGGCCTCGGCCGCCAGATCGTTTGGCCGGGGCTGGGGCGTCCGGTCTACGAGGGCCGAGGCCGGAAGGTCCACCACCGGGGCCGTATCCTCGGGGCCCTCGGCCGTCTCGGTCTCGTCGGTCGAGGCTCCGGCGGCCGTGTCCGCATCCGCATCTGTGGCCTCTGCAGCGCCCTCTGCCTCGGCGACATCTTCAGGGCGCGGGGCGGGATCGGGAGCGGCAGCTGTCTCAGTCTCGGTATCTTGCTCGGCCGCCGGCGCCGCCGCTTCGGTCAGCGTTTCGGGGCGCTGGCGTGGTCGGACCGTGGGGGTGCTCGCGTCGGGGCGCAAGGTTTCGGGGATCGGCGGTCCGCCAATGGGACGCGCGGGCATGTCCGGGGGGCTGACCGGCGGCGCGCCCGCGGTCACGCGGATGCCGTCGGGCGAAATCGCGCCCTCGGGCGTCGCGACGACCCGGCCATCGGGGCCGAGCTCGATTTCCACCCCCGCCGGTGCGGGGGGCGGCGGCGAGGTCGGCGCAGTCGGCACGTCGCTGTCGGGCAGCGCGGGCACCGCCGCCTCGGGCGCAAAGGCCACCGTGGGGTCGGTGCTGGCGAGGTAGAGGGATTCCAGCCTGTCGCCCTGCGGATCCTGAGGCGCCTCGGGCGACAACGGCCAGATGCCTGTCGCCGCATAGCGTGCCGCGGCCTTGTCGGGCGTGACGTCGCCAGAGGTCGCGGCGGTCCCGTCCGTCAGCGCGTCGGCGGCGCCGCCGAGGGGCGCACCCAGCTGGGGCGTTGCCGCGGCGATCCGACCAGCTTCGGAGGCCTCGGGCAAAATGGGTTCGGGCGCCTCTGCGGTGGTCTCTCCCAGCGGCACGGTGGGCGAGTCGATCCCGACCGAGGTTTCGTCGGCCGGGACCATCGCGTCGGGCCCAGTGCCGGCGATGGTGCCGTCGGGCCCGGTGGCCGAGGACGGGGTGCCCTGCGCACTGTCGCGGGGCAGCGCAAGGCCGACCTCGGCTTCGTCCGGCTGGGCCACGTCTTCGCCACGGCCGGGACCCAGAACGAGATAGGCCGCCCAGATCCCGATGGCGGCGATCAGCGCGATGGCGATCGCGATCACCAGTGGGCTGCGCCCGCGGGCGTCGTCGGCCACGCGCGCGCGCTCGCCGAAGACCGTCATCGCCTGGGTTTCGTTCTTGGCGCGGGTCGCGGTGATCGCGCCGGCGCGGGGGCCCTTCGCCCCCTTGGCGCGCGGCGTGGTCACCGGGGCGAGGCTGGCCTCGGCCGGGCCGCTGTCGGGCAGGTCCCCCGCCCCACCCGGGGTGGTCGAGGTCGCCGCGCCGGCGCCCAGGGCAGCCGCGCCCGCCACTGCGGGGCCCGGGGCCCCGCGCCGCAACGCGGGGCCGGGGGACAAGTGTCCGGCAGACGCCGCCGGCGCGCCGGGGCGGGTCGCGGCGTCGGGCGTGGCCCCCGTGGGCTGGTCTGCGCCGGGCACGGCAGAGGGCGGCGCGGTGTCGATCGGAGGTCCGCCCTCGGGGATCGACGCCGAGCGGGCAGCGATGGCCCCGGGCCCATTCAGGGAAGGAACCGCAGCCGCGTCGGGGCGTGCCTCGGGGTCGTCTTCGGGTTCCTGGTCCAGCGTCGGATCTGCCGCCTGCGCCGGGTCCGCAAGCGGCTTGCGGCGCGAGGTGAAGGACAAGGCGCGATCCGTTTCGACCTCCGGCCCGGCCTCGGCATCGGACAGCTGATCCGGATCCGCCGGTGAAAGGTCCGGAGACGCAGTCGACGCGGGGCCGCCGATGTCGTGGGGATCCTGCAGGCCTTCGTCATCCTCAGGCTCGGGATCTTCGAGCGAGAGAACCTCTTCGGCCGGCCCGGCCTCCAGCGGGGCGGCCGGGCGGCGATGGATCACCGGAGCAGATCGGCGCCGCGGCGCGGGGACCTCTTCGGTGTCCGCCTCGGGGCCCGCGGTCGCAGCCTCGCCATTGTCGGACCCATCGGTCGGGGCATCACCGCTTTCCCGCGCGAGGCGGTCGAGATGCTGCTGGACGAGGGGGGGAACAGGCGTCGGGTCTTTGCCCTCCATTCCGCTGTCATCGATCGCCCCGGGGGCGTCGTCGGCCGTCCGGTCCTGCCGCGTGGCAATGGCCTCGGCCGTGGGCGCGGTGGCCTCTTCAGGGCCGGACATGTGCCACGGACGCAGCGCGGGATCGTCGTCCGCGTCGTCGGGAAGATCGGCAACCGGGGGGACGTCGTTCGTTGCATGAGCGTCAGGCTCACCCTCATCGGACAGCGGCTGGTCATCCACGCCCCCGTCGTCCGGCGCGTTCTCGCTGTCGCGGCCCGTGCCGCCGGGAACCGGCGCGGTGTCGCCGTCGCCGCCCGGGGCGGCGGGGTCCGCCTCTTCCTCGTCGGGGCTAGGCGGGTCCAGCGGGGCGGTCCCGCCCGCACCCGGGCCCTTGCCCGGCACCGGCGCGGGGGTCTCGGCACCGTCGGCCGGGGGCTCGTCCACCCCGGGGCCTGGAGGCGCACCGGCGGCCACGGGGGACGACGCCGGCTTGTCGGTCGGCGAAGCCTCGGACGGCTGACCCTCCTGCGGGGCCGGGGCATCGGCCGGAATTTCCTGTTCGGTCACTGCGGGCTCGGTCACCTCGCCCGCGGCGGGCTCGGGCCGTGCGGCAGGGGCCGCGAAGGGGGCAGGCGTGCCCTCCTGCCGGGCGAGCGCGGTCCAGGTTTGGCCGAAATTCGGGTTGCCCCGGAACGTGCCGGGCTTGGGCCGCGTGGAAAAGCGGACCGGGTTGAACCCGTAGCTGACGGCAAACTGCTCGGCCTCGGACAGGGTGTCACGGGCCACGGCGGCCACCAGGGCCTGACCGTCGGACGGGCGCCAGTCATAGACGAGATCGTCAAGGTCGTAGGGTGTCATCCCCTCCAACCCCTGGCGCACGGCAGCCGCGCGCGAGTCGCGGTCGGGGCCGGGCGCATCGACCGAGGTATAGAGAACCTCGGATTCGGGGATCAGCAGCAGACACCGCATCTGCCCCTTGATCTGCGCCTGCGCCTGATCGCGAAGATCGGCGATGTGGCGGTCGAAGTCGGGATCGTCGAGCGCGACCTGTCCGAGGACCGGCTCGCCCTCTTTCGTCAGGTGCAGCAGCCGGATGCCGGTATGCGAAAGGTCGAGGGCGAAGTTGGGCTTCATATCAACGGTCTAATCGTCCTGTCCGAAGAGGTTGAGTCCTCTTGCGCGTCGAACCATTGGTATAGCAGCTTTCCGCCGAATTAAACAAAAGACCTTCCCGTTACCGGCGCGGGGTCCCAATGTCGCGACGCCCCTCGGGCCGGGATCGGTCCGGCCGGGGGCGCGCAGTCAAAAGGGAAGCTTCATGAACACCCGGATCATTTCCGCCCTCACGGTGGCCCTTCTGTCGGGCACCGCCGCCTATGGGCAGGCCGACACGCCACCCGCCCCCCGGCCCATGGCCGCGGCCGAGGCGGGCCGAATCACGGTGCAGGGCACCGGCACCACGCGGCTGGCCCCCGACATGGCGACGATCACGCTGGGCGTGACCGCCGAGGCCCCCGAGGCCGCGGACGCCATGGCCGACACCCAGCGCCGCGCGGCCGAGGTGCTGGACACCCTCGTTGCCGCCGGGGTCGAGGATCGCGACGTGCAGACCAGCTCGGTCGAGCTTTACCCCCGCCGCGACGACAGCGAGGCCAGCCGCCAGCAGGGCGAGCCCCCGATCGTCGGCTATGTCGCCACCAACCGGATGACGGTGCGGGTGCGCGATCTTGCCGACCTCGGGCCGCTGATGGACGATGTCGTCGGTGCGGGCTCGAACCTGTTCCAGGGGCTGAGCTTCGGCCTGTCCGAGCCCGAGCCGGCCGAGGACGAGGCCCTGGCCGACGCCGTCGAGGATGCGCGGCGCAAGGCCGAGATCCTGGCGCAGGCCGCGGGGGTTACGCTGGGCCAGCTTGAGCGGATGGACGAAAGCGGCGGCAACCGGCCCTATCCTCCGCAGATGATGGAGATGCGCGCGGTGAGCGACTCTGCGGGCGGCATCGCCGAGGGCGAGCTTGAGATCAGCGCGAACGTGCTGGTGACATGGCGCGTCTCCGAAGGGGGCGACACCGGCCCGGCAGCCCCGGCCGCCGCCGACTGACCCCGCGGGTCCAACCCCGCCCCGGACGCAAGATCCGGGGCGGGGGCTGTCGATCAGCCGACCGCCTTGGCCAGCGCCTGTCCGAGGTCGGCGATCAGGTCGTCGGCATCCTCGATCCCGATCGACACGCGCACCACCTCGGGGCCGGCACCGGCCGCGCGCTGCTGATCCTCGGTAAGCTGGCTGTGCGTGGTCGAGGCCGAGTGGATGATCAGCGACCGCGTATCGCCAAGGTTCGCGACGTGGCTGAAAATGTCCACGGCGTCGATCAGGCGGACGCAGGCCTCGTACCCGGCCTTGAGCCCGAAGGTGAAGAGCGCGCCCGCGCCCTTGGGGCAGACCGTCGGCACGCGGTCCTTGTAGGGCGACGACTCGAGCCCGGCGTAGCTGACGAAGCTGACGCGCTCGTCCTGCTCCAGCCAGGTCGCGACCTTGATCGCGTTGGCGACATGGCGCTCCATCCGCAGGCTCAGCGTCTCGATCCCCATGAGGGTGTAATGCGCCCCCTGCGGGTTCATCGTCATGCCCAGATCGCGCAGCCCGACGGCGATGCCATGGAAGGTAAAGGCCGCGGGGCCGAACGTTTCGTGGAATTTTAGGCCGTGATACGCGGGCTCGGGCGCCGAGAGCGAGGGGAACTTGTCGGAGGCCGACCAGTCGAAGGTGCCCGCGTCGACCACCACACCGCCCGTGACCGTGCCGTTCCCGGTCAGGTACTTGGTGGTCGAATGCACCACCAGCGTCGCGCCCAGTTCGATGGGGCGGCAGAGGTAGGGCGTGGCCGAGGTGTTGTCGACGATCAGCGGCAGCCCGGCCTCGCGCGCGATGGCGGCGATGGCGGGGATGTCGGTGATGTAGCCGCCGGGGTTGGCGATGCTTTCGCAGAACACCGCGCGGGTGTCGTCGTCGATGGCGGCGCGCACGGCGGCCTCGTCATCGAAATCGACGAACTTGGCCGACCAGCCAAAGCGGCGGATCGTCTGGCTCATCTGCGTGACGGTACCGCCGTAAAGCCGGGTCGAAACGACAACGTTGCAGCCCGGCGCCATCAGCGGGAACAGCGCCATGATCTGGGCCGCATGCCCCGACGAACAGCAGACCGCGCCCGCGCCGCCTTCAAGCGCGGCGATGCGGTCCTGCAACGCGGCGACGGTAGGGTTGGTCAGGCGCGAATAGATGAACCCGACTTCCTTGAGGTTGAACAGGCTCGCAGCATGGGCGGCGTCGCGAAAGACGAAGGCGGTCGACTGGTAGATCGGCACCTGGCGGGCGCCGGTCGCGGGGTCGGGCTTGGCGCCGCCGTGGATCTGAAGCGTGTCGAAGGCCAGCGGACGGTCGGTATCGGATGCGCTCATGTGGGTCCTCCCGAAGCTATGAGGTAACGATGGGCCCAGCTCTAGGCCAAGGCGGGCGGACGGACAATCGCCCGTGGTGGACCGCGACGGGTTAGGGGCGCAGCCCCGCATCGGCAAAGCTGGCGCCGGGCGTGTCGCCCTGACGTCCGATCACGCTGAAGGATCCGTCGCTTTCCAGGATCACGGCCGCCACATCCTTGGGGTCCGAAGGCGTGGCGTTGCGGATGACCGTCATCAACTCCTCCCGCGTCACCCGTTCGCGGGCAAGGGCCGCGGCGCAGACCTCGCCCTCGCGCATCAGAAGCGTCGGCTCGGACCGGACAAGCCGCGCGAACCCGGAGCTTGCCACCGATAGCCGGGCCACGATCCATTGCAGCCCGATGAGCGTGGCAAAGGCTGCGACGCCCTCGGCCAGCGCCACGCTTTCCGACAGCAGGATCGTGGCCAGCGTCGAGCCCAGCGCGACCGTAACCACGAGGTCGAAGGCGTTCAGCTTGGCCAGCGTCCGCTTGCCCGAGATCCGCAGCGAGAGGACCAAAAGCGCATAGGCCAGCGTACCCACGAGCACGGTCCGCAGCACGCCGGTCCAGTTCTGAAACAGCATGTCTTCTATCATTGGGGGGCGAACGTTCCCCGGCGCCCGTTAGTTGCGTGCCCCGGGTCGGATAAGATCCGGCGTCACCGCATCCAGAGCTTCGCGCGCTTGATGCGGCGGCGAATCTGCTCTTCGCGCCTTGGCAGGTCGTCCTGATCGAAGAGCGCCCGCACCTTGCGGCCGCGTCCCTGCAGGATCATGCGCTGCATCGGCTCATGCGCCTTCAGCACCTTCTTGATCTTGTTGTCCTGCAGGAGCTCTTCGACCAGCGTCACAACGGCCTCGGGTTCACGCGCGTACAGCAAGGGCAACAGCCGGTAGTGGCAGCTGACCTCGCCGTCGAGCAGGCCGTCGGGGATTGTCTGCCGCCCGCCACCGAAGCTGTGGATGACGAGCGGCAGGGCGATCTGGTCCAGCCACGGGTCCATCGACTGGCAGACGAGTTCGGCCGGCGGGGCGTCGCGGATCGCCGTGGCATAGTCCAGAAATCTCTGCCCGAAGGTCTGCGGGCTGCGGTGAAAGAACCAGCCTGCGTTGAAATAGAGGTAGCGGCGCCAGTATTCGTCGGGCTGCGACAGGTCCAGCGAGCTGTCGAAATCCAGCCCGAACCGGTCGTAGAGCGCGCACCAGATCTGGGTGTAGCCGGGGCCGTAGAGCTCGATCTCGGGCCAGGTGCCCGTGCGCCTGAGAGAGGCCGAGGGGCGGTCGAAATCGAAGGGGACCTGGCTTAGCGGCCCGGTGATCAGCGTGTCACTGTCGAAGAAGACGAAGGGCGCGTCGGGCAGGGCAGTCAGCGCCTCGATCTTGTTGCCGTAGGGGTAGGCGGCGCCGAACGCCCGGGACGGGAAGGGCAGGATCTCGGCGCCCAGCGTCTCGGTCAGAAGATGGCGCAGGGCGGGGTCCGAGATGCGCGGGTCTTCGGGCCAGAGGGGGCCGGGCTGCGGTTCGGCGACGAACAGGCGTCCACGAAAACCGGGATCGCTGCGCCGCAGGGAGGCCGCGAAAAGCGCAGCTTCATAGCCCAGACGACCAGACTGGCCGACGACCACGATGTTGAAGTCCGCCCCGCTTTGCGTGTCCGTCTGCATTCCTGTCGGTCCGCCGTCGATAGATTGCCATCAGACGTGCAACAGGGGCACGCCCACCCCCCCTACACCTTGGGCAGGGCCGGGGAAAAGGGGGCGGTGCCCGATCCCTTGGGTCGACGATGGGGGCGCGCCCCGTCATGGGGCGCGATGCGGTGACGCCTGGGCGGCAGCGCCTTCGAAGGGCAGTTGCTTAGGCCGGCGCAGGTCGCGCGTTTCAGGACGCCTTGTCCGGCCGCAGGGACCGTGGGCGGACGGACAAGTTGTGCAAGGGCGCTGACGGCGCAGGCCGCGGCGTCTAGCCCGCCGCCCGGCGGGCGGGTGGGACGCTCCCAGTGGCAGGGCGGTCCATGGCGGCGACGGGGTCGCCGGCGGCCATCGCCTCCAACCGCTCGGCCATGGCGGCCAGTCGGCCGAACCGCTCGCTCGCGCCGGTCAGAGCTTCGCGCCCGGCGGCGATGTCCCGTCCCAGCGTGCTGTCGCCCTTGCCGAGCGGCGTGGACGCAATCGAGGTGCCGAGGTCGTCGGCCAGGCGCGAAATCTCGTCGGCCGCCTCGCGTGCGGGGTCTGGGGGCGGCCCGGCCTCGTCGTTGTCCGCCGCGGCGGGAAGATCGTTGGAGCAATCGGCGATCTCGTTGACGCTGGCCGTCAGATCCTGCAGCGCGTCGGTGATATCCCGCGTCAGGTTGCGCAGCTGCTGGCTGACCTCGCTCATCGCGCGGCCCTCTTCGCCGATGCGCGACGATACGAGGATCGCGTTCAGCCCCAGGATCGTCATCTTGCTGTCGAACACCGCCAGTTCGGCGATGCCGCTGACCACGCCGGTCATCAGGCTGGACGGGTCGGTGTCTCCGGCCGCGCTGTCGGGATCTGGCCGCTGGAGCTCCTTCAGCCGGGCAAGCCGGTCCACCAGCATGCGCGCCCCGTCGGTCAGGTGCTGCACCGTGGCCAGCCTGTCCGCCGCTACCCCTTCCGAGGTGCGGGTTTCGGCCATCTGGCTAACCCGACTTCCAAGGCCGCTCAGGGCCTTTGCCGCCGGGTCTGTCACCTGCAGTCCCGCAGCGGCCGTCGCCGCCAGGCGCTGCGCCGCATCGGCAGTTTGCAGACCCCGGTCGGGCCCCGAGGCGGCGGCCGCGCGGGCCAGGGCCGCGTCGACGGGATCGAGCCGCAGGTCCCACGCCTCGCCGCCCTGAAGATCGGCGCGCAGCTTGTCGAACCGCGGTTGCAGGGGCCCGAGCCCCGCTTGCAGCCGCGTTGCCGCCGAGGGCAGGGTCCGGTCCACCGACAGCGTCTGGGCCTGCGTCACGACCTGGTCGATGCAGGGCACGACCTCGGAGAGGGCAAAGGCCCCGGCCGCCCGCGCGGTCTGGCGCAGCGCGCCCAGCCGCACGAGGCCCGCCGTCATCCGCACCTCGACCCCGTCGAGCGTCGCCGCCATCTGGCTGAACAGGTCGCGCATGTCCTTGGCAAAACTGTCGAGCGTCCCGTCGGAGACGGTGATCGACCCCGATACGACCTGCGCGTTCATCGCGACCAGCGACGCGGCGCGGGCCAGCCTGCGCAGCTCCTGCAGTTTCAGGCGGGCGCCGCCGACCAGCCCGTCCAGACGATCCGCCGCGGTTCGATGGCGTTCGAAATCATGGCGCATGGCCTTGGCCTCGCGCTGCAGCAGCGTGGCAAGGTGCGCGATCTCCTGCAGCGCCTTGGGCGACACCCGTTCGGTAAGGTCGGCGAGCGCGGCGGTCTCGCCCTCGATCCCCTGCGTGGCGCGGTCGACGGCGGCGCGCGCCTCGTCCAGCAGGGGCGACAGCTCCTGACGCAGGGTGCTCAGGGACTGGCGCAGAGGAGCGATCCGGCAACCACGTGAGGCGGGGCGGGCAAGGGTCATCGCGGACTCCGTTCTTTGTGCCATTCGAGGATTTCGGCGGGCAACCGGTCAAGCGCCACGGCCCGGTCCGAGGCGCCGATCTTCAACCCCTCGCGGGGCATGCCGAAGACGACGCAGCTGGCTTCGTCCTGGCACAGCGTCTCGGCCCCGGCCTGGCGCATCTCCAGAAGCCCGCGGGCGCCATCATCGCCCATACCGGTCATCAGGATCCCCATGGCATGGGCGCCCACGCTTTGCGCGACAGACCGGAACAGCACATCGACCGACGGGCGGTGACGCGAGACATAAGGCCCGTCGAGCGTCTTGACCCGGTAGTCGCGGCCGTTGCGTTCGACGAGCAGGTGATGACTGCCCGGCGCGATCAGGGCGCGCCCCGGGACGAGCTGGTCGCCATCTCGCGCCTCGGACACCGCTATTCGGCAATGGGCATCGAGCCGCGAGGCAAAGGCTGCGGTGAACTTCTCGGGCATGTGCTGGACGACGACGACGGGCGGCGCCGTCTCGGGCAGCTGGCGCAGGACCGACAGCAACGCCTCGGTCCCGCCGGTCGAGGCGCCGATGGCCACGACAGGGGTGAGCGCCCCGCCTGACGCCCGTGCCGCCGCCCGCGGCAGGATCGCGTCCGCGCTGAGTTTCGGACCATTTCCGGTAGAGGACGGGACGGGGGCTGCCGGTGCCCGGGCGGGCGCTGCAGGCTGACCCGCGGACCGCGACCGCCTTGCCGTGCCGTGGCGGGCCTGCGCGGCGGCCCGGATCGCGTCGCAGATGCGGATCTGCGCTTCGCTACGCTCGGCGTCGGTGGCGATGCTGGGCTTGCCGATGACCTCGGCCGCGCCGATTTCAAGCGCGCGCAGCGCGGCGTCGGACCCGTGCTGCGTATGGCTGGAGCAGATCACCACCGGCATCGGACGCTGGCGCATGATCTGCGACAGGAAGGTCAGCCCGTCCATCCGCGGCAGTTCGAGGTCCAGAAGCATGACGTCCGGCACCTGCCGGCGCATCACCTCGGCCGCGTCGAAGGGATCGGTTGCCGTTGCCTGCACGTGCAACCCGGGGTCCGAGGCGATCAGCGCCTTGAAGGTCGCCCTGGCGGTCAGGCTGTCATCGACGATCAGCACCTGGATCGGGGTTTCGGCTGTCATCGGCCCAGCCCCCTGGCAGCGAAACAAGGTGCAGGTCCGCCGGACGGCGCGAGAGCGTCCGCGAACCCGCTGCGCGACCGGTCCCGGCGCGTCCCGGGTCCGTCCCCTCGCTGGAGCTTCGCGGAAGGGACAGGGGGGAAGGGATCGCCGACAAGGGCCGTCGCGGCGGGGGGGAAGGTCTGCAACTGCGCTCTCCATCCGTTCGGGGATCACCGGCGGGATAGCGGCACAGGTTTAACCAGACGTTAGTGCGCGGCCGCAGCCATGCGAAACCTCCGCGAAAACATGCGGCATTCTTTGCATTTTCCGCGAGGGCGGTGCCACGCGCGGCTCAGGTGCCGCAGAAGGTCTGGCGGACCACCTCGTCCTGCAGCGGCGGCAGGGCGTAAACGGCATCGGCGCTCCACGGGTCGCCCGTTGCCGCGACGAGCGCATGGAAGGGCCCGAAATCTTCGTCGAGCGCGGCGGCGATGACGGCCTCGATCCGGTGGTTGCGCGGGATGACCGGCGGATTGGCCCGGCGCCAGACCTCGTCCGGCGCCATGCCGCGGGACCGCCGCGCGCCCCAGGCCTCGGACCAGCGGTCGAAGGCCTCGGGATCGGTAAACTGCGCCCGCGCCGAGCCGTCGCGCAGGCCCGCGAAGGTCAGGGTGAAATCGGCCCGGCCCTGCGCCATCCGGTCCATGAGCGCCTGGATCAGGTCGGCGTCGCCCTCCTCGGCACCCGAAAGCCCGAGCTTGGCGCGGAAGACATCCAGCCACGCGGCGGCAAAGCGCGCGGGAAAGCGGTTGACGACCTCGCTCGCCCGCTCGATCGCGCGGTCCTGATCGGGGTCGATCAGCGACAGGAGAGACGTCGCCAGCTGGGCCAGGTTCCACGCGGCGATCTCGGGCTGCCGGGCATAGGCGTAGCGTCCGGTCTGGTCGATCGACGAGAACACCTGCCCGGGATGATAGGCATCCATGAAGGCGCAGGGGCCGTAGTCGATGGTCTCGCCAGCGATCGAGCAGTTGTCGGTGTTCATCACCCCATGGATGAAGCCCACCCCCAGCCAGCGCGCGACCAGGTCGGCCTGTGCCTGCACCACGGCGTCGAGCAGGCCCAGTGGCCCTTCGGCCTGCGGATAGTGCCGGGCGATGCAATGCGCGACGAGCGTTTCCAGCGCCGCGTGATCCTGTCTTGCGGCGAAGTACTGGAAGGTGCCCACGCGGATATGGCTGGCGGCGACGCGGGTCAGGACGGCGCCGGGTAGGGCGCGTTCCCGGCGCACCGGTTCGCCCGTGCTGACGGCCGCCAGAGCCCGGGTCGTGGGAATGCCGAGCGCTGCCATAGCCTCGCTCACCACGTATTCGCGCAGGACGGGGCCCAGCCACGCGCGGCCGTCCCCCATGCGCGAGAACGGCGTCGGGCCCGCACCCTTCAGCTGGATGTCGCGGCGGCGGCCCGCGCTGTCCATGACCTCGCCCAGAAGGATCGCGCGGCCATCGCCCAGTCGGGGCGACCAGCCGCCGAACTGGTGTCCGGCATAGACCTGCGACAACGGCTCCGCCCCCTCGGGCAGGCTGTTGCCGGCCAGCATCGAAACGCCCTCTGGGCTTTCAAGCATGGCGGGATCCAGCCCCAATTCCTGCGCGAGCGCGTGGTTGACGCGGATCAGGCTAGGGTCGGCCACCGGCGTCGGCGCGAGGCGGGCGAAGAACCGGTCGGGAAGGCGCGCATAGCTGTTGTCGAAGCGGAAAGGCACTGCCGTCCGGCCCGTATCGACGGCAGCATCGGCGGCAGCATCGGCAGAATTGGTGGCGGTGTCGGTCATGGCGGGCCTCCTGATCCCCCCAGACATAGGCGCGACCGACCCGGCTTTGCAGGGGGTCAGAACCGGCGGGTGGTCGAAATCCGCCCGTCGGCGGCCCGGAAACCCAGCCGCCGGGTCAGGCCCAGCGTGCGACGATCGTCGGCGTCGACATCGACATGAAGGGCGCGGACACCGTGGCGGGCAAGCCCGGGAATGATCAGCGCCAGGGCCTCGCGCGCCATGCCGCGTCCGCGGACGCCCTCGCGCACGAAGATCTCGTCGACGCGCCCCTCGATCCCGGCGGCGGCCACGGACCAGGCGAAGGCGATGACGACATAGCCCACGGGCGTCTTGGGCGGGCCGATCAGGTAGGCCACGCCATGCGGCGACCCCTCCAGCAGCGGGGCGAGAGCGGCGCGGCGGGTGTCGTCCTCCTGCACGATGCCCGCATGGGCGTGGAAGGCGGCGACGAGCCGTGTCAGCCGGTCGAGATCCTCCGGCGTGGCAAGGGTGACGCTGACGGTCATCGGATCGGCCAGTAAAGCGGTGTCAGCGGTATGAGGGCCCGCGACCGGGTATCCAGCAGCTCGTAACGGTCGGTCAGTTCCGCGACCAGCGCTTCGAGCGTCAGCAGGGTCACGGGATGGCGGGCGCGGTCGGCTTCGTACTGCGCGTCCTTGGTGAAGCCGCCGGTCGACACGTAGAGCCCGCGGTCGCCGTCGCGCAGGGTGCCGATGAAGGACCGCAGATCGGGCGCGGTGATCGCGGTGCGGCTGCGGTGCTTGACCTCGACCAGGATCCGCGGCGATTCAAAGCCCAGCCCATCGCGCGAGGCCAGGATGTCCTGGCCGCGGTCGGCGCCGATCTTCGACACCCGCGTGCGGTAGCCCATCGCCCGCAGAAGGCCGGCGACAAGCTCCTCCATCTCGCGCGGCGACAGGCGTGTCACCATGTCGGCGATCAGTTCGACCGACCGTTTCGCAAGGGCCTCGTAGCTTTGCCCCTCGCGGGTTTCTTCCTCGGTCTCCTCCTCCGCGTCGCCCGTGACGTTGCCGGTCTGGGCCGGAGAAGGAGGTGGTGTCGCGGCCGGGGCGCCGACCGGCGCTCCAACCGGCGCCTGCCGCATGAGTTCGGACCGCGCAGGCTCTCCGATGCGGAACAGGGTCGAGATTGACCCCAGCGTATTGCGGGCCGCCGAAGACAGATCCTCGCGCGCTGTGTCGTGAAGCCAGGTGACGGGGCGCACGTAGACATGCGGCGTCTCGAGCGCGGGCGCCGAGAGCGGCTGGTCGGTCAAGGTTGCCGGACCGGCGATCCGTCCGACCTTGTAGGTCCGCGTGTTGGGGTCGTAGGTCACGACCTCGTCGCCTTCGGACAGCACCCGGAAAAAGCGGTAGAGGACGCTGGCCCCCTGTTTCGCGTCTTGCGGCGCAAGCTCGGTGACGGCCAGCCGCGCGGCGAAATCGTCGCGCGACCTGAGGGGGGTGACGTCGCCCGCCTCGGACCAGCCGACCGAGACGAGGCCTCGGTCGGCGAACTGGTCGAAGAAGACGCCGCCCTGCGCGGCACGGACCATCCACATGGTCATCCGCGAAGGCGCCCCAATCTTTCGGTCAGCAGCGCAAAGAACCCATCGGCATCGAGATCGCCGATAAAGGTCGCGTTGGCCGGGCGGTCCGTCACGCCCCACCAGTCGGCTACGGTCATGCCCCGCGTCAGGTCGGAAACGGTCTCGATCTCGACATTGATGTGACGGCCCGAGAACAGCTCGGGCGCCAGCAGGTAGGCGGTGACGCAGGGGTCGTGCAGCGGCGCGCCGTTCGACCCGTACTTCTCCTTGTCGAAGCGTTCGAAGAAATCCGTCATCTCGGCCACGGCGCGGCCCACCGGCGTGCCGAGCGCGCGGAACGCATCGTTGCGGGCCGTGGTGACCAGCGCCTTGTGCGTCACGTCGAGCGGCAGGACCGTCAGCGGTACGCCGGCGCGGAACACCGCCTGCGCGGCCTCGGGGTCGACATAGATGTTGAACTCGGCCGCAGGGGTGATGTTGCCGACCTCGAAATAGGCGCCGCCCATCAGCACGATCTCGGCGATGCGCGGCGCGATGTCGGGGGCCCGCGCGAAGGCCGCCGCGATGTTGGTGAGCGGCCCCAGAGCGCACAGCGTCACGCTACCCTCGGGTTCGGCCCGCAACGTCTCGATCAGGAAGTCGACAGCGTGGGTGTCCTGCAGCGGCACGGTGGGGTCGGGCAGGACGGGACCGTCCAGCCCGGTGCGGCCGTGAACATGCTCGGCCGTCACCAGCTTGCGCGACAGCGGCCGGTCGCAGCCGGCAAAGACCGGAACCTCGGGCCGACCGGCAAGCTCGGTCACGATGCGCGCGTTGCGCGCCGTGAGGTCGAGCGGCACGTTGCCCGCCACGGCAGTGATGCCCAGCACCTCAAGCTCGGGCGAGGCCAGCGCCAGAAGGATGGCGACGGCGTCGTCCTGGCCGGGATCGGTGTCGATGATGATCTTGCGCATCACAGGGCCCCGCAGCTTACCGCGCCCGAGGACGCCGTTCGCAGGGGGGCCGGGCCGGTGTCGCGGGGCATGTGGGACAGACCGCTCATGCCAGCCGGTCCAGGATGCGGGCCCAGGACCGGGTGCCCTTGTGGAAGCTCTTCATGTCGTATTTCTCGTTGGGGCTGTGGATCTGGTCGCCGTCGCGACCGAAGCCGATCAGCATCGAATCCATGCCGAGGATAGATTTGAAATACCCCGCGATCGGGATCGATCCGCCGGCGCCGATATAGGCGGCCTCGTTCGGCCACTCGTCGCTGAGCGCCTCGCGTGCCGCTTCGAAGGCCGGGTCCGAGATGTTCATGACGCTGGCCTGCGACGCTCCGTGGCCATGGAACTCGACCGAGCAATCCTCGGGAAGCTGCGCCTCGACCATCTTGCGGAAGCTGTCGCGGATCGCGTGGGGGTCCTGCGTGCCGACCAGGCGGAACGACACCTTGGCATGCGCCTCGGCGGGCAGCACGGTCTTGAAGCCGGCGCCGGTGTAGCCGCCCCAGATCCCGTTGATTTCGGCCGTTGGCCGCGACCAGATCTGTTCCAGCACGCTGCGCCCCTCTTCGCCCGCGGCCTGCGACAGGCCCACGGCCCCGAGGAAGGCCGCGTCGTCGAACCCGAGCGCCTGCCACTGGTCGCGCAACTCGTCCGTCAGTTCGGGCACGCCGTCGTAGAAGCCCGGCACGGTGATCCGCCCGGTGTCGTCGTGCAGGGTGGCGAGGATCTTCGACAGCACCCGGATCGGGTTGATCGCGGGACCGCCGTAGAAGCCCGAGTGCAGGTCACGTTCCGGCCCGCGAATGGTGATCTCCTCGCCCAGAAGCCCGCGCAGCATGGTGGTAATTCCCGGCGTGTCCTCGGCGAATAGCGAAGTGTCGCAGATCAGCGCGACGTCGGCCTTCAGCTCTTCGGCGTTCGCCTCGAGGAAGGGGACGAGCGAGGGCGAGCCCGACTCCTCCTCGCCCTCGAAGAGGAAGGTGATGCGGGGCAGGGGGACGCCCGCGGCCTTCATCGCGCGGCAGGCCTCGACAAAGGTCATGAGCTGCCCCTTGTCGTCCGAGGCGCCGCGGCCGCGGATGACCCGGCCATCGGGCGTGTCCTGAACTTCGGGGTCGAAGGGCTCGCGGTGCCACAGGTTCAGCGGGTCGACCGGCTGCACGTCGTAGTGTCCGTAGAACAGCACGTGGCGGCCGCCCGTGCCGTTGTCGCCGCCGCCATGTCCCACGACCATCGGCCGCCCCGGTGTCGCGCGCTTCTCGGCCTCGAACCCGAGGCTGCGCAGATCCTCGACCAGCCAGTCGGCCGCGGTCTCGCAGGCCTCGGCATAGGCCGGGTCGGTCGAGATCGAGGGTATCCGCAGCAGCCGCAGCAGCCGGTCGGTGGCATTGGGAAGTTCGGCGTCTATATGGGACAGAACGGCGTCGAGGGTCATGGAAATCCTTCCTGATCGCGAGATGTCCGGACACTAACAGCCCGCCGGGCATAGTCCAGCGCGACCCGGGGCAATCCGCCGGGCGCCCCGGGCCACGGCCCGTCAGCGGGCGCGACGCAGACCGCCGGGCCCGCCCGGCACATCAGGTCCGCGGCCCCGCCACGGCCCGGCCCATGCAGGGTCAGTGCCAGGCCGCCCGCCCGGACCGATATGGAAGGAGACGACATGACCGCAGCGATCCGCGCCACAGGCCTTGCAGCCGCCCTCGCCACGCTCGTTGCCGGAGGGGCCACCGCCCAGGTAGCCAGCGAATCCACCGCCGCTGGACAGCTCTTCGCGGCCGACCGCACCGGCCTGCAGATCTCGAACGCGCTGAGCGCCGAAGATCAGGGCACCGTGCAACGGCTGATCCCGCTTTTCGAGGAACAGCAGGGCGGGCCCATCGGGTACTATACGACCATCGCCTATTCCCCGGCCGACGGCCTGGTGTCCGAGGGACTGCAAAGCGCGGTGGGCTATCACAGTGTCGCCGCCGCCGACCGCGCCGCGATTGCCGCATGCAACAGCGCCAGCGCCAGCGGCGGCTGCCAGGTCGCCGCGCGGATCGTGCCGCGGGGCTACTCCGACCGGTCGCTGACCCTGTCGTCCGAGGCCACCGCCGCGTTTGAGAGCGACTACCGCGGCAGCCAGGGGCCCAAGGCGATGGCCGTTTCGCAATCGACCGGCGCCTGGTCCATCGCCCGCGGCGCGGACGCCGCAGGCCTTGCGCGCGTGGACTGCAATAACGAAACCGGCGCGCAGGATTGCCGCACGGTCATCGCGGACTGATCCGCCGCGATTTGACCTCGATCATGTCGCGGCCGGCGGTGCCGCGGCATGACACCTGCGCAAGGCGCGGCAAAATGCGCCTGTCGTTCGCGGAAAAGGTGGTCTAGACACAATGGAACAGAAACGCTTTTGCCTCAGAGAGGTGGCAAGGGCGGCCGGGACGCAGCCGGCCGCGATCGCACAGGGGACGACCGATTTGAACTATTCGGCACGGATCGACGAAAGCCTCGCGCGCCTGCACGAGGAAGGTCGCTACCGCACCTTTATCGATATCGAACGGCAGAAGGGCCGGTTTCCGCACGCGCTCTGGCGCCGTCCGGACGGCACCGAACGTCCCGTCACCGTGTGGTGTGGCAATGACTACCTGGGAATGGGTCAGCATCCCGCCGTGCTGGAGGCGATGCATGAAGCGATCGACGCCACCGGCGCGGGATCGGGCGGCACCCGGAACATCTCGGGCACGACGATCTACCACAAGCGGCTGGAGGCCGAGCTTGCCGACCTGCACCACAAGGAATCGGCGCTGCTGTTCACCTCGGCCTACATTGCCAACGACGCGACATTGTCGACGCTGGCGAAACTGTTTCCCGGTCTGATCATCTATTCCGACGCGCTGAACCACGCCAGCATGATCGAGGGCATCCGCCGCAACGGCGGGGAAAAGCGGATCTTCCGGCACAACGACACGGCGCATCTGCGTGCGCTGCTCGAAGCCGACGATCCCGCCGCGCCCAAGCTGATCGCGTTCGAGTCCGTCTACTCGATGGACGGGGATTTCGGCCCGATCGAAGAGATCTGCGATCTGGCGGACGAATTTAACGCGCTGACCTATATCGACGAAGTGCACGCCGTCGGCATGTACGGCCCCCGCGGCGCGGGCGTGGCCGAGCGTGACGGGCTGATGCACCGGATCGACCTGATCAACGGCACGCTGGCCAAGGCCTATGGCGTGATGGGCGGCTACATCGCGGCGAGCGAGAATTTCTGCGACGCCATCAGGTCTTACGCGCCGGGCTTCATCTTCACCACGTCGCTGCCGCCTGCCGTTGCGGCCGGGGCCGCGGCCAGCGTCGCGCATCTCAAGACCGATCAGGACCTGCGTGATCGTCACCGGCAGCAGGCCAATGCGCTGAAGCTGCGGCTGCGCGGTCTGGGCCTGCCGACCATCGATCACGGCAGCCACATCGTCCCCGTCCACGTGGGCGACCCGGTGCACTGCAAGATGCTGTCGGACATGCTGCTCGAAGATTTCGGGATCTACGTGCAGCCGATCAACTTCCCCACCGTGCCGCGCGGTACAGAACGTCTGCGCTTTACCCCGTCGCCCGTTCATGGCCCGGCAGAGACCGATCATCTGGTGCGCGCGCTGGACGCGCTGTGGTCGCATTGTGCGCTGAATCGCGCCGAACTTGCGGGCTGACTGTCAATTCTAAGTGGCCGGGTGCGGTAACGCTGTGGTAACATTGCCTCAGGCAACCGGCGCGTCGAATCGCCGGGCAGACGGGGACAAGACGCAGTGAGCACCGCAGTCATCACGGGGCATCGGCCATGATCGGTCGATTCCGCATGACCGAGGAGGTTGCCGAAGCCGACCAGCGCGGCTTCGACGACTTTGACCTGCGTCTTGGCGACGTCATGCGCGGCGAACGCGCGACGCTGGGCAAATCCCTGTTGGACGTTCAGCGAGAGCTGAAGATCAAGGCGACCTATATCGCCGCGATCGAGAATGCCGACCCCTCGGCCTTTGAAACCCCCGGCTTCATCGCGGGCTACGTCCGGTCCTATGCGCGTTACCTCGGGCTCGACCCGGAATGGGCCTACAAGGCCTTCTGCGCAGAGGGTAATTTCGAAACCGCCCACGGCATGAGCCACGCGGCCTCGGCCAAGCGCCAGACGACCGAGCCCCGGCAGCAGACCGGTGAAAAGCGCGATCCGCTGGCGGATTCGCGGTTTACCCAGCGGCCCAAGGGCGATGGGTTCCTTGCCCGGATCGAACCCGGGGCCATCGGCTCGGTCGCCGTGCTCGTCGCCCTGATCGGTGTGATCGGCTATGGCGGCGTGTCAGTTCTGAAGGAAATCCAGAAGGTCCAGTTCGTCCCCGTCGATCAGGCACCGGTCCTGGCGTCGGAGCTCGACCCGCTGGCGGGCGCCACCACGCAGCCAGAGGTGGGCGAGGACGTCGCGGGCCTGCCCGCGCAAACCGCCGAGGCTTTCGACCGCATCTACCGCCCCGAGGCGCTGGAGGTTCCGGTGCTGACCGCGCGCGACGGTCCGATCGCGGCGCTCGACCCGCTTCAGACGGGGTCGCTCGCCCCCGGCGGCGACGGGTTCCGCGCGCCGCAACCCGGCGATGCCGCGCTGCGCGAACGCGCCGCGATGGCCGCGCTGGAAGGCCCGGCAGCCGGCGATCCCGGCACCGTGCTGCTGGAGCAGGCCCGGCTGGATGGCGGGGACATGCAGGCGCTCACCTCCGGCAGCGCAACCGACCTTGCCGTGGCCGAGGCGCTGGGGCAGGGCGGCGACCTGGCGGGTCCCAAGGTGCTGGCCGATGGCGTGCCGCAGGTGATGGTTCTGGCTGTGCGTCCCTCGTGGGTAAGGATCAAGTCGGCCGAGGGCACGGTACTGCTGGAAAAGATCCTGCAGCCCGGCGACAACTTCGTCCTGCCCAAGACCGAGGCACCCGCGACCCTGCGCACCGGTGAATCCGGTGCGATCTATTTCGCGGTCAATGGCCAGACCTACGGCCCAGCCGGCGGCGCCGGGCAAGTCACGGGCAACCTCAGCCTTGCCGCGGCCGACCTGACGCAGGTCTATGATGTCGCCGATCCCACCTCGGACGGCGATCTGCGGGTGCTGCTGGCCGAGCTCGACCTGACGCCCGCCTTTCCCGGCGCGGCCCAAGACGCCGCGTCCACGGGCGGGCGCTAGGGGACGGAAGTCGTCGGGCTGGGCCGTGCTGGCCCGGGCGTGATCGCCCATTGGCCCGGCTCCCATTGCGGGCGCGACCTTCATGGCCTATTTCGGGCGCAAGGGGCCCGCCACTGCGGGCCCGCCGACCCTGCGTTCCGTCCCTTGGACAAAGCAGACCGCGGTTTCGCGCAACCGACAGTGACAGGAAGGCCCGTCCGATGTCCCTGAACCCCGTTCGCCCCTGGCGCAGCATCGACCGGCGCAAATCGCGCCAGATCCACGTAGGCAACGTGCCCGTGGGGGGCGATGCACCGATCGCCGTGCAGACGATGACCAACACCGACAGCGGCGATGCCCGTGCCACCATCGCGCAGGTGCAGGCCTGTGCCGAGGCCGGGGCGGATATCGTCCGCGTTTCCTGCCCCGACCAGGCGGCCACCGCGGCGCTGCGGGACGTGGTGCGGGAAAGTCCGGTGCCGATCGTCGCCGACATCCATTTTCACTACAAGCGCGCGATCGAGGCCGCCGAAGCGGGCGCGGCCTGCCTGCGGATCAATCCCGGCAACATCGGCGACGACACCCGCGTCAAGGAGGTCATCCGCGCCGCCAAGGACCATGGATGTTCGATCCGCATCGGCGTCAACGCCGGCTCGCTTGAGCGCCATCTGCTGGAAAAATACGGTGAACCCTGTCCCGAGGCGATGGTCGAATCCGCGCTCGACCACATTCGCATCCTCGAGGACAACGAGTTCCGCGAATACAAGATTTCGGTCAAGGCGTCCGACGTGTTCCTGTCGGCCGCGGCCTACCAGGGCATCGCGGACGCCACGGACGCGCCGATCCACCTAGGGATCACCGAGGCCGGCGGCCTGGTCTCGGGAACCATCAAGTCCGCCATCGGCCTGGGCAACCTTCTCTGGATGGGCATCGGCGACACGATCCGCGTCTCGCTGTCGGCCGATCCGGTCGAAGAGGTGCGCGTGGGCTACGAGATCCTCAAGTCGCTGGGCCTGCGGCACCGGGGCGTCAACATCATCTCATGCCCCTCCTGCGCGCGGCAGGGGTTCGACGTGATCAAGACGGTCGCAACGCTGGAAGAGAGGCTGGCCCATGTGAAAACGCCGATGTCGCTGTCGATCATCGGCTGCGTGGTCAACGGCCCGGGCGAGGCGCTGATGACCGACGTGGGCTTTACCGGCGGCGGCGCGGGGTCCGGCATGGTCTACATGGCGGGCAAGCAAAGCCACAAGAAATCCAACGCCGAGATGGTCGATCACATCGTCGAACTGGTCGAGAAGCGTGCCGAGGAGATCGAGGCCGAGAACGCCGCCGCGGCCCAGGCCGCCGAATAGCGCCGCTTCGCGACGGCGCGTGCGCAGGTCTATATAGGAGGGGCAGGGCGCAGGCTCTGCCCTTTTTCCATGCGATACCGGCGAGCGGGCGCACCGGTCGAAGGACGGGGACGCCCTTCCGTCGCGCGGTCAGTCCCGCGGCGTCAACGTGGTGATGCCCACCGCCGCCGCGCGCGCGAGGTCGGGATCCAGCGACATCGGGATGTACTCGCCCCGCCGCCAAAGCTCGCCCAGATCGTCATAATGCCGCGACAGCGGGTGCCCGGATTGCCCTGTCGAAGTTATGAAGACTGACGAATCGGGGTCGGCGAAATCGTAGACCCCGCGATAGCCAGCGCCGTGCACGTTGAGGAACGGGTCGGGGTCGGTTCCCTTGGTCAGGCCGCGCAGCAACGTGTTGTCGCCGCCGCTGGTCGACTGGCGAATGTTCACGATCCACTTCACGACGGGGATGTCGCCCAGCACGGGATGGTCGTGCGTGGCCTCGTGCGCGTCGCCCCAGCGCAGCGATTCCAGCGACGTGCCATAGTGTTCCGAGATCCAGATCAACGCGTCGTCCAGCGCCAGTCGCGCCATGTCCTGACAGGTCTCGACCGGCGCGGATTGCAGCACATCGCACCACTTGGCGGCGCCGTCGGTGTTGCGGAACACCCGTTCGATGAAGAGCGGTTCGACATGGATGTAGGCATCGGCCAGCGGCCCCAGCTCGTCCCGGATCAGCCGGTCCTGAAGCGCGCGCACCCAGGCGGCATAGATCAGCGGCTCGGGCAGATGCTCGTTCATCTCGCCGTTCCATTCGGCCAGAAGGTCCAGCGCGCGCTGCGCCAGACGCTCGGGCGTGCCCTCGGGCGCGGCTTCGGACGTGAACCACATGTCCCGCGCGATCAGCGGCAGCAGTGACCGCGCGCTGAAGGACACGGTGTCCAGCTGCGCCTCGATGAAGCTTTCGCGGGTATGCACCTCGCGCGTCTGCATCAGGCGGCGCCAGCGTTGAATGCGCTGGGTGTCGCCCCAGTGGTAGGAGACATGCAGCGGAAACGGCCGGTCCACCATTTTGTTGTTGGTGTTGCCGAGGATCCCCCCCGCGGGCGATACGAACTCGGGGTTGGCCGCATAGGGTGCGCGCCCCTGCCACAGGTTCTGCGGCAGCCAGCCGGGCGAGGGCATGCGCCCCTTGCTCTGATGCCGCGCGGCGCGGCGTGGCATGGCGCCCACCGTCTTCATCGCGATGGTCTCGCGGTCGGCCAGCGTCATGTTCAGGCTGGGCGCCAGGAACCCCTCCATCGTGTCGATCGCCTCGGCCACGGTTCCGGCCCCCATCAGCCGCATCCCGGATTCGATCGAGGTGTCCTGATCCGACAGCAGCGTCCAGGAAAGCGACGTGACATGCCCCGGCGGTGTGACGGCGGAGAGCTGGTAGTGGTGCCCGGGCAGGATCGGGCCGTTGTCGGACCAGCGCAGCGTCAGCGTCACAGGGTCGGCATCCTTGATCCGGATGATCGAGGTGCGCGACCGCAGCGGCTTGTACCCGTCGGGGGTGAGGACCTGGTCGCCGGCGTCGGGGTTCAGCTTTTCGATATGGACGTCCTGGTCGTCCATGTAGGACGCGGTCAGCCCCCAGCCCAGCTGTGCCGACCGCCCCGACAAGACCAGCGGAATGCCGGGTATGGTGCCACCGATCACGCCACCGCTCTCCAGCTCCAGCCGGGCGAGGTACCAGATCGACGGCGCGGTGAAGTTCAGGTGCGGATCATTGGCCAGAAGCGTGCCGCCGGCCGCAGACCGGGCAGGCGCCGCGGCCCAGGCGTTCGAGGCGCCCGCGAAGGCGCTGTCGACGAAGGGCGACAGCGGGTCGTCGGGCATCGGCGCGGCTTCGGCATAGCGCGGCACATCGGGAAACAGGCTGGCATATTCCGGCAGCGCGGTGACGCCCGGGCCCGGGGCGTCGGGCAGGATGTCGCGCACCCGCTCTTCGGGGATCAGAAGAGAGGTGCGCGCGCGCAGGACCTCCTCGCTCAGGTGCGAGGAAAGCTGGACGCCCATGAGCTTGACCAGGGCGATGCTGTCAGCGGGCTGCCAGGGTGCAAGTTCGGGCGAGAACAGGAAGAACTCGGGCGCGCCGCGCCCCCGGGCCCCGGCATTCACCTGCGCCAGCCACGCGTTCACACCCGCCGAGTAAGCCTCGAGCTTGGCGCGCGTGTCGTCGGACAGGGCCGAGACCGAGCGCACCGAAAGACCGTAGAGATCGAGCCGGCGCATCAACTCGTCGCTGCGCAGCGTGCGCTTGCCGAAAAGCTCGGACAGGCGGCCCTGCACCGTCCGGCGCATCAGCATCATCTGCCACAGCCGGTCCTGCGCATGGGCGAAACCAAGCCCGAAATAGCTGTCGCGGTCGGTCTGGCCCAGAACATGCGGGACCGAGGCATTGTCGCGCACGATCTCGACCGGTGCGTCCAGCCCGGACAGCCTGTAGTCGGCATCGTAATCGGGCAGCGATCGCGACGCGAACCAGTACGGCACGATGACGGCAAGCGCGAGCAGGACGATAACGACCGTGAAGATGCGGAGTAGCCAGCGGAACAGGGCCGTCATGAAACCTCGGTTGACGCCTCGGGTCGAAGGGGGTCAGACAGAACCGACCTCATAGGCGATTTGATCGGAGGAGAAAAGCTTTGGCGAACCTGACATTTCTGGGATTGGGCGTGATGGGGTATCCGATGGCCGGACACCTGGCGCGCGCGGGCCACAAGGTGACGGTCTATAATCGCACCGCCGCAAAGGCCGAAGCCTGGGTGGCCGAGCATGGCGGCCGCGCCGCCGCGACCCCGCGCGACGCGGCGGACGACGCCGATATCGTGCTGTCCTGCGTCGGCAACGACGATGACCTGCGCGCCGTCTGCACCGGGGATGACGGCGCCTTTGCCGGGATGTCGGGCGACACGATCTTCGTCGACCACACAACCGTGTCGGCCGAGGTCACGCGCGAGCTTGGCGCCATCGCCGCCGAGCGCGACATCGCCTTCGTCGACGCGCCGATCTCGGGCGGGCAGGCGGGGGCCGAGAACGGCCAGCTGTCGATCATGTGCGGCGGGGATCCGGCGGCCTACGACCGGGTCGAACCCGTTCTGTCGGTCTATGCCAAGATCTGCCGCCGCCTGGGCGACAGCGGCGCGGGGCAGATCACCAAGGCCGCCAACCAGATCGCCATCGCCGGTCTCGTCCAGGGCCTGTCCGAGGCGCTGCACTTCGCCGAAAAGGCGGGGCTGGACGGGCGCAAGGTGGTCGAGGTGATCAGCCAGGGCGCCGCCGGATCGTGGCAGATGCAGAACCGGCACGAAACCATGCTCGACGATCAGTTCGACCATGGCTTTGCCGTGAACTGGATGCGCAAGGACCTGGCCATCTGCCTTGCCGCCGCCGACGAGGTGGGCGCCAGCCTCCCCGTCACCGCCCTTGTCGACCAGTTCTACAAGGACGTGCAGGCGATGGGGGGCGGCCGCTGGGATACCTCGGCCCTGATCAAGCGGCTGCGCGCGCTGTCCTAGGCGCCGGCGCTGGTGTCTTGTTCCGCCCCGGCCTGCCTGCTAGGGCGGACCTGACTGTTTCGCTCAAGGATCGGCCGGCGCGGTGCCAGACCAGCCCAGACTAGAACTTCACGACCTCGTGCGCAGCTATGCCGGGCGGCGGGTCGTCGACGGCGTGTCGCTGTCGATCGCGCCGGGCCAGGTGACCGGGCTTCTGGGGCCCTCCGGCTGCGGCAAGTCGACGACGCTGCGGATGATCGCCGGTGTCGAGACGCCCGAGGGCGGCCGGATCGTGATCGACGGCCGCGAGGTCGCGGGCGCGGGCGCCAATCTGCCGCCCGAGCAGCGGTCGGTCGGGCTGATGTTCCAGGACTTCGCGCTGTTTCCCCATCTCTCGGTGTCCGAGAACGTGGCCTTCGGGCTCAAGGGCCGGGGGATGGGGCGTGCCGCGCAGCGGGATCGCGTGATGGACCTGCTGGACCGCGTGCGGCTGGCCCGCCACGCGGCGGCCTACCCACACGAGCTGTCGGGCGGCGAGCAGCAGCGCGTCGCGCTGGCCCGGGCGCTGGCCCCGCATCCCCGCATCATGCTGATGGACGAGCCCTTTTCAGGGCTCGACAACCGCCTGCGCGACGGCATCCGCGACGAGACGCTGGCGATCCTGAAGGAAGAAGGCACCGCCGTTCTTCTGGTCACGCACGAGCCCGAGGAGGCGATGCGCATGGCCGACGAGATCGCCTTGATGCGGCGGGGTCGGATCGTGCAGCAGGGCGCCCCCTACAACATCTACAACGCCCCGGCTGACCGGGCAGCGGCGGCGTTCTTCAGCGACGTCAACGTCATCCGCGCCCGGGTCAAGGGCGCGCTGACCGACACGGCCTTTGGCCGCTTCCTCGCCCCCGGCCACCCCGATGGTGCCGAGATCGAGATCGTGATCCGCCCGCAGCACCTGCGTATCGATTTCGACCGCGAGGGCGGGCCGCGCCCCACCGCGCAGGACGGCACGCCCGCCCGCGCAAGGGTCGAAAGGGCGCGGTTCATCGGCAAGGAAAGCCTGGTCGAATTCCGGCTCGATCATGATGGCAGCCGGATGATCGCGACGGTGCCCTCGGTCTTCCTGCCGGCGGCGGGGACGGTGTTCTGGCTGACCGTGCGGCGCGACCGCTGCCACGTCTTCCCCGCCGGGGCCTGACGCCCCCGCCGGGGCCGGCGACGCCGAGGGGCCGCCACCGGTCCCGGGGCTGCACCGGCGACCCTCGGCAGGCCTCAGGTCTGGGTCGGATCGGGACCGGCCCGTCGGGCGAGGTCGGCCAGCGTCTTGCCCGCCTCGTCGACGAACAGCCCCGGCAGAACCCGCAACGCGGAAATGCGGTCGACCCGCAGGGTGGCGAAGTCGCGCGCACCTTCGTCCCAGCCCGTCACGGTCCAGACGCGCCCCCAGTAATCCAGCTTCAGCGGGCGCAGCACCCGCGCGCCCTCGGGCAGCTCCAGCCGCAGCTTCTGGCGGGACCGGATGGCCCGGCGGATGGGCGGCATGTAGCGAAACCCGAGCGCCGCGTCGGCAAAGGGGTAGGTGGCAAAGGACCAGCCCTGCGCGTCGGTCCGCCGTTCTTCCGGCAGAACGGCGCCGATCTTTCGCGCCAGCGTCTCGGCGGCCTCGGCCATGCCCGGCTCGCCCGCGTCCGACACGATGGCAAGCCCCAGGTGCAACGCCTCAAGCTCGTCCATGCTCAGGTTCAGCGGCGGCAGCGTGACCGGCGCGGTCAGCGTGTAGCCCACGCCGCGCGACCCTTCGACCGGCACGCCCGACTGCATCAGCGTGTCCATGTCGCGATAGATCGTGCGGGTCGAGACGCCCAACCGCCGTGCCATGTCATGCGCCCGGTGGCGCCGCCCGTCACGCAGCACCTGCACCAGATCCAGAAGCCTGTCAGATCGTCTCATAACGTCGGATTCCTGCCGTCCGGCCCGATTCGGGGCGGCACGGATATAAGGTTATCGCGACTTACTGACAAAAACTTGGCAACTGACAAGTTGTTGTCGCGAAATCTTGCGCCTGCGCCGATCCGCGGCCGGATTGCCGCTTTTCCCGGGTCGGACGAACGCGTAGAAGCGGGGTGTGATCGCGTGGGTGGCCCAGGGCCTCAAGACCCTCGTATCGGCAAGCCAGACGGGTCCGCGGGACCCGGCGCAGAGGGAGAGACCCCATGCTGAACAACATCGGCCTTCCCGGCCTTCTTCTCATCGCCGTCGTCGTGCTGGTGCTTTTCGGACGCGGCAAGATTTCGTCGCTCATGGGCGAGGTCGGCAAGGGCATCACCGCCTTCAAGCGCGGCGTGTCCGATGGCGACAAGGAATACGACGAACAGCGCCGCGCCGAAACCGAAGGCGAGACGGCCAACCGTGCCGCCCTGACCTCGGACCGCGACGCCGACCAGCCGGTGACCAACGACCGGCTCGAGGCCGAGAAGAACAAGGCCTGAGGCCTGACCAACCTGCGAAGCGGAGCGCAGCCACATGTTCGATATCGGCTGGACCGAGCTTCTGGTGATCGGCGTCGTCGCGCTGATCGTCGTGGGCCCCAAGGACCTGCCCGCCATGTTCCGTGAGCTGGGCCGGTTTTCGGCCCGCATCAAGGGCATGGCGCGCGATTTCCAGCGGGCCATGGAAGATGCCGCCGACGATACCGGCGTGCGCGACGTGGCCAAGGACCTGCGCAAGGCGACATCGCCCCGGCAGATGGGGCTCGACAAGCTGAAGGACGCCGCGGACCGCTTCGACAAGTGGGAGCCGGGCAAGCCGCAGCGCGCCATCGGCTCGGACACGGCCAAGCTGTCGGCCGAACGCGCCGAGGCCGCGCGCCGGGCGAGGGACGCGACGGCCGACGCCGCGACGCGTCGCATGGCTGCCGAAGGACAGGCCGCCGCGCCCGAGATGGCGGAAGCCCATGGTGGCGCGGACGACGATCTTCGTCCAATGGCAGAGCAGAACGACGACGTCTCCGAAGCCGCCTCGTATGATGCGGCGACCAGCCGGCGCGAAGCGGCGGCCGCCGCCCGGGCCGATACGGCACCGGCGCCCGAAACGCCGCGCACCGCGACCACCGGCCCGCAGGGGGACGGCGCAGACGGGCAGGACCAGAGCAAATCATGAGCCACTCCGAAGAGATCGACGACAGCTCCGCCCCGCTCATCGAGCATCTGACGGAGCTTCGGAACCGGATCATCCATTCGCTCGTCGCCTTCATAATCGGCATGGTGATCTGCTTCACCGTGTGGAACCCGATCTTCAACTTCCTGACCCAGCCGATCTGCGGCCAGCTGGCCGAGCGGGGGCAGGATTGCGGGCTGATCCTGATCAAGCTGCAGGAGGGCTTTTTCGTCGCGGTCCGCATCTCGCTTATGGGCGGGTTCATCCTGGCCTTCCCCTATATCGCGACGCAGATGTGGCGTTTCGTGGCGCCGGGGCTGTACCGGAACGAAAAATCGGCGTTTCTGCCGTTCCTGATCGCCTCGCCGGTGATGTTCTTCATCGGCGCGGCCTTCGCGTTCTACGTCGTCATCCCGATGGCCTTCGACTTCTTCCTGGGCTTCCAGCAGATAGGCGACGCGCCCGCGCTGCCGCCTACGCTGCCCGAAGGCGCGGCCGAGGTCGCCCCCGGCACCGCGGCGACGCCGCTGGGCAATGCCGGGATCACCTTCCAGGGGTCGGTCGACGAATACCTGTCGCTGACGATCAAGTTCATCCTCGCTTTCGGCCTGTGCTTCCAGCTGCCCGTGCTGCTGACGCTGATGGGCAAGGCGGGGCTGGTGTCGTCGCCCGGGCTGGCGTCGATGCGGAAATACGCGGTCGTGGGCATCCTTGTGCTGGCCGCCGTGGTCACACCGCCGGATGTCATCACGCAGGTGATCCTGTTCGTCGTGGTCTACGGGCTTTACGAGGTGTCGATCCTTCTGGTCCGCCGGGTCGAGAAGAAGCGCACGCAGGAGCTGCGCGAGGCCGGTGTGCTGGGTCCCGACGAAGGTCTGTTCGACGACCCGGCCGAGGATGCGGGCGAAGACGACGATACGGGGCCCCGGACGTGAACGGCCCTGACGCCAGCGATGCCCCGGACGCAGGGCTGCAGGCCGAGATGGCGAGGATGGTGGCGGGCTCTGATGGCCCGGGCGCGATGACCGGCGTCAGCGATCCGCTGGACCGGATCGCCGCGGCCCTGGAACGCCTGGCGCCTGCGCCGCTCGCCGCCCCGGATTTCGACGCCGCCGAGGCCTTTGTCTGGCACGTCGCCCCCGACCGGCTGGCGCCGGTCGACCGGGTCAACCGGGTCGACCTTTCGCTGCTTCTGGGCATCGACCGGTCGCGAGACACCCTGCTTGAGAACACGGTGCATTTCGCCCGTGGCCTGCCCGCGAACAACGCGCTGCTCTGGGGCGCCCGCGGGATGGGCAAGTCGTCGCTGGTAAAGGCGATCCATGCCGAGGTCCTGGCGCAGGGCCATCCCCTTAAGATCGTCGAGGTCCAGCGCGAGGATCTGCCATCCATCGGACGGCTTCTGACACTTCTGCGCCGAGCGCCGCACCGCTTTCTTCTGTTCTGCGACGACCTGTCGTTCAGCCATGACGACCAGCATTACAAGTCGCTGAAGGCGGTGCTGGACGGCGGGATCGAGGGGCGGCCCGACAACGTGGTGTTCTACGCCACGTCGAACCGCCGCCACCTGATGCCCCGCGACATGATCGAGAATGAACGCGCCTCGGCCATTTCGCCGACCGAGGCGACCGAGGAAAAGGTGTCGCTGTCCGATCGCTTCGGCCTGTGGCTGGGGTTCCATCCCTGCAGCCAGGACGATTACCTGTCGATGATCCGCGGATATGTCGACGCGCAGGGGATCGAGATCGACGATCAGACCCTGCGGGCCGAGGCCATCGAGTGGGCAGCGACGCGCGGATCGCGCTCGGGCCGCGTGGCGTGGCAGTATTTCACCGACCTGGCCGGCCGGCGCGGCGTCGCGATCTAGCGATCGCTCGGGTGATTGCGCCCGTCGTTCCACGGAATGTTACCCAGGTCCGCCGGGTTGATCCCCTCGATATTGCCGACGTTGACGCCGAACTGGTTCGGGTTCGACCGGCGGCGGTGGTGCGTGTAGACCCCGCAGACCGAGCAGAAGTAGTGCTGTGCCGTATTCGTGTTGAACTGGTAGAGCGTCAGCGTGTCGGCGCCGCGCACGACCTCGAGATCTCCGACCTCGACCGACACCGCGGGCGCACCGCGGCGCGAACAGAACGAGCAGTCGCAGCGCCGCACGGTGTTCAGCCCGTCCGCCAGAAGGATGGAGAGTTCGACCGCGCCGCAATGGCACGTCGCGCGACGGGGTTCGGTATCCTTCATCGACGATGTCCTGTCCTGGGAATGGAACTGCGGCGCAGCTGGTAGCGCGCCTTGGGGTTGGGGCGGATGGCCGTGTGTCCGGCTCCAGAACGCGGGGCCGCCGCGGCGCAGGAACAGCGGGAGAGTGAGCGCGATCCCGGCGACAAAGCCGCCGGCATGGGCCCAGTAGGCCACGCCGCCCACGTCTCCGGGGGTGGCCGCGCCCGAGAACACCTGAATAGCCAGCCACGCACCCAGTACGATCCACGCCGGGATCGGCAGCATCTTGAAGAAGATCACCAGGATGATCAGCACGTCGACCCGGGCGCGCGGGAACATCAGAAGGTAGCCGCCCATCACCGCCGCGATGGCGCCCGAGGCACCGACCATCGGGATCATCGACCCCGGGTCCGCGGCGACCTGCGCAAGCCCCGCGGCAACCCCGCCAAGCAGGTAAAAGCCGAGGAAGGGCAGGCGGCCCATCTCGTCCTCCATGTTGTCGCCGAAGAGCCACAGGAACCACATGTTTCCCGCAAGGTGCATGAAGCCGCCATGCAGGAACTGCGAGGTCAGGAAGGTCTGCGGCAGGCTGAGCTGCGGGATCAGCGAGAAGTTGATGTAGAACCATTCGACCATCGCGGGGTCGTTCATGGGGCCCAGGGACAGCACGAAGACGACGATATTCACCGCGATCAGCGCATAGGTGACAAGCGGCGTCTTGAGCGACGGGTTGTGATCGCGGATCGGAAACATGGGCGGAGATTTGGCGTTCTGTGGCCGCGCGGTCAAGCGACAAGCGCAAGGCCCGTGTCGGAAAGGTCCAAGTCGGAGGGGCCCGTACTAAAGACGGCACCGCTGCAAGGGACGGTGCCCGCAGGTCTCGTGTGGGCCGCGCCCCCGGGGCCTTTGGTGACAGGCAAGGTCCGGAGGGCGCGGCAGGTCTTCGGAGCGCGGACCGCGCGCGCGGGTCAGGGCGTGTTGCCCATCTCGGCCAGCAGCGCGGCATTCCCGCCCGAGGCCGTCGTGTCGACGCAAAGATGACGTTCGTGCAGCACGTCGGACCTGCGCGGCACCCCGGTCAGAAGTTGCAGGATCGGCCCCTCGCGGTCCGCCAGCGCCCGGGCATGGGCGCGACCGGCCTCGGCCTCGCCCCACCAGATCGCGCCGCCGAAGCCGCCCAGCTGCGCCAGCGTCTCGGGCGGGACCTGGCCGCCGGGCACGACGGCCAGGCCGCCGGCGGCGGTTACGGCGTCGGCCTGCTGCGCGGCCGTCTGCGCCCCGGGGCCAAGGCAGAGCACCGGCGCCCGCGGAAAGGTCGTCAGGCGATTGGTCTCGCCGGTGGGGCCGGGCAGCAGCGCGACCTCGGGCGGGGTGCGCAGGCGCGCCGCATCGATATCTGCCTGCAGCTGCGCGGCATTCACGGGGCGCGCGGCGTCGTCCTGCGCGCCCGGCGCAGGGGTTTCGGGGCGGGTGAACTTGGGCAGGTAAAGCGGCCCGCCCGCCTTGGGCCCGGTGCCCGAAAGGCCCTCGCCGCCGAAGGGCTGGGACCCCACGACCGCGCCGATCTGGTTGCGATTGACGTAGAGGTTGCCGACGGTCAGCCGCTCGACCACGTGCTGGACGCGGTCGTCGATGCGGGTGTGCAGGCCGAAGGTCAGCCCATAGCCACGCGCGTTTATCGCGTCGATCACCGCGTCGATCTCGTCCGACCGGTAGGTGGCGAGATGCAGGACGGGGCCGAAGATCTCGTCCTCCATCGCGCCGATGCCCGGAACCTCGATCACGACGGGGGGCAGCGCGTGACCGGGACCGGATTGCGTCGCCTCGTGCAGCACGCGGCCCTCGGTGCGGGCGGCCTCGACATAGCCCGAGATCCGGCCATGCACGGCGGCGTCGATCAGCGGCCCGGAATCGGTCCCCAGCTCCCACGGGTCGCCGGTTTCAAGCGCGTCCATCGCACCGAAGAGCATCTTCTTGAAACTCCCTGCGATGTCCTCCTGAACGTAGAGACAGCGCAGCGCCGAGCACCGCTGCCCGGCGGACTGGAAGGCCGAGGCAAGGATGTCGCGCACCGCCTGCTCGGGCAGCGCGGTGCTGTCCACGATCATCGCGTTCAGCCCGCCGGTTTCGGCGATGAGCGGCGCGCCCGGGGCGAGGGTATCGGCCATCGCCCGCGCGATGTGGCGCGCCGTCGCGGTCGAGCCGGTGAAAACCACCCCGTCGACCCGGGGGTCGGAGGTCAGCGCCGCGCCGACTTCGCCGCCGCCGGGCAGAAGCTGCAGCGCCCCGGCCGGCACCCCCGCGGCATGCAGATGCGCGATCGCGCGGGCGGCGATCAGCGGGGTTTGCGGCGCGGGCTTGGCCAGCACCGCGTTGCCGGCGCCCAGGGCGGCGGCGATCTGCCCGCTGAAGATCGCCAGCGGGAAGTTCCAGGGCGAAATGCAGGTCACACGGCCCAGGGGCGCCTGATCGGGCAGGCGGGCGGCGTAGTAGCGCAGGAAATCCACCGCCTCGCGCAGCTCGGCCACCGCATCGGTCATGGTCTTGCCCGCCTCGCGGGCGAGCAGGGCGAAGAGCGCGCCGAAATCCTGCTCGTAGAGGTCGGCCGCCGCCGACAGCACCCGGGCGCGTTCCTCGCGCGGGGCGCTCCAGACCTGCGCGGCGTCGAGCGCTGCGTCGATATCGGCGGGCGATGCATCGCGCACGTGACCCGGCACGTCGGCGGGATCGACGGGGCTGGGCCGCGGCGTGGGGGCGGGGCCGTCGCCGGGTTCGGTCTGCGCCGCGGCGGGCGTTTCGGCCAGCATGGGCGCGGCAGAGAATTCGGCCTGTCGGTGCGGATCGCGCGCGACGTCGATCCGGTCTAGCTGGGCGGGGTCGGTCAGGTCGAAGCCCGCCGAGTTCGCCCGCTCGGGCCGGTAGAGATCCGCGCCGGTCGGCAGCCGCCGGTTCGTCTGCATGGCGTCGAAGGGGCAGGGGACCACCGCCTCGGGCGGGACGCGGGTGTCGACGATCCGGTTGACGAAGGACGAGTTCGCCCCGTTCTCAAGAAGCCGCCGTACGAGATAGGCCAGCAGATCGCGATGCGCGCCGACCGGGGCATAGATGCGGCAGCGGGTGCCGTGATCGGCCATGACCAGATCGTGCAGCCGTTCGCCCATGCCGTGCAGACGCTGGAATTCGAAGCTGTCGTGCGCGGCGCCCTCATCCTCGACCATCTTGAGGATCGCGGCGACGGTATGGGCGTTGTGCGTGGCGAACTGCGGATAGATCCGCGCCCGTTTTTGCAGAAGCCGCCGCGCATTGCCGAGATAGCTGACATCGGTCGCGGCCTTGTCGGTGAAGACCGGAAAGCCGTCCATTCCCATCGTCTGGGCATGCTTGACCTCGGTATCCCAGTAGGCGCCCTTGACCAGACGCACCATGACCCTTCGGTCCAGCCGCTCGGCCAGTGCGTCGATCCAGTCGATCGCTGCGCCCGCCCGCTGGCCATAGGCCTGCACGACGACGCCGAAGCCGTCCCAGCCGGCCAGCGCCGGGTCCTCGAGCACGCGTTCGATCACCGCCAGCGACAGCTCCAGCCGGTCGGCCTCTTCCGCGTCGACGTTCAGGCCGATGCCCGCCGCCTTGGCCTTTTGCGCCAGGTCGCGGACCACGGGCACGAGGTCCCTCAGCACCCGGTCGGCCTGTGCGACCTCGTACCGCGGGTGCAGGGCCGAGAACTTGACCGACAGGCCCGGGTTGCGGCGGATGTCGCCCTTGGTCGCGCGCGGGGCCATGACCTCGATCGCGCCGCGATAGGCGGTCAGGTAGCGCGCCGCGTCGGCGGCCGTGCGGGCAGCCTCGCCCAGCATGTCGTAGGAATAGGTATAGCCCTTGGCTTCCATCCCGGCGGCGCGGTTCATCGCGCGCGGCATGTCCTCGCCCAGGACGAACTGGCGCCCCATCTCGCGCATCGCGCGGGCCACGGCGCGGCGGATCACCGGCTCGCCCAAACGGCGCACGGCGCCGCGCAGGTGCCCCGCGATCCCCGGCTTGGGATCCTCCAGCACGCGGCCCGTCAGCATCAGCGCCCAGGTCGAGGCATTGACCAGCGGAGAGGCCGAATGCCCCATGTGCTTGGCCCAGTCCGAGGGCGCGATCTTGTCCTCGATCAGCGCGTCGATGGTGTCGGCGTCGGGCACGCGCAGCAGCGCCTCGGCCAAACACATCAGGGCGATGCCTTCTTCCGTCGACAGGCCGTATTCCGACAGGAACATCTCCATCAGGCCGGGATTGCGGTCGGCACGGATCTTGCGGACGTAGTCCGCGGCACGCGTCACGATTTCTTCCCGCGCCTCGGACGACAGCCCGGCGTCGGCGACGCAGGCCGACAGCACATTGGCGGGATCGGCGTATTTCGGCATGATGAGCCGGGCGGACGGCGGGATGGGGCAGGTCGCGGGCATGAGGCTCCTTTTCCGACGGCTACACGGGGGGTGGATCGGGGTCCCGTCACCAGATCTGTACAGTGATGTACCCGAGTTGCAAACTGCCCGTTACATCGGGGATGCCCGATTTTGAAAGGATCCGATATGCGACATTCCGGGCCCCGCGCGCGACGTCTGGCTGCGATGCGTGGCCTGCGGTGCGGCACGGAACCGGGCCGCGACCGCGCCCGGGGCGAGTCGCGCAAAAGCGGTCGCCATTGCCGCCGCGATGTGGCAAATACCGCCCCGTGCGGACGTGGCGGAATTGGTAGACGCAGCAGACTTTGACGATTTGGAGTGCCCGAGGGGGAAACCGCCGGGTAGAACCGCTCAAATTCGGGGAAAGCTCTGGGGCCTTCGGGCGCCCGTGCCGATCCCGAGCCAAGCCCGGCGCTGAAACGCCGGGAAGGTGTAGAGACTAGACGGGCGGCGCCTAAGGGTCCGGGGAACCGGGGCTATGGTGAAGGGATAGTCCAGACCACGAACGAGCCCCCCAGGGGCGCGGCGGCGAAAGCCGAAGTGGTACGAAAATCTGTGTCCTTCGGGAGTGCGGGTTCGAGTCCCGCAGTCCGCACCAGACAGCCCCGGCGCCGGCCGACCCGACGACACCTCGCAGGATCCGAGTTGACCGCCGCCCAACGCTGCGCTAGGCATGCGCCCACCCTGAGCGGGTATAGCTTAATGGTAAAGCCCCTGCCTTCCAAGCAGGCTATGTCGGTTCGATTCCGTCTACCCGCTCCACATCCCCTCCCTCGAAGTTTTTCATTGCGCCCTGCGTCTTTTGCGGCAGGCTGACCTTGGGGCCGTCGTTCGGCCGGAACAGGGGGCTTGAATGCGCGCGCTGTGGCAGGACACGGTCGAGGAGCATGTCGCGGCGCCCCCGCTCGACCGCGATACCGAGGTCGACCTCGTGGTGATCGGCGCGGGCTTCACGGGCCTCTCGGCGGCGCTGCACGCCTCTCTCGCCGGGGCCCGCGTCTGCGTGATCGAGGCTGCGACGGTGGGCGAGGGCGGGTCGGGGCGCAACGTGGGCCTTGTCAACGCGGGACTCTGGACGCCGCCGGACGAGGTCGAGCAGCTGCTGGGCCCGCAGACGGGCGTCCGGTTCAACGCCCTTCTCGCGGCGGCGCCGGGGGATGTCTTCACCCTGATCGAGCAGTTCCAGATAAGGTGCGAGGCGCGGCGCGCGGGCACGCTGCATTGCGCCCATGCGCCGTCGGGCCTGCGCGATCTGCGCCGCCGCCACGCCCAGCTGACCGCGAGGGGCGCGCCGGTGCAACTGCTCGACGCAGCAGAGGCGCGAAGCCGCACCGGCAGCGCGGCGGTGCATGGCGCGCTTTTCGACCCGCGCGCCGGAACGATCCAGCCGCTGGGCTATGCCCGTGGACTGGCGCGCGCGGCCGTCTCGGCGGGTGCGCGCTTGGTCGAGCACACGCCTGCCGCGTGGCATCGCACCGCGACAGGCTGGCAGGTCACGGTGGGGGGACACGTGATCCGCGCCCGCGCGCTGATCGAGGCGACGAATGCCTATGCCGGCACGCCCGCTGCCCGCCGCCGCTTTGCGCCGATGCATTACTTTCAGCTCGCGACCGCGCCGCTGCCAGAGGACCTGCGGGCGCGGATCCTCGTCGGAGGCGAGGGCTGCTGGGATACCGCCCCGGTCATGAGTTCGTTCCGCATGGATGCCGCGGGGCGACTGATCCTGGGCGGTATCGGCGCGCTCGGCCATCCCGCTGCGGGGCTGCACCGCGACTGGGCGGCGCGGAAACTGCGGGCGCTGTTCCCCGGCATCGCGCCGCCCCGCATCACCCACGCATGGCACGGACGGATCGCCGTAACCCGCGACCATCTGCCGAAAATCCTCAGGCTGGGTCCCGGCGGTTATGCCGTCTTCGGCTACTCGGGGCGCGGGATCGGGCCCGGCACCGTCTTCGGCCGCGCCCTGGCCCGGGCGGCAATCGAGGGTTCGGAGGACGCGCTGCCGATCCCGGCCCGTGACGCCTATGCCGAACCGATCCCACGCCTGCGCGGCGCGGTGGTCGAGGCAGGTGCGCTGCTGGTCCATGCCACGGGCCTGCGCCGCGCGGGTTAGGCCCCGCAGACTTGCGATCCGCGCGCCGCCGGGGCAGACCTTCGGACGCCGGGGGTGTTCGCCGGGCAAGCCATCGCCTCGCACGACGCCAGCCTGCAAACCGCCGCCACGCCGCGGACGCGCACAGATGGGGACGGCGGACCATGACCAAGACGCCCGAAGTGGCGCGATACAGGGAGATTTTTCAGATGACACAGCCGCTTTCCGAGATGACCCGCGACACGCTGGCGGCCTGCGGCGTTTCCCGCGATCTGGAGGTGGCGGGCGGACAGGCCGTGATTTCGCCCCTGACGGGCGAGGCCGTGGCCCATGTCGCCACCGACGATGCCGCCTCGGCCGCCTCCGCGATCGACCGTGCCGCGGCGGCCTTCCGCGACTGGCGGCTGGTGCCCGCCCCGAAGCGCGGCGAACTGGTCCGGCTTTTCGCCGAGGAACTGCGCGCCTCGAAGGAGGAGCTGGGCCGGCTGGTGTCGATAGAGGCGGGCAAGAGCCCGTCCGAGGGCGCAGGCGAAGTGCAGGAGATGATCGACATCTGCGACTTTGCCGTGGGCCTGTCGCGCCAGCTTTACGGCCTGACCATCGCCACCGAACGCCCCGGGCATCGGATGATGGAAACCTGGCATCCGCTGGGCGTCGTCGGCATCATCACGGCCTTCAACTTTCCGCTGGCGCCGTGGTGCTGGAACGCGGCGCTGGCGCTGGTCTGCGGCGATCCAGTGGTCTGGAAGCCGTCGGAGAAGACGCCGCTGACCGCGATCGGCTGCCAGGCGGTGTTCGACCGGGCGCTGGCCCGCTTCGGCGACGCGCCGGAGGGGCTGAGCCAGATCCTGATCGGCGGACCCGAGGTGGGCGAGGTCATTACCGACAGCCCGAAGGTCGCGCTGGTCTCGGCCACCGGGTCCACCCGGATGGGCCGCATCGTGGGGCCCCGGGTCGCGGCGCGGTTCGGCCGCTCGATCCTGGAACTCGGCGGCAACAACGCCGGGATCGTCTGCCCCTCGGCCGACCTGGACATGGCGCTGCGGGCCATCGCCTTCGGCGCCATGGGCACCGCCGGACAGCGCTGCACCACCATGCGGCGGCTTTTCGTGCATGACAGCGTTTATGACGAGCTCGTTCCCGCGCTCAAACGGGCCTATGCCTCGGTCAGCATCGGCAACCCGCTGGAAACCGACGCGCTGGTCGGCCCGCTGATCGACGCCGCGGCGTTCGACGCCATGGGCGTCGCGCTTCGGACAGCGCAGGAGGCGGGCGGAACCGTGCATGGCGGCGAGCGGGTCGAGGTGGGCCCAGAGACGGCGATCTACGTTCGCCCCGCGCTGGTCGAGATGCCGGCGCAGACCGGCCCGGTGATGGAGGAGACCTTCGCCCCGATCCTCTACGTCATGCGCTACAGCGATCTGGACGCCGCGATCGAGGATCACAACGCGGTGGGCGGCGGCCTGTCGTCGTCGATCTTCACCACCGACCTGCGCGAGATGGAGGTGTTCCTGTCGGCCCGCGGGTCGGACTGCGGCATCGCCAACGTCAATATCGGCACCTCGGGCGCCGAGATCGGCGGCGCCTTCGGGGGCGAGAAGGAGACCGGCGGCGGCCGCGAAAGCGGATCGGACGCGTGGCGCGCCTACATGCGCCGGGCCACCAATACAATCAACTACTCACGCGATCTGCCCCTGGCGCAGGGCGTGACCTTCGACATCGGCTGACCCTGCAGGTCCGGGCAACTGCGTGCCCGGCCGTCGCGGCACGGGGGCGGGGACGTCACCTTTCCGTCGTGTCGCGGCAGTGTGCCGGGGCGCAAGCCCCACCTCCCGGGCCCGGGAGGCACGTTAAGAGTGGGGGATAAAAGGATGGTCCGGCGGCGTGAGAAGGGCGTGGGTTCCCCCACGCGCGGCGGTATGGTGGGATGGCACATCGCGACCGCAGCCCGCTGCCAGACCCGGCAAGCCGGGCCGCGCGTCTTTTTCGGAGGCTAGCGCCGGGTGCCGCGGGTGTCGGGGAGGTTGATCTGGGCAACCTGTTCGGCGATCGGATCGGTCGACAGAGGGTGGGTTTCCGAGGAATAGCCCTCGGGGTCGCCAAGGTCCTGCCATGCGCCGTGGACATAGACCTCGACCGAGTTGAAGCGTGCCTTGTACCCCATCTTGGGGCTGCCGGGCACCCAGTAGCCCAGGTAGACATAGGGCAGGCCGGCCTCGCGCGCGATCTCGATATGATCGAGGATGATATGGGTGCCGAGTGAATCCGCCTGCGCGTCGGGGTCGTAGAAGGAGTAGACCATCGACAGGCCGTCATCCAGCACGTCGGTCAGGCACACCGCCGCCAGATCGGGCGCGCCGCCGTCCTCGTCGGGGCGCATGTATTCGACGACGCGGCTGCGGATCGGGGTCTCTTCGATCATCGCCGCGAATTCGAAGATGTCCATGTCGGCCATTCCGCCATCGGCGTGCCGTTGGTCAAGGTAGTGCCGGAACAGCGCGTATTGATCCTCGGTCGCCCAGGGGGCGTTGGCCTGCCGCCGTAGGGCGGCGTTGCGCTTGAGGATCCGGCGCTGGGTCTTGGACGGCTTGAAGTCGGCCACGCGGATTCGTGCCGACAGGCACGCCGCGCATTCGGCGCAGGAGGGCCGGTAGAGGACGTTCTGGCTGCGGCGGAACCCCTGCTTCGACAGCGCGTCGTTCAACGGCTCGGCGGTGTCGCCCTGAAGCGCAGTAAACAGCTTCCGCTCCATCCGACCCTCGAGATAGGGGCACGGCTGGGGCGCGGTCACGTAGAACTGGGGGGCTATGGGAAGGGTGTGGCGCATGTGGGGGAGGTCCGGAATTCCGGGGGCGACGTTAGCAAGCCTCGTCCGCTCTGCATAGCCTTCAATGCACGCGAAACAGGCAAAATCCCGCGCCAGGCTTAAGGCGCGGGGGCAGGGGGGGTGGCGAGGGGCTTACCCCTCGGCGGGACGGTTAATCGCGGCAGTGCCAAGTCCATGGTCGGTCAGGCCCTGCGCGCGGGGAGAGATCAGCATCAGCGCGATCGACACAAGCTGCAGCGGAAAGATAGCCAGCGATGCGGCATAGCCCGCCGTGTGCAGGAAGGCGCCGGTCGGGTCCAGCCGCGCGCCGCTGTGGTCGCGGATCTCGATCCCGGTCAGCCGCATCCCCAGCGTCGCCGAGCCGCGCGTCAGGCAGACCCAGCGATAAAGGAACCCCACGACCGCCATCAGGACGGGAAAGTAGAACAGCGCCGTGAAGAGGGTGAAGGGCACCAGCACGACCGACACGATGCCGATCAGCGTCACGTCCAGACACCAGGCAATCGCACGCTTGGTGGGCACGCCCTCATAGAATTCGGCTTCGGTTTCGGGATCGGGAAGGCCGTCCCAGACGGGGGTGCTTTCGATCGTGGTCATGAACTCGGGTCTCCTTCGGAGATACGGCGGGGGCGAGGTGGCATCCGGGCCGCCCGCAACGCGCGGACACCCCGGATGTGTGCTTGGAGGCCCCGCGATTCAAGCCGGGGCAGACCCGGGCTGTCGTGCGCCGGCGTCTTCATCGGTGCCGTCCTCATGGTCGCGGCCATCGGCGTCGGTCTTGCGGGCGCGGTCGTCCATGAACTGGTCGAACTCGGACTTGTCCTTGGCGGCGCGCAGGCGGTCCAGGAAGGCCTCGAACGCGTCCTGCTCGTCTTCCAGCCGGCGGAGGGTCTCGGCCTTGTAGGCGTCGAAGGCGGTGTTGCCCGAGCTACGCCGGACCGCGCCCGTGTGCCGCATCCGCCGGGCGCCACGGCCGCAGCCATCGCCCCGGAACATCTGCTTGCCCCAGAACATGTAGGCCAACAGCGCCAGGCCCAGAGGCCAGAAGGCGATGAAGCCCACGACCATCGCGGCGATCCACGCGCCCTTGCCACGGGCGTCCATCCAGGCCTCGGCCCGGGCGGGCCAGCCCATGCGACGCAGCGGCTGGTAATCGGTAAAGGTGCTCATCTCGGTCGGGTCTCCCATGTCTCGGTTGATGTAAATGCCTTTCACATTACTCTAGATCGGAAGGGAGGGGCGGTTCTGCAAGGGGCAATGTAAATCTTTTTCACATGCGCCCTGCGGAGCGCGCTACGCCGGTTTCCCGGTAAACTCAGCGAGCTGTGCTTCGGTGACGCGCAGAAGCTCGGCAGGGGCAATCCGGAACACGTGGCGCGGCGTGCCGCCGGCCGCCCAGACGCTGTCGAACTCGGTCAGGCGCGGGTCGCAGAAGGCGCGGATCGGCGACAGGTGGCCCAGCGGCGCGACACCGCCAATGGCAAAGCCGGTCTGCGCCCGGATCAGCGCGGCATCCGCCTTTCCAAGCGGTTCGCCCGCGCAGACTTCGGCCGCCTCGGACGACACCCGGTTGCCGCCTGCGGTCAGGAACAGCAGCGCGGTGCCGCTGTCCTGCCCGCGAAAGATGATCGACTTGGCGATCTGGTCGATCTCGCATCCCACCGCGCGGGCGGCATCGGCGGCGCTGCGCGTGCCCTCGGACATCTCGACGATCTCGGTGTCGATCCCGGCATCGGCAAGCGCCCGGGCGACGCGTTTGAGACTTTTCGACATGGCGCGGCATCTCCCCCTGCTTGGTTCGACCCTCGTGCCGCGATGCCGCGGGGTCTGCAAGCCCCCCCACGCCCCCACCATAGCCCCGACCTGAGCCCCGCACGCGCAGGATGCTTGACCCGCGGGGCGCCGCCCGCCAAACCCGCAGTCATGAGCTTTGCATCCCTCACCCGCAGCCCGCATGCCTACGAGCCCGACCGCGGCGACGAGGCGCTGGCGCTGTTGCCGCCGCAGCCGCCCGAGGTCGCCGACCTGATCCGTGGCACCGCGGGCAGTTCGCCCTACCTGCGCGGCCTGATCGAGCGCGAGACCGACTGGCTGGCCGAGGCGCTGGAGGCCGGACCGGACGCCGCCCGGGACGCCACGTTCGCGACCCTGCGCAAGCTGCCGCCAGACGAGATGCGCGGCGGCCTGCGGCAGGCCAAGCGGCGGATCGCGCTGCTGACCGCGCTGGCGGATCTGGGCGGCCTGTGGTCGCTGGAGCAGGTCACCGGCACGCTGACCGACCTTGCCGACATGGCCGTGCAGGGGGCCCTCGCTGCCGCGCTGACCCCCCTGATCGCGCGCAACAAGCTGCCCGGGATCGCGCCCGACACCGATCCCGCCCGCGCCGGAATGCTGGTCCTGGCGATGGGGAAGATGGGGGCGGGCGAGCTGAACTATTCCTCCGACATCGACCTGATCTGCCTTTTCGACGAAAGCCGGTTCGAGGCGGACGCCTATCTTGCCGCGCGCACAACCTTCATCAAGGCGACGCGCAGCATGGCGGGGATCCTGTCCGAGACCGACGCCGGCGGCTATGTCTTCCGCACCGATTTGCGGTTGCGGCCCGATCCGGCGGTCACACCGGTCTGCATGTCGACCGAGGCGGCCGAACGCTACTATGAAAGCGTGGGCCGCACGTGGGAAAGGGCCGCGCATATCAAGGCCCGCCCCTGTGCCGGCGACATCGACGCGGGCACGGCGTATCTTGATCGTCTGCACCCCTTCATCTGGCGGCGCCACCTGGATTTCGCCGCGATCCAGGACGCGCACGACATGCGCCTGCGGATCCGCAGCCACAAGGGGCTGGGCGGCCCGATCACGCTGCCCGACCACGACATGAAACTGGGCCGTGGCGGCATTCGCGAAATCGAGTTCTTCACCCAGACCCGGCAGATCATCGCGGGCGGCCGCGACGCGTCGCTGCGGGTGCGCGGCACGGTCGAGGGGCTGGCCCGGCTGGCCGCCGCGGGATGGGTGCCGGGCGATGTGACCGACCAGCTGGCGCAGGACTACCGCGCGCACCGCGAGGTCGAACACCGGCTGCAGATGGTGGGCGACGCGCAGACCCACCAGCTGCCCGGCTCGGACCAGGGGCTGGACCGGATCGCCGCGCTGATGGGGCGCGACACCCCCGGCCTGCGCGCCGAGCTGACCGAGCGCCTGACCCGCGTGGCAGAACTGACCGAGGATTTCTTTGCCCCCGGGACGGGCCACCACTCCGGCGACGTGGCCGAGCCGACCGAGGATCAGGCCCGTATCATCGAACGCTGGAGCAGCTATCCCGCGCTGCGGTCCGAGCGTGCACAGGCGATCTTTCACCGGTTGCAGCCGATGCTCGTGGACAAGGTGCAGCGCACCGGGGCGCCCGACCGCACGCTCGTGCATCTAGACGGGTTCCTGGCCGGGCTGCCGGCGGGCGTGCAGCTCTTTTCGCTGTTCGAGGCCAATCCGCATCTGGTCGACCTGCTGATCGACATTGCCGACACGGCGCCCGACCTCGCGCGCTACCTGTCCCGCAACTCGGGCGTCTTCGACGCGGTGATCGGCGGCACCTTCTTCGAACCATGGCCGGGTGAGGCCGCGCTGCGCGCCGAGCTGGCCGGACGGATCGACCAGGCGGGCGACTATGAAGGCGCGCTCGACACCGCGCGGCACTGGATGCGGGACTGGCATTTCCGCGTCGGCGTGCATCACCTGCGCGGGCTGATCGGAGCCGACGAGGCGGGCACGCACTACGCCGACCTAGCGGGCGCCGTCTTGTCGGCCCTGTTTCCCCGCGTGGCCGAGGATTTCGCCAGCCGCCATGGTCCGGCGCCGGGGCGGGGCGCGGTGATCATGGGCATGGGGTCGCTGGGCGCTCGATCGCTGACCGCGCAAAGCGATCTCGACATGATCGCGATCTACGACGATGCGGGTGTCGAGGCGTCCGAGGGGCGGCGCCCGCTGCCGTCGCGGACCTATTACGCCCGCCTGACCCAGGCGCTGGTCACCGCGCTGACGGCGCCGATGGCGGGCGGACGGCTTTACGAGGTCGACATGCGCCTGCGCCCCTCGGGCAAGCAGGGGCCCGTCGCCACCGCGCTCCCAGCCTTTCGCCGCTACCAGTGCGAAGAGGCCTGGACGTGGGAACACCTGGCCCTGACCCGTGGGCGCCCTGTCGCGGGCGACCGGGATCTGGCCCGCGATATCGAGGGGTTCCGGCAGAAGCTTCTGACACGCCCTCACGACGCGGATCAGGTGCGCACCGACACCGCCGCGATGCGCGAAAGACTGGCCGCCGCGGCCCCCGCGACCGGCGGTCTTCAGCCCAAGTCCGGCCCGGGCCGGTTGCAGGATATCGAGCTTATGGCCTCGGCGCTCGCCCTCCTGTCGGGCAGCGTCGAGCAGAGCCCGCAGGCGCAGATCGCCGGCGGGGCCGAGGCCGGGCTGATCGACAAGACCGACGCCGATTGCCTGACGCAGGCGCATAGCCTCTTCCGCCGGGTGCGGGCGGCGCTGGGGCTCATGGGGACGGACGGCGGATGGTCCGGCGCGGACGGCCCGCCGCCGGGGCAGGGGGCCGAGACGTTCATGGAACGCGCCACCGGCACCGCCATCGCCGAGCTGCCCGCGGCGCTCGACCGGGTGGCGGCGCAAAGCGACGACATCATAGGACGCGCGCTGCACGTCCCGACGGAGAGGCCTGCATGACCGAGAAATCCATCGATCCCATCGATCCCAAGGGCCTGATCCGCGAAAGCTACGTGATCGAGGGCATCACTGCCGAGGATTGCCGGGGCATCTTCCTCGACTGGGCGCTGTCGCTTGCGCCCGGGACCACGGCACAGGACGCCATCCCGCGCCTGCTCGATCGGCATGGCGCGCCAGAGGCACACCCGATGACGACGGTGCTGCGCGCGGGGCTGGAAGATGCGCCCGGCACCCAGCGGCGCGGCGGCCGCGCGGCGCGGCTGTCCCGGCACTAGCGGCCGGGACAGCGGGCCCCTCACCCTCGGCGCTGCCACGCCGGCGGCGGGGGGATCCGGTTTTTCTGACGGGTCAGCGCGGCAGCGACGCGGCTTCCCTGGCCAGCGCCTCGATCCCGGCGCGGTCCCCGGCCTCGACCATCTGCGCGGGCGCCACCCAGCTGCCGCCGACACACAGGACGTTGGGCAGCGACAGGTAGCTCGTGGCGTTTTTCAGCGACACGCCGCCCGTGGGGCAAAACGAGATCTGCGGCAGCGGCGCACCGATTGCCTTGAGCGCCGGTGCCCCGCCCGACGCCTCGGCGGGAAAGAACTTCTGCACCGTGTATCCGCGTTCCAGGAGCGACATGGCTTCGGTCGCCGTCGCAGCACCCGGCAGCAGGGGCAGGTCGTTGGCCTCGCAGGCATCGACGATGCGCTGGGTGGCCCCGGGTGAAACCCCGAAGGTCGCGCCGGCGGCCTTGGCCGCCTCGACATCCGCCGGGGTCAGCAGGGTGCCGGCGCCGACGCGGGCGCCCTGAATGGCGGCCATCTCGCGGATTGCGTCCAGCGCGGCAGGGGTGCGCAGCGTGACCTCGAGCGCGGGCAGACCGCCCGCGACCAGAGCCTCGCCCAGCAGGCGCGCCTTGGCGGCATCCTCGATCACCAGAACCGGGATCACCGGGGCGAGGCGGCAAAGTTCGGCAGCTTGGGCAGAGGCGTCTTCGGGGGTCATTCCGGGCTCCGTTATCATCTGTTACGGCTGCATCTAGCCCCCGGGGCCCGGAACTGTCCACCGGCCCGCGCCCCCCACGCGGGTTCCCGCCTGAGCGGGGCGTATAGGGCGTGCCCATTGGCCCTGCGCACTGCGCGGGCAGGCGGTTCCTGACGCGGTGTCACTATAAGTGATGGAGCGTCTCACATTTCCGTTGACCGCTACGCGCGCAGGCCCATTAGATCCGACACGGCCCGGGAAACGCGGCGGACGGCAAGGTCGGACCTGCCGCGCCGCCGTCAGGGTTCGAACCACGCCCGTGTCGGGATGATCCGGGCGTTCGAGTGGGCTGACATCGCGCGGACCGGGTCCGGCGATGTCGTTGGAGGATTTGGGGATGTTGATCAGGATTGGTGCGTCGGCCTTGGCGCTGGCGGCCTTTGCCGGTCTTGCCGGGTGCAGTGGTGGCGGCGGCGATAGCGGACCGCGCGATGTCACGCAGCGGGATTTCGACGAGAGTTTCGAACGGGTCGTGGATCGGGGCCCGACGCTGGATCTGCCCGCCTCGGGGCGGGCGGATTTCGCGGGGGGCACGCGCGTCGCGATGTCGGATGCCGCCGATCGTCCGGCCGGCGAAATCCTCGCCGATGTCGACATGAGCATCAACTTCGATCCCGCCGTGTCGGACCCGATTTCGGCCGAGGTGTCGAACATCCGCTCGGTGACGCCCGCGGGGACCGAGAGGATCGCGGGCACCCTGCGCTCCGACCCCGATGTCGTGCAAAGCGAACTCATCCGCGAAACCGAGGTGGTTGATGGGCCCGACGGCCCGGTCGCATTGACAAGCGGCGGGATCGCCGTGGCCACCGTGGGCGAGCTTGAGATCGATGGTCGATCCGCCCGAACCGCCGCCGTCTTCGGCGGGGTCTTCGCGGGCGAAGGCGCCTCGGGCGTTGCGGGCGACACGTTGGTGTATGTCGCCGATGACGAGGGCAACGAGCTTTACAGCGGCGAAGGCGCCTTCTACCTCGACCGCGAATGAGATTTCGGCGCCCGCTGAGGGGCGCCGAAGCCCGGCCTCATGCGCCCCGAGGGGGCGCCGGATGGCCTGCGTAAAGCAGCGGCACGGACTGGTCCGGCACAGGGCATGGTGAGTGCCCTGTGCCCGGCCCCCTCTGAGGCCCGTTTCGGGGTTCAGACCACCACGGCGGCGCCGCGGCTGGATAGCCCGACGTTCTGGCGGAACACCTCGAACATTTCCCGGCCGATGCCGTGGCCGTTGGCCGAAAGGTCTGCCGTCACCGGCGCGCGTGTCTCGAAATCCTCGGCCAGCACGCTGATCGTGCCCGCCACCGCGTCGACACGGACGATGTCGCCGTCGCGCAGCTTGGCGATGGGGCCGCCATCCGCCGCCTCGGGCGCGAGATGGATCGCCGCCGGGACCTTGCCCGACGCCCCCGACATCCGCCCGTCGGTCACCAGCGCGACCTTGAGTCCCCGGTCCTGCAGCACCGCCAACGTGGGCGTCAGGGAATGCAGCTCCGGCATGCCGTTGGCCTTGGGCCCCTGGAAGCGGACGACGACGACCGTATCCTCGGTGATTTCGTTGCGGCGGAACGCCTCCTTCACCTCGGCCTGATCGGCGAAGATACGGGCGCGGGCCTCGATCACGTGACGTTCTGGCGCCACGGCCGAGACCTTCATGACCGCGCGGCCCAGGTTGCCCTGCAGGTCGGCCAGACCCCCGGTCTTCTGGAACGGGTCCGAGACGGGGCGCAGGATCTTGTCGTTCAGCGTCTCGGCCGCACCGTCGTCCCAGATCAGGCGACCGTCCTGCAGCTTGGGCTCGCGCGTGTAGTGCGCCATGCCGTCGCCCGCGACCGTCTTGGTGTCGGGATGCAGCAGACCGCCCTCCAACAGCTCGCCGATCATGTAGGACAGCCCGCCCGCGGCGTGGAAATGGTTCACGTCGGCCAACCCGTTGGGATAGACCTTGGCCATCAGCGGCACGGCGGAAGAGATGTCGGCAAAGTCCTGGGTGTCGAGGATCACCCCCGCGGCCCGCGCCATGGCGGGCAGGTGCAGGACGAGGTTGGTCGACCCGCCGGTGGCCATCAGCCCGACGATGCCGTTGACGAAGGCCTTTTCGTCCAGGATCTGCCCCGCCGGACGATAGTCGTTCCCCAGCGCCGTGATCTCGAGCGCGCGTTTCGCGCCCGCATCGGTCAACGCGTCGCGCAGCGGCGTGTTGGGGTTGACGAAGGACGCGCCGGGCAGGTGCAGGCCCATGAACTCCATCAGCATCTGGTTCGAGTTCGCCGTGCCGTAGAAGGTGCAGGTGCCCGGACCGTGATAGCTGGCCATCTCGGCCGCCATCAGCTCGTCCCGCCCGATTTCGCCTGCGGCGTATTGCTGGCGGATGCGCGATTTCTCGTCGTTGGGCAGGCCGCTGGTCATCGGTCCCGCGGGCAGGAACACCGCCGGGATATGGCTGAACGTCGCCGCCGCGATCACGAGGCCCGGCACGATCTTGTCGCAGACGCCCAGGTAGACCGAGGCATCGAAGCAGTTGTGCGACAGCGCGACCCCCGCGGCCAGCGCGATGACGTCGCGCGAGAACAGCGACAGCTCCATCCCCGGCTGCCCCTGTGTGACACCGTCGCACATCGCCGGCACACCACCTGCGACCTGCGCCGTCGCGCCCGCGGCCCGCGCCGCTGCGCGAATCCGCTCCGGGAAGGTTTCGAACGGCTGATGCGCCGAGAGCATGTCGTTGTAGGCGGTGACGATCCCGAGGTTCGGCACGCGGCCTTCGGCCAGCGCCGTCTTGTCCTGCGACATGGCGGCATAGGCATGGGCCTGGTTGCCGCAGGTGAGGTGGGCGCGGGCGACGCCGGCCTCGGCGGCGCGGCCCATGCGGTCCAGATAGGCGGCCCGGCTGTCTGCGCTGCGCGCAACGATCCGGGCGGTGACATCGGCGATGGTGGCGTGAAGCGTCATGGCTGGCCTTCGCAGTCTGTATGCATGCTGGGTGAGTCACCCGCGATAATACCCACGTTAGCGTTAACGGTCCACCCGCCGTGCGGCATGCTGCAATGCGGCGGTCTTCGCTGAGTGCATGGCGGGGTTTCGGTTGTGTGCGTGGTGCTGCGTCGCAGCATTGGCTATATCTCGGATCAAGCGACGGGGACGACACATCAGGCCCCGCCCACACAGACAACCGCATAGAAGACCTGCATACAGAGGACGTCAGACAGATGACCGAGTTCCAAGCCCCCCACTTCCAAGACATCGCCCGCATCGAACGTGAAGCCCGCGCCATGCGCGCCCGCGTCATCGGCGAAGCTGCCGGAGATCTGGTCAAGTGGGTCCGTGCCCGCCTGCACGTCCCCCACGCCGGCAAGCACGCCTGAGATCGCATCCGTTTCGGGCCCTTTGCGGGGTCCGGCTGGGCCGCACGACGGAACAGCACGATGCCAAAAGCCCTCGCAGGTTCGCCTACGGGGGCTTTTTCATGTCTGACGACTTGGGTCTGGTCGGTGATCGCCCAATTTGGGCCCCCGTGCCAATGGGGCGCCGGACCGCTAGCTGTCGAAGACGCTTCCCGGCCGCCGCGCGACGGGGTAGGAAGCGGCGCATGAGCGATACCCCAGACCTTCCCGTCATCCGCCTGCGTCCCAAGATCGACCCGCGTCCGCTGCGCTTTGGCGCGCCGTGGGTTTACGCGGACCAGCTTGTCACCGACCGCCGCACCAAGGCGCTGGCGCCCGGCAGCATTGCCCGGCTCGAAGATGCCGACCGGCAGCCGCTGGGCATCGTCGCGGTGAACCCGGTCTCGAAGATCATGGCGCGGATGCTGGACCGCGACCCCGACGCAAGGATCGACGCCGAGTGGCTGCGCGCCCGCCTCCGTGCCGCGCTGACCCTGCGCGAGACGCTTTACGACGCGCCCTTCTACCGTCTCGTCCATGCCGAAGCCGACGGCCTGCCGGGGGTGGTGATCGACCGTTTCGGCGACGCGGCCGTGATCCAGCCCAACGCTGCCTGGGCCGAGCGGCTGATTGACGAGCTGACCGCCGCGCTGACCGAGGTGGCGGGTGTCACCGCCATCGTCAAGAACGCCAGCGGCCGGGCGCGCAGCCTGGAAGGTCTGGACGAAGCGTCGGGTCTGATCGCGGGCGCCCTGGCGGGACCGGTCGAGGTGCCGATGAACGGCGCAATCTACATGGCCGACCTTCTGGGTGGGCAGAAGACCGGCCTTTTCTACGACCAGCGCCCGAACCATGCCTTTGCCGCGCGGCTGGCGCGTGGCGGGCGGATGCTGGACGTGTTCAGCCATGTCGGCGGCTTCGCCCTGGCGGGACTCGCGGCGGGGGCGGAAAGCGCCCATGCCGTCGATGGATCGGACCCGGCGCTGGATCTCGCCCGGCGCGGGGCCGAGGCGATGGGGCAGGGCGACCGCTTTACCGCCGAGAAGGCGGATGCCTTCGACGCGCTGACCCGGTTGGGGCAGGAGGGCGCGCAGTTCGACGTCGTGGTCTGCGATCCGCCGGCCTTCGCCCCCTCGAAACAGGCGCTGGAGGCGGGATTGCGCGCCTACGAGCGTGTCGCGCGCCTGGCCGCGCCGCTGGTGGCGCCGGGCGGTTACCTTGTGCTCTGCTCGTGCTCGCACGCCGCCGACCTGGCCAAGTTCCGAAGCGCCAGCATCCGGGGCATCGGTCGCGGCGGCCGCAGCGCGCAGCTTTTGCGGACGGGATTTGCGGGGCCGGATCATCCGCAACACCCGCACCTGGCCGAGTCGGGGTATCTGAAGACGCTGACCTTCCGCCTGCAGCCGTGAAGGTTCTGATCGACGCCAACGTGCTGTTCCCCACGGTGCTGCGCGAAATCGTGCTGGGCGTTGCCTCTCGCGGCGGGTTCACCCCGCTCTGGTCGGCCCGGATCCTCGAGGAATGGGCCCGCGCCGCGGATCGGCTGGGCCCGGGGGCCGAGGTTCAGGCGCGGGGCGAGGTGGCGCTGCTGCGCGCGGCGTGGCCGGGGGCCGAGATGCGTCCGCGCGACGGCGACATGGCCCGCCTGTGGCTGCCCGATCCCGCCGACGTGCATGTGCTTGCCGCGGCGATCGCGGGATCGGTCGACGCGATCCTCACGATGAATGCCCGCGATTTCCCGCGTCACCTGCTGGCCGAGTGGGATATCGAGCGGGTCGATCCCGATGCCCTCCTGATGCGGCTCTGGCAGGAGGACGCCGATCTCGTGGCGCCGGCTGTCGTGGCCACCCATGCCGAGGCCTGCCGCCTGTCGGGCGAGGATCTGGACCTTCGCGGCCTGCTGAAACGCGCGCGCCTGCCGCGGCTGGCCAAGGCGCTCAGCTAAGTTTCCACCTGGATTCCAGCGCCTCGATCGCCGCCACACGTTCGTCGGTCTTGGGATGGCTTAAAAGCCAGGCTGGCGTCGTGCCGCCGCGCCCGGCGGTCCAGCTTTCAAGCTTGGCGAACAGCGATTTCTGCGGCGCCGTGCCGATGCCCGCCTTGGTCAGCAGCGCCGCGGCATAGGCGTCGGCCTCGTATTCGTCGCCCCGGCTGAGCCGCGCCGCCAGCAGCGAGGTCAGAAGCCCTGCAAGGTAATACCCGATCCCGGGGATGATCCGCCCCAGAACCATGCCAAGCGCGGTGCGCAGCGCGTTCTGTCCAGAAAAGTCGATCATCCGGCGCCGCGAATGCCCCAGGGCCACGTGCCCCAGCTCGTGCGCGATGACGCTGATCAACTCTTCGCCCGAAACCTCGCCCGCGCGGTATTTCTGGTAGAACCCGCGGGTGATGAAGATCCGCCCGTCCGGCGCGGCCAGGCCGTTGACGGCGTCGACCTCGTAGACATTCACGCGAATGCGGGGCAGGTCCAGCGCCTGCGCCAGCCGGTCGGTCAGGCGACGCAGCCCGGGATCGGCCAGTTCGGTCGAGCGCGCATCGAGATCCCGCCGCGTGCGCCGCGCCGAGAAGTGATACATCGCGACGCCGTAGAGCACCGCCAGAAGGATCGGGAGAAACTTCAGCATCCACTCAATATGGGTCGTGCGCGGCGGTTGGGAAAGTGCAACATCCCGCCGCGGCGACGTGACGAGGGAAGGCAGGCTCGCCAAGGTTCCCCTGGGCGGAACGTTGCCGATTTACCGCAAGCCCGGAGATGACGAAGAGTTTCTGAAACCGACTCTCTTGAAGCGCGTTCAGGTCTCGAACAAGGAAGCGCCGGTATGTATCAAGATCACGACAACAGTCAGCTCATCCACAACGTCTTGCAGCGTGCTTTCGCACGGCAGGACGCCCCCCGCGATGATCGTGAACGTGACGTGTTCGATGATCTTCTGGCGCGGATCGCCGACCAGGACCGATCCGGATCGGCGAACCCGGATTAGCTCACGACGTCGGATCGCAGGATTCACTGATCGCGACAGGCCTCGCATTACCGGGCCCCTAGACATTCCCCATTAGTCGTTTGCACGTCAGCCCCGACGCGACAGCATGGACATGCCGGCAGTAAGCCCGTTCAGCGTCATGGGCACCATGCGCTCCGTGCCGAAAATCTCCTGAACCATCGATATGGACCGCGTGTAGGCCCAGTGGTCCTGCGGCACCGGGTTGATCCAGAGATGGCGCGGCCACGTCTCGGCGGCGCGGGTCAGCCAGACGGCGCCGGCCTCCTCGTTCCAGTGCTCGTTTGCGCCTCCGGGCATCGCGATCTCGTAGGGCGACATGCTGGCGTCGCCTAGAAAGATGCAGGTCCAGTCAGGCCCATAGGTGTTGAGGATATCGCGGGTGGGCGTCTGCCCGTCCCAGCGGCGGCGGTTGTCGGACCAGACACCTTCGTACAGGCAGTTGTGGAAATAGAAGTGCTCCAGGTGCCGGAATTCGCTGCGGGCGGCCGAGAACAGCTCCTCAACCACCTGCACATGCGGGTCCATCGAGCCGCCGACATCGAGGAACAGAAGCACCTTGGCGGCATTGCGCCGCTCGGGTCTTGTGCGGACGTCCAACCACCCACGTTCGGCCGTGGCGCGGATGGTGCCGGACAGGTCCAGCTCGTCCTGCGCACCGTCGCGGGCCCATTGCCGCAGACGCTTCAGGGCGACCTTGATGGTCCGGGTGCCCAGTTCGCGCGCATCGTCGAAATCCCGAAACTCGCGCCGGTCCCAGACCTTGGCCGCGCGGCGGTGACGGCTGCGGTCCTGCCCGATCCGCACGCCTTCGGGGTTGTAGCCGTAGGCCCCGAAGGGCGAGGTGCCCGCAGTGCCGATCCATTTCGACCCGCCCTGGTGCCGTTCGGTCTGCTCGGCCAGTCGGTCGCGCAGGCGTTGCATCAGGGCGTCGAACCCGCCGGTGGCGTCGATCTCGGCCTTCTCAGCCTCGGTCAGGTCTCGCTCGGCCATCCGGCGCAGCCAATCCTCGGGCAGGTCCAGCGCCTCTATGACCTCCTGCGCCGGGATCGCGGAAAGGCCGGAGAAGGTTTCGCCAAAGGCCCGGTCGAAGCGGTCGATATGGCGTTCGTCCTTGACGAGGATGGTCCGCGCCAGAAGGTAGAAGCGATCGATATCGTAGATCACCAGACCGCGGCGCAACGCTTCGAGAAAGCTCAGGAACTCGCGCAGCGTGACGGGGACGTGATGGCGGCACAGCGTCTCGAAGAAGGGCAGGAACATGCCCTAGATCAGCACCCGGTGCACCGCGATGGTCGCGAAAAGCCCGATCAGCGCGCCGAGGATGGCGCACCCGGCTGCGTATTGCGCCATGTCCAGCGCGCGGCCCTGCCGCCTGCGGGCCAGGACGGCCCCCCAGATCGCACCGATCACGGCGCAGACGAAAACGATCATGAAGCCTCCTCACGGCGGCGCGGGCTGAGCGATGCGATCTCGCCCACGCGCACGCGCACCTCGTCATCCGAGCCAAAGCCATAGCGGGCCCAGCCGAGCGCCGTCTGGCGCACCGCCTCGGCTTCGCGCAGGCGGCCCTGAAGTTCAAGCGCCTCGACCTTCACCATCAGAAGAGAGGCCAGAAGCGCGGCATTCTGGCTGCGCGCCACCGCGTCGGTATTGTCGTCGACCATCTCGATCGCGGCGTCGGCCTGGCCCGTGGACAGCGCGAACGCCGCGATCTGCATGGCGACATGCGCCTTGTGCACCTGAGTAGCGGGGTTGGCCGCGTAGATGGCCCCCGATTGCAGGAAGGAGGCAAGCGCGAGGTCGGGTTCGATCCCCAGCGACAGGCGCCCCTGAACGTAAAGGCTGAAGGCAAGGCGGGAATCGTGCCAGCCGCGTTCGGTGGCGATCCGCACGGCCGTTTTCGCCGCCGCCAGCCGCCGCGACGGCGCGGTGGCGGGGCCCAGCGACAGCTCGACCGCGTCGATCCAGTCGCGCGACACGTCGGCGGGCCCCGGGTCGGGCAGGCCGCGGCCGGCGGGGTTCACCCGGGCGAGGATCCCGGGAAGCTGCGCGGCGACTTCTTCGCGGGTCATGCCGCTGGCCAGTTCGGGGGCGTAGTAGGTGCGCAGGACCGTCATGTCGAAGCCGGTCAGGACCGCGTTGAAGTTGTCGTCGTTGAAGACGCTGTCGTCCAGCCGGTAGAGGTCGTTGAGCGGCCCCAGCGCCTGCGCGATCTCTTCGTGCAGGCAGTCGCGCACCTCTTGCGGGGACACGTCTGAGGGGATGAAGACCGCCATCCGGGTGCGCGTGGTCAGCGTCGTCCAGTCCAGCACGGCGGTATGGCGGTTCTTGCGGAACTCCTCCCACGACGACAGGCGCGGGACGACGAAGCATGCGGCCTGCGGCACTGCGCGCTGCAGGTCGGCGCGGGGTACGGATTCGACGGTGATCGATGCCTCTGTCCCCGGGCCCACGCGGGTGATGTCGAGCTTGGCCTCCTGCCGCAGCCGTCCGATCAGCCGGTCCAGGTCGCCCGAAAGCGACGGCGGGATGTTCCGCCCGGTCGACCGGATGGTGATCGGCTCTTCGAACCGGGTCAGAACGGGCAGGGCGCGGCCGCTTTCCAGCGAAAACGACAGGTCGAGGAAGTCGCGCGCGATCGCCGCGTTCGACCGTGTGGGCCGGTCGTCCCGGCTGCCCGCGAAGGTGCGCATCGGCGGCAGCTCTCCGGTGAAGACCAGCCGGCGCGTAGGCACGTCCCGCGTCGGGGCACAGGCCGCGAGCGTCAGGGCAAGGATGAGAAAGGCGACGATGCGGGCTGTCATTGTCGGCGATACTTCACCAATCGCCGCCACTTGCCAAGCGGGGCGCGACGGATTGTCCGAAGTGTTGTCGCGCCGCGCCAACGCTCATCTGTCGCGCCGCGCCAGAAAGGCCAGGCGTTCGAAAAGCTGTACGTCCTGTTCGTTCTTCAGCAGCGCACCATGCAACCGGGGCAGCGCGGTGGCGCCGTCGCGGGCAAGGTCCTGCGGCCCAAGATCCTCGGCCAGCAGGAGTTTCAGCCAATCCAGCACCTCGGAGGTCGAAGGCTTCTTTTTCAGCCCCGGGGTGTCGCGGATCTCGAAGAAGCGGGTCAGCGCAGCGGTCAGCAGCGCGGGCTTCAGGCCGGGGTGGTGCACATCGACGATGCGGCGCAGGGTCTCCATGTCGGGGAACCGGATGAAGTGGAAGAAGCAGCGCCGCAGAAAGGCATCCGGCAGCTCCTTTTCGTTGTTCGAGGTGATGATGACCACGGGACGGTGAATGGCCCGGATGGTCTCGCCCGTCTCGTAGACGTGGAACTCCATCCGGTCGAGCTCTTGCAGCAGGTCGTTCGGAAACTCGATATCCGCCTTGTCGATCTCGTCGATCAAGAGCAGCGCCCGCCGGTCCGAGGCGAAGGCCTGCCACAGCTTGCCGCGGCGGATGTAGTTGCCGACGTCGTGCACCCGCGCATCGCCCAGCTGACTGTCGCGCAGACGGCTGACGGCATCGTATTCGTAAAGCCCCTGTTGCGCCCGGGTCGTCGACTTGATGTGCCACTCGATCATCGGCAGATCCAGTGCGGCGGCGACATGGCGGGCCAGCTCGGTCTTGCCGGTGCCCGGCTCGCCCTTGATCAGCAGCGGACGTTCCAGCGCGACGGCGGCATTGACGGCGACGGTCAGGTCCTCGGTCGCGACATAGCTTTCGGTTCCGCTGAAATTCATGGCAATTCAATCCTCTGCCGTCACATGTTCAGGCGAGCGTAGTCCTGCGATCACATTGCATCAAGCGGCGGGAATCGGACGTGACAACACGTAAACGTTGGTCTATTGCCTGCGCCGAGGAGAGGCGCATGAAAAAACGCATGTCCGACACCGTCACCGGACACGATGAGGGGAGCAAGATGAAAGCCGAGGTTTTCCTGCCCGACGATTATCGTCCGGCCGAAGACGAACCGTTCATGAACGACCGTCAGCTTGAATATTTCCGGCGCAAGCTGCTGGCGTGGAAAGCCGATCTTCTGGACGACAGCAAATCCACGATCGAAGGGCTGCAGGGGTCCAGCCGCAACATCCCCGACGCCGCCGACCGCGCCAGCGAGGAAACCGACCGTGCGCTGGAACTGCGGACCCGCGACCGCCAGCGCAAGCTCGTTTCCAAGATCGACTCGGCCCTGCGCCGCATCGGCGAGGGCGAATACGGCTACTGCGAAGCCACCGGCGAGCCGATTTCGCTGAAGCGCCTGGATGCGCGCCCGATCGCGACCTTCAGCCTCGAGGCGCAGGAGAAGCACGAGCGTCGCGAAAAGGTCCACCGGGACGACTGAGCCCCGCCGTGACCTTTGCAGACCAGATCACCATCACACCGGGGCCGTCACGCCCCGGTGTTTTCGTATGCCCCGGGTAGAAAGCGCACAGATGAACCTGCAAGATCGTCCCGTCACCATCCTCGGCGCCGGTATCGGCGGGCTGGCCGCCGCGACGGCGTTTGCCCGGCGCGGGGCCCGGGTCAGCGTGATCGAGGCCGCGCCCGAGCTGTCCGAGGTCGGCGCCGGCCTGCAGATCTCACCCAACGGGATGGCGGTTCTGGACGCGCTGGGACTGGGGCCGGCGATGCGACAGTCGGGGATCGAAGCGGGTGACATCGCGCTGATCGATGGGCCCAGCGGGCGCGGCGTGGCGCACCTGCCGCTCGACCCCGCACGCGCCGGCGGGCGGCCCTACCTGCTGATGCATCGCGCCGACCTGCTGGAAATCCTGGCCCGGGCCGCGCGCGACGCCGGCTGCCAGATCCGGCTGGGCACAAGGGTCGAGGCCGTGTCCGAGGGTCCCGCGGGGGTGACGCTCGATTTGTCCGACGGGCGAGAGATCGTGGACTTCCTGATCGGGGCCGATGGCGTCAAATCCCGCGTGCGGCCCGTCCTGAACGGCGACGATGCGCCCTTCTTCACGGGGCAGGTGGCTTGGCGCGCGCTGGTGCCGGGCGGCGACATGCCCGCGCGGGCCGAGGTCCACATGGGGCCGGGGCGGCACCTTGTGCGCTATCCGCTGCGCGGCGGCACGCTGACCAACATCGTCGCGGTCGAAGAGCGAAGCACATGGGCCGAGGAAGGCTGGCATCACCCCGACGATCCGGCGGTGCTGCAACGCGCCTTCGCAGGGTTTGGCGGGGATGTGCGCGCCCAGCTCGCGCAGGTTCCAGAGGTTCGGATCTGGGGGCTTTTCCGGCACCCGGTCGCCCGCAACTGGCACGGGGGGCAGATCGCGCTTCTGGGGGACGCGGCGCACCCGACACTTCCGTTCCTGGCGCAGGGCGCGAACCTGGCGCTGGAAGATGCGTGGGTCCTTGCCCAGGCGATGGACAGCCTGCCGCGCGCCGGTGCGCTCGAGGCCTACCAGAGCGCCCGCCGCCCGCGGGTGGCGCGGGCGATCGCCACGGCAAACGGCAATGCGCGGAACTACCACCTGCGCAATCCGCTGCTGCGGCGCGGGGCGCATCTGGGCCTCGGCGCGCTGTCGTCGGCGGCGCCGGGGCTGTTGGTCGGGCGGTTCGACTGGCTTTATGGCCACGACGTCACGCAGGGCGCCGCGGCCACGTCGCGCGGCGCCTAGGTCAGCTTGCCTCGAGCGCGCGGATGATGCCGGTGAAATCGTCGGCCCGCAGCGACGCGCCGCCGACAAGGGCACCATCGACATTGGCGACTGCAAAGATCTCTTCGGCGTTCGCCGCCTTGACCGATCCGCCGTAAAGCAACGTCATCGCCGCGCCGTCGGCAAAGCGGCGGGTCATTTCGCTGCGGATCAGGTCGTGGACCTCGGCAATCTGCTCGGTGGTGGGAACCTTGCCGGTCCCGATGGCCCAGACGGGTTCGTAGGCGACGACAAGGTTCGCCGCGGTCAGCCCGTCGGGGATCGACCCGCTGAGCTGCCCGCGCACCACGTCGAGGGTCGAGCCGCCGTCGCGCTGCTCCAGCGTCTCGCCCACGCAGATGATGACCGTCAGGCCGGCATCCACCGCGGCCATGAGCTTTGCCCGCACCTGGTCGTCGGTCTCGCCATGGTCGCCGCGCCGCTCGGAATGGCCGAGGATCACGAAATCGGCCCCGGCTTCGGCCAGCATCTTGGCCGAGATATCGCCGGTATGGGCGCCCGAAACCTCGGCATGGCAATCCTGCGCGCCGACCTTGATGGCGGTGCCGCGCGCCCGTTCGGACAGGGCCGGGATCAGGGTGGCGGGCGGACAGATCACGATGCCGCAGCCCGGCGCGGGGTAGGCCGAGGACAGCTGATCGACCTCAGAAAGCGCCTCCTGAGATCCGTTCATCTTCCAGTTACCGGCGGCAAGCTTCTTCGGGGCGGTCATCTGCATCTCCTCGTGATTGGGTCGCGTGAGACTTAACCGCCTGCGGCTCTCCGTCAAACGGCACATGCGAAAACGGCGCGCCCGCCAAGGAACACGCTGTCAGATCAACATCCGTTTTGTCGCCGCCGGGCCCGTTCGCATGGGGAGCGAAGGCCGGGCGCTCAGCCCTCGCGTTCGGCGGCCAGATCCTCGACATCGCGGAACTTGATCGATTCGCCGCAGCCGCAGGCCTCAGAGACGTTGGGGTTGCGGAACTTGAACCCCGATTCCAGCAGCGAGGTCTCGTAGTCGATCTCGGTGCCGAACAGGAACATTTGCGCCATCGGCGCGATCATCACGCGGGCGCCGCCCTCTTCGACGACTTCGTCGTTGGCGTCGATCTCGTCGACGTAGTCCATGGTGTACTCCATGCCCGCGCAACCGCCCTTCTTGATGCCGATGCGCAGGCCCTTGTGGCCGGCGCGCTGCATCAGCTTGGTGATCTGGGACATGGCCGCCGGGGTCATGGTGACGGCTTGCTTGCCGGGAATGCCGAACATCGGGGCCTCCGTTCTGTCTGACGTCAAAGGTAGGGCCGCACCCAAACGGTCGCAAGACCGGGGCAGGTGCGAACCGGCGCAGGTGTAAGGCGGGCCTACATGAAGCCCAGTTCCAGCCGCGCCTCGTCGGACATCATGTCCATGCCCCAGGGCGGTTCCCACGTCAGTTCGACGTTGACGGTCTTGACCCCGGCCAGCGGCTCGACCGCATCCGCGACCCAGCCCGGCATGTCGCCGGCCACGGGACAGCCCGGTGCGGTCAGGGTCATGGTGATGCCGACATCGTTCTCGGCAGTAATGTCGATCGTGTAGATCAGGCCCAGGTCGTAGATGTTGACCGGGATCTCGGGGTCGTAGACCGAGCGGCAGGCTTCCACCACCGCTTCGTGCAACGGGTGATCGGTGCTCGACGGGCGGATCAGCGGCGTGCCCTCGGTCGGTGCGGTGTTCTCAGCGGTCATGCTCGGTCCTGCCTTCGCGGTGTCAGAGCGAAAACATAAGATTTATGGGCGGGCGCGTAAAGGCGGTGTAGCCGTGGAGCGGCGTGCCTTCCGGCAAGCGCGCACCCCGTAAACACGCGTGCGGTCAGCCGGCCATGTCGTCCATCCGGGCCTGCGGCAGCACCGGCTGCGGAAGGTTTTCCTCAAGCTCGCGCGCGGCGACCATCAGTTTTTCGCGGATATCGCACTCGATGGCCCAGGCCTGCATCTGATTCCTGCAGTAAACCGTGAAGCGCACGACCTGGCCGAACCCGTCCTGTGACAGCACCATCGCCATGGTGTTGTCGTCCCGCTCGATTTGGTCGTGATCGTCGACGATGGCATGAAACCGCTCGCGCAAGGCGCCGACGTCCGCGGTCTGGGCCAGCGTCAGATCGATGACCCGGATCATGCCTGAATCGATCAGCGACCAGTTCTCGAAACTGTCGGACACGAAATCCGACACCGGCACGACCAGCCGGTTGCCGGTCCAGGTGCGCAGCTGGACGAAGGTGAAATGGATCCGCTCGACGGTGCACCAGTGGTCCTTGAACACGACGAAATCGCCGATGCGGGCCGACCGGTTCATCGCGATCTGCATCGAGGCGAGGATGTTGCCCAGGATCTGGCGCGCCGCGAAACCCAGGATCAGGGTCAGGGCGCCGGCCGAGGCCAGAAGGGAAAAGCCCAAGGTGCGGAAGAGGTTGGCCGAGGCGAGCGCGGTGCCCGCCGCGATCAGCAGGGCCAGAACGATCAGCGCCCGCCGTCCCGCCGACATCGAGGTCGCGAAGGACCGCAGCGCCTGGTTGTCGGGGTCCGACAGCTTGTCACTGTCGAAGGTCACCAGACGGTCCAGCACGGTGTCGATGACGTTGAGCGCGAAGATCAGGATCGCGGTGACGTAGCCGATGACCGTCAGCGGCACGATGATGGTCGAAACCGGGCCGGAGAACACGAAGATCCTCAGCGTCGAGTAAAGCAGGATCGTCGTGACCACGACGATGATCGAGGGCCAGCGCAGCGCGCGCAGCGTCACGGTGGTCCAGTAATGGGTGGCCTTGCGCGACAACCAGCCGAAAAGCCGGTGCAGCAGCCGCCCCGCCAGATAGGCGGTGATCAGCACCACCGGCAGCCCGATCAGCTCCCACACGTGGATGCCCCAGAAGGTCTGCTTGCGCAGCCAGTCTGGCAGGGAGCTTTCCAGCGACGACGGACCGTAGAGGCGATAGAGCTCGGGCACCAGCTCGACCGTGCGGTCGGAGAAGACCCAGACCGGATCGTCATCGCCCGCCTTGATCCGTTCCAGTCGGATGGCGCCTTCGCGCGGGCCCCGGTCGAGAACAGCCAGAAGCAGCGAGCGGCGCGGCTGGCCCGCCGTCGCGGCGCTGGACGAGGCCTGAGCGTCCAGCGCATCCGGCCGTTCAAGCAGACGACGCCACGAGATCACGACCCGGCGATCCAGCACCCGGGCCAGCTGTCGGGCAAGGGGCGGCCCGCGCTCGGCCTGATCAGCCTCGTCAACGCGGTTGAGGTTCAGCGCGTGGACGGCCCGGGCCCAGTCCTCGTCCTCGGCCGCGTCCAGAAAGCTTTCGACCGCTTCCTGCGGGTTGTCGCGGTAAAAATCCTCGGGAACGGGTGGCAAGCCCGCGTTAAGCGCGTCGACCTCGTAAAAGGCATCCTGCGCGGCGAGGGGCGGCGCGGCGACGAGACAGAAGAGAAGGGCGAAAAGCGCGGCGATGACGGGCGGCACGCGCAGGCTCATGCGGCGCCCCGAAGATGCGGGCAAAGCCAGCGCCGGGGCACGGCGGTCAGGTCCGTCATGGCGTGCATCGGCGCCTCCTTTACGACGTCATTTGTACCGCACGGCAGCCCCCGGGCGGGGCATGCGCCGCCCGGGGGCGCGGCGACGTCGGCCGACACCGCACCGGTCCTTGCGTCAATAACCGGGGGAGATGTCCCGGAGCCGCGGAATTTCCAGCCTTCGCGCGCGAAAAAGCGGGCCGCGGCGTCGCCCGGCTTTCAGCCCTTGCTGCGCCGGCGGGCGGGGGCAGGGCGCACGCGCCGCTCGATTTCTTCGTAAAGCGCGGCGCAGAGGTTCTTGCCGGTCGCGTTCTCGATCCCCTCGAGCCCGGGCGAGGAGTTGACCTCGAGCACCTTGGGACCGTCCGAGGCGCGCAGCAGGTCCACGCCGGCCAGCCCGAGGCGAAACGCCTTGGCCGCGCGCACGGCCGTTTCGCGTTCCTCCTTGGTGATCTTCACCGCCTCGGCCACGCCGCCGCGGTGCAGGTTCGACCGGAACTCGCCCGCCTGCGCCGTCCGCCGCATCGAGGCGACGACACGGCCGTTCATCACCAGACACCGGATATCTTCGCCCGCGGCTTCCTTCACGAACTGCTGGACCAGGAAATTGGCGCGCAGCCCCCGGAAGGCGTCGATCACCGACTGCGCGGCCTTCTGGGTTTCGGCCAGCACCACACCCTTGCCTTGCGTCGATTCCAGAAGCTTCACGATCAGCGGCGCCCGGCCCACGAGGCCGATCAGGTTATCGGTGTCCTTGGGCGAGGCCGCGAAGGCCGTCGTCGGCATTCCGATCCGGTGGCGCGCCAGGACCTGGTGCGCCTGAAGCTTGTCGCGGCTGGCCATGATCCCGTCCGAGCCGTTCACGCAATAGGTGCCGATGGTTTCGAACTGCCGGATCACCGCCGTGCCGTAGGATGTCACCGTCGCGCCGATCCGTGGGATCACCGCATCGTAGCGGGGCAGGCGCTGGCCGTCGTAATAGACATCGGGCGCCATGGTATTGATCGCCATGTAGCAGCGCTGGGTGTCGATCACCTCGACCACGTGGCCGCGCGATTCCCCCTCGGCGACAATGCGGCTGGTCGAATAATTCGAGGGCTCGCGCGACAGCACGGCGATGCGCAGCGTGCGGTCGGGCGCCGCCTCGCGCACCCGGGTCGAATGATAGACGTCGTAGTCCAGCATCGGCTGGCAGAAGCTTTCCGAGGGGCTCACCACCATGTCGTCGCCCAGCGCCTGCCGGCCCAGCAGCATCCGGTAGGCCATGCTGCCCCGGTCGGTCAGCGTCAGCTCGATCGGCCAGCTGCGTCCGCCCATGGTGATGTCGCTCTGGATGACGTAGCGCAGCTCGGTCTCGCCGTTCGACGAGGTCACGTCGCGCCGGTCGATGACCTCGGCCGAGCAGGGGATCGCCAGATCGTTGCGCCCCGGCACGGGGTAGACAAGGAACCGCACCTTGGGCCGGGCTGCGGGACCAAAGGGCTCGATCTCGGCGGCATGCAGCGCCGAGGTGCGCGCGCCGGTGTCGACCTTGGCCTTCAGCGCGGGAAGGCCGAGGTCTTTGAAGGAAACCCATTCCTCCCATCCAAGGCGGAAATCGGGGCTCTGAGATGCGTCTTCGGCCATGCCGTCGGCTCCGTTGTTCGTCTGGGGGCTGGGGGAGTTGGGGCGCGGGTCTTGCGGTCTTATGGGTGATCGCCCAGAAGGCGCCTCGGGTCGCCCGCGCCGGTGTGCGGGACGGGACCGCGGGATCGAAGGGGGTCTGCAATGTCGGACGGCTTCTCATACGAGCTTCACGCCACCGATGGCAAGGCGCGGACGGGCGTGATCCGCACGCCGCGGGGCGATATCCGCACGCCGGCCTTCATGCCGGTGGGCACCGCCGGCACCGTCAAGGCGATGATGCCCGAAAGCGTGCGCGAGACCGGCGCCGACATCCTGCTGGGAAATACCTATCACCTGATGCTGCGGCCCGGAGCCGAGCGTGTCGCCCGGCTGGGCGGTCTGCACCGCTTCATGAACTGGGACCGTCCGATCCTGACCGACTCGGGCGGGTTCCAGGTGATGAGCCTGTCGGACCTGCGCAAGCTGACCGAAGAGGGCGTGACATTTCGCAGCCATGTCGACGGGTCGAAGCACCACCTGAGCCCCGAAACCTCGATGGAGATCCAGCGCCTTCTGGGATCGGACATCGTGATGTGCTTCGACGAATGCCCCGCGCTGCCCGCCACCGAAGAGCAGGTCGCCGCGTCGATGCGGATGTCGATGCGATGGGCGCAGCGATCGCGCGACGCCTTCGGCGACCGTCCGGGCCACGCGCTGTTCGGGATCCAGCAGGGCGGCGTGACGCCCGCGCTGCGCGAGGAGAGCGCCAGGGCGTTGACCGAGATCGGGTTCGACGGCTACGCGATCGGCGGCCTGGCCGTGGGCGAGGGGCAGGAGGCGATGTTCGGCGTGCTGGACTACGCCCCGGGGATGCTGCCGGTGGACAAGCCGCGCTACCTGATGGGCGTCGGCAAGCCCGCCGACATCGTCGGCGCCGTGGCGCGCGGCGTCGACATGATGGATTGCGTCCTGCCCTCGCGGTCGGGCCGCACCGGGCAGGCCTTTACCCGCCGCGGCGTGGTCAACATCAAGAACGCGCGGCACGCCGACGATGCGCGCCCGCTGGACGAGGCCTGCACCTGCCCGGCCTGCCGCAGCTATTCGCGGGCCTACCTGCACCACGTCTTCCGCGCGGGCGAGATGATCTCGGGCATGCTGCTGACCTGGCACAACCTGCACTATTTCCAGCAGATCATGGCCGGCATGCGCGCCGCGATCGCCGAAGGCCGTTTTGCCGACTGGCAGGCCGACTTCGACCGCGGTCAGGCGCAGGGAGACATCGACCCGATTTGATCGCCGCATGGACGGGGGGTGCAATCGGGCGGGGGCAATCCGGCCCCATCGGTGCGCCTGCGCAGGGGGGCGGTGCGTGCGGCCGCTGCGTCACCGGCTCTTGCGGGACGGGGCGGGCAGCATAGCTGACGTACGACCCCTCAAACAGAAGTCGGATTTCCGAAATGGCCGAAGACAAGCTTTTCACCCCGCTGACCGCCGGCGGGATCGAGATGAAGAACCGCATCGTGATGGCGCCGCTGACGCGCAACCGCGCCCGTCACGAAGATGATGCGCCGCATGCGCTGAACGCGGAATACTACGCGCAGCGCGCGAGCGGCGGGCTGATCATCTCGGAGGCGACGCAGATCAGCCCCGAAGGAAAGGGCTATGCCTTTACCCCCGGCATCTACTCGGACGCGCAGCGCGAAGGCTGGGCCAACGTCGTGACCGCCGTGCACGAGGCCGGCGGCAAGATCGTCGCCCAGCTCTGGCACGTCGGCCGCGTCAGCCACACTTCGCTTCAGCCCGCAGGCGCCAAGCCGGTGTCGGCCTCGGCCTCCTCAGCCGGGGTACAGACCTTCGACGGCGAGAAGATGGTCGACACGTCCGAGGCGCGGGCGCTGGAGACCTCGGAGATCCCGCGTCTCGTCGCCGATTTCCGCCACGCCGCGCAGGTCGCGCTGCAGGCGGGCTTCGACGGGGTCGAGGTGCATGCCGCGAACGGCTACCTGATCGAGCAGTTCCTGCGCGAGACCTCGAACAAGCGCGACGACGACTATGGCGGCCCGGTGGAAAACCGCGCGCGACTGTTGTTCGAGGTGCTCGACGCCGTGGTCGATGTCTGGGGCGCGGACCGCGTGGGTATCCGGCTCAGCCCGTTCTCGCCCGCCAACGGGATGGAGCTGGGCGATGCGCAGGCGACCTATTCCTACGTCGTGCAGCGGCTGAACGGCTACAGCCTGGCCTATCTGCACGCGATCGAGGGTGCGACCGGCGGATCCCGCGATCTGCCCGAAGGCATGTCCCTGGCCGCCCTGCGGACCGAGTTCGACGGCGTCTGGATCGGCAACAACAGCTACGACCGCGCGCTGGCCATCGAGGCGGTGGAGAATGGCGACGTGGATGCCGTGGCCTTCGGCCGGGCCTATATCGCCAACCCCGACCTGGCAGAGCGCCTGGAACAGGATGCGCCGCTGAACGAGCCCAACCCCGAAACCTTCTACGGCGGCGGGGCCGAGGGATACACGGATTATCCCTTCCTGAAGGACAGCGCCGCTTAAGCGCGCGAACCGAGCACAGGACATTCCCGGGGGCCAGCCCCTCCGGGAATGTCCCCTGGGCCCGACGGATCACACTGAACGTCATCTTCCGCCGCGTCCGCCACCTCTATCGCAGTGACGAAGCGGCGGGGCAGGGCGCCAGAGACGGGCGCCGCCGTCTACCTTACCGTCGATCTGCGCTTGTGAACCGGGCCCGCCCCGGTCACACTCGGGCCCCGAACCTGACCGGAGTTTGTGGTTGAAGACACCCCCCGGCGCCCCCACATCTGGTGGATGACGGGGAAGGCCTGTGGCCGCCGACCGGGGCCGGCGCCTTCCTGCCACATAAGGATAAAAGCATGACCGAGCACATGAGCCCTTCCTATCCCGTCCTGCCGTTGCGCGACATCGTGGTGTTCCCCCACATGATCGTGCCGCTCTTCGTGGGGCGCGAGAAATCGGTGCGGGCGCTCGAAGAGGTGATGAACGACGACAAGCAGATCCTGCTGTCGTCGCAGATCGACCCCTCTGTCGACGATCCGGATCAGGATGGCATCTATCGCGCCGGCGTCCTGGCCAGCGTGCTGCAACTGCTGAAGCTGCCCGACGGCACTGTAAAGGTGCTGGTCGAGGGCAAGAGCCGCGTGCGCATCACCGACTTCGTCGAGAACGAGCTGTTCTTCGAAGCCGAGGCCGAGGTGCTTGAGGAAGAGGATGGCGACGAGGCGACGGTGACCGCGCTCGTCCGCTCGGTCGCGGCCGAGTTCGAGCGCTACGCGAAGATCAAGAAGAACATCCCCGAAGAGGCGCTGGCCGCCGTGTCGGACACGCATGAAAGTGCCAAGCTCGCCGATCTCGTGGCCGGTCACTTGGGCGTCGAGGTGGCGCAGAAGCAGGAACTTCTTGAAACGCTGTCGATCTCGGAGCGGCTGGAGAAGGTCTATGGCCTGATGCAGGGCGAGATGAGCGTCCTGCAGGTCGAGAAGAAGATCAAGACCCGCGTCAAAAGCCAGATGGAGCGCACCCAGCGCGAATACTACCTGAATGAGCAGATGAAGGCCATTCAGAAAGAGCTGGGCGACGGCGAGGACGGCCAGAATGAGGTCGCCGAGCTGGAGAAACGCGTCTCGGAGACGAAGCTGTCGAAGGAGGCGCGCGAAAAGGCCGATGCCGAGATCAAGAAGCTCAAGAACATGAGCCCGATGTCGGCCGAGGCGACTGTGGTGCGCAACTACCTCGACTGGATGCTGTCGATCCCGTGGAACACCAAGAGCCGGGTCAAGAAGGATCTTGGCGCCGCGCAGAAGGTGCTCGACGACGATCACTACAGCCTCGAAAAGGTGAAGGAGCGGATCGTCGAGTATCTGGCCGTGCAGCAGCGGTCCAAGAAGCTGAAGGGCCCAATCATGTGCCTCGTCGGCCCTCCGGGCGTCGGCAAGACGTCGCTGGGCAAGTCGGTTGCCAAGGCGACCGGCCGGGAATTCATCCGCATCAGCCTGGGCGGCGTGCGCGATGAATCCGAGATCCGCGGCCACCGCCGGACCTATATCGGCTCGATGCCCGGCAAGATCATCCAGGCGCTGAAGAAGGCCAAGACGACGAACCCGCTGATCCTGCTCGATGAGATCGACAAGATGGGCCAGGATTTCCGCGGCGATCCGTCGTCGGCCATGCTCGAGGTGCTGGATCCCGAGCAGAACGCCACCTTCGTCGACCACTATCTCGAGGTGGAATACGACCTGTCGAACGTGATGTTCATCACGACGGCGAACTCCTACAACATGCCCGGTCCGCTTCTGGACCGGATGGAGATCATTTCGCTGTCGGGCTACACGGAGGACGAGAAGCTCGAAATCGCCAAGCGGCACCTGATCGGCAAGCAGATTGACAATCACGGCCTTAAGAAGGGTGAATTCTCCATCGACGATGACGCGCTGATGGAGATGATCCGCACCTATACCCGCGAGGCGGGCGTGCGGAACCTTGAGCGCGAGCTGGCGAAACTGGCCCGCAAGGCGGTGACGCAGCTGGTGCGCAAGGAAGTTTCGGAAGTGCGGATCACGACCGACAATCTGGCGGACTACCTGGGTGTGAAGAAGCACCGCTACGGGTTGGCCGAGAAGGAGGACCAGATCGGCGTCGTGACCGGCCTCGCCTGGACGCAGGTCGGCGGCGATCTTCTGCAGATCGAGGCGCTGCGCCTGCCGGGCAAGGGACGGATGAAGACCACCGGCAAGCTGGGCGACGTGATGAAGGAATCGATCGACGCGGCATCAAGCTACGTTCGCTCGATCGCGCCGGCGATCGGGGTGAAGCCGCCGCGCTTCGACACGATGGACATCCACGTCCACGTGCCCGACGGGGCGACACCGAAAGACGGGCCCTCGGCCGGTCTGGCGATGGTGACCTCGATCGTGTCTGTCCTGACCCAGATCCCGGTCCGCAAGGACATCGCGATGACGGGCGAGGTCAGCCTGCGCGGCAATGCGATGGCCATCGGCGGGCTGAAGGAAAAGCTTCTGGCGGCCCTGCGTGGCGGCATCAAGACGGTGTTGATCCCCGAAGAGAACGAGAAGGATCTGGCCGACATCCCCGACAACGTGAAGGAGGGGCTTGAGATCATCCCTGTCACCCACGTCCGGGACGTTCTGGCCCGCGCCCTGGTCCACGAGCCCGAGCCCATCGAATGGGACGAGGCCGCGGAAGAGGCCGCTGCAGCCAAGCGCGCCCTGGCGCAGCAGAATGAGGGCCCGGCGGCTACCGCGCACTAAGGTCTGCCGGCCACCGACGACACTGCACAAGGCGCGCCCGCATTTCGGGCGCGCCTTATTGCATTGGCGATACGGCGGGGCGTCATATCCACGTGGCCAGGCCCGTGGGGCAGGGCGGGCACCAAGGCGTCAAAGAAAAAATCACTGACTTCAGCCGGACCTGCCCCCCCTGACAGACACGCGAAAACTGCTATGCTCGTCGGCGTACCCCCGCGAGGATTTTCCAGCAGATGACCGACGACGACAAAGCCCCGACCACCGACACCGCGTCCCTTCCCGAAACGCCCGAGCTCAAGGTCGTTCAGGACCAGGCCGCCCCGCAGCCGACGCAGACGCTTCGGAAGGGCGATCTGCTGGACGAGGTTGCCGCCGCCACCGGCCTGCCGCGCAACAAGGTCAAGCCGATGGTCGAGGCGACGCTGGCCACCATGGGACAGGCGCTGAGCGACGGCAAGGAGTTGACGTTGCAACCCTTTGGCAAGCTCAAGATCCAGCGGGTCAAGGACATGGCCAATGGCCAGGCCCTGACGGTCAAGATCCGCCGCTCGACACAGTCGATTGAAGAGACGGACCCCCTTGCAGAGGATGAAAAGGGCGGCTAAAGACACCCCCGCGATGGGTGATTAGCTCAGTGGTAGAGCGCTTCGTTCACATCGAAGATGTCAGAGGTTCAAATCCTCTATCACCCACCACGCCCCCCCTTATTCAGGTTGTCCAGCGCTTCGGTGCCCCGCGTTAACCATGCGGATGACGTCCCCCGATTTGTACGCACCAAGCCTTAGTTTCGTCGGATTTTGACGGAAGTTAATGGCAGGTCAATTCGTCAGGGGTTTTTTCGTGGTGACGCGTCCGGCAGGGCATTCAAAAGGCTTGCGGCCCCGTATGACGGCCACGACAGGCGCGTCGGTGCAGCAGGTCCAGGGAGGGCGCGGTCTTGCCGCGGCTTGACCTCGCGATCTCGGTGCTGCCCCGGGGGTCTTTCCGCGCCCCGGCACGGTCGCGGTCGCCGGAAGCGCGACAGCCCCAGACCCCCTCCGCTGCACGGTGCCGGGCAGGGGGCTTTGTACGAGATTGTTTTGGAGTGCGGTATGAGTAGCTCGTCCGGGCGTGCGTCATCGCCCGTTTTGCGGATAAGGTCGCTGTTGCGTCTGATTCTCCGTCGCTACGGAGGCGGGGGGTTTCCCCTGATGATGGCGGCCATCGTCGCGACGCTGATCGGGGTCGCGACCATGGCCGTCGTGACCGATTATCGACGCACGGTCCAGGAACAGCAAAGGCGGCTGGATTTCAATGCCACCCTGCTGACCACCTGGCTCGAACGTAGCCTGAGCATCGCCACCGCCGAGATTGGCACCCTGCTCAGCGATATGACGGCGCTGCCCGCTCTGACGCCCGAGACTGTCTCCACCCGGATGGGGGAGCAGATCTCGGACACGCTGTTGAGCAGTCAGCATATCGGCTTCCTGGTCGTGGCAGATGCAACGGGGCGTGTGGTCTGGAGCTTCAACGACAGCGCCAGCAATCTCGACATCTCGCAACGCGAGTATTTCAGGGAGGTCGCGACCCGCAGACAAGGATACGTACTGGGTGATCCGGTTCTGGCGAATGCCCTTGGAAAGCGGATCAACCCGGTGGCATGGCCGATAATCGGTGCGGATGGCGCGTTCCGCGGCGCGATCGTTGGATCGCTTGGCGAGGACCACTTCAGAACGTTGATCAGGTCGCTGAACTTCCTTCCCGAGGCCCGCGTCGAGGTGTTCACCCGCGGCGACCATAGGGTATTCGAATTGCAGGGCGCGGACCGGCCGCTGGAAGGCCCGGTTCTCACGTCGGTCCGGACGGCGGCCAGCGGCGCTCTGCGGGTCCAGCTGTCCATCCCCAGGGACGCGGCGTTGTCCAGTTTCTACAGACGTACGCAGCGGACCCTGCCGCTGTTCGTTCTGGTCTTTGCCGTCGCGCTTGGCTCGGCGGTCGTGGCACAGCGGCGGGCCGTGGCGGCGCGGCGCAGCCTGCGGTCGTCCGAGATCGACCGGGCGGCGGCTGTCCGGTCGAGCCAGGAGCTGAAGACGGTGTTCGACAACGTGGCCGACGGGATCGTCGTGTTCCACGACAGGGAGGGCTTTGAGAAGGCGAATCCCGCCGCGCTTCAGCTTCTGGGACTCGATGTCGGGCCCGCGATCGGGACCCTGCGTAGCGAGATCGCCGAGCGGGAGTTCACCGGCGACGACCAGATGGAGTTCGACATGCCGGCCCCCGGAGACGATCCCGCGAAGGCACGGATGCTGTCGGTGCGCGTGTCCCGGCTGGATGCGATCGGGGGGTCGTCATGGTTCTGTGTTATCCAGGATGTCACCGCCCAGACGCGGCTGGCAGCCGCCCGGCAAAGCTTCATCACCTCGATCAACCACGAACTGCGCACGCCCCTGACCTCGCTCATGGGATCGCTGAACCTTCTGGAGAACCGGTTCGCCCCGCAACTGCCGCAGGCGGCGGGCAAGCTGGTGACGATGGGGGTGCGGAACTCGGAACGGCTGCTGCGGCTGGTCAACGACATCCTGACGGTGCAGGCCATCGACCAGGGGCAGCTCTCGATCGAGCCCGAACAGTTGCGCGTCGTCACCGTGCTGCAAAGCGTCATCGAGCAGAACGAGGGCTATGGCCTCTCGCATGACGTCACCCTCGTCCCGGTGTCGCCCGAGACGGACGCGATGATCGATGCCGATCCGGTGCGGCTGCAGCAGGTCTTCTCGAACCTCGTGTCGAACGCGGTGAAGTACTCGCCGACGGGCGGCTCGGTCGAGGTGGGCGCCCGGATCGAGGGTTCGGAGGCGCTTTTCTGGGTGCGCGACGACGGTCCCGGCATCCCCGAACACGCGCGCGAACGGATCTTCGACCGCTTCGCCAAGCCCGCGCACGAGGACGGCGTGCAGCAGAAGGGCACCGGGCTGGGTCTGTCGATCACCCGGGAGCTGGTCGAACGGCAGGGCGGCCATCTGACGCTGACCTCCCGCCATGTCGGGCAGGCCGGGCGCGAAGGGTCGGGCAGCACCTTCACCGTGTCGCTGCCGCTACGCTCGACCGCACGGCGAACGGCAAGGCTCTGTGCCTGACGAAAGTTGTGCTAGACCCATGCGGCGCGGGAGGAGCACATAGAGTGAGCGGAGAACTGGATTGCCCGAGATGATCGAGAGGCTGCGCAGGCGCCAGCTGTTGCCGCGCCTCCGTTGGCCATGGGGCAGGGGCGACGCGACAGGGCGGGCGGCCGGACGGGGATCGCAGCCGTCCGAAGCCCCGGCAGCGACGCCGCGCAACCTGGCATTCGGCCACCACGACGACACCCGCGGCTGGCTTACCCTTCCTCAGGTCCTCGTGCTCGCGGGATATTGTGCCCTGGCGGTCGTCATCACCGGGGTGATCGGCCAGCTTTCCTACGAAAGCTACCTGCAGTCCCTTCGCCTGCGGGCGACGGTCGAGCTGACCGAGGTGCGCGAGGCGATCGAATCCGAGGTCTTTTCGACGCTCTTGGCCCTGCACGAGCTTTCCGGCCGCATGAGCGAGATCGCCCCCGAGAACGTCGAGGATTTCGCGACGATCGCCGGAAGCATCGACAACCGCGTGCCCGGGCCGATCAGTCTTTACGTCACGCCCACGGACGGGCCGACCTCCAGCTATGGGCAGCCGGTCGATACCCGGTCGGCGATCACCGGCACGTCCGAGGGCTATCTAGCGGAAGACGCGAGCCTGCCGATGAACGATCTGGTCCGCGTCGATGTCGAGCGGGGCGAGAGTGGGCCGCGCTATGTCGTCGCGCGGCGCCCGATCTTTGTCGATGGCGGGATCTGGGGGATGGCCGCGGTCGCGCGCAACCTGTCGTACTTCGTGCTGACCAACGAATTCAATGAACACGCCGAGGATTACGACCTTCTGATCCTCGATGAGACGGATCCGGCGGGCCCGCCGATCTATGGCGACCCGGCGGTCCTGACCCAGGATCCGGTCGCGCTGATCTTCGATTTCCCCTATGATGCCTGGCGCCTGCTGAGTGTGCCGACTGGCGGATGGCCCGGCAATGCACCGCACTACCTGCGGGATTACGGGCTGATGGCGCTGGTCTTCACAACGATCTTCGGCGGCCTCATCTACATGATATATCTGAGCGAGATGCGCCGCCGGGCCCAGCTGCGCCTGTCCGACGCGCTGGAATCCCTGGACGACGGGTTCAGCATGTTCGACCGCGAGGGGCGGTTGATCATGGCCAATAGTCGGTTCGGCGAAATCTACGACCGCATGGAAGACCTGATCCGTCCCGGAGTCGATTTTGAGACCGTCCTGCGCGAAGGCGTCCGCCGCGGCCAGTTCCCCGAGGCGGGCACCGGGCCCGAGGCGCGGACCTATGTTGCCGGACGCGCCGCCCGGTTTCGTGAAGGGGGGCATACCTCGGTCCAGCGGCTGGCCAATGGCCGCAGGATCCGCGCCAAGGACCACCGGATGAGCGATGGAGGAATGGTTTCCCTGCGTACCGACGTGACCGAGCTTGAGCGCGCGACCGAAGAGGCCGAGGCCGCAAACACCGCCAAGACGCGGTTCATCAACGTGCTCAGCCACGAGTTGCGCACCCCGCTGACCGTGATCCTGGGCAATGTCGGGCTGACACTGAACCTGCGCCGCTTCGGTCCCGGACAGGCCTTGTGCAGCGCCGTCGAGGACGAGAGCACGCCCCCGAACGTGCGCGAGGCCACGGACGCCCTGTTCCGCCATCTCGAGACCAGCATGAAGACACTGGAGCGGTCGGGGCAGCACCTGCTGGGCCTGATCAACGAAATGCTGGATTTCGCCAAGATCGAATCCGGCACGGTCCCGATCACGCTGACCCTCTGCCCGGTGCGGCCGCTGCTGCTGGAGATCGAGGAACAGATGCGCCCGCTGGCCCAAGCGAAGAATATCGCCCTGCGCATCCATGCCGGGGACGAGGTCGTGGTGGCCGACCGGGTGCGGCTGACGCAGATCATCTTCAACCTGATCGGCAACGCGCTGAAATTCACCGAGGACGGTTCGGTCACGGTGACCAGTCGCGTCGATGGAGGCCGGGTGCGCATCGCCGTCACCGACACCGGCCCCGGGATTGCCGAGACCGAGCTTGCCTCGGTCTTCAAGGCCTTCCACCAGGTGGATTCGTCCTATACCCGCGCGTCCAAGGGCACCGGCCTGGGGCTCGCCATCTCGCACGCGCTGGCCGAGGCGATGGACGGCAGCCTCGACCTGCGCTCGACGCTCGGCGAGGGGTCGACATTCGAAGTGTCTTTGCCCGCCGCGCGGGGCATGGCCAAGCGCGAGCCGGCTGAGCAGAACCCGGCAGCTTGAACCACCGCCCCGGGGGGGGCGAGACCCTCGACAGGTTGTTCAATAGGAATGTCACGATAATTCCATGGGCGTGCCCGGCGCATCTTGCGCTGACCGGGCTGGCCCAAGCCCCCTTGCCGCCATAGCGGTAAGTGGCGGAGAGACAGGGATTCGAACCCTGGGATCCCTTGCAGGATCAACGGTTTTCGAAACCGCCCCGTTCGACCACTCCGGCACCTCTCCGCGAAGGGTCTGGCGGGGGACATAAATAACCGGCGCGACGGGCGCAACCACTTTTCCTGCGGCATCTCGCCGGTTTACGTTACGGGGCCTTGGCAGCAGCGTGCGACAGCATAGGTTGCCGTCAGTCAGCCCCCATTGCCACGGAGCCTTTCCCATGCGCCGCGCCCCCACCGGCCCCTCCCTCGCCGTCCTCGCCCTCGCCTTGGCCAGCACGTCTCTGCCCGGCGCCGCGCTGGCCGCGTCGCCTGCGGAAATCGACCGCCTTTATCAGGCGCTCGACATGCCGCAGGTGATCCAGCTGATGTCGGATGAGGGCCGGAACTATGCCGAGACGCTGCGCGAAGATCTGTTCCCCTCGCGCGATCCCGCCGCGTGGGAGGATGTCGTAAGCGCCGTCTACGCCCCCGACCGGATGGAGGAGGTGATGCGCGCCGCCTTCGCCGAAGAGATGGAGAGCGTCGCGGCGCCCGAACTGCTGGAATTCTACGAATCAGAGTTCGGCGGCCGCGTGGTCGGTCTGGAACTGGACGCCCGCCGCGCCATGCTGGACGACGATGTCGAGGCCGCGGCGGAGGAGGCCGCGCGCGACCTGCGCGACCAGACCGCGCCCCGTGTCGAACAGCTTGACCGGTTCATCGAGGCCAATGACCTGATCGAGCTCAATGTCGTCGGCGCGCTGAATTCCAACTACGCGTTCTACGACGGTCTCGCGCAGGGGCAGGCGCTGCCCGGCGAGATGACCGAGGACGACATGCTGCGCGATGTCTGGACGCAGGAGCCCGAGATCCGCGCCGAGACCATAGAATGGCTCTATGCCTATCTTGGCCTTGCCTACGAACCGCTCAGCGACGAAGAGCTGGAGCGCTACACCGAGCTGTCGCAGACCGACCCGGGCACTGCGCTGAACCATGCGCTCTTTGCGGCGTTCGACGTGATGTACGCGGATATCTCGCGCAATCTCGGCCAAAGTGCCGCCGAGTTCATGGCCGGCCAGGACATCTGAGGGCCGGACGGCCTTCCGCTCGTCCGCCGGGGATGGCAAAAGTCGGGCCATGACACATACGCCGCTTCTGTACGTCTCGATCTCGGATCTCGTCTTCTGGGAAGTTGCCGCCCCGATCCTGGGGCGGCTGGGCCAGCGTGGACGGGTCCGGGTCGAGGCGAGCCTCGGTCCGCGCCTGCGTCAGACGGTGCCGCGTGTGGCACAGGCGCTGTCCGGTACCGGGGTGATCCTGCGCCGCGACGGCACGTTGCGGCACAAGGTCGGGTGCGCGCTGGACGTCCTGCGCGCCACGGCGGTGATGTCGCATACCGACCCCGTCGCGCTGCCAAAGGCCACGCGGATCCGCGAACAGGCGATGGTCAGGGCAGGGCGGCCCGGTATCTTCCTGCAGCACGGCCTTTTCCAGCCCGGCGTCGTGACGCGCGATGGCAAAACGCCGCGCCCGTACTACGCCGACCGGCTGCTTGTCTGGGACGATCCCGACGGCCCGCGTTCGGCCCTGCTGCCCGAGACCCGCACCCATGCCCGGCGCATCGGGTTTCCCAAGCATCCGGTGCTGGCCCCGCATCCGGGCCTGCCCGGCCGCGCCGATCTGGGCGGTGGCCCGATCGTGCTGGTGGCGCATAAATGGCGGGCCGACGGGCTGCGGCTGGCGGACGTGGGCGACACCGCCCCGCACGGCATGCTGGCCCGCGTCGCGGCCGCCCACCCCGACACCACGTTCCTGTTGCGCCCCAAGCGCGGGCGTACGCGCGCCGACGTCGCCAGCGGAGACGAGGTTCTGGCCGCGGAATACCCCAACGTGCACGTCGCGAGCTTTGATTCCGGCCCGTTTCGCGGCGCCACCTTCGACGACCTGATCGCGCTGTCCGATCTGGTGGTGACCACGCCCTCGACCGCGGTGCTGGACGCGATCTATGCCGACCGCCCGACAGCCATCCTCGACAATACGCAGGATCTTCTGGCCGACCTGCCGCAGGTAGACGGTGTCGCGGCCTTCACCGAGCTTCTGGCACGGCCCGAGGCAGGGTCGGCCGCGGCGACGGCGCTCAAGGACCGGTTCGGCGCGGTGGACGTTAACCTCGACCGCGCGGCCGAGGTGATCGAAGAAAGGCTGGGCGCCAGCTAAGCGGGACCCCCGCAGCGGGCGTGGCAGATGAGTGTCACCCTGCGCCACAAGGCTTGACAGCGGGCCGCAGACCCCCGATAAGCCCCGGACCTTTCCGGGCGACCGGAACAGGTAGCTATTTTGATTCCGCCCCAGGAAGGGCGCGCAGTCCGAGGCGGCCGGTGACCCGGCCCGAAACGCCCGCTCAGGTCGGGGGCCACAGCGACGCGAAGATAAAAAGGAAGACGACATGTTTGCGGTCCTCAAGACCGGCGGCAAGCAATACCGGGTTCAGTCGGGGGATATCCTCCGCGTCGAGAAACTCGCGGCCGCCGCTGGCGAAACAGTCCAGTTCAATGACGTGCTCATGGTCGGCTCCACGATCGGCACCCCCCTCGTCGACGGCGCGGGCGTGCAGGCCGAGGTGATTGAGCAGATCAAGGGCGAAAAGGTCATCCACTACGTCAAGCGTCGCCGGAAGCATTCGTCGCAGCGCACCAAGGGCCACCGCCAGCAGCTGACGCTTCTGCGCGTGACCGACATCCTGGAAAAGGGTGCCGCCGACAGCGGCGTGAAGGCCGCGCTTGGCGCCGGCTCCGTCCCCGGCGGCGCTGGCGAGCCTGCGCGTTATGCCAAGAATAAGGCCGACCAGGCGGAGATGTCGAAGCGCGTCACCACCGGTGAAGCCAAGGCCAAGGCCGAAGACGCCCCCACCGGCGCCAAGCCCGGCAACCTGCTGAGCGAGCCGCGCGACGGATCGGCCGACGATCTGAAAAAGCTGTCGGGCGTCGGGCCGAAGATGGTCACCACGCTGAACGAGGCCGGCGTCTATCATTTCGACCAGATCGCTGCTTGGTCCGAGGCGGAAATCGCCTATATGGAAGAAACACTTCCCGCCCGCGGCAAGGTCGCAGGCTGGGCCGAGCAAGCCAAGACGCTCGGCTCGGAATAACCGCACCGCGAAGCAAGGAGAAACGACATGGCACACAAGAAAGCTGGCGGTTCCTCGCGCAACGGGCGCGACTCTGCAGGCCGCCGTCTCGGCGTCAAGAAATTCGGTGGCGAATCCGTCATCCCCGGCAACATCATCGTGCGTCAGCGCGGCACCAAGTGGTGGCCGGGCGAAGGCGTCGGTCTGGGCAAGGATCACACCATCTTCGCCACCTCGGAAGGCCACGTGACCTTCCGCAAGGGCCTCAAGGGCCGCACCTTCATTTCGGTTCTCCCGGTGGCGGAGGCCGCTGAGTAAGCCGAACCTCGAAGGTTTCAGATCGTGAGGGGATCGGCAGGCTGCCGGTCCCCTTTCTCGTTTACGCGGTCGCAATCGCGAAAGGGCAGAGATGACCCGACATGCAGATCGAAGCGACGCCGCACATGCGTCCGTCATCTTCGACACGCATCCTGGCCCCGCTGGCCGGCCCTTGGGGGCCGGGCGCGACGCGGGTGCGCGGATTCGGGCCTCGGCTGCGCGGTTGCGGCAGCGCGCGACAGGCCCCCTTGCGGGGCGCTTCGCCGGGCGGCTGCCGTCCCTGCGGTGCCCTGACGGGCTTTGGCCGCAGGCGCCGGGCGCAGCGGCGGTGTCGCTGTCGCAGCCCGAGATCCTCGGGCTTCTGGGTGCGTCTGTTTCCGCCGTGACGCTGCCCGCGGCGGTCACTCTGGCCGTCTGCACCTTGTTGGCGGGTCACAGCGGATCCGGGAGGGGTCCGCACGTCTCCGTGGCGAAGGCGCCGGCGGGGGCAGGGGGGCCGGACACCGCACCGGTCCTTGGGCGCTTTGGAGGAGGAAAGACGCCATGAAGATCGACACGATCACGAACCAGCCCGAGATCGAAAGCGAACGGTTCGTGCTGCGCCCGGTCCGCCGGTCGGATGCCGGTCTGCTGAAGCTTTACACCAGCGACGAACGCGTGGCGCGCGGATCGCGGTCGATCCCGCACCCGTTGCCCCCCGGCGCGACCGAGCATTTCATCGCCCGCGCCCAAAGCCCCGACCGGTCCGAGGATGTCTGGGTCATGGACGGCAGCGCCGCGGGCCTCTCCGAGGTTCTGGGCGTCGTCGGGCTGGAGCGGATGGAGCGCGAGCAGTCTCAGATCAGCTACTGGGTCGCTCCGGTGTTCTGGAATACCGGGCTGGCATCGGACGCGGTGCGGGCGCTGATCGCAGCCAACCCGCATGGCGCGCGCACGCTCTTTGCCGAGGTGTTCCAGGACAATCCGGTGCCCGCCCGGGTTCTGACCAACGCGGGCTTCGACTATATCGGCGATGCCGAGGCCTATTCGGTCGCGCGCGGCGGCCGGGTCGCGACCTGGACCTACTCGCTTAAACTGGATTGACGTGATGACCGGGGTCGCCTCCTTCATTTCGACCCCGCGCCTGACGCTGCGGCCGCTTGGACCGGACGACGCCGAGGCGATCGTACACGGGATTGGAAACTACGACGTCGCGCGGTGGCTGTCCTCCGTGCCCTATCCCTATGACCCCGGCCTCGCGCGGGACTACCTGGCCAGCCCGATCGCGGCGCCCGGCCGGGCCTGGGCCATCTGCGATGCGACCGGGCTGCGCGGCGTCATTTCGCTGAACGGCGAGCTGGGCTATTGGCTGGCGCGCGACGCCTGGGGCATGGGCTACCTGACCGAGGCGGGCGATCACCTCGTGGATGCGTGGTTCGCGCGCCGCGGGGCCGCGCCGCTCGTGGCTGGCTACCTGCCGGGCAACGACCGTTCGGCCCACGTGCTGACCAAGCTTGGATTCGTACAGTCGGGCGTCGCGCCCACGACCTCGCGCCCGCTGGCGCAGCGCCTGGACGCGCCGCAGATGGTGCTGACCCGGGCGCGCTGGCAATCGCGCCGCAGCTACCGGCTGGAGACGCCGCGGCTGACGTTGCGCAGTCTTCGGCTGCGCGACTGGCGGGCCCTGCAACGCCTGGGTGCCGATCCCCGCGTTGCCCCGATGATGGCCTCGCTGCGCACGCCCTGGCCCGCCGCCGAGGTGCGCGACTGGATCCGTGCCGCGCCCTACCGCGGCCGCCCCGGGTTCCGGCTGGCAATCTGCCGTCGCGGACAGGTGATCGGGTCGCTGGGCCTCGGGCCCCTGCGTGCCGGCGCGGCGCCGGATCTGGCCTATTTCCTGGGGCCCCGTCACTGGGGGCGCGGTTTCGCGACCGAGGCGGTCGGAGCCTTCGTCGCCGACGTGATGGACCGCTTCGACCTGCCCGCGGTGACGGCCGGACATTTCGCCGACAATCCCGGATCGGGCCGGGTGCTGGGCAAGCTGGGCTTCGTTCGCACGGGCGAAGAGATGGCCCTGTCGGCCGCGCGGCTTGAGCCGGCGCGCAATCTTCTTTATCGGCTGGACCGGAATTCCCTGAGGCAGGTGCCATGAAATTTCTCGATCTCGCCAAGGTCTACATCCGCTCGGGCTCGGGCGGCGCAGGCTGCACCAGCTTTCGGCGTGAAAAATACATCGAATACGGCGGGCCTGACGGCGGCGACGGCGGCAGCGGCGGCGACGTCTGGGCCGAAGCGGTCGAGGGGCTGAACACGCTCATCGATTTCCGCTACCAGCAGCATTTCTTCGCCAAGAACGGCACCCCCGGAATGGGCAAGCAGCGCACCGGGGCCCAGGGCTCGGACATCGTGCTGCGGGTCCCCGCGGGGACCGAGATCCTGGACGAGGACGAAGAGACCGTGATCGCCGACCTCGCCACGCCAGGCGACCGGATCCTACTGGCCGAGGGCGGCAATGGCGGCTGGGGCAACCTGCGGTTCAAGTCCTCGACCAACCAGGCGCCGCGGCGAGCCAATCCCGGCCAGCCGGGTGTGGAACGGACGTTGTGGCTACGGCTGAAGCTGATCGCCGACGCGGGTCTTCTGGGTCTGCCCAACGCGGGCAAGTCGACGTTCCTCGCCGCCACGTCGAATGCGCGGCCCAAGATTGCCGATTACCCCTTCACCACCCTGCACCCCAACCTTGGTGTCGTGGGCGTGGATGATGCGGAGTTCGTCATCGCCGACATCCCCGGCCTGATCGAGGGTGCGAGCGAGGGGCGTGGCCTGGGCGACCAGTTCCTGGGCCATGTCGAACGCTGCGCCGTGCTGCTGCATCTTGTCGACGGCACGGCGCAGGATATCGTTGCCGACTGGCAGACCATCATCGACGAGCTCGACGCCTATGGCGGCGCCCTGGCCGACAAGCCGCGGGTGACGGTCCTGAACAAGGTCGACGCGATGGACGAAGAGATGCGCGAGGCGCTGGCCGCCGAGCTGGCCGAGGTTGCGGGCCCCGTCATGTGCATGTCCGGCGTGTCGGGCGAAGGCGTGGCCGAGGTGCTGCGGGCCCTGCGCGCGCAGATCGGCGACGACCGGGTGCGCCGCAAGGCCGAAGAGGAGGCCGAGCTCGGGGAGGCGGGAGAGACCGGATGGACACCCTGACCGCAGCCGAAACGCGGCCGCGCCTCGAGGCGGCGCAGCGCCTGGTTGTCAAGATCGGCTCGGCGCTGCTGGTCGACCGTGCGACGGGGGATCTGCGCCGCGACTGGCTGAGGGCCCTCGCTCAGGACGTGGCCGAGATCCGCGCGCGCGGCACCGATGTCGTTCTGGTGTCCTCGGGGTCGATCGCGCTGGGGCGCGGTGTCCTGGGCCTCGCGCCCGGGCCCCTGGCGCTGGAACAGAGCCAGGCCGCCGCGGCGGTGGGACAGATCCGGCTGGCCCGCGCCTACGAAGAGGCGCTGGAACCCCATGGCCTCGTGACCGGACAGGTCCTGGTGACGCTTGAGGACAGCGCCGATCGCCGCCGCTACCTCAATTCCCGCGCGACGCTCAGCCAGCTTCTGCGGATGGGCGTGATTCCCATCGTCAACGAAAACGACACCGTGGCCACCGACGAGATTCGCTTCGGCGACAATGACCGGCTGGCGGCACAGGTGGCGGTGACAGTGGGCGCCGATCAGCTGGTGCTGCTGTCGGATGTCGATGGCTTCTACTCGGCCGATCCCCGCTCGGACCCCGGCGCCCGGCGCTACGACGTGGTGTCGGACATCACGCCCGAGATCGAGGCGATGGCCGGTGAGGCGACATCGGGCCTGTCGAAGGGCGGGATGAAGACGAAGCTCCTGGCCGCCAAGACGGCGACCGGCGCGGGCTGCGCCCTGGCGATCACCGAAGGGTCGGCGCTGCGGCCGCTCGCTGCGATGGGGCAGGGCGCGCCTGCGACATGGTTCCTGGCCAAGGAGGATCCGCAGGCCGCGCGCAAGCGCTGGATCGCGGCGATGAAACCGCGCGGCGAACTGGTCGTCGACGACGGCGCGGCCGAGGCCTTGCGCCACGGAAAATCCCTGCTGCCCGCCGGCATCTCGCGCGTGCGCGGCGATTTCGGGCGCGGCGACCCGGTCAGCATCATCGATCTGGCAGGCGTCACGCTGGGCAAGGGCCTCGTGCGGTACACGGCCGATGAAACCCGCGCGATCCAGGGCCGCCATAGCCGCGACATCGAGCCGACGCTGGGCTATCCGGGCCGCGCTGCGCTGATCCACCGCGACGACATGGCGGTTTGATTTACGCCGGGGCCCGCCCCACCTGACATGTCACACCTCCCAGAGCCCCCGGAAAGGGCATTGCCATGACCGACCTCGACGATATCCCCGCCCTGATGGAGCAGATCGGCCGCCGCGCCCGTGCCGCGGCCCAGCGGCTTGCCACGGCGAGCCCGGCCGACAAGCAGGCGGCGCTGACCGCCGCTGCCGGCGCGATCGAGGCCGAGGTGCCGGCGATCCTCGATGCCAATGCCCGCGATGTCGCCGCCGCCGAGGACAAGGGCCTGACGCCCGCGATGCTGGACCGGCTGCGGCTGGACCGGCAGCGCGTGGCGGCCATGGCCGCCGGTCTGCGCAACATCGCGGCCCAGGCCGATCCGGTGGGGGCGGTTCTGACCGAGTGGGATCAGCCCAGCGGCCTGCATATCCAGCGGGTGCGCACGCCCCTGGGCGTCATCGGCGTGATCTACGAATCCCGCCCCAACGTCACCGCCGACGCGGGCGCGCTTTGCGTCAAGGCGGGCAACGCGGTGATCCTGCGCGGCGGGTCGGAGAGCTTTCACTCATCCCGCGCGATCCACGCCTGCCTGATCCAGGGGCTCGCAGCCGCGGGCCTGCCCGAGGATGCAATCCAGCTGGTCCCCGTGACCGACCGCGCCGCGGTGGGCGAGATGCTGACGATGACGCAGCATATCGACGTGATCGTGCCCCGCGGCGGCAAGGGGCTGGTCGGCCGGGTGCAGGCCGACGCGCGGGTGCCGGTCTTCGCCCATCTCGAAGGCATCGTGCACATCTACCTCGACGCCGCCGCCGACCCGGAAAAGGCGCTGCGCGTGGTGATGAATGCCAAGACGCGGCGCACGGGCGTCTGCGGCGCGGTCGAATGCCTGCTGATCCACCGCGACATCGCCGATACCATCGGGCAGGGCGTAATTCGCGCGCTGATCGATGCGGGTGTCGAGGTGCGCGGCGACGACACGCTGGCCGGGATCGACGGCGTCATTCCCGCGCAGGAGGATGACTGGGGCCGCGAATACCTCGAAATGATCGTGGCGGCCCGCGTGGTCGACGATCTCGACGCCGCGATAGACCATATCCGCCGCTACGGCTCGTCCCATACCGAGGCTATCGTGACCGAGGATACCGCCGCCGCGGACCGTTTCACGCGCGAACTCGACAGCGCCATCCTGATGGTCAACGCCTCGACCCAGTTCGCCGATGGCGGCGAGTTCGGGATGGGCGCCGAGATCGGCATTGCGACGGGAAAGATGCACGCGCGCGGCCCCGTGGGGGCCGAGCAGCTGACCAGTTTCAAATACGTCGTGCGCGGCGAGGGCGCGGTCAGAAGCTGACCTCGATCAGCGCATCGCCCAGCAATGCCGCGGGACGCGCGCCCGCGGCCTCGGCCGCGTGACCGGCCAGGGCGAAGTGCACATCGCCCGGGCTGACCTCGTCCTCGGGATCGCCCTGGGGGGAAGGCTGGATCGCCGCCGCCAGGGCCCAGAGCGAGGGTTTCGGCGCCATCCGGTCTCCCTTGGCGTAGAACCGCCAGGTGGTTTCGTCCCGACGCAAGGTGATGGTGCCTCCGCGGGGCATCGAGGATTCGAGACACAGTATCAGCAGGAAAGCCAGCTTTGCCTCGGCGCGCGTCATGTCGGCATCGGCCTGCCAGTCCACCTTGGTCCGGCCATGAACATCGTCGAGGATCGATCGGATTTCGCGCAGCGCGATCATCTGCCCCGCCCCGGCCGAGCCGAAGGCGACGCGAAAGAACCGGATCCGCGCATTCGCATCCTTGACGGAATCCGTGATCAGCGACATCTCGGGCGTCATGGCAATACCGCTCATCTCGAGCAGTTCCAGGCCGTTGCTTATCGCCCCGAGGGGGCTGATCAAGTCGTGACAGATGCGCGATCCGATCAACGCGGGAAAATCATTGGCCATTGCGCCCCCAGGACTTGGAAAGACCGGACCCGATGACCGATCTGAATGCGATGCTGGAACCCGGAATGCTGGTCCGCCACCCGCAAGAGGCCGACTGGGGCCTGGGACAGGTGCAATCGAACATCGGCGGCAAGGTCACCGTGATGTTCGAACACGCCGGCAAGGTCGTGATCGATGGAAACAGGGTTGCTCTCATGCCGGTCTTCGACTCCTGAGTTTTCGCGTATCGCGGGTTAACCAATTCTCGCGAAATTATTAAAATTCTGTCAATGCCGGGATGCCGTGGCGGCGATGCCCGGGGACGCGTCGCGAACCGGCGGAAGTTTGCGCGGGTCGCTTGCCAACGCAGGCGTGGCTGCCTACAAGCTGGGCCCGTCATGAACCGGATGCGGTCCCGCCCGAACCCTACCGAGCCTCGTTTCAGCCTGCGCATCGTCCGTTCCGGGCCCGATCTCGCAGCGGCGGAACGGCTGCGCTACGATGTCTTCGTCACCGAGCTGGGGGGCGATGGTCCGCTTGTCGACCACGAGGCCCGGCGCGAACGCGACCGCTTCGATCCCGTCTTCGACCACCTTCTGCTGATCGACGAGAACCGCGCCCCGGGCGACCATGTGGTGGGCGTCTACCGCCTGCTGCCGAGTGACCGGGCGGCCGAGACGGGGGGCTTCTACTCCGAGGCGGAATACGACCTCGCGCCCCTGCGCGCCGGGGGGCGGCGGCTGCTGGAACTGGGACGCTCCTGCCTGCATGCCGATTATCGCGGCGGGACGGCGATGATGCATCTTTGGAACGCGCTCGCGGACTACGTGGCCCGGCACGAGATCGAAGTACTTTTCGGCGTGGCGTCTTTCCACGGGACCGATATCGCCGCGCTGGCGCCATCGCTCAGCTACCTTCACCACCGCCATCTTGCGCCGCCAGACCTGCGTGTGCGGTCGCGCGCGTTCCAGCCGATGGACCTGCAGCCCGAGGCGACGCTCGACAGGGTCGCCGCCGCGCGCGCGGTGCCGGCGCTGATCAAGGGATACCTGCGACTGGGGGGCGTGGTGGGCGAGGGCGCCTATATCGACCACGCCTTCAACACCACCGACATCTGCCTGGTGATGGACACCCGCACCGTGAACCTGCGGCAGCGCGACCTCTATCTGCGCGGCCGGGGCTAAGGCCGGACGACCGATGCAGACATGGCATTCCGACACGCCACCAGACCCCGTCCCCGCCCCGGGCGTGGCCGGCTGGGCGCGCATCGTGGCGCGCGGCGGCGCCATGGTCCTGCTGATCCTGTGCGGCCTGGTCCTGCTTCTTGTGCTGCGGGTGGTCGAACGGCCGATCTTCGGCCTGCGCCGCCCGGTGACGCCCTATATAACCCAGGGCGTCTGCCGCGGCGCACTCGCCATCCTGGGCCTGCGCGTGGTGCGGCACGGGCACCGGCTTGCCGGGCGCGGCGCGGCGGTGGCCAACCATGGCTCGTGGCTGGACATCTTCGTGCTGAACGCCGCGGACCGGGTGTATTTCGTGTCGAAGGCCGAGGTCCGCGACTGGCCCGGGATCGGCTGGCTGGCGCGCGCCACGGGCACCGTCTTCATCCGCCGCGACCCGCGCGAGGCGCAGGCGCAGCGCCGCCTCTTCGAGGATCGGCTGCGGGCCGGGCACCGGCTGATGTTCTTCCCCGAGGGTACCTCGACCGACGGGCAGCGGGTGCTGCCCTTCAAATCCACGCTCTTCGCCGCCTTCGTGACCGAGGATCTGGCGCCGGTCCTCGATATCCAGCCCGTCAGCCTGCGCTACATCGCCCCCGATGCCGCGCCGCCGCGGTTCTATGCCTGGTGGGGCGACATGGATTTCGGCTCCCACATGCTGAAACTTCTGGCCGCGCCGCGTCAGGGGCGGGTCGTGCTGACCTACCACCCCCCGGTCGCCGTGGCCCGCATGCCCGACCGCAAGGCGCTGGCGCGGGCGACGGGGCAGGCCGTGGCCCGGGGCTTTGCCGCAGCCGACCCCGCGCCGGGGCCCGACACCGGGCGCCTTGCCTAACCCAACGTCGCGCCCCATAACTTTCCCGAACTTCATGCTCTCGAACGGACCCATACCTTGCCCCTAGACATAGCCTTCTGGCTGACCGCCGGCGCGATCATCGTCCTTTTGGTCCTGTCGGCCTTCTTCTCGGGATCCGAGACCGCGCTGACCGCCGCCTCCCGCGGCAAGCTGCGCGCCCAGGCCGACAAGGGGTCGAAGGGCGCGCAGCGCGCCCTCGACATCACCGAGGACAACGAACGCTTGATCGGCTCGGTCCTGCTGGGCAACAACCTGGTCAACATCCTGGCCACATCGCTCGCCACCGCGCTCTTCACCCGGGTGTTCGGCGATTCCGGCGTGGCGCTGGCGACGCTGGTGATGACCCTGCTGGTGCTGATCTTCGCCGAGGTGCTGCCCAAGACCTATGCCATCACCAACGCAGAAACCGCGGCGGCGGGCGTCTCAGGTCCGATCCGGGTCATCATCACGGTGTTTTCGCCCATCGTCAGCGCCGTGCGGGCGCTGGTCCGGGGGGTGCTGCGCCTTTTCGGTGTGCGCACCGATCCTGACACCCAGATCCTTGCCGTTCGGGACGAGATCGCGGGCGCCCTGCACCTGGGCCATTCCGAGGGCGTGGTCGAGAAGGAGGATCGCGACCGCATCCTGGGCGCGCTGGACCTGGGCGACCGGACGGTCGAAGAGATCATGCTCCACCGCAGCCAGATCGAGATGATCGACGCCGACATGCCTGCCGAAGAAGTGCTGGAGCAGTGCCTGCGCTCGCCGCACACGCGCCTGCCGGTCTACCGCGAGCGCCACGAGAACATTATCGGCGTGATCCACGCCAAGGATCTCCTGCGCGCGATGTTCAAGAAGTCGGGCGATGAGGCTCCGGCCAAGGCCTTCGACATCCTCGCCGTGGCGATGAAGCCCTATTTCGTGCCCGAGACGACAACGCTGGACGACCAGATGCGCCAGTTCCTGCGGCGCCACACACATTTCGCGATGGTCGTGGACGAGTACGGCGCGCTGCAGGGGCTGATCACGCTCGAAGACATCTTGGAAGAGATCGTGGGCGAGATCACCGACGAGTTCGACGTCGACGGCGGCCGCCCGCTGCGCCGGTCGGACACCGGCGACTATGTGGTCGACGGCGGCATGACGATCCGCGATTTTAACCGTGCGACCGATTGGAACCTGCCCGATGACGAAGCGAATACCGTGGCCGGGCTGGTGATCCACGAAGCCCAGACGATCCCGCTGCAGGGGCAGGTCTTTTCGTTTCACGGCTTCCGGTTCGAGGTGCTCAGCCGCAAGGACAACCGCATAGCCCGCCTGAAGATCCGCCCGCTCTGACGGGCGGCCGCGGATCGGTCGTTCTCCATTCAAAGGACGGTCGGGCGCGGAGGTGGTCATGCCTCCGCGTCGCGGCCACCGTGGATCACGCGGCGCGGAGTGCGCCGCTCCGGCAGATCGGTGCCGGAGTGTCGGCGTGAGCCCGGGCCAGATCCACCGACCTCGGCCTTACCAGCACGCGCGCCCGTCAAACCCCGTAGATTTCGCCGAACTTCGCTTCGAGGTAGTCGAGCAGCGGGCCTTCGCTGGGCTCTTCTCCGGTCGCGTGGGCGATGGTCGCCCGCGGCGGCCGCAGGGCGCCGTGGCGCTGCAGCTTATCGCGCAGCCAGCCCGTGGCGGGGCCGGGATCTCCTGCGGCAAGACGCGTGTCCAGGTCAGGCAGATCGCGGCGCAGCGCGGCGTGCAGGCAGCCCGCGTAGACGTTGCCCAGCGTGTAGGTCGGGAAGTACCCGAACAGCCCCACCGACCAGTGCACGTCCTGCAGGCAGCCGTTCGAGGGGCGGTCGACGGCCACGCCGAAATCGGCCTCGAACCGTGTGTTCCAGGCCTCGGGCAGATCCGCGACGGGCAGGCTGCCGTCGATCAGCCGGCGTTCCAGATCGAAGCGCAGGAGCACGTGCAGGTTATACTGAACCTCGTCGGACTCGGTACGGATGAAGCCGGGATGCACCCGGTTTACGGCGGCATAGAATGCCTCGGGGCTGTCGACGGAGAGGGGGCCGAACGTGTCGGTCATGCGTGCGAAGATGTGCGAGGTGAAGGCGCGCGAGCGGCCCAGCTGGTTTTCGTAGATCCGGCTTTGGCTTTCGTGGACACCCATCGACACGCCCTGGCCCAGCGGGGTCAGCGCATGGACGGGGTCGATTCCCTGTTCGTAGGCGGCGTGGCCGACCTCGTGAATCGTGGAATAGAGGCAGTTGAACGGGTCGGTCGCGCTGGTTCGCGTGGTGATCCGCACATCCGCGCCGCCGCCCGACGAAAACGGGTGCACCGCCTTGTCGATACGTCCGCGCGTCATGTCGTAGCCGAAGGCCTGCGCCATCTCCCGTGTCAGGGCCATCTGCGCGGCTTCGGGGAAATCACCTGACAGCGCGGGCGAACGACGCTCGGCCCCCATGATACGGTCGCGCAGGGCGACCAGCCGGGGCCGCAGGGCGCCGAACATCGCGGTCAGGCTGTCCGCTGTCGCCCCGGGTTCATAATCGTCGAGAAGCGCGTCGTAGGGTGCACCGCCATCGGCCAGCGCCGCGGCCTTGTCGCGGGTGAGCGCAACGATTTGTTCAAGCGTCGGTGCGAAGGCGGCGAAATCCTCGGCGGCCCGGGCCTCGGCCCAGATCCCCTGGCTGACCGAGGTGACGCGCGCCAGCTCGGCCGCCAGGCGGGCGGGCACGCGCTGGGTGCGGGTATAGGCGTGCCGGATGCGGCGCAGGTTCGCCCGGGCGACTTCGTCCGTCTCGGCCCCCTCGGCGGCGTCGAGCCAGTCGCCGATGCGCGGGTCCGTGCGGCGGGCATGCAGCACTGCTTCGAGCGCGCCGATCTCCTCGGCCCGCTGCGGGGCGGCGCCCCGGGGCATCACGGTTTCCTGGTCCCATTCCAGCCGCCCGGAGACCTGGGCCAGCGCCTCGGTCTCGCGCTGAAAGGTCATGAGGTCGGTATAGGCGGTCATGCGGTCCCCCGGATCGATTGCGTCTTGGGATACTGGGCAAGGTGCCGGCCCCGCAGGATCAGGACCCACAGCACCACGGCGCCCACCTGGTGCAGGATCGCCAGCGGCCAGGGCGCGCCGTAAAGCACGGTGACGATGCCCAGCACCATCTGAACCGCCAGCATGGCGAAGACCGCGTTATAGGCGACACGCGTGCGCGGATGCGGCGAGCGGCCCGCGCGGCGCCAGACAATGATCCCGAAGATGAACAGCAGGTAGCCCGACACCCGGTGCATGAATTGCACCAGCCCGTCGTTTTCGAAGAAGTTGCGCCACCAGGGCACGATCTGCATCGGATCGGGGGGCAGGATGCCCCCCGCCATCAGCGGCCAGTCGGTATAGTTGCGCCCCGCGTCGATGCCCGCGACCAGCGCGCCCAGCAGGATCTGCAGGAAGGCAAAGTGCAAAAGACCGGTGCCCATCGAGAACAGCTTCGGCTCGCGGGTCCGGCGGGCCTGCATCAGCTCGGCCTCGGTCCGGCCAAGCGAAAAGACATACCAGGCGATGAAGCCCAGGATGATGAAGGCCAGCCCCAGATGCATCGCCAACCGATAGGATGCCACGTCCAGAGCCGCGCCGCCCAGGCCCGAGGAGACCATCCACCAGCCGATCGCCCCCTGCAGACCGCCGAGCGCGCCGATCCAGACCAGCCGTCCGGTCCAGCCCCGCGGGATCTTGCGGGACAGAAGAAAACCGAAGAACCCCAGCGCCCAGACCAGCCCGATCACCCGGCCCAGCTGGCGGTGACCCCATTCCCACCAGTAGATCGACTTGAACTCGGACAACTCCATGCCCCGGTTCTGCAGCTGGTATTCGGGGATCTCGCGGTACTTGGCGAATTCCGACTGCCAGTCTGCCTCGGACATCGGCGGCAGCGCGCCCGTCACGGGGCGCCATTCGGTGATCGACAGCCCGCTGTCGGTCAGCCGGGTCAGCCCGCCCACCGCGATCATCGCGACGACGAGGGCGAAGAGCACCATCAGCCACACCCGGATCGCACGGCGCGCCCCGCGCGGCCGCGCGTCGATCAGGCCGCCCTTGGGCGTGGCGTCTTTCGGCGCCTTTTCCGAGACCTCTTCAAAGATCGAACGTTTTCCGGCCATGGCTACCTTTCCGGCGCGTCGGTCGCCTGCTCGGCGTCCGGGGTGCCGCGCTCTTTCCAGCGGACCATCTGCCGCAGCGCGCCGTGCAGCATCTGCACGTCGGCGCGGGTCAGCGGCATCCGGCTCCAGAGATTGCGAAAATTCTGTTTCATCCCCGCGGCCTTCGCTTCGGGAAAGAAGAAGCCCGCGGTGTCCAACCGCCCCTCCCAGTGGCCGGCGAGCCGCTCGACCTCATGCTGGGGCGCGGGTTCGGTTCCGCCCAGCTCCAGCCGTTCGGGCGCGACCTCGGTGGTCTGGCGACCCCATTCGTAGGCAAGAAGCAGCACGCACTGCGCAAGGTTGAGCGACGCGAAGGCCGGGTTCACAGGCACCGAGATGATGGCATTGGCGCGAATGATGTCGTCGTTCTCCAGCCCCGCGCGTTCCGGGCCGAAGAGCACCGCGACCTTTTCACCGCGCGCCAGTCGGGCGCGGGCATCGGTCATCGCGGCCTCGGGGGTGAAGACCGGCTTGGTCAGACCGCGCGGGCGGGCGGTTGTGGCGTAGACGAAATCGGCCTCGCCGATGCCAGCGGGCAGGTCGGGGGCCAGCCGCGCCTCGTCCAGCAGCCGTCCCGCGCCCGAGGCCATGGCCACGGCGCGCGAATTGGGCCAGCCGTCGCGGGGACCCACGACGCACATCCGGTCCAGCCCGAAATTCCACATCGCCCGCGCCGCGGCGCCGATGTTTTCGCCCATCTGCGGGCGGACGAGGACGAAGGCGGGCTGGGTCATCGGGCTCTCGCGTTGCACGGGGGGCGTGATACGCTGCACGGCACGGGCGTGCAAGGCAGGCGCCCGCGAGATGGGCCCGGGCGCGGGTCGCCTTGGGGCCCGCGACGCGCGGCGCACCCGGCTGCCGCAAGGCGGCGCGGGGATGGGGAGGGTGACGATGGCTTGGGACAGAGGGCACGAGGCGCTGATGCGCTGGGATCTGGAAGGGCTCGACATCCGCGACAAACGGATGTTCGGCGGCCTTTGCTTCATGCTGGATGGCGCGATGCTGTGCGGGCTGATGCGGGCCGGCGGACTTTACCGTCCGGGCAAGGCCGCGCAGGCCGCCGCGCTGGCGCTGCCCGACGTGGCCGCGATGGAGATGGGCGGACGGCGCATGGGCGGGTACGTGGTGGCGGGCGAAGACGCCATGGCCGACGACGCGCTGCGCGCGCAACTGCTCGAGATGTCGCTGGCCTGCCTTCGCGATCTGCGCGCGGCGTAGCCAAGCGGGCAGGGCGGCGCTATAGGGGCGCTTCGATCAGCATGAGGAGTCGCCGCATGGCCGAACCCGAGGGACCGCAACTCTATCTCGTCACGCCGCCGGAGTTCGAATTGTCGAGCTTTCCCGAGAGACTGGCCCGCGTGCTGGACGCCCGGCCCACCGCCTGCCTGCGCCTTGCGATGGCCACCCGCGACGAGGATCGCGTCGCCCGCGCCGCCGACGCGCTGCGCGAGGTTGCGCATGCCCGCGACGTGGCCATCGTGGTGTCCGACCACACCGGGCTGGCCGAACGCCTGGGGTTGGACGGCGTGCACCTGACCGACGGCGCGCGCCGGGTTCGCAAGGCACGCGAGACGCTGGGCCCCGACGCGATCGTCGGCAGCTTCTGCGGCGCGCTGCGGCACGACGGCATGACAGCGGGCGAGGCCGGGGCGGACTACGTGGCCTTCGGCCCGGTCGCGGACACCGGGCTGGGCGGCGAAGAGGTCGCGACCCATGATCTGTTCGCCTGGTGGTCCGAGATGATCGAGATCCCCGTCGTGGCCGAGGGCGCGCTTGACGCCGCGACCGTCGCGGCGCTTGCGGGTGTCACCGACTTTTGGGCCGTGGGAGAAGAGATCTGGCGCCACGACGACCCGCTGGCCGCGCTCGACGCCCTGCTGGGGGCCGCGGGCTAGCAGCCGCACGACTGTATCCGGCAGGAACGGGAACTCCGCCCCGGGCCCATCTCTTGATCAGGCAAGCGCCGCAGCGATCTGCGGCGCGGCGCAAGTCAAGGGAGAGAGACTATGAAGATCCAGGCAGCCGTCGCCCGTAACCACGACGCCCCTCTGTCTTTGGAAGAGGTCGAACTGGACGAGCCGCGCGATAACGAGATCCTCGTGCGGGTCGTCGCGACCGGCGTCTGCCACACCGACATGGCGGTGATCGCCGGCCAGCTTCCCACGCCGCTTCCCGTCGTGTTGGGGCACGAAGGCGCGGGCGTGGTGGAAAAGGTCGGCGCCCAGGTCACCAAGGTGCAGCCGGGCGACCATGTCGTGATGACGATCGACAGCTGCGGTCAGTGTCCGGCCTGTCTTCACAACGACGTCACCTATTGCCACAACCAGTTCGCCCTGAACTTCGAAGCGCACCGTCCCGACGGTAGCCAGGCCATCCGCGCCGACAGCGGACCGCTCAGTTCGATGTTCTTCGGTCAGTCGTCCTTTGCCACCCAGGCGATCTGCCACGAACGCAACGCTGTGAAGGTGACGAAAGACGTGGACCTGTCGCTTCTGGGGCCTTTGGGCTGCGGCATCCAGACCGGCGCAGGCACGGTGATGAATGCGCTGGCAGTGACGCCCGGCAGTTCGATCGCGGTCTTCGGCGCAGGCTCGGTCGGGCTTTCGGGCGTCATGGGCGCGGTGGTGCAGGGCGCCACGACGATCATCGCCGTCGACATGGTGCAATCCCGCCTCGACATGGCGCGCGAGCTGGGCGCGACCCATACGATCAAGGCGGACGAGGGGGATGCTGTCGAGAAGATCATGGAGATCACGGGCTACGGGCTGGCCTATGCCTTTGACACGACCGGCGCGCCGAAGGTCATCCGGCAAGCCGTGGAATCGCTGGCGCCCAAGGGGACCTGTGCGATCGTCGGCGCCTCGGGCCCCGAGGCGATGATCGAGCTGAACGAAACCCACTTCATGTCCGGCGGCCGCCGGCTGATCGGTGTGGTCGAGGGCGAATCGACGCCCGACCTGTTCATCCCGACCCTGATCGCGCTGTGGCAGCAGGGGCGATTCCCGTTCGACAAACTGGTCAGCTTCTTCTCCTTCGACCAGATCAACGAGGCAATCGCCGCGTCCGAGAACGGCACCGCGATCAAGCCGATCCTGCGCATGGCCTGAGCCGCCCGAAACCGGGCCGAACGTCCGAAGGGAATAGGGGGGAGAACTTGGCGCACCCGATAGGATTCGAACCTATGGCCTCTGCCTTCGGAGGGCAGCGCTCTATCCAGCTGAGCTACGGGTGCGTTGGCGCTGCTATACCGGGCCGCGCCGGGCGCCGCAACGCAAAAGCCGATGGAGATCGCGACAAATTTCCACCGGTAGCGCCCGCCGGGCGGCGTCTGAACCACGTGACCCGGAACGGAAAAGGGGAGGCGCGGCGGCCTCCCCCTCATCCATCATCATGTCGCGGCTGATTCCGCCGTCCGGTTCGGGATCAGCTGCCCCAGCTCCGCACGTTGCCGCAGTCCATGTGCACGAAGTTCGAGCTGGTGTAGCGCCCGACGCCGCCGGCGTGGCAGGCCGAGGCCGCGCGCGCCATCTGGTCGACCGAACGAGAGGCCAGCCGAAGATCCGCGGCCTGTCCCTGCAGGTGCAGCGAATTCTTGGCGACACCGCCCGAGCGCGACCGCAGCATGGCGTTCGTCGCGGGCGACCGGTAGCCCGAGATCAGCATGTAGGGTTCGTTGACGTCCATCAGGTTGTGCGCGGCGGTCATGATGTCGACGGTGCGGCTGTCGATCTGCTTGATCTGGTTGTTACGCCAGTCGCGCATGAAGAAATTGATCTCGTCCAGCGCCTCTTTGATGTAGTCGCCGTCGATCCAGTAGATCATGTCGATGTTTTCGCCGGTCCGGCCGTTGTACATCTTGATCCGCCGGATGTCGCCAGCTCCGCGCAGCAGCCCGAAGGCGTTAGCGTAGGTCGGAGCGGCCACCATTGTGCCGGCCGCGAACGCGCCGAGAAGGCCGCGCCGGGTCAGGCCCGTCGTTTTTGATTGTGCCAAAATCTGCGTCCCGTCTTTTTACCTGTTAGGAGCCAGGTTGGTCCCGGCTTTCTGCCACCTCATCCCCAGGTGCACCCCCTCTATGACACAAGGGGCGGGCAAGGACCAAGCGTCGATCCGGTGGCATGGCCGCAATCTGGCCGGTCTAGGCAAAAAATTGCTTAACGGTGGAACTTTTCAGGGAACCAAACGCGAAGTTCCTGAAAGCGTGGCGCCGATGCCGCGCTGCCGCGTTCTGGCGTCATTGTGAATGGACAGTTTTCGCCTGACGCTCGAAAGGTGCTTCACGGGGGTGTGAGCCGGCGCGAGGTGCCGGTGAACGCCGACCGCAGACCGGCGGCGGGCGCCGCCGGCCCGTGGTCAGCACTATCTGGAAGGAAGAAATATATGTCGATCGCTGCCACCGCCCGGACACGTCGGCCCCTTGTGTCGGGGCTTGCCGGGGTTGCCATGGCCTGCTGGGCCTTCACCGCGGCGCCCGCCGCCGTGGCGCAGGTGACCGCGTTCAAGATGGCCGTGGCAGAGACAGCGGCAAGCGACGACATGCTCGCTGCGTTCTATCGCGAAACCGGGTATCGCCCGCTATGGGTCGGGGCCGACGGCGCGGCGCGCCACCGCCGCGAGGCGCTGCTGAGCGCGGTAGCCCTGGCCCCCGTCCATGGCCTGCCGACCGCCCGCTACGACGTCGAGGAACTGAAGTCGCGGATGGCGGCGGCCACCACCGACCGGGCCCGCGGACGGCTGGATGTCGAGCTGACGCGCATCTTCCTGCAATTTGCCCATGACCTCGACACCGGTGTGGTCGAGCCGCGCAAGATCGATTCGACCATCGTGCGCGACATCCCCGTGCGCGACCGGCGCGAGATGCTGGACGCCTTCCTTGCCGCAGAACCGGTCCGCTTCCTGCGCGAGCTTACGCCGCGCACGGCCGAATACGGACGACTGGTGAAGGAAAAGCTGGCGCTTGAAGCGGTGATCGCCGGCGGCGGCTGGGGCCCCACGGTGCCTGCCACGCGCCTCGAACGCGGCGACAGCGGGCAGGCCGTTCTCGCCCTGCGGGATCGCCTGCGAGAGATGGGCTATTTGGGACGTACCGCGACGGGCCTCTACGATGCCGAGATCGAGGCCGCGGTCCGCGCAGCCCAATCCGATTTCGGACTGACCGTCGATGGCGTCGCGGGCGAGACCACGATCGCCGAGATCAACCGCCCCGCGGTCGACCGCCTGGGCGCGGTGATCGTCGCGATGGAGCGTGAACGCTGGTTCCCCGACGATCTGGGCAAGCGTCACGTCTGGGTGAACCTCACCGATTTCCGCGCGCGCATCGTCGACGAGGGCGAGGTCACCTTCGAGACACGCTCGGTGATCGGCAAGTCCGAGATCAGCCACCGCACGCCGGAGTTCTCCGACGTGATTGAGCACATGGTGATCAACCCCAGCTGGTACGTCCCGCGGTCGATAATCGTGAACGAATACCTCCCCGTGCTGCGGCAGAACCCGCACGCGCTGGGATACATGGAGATCATCGACAGCCGAGGGCGCGTCGTGAACCGCGGCCGCGGATTCTCGCAATACACCGCCTCGAGCTTTCCGTTCTCGATGCGTCAGCCGCCCAGCCCGCGCAACGCGCTGGGGTTGGTCAAGTTCATGTTCCCCAATAAGTACAACATTTATCTGCATGATACTCCGTCGAAATCCCTGTTCGACCGGGAAGAGCGCGCGTTCAGCCACGGCTGCGTGAGGCTGAGCGACCCCTTCGAGTTCGCCTATGCGCTTCTCGCGCTTCAGGAGGACGACCCGCAGGGGTTCTTCCAGTCCGTTCTCAACACAGGCGTCGAGCGGCGGGTGAACCTTGAAACCCCGGTTCCTGTGCACCTCGTCTATCGCACGGCCTATACCAAGCCGCGCGGCGGCCTGGAGTATCGCCGCGACGTCTATGGACGTGACGCCAAGATTCTGGATGCGCTGAGGGCGGCAGGGGTTTCGCTGCCCGGCGCCGAAAGCTAAATCTCGGCCCCAGCGACAGGAAGGGGCCGCACATGCTGAAACTGGCTGATATTGCCGAGGCGCTTGGCTCGCATCTGCATGGCGATGGCGACATCACCATCTCGGGCGCCGCGGAACCCGCCGACGCGGGGCCCGAGGACCTCGCCCTCGCCATGGCGCCGGCCTATGCCGACCGTCTGGGCGAGGGGGACGCGCGCGCTGCGATCCTGTGGGAGGGCGCGGACTGGCGCGCCCTGGGGCTGGAGGCCGCCCTTTTCGTCACGCGGCCGCGTCTGGCGCTGGCCGGGCTGACCCGGATGCTGGACCCCGGCCCGGTGATCGGCACCGGCGTCCACCCCACGGCGGTGATCGATCCCGCGGCCCAGCTGGGCGAGGGGGTCGCCATCGGCCCCTTTGCCGTCATCGGATCGGCGGTGCGGATCGGGTCCGGGGCCCGGATCGGGGCCCATGTCAGCATTGGCGCGAACGTCTCCATCGGCGCCGACGCGCTGCTGCACCCCGGGGTGCGCATCGGCCGCAACGTGACGATCGGCGACCGGTTCATCGCGCAATCGGGCGCTGCAATCGGCGGTGACGGCCTGTCCTTTGTCACGCCCGAGAAATCCGGGGTCGAAGCCGCCCGCGAAAGCATGGGCGACCAGGGCGAGATCCGGGCGCAAAGCTGGACCCGCATCCATTCGCTGGGCGGCGTGGTCATCGGTGACGACGTCGAGATTGGCGCCAATGCCTGCGTCGACGCCGGCACGATCCGGCCCACCCGGATCGACACGGGCACCAAGATCGACAACCTCGTGCACATCGCCCACAACGTGGAAATCGGCCGACACTGCCTGATGGCGGCCCTGGTCGGCGTCGCCGGATCGACGAAGATCGGCGACCGCTGCGTGTTTGGCGGTCAGGTGGGCGTGGTCGACAACATCTTTGTCGGCGACGACGTGATCGCGTCGGGCGGAACCAAGATCCTGTCGAACGTGCCGGCAGGGCGGGTGCTGATGGGCTATCCGGCCGTGAAGATGGAGCAACATGTCGACATGTACAAGGCGCTGCGCCGTCTGCCCCGGATCCTGGCCGATCTGAGGGGCGGGAAGAAACCGGTTTCACCCGCTTCCAAATCCGACTAATCACCGCGCAGGAGGGACGAGCGGCATGCCGGACACGATCAAGACCCAGGTAATCCGCATCATCGCCGAGCAGGCGGTGGTCGAACCCGAAGACGTGCGCATGGACCAGACGCTGGACGATCTGGGCATCGACAGTCTGGGACTGGTGGAATCGATCTTTGCCATCGAAGAGGCCTTCGACATCCAGGTCCCCTTCAACGCCAACGATCCCTCGGCCAGCGATTTCGACATCTCGTCGGTCGCCGCCATCATCGGAGCGGTCGAGGGGCTGGTCGCCGATCAGAAGGCATGAAGCGCGTCGTCATTACCGGGGCGGGCACGATCAACGCCCTCGGGAAATCCGTGCCCGCGACCTTGGAGGCGATGCGCGAAGGGCGGTGCGGCATCGGCCCGCTGGACATCCGCGACGTCGATCGGCTGTCTGTCCGCATCGGCGGACAGGTCCTGGACTACGACCCCGAGGATCACTTCAACCGGCAGCAGATCGTGCTTTACGACAGGTTCACGCAGTTCACCCTGCTGGCCGCGAAAGAGGCGATCGCCCAGTCGGGGCTGGTGTTCGAAGGTGATCTGGCCGCGCATGCCGGGGTCGTGCTGGGCACGGCCGGCGGCGGCGTCACCACGTGGGACGACAACTATCGCGCCGTCTACGAGGAGGGGAAGAACCGCGTTCACCCCTTCGTCGTGCCGAAGCTGATGAACAACGCCTCGGCCAGTCACCTGTCGATGGAGTACAACCTCAAGGGTCCCACCTTTACCGTGGCCACCGCCTGTTCGTCGTCGAACCACGCGATGGGCCAGGCCTTTCACATGATCCGGTCGGGGATGACCCGGGCGATGGTCACCGGCGGATCGGAATCGATGCTCTGCTTCGGCGGCGTCAAGGCGTGGGAAGGCCTGCGGGTGATGTCCAAGGACGCCTGCCGCCCCTTCAGCCTGGGCCGCAATGGCATGGTGCAGGGCGAAGGCGCGGGGATCTTCGTCTTCGAGGAATACGACCATGCCCGCGCCCGTGGCGCCGAGATCCTGGCCGAGGTCGTGGGCTTTGCCATGACCTCGGACGCCTCTGATATCGTCATGCCGTCAAAGCAGGGCGCGGCGCGTGCGATCGGCGCCGCAATGGCCGACGCGCGGCTGAACCCCGAGGACGTGGGCTATGTCAACGCGCACGGCACCGGCACCGCCGCGAACGACAAGACCGAGTGCGCCGCCGTGGCCGACGTCTTTGGCCACCATGCGGACGATTTGATGATCTCGTCGACCAAGTCGATGCACGGCCATGTCATCGGCGGCACCGGCGCTGTCGAGCTTCTGGCCTGCATCATGGCGCTGCGCGACGGCGTCATCGCGCCGACCATCGGGTATGAAGAACCCGACCCGGAATGCGCGCTCGACGTCGTGCCGAACGAGGCGCGCGAGGCGAAGGTCGATGCAGTCCTGTCGAACGCCTTCGCCTTCGGCGGGCTCAACGCCGTGCTGGCGCTGCGCCGGGCCTGACACCAGGGGTTTTCCCGCCGGCTTTCGCGTCCGACGGCCCGCGCCAGCCATTTCAGACGCCCCGATATGCAAAAGGCGCGCCCTGGGCGCGCCTTTTGCAGGTTACCGGCGGTGCTGCCCGGTCACTCGGCGTTGGCCTCGCCCACGGCATCATAGCCCGCGGTAAAGCCCGACAGCGACACGTTCAACGTCACGCGCTGATCGGGGGCGGCGGCGGGGACCAGCGACATGTTGGCCGAGGCACCGCGACGGAAACCGTTCAGCTCGGCCTCGGTAAAGCCGACGCGGGCGAAGCAGCCGATGGGGTTGCAGAAGGTATAGGGGTAGCGGCGCGGCTCGCCGCCATCCACGGCGATCGTCAGCTGCTGCGTCAGCAGCGTTTCGAGCGGCGTGATGATGGTGGCGCCGGCCACAGCCTGGCCCTGGGCCTGCGGCAGGGGGAAGACGGACATCTCGGCGACCGAGTTGCCCTCGTCATCGCGGAGCAGCTGGTAGAGCTGGCAGGGATCTTTGCCGTCCTCGGTGCGCACGCAGCGCATCTGCCAGTCATTGAAGTCCTCGGCGACGTAGGTCGAGCCGGGGCCGTCCTGCGGCTCTTGTCCCTGCGCGCCTTGCGCGGGCTCGCCCATCGACAGGTCGGACTCGGGCATTTCGACCGCCGCGTTGGCGCCGTCTTCCGTGTCGGCGTCGGCGTCGGTTTCGGTGGCAGTGTCAGAGCTGGCATCGGCGGACGGCGCCGCCGTGTCGTCCTGGGCGAAAGCGGGGCTGACGCCGGCGACGAGGGCGATCAGGGACAGAGTCTTCAGAAGGTCAGACATGTTCGGTCCATTTTTCAATACTAATTCCTTGGCCTCTAGCATGGCGCCGCAGCGCTGTCAGGCGGGAATCCGGGGCCCGCACGCGGCGACCCGCCGATGATCCGAAAGGGCAGGGAAGGGCAACGCGGCAGAAGGCGGAACAGAAAAAAGGGCCCGTCGATCCGGACCCTTTTCCCGCGTTTTACCCGCGTTCATTCTCCCTGCCGGACTGGCCGACTTAGTTATTGATCAGGACGCTACGAAGTTTGCCAGCACCCGTCAACCGCGAATACCGGGCCTTTTTAGGTGCCTGACGCACGCATAACGAAAGTCTTTGACCCCGAATGGCGCGCATGGGACGCGCATCGGGTATCCGGCCTGTCCAGCGGCGTGCCTCGGCATGAAAAAAGGCCGCGCGACGATGCGCGCGGCCAGTCCGATAGGGAGGAAACGCCCGGCCACCACGCCGGACAAGACTCACTATCCGGGACAGACCCTAAAATATCGTCAATAGAGTTGGGCGAGAGATGATCAACCTTCGGGCGATCACCCCGGGCGCCGTGCCGGGCGGGTGGCCGCGCGCACCCAGATCAGCGCCAGCACCAGCGACAGCACGGCATTCCAGCTTGCCATCGACAAGCCCGCAAAGGCCCAGGCGACCTCATCGCACATCACGATGTTCGAGGGACCGTCGGTCGACAGCAGGTCGGCACCGCTGAGGCCGCCCACGCCCGCGCCATTGCCGGTGCAAGAGGACGGCCCCTCCCACCAGCCGCGTTCGACGCCGGTGTGATAGATCCCGAAACCCGCCGTCAGCAGCGCAGCCCCAGCCCCCAGCCACGCCACCGCGCGGAGCGGGCGGAAGACGGCGATGACGCCCAGCAGGATCGCTGCGGCATGCGGCCAACGTTGCCACAAGCAAAGCTTGCAAGGCGCATAGCCGAAGGCCTGAAAGACAAATGCACCGCCCAGAAGCAGGGCGGAGCCCAAAGCGGCGATCAGCATCAGGCGACGGGGAGAGAGCGAAGAGATCATGGGGCAACGCACCTTTCAGATAACGCGCGGCCCCGGCAGGATCGGGCCAAGCCAAGGGTGGCGCTGTTGCGCGGCATCCACCACGCCGCGTCCCCGGGGTCAAGCGCCGGCCATCCGCAACGGCGCCCCGTCTCTTCCAAAGCGGGCAAGATGACATCTTTCCACCGGCGCGCTGGTGTATTATCCAGCGCCCACGGGCCCGTGTGGCGGAATGGTAGACGCAGGGGATTCAAAATCCCCCGCCGCAAGGCGTGCCGGTTCGAGTCCGGCCACGGGTACCACCTTGATAGTAAAGGGATTTTTGCTTTAAGGGCGATCCCGCTAGTCAAGGTAGACATGACGCGTTCACAAATCGCGTTCACAGTTTCTTTATTCATACCCTATCCGTTCCACGTCACTTGCGGCGCTCCTGCGCAGCCTTGGACAGCCTGCGGCGACTCGCACGAGAGCGGTAGTAGGCCACCATCTCAGCGCTTTGGCCGGTCACCGCCTGGATCTCCGCATCGGACGCCCCAGCTTCGGCAAGCTCGACAATCGCAAGTTTGCGTAGGCCATGAAGACTGTAGGGCGCGGCACGCTCGCCAAGCGTCGATCGCCACGAACGGAATGCCTTCTCGATGGCGTGATATCCAAGCGGCTCGGTCAGGTTCTTCGCCAGCATGTGGCTGCCTCGGACCGGTTGATCCTGGATAAATGCGCGCAGACGCGGTGGGCAGTAGACCTCAAGCCACTGGTCGCCCTTTTCGTCGTGCACGCTCATCCATTCGCCAGAAAATTGGTCGCGCCGCATAGTGATCGCGGCACTCGGACGCTGGCCGGTGCCCAGGATCAGCTGCGCCGCGATTCGGACCGATGCCGGAGCTTCCTCCAACTTTTCGACCATCCATTCCGGCCAAGGCTCGAAGGCGCGCGCGGGCTTGTAATATGCCAGCCCGGAAGCCGGGTTCTCCCCAAGGGGCCAGTCGAGTTCGCGCCTTGCGTAGGTCCACAACAGCGAGACCGTTTGCGCATAGCGGCTGGCCTTGCGCGGCGTGTCAGACAGTTTGCCTACGGCGCCGCGAACGGCCTGGCGGGTCGTCTTGCGCATGTCCTTTGCGCCGTTCTTTTCCATGATAGCGTCCATGGGGCGCTGGTAGCTGGCCCGGGTGGTCGCCTTGACCTTGCCCGCGCCGCGAACCTTGTCGCGCCGCCAGGCCTCGATGCACTCGCGCCATGTGTAGCGGGATGGCCGGGCCTGCGCCTGGTGCTGACCGGCTTGCGCCAACCAGTAGAGGCGATCGAGTTCCTGCGCGTCACCACGCCAGTCGAGCTTGATCTCTCGACAGCGTTGCTTGCCGCCCTCCGACCAGGTGACGCGGTGATAGGGTTCCCACTTACCGCGCACCCATCGCCAGTTCAGACGCGGTCGCGAGATGCGTGGCTTCGGCGGTCTCACAGTTCGAAGTCCTCGTCAGGCAGTGCCGCGCCCCCGGACAGGATGGCTTCGATCTGATCGACCCGCCACCGCTCGTGTCGGCCAATACGACATGGCTGGGGCAGGGCGCCGACAGAGACCAGGCGGCGGAATTCTGTCGCAGGCATGTCGAGCATTGCCGCGGCCGTAGTTTCCCGCACTGCGATGCGCTGCGCTGCGCCCATGATCAGCCTTCCTTCGTCGCGCAGGCGCGCGTGATGTTCAGGATGGCACCGCGGCTCGCCTCGGGTGTCTTGCGGAACGCGCGCAGCAGCTCGGCCTCGGCCGGATCACGGATCTCGGGCGTGCTGCCCTCGCCCGCGGTCGCGAATAACTCGGCCACCGGCGTGTTCAGCGCCGCGGCGATGTCCCAAAGCCGGGACGCGCTGATCCGGTTGGCGCCGGTCTCGTACTTCTGGATCTGCTGGAACTTGCAGCCCACGGTCGTGCCGAGCTCGGCCTGCGTCATGCCGCGCAAGCGGCGTATCTGGCGCAGGCGGTCCCCGACGTGCACGTCGATCGCATGCGGGGCACCGGTGCGGGCTGTAGGCAGGGGGGTGATCTGGTTCATTGTCCGGCTCCTTCTATCCTGCGGGTCGGCTTGGGGCTGGTGGGTGTGCAAACTGGCCTAGAGCTCAAGCAGCACATGCGCCTCGAGCCGTGGGATCGGGCCGAGGCCAAGCCCGCCCGTCTCGTGGTTGGTGATCTCGACCCGCAGGCCAGCGATAGCGGCGCTATGTGCGGCGTCGTTCAGCAGGCGGACGGCCTCTCGGACGGCTTCGGCGTGTTCCTGGAGGGAGGAAGGGGCGGTGTGGGTGGTTGTGGTCATGCTGCGGCTCCCGCGGCTTGGTTGAAGCGGGACCGGTCCAGATAGCCGGGCATCGGACGATTGCGCAGGATGCACCAGGCGGTCGCAAGCTGGGCGGGAGTGGCGTCAAGCCGTAGGACCGTGCGGCGGGCCCACTGGGTCATGCGGGCCTCCATGCGCTCATTGTGTTGGACGGTTTGAAATAACATCCTCTGCCCTCTCTCGATCAGGTGCTTCGATTGGGTCGAGAGTGCCTGAGTAGAAGTTCGTTCAGCGATCCCGACAGGCTGAACGGTAACTACGCAGTTTGCGTAACACAAGAGTAGAAATACGCATCTTGCGTATTGCGGCTGTTGAGGGCATTCCCCGCGGGGTAGAACGCGGAGTGAACATCCGTTAGGCAGCAACCAGTAAGGGGGGCTCTGGAGCGGTGGACGATTCGAAGCGATTGCAGCTGCTGAAGGAAGCGCGTGCCCAGTCGGGCATGCCGCTAGACTTCTGGGATGAACTCACCGAGGGCCTGGATCAGAGCGCTCTTGAGATCCTGGTCGGCAGATCGTCGATCTTGCCGAAGTATAGGAACTCTAAAGTAAGGCCATAGGTCTTGCGAAGTTTCTTCGCACTTTGCAGCGACAGGTCGCGCGTACCGTTCTCGAATGGACCGTAGGTCTGCATGCCCATGCCGGCCCGCTCGGCGAACTCCTTTTTTTCCAAGGCCAGCACTTCACGCACGCGCTTGAGGCGCGCTGCTACAGCTTCTCTTTGGTCTTCGAGTTCTTCGAGCATAGACGGCATCATAGGCGCGTCTCGGTTCGCTGCACTGAGCATATTGCGTATTTACACGCTACGCACAATGCATAGTTTGTGACGCATGACGCAGACACCTCCAATGACCGTTGCCGACTTTTTGTCCTGTGTAGGACGGGCTCGCTTCGAAGAGGCTCTTGGCCACAAGCCGCAAGTGGTCAGTCGAGCGGTCGCGAACAACAAGATGCCAGCGCACTGGTTTTTCGACTGCCGCGACTGGTGTGAGAGAATTGGACAGCCGGTGCCTGAGCATCTTTTCCGTAGATCGTATCGCCAGCACCGGACCGATACTACGCGCGCTGCGTACTCGCCTCCCTCCGAATGCTCGAAGCTGCCTAAGCCACGGGGTGCAGCATGACGAGGTGTCGCCAATCGATGCGGATGCCGCGCCCCGCCCTTCATATCCGCTTCCAATCCCCATGGCGCGAGGATGCGCGGGGCGTCGTGGCGCCACAAGGAAATGAGGTTTCCGATGACCAGGGTCTATGAGGGGGCCGCGGTCCGCGCGCTCTACGGACAACTCGTGAAGGACTTCGGCGGCCCGGTAGCCGTAGGTGCGTTCCTCGGCATCTCGCAGGGCACCGTCTCGAAACAGACGAAGGGCGAGGCCACGATCGGCTGCGAGCACTATGGCCCGCTCGAGGACGAGCTCGAACGCTTCCCGATCACCGACCTGATGGATGGTCGGCGCGACCGCATGTCCGGGCAAAGCGATGTGCAGCGCCTTGCGATGATCGCGCTGAAAGAGACCGGCGACCTCGGCCCTGCCGTGCTGGACTACATCGCCACCGGCGACCCCACGAAGCTGCGCAAGGAGGGGCCCGAGGCGGGCAGCGCGCTCGACCAGTTGATGCAGGCGATCATCGACGGCCACGCCCCCGCGATCGGAAAGGGGGCGGCATGACGTCTGATAATGGCAATACATGGCATCGGCACGCCCAGTTCTCGCTGGAGTTCGCGACGTGGGCTGTGCGCTTCGCGGACGCACTGCGCCAGCGGCGTCAGGGCGCTGATATGTTGATAGAATTCAGCGATCTCATTCATCAGTCCTTGGCAAATCCAGAGGAAGCTGATCCAGACTGGCCTCGTCACCGATCAGAAATCGCATCAGGTGTCGTCGACGAGGCTCTTCAACTTGCGCCGCCCTCCGCCGAAATCGTCGAACTTCTTGGGGAGGTTCGTGAGACAGCGCTCTTTCAGCAAGAGTGCGCCCGATCGACAACGCCCAACGAAGATCCTGGTTCTCCGCCTCGAGCTGAGCCAATCGACGCCGCAACAGTTCCAGATCCGTGTTCTCCATCCTGTCCTCCACGTTGCTCATGCAACCTGCGCGAGCATTGTGATTGTGGTCAAGTCGATGACGGGACCGGCGCATGATGGGGGTCGATTTCCGCATTCCTCGGGCCCCGGACTGGCCGTGGCTCGCCGCGACCTTCCGCGACACCGGACTTTTCTGGCCGGGCCAGTCGATCGAGGACGCCGCGCAGCGTTTGCGCGGTGGACTGGCCTATCTGGCCACGCCCTATTCGCAGCTCGCCCGGGATGGGGCAGGCAGCTGGAACCGTAATGCGTCGGACGGGGCGGTGGATCTTGCCGCCTGCTGGTCCGCCTGGTTTGCGATGGACGGCGTCATGGCGGCTTCGCCCGTCGTCCTGTCGGCCAGCATGGTGCATGCCATGGGGCCCGAGACCGTCGATCCGTTCGATCAGGTGTTCTGGGCGCGTTGGTGCCAGCCGCTTCTTGCGGTCAGTTCCGCCGTGGCGGTGCCGATGGTCGAGGGGTGGTCGGAAAGCCGGGGTGTCTGGCGCGCGTGCTGCTACGCGGCGCGCCACCAACGCCCGGTTGTCCTGATGGTGCAGCCATGACGGTACATCCCAGCCATATCCGGCAGGGCCTCACTGCCGAAGCGGTTCCCGTGCCGCCGACCGAGACGGCGCGGCCGTATCTCAAGCTCTGGCGCTCGGCCCTGGCGGAACTGATCGCCACGGCAGAAGGGGCCGGGGCGCTCGCCAGTGACCTCGAAACCTATCACGCGCAGGCGTGGATCGGCACCCGCGACTTCCACACCGTGTGCGCGTTGGCGGGCCTTGATGGCGAGGAGGTTCTGACGAGCCTTCGCCGCAGGGGAGTGCCCGGCGCATGACCGCGCTTTCCCCCTCCGCCCCCGACTGGCCCGGCCTTGCCCACGCGCAGGGCGAGCTGGCGCTCTATCACTGCCCGCTCTTCCGCGCGGTCGCGGACCTGCGCGGGCAGCTGGTCTACCTCGCCACGCCCTACACCAAGCCGGTCACCGGCGACGACGGCACCTTCGACCTCAACGCCAGCTATGCGGCGGTCACCACCGCCGCGCGGTGGTCGGCGATGTTCGCGGCCGAAGGCGTGACCGCGGTCTCGCCGATCGTGATGGCGGGCGAGATGGTGCACGCCGACCCCTTTCACGGCGACCTCGATCCGCTCGACCAGGGCTTCTGGGCCGACTGGTGCCGCCCGCTTCTGCGCGCTTGCCGCGCGGTGGTGGTGCCGCCGATCCCGGGCGCCGACGTCTCGACCGGGGTCTGGGCGGAGGCGCTCGACGCCGTCTCGCGCAACCGCCGCGTCTACCTGATCTCGCCCGCCGACCGCGCCGCGGTGTTCCCCGGTCGGGCCCCCTCGCAACCCGGAGGATGACGATGCTCGACGCAGACCCGGCGGGGGGCGACGCCCCGCGCATGAAGGAGACCGAGGCCGACCGCGCGGTGCGTGACGGCGCCTACCGCGTGACTGCCGATGAGCTGCGGTCCTTCGTCGAACGCTTCGAACGGCTCGACCAGGAGAAGAAGGACATCGCCGACCAGCAGAAGGAGGTGATGGCCGAGGCCAAGGGCCGGGGCTACGACACCAAGGTGATCCGCAAGATCATCGCCCTGCGCAAGCGCGACCGGGATGACATCGCCGAGGAAGAGGCGGTGCTCGACATGTACAAGCAAGCGCTGGGGATGAACTGATGGGCCCGCTCGCTGACGCCCCGCACCACCTGCGCCCCGTCGATGTCGAGGATCTGCCCGAATACCCCTTGGGCGAACACGACCGGCTCGACAGCCACTACTTCCTGGTCTGGCACCACCGACGCTGGCTGAACTCGGACATGCGCCTGAAGGCGACCGAGGAGGCGCGGGCGCTGTTCTTCGACCTGATCTGCCTGTCGCAGGACCAGACGCCGATCGGCACGCTGCCCGACGACATGGAGCTGATCGCGAAGCTTCTGCACGTCGACCAGGCGCGGCTGGAGCGACTGAGCGACATGCGCTTCGGCCCGCTGCACAAGTGGACGCGGTGCCGCTGCGACGACGAGATCCGGCTCTGGCACCCGATGGTTCTGGAGATGGTGCAGGAGGCGCTGTCGCGGCGCGAGAACAACCGCGCCTCGAACGAGGCGGCGAACGCCAAGAAGCGGCGGCAGCGGCTGCGCAGCACGATCGCGGGCTTCCACGCGGATCTCGCGAAAAACGACGCGGCGGTCCTCTGGATCGACGACTGGCTGCAGCAGCACTGCGACGGCTACCGCACGGCGGAGTGGTACCAGCGCGCGATGGCGGCCTGGGCGAACCAGCAGTTCGACCCGGCCCGGGCGCGGCAGGTCGGCTGACCCCCTCACGATCGGTCCCGGGGACACGAGAGGAAAGTGTCCCCGGGACAGACCCAAAGTGTCCCGGGACAGAAATGGATGTGTCCCGGGACACAAAGCGATCTGTCCCCGGACACATCCGAAAAGTGTCCCCCACGATAGGGACAGGGACAGGAAAGAAGAAGGAAACCGACACATCGCGCCGAACCGGCCGGCGGCGTGGGGTGGCAGAGGGCGGATCGGCCGAGAAGGGGGCGAGGATGGACACGAACGCGACAGAGGCCGAAGGGCGCGCCCGGGTGCTGGCGCTCTTGTGGGACAGGCTCGACGCCGCGGGGCTGAAGCCGCCGCCGCGGGTGACGGGCGAGACCTGGGCCGCCACCCGGCGAAAGTTGACAGCCGAGCTTGCGCATCTCGATTCAGAAAATCTCGATACGCTCGTGCAGAACGTCCTCGACGCCGCGACCGGGCCGAAACGCGACCGGTCCCCGAAGTACCTGACTATCCGTAACTACGGCCTCGGGCTGCAACAACGCCCGCTGCGGCAGGCGCGGATCATAACCAGCTGGCTCGCCTCGAAAGAGGGACCGCAGGCAGAGGCCGGCGGCTACCTGGTCGAGCTCTTTCGGTTCGTTCGGAAGCATCAGCGTCCGGTCCTGCCCTATGACATGAGGCAGATACGCAAAGTTGCCGACGAAAACGCCCGAGCTCTGCAGCGCTACCGCGAGCGGGCTGCGGCCGGGAAAATCAGCGCGCAAGAACGCGCCTGGTGCGAAGCCTACCAGCGCGACGCGACCGAGGCGCGGCAGATCATCGAAGAGGGCAAGGCAAGGAGGGACGCAGCATGAAACACGACAGGCTATTCCAGATTCTGGGCACGGGACGCGATGCCTCCGGGCGACCGCTGACCGAAGCCGAGCGGATCGATCTCGTGCGCGCGGCGGGACGGGTGCCGGACGGCTGCGGACCGGCGATGCCCGAGGCACCGGCCCGCGGGCCGGTGCGCGCATTCGAACCGAAGGCGTTCTATCCCAAGGGTGCGGCGGATTGGGAAAGCAAGCCCGCGGGGTACGAGGGCCGCAAGGCGCTGGCGGTGGCCGACGCCTTCGACCTGATGGCGCGCGCCGCCGCACGGTCGAAGCGGGACCAACCCTTTACGCCAACGCAGGTTGCGATGGGCCGCAGCTATGCAGCGCTGACGGAGAAGCTGGCCGCGGCTGGTGTGAAACTCAGTTCGGTCGAGGGCCGCGCCGGTGGAAGCGGGCAAGGCGGCGATGTGACCGACCGCCGCCTGATCGAGGCCGAACGGCTGGCGGCCCTGCACCGCCGGATCGGCACGGGCATTGCCATGGAGGTTCGGCGCCAGCGACCCAGCCGGACCTCGGCCACGGATCGGCCGCGCCGCAGCTTCACCGATCGGCAACTGATCGATGCGGTCTGCCTTGAAGGGCGGACGATCAGCGACGTGCTCGATAGCTTTGGGTGGAAGGTCTACGGCGATACCCGCGCGGCGGTGCGCACCGCGCTTTGCAAGGCGCTCGATCGCATGGTCGGCCCGGTTCGACGGGGCAATATCATGGTGGCGGGAGGCGCGTCTGCTAGGGACTTCTGGGGAAAAATGCGCCCGGATGACAATTAGGGTTTGACGCTTACCTCCGTCTGTGGCGGATATATATGCAACATCAAGCAGTGCGCCCGGCGGGAATGACCCGACCGGGCGCTTTGCGTTCTGACCCCTGACATTGCGAGGCGCTGATGATCCGCAAGCTTTGCGCGATCCGGGGCTGCGACGAGCTCGCGGTGCCGGGCGGCTCCCATTGCGCGGTGCATGCCGCCGAGAAGGCGAACCGCCTTGCCGCCCGGCGGGCGCAGGCCAAGACCTCGGATGCGGCGCGCAAGGGCCACGCGCTTTACCGCACCTCCGCCTGGCGCAAGGCGGCGAAGGCGTACCTGGCGTGGAACCCGCTCTGCGTCGACTGCGGCCAGCTTGGCGGTGTCGAGCCGGCGGTCGAGGTCGATCACATCGAGCGGCACCGCGGCGATCCGGCGAAGTTCTGGGACCGGTCGAACTGGCAGCCGCTCTGCCGCCGGTGCCACAGCCGGAAGACGGCGCGCGAGGTGTTCCATGGCGCCTGACCCCGGGGGGTATCTGAAAATCTCCGCCCCTACGCCGGACCGGCGTGGGGAGGTCTTTTTCCGCACGCGGGAATTTGAGGAAAAAAGCCCATCTGGGCAGGGAAGGAGGGAGCGATGAAGGGACGGAAACCGGACCTCGGCAACGTCATCCCGATGAAGGGCGATGCGCCGAAGCCTGTCCCCGAGGCGCCCGAGATCATGAGCGAGGAGGGCCGCCGGGTCTGGGACCGGCTGGCGCCGATCATGGCGCGCAAGGACCGGCTGGAAGAGCACCATGTCGAGATGTTCGCGGTCTACTGCGAGGCGGCGGCGGACGTGATGCGCTTCACGATCGAGCTTCTGGACTACGGCTTCAACTACACGGTCACGACCCGCAACGGGCAGCAGGAGAAGAAGCGCGCCGCCTGGGGCCAGCGGCAGGATGCGCTGTCGACGATGCGGCAGGTCTCGGCGCTCTTCGGGATGTCGCCGGTCGACGAGCGGCGGATGGCGTCGGACGGGCAGGGCGATCTTTTGTCGATGCTCGAGGCGCAGTTGAATGGAAGCCATTGATCACCCGGTCTCGCGCTACGCCCTGAGCGTGGTCGCGGGCGACACGGTGGCGGGCGAACTGGTGCGCATGGCCTGCGAGCGGCACCTGGTGGATCTCGAACGCGGGGCCGACCGCGGCCTGTGGTTCGACACGAAGGCGGCGAGCCGGATCCTGAACTTCGCGGGCCTGATCAAGCACACGACGGGCCCGTCGGCGGGCAAGCCGCTGACGCTGGAGCCCTGGCAGATGTTCCGGCATGGCTCTGTCTTCGGGTGGAAGCGGGCGGACGGGCTCAGGCGCTTCAAGGCGACCTATCACCAGGTCGGCAAGAAGAACGGCAAGACGACGGACACCGCGGTGCCGGCGCTCTACACGCAACTCTTCGACGGCGAGGCGGCGCCGCAGGGGTATTGCGCGGCGACGACGCGGGACCAGGCGGGGCTGCTCTTCAAGGAGCTGAAGCGGATGATCCGCGCCTCGCCGGCGCTCGTGCAACTGATGACGGTCTACAAGACCGAGATCGAGACGCCGGGGACGAACGGGACGATCAGCGCGCTCAGCCGCGACGGTAACTCGGCCGACGGGATCAACCCGCACTTCGCCGCGCGCGACGAGGTGCACCGCTGGACCGACCGGGAGCTGGCCGAGATCGTGGTGAACTCGATGCTGGCCCGATCGCAACCGATCGACTGGGCGATCACCACCGCGGGGGCGAGCCGGGCCAGCATCTGCGGCGAAATGCGGCGCTACTCGGAACAGGTGCTGCGCGGCGATGTCGAGGACGACGCCTTCTTCGCCTACGTGGCCGAGCCGCCCGAGGATGCGGACCCGGCCGATCCGCTGGCCTGGCGGATGGGCAATCCGAACCTCGGGGTGTCGTTCCAGGAGGAGGACTTCGGGCGGCTTTACCGCGAGGCGCAGGCGATCAGTGGCAAGATGCCGAACTTCCGGCGCCTGCACCTGAATCTCTGGACCGAGGGGGCGCAGGGCTGGATCTCGCGCGATGTGTGGGACCGGGGGGCCGAGCCGTTCGATATCGAGATGCTGCGCGGGCGCGATGCCTGGGCGGCGCTCGACCTGTCGAGCACGACGGACCTCTCGGCGATCGTCATCGCGGTGCCGGTCGAGGGGCGGACGTATCTGGTGGCCTACACCTTCATGCCCGAAGGGCCGCGGGGCTTCATCGCCCGCGCCCAGTCGGAAAACCGCGAGTTCATCGCCTGGCGCGACCAGGGCTGGCTCGAGGTGCACAAGGGCGGGTCGATCGACGAGGACCAGATCCTGCAGCGGCTGGAATGGATCCGGCGGTTCTTCAACCTGCGCGAACTGGCCTTCGACCGCTGGGGCATGGCGTCGATGAAGCGGCAGCTCAATCGACGGAACTTCCCGCTGGTCGACCACGGGCAGGGCTACGCGGGCATGTCGGCGCCGATGAAGGCCTTCGAGGCGCGGGTGATGGAGACCCGGATCCGGCACGCGGGCAACCCGGTGCTGGCCTGGGCGGTGGGCAACACGCATCGCGACGAGGATGCGAGCGAGAACATCAAGCCCAACAAGCAGAAGTCGACGGGCCGGATCGATCCGGCGGTCGCGGCGATCATGGCGCTCGGCCGGGCCGAAGCCGCCCAGGGCAAGAAACGGGATCGGGAGATCGAGTTGCTATGAGCACGCTGGCACGCCTCTTCGATCGGTCTGACCCGGCCGCGGCCGCGCGGCGCGCCGAACCGCCGGTCTCGGCCGCGTCGGTCTCGTCCACGGCCACGGATCCGGCGGCCTCGGCGGACGCGGGTCCGGCCAGCTCGGCCACGGCTGCGCCGGCGGCTTGGCTGACCGATATCGGCTGGGGCGGGCAGGGCCGGGTGCGCAGCCTGCCGCGGGTCAGCGCCATCGCGGCGCAGCGGCACGCGACGGTCTTTGCCTGTTGCAACGTCATCGCGGGGGATCTCGCGAAGGTGCCGCTGAAGCTCTACCGCCGCCGCGACGACGGTCGGGAAGAGCGGGTGCGGACGCATCCGCTGGCCTATCTTCTGAACGTCGAGGCCTCGCCGCAGGTGGCCGCCGCGACGATGCGCTATGCGCTGGTCTATGCCTTCTGCCTGCGCGGGCGGTCCTATTCCTACGCGCCGCGCGACGGGGCGGGGGAGCTGACGCTGATGGAGGCGATCCGGCCCGACATGGTCGCCATGCTGCGGGCGGGCCGGGCGCGATTCTACGACTTCGAGGACGGCGCCGGGATCATGCGGCGGGTGCCGTCGCGGGCGATGGTCCACCTGCGCTACATGGCCGACGACGGCTGGACCGGGCGCAGCCCGATCGAGGTCGCCGCGGAAAGCATGGGGCTGGCGCTCGCCGGTCAGGAGGCCGCGGCACGGGCGGCGGCCGGCGGGGCGACGCGCGGCGTGGTGAAGCTCGACAGCGTCTATGGCGACGACGAGGCCTACCAGCGCAACGCGCGGCGGGTGAAGGCGGCGCTGTCGGACCCGGATTCGAACGGCTGGCCGATCATCTCGCCCGACGAGGACATCAAGGCGCTGGACCTGAGCGCGGCCGATCAGCAGCTGCTGGAAAGCCGCAAGTTCGACCGCGAGCAGATCGCGCAGATCTACCGGGTGCCGCCCTCGAAGCTGCAGATGCTGGAGCACGGGGTGAAGGCCAACGGCGAACAGCAGGCGATCGACTACAAGGCGGATTGTCTTCTGCACTGGGGGCGCCTGACCGAGGCGCAGCTGATGCTGAGCGCGCTGACCGAGGCCGAACGCCGCGCGGGCTTCTTCCTGCGCCACGACTACGACGCACTTCTGCAGGCGACGACGAAGGAGCGCTACGACGCGCTCGCCAAGGCGATCGGGGGCCCCTGGACGACGATGAACGAGGGCCGCGTCATGGAGGGGATGGAGCCGATCGAGGGCGGCGACCGGATGTATCCGCCGCCGAACATGACGCGGGACGACACTGCCGCGCCCGGCCACAAGGAGACCGAGGAATGACCAGACGCACCGTCGCCAGCATGCTTGCCGGCAGCACCGTGGCGCTTTGCCATCCGGCCGCGGGGGAATACCTCGCCACCGAGCTGCCCGAGGCCGCGGCGGGCGGGCCCGTCGCGATCGAGCGGGGCGAACGCTTCGCGGTCTCGGGCGGGGTGGCCGTCATGCCGATCCGCGGCCTGATGACGCCGAACTCCGAGCTTCTGGAACGCTATCTCGGCTGGGCGACCTATCGCGGCATCGAAGAGGCGATGACCGAGCTCACCGAACGCGAGGACGTGGCGGCGATCGCGCTGGAACTCGACACGCCCGGCGGCCTCGTGCGCAACCTCGATGCCGCGGCCGAGGCGGTGGCCGCCGCCGCGGCGGTGAAACCGGTGCATGCCCTGGTCTCGCCGCTGGCGGCCAGCGCGGGCTACCGGCTGGCGGCGCATGCGACCGAGATCGTGATGACCGCGGGCAGCGAGGTGGGCTCGATCGGCGTCGCGGTGATGGCCCACCGGCCCGAGGCGCCGGACATGGGCGGGGAGCGCTGGTTCGAGTTCACCTCGCGCCATGCCCGGGCCAAGCGCCCCGATCCCGGCACGCCCGAGGGGATCGCGGTGATCCGCGCCGATCTCGACCGGCTGGAGGCGACGTTCCACGCCGCTGTTGCCGCGGGCCGCGGGATCCCGCTCGAGGATCTGCCCGCGCGTCTGAGTCTCACCGACGATCCTGCCGATGGCGGGGGCGTCTTCCATCCCGCCGAGGCGATCGCCCGGGGGCTCGCCGACCGGCAGAGCCGGCGCAGTGACTTCTACTCCGCGCTCTTTGCCGCCCATGCGCCACGGCGCCAGACCGCCCCGCGGGCCTACCGCGCCCGCGCCGCCGCGGCCCGGGCATTGGCCACCACCTGACCTGACACCTGCGCCCTTCGCGCCTCGTGATCCCCCGGCCTTCGCGGCGGGGCCAAACGGCTGCGCGCTTGCGCGGCCTTCATCCAAGGAGACGTTCCCGATGGACATCAACGACCTGCGCCGCGCCCGATCGGCGGCCGCAACGCGCATGCAGACGGCGGCGGACCAGATCGCCACGCTGGAGGCGGCCGAGACGCCGGACACCGACGCGCTGGCCACGGCCTCGGCCGAGTTCGACGCGGCCGAGGCGGCGTTCAACACGGCCGCGGCGGCGGTGCAGCGCGCCGAAACCGTCGAGGCCGCTGTTGCCGCCTCGATCGACACCGGCGACGAAGCCAATCCCGGCACGCCCGCGCGCGCCGCCACGGCGCGGTCCGAGGCCGACCAGGGCGTGACGGCGGGCCTGATGGTGCAGGCGCTGGCGCGGGCCGGCGGTGACCGCGACCGGGCCTGCCGCTATCTCGACGAGGACGGGCATTCCAGCGTCTCGGCCGCGCTGACCGGCGCGACCGACAGTGGCGGCGGCGTGACGATCCCGCGCCCGGTGTCGAGCGAGATCATCGAGCTGCTGCGCCCCCGCGTGGCGGTGCGCGCCTCGGGCGCCCGGACGATCGACATGCCGGCGGGCGAGCTGCGCCACGCCCAGCAGACCGGCAGCGCGCGGGCAAGCTACACCGCCGAGAATGCGGCTATCCCTGAAAGCGAACCCACCTTCGGCAAGATCGACCAGACCTTCAAGAAGCTGACGAGCCTCGTACCGATCGGCAACTCGCTGCTGCGTCACGCCACGCCGCAGCTGGGCCGCATGGTGCGCGACGACATGCTGCGGGTGATGGCACTGCGCGAGGATCTGGCTTTCCTGCGCGGCGACGGCACCCAGAACACCCCCGTGGGCCTGCGCAACTGGATGCTGGCCGGGCACTGGCAGACCGGGGTCGCCAAGACGGTCGCGGCCGCCGAGGCCGCGGTGCGCCGGGCCGTGAACGCGGTCGAGGACAGCGACGTCGCCATGGTCACCCCGGGCTGGATCATGCGCGCCAGCGCCAAGAACTGGCTGGCCAGCCTGCGCGACCCGAACTCGGGCGCGCTGATCTTCCCCTCGATCGACCAGTCGGGGACGCTGCGGGGCTACCCGATCCGGACTACCTCGCAGCTGCCCGACAACCTGGGCGACGGCGGTGACGAGACCGAGATCTACTTCGGCGACTTCGACGAGGTGATGATCGGCGACAGCATGGCGATCACGATCTCGAACTCGACCGACGCCGCCTACATCGACGCCAATGGCGACATGGTCTCGGCCTTTCAGAACGACCTGACGCTGATGCGCGCGATCTCCGAGCATGACCTCGCGCCGCGGCACGACGTGGCCCTCTCGGGCATCCAGGCGGTCGGCTGGTCGCTCTGACCGCCGGCCCCGGCCGGGGCCCCGCCATCCAATCTTCCCTGACATGACAAGGAGGCAGAGATGCCTGATCGCGTGATCCTGCGCTTCACCAAGGCGTGGAGCAAATACAATGTCGGCGAGATCGCCGGGTTCGACCCGGGCCGCGCCCGCCAGCTGATCGGCAAGGTGGCGAAGGTCCACGAGCCGGACGAGGCCACCGATGCAGCGCTGATCGAGGCGCGCAATGCCGAGGCCGAGGAAAAGCGGCTGATCGAGCGCGAGGCGGCGATCGCGGCGCGCGAAGCCGATCTCGACCGGCGCGAGGCCGCGATGGCCTCGCCCGCGCCCACGGCGCCCGCGCCGAACACGGACCCCGGCATGCTGACCGACCCGGTCGGCAACACCGGCCCGGCGAAAGCGCCGGAGCCCAAAGCCGACCCGAAACCCACTGAGAAACCCACCGCGAAGGACGGCGGCAAGGATGATGACGCCGGCAAGCCCCCGGCGCAGGGCAAGCCTGCCGGCGGCAAGGCGTAAGGGGCCGGCGGCGTGGAACGTCTCGACGATCAGGTGCCCGACCTCGTGGTCAGCGTGCAGGCGTTCAAGCGCGCCGTGCATCTGCCCGAGGACGAGCTCGGGGATGACGCGGCGCTGACGGGGTATCTGCTGGCCGCGCAGGACGTGGTCGAGACCGCGACACGCCGCCCGCTCGCCCCCTGCCGTCTGCGCTTTGTCGAGCGCGGCGGCCCGTGGCGCCGGTGGTGGCTTCCCGTCGCCCCGGTGACCGCGATCGAGATGGTCGAGGTCGCGCAGGGTGATGCCTGGGTGGCGCTTGATGCGAACGCCTGGCGCTTAGAGCTGGGCCATGACGAGCCGCAGCTGGTGCTGGCCCACCCGGCCGACCGGTTGGGCGGGGCCCCGGGGGTCGTGCGCGCCACGGTGCAGGCGGGCGGTCCGGCGCCCCGGCGACTGACGCAGGCGATCATCCTGATGGTGAAGGGTTGGCACGAGGCCGGGATCGCGATCGAGCCTGCCGAGCCCCCGAAACTCAGCTTCGGCGAAGAACGCCTCATTCGCCAGAACATCTACCGCCGCCCGCTGGTCACCGCGGCGGCATGAGCAACACGAAGGAGACCCCGATGGACTACACCGTGAAACGCCGCCACTTCGCCGCCGGCCGGTTCTGGAACGAGGGCCAGACGCGCCCCGCCGATCCGGATGACGTGAACGCCCAGGTGCATGCCGGGACGTTGGTGGCGAAGGCGCAACGGACCGCGCCGACGAAGCCTGCAGCTGCGAAGCCAGCGGCGACGAAGCCGGCCGCGAAGCGCCCGGTCACCCGCAAGGCGAAGGCGCCGCAGTAATGGCCGCAGGCGCGCTCGATCGCCGCGTCCAGGTCCTGCGCGAGACCGGCGGCGATGACGGCTTCAGCTCGACGGCCGGGCGCTATGCCACCTTCGGGGTTCCGGTCTGGGCGGCGAAGCGGGACGTGAACGACACCGAGCGCTGGCGCGCCGACCAGGTCGCGGCCAGCGTCACCACCCGGTTCACGGTCCGCTGGTCGGGTTTTGCCCGGGGCATCACGCCCCGCGACCGTCTGATCTGCGACGGCGTCACCTACGAGATCACCGGGATCAAGGAAGGCTCGGGGCGGCGGCGCTGGCTGGAAATCACCTGTGCGGCGCGCAGCGATGAAAGGGCGTCCGATGAGCAATAACTCGGTCCGGTTCAGCGTGTCGGGTCTCGCGGATCTGGAAAAGAGCCTGTCGAACCTGTCGAAGGGCGTTGGCAAGAGCGTGCTGCGGCGCTCGCTCGACAAGGCGGCCAAGCCGATGGCGGATCTCGCCCGCGACCTCGCCCCCGTCGATGACGGGGAGCTGCGCGACAGCATCAAGATCGGCCGCAAGCTCAACAAGAAAGAGCAGAACGGCCAGCGGCGCCTGGCCCCCGAACAGCGCGACGCGGTCGAGCTCTTCGTCGGGCCGTCCTACCTGCTGGGCGCCGGCGGGCGGCATGGCCACCTCGTCGAGTTCGGGACCGCGCCCCACGACAACAAGGGCCAGTTCGCGGGCACCCGGCACCCGGGGACTGCGCCGCAGCCCTTCATGCGGCCGGCCTATGACGCGGAAGCCGGGCCCACGATCGACCGGCTGAAGCCGATCCTCTGGTCGGAGGTCGAAAAGGCCGCAAAGCGCGCGGCGCGGAAAGCGGCGAAGGCTGCGGCTGCAGCCCGGCAGGGGGACTGACGATGGCCCGTTTGCAGCTTCGCGCCGTGTTTCCCCGCCGGCGTCTCTTTGTCCTGCGCCTGGCCCTGCGCCTTGCAGCGCCCGCGTTCCGGCTCGGGATCCTGCCCGCCCGCTGGATCGATCCCCTCTGCGAGCGGGGCGCGGCCTGGGTGTGCCGTGGCCTGCGCATCGAGGCCGCCGACTGACATGGAAGAGGAGCTGCGCGCGGTTCTCCTCGCCGACGGCGGGGTCTCTGGTCGTGCCGGGGGGCGGGTGAACTGGGGGGCGCATCCGCAGGGGGCGCCGTGGCCCGGCTGCGTGCTGACCGGCGTCTCGGACCTCGGCGGCCACACCCTCGACGGGCCCACGGGCGTCTTCGCCGCGCGGGTTCAGATCGACTGCTACGCCGGGACCTACGGCGCAGCGAAGCAGCTCTCCCGCGCGGTGCGCGCATGCCTCGACGGGCATAGCGGCGGGATCCTGCAGGGCGTCTTTCTCGCGGGTGCGCGGGATGGGCGTGAGGGCGGCACCAACGAAGCGGACCGGCCCTTCCGCGTCTCCCTGGACTTCATGGTCCACTACGAAGAACTCTGAACAAAGGAGGGCCCCATGGCCACCAAATCTCGCATCGCCTACGGCGCGACCGTGGAGCGGTCGCTCGACGGCACGACCTGGGAGAAGGTTCCCGAGGCCAAGGGCATCGCGGTGCCCACGGTCGAGACCGACTACCAGGAGGCGACCTCGCTCGACAGCCCGAACGGGTTCAAGGAATACGTAAAGGGCCTGAAGGACGCGGGCACGATCTCGATCCCCTGCAACTACACGCCCGCGGCCTACGAGCAGCAGCTGAACGACCAGGCGCAGGACGATCCGATCTACTACCGCACCACGCTGCCCAAGTACCGCGGCCAGACCGCAGGCGACACCTTCGAGTTCCGCGGCTTCCCGACGCCGCAGCTCGAGCAGAACGGCGTCGGCGACATCGTCGCCATGTCGGTGTCGATCCGCACGAGCGGCGACGTGACCTGGACCAAGGGCACCGCTGGCGCCTGATCCCGCGTGCGCTGCCCCGGGGCGGCGCGCGGCACCCTTCCTTCCCCCCATCAAGAGAGACCGACATGAGCAATTCCAAGCGTGGCGCCATCGCATTCACCGCGGCGGGCGTCGCCCATCAGCTGCGCTTCACCACCAACGCGATGGTGCATTACCAGGACACGACCGGCGAGACGCTGACCGAGGGTCTGCGCGCCCTCGACGATCACCCCGACGACCTGCGCCGCTTCCTCAACCTCTTCCATGCCGGCGTCGCCTCGTCCGAGCCTGAGCTGACGACGGCCGAGGCCGGCGACATCGTCGACGAGCTGGGCCTGCCCGAGGCCAGCCGGCTTTTGGGCGAGGCGATCCGGGCGGCCTTTCCGCAGGCGGAGGCCGAGGGGGACACTGCGGGGCAGGCCGCCTCGGGAAACGGCAAGAGCCGGAAGACCCCGGCGACTACGTAGGGCACCTGCTCGAGCACTGGCTTGGAGCGGGGCAGGCCTATGCCCCGTTCTGGGATCTGGTGCCGCGCGAGATCCTGGCGATCCTCGACGGCTACGGCCGGGCGCGGCGCACGCGCCACGAGGAGGCCCGGGCGCTGAACCACGACCTCGCCGGGCTCGTCGCCTACGCCTTCCACCAGCCGGGCGACATGCCGGAGTACACGCCGCTCAGCACTCCGGCGGCGTCACCGGCGCCCGAAGCGCCAGCGATGTCCACCGAGGCCGAGATCGAGCAGGTGCGGGGGTTCTTCATGGCCATGGCAATGCAGGGGGGCGAGGGCGGATAGGGCGGGTCGTGGGGGCAGCCCGCGGATCTTATGCGCCCACGGCCTTCCGCAAGGCCTCGTTCACCCGGGTCTGCCAGCCTGGCCCATCCGCTTTGAATTTCTCGACCACCTCACGATCGAGACGGATGGACACCGCCACCTTGGGGTTGTCGGATCTGGGGCGGCCACCAACGTTCTTGCGCATCCTATCGGCAAGATCGGGGAAGGCTTCGGAAAACGGCTTGGCTTGGGCCAGCTGCGCGTCTGTGGCTTCCGGGGCGTCCGGGTCGCTGGCGATCCGGCGCTGGATTTCTTCTTCGGTCAGGTGTTCTCGGGTCAAAGGATATTCCTTTCTTTCCTGCTGGCGTGGCGCATCGAAATCACTGAGACACCCTCTTCACCGAGGGTGACGAACACGACAGCGATGGTTCCGTCCGCCATCGCCCCGATAGCCATCTGCCGTTGATCTTTTGCCGGGATGACGAGCGCCGAAAGGAAGAAGTCTTCGGTGAGATCGGCAAAGTCCAAACCATGCTTGGCAAGGTTGGCCTTCCGCTTCGGTTCGTCCCAAACGATCATCAGCATAGTTTATGTATATGCATAAACCTCATGCCGGTCAATATGACTGTATATACAAAAACGAGCTTGGTTAGGAAATACTGAGCTTCGACAGCCCGGCCCCGTCTAAGCCGCCTCAATCGTCGCCAAGCCTGGCGTCGTCCACCCGACACCCGCCCCGACCCGCGTCGCTCGTCCTCCCTAACCCCGGGGCAGGGCAGCCTTCGCGCGTCATCACTTGAGAGGCACCCATGGCCGGATCGTCCGTCATCGGCGCGCTGCGCGTCAATCTTGGTCTCGACAGCGCGCAGTTCTCGCGCGGGGTGCGCCAGGCGCAGGGAGCGACCGATCGGCTGGGGCGGCAGTTCAAGCAGCTGGCGGGGCTGGGCTCGGTGGTGGCGACCGCGCTCGGCGGCGTGACGCTGGCCACGGCGCGGACTGCGAACGAGGTGACGAAGCTCGCGCAGCTGTCGAACGCCACGCCGCAGGCGTTCCAGCGGATGGCGGCCGGGGCGAAGACGGTCGGCATCGAGCAGGACAAGCTCAGCGACATCCTGAAGGACACCAACGACCGGATCGGGGACTTCCTGCAGACGGGCGGCGGGGAGATGGCGGACTTCTTCGAGAAGATCGCCCCGCGGGTCGGCGTCACGGCCGACCAGTTCTCGCGCCTCTCCGGCCCCGAGGCCCTGCAGCTTTACGTCTCCAGCCTCGAGAAGGCCGGGGTGAACCAGCAGGAGATGACCTTCTACATGGAGTCGCTGGCCGACGAGGCCACGGCCCTGCTGCCGCTCCTGGCCAATGGCGGGGTGGAGATGGAACGCCTCGGGGCCCGGGCCCAAAGCCTCGGCACGGTGATGGACGAGCGCACGCGGGCGGCGATGGCCGACCTGCGCCTCGCCACCATCGGGATCGGCAGCGCCTTCGCCGGCCTGCGCAACCGGGTGGCGGTGGAGCTTGCCCCGGCGATGACCGCGCTTGCCGACGCCTTCACCACGGCCATGATGCAGGGCGGCACGCTGCGGGCCGCGACGGATGCGCTGATCGGGAACCTCGAGCGGCTGTCGACCTATGCCGTGACCCTGACCGGGCTGATGGGCGCGCGCTATGCCAAGGCGCTGATCACCGCGCGGGGCGCGACGACCTTGCTGGCGGGGTCCCTGGGTGTGCTGCGCGGCGCGATCATGCGCACCGGGTTCGGGGCGATCGTCGTGGGCGCGGGCGAGCTGGTCTACCAGTTCGGCAGGCTGACCCGGGCCGCGGGCGGGATCGGCGCGGCGCTCGGGCTCTTGCAGGACGTGGCCCTGCAGTCCTTCCAGAACATCGACACCTTCTCCCAGGCGCTGGTCGATGCGCTGGCGGGCACCGCCGCATCGATCGCCTCGCACTTCGTGGGGGCCTTCGCCAGGATCCTCGGCGCCTGGGACGACGTGATCGGGCACTTCACCGCCAAGGGCGTGCCGCGCTGGCTCTTCACCTTCCGCAAGGAGGGCTCGGACGCGGCCGCCACGCTGAAGTCGCTGAAGGCCGATCTCGACACCGAGAGCGGGGCACGGTTCAAGGCCTCGACCGCCGGTTTTGAGGCGGCCGCGCCGGCGATCGCGGAGATCCGCGAGCTCGTCGCCGGACTGGGGGAGGTCGAGGGCGCCGCCGGCGACGGCACGGATGCGCTGGATCACTACAACGACGCGCTCGGCGGGGCGGGCGGCGACGGATCGGGCGGCACCGCCGGGGCTGCAAAGGCCGCCGGGCGCGCGCTGAAGGAGATGCAGGGCGAGATCCAGCGGCTGGAGTTCGACGCGGACCCGGCGAAGGACTACCGCGCGGAACTGGCGAAGCTCGGCAAGCTGAAGGTCGCGGGGCTCAGCGATCGGGCCTATGCCAAGGCGGTTGCGGGGCTGAACAACCGGCTGGTCGAGAGCGTGCCGCTGGTCGGCGATCTGTCGACCGTGCTGGGCGATCTCGCGGGGACGTTCTTCACCGACTGGACAGGCGCGCTCGACGGGGCGTGGCGGGCGTTCCAGGGCTGGATCTCGAACGTCGCCAGCGCGGCGCTGCGGGCGCGGATCGCGCCCTCGATCGCCGGGATCACCGCTGGCGGGGCGGGCACGGCGGCAGCAGCGCAAGGCGCGTCGGGGGCGGCCGGGGCCGGTGTCCTCGGTGGGCTAGGCGCCAACGCCTCGGGCTTCCTCGGCGGCTGGGGCGGCGCGGCCGGTACCGCGGCGGCGGGCACGGGTCTGCTGGGGGGCCTCGGCGCGTCGCTGTCGGGCGGGCTTGGCGGGATCTTCTCGATCGGCTCGAACGCCGCGCTGGCCGGGGCCGGAACGGCCACCTTCGCCACGACGCTCGGCGCCGCGATTCCGGTGATCGGGCTGGCGGTCGCGGGGATCTCGCTGCTCGCGGGCAAAACGAAGCAGCTCGACCGCGGCATCCGGGTGACCGTGGACGAGATGGGCACGCTGGTCGAGGCCTTCGAGAAGACGCAGACCTCGCGTCTCTTCGGGCTGATCACGTCGACCGGCACGAGCTACCGCGCGGCGGATGCGGATCTGGCCGATCCCGTCATCGCCGCCGTCGCCAGGATGCAGGGCGGCGTGCTTGAGGCCGCCGCGGCGCTGGCGGTGGGCGAGGGGGCCTTTGCCGACTTCGCCACGCAGGTGCGGATCTCGACCGACGGCATGTCGGACGAGCAGGCCCTGCAGGCGGTGCGCGAGGGCCTCGTGGGCATCGCCGACGACATGGCCGAGATGATCCCGGGGCTTTCCGCCTTCGCGGCCGAGGGCGAGGGCGCGGCGACGACGCTCGAACGGCTGGCCAACAGCCTGACCTCGGCCAACGACGCGATGGACCTGCTGGGGCATCGGCTCTTCGCGGTCTCGGTCGAAGGCGCCGGTGCCGCGGCGCAGATGGCGGAGGCCTTCGGCGGGCTCGACGCGATGTCGGGCGCGGTCTCGACCTACTTCGGCGCGTTCTACACCGAGGAAGAGCGCTTCGACACGACGATGCGGCGTCTATCGGATCGGCTGGCTGATCTCGGGGTGGCGATGCCCGCGACCCGCGATCAGTTCCGCGCCGTGGTTGAGGCGGTCGACACCACGACCGAGGCCGGGCGCGAGCTTTACGCAGAACTGTTGGGCTTGTCTGGTGCTATTGCCGAAGTCGTCGGAAACATCACCCCGCGCAGGCGCGGCTCGTAGGTGTTGCCACCACCGAGATCGACGCGGCGCTGGGGCAGGCCAGCGAGGCACTGCGCGCCAACAGCCAGGCCGCGGAGATGTGGTATCGCACCGCCGGCACGCTGCGCGACCTGATCGCCGAGATGCGCAGCACGGCCGGCGCCCTGGTCTCGGCCGACAGCGCCCGGGCCTTCACTGAGGCGCGGTACCAGTCGGTGCTGGCCTCGGCCATCGCCGGCGACAACGCCGCCGCGACGGACCTGCCCGGGGCGGCCAAGGCGATGCTGCAGGCCACGCGCGACACCGCGACCTCCCGCCTGGATCTCGCCCGGGCCGAGGCGCGGGTGCTGTCGGACCTGCAGCTGACCGCGGGCGTGTCGGACCTCGAAGGCGCGCGGCACGACGTGCTGGCGGGTCTGCTGGGCGACCAGGTCTCGCTCTTGCAGGAGGTGCGCGACTACCTCAATGCCGGGGGGCAGCTGGAGGCCAACCAGCTGGCGGCGTTCCAGGCCAGCCTCGGCTCGCTCGGCTCCGCGATCGCGGCGGTGGAGAGCATCAGCTACGCCGACATCCGCGCCCGCCTCGACGTGGTGATGAGCGCCACCGACACCATGCCGGGCTGGATGAAGGACGCGCTGGGGCAGGCCGCGAGCGGCATCACCGCCGACGTCGACTTCATCGTCCGGGCCGAGGGCCTGACGCCGGACCTGCGCTGGATCGCGCTGACCGGCGCCTCCGAGCACCTGAAGACGGTCGAGTATCTCGCCGACAACCGGCTGGGGCGCGACATGACCCGGCTGGCGCTGGCGACCTCGTCGGGCCTTGCCCGCACCGTCACCGCCTCGATCGCCTCGGGCATCGACCGCAACGCGATGCGGATCGCCCTGACCGGCACCTCCGAGCTGATGCGGGTCGTCAACGTGCTGATGGCCAGCGGCATCGACAGCGACACCCTGCGCCTGGCCCTGGGGCGGGTGCGGGATACGAGCAACCGGGTGCGCGTCAGTGTCACCGCCGAGGGGATCACCGACCTCGACCACCGCCTGCTGCGCCAGCTGGAGCGCGGGAACCGCCAACTGACGCAGACCATCATCGGATCGGTCGACATCGGTCGCCTGTCCCGGGCGCAGCGGGGTCTGCTGGACTCGATCACCGGCGCCACGGCCGGGCGGCTGACGCTGGGCGGCAGCTTCCAGTTCGATCCGTCGCGGTCGTTCCAGCGTTGGTACGAAGACACCAGCCGGATCCAGGTCACCTCGCCCATCGCCACGCTGCGCGACACGCTCGATGCGCTGCGCCGGCAGCTGGTCAGCGATGCCGCAGACCGCGCCCGCGACGCCCGGATCGCCGGGCTGCAGAGCGATCTGGCCCGCGTCACCACCGAGCGGGCGCGGGTGGCGGGGGAGGCCGCGGGCATCATCGGTCAGATCCGGGCGCTTGAGGCCGAGACCGGCGTCGACATCCGCAACGGCGCCCGCGATGCGGCGCTGAACGTCACCGACGACGGCTACATCCAGTATCGCGCGACCGGGGTGGAATACGGCCGGGGTGCCGACATCGGCGCCTTCCGGGCGGCCTTCTGGGGCCCGGGCGGGCTCGAGGATCAGCTGAAGGCGCTGATCGGCCGGCCCACCGCGCTCATGGGCCGGATCGAGGCGCTGCGCGGGCAGATCACGGGCCTCGGCGGCATTCCCGCCTATGCCACGGGCGGGTTGCACCCGGGCGGCCTGCGGCTGGTCGGCGAACGCGGGCCCGAGCTGGAGGTGACCGGCCCCAGCCGGATCCACAGCGCCGCGGAGACCGCGCGGATGCTGGGCGGCGGCAATGCCGAGCTCCTCGCGGAGGTCCGCGCGCTGCGGCGGCAGGTCCGGGACCTGGCCGCGCAACAGCGTGACCAGAGCGGGCGCCTGATCGTCGAGGCCACGAAGAACCGGCAGGCGAACGAACGCCGCAACTTTGAGGACTACGACCAGGTGGTGACGCCATGACGCTCAAGATCATCGACCCCGTGGCCGTGACCGAGGCCAACCTCGTCGGCCACAACATCCCCGATCCGACCCCGGAATGGCAGGCCGGGACCACCTATGCCGCAGGCGACGTGGTCAAGGTCACCCCGGCCAGGCGGCTTTACGAGAGCGTCGCCGGCGGCAATCTCGGGCATGCGCCGGCCGAGACGGTCGGCACGCAGTGGATCGAGCGGGGCCCGATGTCGCCCTGGCGGCTCTTCGATGGCGGGCCCGGCTCGGTCGTCACCCGGTCCGGCCAGATCGACGTGCGCTGCGCGCTGACCTCGCTTCTGCGCGGCGTGGCGGTGATCAACGTCTCCGCCTCGCAGTTCCGCGTCACGATCTACGATGGCACGCGGGTGACCTATGACCAGACCATCCCGCTGATCGATGCCTCCGAGATCGTCGACTACGTGACGCTCTTCACCACGCCGCTGACCGGCGTCGACCTGGGGATCATCGACAGCGACACCGCCGACCTTCTGGGCGGCCCGGGCAACCAGGTGCGCATCCGGATCGGCGCGGACGGCGAGACGGTGTCCTGCGGCGAGGTCATCTTCGGGGACGTGCCGCAGTTCGGCGTCGCGGTGTCGGGGCTGTCGAGCGAGCTCGTCGACTACTCGCAAGCGACGATCGACCCCTTCGGCAACGAGGCCATCGTCGAGCGCGGCTATACCTTCGACCGCGACTACCCGGTCAAGATCGCCAACAACGACGGCGGCCGGGCCGAGCGGGCGCTGGCGCGGCTGCGGGCGCGGCGCGGGCTCTACTACGTCAGCGCGGCCACCGCGAACACCTGGGGCATCGCCACCTACGGCCGCCTCACCCGGCTCATCAAGACCGCCGACGCGAATGGCTGGTCGGACCTCAACGTAACTGTGGAAGGGCGTCTTTGATGGTGATGATCACTGACCCGTCGGCGGTCCCGAGCTTCGGGCCGAACTTCAACGCGCAGCACCAGGCGCAGGCGGACTGGTTCAGGGCCTCCATCCTCGCGATCAGGGAGGCGCTGCCCGAGGGCCCGACCGACGCCACGCCGGGGCGGTTGATGCTGAACGGGGCGCATGGCTGGGGAAGCCTCGAGGCCAACAAGTACTCCGGCGATGTCCTGGACCCGGATATACCCTCGGGGATCTACTATGCCTTCGACGCGGGCGGCGAACCGGCCGGGGTCTCCAACGGGTATTTCCTCGCGCAGCGGTTCGGGGACGGGTTCGCGCGGCGGGAATACTATGCGCAACGCCCCGGCGGGGGACGGTGGGAGAACACGCTCCATAACGGGGTGTGGTCCGGCTGGCGCAGGACCTACGAGACCACCAATGTCGTGGGGCCCGTCAGCCAGTTCGGGGGCGTTCCGACCGGCGGGCTGTTCCAGAGCGGCAGCAACTCCAATGGATCCTTCGAACGGACAGCCGACGGGGACCAGGTCTGCCACCACGTCAGCCCCGTGCTGACGCCGGACGCCTACACGGCCGGCGCCATGTTCGGCTCGCCGTCGTGGAGCTGGACCTACCCCGCGGCCTTTGTCGCGCCGCCGACGATCCTGGCAACCGTGCGCCGGGTGGAGGGGCCGCACGGCCACGTCGCGACGATCAGCTCCGGCGGTTACACGTCGACCGGGGCAAATCTTGTTCTGCTCGCCGCCGGAACCGCGGCGTCGACCGGCGTGATCCACGTCGAGGCCCGCGGCCGCTGGTTCTGAGGAGGGACCCCATGCACATCGATCTGCACATCATCGCCGGACTGCCCGGCCAACCTGACGACACCGCCTCGGTCGCGGGCGACGTCCTCACGCACAATGGCACCGCCTATGACCTCTCGGCCGTGCCCGAGGGCGGCAGCGGCACCCTGGAGGGGGATCACCCCTTCGTGGGCCCGATCACGCGCGAGGGCGGCGTCCTGCGCCTCGGGCTGCGCCTGACCTACGACGCCGCGAGAGCGGAGGCGGATCAACCCGCGGACCCCGCGCACTGGCGGGTCGAGGTGACGGAGGGCCCGGTGCCCGACCGGGTGATCCGCAAGACCACAGAGGAGGAGGGGCCATGACCTTCACGCTCACGATTGAGACCGCCGAGGACAAGGCAGCAGCCGAGCAGGCGCGCCGCCGGGCGGGCGTCAATGCCGAGCGCGACCGCCGCTTGGCCGCCGGCTTTACCTTCGCCGGGCATGTCTTCCAGACCGACGAGGAATCGAAGCAGCGCATCGTCGGCGCGGCCACGATGGCGGGCTTCGCCATGGGGCAGGGCGCGGGCGCGGGCGATCTGCACTGGCATGAAGGCGCGGCGCCCTTCGCTTGGATCACCGCCGACAACGCGATCGCGCAGCTCGACGCCCCGTCGGTGTTCGCCCTGGGGCAGGCGGCCGCCGCGCATGAGCAGGCGCATATCTTCGCCGCCCGCGCGCTGAAGGATGCCCCGGGCGGGATCCCCGAAGACTTCGCCGACGACCGCCACTGGCCGTCGGGGCCGATGGGGTCTGCATCCCCCACGGACCCCGAGGCCCCGGCATGAGCGCCTGGACCGAAGCCGCGGCCTGGTATGTCCCCGTGGGCGGGCTGCGCTTCCGCGTGACCGCCCCGCTGCGCTGGCAGATCGGCCGCGAGGGCGGGCCCGCGGTGACCGTGCCGATCGGCTATGTCTTCGATGTCAGCGTCCCGCGCGGGCTGCGCTGGATCGTGCGGCCTGACGACCCCCGCTACCTCAAGGCGGCGGCGCTGCACGACTGGCTGCTCGATGATAACTGGCACCGGGTCACGGCCGGCGCGGTCTTCAACGAGGCGCTGGCCGCCGACGGCGTGGGCGGGCTGCGACGACTGGCGATGTGGCTCGCGGTCTCGCTCTGGAAGTGGCGGTGGGGCCCCCCATGAACGGCAATGACGTGCAGAAGCTCGAGATCCGCCTGCGCGAGCTCGAGCGGACCCGGGCGCGCGTCGACGAGTGCCTCGAGGTGCTGCCGGAGATCGCAGACCGCATCGGCCGGATCGAGCGCGCCTTCTTCGACGAGCCCGAGGGCGGGGGCGAGCGGTTGATCCTGCGCATCGTGCGGCTGGTCGAGACCGCCGAGCGCGGGGGCTGGGCCGGCAAGTGGATCATCCGCATCATCATGACGACGGCGGGCCTCGGCGCGGCAATCCTGACCATCCGGGGGTGGGTCCGATGACCCGCGATCCGCGCTGGAGCCGCTGGGACTGGGCCGGGCTTCTGGCGATCGCCGCCTTTGCGCTTTGGGTCTGCCTGCCCTCGAGCCTGTTCCTGCAGGTGATCAGCCAGAGCATCGCCCGGGACGAGGCCGGCGCCTGGATCATGACCGTGGTGCGCGAGACGCCCTTCGGCGCGGTCGAGGCGCGTTGGCACGGCGTGGTGCGGGTTGTCGGGCGCGAGGCCGGGCGGATCTGCATCAGCCCGCCCGGGGCGGCCGGCACCTATGCGCCGCAGGACAACGACCTGGTGCGCTACGAGGTGGGCGACTGGGCGGTGCCCTGCCTCGAGGCCGGGCCGCCGATCACGGTGAGCTACACCCGCCGGGTGCTGGCCTTCGGCATCCTGCCGCTGCGGCCCGTCACCTACAGCTTCACCATCGACCCCGAGACCGCACCGACCCTGACCGGCACCGCACCCTAGGGCCGACGGCCGACCCCCACCCGACACCGCTTCACCACCCCCGAGCCCCGCCGATCGCGCGGGGCTTTTTGCATGCGCGAAGGAGATCACATCATGCGCAAGATCACCGGCATCATCCTGCACTGCACGGCCACCAGGCCGGAGTTCATGGACGGCCAGACGACAGCGACGAAGGCCGACGAGATCCGGCGCTGGCATGTCGAGGGCAATGGCTGGTCCGACATCGGCTATCACTACCTGGTCGACCGCGACGGCACCGTCGCCACGGGGCGGCCGATCGACCGCACCGGCGCCCATGTCCGCGGCCACAACACCGGCACGATCGGCATCTCGCTCCTCGGCGGGCATGGCTCGGCCGAGACCGACGCCTTTGCCGAGCACTTTACCGACCGGCAGGATACGGCGCTGCGCACACTTCTCGCGGATCTGCAGGACCGCTTCGGCGCGGTGCCGATCACCGGCCACAACGACTATGCGGCCAAGGCCTGCCCGGGCTTCAATGTCGCCCGCTGGCTCGACAAGGGCCCGACCGCGGCGCCGGCGCCGGAAGCCGTCGACGCGGCGACCGAGGCGACGGTCTACCGCTGGCGCCTGGCCGAGATCCGCGACACCGCCGACCGCGCCCTGGCCGGCGCCTGATCCCCGACATCGCGACACCCGCGGCCCCGGCCGCCCGCCGCTGCGCGCCTGGCACAGCCCCATCCCCCGAAAGGACCACTCTCATGCCAAAGCTCATCACCCAAACCACCCGGCGGCCGACCCGCAAGGTCACCGCGGCCGGCGCCGGCGGCCTCGTCACCGCGCTCTGCGTGACGATCGTCGAACACTACGTGCCCGGCGCCGGCGACATCATCGGCCCCGAGATTGCCGCCGGGCTCACCGCCGCCGGTGCGACCATCGCCGGGTGGGTCACGAAGGAACGCGGGTAGGGCAGGGCGGCCGCGGCCGCCTCCCCTCCGAGATACCGGCGGACGCGGACCCGCGTCGGCCGACCCTGCTGCCGCCTCCATGGGCGGGGGCCGTGGTGCGGTAACACCACGAACCACGCAGCCACCGTCAAGACAACTGCGCCGACGTCCTTATCCCAGAATCGCCGCCCGACTCTCGCGAGAGCGGGCGGACTCCTATTCTGGAATCCCCCAACATGACAATGCACCACGTCCGACCGGCCGCGCCGGTCGCCCCCTGGATAGGCGGCAAGAGCAAGCTCGCCCGCACCATCATCGATCGCCTCGAGCAGATCCCGCACCGCACCTATATCGAGCCCTTCGTGGGCATGGGCGGCGTGTTCCTGCGCCGCCGGCAGCGGCCGCGGCTCGAGGTGGCGAATGATCTCAACGGCGAGATCGTCAACCTCTTCCGCATCCTGCAGGTGCACCTGCCGCAGCTGATGGATGTGATGCGCTTCCAGATCGCCTCGCGTCGCGAGTTCGATCGCCTGCGCGACATGGACCCCTCCGCACTGACCGACCTGCAGCGCGCCGCCCGCTTCCTCTACCTCCAGCGTCTGGCCTTCGGCGGGAAGATCGGCTGCGCCTTCGGGGTGGATCCGACCAGCGGGCCGCGCTTCCGCTTGGGTCAGTTGAAGCCCCTCCTCGAAGCCGCGCACGAGCGGTTGGACGGTGTCGTCTTCGAATGCCTGAACTGGTCCGACCTCATTCCCCGCTACGACAGCTCCGAGGCGCTGTTCTACCTCGACCCGCCCTATCACGGGGGCGAGGCGGACTACGGCAAGGGCATGTTCGACCGTGACGACTTCGCCCGCCTGGCGGACATCCTGCGCCAGCTGCGCGGCGCCTTCGTGCTCTCGATCAACGATACGCCGGAGATCCGCGAGATCTTCGCGGGCTTCCATATCGATGAGGTCCGGTTGAGCTACACCGTGGCCCGCGCGGCGGCGGGCGGCGGCAAGGCGCGCGAGCTGATCGTGTCAAATCGAGAGAAAAGGGCGGGGCTGTTGTAGGGGGCGCCGGTCAGGTGTGGCGACCGGGCAGTCGCTGCACCTTGCATCGTTGTCCTGGAAGGGCGGAAAGCCGACCTTCGCTGCGCCCTAGACGAACGGCAGAGATGGGCAGTTTGCGGACCTTCCGGATCAGTGCAGCATGACACCTAGGCCAGTAGAGATGAAAGGTCGCGGAAATCCGCTGAGGAATAAATGTGCGTCCGCTGCGGCGGCAAAGCGCCCCCACAATTCAATCCTTGTCGCGCCACCCACTCGGTGTTCGGAATTGCGTAGTCGAAGTTATCACTCTGAGTGCCGTCGAAACGGTCGTCCTCCAGACGGTGGACCGAGCTAGACGCCTTGCTGATTATCAGCGCTGAGTAAAACCATAAGCGCGGCAAGATGAGGGTGTTTCGATTTGAACATTCAGTTTCATTTCGCGGCCTTCGCGGTATATTCTCTAATATGGCGTGCTTCGATACGCGCTCAAATCGACGTCCAACGACCAGATGCAGACAGTCCGGGAAGGGTTTTGCGCAACAGTTCTTTCCCACTCCTTAACAATAGAATGGTCCGCCAAGCTCGTCCCCTCATTCGTTTTTTTCTCGGACTTGTTCCTCATCGCCGCTTCCGGAAACGCCATAAGCCATCGCAGGAACTCCTCTCTATCTGGAAAGTGGGTAGCTTTAAAAGGCACTTCGCCATTCAATGCCAATCTTACTTGCTCAGCTAGAGTTTCGGCAAATTCGCGCCTCCTCCCTCCAGTGCTTAAGCGCGAAATATGATTACCTGTCTCCCATATGGTGGCCATCGGCAGGAGGAAATGGTCTCCACGTTTGATCCTCCCCTCAAACTCATCAAGAATGGCCACTCGATCTTGATTTAAACCCGGAACGTTGAGGACATTCAGAAAGATCGACGTATCAATGAGAACAACTTCACTCATCTGTTTGACGCGCTTTGTTCAGCCAATCAAGGGCGGAAACCTTTCGGTCTTTACTTGTCTTCTTGAGCTTCGCATACCTGTCAAGCAGTCCAGAGGTCAAAAGCCCTCCGAGGGAATCCTGCGCGACGATCTCCGGGTATGACTCACTATCTGACAACCTCATAATCTTACTCGAACCGTCGTCGGTGCTCCTGTAGCAAAATAGAACATCCGGAATACTCTCATCCGGAAGTGCGTCTAGCAGAGCGGGATTGTGAGTCGACATTAGAACACGAAGCTGTCGTTCCTCAGCAATTCTTCGGATGCTTGTAAGGAGGTGCTTCGCTCGACTTGGGTGTACACCATTGTCGATTTCTTCGATAACTACCATCGTGCCAATCGGAGCTGACAGCAGGGCTGCGGCGATTGACAGAACACGCAAAGTTCCATCTGAGAGCAGGGAAGCATCATATCTCTTCAAATGGCCGCCAAAGCTTTCAGTGAGCGACACCATTACGCCGCCTCGCGGCTCTTTTATAAAGCTGATCCCGTCAATATTTTGCTCGGGAAGAGATTGTATTAGGCTCAGCAACTCGGGCGCGGCTTCGACCCCATCAAGCAGATCGGATAAGTCACTTATCTCAACTTCGTCCTTTGGTCGACCGCACAAATCAAAGAGCACCGCTGATAGGTTAGCCCCATCACCTCGCAGTTTCTCACCAGCAGGGAATGAGTAATTGCGCATTAGCTGTGGGTTGGGGTCTAGAAATAGAATATTTGACAGAAGCCCCTCTATAACTCGAGACGCCGAAGGAACCTCTTTTCGAGATTTTTTGTGGTTTGCTGATATCGAGGCGGGTGTCACCAATTGAGTAAATATTGGCATTTGATCAATGCAAATGATGTGAGGCTTTTTTCCACCCCTTGCAAAATTGTTGTAGGCAACGCCCACATCGGTACCGCGCCCTGTAGACGGTTGATCCAAGGTATAAAGCGGGACGCTCTCCCACGGGGAAGTCACAGATTCCGATAGGATATGAAGACCGTCCTCTCGCAATTCTATCTCGATATCCCAATCTTCCCAGCGAGCCCCTGAAAAAGAACAAGCGAAACCAAATTTGCTCGCGCCTTCATTTGGCAAGTTTCTGGCAGTACCCCTGACGACTTGCTCGCCGCTGTTTACGCTGTACTGAATGGCTGATAGGCGCTGCCCTTGCGCGAGCCAGGACATAAGCCTCAGCCCCTCAATGGCATTGCTCTTTCCAGACGCATTGGCGCCGATTAATACTGTGAGGGGTGCTAGAGGAAGATTACTCTCCCTATAGCTTTTGAAAGATTTTAGGCTGAATGATAGCAGCATATCGGTTTCCAGTATTTTTTACTGAGTGAAGCGATCAGATTGCTGCTAGGCAACGCTCGCCAACACGTAACTGATTGATATCATGCACCATACCCACTAGCAACGATGCAGCTCGCATGAGGAGGCAGTCTACGAAGTTAGTTGACGTAAATGCTTGTGTAGTTTGAGCATTGTCGCGGCTCGTTCAGCCTGTTTGTGCGCACTCGCTCACCCCACCTTCGGCACATCGCTAGCGCTTGTCATGGGCCTAAGCTATTGGGCACTGCTTCAGGTGAATGCTGAAACACGACCGATTTTGGCATCGCCTTGGCTCGTGGCGACGCGGCGCCCCTCTCTCCCCTGCGCGCACTTTCCGGCACCCGCTCCCGGGTCGAAGGTTCGCTTCGTTCTGCAGTGCACAGCGTGGCCAAGGTCAAGTTCGGGCTGGGAGCGGTCATCCGCTGCTCCTGGTGCGAAGGTCCGGTGTGGGCCGGGAGCAGCCTAGTTCGTGAATGGCGGACAGCGGCCGTTCGCTGCGCATATCTCGAACGGCAGCAATGCCGAACGAAGCGGCCGCTATGATGCAGGCCGCCTATCCTAGATAGACGAGTTCCTTCACGTCGAACCGATCATTCGGGACGATCTTGTGTAGCCCTTCTGCATAGCGCGCGCGTATCCATGTGCCGTTAGATCGGTAGGTCCAGAAGACGTTGCGATACTCGCGATGCTGAACGCGGATTTTCTCCACGTTCCGGTCTGACTGTAGACGTCCCGTTTCGCCGTCATCCTTGATCTCGATTAGCGCGATAGAGTCGGGCGTTGTACGCCCGCTGACCCCTACAACGAAGTCAGGGAAAAACCGGTGCCCAGACGGAAGTATCAAGCGAGTTGCCCACGTTTCATTCTCTGGGTTTCGCATCCACCACTTCACCGTCCCTGTCTTATCGGCGTCCAAGAACGCCGCGAAGTCTTGTTCTTCCTTGTTCAGACGATGCGGGAACACTCCGTATGCGGACTTCCCGGCTTCACTCAGCCCGTCCGGCCCGAAGTACTGTTCTGGTACGGGTTCGCTGGCATCGGTGCGCACATTGCGGGCCTGTACCGTCTTGATCGCTTCTTTCAACTTCTCGGGTTCCGTCATCCCGGCAAGTTCAATGGCGCGGCGCAGGTCATGTTCCTCCGCTTCAATGCCTCTGTCATCCACGATGCCGCGCAGCTCCTCCACCAGCGCGCGCTTCAGGAGACGCGGGTCGATGGCGTCATTAAAGTTGAAGGCGAGTTGCGCCTTCTCAGCCACCCGCGCATTGGACAGCCGCAAACGTAGGTCCACCGTTTCCTGAAACTCCGCAGCGAACAGGTCGCGCAAGTTGAGATGCGCCTTTGTCAGCTTGCGTTGCAGCAGACCTAGCATATCAGCAGAGCGGCAAAAATCTCTGGCGATGTCGTGCACCAGCTCGTTCAGCTTCATGGGGTCCGGTGGCAGTTCCCGGACCAGTGCTCTGGGCAAATCCAGGTCCTTGCGCAGCGGATAGGGGCGGAAGTTCAGCTTGCTTGGCGCCTTGCCCGTCTCGGTCTTCTTGCTTTCCGGCAGATCGCCAAAGAGCGGCGTATCGCTCATGCTCTGCCAGGTCTCGCCCGCGACAATGGCGCGGTCCTTTTCCGTGTCGGGCATGTTCTGCACATCGGCCCGCACCACGCCTTGCTCGATCAGGTGCGTCAGGCGCTCTTGACGTTCAGTCTCGTTTTCGGGCGGCTTCGGAGTGAAAGGTGGCTTGGGTGCATCCGACGCGACGGCTTGCCTCTCGGCATTGCCAAACTCGTACAGGTCGAGATTGTCCGTAATAAGTTCGATGCTTTCGCGCACCGCTTTCAACTCATCCACCGCCGCTTGAAGGCCCGCCTGCATAGCCGGATCCGTTAGCAGCACATAGCCGCTGTCCAGCAGATCGTCTTGCCCGTGGATAGGCCGCACGGACGGATGCACGCGCATGATGCGCCCAACGATCTGCATACCGAAGTCGCGGCCCCGGTTCGGGCGCACGGACACCAGCGTCCATGCGCGGGGCGCGTCGAAGCCCGTGGCCACGGCCACTTTGAAGATCAACACATGGGTGTCGGGGTCATAGGCCAAGGAGTGAAAATCTGGGTCAGGCTGGCCGGACGTGTGCGTGGCGATAGCGGCATCATCAACGCCGATCTCTACCAACTTATCCCGCACCCGCTTAACCGGGTCTTCCCCACCCTTGGCTTGGTCTTCCACCTGCACCAGCATCAGGGGCGATACGGCCAACCCGTGTTCCTTAAGCCGTTCGCGTACACGGCAATGCTGCGTCCACCCGGCCTGTAGTGTGGCCTGTTCGTGGTCGATCAGGTCGCGGTCACCTTCGCGGAAGCGGATCACCCCGAGCTTGAGGCCCACCTTGTTCAATCCGGCTTCGACAACCTCGGCACGGGGCACGACAACGCGGCTGGCCACTTCGATCCCGGCGGTGCGCTCGAAGGCTTCCAGCTTCTCGTCGCTTGGCGTGGCGGTGGCGAGGATCGTGAAATCCGGTTGGATGTGGTCAAGGTAGAACCCCGCCGCGACCTTGGCGGACGCCCCGAAGTTCAGATGCGCCTCGTCGATCACGACGCCAACGAAGAACCCTGCATCCCGCCAAGACGCAATCAGATCATCGAAGGACAACGCCGCCTCGGACGTGCGGCGGACTTTTCGGGCGTCCTTGTTGCTGGCCGCGACCGTCGCCCACGTCTGGATGAACACATCGCCGTCGCGGGTGCCCTTGGGTTCCCGGTCCTTGGCCACATCACGGACGCGTAGACCGCCGCATTGTGCCACCAGCGCCTTGCGCGTTTGCGTCACCAGCCCGGAATAGGGCGCGAACCACAGCCACACAACGGGGCGGCTTAGCGCGCCGCGCAGCTCTTCCAGCACCCGCCCCAACACTAGCGTCTTGCCCGATCCCGTGGGGCTTTGCAGCAGCGTCACGCCGCTTTTCAGAGCGATGGCCTGCCGGTGCGCCGGGTCGCGGTCGTGCAGTTCGGCCACCTTGCGGATCACCCGCGAAAGGCCATCCACAGCGCGGGTCTGATAGGCGGCAAGGGACAAGCGCTCGGTCATTGCTGGAACCGCTTCACCAGCGTGTCGCGGACGGGTCGAATGTCAACATGGGTGCCGTCGAGACGCTCCACGATCTGGCCCGGTGCCCACGCATAAACGAACAGGTTCTGCCGGTCGCGGCCTTGCAGCCACTCCAGCAAGCCGGGGTCGAAACGGTCCACCAGCACCAGCGCGGTGGTCTCGCCTTCATGCAGGTTCCATGGCGCATTGCCGTCATAGAGGGTCAGCGGCAGGTCGTGCATAGCTTCCAGGGCGGCCCAGGCGTCGGCGGGTTGAAGGTCATAGTCGAGGTCTTCAAAGGCGATCTCGTGGGTGCGCAGATATGCGAATCCCTCGGCAAGGTTGGCGTATTTCTTATCGTCGCTGGCGTTGAGCAGGCGGATGCGCTCGGCGGTGACGTCCCGGCACAGGTTTTTGTCGGGGGCGTCATCCGTCGCCTCAGTGGACGACACCATGATGAAGCGGCGGCTTCCCCCGTCTTCGGCATTGAGTTCCATAACCGCTTGAGCCGTGGTGGCCGACCCGGCGAAGAAGTCCAGAACCAGATCACCAGGGCCGGAGGACTGGCGGACAAGTTCGCGGATCAGCGAAACAGGCTTTGGGTAGTCGAATGTGCTTTCGCCAAACAATGCACGGACTTCGCGCGTTCCTTCTGTGGTCTTCCCGACTTCAACAGAAAGGCTTTCTTCGGTGGTTATACCATCTAGCAAGCTGGAAATGGGATTAACTTCATCGTCGCAGCGGTCTTTGAGAAACTTCTTTATGCGAACACTTCCAAGACCAATCTTTCTCCCAACCCAATCCTCTATGTTTGGAAGATCTACCCGTGCAAACTTGTGCGCAGTTTTGTCACGGAAAGCTGACATCAGCTCGTCAAGCGTATCATATTGCACATATTGGCCACGCTTCTTGAATACCAAAAGGTTATCTTCTAGAAGGTCCTCCCAAGGACTTTCGGTCAACCCACTGTCGCCACGTTGCCCCACTGACCACACGCGGTTTGGATTGGGGGGATAGTCAATACCTGTCTCGGGATCAGTGATGAAATAGACAGCGTTCTTTCTTTGCCGATATGTCTTGGGTTGTTGGAGCGGATCGTCCGTCCATGGCCCTCTCGGATCATTGTCTGGATTGCTGTAGTCACTCCGGTTCTTGTCAGTACCGTGAAACTCGAATGCGGGTTTACCATACACCAAAACAAAGTCGTGGTCTCGGCTGAAGTTCCCGCTGTCATAACCGCCCTTGCGAGTGCGCCACACAAAAGTTCCCAAACGCATCCCTGGAAGTACTTCACTCAACATCATTTCGAGAAATGCCCGCTGCTCGTCATTGATCGACACCAGCAGCACCCCGTCCTCGGCCAGCAAGTCGCGGGCCAGCGTCAAGCGACGATAGAGAAACTCAAGCCATGTGGACTGGCGGAACCGATCCTCCTTGTCCATGTAGCTGTCGTTATAGACCCAATCCTTGTTGCCGGTATTGTAGGGCGGATCAATGTAGATGCACTTCACCCGCCCTGCGTGGGTCATGCGCAGCCAGCGCAGCGCGTCGAAGTTGTCGCCCTCGATCACCAGATTGTCCCAAGGCGCGGGCTTATCCGACAGCGCCTCGTCGATCCGGCAGGCGATGAAGTTGGCATCCACCGCCGCGTCAGCCTCGATCTCGTCGCGCTCCCACACCAGCCCAAGCTTCTTGGTCCGGTCGCGCTTCTCTAGAAGCTCGACAAGTTGCGCGTGGGTGAGGTCGTCATATTTTCCGGCCATGTGCGATGCTCTGCCCTTGTCCTTGTTTTACGTCACTTTATCGGTCCAAACTGGTGAACGGAAGTCGCGGCGTTCGTGGTAGGCAACGGAAAACAGATAGAGATGCCCCACGCCTTCCTGCTCGTTTGCCCGGCATTGGAACGCCTACACCCCGACCATGGCCGCTTTTAAGGATGGTCCACGTAGGTTTCGCCGCTGTGCCGCAAGTCCGATTATCGCGGGCGGTTCCACCAGACACGTCGAGCACGGTGCGGTCGCGACCGACCGGTAAGGGCTGGGGCCGGCCATCCGCTGCGCCTGGCACGAAGGTCGGCTGAGGGCCGGGAGCGCGACGGGCGACGTGTTCAGCTGCCGGGTTGGCCTCTCCTCATCGCCGCAAGTCCGCTTCGTGCCCATGCCCATGCGGCGTCAGTCGAGCAGGTCAGAGCGATCATAGCTCCCTTTTGGCGACCGTTCACATGTCGCGAAAAGTTCTTGTTATGTCCATGTGAGCGAAATGCATCCAAGGGGTTGATCTGGCTTAAGGTCGAGCCGATTCAAAATCCCCCGCCGCAAGGCGTGCCGGTTCGAGTCCGGCCACGGGTACCACGTTGGTATTGTTGGGCGCCCCGCAGTTCCGCGGGGCGGGGTGAAGGGGTGGAACGCTGACGAGCCCACACCCGCAGCCCACTTTCCCCATTCACCCCTTCTTCTTTCTACTCCATCATTTCCGGTGTCCCGGGGCTGCCCACAACAGGGCCAGACGGTTCGCCCGGGTCCGGTAATAGACCACGGTCTCGACGCTCTGTTTGGTCACGGCTTGGATCTCGGCTTCTGAACAGCCGGCTTCGGCCAGCCGAATGATGGTGAGCTTGCGTAGCCCGTGCAGGGAATAGGGCTTGGCCTCCGGGCCCAGAGTTGCCCGCCATGCGCGGAAAGCTTTCTCGCAAGCGCTGTAACCGATCGGCTGCGTCAAATTCTTCGCCAGCACGTAGGCCCCGCGCTTCGGCAAGTCGTCCAGGTAGGTGCGTAGATCGTGCGGACGGTGCGTGGTGATGCGCTCGCCGGCTTTCTCATCTAGCACCTTCATGCGGTCGCCTGCGAAGTCGTCCCACGACATTTCGACCGCGGCGCCGGGGCGCAGGCCGGTGCCGAGGATAAGCTCCGCGATGCTGCGCATGGTTTCAGGGCGTCACGATCAACGTGGGCACCATCCATTTCGGCCAGGGCTCGCATGGGCTCCGCACCTCTTCGAGGTCGATCCCGAGGGCCGGGGTGTCGGCCCGGGGCCAGTTCGCATTGAGCTTGCCGTAGTTCCGGAGGAGAGACACGATCTGGATGCGCCAATCGGCTTTGCGCGGCGTATCTGCAAGGAACGCGTGAACCGTGCGCAGCCCCTGGCGGGTGGTCTTTCGAACGTCCTTCCCGGCGTTCTTCTCTAAAAGGGTGTCTATCTGGCGCCGGTAGCTGCGCTTTGTTCAGTCGGCCAGAGACCTTTGACCCTTGGATCGGAACGCCACGCGACCGCCAGTTCACGCCGGGTGTATTTGGCGGGGACTATGCTGACCGACGCGGCATTCCCAATAGAGTGCGCCCAGACGCCGGGGGCAGCCGCAGCGCCGCCGTCGTCAATGAGCACGAGCAACAGTATTTCGAAGAGGGGCCGATGCAGACTGTCCTTAGGGCGCGGCACACGCACCGGCGTGATTTCAAGGAGCCTTCAAGATCCGGGAAAGTGGCACGAAGCGCAGGCGAAAGCGGTCAGCAAGAGGCAGATGCACGACCTGAAGCAGCGGCACCGGCGCAGCGTGATTGGCTGGATGTGGGCCGACGGAAAGATCACCGACGGGAAGCACTCCGCCGCGCTGGATTATTGCCAGCGCTACGCAGCCTATGCCGCGCTCAACGGCCTACCTCGCCCGATGCCGCAAGGGCCAAGCTACGGCGTTGTCCGGGGTGGATCGAGGCTAGAGCGCATCCGTGCAGCCATTGCCGTCAAGGAAGAGCATATGTGCGACCAGCACATTCTCCTGAGCTGCACCGCAGGGGTTCTATGGGCAATCAAGCGCGCCTGCGTCACAGACGAAGCCGCGGCGCTTCACCAGATCAGGGAGGGCTTGGCAGCGTTTGTGAACGCAGGTCGATAGAACGCTGAAATCGGTAGCGCAGGAATGCGCTCTCTGCGAAAGCGGCTCTACCGCAAGCGCCCGGGGCAGAGATGCCGCCGGGCGTTTCCTTTACTGCACTGCGAAGTTGACGATGATCATGACGATGATCGCGAGAGACAGGGCTATCGAGACCCAGGCTTGCCGGTTGGTCATTGTTACCTCCTGTATTCGTCCCAAGGCTTGAGCCCCTGTGCAACGGCGGACATGGCTGGGGCGGTGTATCGGGGCAGGGGGACATCTTCTCCCTTCTTCGCCGCGGCCACGTAACGAGCCGCTGCATTTCTTCCGAGGCCTAGCGCCTCTTCCACCTCACGGGCCTTCCGAAACCCGCAAGACCCCATCCAGTCGAGAAACTCTTGAGCCGTCATTGCACGTGCCTTACCTTGGAGGGGTAGCCGGCCCCGGCGTCAACCGGGACCGGCCACCTTTAGATCACCAGTGATGCCAGACGTTTGCCGCGAGTAGCATCAGGCTAATGATCTGAAGGGCGATAGCGCGGTGTTGAACCTCCATCGCGGTCCCCCTTGCGCGGGGCGTGACCATCTCGCCCCCTCAGCACATTGATACTATGTACTAAATGGTGCATCGTGTTCACTCTTGTATCGCTATTTGGTGGCGCTCTCATGATAGTTGCGCCAATTGGTACACTCCACACTCCACCGCATTTTACCCCGGCACCGCCCCGGTCAGCATCGACCAGCGCCGAGCGTCAACGGGCCGCGCAGGGGGGCGTCATTCGCAAGGCATGATGGTCGGGTGTCCCGTCCCCTAACTGATGCCCATCCTCGACGCCGGGATCCGCCACGAGGTCAACCTGCGCCGCTACAGCAACGGCGTCGTCCGCCGGATCATCTGCCTCCTGAACCAAACTGATCGTGACCTTGTAGACAGGATCCGCGCCCTCGACCCTGATGACCCCTGACCGGGAAGCGGCTGGAACGCCTGCTGGACGAGCTAGGGCGCATCAACCGGGACGCCTACGAGATAGTCAGCAAGGAACTGACGAAAGAACTGGCTGCGCTGGCCGACTACGAGGCCGGGTTTCAGGTGCGGGCGATCCAGTCGGCGCTGCCGATTGAGATGTCCGTGGTGCAGCCGACGGCGCAGCAGGTCTACGCCGCCACGATGGCGAGGCCCTTTCAGGGGCGCTTCCTGCGCGAGTGGATGGCAGGTCTTGAGGACAGCGTCGCCACGAAGGTCCGGGACGCGATCCGCATCGGCTTTGTCGAAGGCGAGACCATCGACCAGATCGTGCGGCGGGTCCGGGGCACGAAGGCTCGGCAGTTCAAGGACGGGGCGCTGGAGATCAGCCGCCGGAACGCGGAGAGCATCGTTTGCACCGCGGTCACTCACACGGCGAACGTGGCCCGGCAGGAGACCTACCAGGCAAACGGCGACATCGTGGGCAAGGTCCAGTGGGTCGCCACCCTCGACGGCCGCACGACACTGATCTGCGCCAGCCGGGACGGCCAGACCTTCCCGGTGGACAGCGGCCCGCGCCCGCCCGCGCACATCAATTGCCGGTCCACGACGGTGCCGGTCACGAAGAGCTGGCGCGAACTGGGGTTCGACATCGACGAGCTGGAGCCCGCGACGCGCGCCAGCATGAATGGCCAGGTGCCAGCGTCGCAGACCTACGGCGAATGGCTGAGGAAGCAGCCGGCCGAGTTCCAGGACGAGGTTCTAGGGCGGGGCAAAGGGGCGCTTTTCCGCACCGGTGGCCTGAAGGTGGAGCGGTTCGTCGACACAAAGGGTGACGCGTATATTCTGGACGCCCTTCGGGAACGGGAACCTGCAGCTTTTCGGCGCTCAGGCCTCGGCGCTGCCATCCAAGCTCCGCCGGGCAGCCCGAAGGACGCGATCGCACGCTTTCTCAAGGACGAGCCCGCGCAGACTGAGCTTCTGACGCAGGTCATGGGCGATCTAACCGGCCACCGCAGGGTAGTGACCCAGGCGATCAAGCAGGAGGGATGGAAAGCGGACGTGAACCCGCTTTTGGGGATCCGCCACTATACCGGCAGTTCATACGCCGGACTGAATGCGAGGGCGCGGGAGGGGCTCTCCACCCTCGACGACAGAAAAGTCAGCGCGCTGATCGTTCAGGGCATCGACCAGCTACCGGCCAACCGCGCTACCATATGGCGCGCCCCGCACAAGACAAAGGCAGCCGCGGATGGTCTCTGGGACGCTGCAGTCGAGGGTGAAGATCTCGACTTGGGGAACCAGTTGCAGAGCTTCTCGACCAGCGACAGGTTCGTCGTTCAATGGGCTATGAGGTCTGACGTTCTGGTCAGAGTAGAAGAGCCGCGGTCGGGTGCTTATGTCGAGACTATCACCCAGAACCCCGGCGAGTTTGAGGTTCTTCTGAAGCCCGGCTTGCGGTATAGGGTGAAGTCGAAGGGCTCCCGGATGTTAGACGGCCGGTCCTTCAGGGTGATCGATCTGGAGATCGTCGAAGATGGCTGAGGCCGAAGCGAAGCGGTTGTCGGACTACACGGTGGCGGGGCTCTTCGCGGCCGGCAGCCGGTTTTCGGACTGGAGCCCGTCCGATGCCGTCGACGAATATCTTCGCCTGCACCCGGAAGCTGATCGTGAAGCCATTGCCGAAGAGCTGCGCCGGGAGATCGAGGCCGCGGGTGGCTGAGGACGACACCCCTCAACGCTTTCGCGTCATCCCCGGCGGCCCGGCCGGCGACGAGAAGCCAAAGCCGAAGCCATACCGCACCCGCAAGCGCGGGGCCGCCCAGTTGCTGACCTGCTGGCAGTGCGAACTGGACACCGGCGTTTCCGGCGCCACGACGATGGAAGTAAAGCAGGGCCGCATGGTCCGTGATGGCAAGCCCGAGGGCGGCTCACGCGCCATCATCTGCGTCGACTGCCTCGCGATGGGTAAGGTCACGCACCTTTTAGGCTGACACCATCAACCTGAGCGCCACCGCGCCCCGCGGTTCAGCCTCTCCCGGCTGGAGTCGATTCTCGAATCCGAGCACGAGTGGCTGGATGGTGCCGCCTGCGAACGCCCGGGCTGGTCCGATCTCATCGCCCCGCTACGACAGCCCCAAGGCCCTGTTCCACCTCGATCCGCCCTATCACGGGGGCGAGGCGGACTACGGCAGGGGCATGTTCGCCCCTAGCAATTTCGTCCGCATGGCGGATCTTCTGCGCCAGCTGCGCGGCGCCTTCGTGCTCTCCATCAACGAAACGCCGGAGATCCGCGAGATCTTCGCGGGCTTCCATATCGATGAGGTGCGGCTGAGCTATACCGTGGCCGGCGCAGCCGCGGGCAGCGGCAAGGCGCGAAAGCTGATCGTGTCAAAACGGAAGGAGCGGGCGGGGCTGTTGTAGGGAGGGCAGGGCAGGTGCGGCGACCAGGCGGTCGCTGCACCTTGCACCCTTGTCCTGGAAGGGCGGGAAGCGTTAGTTCGTTGCGATCTGCGTCGAGGTCAGCTGTGCGGGGGTAAGCCGTCGTTCGCTAAACCGCGGCTTTCGGTGTGGGATGCAAGCGGTCGATATCGCTCGGTTGCCTGGGAAGCCTATTTTCTCGCCCTGCATGAACTGGCCGGCCTGAAACGCGATCAGGCCGGCCAAACTCTTACACTTTGCAGCCGGTTCAGGTGCCGCGTGGTGCCGAGGGGCCGAGACCGATCGAGCAAAGCCAGTTCAACACGACCTCGCGCGCGACGTGCTTGTTGTCCACCTGGCAGTGTTCCAGCCCTCCAAGGCGCCGGTCCTCGATCGGAAAGAACGTTTTGTCGGAGCTGCCAGCCTGCTCGTAGTTCGTCAGGGCCTGCCTCAGCGGATGGGGCTGCACTAGGGCCTCTTCGGCACCGTGAACGATCAGGAGGGGGCATTCGATCCGGTGTAGGACGCCCTCGAGATCATAGGCGAATTGCGGGTCATTCGCGAAGTCGTCCAGGCTTTCTGCGCCAAGGATGCGGAGGCCGTGGGCGGCAAGGCTCGGAGGCATCCACCTCAGCATCGCCGGCCAGTCGAATTTATGCGTTCCGCCATCCGAGACGACCGCCGCGATGCGCTGGTCGAAAGACGCGAACCGCAGGGAATCATAGCCGGAGAAGCTTTCGCCGAAGACGATGATCTTGTCGGGATCGACCTCTGGCCGCGTGAGCAGGAAATCGATCGCCTTTGAGTGAAACGCTTCGCTGTCGGCGCGCCGCGTCTTTCCTTTCTCGTAGAGCGACAGCCCGGTTCCCGGCTGATCCCAGACGAAGAAGTTGTATCCGCCCGCGATGAAGGCCGGGCCGAGGTTGAAGTAATTCTCGGTGGAATGCTCTTCGCCGCCGTTCAGGGCAAACAGCGTCGGCCGCGGTCCGTCGATCCAATGCGGCGTGAAAAGGTACCCCTCGAGCACGGCGTCCTCGTAGGGAATCTGCACCTTTTCCGGCTTCACGTCGAAGTACTGGCCGGCTGCCTCGAATAGTTCGACGGACTTGCGGATGAGACGGACCTTTTCATTTTCGTCATCCATCACCATGAACTCGGCATTTCTCGTATAGTTGCAGGCGCGCGCATATGCGTCCCGTGCAGAGACCCAGTTGCCCACGGCTTCTGCCTGCCGGCCATGCCGTTCCACAGCCTCTGCGGTAGCCAGCCACTCCTTGACCCAGGTCTCGTCATTGCCCGGATCAATCCTCTTGCAGGCCTCGAATATCTCGGTGACGTCAGCAAACCCGAGGGACGCGAGCCCGAGGAGCTTGGTCACCTGGAACGATTTTCCGTAGTGCTCAGGCCAGTGGCTGAATTCGATGGTCACAGTATCTGCTCCTTTTCCATAGCCGGGATCGCCCCGGAGAGACGTCCGACCGCACGCTCTTTGCGCGACCACGAGGCGCCGAGGGCAGTGCCTCGCCTCATCTCTCCTGCCGCACTCTTCACAATATTGCTCGAGTCGCAAGTTTGCGGTTTCAGCAATCTTGCTGGTTCGGCAAATAAATGCCAAACGACATCGGCAGCATCACGGAGTTGACCCATGCCAAAGCCTAAGATCTTGATTTCAGGTGCCAGCATCGCCGGGCCAGCCGTTGCATTCTGGCTCGTACGCAGCGGATTTGACGTGACAATCGTCGAGCAATCCGCGGCGCTGCGTCACGCCGGTAACGGCGTCGACATCCGCGCCGAGGCGCTGACGGTGATCTCCCGCATGGGTCTAAGCGTCGCCGTGCGCGAAAGGGCCGTTTATACGCAGGGGCTTCGCTTTGTCGATGTGCGAGGTCGCGAACGTGCCCGGGTGTCCACGGCCGGTCTTGAGAAAATCGTCGGATCGGAAGACGTCGAGGTCACGCGGGGAGACCTCTCAGCGTTGCTCTACGACGCGACCGTTGGCGATGTTGAGTATATTTTTGGCGATGCTATTGCCGAACTTGAGCAGGATGACGAAGGGGTGGACGTGACGTTGCGGAGTGGTACGCAACGGCGCTTCGATCTTGTCGTCGGCGCCGATGGGCTCCATTCGGCGGTGCGTCGGATCGCCTTCGGCCCTGAGGAGACGTTCGTGCAGTTTCGCCAGCACTACTTCGCGGCGTTCCCAGCCGATCTGGCCATCGGCGAACACGGCTGGACGACATTCTACAACGAGCCCGGCCGCTCTGCGGCGGTCTTCGGGGCAGATCCTGGAAAGGGGCAGGTCAACTTCATGTTCCACAGCGACCAGTCCCTGAGCTATCACCACCGCGACAGCGACGCACAGCGGCGACTGCTGCGCGATGCCTTCGTCGGCATGGAGTGGCATGTCCCCTCGATGCTGGACGCGATGGACAAGACCGATGACCTATACTTCGACGCCCTGGCTCAGACCAAAATGCCCAGCTGGTCCCGAGGGCGCGTGGTGCTGGTCGGTGATGCCGCCTATTGCGCCTCGCCGGCCTCCGGCGCGGGTGCGCTGCTTGCGCTGACCGGGTCCTACCGCCTTGCCGGCGCGCTGGCCGAAGGCGGCATCTCGCAGGCGGCGCTGGCCCGGTACGAGGACGCTCAGCGAGACTTGGTCAAACTCAAGCAGTCGCAGCTGTTTACCGGCATCACCGTTCCGCGGACCCGGGCGGGGATCCTGGCCCGCAATCTGTTCCTCTCTTCGCCGCTCATCGGCGTTCTGTCGCGCTGGAAAGCCGACCACGCGACGAGCCTGCGCGAGTACACATTTTCCCCCGGCAAGGTATAATGGACCGCATGAATACCGAACCACCTCCAGTCGGGTTGCGCGAGCGAAAGAAACGCGCGATGCGGGCGCGCCTCAGCGATATCGCCCTTCGCCTTGCGCTGGAACGCGGCGTCTCGCAGGTCCGTATCGAGGATATCGCGTCCGAGGCGGATGTCTCGCCCAGAACGTTCAACAATTACTTTTCCAGCAAAGAAGCCGCAATCGTCGGAGGCGCGACGATCCGGGCCGAGGATTTCTGCGGGATCCTGAAGAAGATGCCTGCCGAATTGTCCCTGCATGACGCGCTTCGCGCCACGGCCATTGAGCTATTCACAGAAGAACCCGATCGCGACTGGATCGCGCGTGCGCGCCTGATCCGCTCCGAGCCGTCGCTTTTTGCGGAAGCCGCGAAAGCGGATCGTTCAATCGAGCGAACCATCGCCACAGAAATCGGTCATCGCACGGGAAATGATCCGACGAGCCACTTTACTCCTCGTCTCGCGGCGGCAGTGACGATTGCAGCTATGCACGTTGCTGTCGAGTTCTGGCTGGATTCGGGGAACGTCCCGCTTCGCGAAATCGTCGGACAGATCATGGCAAAGTTTCACGTCGAAGACATCGCCCCGGCGGAGGATCGGAAGGATTACCACCTAGCGCCAAGCGATCGTGGAACGCCTTAATCATGATCGTCACCCGCAAAGAGTAGAAGGGTGGTCTCTGCCCTTTCTGGGCTCCATTATGCATCAGGGATCTGGCTCGGAAAGAACCGGTCGGCAAAGCCTCCAAAACTCTGAAACAATTTTGCCTCATGCATGAGAGTGGCCGTTTGCGACAACCTTTCGAAAGCGCCAGTTGGACTGAGACTGGTCACTCGCAGCGGCAGACGCGGCCTTCAGGTGTGGGCAGGTAGGTACGTCGGCCGGGCAGGGTGCCGGACGGCAGGGGTTGGCCGTGAGCATCGAATTACTCCCCCAAAGTGGTCACGCGGCACGCCGCAGCGCCACATGACCGGTTCGAGCCCACTTTGACCGTTGCTGCAGGACGCACGAACGACTGCTTCGACAGCAGGCTGCGCTGGTCGTAGTTGCGGATCGTCGTCTTCTCAATGCCCGTCCGCTTCGTCATCGCGCCGATGAAACGGCCAGTATGGCGATTACCCCTTGAAGCTACAGCAGCTGTAGCTTGTATCTCCCTTAGCGACGAAACGAACGGGAAAGCCCGCCATGACCGATCGCCATCTTCGCCGCACCGATCTGCTAAACTTCGACGCCCCCGCGATCAGCGGCCTGATCGCCGCGCGGGGCTGGCAGAGCCTTCCGCCCTTCGAGCGCATCGGCGCGGTCTACGACTACGTGCGGAACGAGATCGTGTTCGGCTACAATCGCGATGACGCCATCCCGGCCTCGGAGGTCCTGCACGACGGCTACGGGCAGTGCAACACTAAGGCGACGCTGCTCATGGCGCTGTTGCGCTCTTTGGATATTCCCTGCCGCCTGCACGGATTCACAATCCACAAGGCGCTCCAACGCGGGGTGGTGCCCGAGATTGCCTACCGCTTGGCGCCCGACAGCATATTGCATTCCTGGGTGGAGGTGGAACGGGACGAAGCGTGGGTGAACCTCGAAGGGTTCATCCTTGATACGCCCTTCCTGGCGGCGCTCCAGACAGCGTTTGAAAGCCGCGCGTCGCTTTGCGCATACGGTGCGGGGACCGATTGCCTGGCCGATCCTCCGGTCGCGTGGACCGGCGCCGATACCTACATCCAGCGGATGGGCATCGACCGAGACCTCGGCCTCTACGACGACCCGGACGCCTTCTACGCCGAGCACACCCAAGCATTCGGCATCGTGCGCGGGCTCCTCTACCGCCGCGCAATCCGCCACTGGATGAACGCCCGCGTCGCCGGCATCCGTCGGGGGCGGGTGCCAGCCATTCCCGGCGGTGCATGAATCGGGCCTTCGGAGGAACGAAACTTCCCGCGGAAGCGCGGCGAGATGGGGACAGGAGTGACCACACGCACGACCACGCGGTCCGCGCTTTGCGTTCGCCGTGGCGGGAGCGGTATTTCCAGTTGAACCGAACGTTCGTGCGGGCGCAGCGAAAGCTTGGTACGTCCGCATTGCTGACCTTGGCCTGCCGATCATGCTGCACAATGCCACCGATGTCCGCTTTGGGGCGGCTGCGCTGCAGGGGGGCCAGCTTGCCGAATGTCCGAAAAGATCCGTCAGCGACGGCCGCTGCTGCATGCCTGGCGCACGCCCCGCTGCGTCGCCGCAGGTCAGCTTCAAGCCCTTCCTGGTCAAACGGGCGGCCGGGTCTCGGCCGCCCGCGATTTCAGAGCGCGCTCATTCCGTAGAATGTGTAGCCGAGAGAATTGTCGGCTTCCTCGAACAGGGTGATTTCGCGGCGGGTTTCTTCGATCACGCTCCGCATCGCGTCGGAAGCGTCCTCGTAGAGGGTATCCGCCCGAGCCTTTAGTGGCGCGTAGTAGCCTGAGCGCCACGCCTCAATGGGCAGACGTTCGGTGAAGAGCACCTCGAAACCGCATGTCTCGGCGGTGGCGATATTGCCCGCCTCATCCGCGAGCTCCGGATACGCTTCGGCCCAGAACGCCTCGACCTTCTGCGGCCTTTCCGCTTGGAACCAAGTCAACTCCGAGATGACGGCATGGCCGCCTGCCCTCAGGATAGGCCGCCACGCAGACAGGGCTCCGGCGAAGGTCAGATTGTAGGCCGCACCTTCCGACCAAAGTAGGTCCAATGGGCCGTCAGCATGGCTATACTGCGCCATATCGCCGACATGTCCTCGGATGAGGTGATCCAGACCACGTGCCTGGGCCCGGTCCTTGAGGATCGTTATGAACGCGGGAGCGGTATCGACGCAGTCAATCGGTGTGCCGAGTGCTTCTGCGAGGACAAGGGCTGAGGCACCGGTTCCGCATCCCAGGTCGGCGACCTTCGGTTCGGACGGAAGTGGCGGAAGCCGGTTCAGCAAACGACGCGTAATGGCGTCCGATCCCGGACCCTGCCGCTCCATTGCGCCGTGAAGCGCGACCATTGCCTCCATGACTGCGGAATTTTCAGAGGACATCCGAAGATCCTTCGATGCCGTCCGAGCGGTAAGAGAAGGTAAATAAGGTGCTTATCATCGAGCCTTTCGTGAAGACGTAACGAACCGAACCGACCCGCGGTTCGCAAGGCCGGTTCTGCTTGCGCTTCACTGACAGCAGTCGTCAGCGGCGCAGGTTTCTTACAATCTCCAGCATCAAGGCTCCGTTTCTGATGGGGCCATGATACGCGGTATCTCAATGGCGGTAAACTCCGCACAACTGACCTCCGCGAGATAGCGGATGCCGCTTGGGCGTAGCAATGCCCCCTCTTGGCGAAGCTGCATTTCGGCGTGGGCGAGACACGTGGCGGTCTGCCGCAGGCCGATCGCCCTCTCGCTCGCGTTCAGCGCCAAGGTTAGCGAGGGTCGAAACGAGCTGTTTCATGAACTAAGGTGCGGCGTCGACAATCAGCTTTCGCGCTTTCACTCTCTCTCGCCCGGCTGTGCAGCACCCTTCTCGAGCGCGATCATGCACATGTCCATTATGTCGGAACTGAAGGCCACGATGATCTCGTCACCGCCGTCACGGTCCGGGAAGTCGTAGTCCGTGAACGCCGAGCGTGCGATAGCATGAAGGGTAGCATTCCGTCCGTGACGCGCGTCCATGGACTCGGTCACAGTCGAGTAGCTTGCTCCAGCTTGGCGCGCCTCCATTGCCGCTGTCGCCACGTCCTTCAACCATTCGCAGTCAGAGACATCCCTGGGGCCAGTCTGCGCTACCGCAGGTGTTCCGATCAAGACCAGGAGGGCAAAGGGAAGGGTTTTCATAACTGCCTCTTTCGATTTTCGGGTCAGCTCAAGGCAAGAGCCTTGCAGCACAACTTGAGGCGATTGGCCAGAACCGCAGAAACACCGCTCGACCACAGATGCAATTCTTGACTGAGACCGACGGCATCTCGCAAACCAAGGCGAGAATGCCCAGTGGTCGCGGCGGCCGGCAAGGTCCGCTATGAGACCATCGCACCGAAGGCTGCGAGGTGTAGGAAAGTCTGGCGCAACGAAAGACGTCGGATATTCTCAGCGGTACGGCTCACGAGGGAACGACGAAACTGTCGAAAATCACTTGGGCGCGCTCAAGCACCAAGGCCGGGTCCGAAGGCAGATGCTCGGCTTTGTCGCTGATCCCTTAGACGAACCCTCTGTGCTGCTCCGAGCATAGAGTAGTTCCAAGGTCGTCGGCTTGGCAAACCTCTGCAGGAGGCTCGTCGTTTTGCCCAAAAGCGTTATCGGTCGCCTTCATCAGCGTCACCCTATCAGCTCCTGCGGCTTCGTAGCGTGGCGTGAAATCCTTCGGGTTAACCCTGATCAGAAAGAAGCTTCCGCCTGCCTCGTCCGCCCCCCGGGCGGTGAGAATAGCCACGGTATCTGGTGGCGCACCTCGCCCAGCCAGTAGGCTTGCCGATAGTCGGTTACCACGGCACGCGAAACGGGATGCGCGCCTGCAATACCCGCAGTAACTGATCGACGCCTATCTGACGGGCGAGTTCGTCAACCCGGCGATCGACACGGTCCGCCGCAACTACAGCCGCGAGCGGTCTCGCACGGCCGAAACGATCCGCCCGGGCGGGGCGCTGCACATCGGGCAGGACTTCAACGTCGGCGAGATGGCGTCCGAGATCCTGGTCGAACGGCCAAGCGGCTGGCACGCGGTGGCCGAGCTGGCCGGCATCACGGACCCGCCGGACCTGATCGAGGCGGTGCAATCGAAGTGGCCCGGCCATCGGATCACGATCCACCCCGACGCCACCAGCATGGGCCGCAAGAAGGTGAACGCGAGTACGTCGGATATAGCGCTGCTGCGGCAGGCGGGCTTCACGGTCCGCGCCAAGGACAGCAACCCGCCGGTGAAGGACCGCGTCCTGCAGGTCAACTGCGCCTTTTCACCGGGCGACCTGTGGGTGAACGACCGAGCCTGCCCACGACTGGCGGAAGCGCTGGAGCAGCAGGCCAGAGACCGCAACGGCGAGCCGGACAAGACCGGCAGCCATGTTCACCCAGTCGATAGCTTGGGCTATCCCGTCCACTGGCAGATGCCGATCTGGGCGGTCTTGAACGTGGCGCTGGCCGGGGCCGAGACGGCGCCCTTCGCCGCGACGCTCGGCGCCGCCATTCCGGTGATCGGGCTGGCCGTCGCCGATGACATGGCGGAGATGATCCCCGGGCTCGCCGCCTTCGCGGCCGAAGGCGAGGGCGCGGCGGCGACACTTGAACGGCTGGCCAACAGCCTGACCTCGGCCAACGACGCGATGGACCTGCTATGGCATCGCCTCTTCACGATCTCGGCCGCCAACGCCCGGGCCTTCAGCGTGTCGTCTGGACCTCGCCATTGCGTACCACGCCGCGTCGCCTCGGCAGCTTGCTCGCGATCGCATGGCGTGTACCGGTCCACCTCATCTGACAGGGTCACATACCTTAGACGCGCGCCGGTCAGCCCGGCGATCATGCGGGAAGGGATGTCTCTCTCGCTTCGACGTATCCGCTGGCTTGGGACTGTCTGACAAGCGTCTCAGGCCTTGGGTGACGTGAACCTGCTTAAGCCACTTCGACGAAATGGCNTGAACGGCTGGCCAACAGCCTGACCTCGGCCAACGACGCGATGGACCTGCTATGGCATCGCCTCTTCACGATCTCGGCCGCCAACGCCCGGGCCTTCAGCGTGTCGTCTGGACCTCGCCATTGCGTACCACGCCGCGTCGCCTCGGCAGCTTGCTCGCGATCGCATGGCGTGTACCGGTCCACCTCATCTGACAGGGTCACATACCTTAGACGCGCGCCGGTCAGCCCGGCGATCATGCGGGAAGGGATGTCTCTCTCGCTTCGACGTATCCGCTGGCTTGGGACTGTCTGACAAGCGTCTCAGGCCTTGGGTGACGTGAACCTGCTTAAGCCACTTCGACGAAATGGCGTGAGCCTGGACGCCCCCCCCCCTCGCATCAATACCGGAGTATCCGTTGCAACTTCGGCCAAAGGTGGGGTCAAAGGCGCGATCGGCTCGGTGGCACTCCCTGAAAAATCGCTTGTATTACCGCTTCGTCCTTGACGCCGTAGCCTGCACAAGGCGACCGAACTCGATGCACCCCGTGCCTCGGCGTGGTCTCTTCAGCAACGCTGGGCGGGGGCCCACGGTTTGCGGCCAACGCCGACAGCCCTTTCCACAATCCGCGTTCCAGGGATGCCGGTCTGGCCCTGTTCAACCCTTTCGAAAGGAAGGCGGGCAGGGGCTATCGGCCGCTCGGAAAGGCTTTTTAAACTTTTTTCGGGGGTCCGTGCATCCAAGCGGCTGCGTGGCCGAGTCCTAGGGGTATCGAGGCTGCGGAGCATCCGCGGCCATGCACCTGAAAGGACACACTTCATGACCAAGACCCTGACTGCCCTGAGCACCGTCGCCCTGATGGTCCCTGCTGCCGGTGCGCTGGCCCAGGACGACGCCGACCTGATGGCCATCGGCCTCTCGGGCGACAAGACACTGCACCAGATCGATGCGGGCACCGCGACCGTCACCGCGTCGATGGAGGTCGAGGGCATCGACCGTCTGCTCGGGATCGACCTGCGCCCTTCGGACGGCACGCTGATCGGCGTGACCGACAGCTTCGACATCGTCGAGATCGACCCGATGTCCGGCGCCGCGACCGTCATCTCGGCCATGGACACGGACCTGCCGATCGAGGCCGACGCGCCCGTGATTGTCGATTTCAACCCGATGGCGGACAAGCTTCGCTTCATGTCGGGCACCACCAATCACCGCGTCGACATCGAAACCGGCGCCGTGACCGTCGACGGCTCGCTCGCCTTCGAAGGGGCGGACATGCATGCGGGCGAAACCCCGGCGATTGCCGCCGCGGCCTACATCAACTCGTACGGATCGCCCGAAAGCACGGCGATGTACGATATCGACAGCACCATCGTCGCCGTCATCCAGCAGACCTCGCCCAATGACGGAACGCTGGCGGCGATCGGCAAGCTCGGCATCGACGCGGCCGACACCTATGCCTTCGACATCGCCACCGACGCCGATGGCACCAATACCGCCTGGCTCGCAGCCGGCGGGATGCTGCACACCGTGTCGCTGGAAGACGGCTCGGTCCAGGAAAGCTGGGAGATCAAGGAGGCCGGCGATGCCGTCCTTCGCGACATCACCTTCATGACCGCCGACTGATCCAAGGATAAAAGCAGGCTGGTGCGGTCTTCGGGCCGCACCAGCCGAAGTTTCGCACGATGAGAATGCTCTCGGACCATCGCGCCGCTGTCTTGGATCTCTCGCCGCATTTGACAGCGGTCGCAGGCATCCCTAGCACGTGCTGCGATGCGGTGCCGGGACGGGACCGAGACGCCCGGGCAGGCCGCACCGTGACAGATCATGCAAGACTGCTGAAATCCTGTGCCGGCGGCGATCGCGCCGCGTTGCGGGCGTTGATGGACGCCGAGGGCGGGCGCATGCTGGGCGTGGCGCGGCGGATGCTGCGTCGGGCCGATCTGGCCGAGGATGCGGTTCAGGAATGTCTTGTGTTGGTATGGCGCCGCGCGGACCAGTTCGATCCGACGCGGGGAAGCGCCAAGGGTTGGATCTATACCATCCTGCGCAACCGCTGCCTGACCCTTCTGCGTCGTGAGGACCGTGAGGTGGCAACCGAGCCCGCCGAGTTCGACCGAGCCGAGGATCGCATCGTCGTGGATCAGGCCTTCGATCGGCTGGCCGCCAGTTCCGATCTGCGGCGCTGCCTTGCAGGGCTCGACGAACCAACCCGGCGTGCGATCGTCTCGTCCTACGTCCTGGGCCATAGTCACGGAGAAATCGCGGGGCGACTGGGGGCGCCGCTCGGGTCGGTCAAATCCTGGGTCCGGCGCGGGCTCGGCAAGCTGAGGGAATGCCTGTCATGACCGAACGCTCCCTGCATCTCCTGATCGACGAAGTAATCCTGGGCCTTGCCGACGATGCCGAGGTTGCACGGCTTGAAACGATGGCCGCGCAGGACCCGGATGTGGCCTTTCAGCTGGCCCGGGCGCGCGATGGCTTCCTCGCCCTGGACGAAACCGCCGAAACGCTCGTCCTGCCTGACGGGTTCTGGTCGCGGGTCGAATCCGGTCTGGATGACGCGCCCGTCGACGGCCACGTGGCATCGGCCGAGATCGTGGATCTTTCGACGGTCCGCCGGGCGATGTCGCGCTGGCGCGGCATGGCGCTGGGAAGCATCGCGGCCACGGTCCTTCTGGCCCTGATCCTTGGATGGTCGGTCCTGACCCCGGTCGCCCCCGCAGTGATTGCGGTTCTGCTGAACGACGACGGCGAGGCGATCGCGTTGGTCGAAGGACGCCCCGACAACACCACGCTGGTCACCCTGCTCGAACAGGCGGAGGTTCCGACGGAACGGGTGATGCAGGTCTGGACGAAACCCGACGAGGACGGCCCACCCGTTTCACTGGGGCTGCTCCCCACCGGCCGGTCCGAGACGCTGACGATCGACGGGCTTCCCGCTCCGCATCCGCAGCAACTTTACGAGATCACCGTTGAGCCCGCCGGGGGATCCCCCACCGACCTTCCGACCGGACCGATCCTGGGCAAGGGCCTGGCGAGGAAGCCGGTGGTCTAAGCGCGAAACGGAACCGCGCCGAACCGGAAATGGTCGCAAGGGAGCTCGCGGGTCCGTGGTCACGGATGCCAAACACCCCGGTCACCCTCCGCGGCAGCGACTACAACTTCGTGCGACGCAGCGGACAGTTGTCAGGCTTGCACGTGGGGGCAGGGGGGATGGACCAGCCGATTACCGTCTTCCTTACTGCACCTTACCTCCTCTCAAGGTCGGCGATCTTGCGTCGCCGAACGGGGAGCGTCGGTCGGACTAGTCGGCGGGGTTAGCGCACGCGGCGACCGTGACGGCCACGCCCTCGTCCTTGCAGCGGCTGACGAAGCCCGGTGGAGGCGGGACATCCGTGAAGAACGCATCGAGATCGGCCACCGAGGCGACGCGCACCGGCGCCTTGCGCTGAAACTTCGAGCCGTCGGAGACGAGGAAGACCTTTCGGGCATGCTGCAGGATGGCCCGCGTCACCCCGACCTCCTGCATGTCGAAATCCAGAAGGTCGCCGTCCTCGTCGAGCGCGGAACAGCCGATCACCGCGACGTCGAACTTGAACCGGCGGATTGTCGTCGTGGTGACGTCCCCGATCAGGCCGCCATCCGAGGGACGCAGGGCGCCCCCCGTGACGACGACGTCGCAGTCGGGATTGGCGACGAGTATCTGACCCACGTTCATGTTGTTCGTGACCACCAGCAGGTTGCGATGCGCCAGCATGTGCCGCGCCACGGCCTCGGGCGTGGTGCCGATATTGAGAAAGACCGAGCTTTCGTTCGGGATCGCTTCGGCACAGGCGGCCGCGATCGCGTCCTTGGCAGCGGCGTTGATCTGGCGACGATCCGCGTAACCGATATTCGTGGTGCCCGAGGGCAGCACGGCCCCGCCATGCACCCGTTCAAGCCGCCCTGCCTCGGCCAGATCCGCCAGATCGCGTCGAATCGTCTGGTGCGTAACACCGAAATGCGCCGACAACCGCTCGACCGTCACCTTGCCGTCGCGGCGCGCAATCTCGATGATCTCGGGGTGTCTGATTGTCTGCGACATCATGCTCCGCGCCGAAAATGCGCCCTCGGTTTTCGATTATAACAGGTTTCAGTTCGCAATCGTGCGGTTAACCGCAAGCCGGGCCGCGCAAGGGCGACATTCCATGAAAGCCGTCCCATTACCTCCCGGTTAACGGACACTTAACGCCCGTTCGCGGAACGTGAAAACGAAAATAAACGAAAACTGTCCTTCCCACGGAGTTACGAATCTCCTAACCTCATCACGTTTGCAGGAGGTCAGCGGGAGGGGAGGCCCGGTCTTGTGACGCTTACCCTTAAAGATGTGTCCAAGGTCGTCGGGGGCCGGACCCACGTGTATCCGACCGACCTGACGCTTGAGAAAGGCACGATGAACGTGCTTCTCGGCCCGACGAACGCGGGAAAGACGACACTCATGCGGCTGATGGCCGGGCTTGACGTTCCGACGTCGGGCCAGGTGCTTTGGCAGGGCGAAGACGTGACCGGCCAGCGGGTGCAGGACCGCAAGGTCGCGATGGTCTACCAGCAGTTCATCAACTACCCGTCGATGAGCGTCTATGACAACATCGCCTCGCCCCTGCGGCTGATGGGACTGGACAAGGCCACGATCGACACCCGCGTACGGGAAACGGCCGAGCTGATGCAGCTGACGCCCCAGATCGAGCGGCGCCCGCTTGAACTCTCGGGCGGGCAGCAGCAGCGCTGCGCCCTCGCTCGGGCTCTTGTAAAGAACGCGGGGCTTGTCCTGCTGGACGAGCCGCTCGCGAACCTCGACTACAAGCTGCGCGAGGAATTGCGCGCCGAGATCCCGCGCATCTTCGAAAAATCGGGCTCGATCTTCGTCTACGCCACGACGGAACCAGAAGAGGCGCTGCTGCTTGGCGGCAACTGCGCGACGCTCTGGCAGGGACGGGTGACGCAGTTCGGGCCCACGCCGTCGGTTTATCGCCAGCCCGCGGATGCGACGACGGCGCGCGTCTTCTCGGACCCGCCGATGAACTTCATCGAGATCCACAAGACGGGCGATCGCATCCGTTTCGGCACCGGCGACGACGTCGCCGCGGGCGCGCGCTGGCAGGATCTGGACGACGGCACCTATACCGCCGGTTTCCGCCCCAATCACATGACGCTGGAAGGGGCGGACGGCGCGCTAAACTTCGACACGACGCTCGTGGTGACCGAAATCACGGGGTCGGAGACCTTCGTCCATGTCGACCATCAGGGCACCCGCTGGGTGGGGCTGGTGCATGGCGTGCGCGACCTCGATGCCGGCAGGCCGCTTCGGGTGCATATCGATCCACGCCATGTCTACGTCTTCGGCACGGACGGCCGGCTGGTCCAGCCTGCCCCCTATGCGGAGGCCGCGTGATGGCCAAGATCACCCTCGACACTCTCGCCCATAGTTACCTCGACGCGCCGCAATCGCCCGAGGATTTCGCCCTGAAGGAGCTGAACCACGACTGGACCGATGGTGAGGCCTATGCGCTTCTGGGTCCGTCGGGATGCGGCAAGTCCACGCTTCTCAACATCATCTCGGGCCTGCTGATCCCCAGCCACGGGCGCGTCCTCTTCGACGGCCGGGACGTCACGCATCTGCCCACGGCCGAGCGCAATATCGCGCAGGTGTTCCAGTTCCCGGTCGTCTACGATACGATGACCGTCCGCCAGAATCTGGCTTTTCCGCTGAAGAACCGCGGCCTGCCGGCCGACGAGATCCGCGATCGCGTCGCCCGCGTCGGGCGGATGATCGATATGGAGGATGCGCTGGACCGGCGGGCCTCGGGTCTGACGGCGGATGCCAAGCAGAAGATCAGCCTGGGGCGCGGCATGGTGCGCGACGATGTGAACGCGCTGCTGTTCGACGAGCCGCTGACGGTGATCGACCCGCACATGAAGTGGGAGCTTCGGACCCAGCTGAAGACGCTGCATCGCGAGTTCGGCCACACGATGATCTACGTCACCCACGACCAGACCGAGGCGCTGACCTTCGCCGACAAGGTGGTGGTGATGTATGACGGCCGCGTCGTCCAGATCGGGACGCCGGACGAGTTGTTCGAAAGGCCGGGGCATACCTTCGTCGGCTATTTCATCGGCTCGCCGGGCATGAACCTGTTCGACGCCGAGATCGAGGGCACTGCGGCCCGCATCGCGGGCACGCGGGTCGAACTCGGGGCGCGCTATCCAACGTCAGGCGGCACTCTCAAGATCGGGGTGCGTCCGGAATACATCCGCATGGGCGAAACCGGAATCCCCGCACGTGTCACCCGGGTCGAGGATGTCGGTCGCCACAAGATCGTGCGTCTTGACGTCGACGGCCACCCGGTGGCGGCGATCGCGGGCGAGGGGCAAGGCGTGCCCGACGGGGCCACGCATGTGCAGTTCGCCGAGGGCGGCGTCAACGTCTACGAAAACGACTGGCGCGTCACGCCCGAGGGTGGCGACCGCCCCGGCGGACGGATCAGGGAGGACGCCGCGTAATGAAGACCGAAAACCAGAAGGCATGGTTTCTCGTCCTGCCGGTGCTCATCCTCGTCGCATTTTCGGCGGTTATCCCGCTGATGACGGTCGTCAACTACTCGGTTCAGGATACGTTCGGGAACAACCAGTTCTTCTGGGCCGGCCTCGCATGGTTCGACGACATGCTGCATTCCGAGCGGATGTGGAACGCGCTTGGCCGGCAGATCGTGTTCTCGTCAATCATCCTCGCCATCGAGGTGCCGCTGGGCGTGCTGGTGGCGCGCAACATGCCCAAGAAGGGTGTCTGGGCCAGTGTATGCCTCGTCCTGATGGCGCTGCCGCTGCTGATCCCGTGGAACGTGGTGGGGACGATCTGGCAGATCTTCGGCCGGGTCGACATCGGCCTTCTGGGTTACACGCTGGATGCGCTCGGGGTCGACTACAACTACACGCAGGGCTTCTACGCCGCTTGGGCCACCGTCATTGTCATGGACGTGTGGCACTGGACATCCCTCGTGGCGCTTCTGGCCTACGCGGGGCTGCAGTCGATCCCCGACGCCTATTACCAGGCCGCGAAGATCGACCAGGCCAGCCGCTGGTCGGTGTTCCGCTACATCGAGCTGCCCAAGATGCGTGGCGTGCTGACCATCGCGATCCTTCTGCGCTTCATGGACAGCTTCAAGATCTACACGGAACCCTTCGTGCTGACGGGCGGTGGCCCGGGCAATGCGACGACCTTCCTGTCCATCGACCTCGTTAAGATGGCGCTGGGACAGTTCGACCTTGGCCCCGCCGCCGCGTTTTCGCTGATGTATTTCCTGGTCATCATGGTGATCTCCTACGTCTTCTACATCGTCATGACCAATCTCGACAAAGAGGAGGGAGGGGAATGACCGACCGGACAGCCACCCGGACAGCCACGGTGCCCGACAGCGCGCCGGGCGCCGCCGTCCTGCCCGGCGATGTCAGCCACGAGGACGCGAACACCCGGCTGCGCCGCGGTAGCCGGTTCAGCGGTTCGGCCGTGGTCATGACGGTTTACATCCTGTTCCTGATGCTGCCGATCTACTGGCTCATCAACATGAGCCTCAAGACCAACCGCGAGATCCTGGGCGGCGTATCGCTCTGGCCCGAGGCGCCGACGCTGCAGAACTACGAGACGATCCTGACCGACCCGTCGTGGTACATGGGGTACATCAATTCGCTGACCTACGTGGTCCTGAACACGGTGATCTCGATCGCCGTGGCGCTGCCGGCGGCCTATGCCTTTTCGCGCTACCGCTTCATGGGCGACAAGCACCTGTTCTTCTGGCTTCTGACGAACCGCATGGCGCCGCCCGCGGTCTTTGCGCTGCCGTTCTTCCAGCTTTACTCGTCGGTCGGCCTTTTCGACACGCATATCGCCGTGGCGCTGGCGCATTGCCTTTTCAACGTGCCGCTTGCGGTCTGGATCCTCGAAGGCTTCATGCGCGGCGTTCCGAAGGAGATCGACGAAACCGCCTATATCGACGGCTATTCCTTCCCCGGCTTCTTCGTGAAGATCTTCATGCCGCTCATCTCGTCCGGCGTCGGTGTCGCGGCCTTCTTCTGCTTCATGTTCTCCTGGGTCGAACTTCTGCTGTCGCGCACCCTGACCTCGGTCGAGGCCAAGCCGATCGCCGCCACGATGACGCGGACGGTGGGCGCGGCCGGAGTGGACTGGGGCGTGCTGGCCGCGGCCGGCGTGCTGACGATCATTCCCGGCGCGCTCGTGATCTGGTTCGTTCGCAACTACATCGCCAAGGGCTTTGCCCTGGGGAGGGTGTGATGGCGCAAAGTTCGCACAAACGTGGCGGCGCGGGGCTGATCGCCGGGCTGGTCGCGCCATGGCTCGCGGTCGGCGGCGTCATCCTCTGGGCGGCGCTGCGCGCCAGCGGCGAGGACAGCGCCTTTGCCTGGACGCAAAGCCTCAACCCCGGGGGATGGATGGCTTGGGTCTTTCCGACGGCGCTGTTCTTCTGGATCGTCGCCGGCCTGCTGGTCCTTTTCTCGATCCTCGCGATCCGCGCCCCCGAAACGCCCCGGCGGGGCATTCTGCGGATCGAGACCACGCGCGGCGACCGCCTGTTCATCGCGCTGCTGGTCGCGGGCTTCGTGAACCTCGCCTGGCTGGCGCTCGGGCTTGGCCCGCAATGGGCCGCGCTGGTGGCCTGCGCCATCCTGGCCGCGGCGATCTTCCGGCTCGTCTGACAGAGGGGCCCGAAAAGACGGACGTTCGACATATAAGGGAGGAACTTATGAACGTGTTACTCAGATCGACCACCGCGCTGTCGATGATGGTGGGGCTGGCCGCCCCGGCCTTCGCCGACATGCAGGCGGCGCAGGATTTCCTCGACGCCGAGATCGGCGACGTCTCGACCCTGACCCGAGAGGAGCAGGAAGCCGAGATGCAGTGGTTCATCGATGCCGCGGCCGAGTTCGAGGGCATGGACATCAACGTGGTGTCCGAAACCATCACCACCCATGAATACGAGGCGCAGGTGCTGGCCCCCGCCTTCAGCGCGATCACCGGCATCAACCTCACCCACGACCTGATCGGCGAGGGCGACGTGGTCGAGCGTCTGCAGGTGCAGATGCAATCGGGACAGAACGTCTATGACGCCTTCGTCAACGACAGCGACCTGATCGGCACCCACTGGCGGTACGGACAGGCGCGCAACCTGACCGAGTGGATGGCGGGCGACGGCGCCGACGTCACCTCGCCCACGCTCGATCTCGACGACTTCATCGGAACTCAGTTCACCACGGGCCCCGACGGTAATCTCTACCAGCTGCCCGACCAGCAGTTCGCGAACCTCTACTGGTTCCGTTACGACTGGTTCAACGACGAACAGACCAAGGCCGATTTCCAGGAGGAATACGGCTACGAGCTGGGCGTTCCGGTGAACTGGGCCGCCTACGAGGACATCGCCGCGTTCTTCACCGGCCGCGACATGAGCTATATCGAAGGCGAGCCCACGTCGGTCTGGGGCAACATGGACTACGGCAAGAAGGACCCCTCGCTCGGCTGGCGCTACACCGACGCGTGGATGTCGATGGCCGGCATGGGCGACAAGGGCGAGCCGAACGGCCTGCCTGTCGACGAATGGGGCATCCGGGTCAACGAGCAGTCCCAGCCCGTCGGCGCCTGCGTGGACCGCGGCGGCGCGACGAACTCGCCCGCCGCCGTCTATGCCGTGGACAAAGCGATCGAGTGGCTGCAGAACTACTCGCCGCCGCAGGCCGCCGGCATGACCTTCTCCGAGGCCGGCCCGGTGCCGGGGCAGGGGGACATCGCCCAGCAGATGTTCATGTACACGACCTTCGTGGCCCCGCTCGTCGACAGCCCCGCCGTGATGAACGACGACGGCACGCCAAAGTGGCGGCTGGCCCCGTCGCCGCATGGCGTCTACTGGGAAGAGGGGATGAAGGTCGGCTATCAGGACGTGGGATCCTGGACGATCCTCAAGTCCACCCCCACCGACCGCGCCAAGGCCGCCTGGCTCTACGCGCAGTTCGTCACCTCCAAGACCGTGGACGTGAAGAAGGCCGACGTCGGACTGACCTTCATTCGCGACAGCACCATCAACTCCGAACACTTCACCGAACGTGCGCCGCGTCTTGGCGGCCTGGTCGAGTTCTACCGCTCGCCCGACCGCGTGCGGTGGTCGCCCACTGGCACCAACGTGCCGGACTACCCCAAGCTGGCGCAGCTCTGGTGGCAGAACATCGGCGACGCCATGTCCGGTGCGAAATCCAGCCAGGAGGCGCTGGACCAGCTCTGTTCGGACATGGAGGACGTGATGATGCGTCTCGAACGGGCCGGGGTGCAGGGTGACCAGGGCCCGGCGTTGAACGAGGAGGAGAGTGCGGAGTACTGGTTCGACCAGCCCGGCGCGCCGAAACCCGCCCTCGAAAACGAGGATGAAGAGCCCCAGACGGTGTCCTACGACGAACTCGTCCAGTCCTGGCAATAAGCCCCGGGCGCCCGGTTACCCGGGCGCCTATTTTCAGGTCGGGACGCGGGATGCCGCGTCCCGGCCTTTCTGTCGCCGCACCGACCTTTCGACAGGCAAACCGACCTTGCGGACGGCAGCGCCGAACTCAAGCGCCAGACCCGATCGGCAAGGCTCCTACGCGTCACCCCGGGGCTCACCCAGAGGTGCAGACCGCAGGCCCGGACCGCGGCGCGAAGCCCCTCCGAGTGACCCCGATTGCAAGACGTGCAACGTTCGAGTGTCCCGCGCCGCAACGAGTTTCTGCCGTGCCCCCCTGCCGACGCCGCGCGCAGCCGTATTTCCGCCGCATTCGCCCGCCGATTCGTGAGTGATTCGCCATCGGACCTGCGATAACGCGAAACGGAACGTCTCCCTTCAGTAGTTTGGCCCGAAAACGGGAACAACCAACGCGGTCATTGCGACACTAGGGTCAATAAAATTTGCGTTTTCATGGCGCCATGCATTGTCTTCCAATCCCCGACAGTAGCAGCCCTGATTGCGCGATTTGCCGGGAATCATAGAAACTTCGGTGACCACTCAGCTTACCTGAGCTCAACCAGCATCAGCACGGTTTTTCTCAAGAAATCAGCGCCTTGCGTTTGGTCGGCAGTTCTTCTAAGTGGCCAACCACTCCATTCTTCCCCCATCCGGGCACCCCGCAACTCAGACGCGAACGCGCCACCGGCCGGTCTGATCTTCGCCGCTTTTCGGACACTTTTTGCTTCCCGTAGGGCACCCTGCATGGCTACCTAAGCCTGTCGACAAGGTGCGACACGGTCGTTGGGGGACGACCGGAGCGGCGCGACCGGGGCTACACGACGGCCACGCCGCCCGAAGAGGTCTGGGGGAGGGAACTCCACCGACATGACAACAGGGATTGGTCGGCTCCCAGGGGCCGGGACGACATCGCTTTGCGCCGCCGGATCCGGCGGCGGGTGTCGAAAAAGATAACAGGGCCCGGGCGCGAGCACAGCTCAGCCATGCGCCAACGGTAACGGGAGACGTAACGATGTCGGACTACCTTCTCGATTGGACGCACGCGAGCGCGGACGGAACCACCACCCTGTCGCATGACGGATCGGACGTGAACGTCACCGTCAGCACGCCGCGCAACCACGACGGCGACGAATTCGAGAAGGCCTCGGCCCGGGCGTGGGACTGTGACGACGCGCTCAAGGCCTCCTGCGTGGACGAGCCGGTGCGCGCCTGCATCACCTTCGACCAGCCGGTGGACAACGTCAGCTTCGAGCTTTTCGACGTCGACTCGCGCCCCTGCCTCTGGGATGAGCGGGTCACGGTCATCGCCAAGGATGCCCACGGCAATCCGGTCGAGGTCAAGTTCTCGGACCTCGCGTCGCACCACGTCGTCAACGGCGGCACGGTCGATGCCACCGGCGCTGTCGGCTACGGCGTTGACGGCCCTGGCGCGGCAGACAGCGTCACCGTGACCATCCCGGGCGAGATCACCAGCCTCGAGATCGTGTTCGAAGACGGCTCCGCCGCGTCGCATACCGGGACGATCGGCGTCTCCGACATCTCGTTCGACCGCGCCTGCGCCGATCTCGACGGGTATGTCGAAGGGACCGACGGCGACGACCTGATCGACGACGCCTACCTGGGCGACCCCGAAGGCGACCGCATCGACGCGAACGACGCGATCCTGCCGGGTGACGCGCCCAATGACGACGTGGTGCTGGCGGGCGATGGCGACGACACCGTCTTTGCCGACGCGGGCGACGACGAAATCTACGGCGGCGCCGGCGACGACTACCTCGACTCGGCCGAAGGCTTCGACACGGTCTATGGCGGCGGCGGCTCGGACACGATCGACGGCGGCGACCAGAATGACACGCTGATCGGCGGCGGACCCGACAATCTGGGGCAGGGCGGCCCGGTCACCATCACCATCAACGGCGGCAACAGCGCCTATTCGAACGACGTCTTCGTCTACGAGATCGACCCCGACACCGGGCGTATCTCCAACGTGCAGATGCTGGGCACCGAGGGCCGCGACAACGGCGAAAGCTACAGCGTCTCCGTGACGCCCGGCGCGGTGATCGGTGTGGGCATCGTCACTGACCGTGGCGACCATTACTACAGCTCGGGCTACGGCGATAACCTTGGGCTGAACCGCGATGGCCTGCTGCACACCCGCGGCGAGGGCGTGAACCCCGATGGGTCGGTCAACATCGGGTTCGAAGACCTGAGGTACGGCGGCGACCGCGACTTCGACGATGCCCGCCTGACGATCAACCTGGGCGACTCGGGCGCGCGGTTCGACAACGCCCACTACGATTACGACTCGACCATCGGCGGGCCCGGCTATTCGGCCGACGGCGGAGACCTGATCGCGGGCGAGCTGGGCGACGACTACATTGACGGCGGCGACGGTGACGACACGCTCGACGGGGGCGAGGGCAACGACACGATCCTCGGCGGCGCAGGCAACGACGCGATCGAGGGCGTCGGCGGCGACGACCTGATTTTTGGCGGCGAGGGCGCTGACAGCATCGATGCGGGCGGTGGCAACGACAGCGTTGACGGCGGCGCCGGGCGCGACCTGATCGACGGCGGCGCAGGCGACGACAGCATCACCGGCGGGGCCGACAGCGACACCATCTATGGTGGTGCCGGAAATGACTGGATCGATGGCGGAGACGGCGGCGACAGCATCGAGGGCGGCGACGGCAACGACACCATCATCGGCGGCCAGGACATCGACACGATCCACGGTGGCTGCGGCGATGACCAGATCACCGGCGGCGACGGGCTCGACTACCTCTACGGCGATGAAGGCAACGACACGATCGAGGCCGGGCGCGGCGGCGATTTCGTCTATGGCGGCGCGGGCAACGACAGCCTGATCGGGGCCTCCGGGCCGGACGAGCTTTATGGCGAAGACGGCGACGACACGATCATTGCCGACAGCGCGGATGACTACATTGACGGTGGCGCGGGGAATGACAGCCTCGATGGCGGCACGGGCGATGACACGATCCTGGGCGGCGATGGCGAGGACCGGATCACGACCGGACGTGGCAATGACCATGTCGATGCAGGCTTTGACGCCGACTATATCGGCGGGGTCAATGCCGGCGACACAATCCTGGGCGGCTCGGGCTTCAACGCGGGATCCGCGGACCACGATGTGCTTGACCTGAGCGGATCGCTCGGCGGCAACAGCTACCGGTTGGACGGGGTCACCACGGACAGCGACGGCAACGGCATCGATGGCGACGTCGTCTATTTCGACGACCACGGAAACGAGACCGGCCGCCTGCATTTCGAGAACATCGAAGAGATCATCCCCTGCTTCACCCCCGGCGCCCGCATCGCGACGCCCCGGGGCGAACGTCTGGTCGAGGATCTGCGTGAAGGCGACCGGATCATCACCCGGGACAACGGCATCCAGGAGATCCGCTGGGTCGGACGAAAGCAGCTGGGCTATCAGGAGCTTCAACAGAACCGGCATCTGAAGCCGGTCCTGATCAAGGCCGGGGCGCTTGGTCACGGCCTTCCCGAGCGTGACATGCTGGTCAGCCCCAATCACCGGGTGCTGGTCGCCAGCGACCGCACGCAGCTCTATTTCGAAGAGCGCGAGGTGCTGGTTGCTGCCAAGCACCTGGTCAACGCCGACACCATCCGCAGCGTCGAGACACTGGGCACGCATTACATCCACTTCATGTTCGACCGGCACGAGGTCGTGCTGTCCGACGGGTCCTGGACCGAAAGCTTCCAGCCGGGCGATTACACCCTGGGTGGGATCGGCAATGCACAGCGGGCCGAGATCCTCGAACTTTTCCCCGAGCTGGACGCGCCGGAGGGGATCGAGAACTATGCCGCTGCCCGCCGCACCCTGAAACGGCACGAGGCCCGGCTGCTGGTCGACTGATCGCGCAAGGGGGCATCCGGACCAAGGCTACAACCGCGGCGGCCAAAGACCGCCCCGGGGTCCGACACGGAAGGGCGAGGGCCGGGGGCGGCCCTCGCCCTTTGTCCTTCTCACCCCACCGCTGGCACGGTCCGGGCGCGGAGATCCCAGAATCGGCCCCGGTGCGGGGGGAAACAGCCCGTCGCTGCAGCGGCGACGTTTGTTCCTGAGACGGATACGGTCCGGCCCTGAAAAGCGGTTAATTCTTGCTTGCCACAACAATGCCCGGATTTTTCTGCTGTTTAAGCCCTACCGGGCCACATCCCGCACCAATGCTGTGCTCTAGAACAGCCCTGCGGGATAATCCGCTTCCTATACGTCAGATCCATAAGAGCGTATGGATACGACGTGAATCGACCCGGCCAATCCGGGCCCGTCTGGAGATGCACTGGAATGGCGACGCGCAATGGTACCTCGAACAACGACACGATCGTCGGCACCGAGGATGACGATACCCTCCGCGGTTACAACGGGCAGGACAAGCTGTACGGCAAGGGCGGGAACGACACGATCGAGGGTGGCGATGGTGACGACTACATCGACGGGGGCAGCGGCCACGACAGCCTGAGCGGCGGCAGCGGGCAGGATTACATCAAGGGCGGCAGCGGCAATGACTACATCGACGGCGGCGATGGCGTCGACACACTGCTGGGCGGGTGCGGCGACGATACGATCCTTGGTGGCCAGGGGACTGATTTCATTGACGGCGGATCGGGCAATGATTTGCTGGCCGGCGGCGCAGACCCGGACATTGTGCATGGCGGATCGGGCAACGACACGATCTACGGCGCGACCGACGGCGACCATCTTTACGGTGACGACGACCGCGACACCTTCGTCATCCAGAAGGGCGCGGGCAACGCCTACATCTGGGGCGGCGAAGGAGGAGACGATTTCGACACGCTCGACCTGAGCAACATGTCGCCCGACGACTACATCCTGCACTACGACCCCCACTGCGAAAGCGGGTGGCTCCGGGTGCGCGACGACTGGGGCAACTTCAGCCGCACCGTGCAGTTCAGGGAAATCGAGAAGGTCGTGATCTGCTTCACGCCCGGCACCAGCATCGCAACGCCCCAGGGCGAGCGCCTGGTCGAGGATCTGCGCGAAGGCGACCGGGTCTTCACCCGCGACAACGGCGTGCAGCGGATCCGCTGGGCCGGAAAGAAAAACCTGGCTGCGGCGGATCTGGAGGCTGATGCGCGGCTGAACCCCGTGCTGATCCGGGCGGGCGCCCTCGGCAACGGCCTGCCCGAGCGCGACATGATGGTGTCGCCCTGCCATCGCATGCTGATCAATTCCGACCGCGCCGCGATGTATTTCGACGAACGCGAAGTTCTGGCCGCCGCCAAGCACCTGACCGAGATGCAGGGGGTCGATCAGGTGCGCACCGGATCGGTCACCTATCACCATATCCTCTTCGACCGGCACGAAATCATCCTTGGCAACGGAGCCTGGACCGAAAGCTTCCAGCCGGGCGACTACTCCCTGCGCGGCATCGGCTCGGAGCAGCGGCAGGAGATCCTGATGCTTTTCCCCGAGCTGGCCGATCAGGAGGGGGCGCAGGGCTTTGCCGCGGCGCGCCAGACCCTCAAAAGGCACGAGGCGCGGCTGCTGGTCTGAGCACCTGCGGGAGGGCCGAGCTACTGAACTGCGGTCAACGGCGTCCCTAGCGGGCGCCGTTTTCCGTTCCGCGCCAGGCCGCCCAGGCCTCTGGCGTATCCAGGTCCAGTCGCGCGCGCTGGCCGGGCAGGGACAGGGTGGCGACCCTCTCGCCTGTCAGAACCTCTTTTCCGCCGACATCGCCCGACAGGCGCGACAGGGCCGGGTACAATCGGCGGGGAAAGATCACCGGGAACCCGGGTAAGCCGTCCGCCGTCGTCGCCCGCAACGGCAGGTTCGGCGCCGCGCCGAAGGCCGCTATCATCCGCGCCAGGTCGGCGGTCACGATCTCGGGCATGTCGGCCAGCATCACCATCAGGCCGGAAGGGTCATCCCCGATTGCGGCGACACCGGCCCGGAAGGACGCCGCCATGCCCTCGGCCGGATCCGGCACGACCACCCGCGTCACGGGCACCCCGTCGAGGGCGGCATGCCGGCCCGGGCGCAACACCTCGGGCGGCAGGGTGACATAGACCGGCGCTGACGCCCCAAGCGCCCTCTCGGCCAGACAGCGCAGAAGCGGCGCCCCCGCCACAAGCTCCAACAGCTTGTCTCGTCCGCGCATCCGACGCGACAACCCGGCGGCGAGGAGGAGGATGGCGACCCTGTCTCTCACCCGACTGCCGCGCGGTAAAACTGCGGACGAAAAGGCTGTGGTGCGCGACGAATTTGAAGCCTAGATTTAACCATATCTTAACCTCTTCGCGGAGCAGACATCTTGCAAACCCGGCTGACCGCCTTTGGGCTCGGTATTGCGCTCGCACTCCTCGCTGACGCCGCAGCGGCACAGTCTGCCGCCACCGTTGACACCCAAGGTACCAGCCCCGCGGTTGTCCAGATGCTCGACCGGTTGCGGGGAACGGCGGGACCCGTCGTTTCGGCCGCGTGCTGCAAGGTCTGCTCAAAGGGCAAGCCCTGCGGAAACAGCTGCATTCGCCGCGATTATACCTGCCGCAAGGGGCCGGGCTGCGCCTGCTAGGCAGCCCTGCGCCCCTAGCGTTCCGGGATCAGCCCGCGCGGCGAGAAGCGCAGCACGACCAGCAGCACGATCCCCATGGTCAGAAGGCGCATATGTGCAGCCCCGGCAATCAGGTGCGATCTGAGGCCCGACCCCTCGGGCAAGCCCGAGGTGATGACCGACATCAGCCACAGGCCCAGCGGTTCGACCTGAACCCAGAGGAACCAGATCAGGAAGCCGCCCAGCACCGCGCCCCAGTTATTGCCCGACCCGCCGACGATCACCATCACCCAGACGAGGAAGGTGAAGCGTAGCGGCTGGTAGGCAGAGGTCACAAGCTGACCGTCAAGCGTGGTCATCATCGCGCCCGCCAGTCCGCAGACCGCGCTGCCGATGATGAAGATCTGCAGGTGCCGCTTGGTGACATCCTTGCCCATCGCCTCGGCCGCGACCTCGTTGTCGCGGATCGCGCGCATCATGCGTCCCCATGGCGAAGCCAGCGCGGCCTGCGCCAGCCACAGAACGACCAGAAGGACCACGGTAAACAGCCCGGTGTAGGCCAGCTTGACCGCCAGCGACGAGGCCGTGACCGGATCGATCCCGAGCCCCTGCGCCCGATCCACGAAGGCCTGCGAATTCTGCAGGTCGACCTCGTAAGGAACGGGGCGGGGCAATCCGATCACGTTCTTGACGCCACGGCTCAGCCAGTCCTCGTTCTTCATCACGGCGATGATGATCTCGGCGATGCCGAGGGTCGCGATGGCCAGATAGTCCGAACGCAGGCCAAGCGCCGTCTTGCCCACGATCCACGCCGCGCCCGCCGCCAAAAGCCCGCCTATTGGCCATGCCACCAGCACCGGCAGGCCCAGCCCGCCCAGATATCCGGTTGCCGAGGGATCGACATCCTCGATCGCCTCGACCGCCACGTCGAAGGTCCAGCGGAAGGCGATGAAGCCCACCAGCAGGATCGCGATCATCGACAGGCTGCGCGCCCAGCCATGCGGCATCCGCTTCCAAGTCTGTACTGCGGCGACGATCGCCAGCGCGCCCACGACGAGGGCCGCCAGAACCCGAAGGCCCCCCGCGGCCCAGGCCTCGTCCACCGGGGGCATCGATACGACAACGGCGCCCAGCCCGCCAAGCGCGACGAAGCCCATCACGCCCACGTTAAAGAGGCCCGCGTAGCCCCACTGCATGTTCACGCCAAGCGCCATGATGGCCGAGATCAGCCCCATGTTCAGCACACCCAGAGCGACGTTCCAGCTTTGCATGACGCCGGTCAGAAGGAACAGCACGACGACGACACCGAAGAACAGCGGCGCCCGGACGGAATTGCTCATACCGATTTCCCCCGGAAAAGGCCCGTGGGCCGGAACAACAGGACGATCACGAGGATCGCGAAGGACACCGCGAACTTGTAGTCAGTGGATAGAAGCTGCCCCAGACCGTCGATCTCGAACCGCTCGGGCAGGGCGTAGTTCGCCACCTTCTTCCAGGCGTAGGTCACTGCAACCTCGGAATAGGCGATGATGAAGCCGCCCGCGATGGCCCCCAGGGGCGAGCCTAGCCCCCCCACGATGGCGGCGGCGAAGATGGGCAGCAGCAACTGGAAATAGGTGAAGGGCTTGAACGACTTGTCGAGACCGTAGAGCACGCCCGCCACCGTCGCCAGCGCCGCGACGATGATCCAGGTGATGGCGACGACACGCTCGGGGTTGATGCCCGAGAGAAGCGCCAGGTCCTCGTTATCCGAAAACGCGCGCATCGACTTGCCAGTACGGGTGCAGGTCAGGAACCAGAAGAGCAACGCCACGACCAGGACCGCGGTAACCACGGTGATCGCCTGGCTGGAGCGCAGCGCAAGCCCCTCGTCCAGCCCCGTCCAGTTGCGGAAGTCGCGGGCCGAGATCAGGAACCGCGTGCCGTCATCGAAGTTACGGTCGTCGACCCCGATGATGAAGCGGACCACGCCATTGGTGACGAACATTACGCCCATCGAGACGATGACCAGGATCACGGGTGCCGCGCGTTGCTTGCGGTAGAAACGATAGACCACCCGGTCGGTCGCCAGCACGTAAAGCGCGGTGATCGCGATGCCTACGGGCAGCGCCAGAAGGGCGGTTGGCAATGGGCCGAAGCTGATGCCCGCGCCCTGCAGGACCCAGGTGAACAGGATCGTCGCCATGGTGCCGAAGGCCATGGTGTCGCCGTGGGCGAAGTTCGAAAACCGCAGGATGCCGTAGATCAGCGTGACGCCGAGCGCGCCGAGGCTGAGCTGTGCGCCATAGGCGGTCGCCGGGATAACGACGAAATTTGCAAGCGCCACCAGAGCGTTCAGCGCGTCCATCTAAGTTCCTTCGAAATCTGATGTTTCGGTCCGTGCGGGGTGCCATTCCCCCGGCACATGGTCAACGCGAACCTGCCGCTGCGGCTCACCCTGTGGTCGCAGGGCCGCGGGTCCGCCCCGGACTGCACGCCGCGCCGCTTCCGGCGGGTAGGGGCCGGCCTACCCACCAAGGAAGGACCGGCGCACGTCGGGGTCGTTCAGCAGCGCGCGGCCTGTATCGGTAAAGGCATTGCGTCCCTGCACCAGCACGTAGCCGCGGTCGGCGATCTCGAGCGCCTGGCGCGCGTTCTGTTCGACCATCAGGATCGAGATGCCGGTGCGCGCGACTTCGATGATCCGATCGAACAGCTCGTCCATGACGATGGGGCTGACACCGGCGGTGGGTTCGTCCAGCATCAGGACGGTGGGGCGGGTCATGAGCGCCCGTCCGACAGCCACCTGCTGACGCTGGCCGCCCGACAATTCGCCGGCCGGCTGGCGCCGCTTGTCCCTGAGGATCGGAAACAGATCGTAAACCTGCGCCATCGTGTCCGCGATATCGTCGCGCCGGAGAAAGGCCCCCATCTCGAGGTTCTCTTCGACCGTCATCGAGGTGAAGATGTTGTGGGTCTGCGGCACGAAGGCCATGCCCTGGGCAACCCGCGCCTGCGGCGTCAGGGCGGTGATGTCGCGCCCTGCCAGCCGAACCGCGCCCTTGCGCAGCGACAGCATGCCGAAAACCGCCTTCATCGCCGTCGACTTGCCCGCGCCGTTCGGGCCCACGATCACCGCGATCTGGCCCGGATCGATCGAGATCGTGCACCCGTTCAGGATGTCGCCACCACCGCCATAGCCGCCGGTCATCGCGTCGCCGATCAGCGCCGGGATTCCGGCGCCCGGTGCTTCGGCAGAGGCTGCACCAACATGGTCTGCAGCAACGGTGCGGGGTGTCTCGGGGGCGAAGGTCTGGGCCATGTCGTCACCTGCGGGAATTTGCGAATATTGCGAAAGGGCGGGGCAGGCCGGGGCGTCGTTCCGGACCGTACCAGTGTCGGGCCGTCAGACGGCCGGTTCGGCGACCTTGTTCTTCAGACCGGTGCCGAGATAGGCCTCGATCACCTGCTCGTTGGCCTTGATCTCGTCAATGGTGCCCTGCGCCAGCACGTGGCCTTCGGCCATGACGATCACCGGATCGCAGAGGCGGCCGATGAAATCCATGTCGTGCTCGATCATGCAGAAGGTGTAGCCGCGTTCGCGGTTCAGCCGCAGGATCGCATCGCCGATGGTGTTGAGCAGGGTGCGGTTCACGCCCGCGCCCACCTCGTCGAGGAACACGATCTTGGCATCGACCATCATCGTCCGGCCGAGTTCCAGCAGCTTCTTCTGCCCGCCAGACAGGTTGCCGGCGCGTTCGTCGGCCAGGTGGGAGATGGTCAGGAAATCGAGCACTTCATCGGCCTTGGCAGCCAGCGCGCGTTCCTCTTGGGCGATGCGGCCGCGGCCGAACCACGCGTTCCACAGCGTCTCGCCCGACTGATCGGCCGGCACCATCATCAGGTTCTCGCGCACCGTCATCGACGAAAACTCGTGTGCGATCTGAAAGGTGCGCAGAAGCCCCTTTGAGAACAGCGCATGCGGCGGCAGGCCGGTGATGTCCTCGCCATCCATGACGACGCGCCCCGACGTGGGCGGCAGAACCCCCGCCACCACGTTGAACAGCGTGGTCTTGCCGGCCCCGTTCGGTCCGACGAGACCGGTGATGGAACCTTTGCGGATTTCCAGTGTTGCACCATCAACGGCACGGAAGCCGCCGAAATGCTTGTGGACGTCATCGACGACGATCATCCCCATCCCTCCACAGGCCGCCGGTTTCAGGCAAGCGTCCCCGCCTAACGGACCGGCCGCGGTTTCTGTCGTTTTGAAAGAGCAGCCCGGTGCCTCATCCCCGCACCGGGCTGTTTTTTTCGTCTGGCGCCGCCCGGGGCCGAAGGCCCGGGCCGACGCCCCGAAGTTCAGTGCATCTTGACCGTCGAATAGGCGCCGTCGGTCACCTCGTATTCGCGGAAGGTGCCGGCCGCTTCGCCCGGGCCGATCAGCTCGACATTGGTGGCGCCGACATAGTCGATGTCGCCACCCTCGGCGAGGATCTCCAGCGCCTTGGCCAGTTCGCCCGGAAGGATCTGTTCGCCCGGCGCGTTCGCAACCTCGGTGATCGAGGCCTTGTAGTCGGCGGCGTCGGTCGATCCGGCAGCCTCCATCGCCAGGGCCAGCAGGGCGGCGGCGTCATAGCTTTCGCGGGTGAAGGTGCTGTCGCCGTTGATGCCGGCGGCCTCGGTCGCGGCCATGAACGCCTCGGCGCCTTCGCCTTCCGACCATGGCACGGTGCCGAAGGAGCCCTCCATGTCGGCGCCCAGATCATCCATCAGGGTCTGCGCGAACATGCCGTCGCCCATGACGAAGGTGTCGAAGGCCCCGGTGTCGAGAGCGGACTGGATCATGCCCTTGCCGCCGGCATCGGCGTAGCCCAGCACCACCAGCGCCTCACCGCCGGCCGAGGCCAGCGCGCCGATCTCTGCCGAATAGTCGGCCTTGCCGTCTTCGTGCGGCGAGGCGAGCGTCACGGTGCCACCCAGCTTTTCGAAGGCTTGCGTGACGGCGTCGGAAAGACCCTTGCCGTAGTCGGCGTTCACATAGGTGACCGCGACTTCTTCGATGCCCTTGTCGTTCAGGACCTCGGCGATGACTTCGCCCTGACGCGCATCGCTGGGCGAGGTGCGGAAGAACAGGTCATTGTCCTCGGCCGAGGAAAGCGCCGGCGAAGTCGCCGAGGGCGAGATCATCGCGACGCCGTTCGGCACGGCGACGTTGGCCAGCACCGCGCCGGTCACGCCCGAGCAGTCGGCACCCATGATGCCGGCCACGCCGTCCGAGGTCACCAGACGTTCGGCGGCGGCGGTCGCCGCGGCACTGTCGATGCAGGTCGAATCGGCGCGCACGGATTCCAGCATGCGCCCGTCGAGGATGCCGCCCGCGTCGTTGATTTCGTTCAGCGCCAGTTCGGCCGCGTCTGCCATGTTCGGCGTCAGCGATTCGATCGGGCCCGTGTAGCCGAGGATCACGCCGATCTTCACCGGGTCGCCGGATTGGGCGAGGGCACCGGAGGCGGCGGTGATTGCGGCGCCTGCAAGCAGCAGTTTTTTCATTCTGAACTCTCCCTGTCTGCGACGGCGGTCCATAAAGCGGCCGCGTCGTCCGCGGGGGACGTTATATTGCGTGGAAAGGATTGGGAAGGGCAGGCGACGCTACGGCGCGCCATACCTCGCGCGGTTGAGCAGGGGGCGGGATCGCACGGGGCGGGACTGCACGTTCCTTGCCGGTCGCAGGAGCCGACCATCGCGGCAACTGTCTAAGGCTGGGCAGCGTGCCCGCGGGCCGAGGGTCTAGACCGCGTCGCGGGCGGCGTGGGAGCCGCGTTCGCGATATGGCGTCGTGGCATAATGCGCGCGGTAGCATTTCGAGAAATGCGAGGGGCTTGTGAAACCACAGGCAAGCGCCACGTTGATCACGCTCATGTCCGTCTGCATCAACAGGTTGCGCGCCTTCTGCAGCCTCAGTTCCATGTAGTACCGCTTGGGGCTGCGGCTGAGATAGCGGCGAAACAGCCGTTCCAGCTGGCGGGTCGACATCCCCACGTCCTGCGCCAGGATCGCGGGGCTGATCGGCTCTTCTATATAGGCCTCCATCTTCTGGATGACCTGGGCAAGCTTGGGGTGGCGCACGCCGATCCGGGTCGGCACCGACAGCCGCTGCACATCCTGATCGGTACGTATCGCGGAATAGATCAGCTGGTCCGCCACCGCGTTCGCCAGATCCTCGCCATGATGGTCGGCGATCAACTTCAGAAGCAGGTCCACGGAGGAGGTGCCGCCCGCCGTGGTATACCGCGGGCCGTCGACGACAAAGACCGACTTGGTCAGCGTCACCTCTTCGAATTCCTCGAGGAAACTGTCGTGATTCTCCCAGTGGATGGTCGCGCGGCGCCCGTCCAGCAACCCGGCCTTTGCGAGGGTCCAGCCGGCGGTGCAAAGCCCGCCGATCACCGGCCCGTGCCGTGCCTCGCGACGCAACCACCCCACGATCCGCTTCGACGACGCCTCGCCCACGTCCAGCCCGCCGCAGACTAGGATTGTATCGTCGCGCCCAAGCCCGGGCAGGTCGCAGTCCAGCTCGACCCCCAGCCCGGCCGAGGAGAAGACGCGCCCCGGATCCCCGTCGTTGCGCCCCTCGCCATCGCCCGTCAGCACCCACGTATAAAGCGTGCGCCCGGCGACACGGTTGGCACAGCGCAGCGCCTCGACCGCGCAGGAGAACGACAGCAACGTGAACTTGTCGAGCAGGACGAACACGAACCGACGCGGCTTGACCTCGGTGAGCTCCGGGCTCGGCGTCTGGCGACTTGGGCTCATGGGCGGCCACCCTCAGGTTGATTGAGCGAGCGAAGCAAATTTGACGAGGTGGATCAAGATGGCGATCCGAATTCGACCGAGGGTGGTTTCCAAGGTCTCAATACCTGCATATAACCGAAGCTCACCTCGTGACAGGGGAGAAGAGAGTGATGAGCGACTGGACGAAGGCCGCATGGCGCGCGAAACCGCGGGTGCAGATGCCCGACTATACCGATGCCGAGCGGCTGGCCGCGGTCGAAACCCGACTGGCCAAGTTTCCGCCGCTCGTCTTTGCCGGTGAGACACGCACGCTGAAGGCCGAGCTGGCCGAAGCGGCCGAGGGCCGGGCCTTTCTGCTGCAGGGCGGCGATTGCGCCGAAAGCTTTGCCGAATTTTCGGCCGACGGCATCCGCGACACCTTCAAGGTGTTGTTGCAGATGGCGATGGTGCTGACCTACGGCGCCAAGGTTCCGACGGTTAAGATCGGCCGCATGGCCGGGCAATTCGCCAAACCGCGGTCGGCCCCCACCGAAAAGGTCGGTGATGTCGAGCTGCCGTCCTATCGCGGCGACATCATCAACGGCTTCGACTTCACGCCCGAGGCCCGCATTCCCGCGCCCGAGCGTATGCTCGAAGCCTACACCCAGGCGGCGGCGACGCTGAACCTTCTGCGCGCCTTCTCGAAGGGCGGTTTTGCCGATCTGCACCGGGTGCACGCCTGGACACTGGGGTTCACTGACCGGGAAGAGGCCGAGAAATACCGCGACATGGCGAACCGGATCCAGGATTCGCTCGATTTCATGTCCGCCGCGGGACTGACCAGCCAGTCGAACCACGAGCTGAACACCGTCGATTTCTACACCAGCCACGAAGCGCTTTTGCTGGAATACGAAGAGGCGCTGTGCAGGATCGATTCGACCACCGGCCAGACGATCGCGGGATCGGGCCACCTGATCTGGATCGGCGACCGCACCCGTCAGCCTGACGGCGCGCATGTCGAATTCGCCCGCGGCGTGGCCAACCCCATCGGCCTGAAATGCGGCCCCTCGATGGAGGTCGACGATCTCAAGCGATTGCTGGACAAGCTCAACCCGTCGAACGAGGCCGGGCGCCTGACGCTGATCGCCCGCTTCGGCGCGGGAACGGTGGGCGACCACCTGCCCAAGCTGGTCCGTGCGGTCGAGGAAGAGGGCGCGAAGGTGCTCTGGACCTGTGATCCGATGCACGGCAACACCATCAAGTCGGCCACGGGGTACAAGACCCGGCCCTTCGAGTCGGTCCTGCGCGAGGTGCAGGAGTTCTTCGCCGTCCACAACGCCGAGGGCACGATCCCCGGTGGCGTGCATTTCGAGATGACGGGCCGCGACGTGACCGAATGCACCGGCGGCGTCCACGCGGTGAGCGAAGAGAACCTGGCAGACCGCTACCACACGGCCTGCGATCCGCGGCTCAATGCCTCGCAGGCGCTCGAACTGGCGTTCCTCGTTGCCGAAGAGCTTTCAGGACGGCAGGTCGCCCAACGCCAATCCGCGGTCGGCTGATCGCGGGCACCAAACGTCGGTCCGGTCCGCCACGACGCGATGTCGGCGGCAGTCGCCACCAAATGCAACGCGCCCCCGCAGAGACCTGCGGGGGCGCGTTGCATTTGGAATGATCCTATCTGGCTGACAGATGCGGGCATCCCGGGGTTATGCCCGGCGCCCGGATGCGCACACGGCTGTTAGGTCTGGGGACCGTTCGGCCCGCCGCACCACGACCCGGTCACAAGCTCTGTACCGACAGCCAGCGCGCTGCCAGGCGGGGCGCGAACATGCGGTCATCGCGCCCGGACCTTCGACGACGCCTGTCAGGCGTCCTCGGAGGTCCGGACGAGGCGCAGGTGCGGCCGTCCCGCAGGGCGCGAGGGCGTGTCGGCGGCGGGGTGGGGCACCTCTGCCCGTTCCGCCGCCGGCACGGGGTCGACCACGCGGTCGGCGACCGGGTGGTCCGCAGGCGCAGCGGCAGCTACCGGGTCGGCCTCGGCCGACGGCGACGCCACGGGGGCCGGCAGACCGCCCGACAGGCCGCGGCGCAACTGCCCGGCGATGGTAAGCCGCTGTGGGGCGGTCACCGGGCCCTCAAGCCGAAGAACGCCGATGGCCCGGGTCGTCTCGCCCCATTCGTCGCGCAGCGGCAACAGCAGCATCCGCCCCGTCACCTTGCCCCGCCAGCGCGGCGCCTGGCCGGTCAGCCCGAATTCCAGACGCGCAGGACCCGAAAACATCGCGTCCACCGCCTGCGCCAGCTCCGCGCGCGACGCGGTGTCGAACAGCAGGCTGAGCGGAAGACCGCGGCAATCATGGCCGATAATCTCGGTCAGGTGACCACCGGCGACCCTCAGCTTGGCCTCGCCACGCGAAATCCGCTCGATCAGGAACACATGGTCCAGCGCGCCGGCGATGCCCCGCGGATCGACCTCGGACCGCTGCGGCATCAGGCGGCCGTCGCACAGGGCCTGCCAGTAGGTTTCCACCTCGACGAACGCGTCCCCTGGCTCGACCTGCTGCCGGGTCAGGATCGAAACGATGTTCGTCATCTCCTTGGTTTCGCTGTCCATGGCCGGACCCCTCTCATATCTCGCCGCATTGTTGTAGCAACCTTAACGGGCTGCTAACCGAATGCGGCCTCTCTCTGCCCCCGATTACGGCCATAGCATGGCATAGGGTGGAAATCTGGCAAAAATGTGCAAAGGGGTTAACGGACATGCCACATTCCATGACGGGTTTTGCCACAATTCAGGGCGGCACCGAAGGCTGGGCCTGGACATGGGAAATCCGCTCGGTCAACGGACGCGGGCTGGATCTGCGTCTGCGGGTGCCTGACTGGCTGGGTGCGCTGGACCAGCCCGTGCGCAAGGCGGTGGGCCAGGTGGCACGGCGCGGCAATGTCACCGTCTCGCTGCGACTGGCCCGAAGCGGCGGCCCCGCCGCGACCGAGATCGACGGCGACCGCCTGACCGCCGTGCTGCAGCAGATCCGCACGGTCGAAGCCAACGCCGCGGCGCAGGGCCTTGCGCTGCGGCCGGTATCCGCGACCGAGGTGATGGCGATGCGCGGCGTGCTGGATGCCGCGCCGGAAGAGGCCGATGCCGAGGCGATGGCGCGCGCCGTCCTGGCCGATCTGCCCGCGTTGCTGGACGCCTTCGCGCAGATGCGCGCGCATGAGGGGCAGGCCCTCGCAGCGATCCTCTCGGGCCAGCTTGACACCATTGCCGGGCTGACGCGCGACGCCGGCGCGCTGGCCGAGGCGCGCACCGCCGAACGTGCGGGCCAGCTGAAGGCTAACCTAACCGCGGTAATGGACCAGGCCGATGCCGACCCCGACCGGGTGGCGCAGGAACTGGCGCTGCTGGCGGTCAAGGCCGACGTCACCGAAGAGCTGGACCGGCTGAGCGCGCATGTCGCACAGGCTCGCACGCTTCTGGCCGAAGACGGCGCGGTGGGCCGCAAGCTGGATTTCCTCAGCCAAGAGTTCAACCGCGAAGCCAACACCTTGTGTTCCAAGGCGCAGAATGCTGAGCTGACGCGGCTCGGGCTTGACCTCAAGACGGTCATTGATCAGATGCGCGAGCAAATTCAGAACGTGGAGTAACCCCTTGGCGCGGCGCGGTCTTCTTATCATTCTCAGCTCGCCCTCGGGGGCCGGAAAATCCACGCTGGCCCGGCGGCTCATGGCCTGGGACCCGGCGCTCAGCTTCTCGGTCTCGGCCACCACCCGCGCGCCCCGCGCGGGCGAGGAGGAGGGGCGCGAGTACTTCTTCCGCACCCATGACGCGTTCCGCGCCATGGTCGATGCGGGGCAGATGCTGGAACATGCCGAGGTCTTCGGCCAGCTCTACGGCTCGCCCATAGCGCCGGTCGAGGCGGCGATCTCATCGGGTCGCGACGTGCTGTTCGACGTGGACTGGCAGGGCGGTCAGCAGATCCGCACCTCGCTTCTGGGCAAGCACACGCTGTCGATCTTCATCCTGCCGCCGTCGATCCACGAACTCGAACGCCGCCTGCGGTCGCGCGGGCAGGATAGCGACGAGGTGATCGCGGCCCGGATGCGGAAAAGCCGCGACGAGATCAGCCACTGGCCGGAATACGACTATGTCCTGGTGAACGACGATCTCGACGAGACGGAGGACCGCTTGAAGACCATCGTCACGGCCGAGCGGTTGCGCATTTCGCAGCAGCCCGCGCTGTCGGACACGGTGCGCCGGCTGAACCACGAATTCGAGGAGAGGCAATGACCCTTTACAGTCTGGGCGATGTTGCGCCCGTCCTGCCCGAAGACGGCTCGGCCTGGGTTGCGCCCGATGCCAACGTGATCGGCAACGTGGTCCTGGGCGCGCGCAGCTCGGTCTGGTTCGGCGCGACCCTGCGTGGCGACAACGAGGCGATCGAGGTCGGCGCCGGGACCAACCTGCAGGAAAACGTCGTCTGTCACACCGACATGGGCTTTCCGCTGACGATCGGCGCGAACTGCACGATCGGGCATAAGGCGATGCTGCACGGCTGTACCATCGGCGATGAAAGCCTGGTCGGCATGGGGGCGACGATCCTCAACGGCGCCCGGATCGGCCGCAATTGCCTGATCGCCGCCGGCGCGCTGGTGACCGAGGGCAAGGAGATTCCCGACGGATCGCTGGTGATGGGAGCGCCGGGCAAGGTCGTGCGCGAACTGAGCGAACAGCAGAAGCAGGCGCTGCTTGCCAGCGCGCTGCACTACCAGGACAATGCGAAACGGTTCGGCGACACGCTGACGGACGGAGGGCAGGGCGCATGAAAAACCCCAAGACACTGGTGCGCCGCACCCCGTGGCCTGAAACGGCCAGCCGCCCGGTTGGCACGCCTCTGCAGCCTTCGGTCGTCTATGCCTCGGAAAGCCCCGACGCGCTGGACGCGCAGTACGAGGGCCGCACACGCGGCTATTCCTACGCCCGCGAAGGCCATCCCAACGCCGACGTCCTGGCGCAGAAGATCGACGCGCTAGAAGGGGCCGAAGGCGGGATCGTCCTGGGCTCGGGCATGGCGGCGGTGACGGCGGCGCTGATGGGCGTGCTGAAGAGCGGCGACCACGTGGTCGGGGGCGATCAGCTTTACGGTCGGTCGCTGCGGCTTCTGACCCAGGACCTGCCGCGGTTCGGGGTGACCACCGGGTTCGCCCCCGTGACCGACGCTGCGCGTTTTGCCGCGGCACTGCGGCCCACGACGCGGATGATCCTGCTGGAGGTCGTGTCGAACCCGACGCTGCGGGTCGCCGATATCGAGGGCATCGCAAGGCTGGCCCGCGAGCGGGGCATCCTTCTGGTCGTCGACAACACCTTTACCACCCCGCGCGCGATCCGGCCGTTCGAACATGGCGCCGACATCGTCCTGCATTCCGTCACGAAGCTGCTGGCAGGGCACTCGGACGCGACGCTGGGCTATGTTGCGGCGCAGGATCCTGCCCTGCGCCAGAAGATCCGCGATTTCGCCGTGACGACCGGCCTGACGCCCAGCCCCTTCGATTGCTGGCTGGCCGAGCGCGGGCTTTATTCCTTCGAGCTGCGCTACGACCGGGCCGAGGCCACGGCGGCGAAGCTGGCCGACGCGCTGGCCGGGCTCGATGGCGTTGCCCGCGTGCTCTATCCCGGACGGACCGACCATCCCGATCACATGCGGGCCGAGATCCTGCTGGGGTCGCGCTGCGGCAACATGGTGACGTTCGAGCTGGATGGCGGACGCGAGGCGGCCAATGCCTTCGTCCGGGCCGCGGGCGACATTCCCTTTGCCCCGACGCTGGGGGACATCGGCACGACGATCAGCCACCCGGCGACCTCGTCCCACCGCGCGCTCAGCCCCGAGGCGCGGGCGGCGCTCGGGATCACCGAGGGCACGTTTCGCATCTCGGTCGGCGTCGAACCCGCGGAGGTGCTAATCGACGAGATCGCGACCGCCGTGCAGGCGACGCTCTGACGCGGCGGGTGTCATAAAGCTGATATGTGGAGTCGTCATCTAGGCCGAACGCTTCGATCAAAGGGGGAGGCCAGACAGCCCGTGACAGACGATTCCACCACGCTTGACGCCGTTCTGGGCGCCCTGGCCAGTCCCGCCTTCTTCGTCCACGAAAGCGAACGCATCACGGTGGCGAACGGTCCTGCAAGGGCCTTGTTCGGTGCCGCGATGCTGGATCGCCATTACGTGACCGTCCTGAGACAGCCTGCGATGATGGAGGCGATAGAGGGGGCGTTCGCTCGCGACGAGCCGGTCGCGACGACCTTCCAGACCTCGGAATCGGGGCGCGATACGATCTGGAAGGCCCACGCCGCACCGCTGGGGGTGCCTGCCGGGCGGGGGGTTCTGGTCTCTCTCGAAGACACGACCGCGATGCTTGAGGCCGGGCAGATGCGGCGCGATTTCGTGGCCAATGTCAGCCACGAGTTGCGCACCCCCCTGACGGCCCTGTCCGGGTTCATCGAAACCCTGCGCGGTGCGGCGCGCGATGATGCGGTGGCCCGCGAGAGGTTTCTCGAGATCATGGAGCGCGAGGCGGCGCGGATGAACCGGCTTGTCGCCGACCTGCTGTCGCTCAGCCGGGTTGAGTCCGAGGAACGGATCCGCCCGACCGAGGCGATCGACCTCGGGGGGCTGCTGCACTCGGTCGTCAACACCTTCTCGGAATTGGCCACGGAGGCGGGCGTCACGATCGAGACGGAGGGGACCGACCCGGGGCTGATGGTAACGGGCGACCCCGACCAGATGCGACAGGTCTTCACCAACCTTGTCGAGAACGCGATCAAGTATGGCGGCACCGGCAAGGTCATCGGTGTGAGCGTGATCCAGAAAGAGCGTGATCCGGCCCTGCGCGGCCCGGCTTTGCGCGTCGATGTCTGGGACCGGGGCGAGGGGATCGACCCGTTGCACGTGCCACGTCTGACCGAGCGGTTCTACAGGGTCGACAGCCATCGCTCGCGTGCCCTGGGCGGGACGGGGCTGGGGCTGGCCATCGTCAAGCACATCATCAGCCGCCACCGCGGGCGGCTGCGGGTGGACAGCACGCCGGGTGAGGGCACGACGTTTTCGGTGATCCTGCCGCGCGCGTAACGGCGGCAGCCGCGGCGCAGGGGCCGGGCAGGGCCGCTGCCCCTACGGAACCACATCGGGCGGGCGTCTGTCATAAAAGCGTTACAGACCTGTCACAAAAGCTAAGCCTGAGAGAACTAGGAGCGGGACCTGAGGTCGCTGCCGCGGCCACAACCCAGACTCAGGAGAATTCCATGTCCGTGAAACTGACCGCCTCTGCCCTGGCGATCGCTGCCGTTTCCGCGACGGGCGCCAATGCCCAAAGCCGCGACCAGGTTCAGATCGCCGGCTCGTCGACCGTGCTGCCCTACGCCTCGATCGTCGCCGAAGCCTTTGGCGAAAACTTCGATTTCCCCACCCCCGTCGTCCAGTCGGGCGGCTCGTCGGCCGGTCTCGCCCAGTTCTGCGAGGGTGTCGGTGAAAACCAGATCGACATCGCCAACGCCTCGCGCGCGATCCGTGACAGCGAAGTCGAAACCTGCGCCGAAAACGGCGTGGACGAGATCATCGAAGTCCGCATCGGCTATGACGGCATCGTCTTCGCCAGCCAGATCGACGGCCCCGAATTCACCGCCTTCGAGCCCGAGCAGTGGTACAACGCCCTCGCCGCCGAGAAGATGGTCGACGGCGAGATGGTCGCCAACGACGCGATGAACTGGTCGGAGATCGACGAATCGCTGCCCGACGCCGAGATCCTGGCCTTCATCCCCGCCACCAACCACGGCACGCGTGAAGTCTTCGAAGAAAAGGTCCTGCTGCAGGGCTGCGAAGACTCGGGCGCCATGCAGGCGATGATGGATGCGGGCATGGACGAGGACGCCACCGAAGAGGCGTGCATGTCGGTGCGCAACGACGGCGCCGCCGTCGAGATCCAGGGCGACTACACCGAGACCCTGAATCGTCTGAACCAGAACCCCAACGGCGTCGGCGTCTTCGGTCTGGCCTTCTACGAAAACAACACCGACACGCTGAAAGTGGCGACCATGTCGGGCGTCGAACCCACCACCGAAACCATCGCCGCGGGCGACTACCCGGTGTCGCGTCCGCTCTACTTCTACCTCAAGAAGGCCCATATCGGCGTCATCCCCGGCCTGAAGGAATACGCCTCGTTCTTCGTCTCCGACGAGATCGCCGGCGCCGGCGGCCCGCTGGCCAACTACGGCCTGGTCCCCGATCCGGAACTGGCCGCGACCCAGTCGATGATCGAAAACGAAGAGACGATGTAAGACACGTCCTTCCGACACTTGGCGGCGCCCCCACGGGCGCCGCTTTTCCGACCCTGACATACCTTCCCAGCCCGAGGCCCACATGTCATTGATCTGGCTCTTCGCGATCCTGCTGGCGCTCGCCGTCGCGGGCTACTGGATGACCCGACGCAGGGCCATGACCTCGGCCGGAGGCGATGTCCGGAAGCTGCATTCCCTGCCGAACTACTATGGCATGAACGCGGCGATGCTGTCGCTGGCGCCCGCGCTGATCGTCCTTTTCGTCTGGCTTCTTGCACAGCCCCTGCTGGTCGACGCGACCGTGACGCGGATGATCCCGGACGAGGCCATTCCCGATGCGTCGAACCGTGGCCTGGTGATGTCCGACGTGCGCCGCGTGTCGAACGGGCTCGACGCGCTGGTCGACGCCGGCCGGATGTCCGCCCAGGAGGCCCGCGACCTGTCGACCGACAGCGACGACATCCGCGCCAGCATGGCCGAGGTGGGCGTGGCGCTCGGCTCGGACGTGCGGCCCGAGGTCCTGCGCGCAGCGCAGCGCTATCGTCTACTGACGGGCCGCGGCGACCTGGCGCGCAACGTGATCGTCGTGCTGATCGCGCTTGCCGGGGCAGGGCTGGCCTACCGCCGCACCACCCATGAATTTCGCGCCCGCAATGCCGTCGAACGCGGTATGTCGCTGCTGCTTCTGGGCGCCGCCTCGATCGCGATCCTGACGACGATCGGCATCGTCCTGTCGATGCTGACCGAGACGGGGCGCTTTTTCTCGCAGTATCCGTGGACCGAGTTCTTTTTCTCGACGAACTGGCAGCCGCGCTTCGGCGGCGGATCGGACCTGGGGTTCCTGCCGCTTCTCTGGGGCACGCTCTACATTTCCATCATCGCGCTGATCGTGGCGGTACCGGTGGGCCTTTTCTCGGCCATCTACCTGTCGGAATACGCGACCGGCCGGATCCGCGCCGTGGCCAAGCCGATGATCGAGATCCTGGCCGGCATTCCCACCATCGTCTACGGTCTTTTCGCGCTGATCACCGTGGGGCCGCTGCTGCGCGACTGGTTCGCCCAGCCGCTGGGCCTGGGCAACTCGGGCTCGTCGGTGATGACCGCGGGGCTGGTCATGGGGATCATGCTGATCCCCTTCGTCAGCTCGCTCAGCGATGACATCATCAACGCGGTGCCACAGTCGCTGCGCGACGGCTCGTTCGGGCTGGGTGCCACGAAATCCGAAACCATCCGGCAGGTGATCCTGCCCGCGGCCCTGCCGGGCATCGTGGGCGCGGTCCTGCTGGCCGCCAGTCGCGCCATCGGCGAGACGATGATCGTGGTGCTTGGGGCAGGGGCCTCGGCCCGGATGGACCTCAACCCGTTCGAGGCGATGACGACGATCACAGTCAAGATCGTCAGCCAGCTGACCGGTGACACCGACTTCAATTCGCCCGAGACGCTCGTCGCCTTCGCCCTTGGCCTGACGCTGTTCGTCCTGACGCTCGGGCTCAATGTCTTCGCACTCTACATCGTGCGCCGCTACCGGGAGCAGTACGAATGACCGACATCACCCCCGACCACGAGGGCCCGGGCGCGCGCCAGGGCGGCTCGATCATGCGGCAGACCGCGCGCACGCGAAAGCGCAACGCGGCCGAGAGGCGGTTCGAGATGTATGGAATGGCCGCCATCGCCTTCGGCGTCTTCGCCCTGATCTGGCTGCTGACGACGATCCTCTCGAACGGGCTTTCGTCGTTCAGCCAGACCTACATCACGATCCCCGTCGCCTTTGCCGAAGAGACGCTGGACCCCGAGGGCAACCGCAACCGCGCCGAGATGCAGAAGGTCACGACCTTCAGCTACAAGCCCTTGATCGGCGAGGCGCTGATCGAAGCGGTGGACGCAGGCAACATGCGCCCAGAGGGCATGCCCGACGCCGAGATCGCGGCGATGGTGTCGAACGACGCCGCCGCCCAGTTGCGCGACCGCGTGCTGGCCGACCCCAAGATGATCGGCACCGAAGAGACGGTCGAAATCCTCGCCGGCGGCCGGATCGACGGCTATCTCAAGGGCAGGGTCACCATGGCCTCGGCCGAGCTGGACCGCAACGTCACCCCGGATCAATTGCGGCTGGCGGGCGTGATGGAGGGCAACGGGCTGCTCGAGAAGCGTCTGAACTGGCGGTTCCTGACCGCACCGGACGCCTCGGAAAACCGGCCCGAGGTCGCGGGCCTGGGCGTGGCGATCCTGGGCTCGGCCTACATGATGCTGATCGTGCTGGTGCTTGCGCTGCCCATCGGCGTCGCGGCGTCTATCTACCTCGAGGAATTCGCGCCGACGAACCGGCTGACCGATATCATCGAGGTCAACATCTCGAACCTCGCCGCCGTGCCGTCGATCGTGTTCGGTATCCTGGGCCTAGCAATCTTCATCAACTTCCTCGGGCTGCCGCAGTCGGCGCCGATCGTGGGGGGCCTCGTGCTGACGCTGATGACGCTGCCCACGATCATCATCTCGACCCGCGCGTCGCTGAAATCGGTGCCTCCGTCGATCCGCGATGCGGCGCTGGGGGTAGGGGCCTCGAAGATGCAGGCGGTGTTCCACCATGTCCTGCCGCTGGCGATGCCGGGAATCCTGACGGGCACCATCATCGGCCTGGCTCAGGCGCTTGGAGAAACCGCGCCGCTGCTGCTGATCGGCATGGTCGCCTTCGTACGCGAATTTCCCGACGCTCCGCCCGAAGGCTTTTTCGATCCAGCCAGCGCGCTGCCCGTGCAGATCTACAACTGGACCCAGCGGGCCGACCCGGCCTTTGTCGAACGCGCGTCAGGTGCGATCATCGTTCTGCTGGGCTTCCTGCTCGTGATGAACATCATTGCCATCGTCCTGCGCCGCCGCTTCGAGCGTCGTTGGTAACGGAGGGACAGATTATGAAAGACGGACGCCTAGAGGAACGGGACACCACGATGCAGGACACCAAGATCAAGGCCAGCAACGTGCAGGTCTATTACGGCGACAACCACGCGATCAAGGACGTGGACGTCGAGATCAAGGACAAGACGGTCACCGCCTTCATCGGCCCGTCGGGCTGCGGCAAATCGACGTTTCTGCGGTGCCTGAACCGCATGAACGACACCATCGATGTCGCCCGTATCGAAGGGAAAATCCTGATCGATGACGAGGATATCTATGACCGTAAGGTCGATCCGGTGCAGCTGCGCGCCAAGGTCGGCATGGTCTTCCAGAAGCCGAACCCGTTTCCGAAATCGATCTACGACAACGTGGCCTACGGGCCCAAGATTCACGGGTTGGCCAAGAACAAGGCCGACCTCGACGACATCGTCGAGAATGCGCTGCGCCGCGGGGCCATCTGGGACGAGGTCAAGGACCGCCTGCACGCGCCCGGTACCGGGCTCTCGGGGGGACAACAACAGCGGCTGTGCATCGCCCGTGCCGTCGCGACCGAACCCGAGATCCTGTTGATGGACGAACCCTGCTCGGCGCTCGATCCCATTGCCACGGACCAGGTTGAAAACCTGATTCACGAGTTGCGAGAAAACTACTCGGTGGTGATTGTCACGCACTCGATGCAGCAGGCGGCGCGCGTCTCCCAGAAGACGGCGTTCTTTCACCTCGGCAACCTGGTCGAGTACGGCACGACGGACCAGATCTTCCAGAACCCCCACGACAGCCGCACCGAAAGCTACATCACCGGACGGATTGGATAATTTCATGAATGATCGCCATATTTCCAGTGCTTTCGACCGCGATCTTGAAGCGGTGCAGGCGCTGATCATGAAGATGGGCGGCCTGACCGAGGCCGCGATCCTCGATGCAGCCAAGGCGCTTGAGGAGCGTGACGACGATCTTGCGCGCAAGGTCCGTGAAAACGACGCTCAAATCGACGATCTGGAAGAGCGGGTGAACGAGGAATGCGCGCGTGTCATCGCCATCCGCGGGCCCGTCGCGTCGGACCTGCGCACGGTGCTGTCGGTCCTGAAGATTTCGGCCAACCTGGAACGCTGCGGCGACTATGCCAAGAACATGGCCAAGCGGACCAGCGTCCTGGTGCAGATGCAGCCCGTTGGCGGTGCGCCGCGGTCGATCCGCCGGATGGCGCGCGAGGTCGAGCTGATGATGAAAGACGCGCTGGACGCCTACATCCAGCGCGATGCCGAACTGGCCGAGGACGTGCGCATGCGCGACGCCGATGTCGACCAGATGTACAATGCGCTGTTCCGCGAATTCCTGACCCACATGATGGAAGACCCGCGCAACATCACCGCCTGCATGCATCTGCATTTCATCGCCAAGAACATCGAGCGCATGGGCGACCACGTGACGTCCATAGCCGAGCAGGTCGTCTATCTGGTCTCGGGCAAGATGCCGACCGATGACCGGCCCAAGGGCGACAGCACACCTTATATCGTCGAGGAGCAGTAACCATGGCCGCAGATCAGCCCCGCGTCCTGCTGGTCGAGGATGAGCCCGCGCAGCGCGAAGTTCTGGCCTACAACCTCGAGGCCGAGGGGTTTGCCGTCAGCCGCGCCGAGACCGGCGACGACGCCTTGCTGCTGGTGGACGAGGATGCGCCCGACATCATCGTTCTGGACTGGATGCTGCCCGGCGTCTCGGGGATCGAGGTTTGCCGACGCCTGAAGACGCGGCAGGACACCCGGTCGGTGCCGATCATCATGCTGAGCGCGCGTTCGGAAGAGGTTGATCGCGTCCGTGGACTGGAAACCGGTGCCGACGATTACGTCGTCAAACCGTATTCCGTGGTCGAGCTGATGGCGCGCGTGCGGACGCAGTTGCGGCGTTCGCGGCCGTCGTCGGTAGGTCAGCAGCTTGAATTCGACGACATCACGCTCGACAGCGAAAGCCACCGGGTGATGCGACAGGGCGAACCGCTGAAGCTGGGTCCGACGGAGTTTCGGCTGCTGGCGACATTCATGGAGAAGCCCGGCAGGGTTTGGAGCCGCGAGCAACTGCTGGACCGCGTCTGGGGCCGCGACATCTATGTCGACACGCGCACGGTCGACGTTCACATCGGACGGCTGCGCAAGGCTCTTGGCGTGCACGGCGGCGGTGATCCGATCCGCACGGTGCGCGGGGCCGGCTACGCGCTGGGATGAATGTGCTTGCGCACGGGATCGAACGGATTCGGCGTGCGGGGACAGCATTCATGGCTAATACGTAAGTCTTATAATCTGTATTATGTAAATATTTGATGGTTCTTGTCAGGGTGATCTGTTCGAACAGAACCTGAGGCTGCCTTCAGAAGTCGTTGTTCCAAGGCATCTTTTAAAACGAAAACGGGCGGCCCGCTTGGGCCGCCCGTTCTTTTACCGAGTATCCGAAGGATCAGCCTTGGGCGGCCTTAGCGACTTCGGCTGCGAAGTCTTCTTCGACTTTCTCGATGCCTTCGCCAACTTCCAGGCGCACGAAACCGGTGATCTCGACGCCGGCTTCCTTGGCGGCGTTGCCGACCGTCAGGTCCGGGTTCACGACGAACGCCTGATTCAGCAGCGTGACTTCCGAGAAGTACTTCTGCATGCGGCCCTGGATCATCTTCTCGATCACCTGCTCGGGCTTGCCGCTTTCGCGGGCCTGCTCGGTCAGAACCGTTTTCTCACGCTCGACCAGGGCGGCATCCAGATCGGCCTCGGACAGCGACGCGGGGTTGACCGCGGCGACATGCATCGCGACCTGGCGCGCAAAGGCATCGTCCGATCCGGTGTAGGACACCAGCACGCCGATCTTGCCCATGCCGTCGGTGGCGGCGTTGTGGACGTAGGCCACGACGTTTTCACCGCTCAGCGACGCCATCCGACGGACCGACATGTTTTCGCCGATGGTGGCGATCTTGTCGGTGATCACGTCCTTGATCTTCTTGTCGCCGATCTGCGACTCGACCAGGGCGGCCACGTCGTCGGCTGCCAGAGCGGCGCCGGCGATCTGGCCGACCATGGTCTGGAATTCCGCGTTCTTGGCGACGAAGTCGGTTTCCGAGTTCACCTCGACGACAACGCCCTTGTTGCCTTCGACCTTGACGGCGACGAGGCCTTCGGCGGCGGTACGGCCCGATTTCTTGGCGGCCTTGGCAAGACCCTTCGTGCGCAGCCAGTCGACGGCGGCTTCCATGTCGCCGTCATTCTCGGTCAGCGCCTTCTTGGCGTCCATCATGCCCGCGCCGGTCTTGTCGCGCAACTCTTTCACTTGTGCGGCGGTGATTGCCATGATCCTGGCTCTCCTCGATTATTCCGGGGGTCCGGGTCGCTTTAAGCGGCCCCGGTAACAGTTTTCCGACAGCGCAGCGGCCCCATGGTGCGGGGCCGCCGGCCATTCAGGAAATCACTCTTTGTTATCAAGATCGTAGGGCGCGTCCTTCGCAACCGCGTCGTTCGACACAGCTTCGTCGGACACCGCGACGGTGTCTTCGGCGTTGGCCGGGGTCTCGACAACCTCTTCCTCGGTCGCCTCTTCCTCGGAGACCTCTTCGAAAGCGCCGAGGTCGACACCGGCGGCACCCAGCTGGGCGCTCATCCCGTCGAGCGCAGCGCGGCTGACCAGATCGCAGTAAAGCGAGATGGCGCGCGCAGCGTCGTCGTTGCCCGGGATGATGAAGTCCACGCCGTCGGGCGAGCAGTTGGTGTCGACAACGGCGACGACCGGGATGCCGAGCTTCTTGGCTTCGGCGATGGCGAGGTCTTCCTTGTTCACGTCGATGACAAACAGAAGATCGGGCACGCCGCCCATTTCGCGGATCCCGCCCAGCGACGCGTTCAGCTTGGTCTGGTCACGCTCCATCGAAAGACGTTCGCGCTTGGTCAGGCCCTCGGCGCCTTCGGCCATGCGCTCATCGATTTCCTTGAGACGGTTGATCGACTGCGACACCGTCTTCCAGTTGGTGAGCGTGCCGCCGAGCCAGCGGTGGTTCATGTAGAACTGCGCCGATTTTTCGGCGGCCTCGGCGATCGGCTTCTGCGCCTGGCGCTTGGTGCCGACCATCAGGATCCGGCCGCCCTTGGCGACGGTGTCGCGGATCACCTGCAGCGCCTGGTCCAGCATCGGGACGGTCTGCGTCAGGTCGACAATGTGGATGCCGTTGCGGTCACCATAGATGTACTCGCCCATGCGGGGGTTCCACCGCTGGGTCTGGTGACCAAAGTGAACGCCAGCCTCGAGAAGCTGACGCATCGAGAAATCGGGGAGCGCCATGTCCATATCCTTTTCCGGTTTCGCGCCTCGGCAAAGCCTTGAGAACCTGCTGGTTCAACCGGCGGACGCGGGCGGGATGTCTCCCCGCCGGGCCCAAGCTTTGCCTGTGAAGTGCGCGCCCAGTACACCACCCCGGTCGGGGATGCAAGCCCGACCGCCCTGCCCCGCGGATCCGCTCACCGCCGCTGCCCTCGGGTCCCGGCGCCGGTATCGCGCCGATATCCCCTTGCCGCGGGCGCGCGGGCTTGTCAAAAGCCCGACCATGACGACGCCGGATATCCTCTGCATCGGGTCGGTCCTGTGGGACGTGATCGGTCGCGCCAATGCGCATATGCGCGTGGGCTCGGACGTGCCGGGCCGGATCACGCGCATTCCCGGCGGGGTCGCGATGAACATCGCGATGACGCTGCGCCGCTTCGGCCTGACGCCCGCGCTCCTGACTGCCGTTGGACGCGATCCGGTGGGCGACGAGCTGATCGAGGAATGTCGCCTGCGCGGGATGATCACCGATCATGTCTACCGCTCCGAAGATCTGCCGACCGACCGCTACATGGCGATCGAAGGCGCCAATGGCCTGATCGCCGCCGTCGCCGATGCCCATTCGCTCGAGGCTGCCGGCGGAAAGATCCTGCGCGCACTTGCCGAAGGGCCGCTTGGAACTTCCGAAACTCCCTGGCAGGGCCCTGCGGCCGTCGACGGCAATCTGACGCTCGCGCTGCTGTCCGAGATCGCGGACAGCCCGGCCTTCCGCGCGACAGACCTTCGCCTCGCGCCCGCCTCGCCGGGCAAGGCCGAGCGCCTCTTGCCGCTGCTCGCCCACCCCCGCGCCACGCTTTACGTGAACCTCGAGGAGGCCGGGCTGCTGCTGCACCGCCCGCACGACACATCGCGTTCCGCCGCGCGGGCACTTATCGACCAGGGCGCGCAGCGCGTTCTGGTCACCAATGGCGGGCAGATGGCCGCCCTGGCTGACGCGACGGGCGTGATCGAAGCCGCCCCGCGCGAGGTGATGGTGACCCGCGTCACCGGAGCCGGAGACACCTTCATGGCCGCCCATATCGCCGCGGAGACGCGCGGCGAAACAGGTGAGGCGGCATTGGCCACGGCGCTCGGCGCTGCGGCAGACTACGTATCAGGAGACGTTGCCACATGACCCTGCCCCTCGATTTCTCGCCCGAGGTCGCCGAAGCCCGCTCGACCGGGCGCCCGATCGTTGCGTTGGAATCCACGATTGTCACCCATGGAATGCCCTGGCCGCAGAACGTGGAAACCGCCGAAGCGGTCGAAGAGACGGTGCGCGCGGCAGGCGCCGTTCCCGCCACCCTGGCTGTGATGGGCGGACGGCTGAAGATCGGCCTGACGGCCGAGACGCTGCGCGACCTTGCGCGGGCCGAGAACGTGGCAAAGCTGTCCCGCGCGGATCTGGCGGCCTGTCTCGCGGCCGGCGGCACCGGCTCGACCACCGTCGCCGCAACGATGATCGCGGCCCGCGCGGCGGAGATCGACGTCTTTGCGACGGGCGGCATCGGCGGCGTGCACCGCGGGGCCGAACAGAGCTTTGACATCTCTGCCGATTTGCAGGAGCTGGCCCAGACCCCGGTTACCGTCGTGGCCGCTGGGGCAAAAGCCATCCTCGACCTCAAGAAAACCCTGGAGGTTCTTGAAACTCTTGGCGTTCCGGTCATCGCCTATGGTCAGAACGAGTTTCCGGCGTTCTGGTCGCGCAGCTCGGGCATGCCGGCGCCGCTGCGTGTGGACACCGCACGCGGCATCGCAGGTGCACATCTGATGCGGGGGCGGATGGGTATTCCCGGCGGCCAACTGATCGCCAACCCGATCCCCGAGGTGGACGAGATCTCGGCGGAGGAGCTGGCCCCTGTCATCGCGCAGGCCATCGGCGAGGCCGAGGCGCAGGGCATCGCGAGCAAGGACGTCACGCCCTTCCTCCTGTCGCGGATTTTCGAGCTGACCGAGGGCCGGTCGCTGACCTCGAACATCGCGCTGGTGCTGAACAATGCACGCTTGGCCGCAGAGATCGCTCAGGAAATCGTCAAACAGCGCGGCACGGCCTAGGCATCTGTGGCGCGGACGTTGTGGCCGGGCGCGCACCGGCCTAGACTTTCTCTCGTGGAATAGTCATCGGCGACAATGAGCACTCACAGGACCGATCCTCGCGACCCGCGGCGCCGCCGCAACACGCTGCTGGGCGGGCTGCGCGCCAGCTTCCTGACTGGCATCGTGGTCATTGCGCCCATCGCGTTGACCGTCTGGCTGCTCTGGACGCTGGTCGGCTGGATCGACTCTTGGGTCATGCCCTTCGTTCCGCTGCGCTTCCGGCCCGAGCAGTATATCGGGATCAACCTGCGCGGCGTTGGTGTGATCTTTGGCCTGCTCTTCACCGTCATCGTGGGCTGGCTGGCAAAGGGGCTGATCGGACGGTCGCTCTTGCGCTGGGGCGAAAGCGTGGTGGATTCTGTCCCCGTCGTAAGATCGATCTACAACGCCCTGAAACAGCTTGCGGAAACTGTATTCGCCCAGACCGAGACGTCGTTCGACCGCGCGTGCCTGATCGAATATCCGCGGCGCGGGATCTGGTCGATCGGGTTCATCTCGACCGCCGCCAAGGGCGAGATCGACGCAACCATCCCGGTGGGCGACCGCAAGCTGACGGTGTTTCTGCCGACCACGCCCAACCCGACCTCGGGCTTTCTGCTGTTCCTGCCCGAAAGCGAAGTGATCGAGCTGGACATGACGATCGAGGATGCCGCAAAACTGGTGATTTCCGCGGGCCTCGTCTATCCGCCGACGAAAGCCCCGGCGCCAGATCTGCCAAGGGCCGCGGAATAGGCCCGCCGCCTATCCGAACATCGTCGGCAGATCGACGCTGCTGCGCTCGCCGATATCCTCGAGATGATTATCCAGAAATGACTTGGCCGCCTGTCGCCCCGACGCTTTCAGCCCGGCCAGAACCGACGGTGTGGGAACGAGTTTCGTCGCGACGCTAAGGTCACGCATCAGGTCATCGTCGGCGATCATGTGGACAAGTGAGAACTTCATTGCCCCCTCGGGAATACGTCCCGACGCCATCAGATCCTGCACGAAACTTATCGCACGAAGCTCACGTAGAAGCGACGTGTTGAAGCTGATCTCGTTGATCCGATTGAGGATCTCCGGTGCTGTCGTGGGTAGATCCGGTCGTGTCAGGGGGTTGATGTTGACGATCACGATGTCGGCGGGCAGGTCCGCGTCAAACAGGGGAAACAACGCCGGATTGCCGGTATAACCACCGTCCCAGTAGGCCTCGACGCGGCCGGTTGCCTTGTCCGGGATCTCGACAGCCTGGAACATGGTGGGCAGGCAGGCAGAGGCAAGAATGGCCTCTGGCACGATCTCCTCGTCGCGGAACACGCGGATCTTGCCGCTGCGCACGTTCGTGGCGCAGATGAACAGGGCCGGGCCGGCCCCTGTCCTGATGTTCGCAAAGTCGAAATGCTCCACGATCCGCTCAAGCGGGTTCTGGTAGAATGGGCCGTAGGCGTAAGGGCTGAACAACCGGCTCATGGCATCTGCGATCGAGAACGGCAGGGAGTATTCCAGTGTTTTCGACACGAGGCCCGGGGCCGGCGAAAACGCCGTCATCCAATGCGCCAGCCGCATGTCGTCCAGCGCACCCACCTGCCCCCACAGCCAGTCGAGGTTGTCGCGGGCGGCGGATGCGCCCCCCGCGGCCAGTCCCGCCTTCAGAGCGGCGGCATTCAGCGCACCCGCCGACGTCGCCGAAACGCCGACAATTTCAACCGCGCCGCTTTCCAGCAATGCGTCGAGCACGCCCCATGTAAAGGCGCCATGCGCGCCACCTCCCTGAAGGGCAAGGTTGATCGGCTTCGCGCTCAAAGCGCGGTCCAACCGCCATCGACGCTGATCGTGGTGCCGGTGATCTGACGCGCCGCGTCCGAACAGAGGAACGTGGCGACGCCACCCAGCTCTTCCACCGTCGCGAACTGCTTCGACGGTTGCCGCTCCAGCATCACCTCACGGATCACGGTTTCGCGGTCCATGTCGTACTTCTTCATCGTGTCGGGGATTTGCGATTCGACCAAGGGCGTCATCACGTAGCCCGGGCAGATGGCGTTCGCGGTGATCGGCTCTTCCGCCGTTTCCAGCGCGACGACCTTGGTCATGCCCACAACGCCATGCTTGGCCGCGACATAGGCGGATTTGTAGGGTGACGCGGTCAACCCGTGCGCCGAGGCGATGTTGACCACCCTGCCCCAGCCCGCCTTGCGCATCATCGGCAGCGCCACCGCCGTGGTGTGGAACACGGCCGACAGCATGATGGCGATGATCGCATCCCATTTCTCGACCGGGAATTCCTCGATCGGGGCGACATGCTGGATACCCGCGTTGTTCACCAGGATATCGCAGGCACCGGCCTCTTCGATCAGGCCACGGGCGGCCGCGCCCTTGGACAGGTCGGCGGCGATGTAGCGCACCGATACGCCATGTTCCGCCGATAGCCGCTCGGCCAGCTGGTGGTCTTCCTCCCGGTCGGTATAGGAGTTCAGCACGATGTCGGCCCCGGCGCGGGCGAGCTCGGTCGCGACCCCTAGCCCGATCCCCGAATTGGACCCCGTGACCACCGCTGTCTTGCCTTTCAGGTTCATCGGTTCTGCCTTTCCTGCTGTTGCCGGGATCAGTGCATGCTGCACATGCAAAGGCAACGCCTCAACAGCTTCTCGGGTTGCGTGGAGGGGCCTGCTCGGCCAGCGGGACGGCTGGCCAAAAAAAACGCCCGCACGAAGGCGGGCGTCAAGTTATTGAGGCAGGTTTCATACAGGCAAGAAACCTATCGAGCAGTAAGCCCTATATATACCCCCCGTCGTCGTTGTCCAACGTAAAAGTTTGAAAACCCACACATAGCCCCATAGGCTGGCGACAATCTCCCCCGGACAGCCGCAAAGGACCCCCGCAAGCATGACCTTCAGTTTCTACGCAAAATCCTTTGTAACAGCGCTTGCGGCCGCCTCCTGCACGGTTTCCCCCCTTTTTGCCGAGCCACGGCACGGTATCGCGATGTATGGTGAACCGGCGCTCGCCCCCGGGTTCGACGCCCTGCCCTACGCCAATCCCGATGCCCCCCAAGGGGGGCGAATCGTCTTCGGCGAGGTGGGGGGATTCGACAGCCTCAACCCGTTCATCCTGAAAGGTCGCTACCCGTACGGCGTACGGGCCTATGTTTTCGAATCGCTTATGGCGCGGTCCTGGGATGAACCCTTCACTCTCTATGGGCTCTTGGCCGAAACCGTAGAAGTGGCCGACGACCGGTCATGGGTGGAATTCACGCTGCGGCCCGAGGCGAAGTTTTCCGACGGCAGCAAGGTGACGGTCGCGGATGTGCTCTTCAGCCACGAGATCCTGGGAACCGAAGGGCACCCGAGCTTTCGGACAGCCTATGACCAGGTATCCTCGGCCGAACAGACCGGACCCGACAGCGTGCGCTTTACCTTCAAGACGCAAGACCGCGAACTTCCTCTCATTCTCGGGCTGCGCCCCGTCCTGAAAAAGGCGCAGTGGGAGGCGGAGGATTTCGGCGCCTCGGGGCTTTCCGTTGTGCCAATCGGATCGGGCCCCTACGTGATCGGCGACTACGAGCCCGGGCGGTATATCGAGTTGGATCGCAATCCCGACTGGTGGGGTGCCGATGTGCCGGTCATGCAGGGCCAGCACAACATCGGGACCCTGCGCTACGACTATTTCGGCGACGGCGACGTCCTGTTCGAGGCGTTCAAGGCCGGCACGGTGGACGTCTATCGCGATACCAACGCCGCGCACTGGGATATCGCCTATGATTTTCCCCGGGTGCGGTCAGGCGAGGTCGTGAAGGCCGAGATCCCGCACCAACGCCCATCCAGCATCCGGGGGCTGGTGATGAACACACGCCACGCCCCCTTCGATGACTGGCGCGTGCGGTCGGCTATGATGCATGTCTTCAATTACGAGTTCATCAGCCAGACGCTGAACGGCGGGCGCGATCCGCGCATCTCATCCTATTTTTCGAACTCGGTCCTCGCCATGGATCCCGGCCCGGCCGAGGGGCGGGTGCGCGACCTGCTCAGCCCCTTCGCGGACGACCTGCCCCCCGGCACGCTCGACGGCTACACCCTGCCCGAGGGCGACGGCACCGAAAGGAACCGCCGCAACCTCCGCCGGGCCATCGATCTTCTGGCCGAGGCCGGATGGACCGTGCAGGACGGACAGATGAAGGATGCCAAGGGGCGGCCCATGACCTTCGAGATCGTGCTCAGCCAGGGGGCCAGCGAAAACCAGGGCGCGACCGACGTGACCCAGATCGTCGACATCTTCGCCGCGGCCCTGGAACGCGTGGGGATCCGCCCCCGCATCACCAACATCGACCCCGCACAATACACCGAACGGACGACCGATTTCGATTTCGACATGGCGTACTACTATCGTGGCCTGTCACTGTCGCCGGGGAACGAACAGCGCCTCTACTGGTCCTCGGACGCCGCCGACACCCCCGGGTCGCGCAACTGGATGGGCATGAAGAGCCCTGCCGCCGAGGCGATGATCGACGCCATGCTGAATTCGCAAAGCCGCGAGGAGTATGTTGCCGCGGTCAAGGCGCTCGACCGGGTGCTGACCGCTGGGCGATACGTGATCCCGGTCTGGTATTCCGACGTGTCGCGGCTGGCCCACGACGCCCGGCTTACGCATCCCGACCGGCTGCCGATGTATGGCGACTGGATCGGGTTCCTGCCCGACGTCTGGTGGGTCGAGGAATGACGGCCCCACGCATGGCGATCCTGTGCCTTGCCATGCTGACCACGCTGCCCGGCTGTGCCCTGCTGCGGCTACCCGTGCGGGCGGTCGATGCCGCCGGTGGCGCGGTGATCCGGACCTTTGCGCCGGACCCGGAGATCCCCGAAAGCGGCCCGTCTTAACCTTGCGCTAACCCTGTTCCCGTCAGATTTCCTTCGGGGGCGCGCAGGCGGGGCCCCGCGCATGACGGCACGATCCCCGACGCTGGCGGAACCCGGTGCTTTGCCGCGGCATTGACGCCCGGAACAGGCGACGACGACAGCCGATAAGGAGATTTCAGAATGCAGTGGCAGACCGTAGAGCAGAACTGGCCCGCCTTTTTCGAAGCCATCGAACAACGCTGGCCCGAGGTCGAAAGCTCCGAGCTTATGGACATCGACGGCGACAAGGCCCGGTTTGCCCAGTACCTTTCGGAAAAGCGCGAGCTGACCAGCAGCGAGGCACGCGAGGAAATCGACGAATGGCTGGAAGGCGCCGTGCCCTCTGACGTCCGCATGGACGACCACATGGACAACACCAACATCCGCCAAAGCGCCCGCCACATCCCGACCGGCGAGGATGTCTACTCCGATGACCGCGAGTTCGGCGACGATAATCAGCCCGACGCACCGATCCAGCGCAGTAACTGAACCACGACGCCCCGGGACGTTCAGCAGGCCGGCCGTTTCAGGCTGGCCTTTTCTGCGACTGCACGGTAATCGCTGCCCAACCCCGGAAAAGGCTGTCTCATGGATTTGCGAAACATCGCCATCATTGCTCACGTCGACCATGGCAAAACCACGCTCGTCGACGAGCTTCTCAAGCAATCCGGCGCGTTCCGGGAAAATCAGGCCGTCGCCGAACGGGCGATGGATTCCAACGACCTGGAACGCGAGCGCGGGATCACGATCCTGGCCAAGGCGACGTCGGTCGAGTGGAAGGACACGCGGATCAACATCGTCGACACGCCGGGCCACGCCGATTTCGGCGGCGAGGTCGAGCGCATCCTGTCGATGGTCGACGGCGTGGTGCTGCTGGTCGACGCGGCCGAAGGTCCGATGCCGCAGACCAAGTTCGTGACCTCCAAGGCGCTGGCGCTCGGCCTTCGCCCCATTGTCGTGCTGAACAAGGTCGATAAGCCCGATGCCGAGCCCGACCGCGCCCTGAACGAGGTCTTCGACCTCTTCGCGAACCTCGGCGCCGATGACGACCAGCTCGACTTTCCGCATCTCTACGCCTCGGGGCGGTCGGGCTGGGCCGACAGCGAACTCGACGGTCCACGAAAGGACTTGTCGGCGCTGTTCCAGCTGGTCGTGAACCACGTGCCGCGCCCGCGTCAGACGACGAAAAAGGACGCACCGTTCCAGATGCTGGCGACGACGCTTGGCGCCGACCCCTTCATCGGCCGCATTCTGACCGGCCGCGTCGAATCCGGCACGCTCAAGGCCGGCGCCACGGTGCAGGCCCTGTCGCGGCACGGTGAGAAGATCGAACAATTCCGCGTCTCGAAAATCCTCGCCTTCCGTGGCCTGGGTCAGCAGCCCATCGACGAGGCCGTGGCGGGCGATATCGTCACACTCGCCGGCATGTCCAAGGCGACGGTGGCCGACACGATCTCGGCCCTGGCCGAGGATACGCCCCTGCCCGCCCAGCCGATCGATCCTCCGACGATCTCGGTGACCTTCGGGATCAACGACAGCCCGCTGGCCGGCCGTGACGGCAAAAAGGTTCAGTCGCGCGTCATCCGCGAACGTCTGATGCGCGAGGCCGAGGTCAATGTCGCGATCCGCGTCACCGACACACCCGGTGGCGAAGCGTTCGAGGTCGCGGGTCGCGGCGAACTTCAGATGGGCGTTCTGATCGAGAACATGCGGCGCGAAGGGTTCGAACTCTCGATCTCGCGTCCGCAGGTGCTGTTCCGCGATATCGACGGCCAGCAGATGGAGCCCGTGGAAGAGGTCACCATCGACGTCGACGACGACTATTCCGGCGCGGTGATCGAAAAACTGACCGGCGCGCGCAAGGGCGATCTGGTCGAGATGAAGCCCGCGGGCACCGGTAAGACGCGGATCATCGCGCATGTACCGTCGCGCGGCCTGATCGGCTATCACGGCGAGTTCCTGACCGACACACGGGGCACAGGCGTCCTGAACCGCGTCTTCCATGAATGGTCGCCGCATCGCGGAGCGATCCCGGGCCGGCGCGCGGGCGTTCTGATCTCGATGGAGAACGGCGTGTCCGTGGCTTACGCGCTCTTCAACCTCGAAGACCGCGGCAAGATGTTCATCGGTGCCCAGGAAAACGTCTACGAGGGCATGATCATCGGCGAACACAGCCGCGAAAACGATCTCGAGGTGAACCCGCTGAAGGGCAAGAAGCTGACGAACGTGCGGGCCTCGGGCACCGACGAAGCCGTCCGCCTGACGACCCCTGTCCGGATGTCGCTGGAAGAGGCCATCGCCTATATCGACGACGACGAACTGGTCGAGGTCACGCCCAACGCCGTGCGTCTGCGCAAACGGTTCCTCGACCCGCATGAGCGCAAGCGCCAGTCGCGCGCCTCGGCCTAAGCCAACGGGCAGTCCGAACCGCTTACCCGGCGGTTCGGGCTGCGACACCCTTCGGCGCGAACCGGAGAAGGGACGCATCCATGTGCGATGCCATGTCCGAAATTGACCTTCAGGCTTATCTGACCCGACTTGGCCTGTCCGCCGTCGCATCCGATGCCGACGGGCTGGCGCGTCTGCAGACAGCCCAGATGCGGATGATCGTGTTTGAGAACATCGATCCTCTGCTCGGACGCACCCCATCATTGAAGGCCAGCGCGCTGCGCGACAAGCTTATCCGGCGCAAGCGCGGCGGATATTGCTTCGAACAGAACGCGCTGCTTGGGCAGGCGCTTCTCGCACTGGGATTTTCCATCGTGCCGGTTCTTGGCCGCGTGCGGATGGGCCGACCGACGCGCGGGCCGCGCACCCACGCCGCTTGGCTGGTGACCTGCAGCGGCACGCGCTGGCTGGTTGATGCGGGCTTCGGCGGGCCCGGCTCGCTGGTCCCGCTTCGGCTGGATACCGACCGCGATCAGGTGGCGCCGAACGGCATCTATCGGCTGACCTGGGATGCGGTGGGCGGCGAACACGTGGTCGAACGCCAGACTCCGGATGGGTGGCTGCAGCTCTACGGATTCGACGAGGTGCACGTAGCCCAGATCGATCTCCGCGCAGCCAACCATCTCTGTGCGACCTGGCACGAACAGCCTTTCTCGACCCACCTCTTCGTCGCAGGATGGTCGGGTGACACGCGCATCGGAATCTTCGACCGGGCGATCACCCGTGAAGGATCCGAGACGACGAAAAGCCGGATCCCGGACCGAGATCACCTCGCCGAGGTCCTGTGCGATCAGCTGGCGATGCCGCTGACGCCCGAGGAGATCACGGAGATCTGGGCGAAGATCGCGGGCTAGAGCGGTTCAACCGCCATCCCAGTGCGGATCATTCCGGGCGTCAGAACCTCGGCTGTGATCCCGCCATGGCCACGGACGGCGGTGTAGCCACCCGGCCCCAACGCCTCTTCCATCCGCGAACACGGCGCACAGGGACCGGTGATGCGAAGCCGGACCGCACCGATCGCGATCTCCCGCCCACGCAGGGCCGACAGGTTGAGCCGAGAGATCAGCAGATTGCGGCGCAAGAGGTCGGGCGACACAGCCACGCCTGAAAGTGCCACGATGACCGGAAGGTGTTCGGCCTGGATCAGCGTCAGCGCGCGTTTCCCCGGACGGCCATGATCGCCGACAAGGCCATCATGGGTCACCTCTGACTCCGGAACGGCACGCATGGGCGCCCGCCGAGCGGGACGCAGGCCGATCCAGTCGACCCGGCCCGTCAAGGCGTGGCGCGCCAGCAGGTCGGCCATCCGCTCCAGATCAGAGCTCTTCCAGGATAGTGAGGTCGCGCTCGGACGCGACGGCGGCATGTTTCAGCGCCGCTTGGTAAGCGGCCGAGTCATAGCAGTCGCGCGCGGCCTCAAGCGACGGAAACCGGATCACCACGTGGCTGGCGCGGCCCTTCCCCTCAAGCTGCTCGAACCGCCCCCTGCGTGCGAGGAAGACGCCGCCATAGGCCGCAATGGCGTCGCCGGCGAGTGCCGCATACTTCGCGAACTCTTCGCTATCCGTCACATCTAGATGCGAAATCCAAAGCGCGCTCATGCAGTGGCCGCCTCGATCACGCCGATGGCCGCGGCGATCGCCGCCTCGGCATTGGCGGCATCGGGTCCGCCGCCCTGGGCCATGTCGGGCCGGCCACCGCCGCCCTTGCCGCCCAGCTCGGCCACCGCCGCCCGGACGAGATCCACCGCCGAGACACTACCCGTGAGGTCCGAGGTCACGCCGGCCGCCACCGCGGCCTTGCCGCCGGCCTCGGCAATGAACAGCACCACGCCCGAGCCAAGGCGGTCCTTCTGGGCATCGATCAGGGCGGGCAGATCGCGGCCGCTGACACCGGTCAACAACTGCCCGACAAAGGAGATGCCACCAACCTCGCGCACCGACGGGCCATCGCCCGTGGTCCCGCCCATCGCCGCGTCACGCCGCAACCGCGCAACCTCAGCCTGCAGGGCCTTGCGTTCGTCCATCAGCGCCTTGACGCGGGCTCCCACCTCCTCCGGTTGTGCCTTGAGCGTTCCGGCCAGCTCATCCATCCGCCGCGACTGGTCGCTCAGATGCCGATAGGCGGCAGCGCCGGTCAGCGCCTCGATCCGGCGCACGCCGGAGGACGAGGCGCTGTCGCCCAGAAGGGTGAAGATCCCGATATCGCCGGTCTGGCGGACATGTGTACCGCCGCAAAGCTCGATCGAATAGGTCTGGCCGTCCGCGCCCTTGCCGGTCGGGGCGCGGCCCATCGACACCACGCGGACCTCGTCGCCGTACTTTTCGCCGAAGAGCGCCTGTGCGCCCAGCCCGCGTGCGTCGTCGGGGGCCATGATGCGGGTTTCGACCGACGTGTTCTGCCGGATGTAATCGTTGACCTCGGCCTCGACCCGGGCCAGCTCTTCGGTCGTCAGCGCCTTGGCGTGGGAAAAGTCGAAGCGCAACCGGTCGGGGGCGTTGAGCGAGCCGCGTTGCGCCACATGGGCGCCCAGGGCCTCGCGCAGCGCCTCGTGCAGCAGGTGCGTGGCCGAGTGGTTGGCCCGGATCGCCCCGCGGCGCACATGGTCCACGGCCAGCTCGGCGCCCTGCCCCGGTGCGATCCGGCCCTCTTCGACCTCGGCCACATGGATCCAGACATTGGCGACCTTGCGCGTGTCGGTGATCTGCGCCCGCCCCTCGGGCGTGCGCAGCGTGCCGGTATCGCCCACCTGACCCCCGGCCTCGGCATAGAACGGGGTCTGATTCAGAACGATCATGACCTGCTCTCCGGCCACGGCTTCCTTCACCTCGGCGCCGTCCCGCACCAGCGCCCGGATCTGGCCCTCTGCGGTTTCCGTCTCGTAGCCCAGGAACTCGGTCGAGCCCTCGCGGTCGGCCAGATCGTACCAGATCGCGGCATCGGCCGTATCGCCCGAACCGGCCCAGGCGGCGCGCGCCTTGGCCTTCTGTTCGTCCATCGCCGCGTTGAAGCCCGCGATCTGCACCTCGCGACCGCGTTCGCGCAGCGCGTCCTGCGTCAGGTCGAGCGGGAAGCCGAAGGTGTCATAAAGCTTGAACGCCACTTCGCCCGGTAGCGCGCCGCCCTCGGGCAGACGGTCAAGTTCGTCATCCAGCAGGCGCAGGCCCCGGTCCAGGGTCTGCAGGAACCGCGTCTCCTCAAGCTTCAAGGTCTCTTCGATCAGCGGGCGCGCCTCGCCCAGTTCGGGATAGGCCTGCCCCATCTGGTGTACCAGTTCGGGCACCAGACGATGCATCAGCGGATCCTGCGCGCCCAGCAGGTGGGCGTGGCGCATGGCGCGGCGCATGATCCGGCGCAGCACGTAGCCGCGCCCCTCGTTCGACGGCATCACACCGTCGGCGATGAGGAACGAGGTCGAGCGCAGGTGATCTGCGATGACCCGGTGATGCGTCTTGCCCGTGCCGTCCGGATCGGTATTGGTCGCATGGGCCGACGCCTCGATCAACGCGCGGAACAGGTCGGTGTCGTAGTTGTCATGCTTGCCCTGCAGCAAGGCGCCGATACGCTCAAGTCCCATGCCAGTATCGATCGAGGGGTTGGGCAGCGCCGTGCGGCTGCCGTCCTCGAACTGCTCGAACTGCATGAAGACGAGGTTCCAGATCTCGATGAACCGGTCGCCATCCTCGTCCGGGCTGCCCGGAGGGCCGCCGGGAATGTGGTCGCCATGATCGTAGAAAATCTCGGTGCAGGGGCCGCAGGGGCCGGTCGCGCCCATGGACCAGAAATTGTCGTCGGTCGCGATGCGGATGATGCGGTCGTCGCTCAGGCCCGCGTGCTTCTTCCAGATCCGCGCGGCTTCGTCATCATCGTGGTAAATGGTCACCAACAGACGGCTCGGGTCGATGCCGAACTCCTTGGTGATCAGGTCCCAGGCAAAGGGGATCGCCTCGTCCTTGAAGTAGTCGCCAAAGCTGAAATTGCCCAGCATTTCAAAGAAGGTGTGATGCCGGGCCGTATATCCGACATTATCCAGATCGTTGTGCTTGCCGCCAGCGCGCACGCATTTCTGGGCGGTCGTCGCGCGCGAGTAATCCCGTGTCTCGACGCCCGTGAAAAGGTTCTTGAACTGGACCATCCCGGCCGCAGTGAACATCAGCGATGGGTCGTTGCGCGGCACGAGCGGCGAGCTCGGCACGATGCGGTGTCCATTCGCAGCATAGTAGTTCAGGAAGGTGCTGCGGATATCGTTGAGGCTGGGCATGGTGTGCGGCAGGTCCTTCTAGGGCGTTCGGCGCGTCATGACCCTTTAGAACCCTGCACTGGTTCTGTCCATGCCGTCCCGCCCGATGCGGGGACTGCGCTGCAATTTCCATAGGAATTCGAAGGAACGCGACTGCAAACGACGCCCCCCAAAGAGGTAGCGCACGACGTCGACAGGGGCCGAACCCTAGGTCCGGCCCCAGCATGAGCTTAGTCGTCGAGGACCGCGTCCTCTCCGTCGTTTCCGGACATGTCGAAGTCCAGCCCGTGGGCGGCCCGGATCTTGTCCTCGATCTCGTTCGCGATCTGAGTGTTTTCCTTGAGGAACGTCTTGGCGTTCTCGCGCCCCTGCCCGATGCGTTCGTCCCCGTAGGAGAACCACGAGCCGGACTTGTCCACCACGCCGGCCTTCACCCCGAGGTCCAGAAGCTCGCCGGTCTTCGAGATGCCTTCGCCATACATGATGTCGAATTCCACCTGCTTGAACGGCGGCGCAACCTTGTTCTTGACGACCTTCACCCGCGTGGCGTTGCCCACGATCTCATCACGGTCCTTGACCGAGCCGATGCGGCGGATATCGAGACGGACAGACGAGTAGAACTTCAGCGCGTTGCCGCCCGTGGTCGTCTCGGGGCTGCCGAACATCACGCCGATCTTCATCCGGATCTGGTTGATGAACACGACCATGCAGTTCGACCGGTGGATCGAGCCCGTGAGCTTGCGCATCGCCTGGCTCATCAGGCGGGCCTGCACGCCAACACTCGAATCGCCCATGTCGCCTTCAAGCTCGCTTTTCGGCGTCAGGGCCGCGACCGAGTCGACGACAACGAGGTTCACCGCCCCCGACCTCACCAACGTGTCGGTGATTTCAAGCGCCTGCTCACCCGTATCGGGCTGCGAGATCAGCAGCTCATCCAGATTGACGCCCAGCTTGCGGGCATATTGCGGATCGAGCGCATGCTCGGCGTCTACGAAGGCGCATACGCCGCCCTTCTTCTGCTCTTCCGCGACCACATGCAGCGTCAGCGTGGTCTTGCCCGAACTTTCGGGCCCATAGATCTCGATGATCCGACCCTTAGGCAGGCCGCCGATCCCGAGCGCGATGTCGAGCCCAAGGGATCCTGTCGATGTCGATTCGATCTCGGCGATCTGGTTTTCACCGCCGAGTTTCATGATCGACCCTTTACCGAACTGACGTTCGATCTGGGCCAGCGCCGAATCCAGCGCCTTTTGTTTATCTGCCGTGCGCTTGTCTGCCATATCGAGGAGGTTTGCCGTCGCCATGTGTGTCGCGCTCCTTATTTCATACCCGTAACGGGGCGGCAATGACTGCGTATGTTCGCCTCATGTTCCGCAACTGGGTTATGGGGGAAAAAGAAGAACATTACAACTGTCAGTTAATAGCCTCCTACGAAAACGGTTAAATTTCTCTTACTGCCGGCCGGCCTCAGCGCATCTGGCGCTGGACCGTCTCGGTCAGCTGGGACAGCGAGAACGGCTTGGGCAGGAAGACCGAGTTGGGAATTCTCGCCTGGTCGTCCGCAAAGCTTTCTTCGGCATAGCCCGAAACAAAAACCACTCTGGCGCCGGGCCGGTCGGCAATTGCCTTCTGCACCCATGTCGGCCCATCGAGGCCGGGCATGATGATATCGGTCACGAAGACATCGATATGAAGGTCGACGTCCTCCACGATATCCAGGGCCTCCTCCGCGCTGGCGGCCTCGATCACTGTATATCCCCGCATACGCAAGGCCCGGCCCGCAAAGGCCCGCACCGGCGCCTCGTCTTCGACGAGAAGGATCACGCCCTCGTCTCGGGATAGCGCAGGGGTAGGGACAGCCGCGGACGGAGTTGGATCGCGCCGGACAGGAAGCGGGCGTTCATGCGCGGGGAAGTAGAACGAGAAGATGGTGCCGTGACCGACCACGCTGTCGGCGAAGATGAAGCCGCCGGTCTGCTTGACGATGCCGTAAGCGGTCGAAAGTCCCAGGCCTGTCCCCTCGCCCTGCTTCTTGGTCGTGTAGAAGGGCTCGAAAATCTTCGGCAGCTTGTCGGCGGGGATGCCGGTACCCGAATCCTTGACCCTGACCTTCACATAGGTCCCGGCCGGGATCTCGACCCGGTCGCGCACCATGGGGACCTTGAGGATCTCTCCCCGGGTCTCGATCTCGATCACGCCGCCATCGGGCATCGCGTCGCGCGCATTGACCACGAGATTCATGATGACCTGCTCAAGCTGGCGGCGGTCGGCGCGCACCAGCTTCAGCCCCGGATCGTGGTCGAAGCTGAGCGTGATGCGCTCGCCCACCAGGCGGTTGAGCAGGTGTGTAAGATCGGCCAGAATATCGCGCAGATCCAGAAGTTCCGGCTGAAGGTTCTGTTTCCGCGAGAAGGCCAGAAGCTGCCCGACGAGACTCGCCGCTCTGTTGGCGTTTTGGTTGATCTGTTCGAGGTCGGAATAATCGGGATCGCGTTCGTCATCGTGGCGCAACCGAAGAAGATCGCAGTGTCCGCTGATCGCCGTCAGCAGGTTGTTGAAGTCGTGCGCGACACCCCCGGCCAGCTGACCGATCGCCTGCATCTTCTGGCTTTGCACAAACTGAGCTTCGAGCGTCTTGAGCTCGGTCGCGTCATGCAGCACGGCCACGATTTCGTCGGTCGAGCCGCCTTCGACCGGTCCGACCGTGATCTGAACGAAGAGTTCGGCATCGGGTCGCTTGGCGCGCACGACCTCGGACCGGTGGAACCCGCCACTGCGCGATTCGGCCAGCCAGTCGCTGATCGGCCGCCCCAGCCCCTCGATGAAGGACGACAGGGGGTGATCCACGACCTCTTCGAAGCCGAGAATCTCGCGCGCGAGCCGATTGGCTTCGCGCACCTCGCCCATCGCGTTGAGGCGGAGGATCGGTACGGGAAGCGTCTCGAAGGTGATCGCGACGGGCGAGGCAACTTCTTCACCGCGGGGCAGGACGAAGATCTCCCGCGCGCCGCCGTCGGTCACGTTCTCGACCACCACGCCCTGCCCGATGCCGTGGCGCAGCCGCAGGTGATGCAGCCGCCCGGGCCGCAGGGGCAGGTCGGAGATCACGTCGTCCAGCACGCTCGCACGGCCGCCGATCATGGCCCGCATCGCGTCGTTCTGCGCCAGGACGGCGTCCCCCTCGGCCGCGACAAGCATCGGGACCGTTATATTCGGAGCGGCCTGTGCCGGCAGTGACTGACCGATCTCTTCCAGCCGCCAGAGAAACAGGGTGTGCCCCAGACGTTGCGTGGATAGTCGCGCCACCCCGCGTTTCAGCGAAACGTCCTCGGCAGCGTAGTTGAAGGCGCTCGCCCTCTCCTGCAGACGGTAGATGATCGAAGAAGGGGACGCGAAAAGCGTCGACAGCGCGCGGATCAGCGATGCACCGTCCCGATCGCCGAACCGGCCGCGTGCAGCGGGGTTCTGACGGAGGATGCGGCCCTCGTCGTCGGTCACGAAGATCGTGGCCGGATCAGCTTCGAACAGATCGGTCACGGTCTGCATCAGGCGCCCAGATACGCCTGAGCGCCGAATGGCAAGCCAGCGGCGCAACAGCGCGAGCAGGGCAAGCCCCACGCCGGCGCCGATGAGCGTCGGCGTCAGTGCGGCCGGTCGCAGCAACAGGGCCGCACCTGTCACGACCCCCGCCAGGATCAGCAGCACGACTGTTTCGTTCGCTCCCGCGTCACGAAAAATCGATCTAGATTTGCTCTGCGCCGCACTGTCTTGCACCATCGTCCCCGTCACTACACTCACTGGGACGATGTCAGCTATTGATGGTAAATGCCGCGTTAACGACGCAAATCCATCGGTGCCGAGGGATAATCGCCCGCAAGAAGGTTAACCCTCACGGCGCAGTATGCACAGATAAAAACCATCCCCGCCGTCCAGGGGCGTCCAGGAGCCCGCATCCTCGGTGGTCCAGCCTTGAGCTTCTGCAAGGAAGTCCTTGATCCGCTGTCCGTTTTCGAGATCCAGCAGCGAACACGTCGCGTAAGCGAGTACCCCACCCGAAGCGACATGGCGCGATGCCTGACGAAGCACCTCGTCCTGCGCCTGCATCACGCCTTGCAAACCATCTGAATTCAGCGACCATTTTCCGGCAGGGGATCGCCGCCACGCGCCGCTTCCCGAACACGGCGCATCCACGAGGACGACGTCGAATCTGTCCTCCTCCGCAAGGGCGGTCGTGACCGCTATCTCGACCCCTGCCCTTCGCGCGCGCTCGGGCAAGTCGCGCATGCGGGCTGGCGAGATGTCGTGGGCGGTGAAATCGGCATCGACGCGGGCTGCCATCGACAGACTCTTGCCGCCGCCACCGGCGCAGTAGTCCAGAACCCTTGCGCCCGGAGCGATAGCCAGGCGATCCGCCAACGCCTGGCTTGCGGCATCCTGCAGCTCGATAAGGCCATCCGCATAGGCGCGGCTGGCGGCGATCCGTCGCGCGCCGGAAACGACCTCCACTGCCGTGGATGACAATGGGCCCGACCGGGTATCTACGCCCTCGTCAGCCAGACGGCGCATGGCCGTGTGGACGTCGGATTTGCGGGTATTGACCCTCAGGAACACAGGGGCGCGGCTGCGCAGCGTCTCCATCACCGCCGCGAAATCCGCCCCGAGCGACCGCGAAAGATCGTCGAACAGCCAGTCGGGACAATCGAGCGCCTCGGCACTGCCGCGGGCGGGCTCATGCCCCGTCTCGGTGTCCAAGGGTGGCTCGGGCGCGTAGCCCGTCCCGGTGAACAACGTCGAGGGATCCGTTCCTTGCGCGCGCAAGGCGCCCAGCATGAGCCCACGGCCCGTCATCGCCCCGCCAAGCGCCGCGAAGGAGCGTTTGCAGCGGATCGCATCGAAGACATGATCCCGAATGGCGGCGCGATCCTTCGACCCGGCGAAGCGATTGCGTCGCCCCCAGGTCGTCAACACCTTTTCCGCCGGCTCTCCGGCCAGCCAGGCATCGAGGATCTCGATCGCCGCGGCGATGCGCGCACCCGGGGTCATCAGATGCCGCGGTAGTTCGGGCTTTCCCGGGTGATGGCGACGTCGTGGACGTGGCTTTCCTTAAGCCCCGCGCCGGTGATCCGCACGAAATTGCAGTTCTGGCGCATCTCTTCGACCGTGGCACAGCCGGTATAGCCCATGGCCGCGCGCAGACCGCCGACCAGCTGATGCACGACGGCCCCGGCAGACCCCTTGTAGGGCACCTGCCCCTCGATCCCCTCGGGCACGAGCTTGTCCGAAGCTGCGTCTTTCTGAAAATACCGGTCGGCCGAACCGCGGGCCATCGCGCCCAGGCTTCCCATGCCACGATAGCTTTTGAAGCTACGGCCCTGATAGAGAATGACTTCTCCCGGGCTTTCATCCGTGCCGGCAATCATCGAGCCGACCATGGCGCAGGACGCGCCCGCGGCGATCGCCTTGGCGAAGTCGCCCGAGAACTTGATGCCGCCATCGGCGATGACCGGCACATCGCCCGCGCTTGCGGCGCAGTCCATGATAGCGGTCAACTGCGGCACGCCCACACCGGCGACGACGCGGGTGGTACAGATCGAGCCCGGGCCGATACCCACCTTGATCGCGTCCGCGCCCGCGTCGATCAGGGCGCGGGTCGCCTCGGCCGTGGCGACGTTGCCAGCCATGATCTGCACTTCGTTCGACAGGTTCTTGGCGCGGCGCACCGCCTCGGCCACGCCGGCGGAATGGCCGTGCGCCGTGTCGATCACGATGATGTCGCAGCCGGCGTCGACCAGCGCCTCGGACCTTTCGAACCCGGCATCGCCGACCGTGGTGGCCGCCGCGACCCGCAACCGACCCAGCCGGTCCTTGCAGGCGTTCGGGTTGAGCACGGCCTGTTCGCTGTCCTTCAGCGTCAGAAGGCCGGTAAGCTTGCCCTGCCCGTCCGTGACCAGCAGTTTCTCGATGCGCCGTGCCTTCATCAGGCTGCGTGCCTCGTCCAGATCCGCGGGTTCGGTCAGAAGGGCGAGGTTGTCATGCGTCATCATCACCCGCACCGGCGTGCGGTCATCTTCGGCGAAGCGCATGTCCCGGTTGGTGACGATGCCGACCACGCGCCCCGCTTCGTCGACGACGGGAAAGCCCGTGACACGGTACCGCTCCTGCAGCGCCTTGGCGTCGGCCAGCGTCTGATCGGGGGACAGGGTGATCGGGTTGTAGACGATGCCGCTTTCGAACCGCTTGACGCGCCGGACCTCGTTGGCCTGCGCCTCGACATCGAGATTGCGGTGGATCACCCCGATCCCGCCGGCCTGGGCCATGGTGATCGCCATGCGCGATTCCGTCACCGTATCCATGGCAGAACTCAGCAGCGGGATGTTCATCGAGATGTCGCGGGTCGCCCTCGTTCGGGTATCCGCCGTTGACGGCAGCACCGTCGAGGCAGCGGGAACGAGTAGGACGTCATCGAAGGTCAGGGCCTCGCGAATCTCCATGGGGTGGCTCCTTGGCGAAGAATTCGTTTGGCGCTTCCCTATTTCACGGGTCGGGAAGAAAGGAAAGACCCCGCGGCGGGCGTGCGGCGCTGTGACGTACGCCCGCCCGGGCCTTAGCGGTAGAGCAGCGACTGCCCGTCCGCGAAGAGGTGCACCGCCTCGGGGGCGGCCATCAGGCGCACGTCCTTGTGGCGCAGGTCGGCATGGATGCCGGGCAGCTTGGCGATGACCGGATCGGCGTCGCCCTCCGGCGTGAAGTAAAGCAAAGTGACCTCGCCCAGGGCTTCGGTGATGTCGACCCGGCCGGCATAGAGATGGTCGTCCCCGTCGGTTTCGGTCAGGTCCTCGGGCCGGACGCCGACATTGACCTTGAGCCCCATGTCCTCGGCCCCGGTGGGATAGTTGGACCAGGCCATGCCGCCACCGGCCAAGGCGACGCGCGTGCGCTCTCCGGTCTCGACCACCTCACCCGGAAAAAGGTTCATGGCGGGCGAGCCGATGAATTGCGCCACGAACTCGTTGCGCGGCTTCTGGTACAGCTCCAGCGGCGTGCCGACCTGGCTGATGCCGCCGCCCGCCAGCACGACGATGCGGGTCGCCAGCGTCATCGCCTCGACCTGGTCGTGGGTGACATAGATCATCGTCGACTCCGGCATCGCCTCTTTCAGCTGGGCGATCTCGATCCGCGTCGCCACGCGCAGCGCGGCGTCGAGGTTCGACAGCGGCTCGTCGAAAAGATAGACCTTGGGGTCGCGCACAATCGACCGGCCGATGGCCACCCGCTGCCGCTGCCCGCCCGAAAGCGCCTTGGGCAGCCGGTCGAGATAGGGCTCGAGCTGCAGGATCTTCGCGGCCTTGTTGATGGCGGCGTCGATCTCATACTTGGATTTCTTCGCGATCTTCAGGGCGAACGCCATGTTGTCGCGCACGGTCATGTGCGGATACAACGCGTAGCTTTGGAACACCATCGCGATGCCCCGCTGCGCGGGCGGCATTTCGTTCACCCGGACGCCATCGATCGTCAGATCGCCACGGGTGATCTTTTCCAGCCCCGCGATCATCCGCAGAAGCGTGGACTTGCCGCAGCCCGAGGGGCCGACGAACACGATCAGCTCGCCCTTCTTGATATCCAGGTCGATGTCGGACAGCACCTCGACGCTGCCATAGGACTTCGCGACATCCGTCATCGTCAGATCGGCCATGATCCCTCCCCCTCGTTCCGGGTCTTATGCGGCCGCCTCGTCTGGCTGGGCCACTGCAAAATAGGCCTGCCAGGGCGGCAATTGGATTTCGTGCGCGGTCTTGTTGGTGACAAATGGCGCGGCGGTATCCTGCTGCCAGTGTCCCTCGTCCGGCAGGCGGACCGCGATCGCCTGGTTGGTCAGGTTGAAGGTGACGAAGACCTGTTCCGTCCCGTCGTCGCGGATCAGGCTGATCATCTGGTCATTGGCCTCGACCACCGTGATGTCGCCCTTGACCAAGGCCGGGTGGGTGCGCCGAAAGGCGATCATGTCGCGGTAAAAGGCCAGCGTGGACCCGTCTGCCCCCTCCTGCACGCCCACCGCCCGGTCGAGATGTTCGACAGCGACGGGCAGCCAGGGCTTGGCATCCGAAAATCCGCCGTTTACCGAGCCCTTTTCCCAAGGCATCGGCGTGCGGCAGCCGTCGCGGCCCTTGAACTTGGGCCAGAACCGCTTGCCATAGGGATCCTGCAGATCCTCGTAGGCGACATAGGCTTCGGTCAGGCCTAACTCCTCGCCCTGGTAGAGGCACACGGTGCCCTTGAGGCACAGCAGCACCCCCGCGTAGAGACGCCGGGCCTCTTCGCCCAGGTTCCAGCGCGAGGCATGGCGCACCACGTCGTGGTTGGAAAACGCCCAGCAGGCCCAGCCTTCGGTGACGATCCTGTCGAAGCGTTCCAGCACGTGCTGGATCCGGCTGCCCGAGGGATAGGCCGAGGCGAGGAAATCGAAGTCATAGGCCATGTGCAGCAGGTCGTCGCCCGCGGTGTAATCACGCTGGGTTTCCATGCCGCGCTGACTTTCGCCCACCTCGCCCACGCTGGTGATAGCGGGATACTCCTCCATCACCGCCCGCAGACGCCGGAGGAAGGCAAGGTTTTCGGGCTGTGTCTTGTCGTAGAGGTGGTCCTGAAAGTTATAAGGGTTCACCGAGGGTGCCGTGTTATCGTTGCGATGCTCGGGCGCCAGCGGCGGGTTGTCGCGCAACAGCTCGTCATGGAAATAGAAGTTCACGACGTCGAGGCGGAAGCCGTCGACCCCGCGATCCAGCCAGTACCGCGCGATGTCCAGAAGCTCGTCCTGAACGGCCATGTTGTGGAAGTTGAGGTCTGGCTGCTCGGACAGGAAGTTGTGCATGTAGTACTGCATCCGCTCGCCGTCCCACTCCCACGCCGAGCCGCCGAAGATCGACAGCCAGTTGTTGGGCGGAGAGCCGTCGGGCTTGGCCTCGGCCCAGACGTACCAGTCCGACTTGGCGTTGTCGCGGCTCTTGCGGCTTTCCTTGAACCAGGCGTGCTGTTCACTGGTGTGGCTGATGACGAGGTCGATCAGGACCCGCACCCCCAGTTCGTGGGCGCGTTGGATAAGCGCATCGAAATCGCCAAGGCTTCCGAACAGAGGATCGACATCGCGATAATCCGAGACGTCATAGCCGTAATCCAGCATCGGTGAACGGAAGAAGGGCGAAATCCAGATCGCGTCGACACCCAGCTTGGCGACATGCGGCAGACGGTGGATGATGCCCGCCAGATCGCCGATGCCGTCCCCGTTCGAATCCTGAAAGCTGCGCGGATAGATCTGGTAGATCACCGCGCCGCGCCACCAGTCGCCATCGACCGTCAGCGTGACTTTCTGCTCTTCTCGCGACTGTGCCGTCATTCTGCCCTGCCCGATATTACTTGACCGACCCCGCAAGGAGGCCCCGGACGAGGTATTTCTGCATCGCGAAGAACACAACCAGCGGGACCGCGATCGAGACGAAGGCGGCGGTGGCCAGGATCCCCCAGTCGCCCCCGCGCGACCCCAAAAGGTCGTCGGCGATCTTCACGGTCATCACCTTGGAATAGTCATCGGACGGCAGGAACACCTTGGCCACCAGCAGGTCGTTCCAGGTCCACAGAAACTGGAAGATCGCAAAGGCCGCGAGCGCGGGAAAGCTGAGCGGCAGGATGATCCGCATGAAGACCTGGAAATCGGTCGCCCCGTCCACGCGCGCGCTTTCAATGATGTCCTTGGGCAGTCCGACCATGTAGTTGCGCAACAGGTAGACGGCCAGGGGCAGCCCGTAGCCGGTATGCGCCAGCCAGATGCCGAGGAAGCTTTGCCCGATGCCGATGTTCTGGTGCAGCCGAAGCAGCGGCACGAGGCCGATCTGCAAAGGCACCACCAGCAGCCCGACCACCGCGGCGATCAACAATCCCCGTCCGGGAAACTCCATCCAAGCCAGGGCATAGGCGGCAAAGGCTGCGATGAGGATCGGGATGACCGTGGCGGGGATCGACACGGTCAGGGTGTTGATGAACGCCCGGTCCATGTTGTCCGCCGTCAGCACCTGCTCGTAGTTCGCCGTGGTGAATTGCGGCGGGCTTTCCGCCGCGAAATAGACCCGCTGCCCGCGGTCGCCCGGATCCTCGGGCGTCACCCAGCGATAGGTGCCGTCGCCGTTGACGGTCAGGCTTTCGCCGTCGCCCAGATCGGCCGTCGCACCGGCCTCGAACTCCGTCGGGTTCACGCCCCGGGTCCCGAACGCCACGACGTCGCCACCACCCGAGGGAAAGAAGCTCTGTGCCTCGGGGTCATCGTAGATGTTGCCTGTAACGACAAAGACATCGCCATCCGCCGCAGCCTCGGCCGAGGTGCGTCCGCGCGCGGTCAGCTCGACCGGGAACGGCGCCCGCCACCATCCCGATTCCGAGATCTGGTCGCGGTCGCGGAAGGATGAGACCAGCAGTCCCACGGTAGGGATAAGCCAAAGGATGACGAGCAGAAGGACGGTGATGTTGACCGCCCATGTGAGCCCGGATTTCTTGCCGACGATATTATCCATGTCCGTGCCCCCTACCGCATTTCCTTGCGGGCCTGCCGGATGTTCCACCACATCACCGGCAGCACCACGACCATGATGACGAAGGCGACCGCCGTGGCGCGCCCGTCGTCGCGGAACATGAAGGTCATCATGTAACTGGGCAGGATATCAGTGCCGAAGTTCCCCCCCGTCATGGTATAGACGATATCGAAAACCTTGAGCACGAGCACTGTGATCGTCGTCCAGACCACCACGATCGTGCCCATGATCTGCGGCACCATGATCCTGAAGAACAGCTGGAACGGGCCCGCCCCGTCGATGATCGCCGCCTCGATGGTCTCTTCGGGGATGCCACGCAGCGCCGCGGAGAGGATCACCATGGCAAAGCCGGTCTGGATCCAGACCAGGATGACCATCAGGAAGAAGTTGTTCCAGAACGGGATCTGAAGGACGTCGACCGGCGCCAGTCCGAAGCTGTCGCGCACCGCGTTGATGATGCCGATGTCGGGATCATTGGCGTAGACGAATTTCCAGATCAGCGAAGCGCCGACGAAGCTGATCGCCATCGGCATGAAGATCAGCGACTTGGCGACCGATCCCCAGCGCAACCGGTCGGTCAGCTGTGCCGCGACCAACCCGATGAAGGTCGAGGCGGCGGGCACGAAGATGATCCAGAGCACGTTGTTGAAGAACGCCGTCTGAAAGCCCTGCGACGCGAACAGGTTGGTGTAGTTGCCGAACCCGATGAACTGGTCGCCGGACCGGTTGTAAAGCGACCGGATGAACGACCCGACGACCGGGTAGGCAAGGTAGAGCCCCAGCGCAAAGATCGCGGGCCCCATGAAGAGCCACGGACGCACCGCATTGGCGCGATTGATGTTCCGGCCGGGATTTTTGCCGCGGGCCGGAAAGATCACCTTATCCAGAATTAGGTTCGAGAAGTAGAAGTAGGCGATGCAGAGCCCGACGCCGATCAGAATCGTCGCGGCGCCCTGAAGCAGCGGGTTCATCTCCGGTATCCTTCCCTGTCAGGACCAGCCGGAGGGCGAGCGCGTCGCCCTCCGCGGGGTGATGCGAGGGCGGCGGCGCATTCAATGGCGCCACCGCCATCACCCGGATTACTGGATCTGGTCCCAGCGCGACTGGATCTCGGAGGCGACGGTTTCTGCGTCGTCACCGGTCACGAAGTCGACCATGCCCGACCAGAAGGCGCCCGCGCCGATTTCGCCCGGCATGAGGTCCGAGGCGTCGAAGCGGAAGGTCGTCGCGCTGGTCAGGATGTCGTTCAGCGCCCGCTGCGTGTCCGACGGGAACACAGCCGGGTTGGCCTCGGTGAAGGGCGTCAGGAAGCCCGACTGCGCCATCCAGATCTCGTGCGCGATGGGGGTCTGCAGGAACTCGATGAACCCGTGCGCGACCTCGCTGTCGTTGGTGATGCCGAACAGCGTGCCGGCGCCCAGGACCGGGGTGCCCAGATCGCCGCTTTCAGGCGCGGGGAAGTAGAAGAAATCCACGTCCGTGCCCACCTCGGTCCCCTCGGGGAAGAAGGTCGGGATAAAGGTCGCGGCCTTGTGCATGTAGCATTCGGGCGGGAAGGCGAAGAGCCCGGCCGGGCTGTCGCGGAAGTCGGTCGACGCGACCGCGTTGGCCCCGCCCGAGACGTAATCGTCGTTCTTCGCGAACCAGCCGAACTCCTCAATAGCGGCGACGACGGCCGGATCGTCGAACGGGATCTCGTTCGACACCCACTGGTCGTAAACCTCGGGCTCGGACGTGCGCAGCATCAGATCTTCGACCCAGTCGGTCGCGGGCCAGCCAGTCGCGGCGCCGGACCCCAGGCCGATGCACCACGGCGTGCCGCCGTCGGCCGCGATGGTCTCGGTCAGTGACTTGAGATCCTCGTAGGTCTCGGGCACCTCGTAACCCGCCTCTTCAAAGGCTTCGGGAACGTACCAGACGATCGACTTCAGGTCGATCTTGTAGGGGAAGGCGAACAGGGTCTCTTCACCTTCGGCATTCTCGTAGGTGCCCAGGTCGACCCAGCTGTCGCCCGCCGCGTAGTTTTCGGCGATCCACTCGCCGATACCGTCCTGCAGTGGCGTCAGCGCGCCGCGGCGCGCCAGATCCGCCGCGAGGCCGGGCTGCGGGAAGACGGCGATGTTGGGGGCCGAATTCGCCTCGGTCGAGATCACGATGTCCTGCTCGAAGCTGTCCGAGCCCGAGTAGTTCACCGTCGCGCCCGTGGCCTCTTCGAAATAGGCGATGACCGACGAAACGAGTTCGTCGTCACGGCCCGTCCAGGGGCCCGTCATGTCCATCGACTGGCCGGAAAAATCGTGGTCGGCGGCAAAATCCTCGTAGCTTTGCCAGTTGAATTCGCCCTCGCCGATGGGGAATTGCAGATCCTGGGCCGGCGCCATTCCGGCCGTAAGCGCGAGCGTCGCGGCACCTGCATAGAATACGCGTTTCATGTAGTCCCTCCCGTCGTGCGGCAGCCTTGGGGCCGCCATCGTTGGATGTTTACCGACCTCCGGCGAATCCTCCGCCGCCGGGGGTCGGCCGCGGAATTCCTCCGCCTGCTGTTTATCAATAAAGCCTGTCTTCCCGACTTGGCAAGGTTCGCGTCCTGCGGGAATTTTTTCCCGCCCAAGTGGCAGTTACCGCCGATCAACCGCTTTGACGCCGCGCGCCCTGCGGCTAAGTTCACGCCCGAACCAACATCCAGGAAGGCATGTCGCATGAAGTTCTCCCGCGCAGATTTCCCCGAGGATTTCCTCTTTGGAACCGCCACCTCGAGCTACCAGATCGAAGGCCACGGACAGGGCGGCGCAGGGCAGACGCATTGGGACACCTTCGCCGCGACGCCGGGTAATGTCGCCCGGGCCGAAAACGGGCGCATCGCCTGCGACCACTATAACCGGCTGGACGAGGACCTCGACCTGCTCAAGGGGCTTGGCGTCGATGTCTACCGTTTCTCCACGTCCTGGGCGCGGGTACTGCCCGAGGGACGCGGCCCGGTGAACGAAGAGGGGCTGGATTTCTACGACCGCCTTGTCGACGGCCTGCTGGAGCGCGGGATCAAGCCCGCCGCGACCCTTTATCACTGGGAGCTGCCCTCGCAGCTGGCCGACCGCGGCGGCTGGACCAACCGCGACATCGGCGACTGGTTCGCCGATTTCACGCAGGTGGTGATGGAGCGGATCGGCGACCGCGTCTGGTCCGCAGCCCCCATCAACGAACCCTGGTGCGTGGCCTTCATGAGCCACTTCCTGGGCCTGCAAGCCCCCGGCCTTCGCGATATCCGCGCCACGGCCCGCGCGATGCATCACGTGCTGCTGGCGCATGGCCGCTCGATCGGCGTGATGCGCGATCTGGGGATGAAGAACCTGGGCGCCGTGTGCAACTTCGAATACGCCATCCCCGTCGACGACAGCCCCGAGGCCGCGAAGGCCGCGCGCACCTATGACGGCTACTACAACCGCTTCTTCATCTCGGGGCTGTTCAACAAGAGCTATCCCTCCGACGTGCTCGAAGGGCTCGGCCCCCACATGCCCGAGAATTACCAGGACGATTTCGACATCATCGGCCAGCCCGTCGACTGGTGCGGCATCAACTACTACACCCGCAAGATCATCGCCCCCACCGATGGCCCCTGGCCCGCGCTGGAAGAGGTCGAAGGCCCGCTACCCAAGACCGCGATGGACTGGGAGATCTATCCCGACGGGCTTTACCATTTCCTCAAGCGCGTTCACGAAGGCTATACCCGTGGCCTGCCGCTTTACGTCACCGAAAACGGTCTTGCCAGCTATGACAAGGTATCGGGCGGCGAGGTTCACGACCAGCAACGCATCGACTACATCAACGACCACGTCGCACGTGTGAAGCGCGCCGCAGACGAGGGTATCCCCGTCAAGGGGTATTACCTCTGGTCACTCATGGACAACTACGAATGGTCGCTGGGATACGACAAGCGCTTCGGGCTGGTGCACGTGGATTTCCAAAGCCTCAAACGCACGCCGAAGGCCTCGTATCACCAGATGGCCAAGGCTCTCGGCCGCTAAGGAAGACGACAACATGGCATTTGCCGCAGACACCTATTCGCTTGTCGCCGATATTGGCGGCACCAACACCCGCGTGGCCCTGGCCGAGGGCCCGCGGGTTCTGACCGACACCATCAAACGCTATAGCAATGCCGAGTTTCCGGGGCTCGAGGCCGTCCTGCGGCGCTACCTGGACGACACCGGCGACATCGATTTCGCGGGGGCCTGCGCCGCCGTCGCGGGACCCGTGCATGATGGCTGCGCATCGATGACCAACCTTGACTGGACGCTCGACCGCGAAACGCTGGCGCGCGCCACCCGCGCCGAAAACGTCGCCCTGCTGAACGACCTTCAGGCACAGGGCCACGCGCTGGACCATATCGCGCCCGAGAACATCGCCGAGGTCGTGATCAACCACGACCGCAACCCGCGCGCGGCCGAGCTGGTGGTCGGCGTGGGCACCGGGTTCAACTGCTGCCCCGTGTTCCGCACCGATACCGGCCGCTATGTCCCGCCGTCCGAGGCGGGACACATCAACCTGCCGATCCGGACCGAGGCCGACCTGCGGCTGTGCGGATTCGTGGAAACCGCGCATGGCTTCCCCTCGATCGAGGACGTTCTGTCTGGCCGCGGGCTCGAGCGTGTCTATGCCTGGCTGGGCGAAGAGGCGGGCGATCCCCGCCCGGCCAGTGCCACCCAGATCATGGCGGGAATGATCGATGACAGCGACCCGCGCGCCGCGCAGGCGGTCGAGGTCTTCGTCCGACTGCTGGGGACGGTCGTGGGCAACCTGGCGCTGATCCACCTGCCCTTCGGCGGGATCTACCTGATCGGGGGCGTCGCCCGCGCCATGCAGCCCTATCTCGGCCGGTTCGGTTTCGAGCAGGCCCTGCGCGACAAGGGCCGGTTTTCGCAGTTCATGGGGAATTTCGGCGTTTCGATTGTCGAGGACGATTACGCCGCGCTTACCGGCTGCGCCTGTCATCTGGACGGACTGGCCTGAGGCTGGGCGAGAGCTGGCCCGAGGCCCCGACCCGGCCGCCCGGATGCGGGCGGCCGCGGAGCGCGCGCGGCTCAGCCGTCGCGTTCGAAGACCAGTCCCATGGAATCGCGCATCACGATGGGTCCGCTGATGTAGTCCTCACCGATATTGGGCGTCCTTAGGCGGCAGCGCCAGCCGGCCCCCTCCAGCCCCTGGATGGGCAGGCGCAACGGATCGAAGTCGCTGGTATCGCCACCCTCCATGTGCGTGATGGTATAGACCTGCTTGCCGTCCGGCCCCTTGCGGTAACAGGTGAACAGCACCCGGCCATCCACGGGACGTACGTAGTCAAAGTGATCTTCCGGCCCCAGATTGCGCCGCAGCCAAGGGTTTTCACGCCGGAATTCGCGCAGGCGATGCATGTAGCCCGTCTGCCGCGGATCGAGCATCGAGACCGAGTTCGACACGTTACAGTATTCGTGCATGTCGTCCATCCACGCCCGCGCGATACGCTTGAGCGCGCCGACCGTCATCGTGCCGGGACCCGCAAGCGGAGGCTCAACCCCGTTCAGCAGCTTGGCGATATGGTCAAGGTCGTAGTCGGTCACGTCGACCAGGGCCGGCAGGAATTCGAAGAACCGCGCCAGATCCTCGCGCGTCTCGAAGCCAAGCTCCTTCAACCTCCGGAAATTGCCCGGGACCGAGTAGGAGTATTCGTCGACCTGCCACTTGAGGCTGATCGCCTCTTCGGCGACGACTTTCACGCCATACTTGTCGTCCTGGTTGCGGATGAAGCCCCAGTTCGACCGCGACGTCGCGTTGATGAAATCCATCGGCACGCCCGGGAACGCCGCGTAGGTCAGCATCGACACCGCCGGGTTGTCATAAGCCTTTTCAAGGATCTCCATCTTGGTGTCGCCAAGCCGCGTGTTGATGTTCAGCTTGGGGTTCACCTGCGTGCCACGGCGCAGCGTGTCGTGGTTTGCGGTGCCCGAGATCCAGTTCTCGCCCACTTCCAGCATCTCGCGGATGCGCCAGAACTTCGACAGCCAGAAGCCGTAGATGAACGGCGTGTTGTGCGCGAAGGTCAGCGGCCCCCACTGGAACACGTCGTCGTCGGTCTGGCCCTCGATCACCGCGCGGTAGTTCGACGACAGCTCCCAGTCCTCCTGGGGCCAGGGGCGTCCGTCCTCGAACACGAACCAGGGGCGGTAGCTGAGGCCGGCGACCTCCTGCACGATCGACGACATCTGCTGCAGGTACTCGTCGTCGTGCTTGAGCTCCTGGCTGGTATAGTCCCACCACTTGAAGTCCTGCGCGCCATCGACGCGCACGCCATCGGCGCCGAAATTGACCTTGCGCCGCTGCATTTCCAGAAGGATCGCCCGCACCGCGGGGTTCTTGTAGTCGAGGTTCTGCCCGTACATGTTCGGGCCCGCGAAAAAGTGCGAGTTCAGCGCGTCGAGGCCCTGGTTGTCGGCATGGCCGAACACCACGTCGAGGATCAGTCGCTTGGGCTTGTGCGGGAAGTTGTGCAGGACGCTGGCGAAATCGACCAGTTCGTCCGGGCGCCCGGACTCCAGCAGGACCGGGTTCACCGTCGCCATGCCCGAAATGACGATGTCATAGCCCCAGTTCGTCGTGTTGGGCCGCGTCAACGTCACCGACACCTGATCTTCGTCCTCGCCGGGACTTTCGGCCCAGAAGGACGGTCCCGTCTCGTAGACCGTCGTGGGTTCCACGGGCAAAAGCTGCACTGCATCATAGCCCAGAAAGATCTCGTCCAGCGGATCGGGCGGCAGCCCGGCCTCAAGCCGTTCGGACAGGCGGGCGTACTGGCGCGTCAGGCTGGCCAGCGTGCCGCCCGCCGTGGCGGTGGGCACGTGGATCTGAAGGATGTTCGTGGGCGGCTCGAACTTGTAAGGCGTCTCCGAACCGGTCTGGAACCCGGCGAAATACGCGCTGTCGCCCCGATGCATCTGCATCGCCTCGATGTCGTATAGCTCGGCCGGGGCGAAGGCGCCGAAAGGCAGCGACGCGGCCAGCGGGTCCAGCACGCGGTGCCAGACGTTGTCGCCGTCACGCCAGACCAGGGCGTAGAAATCGCCACCCCGGTCGCGCTGCCCGGCCCGCATGCCGCGCGCGGCGGCGAAGGCATGCGATTCATACCGCGCCACCGGCAGGTAGATCCGTTCGAACCGGACCTCCTGGTTCGAGCGGGTCAGGTCCAGCGGATCGATCGGCGCCATCACCTCGAGAAACACGTCACCGTCGGGAATGCGGTGATCCAGCAACTCCGGCGTCCAGAAACCAAAGGTCGCCACGTCGCCATCGACCTGTCCGCCCAAAAACCGGCCGATCTGGCTATGCGCGGCAAAGGCGCTTTCGGCCGTGGTCAGAATCTGCCTGCACCGGTCGGCCAGACCGTCGGCGATGTCCTTGTCGGCGATCACGCGCGTCTTCAGCGTCATGAAGTATCCTTTGCATCTGTCGTCGAAAGGGGCGGCCCCTGAAGGCGCCGCCCCGCCCCGCGGGGGGGGCCGTCTTTAATGGGTCAGCTACGTACGTCCGGGCCGGTGCGCCCGGTGCGGGCATGCAGTCCGGCAACCTCGTCGGCGGCGGCGATCATCGGGGCCAGAGCCTCTTGCGGATCCTCCCCAAACCGCGCGGGATCATCCGTCGCATCCTCGATGTAGACGCGGATCGTCGCCCCGGCGGTGCCGGTGCCGGACAGGCGGAACACGATCCGTCCGCCGTCCTCGAAAAGGATGCGGATCCCCTGCCCCGCCGCGTGCGAGCCGTCCACCGGATCGTCGTAGGCGAATTCGTCGGCCCCGATAACCGTCCGCCCGGCAAAGCTCTGCCCCGGCAGATCGTCGAACCGCGCGCGCAGCCCGTCCATCAGGTCGCTGGCCACGTCGCTTTCGACCGCCTCGTAATCGTGGCGGGTGTAGAAGATCCGGCCGAACTCGGCCCAGTGATCCTGCATGATCTCGCGCACCGACCTGCCCGTCTTGGCAAGGATGTTGAGCCACAGGAGGACGGCCCAGAGCCCGTCTTTCTCGCGCACGTGGTCCGATGAGGTGCCAAAGCTTTCCTCACCACAGATCGTGGCCCGCCCGGCGTCCAGCAGATTGCCGAAGAACTTCCAGCCCGTCGGCGTCTCGTAGCAGTCGAGCCCCATCTTTTTGGCCACGCGGTCCAGCGCGCCCGAGGTCGGCATCGACCGCGCCACGCCCTTCAGCCCGCCGCTGTAGGCGGGGGCGACGTGAGCATTGGCGGCAAGCACCGCAAGACTGTCTGAGGGCGACACGTAGGTCCCGCGACCGAGGATCATGTTGCGGTCGCCGTCGCCGTCCGAGGCGGCGCCGAAATCGGGCCCGCCCTCGTCCATCAGCGTGTTGAAAAGAGCCTTGGCCCAGTGCGGGTTGGGGTCGGGGTGGCCGCCGCCGAAATCGGCCTTGGGCTCGCCGTTCATCACGGTGCCGGCCGGGGCGCCCAGGATATCTTCGAAGATCGCCTTGGCATAAGGCCCCGTCACGGCATGCATGGCGTCGAAGCGCATGGTGAAGCCACCGTCGAAAAGTTTTCGGATGGCGTCGAAGTCGAACAGGTTCTCCATCAGCAGCGCATAATCGGCCACGGGATCGACAACCTCGACCTCCATGTCGGCCAGGTGCGTTTCACCGAGCCGGTTCAGGTCCAGGTCCTGCGTTTCGAGGATCTCGTAGGCCTCGATCGTCTTCGTCGCCTCATAGATCCGGGTCGTCACCTCTTCGGGCGCGGGGCCGCCGTTGGGGGTGTTGAACTTGATGCCGAAATCCTCGTCCGGGCCGCCGGGGTTGTGGCTGGCCGACATGATGATGCCGCCATCGGTACCGCGCGTGCGGATCAGGTGCGAGGCGGCAGGCGTCGACAGCAGCGCGTTCTGCCCCACGATCACCTTTGCCACGCCCGAGGCCGCGGCCATGCGCAGGATCACCTGCGCGGCACGTTCGTTGAAATACCGCCCGTCGCCGCCCAGGACCAGCGTCTTGCCGCGGGCGCCGCCGATCCCCTCCCAGATCGCCTGCACGAAGTTCTCGAGATAGTGCTGCCCCATGAAGACCTCGGTCTTCTTGCGCAGGCCGCTGGTGCCGGGCTTCTGGCCCTCGATCGGCGCGGTCTTGACTGTCAGGCGTTCCATAAGTCCTGTCCTATTATCTTTCTTCGGCTGCCATGACCTCGGCAGTCTCTTTCAGGCCCGGCACCTGTCCCAGATCCGCCGCCGCCACGGGCAGCCTGCGCCGCCAGTTGGGGTGATCGTAGACCGTACCGGGCAGATTGGCCTGTTCTTCCAGCCCAAGGATATCCTCGATCTGAACGGCGACAAGGCGTGACGGGGTTGCCGCGAGGAAAGCGTGCAGATCCCGCGCCGAGGTGCCGCCGATAAGGCGTTCGAGGGACGCGCGCTCGACCTCGCGCAGGCGGCGCTGTTCGTCGGCCGCCTCCGGACCGTGCGAGCCCAGCTTTTCCCGCCAGTCGATATCGCGCCCGGCGCGCCACCCCTCCCACGTCGGCAGGTCGTGGGTGGAAAACGACGTCAGCGCGCCGGTGTCATAGGCGCGGGCGGGCAGAAAGGCGCCCTCGCCCGCGTCCCAGTCCTGTTCGAACATCGCGACCCGGCAGCCCAGCACGCCCGACGCATCGAGGTCGGCACGCAGGCCTTCGGGGATATTGCCCAGGTCTTCGCCGATCACCACGGCCCCCGCGCGCGCCGCCTCGATCCTTGCGACGGCCAGCAGCGCGGCCTTGGGCATGGAGACGTAGCCCCCGGGGGTCTTGCCGTCCTCGGGCACCCAGTAGGCCCGTTCGAAGCCCAGGATATGGTCGATGCGCAGGACGTTGGCATAGCGCAGCCCGGCCCGCAGGATCGCGGCCAGCGGGCGGAACCCCTGTTGCGCCAGCGTGGCGGGCTGCATCGGCGCTAGCGCCCAGGTTTGGCCGTCCGGCGAAAACCCGTCGGGCGGCGACCCCAGCGAAACGCCACGCGCGAAAAGCTCGGGGTTGGCCCAGGTCTCGGCGCCGCCGGGATGGGTGCCGACGGCAAGATCGAGGTAAAGCCCAAGCGACATCCCCGCCTCGGCCGCGGCGCGTCGAACATCGGCCAACTGCCCTTCGGCCAGCCACTGCAACCAGGAGTGGTAGGCAATACGGTGGCCGTTGCGTTCGGCAAAGCTCGCCACCTCGGGGTGGGTCGGGTCGCGATAGGCCGCGGGCCAGTGGGTCCAGACCGGCCCGAACTCTTCGCTCAGCGCCTGGTGCAGGGCGAAACGGCGAAGCGAGGCACCCTCGGCCTCGCGCCAGGCCTCGAAATCGGGATCGGGCGCCATATCGGACCAAAGCCGCTCCAACGCGGCGTTCTGCGCGGGAACGACGGTGTCGTAGTCAATCAGGTCGTCGCCGGTTGTCTCGGCCCCGGCGGCGATATGCAGGGTCGAGAACCGGCGGCGGCTGGAGGGGGAATAGGGGCTGAAGGCGCGGGGATCTTGCGGGAATCCTGCGTGGATCGGGTTCACCCCGGCGAAATCCGCGCCCCCGGCGCCCAGGGAACCCACCGCGGCGGCGAGATCGTGGTAGGTGCCCACGCCCCCCTGAGCGGCGGTGCGCAGCCCGTAGAGCGGGAGGGTGACGCCCCAGCCGCGCGCGGGCTGCGGCAGCGTCTCGGGCGCGGTCAGCAACCAGCAGAACACGTCCTCGACCCACAGGCGGTGGATGCCCAGCGGAAGGCGGCCCAGCTGCGGCCCCTGCCCGCGCCGCTTGGCCCCGTCCTCAAAGTCGAGGTGCCATTCGACACCTTCCGCGATGCCGTCCAGCGTGACCTCGCTGTCGCAGGCGATCACCTGCCACAGCGGCAGCGGGCGCGCAGTCTCTTCGGCCTGCAGCGCGTCGAGCGCACTCTCGGCCGCGTCGGGGTCGGTGCCCATCGCGCGCAGCAGTGCGGCGTAGGTTTGCTCCGAGGTTTCCCGGGTTTCCTGCGCCTGGTCGAGGTAATCCGGCAGGATGCCCAGCTTCTGCCCCAGGGTTGCGATGGCGGTGGTCATGCGGATGCTTGCCTTTCCAGAACGAAGACGGCGACCGCGTCGTCGGGGACGATCACCGTGGCGCCTTCGATCGGCGTCACGTCGCGGTCGGGGTCGGCGGTGTCGATATGCCACGCCCAGTAACGTCCGGCGGACGCCTCGGGCACGGTGATGATCTGCTCGGGCCCGGTGTTGAAGACGGCGAATACCGCCATCTCGGAGGTCCCGTAATCGGGCGAATCCGACGCGGTGCGCAATTCGCAGCACAGGCAGGCCAGCGACGGATCCTCCCAGTCGGATTGCCGCATCGTGGCGCCGTCGGCCTTGCGCCAGAACAGGTCCTCCTTGCCGTCCAGCGCCCGCTCGCGCGCGTGCAGGAACAGCTTCTGACTGAGGATAGGGTTGGCCTTGCGGAATGCGATCATCGTGCGCGTGAACTCAAGAAACTCGGGGTCCGCGGCGCTCCAGTCGATCCAGGACACCTCGTTGTCCTGGCAATAGGCATTGTTGTTGCCGGACTGGGAATGCCCCATCTCGTCGCCGGCAAGGATCATCGGCGTCCCCTGGCTCAGCAGCAGCGACGCCATCATGTTGCGCTTGCGGCGGACGCGCGCGGCCTGGATCGCCTTGTCGCGCGTCGGTCCCTCGACGCCCAGGTTGTGCGAGAAATTCTCGCCGTGGCCGTCCTTGCCCTGCTCGCCATTCGCGTCGTTGTGCTTTTCGTTGTAGGACACCACGTCCTCGAGCGTGAAGCCGTCATGCGCCGTCAGAAGGTTCACGGACGAGGTCGCGGGTCGCCCGGAATGGTCGAACTGCACAGCGGAGCCCGTCAACCGGTCGGCCAGCGCCGGCACGGTCCCCGGATCGCCGCGCCAGAACCGGCGCAGCGTATCGCGATACTTGTCGTTCCACTCCATGAAGGGCGGCGGGAAGGCGCCCAGCTGGTAGCCCCCCGGCCCGATATCCCACGGCTCTGCGATCAGCTTGACCTGGGTCAGGACCGGATCCTGCCGCACCGCGTCGAAGAACGAGGCCCCCCGGTCGAACCCGCCGCTGCCGACCCGCCCCAGCGTCGAACACAGATCGAAGCGGAACCCGTCGACATGCATCACCTCGACCCAGTAGCGCAGCGAATCCATGATCATCCGCAGCACCATCGGATGGTCGACGTTCAGCGTGTTGCCCGTTCCGGTGTCGTTGACGTAGTAGCGCGCGTCCTGGGACAGCCGGTAGTAGCTCTTGTTGTCGAGCCCGCGAAAGCTGAGCGTCGGGCCCAGTTCGCTGCCCTCGCCGGTGTGGTTATAGACCACGTCCATCAACACCTCGATCCCGGCAGAGTGGAAGCGCGCCACCATCTGCTGGAACTCGGCGATCTGCGCACGGTCGAGGTAGCGCGGCTCGGGCGCGAAAAAGCCGATGGTCTGATACCCCCAGTAGTTCGTCAGCCCCTTCTCGACCAGGAACCGGTCGTTCAGGAAAGCCTGCGAGGGCAGAAGCTCGACCGCGGTGATGCCGAGATCGGTCAGGTATTCCAGCATCGGGTCCGACGACAGCCCCAGAAAGGTGCCCGGTTCGGCGACGTCCGGGTGGCGCATCGTCAGCCCCTTGACGTGCGCCTCGTAGATCAGGCTGTCCTTATGGGGCCTGCGCGGATGCAGGTCGTCGCCCCACGAAAACGTCGGATCTTCGACCGCGCAGCGCGGCATGAAGGGCGCGCTGTCGCGGGTGTCGAAGGTCAGGTCGCCCCCCCGCTCGCCCACGCGGTACCCCATCAGGGCGTCGTGCCACACGGGGTGACCGGTCAGCCGCTTGGCATAAGGATCCAGCAACAGCTTGTTGGGATTGAACCTGTGCCCCTCGTCGGGCCGGTAAGGCCCGTGCGCGCGGTATCCGTAAAGCGTGCCGGGGCGCAGGCCCGAGACGTAGCCGTGCCAGACGTCGCCGTCGCGTTCGGGCAGGTCCAGCCGCGCGACCTCGGTCTCGCCGTCCTTGGAGAACAGGCAAAGCGTCACCCGGCTCGCGTTTTCCGAAAACACGGCAAAGTTCACCCCGTCTCCGTCGAAGGTCGCGCCCAGGGGGGCGGCGCGGCCGGCAGTCATCCGGTATCTGGCTGTCATCTGCGGGTCGTCATGCTTTCGTAAAGGTCGGCGTACTGGCGGGCGGAGCTTTCCCAGCCGACGGGGTGGCGCATCGCGTTGCGCTGGACCCGGCGCCACTGGGCGGCGTCGGCATGCAAGTCGATCAGGCGGTCCAGCGCACCCGACAGGGCCAGCGCATTCACCGGGGCGAACTGGATCCCGGTGGCGACGCCGGCCTTCTGCGCGGCATCATTGGCGTCGATGACGGTATCGGCCAGCCCGCCGGTCAGCGCCACGACCGGGATCGCGCCGTAGCGCAGGCCATAAAGCTGGGTCAGGCCACAAGGCTCGAACCGGGACGGCACGAGGATCGCGTCGCCCCCGGCAATCATCCGGTGGGACATCGCCTCGTCATACCCGATGCACACGCCGACGCCGCGATAGCGCGCGGCCGCCTGGCGCCACGCCTCCTCCAGAGCAGCGTCGCCGGTGCCCAGAAGCGCCAGCCGACCGCCACGGTCGAGGAAGTGCGGAAGGGCCTCAAGCAGAAGATCGAGCCCCTTCTGCTGTGTCAGGCGCGACACGACGACGGCCAGCGGCCCATCGCCTGGCTCCAGCCCGAACTCGGCCAGCAGGGCGTCGCGGTTGCGCAGCTTGCCCTGCGGCGTTTTAAACCGCCCGGCAATGTCGCGGTCGCGGGCCGGATCCCAAAGATCGGTATCGATGCCGTTCAGGATGCCGCAGAACGCCTTGCGACGGGCGCGCAGGACGCCCTCCATCCCCATGCCGAATTCGGACGTCATCAGTTCCAGCGCATATGTCGGGCTGACGGTGGTCACGCGGTCGGCATAGACCAGCCCCGCCTTCAGCGACGAGACCTGCCCCCAGAACTCGGCCCCCTCGGAATGCCAGGCCCAGTCGGGGATGCGCAGATCCCCTCGCCGCTCGCCGGGCGAGCAGCCGTTGAACGCGATGTTGTGCACCGTCAGGACCGAGGCGACGCGGTCCCCCGCCCCCATCGCGCGCAGGTAAAGCGGCGCGAGGCCGGCCTGCCAGTCGTGGCAATGCAGGATGTCGGGCTGCCAGCCCTCGGCGCCCTCGGCCCCGATGCGCGCCGCGATCCATGACAGCGCTGCAAAGCGGTCGGCATTATCGGCCCAGTCGCTGCGGTCGGGCGCGAGATAGATGGTCCCGTCGCGATCATAGAGGTGCGGCGCCTCGAGAACCAGCAACCGCAGGTCCCCGGCCTTGGCGGGCCGCACCCGCGCGGGCCCGCCGAACAGGTCGGCCTCTTCCATCAGCGGCGGCCCGGGATCGCAGGCGGAGAGGATCTGCGGATAGCCCGGAACGAGCGTGCGCATCTCCACATCCACGGCTTCGAGCGCGTGGGGCAAGGCCCCCGTCACGTCGGCCAGACCGCCGGTCTTGACCAGCGGAGCGATCTCGGATGCCACCGACAGAACGCGGATCATTGCGCGGCGCTCCTCCGGTCCAGCATGTCCTGCGTGATCAGCGTGACGCCCGTGTCCGAGACCCGGAACCACTTGGCGTCCTCTTCGGGATCCTCGCCGACGATCAGCCCCTCGGGGATGCAGACCCCGTGATCGACCACGCACTTCGTCAGGCGTGCGTGGCGCGAGATATAGGCCTGCGGCAGCACGACGGAGTGGTCCAGCACCGAGTAGGAATTGGTATGCACGAGCGTGAAGAGAAGCGAGTTGCGCACCTCAGTGCCCGAGATGATGCACCCCCCCGCGACCAGCGAGGACACCGCGGTGCCCCGCCGCTTGTCCTCGTCATGGATGAACTTGGCGGGCGGCACGCTTTCGGAATAGGTCCAGATCGGCCAGTCCTTGTGCCACAGGTCCAGATCGGGGTTGAAGTTCGTCAGGTCGATGTTCGCCTTCCAGTAGGCATCGACCGTGCCGACATCGCGCCAGTAGGCGGGCGCCTCGCCCGAGTGGCGCACGCAGCTGTTTTCGAAACGGTGCGCCATTGCCTTTCCGTTCTTCACGATGTCGGGGATGATGTCGCCGCCGAAATCATGCTTGCTGTCGGGATTGTCGGCATCCGCGATCAGCAGTTCGCGCAGGAACGACCACTTGAAGACGTAGATCCCCATCGAGGCCAGCGTGACGTCCGGGTCATCCGGCGTGCCCGGCGGGTCGGACGGCTTTTCAAGAAAGCTGGTGATGCGGTCCTGCGCGTCGATCGCCATCACGCCGAAGGCCGAGGCCTCTTGCCGCGGCACGGTCAGGCAGCCCACCGTCACGTCGGCGCCGCTGTCGACATGCTGCTGGATCATCACCTCGTAATCCATCTTGTAGATATGATCGCCGGCGAGGATCAGCACGTAATCGACGTCGTAACTGTCGACGATGTCGATGTTCTGCGTCACCGCATCGGCCGTGCCGCGGTACCACATATCCTCGGAAACCCGCTGCGAGGCGGGCAGGATGTCTAGGTACTCGTTCCGCTCGGCGCGGAAGAAGGACCAGCCGCGCTGGCAATGACGGATCAGGCTGTGTGCCTTGTACTGCGTCGCAATGGCCATCTTCTTGATGCCCGAGTTCAGGGCGTTCGACAGGGCAAAGTCGATGATCCGCGTCTTGCCGCCGAAATAGACGGCCGGCTTGGCCCGGCGGTCGGTCAGTTCCTTCAGCCGGCTGCCTCGCCCCCCTGCCAGCACGAAGGCCATGCTCTTGCGCGATAGTCTGTCGTTCGGTTGCACCATTGCGTTGTCCCTCCCAGTTTATTGCCCGCGATGTGATCATACGCGGGGGTGCCCCCTTCGCATCGCAGCCCCGCGACCCGAAGGGTATGGACCGGGGGCCCGGCCTGCGGGCCCCCGATCTTACTTCAGGACTCTCTGACGAAGATCAGCGTCGACAGCGGCGGAAGCGTCACGTCCGCGCCCGCGGGCTGGCCGTGATGGCCGGTCTCGTCCGCATCGATCCCGCCCATGTTGCCGCGGTCGCCACCGCCATAGATGCCCGCGTCGGTGTTCAGCACCTCGCGCCAGCGGCCGGGCTGCGGCATGCCGATGCGATAGCCTGTGCGTTCGAGCGGGGTGAAGTTGCAGACCACGACGATCTCGGGGTCGTCCGGTCCGCCGCGCCGGATCCAGGCATAGACAGAGGCATCGCTGTCGTTCGCGTCGATCCACTGGAACCCCGCCGGGTCGCAGTCCTTGACGTGCAGCGCGGGATACTGGCGGTAGAGCGTGTTGAGGTCGCGCACCAGCCGCTGCATCCCGGCATGCTCGGGCTTGTCCAGCGACGCCCAGTCCAGCTCGGCGTTGTGGTTCCACTCCTTTTCCTGCGCGAACTCCTGCCCCATGAACAGAAGCTTCTTGCCCGGGTGGCCCCACATGTAGCCGTAATAGGCCCGCATGTTGGCGAACTTCTCGGCCTGGTCGCCCGGCATCCGGGTCAGCACGGTGCCCTTGCCATGCACGACCTCGTCGTGGCTGATCGGCAGGATGAAGTTCTCGGAAAACGCGTAGTGTATGCCGAAGGTCATCTGGTGGTGATGATAGCGGCGATGGATCGGATCATGCTTCATGTAGTCGAGCGTGTCGTTCATCCAGCCCATGTTCCACTTGAACCCGAACCCCAGGCCGCCTGCATCGACGGGACGGGACACGCCGGGGAACGAGGTCGATTCCTCGGCCACGGTCATGATCCCCGGCATCGCGCCGTAGGTGATGGTGTTGGTGTTCTGTAGCATGGCGATGGCTTCGTAGTTCTCGCGTCCGCCATCCTTGTTCGGGACCCACTCGCCCTCTTTTCGCGAATAGTCGCGGTAGAGCATCGAGGCCACGGCATCCACGCGCAGCCCGTCGACGTGATATTCCTCAAGCCAGTAGAGCGCGTTGGACACGAGGAAATTGGCAACCTCGGTCCGGCCGTAGTTGTAGATCAGGGTGTTCCAGTCCTGATGGAAGCCCTCTCGCGGGTCGGCGTGCTCGTATAGATGCGTGCCGTCGAACTTGCCCAGGCCATGCGCGTCGGTCGGGAAATGGCCCGGAACCCAGTCCAGGATCAGGCCCATGCCCTTGTTATGCACGGCCTCGACCAGATCGCGAAATTCATGCGGGGGGCCATGGCGCACGGTCGGCGCAAAAAGACCGACCGGCTGGTAGCCCCAGGATCCGTCGAAGGGAAATTCGCTGATCGGCATCAGCTCGATATGGGTGAAGCCCATGTCGTGGGCGTAATCGACCAGCTCGGCGGCGGCCTCCTTGTAGGAGAGCGACCGCCCGCCTTCGGCCCAGCGGCGGCGCCACGAGCCCAGGTGCACCTCGTAAACCGAGATCGGCGCGGTGCGGGCATTGCGTCCCTGCCGCTCTTCCTCCATCCACTTCGCGTCGTCCCAGCCGTAACCGCGGATGTCGCGCACGACGCTGGCATTCTCGGGCGGATGCTGCGAGCCGAAGCCCACGGGGTCGGCCTTCAGCGGCTGAAGCTCGCCGTCGGGACCGACGATTTCGTACTTGTAGGGCTCACCCTCGCCCACGGCGGGCACGAAGATTTCCCACACGCCGGACATGCCGCGCTTGCGCATCGTGTGGCGGCGTCCGTCCCAGAAATTGAAGCCGCCGACGATGGACACCCGCTGGGCGTTCGGCGCCCAGACGGCGAAGTGGGTCCCAGACACGCCGTCGACCTCGGTCACATGGGCGCCCAGCACCTTCCAGATGCGCTGGTGGGTGCCCTCGCCAAGGTAGTACTCGTCCTGCTCGCCGATCACCGGGCCGAAGCGATAGGCATCCTCGTGCTCCCACGAAGCGCCCTCATCGTCCCAGGCGCGCAGGGTATAGGGCTTGTCCGCGGGGATCTTGCCGGTAAAGACGACCAGCCCCGCGCCTGCCCGCTCAAGCGGATGCTCCTTGCCATCGACCACCGCGGCAACCCGGGTCGCGCCCGGTTCCAGCGCGGTGACCCATGTGCTGCGGCCGGCCGTGTGCGGGCCGAGGACAGAGAACGGATCGGCATGCCGGCCGGCATCAAGGCGGCGGGCATCGTCATCCGAAAGCGGGCGGGGGGTCTGCTTGGTCTCAGTCATGGGCGGGAACCTATATCGATGCGACGATCTCTCAACCGCCGTGTCCCCGCCCCCGTTCCCGGAACTTAGGTGTGAACCGCGTCGGCCTTCCAGATATCCGCCATGTAACCCCGGATCGTGCGGTCAGACGAGAGCCAACCTGACCGTGCCGTGTTGAGCATCGCCATCCGCATCCACGCGTCTCGGTCGCGGAAGGCCGCGTCGACGTCGCGCTGTGCCCGCCAGTAATCGGTGAAATCCGAACAGACGAGGAAGTAGTCCGGCCCCGAAAGGTTATCGACGATGCTGGCAAAGGTGTCGCGGTCGCCGCCTGAAAAGGCGCCGGACCGGATCGCATCCAGCGCGCGGGCCAGTCGGGTGTCGGCGCCGATCGCCTGTGCGGCATGGTCCTCGATCATGCGCCGCTCGACCACCTCCTGCGCGGTCATCCCGAAGAGGAAGAAGTTCTCAGGCCCGACGAGATCGCGGATCTCGACGTTGGCGCCGTCCAGCGTGCCGACGGTCAGCGCCCCGTTCAGGGCGAATTTCATGTTCCCGGTGCCCGAGGCCTCTTTCCCGGCGGTCGAGATCTGCTCGGACAGATCGGTCGCGGGGATCAGCTGTTCGGCCAGGCTGACGTTGTAGTTCGGCGGATAGATGACCTTGAGGAACTTCGAGGTGACCGGATCGGAATTAAGCACCTTTGCCACGGAATTGATCAGATAGATGATCTCCTTGGCAAAGACGTAGCCCGGCGCGGCCTTGCCGCCGAAGATCTTAACCCGCGGCGTCCAGTCGGCATTGGGCTGGTCGTGAATCGCCTGCCACAGCGCGATCGCCTCGAGGATGTTGAGGTGCTGACGCTTGTATTCGTGGATTCGCTTGATCTGGACGTCGAACATCGCGTCCGGATCGACCGAGACGTCCTGCGTGTCGCGCAGCCAGTCCGACAGCCCGGCCTTGTTGGCCCGCTTGGCGGCGGCGTACTGGTCGCGGAACGCCTTGTCATCGACCATGGGCTCGATCCGCTCGAGCTGTTGCAGATCGTCGACCCAGCCCAGCCCGATCCGACCCGCCAGCAGGGTCGACAGCCGCGGGTTCGCCGAAAGAACCCAGCGGCGCGGGGTCACGCCGTTGGTTTCGTTGACGATACGCTCGGGGTGCAGGGCGTGCAGGTCCTTGAACACCGTCTGCTTCATCAGGTCGGTGTGCAGCGCCGAGACGCCGTTGACGCGGTTGGCCATGACGAAAGCCAGCTCGCCCATCTTCACGTCGCCGTTCTCGACCAGCGACACGGTGCGCGACGGGTAGGCCTGGTGATGCGCGTCGTCGATCCGCTCGATCAGCGCCATGTGGCGCGGCAGAAGCTCGCGCATCAGCCCCTCGGACCAGCGTTCGAGCGCTTCGGGTAGCAGCGTGTGGTTAGTATAGTTCAGCGTCGCCTGTGCCGTCTTGATGGCACAGTCCAGCGACATGCCGCGTTCGTCGTGCAGCAGGCGCACCAGCTCGGGCCCGGCGATCGCGGGGTGGGTGTCGTTCAGCTGGATCGCCGCCTTCTTGGGCAGTTGCTTGAGATCGTCGAATTCGCTGCCGAAGCGGCGCAGGATGTCGCGCAGCGAGGCCGCGGTGAAGAAGAACTCCTGCTTCAGGCGCAGGCGCTTGCCCTCGTCTGTGCTGTCGTCGGGATAGAGCACGCGGGTGATCGTGCGGGCCAGCGTCTCGGGCTCGGCCGCGGCGGCATATTCGCCGCGGTTGAACCGGGCGAGGTCGAAGATCGTGGTGGGCTTGGCCGACCACAGCCGCAGCGTGTTGGCCCAGTTGCCGCGCCAGCCGACGACCGGCGTGTCATAGGCGGCGGCGATCACCGTCTCGTCGGGGCGCCAGACGCAGTGGCCGCCGCGTTCGACCACGTCACCGCCGAAGCCCACGTCGAAGGACACGCCGCTGCGCTCGAACTCCCATGCGTGGTCCTGCTGCAACCAGTCCTCGGGCGACTCGATCTGCCGCCCGTCACGGAAGCTCTGCTTGAAAAGCCCGTGTTCGTAGCGGATGCCATAGCCCACGGCCGGGCAGCCGATGGTCGACAGAGATTCGAGGAAGCAGGCCGCAAGCCGCCCCAGCCCGCCATTGCCCAGCGCGGCATCGGGTTCGTCGGCCAGCACGTCCGACAGGCTGAGCCCCAGCTCGTGCATCGTGTCGGCCGCGACATCCAGCAGCCCGAGGTTGACCACCGCATCCTCCAGAAGCCGGCCGATCAGGAACTCCATCGACAGGTAGTAGACCCGCTTGTGCCCGCCCTCCTGCGTGGCCCTGGCCGAGGCGAACCAAGGGTCGACCATGCGGTCCCGCACGGCCAGCGACAGTGCGATGCGCCAGTCGGTGATGTCGGCGTTTTCGGGCGCCTTGCCCAAGGAATACGTCAGGTGACGCAGAAGAGAGTCGCGGAAAGCTGCGGCGGCAGGCATGGGCGAAGGACCTTTCGTGCTGGTGGTCCCCCGGGCGGTCGGCGTTGACCGCGCGGCGAGACCGGGCCGGAGGGTTGTCGCTGAGGTGGCGATCCGGAGCCTAACTTGTTCTGGTTAAAGAATAGAGCGTTCTTTTGAAGAGAAAGCGGCCGGACCTTCAAGTGTTAAGTCGTCATGACACGTCGTCACCGGGGATTTTCGCCAACACCGCGGGCGAATGCTCAACCTTGAGTGGCCCCGTCTCGCCCCGGGCCCACGCCCCCTGCCCGGCCCGTCCGCGCCTGCCCTGAGGACATCGCATCCCCCTCGTCATCTATCGGCTGGACCTTCGCACCGCCGCATCGGACAAGGGCAGAAGCACATGACGGAGACACGTAAATGATCTGGGCATTCATCGCGCTTCTGGCCGGCGGTATCCTCAAGGGTGCGACCGGCGCCGGGGCTCCGATCATCGCGGTGCCGGTGATCGCACTGCTTTACGATGTGCCCTTTGCCATCGTGATGTTTTCCTTCCCGAACCTTTTGTCGAACCTCTGGCAGGGCTGGCAGTACCGCGACCACCAGATGGGCGAGGGCTTCACATGGCGCTTCGCCGTGGCAGGCGCGATCGGGGCGGGGCTGGGCACGGTGATCCTGGCCAACGTGCCGTCGGACCTGCTGGTCGCGCTGGTCGCGATGTCGGTCTTCGTCTACATCGGCTTCCGCCTCGCGCGGCCCGACTGGTTCCTTCCGTTTTCGCTGGCGCGGCGGATCGTCTGGCCCGTGGGCACGCTCGCGGGGATGATGCAGGGTGCAGGCGGCGTGTCGGCGCCAGTCTCGATCACCTTCCTCAACGCGATGAAGCCCGAACGCGCCGCCTTTGTCGGCACCGTCTCGGTGTTCTTCGTCGCCATGGCGGCAATCCAGATCCCGCTTCTGGCGTGGTACGGGTTCCTCGACTGGCACCGGCTGGGGCTCAGCCTTCTGGCGCTTCTGCCGATCCTGGGCGGCATGCCGATCGGGGCGGCCCTGGCAAAGCGGCTGTCGAAACAGGTCTTCGACCGCCTGATCCTGACCCTTCTGGCCCTCGTCGCCCTGCGCCTTCTGATCGAAGTGACGCTCTAGCCCCCGACCGTCCCCGAACCTCGGCGCACCCGGGGCCGATGGGTTGACGGCGGGAGGACAAAAAGTGCTTGTTCAAAAGGACCGGTTTTTAGTCATTATCCGTCTCGGGGCGGTCGGGGGCCGATGCGGGACATGCCCCGATCCCCCGCAAGATCAATCGATAGGAGAGAGTTCGTGGCGGACCACACCACATACACCACGCCCCATCGCGGCGCGGGCCACTGGATCCTGATGGGGGTCGCCACCGTGCTGACGCTGATCGGCCTCGTGCTGCTGGCCGGGGGGATCTGGCTGATCACGCTTGGGGGCAGCTGGTACTACGCCATCGCGGGCATCGGACTGCTGCTGACGGCCTGGCCTCTCTTCCGGCACCTGACGCAGGGCGTGCTGGTCTACCTCGTCGTCTGGCTCGGCACGCTGATCTGGACCTACTGGGAGGTCGGAACCGACTGGTGGGCCTGGGTGCCCCGGATGGTCGCGCCGACCGTGATCCTTGTAATCCTGCTGCTTTGCCTTCCCATGCTCTCGCTTCGCCGGAGGACGTAATCCGATGACCCTGACCCGCACAACCCGCACCGGCCTTGGCGGTCTCCTGCTGACCACCTGCCTTGCCGCCGCCCTGCCCGCCCTGGCCCAGGACGCGCCCGCCGATCCCGACACCGGGGTCGAGGTGATCGAGCCCGAGGTGACCGTGGTTCCCCCCGGCAACGACGCCCAGGCGCAGACGGACACCCAGACCGGCTCGGACCCGCAGACCGACGCGGGCACGGATGCCGACGCCGAGTCCGATGCGGACACGACCTCCGACACTGGCGCCGAAGAGAGCCCGGCCGCCCCCGGATCCAATGCCGAGGATACCGCGCCCACCGAAGACACGGACCAGGCGGACGAGCCGACCCCCGCCGAAAACGCGCCCACTGCGACCTCGTCCGAGCCCGAGGCGGCAGCCGACACGGGTGATGAGCCGCAGCCCGCCGGCGCGGACGATTCCGCCCCGCCCCCGCCCCCTGCCGATGCCGACGCCCCCGCCAACGCGGACGCGGACGCGGACGCGGACGCGGATGATGGCGCAGAGGAAGGTGGCACGGAAGACGGCGGACCGGCCGCGGCAGCGACCGGAACGACATCGACGGCGCCCTCCACCGATATGGCCCCCGCTGACACGGCCACAGCTGACACGGAGGCCACAGACACGGCCCCCACAGACACGGCCCCCACAGAGACGGGACCTGCGGAGACGGCGCCCTCCGAAACCGCGCAGGCGGATTACGAGATCGGCGCCGACTGGCCCTATTGGGGCGGCGACGCGGATGCGACGCGCTATTCGCCGCTGTCGCAGATCACGCCCGAAAACGTGGGCCAGCTTGAACGGGCCTTCGTCTACAATACCGGCGACATGCCCAGTGCCGAGGCCGAGGGCAAATACGCCCCCGAAACCACGCCGCTGAAATATGGCGACGCACTGCTGATGTGTTCGGCCAAGAACGTGCTGATCTCGATCGACGCGGCCACCGGCGAAGAGAACTGGCGCTTCGATCCCGGCGTGCCGGACGAGGCGATCCCCTACTCGGCCTCCTGCCGGGGTGTCAGCCTCTGGACCGATCCCGACGCGGCTTCGAGCGACGCCTGCGCCACCCGGGTGATCGAGGGCACCATCGATGCCAAGCTTGTCGCCGTCGATGCCGAGACCGGCGCGCCCTGCGAAGGCTTCGGCGAAAACGGCACCGTTGACCTTTGGCAGGACATCGGCGAACGCGTGCCCGGCTGGTACGCCGTCACCGCGCCGCCTGCCATCGTCCGCGGCGTCGTCGTCACCGGCGCGCAGGTCAAGGACGGCCAGGCCGAGGATGCGCCCTCGGGCGTGGTGCGCGGCTACGACGCCCGCACCGGCGCGCTGACCTGGGCCTGGGACCTCGCCGCGCCCGAGGAAAACCGCGACGGCCCGCCCGAGGGCGAGGTCTATACCCGCGGCACGCCCAACATGTGGACCACCGCCGTGGCCGACGAAGAGCTGGGCTATGTCTACCTGCCCCTGGGCAACTCCTCGGTCGACTATTACGGCTCGAACCGGTCCGAGGCCGAGAACGAATGGGCGACCTCGCTCGTGGCGCTGGATGTCACGACGGGCGAACCCGCGTGGTCCTTCCAGACCGTGCGCCACGACGTCTGGGACTACGACCTGGGCAGCCAGGCAACGCTGGTGGATTTTCCGGTCGACGAAGGCACGCGGCCCGCGGTGATCCTGCCCTCGAAGCAGGGCGACATCTACATCCTCGACCGCGCAACCGGGGAAAGCCTGTTCCCGGCCGAGGATATCGAGGTGCCGACCGACAGCGGCGTCGAGCCCGAGTTCATGTCGCCCACCCAGCCGGTGTCGGGGTATCACACGCTGCGCTTCGATCCGCTGACCGAACGCGACATGTGGGGCATGTCGCCGATCGACCAGCTCTGGTGCCGCATCCAGTTCCGCCGCTCCGAATACCAGGGCTTTTACCAGCCGCCGACCTCGGACCGGCCGTGGATCCAGTATCCCGGCTATAACGGCGGCTCGGACTGGGGGTCGGTCGCCGTCGACACCGAGCGTGGCATCCTGATCGCGAACTACAACAACGTGCCCAACCACAACCGTCTGATCCCGCGGGAGGAGGCTGACGAACGCGGCCTGCGCCCGATCGACGAAACCCAAACGGCGTCCGGCGGCTCCAAGGCCGAAGGCGAGGGCGATCCGCAGGCCGGCGCGCCTTACGCGATCGACGTCAACGCGGGGTGGCGGTCGCCGCTTACCAACATGCCCTGCACCCAGCCGCCCTATGGCGGCATCCGGGCGATCGACCTGGAAACCGGCGAAACGCTCTGGGACCAGCCCATCGGCACCGCGCGGCGCAACGGGCCATGGGGCATCCCGTCCTACCTGCCCTTCCAGATCGGCACGCCGAACAACGGCGGGTCGGTCGTGACGGCGGGCGGCCTGGTCTTCATCGGCGCCGCGACGGACAACCTTTTCCGCGCAATCGACATCGAAACCGGCGAGGTTCTGTGGACCGACACCCTGCCCGCGGGCGGCCAGGCGAACCCCATCACCTACGAGGTCGATGGCAAGCAATACGTTCTGATCGCGCCGGGCGGGCACCACTTCATGGAGACGGGTGTCAGCGACGCCGTGATCTCCTACGCCCTGCCGGACTGAGGGGCTTCGGACTAGGAGCGCCTGGTCGGGTGGGCCGCCCCTGCGTGGCGCCCGCTCCATCACGGTCGAAACGGGGGCCCGGCGGCAACGCCGGGCCCTTTTTTCGCGCCTGCATTAAAGTGCTTCTATCATGGGCGCGCGGCGCCCTGCCGCGCGTGTTGACGGCGATGCCGGGCGCGCTCATCTGGCCCATCCTGTCGCATCGCCCCATGGGCCAGCGCGGCGGCCCCGAGGTTCCAACCCGCGAAGGAGTGCGCCCATGATGACATGGTTCGCCGACAACTCGACCCTGATCCAGGCGGTGGCGGCCATGGTGTCGTCGCTGATTTGGCTCGTCTACCTGCAGCTTCTCTTGTCAGGTATACTGCGCCAACGCCGGCCTGCGCTGAGTATAAGTCGCGGGGGCGGGCGCGGCTACGATGCGCATCTGCTTCTGACGAACCTCGGCTACGAACCGGTCGAGGTGCGCGACGTGCTGATGCGGCTGCACACGAAGGACGATATCCATGACGTCTTTCTGACCGAGCGCGAGGAATACGACCCGGCCGACCTGTCCGATCCGTTGCAGAGCACGCTTCAGGGGCCGTTGGAATCCGGCAAGTATCGCAGCCTGGGCACCTTTCAGGAGATGGTCGAACGGATGCGGCACCACATCGATGTCGACAGCGTAGCGCAGATAGACGAGTTCGAGGTCGTCGTGCTGGGCGCCACGCACAAGCCCATGGGGGCACGTAAAAGCTTTATCCCCGTCGACAACGGAAGCGCGGCGGAACGGGTGAAGCCCAAGACCCTCGACACCGAAACCCTGGGCGCGAGGCACACGCGGAAGATATACAACCGGCTGTTCCGTCATCTTTGACCCTCCGTGCCCGGGGCCATCCAAAGGTCGAGGCCCCGGGCGACTACGAGCGTAGCAGTACGCCCGTACTCACTTCGGCAACCGTGTCGATGGTACAATCACCTCACTACCGTAATAATTACCTTCTAGCAGCAGCAGCTTAGCCGACCGTACCGGCTATGATTGCAGCGTATCCACATTGTTCCGGCCATTGTTTCGATTGTATCCGTTACGCCGTCCCCCGTATCGGTTGGGATCAGGGGGCGGGCCAATCGACCGTCACCGGGTCCAGAACCGGCAGGGATTCGGTTTCGTCGCCCCGCCCCGTGCGCCACATGAAGGCCGCGAACAGCGCGGGCGTGTCGAGCGCGAGGATCCCGTGGTGCCAGACCCCGGGCGCGTAGACGACGGTGTCCTGCGGTCCGGCGACAAAGGCCACCGGCGGCGCGGCGGGCCCTTCGGGCCAGACCACCACCAGCCAGCGCGACACCTGCATCGGCACGAAAAGCTGGGTCGAGTAGGGATGCCGCTGGGCGTGGAGCAGCTTCAGCGGCGCGGCAGCCGGTGCGACCTCGTGAAGATCAAGCGACGGATCGACGGCCTCGGGGTCGTGCGGGAACGGAATCTCGGACCGGGTCGTGCGCACCTGCCCCTCGCGCACCTCGGCGACAACGCCCTGCCCTGCCCGGCCGACATGGCCATAGGGGGCAAAGACCTCGGGCGTCAGCAGCGTCGCGGTGATCACACCAGACGCTTTCTGTAACTGTCGGGATCCATGTCGCGGATATCTACCGACAGCGCCGCCACGCGCGGGCAGACGGTGTCGATCGCATCGCGCACAGCCTCGGCAATCTGCGCCTTCTGCGCGGCCGTCCGCCCCACCAGCAGCTTGACCGTGACATGCATGAAGCTTTCGCGCCCGTCGCCCAGCAGCGCCGCCTCGACCGGGACCAGCCGCACCTTGACGTTGTCGCGCGCCATCAGCCCTGTGCCGACCCCGGCATCGAGCGCGGCGCGCATCAGATCCTGCCCCTGCGCGACCCCGTCGAGCGCGGCGAAGTGTTCGATGACGATATGTGGCATCAAGAAATCCCGTAACAATCCCGGCGCTCCCCTCGGGGCACCGTGGTCAGATGGCGGCCCGACAGGCGCGGTTGCGCCACGGGCAGGAAGATCACGAAATCATGACCTAGCGCGTCGGGCGAAGGCGTGCCAGCCTCGACAGGCCAGATCAGGCGGTTGGTCCTGAAACGAGGATCGCGAAAGACGGGTCTTCGGGCGGACCGGCCGTTTTCCAACGCAGCCTGTTGCCCCCTCGCCTCCCTGTCGGTGACCCGTGCCCGAAAGCTTGGCTCTGGCTCAGCCGGTCCGTCCAGGCGCCGCATCACAGCCGTCCGGGCAGCAGCAGGCTGATCGACGGAAAGGCCAGCAGGATCGCGAGCCGGACAAGGTCGACGACCACGAAGGGCAGCACCCCCACCATCACGGTACGAAGCTGCAGCTGCGGCGCCGCGCCCTTGACCATGAAGAGGTTCATGCCGACGGGCGGCGTAATCAGACCCAGCTCGACCGTCACGACGGCGATGATGCCGAACCAGACCGGGTCGTACCCGTTGGCCATGACGACGGGAAAGAAGATCGGCACCGTCAGCAGGATCATGGCGAGGCTTTCCATGAAACAGCCCAAGATCACGTAGAAGACAAGGATCAGCGCCATCACCTGCCATGGGGCGAAATCGTTGTCCGAGATGAAGTCGACCATCGCGACGGAGATTTGTGAGGTCGAGAGCACGAAACCAAAGACCTCGGCCCCGATCAGGATCAGGAAGATCGCGCCGGTCGTCACGACGGTTTCGGCGAAGGCCTGTTTGAGACCCGCCCATCGCATTCCGCGGGCCAGCGCGAAGATCAGGGCGAGGCCTGCACCCGCCCCGCCGGCCTCGGTCGGGGTGAAGACGCCACCGTAGAGACCGCCCATCACCAGCCCGAAAAGGATCAGCGCAGGCGCGAACAGCTTCAGCGTGTGCAGCGGGCCATCCTGCCCCGCGACCCGGGCCGCGCGCGCCGGCGCAGGGTCGGGCCGTCCACGCCAGACCCGCGCCATGACCACGATGGCGACCAGATAGAGGGCAAAGGCCAGGCCACCCGGCAGGATCCCGGCCAGGAACATCTCGCCCACCGATTGTTCGGTGATCAGGGCGTAAAGCAGCAACGCTATCGACGGCGGGATCAGGATGCCCAGCGTGCCCCCCGCCGCGAGCGACCCCGTGGCGAGGCGCGGGTCGTAGCCATGCGCCTCCATCTCCGGGTAGGCGACGCGCGTCATGGTCGAGGCGGTGGCCAGCGACGATCCAGAAACGGTCGCGAACACGGCGCTGGCGGTGACGCCCGCGGCGGCCAGCCCGCCCGACCAGCCCCGCGTCAGCCGCTGCGCGCCCTCGAAGAGATCGCGCGCCACACCGGACCCGGAAATCAGTGACCCCATCAGCAGGAACAGAGGCACCAGCGTGAAGGAATAGGTCGTCGCAGTCTCAAATGTCGCAGTCTGCAGCACCGACAGCGCCGGGCCGGTGCCGACGATGGCGGCAAAACCACCAAAGCCGCCCAGCACCATGGCCAGCCCGATGGGACAGCCCAGCAGGACCGCGGCGAAGAGGCCGGCAATCGTCAGGTATCCGATCTCAAGCGGGGTCATGCCAGCGTGTCGCGGTAGGCGGCCGCCCCCGCCTTTCCGTCGTCTGCCGGGCCTGCGGGGTCCCCCGCGACGGCGCCCAGACCGTGGCCAAGGCACACCAGCGCCAGCGCCAGCGTCTCGGCGGTGACGACGGCGTAGACGGTCCAAAGCGGCATGCCCAGATCCTGCGTCACGTCCCCCCGTGCCAGCAGCGTCGCCGTCTCGCCCCCGAAGGCCCGCGCCAGCACCAGGGCAAAGACCACCATGACCAGATACCAGACCCGGGTCAGCGCCCTCTGCCCCCGTCGCGGCAGGCGACCGGTGAACAGGTCCACGGTGATCATCCCGCCCCGCATCGACGCGGCGATCGCGGCCAGGACGATGACGATCAGCGCGTAGGAGGCCTGCTCGATGGCTCCCGGGATCATCAGGTTCAAAGCCGCCCCGGTCGCATCGAAGAGCATCCGCGCGACCACGTTGAAGGCCACGACGATCAGCATATAGGCCGTGAAGACCCCCGCAATCCAGAGACACCCGCGCTCGGCCATTGCCGCGATACGAGAAAGGCCCCGGCGCGCGCGAGAGAGAATAAGGCGATCGTGTCGGAGCATTCCGCCCCCTCATGCGGCGCCGGGCTGCGCCCCCGGTGGCGGGGCGCAGCGCGGCGGGTGTAGGACAAGGACCGCGACTGGACCGCCCCGGGCTGGCCTGAGGGTTCAGCCCCAGCAGTGCGGGCCAGTCGTTCTGGCCCGGAGATGTGACCCCGGTGGTTCGGGACTAGCGGCCCAGCTCGTCCTCGCAGTCGGCGACATAGCCCAGAACCGCGTCGTAGGTCTCGGACCCCGGCAGGCCCATGTCGTCCAACTCCTGGATATAGGTGTCGGTGGTCTTGGCCGTCGCCTCTTCCCACCGGGCGCGCTCATCGGGATCGAGTTCGATCACGGTCGAGCTGTCCTCGAGACGGGCCAGGACCTCGGCGCCGGCATCGTCGTATCCTTGCCCCGCGATCACCGCCCATTTCATGCCCGAGTTCGCGTCGACAGCGGCCTTCACGCCCGGCGACAGGTTCTCATAGCTCGTCTTGTTCATCGTCGCGACGAAGGCCAGCGCGTAGAAACCGAAGACGGTATGATACCCCGTCAACTCGTCCAACCGGAAGCTGTCGACCGATTCCCAAGGCAGCATGTAGCCGTCGATGGTACCGCGTTGCAGCGCCTCGTAGGTCTGGGGCGCGGGCAGGCCCACGGGTTCGGCCCCCAGGCGATCCAGCATGTCGCCCACCACCGTCGTCGGGCGGCGCAGCTTCAGACCGGCCAGGTCCTCCAGGCTGCGGACGGGCACGTCGGCGGTGTGCAGGTGCCCCGGATCGTGGGTATGCACGAAGAGCACGTGGGACTCCTCGTACTCCGCGTCCAGCGCGCCCGAGTCGTAGAGCTTCTGAAACGCGCAGGAACCCACGGCGCCGGTGTCGAACAGCCCCGGAAGCTCGATGATCTGGCTGAGGGGGAAGCGTCCGGCGGTGTATCCCTGCACCGTCCACGCGATATCGGTGATGCCGTTCACCGCATTGTCGTAGCCCGCCGCGGCCTTGCCGAGCGTCTGCGCCGGAAAGATCGTGACATCCGCCTCTCCGTCCGAGGCCTCTGCGACGGCGGTGGCCCAGTCTTCGAAGATGGTCTGGTTCTGCCAGCTGCTGCCCGACATGAAGTGCGCGTAGCGCAGGTTGTCGGACAAGGCGGGCGCGGCCTGCAACATGGCGATGGCGGCGCAGCCGAAGGCAAGTCTGAACGGCATGAAAATGTCCCTCCCTGGGGGCGTCGGGCCGACGAGACGCCCTGTCGTCCCTGCGATTATCCCGTATCTGACATGGCTGTCGACCTTGCCGATCTGCGCGGGCGGCAGAGCCGGGCGCGACCGGCCCCGCGCGCGGCGGTTCTGGCGGCCCTCAGGGCCGGCCAAGGCGGGACGCCTGCGTGTCGCGCAGGGCGGCCTGCAGGCCGCGATGCGGCGGACGCGGCACCGGGGGCGCCATCGCGCGGGCGGCCAGCGCCAGGTACTCCACCCCCGCCATCGCCGCCGCCGTACGAATGCGCAGCTCGTAAGGCCCCTCCGTGGCGTCGGTGTCGACGATCGCCACCACCGGCGTCTTGCCCGTCAGCGCCGCGGCGAACAGCGCCTGCTGCACGCTGTCCAGCGACGACCGCTTGTCGAGCCCGACCTCGATCACCGCGTCGGGCGTTTCGCAGTCCACGCGGATGCGGTGCGGCGCGCCCGCGGCGTGATAGACATGGGCAACCTCCGTCTCGCCACCGGCGAGGGCGGCACAGAAGAGCGCAGCGAAATGAAGTTCCGAGGGCATGGGGTCTCACGACGATTTGCGGCACTCTGGCGTGCAGTTAACGTTTTGTTAAGACTTGTGCCACGGATGGAGCGCGGTGCGGCGCAAAGGGCACGGGCCCCGGGCGCCCATCCCCGCCGATGTCGACGATTTTTCAATCACATTCGGGTTTTCTGCGGCGGCAGACCTTCTCGGATCGGCCCCTGCCCCCTATTTCGTCAGCCAACCCGCAGACCGACCCCGTTTTGCGGGCCTGTTCCGCCTGCCTCGTGGGTTGTGATTGCGTGACCGGAGGCGCCCCGCCCCCACTGATTTGTCTAACGGGAGGACGCCGCGTGGCGCCGAATACAGATGACGACACGCCCCGGCCGCTAAGGTTCGACACGGATCCCGGCGAATCCCGGGCCCGCTGGCTGGCGGCCGCGCTGGTGGTGGCGGTGGTCGGCTGGATGGGGTCGGGCTTCGTGATACCCGCCGAAGAGCCGCCCGCCGAACAGCCGGTGGCCGAGGCCGAACGCGCCATCGCCGTCGCCGTGCGCCAGTCGACGGCGCAAAGCGTCACGCGCTATTTCAGGGCCGAGGGTCAGGCCCTGCCGCAGCGCACCGCCCTGGTCGCCGCCGAGGTCGGCGGCACGATCGAGGCGGTCGAGGTCGCCAAGGGCGACCGGATAAAGGGCGGCACCGTGATCGCCCGGCTCGACGATACCGAACAGCGCGCCGCGCTCGCCCGGGCCGAGGAAGAGGTCCGCGGCGCCGCGCGCGATTTCGAGAACGCCCAGACCCTGCTCGACCGCGGGTCGGGCACCGTCGACCGCGTCAGCCAGGCCCGCACCGCACTGGCGCAGGCGCGCTCGGGTCTCACCACGGCGCAGGAGGCTCTGGACGCCGCGGTGATCGAGGCGCCTTTCGAAGGCACGCTCGAGGATCTGACGGTCGAGGTGGGCGAGTATATCGGCGCCGGGGCCGAAGCCGCCTCGATCGTCGATGCGACGCCCCTGACCGTGGCCGTGCAGGTGCCGCAGCAATCGCTGGGCGGCATCGGCGTCGGGCAGCCGGCCGAGGTGTCCTTTATCACCGGGCAGGTCGTGCAGGGCGAGGTCACCTTTGTCGGCACCAACGCCGCGACCGACACCCGCACCTTCCTTGCCGAGATCGAGGTCGCGAACGAGGATCTGGCTATTCCCGCGGGGATCAGTGCCGAGGTCAGCATCCCCGTCGGCGAAACTGTGGCGCATTTCCTTTCGCCCGCCGTGCTGTCGCTGGGCTCGGACGGGACGCTGGGGGTCAAGACGGTGGACGACGCGAACCTCGCCCGGTTCCACGCCATCGAGATCGTCAGCGCCCAGACCGACGGCATCTGGGTCGAAGGCCTGCCGGAAGAGGCGCGGATCATCACCGTCGGACAGGGCTTCGTGCGCGACGGCGAAGAGGTCGCGCCCCGCGCCGCCGATGAACTGGACACCTCGCTGTCGGCCGAGGCGCTGGGCACCGGCGGCATGCCCTCTCCGCAGGGCGGACTGCCGGTCGAGGATGCCGAGGCCGACACGCCCGGCCGCTCTCCGCTGAACGGCGACGGCGGTGCCGCTCCGGGTGCGGAGACCGCCCCGAACGGCGCCGCATCGGCTGCGACGCCCGCCCCCGAAGCCGACCCCGGGGCCGAGGATGGCGCCGCGGATGCGGGGTCAGAGACCGACGCCCCGATCGACGCCGCGACCGGGACCTCTGCCGATACTTCTGGCGAAACCGACGCCCCCGCCGCGGAGGCACGGCAATGACCGGACTGATCGACGCGGCCTTCCTGCGCGGCCGCTTCGTGGCGCTGGTGTTCCTGGGCATCCTGGCGACCGGGATCGTGTCGTACGTGTCGATCCCCAAGGAAAGCTCGCCCGAGATCCCGATCCCGATCATATACGTGGTCACCACGCTCGACGGCATTTCGCCCGAAGATGCCGAACGGCTGCTGGTCGAACCGCTGGAGACCGAGCTGGGCTCGCTGACCGGGCTGGATCAGATGGACGGTTCGGCCGGCGAAGGCTACGCCTCGGTCACTCTTAACTTCGAGGCCGGTTTCGACGCCGACGCCGCGATGGAGGATGTCCGCGAGGCGGTCGACCGCGCCAAGACCGACCTGCCCGAGGATGCCAGCGAACCCTCGGTGAATGAGGTCAATACCGCGCTCTTCCCTATCCTGACGGCAATCCTGTCCGGCCCGGTGCCCGAACGCACGCTGAACCAGACCGCCGACGACCTGGCCGACCGGATCGAGGCGGTCGAAGGCGTGCTCGAGGTCGATATCGGCGGCAGCCGCACCGATCTTCTGGAGGTCGTGATCGACCCCACGGTGTTCGAGACCTACAACCTGTCCTTCGACGAGCTGATCAACCAGATCACCCGCAACAACCGCCTGATCGCCGCCGGCGCGATCGAGACCGAGGCCGGGCGCATCGTGCTCAAGGTCCCCGGCTTGATCGAGGACGTCTCGGACGTGATGGAGCTGCCGGTGAAGGTGCGCGACAACACCGTCGTCACCTTCGGCGACGTCGCGTCGGTCCGGCGCACCTACGAGGATCCGACCAGCTTTGCCCGGATCAACGGCCAGCCCGCCCTCGCGCTGGAGATCAAGAAAAGCTCGGGCGCGAACGTCATCGACACGGTCGCGGCGGTCAAGAAGGTCGTGGCACAGGCGCAGCAGGACTGGCCCGCCAGCCTGCAGATCAACTACCAGCAGGACCAGAGCGTCGAGGTTCAGACGACCCTCAGCGACCTGGAATCCAACGTCATCGCGGCGATCCTGCTGGTGATGATCGTCATCGTCTGGGCGCTGGGCTTCAGGTCGTCGATCCTGGTCGGGCTGGCGATCCCGGGGGCGTTCCTGACCGGGGTCGCGGCGCTCTATCTCATGGGGTTCACGATGAATATCGTGGTCCTGTTCTCCCTGATCCTCGTCGTCGGCATGCTGGTCGACGGCGCCATCGTCACCGTCGAACTGGCCGACCGCCGCCTGCAGGAGGGCGACGACCCGAAATCCGCCTATGCCCACGCCGCCAAGCGCATGTCCTGGCCGATCATCGCGTCGACCGCGACGACGCTGTCGGTGTTCTTCCCGCTTCTGTTCTGGGAAGGCACGGTCGGCGAGTTCATGAAGTTCCTGCCGATCACCGTGATCCTGACGCTCACCGCCTCGCTTCTCATGGCGCTGGTGTTCATCCCGGTGCTGGGCGGCATCATCGGTCGCCGCCAGCCGCAATCGGCGGCCGCCAAGCGCGCGCTGCATGCGTCCGAGGTGGGCGACCCGCGCGATGTGGGCGGGATGACCGGGGCCTATGTGCGGCTGCTGCAATGGGCGATCCTGCGCCCTCTCGCCACGCTCCTCCTGGCCATCGCCACGCTGCTGGGCGCGTTTTCCGCCTATGCGAGCTTTGGCAACGGGCTGTCCTTCTTTCCCAGCATCGAACCCGATTTCATGCAGGTCACGGTTCGGGCGCGTGACGATTTCTCGATCTACGAACGCGACGCGCTGGTCCGCGATGTCGAAGAGCGGCTGCTGGCCGACCGCGAAATCGCCTCGGTCTACGCCCGCTCCTCGGCCGACCGGCAGTCTGGCGAGGACGTCATCGGCACCATCCAGCTTGAGCTGATCGACTGGGACCGCCGCCGCCCCGCCGAGCAGATCGGCGCCGACATCCGCGCCGAGATGGCCCAGATTCCCGGCATCGAGGTCGAGGTCCAGACCTCGGACGACGGGCCAAGCTCGGGCAAGCCCGTTACTCTGCGCGTGGCCTCGAACGACCGCGTGGCCCAGTATGCCGCGGTCGACGGCGCGCTCGCTGCGATGGACCGCATCGGCGGCTTCACCGACGTCACCGACACCCGGCCCCTGCCCGGCGTCGAGTGGCGGGTCGAGGTCGACCGGTCCGAAGCCGCCCGTTTTGGCGCGGACGTGTCGCTTCTGGGACAGGCGGTGCAGCTCGTGACCCAGGGGATCACGGTCGCCGACTACCGCCCCACCGATGCCGAGGGTGCGGTCGATATCCGCGTCCGCTTCCCCGCGTCCGACCGGACGCTGGAAGAGCTGGAAAGCCTGCGCGTGCCCACTTCGGCCGGGCTGGTGCCGGTGTCGAACTTCGTATCCTTCAACCCCGCGCCGCGGACCGGCACGATCAAGCGGATCGACCAGCAGCGCGTCATCACGATCGAGGCCAACGTCGCCCCCGGCCTTCTGGTCAACGACCAGATCACCGCGCTGGCGGCCGCGCTCGACCAGGCCGAGATGCCGCCCAACGTGTCCTGGACCTTCGGCGGCGAGGCCGAGGACCAGGCCGAGGCGTCGGCGTTCCTGGGGCTGGCCTTCGCCTCGGCCATCCTGATGATGTTCGCGATCCTGCTGGTGCAATTCAACAGCTTCCGCCAATCGCTGATCGTGATGTCGGCCATCATCTTCTCGGTCGCCGGCGTGCTTCTGGGGCTGCTCGTCACCGGCCGCCCCTTCGGCGTGGTGATGGGCGGGATCGGGGTGATCGCGCTGGCCGGCATCGTGGTGAACAACAACATCGTTCTGATCGACACCTACAACGACCTGCGCCGCGCCGGGCAAGCCCCGCTCGAGGCCGCCTTGCGCACCGGGGCCCAGCGTCTGCGCCCGGTGTTCCTGACGTCGATCACCACGGCGCTGGGTCTTCTGCCCATGGTGATCGGCGTCAACCTCGACTTCTTCCAGCGCAAGGTCGTCTATGGCGCGCCGTCGACCCAGTGGTGGACCGAACTTTCCTCGGCCATCGCGGGCGGGCTGGTCGTGGCCACGATCCTGACCCTCGTGGTGACCCCCGCCATGCTGATGCTGACCGAGCCGCGCGCCGAGCGTGACCGCGGGCGCCCCGGCACCGACGGCGCCCGGGGCTGACCCGCCCGGCCCCTGGCCGCGCCTTTCGGGGCGCGCAGTCGGGCGTGGGAACCGAACCGCCCCCTCCCGCGTCTGCCTTACAGCCGGGTCCGGGTCGGACCCCGGCACAAGGGGATATGCCAAGGGGACGACCACATGGCCGACAGCACGAAACAATCTTCGATGGGGGGCGGGATGATCGCGGTGATCGTCGTCGCCGTGGTGGGGTGGCTCTTCGTCGCCTATCTCTGGGTGAACTCCGGCTCTGAACGTGACGAGCTTGCCCGCCAGCTGGAAGGCGCCCAGACCGCGCAGACCGAGGCCGAGGCGCAGCTGGCCGAACAGCAGGAGGCCCAGGGCCGTGTCGAGGAGCTTCAGTCCCAGATCAGCGATCTGGAAGGCCAGAGCGAGACGCTGACCGCCGACCGCGACAGCATCCAGAGCGAGATCGACGAGACCCAGCCGCAGCTGACCCAGCTTCAGGAGGAGGTCGCCGCGCTCGAATCCCGCCGGGACGAGGCGCAGGCCCGCATCGACGAACTGAACAGCCAGATCGAGCCCGGCCAGCAGGAATTGCAGGAGCTTGAAACGCGCCTGTCCGAAATCGAGGACCAGATCGCCGCCCGCTCTGACGAGCTGAGCGAGGTCGGCAGCCGCCTCGAAGAGGCCCGCACGCAGGAGGCCGATCTTCAGGAGGACGTCGCGAACCTCAGCCAGGAGATGTCGGGCCTGACGTCGCAGGCCGCCGAGGCGGAGCAGCGCGCCCAGGACGCGCGCGAAGCCGAAGCCCAGTCGCGCGACGCGCTGGCCAGCGCGCAGGAAGAGGTCGCCAGCCTGCGTGAAGAGCAGAACGCCCTGTCCGACGAAGTCGCCTCGCTGACCGAAAGCCGCGACGCCCTGTCTTCGGATGTCAGTGCCGCTCGTGAACAGCGTGACGAACTGCAGGGCCTCGTAACCCAGCTGTCGGAAGAGGTCGCGAGCCGGTCGCAGCAGCTGGCCGAGGTCGAGCGTCGGATCACCGCGCAGCAACAGTCGGCAACCCCCGAGGCCGACACGACCACCTCCACGGCGTCGCAAGCCGCATCCGAAACCGGGACGTCGTCTGCGGACAGCGCAAGCGACGGCGGAGAAGGATCCGAGCCGCAGCAGGCCGATAGCGCCGACCAGGGCGGTGATCAGGCGCAGGACGCACCCGCGGCCGACGACGCCGCCGCGACCGGTGCCGAAGGCGTCTCTTCGCAGCCGCAGGCCGCTGAGGGAGACCAGGAGCAGGAGGCTCAGCCTGCCACCCCGACCGGGACCGATGACGCCGACCAATCCGACGCCTCCGCATCTGATGAGGACACGGCCGGCGAGAGCACGCCCGAAGGTGACAGCGCGGCAGATGAGGGCGCCGCCGACGAAGAGGCCTCCGGCGAAGACAGCGCGACCCAGGACGAGACCGCCGCGGTCGAGCTTGAGCCCGGTCGTTACGATGCGGGTCCGGTGGCTGCGACCTTCCAGCAGGACGGCAGCTTCACCATGGAGACGTCGACCGGTGAAACCGTTTCGGGCAACTACGAGGTCACCGATGGCATCCTGACGCTGATCGAAGGCAAAGGTGACACCGGCTGGGCCGAGTTCCCGATGCAGTGCGGTATCGACTCCGCCGAATGGGGCTTCACCCTCAACGACAGCGAAGGCGCCTGCCCGCTTCTGGACGGGCAGAGCTTCGAACGGGCTGCGGCGCAGCAGTGATCGGCTGATGCTGCTGGACGTTCGGGCCTTCTTGGCAACGGCGCGCGCCGGAAGCTTTTCCGGCGCCGCCCGCAGTATCGGCGTCGCGCCGTCGGTCATCACCAAGCGTGTGGGCCGGCTTGAAACGCGCGTCGGAACACCGCTTTTCATCCGCTCGACCCGCAAGCTGTCGCTAACGGCCGAAGGCGAAAGGCTTCGCCCCCGGTTGCAGGAGCTGGTGGGCGAAATCGACCTTACCCTCGACGGGGCGCAGACGGCGGGGATCACAGGACAGCTGCGCATCAAGGCGCCCACCACGATCGGCACGCTCTACGTCGGCCCCGCATTGGTGGCGTTTCAGTCCGAACACCCCGGCATCGCCATCGAATTCGTGTTGATGGACCGGGGGGTGAACCCGTTGGAGGAGGGGTTGGATATCGCCCTCGGCGCCCTGCCCCAATCCTATGCGAGCGTCGAAGAGACGCCGCTTTGTGCCTATCGAAGGATGCTGGTCGGAGCGCCCGCTTACCTCGAGCGCAACCCCGCTCCGGTGGTGCCGGGGGACATCGCCCAGCACGATTGCCTTGCCTTCGTACCCATCGGGCTGAGCTGGGTGTTCCAGTCCGACCGCGCGCAGATCAGCGTCGATGTGCATGCCCGGATGACGGTGAACGACAGCCGCGTGTTGATCGCGGCGACCGAGGCCGGGCTGGGCCTGTCGATCGTGCCGCAACACCTTGTCGCCGAAAGCTTGGAGGCCGGCCGCCTGGTTCCGGTGATGCAGGATTTCCCGATCCCGCCGCTGTGGTTCAAGGCGATGGTCCCACGGACCAAGGCCAGCCGCCCCGCCGTCGCCGCACTGGTCAAGCATCTGGTCGAGTGGTTCGCGGATTTCCCGCAGCAACCGACGCCCACCGCCCGAACCTGACCCGCCCGAACCTGAACCACCCGAACTGAGGGCCCAGACGCGATCCGCCCGGATCGGGTCTGGGCCCGTGTGAATTAGGCAGTCCGTAGGTTCGGACGCCGCGCGTGGTCGTAACGGCCAGTCCCTTTCAGGCAGAGCCCGGCCGCTACTGCTGCTGTTGCTGCTGGCTGCTCTCCGAAACCTTCACGGCGACCTCCAGGGTTTCGCTTCCCGTGCCTTCGGCCAGTCCGCGAATGGGCGCGGCATAGGTCGCATCATGGCCCGAGCCCAGCCGGATATACCGGTCGTCCGGGCAGCAGCGGTTGGCCGCGTCGAAACCGATCCAGCCCATCCCCTCGATATGCAGCTCGGCCCAGGCATGGCTTGCCTCGTGGCCATTGCCGTCGTCCACGAACAGGTAGCCCGTGACGTAGCGGGCCGGAATTCCGCTGGCGATGGCGACCGAGATGAGGGCATGGGTGTGATCCTGGCAGACACCGTGGCCCTGCTCCAGCGCCTCGGCGGCGCTGGTTCCGGTATGGGTGCGGCCGGGAAGGTACTCGATCGCGTCGCGCACCGCCGAGGTCAGGCGATGCGCCTGATCCAGCCGGTCCTGCAAGCTCGCCCCCTCCAGCGCGTCGCCCGCCAGTTCGCGCAGGCGCGGGTCGAGCTCGGTGCTATTCGTCGTGCGCAGATAGGCGACCGGCGGCACGGTTTCGCGGTGGCCCCGCAGGACCCCGGACAGATCCCGCGTCTCGACCTCGCCCTGCACGGTCACGGCGACCTCGGGCATCGGACCCTGCAGCGACACGGTCTCTACCCAGTCGCCGGCGCCGTCGCGAAACGCCGCGCCGCGAAAGCCACCGGGCACGTCGACCCGCCAGTCGATCGCCTGCTGCCCTTCGAAAACCGCGGGCGTCAGGCGGAGGCTTTGCACCATCCCGCGCCGCGGCGGGTCGTACCGGTAGGTGGTGACATGGCTGACGGAAAGCCTCATCGCGCGTCTCCGCTTAGGTAGGTCTCGTAGATAACGCCCGACAGGCGCGAGGTGTCCAGGATCATGCGCGTCAGGAACTCGTGAAGGCCCTCGTCGAACACGTCGTCGACCGTCGCTTCGGCCAGTTCGCCCAGCATGCCGCGCACGGCGGTCTGCGCCGGCGTGGCCCGGCCATAGGCCCGGGCCAGTCGGTCGAGGTGATCCGCCGCGCCTTCGACCGATGTAAGAAGCGACCGCGGTGACGCACGGTTCAGCACCAGAAAGTCGACGATCTTGCGCGGCGTGATCTCGCCGCCATAGGCCCAGTTGAAGGCGCGATGTGCGCTCATCGACCGCAGGATCGTGCGCCATTGATAATTGTCGAGGCCCGAGCCGACAAAGGCCACCTGCGGCAACAGCACCCAGTACTTAACGTCGAGCAGCCGCGCCGTGCTGTCGGCACGTTCCAGGCAATGGCCGAGGTTGGTGAAATCATAGCCGTCGTTGCGCAGCTGGGTGGACTGCGAGGCACCGCGGATCAGAGCGCAGGTCCGCAGGGTCCAGTCGACAAGATCGCTGACCGACAGCTTCGACCGCTCGGTCCGGGCAAACTCGCGGATGTCCTGCGAGGCCGAATTCAGCGCGTCCCAGACTTGGCTGGTCAGGGCGGTGCGCACGATGCGCCCGTTCTCGCGCGCCTGCTCGATGCAGGAAGCGACCGAAGACGGGTTGTCGCGATCGAAGAACATCCATGTCTCGACGTTGCGCTGCACCATGTCGCCGTATTTCTCGGCAAAGCCGCCGGCAGTTCCACCCGCCTGCAGCACGCTTTCCCATTCGTTGCGGTAGCCGCCGCCGGTATTGGGGATCAGCGAATTGCGCGCCCCCACTTCCAGCAGGCGGGCATTGGTTTCGGCCCGCTCGATATAGCGCGCGGTCCAGAAAAGGTTTTCGGCGGTTCTGCTCAGCATCTGATTACTCCGCCATGACCCAGGTGTCCTTCACCCCGCCACCCTGGGAGGAGTTCACGACCAGCGATCCTTCGGTCAGCGCCACGCGGGTCAGCCCGCCGGGGACCAGTTCGACCGTCTCGCCCACCAGGCAGTAGGGCCGCAGGTCCACGTGCCGCGGCGCCACGCCTTCGTCGACGAAGGTTGGCACCGTAGACAGCGCCAGCGTCGGCTGGGCGATGTAGTTGTCGGGATCGGCACGGATCTTGTCGGCAAAGGCGGCGATCTGCTCCTTGCTGGATTTCGGGCCGACAAGCATCCCGTAGCCGCCCGAGCCGTGCACTTCTTTCACGACGAGGTCGGGAAGGTTATCGAGCACGTACTTGCAGTCGTCCTCTCGCGCGCATTGCCATGTGGGTACGTTGTTCAGCATGGGCTCCTCGCCCAGGTAGAAGCGCACCATGTCCGGAACGTAGGTATAGATCGCCTTGTCGTCGGCGACGCCCGCGCCGGGCGCCGAACAGATGTTTACCCCGCCCGAGCGGTAGACATTCATCAGACCCGGCACGCCCAGCATGGAATCGGGGCGGAAACACAACGGATCGATGAAGTCATCGTCGAGCCGGCGATAGATCACGTCGACCCGCTTCGGCCCCTCGGTCGTGCGCATCCAGCAATACTCGCCCTCGACGAACAGATCTTTCCCCTCGACCAGCTCGACACCCATCATGTCGGCCAGGAAGGAGTGTTCATAATAGGCCGAGTTGAAGTGCCCCGGCGTCAGGATCGCGATGCGCGGCTCGCCCTCGCACTTCGCGGGCGCGAGGCTGGCAAAGGTGCGTTTCAGCAGCGCAGGGTAGTTTTCGACCGGCGCCACGCGGAGGGCCTGGAACAGGTGCGGGAACATCCGCATCATGATCTCTCGGTTTTCCAGCATGTAGGAGACGCCGGAGGGCGTGCGGCAGTTGTCCTCGAGCACGAAGAATTCGTCCGGCCCGGTCCGAACTAGGTCGATGCCCACGATCTGGCTGTAGACGCCCTTCGGGGGGGTGAACCCCACGACGGCGGTCTCATACGCCTCGTTGCAATAGACCAGCTTGGCCGGGATGCGGCCCGCCTTGACGATCTCGCCACGGCCGTAAACGTCGACGAGGAATGCGTTCAGGGCCCGGGCCCGCTGCTTGATCCCGGCCTCAAGCCTGCGCCACTCCTCGGCGCCGAAGACGCGCGGGAACATGTCGAAGGGGATCAGCCGGTCCGGGCTGCCGCCCTCGCCGTAGACCGCGAAGGTGATGCCGATGCGGCGAAACAGCGCCTCGGCCTCGGACTGCTTGAGGTTGCGCAACTCAAGCGGCATCTCCGTGGACCAATCGTCGAGCCCGCGATAGGGCATGCGCACGTTGGAACCGTCGAACATCTCGTTGAAATAGTCTGGCATAGCCCCCCGGCTGCTGGTGTCAGCTTTTGTCTTTTACGGTCATTCAACGCGATGACCTTGGCAAGGTAAAGCTTATGTGAGGCCGGAGGTTCCGAGATGCCTCCGTTGGAACGGCGCGACCGTGGGCATCGACTGTGCCCTGCGCCCCTGTCGCTCAGGCTGGTCGCGCCTGCGCGCCGCGCTACACCCCAACCCATGGCCGATCCACTTCTCAGCTTTACCGACCGGGGCATCTATTGCGCTGCGGGGGATTTCTATATCGACCCGTGGCGGCCGGTGGATCGTGCGCTGATCACCCATGGCCACGCCGACCACGCCCGCCCCGGGCATCGCCGCTACCTGGCGACCGAGGCCGCCGCGCCGGTGATCCGCCACCGGCTGGGCGAGATCGACATCGACACCATTCCCTACGGCGAGGTGCGCGACGTGGGTGGCGTGCGCGTGTCGTTCCATCCCGCGGGCCACGTGCCCGGCTCGGCCCAGATCCGGGTCGAGAAGGCCGGCGAGGTCTGGGTCGTCTCGGGCGATTACAAGACCGAACCCGATGGCCTGTGCGAACCTTTCGAGCCCGTGCGTTGCCACGCCTTCATCAGCGAATGCACCTTCGGCCTGCCAGTCTTCCAGTGGCGCCCGCAGGTGGAAATCGCCGCCCAGATCGACGACTGGTGGCGTGCCAACCGCGCCGCGGGACGAATTTCGCTGTTGGGGGCCTATTCTTTGGGCAAGGCGCAGCGCGTCCTCGCCACGCTCGACCCCGAGGCGGGGCCGATCCTGACCCATGGCGCGGTCGAGAACGTCAACGAGGTTCTGCGCGCCCAGGGCTATCCCCTGCCCCCGACGATCCGGGTGACGCCGGACACCAAGGGACGCGACCACCCGGGCGCCCTGGTCGTGGCGCCGCCCTCGGCACTGGGAAGCACCTGGATGCGGCGGTTCGGCACTGTTTCCACCGCCTTCGCCTCGGGCTGGATGCAGATGCGCGGCGTGCGTCGCCGGCGCGCCGCCGACCGCGGCTTCGTCATGTCGGACCACGCCGATTGGGACGGGCTGAACGCGGCGATCGCGGATACGGGGGCCGAGCGGATCTTCGTCACCCACGGCTATACCGCGATCTTTCGCCGTTGGCTGGCCGAACAGGGCTATGACGCCGGCATCGTGGAAACGGCTTGGGAGGGCGAGAGCCTCGACCAAACCGACGAGGCCGAGGCGTGATCCCGTCCGCCCCCCCGGCGCTGCCCCGCCCCCGGCCCGGTGAGGTGCGATGAAACGCTTTGCCGCGCTGTTCTCGGCGCTCGACCAGACGACCAAGACCAATGCCAAGGTCGCTGCCCTGGCCGAGTATTTCCGCGAGGCGCCCGAGCCCGACCGCCTGTGGACCATTGCGCTCCTCTCCGGTCGGCGGCCCAAACGCACGGTCACCTCGACGCTTCTGCGCACCTGGGCGGCCGAGCGGGCGGGCATCCCGCTTTGGCTGTTCGAGGAAGCCTATCCGATCGTGGGCGACCTGGCCGAAACCATCGCATTGATCCTGCCCGATCCGTCCCGCCAATCCGACCGCAGCCTCGCGGACTGGATCGGCGTTGTGCGGGGCCTTGGAAAGGCTGAGGAGGCCGAGCGCAAGGCGGCGGTTCTCGACGCCTGGGACCAGCTCGATCGAACCGAACGCTTCGTCTTCAACAAGCTCATCACCGGCGGGTTTCGCATGGGGGTCAGCCAGAAACTGATGACCCGCGCGCTGTCGCAGGCGACGGGCATCGACGAACCCGACCTCGCCCACCGCCTGATGGGCGACTGGAGCCCCGAAAGCACCAGTTTCCGCGCGCTGATCCTGGAACACGATCCGGCGGCGGATTTGTCAAAGCCCTATCCCTTCTACCTAGCCTACCAGCTGGACGATCCGCCCGAGAGCCTGGGCGCCCCCGCCGACTGGGCGGCCGAGCGCAAGTGGGACGGGATCCGCGGCCAGCTCGTCCTTCGCGGCGGCGCCCATCACCTCTGGTCGCGCGGCGAGGAACTGATGACCGACCGGTTCCCCGAGTTCGCCCGCCTGATCGACTTTGTCCCGCCCGGCACGGTGATCGACGGCGAGGTGCTGGCGTTCCAGAACGACAGGCCCATGGCCTTTGCCGCGCTGCAAAAGCGGATCGGGCGGAAGACGGTGCCGAAAAAGCTGTTGACCGAGGCACCTGTGCTGCTGATGGCCTATGATCTGCTTGAGTGGGAAGGGCAGGACATCCGCGCCCTGCCCTTTGCCGAGCGGCGCGCCATCCTCGACGACCTGATCGCCCCCCTGCCGACCGAGGCACCGCTGCGCGCCTCGCCTCTCCTGCAGTTCGACACGTGGGAGGATCTGGCGGCCGAGCGTGCGAAATCGCGCGAAATGGACGCCGAGGGCGTGATGCTGAAACGCCGGGACAGCCCCTATCGCGACGGGCGGCGCAAGGGCGACTGGTGGAAATGGAAGGTCGATCCGCTGGTGATCGACGCGGTGCTGATCTACGCCCAGCAGGGACACGGTCGCCGCGCCAACCTGTTCACCGATTTCACCTTCGCGGTGCGCGACGGCGACGCGCTCGTGCCCTTCACCAAGGCCTATTCGGGCTTGACCGACGAAGAGTTCCGCCGCATCACCGCATGGGTCCGGCGCAACACGACGGAACGCTTCGGCCCGGTCCGATCGGTCACGCCGCAGCATGTCTTTGAAATCGCCTTCGAAGGCATTCAGGAAAGCCCGCGGCACAAGTCGGGCGTCGCGTTGCGCTTTCCCCGCATGTCCCGTTGGCGCCACGACAAACCGGTCGAGGAGGCCAATACCTTGGACGATCTGAAAGACATGCTCGCCGCCTACGGCGGGGCCACACCATGATCCGCACCATCCTGGCCTGGGTCCTGGGCGCCGTGCTGCTGGCGCTCTGTGCGGCATCCCTTCTGCCGCTCTTGGAAAGCGACCGGTGGTGGATCCGCTACCTCGACTTTCCGCGCATGCAGATCTCGGTCGCGCTGATCGTGGTCTTCGCGCTCTATGCACTGGTCAAGCATCGGCGCGGACGCCTCTTGATCCTGCCCGGCCTTCTGGTGCTGGCCTCGCTGGGCTACCACGGCTGGCGGCTCTGGCCCTTCCAGCCGCTTGCGCAGGTAATGGATCCGGGCGGCGCGCAATGCGCCTCCGAGAATCGGCTGCGGGTTCTGATCGCCAATGTCCAGCGCGGCAACCGCGACGCGCAGAAGGTAATCGACCTGGCCCGCAGCGAGGAACCCGATCTGTTTCTGGTGATGGAGACGAATGGTTGGTGGGACGAGGCGTTGCAGCCGCTCGACGCCGCATTTCCCCATGTCGTTCAGGACATTCCGGAAGATGCGACTTTCTACGGCTTGCATCTGTTCTCCCGCCACCCACTGGAAAATACGGATATGCGGCATCCCTACGGCTCGGATGCGCCGATGGTGACGACGCGGGTCGAACATCCCGCGGGCCCGTTGCGGTTCATCGGCGTCCACCCGCGCCCACCGCACCAGTCGGGTCAGCCCTCGACCATCCGGGACGCCACCGTGCTCGAAGCCGCGCTGACCGCCGCCGAGGGCGACCTGCCGAGCGTGATCGCGGGCGACTACAACGCGACGCCATGGGAACGCACGGCCCGGCGCGCGTTGCGGCTGGGCGGGCTGATCGATCCGCGCGCCGGGCGCGGTCCCTACCCCACCTACCGCGCGACCAGCCGCTGGATGCTCTGGCCGCTCGACCAGATCCTGTGGCAGCCGGGTCTTGCCCTGGCCGATTTCGCAGTACTGGACCCCGTGGGTTCGGACCACTTCCCCTTCCGCGTCGACCTTTGCGTAGGGCAGGATGCGGCCCAAGAGATCATCCCCCCGCGCAACGACGATGCCGCCGAAGCGCAGGCGACCTTTGAAAAGGCCCGGGCGCTCGGGGCGCAGGACGGCCCCGAGGGGTAGCGCGCGCGGGTTGAGGCGGGGCGATCCAAGACCTATGTCAGGGACAACCGACAACAGGAAAGATCCCGTATGCTTCGCAGCCCCGCGCGCCCTGACAGTGACCTGCCCCGCGACGCCGCCACCGACACAGGCGCCGGCCCCTTGGGCGATCTGCCCGAATGGGATCTGAGCGATCTTTACCCCGCGCCCGACGCGGCCGAGGTCAAGCGCGACCTGGACTGGGTCGAGGAGGCCTGCGAACGCTTTGCCGCGGATTACGAGGGCAAGCTGGCCGATCTCGACGCGGCGGGCCTACTGGACTGCGTCCTGCGCTACGAGCGCATCGACCTGACGGCGGGTCGGCTGATGTCCTACGCGGGGCTGCGCTATTACCAGCAGACGACCGACCCCGCGCGGGCCAAGTTCATGTCCGACTGCCAGGACAAGATCACGACCTACACCGCGCCGCTGGTGTTCTTCTCGCTCGAGATCAACCGCATCCCCGACGACCGGCTCGAAACGCATTTCGAGGCAAACGCCGAGCTCGCCCGCTATCGCCCGATCTTTGAACGTCTGCGCGCGATGCGGCCCTACCAGCTGTCCGACGAGCTTGAGAAATTCCTGCACGACCAGTCGGTGGTCGGTGCCACGGCTTGGAACAAGCTCTTCGACGAGACCATCGCGGGTCTCGAATTCGACGTGGATGGCGAGATCCTGGGCATCGAGGGCACGCTGAACCTGCTCACCGAACAGGACCGGTCGAAGCGCGAGGCCGCCGCGCGTGAACTCGCCCGGGTCTTTGCCGACCGCCTTCCGCTCTTTTCCCGCGTGCACAACACGCTGGCCAAGGAAAAGGAGGTCGAGGATCGCTGGCGCGGCATGCCGACGCCACAGACCGGCCGCCACCTGTCGAACCATGTCGAACCCGAGGTTGTCGAGGCTCTGCGCAATGCCGTCGTCGCGGCCTACCCCAAGCTGTCGCACCGCTACTACGAGCTTAAGCGCAAGTGGCTGGGCCTCGACACGCTGGAAATCTGGGACCGTAACGCGCCGCTGCCGATGGAGGAGACGCGCACGATCGGATGGGACTCGGCACGCAAGATGGTGCTGGACGCCTACACCGATTTCTCGCCCCGCATGGCCGACATCGCCACGCCCTTTTTCGACAAGGGCTGGATCGACGCGGGCGTGAAACCGGGCAAGGCGCCGGGCGCCTTCGCGCATCCCACGGTGTCGGACGCGCATCCCTACGTGATGCTGAACTATCTGGGCAAACCGCGGGACGTGATGACGCTGGCGCATGAGCTGGGCCATGGCGTGCACCAGGTGCTGGCCGCGGGCCAGGGAGAGCTTCTGGCCTCGACCCCCCTGACCCTGGCCGAAACGGCGAGTGTCTTCGGCGAGATGCTGACCTTCCGCAAGCTTCTGGCCAATGCCAGGGACGATGCCGAGCGCAAGGTGCTGCTGGCCGGCAAGGTCGAGGACATGATCAACACGGTCGTTCGGCAGATCGCGTTCTACGACTTCGAATGCAAGCTGCATGCCGCCCGCCGCAACGGCGAGCTGACGCCGGATGACATCAACGCCCTGTGGATGAGCGTGCAGGCCGAAAGCCTTGGCCCCGCGTTCAGCTACATGGACGGGTACGAAACGTTCTGGGCCTATGTCCCGCACTTCGTGCACTCGCCCTTCTATGTTTATGCCTATGCCTTCGGCGATGGCCTCGTGAACGCGCTTTATGCCGTCTACGAAGAGGGCAACCCGGACTTCCAGGAGAAGTATTTCGAGATGCTGAAGGCCGGCGGATCGAAACACCACAAGGAGCTTCTGGCGCCCTTCGGCCTCGATGCCTCGGACCCCGCGTTCTGGGACAAGGGGCTGTCGATGATCTCGGGCATGATCGACGAACTGGAAGCGATGGAAAACTGAGCAATCGCCGGGGGCCGCGTGTCCCCGGCTACGCTTTCGCTAGCAAACCGAACAGAGCGGTGATACCCTTTAGGTTGTAAACGTAAAGGGTTTTCATTTATGACGAGTGTACCCGTGCTGAACTGCGCGCTTCCTTATTGCGCGGTCTTCGTGGCTTCGGCTGCTGCGTACTACTACCTGATCGTAGTCCGGCCGACGCGGCGCAGCGCGATCCTGCGAAGCATGGCGCCCGCAGCGCAACCCGGCACCCCCCCGACCGATCCGACCGCCACGCCGCCGCGGCCCGCCCCCTGACAGGGCGGGCTGACCAGGCGGCGTATCTCAGCTTTCGGTGGGGTCCGACGGGCGGGTGTCGCGAGCGGGACCTGCGGCGTCGAAGACCATGTCGATCATGCGCTGCGTCCCGCGGCTGAACTCCAGCGGACAGGGATAGGCGACCCCCTCCCGGATGCTGGTGCAGAAATTCTCGACCTGCAGCTTGTAGTGATTGACCCCGGGAAACCGCTCGGTCAGCACGCGTTTGCCTTCGGTCTCAAGGCTCAGTCGCGCCTCGCCGAAGACATTGGCGTTGAACGGCACCTCGACCTTCAACACGCCGCGGTTGCCGTGGAACGTCACTTCCTGCCGGGGAAACATCCGGGTCGACACCATGGCGTCATAGCCGAAATCCGGGAATTCGGCAGTGACATGGGCGTAGACGTCGACACCGTTTTCCCAGTGCACCCGCGCCTTTACGGCTAGGGGTTCGGAATGCGTGGCATAGCGCACCGACCCGAAGGTATAGACGCCGATGTCGCGCAGGCCGCCGCCCCCGGTGTCGGGCTTGTTGCGAATATTGGCCATGTCGGGATTGTCGAAGCTGAACTTGGCATCGACATGCATCAGGCGGCCCACGGCCTTGTCGTCCAGAAGATGACGCACCCGCTGCCATTGCGGATGATGCAGGATCATGAAGGCTTCGGCCGCCATCCGCCCCGAGGCATCGCGCGCCGCGATCAGCTCGTCGATCTCGGCGGCTTTGAGAGCGATGGGTTTTTCCGTCAGGACATGCTTGCCCGCCGCCAGTGCCTTTTTCGTCCACTCGACGTGCAGATGGTTCGGCAAAGGCACATAGACGGCATCGATCGACGGATCGGCCAACAAGGCGTCGTAGTCGTCGAACACAGCCAGATCAGGCTGAAACGCCTGAAACGGGCGTGCCTTGGCGGGGGCTGAGGTCGCGAGGGCGGCCAGAACGGCGCCTTCGGCCTGGTGAATCGCGGGGCCCATGTGGCGCTGCGCAAAATCTGCAGCGCCAAGGATGCCCCAGCGTATCGGATCGGTCATTGGTCGTCTCCCTGTCCCGTTCGGGGCAGAGATAACAGGCGCCGGCCCGCGGTCAAACGACGGCGGGCCGGGCGCGGCGGCAGGTCAGGCCGGAACCGCCATGCCACGGTCGCGGGCAAGGTCGGTCATCCGCTTCTGGAGCTTCTCGAAGGCGCGCACCTCGATCTGGCGGATGCGTTCACGGCTGACATCGTAACGGCCCGAAAGCTCTTCCAACGTCACCGGCTGATCCTCCAGCCGGCGCTGCATCAGGATATCGCGCTCACGCTCGTTCAGGACGTCCATCGCCTGCGTCATCAGTTCGCGCCTGATCTCCAGCTCGTCCCGCTCTTCGTAGTCGGTGGCCTGGTCGGCGCCTTCGTCTTCCAGCCAGTCCTGCCACTGCGCGCTGCCTTCGCCGTCGCTCGAGATCGTGGCGTTGAGGGATGCGTCGCCACCCGACAGGCGCCGGTTCATCGAGATCACTTCGTCCTCGGTCACGCCCAGGTCGGTCGCGATCTGGCGCACGTTCTCGGGCCGCAAATCGCCGTCCTCAAGCGCGCCGATACGTGCCTTGGCCTTGCGAAGGTTGAAGAACAGCTTCTTCTGGCCCGAGGTGGTGCCCAGCTTCACAAGGCTCCAGGATCGCAGGATGTACTCCTGGATCGAGGCCCGGATCCACCACATGGCATAGGTCGCGAGGCGGAAGCCCTTTTCGGGATCGAACCGCTTGACCGCCTGCATCAGGCCCACGTTTGCCTCGGATATCACCTCGGCCTGCGGCAGGCCGTAGCCGCGGTAGCCCATGGCGATCTTGGCCGCGAGCCGCAGGTGCGACGTGACCATCTTGTGCGCCGACTCGGTGTCCTGATCCTCGACCCACCGTTTCGCCAGCATGTATTCTTCTTCCGGCTCCAGCATCGGAAACTTGCGAATTTCCTGCAGGTACCGATTAAGCCCCTGCTCCGGGCTGGGTGCGGGAAGATTTGCGTATGTCGCAGCCATCTTGCAGTCCCTCCATCTCCGCCCGCCATATGCGCAGCGGCTTACCCTCCAAATAATGAACTGATCGGTTCAGTTCAATACCGCAGTTCTTGATTACGTATGCTTCAGCAATCTTGCCGAAATGTTAAGCCATGCCCCGCCAACGCCCCGGTTTAACGGGGGTTTCCCAAAAAATTGTAAGCAATACGTGAGCATAGCGCGAGCTCACGCGCCCTCCCTGCCGCGCAACGCCTGCTCGAGTGCGCGAAAATCGGCGGGAGGCTCTGCGCGAAAGCGCAAGGTTTCGCCGCTCGCGGGGTGCACGAAGCCCAGTGTTTCAGCGTGCAGGGCCTGTCGGGGAAACGCCGCCGCAGCCTCTGCGGCGTCGGGACCAAGAATCGCGGCCGACACGCGCCGGCGCCCGCCATAGACCTGATCGCCGATCAGGGCATGGCCGGCATGGGCCATGTGGACGCGGATCTGGTGCGTGCGCCCGGTTTCTAGCCGGCAGGACACCAGCGCCGCCGCCGTGCCAAAGCCCCGCTCGAGCGTGACGCGGGTGACGGCGTGGCGGCCCGTGTCGAAGAAGACGGCCTGCCGCTGGCGGTCGGTCCGGTGCCGGGCCAGCCGCGTGGTGATCTTCACCACCCCGCCGGGGTCGAAGCTGATCCCGCGCGTGCCCGCCAGCCTCGGATCGGCGCGGTCCGGCACGCCGTGACACAACGCCAGATACCTGCGTTCAACGTCATGGGCGGCAAACTGCTCGGCCAGTCCGTGGTGGGCCCGGTCGCTTTTCGCGACCACCAGCAGCCCCGAGGTATCCTTGTCGATGCGATGCACGATGCCCGGCCGCCGTTCCCCGCCGACCCCCGACAGGTTGCCGCCGAAATGGTGCAGCAGCGCGTTGACCAGCGTGCCCCCGGGACTGCCGGGTGCGGGATGGACGACCATGCCCGCGGGCTTGTCGACGACCAGCAGATCCTCGTCCTCGTGCAGGATCGTCAGGGGGATGTCCTCGGCGACCGTCTCGACATCCTCGGGCTCGGGTACGACGATGTCGAAGACCTCGCCCGCCGCAACCCGGGCCTTGGCATCGGTCACGGCCACGCCGGCACGCAGCACGGCCCCCTCGGCGATCAGCCGGGCCAGCCTTGACCGGCTGAGATGCGCCGCCTCTGGCACGTCGCGGGCCAAGGCCTTATCAAGGCGCGCGGGAGGATCTTCCCCGAGCGTGACGCGAAGAGGCGAAGGCGGCATGGACGACACATCCCCCGGGGTTGACCGGCATCTGACATGGCTGCGGTGGCTCGTCACGGCGCTGACCGGAACGATGGTGCTGGGGCTCTTAGTCCTGATCTACCTGTTTGTCACGCGCTTCCCCGATCCCGACGCGATTCCCCTGCCCGAGCAGATCGCCCTGCCCGACGGCGCCCGCGCCACCGCCTTCACCCGCGGGCGCGACTGGTTCGCTGTGGTCACCCAGGAGGACGAGATCCTGATCCTCAACGCCGGCGACGGCAGCCTGCGCCAGCGTATAGCCATCACCCCCGCAGACTAGGCCCGGGACCAGCAGGCCCCGGCCCCGGTCGCCCGGTGACGTGGCGCTCAGGCGTCGGTCTCCAATTCCCATGGCCGGGTGAAATCACCCAGAACCCGGCGCAGCGCCTCGTGATCGAGATCGTCCGCGGTGGGACGCAGCCGCGCGACTAGCCCGCGCTTTGGATCCTCGACAACCTCCGAAACCTCGGCGGCGACGCCGGCATGTTCCAGCGCCTCGTTGTAGACACGGGCAATGGCGCGGCGGCGCAGATCGGGCTTGAACACCTTGCCCACGGCTGTCTTCGGAAGCTCGTCCAGCACCTCGATATACTTCGGATAGGCCGCGCGTTCGTGGATGCGGTCGCGGGCGAAGGCCATCAGCTCGTCCGGTGTGGCGGTACTGCCGGCGCACAGCTCGACATAGGCGCAGGGCAGCTCGCCCGCGTGGGCGTCGGGCTGACCGATGGCGCCCACGACGGCGACGGCATCATGCGCCGACAACGCCTCTTCGATCTCGGCCGGGTCGATGTTGTGGCCGCCGCGGATGATCAGGTCCTTGGCGCGCCCGGTGATCCACAGGTAACCGTCGGCATCCACGCGCCCCAGATCGCCGGTGCGCAGGTAGACCTGCCGGTGATACATGTCGCCGTTCTTCTCTTCCTCGGTATAGACCCCGGGATAGACGCCGGGCGAGGCCACGCAGATTTCGCCCACCTCGTCCACGCCGCATTCGCGCACGCCGTCGGGGCCTGGCTTTCGGATTGTCACCTTGGTGTGCGGGAAGGGAATGCCCACCGATCCGATACGCTTTTCCCCGTCGACCGGGTTGCAGGAGACGAGGCAGGTCGCCTCGGTCAACCCGTACCCTTCAACGATGTTGACGCCGGTGGCCTTTTCGAACCTGCGAAACAGCTCGACCGGAAGCGGGGACGAGCCCGAGAACGCGATCTTGACGCTCGAGACGTCCGCGTCGACCGGCCGCTGCATCAGGGCCGAAATCGCGGTCGGCACGGCGATGATGAATGTCACGCGCCAGCGCTCGATGAGCTTCCAGAAATTGTCGAAGACGCCATCGCCACGATAGCCCGCTGGGGTGGGGAACACCCCGTGGGCGCCGCTGGTGATCATCGCCAGCAGGATCACCTGACAGGCGAAGACGTGGAACAGCGGCAGAGGGCACATGATCGTGTCCTCTTCGCCGAACAGCAGTCTTTCCCCGATCCAGCCGTTGTAGATCAGCCCGCCGTTGCGATGCTGCGCGACCTTGGGCAGCCCCGTGGTGCCGCCGGTGTGGAAATAGGCCGCGACGCGGTCGTCGGGCCGGTCCTCGAAGTCCAACGCGTCGGCCTTCTGGCGGTCCCGCTCGGCCGTGAAGTCGAGCACGCGGGCCCGGTGGCGCACCTTGGTCTTGGGCCGGATCAACGGCACGATCCATGACTTCGGCGGCGTGAGGTAGCGTGTCAGATCGACCTCGAGCACGGTTTCCACGTTGGGCGCATGGCGCAGCGCCTCGGCCGCCTTTTGCGCGACGTCGGACTTGGGAAAGGACTTCAGCGTCACCAGCACCTTGGCGTTGGTGTGCCGCAGGATACCGGCGATGTGTTCGGGGTCGAGAAGCGGATTGATCGGGTTGACGATCCCTGCCGTCATGCCGCCCAGGATCGCCTGCGCCGTCTCGTTGCAGTTGGGCATCAGACAGGCGACAACGTCGCCTTCGCCCACGCCGAGGCTGCGAAACAGGTTGGCGGTCTGGGTGACGCGACCGTGAAGTTCGCTCCAGGTAAGCGTCTCGGCCTTGTCCTGCGGCCCCGAGAGAAGCTGAAAGGTAATCGCGTCGCGCCAGCCATGGGCGTCGGCGGTGCGGCTCAGGCGTTCGTAGACAGTGCGCGGCGCGTCCTGTGCGGGCCAAGGGTGCTCGGCCTCGATCGCGTCCCTGTCGGCGCGCGAAGCGAATACGCTCATCTCAATCCTCCTCCCACGGTCGATGTCCGACCGGTCCGGACCAAGCTTGCGAGATCATGCGCCACGGCGCAAGAATGACGCGGCGATCCGGCGCCGCGGCATGGTCGCGTTCCGGTTGCGTCTTTATCGCGCCGCGGTGCCGGGCCAATCAGATCCAGACGTCGCCCGGGGCGGTTTGGGCCTGGGGGTCCGCGTCTCCGGTGTTCACCACGCCGCGCGGCTCGATCAGCAATACCTTGGCCTCGGCGGCCGCAACGGGCCGGTGTTCCTTGCCCTTCGGGACGACGAACATGTCGCCCGCGCCAAGCTCGACGGCCCCGTCGCGGAACTCGATGCGCAGCGCGCCTTCGATCACGAGGAACGTCTCGTCGGTGTCGGGGTGGCTGTGCCAGACGAACTCGCCTTCCAGCCGGGCAAGCTTGAACTGATAATCATTCATCTCGGCGACGACTTTCGGCCGCCATTGCTCGGAAAAGAGATCGAATTTCGCTGCAAGATCGACGGGTGCGTAGCTCATGGACTGTCTCCTCGGTGTCTTGTGTCTGGCCCCGGTGAAGGCCGGGACCGGATCCCGGAGACTATAAGCACAGTCCGCTCGACATGTCGCGACGGGGACCGTCGTGACAAGGGCGCGGACACGCCCGGGGGCGACATCGGGCAGTTGCGCTACTCGGCCGCCATCCCGTCGGTGAATTGAAGCCGCGCCAGCCGGGCGTACAGGCCACCCTCGTTGACGAGACTGTCATGCGTGCCCTCGGCGACGATGCGCCCGCCGTCGAAGACCAGGATGCGGTCGGCCTTCTTCACCGTCGCGAGGCGATGCGCCACGACGATCATCGTGCGCCCCACGCTCAGCTCGTCGACCGCGCGCTGTACCGCACCTTCGCTTTCGGCATCGAGCGCGCTGGTCGCTTCGTCCAGCAGCATCACCGGAGCGTCACGCAGGATGGCGCGGGCGATGGCCACGCGCTGCTTCTGCCCGCCCGACAGCATCACCCCGCGCTCGCCCACATAGGTGTCGTAACCATCCGGCAACCGGGCCAGGAAATCATGCGCGGCGGCGGCGCGGGCGGCGGCCTCGACCTCGGCATCCGTGGCTTCGGGCCGACCAAAGCGGATGTTCTCGCGCGCCGTGTCGGCAAAAATCACCGGGTCCTGCGGCACCAGCGCCAGGGCGCGGCGGAACTCGGCCCGCGTCATGTCGCGCAGGTCGACGCCGTCCAGCCGAACCGCGCCGGATTGCGGATCGTAGAACCGCAGCAGAAGCTGGATGATCGTGGTCTTCCCGGCCCCCGACGGGCCCACCAGCGCCACCGTCTCGCCCGGCGCCACGCGCAGCGAAATCCCGTCCAGCGCAGGCAGATCGGGCCGCGCGGGGTATGAGAACGCCACGTCCTCGAACGCGATCTCGCCCCGCACCGGCGCGGGCAGGGACACGGGCGCGTCGGGATCCGTCACGCTGTCCTCGACCGCCAGAAGCTCGGCCAGACGCTCGGTTGCGCCAGCGGCGCGCTGCAGCTCGCCCCAGATCTCGGACAGCGCCGCGGCGGCCCCTGCGACCATCACCGCGTAGATCACGAACTGCACCAACTCGCCCACGCTCATCAGGTCGGCGCGCACGTCGCGGGCGCCGATCCAGAGCACGCCGACGATACCGGAAAAGATCAGCGCGATGACGATCACGGTCATCGCCGCGCGCACCCCGATCCGCGTCTTGGCCGACTGAAAGCTGGTCTCGGTCACCTGCGCGAAGGCATCGCGGCTCAGCCCCTCGTGGGTGAAGGCCTGCACCGCCTGCACCGAAGTCAGCGCCTCGGACGCGTTGGCAGAGGACGCGGCGACCCAGTCCTGGTTGCGCCGCGACAACACCCGCAGACGGCGTCCGAGAACGATGATCGGCACGATCACCGCGGGCACGATCAGCAGCACCAGAAGCGTCAGCTTGGCCGAGGTGAAGAACAGCGCCCCAAGCCCGCCGATCAGCAGCAGCACGTTGCGCAGCGCGACCGACACGGACGAGCCGATCACCGACAGGATCAGCGTGGTGTCGGTGGTGATCCGGCTAAGCACCTCGCCCGTCATCAGGCGTTCGTAGAAGACCGGGCTCATCCCGATGACCCGGTCGAAGACGGCCTTGCGGATATCGGCCACGACGCGTTCGCCCAGCCGGGTGACGAGGTAATAGCGCAGCCCCGTGCCCAGAGCGAGAAGACCGGCGATCGCCAGCGCGGCCATGAAATACTTGTCCAGAAGCGCGGCGGCCGAGGTTTCGAACCCGTCGACCACGCGGCGCACGGCCAGCGGCAGGATGAGAGAGATGCAGGCGGTCAGGGCCAGCGCCAGAAGCGCCCCCACAACCAGCCCGCGATACGGTGCCAGAAACGGCCAGAGTTGCCCCAGCGCCCCGATCCGTTTCGACCTGCCACGTTCGGCGGCGGCTGCCCGATCCTCGGCCATGTCTCACCCTCTTTGCTGCGGGGGTCTGTTAGCCTCCGGGCCCCGGAGGAGCAAGGCCGCCTCCCGGGATCGCTGCCGCGGCGAATGGTCCGTCCGGGGCAAACACGCCCGTCCGGTCGCCCCCGCAGCCCGGTAGAGGCCGGGGGCGATGCCGCGTATGCGTGCGACGGAATGAGCGACCGGATTAGCCCAGTCGCGCCGATCCGCGACAGGTCCGACCGTGCTCGGGGCCCCCCGCTAAAGACGCCCCGCCGGGGGACGACGTCCCGCAGGCTTCCATCGTCACGAGGGCCGGCATGGCGCTACCGGCAAAGCGCAGCAGCGGCGGGCGGGGACGTGGGTGTCCAGCCGTCCCCGTCGCGGCTGTTCACGGCGATCCGGGGCCATGTTGCCGCCCGCACGCGCAGTCCACTGGTGCGAGGCAGCGCGGCCCTCACTCCGTGGTCCGGTGCTCCCCTTCCCCATGATCCATCGCGCCATGGTCCACCGTGCCGTGGTCCTTATGATCGTGGTCCATGGCGCCGTGATCGATAGCGTCGTGCCCCATGGCCCCGCCCCCGCCGCGCCCCGGGCGGGCGCGGACGTCGGCCATGACCTCTAGGCTCGTGCCGTCGCCGAGCGTCAGGGTCAGCGGCACGTCATCACCCAAAGACGGCATCTCGTCCGGCCCCATCAGCATGACATGATAGCCGCCCGGGGCCAGAACCACCGTCCCCCCGGCGGGGACCTCAAGCGACTCGACGGGGGCCATGGTGGTCACGCCATCGACCTCGCGGCTTTCGTGCAGATCCACGCCGGCAAATCCCGGGGCATCGAAGCCGGTGACTGTCACCGCCGCGTCTCCCGCGTTGTCGAGGGTCATGTAGGCGGCGAGCGCCCGGGCCATCGGCGCGGGCTCGGTGATCCAGGCGTCGTGAACCGCCATGTCCTGCGCAGCGACCGGCACCGCCAGAAGGACCGTGGCAGCGATGGCGGATGGGAAAAAGAGGGCGGGGCGTTGCATGATCGGGGCTCCTTGCAGCAACCATCGGGGTCCCCCGGGAGATGGGGGCGCTTGGACCGAGAGTCGAGGGGTCCTTGCCGGACGTGCCTAGGCGGGGCTCCGGTAGTGAAGACGCCGTGTTGGGCGCCCGCAGCCCGCCCCCCCTCGCACGCGCCTTCTGTCCCTGCCGTGCACGGGGCGCAGACCCGCCCAATCCCGCCCACCGCCATTGCCGCCGCTTTCGCGCCGCGCCGCCGTCGGATAGGCTTTCGGGCAACGACAGAACGCGGCACGCCACGACGCCGGCAGAAGACCCGGCCGTGGCGCGAAGATATGGCAGGAGACAGGCATGCAGGCGGATCGGCGGATCTTTACCTTTGGATTGGGCGCGGCGCTACTTTCGGGGTGCGGCGGCGGGGGCTACGGCGCCGGGCCGGGCACCGCCCCGGCCGACGAACCGGCAATGCGCGCCGTGGCGAATCCGGGCTTCGACACCTGGATCGCGGGTTTCCGCCCGCGCGCCGCGGCAGCCGGCATCTCGGGCGCCACGCTGAACCGTGCGCTGCCCGCCGCGGGCTTTCTGCCCGGCGTGGTCGAGCGGGACCGCAACCAGACCGAATTCAACCGCACGCTCGAGGATTACCTCGCCATCGCGGCCTCGGACGAACGGGTGGCGACCGGGCGGTCGATGTTCGCCCGGCACCGTGCGCTGCTGGGCGGGATCGAGTCGCGCTACGGCGTCGATCCCGCCATCGTCACCGCGATCTGGGGGCTGGAAAGCCGCTACGGCGCGCGGCGCGGCGACATTCCCACGATCTCGGCACTGGCGACGCTGGCCTATGACGGGCGGCGCGGCGCGTTCTTCGAAAAACAGCTGATCGCGGCGCTGCAGATCCTCGACCGCGGCGACACCACGCCTTCCGGCCTGACCGGAAGCTGGGCCGGCGCCATGGGCCACACCCAGTTCATCCCGACCTCCTACCAGGCCTACGCGGTGGATTTCGGCGGCGACGGGCGGCGCGACATTTGGTCGGACGACCCCACCGACGCGCTGGCCTCGACCGCGAACTACCTCGCGCGCATGGGCTGGAGCCGGGGCGTGCCCTGGGGTTACGAGGTGCGCGTGCCCGCCGGCGCAATGGGGCTGTCGGGCAGCACCCGGTCGCTGGCGGACTGGTCCGGGCTGGGCGTGACGCGCGCCGCCGGCGGCGGGCTGTCGGGGGGCGGTCAGGCGACGCTTCTGGTGCCCGAATCTTCGGGCCCCGGCTTCCTGACCTTCTCGAATTTCGGGGTGATCCGGCGCTACAACAACTCGACGAACTACGTGATCGGGATCGGCCATCTTGCCGACCGGATCCGTGGCGGCGGCCCGATCCAGGCGAGCTTTCCGCCCGACCGCTACGGTCTGCGCAAGGACGACCGCATCCGCCTGCAGCAACGCCTGACCGCGCGCGGCTATGATACGGGCGGGGCGGACGGCGTGATCGGCCCCGACACGCAGGCGGCGATCCGCGCCTTCCAGCAGGCCAACGGAATGGCGCCGACCGGAGAGCCCTCGACCGCGCTGCTGTCGCGGCTGGGCTGACACCGCGGCGGGCGCGCCGATACGGCAAGCGCCCGCCCCGCTGCCGCCCGCCCCGCTTACCCGCCGGTCAGCGGAGGACGTTACCTTGCCGCAAGCAAGCTGTCGCGAGATGTGGGACCGTTCCGAAGCCCGTTCGCAGACGAGGATCTTCGGCGCGCAGGGTCACCCCGGCCGGAAGATATCCAACCTCGCGCGGATCGGCACGACGTCCTTAGGGGCACCTGGGCCCCGAAGGATGGCCATGCGGTCCGGGCCTGCCCGGGCCGGGGGAGTTACCCGCGGATGACCTTGGCGAAGTTCTCGAACACAGCTTCGTTCGCCGCGATCACCGCACCGGTTTCGACCGGGTTATGCTCGGGGTCGATCGACTGGACGAAACCGCCGGCTTCGCGCACGATCAGAAGGCCCGCGGCCATGTCCCAGGCATTCAGGCGCCGTTCCCAGAACCCGTCGTAGCGGCCCGCCGCCACATAGGCGAGGTCGAGCGCCGCAGCCCCCCAGCGGCGCACACCGGCTGTGGCGGGCAGCAGCCGGCCAAGGTCCTTCAGCGTCGCGGGCAGGTCCGATCGGCCTCCGAAGGGCAGACCCGTGGCAAAGATGCACTCGATCATCCGCGACCGGCCCGACACCCGCAGGCGACTTTCGTTCATGAAGGCACCGCCACCCTTTTCGGCGACGAACATCTCGTCCTTGGCGGGGTCGTAGACGACGGCCGACACGATCTCGCCCTTGTGCTCAAGCGCGATCGACACGCACCAGTGCGGCAACCCGTGCAGGAAGTTGGTGGTGCCGTCCAGCGGGTCGACGATCCAGCGGCGCGTCGGGTCCTTGCCCTCGACCTCGGCCGATTCCTCGGCGCACCAGCCATAGTTCGGGCGCGCCTCCATCAACGTCTCGCGCACGATGTTCTCGGCCGCGATATCGGCGCGGCTTACGAAGTCTCCCGCACCCTTGGACGAGACCTGAAGGTTCTCGACCTCGCGGAAATCCTTGACCAGGGACCGACCCGCCTTGCGCGCGGCCTTGATCATGACGTTGAGATTGGCGCTGCCCTGCATCCGGTGAGGCTCCGATGTTCCGACGAAGGGGCTCTATACGGCCGCGCGGCCCGTAGCTCAAGGCAAAGCGGCAGCGGCGCGCAACTTCAGCGGCTCGGTCCGGGCCAGCCGCAACAGGTGCGCGACGAAGGGCTGTGCCGTCTCGTCCGCGCGCGTCGCGGCGTAAAGCCTGCGCGTCAGCCCCTGCGCGGTGATCGGGCGGCTGATGTAGTCGGACTGCGACCGCAGGTCCCGCAACACCCAGTCGGGCAGCACCGCGACCCCCCTCTGCGACGCCACGAGCAGCAGGATGACCGCCGTCAACTCGACCTGCCGCACGCCCCGGGGTTCGACCTTGGCCGGCGTCAGAAGCTGGCTGAAGACGTCGAGCCGCGCCCGGTCCACGGGATAGGTGATCAGCGTCTCGTCACGGAAATCCTCGGCCTCGACAAAGGGCTTGTCGGCCAGGGGGTGCTTTGCCGCGGCGACGAACCGCGGCTCGTAGTCGAAAAGCGGCGTGAACTCGACACAGTCGAGCGTTTCGGGATCGGAGGAGATCACCAGGTCAACCTCTTCGCGCTGCAGGGCGGGCAACGCGCCGAAGGCCAGGCCCGGACGAATGTCGACATCAACCTCCGGCCAGGCATGGCGGAACTTCTCGAGCACCGGAAACAGCCATTCGAAGCAGGCGTGGCATTCGATGGCGATATGCATGCGCCCCGCCCGCCCCGAGCGAAGGCCCGAGAACTCATCCTCGAGCGCCGCGATCTCGGGCAGGATGCGTTCTGCCAGCTTCAAAAGCCGCAGGCCCGCCGCCGAAAGCTTGAGAGGCTTTGTCCGGCGCACGAACAGCTCGACCCCCGCCTGATCTTCCAGGCCCTTTACCTGATGGCTGAGCGCCGACTGCGTGATGTGCAGCCGCTCGGCCGCCCGCGCCAGTCCCCCGGTGTCGTGGATCGCCTTGATGGTCTTGAGGTGCCGGAACTCGATATGCATGTCGAACTCATGACCTTCTTTAGGATTATGAATTTGTCTCAGCAGCGATCAGGTGCCACATCTGCCCCCAAGCTTCAAGACGCCACGCTGCACAAGGACCTGCGCCCGATGACACGGATTTCGTTCGAATTCTTCCCGCCCCGCTCGCTCGACGCCTCGTTCCGGCTGTGGGAGACGGTGCGCACGCTGGCCCCGCTCGGCCCCGACTTCGTGTCGGTGACATATGGCGCGGGCGGCACCACGCGCGACCTGACCCATGACGCGGTCGAGACGATCCGCCGAAACTGGGGGCTGGAGGTCGCCGCGCACCTGACCTGCGTGGGCGCCACGCGCAGGGAAACGCTGGCCGTCGCCCGCCGCTATGCCAAGGCCGGGCTGCGCCAGATCGTGGCCTTGCGGGGCGATGCACCCAAGGGCAGCGCGGGGTTCACGGCCCATCCCGACGGCTTTGCCGACAGTACCGCGCTGATCGAGGCGTTGGCCGAGACGGGCGATTTCCACATCCGCGTCGGCGCCTATCCCGATCCGCACCCCGAGGCGGCCTTTGACGGGGCCGACATCGCCTGGCTGAAGCGCAAGTTCGAAGCCGGAGCCGGGTCGGCGATCACCCAGTTCTTCTTCGAGGCCGAGACATTCCTGCGGTTCCGCGACGCCTGCCAGCGCGCGGGGATCGACCGGCCGGTGATCCCGGGCATCCTGCCGATCGCCAATTGGGACGGCGTCCGCCGTTTTGCCGAGCGTGCGGGCACGCCGGTGCCGCCCTGGGTCGCGCAAGCCTTTGCCAACGCGCAGCGCGACGGGACCGAGCGCCTGCTGGCCACCGCCATCGCCGCCGAGCTGGTGTCGGATCTGCGCGACGAGGGCGTGGAGGATTTCCACTTCTACACCCTGAATGCGCCAGAGCTGACCCGCGACGTGGTGCGGGCGATGGGGATCGTGCCGGCGCAGGCGCTGGAACGGGTGGCCTGACGCTCGGCGTCGGTCATTGGGGGAACCGGGGGGTGCGGTGGGATCTCAGGCGGCCGGCGCGCGAGAGGAGCGCGGGTCGCGCGGGGAGGCATACGGTGGGATCGCCTTCGGCGAGAGTATTTTTGAAGAGAAGAAGCAGGGGCGCGCGCCCGGATGGGCGAGGTTGGGGAGAGTAAAGCCGTGTGCGCGGGCCTTTCGGCGATCACGGGCGCGGTGTCTGGATCAGACGTCGGCGGTGAGGGTGCCCGAGGCAATGGGTTGAGGGGCCTCTGCGGCGGGATGGATCGCCTCTGAGGGGTCGCATCCGACGACGCGGGCATGGCGGGCAAGGAAGAACTTGCCCCAGCCGCGCAACGTGCCGACCGACGGGGCGGTGGCGTCGACCGGAAAGCGGGCGCGCCAGCCGGGCGGCAGGTCCAGCCCCGCGGCCTCGGCCCGGTCGAGCATCCATGTCAGGGGCAGGTTCGACAGCGGGCGCGCCCGGTCGTCGCCGCCGAGCTGTCCACCCACGTCGCCATGCGTGCCGGGGAACCACATCTGCACGATTTCGCCCGCAAACCCCGGCGGCGTGGTCCAGAGCACCGGAGCATAGGCATCGCGCGTCTCGTCCAGCGCCAGCGCGTGGTAGCCGCGCCGAACCGACAGCCCCAGATCGTGGCTGTGAAAGGCATGCGCCCCCTCGCTCCAGCGCCAGATGATCGGCAGCCTCAGCCCCAGCGCCTTGACCGTATCCCAGACCCCGATCATCTCGATCGGCACGTCATCGTGACAGTAGCTGCGGCGGAACGCCCGCGCGGTGGGGCTGTTCGGGGCGGCACGGTAGTGGCGGTAGGCCTGCTCGACCCAGCGTTCGGTGGCATGCTCGGGTCGCAGGAGGCCCACGCTGTCGATGATCCCCGCCAGCGACCGCACCGCGTAGGCGCCGCGGGAATAACCGAAGAGGTAGATGCGATCCCCCGGCCGCCAGCGCGAGGCCAGGGCGCCGTAGGCCCGACGGATCTGGCGGTTGATGCCCCGCCCCTGGATCACGTCCATCGACCCGCGCCAGTCCTGCCACTGGATGCCGGGTTCGTAGCGCAGGGCAAGCCGCGCCGTCGGCATGCGGTCGCGCAGGAGCTTGTAGGTAAGCCCCGCGTTTGTTTCCTGGCCGCGTGTCAGGGTCGACAACGTGCCGTCGAGGATGATGACGTGGTCCACCGGCCGACGCACCCGCGCCAGGGCGGGACCGGCGCGGCCCGCCCTGAGGCGCGCGCGCAGGCCCCAAATCCCCCCGAAGAGGCAGCGGACCGGCCACAATGCCAGAAGCCGCGCCCGTCGAGGAAGACCACCGGCGGCCTTGGCGGTCGGATCCCGGCCCCGTCCGGGGGCCGGACGCGCCTGTTTATTCCGCTGCCACCTGTGTACCATCCGCGGCCTCCAGCATCTGCCAGATCCGAAGCGGCGTGAAGGGCATGTCGGCCCGCCGCACGCCCAAGGGCCAGAGCGCGTCCATCACGGCATTGCCGAGCGCGGGCAAGGCGCCCACGGTTCCCGCCTCGCCGCAGCCCTTCATGCCCATCGGGTTCGCGGTCGACGGCACCGGCAGCGGCGTAAAGTCGATCATCGGCAGGTTGTCGGCGCGCGGCATGCCGTAGTCCATGAAGGTCGCGGTCAGCGGCTGACCGGTTTCGTCATAGATCGCATGCTCCAGCACCGCCTGCCCCAGCCCCTGCGCCACGCCCCCATGCACCTGCCCTTCGGCCAGCATCGGATTTATGAGGTTTCCGAAATCATCCACCACGGTATAGCGGGCAACGGTTAACACACCCGTAGCGCGGTCGATCTCGATCTCGGCGACATGGGCGCCGTTGGGATAGGACCGCGCCGGCAGCGTCGCGGTTTCGGTGATCCGCAACAGATCGCTGCGCCCCGCCGCGCGTGCCATCCCGGCCGCCTCGAGAAAGGTCGGGCTGACGTTCGACCCCTCGGCTCGGAAGCGTTCGTCGTCGAAGCTGACCTGCGCGGGGTCGACGCCCATCTCGTCGGCCAGGAACGCGCTGTAGCGTTCGACCATGGTGCCCACGGCGGCGAGCGTGGCGTTGTTCTGCACGGTGACCGAGCGCGACCCGCCGGTGCCGCCGCCCTTCTTGATACGGTCGCTGTCGCCCTGAACCACCTCGATCAGCTCGGCCGGGATGCCGGTCTGGTCGGACAGGAACTGGGCATAGACCGTCTCGTGCCCCTGCCCGTTCGACTGGGTTCCGGAATAGAGCGTGACGGTGCCGTCCTCGTTGAACTCGACCGTCGAATCCTCTTCCGGCGAGCCGAGGATCGATTCGATGTAATAGGCCACGCCAAGGCCGCGCAGCTTGCCCTGTGCTTCGGACGCGGCGCGGCGGGCGGCAAATCCCTCGCGGTCGCTCAGTACCTCTGCCCGGTCCAGGACCCGGGTGAAATCGCCCACGTCGTAGGTTTCGCCGGTGACCGACGTATAGGGGAAACGGTCCGCGGGAATGAAGTTCTTGCGCCGCAGGTCCCACGGATCCACGCCCAGTTCGCGCGCGGCGTAGTCCATCATCCGCTCGACCACATAGATCGCCTCGGGCCGGCCCGCGCCACGGTAGGCATCGACCGGCGCGGTGTTGGTGAAGATCGCCTGGGCCGTCAGATGCGCGGCCTGGCACTCATACGTCCCCATCAGTACGCGCGAGAACAGCATCGTCTGGATCAGCTGGCCGAAATTCGAACAATAGGCGCCCAGGTTGAAGGTGTTGTGCACCCGGTAGCCCAGAAGCTTGTGATCGGCGTCAAAGGCCATCTCGGCCTCGCTCACCAGGTCGCGGCCGCCATTGTCGCTGAGCATCGCCTCGGTGCGGTCGGACATCCACCGCACCGGACGTCCCAGCGCGCGGGCGGCCAGGGCGACGGGGAAATACTCGGGGTAGGCAAACCCCTTCATGCCGAAGCCGCCACCCACATCCGGGGTCGAGACGCGGATCGCATCCTCGGGCATCTTCAGGGCGCGGACCAGCTGGGCCTTGATCGCCCAGACGCCCTGCCCGCCGAAGCACAGGTGCAGCCGGTCGCCGTCCATCTCGGCAAAGCAGCCGCGCGGCTCCATCGAGTTCACGATCACCCGGTGATCGTCCAACGTCAGCTTGACCGTGTGGGCGGCCTTGGCAAAGGCCGCGTCGGTCGCCTCTTTCTCGCCAAGCGCGAAATCGAGCGCGATGTTGTCGGGCGCCTCGTCGTGCAGCGCCTCGCCGCCCGGCGCCAGCGCAATATGAGGATCCAGATCATCGGTTTCCAGCATGATCGCCTCGGCCGCGTCCTTGGCCTGCGCCAGCGTCTCGGCCACGACCATTGCCACGGGTTCACCCACGAAGCGCAGGCGATCGGTCGCCAGGAAGGGGCGCGGCGGCTGAGCGCCCGGGGTACCGTCGGCATTGGTGCCGGGAACGAAGGCGACGGTGTTGTCGGCGCCCATCTCGTCGACCTCGGCGGCGGTCATGACCATCTGCACGCCGGGCATCTCGCGCGCGTCGGCGGCATCGATGCCGGTCAAGCGGGCATGCGCCACGGGCGACCGGAGGAAGACGGCAAACAGCGCACCTTCGGGCGCGATATCGTCCACGTAACGCCCCGCGCCGGTCAGCAGCCGCACGTCCTCCTTCCGCGTGACGGATTGCGACTTTCCGAACTTTTCCATGGCTCTCTCTCCCTTGTGCGCGGCGCGGCATCCGAAGCTGCACGCCGTCCCTTGAGGCGCAGAGTAACCGCGCGCCACGCGCTGTCCAGCCCCGCCGGCCCCGCCGACCGCCGCAGGACACGGCCCCCTGGCCCACGTGAGTCCCCAAACGAAACGGCGCGCGACCCGGGCCGGATCACGCGCCGTTCATGAGGTGAGCCCAAAGGCGAGCAGACGTCAGTCGGTCAGCCGCATCACCGTGGCGATGTCGAGCACGCCGAAGCCGTTGAACCGCGTCACGGTCGCCGTCGAATAGGCGCCCATGCCATGGAAGACGACGAAATCGCCCTCTTCCATGTCGCCCGGCAGCGCCAGTTCGCCCGGCAGGCGATCCACGCTGTCGCAGGTGGGGCCGAAGACGATGCGCCCGCGCGGGGCGCCGTCGCGACGCTGGCCATGCGCATCGCGCACCTCGGTCCGGTCGATGATGCCGATCAGCGGCAGTTCGGCCAGTCCGCCATAGACCCCGTCGTTCAGGAACACGTGCGCATCGTCGCGGATCGCCCGCACCCGGGTCGCCAGCGTGAAGCTTTCGGCGACAAGACCCCGCCCGGGTTCGCAGATCAGCGCAGGGCGATCTTCGCCGAAGGCTTCGCCGGTCACGCGGTCGATCAGGTCAAAGATCGTTTCGACCTCGGGCGCGACGTCAATCAGGCGATGCGCGGGAAAGCCGCCGCCGACGTTCAGCCGGGCGATGCGCACGTCGGCGCGATGCGCGATCTCGGCCGCGGCGCGCAGGTAGGCGTCCCACGCCATGGGATCGGTGCACTGGGTTCCGGGGTGGAAGGTCAGCGAGGGCACGAGCCCCGCCTGGGCCACCATCGCCAGAAGCTCGGTCGCGAGCTCGGACGTCGCGCCGAACTTTGCGCCGAAGTCATAGGCGGCGCCGGCGACGGGCAGCTTGAACCGCACCGAGATTTCCGACCCGGCAGGCACCAGTTCGACCAGCTTGGCAAGCTCGGACCGGCTGTCGACCGAGAAGGAGCGCACGCCCAGTTCAACCGCCTCGGCAATCTCGCCGCGCGACCGGACGGGGTTGTTGTAGTGCATCGCTGCGCCGGGGGCGACGCGCCGGATCAGGTCGATTTCGAAAATCGAGGCCACGTCGAAGCCGCGGATCCCCGCGGCCACGAGGTTGGCGATCACCATCTCGTCGGGGTTCGACTTGACGGCATAGGTCACGAGGCCCGGAAAACCGTCGAGAAACCGCCGCGCGGTCGCCTGCAGCGTCGCGGGCGAAAAGAACAGGACCGGGTTCTCCGGCTCTTCCTTTGCAAGGTACTCGGACGGGGTAGCCCAGATCGTTTTCGAAAGCCCCATGAACTTGCCTCCAGCCATGAATGGCAGCCACCTCTTGCCCCGGCTTTACGGGTCGGGAGACGCTTGCGCGTGTCGCGAACCAGGCCAGGTGCTGACCCGGCGGGCCGCCCTTTGTTCCTGAAAGTAAGTGAAGCGCATATGGCGGCGAATCTCACCGTTGGAAAGGGTTGAATTGTCCGATTTCGTCGTTGAATTGACGAAAGTCTTGGTCATATTGTCATGTGTGGCGGGACGGCGCCGAAGGGATGGACATGGACGAACTCGATCAGAAGATCCTCGCGGCGCTGGCCGCCGACAGCTCGACCTCGACATCAAGGCTGGCGCGGCGGTTCAAGGTGGCGCGGTCCACCGTGCAGGCCCGTATCGAGCGGATGGAACGGACAGGCGTGATCGCCGGATACACTGTGAAGTTGGGGCAGGCCCTGACCCTGCGCCGGATCCGCGCCACCGTGCTGCTGCAGGTCGAACCGCGGACCACGCCGGGCATCCTGCAGCGGCTGAAGCCCATGCCCGAGATCGAAACGGTGCACACCACCACCGGGCGCGTCGACCTGATCCTGTCGGTCACCGCCGAGACGACGCAGGAGCTGGACGGCGTGCTGGACCGGATCGGCACGATCACCGGCGTGCGATCTTCGGAAAGCATGATTCATCTGGCGACGAAGTTCGACCGCGCCGTCTGACGGCACCGACCCGCCCGGCCCGGCTGACGGGGCAGAATGACGCGAAGGGTGTGGCACGCACGGCGCGTCGCGCACGCCCCCAGATACCCCAGCCCCAGCAGCATGGAACTGCCAGACAAAGAAAAAGCGCGTCCCCGAGGGGACGCGCTTTTCTCAAAAGCCGACGCGGCGCGACAGGCGGGCGTCGGAGTGGCTCAGGCGGCTTCCGCCTGGGCGGCGTGGCGGCGTTCGCTTTCCTCGCGCGACAGCGCGACCGAGGTGCGGACACCTTTCGATACGAACTCCATCAGCCCGGAAACGACCCGCTCGTTGGGATCGATACCGGCGCAGGACAGAACCTCGCGACCGTCACGCGACCGCGCCCAGCGGGCGATCTGTTCGGGTCCGTTGCCGTACTTCTTGTCGTCGGCGATGGCATCATCGAGCGCGGCCAGCACCACGGCGGCAAAGAGCTTGCGTGCCCGGTTGCCCTGTTCGTGGTTGAAAGCAGTGCCGTCAACGAAATCTGACATCTCGTCGTCCTTTGGTCTATTGCTCTTGCATTTTTCGGCGTGGCGTCCCTTATGCAAAATCCTGCGCCGATTCTGGTCTTCTCTTTCGGAATGCCCCCTATGCGCTCACTGCATGGCTAGCCCGAAGGCATCGCTAGACCGTCCGCCTTGTCAGCGTCTGATCCGCCAGATATAGAGGCGCGCGCCAATCCATCAACCTTTCGACACGGTTTTGCCCAATGCCCAAGATCAACGGTAACGAGATCCGCCCCGGTAACGTGCTGGAGCACAACGGCGGCCTTTGGGCGGCGGTGAAGGTCGACCATGTGAAGCCCGGCAAGGGCGGCGCCTTTGCCCAGGTCGAACTGCGCAACCTGCGCAACGGCTCGAAGCTGAACGAACGCTTCCGCTCGGCCGACAAGGTCGAGCGTGTGCGCCTTGACCAGAAGGACCAGCAGTTCCTGTTCGAAAGCGACGGCATGCTGACCTTCATGGATGCCGAGACCTTCGACCAGATCGCCCTGCCCGCGGACATCCTCGGCGAACGCCGTCCCTTCCTTCAGGACGGGATGACGATCACCATCGAATATTACGGCGACGAGGCGCTGAACGCGACGCTGCCGCAAAAGGTCACTTGCAAGGTCGTCGAGACCGAGCCGGTCGTGAAGGGCCAGACCGCCGCCAACAGCTTCAAGCCCGCCCTGCTGGACAACGGGGTCAAGGTCATGGTGCCGCCCTTCGTGGGCCAGGACGAGGACATCGTGGTGAACACCGAGACCATGGAATACTCCGAACGCGCCTGACCGTCCGCGAAGCGACGATATGCGAGGGGGCGGCGCCATGCGTCGCCCCTTTTTGCGTTTCACACTGGCCTCGCGGCAGACTGCCAGTGCCTGCCGGCCCGACTATCCCGGTGGCCCCTTACCCGACTCGCGTTTCGGTCCGACCGCCCCACTGCTGCGGCCGGGCCGTGTTTCCATGGGCTCAGCCGGCCCACGTCACCCGTGCGGCGCCCGCAGACAGCTCTGCCCCTTCCGCCCGGTCGAAGCGAAGATAGGCAATCCCGCGCCCCCCTGCCTGCGTGTAAAGCGCCCCCGCCGCGCGGTCGCTCGCAAGGATCGGGGTGCCGACGGGCGCCTCGCCCGAGACGTCGACCGTGGCCAGCCCCTTGCGCAGCTCGGTCTTGTGCTTCATCCGCGCCGTCACCTCCTGCCCGACATAACAGCCCTTTCGGAAATCGACCCCGTTCAGGCGTTCGAACCCCGCCTCCAGCGGAAAGGTCTCGTCGGGGATCAGCTCGATCCCGGTGGCCGGGATGCAATGCGTGACCCGCAGCGCGTCCCAGTCGGTCGCGTCCTCTTCGGGCAGGGTGGCCGCGTCGCCATAGGCCCGCCAGCCCAGGTCCGGATGACGCGGGTCGGCAAACGCCCCCTCGGGCGCCGTGCCGGTGCCGCGCGCAACGGAAAGACCCGAGGGCTCGATCGTGACCTTGCGCCTCAGCCGATACAGCGTCAGCCGCTGCGTCAGCCCCGCGACCAGCGCGGCCGAGGTATCGAGGTACAGCGTCTCGTCCCGGTCGAAGAGGAAGAAATCGGCCAGGTACTTGCCCTGCGGCGTCAAGAGCGCGGCATAGACAAGCCCGTCCTCGGGACCCGGCACCTTGTTCGTCACCAGATCCTGCAGGAACGCCCGGCGGTCGGGCCCGCCAAGCGCAAGAATGCTGCGCGCCTCGGAGCGAGGGTCGGTGGTGGCGGTCTGCGTCGCGTTGACGGTCGCGGGGTCTTCTGCGGGCAAGGTCATCGTCGGGCTCCCCATTCTGTGGTGCGTCCCTTAGATAGGGGTGCGGGCCGGTCACGTCACCCGCCCTGCCCGCCTGCCCCGACGCGAGAGCCGCCATGCCCGCCCCCCTGTCGATCGTGATCCCCACCCTCAATGCAGCCGACGCGCTGGCCGCTGCCTCGGTCCCTCTGGTCGAGGGCGTGTCAGAGGGTCTGGTGCGCGAGATGGTGGTCGCCGACGGCGGATCGACCGACGCGACACGCCGCGTGGCCGAGGATCTGGGCGCCGCCTGGGTGCCGGGCCCGGCGGGACGCGGTGGCCAGATCGCGCGCGGCGTGGCGGCGGCCCGGGGCGACTGGCTGCTGATCCTGCACGCCGATTGCCACCTGCCGCGGGGCTGGACCGACAGCGTCGCCCGCCACATGGGGCAAAGCCCCGAGCGTGCAGGGTATTTCCGCCTGGCCTTCCGCGCCACCGGCCTGCCGCCGCGGCTGGTCGCGGGCTGGGCGAACCTGCGGGCGGCGCGGCTAGGCCTGCCCTACGGCGACCAGGGGCTGCTGATCGCGCGCGACGTGCTGGCCCGGGCGGGCGGCGTGCCCGACCTGCCGCTGATGGAAGACGTGGCCCTGGCCCGCGCCCTTCGCGGCCGCCTTTCGCCGCTGGACGCCACCATCACCACCTCGGCCGAGCGCTACCTGGCCGAAGGCTGGCTGCGGCGCGGCGGTCGCAACCTAGGCCTTCTGGCGCGCTACCTCGCCGGGGCCGATTCCGACGAGCTGGCGCGCGCCTACGCCCCGCGCCCGCCTCGCTGACCACGCTACCCCGGTGCGGCCCGTCGGGCCCGGCGATATCGCGGAAATTTGCCCCGTGCCGCACGTGATCGTTTCGTGACAACGCCGGCCCGGGCCGTTAAGGAAGCCGCGACCGGCCCCGATGGATTCGGAGACCTTCCAAGCCATGTCCACCTGCCACCGCTCCCGCGCTCCCCTGGATCGCAAGGCGGCCGACCTTCGGTCAGCCGATGCGCATCTCCCGGCCCACCCGTTCGACGACGATACGCTGCACGAGGAATGCGGCGTCTTCGGCGTCATCGGGGTGGCCGAGGCCGCGAACTTCGTCGCCCTTGGCCTGCATGCCCTGCAGCACCGCGGGCAAGAGGCCGGCGGCATCGTCAGCCACGACCCCGAACAGGGCTTCAACTCGGCCCGCCGCTTCGGCTACGTCCGCGACAACTTCACCAAGGCATCGCTGATGGAGACGCTGCCGGGCGAGTTGTCGATCGGCCACGTGCGGTACTCGACCTCCGGCTCCAAGGGGCAGACCCAGCTGCGCGACGTCCAGCCCTTCTTCGGGGAATTCAGCCTCGGCGGCGCGGCCATCGCCCATAACGGCAACATCACCAACGCCGACGCCCTGCGGCGCGAACTGATCGAACGCGGCTCGATCTTCCAGTCGGCGTCGGACAGCGAGTGCATCATCCACCTCATGGCCCGCTCGCTGCAGCGCAAGGTGCCGGACCGGATGATGGACGCCCTGCGACGGGTCGAGGGCGCCTTTTCCGTCGTCGCGATGACCCGGACCAAGCTGATCGGCGTGCGCGACCCGCTGGGCGTACGCCCGCTGGTCCTGGGCCAGCTGGGCGACGGGGCATGGGCGCTCAGCTCTGAAACCTGCGCGCTCGACATCATCGGCGCCGAGTTCGTGCGCGAGGTCGAGCCGGGCGAGATGGTGGTGATCGAACATGGCGAGGTCACCAGCCACCGCCCCTTCGCCCCCACGCAGTCGCGGTTCTGCATCTTCGAACATGTATATTTCTCGCGTCCCGATTCGATCCTCGGCGGGCGGTCGGTCTACGAGACGCGCCGCCAGATCGGCGTCGAGCTTGCGCGCGAGGCGCCGGTCGACGCAGATATCGTCTGCCCGGTGCCCGACAGCGGCACGCCCGCGGCCATCGGTTTCAGCCAGGAATCCGGCATTCCCTACGCGATGGGGATCATCCGCAACCAGTACATGGGCCGGACCTTCATCGAGCCGACGGAGCAGATCCGCAACATGGGCGTGCGGCTGAAGCTGAACGTCAACCGCGCTCTGATCCGCGGCAAGCGGGTGATCCTTGTCGATGACAGTGTCGTGCGCGGCACGACCAGCCGGAAGATCAAGGAGATGATCTTCGATGCCGGCGCCGCCGAGGTGCATTTCCGCATCGCCTCGCCGCCGACCTCGTGGCCGTGCTTTTACGGCGTCGACACGCCCGAGCGGGAGAAGCTGCTGGCCAGCCACATGAGCGAAGAGGAAATGCGCGAACACCTGGGCGTCGATTCCCTCCGCTTCATCTCTCTCGACGGGCTTTATCGCGCGGTCGGCGAAGCTGGCGGGCGCGATCCGGCGCGGCCGCAATACTGCGACGCCTGCTTCTCGGGCGACTACCCCGTCGCGCCCTCGGACCGGATCGAAGGCGGTTTCCAGCTGAAGACCGCCGCCGAATAGGATGGGTCCCGGGCGCCGTCTTGGCCCCCGGACCGCATGCCGGACCACGGCTGATGCATCCACCAGCGAGTGGCCGCCCCGCCGGCCATGATCGCTCAACCAAAGGTCAGCTCCGGCGTGCCGGCGACGATCACGCCGATGCGGGCGGCGGGATACCCGGTCGCACCCAGGCGGGACAGAAGGTCGTCGGCCGTTTCAGGCGCCACCGCCGCCAAGAGCCCGCCGGCCGTCTGCGGATCGAAGAGCAGGTGCGCCGCAGGCGTATCGGGCAGCGTGTAGGGCATGACGAGTTCGGGCAGCGAGGCCCGGTTCGCCGAGTAGAGGGTGGACCGGACACCGCGCGCCGCGAGCTCGGCCGCGCCCGGCATCAGGGGCACCGCCCCTAGGTCGATCCGCGCCGCCACGCCCGAGGCCCGCAGCATCCCCGTCAGGTGCCCGGCCAGCCCGAACCCGGTCACGTCGGTCATCGCATGCGCCTGTCCCAGGATGTCGGCCGCCGCCCCCTGCCCGCGCTGCATTTCGGCCCAGGCGGCAGCCACGTCGGGCCCGCGGGCCTGCAGCGCCATCTCGGCGGCCAGGATCGTGCCCGAGCCCAGCGGCTTGGTCAGGATCAGCGCATCGCCCGGCCGCGCTCCGGCGAGTCCGATGGCGGGCCGGTCAAGCAGCCCGGTTACGGTGAAGCCTATGGACAGCTCTGTCCCGGTCGCGGTGTGCCCGCCGACGATCTGGGCGCCCTCGGCATCGAAGACCTCGTGTGCCGCAGCCATGATCTCGGTCAGCGTTCGGGCCTGAAGGCGCGGCGAGAGGGCGGGAAGCGTCAGCACGGGCAGCACGGCCTGCGGCGCGGCCCCCATCGCCCAGACGTCGCCCATCGCGTGCAGCGCGGCGAGGCGGGACATGACATAAGGATCGTCGGTCACAGCGCGCAGATGATCCGTGGTCAGCACCTGCCGCGTGTCTCCCATGCGCAGCACGGCGGCATCGTCGCCGACGCCCAGCTCGACATCCGCGCGCGTCACGCCGCCGGAGCCGAGCGCCGAGGCCAGCGTCATCTGCCCGACCTTCGCGCCGCAGCCGCCGCAGGGCGCACGGTCGCCCACCGCCTCGGCCAACCCCTGGGCGGCGCGGGCGGGCACGCGCGGACGCGGCATCGGGCTGAGGTCGGAAAGTCGCTCCATGAAGTGGCGGTCGATCCGGTCCTTCCAGCGCCAGAGCAACGGTGCGGCGATGCCGGTCCCCCAGCCGCCACGATCGGCCACCGCCCCGCGCCCGCCGGTTGACACGAGCTTGAGGTAGCGCGCCTGAGGCCGGAACCGCCGGGGTCTGCCCGCCCCCAGCGCGGCGCGCAGGTTGTGAAACAGCACCGGCGCGGCGCGCACCGCGTAGACCCCCGCCTTGGGTCGCGGTGCGTGGGTCAGATGTGCACAGTCGCCCGCCGCGAATATCTGCGGGTCGGACAGGCTGCGCAGCTGCGCGTCGACGGCGACGAACCCCTCGTGCAACGCCAGCCCCGTCCGCTCGAGCCACGCATGCGGCCGGGCCCCCGCCGCCGCGACGGTGAAGGCCGAGGCGACACGGCGGTTGTCACCGAGCGTCACCTCGTCGCCCGAGATACCGGCCACGAGCGTGCCCTCGATCACCGTGATCCCGGCCGCCGCCAGCCGGGCCCGGAGGGCGCGCGCGGCGCCGGGACTGGCGCCCGTCAGGGCGCGGTCACGATCGATCAGCGTGACGGGAAGCGGCCGGCCCGCCGCCCGTTCGCCGCCATGGGCGATGGCCAGGGCAAGCTCGACCCCCGCGACCCCGCCGCCGATCACCGCGGCCCCCGCCGCGGCCAGCCCGGGACGCGCGCCCAGCGCATCGCGATGCGCCGCCCAGGCGGCAGCGAAACGGTCGAGCGGCTTGGCTGCGTGGCCATGTTCGGCAAAACCCGGGATCCCGGTCATCTCTCCGTGGATCCCGATATCGAGCGAGGCCACGTCGAAAGCCACCCACCCACGTCCCGCGACATGCACGCGCCCGGCTTCGAGCGCGTCCGCCCGCCCCAGGATCAGGCGGGCGCCGGCGTGGCGGGCCAGCCGGACGAGGTCGATTTCAAGCGTTGCGCGGCTGTAGTGCCCCGCCACGAAGCCCGGCAGCATGCCGGTGTAGGAGGTCACGGGCGCGGGGTCGATCAGCGTCAGACGGGCGCCGGGCAGCGGGTCCATGCCCCAGCGCCTGAGCAGCAGGGCGTGGGCGTGGCCGCCGCCCACCAGCACCAGATCGCGGGTCTTCGGAAAATCCTCGCGCATGGGGCTAGGGGGCGATCCAGCCGCCGGCAAAGCCGTCTTCGGCGCGCCAGAGCGCCCGCAGGTGCATCTCCCCCGACAGGTCCAGCAGCTCGAGCTCTTCAACCTGCCCGCGCAGCAGCGCCAGACGCGCCCGCTCAGGGTGTTTCGCGTAGGCCTCGGGCTCCGGCAGCGGCGTGCCGGGCGGCGGCGCGCCGCCATAGTTCAGCCGCCGGTGCGCGGGCATCGCCTCCCACCGCGCGTGAAGGTCGGGACCGGTCACGACCGTTACCCGCAGCCGCAGGCGGAGCTGCACCGACCGGGCCGGATCCCACGCCAGCGCGGTGGCGCGCGGATCTGCCAGCAGCTGGGCGACCTTGGCCGTGGCCGCGTCGGTTTCGATCTCGATCACCCCGGCCGCGCGGTCGGCGCCGCGCAGCGCGACCATCCGTGCCTCAGGGAACCCGGCGCCATTGGTGGCGAGCGTCAGCAGATGCGCGGGGGCATGCGGGTCTGCCGCGCCTTCGTCCAGCATCCGCCACGCGGTCGCGAAGTGGCCGGCAAGATCAGTCATATCCCGTCATCTCCAGATAGCCCCGGCCGCCATGGCTGCCGCTAATCCGCATCGGGCCTTCCCAGTAGGCTACGGCCGTCGTCATCCAGGCCGCGTCGTTCACCGCCTCGACCCGGATGTCGACCCCCTTTTCCGGCAGGGCCAGCGACCATGCAACCGGCACCTGCCGTCCGGCCACCGCCGCCTCGCGTAGCGGGGCGATCCGCAGGGCCGTGCCGCCATAGGGGGTGGGCGTACCGTCGGCCGCGATCCACGTGGCCGAGACAAAGGGCGCCCCCTCCCCGCGCAGGCGGAAGGCCATCAACTTCTCGCCGCTGTCGAAGTTCAGCGAAAACCAGTCCCAGCCCGACTGATCCTCGGCCAGGGGTTGCGACGACCACTCCCTGTCCAGCCACGCGGTGCCCGATACCTGCTGCACCGCCGCGTCGCCCAGACGCAGCTGCCCCTCGGCCCGGTAGAAGGGCTGCGAGTAATAGCGACTGGCCTGCCCGGCGGCGGACTTCACCGAATAGCCGCCCTCGCCCTGCGGCACCACCGGGCCGTCGGCGGCAAGCGTCAGGGCGTAAGAGAACGCGTCGCCGCGCGCCACCATCTCGACCCGATCGGGCGTGGGCCCGGTCAGCCGCCAGTCGTCGATCCAGGCGCCGAAGGGCTGAACCGACGCGCCCGCCTGCCCGGTGCCGCCACGCGCCAGCCTCTCGGCAGAAAGATGGACCTCGGGCGTCGTCACCGCGGCGTGGCCCATCCAGGCCTGCTGCGCGGCCCACGGCCCCTCGGGCCCCGCCCCCGGCGGCGCGAGGGCCGAGCGGAAGAGCGTCCATTGCACGCCGCAGTCGCGCCCCGCGGCGTCGCGCAGGTTGGCGGTGACGTACCACCACTCGATCCGGAACTCGGGGTGTGGCCCGTGGTCGGCGGGAAAGTCGAAGGGCCCGGGGCGCGGCATGGCGTACCCCCTCGCCCCGGTGCCGAGCCCGGCAAAACCCTGCGCCCGCGCCGTGACCGGAAGCGTCAGCAGGCCCGTCAGGACAAGGCGGCGGTCAACGCTCACTGGCAAACACCTTCAGCAGCTCTCCGGGCGGCAGGGTGGCGATCCGCCGCGCGGGCCAGAGGCTCGCCACCGCGCCGGCCAGGCAGGCCAGCGCGAAAAGGCGCAGCCAGTCGAGCGGGAAGAGGTGCATCGGCAGGCGCCATCCGAACGCCTCGACATTGATAACGGCCAGCAGGACATAGGCCAAGGCAAGGCCCAGCGGCAACGCGGCCAGCGCGGTCAGCGCCGCCAGCATCACCGCGCGCCCAAGCTCCAGCATCGCAAGCCGCCGCCGGGTCAGACCCAGCGCCCAGACAGGGGCCAGCTGCGGCAGGCGCATGCCCGCGAGCGTCAGCAGCGACGTCAGGATCGCGAAGCCCGCAACCGACAGGGTAAGCACGTTGAGCGCGCCCGTCACGGTAAAGGTCCGCTCGAAGATCCGCAGCGACTCGGCCTTCAGCGCACGCTGGTCGACGATCTCGACCCCCGACCCGTAGCGGTCCCGCAGCGCGTCGGCGAGGGCTGGTGCATCCCCCGGCGGCAGGCGCAGGCCGAACCGCGCGGGCGTGATATCGGGGTAGCGTGTGGCGAATGCGTCCATCCCCATCAGCACCTGCGGCAAGGGGTTGCCATAGTCGCTGTAGACGCCCGCGACCTGCCAGTCCTCTCCCGCCACAGGCAGGGTATCGCCGGGGGCCAGCTCCTGCGCACGCGAAAGCTGTTCGTTGATGACCACCCCCTGCCCCGCGGCCACCTGGTCCCAGAGGTCGGACAAGCCCGTCAGGATCGGCCAGTTGTCGCGATAGGTGGCATCATCGGCCACCCCGTAAAGCTCGCCCGGGCGGCCGCCCAGCGTCACCCCGGTGCTGACGATGGGCAGGATCGCCCGCGTGCGCGGAGCGAGCCAGTCGCGCATTGCCCCGGCCTCGGCAGGATCGGTGGACGACACGTAGAGTTCGGCCGCCAGCCGCTGGTCGAGCCATCCGGTGAAGGTCAGCCGGAAACTCGCCACCATCGTGCCCACGCCGATATTGGCCGCCAGAGCCAGAAGCAATGCCATGAGCGCGAGGCTGAGCCCCGGCACCTGCTGGCCCGTGTCCGCCCAGAACCACTGCGCCACGGGCCCCCGGGCCCCTCGCGCGCCCAGCCGCAGCGCACCGCGGAGGATCAGCGGCAGGCACAGCGCCGCCCCCAGCATCAGCGCCCCCAGCATCGCGAACCCCGCGACCAGTCCGCGCCCCCAGAGGCCAAGGCCCAGCGCCAGGACGAGAAGCGCCAGGGCCCCCGCCGCCTGCAGCCACGCCCCCCGCACGCCGGCCATCGCCCAGGCGCGCGGCTGGGCGGGTGCCAGAACCGGCAGCCGCGCCACCTGCCAGAGCGAGGCGCCCGCCGCCAAGAGCGTGCCTGCCACCGCCACCCCGAGGCCCGACAGCCACCACGCGGGCGACAGGGTCAGCGTGCCCGCCACCTCGGCCCCGTAAAGCCCGCGCAGCGTGGCGGCCACGTCTGGCAGCAGCGCCGAGGCCAGAAGCCAGCCCAGCGCCACGCCCAGAAGTCCCGCGAAGACCGCGAGGATCAGAAGCTCGGCCAGCAGCAGGACCAAAAGGCGGCGCAACGGCAGACCCAGCGCGCGCAAGGTGCGAAACACCCCGCGTCGCTGCTCGAACGCCAAGCCAACCGCGCCACGCACGATGAACAGCCCCACGGCAAACGCCAGCAGCCCGAAGGCCGTGAGGTTGAGGTGAAAGCTGTCGGTCAGGCGCGAGATGTCCGCGTTCCCCTGCGGCGTCTGCAGCCGCAGACCGGGCGCCAGATCCGCTAATGTGTCCCCGCCAGGCCCGCCGACCGGCTCCCCGTTACGCCCCCCGATCGGGCCACCGATCGCGCCCCGGTCGTCGTCAGCGTGGTCTTCCAAGTCAGGAACCGGCCCCGTCAGGATCAGAGCGGTGGGCGCGGCGTTTCCCAAAAGCCGGGCGGCGACCGAAAGGTCGACGACCAGCGTGCCCGGCGCCAGCCCCGCGACCGCGCGCACCGGCGGCAGCTCCGCGCGCTCAGGGCCCTCTGCTTCCCGCAGCACCTTGTCGGGGGTGGCGTCCGAGGAGGCCGTGCCCTCGCCGGTCCCGCCCTCCAGCGCACGCGCCGTCTCGGGCGCGGCGAGGATCAGGCCCGGAGGGGTCAGGAACGCTGGATCATAGGCGATCTCGGTCGCCTCGGAGCTCTCCGCACCGCCCAGCATTCCCGGGCCAAGCGTGAAGGGATCGATCCCGGTTACCCGCATTGGCCCCGCGGGGGTGTCGATCCTGCCCTCGATCACCGGGGTCACCGGCCAGCCCGCGCGGCGCAGGACGGCGAAATCCTCGCGGGTGATGCCCTGCCCGCCACGGGCGACCAGCCGCGCCGCGCCGGCTCCGGCGACGGTCTGCGCCGCGGCATCGTAGCTGTCGCGCGCCTCGGCATTGATCGCCTGCACGCCGGACCAGAGCGCCGTCGCCGTGGCCAGCCCCAGAACCAGCGTCAGCAGCTGTAGCGGCCGGCGCCGCCAGTGCGACACCAGCGCCATCAGGGCGGCGCGGTTCATATCGCCTGCCCCGCCTCGAGCGTGACACGCCGCCCCATGGCCGAAGCGACGCGCTCGGAGTGCGTGACCATCAAGAGCCCCGCCTCCGTCTCGGCCACGAGGTCGAGCATCAGCGCCAGCACCCGCGCGCCGGTATCGGAATCGAGGTTGCCGGTCGGCTCGTCCGCCAGCACCAGCGCAGGACGCGCCGCCAGCGTGCGCCCGATCGCCACCCGTTGCTGTTGCCCGCCGGAAAGCTCCTCGGGGTATTTCGCAGTGTGGGCGGTGAGGCCCAGCCGCTCGGTCAACTCGGCGGTCCAGGCGGTGTCGTGCCGCCCGGCCAGCCGCGCCTGAAAGGCGATGTTGTCGGCCACCTTGAGCGACGGGATAAGGTTGAACTGCTGAAAGACCAGCCCCACGGCCGAACGGCGCAGCCGCGCACGCCCCGCGTCGCCCATCTGCGCAAGATCGGCGCCGTCGATCGCGATCCGCCCCGCGTCCACCCGGTCGAGCCCGGCGACGAGGTGTAGCAGCGTGCTTTTCCCCGATCCGCTTTCCCCGACCAGCGCCAGCGTCTCGCCCCGGTCAAGCCTCAGGCTGACCCCGCGCAGCACGTCCACCGGAGCCTCGGCGCCGGGAAAGGACTTTCGGATGTCGTCGACGACCAGCATGGCGGCTCCGCGGATCAGGGGCGTGACGAGGACCCTAGCACCCCGCCCGCCGCCGGAAAGGGGCCGCGGTGCCGCAGGGGTGGCAATGCCGCGCACGGAGGAAGGACACCGGTTGCCCGCCGGTCGCGCGCACAGGCGCTCAGACGTCGTCGCGGCCTGCGCGGCGAGCTGCGGGGGCGGTTGCGGGGCCAGCTGCGGAGTCGGGGCGGGCGTGGCGCTCGGGCTTCCAGCGGCGATGGATCCAGAACCACTGTGCCAGGTCCTGCCGCACAAAGGCCTCAAGACGGCGATTGACCTCGGCGGTCATCTCTTCGGGTGTGGCGGGTGCGATCGGCGCATCGACCCGCATTTCGAAGGACAGACCGTCCGGCAACCGACGCGAGAACACCGGCAGCATCAGCGCATCGTATTGCAGCGCCCATTTTGCCGCCGACAGGGGTGACGGCGCGGGCTTGCCGAAGAAATCGAGACGCGCCCCGCCCGCCGCGTGGATATCCGTCAGGACGAACCCCGCGCCGCCCGACCTCAGGTGCTTGAGGAACCCGGCAAGCCCCTTGCGGGTGGTCGGAAACAGCGGCTCGCCCATCCCCGCAAGCGCGTCGCGGTAGTGCCGGTTGAACTGCGCAATCTCCATCGGCCGATAAAGCGCGGCGATCTTCAGCCCCCGCGTTTCAAGCGCAGGACGCAAGGCGGCGAAGTTTCCGGTATGGGCGGTAACAACAAGCACCGGCCGCCCCGCGGCCAGTGCAGCATCGAGCGCGGGCAGCCCCGGGCCGCTCAGCGGTGTGACGCGGGCGCGGGCGGCCAGCTCGGGGCCTGAATAGACCTCGATCAGCGTGCGGCCCACGTTGTCGGGCACGGCGCGGGTCAGGCGCCGCACCTCGTCCCGCGGCAGATCCGGCAGGACATGGGACAGGTTCGCACGGATGCGTTTACGCCAGCCCGCCGCGGGGGCCAGGACATGCGCGGCCAACCAGCCCATGGTGCGCACCCGCGCGCCGTAGGGCAGCAGCATGACCGCGCGCAGAAGCCCGCGCGCCACCAGGTCGGTCAGGTAATCGGTCCTAGAATTGCGTTGCTTCGGCATCCGCCCGTGCCTTCTGGGCGACGAGATCGCGCGCCGCCCGGGTTTCGCGGTGCCAGATATAGATCCCGGACCCCACGATCACAACCATGCCCACCCAGGTCGCCGCATCCGGGAAATCGCCGAACAGCACGACGCCCCAGAACGCCGCTGCCAGCACCTGCACGTAGGAGAACGGTGCGATCAGCCCGGCTTCGGCGGCCGAGTAGGCGCGGATCAGGAACATCTGGCCGGTCAGCCCGATCCCGCCGATCAGCACCATGCCGCAGGCCGCCGCAAACCCGGGTGGCGTCCAGAAGAAGGGCACCGCCACCGTCAGGATCAACGTCCCGAACAGCGCCGAATAGAAAAGCGACGTCCAGACATCCTCGTCCAGCCCCACGAAGCGGGTGACCAGCGCATAGCCCGCGAAGGAGAACGCGGCGCAGAGCGGCAGGATCGAGGCGGGTTGGAACACCTCGGACCCAGGGCGGATCACGATGAGCGCACCGACCAGCGCGGCCAGCACCCCCAGGAGGCGGCGCAGCCCAATCCCCTCGCCCAGGAAAAGTGCCGCGCCCAGCGTCACCAGAACCGGGTTCAGGTCGACGATCGCGGTGGATTCGGCCAGCCCCAGCGACCGGATCCCGAAAAAGAAGAAGGTGGTCGCCGAAACCACGAAGACCGACCGCAGGAACTGCAGTTTCGGATAGCGGGTGCGCACCACCTGCCGCAGCCGCGGCCCGACGAGCACCAGCACGAAAAGCGTCTGCCCCAGGTACCGCGCCCAGAGCACCATCACCGTGTCGACCTGCGACGACAAAAGCTTGGCCGTCGCGTCCATCGTGCTCATCGAGATCATCGCGCAGATCATGAAGAAGATGCCGCGCGCCTCGGGCCCGAGCCTGTCGAGGGCGCTCACCGGCCGCCCCCTGCGCGGATGCGCCAGACAGGGCGCATCGGCGATGGCGCGGACACCGTCAGGCGGTGTGGGGCTGGTGACACGGGCATGGGCGGGGCTCCTTCGGTCGGGCGGTAGGGCGTTCGGGCAGTCGCGCGCCGGGTCGGCCGCGGTATCGGACGGGTGGCGCGCGCGGTATCCGGCGGGCCGGACCAGTCACGCAAGCGGCGGACAGAGCGACGGCGCTGCCAGCCGTACCAGTCTTCTCAGATCGGTCCCCCCGGCTCAATGCCCCGCTTCCCCCCGCGGCCTGCCGGGGGTAGACAGCGAGAATGGCCCGCACCTTCTCATCCCTCTCCGAATTCCTGACGCCGGACTACGACACGATCATCGACGTGCGCGCACCGTCGGAATACGCCGAGGACAGGATCCCCGGCGCGATCAGCCTGCCGGTCCTGTCGGACGCCGAGCGTGCACGCGTCGGGACTATCTACACGCAGGAGGCTCCATTCAAGGCGCGCAAGATCGGCGCCGCCCTCGTTGCCCGCAACGCCGCGGCCCATATCGAGGGGCCGCTGGCCGACAAGTCCGGCGGCTGGCGGCCGCTGGTCTATTGCTGGCGCGGCGGGCAGAGATCGGGGTCCTTCGCGTCGATCCTGTCGCAGATCGGCTGGCGGGTCGAACTGGTCGACGGCGGCTATCGCAGCTATCGCCGCGCGGTGAAGACCCTGCTTTACGACACGCCGCTGGCGTCGCGGGTGGTCCTGCTGGACGGCAATACCGGCACGGCAAAGACCGACGTGCTGGCCGCGCTGCGTGACCGGGGTGTGCAGGTGATCGACCTCGAAGGTCTCGCCCGGCACCGCGGGTCGATCCTGGGCGGATGGGGGGCGGAGGCGCAGCCCTCGCAGAAAGGCTTCGAATCGCAGCTTGCGGCCGAGGTCGCGCGCCTCGACCCCGCGCGCCCCGTGGTGATCGAAGCGGAATCGTCGAAGATCGGTGGGCTGATCGTGCCGCCGGCGCTGTGGCACGCGATGCGCCCCGCGCCGCGCCTGGCGATTGCCGCCCCCGTGCCGGCCCGCGTGCGCTACCTGCTGGACGCCTATGCCGACCTGATCGCCCGCCCCGATCGCCTGGCCTTGCTGATCGAGGCGCTGAAGCCCCTGCAGGGGGCCGAGCGTGTCGCCCGCTGGCAGGGCCTGATCGCGGTCAAAGATTTCGCGATGCTGGCCGAGGAATTGATCGTGCATCACTACGATCCCCGCTACGGGCGCCAGCGGCAGGGCGGCGGCGAAACGGGCAAGACCCAGATCCTCGAGACGCCGGACCTGCACCCCGACGACATCGGACGTCTGGCGGACCGGATTGCCGAGGCTCTGCCCCGGATATAGGGGACCCGCCTTGGGCCGCGGAACCGGTGGGGACGCGTCAGGGCCGCGCCGGGCCCGGTCAGCTGTGCGAACGACGCCAGTTGCGGCGCTTGCGCTTGATCCAGTGGCGCAGGCGGATGGCGTTGCGGGCGATCACGGGCCGCAGGAAGGGAGCGTCGAGCGCCAACAGCATCAGCCCCAGCGGCAACATCCAAAGCCCGAGGATCGGCAGGAACGACAGAAGCCCGCCCACGATCAGCGTCAAAGCGATCGGCACCCGGACGGGCCAGCGGTTCGGCGCCAGAAGCGGGCGCACAAGGTGCCGGCTGGGCGGCACCGCACGCTGCATCACCGTGAACTGGCGACGCAGCCGACGCTCTTCGCGATCTGGCGGGGTGATTTTCATGATGGTTCCGATGGCCTCACCCTTGCAGATGGGCGGGCTGTGGCGCAATTCAAGCGTCCGACTCCCGCATCTCGGCCAGCATAGTCGGGTCGATCCCGGGAAGCAGGCCGGAATCCGCCGCGGCCACGATGATGCGCCGTTTTTCGCTGCGTCCGAACAGACGGTGTTTCTTGACCATCGGATATCCCAGATGTGTCAGCCCCAAAAGCGGCAGGGTCGACAGGTAGGGCTTGCGCCGCCCGGCCGCGCGCAGCAAATCGCGCGCCGCATCGATCCAAGCCCCGTCGCGGGGCTGCGCCGCCAGATCGGCGTGCCGGCGCGCGAGATCAGGGTCGGGGATATGGGCGTGGTCGAACTGGATGCCGACCTCTTCGTCCGACAGGCGGGCGAGCGCGGTCTCGTAATCCGCCTGGCCGATCATGCCGTGGCCACGCAGACCTGCGCGGAAGAGCGCGTGCGGCAGCCCCTTTTCTCCGCGTTTCACCGTCACGGCCTTGTTCGAGCTTTGTCGGTAGGCCGTCCAGTATCGGGCAAACGCCGCGTGGCGCAGCGCGCCCGTATTCAGAAGCAGGAAGTACGAGGGGTAGAACACGGCGCGCCGACGCTTGCGCGGTAGCTCCACGACTCCGACGAAATCGGCGTCCGCCGCCTCCATCCGTCGGATCAGGTCGGCACCGGGGAAAACCGGGAACCAGACGCTGTCGTTCATCAGGATCAGGCGCGACGGCGCGATCCCAAGGTGATCGAGCAACCAGATGCCATCGCGGTAACCACCGAAATCATAGCCGAAATTCTGCCGCTCGACGATGCGCCACGCGGCGGGGCCCAACGCGGCACGATCGGCGTCCTTCAGCGACCCGTTCGAGATGACCAGGGGGGCGTAGCCCTGCGCGGCCAGATGGCGGCAGGTCTGCAGGACCGAGGGCGCCAGCCCCGCGGGCTGGTAGATCAGCAGCAGCGCGATCTTCGGGCCCGGCCCCTGATCCGGCCCCAGCGCGACGGCACCGTCTGTCTGCACAAGGTTGCCGGGACGCGCCGCGTCGTAGCGCGCCAGGCGACGGCCGGCGAACAGTCGTTCGGCCAGTCCGGCCGCCTTCGGTCCCAGCCGCGCGATTTCGCGGCGTATCTTCCAAGCTTCGGGTCGTCTCATGCACATGCCCTGCCGCAAAGCCCGCCGGACCACAAGCGCGGTCGCGGCGGCCTCTTGATACCAAAGCGGCCCCAGTCCGTCCGAGCCGCCCCGCCCGGACTGCGCCACCCGGAACGAAAAAGGGCCGCCCCGATGGGCGACCCTTGGTATCATCGGCCGGGGATAGCCCCGGCGCAAGGCAGATCAGCGCTTCGAGAACTGGAAGCTGCGGCGGGCCTTGGCGCGGCCGTACTTCTTCCGCTCCACGACGCGGCTGTCGCGGGTCAGGAAGCCGGCGGCCTTCAGCGGGCTGCGCAGGCTGGGATCGTAAAGCTGCAGCGCCTTCGAGATGCCGTGCTTGACCGCACCGGCCTGACCCGACAGACCACCGCCCTTGACGGTGGCGACCACGTCGAACTGGCCTTCGACATTGGCGATCTGGAACGGCTGCTTCAGGATCATCTGCAGAACGGGACGTGCGAAGTAGGCCGTGACCTCTTTGCCGTTCACCGTGACCTTGCCCGAGCCGGGCTTGATCCAGACACGGGCGACCGCGTCCTTCCGCTTGCCGGTGGCGTAGGACCGGCCCAGGTCGTCGCGCACGGGTTCGCGTGGGGCAAGCGTCTCGCCGGCAGAGCCCTGCACGCCGCCGATGTTGCCCGAAACGGCTTCGTTGAGGTCGTCGAGCGACTTGATTTCATCAGCCATGATCAGGCCTCCCGGGTGTTCTTGGCGTTCCTGGACTTGACGTCCAGAACGGTGGGCTGCTGCGCCTCGTGCGGATGCTGCTCGCCGGCATAGACGCGCAGGTTGGTCATCAGCTGGCGGCTCAGCTTGTTGCCGGGCAGCATGCGCTTGACGGCCTGCATCACCACGCGTTCGGGGTGCGCGCCTTCAAGGATCTGGCCCGTGGTGCGGGACTTGATGCCGCCCGGGTAGCCGGTGTGCCAGTAGTTCGGCTTGTCGCGCTTGCGCCCCGTCAGCTGCACCTTGTCGGCGTTGATGACGATGACGTTGTCGCCCATGTCCATCGAGGGCGTGAAGCTCGGCTTATGCTTGCCGCGCAGGCGGGTGGCGATGATCGAGGCGAGGCGGCCCAGAACGATGCCTTCGGCATCGATCAGGATCCAGCTTTTCTCGATCTCAGCCGGGGTCGCTGTATAGGTCTTCATTGCGTCCGGTCCTGTCGAAAGAATTCGCGTGGCGACGTGACCGGAACCGGCCCGCCGCAGGATGGGCGAGTTCTACCCATTCCTGCGCGCCGGTCAAGTCGCACATGCCCGATAAAAACGCATGAAAACAGTAGCTTGAAAATAAGGTATCATTATACCCCATCAATTCGGCGCGACGATGGCCCTCAGACCTCCACCTCCGACGGCGGATGGTTAAGCAGCGAGGCCAGGGTTTCCAGTGCCCCGACATAGACCTCCTGCGCCATCGAGGCGTTCAGCGCCAGCCGCACGGCGTTGGGCGCACGCCCGTCGACGAGCGCAAAGAGGTCGGCGGGACGCAGCAGGATGCCGCGCTCCTCGGCGGCACGCTCGAAGCTCGAGGCGCGCCAGCCCCGCGGCATCGACATCCACAGAAACGGCACGCCATCGCGGGCGGCGATCCCCTCGCCCGCGGCCGAGGCGCCAAGGATCTCGCGTGCCAGCGCCACCCGCCCGGCGGTCGCCTGTCGCACCCGATCGCGCATCAGGTCGACCTGCCCGCTTTCCATCAGGCGCTGACACAGCACCACGACCAGACGAGACAGGCCCATGATCTGCTGCTGGGCGGTGGCGACCGCCCGCGGCGCCCATCCCGTCGGCGCGACCACGCCGCCAAAGCGCAAGGCCGGGGAAAAGGATTTGGAGAACGACGCGACATACCACCCCCGCTCGGGCGCAAGCGCGCGATAGGTCGGGGCCTGTGGCTGCCCGACCGAAAAGCAGTCGTCGTCTATGATGTGCAGATCGAAACGTCGCGCGACCTCGACGATCTCGGCCCGCCGCCGCGGCGTGGTGAAGACGGTCGTGGGATTATGGGCCTCGGCACTGGTACAAAGCACCGCGGGTCCATGCTTGCGGCAGAGCGCAGCCAGCGCCGCGGGATCCGGCCCCTCACGATCCATGGGGACCCCCACCACCAGCGCTCCGGCCAGCGCAGCGGCATGGCGGAACCCTGGATATGCAAGCTCCTCGGTAAAGACGACACGGCGTGCGCCACCCACGAGCGTCTGAAGCGCGATCAGGACACCATGCTGCGCGCCCTGGCTCAGCACCACGTCCTGGGCCGTGGCGGGGCCATGTTCGATCTTCGAGATCCACGCAAGGAACGCGTCCGCGGCGGGCCCGTCATCGCGCCGCTGCGGATAGTCCAACAGCGCAAGGTCGTCCCCGCCTATCCCCTTCAGGACGTCCTGCACCGCCGCCGACTGCCCAACCTCGGGCACCACAGAACTGCGCAGGTTGATCGCCCGTGGCCGGGCCTCGGAGACCAGGAAGGGCGGATCGACGATCTCCTGCCGCGATGCCACGAAGGTGCCGCGCCCTGTCTCGCCGCGCAGCACCCCCTCTTCGGTCATCAGACTGTAGGCCCGCGCCACCGTGCCGGGCGTGATCCCCAGCCGGTAGGCAAGATCGCGTACCGGAGGAAGCCGAACCCCCGGGGCCAGAACCTCTTGCGAAACCGCCTCGCGGATCGCCGTCGCAAGGGCCGCGTATTTTGGCCCCGACCGTTCCGTCAGATCCGGCACCCAAATTGTACTCAACACAATATAGACCTTTCCGCCATGGGACGGCGATTGTATCACATTGGAAAGCAGATAGCACAGATATTGTACTGATACAATTAAGGAGTCATCCCATGTCCGCCCGGTCGTCCCTGTTCGCCCCCCTGCCCCGTCTGGGCTTTGCCCCCCGGGGCCGCAGCCGCGATGTGGCGCCATGGCCGATCAGCGTGTTCCTGGCGTGGGACGCCCGTCACCGCATGCGGCGCCACCTGGAAACCCTCCCCGATAGTGCGATCACCGATCTGGGCCTGACATCGGACGACAGGCGCAGGGAATGCGCCAAGCCGATGTGGCAGGCGTAACTCCGCCTGCCACGTGGTGCACAGGAACCCTTGTCCGCCTGTTTAGCTAAAATGCAGAAAAACGGTCTTGCGCCAGCGACCCCGAGGCCATAGGTGCCCCTTCACGAGCGGGCCGATCCCAACCCCGATATCACATCGGGGGGGCGCTAAGGACCCACGGAACGAACTACTGGCTAGAAGGGGCAGTGCCATGGACGGCGCCAACCTCTTCCAACTGGGGTACGGTCTGGAGACTGGCGCCCATGCGGAAGATTCCCGCAGCACTGATGCTGCGCTCACCCGTGACGTTTTCGACGAAACGCGCGACGACCATTTCATCCGGCGAGACGGCCGGGTCTTTGCCGGCACCCACCTAATCATCGAGGTGGTGAACGGCACCGGTCTGGACGATGAGGCGCGCATTCAGCAGGCCTTTCGCGACTGCGTGACGACCTGTGGCGCGACGCTGCTGCATATCCACACGCACAAGTTCTCGCCGCAGGGCGTATCCGGCGTGGCCGTGCTGGCCGAGTCCCACATCTCGGTCCATACTTGGCCCGAGATCGGCTATGGCGCCTTCGACGTCTTCATGTGCGGCGATGCCGAACCCTGGCGGGCCGTCGACGTGCTGAGCGCGGCGTTCGATACCGCCGACGTGCGGGTCAAGGAATTGCTGCGCGGCGATGGTCTGGTCGACGCGCCCGCGATCTCGGCCGCATGAAGCATTTCAGCCGGGGCGCCCAGCCCCGGCCATCCGGCAGCCCGTCACGGACGGCCTGCCGCATCCCCCAATCTCTCCTGCAGGAACCCGAGAAGCGCACGCCGCGCCCTTGCAGCGGCGCGATCATCGGCATTGGGCGGCCGCGCCTCCTTCGGCGGCATGGAAAAGCCATGCCCGGCATGGCCGTAGGCCACGAGATGCCAGTCGGCTTTCGCCTCGGTCAGCTCCTCCGCTAGCGCCGTGACCGCCTCTGGCCGGCCTAGCGCATCGCTCCAGCCATGCAGGACGAGGACAGCGGGCAATATCTCCTGCGTGTCCCATGGCGGCGGATCGTAGACGCCATGGATCGACACCGCGGCGGCAAAATCCGCGCCGCTGCGTGCCAGATCTAGCACCGCCTTGCCTCCAAAGCAGTACCCCACGACCGCGACACGGGCCGTATCGACGTCCGGCTGCCCCTGCAGAACTGCCAGGCCACGTGCCACCCGGTCCAGCAGCACCTCGCGCGCGCCATCCAGCTCCTTCATCAGCCCCATCGCCTCGTCCTGATCGGCCGCGCGATGCCCCTCGCCGTAATAGTCGGCAACCAGCACGACATGACCTTCGGCGGCCAGATCCTCGGCCTGCCCAATCTCGAAGGGAGCGACCCCGAAGAAGGCAGGCACGATCAGCACCGCGGGGCGAGCCCCCTCAAAGCTGTCGTCCCGGACCAGCCGCCCGATCAGCCGGCGATCCTCGCCATCATAGATGCACTCGTCGTTCAAGATCATACGCGTCCCTCCGTATCCTGGCAGAAAGAGAGGGCGCGCGCGGTCGCTGTCCACCGCGCCACAGCTTGAGTGGACAGTTCGCCCGGGGTTTGCGAAACCCGCAGCGCACCCAAACGTCGCCCTACCGAGGAGCCCGCACATGACCGATACCCCGCAACCCAAGACCCCCGGCTGGACGATCGAGAAACTGCACGCCGACCACGCGCAAGCCCTGCGCGAAACGATTGTGCACTACGACAGCCAGACGGATCACCAGCGCCTGAGGGTCTTCGAGAACCCGACCTTCGGGCGGATCCTGACGCTCGACGACGTGGTCCAGGTGACTGAGCGCGACAATTTCATCTATCACGAGATGCTGACCCATGTGCCGATCCTCGCCCACGGGGCGGCGCGGCGGGTGCTGATCATCGGCGGCGGCGACGGGGGCATGGCCAAGGAAGTCCTGAAACACGACAGCGTGTCTCATGTCACCATGGTCGAAATCGACGCCGGCGTCGTGGACTTCTCGAAGGCCTATCTGCTCGGCATTTCCGACGGCGCCTTCGACGATCCGCGCCTCGACCTGCAGATCGCCGACGGCGCAATCTTCATGCGCGACACCACGGATCGCTTCGATGTCATCATAGTCGATTCGACCGATCCCGCTGGTCCGGGCGAAGTCCTCTTCACAGAAGGTTTTTACGGCCACGCCGCCCGCGCGCTGACCGAGGACGGGATCATCGTCACGCAGAATGGGGTTCCCTTCCTTCAGGGCGACGAGCTGACCGGCACCATGCGCGCCTTCCAGGCGCTGTTCTCGGATGCAAGCTGCTATCTCGCCACGGTCCCCACCTATGCCGGCGGACCGATGGCCTTCGGCTGGGGCACGAACGGCACGGCAAGACATGCCGACCTGTCGACCCTGCAGGCGCGCTTCGAGGCCAGCAGCATCGCCACGGACTACTACACGCCCGCAATACACCAAGCCGCCTTCGCCCTGCCCCCTTACATCTCGCGCCTCATCCCCTGAAGACGCCCCCCCTTCTTCTCTTCCAAAATACTCCCGCCGGAGGCATCGTCGGCGCGCTCGCGCGCCGACCTGACAATCATGCGGCGCCGCGAGGCACGTCCGCTTTCCCCCTCAGTGCAGGGTGAACTCTCCCGTGACGTGACGCCACTGCCCCGGCGCAATCAGCTTGCGGTGCGTGAACCGGACGGAATGCAGCGGCCCGTCCATTTCCGCCTGCCAGAACTCCACGAACCCGAACAGCCGCGGATGGTCCGGCGCCTGATCGTAGTCCTGCCAGACGAAACTGTTCAGCACGCTGCGGTAATCCGGCATACGGTAGAAGAATTCGGCCAGGGTGACGCCATAGCCCTTGAGAAGCATCTCGGTTTCCGACATGTCGCGCGCTGCCCCGGTTGGTTGACCCGTTTTCAAAAGACTGACACATCGACGATAGTTTGCAACGGAAACAGGGTGTTATCACTCCGTTACGTCGGCTGCTCATCTAACACGGGGGCGGCCATTGCACGCAATATCCGGCTTGCGCTATAGTCGGTCCAACAACATATAGAGATAACAGGCGGAGCGTCCGATCTCGTGAGCGACATCCCCGAACCCCCCGAAAACGAACAGGAAATGAGCCCAGAGGGTTCAGGTCCGCGTGGTCCGTCGATCTCGATCGCGGACGAGATGCGCGCGTCGTTTCTCGACTACGCGATGTCGGTCATCATCAGCCGCGCCATTCCCGACCTGCGCGACGGTCTGAAGCCGGTTCACCGGCGCATTCTCTATGCGATGCACGAAACCGGCAACACGCACGACAAGTCCTACCGCAAATCCGCCCGACCGGTCGGCGACACCATGGGCAAGTACCACCCGCACGGCGACTCCGCGATCTATGACGCACTGGTGCGGATGGCTCAGGACTTCTCGATGTCGCTGCCGCTGCTGGACGGTCAGGGCAACTTCGGCTCGATGGACGGCGATAGCGCCGCGGCGATGCGTTACACCGAGGTTCGGATGGACCGCCCGGCGCAGTTCCTGCTTGCCGACATCGAAAAGGAAACCGTCGACTTTCAGGACAACTACGACGGCAAGGACCGCGAACCCGCCGTCCTGCCCGCACGGTTCCCGAATATGCTGGTCAACGGCGCGGGTGGCATCGCCGTCGGCATGGCCACCAACATCCCGCCGCATAATCTGGGCGAGGTCATCGACGCAACGCTGGCCCTGATCGCCGACCCCGATCTGGATAGCCATCAGCTGATGGAGTACGTGCCCGCGCCCGATTTCCCGACGGGCGGCCTGATCCTCGGCCGATCGGGCGCGCGGAAGGCCTATCTCGAGGGGCGCGGCAGCGTCACCATCCGCGCCCGCACGCATATCGAGGATATTCGCCGCGACCGGCAGGCCATCGTCATCGACGAGGTGCCCTATCAGGTCAACAAGGCCAACCTCGTCGAACGCATCGCAGATCTCGCGCGCGAGAAGAAGCTTGAGGGCATCTCGTCGGTGCAGGACGAATCCGACCGGGTCGGTGTCCGCGTCGTGGTCGAGCTAAAGAAGGACGCGACCGCCGAGGTGGTGCTGAACCAGCTCTTCCGCTTCACGCCGATGCAGACCACTTTCGGCTGCAACATGCTGGCGCTTTACGGCGGCCGCCCTGAACAGCTGACCCTGCGCGATTTCCTGACGCATTTCATAACCTTCCGTGAAGAGGTCGTAACCCGCCGCACCGCCTACGACCTGCGCAAGGCACGCGAGCGCAGCCATATCCTGTGCGGCCTTGCCGTCGCGGTATCAAATGTCGACGAGGTCGTCGCGACGATCCGCTCGTCGGCGGATGCGGCCGAAGCGCGGCACCGCCTGATGGAGCGGCGCTGGCCGGCCTACGAGATCGCCGACTACATCCGGCTGATCGACGACCCCAGCCACACCGTGAACGAGGACGGGACCTATAACCTGTCCGAGATCCAGGCCCGCGCCATACTTGAATTGCGGCTGCAGCGCCTGACCCAGATCGGCGTCAAGGAAGTTACCGACGAACTTGAAGAGCTTGCTGCCAAGATCAAGGATTACCTAGATATTCTGCGGTCGCGCGAACGGGTGATGGAAATCATCTCGAACGAGCTGACCGAAGTGCGTACCCTTTTCGCCGTGCCGCGCAGGACCGAGATCGTCGACTGGGCCGGCGACATGATGGACGAGGACCTGATCGAGCGGGAGGACATGGTCGTCACCGTCACCCAGGGCGGGTACATCAAGCGCACGCCACTGGCCGAGTTCCGGTCGCAAAAGCGCGGCGGCAAGGGCCTGTCGGCGGGCGGCGGGCTCAAGGAAGACGACGTCGTCACGACGCTGTTCGTCGCCAACACGCACACGCCGCTTCTGTTCTTCACCAACACTGGCATGGTCTACAAGCTGAAGACGTGGCGTGTGCCTCAGGGCAGCCGCGCCTCGCGCGGGCGGGCCCTGTCGAACGTGATCGACGGCCTTGAAACCGGGACCGGTATCGCCGCGATCATGCCCGTCGACCGCGACGAGGCCGACTGGAACGAACTGCAGATCGTCTTCGCCACCTCGGCGGGCGACGTGCGGCGCAACCAGCTGTCGGACTTCACCAACGTCATGCGCAACGGCAAGATCGCGATGAAGCTGCCCGAGGGCGTCAGCCTGGTGAATGCGCGCATCGCCGACGACAGCTTCGACGTCATGCTGGTGACGGCCAATGGCCGGGCGATCCGCTTTCCGGTGACCGACGTGCGCATCTTCCGCGGGCGCGACTCCACCGGCGTGCGCGGCATCCGGCTGAACGGCGACGACACCGTCGTGTCGATGGCCGTGATCCGCCACTTCGACGCGACCAGCGAGGAACGCGCCGCCTACCTCAAGCAGCGCCGCGCCGTGGCCGGGCTGTCCGACGACAGCGACCCCGATGAGGACGACGACAGCGGCGCCGAGGCGGCGCAGGACTTCGACCAGCGCCGGTATGTCGAGATGTCGGCGGCCGAGGACCTGATCCTGACCGTCACGACCGGCGGCGCGGGCAAGCTGTCGTCGAGCCACGACTACCCCGTGCGCGGACGCGGCGGCCAGGGCGTGCGGGCGATGGATGCGGCGATGCGCGGCGGCCGCCTGGTCGCCAGCTTCCCGGTCGAAACCGGCGACCAGATCATGCTTGCCACGTCGCGCGGGCAGTCGATCCGGGTGCCGGTCGACGGCATCTCGTTCCGCTCGCGCGGAGCGGGCGGCGTGCGTGTGTTCAACACCGGCGCAGGCGAAGAGGTCGTGTCGGTCGCGTGGATCGCGGACCAGGGTGACGAAGACGGCCCCGAGGACGAGGGCTCGCAGCCCGGCCCCGACGACGCGGGCCCCGACAACGCGGGTCCCGACGCCACCGGATCCGGCGCGGAGACTGACGCCGACTGACGCGCCCGGCCCCGCCCCGAATGACACTATCCGACGCGCCCCCGGGGATCCCCTGCGGGGCGCGTCGCCGTTCAGGTCAATCAGAGTTGAACCACAAAGGCGCCCCGCCCGAAGAAATTGCAATTGCGAGGTTGCAGATCGCAGGTACACTTAGCTCCAGGGGGCCGTGATCTGAAGGGAGCCGCGGATGGAGCGGTGGGACGATCTGCGCTATCTCGTTGCCGTTCACAAGACGGGCACGATGTCCGGGGCGGCGCGGTTGCTCGGGGCAAATGTCGGAACGGTGTCGCGCCGGATCGACAAGCTGACGGAAGTTTTGGGCGCGTCTCCCTTTCTCAAGACCCCAGAGGGCTGGACCTCGAACCCGGACATGGCGCCACTGATAGAGGCGGCGCTGTCCTTCGAAAGTCAGCTGACGACCGCGATGAACACCACCCGCGCGGCGCGCCACGACGTCCCCGTTCCGCTGCGGCTGGGCTGTCCGCCGATCATGACCTCGCTGATCCTCCTGCCCAGCCTGTCCCAGCTTCAAGAGGTGCTGCCCGGGGTGCGGCTGACCATCTCGCATCACCGCACATCGAACGCGCTGGGGGAAAACGATCTTCTGATCACGCCACGGCTGCCGGACAAGGGGCGACTTCTGACCCGGGGGATCGGCGCGCTTCGGATTGGGTTTTACGCGTTGCGCGGCGCCCCGCCGTCCGAGGACTGGGTGGGACTGGAAGCGGGGATGGACGATACTGCCCTGATGCAATCGGCCGAACGCCACTTTGGCCGGCCGCCGATCCTGCGGCTCGACGGTCTGGACTTCGTGGCGCAGGCGATCATCACCTCGGCCCTCGCCGGACCCTTGCCCGCGCTTCTGGGCGACAGCCGGCCCGAGCTTGTGCCCGTTGATACCAACGAGCCCCCGACCGAGGTGCCCTTTTGGCTGTGCTACCATGAAAGCCGCCGAGGCGACCCGGCGCTCGCCGCCGTGACGGGCTGGATCACATCTGCCTTCGAGACCGCGCGCAGCCGCTGATCGGGGCTTGCGCGACTCGGGGCCGGCATGGGACACTTGGCCAACAGCCTATAAAAAAACTGAGGCCGAGCAATGCTTTATCTATCGTCGCGCCTGCGGGGCGCGGTCAGGATAGGTGCGTCCTTCCTGATCATGAGCGAGGCGGCCGACGCGGTCGTTCTGCCCGAGATCACCGCCGACGCGATGACGACGTACGGCGCCCCGCTGCATGCCGATCTGTCCACCGCGACACTGGTGCTGCACGGCATCCTGGTGCTGTCGGGCCTGCTTTTGCTGCTGAACCGCAGGCCGCGTGTGGCAGCCGGCATCAGCGCCGCGATATATGCCGGCGCAACGGTGGTGGCCCCCGATTTCGGTGGCGACACCGCGCGCGGCCTCGGCCTTGCCATACTCGCGCTCTGCACCCTGTTCCTGATGTCCTGGACGGATCCGCGCGGCAATCCGCGCCGCCGGGGGTTCCTCTGACCCTTTCGCTTTCCTGCCATGCCGGATGCGCCGGTCAGTAGGCGCAGGCATGACGTCGCGGGTCCTTCCCAAGCCCGGCGCGCGGAGTTACATGGGCGGCATGAGTGATGTTCTACATATCGTCGGCGGCGGCATGGCCGGCTCCGAAGCCGCGTGGCAGGCCGCCGAGGCCGGACTGGACGTGGTCCTGCACGAAATGCGCCCCGAAACCAGTACCTTTGCGCACAAGACCGGGGATCTGGCCGAGATGGTCTGTTCGAACTCGTTCCGCTCGGACGACGACGAACAGAATGCCGTCGGGCTGCTGCATTGGGAAATGCGCGCCGCGGGCGGCCTGGTCATGGCGATGGCCGACGCGCATCGCCTGCCGGCGGGCGGCGCACTGGCGGTCGATCGCGATCCCTTTGCCCGTGCCGTGACGGAACGCCTGCACGCGCACCCGCGCATCCGTGTCGAGGCGGGCGAAATCGATCACCTGCCCGAGGACGGGCACTGGATCTTTGCCACCGGGCCGCTGACCTCGCCCGCGCTGGGGCAGGCCATCGCCGCGGCGACGGGGGCCGAGGCGCTTGCCTTCTTCGACGCGATCGCCCCCATCGTGCACGCCGACAGCATCGACATGTCGGTGGCGTGGGAGCAGTCGCGCTATGACAAGGGTGACACCGAAGACGAGCGCCGCGCCTACATCAACTGCCCGATGACGCGCGACCAGTACGAGGCCTTCATCGACGCGCTGATCGCGTCGGACACCACCCAGTTCCACGAAGGCGAGACGGCGGGCTATTTCGACGGCTGCCTGCCGATCGAGGTGATGGCCGCCCGCGGACGCGAAACCCTGCGCCACGGCCCGATGAAGCCCGTGGGCCTGACCAACGCGCACCGGCCCGAGGACAAGGCCTATGCCGTGGTGCAGCTGCGCCGCGACAACAAGCTGGGCACGCTTTACAACATCGTCGGGTTCCAGACCAAGATGCGTTATGGCGCCCAGGCCGAGGTGCTGCGGATGATCCCCGGCCTGCACGAGGCGCGGTTTGCCCGGTTGGGCGGCATTCACCGCAACACCTTCCTGAACTCGCCCCGCCTGCTCGATGCGCAGATGCGGCTGCGGGCGCGGCCGAACCTGCGCTTTGCCGGGCAGATCACCGGTGTCGAGGGCTATGTCGAATCCGCCGCGATGGGGCTTCTGGCGGGCCGTCTGGCCGCGGCCGAGATCGCCGGGGCCGAGCTGCCCCCGGTGCCCGAGACGACGGCGATGGGCGCCCTGCTGACCCACATCACCGGCGGCGCCGATGCCAAGACGTTCCAGCCGATGAACGTGAACTTCGGTCTCTTCCCCCCCGTCGACGCCAAGGGCGGCCGCCGGGGTCGCAAGGATCGCTACAAGGCATATACCGACAGGGCCAAGGCCGATTGGCAGGCGTGGCTTACACCGCAGCCTGCCCCGGCCGATCCCGCACCTGCCTGACCCCAAGGAAGACCAAGAGTTTCAAGGACCTGCGGCTCTCTTCAAAGGTCCTTGCGAAATGTCTTTTTAAGTTTCGGAAAGCGGGTTAGCGTCATGACATGTCCAAGCCCGATTTCCTCTCTCGTGCCTATACGCTCGGCTCTGTCGACGAGACCCGAAAGCTCTACGACGACTGGGCCGCGGACTACGAGGCCGAGCTGACGCGCCAGGGCTATGCCACCCCGCTGCGGATGGCGTCGACTCTTAAGGAGTATCTGCGCGATCGGGCCGCGCCCGTACTCGACTTCGGGTGTGGCACGGGCCTGTCGGGGGCGGCATTGTCTAAAGCCGGCTTTCGCACCATCGACGGCTGCGACCTGTCCGAAGAGATGCTGAGCCATGCCCGCGCCCGCGGGATTTACCGCAACCTCTGGACCAGCAAGGCGGGCGCCCGTTTGCCCGGACGCACAGGCACTTACGACGCGATCGTCGCCTGCGGCGCGATATCGAAGGGTGCCGCCCCGGCCTCGGCCCTAGGGCGGCTGGTGCAGGCGCTGGCACCCGGCGGGCTTTTGCTGCTGTCCTACAACGACCACACGCTAGCCGACCCGGAATACACGGGCGAGATCGACCGCCTGATCGGGGATCGCGACATCGCGCCGCTGCGGCAAGAGATGGGCGCACACCTTCCCGGGCTGGGCCTGCGGGCGATGATCTACGTCTTCGAACGCCAGTGACGTCCGGCTTAACGACGCGTTTCGCCCCGTCGCCGACGGGGCCGCTGCACCTGGGCCACGCCTTTTCCGCCCTGTTGGCGCATGATCGCGCCACCCGGCAAGGCGGAACCTTTCTGCTGCGGATCGAGGATATCGACCAGTCCCGCGCAAAGCCGCAGTGGCGGGATCAGATCGACACGGATCTTGCCTGGCTCGGGCTGGATTGGCCGCGCCCCGTCCTGTGCCAGTCGACGCGCCTGCCCGCCTATACAGCTGTCCTGAAACACCTGTGGAAGGTGGGGCTGATCTTCGAATGCCGGTGCAACAGGCGCGATATCCTCGACGCCGCCTCGGCCCCGCAAGAGGGCGTGGCGCCGGTGATCGGGCCCGACGGCGTGGTCTATCCCGGCACCTGCCGCCATCGCGATTCGCAGCAGGGCACCCGCCCATTCCCCGTGGATGCCGCGCTGCGGCTGCGGATGGATCGCGCGCTGCAAATCGCCGCGCCCGACGGAGACCTGTGGTTCGAGGAAACCGGTACGGGCCCCGCGGGCGAAACCGGGCGAGTGCGGATCGACGCGGCCACCCTGCCCGATCGTATCGGTGACGTGGTGCTGGCCCGGCGCGGCATGGGCACCTCCTACCACCTCTCGGTCGTGCTGGACGACGCCCATCAGGGCGTGACCGAGGTGACGCGCGGGCAGGATCTGTTCGACGCGACCGCGATCCATGTCGTCCTGCAGCGGGTGCTGGGCCTGCCCCAGCCCCGTTACCACCACCACCGCCTGATCCGCGACGACACCGGACGCCGCCTGGCCAAGCGCGAGGATGCCCGCGCCATAGCCCGCTATCGCGACGAGGGCGCGACCCCGCAGGACATCCGCGCGATGGTCGGGCTGGCCTGAGGCCTAGCCCATGGGCGCCATAACCTCGACCTCGGCCCCGTCGCGAACCGAGGTGTAAAAGCAGGATTTCCGCCCCGTATGGCAGGCCGGGCCCACCTGCTCGACAAAGGCCAGCAGGCAATCGCGGTCGCAATCGATGCGCAACTCGACCAAGGTCTGCACATGCCCGCTGGTCTCTCCCTTGGCCCAGAACGCCCCCCGTGACCGCGACCAATAGGTCATGCGGCCGGTTTCCAGGGTGCGGCGGATCGAGGCCGCGTTCATCCACGCCATCATCAGGACTTCACCCGTACCTACCTCCTGCGCGATGCAGGGGATCAGGCCGGCCTTGTCGTAGGTCAGGGTTTCGGGATCAAAGCTCATGTCATCACCTTTCCAAGTCGGGGTGCGGGGCCTATCTAGGTCGGTGCAACGGAAAGCGGAAGCCATGGCCGACAGCGACCTCATCAAACTCTACTCCGAGCGGATCCTGACGCTGGCGGCGGATCTGCCGAAAACCCGCAGGCTGGAGGCGCCCGATGCCACGGTCAAGAAACGCTCGCCGCTCTGCGGATCGACCGTGACGGTAGACGTTGCGTTGCAACCCGATGGCCGGATCGCGGACTGGGGTGCCGACATCAAGGCCTGCGCCTTGGGCCAGGCTTCGGCCTCGGTCGTGGCGGCGAACGCCATCGGCCGGTCTGAGGAGGAAATCCTGCGTGCTCGTGATGAGTTGCGCGCCATGTTGAAGGCAGAAGGTGAAGCCCCATCTGCCCCGTTCGACGGGCTGGCCGTCCTTGAACCCGCGCGGGACTACAAGAACCGCCACGCTTCGATCCTTCTCGCGATCGAAGCCACCGCCGAGGCGATGGACGAGGCCCGCAACCGCGATACCGCGCAGCAAGGCTGACCCCTAACTCTACGTTTCGACAGAAAAAACCGCCGCACATCCGATTGGATGGCGGCGGAGGGTGCGCGTCTTGTTACGTTCGACCCACCCGGCGTCGAGGCAACGACACCGGGGGATCAGAGGAATGGGCGCCGCTCACAGGCAGAAGAGCGAGCGCCACCGGGCCGAACCAGACCGCAGGCAGAAACAGGGACCCGGGGCTGTCAGACCAGTCCCGGAAGATAAAGCGCAGCAAGAAGAAGCCCGGCCAAGGCGATGGCGCCGGCGAAATCCTGCGCCAAGGTGGCGCGGGACCGGTCAAGGGTATCGAGGATCTGATGCAACATCCGAAGGCTCCTTTCGTCTGGTTGCTCATTTGTTCTCATAATTTGTTCTTCGTGTAAAGAACTTTTTAAGAACATGTGAGAACGAAACGAGTCAGCCGACCCGCAGAAGCTGAATCGCCTTGTCTTGCTCCATCAACCACAGCAGGACGCGCGCGGCCTTTCCGCGTTTGCCCTCCAGCGTGGGATCGTCGTGCAACAGCTTGCGCGCATCGCTCTGGGCCAGCGCCATCAGGGCCGCCTGCCGTTCGAGATCCGCGATCCGGAACCGTGGCAGGCCCGACTGTGCCACGCCGATCACGTCGCCTGCACTACGCATCGCCAGATCCTCTTCGGCGATGCGAAAGCCGTCTTCGGTATCGCGCAGGATCTCCAGCCGCCTGCGGCCACTCTCGCTGAGCGGGGACTGATACATCAGCAGGCAGGTACTGACCGCCGCCCCCCGCCCGACGCGCCCGCGCAACTGGTGCAGCTGAGCCAGACCGAAGATCTCGGCCCGCTCCACCACCATGATCGAGGCTTCGGGCACGTTCACACCGACCTCGATCACCGTCGTCGCCACCAGAACCTTGGTACGCCCAGCGACGAAATCCGCCATCGCCGCGTCCTTGTCGGCGGTCGGCATCTGGCCGTGAACCAGCCCCACCTGCGCATCGCCCAAGGCAGCGCGCAGGTGCTGGAACCGTTCGGTCGCTGAGGTCAGGTCGCTAGTCTCGCTCTCATCGACCAGCGGGCAGACCCAGTAGGCCTGCCGCCCATCGGCCACCGCCGTCCGGAGGTGCGTGACGACCTCCTCGATCCGCGCGGTCGACACCAACGCGGTCTTGACCGGCGTCCGCCCGGGCGGCTTTTCGTCCAGCACCGACACGTCCATGTCGCCATATTGCGCGAGCGCGAGGGAGCGCGGGATGGGCGTGGCCGTCATCACAAGGATATCCGCGCGCGCCCCCTTCCGCCCAAGCTCCAGCCGCTGACGCACCCCGAAGCGATGCTGTTCGTCTATCACGGCAAGGCGAAGGTCCCGGAACGCGACATCCTTCTGAAATACGGCGTGGGTCCCCACGAGGATATGCGTCCGCCCCTCCGCCAGATCGGCTAGTTTGCGATCGCGGTCCACCCCTTTGTCGCGTCCGGTCAGACAATCGAGACGCACGCCGGCGCTATCCGCCAAGGGGGCGAGCCCCTCCAGATGCTGACGCGCCAGGATCTCCGTCGGGGCCATCAGGACGCCCTGCCCACCAGCCTCGACCACGGTCAGTAGCGCCATGAACGCGACCAAGGTTTTTCCTGATCCTACATCACCTTGCAGGAGCCGGTTCATGCGCTCTGGCAACAGAAGGTCGGCGTCGATCTCTGACATCGCCCGCGCCTGGGCTGCGGTTGGCCTATAAGGCAGCGACCTCAGCACCTTAGTACGCATGTTCCCATTACCAGATGAACTTTGTCCCCGCGCCTGCCCGCGGGCTTGCCGCGCCAGAGCAAGAGTCAGTTGATGCGCCAAAAGCTCATCATAAGCCAACCGCTGCCGTGCAGGCGCCGTCGGAGCCAAATCCTCCTGTCCAACGGGCGCATGGGCTGCCTGCAAGGCCGGCGCCCATCCGGGCCAGCCCTCGCGCGACATCAGGGATGGGTCGATCCACTCCTCTAGGTCCGGCACATCGGTCAGGCCAGACTGGACGGCCCGCGTCATCATCCGCAGCGTGACCCCGGAGGTCAGTGGATAGACAGGTTCGAAGGCGGGGATACGGTCGCCGACCTCCGGCGCAATAATGTGGTCGGGATGCGCGATCTGGGGGCTTCCATCGAACATCTCGACCTTGCCCGAGATCAGGCGACGCGATCCGACGGGAAGGTTCGACGTCAGCCACGCGTCGCGCGCATGGAAGAATACCAAGTGAAATCTTGCGCTTGCATCTCGAACCTCAACTCGCCACGGACGTCCTTTGGAGCGAGGAGCGACATGGTGGATTACCTCCACCTCAACGGTGACGATCTCGCCCGCCCCAGCCCCCTGGATCGAGGCCCGTCGCCGGCGATCGATCCCGCTATAGGGCAAGGTGAACAGCAGATCGCGCGGCGTTTCGATTCCCATCGGCGCAAGCGCCTGCGCCGTCTTCGGCCCGATCCCGTCCAGACGGGTCAGGCTGGAGAATAATGGAAAAAGGACCTCAGGGCGGCTCATAGGGCCCCGATCAGCGCCAACCAGCCATCTTCGTCGATCGTTCTGACACCAAGCTCGGCGGCTTTCTTTGCCTTGGAGCCGGCGCCGGGGCCCGCGATCAGAAGGTCGGTCTTGGCCGAAACGCTGCCGGAAACCTTTGCCCCCAGGGCCTCCGCCCGGGCCTTGGCCTCGGCGCGCGTCATCTTCTCAAGCGTGCCGGTAAAGACGACGGTTTGCCCGGCCACCGGACTGTCCTGCACCACGCGCCGTGCAAAGGGCTGAATATCGAGTTGCGCAACGAGGCCGTCGATCGACGCACGTTCGGCCTGCTGCGCGAAAGTCGTGACGATCGCGCCAGCCATCACGCTGCCGACACCGTCGATCGACACGAGATCGTCCCACGCCTCTTTGGCCGCCCCCTCTGCATCGGGGCTCGCCATGTGCATAGCATCCTCAAAAGCCTGCCACGTGCCATAATGCCCAGCCAAAAGCGCGGCACCGCTTTCCCCGACATGCCGGATGCCAAGGGCGAAAATAACCCGGTCCAGGGGTATATTTCTCTTCCCTTCAATAGCTTGGAAGAGGTTCTTGGCACTCTTTTCGCCCCACCCGTGCTGATCTTCCAGGGGCGTGCGACTACGCTGCTCATAGGCCTTGCGGGCCGTCTGAGCGTCGAAGGTTTCAAGTCCCAGCGCATCAGCCAGCCGGGCATGCGCGTCGCTATGCTCCTCGCGTTCCAACCGGTCGAGAAGGGGGGCGATCTCCTGCAGCGCCTTTTCGCCCGCCGCATCCCGGGCCGCGAGCGTAAAGATGTCCTGCGGGGTGCGAAGCCAGCCCAACGTGTAGAACTGCGCCACCTGTTTTGCGCCAAGCCCTTCGATATCAAAGGCAGACCTAGACACGAAATGACGCATTTTTTCAACGGCTTGTGCGGGACAGATAAGGCCTCCTGAGCAACGCCGCACCGCATCACCCTCTTCCCTGACCGCGTCCGACCCGCATTCGGGGCAGACCTGCGGGAACTTGTAGGGCTGCGCCTTGGGCGGACGGCGGGACAGGTCGACATCGGCGATCTTCGGGATCACGTCGCCAGCGCGATAGACCTGAACCCAGTCCCCTTCGCGGATGTCCTTGCCGCCGCGGATCTCACCGCCCTTGGCATCCCGCCCGGCGATATAGTCTTCGTTGTGCAATGTCGCATTCGACACGACGACCCCACCGACGGTCAACGGGGACAGGCGCGCCACGGGGCTGAGCGCGCCGGTCCTACCCACCTGGATTTCGATCCGCTCCAGCCATGTCCAGGCCAGTTCGGCGGGAAACTTGTGCGCAATCGCCCAACGGGGCGTGGTCGAACGGAAGCCCAGCCTGTGCTGCAACGCAAGCTCGTCGACCTTGTAGACGACGCCATCGATGTCATAGTCGAGCGTCGCGCGCTGGGTCTCGATCCGGTGGTAGGCGTCGAGCATTTGGGCGGCATCTTCGCAGAGCTCGGTCAAGGGGTTGGTCTGAAACCCTATCTTACGTAGCCGCGCCACGGCACCGGACTGCGTTTCAGACAAGGGCTCGGAGGTCTCCCCCCAGGCGTAGGCGAAGAACTTGAGCGGCCTGCTTCGCGTGATCTCGGGGTCGAGCTGGCGGAGCGATCCGGCCGCGGCATTGCGCGGGTTGGCGAAACTTCGCCCCGCCCGCGCAGCCTGCCGGGCGTTCAGCGCCTCGAAATCGGCATGCGACATGTAGACTTCACCGCGCACTTCCAGCCGGTCGGGCGCGTCATCCAACTGTTCCGGAATTTCTTCGATCGTCGCGGCATTCGCCGTGACGTTTTCGCCGACGGCCCCGTCTCCCCGTGTCGCGGCCCGGACAAGCTGGCGGTTTTCATAGAGAAGCGACAGTGACAATCCGTCGATCTTGGGTTCGGCCGTGAACGGCAATTTCGAGTCTTCGGAAATACCCAGATACTTGCGGACCCCACGAACGAACTCTTCCAGATCCTCGGGGTCGAAGGCATTAGCAAGCGACAGCATGCGAACCGCATGGGTGACCTTTGCAAACCCCTCGGCCGGCGCCGCACCGACCTGGTCCGATGGCGATCCGGGTTGTTTCAGGTCCGGGAAGCGCGCCTCGATAGCCGCGTTGCGGCGCTTCAGGGCATCGTAAGTGGCGTCATCTATCTCGGGCGTATCATCCCGATGATAGGCGAGGTTGGCGCGCGCAAGCTCTTCACCAAGGCGCACAAGCTCAGCCTGCGCCGCCTCTGCCGTCAGCGCCTCGACCGGCGTCTCTTCTGCCATCTTCTACTCCGCCTTCACCTTTACGAAGTGATAGGCGGACGAGGGTCGGGAATCCAGATCCACCCGACCGCGTCCTGCGACCTGACCCAGCGTGATTCCGGATCAGGTGGCAGGATGCTCTTTCACTGGCCACCGCGTCGGAGCGGTCAGCCCGTCGCGGCAATCTTCGGGGCTGCCGCCGGCACCGCCTCGGGATCGCGCAGCACGTAGCCGCGGCCCCAGACCGTTTCGATGTAGCTGTCGCCGCCGGTCGCCTGGGTCAGCTTCTTGCGCAGCTTGCAGATGAACACGTCGATGATCTTGAGCTCGGGCTCGTCCATGCCGCCGTAGAGGTGGTTGAGGAACATCTCCTTGGTGAGCGTCGTCCCCTTGCGCAGGGAAAGCAGCTCGAACATCTGGTATTCCTTGCCGGTCAGGTGCACCGGCTGACCTTCGACCTCGACCGTTTTGGCATCGAGGTTGACGGTCACCTTGCCGGTATGGATCATCGACTGGGCATGGCCCTTGGACCGGCGAATGATCGCGTGGATCCTGGCGACCAACTCTTCGCGGTGGAAGGGCTTGGTCATGTAGTCGTCGGCGCCGAACCCGAACCCCTTGATCTTGTTCTCGGTGTCGTCAATGCCCGACAGGATAAGGATCGGCGTATCGATACGCGCCAGACGCAGCTGGCGCAGAACATCGTGGCCGTTCATGTCGGGCAGGTTCAGATCGAGAAGGATCAGGTCGTAGTCGTAGATCTTTGCAAGATCGATGCCTTCTTCACCCAGGTCGGTGCAGTAGACGTTCAGGTTCGCATGGCTCAGCATCATTTCGATGCTGCGCGACGTGGTAGGATCATCTTCTACAAGCAGTACCCGCATCTCCGCACTCCACAATGTCGTTAACGAGACCAGTTACGTTCGAAATGGTTAATCACCCGTTACCAGCACTTCAGAGAGCCTACACTTCTCCCTAAAGTTGTCTATAGCGTTGAAGGCGGGTTGCCTTCAACGCGACTTCGCCATGTCGGTCGACCGCGCGGCTCCAGGACTGCAGTTCCTCCTCGGAAATGCCGTACATCGCCAGCGCCTCGCTTTCCGAGATCAGGCCGTGGCGCACCGCCCGCACGACCGCCGCCTTGCGGCTGGCGACCCAGCGCCCGACGCCCTGCGCCGGAAGGTCGGCGCGCGTCATCCGTGTCCCGTCGGGAAGCTTGATTGCCCGCGGCCCCTCGATCTTTTTAAGGTACATCCGTCTTCACCCTGTGTCGTCCCCCGAGGGTCACCATAGGGACGCGCACTTAAGGTCCGGTGAAACCGGCAAGGGTTGAGACCAGGAATGAAACGCATATATTCGGCGCCGACCCTTTCCGGAGTGATCCCATGCCCCGCGACAGCCTGCCCGAGCTGAATTCACTCGGCTTTGCCAAACCGCCCGCCGAAACGCGGGTCGTTGTGGCGATGTCGGGCGGCGTGGATTCGTCGGTCGTCGCGGCCCAGTTGCATGACGAGGGCTATGACGTCGTGGGCGTGACGCTGCAGCTATACGACCACGGTGCGGCGCTGGCCAAAAAGGGTGCCTGCTGTGCCGGGCGCGACATCCACGATGCCCGCCGCGTGGCCGAAGAGCGCGGGTTTCCGCACTACGTCCTGGATTACGAAAACGTATTCCGCGACCAGGTGATCGACGAGTTCGCCGAAAGCTACCTGGGTGGCGCGACGCCGGTGCCGTGCATTCGCTGCAACGAGCGGGTGAAGTTCCGCGACCTGCTTGAGACCGCCAAGGATCTCGACGCCGACTGCATGGCCACCGGGCATTATATCCGGCGGGAGGTCGGCGCCGCGGGGCCCGAGCTGCACAGCGCCGCCGATGCCAACCGCGACCAGAGCTATTTCCTGTTCTCGACGACGCCCGAGCAGCTGGAATACCTGCGGTTTCCGCTGGGCGGGCTGGCATCGAAGGCAGAGACACGGGCGCTGGCCGCGCGCTACGGTCTGGGCGTGGCGGATAAGCCCGACAGTCAGGACATCTGCTTCGTGCCCAACGGCGATTACGCCAGCGTGATCGAGAAACTGCGCCCCGGCGCCGCCGATCCGGGCGAGATCGTGCATGCCGACGGGCGCGTCCTGGGTACGCATCGCGGTGTCATCCACTACACCATCGGTCAACGGCGGGGGCTTGGTATCGGCGGATTGAGCGAGCCGCTTTACGTCGTGAAGCTGGACGTCGAAGGGCGGTGCGTGATCGTCGGCCCGAAGGAGATGCTGGCCACCCGCACCGTCCCGGTGCGCGAGATCAACTGGCTGGGCGACACCCCTCTCGCCGCCGGGCAGGAAATCGCGATGGCGGTCAAGGTCCGTTCGACCCGGCCGCCGTCCGAGGCGGTTCTTCGGCCCAAAGGCGACGGAACCGCCGAGGTCGAGCTGCTGTCGCCCGAGGAAGGCGTGTCGCCGGGGCAGGCCTGCGTGTTCTACGACCCGGGAACCTCGCGCGTTCTGGGCGGCGGCTGGATCTGGCGCGGCTACTGACGGGGCTATCCCCGGCAGCAACTGCGCCAGTGGCCGGAAATGGGTACTTCGGCACGAATGTTTCGTGCCGCCAGACCTTCAGAGCGTTCGGGGGATCAGATGCCGCGCCCTGCGGTGAGGCCATCCAGAATGGCACGCGCTGCCCGCAGACCCGGAGCCTCTCCGCCGCGCCCGAGCGCCTGCATCGTTCGCGACAGCGCCGGGGTCTGCAGGTCCGGCGCCCGCAGAAGATCCCCCAGAGCCTCGGCAATCGGTTCCGGCTGGCAGGCTGGCCCGAGGAATTCCGGCACGACGCGGCTGTCGGTGACCAGGTTGACCAGCGTCACCGTGTCGATGCGGACCATGCGGCGCATGATTGCCCAGGTCAGGCGGTTCATGTCGTAGGCGATCACCATCGGCGTTCCCGCCGCCGCAAGCTCCAGCGATACGGTGCCCGAGGCGGCCAGCGCCGCATCCGCCGCGGCAAAGGCCCGCGCCTTGTTCACGGCAGCCGATGCAGGGTCGTCGCGCGGGTCGAGCAAGATTGCCCGCCCCGGCCACGATGCGATCGCGTCGGCCACCTGCTCGGCCACCGCCGCCGCGGCGGGCACCACGACCCGCAGGTCGGGGTGACGGTCGCGCAGCGGACCCAGCGCCTGGCCGAAGACCGGGGCTAGGCGCTGCACCTCGGACCGGCGCGAGCCCGGCAGCGCAAGCAGCAGCGGCGCGCTGCCGATCCCGAACTCCTCGCGGAACCTGCGGGCGTCGCGTTCAGGCACGACAGGCTCGGCCACCACGGGGTGGCCCACGAAATCGCAGCGCAGGCCCGCGGCTTCGAGATACGGCGGCTCGAACGGCAAAAGCGCCAGGACCTGATCAACGTGCCGCGCCATCTTAGTCGCCCGTCCCGGACGCCATGCCCAGACCGAGGGCGCGACGTAGTGAACCGTGTGGACATGCCGGACCTTGCGCACCTCCTTCGCGACGCGGAGGCAGAAATCGGGGCTGTCGATGGTGACCAGAACGTCGGGGCCCGTGTCGAGCACCGCCTGCGCCGTCTGGTGCATCCGGCGCTTTAGCTGGGGATAGCGGGGCAGCACCTCGGCCAGACCCATCACGCTAAGCTCGTCCATCGGAAAGAGGCTCGAGAGGCCTTGAGCCGCCATCTCGGGGCCGCCGACCCCCAGGAAGGTCACGCCGGGCACCAGTTCTGTGAGCCCGCGCATCAAGGCGGCGCCCAGCCTGTCGCCCGAGGGCTCTCCGGCGACGAGAAAGACCTTCATGGCGCGCAAACCCAGAGGAAAAGGCCAAGCCTGTCGGCCGTTTCGCGTGTCTTTTCCATGTCGAGGATCATCACGCCGCCCCTTGCAATGGCGATGCCGCCCAACCCCGCGCGGGCCGCGGCAGCAACGGTGCCGGGACCGATGGCGGGCAGATCGATGCGACGGTCCTGATCGGGTTTCGGCGCCTTCCACAAAAGCCCCCGGCCACGGGCGGGGTCGGGGCGCGCGGGCCCGTCCCAGCGGGCGAGACCTTCGAGCATGACGTCGGTTCCGGGCAGAGCCTCGATTGCGAGGACCTGCCCCTGCGCGACGACGCATCCCTGCCCCGCGTCGAGCGGCCCGAGCGCCCGGACCAGCGCGGCAGCCCGTCCCGCGTCGCTGCGCGCCACGGCGTCGGGTTGCGCCTCGGTCAGCACGCCCTCGGGCGGCAGAAGGTCCGGCACGACCTCGTGCGCCGCGCGGACCCGCAGCCCTGCCTCTTCGAAAAAGCCCAGGACCGTGCGCAGAAGCGCATCGTCGCCCTGCCCCAGCGCCGGCGCAAGACGCGCGGCCAGCGGCGCGGTCGCCGCGTCGATCCGGGCGGGATCGATCGAAGGACGATGGATGGCACCGGCAAAGACCACCGTATCGAAGCCGTCCTGGACGAGCCCGGCGATCACGCTGCCAAGGTGCTCGATCCAGAAAAGCTGCGCGCCGGGGCGGGTTTCGATCGCCCCCGCATCGCGCAGCACCAGAAGGCGGGCGTCAAGGCCCAGCCGCTCGAGGAGGATCTCGGGCAGGCGACCGGCCCCGGCGATCAGGGCGACGCTCATCTCGGGGTCAGGTAGCCGCGGTCGCTGGGCGCCAGGACGAAATCCACGATCTCGCGCACGGGATCGCTGACGGTTTCCTCGCCCAGTCTTCGGGCGCGGTCCTGAAACGCGCCCTCGCCCTGCTTCAGCATCTGGAACGCGGCCCGAAGCGCGGTGATGTCGCGCCGGTCGACGCCCTTCCGCTTCAGCCCGACCAGGTTCAGGCCGTCCAGCTCTCCCCTTGGGGCCTGCACAAGCGCGTGCGGGATCACGTCGCTGGTCACCATGGTGACGGCCCCGATGATCGCGCCGCGACCGATGCGGACGAATTGGTGCACTCCGCAGAGACCGCCGATGATGACGTCGTCGCCGATCACGCAATGCCCGGCCAAGGCCGAGTTGTTGACCATCACCACCCGGTTGCCGACCTGGCAGTCATGGGCCACATGGGCGCCGGCCATGACCAGGCAGTCGTCGCCGATCCGGGTCACCCCGCCGCCGCCGGCGGTCCCGGTGTTGGCGGTGACATGCTCGCGGATGCGGTTGCGCTTGCCGATGATCAGCCGCGTTTCCTCGCCCGCGAACTTCAGGTCCTGCGGGATTTCACCAAGGCAAGCATAGGGAAAGACCACGCTGTCCTCGCCGATCTCGGTCAGACCGGTGACGCTGGCGTGATTGCGGATGTCGACCCCGGCCCCGAGGACTACGCCCGCTCCGATCAGGGCAAACGGCCCCACCCGCACATTAGGACCGATGGTGGCGCCATCCTCGACCACGGCAGAGGGGTGGATCTGGGCGGTGACGTCAATCGCCATGGTCAGGCCGGAAGGTCCATCATCGCGGTGAACACCGCCTCGCAGGCGAGATCCCCGTCGACCGTGGCGCGGCCCGCGAATTTCCAGACCTTGCCGCCGCCACGCTTGGTCTCGATCGCCATTTCCAGCACGTCGCCCGGCACCACCTTGCGGCGGAACTTGGCGGACTCGATGGCCATGAAGTAGACGAGGAATTCCTTGTCAGCCAGGTCCTGCGCCACGCCGACCATGACCGCAGCGCTTTGCGCCATCGCCTCGATGATGGTGACGCCGGGCATGATCGGGGTCTGCGGGAAATGACCCTGGAAATGCGGCTCGTTCACGCTGACGTTCTTTACGCCGACGGCGCGGTTGGTGCCGTCGATATCGCGCACCTTGTCGACCAGGAGAAAGGGATAGCGATGCGGGATGATCCGCTTGATCAGGTCGATATCCGCGGATTTCAGTTCGCTCATGCCCGTCTCCCGTCTGCCTTTTGTGGCTGAGTAGCAAGCGCGGCGCGGCGGGGCAAGGCAGGCAGCAGTGGCGTGCCTCGGGGGCGGAAGACCGCGCATCGGCCGGGGGCGTTCAGCCGACGCCCGACAAGGCGATCCTAGGGCTAATCAAGCGGCGTCGCGGCGTCCGGCGACGTGGCACCCGGGTCCGGCGCGGTGGCCCCATCCGTCGGACCGATCTGCAGCGGTCCGGGCGCCTCGGACGCGGCATCGGCGGGGGGCGCCCCCTCGGACGATGACGCTGCATCATTCTCCGCCGGGGCCGCGCCCGCCGCTGGCGCCTCTCCTGCGCCCCCGGGCTGAACGCCCCCCTGGCCTGCGCCCCCTTCGGCGCCGCTCGCGGACATGTCGATCTCCGCCCCGTCGCCGACCCGTTCGTTGATGCGCTCGATGCTTTCCGTGGTCACGTCGATCACGTCGGCCGACAGGAAAATCGCCCGACGGTCGAGGATCGCCACAGCACCGCGGTCGCGCACGACCTCGCTCAGGATCGGGATGACCACGGAGAAAAAGGCCTGCCGCCCCTCGTCATGGATGCGGGTGATCGCGCGGGTCTTGGCGTCCTGCTCTTCGCGCAGGCGCTGCACCTTGGCGTCGAAGGCAGACGCCAGCCTTGCGAACTCGGCCGGGTCAAGCGTGGCGCGGCGGCGTGTCAGATCGCGCTCTTCGGTGACAAGCGTCTCTTCAATGCGGCTGTTTTCCTCGGCCAACGCCTCGGACCGCGTCTCTATCTCGCGCGAGATGCGCTGCCCCCAGGCGCTTTCGTCGAAGAGCCGCTCCTGATCGATCGTCAGGATAGGCGAGCCGACGTAGTCCGACGGCGCGCCGCGCTCGACCGCGGTGCCGGCATCCGGCGTGATCCGCGGGATCAGCGCCTCGCCCTCCTGCGCCCGGACAGGACAGGAGGCCAGCAGCAGCACGGCCAGCGCGGTCCGTGACATCAGGCCCGCGCGCGCCATCAGAACTGCGTCGCGATGGTCAGGTTGAACACCTGTTCCTCGTCGTACTCTTCCTTCTTGATCGGCTTGGCGAGGTTCAGCTGAAGCGGACCGATTGCCGTGTCCCAGAACAGCGACACGCCGATCGAGGAGCGCAGCGCAAAGCCATCATCGACCTCGCCCTCGGCCCCGTCGGTGTTGTCGAGCCCCCAGACCGATCCGGCATCGAGGAAGACCCCCCCCGAGAACCCGTATTCCTCGGGCGTGCCCAGCGGAAACTCGGCCTCGAAACGCGCGGCAGTGTAGAAGTTGCCGCCGAGCGCATCCTGGTTCTCGGTCCCCAGGTCGCGCGGCCCGGTGCCGCGCCCCTCGAAGCCGCGCAGATCATTGCCGGACAGGAAGAACCGGTCGGTCACGCGGCTGTCGCCGTCGATCATGTGCAGCGCCCCGCCTTCGAGCGTGGCGCGCAGCGTGACCTCTTCGTTCATCACCAGACGCTGGGCGATCGCGGTCGCTGTGGTCTTGACGTACTTGTTGTCCCCCCCGAGCCCCGCAAAATCCTGATTGAAGCGCAGCAGCACGCCTGCATTGGGGTTCAGCCCCGTGCGGCGGGTGTCGTAGCTCAGCGAATAGCCGACGGACGAGCTGATCAGCGTGCCCTCTTCGGCCTGAAGGATGGGCGAGCTGTCCTCGGAGACGTTGTAAAGCCGGTCGCGCGACAGACGGTAGTTCAGGCCCAGCCGGGTATTCTCACCGATCGGGAACTCCAGCGACGGGGAAAAGCCCAGAACCTCGGTGTTGTAGTCGTCGTCGTCCTCTTCGGCGACGCGGTAGAACACGTTGATCCCGGCCTCCAGGTCGCGTCCCAGGAAATAGGGCTCGACAAAGGAGATCACGCTGTTGGACGAATCCGTGCCGGTCGCCACCTGGAACCGCAGCGACTGGCCGCGGCCGAGGAAGTTGCGTTCCGCAAAAGAGATCGCCACCCCCGGCCCGTCATCGACCGAGTAGGATCCGCCGAAGGACAGGTTGCCGGTGGGCTGCTCTTCGACGTCGACGTCGACGATCACCTGCTCGGGCGACGATCCTTCGCGGGTCTCGACATCGGCATTCTTGAAATACCCCAGCGCGCGGATGCGCTCGGCCGAGGCGCGGATCTGGCGCGGGTTGAACGGATCGCCCTCGACCGTGTCGAATTCACGCCGGATCACCCGGTCGAGCGTGGTCTGATTGCCCTCGATGTCGATGCGTTCGACGAAGACACGCGGGCCGCGCTCAAGCTCGTAGTTGATGTCCAGCGTCTGGGCGCGGTCGTTGCGGGTAACCTGGGGCGTAGCACGCACGAAGGTCATGCCGCGACGGATCGCCAGCCGTTCCATCCGCGCCACGTCGTTTTCGACGGAGGACGGCGAATAGGTCTGGCCCCGGCGGGTCCGGGTGACGTTAAGGTAATCCTGCGCGTCGATGCCGGGCAGCGACGACGTGGCCGACACCTCGCCGAATTCATAGCTCTGCCCCTCGCGCACGTTGAAGGTGACGAAAAAGGCATTCCGTTCGCGCGAGAACTCGCTGTTGACGCTCAGGATCTCGAAATCGACGTAGCCACGCGAGCGGTAGAAGTCGGTCAGAAGCTGCTTGTCGAACTCCAGGCGGTCGCCGATGAAGGTGTCGCGCTGGATCAGCTGGCGCAGCGGACCGGCCTGCTTGGTATCCAGCACCCGGCGCAGTCGGCCGTCCGAAAAGCTGCTGTTGCCGACGAACGACACGCGTTCGATCTCGACCACGCCGCCTTCGGACACCTCGAAGACCAGATCGACCAGGTCATTGCCGCGGTCGATGATCCGCGGGGTGATGCGCGCGCCCAGCCGGCCGCTTTCCTCGTAGGCCTGTGTCAGCGTCGCGGCGTCCTGCTCGGCCTGCGCGGGATCGTAGATGCGGCGCGACTGCGACTGGATCAGCGGCAGAAGCTGTTCGTCGTCGAGACGGTCGTTGCCTTCGATGCTGATGCGGTTGACAACGGGCCATTCCTCGACGCTGATCACCAGCGTACCGCCCTGGGGCTCGATCGAGACGGTCTCGAACAGGCCCGAGTTCACCAGCCGCTGGTAGGCGTCGTTCAGACCCCCGCCCGAGATCGAGGCGCCCTGCGGAATCTCGGCATAATTCAGGATCGTCCCGGAATCGACCCGGTTGTTCCCTTCGATCACGACGTTCGAGAACTGGAAGCTCTGGGCGAAGACCGGCACGGTCGACAGCACAGATCCGGCCGCAACAGCGCCAGCCACGGCAAAGGCCGTTACCCGGGCCGATACAGCATACTTCACCCCGCGCCGGGCATCCCGCGACACTTTCACCATGCGTCCCAATCCACGTCTGTCATCCCTCGCAGATGTGAGTATCGGGAATGCCCATCCTTGTCAAAACACAGAAGACGGCCGAAGCGGGGTCCGGCCGTCTTTTTTCTTCGGATTCAGAGATATGGCGCCAAGCCCCGACAGGGCCCCTGTCGCGGGCCGCGCCGGGTGCAGTCAGGGCGTAGCCAGGAACGCCCCGGCCATCAGGGAAAACAGGATCATGGCGAAACAAATCATGCGATCGCCCCAGAGGTCGAGGATCAGGGCCAGACTGTCGGTCCCCTGCCAAATCCTGATCATGCGACGGCTCCCTTCCGCGTGCATTATGATGACGTCGGACCTAGGTGGCGAATATGGCGCCAATCCGACGCAAACCGCACGATTTCGCGCCGCGTGCCCCCCCCGGCCCGGGCCACTGCCCTCAAGCCCCCGCCGAAGGGGATAGGTCGGCCATTCAGTACGCATGGGGCCGACCGGTGAGGTCAGGTCAGGGGCAGCGCAGATCGTTCGTCAGGGCGAAGACCATCAGCAGACCCAGAAGCCCCAGGCCGATGGTCATCAGGATCCGCAGCGCCCCGTCGCTGGGGGGCCGGCCCGTCACCGCCTCCCACGCGTGGAAGACCAGGTGCCCGCCGTCCAGCACCGGGATCGGGAACAGGTTCATCAGTCCGACCGCCGTCGACAGCACCGCAATGAACCAGATGAAGCTGGTCCAGCCCTGACTGGCAGCCGCGCCCGAGGTTTCGGCAATGCCTATGGGGCCGCGCAGGTTGCAGGTGCTGATCGCGCCCGCAGCCATGTGATAAAGCCCCGACAGGCTGGACTTCACTATGAAATACGTCTGCTCCGCCCCATAGCCCAGGGCGGCGAGCGGCCCGGGCGTTTCCGCGGCGGGTTCGAAGAACAGCCCGCCGGTGATGCCGATCAGCCAGCGCGTCTCGAACCCGTCCTGCGTGGGCAGGTCCATGCGCCGGGGCGTCAGCGTCACCTCGTGCTGCGTGCCGCCTCCGCCCGCCGGATCGGGACGCCAGATCGTCAGCGCCAGCGGCGCCCCGTCGGACTGCGCCACCTTCTGGCGCAGATCTTCGAAGCTGGCCAAGGGCGTGCCGTCGATCGACAGGATCACGTCGCCCGCCTCGATATCGGCGGCCATCGCGGCGGATTGCGGCGTCACCCCCGCGACGAGCGGCGGATAGGGATAGGGCGCGCGCAACGTCAGCTCTTCGTCGCCGCGGCGGACGCGGTAGTCGAGCTCGGGCGCGACGGGCAGGCTTTCGATATAGCCGTCCATCCGCGCCAGCTCCGGCGTCGGGGATCCGGCGATGGCGAGGATCTCGTCACCCGGGCGCAGCTCCTGCAATCCTGCGGGCAGTGGCATCAGGCGGTCGACCGTCAGCGGATCGCTCGCCACGCCCCGAAAGCCCAGAATCGCGGCGAAGACCAGCAGCGACAGGATGAAGTTGAAGACTGGCCCTGCCGCGACGGTCGCCGCCCGCGCCCAGAGCGGTGCCCCGTGCATCGAGCGCCGCCGTTCCTCCATGTCGAGCGAGTCGAGCGCCGCGCCGTCCTTGCCGCTGGCGGCGTCGGCATCGCCCAGGAACTTGACGTAGCCGCCCAGGGGCAGCGCCGCGATCTGCCAGCGCGTGCCGCGCTTGTCATGCCGGGAATACAGCACCGGGCCGAAGCCCAGCGAAAACACCTCGGCATGAATGCCGGACCAGCGGCCGACGATGTAATGGCCGTATTCATGCACCGCCACGATGATGCTGAGGGCCACGACGAAGGCACCGAGGGCATAGGCCACGTTGCCGAAGGACGGAAGAAAACTGATCAGATCCATTGCACTCTACTATACACTCAACCGCGTCGCCGCTTCCACCGTGCAGAGGCGTGCGCGACGATCCGTCTCGCGGATGTTATCCAGGTCAAACGGGTCCAATTCGAGGCGAATATCGGACATCTCGTCGAGCACCGTCTCGACCAAGCCGGCCATGTCCTGAAATCCGATACGCCGGTCGAGGAAGGCATCGAGCGCGGCCTCCTTGGCGGCGTTGAACACAGCGCCCGACAGCCCGCCCTCGGCCATCACGGCGCGCGCCAGTCGCAGCGCGGGCCAGCGCATCTCGTCAGGGGCGCGAAAGGTCATCTGCCCCACCGATGCCAGGTCGAGACGTTCGACCGGCAGGTGCCGGCGTTCGGGCCAGTTCAGCGCGTAACCTATCGCGTGGCGCATGTCGGGCGGCCCCACATGCGCCATAAGCGCGCCGTCGACAAAGCCCACCAGAGCGTGGATCAGGCTTTCGGGGTGGATCAGAACCTCGATCCTGTCGGGCGCGATGCCGAAGAACTCGTGGGTCTCTATGATCTCCATCGCCTTGTTGAACAGGCTCGCGCTGTCGATGGTGATGCGCTGACCCATGTCCCAGTTGGGGTGCGCGCCGGCCTCTTCGGGCGTGGCCTGGGAAAGCCGCTCGGCCGGCCAGTCGCGCAGGGCCCCGCCCGAGGCGGTGATGACGACACGTTCGACCGCGGACATCTCTTCGCCGACAAGGGCCTGGAAGACCGCCGAATGTTCGCTGTCGACCGGCAGGACGCGGGCACCGTGGCGCGCCGCCTCGCGCAACAGAAGCGGGCCGGCACAGACCAGGCTTTCCTTGTTGGCCAGCGCCAGGGTCGTTCCCTGCCGCAGCGCGGCCAGTCCCGGCGCCAGCCCGGCAAAGCCGATGATGGCCGACATAACGCAATCTGCAGGCCGGGCGGCGGCCTCGCAGATCGCGGCCTCGCCTGCCGCGGCGGCGATGCCCGTGCCCTGCAAGGCGGCACGCAGCTCGTGCAAGCGATCGGGATGCGCGGTCACGGCGATCTCGGGGCGGAACCGGCGCGCCTGCTCGGCCAGAAGGGTGATGTTGCCGCCGCCGGTCAGCGCCACGACCTCGAAGCCCTGCGGATCATGGGCGACCAGGTCCAGCGTGTTCCGCCCGATCGACCCGGTCGCGCCAAGCACGGTGATACGCTTCACGAAGCCCCCCTTGCCGTTCGATTGGCCCGTCGGGGCATCAAGGCCCTCAGGCCAGCCCGTAAGGGAAATCGACGAGCTGCGCCACGAAGAGCAGGAACAGCGACGCGCCCAGCATCCCGTCGAACCGGTCGAAGAGCCCGCCGTGCCCGGGCAGCAAGGACGAGCTGTCCTTGACGCCCACGCGCCGCTTGACCGCACTTTCCGCGATATCGCCGATCTGGCTGGCCATCGAGACGGCGACCGAGATCCCGATCAGCTGCGGCCCGGCGGCATTCTCGGCGATGAAAAGCACGCCGACGCCCGCCGCCGCGACCCAGCCCGCGATGGTGCCGGCCCAGGTCTTCTTGGGGCTGACGCGCGGCCAGAACTTCGGCCCGCCGATGAACCGGCCGGCGAAATACCCGAAGACATCGGTGGCGATCACCACCAGCACCAGCCAGAACAGCCAGATGAACCCGAAATCACTGCGGATCACGTAAAGACCGTAAGAGGCCAGCATGATCATCAGCGTAAAGACCGTAAAGGTGCTGCGGTGGCGGTGCAGCTGGCCGAACCCCACCATCGCGGGCAGCACCAGAAGCGGCATGGCCCAGCCCGGCGGCACGAACTCGGCCACCAGCAGCGCAGCGCCCGCGACAGAAGCCAGCGTCAGCGCGGGGCTCGCGGGATCCAGCATGCGGGCGAGCTCCCACACCATCACGGCGGCGACGAGGACCGTCAGCGCCTGCAGCCAGAGCCCACCGGCCCAGATCGCCGCGATGCCGATCAGCGCCACGACCGCGCCGGTACCCATGCGCGTCAGAAGATCGTCCCAGAGACCGCGTACCGCCATTACGCCGGAACAGCGCCAAAGCGGCGAACGCGTCCGCCATACTGCGCCACGACGCGGCCAAATTCCTCGGCCGAGAAATCGGGCCAGAGCGTTTCGAGGAACTCGTACTCGGCATAGGCCGACTGCCACAGCAGGAAGTTCGAGATCCGCGCCTCTCCGCTGGTGCGGATCACCAGGTCCGGGTCGGGCAGGACATGGGTGTCGAGGAACCGCGCCAGCGTGGTTTCGTCGACCTGCTCGGGGTCGATCTTGCCCGCCGCGACCTCGCGCGACAGGCGCTGGGTGGCGCGCGCCACCTCGTCCCGGCCGCCGTAGTTCAGCGCGATGGTCAGGTTCACGCGGGTGTTGCGGCTGGTCAGCAACTCAAGCTCGTCCATCAGGCGCACCAGCTTGGCGTCGAGCCTGACACGGTCGCCGATGAAGCGGACACGCACGCCCTCGGCCAGCAGGTCGCGGGCCTCTTTCTGGATGTAGCGGCGGAACAGCTTCATAAGCCCCGCCACCTCGGTCTGGGTGCGCTTCCAGTTCTCGGTCGAGAACGCAAAGATGGTGAGGTAGTCGACACCGTGATCGGGACAGGCGCGGACGATCTCCTTCACCCGCTTGGCCCCGGCATGGTGACCGAAGAGGCGCGGCTTGCCGCGCGCCTGCGCCCAGCGTCCATTCCCGTCCATGATGACAGCCACGTGGCGTGGCCCCCCTTGAACGGAGTGTGACATGTTGGTGGCAGAACTCATCTCGAAACCCCTTTCAACAGCCAGGCCGCAGGCCCGCGCCAGAACGGCGCGCGCCTGGAAGGCCGCTCAGACCTGCATGATCTCTTCCTGCTTGGTCTCCAGCGCGCGGTCGACGTTGGCGATGGCCGCGTCGGTGATCTCCTGCACTTCGGCCGACCACACCTTGTGGTCGTCCTCGGACATGCCGTTGGCCTTGGCCTTCTTCAGCTGGTCCATGCCGTCGCGCCGCACGTTGCGGATCGCGACGCGGGCGTGCTCGGCGTATTGCGAGGCGACCTTGGACAGCTCGCGCCGCCGCTCTTCGTTCAGCTCGGGGATCGGCAGGCGGATGATCGGGCCGTCCACGACCGGGTTGATGCCCAGCCCGGATTCCCGGATCGCCTTTTCGACCTTGCCGATCATCGACTTGTCCCACACGTTGATGGTGACCATCCGCGGTTCGGGTACGTTGACCGTGCCGACCTGGTTGATCGGGGTCGGCTGACCATAGGCATCGACGTGAATGGGTTCGACCATCGTGGCCGAGGCGCGGCCCGTCCGCAACGTCGCGAATTCCTGCTTGAGCGACGACATGGCGCCGTCCATCCGGCGCTTGAGGTCGTCGATATCGGGATCTTGGGCGTCGTCTGCCATTCTCTGCGTGCCTTCTTCCTGCGTGCCTTCTTGCGAGGCCAGTGACGGGCTTAGGCCCGTTTTGCAACCTGTATACCCTCAGGCATGCACGATTGTATAGGTGCCTTGGCCAGCGAGGATCCCGCGGAATCCCCCGGGTTCGTCCAGCGAGAAGACGACAATCGGCATCCTGTTGTCCCGCGCCAGCGCGATCGCCGAGGCGTCCATCACGCCGAGGTTCTGCAGCAGCACCTCGTCATAGCTCACCCGGTCATAGCGCTTGGCCTCGGGGAACTTCTTGGGGTCCATGTCGTAGACGCCGTCCACCTTGGTGCCCTTGAAAATCGCCTCGCAGCTCATCTCGGCGGCGCGCAGCGTCGCGGCGGTATCTGTGGTGAAATAGGGGTTGCCGGTGCCCGCCGCGAAGATGCAGACGCGCTTTTTCTCGAGATGTCGCACCGCTCGGCGGCGGATATAGGGTTCGCACACCTGGTCCATGGGAATGGCCGAGATCACGCGGGTATGGATACCCAGACCCTCGAGCGCCGACTGCATCGCCAGCGCGTTCATCACCGTGGCCAGCATGCCCATGTAGTCTGCCGTCGTCCGCTCCATCCCCTGGGCCGAGCCCGAGAGCCCGCGGAAGATGTTGCCGCCGCCGATCACCATCGCGATCTCGACGCCCATGTCGTGGACCGTCTTCACCTCCTGGGCGATCCGCGCCACCGTCGGCGGATGCAGGCCGTAGGCGAGCGAGCCCATCAGAGCCTCGCCGGAAATTTTCAACAGCACACGATCATAGGTCGTGGCCGCCCTCTGGGCTGCTGCCTCGCTCATGTCACCTCGCCTGTCCGGTTTTGCGTCGGGGCGCAAAATGTCGGAAAAGGCCGCCGACTGCAATCGGGGGCGAGCCCCGGCCGGACGAAGAGGCAAGGAATGGCCACCGAAACCCTGACCGCCGACGCGGTCCTGGCCCGCACCGCGGACCCTGCCCCCGTGCTGATCGCCGGGCCGACGGCCAGCGGCAAGTCGGCGCTGGCCCTGCGCATCGCCGAACGGCACGGCGGCGTCATCGTCAACGCGGATGCCCTGCAGGTGTTTTCCGACTGGCGGCTGCTGACCGCCCGGCCAAGCGCGGCTGACGAGGCCGCTCTGCCGCACGCGCTTTACGGTCACGTCCCGGGCGACACGCCCTATTCCGTCGGCCGCTGGCTGGCCGACCTCGATCCGCACCTGGCGCATCCGCGGCCCATCATTGTCGGGGGCACGGGGCTGTACTTCGCCGCGCTGACCGAAGGGCTGGCCGAGATTCCGCCGATCCCCGCATCGGTGCGAGAGACGGCAACGCGCCGGATCGCCGAAGAGGGTCACGCCGCGCTTCTGAATGAACTCGACCGCGCGACCGCCGCACGGATCGACCACGCCAACCCCGCACGGGTGCAGCGCGCGTGGGAGGTGCTGACCGCGACCGGGCGACCCCTGGCCGACTGGCAGGCACAGACCGGGCCCGCGCGGCTGCCACGCGGCGCAGCCCACGCCTTCGTTGTCCAGACCGACCGGGAAGCCCTTTTGTCACGCATTTCCCGCCGCTTCGACCTCATGCTTGACGCGGGACTTCTAGAGGAGGCGCGGTCCAACCTGCCCAATTACTCGCAGGACCGCCCGTCATCGAAGGCAATCGGCGCAACCGAGCTTCTGGCGCACCTGCAAGGTGCAATGACGCTGGACGAGGCGCGTGAGCGCATCGTGATCGCCACGCGGCAATACGCCAAGCGTCAGCGAACCTGGTTTCGCGCCCGGATGGGGACCTGGAATAGCGTGACGCTTTGACTCCGGTTACGGCAGAACGCTAATACTAAACTGCAAGATACTGATATGTATTACATATCTTCGGTACTGTCTTAGCTCATCCCGTCATTGCCACCTATGCGTGAAGGCGCAGCGCCTGCAATGCGGCCTGTCTTTGCGCATGCATCTGAGAACTGCCCCGCGGCGCCCCACCGACGCGGATGTGACCACCCCATCTCGAATCGAGGGAAACCTCTTGCCGTCCCCGCCGTTCAGAAGGCACCACGACGGCAGGCGTAGCGAGGGAGTTCGAAAATGGGACGAGACGGGTTTGGCCGGACCGGCGCCCATCCGGCGGCGGTCATGCACGCGCATGAACATCGCGCGGGGCTGATCGACCGACGCGAGTTCCTGACCCGTGCCACGGCGCTCGGGGTCGCTCCCGCCGCGGCCCTGTCCCTTCTGGGCCGCCCCGCGATCGCCCAGACCGATGGCGAAAGCGGCACGGATCCTGCCGCGGCCTCCGCCCCCCGGCCCCGCAAGGGTGGCGTCCTGCGGATCGAGATGGAGGTGCGCGACCTTGGCGATCCGCGCCTTTACGACCGCAGCCAGGTCGCGAACCTGACGCGCGGCACGCTGGAATACCTCGTGTTGTCCCGCAACGACGGCAGCCTGCGCCCGATGCTTCTGGAGTCGTGGGAGGTCAGCGACGACGCCACCGAGTACCGCCTGCATCTGCGCAAGGGCGTCCGGTGGAGCAACGGCGATCTCTTCACCGCCGCGGACGTGGCGCGCAACATCGACCGCTGGTGCGACCGCACGGTGCCCGGCAACTCGATGGCCACGCGCATGGCCGCGCTGATCGATCCCGAAACCGGCCGCACCCTGCCCGGTGTGATCGAGGTCGTCGACCCGCTGACGGTGGCGCTGCACCTGCCCCGGCCCGATATCACGCTGGTCCCCGGCTTCGCCGACTATCCCGCCGCGATCGTGCATGACTCGTTCGACGCGGGCGACGCGCAGAACGCCGTCGGCACCGGACCTTTCCGCATCACCGAGATCATCGCGGGCGAGCGCGCGGTGCTGACCCGCGCCGAGGGCCATACCTGGTGGGGACAGGAGGCCTGGGGCGGCCCGTGGCTGGACCGGATCGAGTTTCTCGACCATGGCACCGACCCCGCCACATGGGTCGCCGCCGCCGAGGCGGACGAGATCGACATGGTCTACGAGACGGTCGGCGATTTCATCGACGTGATGGACACGCTGGACTGGACCCGGTCCGAGGTCCAGAGCTCTGCCACGATCTGCATCCGCGGCAACCGGATGGCCGAGGTCGACGGCGTCCGCCCCTATGCCGACCCGCGCGTGCGCCGGGCGCTGCAGCTGGCGGTCGACAACGACATCCTGCTCGAGCTGGGCTATGGCGGACGGGGCAGCCGGGCCGAAAACCACCACGTCGCGCCGATTCATCCCGACTACGCGGATATCGGACCCGCAAAGCACGATCCCGAAGCCGCACGCGCGTTGCTGGCCGAGTCCGGAATGGCCGAGTTCGAACATCAGCTAATCTCGATCGACGACGATTGGCGCGCGACCACCTCCGACGCGGCCGCCGCGCAGTTGCGTGATTCAGGCGTTCCCGCGCGGCGCAGCATCCTGCCGGCCGCACGTTTCTGGCAGGATTGGGCGCGACACCCCTTTTCGGCCACGAACTGGAGCCATCGGCCGCTGGGTCTTCAGACCCTCGTGCTGGCCTACCGCAGCGGCGCGGCGTGGAACGAGACGGGGTTCGCCGACCCCACCTTCGACGCCCTTCTGGACGAGGCTCTGGGCATCGCCGACGCCCCCGCGCGCCGGTCGCAGATGCAAGAGCTGGAGAGTATACTGCGCGAGGATGGCGCGATCATCCAACCCTTCTGGCGCAGGCTCTACCGGCATCACCGGCCGGGAATCCTGGGCGCGGAGATGCATGTCAGCTTCGAGATCACGCCGCAGGACCTGGCTTGGACGAAGGTCTCTGAAGCCGCCGAGTGAGGCGCCGGCAGTTCTGCCCGTTTCGGTAGCATCCGATGAAACCTTCATCGCTCGGGCGCCCCTAGGGCACCCTATGAGGCGAGCACCCCCGCGATCTGTCGCGCGGAAGTAACAAGGCGGATTTTCCCTATTTGCGACTTTCGCAAAAACGCGGTTGCGGGCTTTATGCTGTCGTTCCGTCACGGCATTACGTTTGCGGACGTGACGGTGGGAGGCGTTGACGATCGGTATGGTTGAGTGCGTGCGTGGCAATAGTATGGACGGGCCCAAGGCGCGTCGTGGTTTTCGGATGGCGTCGGTCGCATCGACCCTTCTTGTCGCAGCACTGATCGGCTGCGCCGGGATTGCAGGTGCCGCCGCTTGGCACAAGGCGCGCTCGATCCGCGCCCATGTCCCCGGCAGCATGGTCGAAGCTTATCGCCCGCTCAGGCAGGCCACCCACGGCAACTGGATCCTGACCTGCAACCTTCCATTCCAGAATTGCCGCTTCGCCGCGGAACTGCTCTGCCCCGGCGGCGCGACCGAGCTTGGGGCGCCTCGTAAGCTGAAGGGCCTATTCGGCCGCACCGCCCCCGCGCGCGGATCGATGAGCGTACGTTGCGACGTGGATCGGCGCGGCCTGGACCGCTGACCCACCGCGCGCCCTGCTCTCTGGCGTAATTCGACGTCCGCTGCGGCAAAAACCTTTGCCGTTGCGTCCGCGCGTCGGAACGAATGCCGCCGCCCCATGTTGCGACCCCAAAGGGGACATGGAGGTCACAATGTCGGCATCGGATTTCGGATGGGCCGTGAAGGTCATGCGCGTGGGCTACCTGGGCCGCACGATCGTCTATCTCGTGCTTGCCGGGTTTTCGCTTTGGGCGATCTGGCACGGCGGACAGGCCGAGGGCACGACCTCGGCACTGGCCGAGCTTGAAACCACGACCGGGGGCGGCGTCGTGCTGGCGCTGATCGCTCTGGGCATGCTGGCCTACGCCGTCTGGCGCGGCGTCGACGCGCTCTGGGATCTCGAGGATTACGGATCGGGCGGCAAGGGGATCGTCGCGCGCGGCGGCATGATAGTCACCGGCGTAACCCACCTCGCCATCGGCTTTGCCGCAGCGTCGCTGCTGTTCGGCGGCTCGGGCGGGTCCGGCGACAGTAGTTCGGGCGGGTCCAGCATCACGCAGGCCGTGGGCACGATCATGTCCTGGCCCGGCGGTCGCTGGATCATCGGGATCGTCGGCGCGATTACCATCGCGGCGGGCATCTTCTATGCCTACAAGGGCTATGCCGAAAAATACCGCGAACACCTGCGGGCTAACGAATTCACGATGCGCTGGAACCTCGTCCTGAAGATCGGTCTGGTGGCCTATGGCGCCGTAATCGCGATCGTCGGGCTGCTGCTGGTCTACGCGGCGCTGAATGCCAACCCCGAACAGGCCGGCGGCGTGGGCGAAGCGTTTTCCTGGGTGTCGGGTCAGCCCTACGGGCGTGCGCTGGTCGCGGCGATCTGCGTCGGGCTCATCGCCTTTTCGATCTTCTGCGCTGTCAATGCCGCCTATCGCATCGTGCCCAAGGCCGCCGACGAAAGCATCGAATCGATGGCGGCGCGGATGAAGGCGCAGGCCCGCGCGGCGACATCCTGACTGCCGCCTCGCTCGTACCATCGCGGATCCGGGGCTACTTGCCCCAGATCCGCGTCACATAGGCCGTGGTTTCGGGATAGGGCGGAATACCGCCGTGCTGGCGCACCGCGCCTGGGCCCGCGTTGTAGGCGGCCAGCGCAAGGCGCCAGTCGCCGAACGCCTCGTACTGCGCGCGGAGGTATCGTGCGCCCCCGTCCAGGTTTTCCTCGGGCAGCGTCGGGTCCACCCGCATGAGGCGCGCGGTATCGGGCATCAGCTGTGCCAGCCCGATCGCGCCCTTGTGGGACACCGCGCCCGAGTTCCAGCCCGATTCCTGCTGCACCAGCCGCAGGAACAGATCCTCGGGCACATTGTGGCGACGTGCGGCGCTGCGGGCAACGGCCAGGTAGGGTCCGGCATAGCGCCCCTGGTAGGTCGGCGACTGAGGTGTCCGGCCCGGAAGGCTGACATGCTCGGGCTGAAGACGCTTCGAATTCTCGTATTGCGAGGCGGCCCGGCGGTCGAGCACGCTGGTCTTGGACTGGAACAGGCCCTGCCGCGATTTCGACGACAGGCTCAGGCTGTCCGCCCACGCTCCGTGAGAAAGCGCACAGGCCAACCCAAGCCCGGCCGCGACCGCTGCCAGTCGATGCATCGTGATCATCCCTCTCGTCGTCCCGCGCGCACTATACCCAGCACGACGGCCGACGCTACCCCCTCAACCCGCTCGAGCAATGGCCACGACGTCAGGACGGACCACGGCAGGGCCCACCCGGGCCGGCCGCCCGCGTCCGGACCGCAGGCCCCATGCAGGGGGTCGTCGCGTAGCCTTGGATTCGGGCTTCCCCTTCGCCGCCTCCAATGGTGTAACGTCGGTTCAAACCACGGCAACGGGAGGGCACCCATGGCGGGCTCGGTCAACAAGGTCATCCTTATCGGCAATCTCGGTCGCGATCCCGAGGTGCGGACCTTCCAGAACGGCGGCAAGGTGTGCAACCTGCGGATCGCCACATCCGAGAACTGGAAGGACCGCAACACCGGCGAGCGGCGCGAACGGACCGAGTGGCACTCGGTCGCGATCTTCTCCGAGCCGCTGACGCGTGTGGCCGAGCAGTATCTCAAGAAAGGCTCGAAAGTTTATATCGAGGGCCAGCTGGAAACCCGCAAGTGGCAGGACCAGTCCGGGCAGGACCGCTACTCGACCGAAGTCGTCCTGCGCCCCTACCGCAGCGAACTGACCATGCTCGACGGCCGTGACGGCGGCGGATCCGGCGGCGGCGGCTTTGGTGGTGGTGGCGGCGGCGGCGGATACGGCGGCGGTGGCGGCTACGACGACGGCTATCCCGACGACCGCGGTGGCGGCTCCTCCGGCGGTGGATACGGCGGCGGTGGTGGCGGCGGCGGTGGCCGCTCCAATGACATGGACGATGAAATCCCGTTCTGATCCAGCAGGCGGCGGCCCGGCATCCCCGGCCCGCCGCACCGGCCGCAGGCCCCCGCGCGGGGTCGCGGCCCCCCTTCCCGACGAGCAGCACGGTGGGACGTATCCGGGTCGCTTCGACGCGCCGCCTAATCCTTTCGGTTCATCGTGATGACCGATCTCGCCGCCCGGACATGGGCGCTGCGAGCGGTCAGGACAGGCGTCCCGCGTGCCGAGGCGCTGGAGGTCTTCGACGCCCTGCCCCCGGTGCCGCCCGGCACGCTGCGCGGAGCTTGGCACGGCGAGGGTATCGCCACGAGCCATCCGCTGGACGGGGCGCTTGAGGCCTGCGGCTGGTGGGGCAAGAGGTTCGAGTCCGACGACCGGGTCTTTCCGCTGCTCTTCGGCCCCGAGGGGGCGCTGGCCATCGATCCCGCCCGGCTGCCGCTGCGACTGGCGATCCAGCTCTGGCCCCGGCTGACACCGGGGGCACGGCGGGCCACCGGGCGCGCCTTTCGGACGTCTGCGCGCGCATTGGCTACGGGCCAGCCAGGGGCGCACCTGGCACAGCGGGCCTATCGCGGCGCGATCTCGACCGCGATGGTCTATGACCGGCAGCCGATCATCGACCATTTCCGCAGCCTCTCCGCCGACCGGGTGCTAGGCATGATGGAGCTGAAAGATGGGCTGTCGCACCACCCGCCGCTGGTCTTCACGCTGACCGCGACCTAGCGGCGCGCCGCCAGCCCGTCCGCCAGCACACCGGTCACGAGGCCGGGATCGACGGCATCGGTGACGAAGGCATCGCCGATGCCGCGCATCAGGATGAAGCGCAGACGCCCGTCGACGACCTTCTTGTCCTGCGCCATCAGGCCCATCAGCGCCGCCGCGTCGGGCAGATCGCCGGGAATGTCGGCCAGGTCCGTCTTCATCCCCATGTCGCGCAGATGCGCCCGCAGGCGCGACGGATCCTCCTGCGCGCAAAGCCCCATCCGGGCCGAGGTCTCGGCCGCCAGCGCACAGCCCACCGACACCGCCTCGCCATGCAGAAGCCGCTCGGAATAGCCCGTCGCCGCCTCCAGCGCATGAGCGAAGGTGTGGCCGAGGTTCAGCAGGGCGCGATCCCCGGTCTCGGTCTCGTCCCGCGCCACGATCTCGGCCTTCATCTCGACCGACCGGCGCACGGCGTGGGCCCGCGCCGCGGGGTCGCCCCGGGCCAGCGCGGGGCCATGCGCCTCGAGCCACTCGAAGAAGGCCGCATCGCCCAGAAGACCGTACTTCACCACCTCGCCGTAGCCCGCCAGCAGATCGCGCGGGGGCAGCGTGTCGAGAAGCCCGGTATCGGCCAGGACCAGCGCGGGCTGGTGGAACGCGCCGATCAGGTTCTTGCCCGCGACGGGTGAGTTGATTCCGGTCTTTCCGCCGACCGAGCTGTCGACCTGCGCCAGAAGGGTCGTCGGGATCTGAACGAAGCGCACGCCGCGCCGCAGGATCGCCGCGGCGAACCCGGCCAGATCGCCGATCACCCCGCCGCCAAAGGCCACCACGACGTCATGCCGCTCGACCCGCTCGGCCAGCAGCCATTCGACCGTGTCCTGCAGCTGCGCCCAGGATTTCGTCGCCTCGCCCGCCGGCAGGACCTTGGCGGTCATGGCGATGTCGGCTTCGGCCAACCCGGCGCGCAAGGTTTCCAGATGCAGCGGCGCCACACGATCATCGGTGATGACGGCGACGCGGCGGCGGCGCAGGAGCGGCGCGATCTCGGGCCCCGCCCGGGCCACCAGCCCGGGGCCGATGCGCACATCGTAACTGCGGGATCCTAGGGCGACGTGAACGGTTTCGGTCATCAGGCAGGCTCTTCGGTCAGCAGATCGGGACGGGTCAGCAGAAGGTCGACCACCCGGCTGGTCATCTCGTCGATCGACAGGCCCGGCGCGCTCGCGACAGACAGCTGGGCCAGAGCATAGACCGGCTCGCGCCGGGTGACGAGCTCGGCCAGGGTGGCGCGGGGATTGGCGGTGTGCAACAGCGGGCGCGTGGTCTTCTGCCGCAGGCGCGACCAGAGCAGGTCGAGGTCGGCGCGCAGCCACAGCGCGGCACCATGGCGGGCGATCGCCGTGCGGTTGGCCTCGGCCAGAAAGGCGCCGCCGCCGGTCGACAGGATCGACGGCTCGGCCTGCAGCAGCCGGGCGATGACCCGGGCCTCCTTCTCGCGGAAGAATGGCTCGCCATCGCGGGCGAAGATCTCGGGCACGGTCATGTTGGCGGCGCGCTCGATCTCGTGGTCCGAATCGCGGAAGTCGACCCCCAGCCGCCGCGCAAGGGCGCCCCCGATGGCAGTCTTGCCCGCGCCCATCATGCCGACGAGAACGATGGTCTTGTGCAATCGATAGGCCAATCCGGCGCCGTCCCGCTTATCGTCTCCAGAAAGGACTGCATGGCGTGATCTTGCCGGAAATGCCATATATAAACTCGAACAAGGGCGCCGTGAGATGCGCCTTTCAGACACGGAACGTGCGCGAAAGGGCAGGCGAATGCTCCGAATTTTGAAATTGTTGGTGTTTCTTTTGGTGATCGGCTTTGTCGCGCTGGTAGGCTATGCTTATCTCGGCAATCTTGCGCCGGAAAAGACGGATGTCAGCGAAGAGGTCACGCTGGATGGGTGATGCGATCCGCCGCGACCATCCGTCCGCGGCACATCCCGCACGGCGGGCCCTGGCGGCCGGTGTGATGGCGCTGTGCCTCGCGGGACCCGCGTCCGCCGAGGGGCCGCTTTCCGCCATCGACTGGCTGTCCGACAGCGTGACCGAGGCCGCGACGCGCCGAACGACGCCACCGCCGCGCCCGCGGCAACAGGACGAAGAGGCCGTGGCCCGCTCGGCCCTGCCGGAAATCGTCACGGTCACCCCTCTGGAACACGAGGTTGCCGATGCGGTGGGTCTGCGGCCCGCCGCGGCTGTTGGGCTGCCGGGCGATCTCTGGTCCGGGTCGGGCAGCGCCGATCTGCGCCCCCTTCTGGCGCGCGACATGTCGCGGGCGCTGCCGGCGCTGCAGGACCTGTGGCAGACGCTGTTGACGACCGAATTCGAACCGCCCGCGGGGAGCGACGGCGACTCGCTCTTCGTGGCGCGGCTTGATGCTCTTCTGGCTCTGGGTGCGCTGGATCCGGCACAGGACATGGCAGCACGGGTCCACCGCCCCGGCGCCGCCATCATGCGTCGCTGGTTCGACGCGGCGATCCTGACCGGCCGCGAAAACGGCGTCTGCGACAAGCTGCGCCGCCGTCCGGACCTGACGCCGACCTATTCGGCGCGGATCTTCTGCCTGGCCCGGGGCGGCGACTGGCGCGCCGCGGCGCTGACGCTTGAGACGGCCGAGGCCCTGTCAGTCGTGTCGACCGCCGAAGATGCGCTTCTGGCGCGGTTTCTGGATGCCGAGATCGCGTCGGACCAGCTGGCCCTGCCGCCGCCGCGCCACCCTTCGCCGCTGGATTTCGCGATCTACGAGGCGATCGGAGAACCGATTCCCACCTCGACCCTGCCGGTGGCCTTTGCGCATGCCGACCTGCGGCCCATCGCGGGCTGGAAGGCCCGGGTCGCGGCGGCCGAGCGGCTGGCGCGCTCCGGCGCCATCCCGCCCGAGCGGCTGTTCAGCGTCTGGACCGAACGGCGGCCCGCCGCTTCGGGCAGCCCGTGGGACCGCGTCTTTGCCGTGCAAGGGCTGATCGACGCGCTGGACCTCGACCCGGAGAACGCGGAGCGGACCGCCCGGATCGCCGAGGCCCTGCCCGACGCGTGGGCCGCCGCACTCGACGCGGACCTTGCCGTGCCCTTTGCCGACCTGATCGCGCCGCGCCTGCCCGACTTCGACAGCGACGTCCCTGATGCGCAGCAGCTGGCGCTGCGCATCGCGCTTCTGTCCGATGATTACGAGGCAGCGGCGGCGGACCCCGGAATCGCCGACCTGCCGCAGGGCCCCGTGCTTGCGGCCTTTGCCGAGGGTCGTGCGCCCGACGCGGATGCATTGAAGGGCGCCACGGGCCCCGCCGCGTCGATCGCGCAGGGCTTTGCCGTCGAGGGCATGCCCGACAGGTTCCAGCCGCTTGCCGCGGACGGCCGCCGGGGCGAGGCGCTGTTGCGCGCGATCGACACGATGGAAGCTGGGCACGCGGGCGACCAGATCGCGATCCGCGACGGTATCGCCGGTCTGCGCGCGCTTGGGGCCGAGAACACGGCGCGCCGCGCCGCGCTCGAACTGATGATCCTCGGAACCGGGCAGTGACGACCGCACGGCGCATCGCGGATTTCCTCGACGCGCAGGCGGCCGAGCTGGACGCCGCCGACAACACGCGGCTGGCCTATGCCCGCGACCTCAAGGATTTCTCGGGGTGGCTGGCCGCACGCAAGATCGACGACATGGCCGCCGGGCGGGACGAGATCGAGTCCTACCTCATCCATTGCGACGCGCAGGGGCTGGCGGTGTCCACCCGGGCGCGGCGGCTGTCCTCGATCCGGCAGTTCTACCGGTTCGCCTTCGAGGAGGGCTGGCGCGGCGACAATCCCGCGATCCGCATCCGCGGCCCGGGTCGGCAGAAACGCCTGCCCAAGACGCTTGGCCATGACGAGGTCGATCGCCTGCTGGCCACCGCCCGGAACCATGGCCGCGGCGCCACGGACCGCGCCCGCAACACCTGCCTGATGGAGCTGCTCTATGCCACCGGCATGCGGGTCAGCGAACTGGTGTCGCTGCCGATGTCGGCGGCCCGGGGTGACCCGCGGATGCTGCTGGTGCGCGGCAAGGGCGGGAAAGAGCGGATGGTCCCGCTGTCGGACCCCGCGCGCGCGGCCCTGACAGACTGGCTGGCGCATCGCGACGCCGAGGATGACGCGGCACGGGCCGAGAGGCGGACGCCCTCGCGGTTCCTCTTCGCGTCGCGCGGCGCGGCGGGGCACCTGACGCGGCACCGCTTCTATACCCTGATAAAAGAGATCGCGTTGGCCGCGGCGGTCGATCCCGCGCGGGTGACGCCGCACACCCTGCGCCATGCCTTCGCGACCCACCTGCTGGAGGGCGGTGCCGACCTGCGATCGATCCAGACGCTTCTGGGCCACGCAGACGTGGCCACGACCGAGATCTACACTCATGTGCTGGAGGAACGGCTGCGGGCGCTGGTGCTCGACCACCACCCTCTCGCCCGATCCTGACCCCCTCGCACGTGCGAACGCCAAAGCGCGCCCCGCGCGGCGCGGGGCCGACAATCGGCAACTGGAATAAGGGGGGTGGTACCGCCTCCCCGGCTTGAACGGGGGACCTCTGGATCCACAATCCAGCGCTCTAACCAACTGAGCTAAGGCGGCCTGCGTGGGGTGAGCGTCTAGCCCCCTGCCCGCGCGTTTGCAAGGGGGCGGGCCCGAATTCGTGCGCAATTTCCGTAACGCAACCCGCGCGCTGGCCTGAAGCTGCGGCGCCGTGGACCGGTCGGACGACCATCCGGCTTGCAACGGAAGGCCCGCGGGGCTACCTCCGCAGCCTGAACATTGGCAAAGAGGCTCGGGGATCCATGGGCATCGACAAGCAAAGCGACATCGCGGCGAATCTGCAGATCGGGCCAACCACCGAGGGTATGGTGCGGATCTACGTCGAAGGCGACGGGCTGGAACTTCCGCTGGATTTCGATCCCGACGAGGCCGACGAGATCGCCGAGGAGATTCGCGCCGCGGCCAGTGCCGCCCGCAAATCCCCCGCGCCGAAGAAGGGCCGCCGCTGACCCACCGACCCCGCTGACCCGCAGGCCCCGCGCTAGACCCGCAGGCCGCGCGGCGTGACCAGTCCGGGATCCCGCGCCGCCTGCGACCGCAGGGCGGCGTGGCGGGCGAATTTCTGCACCATCAGCTTGCGCCTTGCAGGGGCCAGACGGTCCTCGGGGCCCATCCGCAGGATTTCGGCGTCGTAAGCATCGGCGATGATGAGGCCTGTCTCCTCCGGCAGCAGGTCGACCGGAAACTCGGCATCCACAGCCCAGAAATAGCGATCGCAGAACGGCAGGTAATTCTGCCATTTCTGGTCCGACAGAAAGTCGGCGCGGCTGGACTTGCATTCGACCACCCAGATGTCGCCCTTGGGACCCAGCCCCATGACGTCGACCCTGAGCCCCGGGGCCGGCACCAGCTCCTCGACCGTCACGAAGTCGTGCCCCAGCAGATGGCGGCACACGCCCCGCGCCAGAAGCTGGCCGGGTTGGAGGATGGGAAGGCGATCGTCAGGCATGCGCGCAATTTGAACGAACAGGGAACAGGAGGCAAGGGCCGCCGCCCCTTTACCGGGTCACGCCGACGTGTGCGGGATCCACGCTGCGGGCACTGTGCGGGCGCGCCGGCTCGGACACCCCACGCGGCAGAGACCCGACAAAGACGACGCGGGAGCCGCCCCCCGCAGCGGACCATCCGCTTCGCTCGGCTTGGCCGCCCCGTTGCCCTGCCGCGGTCGCGCGTGAGCTCTGGCGCCGTAATCCCCGGCCTACGAGGGGCTTTGCAGTTGCGCCGTCTGCGCCGGTGGCGCGTTCGCAGCCCCTATCCGGCGTCCGTCCATGCTTCGCCCCACCATGTCGGCGTTCTTTGCGTCAACCTGAGCCGGCCCCCCTTGCCGGCCACGGACCTGCCGCCTAGATAGGGTCTTGGCGGGCACTGCCCTTCCCGTGACGGGGAAAATTCCGGTGGCCTTACTCACTTCCGAGGGAGCTGGCTCTGTGCGGACCGTGGTCTGTATACCTGGCGCCCACCTGTATCAACAGGTCCTCGGGAATTTAAAACACCCCACGGTTGCTTGGTGGTCCCGCCGCTTACCCCTCTCTCATTCGTGACATCGGCGTGTGCCCTGCCCCGCGCTCCGGGGTCTTTCGATCAGGCACGTCGCGCGCCATACTGCATCCCGGTCCGCGTCCCCGGGCCCTTGCCCCAGGAGACCTGCCGATGGACGACGACGACAGCCGCCTCAGCCGGGCCCATGCGCAGGGCGTGCGCCATGCGCGCGAACTGGAAGGGCATCTGACCTGGCTCGACACCTTCAGCGGTGCCGCCCTGGGCGTGCTGGCGACGGCCTCGGGGATTTACACCTATCTCGGCGTCTCTTCCCTGCTCGATGACGACGGCGCGCTCAGCGTCTTCGCGGCGCTTGCCTATTCCACGGCGGTGTCGGTGGGGATCTTCGTCTTCTGGTCCTACCTGATGCGCCTTTTGCCCGCGGTCCGGACGATGGGGTCGCGCATGGGGCTGGCCGGGGCGATGGCGCTGGGCTGCGTCGCCATCGTGGCGATGTCGTCCTGGCTGAATGCCGCCGCGCTGGCCGGCGCCGCGGCGGTCGAACAGCACCTTGCCGAAACGGTGCAGGAATACCAGGCCTCGCTGGAGCGCTCGCATACCATCGCGATCTCGGCCCAGGGGCTTGAGCGGGACGTGGCGCGGGTGCGCCAAAGCTTTCTGGACCTGTCCGAGCAAGAGGCCACCGGCGGGCTTTCCGGCATCGCCGGGCGCGGCGCGGTGTTCCGGGTGCTGCGGCAGAAATCGGCCGAGCTCGAGTCGCTCGAAACCCAGATTGCCAGCCAGGGGCCGCTGGTCTCGGACGCCTTCACCGAAGGCAACCAGATCCTGAGCCGCATGCGCGCGCTGACGGTCGAGCCCGGCCCGGTCGAGGCGCGATCGGTCGAGTTTTCCGAGGAAACCGTGCGGCTGACGGGAATCATCACCCGGCTGAGACAACTCTCCGTGGCGCCGCTGGTGTCGCGCGCGGCAACGGATCTGTCCGCCTCGGTCGTGTTGCCGCGGCTCGACGGGTCGACCGCCGACACACGCACCGAACAGCAGGCCACGATCGATTCGGTGCTGACCGTGCTGGCGCAGCGGGCCGAAACCCTGCAGGCCGCGGCGCAGGCGGTCCTGTCGCTCGAACCGCCGGTCGAGACGACCTACACCCCCATCTCCACCGCCGACGCGGTGATCCGCTATGCCGGCAACTTCATCCCGTCATGGGCCGGCGCCATCGCCATCGACCTTCTGCCCGCGGTGCTGGTGCTGATCCTCGCCGTCACACAGTCGGCGATCCGCGCGGGGCGCGAGCCCGTCGCGATGGAGGACACGATGACGCTGGCCGAGATGCGTGCGGCAATGCTGGCACTGCGCGACGTCGAACGCGCGATGGAGCGTGAGCCCACGCCGCATGAGCGGTCACCCGGGGTCACCCGGGACGGGGACACGCCCGCCGATATGGACGCGGACGCCGACCACGCGCCGGCCGAAGCCGTGCCCGAGGCCACCACCGGGCCCGCGCCTTCGGTGCGACCGGGCACACCCACGCCCCCGCATCGGGACCGGCCCGAATGAGCCCACGCGTCGCACGGCGCCGTCCCGGGGGGCCGGGGCGGGTGCTGGGGCTGATCCTCGGGGCCGAGATCGCGATGGCCGGCGCCCTGGTGGCGCTTGACCTTATCGAGGGCAGCGGCGGCCTGCCCGCCCTGCCCTTCGACCGTGACGCGCCGCGGCTTGACCAGCCGGTGCGGCCCGGCGACCAGACCCGGCGCTACGATCCCGCGGACCGGCCCGCGCCGCGCCCCGGGCAGGATATGCCTGCGACCCCTGACATGCCCGATCGGCTGTCGATGCTGCCCGAGGATCGCGATGGCACCCCCGTCCTGCGGCTGCGCGGGCAGATCGCTCCGGGCGACGCGGCACGCTTTGCCGACGTGCTTGACGACATGATCGATCCCGCGCGCGAGGTCTGGCTGAATTCGCCCGGCGGCTCGGTCTCGGACGCGCTGGAGATCGGGCGCCAGATCCGCGCGGCGGGCCTGTCCACCCACATGGGCGCCGATGACGTCTGCCTGTCGGCCTGTCCCTACATGCTGGCCGGCGGCACAACGCGCGAGGCCGATGCAGACGCCTACATTGGCGTGCACCAGCACTATTTCGGCCAGAACGCCGTGCAGCCGGCCTTCATGGCGGTCGAGGACATCCAACGTGGCCAGGGCATGGTGATGGATTATCTCGACGAGATGGGGATCGACCTGCGGCTGATGCGCCATGCGCTGGTGACGCCGCCGGACGAGATCTACATCCTCGTGCCCGAGGAACTGGCCGACTACGACCTCGTGACCGGCCCGCCCGAGGGCGACGGCTAGCCGCGCTCCGAGCCGGCGCTGCTACCCGTCCGGACCGGCAGGGGCGCCAGCGACGCGGCTGCATGCCGGAGATCAGACCGCGGTACAGGCCGCCCGCCGCGCGGCGGCGTGTCGCGGCCCAGCCCCATGATCGCGATGCCGAACTGCGCGCCCGAAAAGACGATGGCGTTGAACAGGACCAGCAGCCCCAGCGCTAGCGGCCCCTCGGACGAGGTCAGCACAAGGTGCCGCAGGTGCCCCACGTCGAAGGCCAGAAGCAGTCCCACGAAGACGACCGCGAGGCCCAGACCGATGAGGACATGGCGGATGTAGAAACGGACGAGCTTGGGCATTGCCGGGCCTCCCCCTTTTGACATGCTCTGAAGATAGCGCCGCAAGCGCCGTCCGACCAGGCGACGAAACGACGCTTCGCGCATGGGGCGCGTCTTTCAGCCGGACGACGCGAAGCTCTCCGCTCTCCCCATCCCGGCAACGAGGGCCCTTCTACGGCCCGCCTTCGCCGGGGAGGTCCGGCGCCGTCGCGCGGCTGGCGGGGTCTGGAAACCGCGTCACCCAATCAGGCGAAAACCGCCGTCATTTCACCCCGCCGCGGTCCAATCCAGCAAGGGAGGCGCCTTCGTTTGACCCAGCCCCGCCCCGGCCCGAACCGCGAGCGGGCCCAGACACGGCGCAGCAGTCTGAGCTTGCCGAACCGGCGAAACGCCCGCCCCGGGATAGCAGCCGATCGCCCGGGGGCCGCGGGCCTAAAACGCTTCTGGCCGAGCCTCGCGCGCCATGTGGTCGAGCACGGCATTGACGAAACTGGGCTCGCGTCCTTCGGGAAAAAACGCCCGGGCGACGTCGACGAATTCGGTGATCACCACCCGTGGCGGTGTGTCCTGCCCCGTCATCTCGGCCCCCGCCGCCCGGAAGAGCGCCCGCAGCGTGGGGTCGATCCGGGCGATGGGCCATTTCGCCACCAGGGCGCGGTCGGTCATCTGGTCGATGCGGGCCTGATGCGACACGGCGGTTTCGCAGAGCGCGCGGAACAGGTCGACGTCGCCCTCGATCATCTCGTCGCCCTCGTAGGTGGCGCCGAAGCGGTGATCCTCGAACTCCTTGCGGACGCGGTCGACCGTCTGGTTCGAATGCTCCATCTGGAACAGCGCCTGCACGGCATAAAGCCGGGCCGCGGATCTCATCTGTCTCTTGCTGGGCGCCTTCATGCCTTGGCCGGTCCTTCTTCGTTTTCGCCGCCCGCCACGCGGTACGCGCCGGGGCGGAATCCCACGCCGGTGTCGGGCCGCCGCCAGCGTCGCGCCAGCGCGATCAGATGCAAGGCCGCCGCCGCCGCGCCACCCGCTGTGTCCAGACGGTCGGCATCGGCGCGTTCCTCGGCCTGGTCCATGTTCTCGACGGTGATGATGCCGTTGCCGATGGCCAGCCCCTGCAGGCCCAGCATCATGATGCCGCGCGCGCTTTCGTTCACCACGACGTCGTAGTGGCTGGTCCGGCCCCGGATCACACAACCCAGTGCCACGTAGCCGTCGAAGCTGGACAGGCGGTTGGCCATGCCGATGGCTGTGGGGATCTCAAGCGATCCCGGCACCTCGACCGTGTCATGCGCGACGCCCGCACGGTCCAGCACGCCGCGGGCCGAGTCCAGCTGCGCCTGCGATATCTTGCTGTAGTAGGGCGCGATCACGATCAGAACCTTAGCCGGTTCGGTGAAATCGGGCAGTCCCATGTCGTTGTCGGAATGGCCGGCCATGTCAGCTCTCCAGCGGAATGCGCCGGGTGCCCGAGATCGAAAGCCCGTAGCCTTCGAGCCCGACCACGCGCGGCTTCGGCGAATTGGTCAGAAGGATCAGCTCGGACACCCCGAGCGAAGACAGGATCTGCGCGCCAAGACCGTATTGCCGCAGCGTCTGCGGCGAGGCGACGTCGCCCTCCTCGGGCAGCTTCATCTGCAGGTCGCGCAGCAGCACCAGCGCGCCGCGTCCCTCCTCGGCGATGACGCGCATCGCGGCACCGAACTCGCCCGTGCGGCCCATCGCACCCAGCCCCACGATGTCGAGCAGCGGATCCAGCGTGTGCATCCGCACCAGAACCGGGTCGGGTCCCGAGATGTCGCCCTTGATCAGCACGATGTGCTCGGCGCCCTGGGTTTCGTCGGCATAGACCCGCATCGTCCAGTCGCCGCCGAAGGCACTGGTGACCTGCCGTTCGGAGCGGACCGCGACCAGATTGTCGTACCGCCGCCGGTAGGCGATCAGGTCGCTGATCGTACCGATCTTGATGCCATGGTGCTGGCCGAAGGCGATCAGGTCGGGCAGGCGCGCCATGGTACCGTCGTCGTTCATCACCTCGCAGATCACGCCGGAGGGGTTGAGCCCCGCAAGGCGCGAGATGTCGACCGCGGCCTCTGTATGGCCCGCGCGCACCAGAACGCCGCCCTCGCGGGCGCGCAGCGGGAAGACGTGGCCCGGCGTGGCGATGTCGGCGCCGGTCTTGGCAGGATCGATCGCCACGTTCACCGTATGCGCCCGATCCTGCGCCGAGATGCCCGTCGTCACGCCTTCGCGCGCCTCGATCGACACGGTAAAGGCCGTTTCATGGCGCGAGGAGTTGTACGACGCCATCAGCGGCAGCCCCAGCGCATCGATCCGCTCGCCCGGCAGGGCAAGGCAGATCAGCCCCCGCCCATGCGTGGCCATGAAGTTGATGGCAGCGGGGGTGGTCATCTGCGCGGGGATGATCAGGTCGCCCTCGTTCTCGCGATCCTCGTGATCGACAAGGATGAACATCCGCCCGTTGCGCGCGTCTTCGATGATCTCCTCGATCGGCGAGATCGCGTCGGAATAGGGCTCTGCGGCGGTGTCTGGCATGGGCGGTCGGGCCTCTCTCGCTGTCGCCCGGCGGTTTAGCCCAGCCCGCGGGGGATGGAAAGCGCAGCCGTCGCAGCGTTGCCCGGCCGTCGCGTCGGCGCGCCGTCGATGCGCCCCAGCAGCCGCCCGTCGGGTCGGGCAAGGGCCGGACGACGCCGCATTGTCGCCACAAAGTCACGAAAACACCGCTGCCCGTCCCCTTTCCTGCCCAGAACCGACCTTAGAACGTGACGTTGGGGAAGAAATCGACGGCAAACAGTGCCGCAACTGCACGGCGTCCACGCGGCGCCCCATGCTGGGGAGGGGTCAGGTGGAGTGTTTCGAGATTGGCAGGCTGGACAGCGCGGTCATCGTGTCCGCGTCTCTGCTGGTCGTGCTTGCCGGTGTCTCGGCCTGGACCTGGAAGCACAGGATCGTCCGGGGCGGCGCACTTTACCGCATCACGCATGTCGGCCTCGTCCTGTGGCTGGCCGCTGCGGTCATGCAGATCGCCGTCACCCCGCTCGACTGCAAGATGTTCTGGATGTCGATGACGGCGCCCAGCGTCACGGTCACCACGGTAGCCTGGACGCTGTTCCTGATGGAATTCGGGCCGATCCGCGGCTTGGATTCGGATCGCTGGCGCAACCCGCTGCTGATTTGCCTCGGGGCGATCATGACGATCGTCGCGGTCACGAATTCCCAGCATCACGCCCTTCTGGGTGACGGGACCAAGCTGGCAATGATCGATGGCCGGCCTTCACTGATCATCGAAGGCGGCCCGTGGTACTGGGCGCTTCTGTCACATAACTACGCCTGGGTGACGGTCGCGGCGCTGATCTGCGTGATCGGATTCCTGCGCACGAAGGCGACGTTCCGTCCGCTTTTCGGTGCACTGATCCTGATGACCATGGGGCCGGTGATCGGCAACATCGCCTACAACACTATCGGATTCACGACCTTCGGGGTGGATTCCACGCCCTTCTTCTTCGTCTTCACCCTGGCCGCGAACGGGTGGCTGATCCTGAACAGCCACGCGATGAGCGTGGACATGGTCGGCGAGCGCTACATCTTCAAGGAATCCCCCGCTCCGATCCTGATCGCCGATCCCGGCGGGCACCTCGTCTCGTCGAACCCCGAGGCGCAGGCGGCGCTCACCGGGCCGCATGGCGCGCAGGCGCAGCGCGCCTTTGCCGACCTGCTGGCCGCGATCGCCCGCGACGGCGGGATCGACGCGCCTGCCAAGGTCGTGATCGGCGACCGCGTGTTCCGCCCCCAGGTGCTGATGATCGAAGATCCGGTGCACCATGACCGCCCCTCGATGGGCTGGACCGTGACTCTGTTCGACGTCAGCCGCGAAGAGACGATCACCCAGTCGCTGCGCGAGGCCAAGGAACGCGCCGAAGAGGCATCGCGGCTGCAAAGCGAATTCCTCGCCCTCGTCAGCCACGAATTGCGCACCCCGCTGACCTCGATCCGCGGCATGCTGGACATGGTCCACGCCGGGCAGTTCGGCGACCTGCCCCCGGCCAGCGCCCGCCCCATCGCAGTGGCGCGCCGCAACACCCACCGGCTGGCGGCGCTGATCGACGATCTTCTCGACCTGCAAAAGCTGGAATCCTGCAAGCTGGAGATCTCGCAGGAAGAGGTCGACCTGCGCGAGGTGGTGCGCACCTGTGTCGAGGATCTGGAAGGGTTCGGCGTGCGCAACGGCGTGGCGCTGCGGCTCGACTGTGGTTCCGCACCTTGCATCCTGCGCACCGATGTCGAAAGGCTTGGCCAGGTGATCACCAATGTCTGCTCGAACGCGATCAAGTTCTCGCCCGATGACGGCGAGGTCGAGGTCGCGGTCGCCTGCCTGGACGACTTTGTGCAGATCTGCGTCAGCGACAGCGGCGAAGGGATCCCCGCCGGATCGGAATCGAAGGTCTTCGGCCGGTTCTCGCAGATCGACGGCACCACCACGCGCAAACACCAGGGCTCGGGCCTGGGCATGAACATCGCGCGGCTGATCATGGAGCAGCTGGGCGGGCGCATCTATTACGAAAGCGAACCGAACGTCGGCACCACCTTCTTCATCGAGCTTCCGCAGTCAGCGACCCACGAGACCGACGTGCCGATGCAGACCGCCCGCACCCGCGCCGCCTGACCGGCGCAAACTCGCCCCGCACATCCTCTGCCGGGTTGCGCTGTCGCCCCCGGCGCGCCCAAGGGCAATAGCGGGTCTGCAGGCTCTCGCCCGGGCCCTAGCCCTGCAGCGCCTCCTGCAGGCGGGCGACGTAGCGGGCCAACGTATCGATCTCGAGGTTGACGGCATCGCCCACCGCCGCCTGCCCCCATGTCGTCGCCGTCTTCGTGTGGGGAATGAAGTTGATGCCAAAGCGCCGGCCCGCGACCTCGTTCACCGTCAGGGACGTGCCGTTCAGCGCGACCGAGCCCTTGGGCGCGATGAAGCGCGCCAGATCCTCGGGCGCTTCCAGCGTCACGCGGGTGCTGTCGCCCTCGTCGCGCATCTCGACGATCGTGGCGACGCCGTCGACATGGCCCGACACGATGTGCCCGCCCAGTTCGTCGCCGACCTTGAGCGCACGTTCGAGGTTCAGCCGCCGGCCCGTCGCCCAGCCATTATGCCCCACGTTGGTGGCCGACACGGTTTCGGCCGAGATATCGACGTCGAACCACGGCCGCGGCTGGCTGCCGGTGGCGATCACGGTCAGGCAGACGCCGTCGCAGGCGATCGAGGCGCCGATCTCGATATCCTGCACGTCGTAGTCGGTGGCGATGCGCGCGCGCAGATCGCCGCGACGCTCGACCTGCAGAACCTCGCCGATATCGGTGATGATGCCGGTAAACATGCCCGCGCCCCTGTCTGTGACCCTTGTCCGGGGCCCCGCCCACGCCGGCCTTTTCAGGCGGCGGAGCCCGTCAGTCTACCTAGTCGCGGCGTCCGCGGCACGCAAGCCGCAGGAGCGACCCGAACTGACCCGGACCGCGCCATCCTCTTGCCGGAATCGCGCATATGCTCAAGGACTTGAAAACGGACCGCCGTAACGCAACGCTTTGATGGTGATGATGCCCCCGCCCGACCCCACATCCAAGGATCCCGCTTCGACCGCCGGCAACCGGTCCGCCGGGGCGCCTGGCGATCCGGCCGTCGGGACGACGGAGGCGGCTGGGAAAACCGTCCCGGGCCGCGCGTCGGGCCCCGCGTCGGGCACAGCCACGGCGCCAAGGACATCGCCCCAACCTCCCGACACCACGCCCCCGCAGCGGACGTTCGGCCAAGGGCGCGATGCCAAAGCCGGAGCCGAGCCGGGCACGCGGTTCCTGTTTCTGCAGGGCCCCCACGGGCCGTTCTTCGATCGGCTGGCGCGGATGCTGCGCGCCGCCGGCGCCGAATGCTGGCGCGTCGGTTTCAACCGCGGAGACGCGGCGTTCTGGTCCGACCGCAGCCACTACATCGCCTTTCGCGGCGGCGCAGAGCACTGGCGCGAGAGCTTTGCCGGGATCGTCGCGCAGTTCGGCATCACCGACCTCGTGCTTTACGGCGACACCCGCCCCATCCACGCCGAAGCCGTGGCCGAGGCACGCGCCCGCGGACTGCGCATCCATGTCTTCGAAGAGGGGTACCTGCGGCCCTTCTGGGTCACCTACGAACGGGACGGGACCAACGGCAATTCGCGCCTGATGGGCCAAAGCGTCGATACGATGCAGGAGACGCTGGCCAAGGGGCAGCTGGATCTTCCCGAAGCCCCCGCGCACTGGGGCGACATGCGTCACCACATCTTCTACGGCGCGCTCTACCACGCCTATGTCCTGCTCGGGAACCGCAGCTACGCCAACTTCCGCCCGCATCGCGACCTGAACGTGCGCCAGGAATTCCGGCTGTACCTGCGGCGGCTGATGATGATGCCGCTGCACCGCCTCGACCGACTGCGCGCGACATGGCGGATCAAGTACGGCGGCTTTCCCTACCACCTCGTCCTTCTGCAGCTCGAACATGATTCCAGTTTTCGCGTGCATTCCCACTTCGACACGATGCCCGAGTTCCTGAAGGTCGTGATCGAGGGGTTCGCCCGCGGCGCGCCGGGGCATCATCACCTCGTCTTCAAGGCGCACCCGCTGGAAGACGACCGCGTCAACCTGCAGCGTGAACTGCGCCATCTGGCGCAGGAGCATGGCGTCGCCGACCGCGTCCACTTCGTCCGGGGCGGCAAGCTCGCGGCGCTTCTGGACCATGCGCGCAGCGCGGTCACGGTGAACTCGACCGCCGGTCAGCAGGTGCTCTGGCGCGGCCTGCCGCTCAAGGTCTTCGGCGCGGCGGTCTATTCCAAGCCCGAGTTCGTCTCGACCCTGCCGGTGGCCGAGTTCTTTGCCCGCCCCGAACGCCCCGACAGCCGCGCCTATCGCGATTATCGCCACTACCTGCTTGAAACCAGCCAGGTCGCGGGGGGCTTCTATTCCGCCGCCGGGCGGCGCCAGCTGCTGCGGCAGGTGGTCGACATGATGCTCGCCGACGATGATCCCTATGACGCGCTTTCGCGCGGGACCGCGGCGCCGCGGCAACAGTTGCGGGCTGTCCGCTAGACTGTCCCCCCTCATCGGCCTAGCCAGAACGCCCCGCTTTGCGTAGCGTTTCCGGAAAAAGTCGAGCGAATAACAAGGTCGAGGAGACCGGGCAGTGAAAATCAACACCTCGCGCTGGGCCAGATCCGTGGCCCTGATCGCGCTCGCGGCCAGCGTGGCGGCCTGTGGCCTGCCGCGCTCGGGCCCGACGAAACGGGAAATCTTCGCCGGATCGGTGCAGCGGCAGGGCGACGCCTTCATCGTGTCGGTCAACGAACGCGTCACCCGCGCCACCGCCTTCACGCCCGCGCTGGGCTTCGGGCCCGGGTTCGTGAATGCCGGCGTCGTGGGATCCGACACGATCCGCCCCGGCGACACGCTGGGCCTGACGATCTATGAAAACGTCGACGACGGGCTTCTGGCCAACGAAGGCCTTAACTCGACCCTCCTCGAAGAGGTGCAGGTCGATGGCGACGGCTTCATCTTCGTGCCCTACGCGGGCCGCATCCGCGCCGCGGGCAACAGCCCCGAGGCCATCCGCCGCATCATCACCGACAAGCTGGACGCCCAGACCCCCGATCCGCAGGTGCAGGTGCGCCGGCTGGCGGGCGACGGCGCGACCGTGTCGGTCGCGGGGGGCGTCGGCGCCCAGGGCGTCTTTCCGATCGAACGCCCCACCCGCACGCTGTCGTCGATGCTGGCACGCGCCGGCGGCATCGCCATCCCGACCGAGGTTGCGCAGATCACGGTGATCCGCGGCGGGCAGCGCGGCAAGGTCTGGTTCGAGGATCTCTACGAGAACCCCTCCTACGACATCGCGCTGCGCGGCGGCGACCGGATCCTGGTCGAACAGGACAACCGGTCCTTTACCGCGCTGGGCGCCACCGGCACCCAGAACCGCGTCGATTTCGAGGATCGCACCATCTCGGCGATCGAGGGCATCGCCCGCGTCGGCGGCCTGAACCCGAACCTTGCCGATCCCACCGGGGTCTTCGTCTTCCGCAACGAACCGGCCGAGATCGCCAACCAGGTGCTTGCCCGCTCGGACCTGATCGGGCCGCAGCGGATGGTCTACGTGCTCGACCTGACCGAACCCACCGGCATGTTCGAGGCCCGCGATTTCCTGATCCGCGACGGCGACACGGTCTTCGTGACCGAAGCGCCCTACGCACAGTGGTCGAAGACACTTTCGGCACTGACCGGCACCGTCGGCACCGCATCGTCGATCAGCAACATCGCGTCGAACTGATCTTGCGCGATCCCGAGGACATCGCCGCCGGGGAGGAAACTTCCCGGCGGCTTTTCGTATATAACGGCGGCTTCCTGACCAGTGGGCGACTGCGGCGGATCCTGAACCTTGCCGGCTGGCGGCTGCGCGTCGGACGTCCGGGGCCCGACGACTGGGTCGGCGTCTGGGGCCGGTCGCCCACGGCCCACCGGGGCGAGGGCGTCGCCGCGCGCACCCGCGCCCAGATCCTGCGGGTCGAGGATGCGTTCCTGCGGTCGGTCCATCCCGGCCGGGCGGGCGACCCGCCGCTGGGGTTGCTGCTGGATCCCGCGGGCGTGCATTTCGACGCGGGCACCCCGTCAACGCTGGAAACTTTGCTTGCGACCCACCCGCTTGACGACACGGCGCTGCTAGACCGCGCGCGCGACGGGATCGACCGGATGCGGCACGCGCAGCTGTCGAAGTACAACGCCTTCGATCCCGCCCTGCCCGCGCCTGATCCCGGCTACGTTCTGGTCATCGATCAGACCCGCGGGGATGCCTCGATCCGCCATGGCGGCGCGTCCGAGCCCACGTTCGACGAGATGCTGGCCTTCGCGCAGATCGAGAACCCCGGCGCCCGCATCCTGCTCAAGACCCACCCCGAGACGGTGCAGGGCCATCGTGCGGGCCATTTCGGGCCGCGCCACGAAGATGACCGCACCCGCCTGTTCGACGATCCGGTGAGCCCCTGGGCGCTGATGGAGGGGGCGGTGGCGGTCTATGCCGTCACCTCGCAACTGGGGTTCGAGGCGATCCTCGCCGGCCATCGCCCGCGTATCTTCGGCCAGCCCTTCTACGGCGGCTGGGGCCTGACGCAGGACGAAACCCCCGTACCCCGCCGCCGGCGCCGCCTGACGCGCGCGCAACTTTTCGCGGCCGCCATGATCCTTGCACCGACGTGGTACGACCCGTTCCGCGACCGGCTCTGCCGGTTCGAGGACGCGCTGAGCCTGCTCGAGGCGCAGGCCCGGGCGTGGCGGTCCGATCGGCGCGGCTACGTCGCCAGCGGGATGCGGCTGTGGAAACGACGCCCTTTGCAACGCGCCTTCGGCCGCCACGCGCCGGTGGTCTTCCGCGACGACCCTGCCCGCGCCCGGGCCGAGGCCGCCCGCCGCGACCGTCCGCTGATGGTCTGGGCAGGCAAGGAGACAGCAGCGCACGGCGGCGAAGACTCTGCGGCGGCTGGCGGCGCGCCGTTGATCCGGATCGAGGACGGGTTCCTGCGATCCCGCGGACTGGGAGCCGAGCTGATCCCGCCGCTGTCGCTGGTGACCGATACCCGGGGCATCTACTACGATCCCACCCGCCCCAGCGACCTGGAGACGCTGATCGCCGCCTCGCCGGCCCTGCCGCGGGGCGAAATCGCGCGGGCCGAGGCGCTGCTTGCCGCGATCAGGGTCGCACGGCTGTCGAAATACAACCTCGCCGCGCCGCCGCTGCCGCCGCTTCCCGACCGGCGGCGCATCCTCGTCCCCGGGCAGGTCGAAGACGACGCCTCGATCCTCAAGGGTGGCGGGACGATCCGTACCAATCGCGCGCTACTTGAAGAGGTTCGCGCCCAGAACCCCAAGGCCGCGATCCTCTACAAGCCGCATCCGGACGTGGTCGCGGGATTGCGCCCTGGCGCTGTCCCCGAGGCCGGGCGGCTTGCCGACCTCGTGATCGACCGCGCCGATCCGATCGCCTTGATCGAGAGCGTCGATGCGGTCTGGACCATGACCTCGGCCACCGGGTTCGAGGCGCTGTTGCGCGGCACCGCCGTCACCTGCCTCGGGGCGCCCTTCTACGCGGGCTGGGGGCTGACGCGCGACCTGGGCGCGATCCCGCAGCGCCGGCGCCAGCTTTGCCCGCCGCAGGGGATCACGCTGGCCGGGCTCGTCCATGCCGCGCTGATCGGCTATCCGCGCTATTTCCACCCCGCGAGCGGCGCGCCCTGCCCGCCCGAGACCGCAGTTCACCTGCTGGCCCACGGCCCCCTGCCGCAACCCGGGGTCGGCAATCGCGCGCTGGCCAAGGCGCAGGGCGCGCTGGCCGGGACATCCTACCTCTGGCGGTAAAAAGGGCACGCAGGGTCCGGCGCGATCCGCGCCCGGGACACAAGGGACGGCACCGCGACGCGATGGCTCAGTCGGCCGGCCGCTCCCACACGTGCATCGCGTCGCCGCCAACCTCGCGCAGGTCGACCAGGCGAAAGCGCGTCGCCTCGGACAGGGCATCGAGCCCCAGCGCCCCGACCGAGGGGCGCCCTTCGGCCCCCAGCGACAATCCGGCGGTGAAGCCCAACAGCCGGTCGACCAGCCCCGCCTGCAGAAGCGATGCGGCCAGCGTGCCGCCCCCCTCGCAAAAGACCCGGGTCAGCCCTGCCTCGCCCAGGGCCTGCAGCATCGCGGCCACGTCGATCTGCCGTCCGCTGCCCGCGGCCGGGATCAGCCGCGCGCCCTGCGCCTGCCAGGCCAGCGCGGTTTCGCCCGGCGCGTCCTTAGCCCCGTGAACCAGCCACAAGGGCAGCTCGGCCGCGCTGTCCCAAAGCCGCCCCGCGCAGGGCAGGCAGACGTGGCGCGACGCCACGATGCGCACCGGCTGCTGAACGGCGCCGAAATCGCGCACTGTCAAAAGCGGATCATCCGTCCGGGCCGTGCCCGCCCCCACCAGCACCGCGTCATGGCCCAGCCGTTCGGCATGCACCAGCCGCCGCGCTGCTGGGCCCGTGATCCACCGGCTTTCCCCCGTCGCGGTGGCGATGCGCCCATCGAAGGAGGCGGCAAGCTTCAGCGTCACCACCGGGCGCCCACGCGACAGACGCGACAGGAACCCGGCGTGATCGCGCGCGGCCTCCCGGGCCAGCACCCCGGTATCGACCGCGATGCCGGCGGCACGCAGGATCGCGTGACCGCGCCCGGCCACGCGGGGGTCGGGATCCTCCAGCGCCGAGACGACGCGGGCAACACCCGCGGCGACCAGCGCTTCGGCGCAGGGCGGGGTCTTGCCATGGTGGGCGCAGGGTTCGAGCGTGACATAGGCCGTGGCGCCGCGCGCCGCGTCCCCGGCCTGCGCCAGGGCCATGACTTCACCATGCGGCCGCCCCCCGGGCTGGGTCCAGCCGCGCCCGACAACCCGGCCCCCACGCACCAGGACGCAGCCCACCGCGGGGTTGGGCCAGACGCGGCCCATGCCGCGCCGGCCCAGCGAAAGGGCCAGCGCCATGAAGCGGCGGTCGGCCTCGGGGTCATGTCGGCTGGTGTCGGTCACTCGTCGACTTTGAGGGGCGGGCGCAGCTCGGCCACGAAGCGGTCGAAGTCGTCCGCCTCCTGGAAATTCTTGTAGACGCTGGCAAAGCGCACGTAGGCCACGGTGTCGATCCGGGCGAGGCTTTCCATCACGATCTCGCCGATCACCTTGGACGCGACATCCGTGTCGCCCAGGCTTTCCAGCCGTCGCACGATGCCCGAGATCATCTGGTCGATGCGCTCGGGCTCGACAGGCCGTTTCTGCAACGCGATGCGGATCGACCGCTCAAGCTTGGTGCGGTCGAAATCCTCGCGCCGGCCATTGGTCTTGATCACCACCAGATCGCGCAGCTGCACGCGTTCGTAGGTGGTGAAGCGGCCGCCGCAGGCCGGGCAAAGCCGTCGCCGCCGGATCGAGACATGATCCTCGGCCGGGCGCGAGTCCTTTACCTGCGTGTCGATATTTCCGCAAAACGGACAGCGCATATCCGGCCCCCTTGATCGTGCCGCCCAAGTTTCCACGACGACTATAGGCATGCGCCAAAGGCTTGGGTAGGGCCGAATCTGCGCCCCAAGATACAGAGCCACAACCGTGTCCTTACGGCACCCTGCCCCCTCTGCAGGCCCATCAACTCGATACGCTGCCGCCGCTCCCTTGTGCGGCAGGGGGGGCGGCGCACGGGGGGCGGCGCACGGGGGGCGCACGCCGCCCGCGACGCCTGCTGTCGCAGCGACGCGGGGAACCGCCCCGCGCCCCGTCGACGTTTCCCGGTCGACCAGACCAACGAAAGGATCGACGACATGGCAGCCAAGACGCTCTTCATCACCGGCGCCTCGACCGGGATCGGCGCCGCCACGGCAAGGGCCGCCGCCGCAGCAGGCTGGAACGTGGCGCTTTTCGCCCGCTCGGAGGACAAGCTGACCGCGCTTGCCGACGACATCGGCGATGCCGCGCTGGCCCTTCCCGGCGACGTGACCGACCTTGCCTCTCTGACCGACGCCGTGTCCCGCACGACCGAGCGTTTCGGCGGGATCGACGCGGTCTATGCCAATGCAGGCCGCGGCCTGACCGACCGCAGCCCCGAGGATATAAAGGGCATGGTGGACCTCAACGTGATGGGTGTTCTCTATACCACCCACGCCACCCTGCCGGAACTGAAGAAGACCAAGGGCACGCTGGTGCTGACCGGGTCAGCCGCGGGGCGCAAGCACCTGTCGGGGTCGATCTACGGCGCAACGAAATGGTTCGTGCACGGCTACGCGGGCAACATGGCCGAGGACATGCGCGAATGGGGCGGCCGCTGCACCGTGATCGCGCCGGGCATGGTCGACACGCCGTTCTTCGACGAAGGCAAGCCCGACAAGCTGAAGCCCGAAGACGTGGCCGAGGCCGTCGTCTACGCCATCACCGCCCCGGCCCACGCCGCCGTGCGCGAAGTCTACCTGATGCCGCAAAGCTGAACGCTGTGCGCGGCGCGGGGCCCCATGGGGCCTCGCGCAATCGGGGCCGGGGGTCAGCCCAAATGGGCCGAGACGAGCCGATCATGCGGTCGGCTGCGATGTTCGAACAGATAGATGCCCTGCCATGTTCCCAGCATCGGGACGCCATCGCGCACAGGGATCGACAGGCTGACCGGCATCATCGCCGCCTTGATATGTGCGGGCATGTCGTCGGGCCCTTCCAGCGTATGGACGAGGTAGGACATATCGGGATCATCCGCCGGCGGCACCAACCGGGCAAAGAACGCCTGCAGGTCGCGCTGCACATCGGGATCCGCGTTCTCCTGTATCAGCAGGGAACAGGAGGTGTGGCGCACGAACAGCGTCAAAACGCCCGAGACTCCGCGCGGAATCCAGCCCCGTACATCCCGGGTGAATTCGTAAAGGCCCTTGCCGCGGGTCGAAATCTGTAGATCCGTCTGCATGGGCACAATGCTGCCCGTCCCGGCCCTCGATCGCAAGCCATTCCGGCGCCCGCAGCGCCCTGAGCGACCGGTCTGGCCCCGGGATCCCGCCCGCGACGGAACCGAAGCTTCGGGCCCCGGTTGAGGCAGGACGCGCCGGCAGAGCGCGACTTTGACACGAGATGCGGGGACAGCGCAGATGCCGGGGGTCAGCTTCGACCAATTCTTCAACCGCGTTCTCTTGGTCGCGGGGATCGTCATCCTAGTCGTAGCCAGTTGGTGGGTGCGGCAGACGCTGCTACTGACCTTCGGCGCGGTGATCGTTGCCAACATCCTTCTGGTCGGCGCACGCCCCCTGTCGCGGATCACGAACCTGCCGCACGGGGTGTCGGTCGTCGCCAGCGGGCTCGGCCTGACACTGATGGTCGCGCTGGCGCTTTGGTTCGCGGCACCGTCGCTACTGGCGCAGGTGACGCAGCTGGCCACCGACCTTCCCGCCGCCGCGCGGACCCTCGACAGCAGCATCGGCAGTGCCTTCGACCTTCAGTCGGTGATGAGCCCGGACATGATGAAGGAAATGGCCGGCCGCATGACCAAGTGGTCGGCCGCGCTGGCCGAGGGTGTTACGGGCCTTGTCCTGATCCTGTGCGTAGGCCTCTTCTTCGCCCTGACGCCTGATGTCTACCTCAAGGGTCTCATCCGGTTCTTTCCGCAGAAGAGGCAGGATGCGGCCGCCGATGCGCTGACCTGCGCGGGCACCGGTCTTCGCGCTTGGCTGTTGGGACAGGTCGTGGCGATGGTGGCGGTCGGCACCGGAGTGACGCTGGGGACCTGGGCGATCGGCCTGCCCTCGCCGCTGGCGCTGGGCCTCTTCGCCGGGCTGCTGGAATTCGTGCCGGTCGTCGGGCCGATCCTCGGGGCCATTCCGGCGGTGCTGCTGGCGATGACGATGAGCCCCGGCATGGTCGCGTGGACGCTGGGCCTGTTCCTCGCCATCGAGCAGATAGAGTCGAATTTCCTGTTGCCGATGGTGGAAAAGAGCGTGGCGCAGGTTCCGCCGGCCGTCTTCCTGCTGTCGCTCGTCGCCGTCGGGACGGTCTTCGGGATCATCGGCGTGATCCTGAGCGCGCCCTTGACCGTGGTGGCCTGCGTCCTGATCGACGAGGTCTACGTGCGCCCCAACAACGGCGAACCGCACCGCTGCTAGGTCGGGCGCCCAAGGGTGCCCGCATTGCAGCCTTCATGCCGCGTTCGCCGCGCCGCTCAGCGGTCGCGCGACGCCTCGCAGAGCGCGCGGGCATGCGCGGCCGACAGGCTGGCATCGCCCTGTCCGAACAGCGTCAGCAGACCGCTGCGCGACGCGGCGCCGTCGGGCGACAGCGAAAAACGAATCCCCTGCCCCGACCGCCGCGGCGGCTCCGAAACCCGCCATATACGGGTGCCGGGGGCCGCGTTCAGGCCGCGGATCACGTAGTCCCCGGCGGCGCACCAGAAATCCGACGCCCCGGCGCGGCCACCGCGATAAGGCACGTCGAAGGACGTGTTTCCCGCCGGTTCGACATAAAGCGCATTCTCGGCCTGGAACCCGGCCAGCGCCGGCGTCGCGGCTAGCACGGTCGCGCAGGTGATGGCGGCAGCCGCCCGTGCCATTTTGGATCGCATCATTGCACCATTCCTGTTTCGCCCTCTTGGGCATGCCTGTTGGGCTGAACAGCCCAGAAATTCGGACGCGGAACCTCGGACGCAAACCAGCCTTCTTCGCCGTTCATCAGATGCAGGAAAGAGATGTCGCGGTCCTCGACCACGACGGCGTAGTAGCCCTGCGCCTCGTGCCGACAGAAGGCCACGGCCCCCGGTAGGGCAAGGCCCGTCTGTTGCAGGATCATTTCCAGCAGGCGGATGTCGTCCTCCCGCTCGACCTCGTCGTCGACCTGGATCTCGCGGACCTCGTCCATATGGCGGAAGGCAACCAGGGGATGGTCGTAGCCCGCCGTTTCGATCCGGCCGCAGACGGCGCCCAGCACGTCGGCCAGATCGATGTCGAGCTCGGCCAGATCGGTGTCGAAATCCGAAAGGTTTTCGTCTTCGAACATGAAAGCTCCCTTACGCGCGACCGGCGTCGGGCCGATCCGCAACCTCTTCGATATATCCACCCGGGGGCGGTCTTCAATTGCACGGCGCGATTTTCCGCGTTAGCGACGCCTGACGTCTTCCCTGCTCCGAGGTTCCAGATGACCGCCGCCCCCATGTCGCAGCGCCCGGCCACAGTCCAGGATGCAGACCTTCTGGTCGAGCTTGTCGACATCTCGGGCGCGGGTCTTCCCGGCCACATCTGGGCCCGCAGCGTGACGCCGGACCAGTCCGCCTACGACGTCGGGCGCCTGCGCGCCCAGGGCGACAGCGGCCCGATCTCGTGGCGCCATGCCACGATCGCCGAGATCGGCGGCGACGCGGCGGGTTGCCTGATCGCCTACCCGCTGGCGGCCCACCCCGCACCCGCAGACCCTGCCGACCCGCCTGAATACGGCCCCATGACAGAACTTGAAGCGATGGTTCCGGGCAGCTTCTTCGTCAACATCGTGGCGACCTATCCCGGGTATCGCCGGATGGGACTGGGAAGCGCGCTTCTGGCCACGGCCGTCGATCGGGCCCGGACGGCGGGGTGCCCGCGCCTCAGCCTGATCGTCTCCGACGTCAACGATAATGCGCGGCGGCTTTACAGGGCCGCGGGCTATGGCGAAATCGCGCGCCGTCCGGTGGCCAAGTCTGACTGGGACAGCCCCAACAGCGCCTGGGTGCTGATGACCAAAGACATCTGAGGCGCCCCGGCATCGGTACCCGATCAGGCGCCTCCGGTGACGACCGGCGGCGGGCAGACCCTGCCCCCGCCTGACCGATGAAATCGACATATCTGCGACGGGCCCACCACCGGAAAGCCCACGCGCCGCAGATTGGGCGTCTAGCCGAAAAGCCGGTCGCCCTGTTCGTCGATCACCTGCTTCGCCTTTGAAACCGAAGCATCAATGGCGGCATCGCGGTCCGACAGGGTATCGGCGCGGATCAGGGAATGCGTCCGCGCCGTACCGTCGACGGTCTTTTCGATGCGGGCGGCGACCCGGTAGTGGTTGCCTTCCTTGATCGGCTCGGGACGGATCGCGAAGCCCTTGTAATCCTGGGGCTCATGCTCGGATTCCGGAGCCTGGGACGCGGCATCGCCGCGCCCGAAGAGACGGGACAGAAGGCTCATTGGTCCAGGAAACTCCGCAGTTTGCGGCTGCGGCTCGGATGCTTGAGCTTGCGCAGGGCCTTCGCCTCGATCTGCCGGATCCGTTCCCGGGTGACCGAGAACTGCTGGCCGACTTCCTCAAGCGTGTGGTCTGTGTTCATCCCGATGCCGAAGCGCATCCGCAGAACCCGCTCTTCCCGCGGGGTCAGGCTGGCCAGGACCCGCGTCGTCGTTTCCTTGAGGTTTTCCTGGATCGCCGAATCCAGCGGCAGGACGGCGTTCTTGTCCTCGATGAAATCGCCCAGCTGGCTGTCTTCCTCGTCGCCGATCGGCGTCTCGAGGCTGATCGGTTCCTTGGCGATCTTCATCACCTTGCGAACCTTCTCGAGCGGCATCTGCAGCTTCTCGGCCAGCTCCTCGGGCGTGGGCTCGCGGCCGATCTCGTGCAGCATCTGGCGACCGGTACGCACCAGCTTGTTGATCGTCTCGATCATGTGCACGGGGATGCGGATCGTGCGCGCCTGGTCCGCGATGGACCGGGTGATCGCCTGCCGGATCCACCACGTCGCATAGGTCGAGAACTTGTAGCCGCGGCGATACTCGAACTTGTCCACGGCCTTCATCAGGCCGATGTTGCCTTCCTGGATCAGGTCGAGGAACTGCAACCCGCGGTTCGTGTATTTCTTGGCGATCGAGATGACGAGGCGGAGGTTCGCTTCGACCATCTCCTTCTTGGCGGCACGGGCCTCTTTCTCGCCCTTCTGCACCTGCTGCACGATGCGGCGGAATTCGGTGATGTCGACGCCGACATACTGGCCGACCTGCGCCATCTCGGCGCGGTGTTCCTCGATCTTGCCCTGGCTGCGTTCGATCAGCGCCTGCCAACCGCGCCCGGGCTTCTGGGCCACACGGTCCAGCCACGCCGGATCAAGTTCGTAGCCACGGTAGGCCTCGACGAACTCGCGGCGGTTGATGCGGGCCTGGTCGGCCAGCTTCACCATGGCGCTGTCGATCGACATGATCCGGCGGTTGATGCCGTAAAGCTGGTCGATCAGCGCCTCGATACGGTTGTTGTGCAGGTGCAGTTCGTTGACCAGCAGAACGATTTCCGACCGCAGCTTCTGGTACTCGGCCTCGTTCGCCTCGCTGAACGATCCATCCTCGTTCAGGGTGGCCGACATCCGCAGGTCCTGCATCTCGGCCAGCAGCGAATAATCGTGGGCGATGACCTCGAGCGTTTCCAGCACGCGCGGCTTCAGCGCGGCCTCCATCGCGGCCAGCGACATGTTGGCCTGCTCTTCGTCCTCGTCGTCGTCCTCGGCCTTCTGGATCGGGTTGCCGTCGGCATCGAGCTCGGGCTCGTTGCCCGCGGGCTTCTGCGCCTGCGGCTTGACGTTCTCCATCTTCAGGTCGGCCACGACGGGGGCGACGTCCTCGTCGCCCTCTTCGCCCATGTGCCGGCCGAAGGTGGTTTCAAGATCGATCACGTCCCGCAAGAGGATGTCTTCGGACAGAAGCTCGTCGCGCCAGATGGTGATCGCCTGGAAGGTCAGAGGGCTTTCGCACAGCCCCGCGATCATCGTGTTGCGCCCGGCCTCGATCCGCTTGGCGATCGCGATCTCGCCCTCGCGGCTGAGCAGTTCGACGCTCCCCATCTCGCGCAGGTACATCCGCACGGGGTCGTCGGTCCTGTCGAGCTTTTCCTGCTCGGAGCTGGAGACGGCAACTTCGCGGCTATTCGAAGTCTCGACCACCTCGGTCGACTTCTGATCGTCGTCCTCGGCCTCTTCGTCGTCGATGACGTTGATGCCCATCTCGGACAACATCGACATCACGTCCTCGATCTGCTCCGAGCTCACCTGTTCGGGCGGGAGCACCTGGTTCAGCTGGCCGTAAGTGATGTACCCCTTCTCGCGGGCCTCGGCGATCATCTTCTTCACCGCGGCCTGGCTCATGTCGAGCATGACCTCGCCGTCCTGATCCTCGGGCTTGCGATCGTCGGTGTCCTTAGCGGCCATGGTGTCTCCTTCCATGAGGGCGAATCGCGGGCGATTTCCGAATCATACTTTGCGAATCGACGATTCGCACTCCGTTTACCCTGTTATTCTTTACCAGTTCATCACCATCCTGCACGATGGTGGGCAATCTAGCCTGTCTCGCCGGACCTGATGCGCGCCAGCAGGGCGTCAAGCGCGTCCCGTTCTTCGCGGCGGATATGGGCGCCGTTGGGGCCGGTTTCGTATTCGGCGCGGTCCTCGGTATGGCCCCGTTCGGCGCGATGGCGGGCCTCGGCGGCCTGACCGAGACGCCATGTGAGTTCTTCATCGGCGGCATCGCCCCATTCGCCAAGCTCCTCAAGCTCCCGCTTCTGTGCCCGGTGGGCGGCAAGCTTGCCCATCTCTTCGGCCAGGCAAGCGGCGGCGATGTCGTCGCCGTTCTCGCGCCGGACCGCGGGGGCGATCACCACATGGCGCGGCGCGAAGAGGTTTTCAAGGGCTTCCATCCCCACGGCGGCCGCGACGGCCGCCCGAATCTCGTCCCCCGACAATGTCGCGTGGCGCAAAAGCGCATCGCGGATGCGCGCGTGGTCGGGGCTGGACAGCTCCAGCCGCTCAAGATCGCCCTCAAACCGCATCAGGAGGCCCGGGCGCGTCAGCAGGCCGGCCAGGATCACCGCCTCGCGCAGCGACTCCTCGATCCCGCCCTGCCCGCTGGCCAGCAGGCTCGTTCGGGTCGCAGCCTCGGGCCCCTGCGGCGGGGCGAACTTGCCCCGCGGCTGCCAGGGCGTGCGGGCGCGGCCGGGACGCGGCGGGTTGAAAAGTTCGCGCCGCAAACGCCCGATCTCGTCGGCGTAATGGCGGCGCAGCGACCGGTCCTGGATCTTCTGCAGGGCGACGCGCAGATCGCGGTCCAGCGCGGCGCGCCGTTCCGGGCTGTCGAAGACCCGGCCCTCGGTTTCGCGCTGCCACAAAAGGCGCACCATCGGCAGGGCGGTGTCCAGCACCTTCTGCATCGCCCCCGCGCCGCCTGCGCGGATCAGGTCGTCTGGGTCCTGCCCCTCGGGCATGACCGCGAAGCGCAGGCTGCGTCCGGCCTCGAGCAGAGGCAGGGCAAGGTCGATGACCCGCATCGCCGCCCGCAGCCCCGCCGCGTCGCCGTCGAGCGCGATCACGGGTTCATCGTGAATGCGCCAGAGCAGCTGCAGTTGGCTTTCGGTGACCGCGGTGCCGAGCGGTGCGACCGTCGCGGCAAATCCCGCCTCGCTCAGCGCGATGACGTCCATGTAGCCTTCGGCGACGATCAGCTGACCCGCCTTGCCCGCCGCGGTGCGCGCGGGGCCGTGGTTGTAGAGGCTGCGGCCCTTGTCGAAAAGCTCGGTCTCGGGCGAATTGAGGTACTTGGCGCGGTCGTTGGGGTCCATCGCGCGGCCGCCGAAGGCGATGGGCGTGCCGCGCGCGTCGCGAATGGGAAAGATGATGCGGTTGCGGAACCGGTCATAGGGGCTGCCGCCGCGGTCGGACTTCGCCGCGAGGCCGGCGTCGATCAGCAGGTCGGCGGCGTGGCCCTTGGCCGTCAGCGCCGCGAACAGCCCACCGCGCGGCGGGGCAAAACCCAGCTCCCACCGGTCCTGCGCGTCTTCGGCCAGGCCGCGCCCGGCCAGGTAGCTGCGCGCCTCGGCCGCCTGGCCCGTGCGCAGTTGCAGGCGGAACCACTTCACCGCCTCCTCCATCACCTGCGCCAGCTGGGTGCGGCGGTCGGCCTTGCGCTGCGCCTGCGGGTCGCGGGCCGGGATCTGCATGCCGGCCTCGCGGGCCAGGATCTCGATCGCCTCCATGAAGCTGACGTTTTCGGTTTCGGTCACGAAGCCGATGGCGTCACCCTTCGCCTGGCAACCGAAGCAGTAGTAAAAGCCCTTCTTGTCGTCGACGTGGAAGCTGGCCGTCTTTTCGTTGTGGAACGGGCACGGCGCCCAGAAATCGCCCTTGCCCCGGTTCGACTTCCGCGGATCCCACGTGACCTTTCGGCCCACGACCTGCGCGAGGCTGGTGCGGCTGCGAAGCTCATCAAGGAAACCGGGGGGGAGACTCATGGGGTCTAATATCGGGCCGGTGGCGGGCGAAGTCTAGCGGACGCGCTGTGCGGCGCGACGTCAGTCGTGGCGGTCCCGTTCCGGGCCCGCGGTGCCTCCGGCGGGAGTATTTTCGAAGAGAAGAAGCCGGGGGACGGCGTGTTGATGGCCCGTGGGTCAGGTCCGGGCGTCAGGCCCGGGGGGAGAGGTCGAGGCGGATGCCGTCGCGGGCGCGGACGGTCAGGTGGGCCACCGGCACCGGCACCTGATCGGTGGGCGCGAGGTGCCAGCGGTTCAGAAGGCAGGCCAGGAGGATCGGGCCTTCGGCCATGGCGAAACCCGCGCCGGGGCAGACGCGGGGGCCGGAGGAGAACGGCATGTAAGCCTCGCGCAGGCAAGCGCGGCCGGTGTCGGTGGCGAAGCGGTCGGGGTCGAAGTCGTCGGGCGCCGGCCAGAGCCGTTCGTGGCGATGCAGGTGCCACGGGCTGAGCACGATCTGCGCCCCCTTCGGAACCGCCCGGCCGCGGAAGCTGTCGGTGGCGCCGGCCTCGCGCACCATCATCGGCACGGGGGGGTAGAGGCGCAGCGCCTCGCGGAACACGTCCCTGGTGAAGCGCAGGCGTTTCAGGGTCGAAAACTGCGGATCGGCCATGAAGGCGCGGGCCTCTTCGGCCGCGCGGACCTGGGCCCCGGGGTGCGTGGCCAGCAGGTAGAGCGTCCAGGCCAGGGCCGAGGCGGAGGTTTCGTGCCCCGCGAGGAAGAAGATAGCGACCTGATCGACCATGTCGTCGGTGTCGAAAGTTGCGCCGGTTTCGGGGTCGGCCGTGGTCATGATCTTGGTGGCCAGATCGTCGGGGGCGGTGCCGCGGGCGATCTCGGCGCCGCGTGCCTCGGTCAGATCGGTGATCAGGCGGCGGATGCGGCGCGCGGTGGCGCGGGTGCGGCGGGAGAACCCCCGCGGCACCCAGCGGGGCAGCGGCACGAAGGCGGCGATGTTCAAGATAGGCTGTTCGCGCTGGTAATCCCGGAACTCGGTAAAGACCCGGGCCGCGACCTGATCCTCGATCGGGATCGAGAAGAGCGTGCGGAAGATCACGTCGGCGGCGGCATGGCTGGACTGGGACTCGATCTCGGTCTCGCCGGGGCGCAGGCGGGCGGCGGCCGCCTGTCCCGCCGCCAGCATCGCCGGAAAGGTGTCGCGCAGGCGCCCGCCCTCGAAAGCCGGATCGATGATGCGCCGCTGCCGCGCCCAGGTCTCGCCATTGGTCAGGAAGACCGAGTTGCCCAGAAGCGGGCGCAGTCCCTCGCCCACGCGGGCCGACTTCGGGAATGCCATCGGACGTTCCTGCAACACGCGGCGCAGGAGCGTCGGGTCGTTGACGAGGAACGAGCGGAAGAACGGCGTGCGAAACTCGGCCATCCAGGCGCGATAGAGCTTCGCGGGCTGGGCCGAAAGGATGTCGCGCCGGAACAGCCGCATGTAACGCAGGAGCGAAACGCGCCCCTCGCGCGCGGGCGGTTTCGGCGGCCTCATGCCCCGGTGCCCGTCGAGACATGGGGCGAGGCCGCGATGGTGATCCGCGAGGCCGAGGGCGCGCGCCCGGCAAAGCGTGCGGCCAGAGTCGCCGGGCCCGCTGTGATCCGGAAATAGTCGTAGTCGCCGGGCCTGTCGAAGGCGCAGAGATACTGGAAATGCAGCCGGAAGAACCGCCAGCGCAGCCGGGCCCAGGTTTCGGGCAACAGCGTCTGGGTGAAGGCGGCCGAGATCACCAGCGGACCGCGCTGCCCTGCAGGCGCGACGCCCGAGACGGCAACCGGGTCGCAGAGCGCGAAGGCGCAGCCGTCGCCCGGGGCGGTGACGTCGAGCCACGCAACCTCGGACCTTTGCGAGAGATAGCGCAGATCGGCGCGCAGACGGTATGCTTCCGGCAGGAAGCTGACCATCGGTATCACCTGCCCCAGCGACAGAAACGCCAGCGCCGGTCCGCCCTCGGGCACCCGACCTGCGCGGATCAGATCCGCCAGCACCGACACCGCCAGATGCGCGCCCGAGGAATGGCCCACGACCAACACCTCGTCCGCGTCCGAGTTGAGCGCGGCGGCAATGGCATCGGCGAACCCAGACATCCGCGTCTCGAGCGCTGGGGGATTGGCGCCGCGGGACTGGGCGGAATAGGCGTAGTCGTGCATCAGGTAGTAGGCGAAGAACCGGCCGTCCTTGGCGCGGAACCACCGCAGCAGCCCGATCGCCGCCGCCACCCCCGACAGGACAGAGAGGATCAGACACGCCACCACGGCGCCCCGCCAGACGTCGGAGCTGGGATTGAGGACAGGGAACAGCAAGGTCTGCCCCCCCCAAACCAGCGCCACATGGACCATCCATCCAAGGCCGCAGGCCAGGGCGAGCTGGATCAGCAGCATGCCCACCGGATAGAGCGCGGCGATGATCGGCCCCTTGCGCAGCCACATCAGCCGCCGCAGTGCGCCCGACCGCAGGTAGACCCAGGCGGTGCGCAGCAGCTGCAGGTAGGTCGCGGCTATGCCCGTCTTCATCGACTGGCGCACGATGTCTGACCAGACCAGCACCTCGACCTCGGTCTCGGTCCGCGCGCCTTCGATCGTGGCGGTGACGCTCCAGCCGTAACGCGGGCCCTTGCGGGGGCGCAGCGCCAGATCATAGCCGGATATCGCCGCCTGTGCCGCGCCCTCCTTGCGGTAAAGCTCGCGGTACCGGCGGGGATGGATCGGGTCGTAGCCAGGAATGTAGAACACCCGCCGCCGCGCGACCTGCCGGGCCTCGGTCATCGCCTCTCCTCTTGCCTGCGGGGGGCACCTTGCCCTGCCGTCGGCTGGCAGGCTAGCGGGAAATGGCGGTCGAAGTCCGGCGATATCGCGGTGTCATCGCGCCGCGATCATGGCCGTCAGCCCAGCATCGCAAGCCCGGGGAACGTCTCGAGCAGCCAGAACGAAAAGGCCGAGAAGGCGCCTGTCACCAGCGCAAGGCCGACGAGGATCAGAAGCGCGCCCATCGCCTTTTCTATGAGCCCCAGGTAAGGTTTTACCCGGGCCATCACGCCCACTGCACGCTGAATGAAGATCGCCGCCAGAAGGAACGGGATGCCCAGCCCGGCCGCGTAGACCGCCAGCAGCGTGGTCCCCCGGGCGACGTTGGCCTCGGACGCGGCGAGCGACAGGATCGCGCCCAGCTGCGGCCCGATGCAGGGCGTCCAGCCGAAGGCGAATGCCAGCCCCAGAACATAGGCGCCAAAGGCCGAGCCGCCGCGGTCACCCGCATCAAGCCGCGCCTCGCGGTCTAGGATCGGGATCCGGAAGAGGCCGAGGAAGTGCAACCCGAACACGATCACCACCGCGCCCGAGATGCGGGCAAAGAGCACCTGGTTCTGCAGGAAGAACGCCCCGAAGGCCGAGGCGGTGAAGCCAAGGAACAGGAACACCGTCGACAGGCCCAGCACGAAGAACAGCGCAGCCAGCGTCGCCCGCCCGCGCCGACCTGTTCCGGCGGTGAGATCGGGCATGGTGATCCCGCTCATATACGCAAGATATGGCGGCACGATCGGCAGCACGCAGGGGCTGAGAAAAGACAGAAGCCCGGCCGCAAGCGCCACCAACATCGCGGGGATCAGCCCCGCATCCATGATCTCGATCCCGAACATGCGGTCTGTCTAGAACCAACGGCACCCGCCGTCACCCCGCATCCGCGCACGATTCCGTGGACAACCCCTCGCCTGCGCGCTATCGCCGCGGCCATGGATATCGACGAGGAACTCGACGCGACCGGGCTGCTCTGCCCCCTGCCCGTCCTGCGCGCGCGCAAGCGTCTGCTGGCCCTGTCCCCCGGTACCGTCCTGCGCCTGACGACCGACGACCCCGCCGCCGTGATCGACGTGCCGCATTTCTGTCGCGAGGCCGGGCATGTCCTTTTGGCGACTGAAGACGTGGACGCCGCACATCGCTTCGTGATCCGGCGCGGGCCTTAGCCGCGCGGGCGGCGCGGAGGTGCAGGGTGGGACCGCCGCGGGTGCGCTCACGATGCCCCCGGCAAGACATTAGTCATGAAAATGGAACCGGCAACCCACCCTGCCGTCGCAACTGATCCGGGCCACGGGTCGAAGACCATCCCCCGATCGGGGGAAAAGGGTTCCGCCAGGTCATCCTTCGGACTAATATGTGCACGTTGAGTGTTGTTCCCGATCCGGGCCGTCATGTCGCCTGAACTTTGTATCGCAGCCCGGGCCCTTGATGAGGTCAAGGATCTTGAAGAGCTCTGGCAGCTCTTCGAAACGCAGGTCGCGGCTCAGGGCTTTCCCTTCTTCACCTATCTTGCCCGCCACCGCGCGCATCCCGAAGCTTCCGCTCAGGTCACGGGGCGGGCAAATTTCCCGATCTACGCGTCCCAGCCGATGGAGCGCGATCCGCTTCTGACCAAGTGCACCGACAGCTACCGCGCCGTGCCCACGGGCAGCGCGTTTCTGGCCGAGTTGCCGCATCTCGACATCGGCGAAAGACAGATGATCCGCCATGCCGAAACCTTCGGATTTCGCAGCGGGATCGGCCTGCCGGTGCGGATCACGGGGGATCGGGCGGTCTTCAACCTTGGGACCGGGATGGATCGCGACACCTTCCTGTCCGAAGTCATGCCGCGCCGGCAGCAGCTGCACGTCTTCTGCATGCTGATGCAGCGGCGGTTGGACACCATGGGCGCCGCCGCGCCGCGACCGGGCCCGTCGGACCTGCTGGATCGCCTGTCGGGTCGTGAACACCAGGTTCTGGAGCTTCTGGCGCAGGGGTTGAGCCGCCCCGAGGTGGCGCACCGGCTCTGCGTGTCGGCGCATACCGTGGCCAGCCACGCCAAGGCTATCTATCGCAAGCTTGGCGTTCATACCCAGACCGGCGCGGTTCGCGCCTATCTGGAAACGGCTGGGGGCGGGCCCGTCAAAGGCCCGCCCCGCTGAAGTCGCTCGACCGGATATCTCAGGTCAGGCCCGTCTTCCCGGCTTAGATCCCCAGGGACCACCAGCCGCGTTTCTTTGGCTTCGGCGCCTCTTCGGAAGGCTCGGCCCGAGTCTCCGCGGGGGTCTCAGCCGCGGTCTCAGCCTCGGCCGGAACGGCCTCGGGCGTGCGGACGGGTTGCGGATCGGGCGTCTCGGCCGGGGTCGCGTCGACCGGCTGGGCAGGTGTCGCAGCCGCGCGCGTCGGAGCGGCGGGAGCCTTCTCCGGGACCGGAGCGGGTGTCGCCGCAGGTGCAGGCGCTTCCGCGACCGGCTGCTCGTCCGAGGCCGGCGCCGAGGCCTCGGCCCCGGTCTCGTGGCCCTTGGCCGTCGCGGCCTCGGCCTTCGCCGCCGCGGGCTCTTGCACCGGCGGCATCGCCTCGGGCGGAAGAGCGACGGGCTCGCTCATCTCGGCGGATTGCTCGGCCGTGGCGGGTTCGGCCACCTTCTTCGAGGACCGGCGCCGCGTGCGCTTCGGCTTCGGCGCGGGCTCGGCCGCCTCCGCAGCCTCGGGCTGGGTTTCGGCTGACTGGTCCGCCGCCTGGTCGGCCGGCGCTTCGGCGGATGCGTGCGCCGGGCTCTCCGTTTCCGCGGACGGTCCGGGCGTGGGGGCGCCGTTCGCCTCGGCTCCAGTCTCGTCAGACGTCTGCGCGTCCTCGCCAGTGCCGTTACCGTTCGACTTCTTCCGACGGCGCCGGCGGCGGCGCTTCTTGGGCTGCGGGCTGTCCTCGCCCTGCGTCTCCACCTCGGGGGTGTCCTGGGCGGGGGCATCCGCCTCGGCTTCGGCAGCGGCTTCGGCAGCCTGCGCCGCTTCGGCGGCTTCCGCGGCTTCCTCTTCCTCGATCTCGCGCATCAGCGAGGCATCGGCCGACACGACCGGCGCCGACTGCTCGACCACGCGGGTCGCTGTCTTGAACTTCTCGATCGAGAAGTCGGGCGAAATCAGGAGCGGATCGGCCTCGATCCGGACGGACAGACCATAGCGCGCCTCGACCTGCGCCACGCGGTCACGCTTCTGGTTGATGAGATAGTTGGAGATGGCCACCGGCGCCTTGACCAGAACCTCGCGCGAGCGGCCGCGCACGCCCTCTTCCTCGATGGCGCGCAGGATGCCCAGGGCCAGGTTGTCGTCCGACCGGATCAGGCCGGTGCCATGGCAATGCTGGCAAGGCTGCGTCGTCGCCTCCAGCATGCCGGGGCGCAGGCGCTGGCGCGACATCTCCATCAGGCCAAAGCCCGAGATGCGGCCAACCTGGATGCGAGCGCGGTCGGTCTTGAGCTTTTCCTTGAAGCGCTTCTCGACGGCGGCGTTGTTCTTGCGCTCTTCCATGTCGATGAAGTCGATCACGATCAGACCGGCAAGGTCGCGCAGGCGCAGCTGGCGCGCCACCTCTTCCGCGGCCTCGAGGTTGGTCTTGAGCGCCGTCTCCTCGATCGAGCCTTCCTTGGTGGCCCGGCCCGAGTTCACGTCGATCGCGACCAGCGCCTCGGTCACGCCGATGACGATGTAGCCGCCGGATTTCAGCTGAACCGTCGGGTTGAACATCGCGCTCAGGTAGCTTTCCACCTGGTAGCGCGCGAAGAGCGGCAGCTGATCCTGGTAGTGCTTCACGTTCTTGGCGTGGGACGGCATGATCATCTTCATGAAGTCCTTGGCCGTGCGATAGCCTTCGGGACCTTCAACAAAGACCTCGTCGATCTCGCGATTATAGAGGTCGCGGATCGAGCGTTTGATCAGGTCGCCCTCTTCGTAGATCTTGGCCGGCGCGATCGACCGCAGGGTCAGTTCGCGGATCTGCTCCCACATGCGCTGCAGGTATTCGTAGTCGCGCTTGATCTCGGTCCGGGTGCGCTGCGCGCCCGCGGTACGGATGATCAGGCCCGCGCCCTTGGGCACGTCGATGGCGCCCGCGATCTCCTTCAGCTTCTTTCGGTCGGCGGCGTTGGTGATCTTGCGGCTGATGCCACCGCCGCGCGCGGTGTTGGGCATAAGCACGCAGTACCGGCCGGCGAGGCTGAGATAGGTGGTCAGCGCCGCACCCTTGTTGCCGCGCTCTTCCTTGACGACCTGCACCAGAAGGATCTGGCGGACCTTCACCACTTCCTGGATCTTGTACTTGCGGGCGCGGGGGCGGCGCGGCTGGCGGATTTCCTCCTGCACGTCCTCGGTGGCGACGGATTCGATTTCGCCATCCGATTTCCGCGCGTCGCGGCCGCGATCCGACCGGTCCCCATCGTTGCTGCCGTCGTCTTCGCCGCGCTCGTCATCGCCGGCGTCGCGATCGACCGGGTCCTCGCCCTCGTCGTCGTCGGCCTCAAGGTCCACGACATCCATGCCGGGGATGCCGGCGATCACCTCGGCGGTACGGGCGCGCGCCATCTCGTCGTTTTCGTCGTCCGAGGCGCGGGTGACGCCGCTCTCCGAGGCCGCGCCATCCTGCGCGTCCGGTGCGGTCGCGACGGCATCGTCGCTCTTGGTCGACGCGGCCTTGCTGCGCGACCGGGTGCGGCGCTTGGGCTTTTCGTCCTCGTCATCCTCACGCGCGGCAAGCTCGGCTTCCTCGGCCAGAAGCGCCTCGCGGTCGGCGACGGGGATCTGGTAGTAGTCGGGGTGGATTTCCGAGAAGGCGAGAAAGCCGTGCCGGTTTCCGCCGTAGTCGACGAACGCCGCCTGCAGCGACGGTTCGACCCGCGTTACCTTGGCAAGGTAGATGTTGCCGGCCAGCTGCCGGCGGTTCTCGGATTCGAAATCGAATTCCTCGACCTTGTTTCCGTCGACCACGACAACGCGGGTTTCTTCCGCGTGCGTGGCGTCGATAAGCATTTTCTTGGGCATGTTATCCGTTTGCATGCACGACGGCCGTCCGGGCCTGGCGGCGCGGGACGGCGTGCGGCATGTCGATCAAGGGCGATAGCGCGCATACGGCGTGCCGGGCCCGTTTGGGCCCCGGTCCAGTCGCCGATAATCCTCGCGCTTTGCATCGCGGTTCTGCTCCGACGGCGGACCTGTTGCAGGTCCCGCCGCCCGTTCACGACCCGGCGCTCATCGTTGTGACGAGGGCGCACAGGGACATCTCACCGGTCCGAGGACCGTTCATTCGACTGTCGGGCCACCGGGCGAACACCTCGCCTCCGGCCTGACCTGACAGAAAACCTTGGCATCCCCGTCGCGCATCTTGGCGCGGCAAAGGACGTCCCCTCTACATAAGGGGGATTGGGGCTGCGTGACAATGACGAATTATCCCCAGCCCGAAATCGCCCGAACGCCCCACGGGGCCGGGCAAGCGCCGCGGTCGGGCAGCGAACGGCCCGGGCGGCGCAAGACGCAAGGCATCTTGCCCGCCCCGGTTCGGACGCGGCCGCAAGGTGGAGGCTCCTGCCGGTGCACGGTCCGCCTCCGCCTGGCCGATCACCCGCAGGGCGGCGCCCGCCTCGGCGGCGCGCCCGCCCTGCGACCGGGCTCAGCCCTTGCGCCGCGGCGGCTGGCCGCCGCCCGCCCCGCGGGGGCCGCCCGCGGGCTTGCCCGGCCGGGGGCCACGACCCGCGCTGTCGGGCTTGCCGCCGAAGGACCGGCCGCCCGGGGCCTTCGCGGCCCCCTTGCCCGCGCCTTTGCCCGCACCCTTGACCGCGCCGGCCTTGTGCGGCGGCACGAACCGCTTCGAGGTGTCCGAGGCCGCGGCCCCCGAGGGGCGCCGACCTGCGGGGGCGCCGTCGCCACGCCCCGGACGAGCGTCGTTGCCTGCAGCGGGCTTGCCAGCCCTGGGCTTGCCGTATTTCGGCTTGCCGTCAGAGGTCTCGCCTGCCGCCCGCGGACCGCGGTCAGGTCGCCCCCCCTTGCCCGGCGCGCCGCCGGGGCCGTCGCGCCGATGCTCCTTGGGCGCGCCCTTGTCGCGGAAGGACGGCTTGCCGCCGCCTTCCTTGCGGGGTGCGCCGCCGTACTTGGCGCCGCCTTGGCTGTCCTTGCCCTTGCGGGGCTTGGACCACGCGGTCACGGCACCTTCGGGATCCTGCCGTTCGCGCGGCGCCTCGGCGTCGCGCGGGGGACGACTGTCGCGCGGGGCACGGGCCGGACGGTCCGAGGTCTCCGCACTCTCGGCACGGGGCGCGGGCGCAGCCCGACCCCCGGTGTCGCCCCGATCCCCCGCGCCGGCCCCGGCCGGACGCGAAACCTCGGACCGGTCGGGACCGGCAGGGTCGAACTTGCGATCGGGTCGCGGACCGGCAGGCTTGCGGTCCGGGCGCGGCCCGCCGGACGCGCGCGGCGGGCGCTCGGTGTCGGGAGGACCGTCAAGCCGCCGCACCGCGACGCCCTCTTCCAGCTGGCCGCCGGGCCCCAGCGAGGTCAGGAAACGCTCGACACTCGCCTCGGTCAGCTCGACGAAGGTTTCGGTGTCCTGCACGCGGATCGCGCCGATCGCGGTCTTGTCCAGACCGCCGGCGCGGCAAAGCAGCGGCAGGATCCAGCGCGGCTCGGCCCGCTGGTCGCGGCCGACCGACAGCGCGACCCAGACGCTGGGACCGAAGGGCGCGCGCTCCTTCGCCGGGGCCCGCGCGTCGGGGGCGCCCAGATCCTCGGGCGCGGAGTGCTTGGTGCGGTAGAGCCGCAGATAGGCCGCGGCAATGCGCTCGGGCGATTGCTGCGCCACCAGGCGTTCGGAGAACTCGGCCTCGGCCTCGGTGATCTCGTCAGACCACACGGGATCGGCCAGCAGACGCTCTTCGTCGCGGCGCAGGATCTCGTCCGCGCCGGGCGCGGTGGTCCATTCGGCCGTGACGCGCGCCGTCTTCAGCAGACGCTCGGCCCGCTTGGTGGCCTTGGGCGGCACGATCAGGGCGGACGTGCCCTTGCGCCCTGCCCGGCCCGTCCGACCGGAGCGGTGCAGCAGCCCCTCGGCGTTCGACGGCAGCTCGGCGTGGATCACCAGTTCGAGGTTCGGCAGATCGATCCCGCGCGCCGCCACGTCGGTGGCCACGCAGACCCGGGCACGCCCGTCGCGCATCGCTTGCAGCGCATGGCTGCGTTCGGTCTGGCTAAGCTCACCCGACAGGCTGACGACGGCAAACCCGCGGTTGGCAAAGCGCGCGGTTAGCCGGTTCACCGTGGCGCGGGTATTGGCGAAGACGATGGCATTCTGCGCCTCGTGGTAGCGCAGCACGTTGATGATCGCGTTCTCGGCATCCTGCTGGGCGACCCGCAGCGCCTGATAGGCGATGTCGGCGTGCTGGCTGCGCTCGGACAGCGTGGTCACCCGCACCGCATCGCGTTGGTAGTTCTGCGCCAGCGTCGCGATCATCGGCGGCACGGTGGCCGAAAACAGCAGCGTGCGCCGGTCTTCGGGCGCCTCGCCCAGCATGAACTCGAGATCCTCGCGGAAGCCCAGATCAAGCATCTCGTCGGCCTCGTCCAGCACCACGGCGCGCAGGCCGGTCATGTCGAGCGATCCGCGCTGGATGTGGTCGCGCAACCGCCCCGGCGTGCCCACGACGATATGCGCACCACGGTCGAGGGCGCGGCGTTCGTCGCGCATGTCCATGCCGCCCACGCAGGAAACGACGCGCGCCCCCGCCTTGGCATAAAGCCAGCCCAGTTCGCGACTGACCTGGAACGCCAGTTCGCGCGTCGGCGCGACGATCAGCGCAAGGGGAATGCCGGCCTCGCCCAGGACCTCGGCATCCCCGAGAAGCGTGCGCCCGATGGCAAGGCCGAAGCCCACGGTCTTGCCCGACCCGGTCTGCGCGGACACCAGCAGGTCGGCCTCGGCAAGGCCGGGGTCGGTCACGGCCTCCTGCACGGGGGTCAACGTGTCGTAGCCGCGCTCGGAGAGCGCATCGGAAAGGGTCTGGATCATGAGGAGGCCGATCTGCGTGGGGTCCGCGCCGATGCGCGGAACGGTCTGCCGAAACGGCAGGTGAAAAACGGTCGTCTACCGCGAACCGCGGGCGCTGTATACCAGGGAAATCCGGGGGACAGCCATGCGCCACGTCGCGCCCCCGATGAACCGGGGACGCGGGGCATGGCAAAGGGCCCAGTCGGTCAGAGGTAATCCGACCGCTGCAGCCCGTACTTGGCCATCTTCTCGTTCAGGGTGCGGCGCGGCAGGCAAAGCTCTTCCATCACCCCCACGATCGATCCCTTGTGGCGGCGCATCGTGTTGTCGATCAGCATCCTCTCGAACGCCTCGACGTATTCCTTGAGCGGCTTGCCCTCGGTCGTCATGCCGGGATCGACATCATCCGCGTCGGTCATCAGCAGCGACGAGATGGTGCCCGAGCCGCGGCGGCTTTGCAGCACCGCGCGTTCGGCCACGTTGACGAGCTGTCGGATATTGCCGGGCCACGGCGCCTGCAGAAGCTGTGCCGCCTCCTGCGCGCTGACCTCGGGCGCGTCGGTGCCGTACTCCTCGGCATATTGTTCGGCGAAGCGGTTGAAGAGCTGCAGGATATCCTCGCCCCGCGCGCGCAGCGGCGGCAGGGTGATCTTCATCGCCGCGAGCCGGTAGTACAGGTCGGGACGCAGCGCATCCTCGCAGGTGCGGCCGGCCTGGCTGAAATTCGAGATCGCGACGATCCGCGTCTCGGGCGGCTCGCCCTGCGCGTTGATCCATTCGAGCAGCCGCGACTGCAACGCGACAGGCAGCGCATCGATGTCTTCCAGCACCAGCGTGCCGCCGCGCGCCTCTTCGATCAGCGGCAGCGCGTCGCCCGGTTCCACCGGGCCGAAAAGCCGCCGCGCCAGCGCCTCTTCGTCGCGGCCCGTGCAGGAGGCGATGACGAACTTGCGCCCCGCCTTCGCGCCCACGGCATGCAGGGCGTGCGCTGTCAACGTCTTGCCAGTGCCGGTTTCGCCGTCGATCAGGACATGCCCCTCGGCCTGTCCGAGGTCGAGGATATCCTCGCGCAGCCGCTCCATCACCGGGCTGGCGCCGACGAGCTTCTTCATCAGGCCGGTCCCGTCGGACAATTCGCGGCGCAGGGCGCGGTTGTCCAGCGTCAGGCGTCGGGTGTTGCAGGCCTTCTTGGCCAGCTCGGTCATCCGGTCGGGGTTGAACGGCTTTTCGAGGAAATCGAAGGCGCCGATCCGCATCGCCTCGACCGCCATCGGCACGTCGCCATGACCTGTGATCATGATCACGGGCAGCGCGGAATCGACGCTCATCACCCGTTTGAGAAAGGTCATGCCGTCCATCCCGGGCATCTTGATGTCACTGACGACGATCCCGGGAAAGTCGGGACCGATCACTGTCAGCGCCTCTTCGGCCGAGCCATAGGCGGCGGTTTCGAACCCCGACAGTGCCAGCCACTGGCTGATCGACTGCCGCATGTCCTGCTCATCATCTACGATCACGATCTTCATGGCCTGAGCCATAGAGGTATCCTTATTCGGCTGCGGTTCGCTGCGCACCGTCAAGCGGCAGCTGCATTTCGAAAACGGCGCCACGCCCCAGCGCGTTCCGCGCCGTGAGACGTCCGCCCAGGTCGGCAACGATCCCGGACGAGATCGCGAGACCGAGGCCGACCCCGTCGCCGGGCGCCTTGGTCGTATAGAACGGCTCGAACAGACTTTCGAGATCCTCGATGCCGGTCCCATTGTCGCGGACCGTCAGCGTCGCGGCGGTTTCGCCGGCCAGCAGGAAAATCTCGATCTCCGGGCGCGGCTCGTCCTTGGTGGCGTCGAAGGCGTTGCGCAGCAGGTTGATGATCACCTGTTCCACGCGCACCTTGTCGGCCCGAACCATCAGGGGCATCTTCGGCAGCGTTTTTGATACGGCCACGTCGCGCCCCTTCAGCTGCGGCTCCATCATCGCCAGTGCCGACGACACGCAGGCCCGAAGATCCAGCCGCTCGAACGCGTCACCGCCCTTGCGGGCATAGGATTTCAGCTGCCTCGTGATGGTGCCCATGCGGTCGATCAGGTCGTCGATCCGCTGGAACGACGACAGCGCCTCTTCGGGCCGCTTGCGCTGCAGCAGCAGCTTGGCCCCCGCCAGGTAGGTCTTCATCGCGGCCAGCGGCTGGTTCAGCTCGTGGCTGACGGCGGCGGACATCTCGCCCAGGGCAGCCAGCTTCGAGGTCTGCTCGACCGTCTGTTCGGCCACCTGCAGGCTTTTCTCGGCCTTCTCGCGCTCGGCGATTTCGCGCTGCAGCGCGACGTTCAGCTGCCGCAGTTCGGCGGTTTCGCGCTGGAAGAAGATCGACCGCGCCAACGCCTTGCGGGTGACAAGGTAGAACCCCCCGGCAAGGAGCAGGGCGAAGGCCATGATTTCCAACGCCAGCACGCCGTTCACTTTTTCGCGCACGCTGGCATAGGTGGTGAAACTGGTCATCCGCCAGCCCTGGAAGGCGATCCGCGCCTCCTGCCGCATCACCGCCTCGCCCAGAAGGTAGGCGTCGGGCGGCAGCGCGGTCCAGTCCGCGGTGGCCTGCAGTGCCCGCTGGATCGCGTTCGGCGCCGAGCGGACGGCCAGCGCCTCGGTCTCGGTGCGGCCACGCCAGCGGCTTTCGGTCGACAGGATGATCTGGCCTTCGGAGTTGGTCACGAAGACCGCGTCCGAGAACCCGCCCCAGCTATCCTCGAACTGGCGCAGGTCGACGGCGACGACGATCACCCCCAGAAGCTCGCCCCCCGCCGTGATCTTGCGCGAATAGTAGAAGGCGAAGGCGCCGCTTTCCTGCCGGACGGTCGAAAACACGGTGTCGTTCGACCGCATCGCCTCGACAAAGAACGCCTCGGTCCGATGGGTGGCCCCCAGCCGCGCGCGGTCAGTCGCGGCGACGGTGCGCCCGTCGCGGTCGATCAGCATCAGCGAGGCGGCGCCGATCTCGTCGAGGTAAGAGATCAGCCGCTGCGAGGTCTGCGCGTACTCGGCCGAGTTCAGGGCCCCGATCAGCGCGGGATCGCGCGACAACAGCAGCGGCACGATCGAGGCGCGCTGCAGCTCGCTCATCAGGTTGCCGGAATAGAGCGCCAGCCGCACCTGCGCGCGGTTGCGCGTGTTCTCGGTAAAGCGTTCGGTCAGAAGCTGGTTGGTGACCCAGACGACGGCGATGGCGATGGTGACAAGCAGCACGAACGCGGCGCGCACGCGCCACGCCCGCACCGGTGCGCGGTCGCCGCTGTCCTCGGTCTCATCGTCGCTCATGACCCGAGCCTAGGCCGGGCGCCCATCCCGCTCAAGCCTCCGCGAGAACGCCGGTCACCGCGCGGAACAGCGCCGCGCCATCGGTGCCGCCCTGCGCCGGATCGGCCGCGCGTTCGGGGTGCGGCATCATTCCCAGGATGCGACGGTTGTCGGACAGGATGCCCGCCACGTCGCCCTCGGACCCGTTGGGGTTGGTGACATAGCGGAAGGCCACGCGATCCTCGCCCGTCAGACGCTCCAGCCCGCCGGGGCCGGCGGTATAGTTGCCGTCGTGGTGGGCGATCGGAAAGCTGACCTTTTCGCCGGCGCGCCAGCCCGAGGTAAAGGCGCTGTCGGCGGTGCCGACCCGCAGGGTCACCGACCGGCAGATGTAGCGCAGGTCGCGGTTGCGCATCAGCGTGCCCGGCAGCAGGCCGGTTTCGCACAGGATCTGGAAGCCGTTGCAGACGCCGAAGACATAGCCGCCGCGTTCGGCATGGTCGCGCAGCGCGGCGATCACCGGCGACCGCGCGGCGATGGCGCCCGCGCGAAGGTAGTCGCCGTAGGAGAACCCGCCCGGCACGGCGACAAGGTCGGTGCCCTCGGGCAGCGACGTCTCCTTGTGCCAGACCATAGCGACCTCGGCCCCCGCGGCGGTCAGCGCCACCGCAAGGTCGCGGTCGCAGTTCGAGCCCGGGAATACCAGAACCGCCGCTTTCATCGCACACCCTCGTCTTGTCTTGCGGGGCCCCTGCCGTGCGCCCGCCCGATGCATCCTGTCGCCCGGCCCCGGTCCACCCGGCCCGGCCATGGCGTCGCCGCCAAGCACGGGCCCGGACGCGGCCCGGTCAGGCCCGTTCGATCCGGTAGTCCTCGATCACCGTGTTGGCGAGCAGCTTTTCGCACATCTGGGCCGCCTGCGCCTCGGCCGCAGCCGGGTCGGTTTCGTCCAGGTCCAGCTCGATCACCTTGCCCTGGCGGACGTCGTCCACGCCGGGAAATCCCAGCGACCCCAGGGCGTGGCGCACGGCCGCCCCCTGCGGGTCGAGCACCCCGGTTTTCAGCATGATCGTGACGCGCAGCTTCATCGGCCTGTCCGTTTTCTGGTGGTCACCGGCCTGAACCGGGGACCCTTTCAATTGATCAGCGTGGGCTTCGTCGCATGGGTCACGTTCGAGGGCAACACGCCCAGCCGCCGCGCGACTTCGGTATAGGCGTCCGACAGCGACCCAAGGTCGCGGCGGAACACGTCCTTGTCCAGCTTCTGGCCCGTCTCCATGTCCCAAAGCCGGCAGGAATCGGGGCTGATCTCGTCGGCGACGATGAGGCGGGGGAAATCGTTCTCCCACACCCGGCCGATCTCGATCTTGAAGTCGATGAGCTTGATGCCCACGCCCAGCATTACGCCCGACATGAAGTCGTTCACGCGCAGCGCCAGCGCCACCATGTCGTCGAGATCCTGCTGGCTGGCCCAGCCGAAGGCGATAATATGCTCCTCGGAGACCAGCGGGTCGCCCAGCTTGTCGTCCTTGAGGCAGAACTCGATGATCGGGCGCGGCAGCGCCGTGCCCTCGGTCAGCCCCAGCCGGGTCGAGATCGAGCCGGCCGCAAAGTTGCGCACGACGACTTCGAGCGGGATGATCTCGACCGAGCGGATCAGTTGCTCGCGCATGTTGATGCGGCGGATGAAGTGGGTGGGAACCCCGATCTGGGCCAGCCCCTTCATGAAGAATTCGCTCAGCCGGTTGTTGAGCACACCTTTGCCTTCGACGGTCGCCTTCTTCTGTGCGTTGAAGGCGGTGGCGTCGTCCTTGAAGTACTGGACAAGCGTGCCTGGCTCCGGACCCTCGTAAAGGATCTTGGCTTTGCCTTCGTAGATTTTCTTGCGACGTGCCATGCAATCTCCAACAGCGATGCGCGCGGGGCCCCCATGGGCGCCGCGCGGCCTGGATGCGCGCGTCTATAGGCCCTTTGCGCCGTCTCGGCAAGAAACCTCGCAGCAGGCGGGTGCGCGATGGGCGCGGTCGGGGCGCGCCCGGCCTTGCCGCGGGGGCCTTGCGCGCCATTTCGCTGTGAAAACGACGCCCGGGCGCCGCCGCCCGCCCCTGCCGGAGGACCGACCATGACCACGTTCGACGACCGCGAGCGCGCGTTCGAAAACCGCTATGCCCACGATGCCGAGCTTGCCTTTCGCGCCGCCGCCCGCCGCAACCGGCTTCTGGGCGCATGGGCCGCGGACCTTCTTGGCCTCTCGGGCGAAGAGGCGACCGCCTACGAGATCGAGGTTCTGCGCGCTGATCTGGCCGAGGCGGGGGACGAGGACGTCTACGCCAAGCTCGCCACCGACCTGGGCGACCGGGCCGACGAGGCGACGATCCGCGCCAAGATGGCCGAGTGCAGCGCCAAGGCCAAGGCAGAGACCGCGCCCGACGCCTGATCATCCTGCGCGGCGGGGCGCGCCCCCCCCGGGGGGTACGCAGATGATACCGCCGGCTTTCCGCGGCCTCTGTCCCTGCGCCGTTAAGAGGATCTAGATTTCGGCCCTCTACCAATTCCGTCGCGACGCAGACGGGGATCGGGGATGAAATCAGCTTCTGGAATGGCGACCCCGGGGGCGGGGCGCGCGACGGGATCATGGGTAAAGGCCGCGGTGTCGCTGGGACTCATGCTGCTTTGCCTGGCCGCGATATGGCACCTGCACAGGCCCGATCCGGCCCGGCTCGCCGCCGCGGTGGCCGAAACATCGCTCGGCCAGTGGGTTCTGGCGGCGTTTGCCACCCGTGTCAGCTTTGCCGCCATCGCAGGGTATGACGTCACCCTGCATCGCTGGCTGGGAACCGGCGTCGGCCCCCGGGCGGCCGCACGCTCGGGCGCCGCGGCGATCGCGATATCTCAGGCGGCGGGCTTCGGGCTGGTGACCGGGACGCTGGTGCGGTGGCGCTGCCTGCCCCGGCTGTCGCTGCGGCGTACCGCCGCCGTGACCGTTGCGGTCAGCCTGTCCTTCTTGTCGGTCTGGGCCGTTTTGACCGGGGCTCTCCTTGCCCTCTGGGCCCCCTTGCCCGCCGCGCTCCGGATCGCCGCCGCCGTTTTCGCGCTGGCGGCCGTCGCGGCCGTCCTCGCCGCCGCGACGACGCGGGAAGTCGGCCTGGGCCGGTATCTTCCCAGCCTGAGGGCGATGGGCGCCGCGGCCACCCTGGTCACGCTCGATGTCCTGACCGCCGGCTTCGCCCTCGCCGTCTTCTGCCCGCCCGAGGTCGCACTCGGGCCCATCCTGGCCGCCTATGCCGTGGCGTTGGGGGCCGGGCTTCTGGTGTCGACCCCGGGCGGCATAGGCGGGTTCGAACTGGTCCTGCTGGCGATGCTGCCCGCCGCCGGGGCCGAGCCCATGCTGGCCGCGGCCCTGTGCTTCCGCCTCGTCTACCACGCGGGCCCGGCGGCCCTCGCAGGCCTCGCGCTGCTGGGCGCGCCGTGGCTCTTTCGCGACCGAAGGCGACCCGGGCCAGACCTCTTGCCCGGCGACGGCCCCGAGGCGCGCCGCGCCCTGCCCACCGCCAGCCGGGCCGAGGCGGCGCTGTCCACGCAGGCCGGCGGCGGGATCCTGAAAACCGAGCGGGGTGCGACCGCCACGACGATCCGCACACGCCAGGCGCGGGTGCTGCTGGGCGATCCGCACGATCCGGCGCAGACAGACGCGCTTCTCGAGGCTGTGATCGCCGTCGCCCGCCGCGAGGCGCGCATCGCCGCCGCCTACAAGCTTGGCCCGCGTGCCGCCGCCCGCGCCCGCCGCCGCGGCTGGCATGTCCTCGCGGTGTCACAGGAAGCCTGGATCACCCCGCGCGACCACCGGCCGGGGCGGCAACTGCGCCGCAAGCTGCGGCGCGCCGCGGCCGCGGGGGTTCGCGTCGGCCCCGCCCCGACCGCACCACCATGGGACGACATGGGCCGCATTGCCGCCGACTGGGCGCGGCGCACCGGCGGCGAACGCGGCCTGTCGATGGGCCGGTTCGATCCGGCCTACATGGCCCGGCAGCACATCTTCCTCGCCTGGTGGAACGGCGGCCTCGTGGGCTTCCTCAGCCTGCATCGCGGCAGCACCGAACGCACGGTCGACCTGATGCGCCTCTCTGCAGACGCCCCCGACGGCACCATGCACGCCCTCGTGGCCGCCGCGATCGCGCAGGCGGACGCCGATGGCATCGCGCGCCTGTCGCTGGCGTCGGCCCCGCTCGACCACCCCGCTGCCGCCACGCCGATTGCCCGGGCCGTGGTGCGGATCACCGCCCATCCCGGGCTGCGCCGGTTCAAGTCCGCCTTCGCCCCCCGCTGGGAAGCGCGATACCTGGCGGCGCCGGGCCGGCTTGCGTTGCTGATCGCGGCGGCAGATCTTGCACGTGCGATCGCAGCGCCGCCGCCCCTGCCCGCACGCGTGCCGCGCCCTGCCACCTCGTCTCATGAAAATGATGACGGATCCGCATTTGCGCCCAAGGGTCAAGCGTGGCAAGAGGCCCCCGAATGTTCCGGCGCATCCCGCGCCGCCTGACCCCGGGAATCTGATCCATGACCGACGTTCTGACCCGCCTTCTGGCCGACCGGGACTGGCTGCTGGCCGATGGGGCAACCGGCACCACCCTGTTCAACATGGGGCTCGAGGCCGGCGATGCGCCCGAATTGTGGAACATCGACGCGCCCCAGAAGATCACCGCGCTCTATCGCGGCGCGGTCGAGGCCGGATCGGACCTGTTCCTGACCAACAGCTTCGGCGCCAACGCGGCCCGGCTCAAGCTGCATGGTGCCCAGGCGCGGGTGGCCGAGCTGAACCGCGCAGCGGCCGGGATCGGGCGCGAGGTCGCAGATGCCGCGGGCCGCCCTGTCATCGTCGCCGGTTCGATGGGCCCGACGGGCGAGATCATGGAGCCGATGGGCACCCTGACCCACGCCGACGCGGTCGAGATCTTCCACGAACAGGCCGAGGCGCTGAAGGACGGCGGCGCCGATGTGCTCTGGGTCGAAACCATCTCCGCGCCCGAGGAATTCCGCGCGGCGTCCGAGGCAATAGCCCGCGCCGGCATGCCCTGGTGCGGAACGATGAGCTTCGACACGGCCGGGCGCACGATGATGGGGCTCACCTCCTCCGGCCTCGTCGATCTCGTCAACAAGCTCGACACCCCGCCACTGGCCTTCGGTGCCAATTGCGGCGTCGGCGCTTCAGACCTTTTGCGCACAGTGCTGGGCTTCGCCGCCCGGGGGGAAGAGCGTCCGCTGATCGCCAAGGGCAACGCCGGGATCCCCAAATTCGTCGAGGGTCATATCCACTATGACGGCACGCCCGAGCTGATGGCCGACTACGCCGAACTCGCCCGCAACGCGGGGGCGCGGATCATCGGCGGCTGCTGCGGCACGACGCCTGCCCACCTGACCGAGATGCGCCGGGCGCTGGAAACCCGCCCCAAGGGTCCGCGCCCGACGCTGGAGGAAATCGCCGCGCGCCTCGGCGGCTTCTCCTCCGCCGTGGACGGCACCGGTGGTGATGCGCCCGTCGGCCGCACCTCGCGTCGCGGGCGCCGGCGCGGCTGATCCATCAGGTAGGCGCGCACATGCCGGGCCTACAGCCCGACCCAGGGTCGCGTCTCAGAGCCCCGACAGCGGCAGGATAATCCCGGCGCAAACAGGCCACCTGCAACAGCTCAGCGCCCCGCAGTGGGCGCTGACGGACCGCGCCAGCAGCCGAACTGGCGCCATACCGGATCTCACGGCGCCGAACCGGCCCCCTGCATCTTCTCTTAAAAAATACTCCCGCCGGAGGCGCCGGCCGGCCATCTCGCGACCCCGCCCCCATTCGCGTCGCGCCAGCCAAGGGCAAACAAACCTGCGCGGCAGCGCTCCTCTCGGTCAGGCCAGGCTCGCCGCAGGGCCGCCGGCGGGACCCGCGTGGCTCAGCCGGCCTGCTTGTCGTCGACCGCGGCCGCGATAGCCTCGGCACGGGCGGCCAGTTCGGCCATGCTCTCGATCACGTTCGCGGGGATCACCGGCACCTCGACACGCTCGGGCGCGGGTTTCGGGGCCTTCTGCAGCGCATCGAGCTCGGCGTGCATCTGTTTGACCTGCGCCTCCATGCCGCGCAGCTGATCCTCCAGCCCGGCGGTCTTGTCGGCCAGCATCAGGCCCGCCATCAGCAGCATCCGCGTGTCCGGCATGCGGCCCATCTGGCTTAGGACCGAGGTCGCCTCGACATCCAGCAGGCGTGCGGCGGATTGCAGGTAATGCTCTTCGCCGCTCTGGCAGGCGACCTCGAACTCACGGTTGCCGATGGCGATCTTCACTTCAGGCATTCGACGCGTCCCCTTCCAGAATAGGCGCAAGTTCGGCAAGGATCGCCTCGATCTCGGCGCGGTCGCTGCGGTGCTGGGCGCGCAGCGCCTCAAGCTCGGTGCGCATCGCGGTGTCGATCAGCTCGGGGTCACCCACGCCGGCCTCGTTGGCCTGCCGCAAGGCATCATTATTGCCGCGCAGTGCCTCGGTCACGCCGCGCAGCTGCGCCACCTCGGCCTCGGATGCAGCGAGGGCCTGCGCCAGGCGCTCGCCCTCCGCCTCGAGCTCGGCCACCCGGGTATGCTGCTTTTCACGGATCGCGCGCACCCGCTCTTCCAGCTGGGCGGTCACCTCACGTTCGGATTCGAGTTCGGCCAGAAGCTGTTCGGCCGAGGGCAGGCCGGTGTCCACGGGCGCCGGCTCGGGCTCGGGCCCCGGTATCTGCAAAGGTACGATCCCGGTGCTGATCCGGTCGAGCGCGGCCGTCAGCCGCCGCTCCAGATCGCTGATGTCATCCATCTGTGCTGTTCCCCGCTCGCCTTCGTCCCTGCCGCGGGTCGGGGTGCCGCGACGGGGCGACACCGCGAATCGTCACGGCTTATCAACATCCTATTCTAGCGTGTTCACACGCGAATTCAGCCCCCCTTGCACTCGGCGGCGGCAGGGGTTTGCCCAAGGGCGCCCCTGCCAGGCTGCAAACGGCCCCGGGGGCAACGGGCCCGGCGTTGCGCCCATCCCCGCCTCCGTTACCGGGCGGCCTGCACGAAACCCCCCATTCACCGAATATCATGCAGGAATTCCACAATCGAGGTGGATGCGCCCGAAGAAGCGCCCTCGAAATGCGCCCGAAGCGCGACCACCCCTTCCGTGCGCCGCCCGCGCCGGACCGGGACAGTTCGGAACACCATGGACATGCGACGCTGCGGCAGGGCCCGTCTCGCGCAGAGCTTGAACTTGGATGCAGGGCTGCTATCACCGCCGAAACCGCTAACAGAGGGGTCTCGCCCGTGGAAATCGCCGAACTGAAAGACCGTTTCTCCGACCACTGGTCGCAGGCCGCGGCGCTGCGCATGCTGACGATCGATGCCGTCGAAAAGGCCGGCTCGGGCCATCCGGGCATGCCGATGGGCATGGCCGACGTCGCCACAGTGCTGTTTTCGAAGCACCTGAAATATGACGCCTCCGTCCCTGAATGGGCCGACCGCGACCGCTTCATCCTGTCGACCGGCCATGGCTCGATGCTGATCTACGGCCTTCTTTGGCTGACCGGCACGCCGGGCATCACGCTGGACGACATCAAGAATTTCCGCCAGGTCGGATCCCCGACCGCGGGCCACCCCGAGTACGGCCACATCCGCGGCGTCGAGACGACGACCGGACCGCTGGGCCAGGGCCTGGCCAATGCGGTGGGCTTTGCCATCGCCGAAGAGGCGCTGCGCGCCCGCTTCGGCAAGAAGATCGTAGACCACCGCACCTGGGTGCTGGCCGGCGACGGCTGCCTGATGGAAGGCATCAGCCACGAGGCCATCGCCCTTGCCGGCATGCAGAAGCTGTCGAAGCTGACGGTTCTCTTCGATGACAACGGCATCTCGATCGATGGCGACGTGAAGAAGGCCGACATCACCGACCAGCGCGCCCGGTTCGAGGCCTGCGGATGGCACACCATCGCCGTCGACGGGCACAACCCCGAGGAAATCGACGCCGCGATGGAAGAGGCCAAGGCGCAGGATCGCCCGACGATGATCGCCTGCCGCACCACCATCGGTTACGGCGCGCCGACCAAGCAGGGCACCGCAAAGGCGCATGGCTCGGCCCTGGGCGACGAAGAGATCGCCAAGGTGCGCGACGCCTACGGCTGGCACCACGCGCCCTTCGAGATCCCCGAGGACGTGAAATCGGCGTGGGAAGGCTTTGGCCGTCGCGGCGCCGAGGCGCATGCCGACTGGCAGACCCGGTTCGACGCGCTGTCGGACAACCGCAAGGCGCTGCATGACCGGATCACCAAGGGCGAGGCGCCGAAGAAGCTGGCCCCCACCATCCGCGCGCTGAAGAAACAGGCCAGCGAGGGCCTGCCCAAGGTCGCCACGCGCAAGGCCTCGGAAATGGTGCTCGAGGTCGTGAACCCGGTGATGCCCGAGACGATCGGCGGCTCGGCCGACCTGACGGGGTCGAACAACACGCTGACGGCGGATCTGGGCATTTTCACGCCCGAGGACCGCAAGGGCCGCTACATCCACTACGGCATCCGCGAACATGGCATGGCCGCGGCGATGAACGGCCTGTGGCTGCACGGCGGCGTGCGCCCCTACGGCGGCACCTTCATGTGCTTCACCGATTATGCCCGCGGCGCGATCCGCCTGTCTGCCCTGATGGGCGTCCCCGCGGTCTACGTGATGACCCATGATTCCATCGGCCTGGGCGAGGACGGCCCGACGCACCAGCCGGTCGAGCACCTGTCGATGTGCCGCGCCACGCCCAACACCTGGGTATTCCGCCCCGCCGACGTGGTCGAGACCGCCGAGGCCTGGGAACTGGCGCTGACCACGACGTCGACGCCCTCGATCCTGGCCCTGTCGCGCCAGGGCCTGCCCACCGTGCGGACCGAGCACAAGACCAAGAACCTCAGCGCCCAGGGCGCCTATGTCCTGGCCGAGGCCGAGGGCAAGCGCCAGGCGATCCTGATGGCCACCGGTTCCGAAGTCGAGATCGCGATGAAGGCCCGCGAGATGCTGCAGGCCGAGGGCATCGGCACGCGCGTCGTTTCGATGCCCTGCATGGAGCTCTTCGCCGAGCAGGACGAGCGCTACCGCAAGCGGGTCCTGCCCGCGGGTCCGGTTCGCGTGGCGATCGAGGCCGGCGTGCGGCAAAGCTGGGATCGCTGGCTGCTGGGCGAACGCGGCCGCGAGGCCAAGCAGGACTTCGTCGGCATGGAAGGCTTCGGCGCCTCGGGCCCGGCGCCCGAGCTTTACGCCCATTTCGGCATCACGGCCGAGGCGACGGTCGAGAAGGTCAAGGCTCTGCTCTGACCTTGGGGTTGCCGAATTGAGCGCCTTCGGCGCGCGCCATATTGTCGAAAGCGCCACCCTTCGGGGTGGCGCTTTTGCCTCCGGCGGGAGTATTTTCGAAGAGAAGAAACCAGGGGCGCTCGGGTGATGAACCCGATGCGAGGGTGCATGTCGCGCTCGGGCCTATCGGGCTGGATCGGGGGCTGCCGCCACGCAGAGAAGCCCCCCGGCGATGGCCCAGTTCTTGACGAAGATCGACATCTGCCACGGGTCGGCGGGAATGTAGTGAAACCAGCTGGTGAAGGCCGTGTAGAGGGCAAGGGACAGCGCCACGGGCCCGCGCCAGAGGTTCAGGGCGAGGCAGAGGCCCGCCGCCGCGTTATAGGCAAGGGCCGGCCAGACCAGCGCTGCCGGCAGTCCCTTGGACGCGAGAAGCTGCATGACCGGCTGGGGATCGGCCGTCTTCTGCGCGGCACCGGCGAGGAAAAGTGCGGCGAGCAGCCAGCGCCCGAGGGCATCGGCGATTTTCCGCGGGCGAAGGTTTTGCACGGAGGGGGCGCGCGTCATGCCCTGCGCCGCTCTGGCCAGGGCGGGGCTCGTCTGGCAAGTTGCGGGGCGACAGCTGCGGAGGGCCCTGCCCCATGACCAACTCCATTGCCCTGGGCCTCGGGCTGGCCATCCTTGTCGCGCTGGGGATCAATTTCTGGTTCGGCTTCGACGCGCACATCTTCCTCGCAAAGCAATTCGTCGACCTGATCCAGGTCATGGCCTTCTGGCGATAGCCACCTAGTGTTGACCTCGGGCGCGAAAAGCACAAGGTAACGCGCAAAGCGCATCAGCGAGGAGAAAGACATGAGTGTCAAAGTCGCCATCAACGGCTTCGGACGGATCGGGCGCAACGTGCTTCGCGCGATCATCGAATCCGGCCGCACCGATATCGAGGTCGTGGCGATCAACGATCTGGGTCCGGTCGAGACCAACGCCCATCTTCTGCGCTACGACAGCGTGCACGGGCGGTTCCCGGCCGAGGTGAAGACCACCGAGGACACGATCGACGTAGGCCGCGGCCCGATGAAGGTCACCGCGATCAAGAACCCGGCCGAGCTTCCCTGGGGCGATGTCGACATCATCCTGGAATGCACGGGCATCTTCACCTCGAAGGAGAAGTGCCAGCCGCATCTGGAGACCGGGGCCAAGCGGGTCCTGATCTCGGCCCCGGGCACCGGCGCGGACAAGACCATCGTCTACGGTGTCAACCACGAAAGCCTGACCAAGGACGACATCGTGGTGTCGAACGCCTCGTGCACCACGAACTGCCTGAGCCCCGTTGCCAAGGTGCTGAACGACGAGATCGGCATCGTGAAGGGCTTCATGACCACGATCCACAGCTACACCGGCGACCAGCCGACGCTGGACACCATGCACAAGGATCTCTACCGCGCGCGCGCCGCGGCGCTGTCGATGATCCCGACCTCGACCGGTGCCGCCAAGGCCGTGGGCCTGGTGCTGCCCGAGCTGAACGGCAAGCTGGACGGCGTCGCGATCCGCGTGCCCACGCCCAACGTGTCGGTCGTGGACCTGACCTTCGAGGCGGCGCGCGACACCAGCGTGGACGAGATCAACGCCGCCATCCGCAAGGCAGCCGACGGCCCGCTGAAGGGCGTGCTGGGCTACACGGATGAGAAGCTGGTCAGCACCGACTTCAACCATGACAGCCATTCGTCGATCTTCCACACCGACCAGACCAAGGTGATGGAGGGCACGATGTGCCGCATCCTGACGTGGTACGACAATGAATGGGGCTTCTCGAACCGCATGGCCGACACGGCCGTGGCGATGGGAAAGCTGCTCTGATCTGACGGGGCCCCGGCCCGGTCTTACCCTGAATGCGAGTGCGCCGCCGGTTTATCCGGCGGCGCGCTTTTTCATATCGGCGGTTGCTTCATCCCTGAAGCATCCGAGTTGCTACTGGCAAAGGCGGAAGCCGCCGTTGCGGGCCTTGATATCCAGGTGCAGGTGGTCGTCATGGGCGGCGTTGCTGCCCGGTCCGAGAACGGTGGTGAAATAGAGGCAGGCGCTGGCCTGCGCGGCCTTCTGGACCGATTCCTCGAGGCTGCCGGTGCGTTCGCGCGGTTCGATGACCAGCGGGTCGCCCTCGGAGAACCCAAGCGCCATGATGTCTATCGCATTGCCGAACGAATGCTCCGAGGCCCGTTGCGTGGTATCCCCGTTCCGGCCACGGCACACATAGGCCGAGCCTTGCCGCAGTTCGGTCAGGTGGCCGCGGTCGGGCAGACGCGCGGCGGCGGGGCGCAGGACGTCGGCCACCCAGTCGGCCAGCGCCAGAGCGGTGTCGCAGCGCAACGTGGCCTCGGGCGTCAGGGCGATGCCCGGGGCCACCTCGCTCACCACCACCGGGCGAGCAATGCCGCAGTCGCGGTCGGCAGGGTCGGTAACGGCAGGCTCTTCCCGCCACGTCGCGCCAAGCCGGTCGAGTACCGCGGTGCAGGCTGCGAACTCAGCCTCGGTTTCGGCCAGATCCTCGTAATGCGGCGGGCCGGCGGGGGGCTCCGGCGCGGACGCGTCGGCATCCGCGGTCTCGCTCTCCTCGGCCGGGTTGCCGTCGCTTGCGGGCACGGCGTTCGGCGCGGGAGCCTCCTGCCCCGCCACGTCTGCCGCCGGATCCTCGGCGTCAGGCTGCGCTTCCGTGTCGGACGTCTGCTTCGCGGCGGGCGCGGTGTCGGGGGGCGTTGCGGACCCTGAGGGGGCCGAGGCCACGGGCGCCGCGTCGGGCTCAGGCTGATCGGCGGGCTCGGCTGCCTCAGTCTCGTCCGCTTCTTGCGGGGCCGCGGGGGCCCCGAACTGCAGGCTGGGCGTCTGAGGGGCATCCGCGCCCGTCTCCGGCGCTTCGGGGCGGGTCTGCGGGCGCGGCGCGGTTTCGGGCGGATCGATCTGCGCGACACCGGCGCCCGCCGCGAGGGCGAGGACCGAAACGAGCACCGCAAGGCGCAGCCCGCCGGCGCGCCGGCCCAACCGAGGTGTCATTCGACGAACTCCACCACCGCGCGCGAGCGCTCGACCATGCGGCCCAGTTCGGTCACGTCCCAATTCGTCAGGCGCACGCATCCATGGCTGTTGTTCTTGAAAAGGCTAGAGGGGTTGGGCGTGCCGTGCAGCCCGTAGGTGGGCTTAGACAGGTCGATCCAGACCGACCCCACGGGGCCATTCGGCCCCGGCGGGATCGTCAGGAACTCGTCGTTGTCGCCCTGCTGAAAGTTCTTTGAAGGATCGTAGCTATAGGTCGGATCCCACGCCACGGCCTCGACTTCGACGACGCCCGAGGGCGACGGCGTGTCCGACGACCCGATCGTCACCGGGTAATTCGCGATCATGCGTCCCGTCGCATCGAAGGCCGCCAGACGCGAGGTCTGCTTGCGCACCTCGATCCGGGTCACGGTGCCCTGCTGGTCGGCCCCGGGGTTGGCGACGGTCAGGGTTTCGCCGGGCACGAAGGCGGCGTCGGGATTGAGCTGTTCCAAGAACTCTTCGTCCATGTGGAACCGCTCGGCCAGTTTCTCGGCGACGCTGGTATAGCCCAGGTGGTCAAGCTGCGCCATCTCACCGTAATCGCTGGGCAGCGGAGCGGAGATGTCGGCGACATCGGCATCGGTGATCGTATAGCTCTGCAACATCGGCATCGCGCTGTCGCCACCCAGAAGCTGCCAGACCTCCATGTCCAGCACCCCGTCGGCGGGCAGGCCCAGCCGGACCTCGAACGCGTGGATCGCGCTTTCGGACATGCCGCCCTTCCAGCCGTCGATCACACCCGGAGAGACGCCGGCGCGGTCGAGCAGGATCTGCAGCCGCGCGGTCAGGGCCGACTGTTTTTCGGGCAGCGGGCCACCGTCGTAGCGCGCCGCCTCGATCTGATCGGGCGTGGGCGGGAGAGGTCGCGAAGCCTGCTGCTGGCCCGAAGCCACGTCATCGCTGGCCGGGTCAGAGGCGGAGGTGCCGTCCGGCTCCGTGTCGCCCGTTGTCGCGTCGGGCTGCGCGGCCTGGGGGTCCGGCATTCCCTCTGCCGACGCGCCGCCGGCATCGGGTTGCGCCATGGGGTCCGATGTCGCAGAGGGATCCGTGCCGCCCTGGGTGGTGTCCCCCTGGTCGGTCGAGGTCAGCGGGCTGACCGTCACGTTGCCGACGCCCGTGGTGCCGGGCGCGGCGACGGGCGGCTCGGAGGCGGGGGCCTGCGGCGCGTCCCGTTCCAGTAGCCTGCGGACCTCATCGCTGGTCGGTTGGCCGGACTGAGCCAGGCTGGCGGTGGCGGTGAAAACCAAGGCAGTGGCCAGGGCGGCTTTGGACATCAAGATACCTTCCTAAAATAGGCCGCGGCAGGGATGATGCGGCCTTGGGTAACATAAACCTGCCGCCAACGTCTCAACCAGCCCCGGGGTTCACGCTGACGCGGGTGTGACCCGGGCGTTATCGTTCGAATTGCGGGGAATGGATCGGTGCGACGACCTCTGTCCTTCGCCGGTCAAGGGCTCTCGTGAGGCGATCCCGGGCTCCTGCTGCCCCTACCCGAGCCTTGCAGTTTCTGCATTGCAGCACGACCGAAACCTCGCTTGTCCGGCGCTAACGGAATGGGCATTTTCCCAGTGACCGGAACGAAGACCGGACCACCTGAACCGAACCGAACGAGGCACAGAAATGAAACTCTTCACGACCCTTCGCAGCGCCGCCCGCCGTCGCGCCGCCTACAACCGCACCGTCGCCGAGCTCTCCAACATGTCCGTGGACACTGCTCTCGACCTCAACATCTTTCACGAAGACGTCCACAGCATCGCCCGCCGCGCCGTTTATGGCCGCTGATCGGGCGCCGGAGACCGATCCCTCCGGACAACGACTGCACTGCATGTGACGCGGGCAGGCCAGAACGGCCCTGCCCGCTTCGCTTTTCAACCGGCCTTTCCCGTCGGGATGTGACTTAGCCAGCCCCCCGCCTGATTTGGCCCTGCCCGAGCTATCCCGACCGGCCTCTCCTGCCGGATCAGCCCCGCCGGATCGGCCCGACATTCAGGCCTTTCGGGCGAACTTGGAAATCAGGGCGTCGCGCACTTGGGGCGTGACAAAGCTTGAGACATCACCGTCCAGCCGCGCGATTTCCTTGACCAGCTTCGACGCGATCGCCTGGTGTTCGGCCTCGGCCATCAGGAACACCGTCTCGATCGAGTCGTCGAGAAGCCGGTTCATCCCGACCATCTGGTACTCGTACTCGAAATCCGCCACGGCGCGCAGCCCGCGCACGATGATCCCCGCGCCCACGTCGCGCGCGCAATCGATAAGCAGGTTCTCGAAGGGGTGCACGACGATCTCGGTCGAGCCATTCAGGGCGGCTGCCTCGGCCTCCAGCATCGCGACACGTTCCTCCAGCGAAAACAGGGGGCCCTTGTCGCGATTGATGGCGACTCCGATCACCAGGCGATCCACCAGCGCCGCGGCGCGGCGGATGATGTCGAGATGCCCGTGGGTGACCGGGTCGAAGGTGCCCGGATATAGTCCGATCCGCATGTCGTCCCCTCCTCGCGTTGGGGCGCACGCAACAATATTGCGTTACCGGACGCAAGCGGTTTTCCCCCGGGGCGTGCTTAGACGCTCGGCTCGGCCACGGGGCCGGGCGCCGGCGGGAACGACGATCGCGCCGACGGCGGACCGGGCCCGGGCGGCACGGCCGAGACGTCGTAACCAGCGCGGCACGTGGCGCTACAGTTCGGTGCGGGCGCTAGCGCCCCATCACCATCCCTTCCAGCGCATCCCGCTCCATCGACAGTTCGGACAGCCGCGCCTTGACCACGTCGCCGATCGAGATCAGGCCGATCATCCGACCGTCGACCAGGACCGGCATGTGGCGGAACCGCCCCTCGGTCATGTGGGTCAGGACGGTGTCGGCGGTATCGTCGGGCGCGCAGACGCGGGGATCGGCCGTCATCAGCTGCGCGACGGTGTCACTCAGGCAGTCGGGTCCGCGCCGCCCCAGTTCGCGAAGGATGTCCCGCTCGGACAGGATGCCGCGAACCGACTCGCCGTCTTCGGACACGACGACCGCGCCGATCCGGCGCTTGGACAGGATCTGCGCCGCGTCCGATACCGTGGCCGTGGACGAGATCGTGACGACCCCGTCGTCGGACTTGGATTTCAGGATGTGCTGGACCAGCATGGTGACCTCCCCTTCATGCACGCCTTAGCCCAAGCGTCGGCGCCGCACGCCCGATCTGTCAAGTCCGGCGCGGAGGACACGGCGCAGGCGGCGCGGCGCCGCCGCTTTGCCGCCCGCGCGTCGGCGGGCTTTGTCCCGGCAGAAGGCCGCCGCGCCTGCGGCGTTGCGGAAACGTCACTTCACTTCTGCGTCATGCCCAACTAAGGCCAGTGCGAAGAAAATGGATTGGAGACGCCCCATGCGCATCGCGGTTCTTGGCGGAGACGGTTTCGTCGGATGGCCCACGTGTCTGCACCTGTCCGAACTCGGGCACGAGGTGCATATCGTCGACAATCTCAGCCGCCGCTGGATCGACACCGAACTGGGCGTGCAGTCGCTGACGCCGATGGATTCGATTCAGGAGCGCTGCCGCATCTGGCACGAGGTGACGGGCCGTCGGCTGCACTTCCACCTTCTCGATCTGGCCGAGGATTACGAGCGGGTGAAGCACTGGCTGGCCGAACACAAGCCCGACGCCGTGATCCACTTTGCCGAACAGCGCGCCGCGCCCTATTCGATGAAGTCCGACCGGCACAAGACCTACACCGTCGACAACAACGTCCGCGCCACGCATAACCTGCTGGCCGCGCTGGTCGAAACCGGCATCGACGCGCACCTGATCCACCTCGGCACCATGGGCGTCTACGGCTATTCCAGCGTCGGCGCGCCGATCCCCGAGGGTTACCTCGACGTCGAGATCGACACGCCCTCGGGCAAGAAGGCTCAGGAGATCCTCTACCCCACGCGCCCCGGCTCGGTCTATCACATGACCAAGAGCCTCGATCAGATCCTGTTCCAGTTCTACGCCCAGAACGACGGGCTGCGTATCACCGACCTGCACCAGGGCATCGTCTGGGGCACGCATACCGATCAGACCCGGCGGCACGAACAGCTGATCAACCGTTTCGATTACGACGGCGACTACGGCACCGTGCTGAACCGCTTCCTGATCCAGGCGGCGATCGGCCATCCGCTGACCGTTCACGGCACCGGCGGCCAGACCCGCGCCTTCATCCACATCCAGGACAGCGTGCGCTGCATCGAGCTTGCGCTTGGCGAGGCGCCGAAACAGGGCGACCGGGTGCGGATCTTCAACCAGATGACCGAAACCCATCGCGTCCGTGACCTGGCCGAGCTGGTGGCACGGCTTTCCGGCGCCAAGGTCGCCAACCTGCCGAACCCACGCAAGGAAGCCGCCGAAAACGACCTGATCGTCAAGAACGACCAGTTCCGCGCGCTGGGGCTTGACCCGATCACCCTGCAGGACGGCCTGCTGGAAGAGGTCGTCGAGGTGGCCAGGAAATACGCCCACCGCGTCGACCGCAGCCGCGTTCCGGCCGTCTCGGGCTGGACCCGCGAACTGGGCGCGGCCGTCGAGCGTGACCCCGAGGGCCGCGCGCTACGCTCGGCCTCCTGATGCGGGCCTGCCGCACCCCGGGTGCGCCCGGCCTGCGCGCCGATGCGACGGTTGGGGCCGAAGACCGCCCCGGGCCTCTGCGCCGGGGCGGACGCCTCGACCGGGGATGGGGTTGCGGCGCCTCCGCGACTTCTCCCGTGACGCGGGCTCGCCCCGCATGACCCGCTGCGCCTACGTCACGCTTGTCACCAACGCGGATTTCGCCCGCGGCGCGGCGGCGCTTCTGCAGTCGCTGCGTCTGACCGGGACCGCCGCCGACCTCGTGGTGATGCATACCGAGGCTGTCGAGGCCGCGGCCCTCGCACCGCTCGTTGAGCGTGGCGCGCGGCTGGTGGCGGTATCGCTGCTGCCGACCTCGCCCGCCTTCAACGCGGCCCACGCCCGCGACGCGCTGCACGGCCGCGATCCCTTCACCAAGGGGGGCAAGCCGCCCTTCCACACGCCGCTCGACAATTTCGCCAAGCTGCGGCTGTGGCAGCTGGAGTACGACCGCGTGGTGTTCCTCGACGCCGATACGCTGGTGCTGCAGAACATCGACCGGCTCTTCGATTACCCCGAGTTCTGCGCCGCGCCGAATGTCTATGAAAGCCTCGCCGATTTCGGGCGGATGAACAGCGGCGTCTTCACCGCGCGGCCGTCGCAGGCGACCTTCGACGCGATGCTGACACGGCTCGATGCGCCCGGCGCCTACTGGCGGCGGACCGACCAGACCTTCCTGCAGGATTATTTCTCCGACTGGCATGGCCTGCCCGTCTACGACAACATGTTGCAATACGTCTGGTTCTCGCTACCCGAGCTATGGGACTGGAGCCGCATCCGCGTGCTGCATTTCCAGTACGAAAAACCGTGGACCGAGCATGCCAAGTCCGACCGCCTGCGCCCCCTGATCGACCTTTGGCGTGGGTACGAGGCGGGCGCACCCGCGCCCGACCTGTCGGCCCTGCCCGGCCCCGCGACGGGCGCATGAAGGTCGCGCTGACCGGCGCCACCGGCATCGCCGGCGGGGGTCTGCTGGCGGCATTGCGCGCCGCGGGGCACGAGGTCACGGTGCTGGGCCGCCGCCCCCTCGCGGGCGCGGCCCACCAGTCCTGGGCCCTGGGCCAGCCGGCCGAGCTGGGCGCGATGGACGCGCTGGTCCATGCCGCCTTTGCTCACGCCCCGGGCCGCTACCGCGGGGGCGAGGGCGATGATCCGACGGGCTTTCGCTACCTGAACCTCAACGGCACGCTGCGGCTCTTCGCGGCGATGCCGCAGGGCCGACCCATCGTCTTTCTGTCCTCGCGCGCGGTCTATGACGGCTGGCCCGCGGGCACGGTCCTGACCGAAGATCACGCGCCCCGCCCGCAGGATCTCTATGGCGAGGTCAAGACCCGCGCCGAGCAGGCGCTTTTCGCCCGGGGTGGCGCCAGCCTGCGCGCCACCGGGCTTTACGGGCCCGGCCCGGCGATGAAGTGGCGCAGCCTCTTCGACGCTTTCGACCGGGGCGAGACGCCCGCCCCCCGGGTGGCGACGGAACTGCATGTCGCCGACATGGCCGCAGCCGCCCTGATGCTGATCGAGACCCGCGCCACGGGGGCCTTCAACGCCTCGGGCCTCACGCTCGACCGCCGCGATCTTCTGACTGCCTATCTGCACGCCACGGGCCGGACCGCCGCCCTGCGGCCAGATCAGTCCGCCGCCCTGCCCGGCCCGCTGCCCGCCCCTCTGCCCAACCGCGCCGATCCCGGCGCGCTCAAGGTGATGCGGTGCGACCGCCTGCGTGATCTGGGATGGCGCCCGCGTCCCGCTTCGCAATTTGCCGCCGATCTGGGCGATATGCTCAAGCAACAGCCCTAGGGAACCGGCACCTTCCGTCCGCACTTGGCCGGAAAAGGAGCCGTCCATGCCCGATCCCGATTTCACGCTCGGCATCGAAGAGGAATACCTCGCCATCGACCCCGGGACGATGGAGCTTGCCGCCATCCCCGAGGCCATGTTCCGCCATGCCAAGGACCGGCTGGGGTCGAAGGTCAGCCCCGAGTTCCGCGACTGCATGATCGAGATCGGCACAGGCGTCTGCCGCGACATCGGCGAGGCGCGCGAGGATCTGGCCCAGCTGCGCCGCGGTGTGGCCGAGGTGGCCGAAGATCACGGTCTGGCCATCATCGCGGCCTCCTGCCATCCCTTTTCCGACCCTGCATCACGGGCGACGGGGCAGTCCGACCGCTATGATGCGATTGCCGAGGATATCGGTGGGATCGCCCGGCGGCTGATGACCTGCGGCATGCATGTCCATGTCGGACTGGGCGACGACCCCGAGCTGCGCGTCGACCTGATGCAGCAGTTCACCTATTTTCTGCCGCTCGTGCTGGGGCTCTCGGCCTCCTCCCCCTTCTGGAAGGGCGAGGACACGATGCTGCAGTCCTGGCGGCTCAACGTTTTCGACAGCGTGCCGCGCACGGGCCTGCCGCCGAAGTTCGACAGCTGGTCGGATTACCGGCGCACCGTGGACGTGCTGGTCGAGAACGAGATCGTCGAGGACGCGACCAAGATCTGGTGGGACCTGCGCCCGTCAGAGGCCTGGCCGACGCTTGAGACGCGGATCGCCGACGTGATGCCAAGGGTGGAAGAGGCTCTGTCGGTCGCGGCCTTCATTCAAAGCGCGATGGCCATGCTGTGGCGGCTAAAGCAGCACAACCAGCGCTGGCGCATCTACGACCGCTTTCTGGTAGAAGAGAACCGATGGCGCGCGCAGCGCTACGGCACCGCAGGCACGCTTCTGGACCTCGGGCAACGCAAGCTGCGGCCCTTCGCCGAAATCGTCGCCCAGCTGGTCGAGGAGATGGAGACCGAGGCCGCGTGGCTGGGGTGCCTCAACGAGGTGCGCGGCACGATGACGATCGCCGAGCATGGATCCTCGGCCCGGCGCCAGCGCGCGGTGCACGACCGGGCACTCGCCGACAGCGCCGATCCGCGCGAAGCGCTGCGCGCCGTCGTAGGCAGCCTTGCGCAGGAGTTCCGCGAAGGGCTTTAGGCACGGCGCGGCCCCCCGGGACGTCTGCGGGCCGCCCCTCGGTTCGGTAGAGAACGGGCGCGCCGGGGCGCGCGGCTGGCGCCGCCCCTGATGGACCATGCCCTGCAACCCTCGATGTGCCCGATCGCAGGTGCGTGCTTGGGCGACCTGCCGCCTATCTACGATGTCCCGGCATCACACCGGCGTGAAACTGCCCCTGCGGGACTGGACCCCGCGCCCGGTTTGGGATCAGGGTCACGGCAGACCGTGACGCCCGAAATACGAAGGTCTTCGCCATGTCAAATTCCGTTACCCGCCGCCGCGCCCTGCTTCTCGGGGCTGCCGCCTGCGCCGCCCCCGCAGTGCTGCGCGCACAGGACTTCTCGCCGATCCAGCAGGGCGGGGTCGACCGCAACGCCTCGGCCTTCCTGACGCAGCGGTGGGAGGATCACTTCGACAAGCTGGGCGTCGCCACGCTTCTGGCCGACACCGGGTCGCGCGCGCTGCACTACTGGTCCGCCGATGGCAGCGATTACCGGCTCTACCCCACCTCGGTGCCCAAGACCGACGAGCTGACCCGCCGCGGCCACACCACTGTGGTGCGCAAGGTCAAGGGCCCCGACTGGACCCCCACCGCGTCGATGCGCGAAGCCGATCCCAGCCTGCCCGCCTACATGCCCCCGGGCGAAGGCAACCCGTTGGGCACGCACGCGCTTTACCTCGGCTGGCCCGCCTACCTGATCCACGGCACCCACGATACCCGCAAGATCGGGCGCCGGTCGTCCTCGGGCTGCATCGGGCTCTACAACCGGATGATCGCCGAGGTGTTCGAGCTTGTGCCCGTGGGCGCGCAGGTCCGCCTGATCTAGGGAGCCTCAGGTCCTGCCCATCGCGTCGTTGCGGCCGCCCCTGGGGCGGCCGTTTGCGTGTGATGGCCCCGGCCCGATGCCGCACGCGGCCATGGCCCGGGACAACGGACGGCCCGCCGTTCCGCGCCGGCTTCGGCCTGCCCCGTGGCACCGACGGCAACGCCCCTCTTGTGCCGCGCGCAGGGCCGCGTATTCAGGACGGCATGCAGAATATCAGGCAAAGCCCGACCGATCCGGCCTTCGTCGCCGACCCCTACCCGTTCTACGACCGCGCCCGCGCCCTGGGCGAAGTCGTCTGGTGGGAAGACTACGACATGCCCGTCGCCCTGAGCCACGCGGCGGTGTCCGCCGCCCTGAAATCCCGCGACATGGGCCGCGAACCGCCCGACGGCCCACCCGTCGCGCCCGACCACCTGCGCAACTTCTATGCGATCGAACACAACTCGATGCTGGAGCTCGAGGCGCCGCGCCACACGCGGCTGCGCGGACTGGTACTGCGGGCCTTCACCTCGCGCCGCATCAACGGGCTGGCCCCCGAGATCGAGGCGCTCTGCCACGATCTGATCGACGCGTTTCCCGAAGGCCCCTTCGATCTGCTCCCCGCCTATGCCGACCGGGTGCCGGTGATCGTCATCGCCCGCCTTCTGGGCGTGCCCGACAGCGCGGCGGCGGATCTTCTGCGCTGGTCGCATGCGATGGTCGGCATGTACCAGGCCCGCCGCACCCATGCCGACGAGGTCGCCGCCGATACGGCGGCGCGCGACTTCGCGGCTTTTCTGCGCGACCATATCGCGCGGCGCCGCACCACGCCCGGCGACGATCTGCTCAGCCATCTGATCGCGGCCGAAGACGACGGCGCACGGCTCAGCACCGACGAGATGATCGCGACGGCGGTGCTGCTTCTGAACGCGGGGCACGAGGCCACGGTCCACGGCATCGGCAACGGGGTCGCCGCGCTGTACCGGCACGCCGATCCCGTCGCGACCACGCGCGAGGCCAGTGTCGCGGCCACGGTCGAGGAGATCCTGCGCTTCGATCCGCCGCTGCATCTTTTCGTGCGCCACGCCTATGCGCCGGTGCAGCTGGGCGGCGAGACGATCCCGAAGGGCGGGAGGATCGGCTGCTTGCTGGCGGCGGCGAACCGGGATCCGGCGGTCTTCGCCAACCCCGACCGCTTTGACCCGACCCGGCCCGCCACGGGCCAGATGGCCTTCGGCGCGGGGCCGCATTTCTGCGTGGGCGCCCCGCTGGCCCGGCTGGAGATGCAGGTCGCGCTCAGGGTCCTTTACACGCGCTGCCCGGAACTGCGCCCGGTCGATCCACCACGCATCGCCGACATCTACCATTTCCGCGGGCTGGAGGCGCTGGTCGTCGACCGCTAGGGCGCCTCAGCCCGCTTTCGCAGACCGGCGTCCCGCCCGCCCGCTGAAACACGGACCGGCCGGCGGGGCACCGCGGCCCGACCGCCTTCCAAAGCGGGGACCGCGCGCCACCCGGGGGCGACTGCCCCGTTTGGCCCAGGCGGCGCGCGGGTGGACCGCGCCGCATCCCCTCTGGACCTTCACCTGCGAAAGGTGCAAGGCGCGCGGGCACAATCGGGATCGCATCATGGACATGTCACCGCTGGCACTGGGGTTTCTGGGCAGTCTGGTCGCCGGGCTCATGACCGCGCTCGGAGCTTTGCCCGTGCTGGCCGGACGCACCCCGGGCCGCCCCTTTCGCGACATGTCGCTGGGGTTCGCCGCGGGGGTCATGCTGGCGGCGTCGTTCTTTTCGCTGATCATCCCCGCGCTGGACGCGGCCGAGCAGACCTACGGCGCGGGCGCGATCCCCGCGGCCATCACCTGCGCGTCGATCCTTCTGGGCATGGGCGCGGTCGCGTGGCTGAACGGAGCGCTGCCGCACGAACATTTCCGCACCGGCCGCGAAGGCCCCGAGGCAGATGCCCTGCGGCGTGTCTGGCTCTTCATCTTCGCGATCACCATCCACAACGTCCCCGAGGGGCTGGCCGTCGGCGTGGGCTTCGGCGCCGGCGGGCTTGAGGGCGGCATGCCGCTGGCGATCGGCATCGGCCTGCAGAACGCCCCCGAAGGGCTGGCCGTGGCGGTGGCGCTTCTGGGCGAGGGTTATGGCCGGGGCCGCGCCTTTGCCATCGCCGCGCTGACCGGTATGGTCGAGCCCCTGGGCGGCGCACTCGGCGCCGGCGTCATCAGCCTGGCCGAACCGCTTTTGCCCTGGGGGCTGGCCTTTGCCGCGGGGGCGATGCTGTTCGTCATCAGCCATGAGATCATCCCCGAAACTCACCGCAGCGGCCACCAGAACAAGGCGACGCTGGGCCTGTCGATCGGGCTGGTGCTGATGCTGTTCCTCGACGTCTGGCTGGGCTGAACGCCGCGGGCCACCTCCGGCGCGGCCCCAGATCGCGGCCGGCCATTGGCGATTGGCCTCCGAGCCACCGGGACGAACCGATACGGACACGACCCGTGCGCCCCCGTCGCCATGACGGGTCGCGCGGGCTATCGGTCACGGCCTTTGGTGACGGCGGAGGGTCGGTTCAACCCCTGCCGCGGTAGGGCGGCACGCCCTGGTCGGGGATCCAGACACCCTCGGGCACCGGGCCCGTCTGCCAGAAGACGTCGATCGGGATGCCGCCACGGGGATACCAGTACCCGCCGATCCGCAGCCAAAGCGGATCGAGACACGCGACCAGCCGACGGGCGATCGAGATCGTGCAGTCCTCGTGAAACGCACCGTGATTGCGGAACGCGGTGAGGTACAGCTTCAGCGACTTCGATTCGACCAGCCGGTCGCCGGGGACGTAATCGATCACCAGGTGGGCGAAGTCGGGCTGCCCCGTCATCGGGCAGAGCGACGTGAACTCGGGCGCCGTGAAGCGCACGTTGTAGCTGACGTCCGCCTGCGGGTTCCGCACCCGTTCAAGCCGGGCGGCCTCGGGGCTGGCGGGGACGCGGGTGGCGCCGCCCAGCTGGGTGAGATCGGCGTAGATGTCGTCGGTCATATCGAACTCCGGTCAGACGCCGCGCCTGTTGCCCCAGATCAGGACATGCAGCTGCGGCAGGATGCGGGGCGCGAACCATCGCGCGGCCATGGCGGTGTCGGTCAACCACTCCATCCGGGCGGCCATCGCGGCCAGATCGACGGGGATTTCGGGGTCGACCTCGGGGTTGCCGGGCTGCAGGTAGAGCGGCAGGTCCGGGTGGCGGTCATGCGCGGCGCGCGCCCAGTCGAAGTCGGTCCTGTCGAAGACGACGATCTTCATCACCACCTGGCCTGCCTGCCGCCCCGCATCCCGGCAGGCGGCAAAGGCCTTCCAGTCGACGCGTTCGCCGCTCGAGGGCGGCTTGGGCGAAAGGACCAGCATGTCGAGTTCGCCGAACCACGGCCGCGCGATCGACCCCTGGGTTTCGCAGGCGAAGCGATAGCCTTCGGCCCGCCCCCGCGCGATCAGAGGTCCGAAATCCTGGATCGCCGGATTGCCGCCGCTCAGCGACACGGTCAGGGGCTGCCCGCCGGACAGCCGGCGCACTTCGGACCAGACCTGGGCGTCGCTCATCGCGGTCCAGTCGTGGCGATAGGCGCTGTCGACGGCGTGCAGGCTGTCGCACCACGCGCAGCGGTAATCGCAGCCCCCCGGCCCGGACAAAGACCGTGGGCGCGCCGATCAGCGCACCCTCGCCCTGCACCGTCGGCCCGAAGATTTCGGCGATGCGCAGCGTCACGGGCGGTACTCGGCCCAGGTCTTCGGCGTTTCGCTGACGAAGACGGCGGCGGTTTCCCGCCAGCGCGCGCGGCACCAGTCGTGGAAATGGCGCGCCAGATGCTCGGCCGTCGAGGGGACATCCAGCACGTCGTTCAGGTGCCTGTGGTCGAAGGTGCCGTCGATATAGGCCTTGAACGGGGCCAGGTCGTGGTAGTCGCGCACGAAGCCGTCGCGGGTCAGGCTCTCGGCCGCCAGCTCGACGACGACGATGTAGTTGTGCCCGTGCAGGCGGGCGCACTGGTGATCGTCGGGCAGGTGGGCCAGCCGGTGCGAGGCGGAAAAGTGGAACTCCTTGCGGATGCGGAACATCAGCGCGCCTCCGCCACGGCCGTGCGCCAGAACCCGGGGTCGGCATAGTCCGTGGGATCGGGCACGCCGGCTAGGTCGAAGGCCTCGCGCCGCTCCACGCAGGTGCCGCAGCGCCCGCAATGCACCGCCCCGCCCTTGTAGCACGACCATGTCAGCGCAAATGGTGTGCCGTGGGCCGCGCCCTCGGTCACGATATCGGCCTTGGTCCTATGGACGAAGGGCGTGTGAAGCCGGACATTGGCATAGCCCTCGAGCGCCGCCTGCTGCATCGCATCGAAGGCCTGCGTGAAGCCGGGGCGGCAGTCGGGATAGATGAAATGATCGCCGCCATGCACCGCGGTGGCCACCGCCGCATCGCCGTTGGCGGCGGCGATGCCGAAGCCGATCGACAGCATGATCGCGTTGCGGTTGGGCACGACGGTGACGCGCATCGTCTCTTCGGCGTAATGCCCGTCGGGGACGTCGACCGCGTCGGTCAGGGCCGATCCGGTCAGCGCGGCGCCGATACCGCGCATGTCGATGCGATGCAGCGGCACGTTCAGCCGGTCCGCCGCAGCGGCGGCGAACTCAAGTTCTTTGCGATGGCGCTGGCCGTAATCGAAGCAGACGAGCCGGGTCAGGTGCGACCGGGCGGCGAGGATATGGGCGAGCGACACGGAGTCGAGCCCGCCGGAGCAGATCACGAGAGTCTTCATTTTCGGGGCCCTTGTTTTGGTGACCGGGTAGGCTGCGACCGGTTGCGGCGCGCTTTAGCGGCTGCGCCTTCTGCCCGCAACCCCGGGACCAGGGCCCGACCCGCGCAGCGCGCCCGCGTCCCGGGCTCAGGCCCCGGGCCCCGGGCCCCCGGTTCGGGGCAGACAGAGGCGCGCGGCGAAACCAAGGGGCAGTCCAATACCCAAAATGGCCCACCTGTTACAGCCGGACTCCGGCGCCGCTGCACCAGGGGTCAGGTCCCTGCGCGGTTTTGCCCGCCCGACACAGGCCATTGCCCCGCGCAGAACCAGCGCGATCGCGGAGAATGCGGACGCCCCCACCCCGCCCCATCGCAGGGCCGGCCAGCCGACCGGGCCCGTCCCGCCGGATCTGGCGGGCGGGCAGCCCTCAGGGCGCCAGGGTGCGGTAGTCGGTGAGCGCGATCCCGCGCGCCGCCAGATCCTCGGCAAGGCGCGGATCGGTCAGGACGGCAAGCTCGGCCTCGCGACGGTCGCACCATGCCGACATCGTCCTGAGGCGCGCATCGACATGCCCGGGATGGGTGACGAGCTCGCAAAGCTCATCCTCGCCTGCCGCCGCCTGAAGCTCTGCCAGCAGCTCGGCGGGTCCCAGGCGTCGTCCGGTCCAGCCCGACAGGACCCGCGGCGTCGCCCGAACCCCGTGGCGGCGCGCCTCGGCAGCAAAGGCGGGATCGTCTCCGCGCACGGGCAGCGCGTGATCGCGGGCGAGCGACAGGTAGATCCCGCGCAGGTGCGGCAGGCGATGCAAGCCCTGGTGGCTGTCGAGATGCGAGGGGCGGAGACCGGCGTCCAGCACCGCCTCGATCTGCGCGCGCCACTCGGCCTCGACCAGCGCCGGGGCAAGATGCGCGGCGGTCGCGGCGTCGGGCAGGGAGGCGCCGGTCGCGCGCGCCAGCTGCGCGCTCAGCGGCGCGCCGGTCGTCAGTTGCAGGTGGATGCCACAGGGCAGGCCCATGGCCTGCACCCGCGCCACCGCGGCGGGCAGGTCTGGATGCGCGGCGGCGGCCATCAGGGTGGTCTGGGTCACGATCCCCGATCGCGCGGCGGCGGCGATCCCGCGATCCACCGCCCGGGACAGCCCCGCGTCATCGGCCGTCACGATCAGCCGCATGCCCGGCCCTGATACCGGCGCACGCGGTCGAGCGCCGCGCAGAGCGCCCTGGCCCGGTCCCCCACCTCCGCGGCGCTGCGACCCGGCTTGTAAAGCGTCGAGCCCAGGCCAAAGCCGGTGGCGCCGGCCGCCCACCACGCGCCAAAGCTCTCTTCGTCGATGCCGCCCACCGGCAGGATCGGCAGATCCGTCGGCATCACCGCGCGCCAGGCCTTGAGCACGCCCGGGTGCGCCGCCTCGGCCGGAAACAGCTTCAGACCGTCGGCGCCCGCCTCGCAGGCGGCGAAGGCCTCGGTCGGGGTGGCGACGCCGGGCAGCGCAGCGGCCCCTTGGGCCTTGGCGGCGCGCACGACCTCGTCGCGCGCGTTGGGCGCAACGATCAGGCGGCCGCCGGCCTGAACGACCTCCGCGACCTGCTGCGCGTGCAGGACCGTTCCGGCGCCGATCAGCATGCGATCGCCCACTGCCGCGGCCATCGCCGCGATGCTTTTCAGCGGATCGGGGGAATTCAGTGGCACCTCCGCGATGGTGATGCCTGCGTCCGCCAGCGCGCGCGCCATGTCGGCGGCTTCCGGCGGGGTGACGCCGCGAAGGATGGCGACAAGCGGCATGGCGGCAAGGGCGTCGGTCAGGGTCATGGAAGGCCTCGGATCAGGTGATGGTGAAAGAATATCTGGCGGATTGGGGCCGCGGACGAAAAGGCACGGCCCAAGGACACGGCGCACTGGCACGGGCTAGAGGCACGGCACGGCGATCTCAGGGACTGGCCGGGCGCAGCAGGATCAGCCCGCCCGTGACGATGAGGGCGATCCCCGCCCAGGTGGCGGCATCGGGATAATGCCCCCAGATCGCCGCATCGAAGAGCAGCGCCCAGAGGATGCTGGTATAGCGCAGCGGCGCGATGCGGGCGACCGGCGCCCGGCGGAACGCCGCGATGATCAGGGTGTTCGCCCCGAGGAACGTCACCGCCGCCGCAAGAAGCCGCGCCAGATCGGGCACATGGGGCATCCGGGGCGCAGCCGGCAGGCCCGCCGTCGCCAGCCCCGCCGCCCCGATCAGCAGCGACGACAGGATCACCGACTTCAGCATGTCGGCCTCGGGGCGCAGGCGGCGGGTGACGAGATCCCGGCAGGCATAGGCCAGCGTCGAGATCAGCGCCAGCGCAAGGCCCAAGGGCGAAGCCCCGAGACCGGGGTTCAGAATCACGATGACACCGGCAAAGCCCATTGCGATGGCCAGAAGCGCGCGGCGCGGCAGCGGTTCGCGCAACACCAGCGCGGCCAGCGCCACGCTAACGAGCGGCATCGCCGCCTGGATCGCCGAAAGCAGCGCAAGCGGAAGCTCGAAGATCGCGAGCGCGAAGGTCAGCCCCGCCAGTGCGTCGAGCGCCGCGCGTGCCGCGCCCGCCCGGTCCAGCCTCCCTACCCGTCCGCGCGCCGCCCGCACGCCGATCACCACGGCGAGGAGCGCAATCGCGAGGCCCGAGCGCAGGGCGATGGCATGCCCGGGGGCCAGCCCGCCGACGCCCTTCAGAAGAACGCTGGACGCAACGCCGCAGAAAAGGGCGGCCAGGGCCAACCGCGTGCCGCCGCTCCCGCACGGCACGCCCCGGGTCGGGTCCTCGGTCCGCGCCACGATCCGGGACTCGGCGCTCATCGCGCGACGACCTCGACCCAGTTGCCATCGGGATCGCGCAGGAACAGGTACTGCGTGCCCGAGGCACCGGTGCGCGGCGCCCCGTCCGTCTCGATCCCGAGCTCCCTCAGCGCCAGGGCGGCTGCGTCGAGGTCCGCCACCCGCAGGGCGAGGTGGCGCGGCACGGGCGCCTCCTGCGGGGGCGTGTCGCCCACGACGAGCTCGACCATCCCGGCCCCGAGGTGCATCTGCTGCAACCCCGGCCTGGCAAAACCCGGCGTCAGCCCCAGCCGCGCGTAGAACACGGCGGAGCGGGCCAGATCGCTGCAGGGAATGGCCACGTGGTCGAGCGCCGCCGCGGGAAAGCCGGTCACGCGCCCACGCGCCCGGGCCAAAGCGCGGCTGCCGCACGGACCTGCCCGGCGCGGGTGGCCTCCTTGGCGTCGACCTTGCGCACGGCCGTGCCCAGATGGTCCAGCGCGGCGGCATAGCGGTCGGCCAGAACGCCGGTGGCCAGCAGGATCGTTTCGTCCGCATCGGGCCTGTGGGCCAGCTCGCCGCCGATCAGCACGCCCGACAGGAAGGCCGAGACCGAGGTCGCCGGCAACCGCCCCTGCAGCGCGTCGGCCCGCGCGGCGAAGGCGGCATGCGGCACCGGCACGGCCATTCCGTGATCGACCCCGTCGAGGAACGCCTGCGGATCGTCGGCATCGCCCTCGGCCAGTGCGCCGACCAGGCTCTGGCTGCGCAGAAGCGCGAAGATCTCGCCCGTCATGTGCGTTTCGAACCCGGTCAGCCGCCCCCCCGCCAGGCGCGCCCATTTTGCATGGGTGCCGGGAATGCAGATCGCGGCGTCGGTCAGGCCCAGAAGCTCGGCGGCACCGAAGATCTGCACCTCTTCACCGCGCATCACGTCGGCATGGCCGCGGGCGTCGTCGCAGGTGGCGCCGGGCAGGATCGCCGCCGGGTGCCCAGCGACGTCGAAACCGATCGCCGCGGCCGAGATGTCGGCCATGTCCGCGGGACAGGGGCAGTAAGGCGCCTCTTTCCAGCCAGCGCGCGATCCCACCATGCCCGACATCAGGATCGGCAGGGCGGGGTCCGACGCCATCCAGTCGCCGCAGGCCGCCATCAGCACCGCCTCGAACGCGCCGTCGGTCACGGCCTTGAGCCCCGTGTCGCTTTCCGTGCTGTCGCGCACCTGACCGTCGGAGTCGAGCGACCATGCCCGGAACCGCGTGCTACCCCAATCGACCGCGATGAAATCCATACCCTGCCTCTCCTGTCGTTGAACCATCTTCGGAAACTCGTTGACACAATACGGCGAACCTCGCTAGGTTTCAATTATGGAAAACAGGTCTCATATAAAGGGAATACCATGACGGTTCGTTTGGAAGGCGTGTTGCCGATCATCCCGACCCCCTTCGATTCCGCGGGTCAGGTCGATCAGGCGGCCCTGCGCAAACTGGCCGAGCATGCCGTCGCCACCGGGGCCGCGGCGCTGGTCTATCCCGGCGTCGCCTCGGAGGACGTGCAGCTGACCGCGGAGGAGCGGAAGGCCGCGCTGGATATCGTCGTCGGCACCGTCGCCGGTCGCCGCCCGGTGCTGGCGGGCATCAACGCCGCCGAGCCCGAAACGATGGTCGAGCTTGCCCGCTCGGTCGCCGCCACCGGCGTCGACGGCGTCATGGCGATGGCGATTCCCGCCATGGGAGACGAGACCGAGGCATGGTTCCACCGCATCGCCGAGGCGCTGGATGGTGGCATCATCGTGCTGCAGAACCTCTTTGCCCCGCGCGGCGCGGACCTGTCGGCCGAGGAGATGCTGTCGCTTGCCCGGGCCGTTCCCGCAATCCGCTACGTCAAGGAAGAGGGCGTGCCCTCGGGCCCCAAGGTCAGCCAGCTTGTCGCGGGCTGCGGTCCGGATCTGGACGGCGTGATCGGCGGCGGCGGCGCACGGTATCTCTACGAAGAGCTCGTGCGCGGCGCCGTGGCGACCATGCCCGCGCTGGAACTGCTCGAGATCCACGTCGCGCTGATGCGGGCCTGGGCCGTGGGCGACAAGGCGCGTGCGCTCGACCTTTACGAACGCACCCTGCCGCTGTTGCTGATCCAGGCCCCCTACCGGATGCGGCTGACCAAGCTGATCCTCCGCGACCAGGGCCTGTGCGCCACCGCCGACGTGCGCGAGGCGCTACCCGAAATGGACCCAACGCTGGAGCAGCTGATCCTCGACTTCCATTCCCGCGCCATGGCGGCGCTGGAGCCCGCGCATGCGTGATCGCATCGCATCGGTCGAGGTCTTCCTCTTCGAGCGCCCGCGCGACACCGCCTATCTGGGCGCGCCGGGCGACGGCGAGGTCGCGATCGGCGACCGCTACATCGTGCGCGGGTTCAACGGCACGGTCTATCCGCTGATCGACCGGTCGATCGTGGTACGCCTGCGCGACGCCTCGGGCGCCGAGGGTTGGGGCGAGACCTATGGCCTTGTCGCCCCCCGCGCGGTGATGGAGATCATCCGCGATCTTTTCGCCCCCTACCTGCAGGCGCTGCCGCCGATGGCCCCGGCAGAGACGTGGGACGCCCTCTACGCGTTGCAACGCAACCGCGGGTACTGGGGCGGCTATCTGGCCGACGCCCTGGCCGCACTCGACATCGCACTGTGGGACCTGCATGCGAAATCCGCGGGGCAAAGCCTTCAGGCCGCGCTTGGCGCCCCCGGCGCGGGCACCCTGCCCGGCTATGTCTCGGGCCTGCCCGCCCCAAGCCGCGCCGCCCGGATCGAGATGGCGCAGGACTGGAAAGAGCAGGGCTTCGACGCGGTCAAGATCCCGATCAGCCATACCGAGGCGGGCGATGTTCCGGGCGAGGTCGCGGCCCTGCGCGCGGCCCTCGGCCCCGACCACAAGATCGCGGTGGACATGCACTGGGCCTATACGGCGCCCGAAGCCATAGCCCTCGGCGAGGCGCTCGCCCCGCATGATCCGTGGTTTCTTGAAGCACCGGTCGCGCCCGAAGATGTCGAGGCGCAAGCAAAGGTCGCCGCGGGCATCCCCTGCCCGCTGGCACTGGGCGAGGAATGGCGGACGGACTGGGATTACCGTCCCCGCACCGCACGCCGCGCCTGCTCCATCGTGCAGCCCGAAATGGGGCATACCGGGATCACCCAGTTCGCCCGCATCGCCGCGATGGCGGCGGACGCAGGCGCGCAGGTGATCCCGCACGCGACCATCGGACTTGGCATCTTCATGGCGGCCTCGCTGCGCGCGGGCCTTGCCGCCGGCGCCGCCTGCCATGAATTCCAGCATTCGATCTATGCCCGCAACGCCGCGCTGCTGGACGCTGCCGCGCCCTGCACCGCGGGCCGGTTCGACATCGACGACACCCCCGGGATCGGCACCGCGCCGGGGCCGGACGCCTTCGCGTTCCTCACCAGGATCGACGATTGAAACACGGATGTAAGGAGGAGGAGACCTGCATGAGACATCTGAAAAAGACCGCCCTCGCGCTCGCGCTTGGCACGACCACCGCACTGTCCGCCCTGCCCGTCTCGGCCGAGACGCTGACCTTCGTCAGCTGGATGAAGGGCGAGCCCGGCTACGGCGACTGGTGGAACGAGGTGATCGAGAAGTTCGAAGCCGAGCACGAGGGCGTCGAGATCGAGATGACCAAGGTCGCCCGGGGCGACTATGCCGACACCATGTTCACGATGTTCGCGGGCGGCACGCCGCCCGACATCGTCCATCTTGCCGCCTTCGAATACCAGAGCTTCGCCAACGAGGGCTGGCTGGAGACGCTCGATCCCTACATCGAGGAATCGGGGCTGGATCTTGAGGGTTGGGCCGGTCAGGACACCTGCGTCTGGGACGGCGAGACCAAGTGCATCATGCTACTCTATACGGCGTATATCCTCGCCTATAACGAGCGCATGCTGAACGAGGCCGGCTTTGACGAGGTGCCGAAGGGCTGGGACGAGTTCCTGGAGGCCGCGCGCGCGACGACCAAGGACACCAACGGCGACGGGCAGACCGACGTCTACGGGATCGGCGTCTCCAGCGCCGGCGGGTCGAACATGATGCACGACATGCTGCACTTCGTGCTGGATGCGGGCGGCAACTGGACCGAGGACGGCAAGCCCTCCTTCGACAGCCCCGGCGTGATCGAAGGTCTGCGGCGCTTCAAGCAGATCTATACCGAAGGTCTGACGCCCCGCGATGCCGAGGCCGGCGACATGCGCCAGCTTCTGGTCGAGGGCCGCATCGCCATGCGACTGGACGGGCCTTGGATCTACAACATCATCAAGGATGCAGGCGAGGACATCCGCGACGACCTCAAGCTGGCGGAATCCCCGCTGGATCCGCCGGTCGGCGGCACGTCGAACGTGATCGGCATGCCCTCGGACATCTCGGACGAGCGCAAGGACCTTGTCTGGGACTTCATCCAGATCGCGACGTCGGAAGAGATGCAGCAGCGTTTCGCCACGCTGGGCTCGTCCCCCGCGCCGATGCCGGGGCTGGACTACACCGCCGAGATCGAGGCCGATCCCTATTTCGAACTTTTCGAGACGGCCAACAACAAGGCTGCCGAGGCCGGGATCGACCGGCTGCCCGCGGGGCTCGAGCTTGAGTTCAACGAGGTGGTCAAACTGGTCTTCCGCGAAACCCAGCGGATGCTGATCGACGATCTCGACCCCGAGGTCGCCGCCCAGAACATCCAGAAGGCCGTCGAGCGCATCGCGGACTGACCGCGACCCGCCGGGGGCAGTGGACCGGCCGCACCGGGGCTCTTTGCCCGCGGCGTAAGCGGCGGGTCCACGGCTCCCCGGGGCCGCCACGACATGTCGACCGGCTGCACCGCGCGGCCGGTCGGCCCGCCCCGGACACGACCGCCCCCGACACGACCTCGGACGCCCCGGCCGGCGACCCGATCCCGCCGGGTCCGGGGACGTTCCCGGAACGACCCGACGCCACTTGCCCACCCCGCCCATCACCCCGGGAGGAGACCCCACGTGATCGATTTCAGTTCGCCGCGCCACCGCGCGAAGTTCGGATATCTGCTTCTTGCCCCCGCCGTCATCATGATGGCGCTGATCATCATCTATCCGATCCTTCTGTCGGTGGACATTTCGCTTCAGGACGTGCGCATCGCCCGCGTCGGCGGCGACCGCGAACCCTGGACGCTGGAAAACTATCGCTGGCTGACGTCTTCGGCAGAGTTCTGGAATTCGCTCTGGGTCACGGCCAAGATGGTTCTGACCGTGGGCGGCATCTCTTTGATCATCGGGCTGGCGACCGCGCTGCTGGTGAACCAGAAGTTCCGCGGCCGCTCGCTCGCCCGCCTCTTCGTCGCCCTGCCCTGGGCCGTGCCGGAGGTCGTGGCGACGGTGATCTGGGCATGGATGCTCGACAGTTCCTTCGGCGTCATCAACTGGGCGCTTCTGAAGATCGGCCTCGTCGATCAGGCGATCCAGTTCGGCTCGAACTCCACCGCGGCATTCTTCGCAGTCTGCTTCGTGATGATCTGGAAGGGCTATCCGCTGGTCTCGATCATGCTGCTGGCCGGGCTGCAGTCGATCCCCGAGGAGCAATACCAGGCCGCCCGTGTCGACGGCGCCAATGTCTGGCAGCGGTTCTTCTACATCACCCTGCCCAGCCTCGCGCCGGTTCTGGGCGTCACCTCCGTCATGACCACGCTGTGGGTCTTCCGTGACTTCGCGATCATCTACGTGCTGACGCAGGGCGGTCCGATCGGGTCGACCACGACGCTGTCGATCCTGACGTTCGAACAGTCCTTCGCCTTCTTCCGCATGGGGCAAGGCGCCGCGGTGGGTGTCGTCACGCTCGTCATCTGCGCCTTCATCAGCCGTGCGCTGGTCGGCCGCTTCGCCAACTCGGTTCACTAAGGGGCCAGTGATGCAAAAACGCTCTTACCTCGGGACCTTCGGGATCTATGCGACGGTGATCTTCACCTGCGCCGTCCTGCTGTTCCCGATCTACTGGATGATCCTGACCGCGCTCAGCCCGCGCACGCAGCTGCGGGAGTTTCCGCCGCGGTTCTGGCCCGACGACCCGCAATGGGGCGTCTTCGCCGACCTTCTGGCCACGCAACCCTTCGGGCTGTGGATGTGGAACACGATCCTTGTCGCCGTGGCCACGATGGTCCTGTCGCTGACCGTGGGGGTGCTGGCGGCCTATGCCCTGTCGCGCCACCGGCTGCGGGGCGGCCAGGGGCTGGGGCTGTTCATCCTGACCTCGAAGATGCTGCCCGCGACGCTGCTGGTGATCCCGCTCTTCGCGATCTTCAAGTCGCTGGGCCTCGTGGGCTCGCTCTGGTCGGTGGTGATCGCGCAGTCGACCCTGATCGTTCCCTTCGCCACATGGATGCTCAAGGGCTACTTCGACACCATCCCGCCCGAGCTGGAGCACGCGGCGCTGGTGGACGGGTGTTCGCCCTTGGGCGCGCTGGTCCGGGTGGTGCTGCCGGTGGCGGCACCGGGCCTTGCGGCCACCGCGCTTTACGCCTTCGTCATCAGCTGGTCGGACTTCCTTTATGCCCGCACCTTCCTGACGACCTCGGAATCCAAGTGGACGCTGAATGTCGGCATCGCGACGCTCAAGGGCGAATTCGTCACCGACTGGAACACGATCATGGCGGCCTCGCTGATGGCGGCGGTTCCGATCATCGGCGTCTACCTCTTCCTCGAACGCTATCTCGTGGGCGGCCTCTCGTCCGGCTCCGACAAGTAAACGAAAGGGCCAGAACCTTGGCGACCATCGACTTCAAAAACGTCCAGAAAAGCTATGGCGAGGTCCATGCGATCCGGGACTTCACGCTGCATGTCGAAGAAGGCGACTTCTGCGTCTTCGTCGGCCCCTCGGGCTGCGGCAAATCCACCGCGCTCAAGATGCTCGCCGGGCTCGAGGCGACGACCGGCGGCACGATCTCGATCGGCGGGCGCGACGTCACCGACGCGGGCCCCGGCAAGCGGGACATCGCCATGGTGTTCCAGAACTACGCGCTGTATCCGCACATGTCGGTACGGTCGAACATCGGCTTCGGGCTGAAGATGCGCGGGCAGGACAAGGCCGAGATCAACCGCCGCGTCGAAGCCGCCGCCGAAACGCTGGAACTGACCGACTACCTCGACCGTCGCCCCCGCGCGCTGTCGGGCGGCCAGCGACAGCGGGTCGCGCTGGGGCGGGCGATCGTGCGCGAACCCAGCGCGTTCCTGATGGACGAGCCGCTGTCGAACCTCGACGCCAAGCTTCGGGTTCAGACCCGGTCCGAGATCGTGAACCTGCAAAAGCGGCTGGGCGTCACCACGATCTACGTCACCCACGACCAGGTCGAGGCGCTGACCATGGCGACCAAGATCGTGGTGATGCGCGGCGGCGTGATCCAGCAGATCGGCTCGCCCGAAACGCTGTTCGCGCAGCCCGCGAACATCTTCGTCGCGGGCTTCATCGGCTCGCCCGGCATGAACTTCTTCCGCGGGCCGGTCGAGGTCGTGGATGGCCGCGCGCAGACGCGTTTTGGCGAACAGGTCGTGCCGCTGTCGGTCGCGCCCGACGCGCTACGGGGGGGCGAGGCGATCTTCGGCATCCGGCCCGAGCATCTGAAGATCGGCGGCGACACCGGCACGCCCGTGGCGCTGGGTCTGGTCGAAAGCCTCGGGACCGAGAAGATCCTGCATTTTCCGACGCCCGAGGGCCAGGCCATCGGGTCGCTGCAGAAGGTCATCGGCTCAGACGACGCGGGCCGCGACAGCGCGACGATGCTGGCCCGTGTCATCGATGACCGCCGCTACACCGATGGGGAAACGGTCCGGGTCGCTTTGCCGGAGGGCAAGGTTCATGTATTCGATCCCGAAACCCAGAAAGCCCTGAGCTGAGGATCGCCCGGTGCCGGATTTCGACAATATCGCAAAGCGCTACCCCGGCGCCGGGACCCTGGTAAAGGGGATCCAGATCCTCGAACTCATCGGTGAATCCGAGCTGCCCTGCACCTCGACCCTGCTGTTGCGCGAGACGGGGCTGCCCAAGGCCACGCTTTACCGCCTGTTGGGGGCGCTGGTCGAATTCGGCTACCTGCGGCACGACAAGGCCGCAAAGACCTACAGCCTGGGCAAGCGTTTCATCGAACTGGGCCGCGGGTCGCTGGCCAGCTTCGACCTGCGCTCGGCCGCCGAGCACGAGCTGAACCGGCTGTCGACACAGCTGGGCCAGACCGTGTCGCTGACCGTGCTGCAGGGCGACGACATCATCTATGTCGACGTGCGCCGCCCGCAGAACCCGCTGGCCGTGGGCCTTGACGTCGGCCGCACCGTTGCGGCGGCGGAATCCGCGTCGGGCCGGGCGATGATGGCGGCGATGGCCCCGCACGAGATGAACCGCTTCATCGCCGCTTACGACCCCGACACCCAGCACCGGATCCTGTCGGAGATCGCGATCAGCCGGGCGCGGGGCTATTCCATCGCCGAATCCGGCGCGATCCCCGGCCTGATCGTCGTCGCGGTCGAGGTGCACGGCCCCCCCGGCATGGGCCGCGGCGCCATCGCCGTCACCGCGCATGAAAGCGCGCTAAGCCTGGAACAGCGTCACATCGTGGGACGCGACCTGATGGAGGCGGCACGCCGCGTCATGGGCAATATCGGAACCGCAAGCGTCAGCATCTCGCCCAACCCGCGGCGGCACAGCCATATCGCCGAGACGCTGGAATGCGTCGACGCCGCAGGGGCCATCGTCGGCGAAGGACCGGCTTGGGACGCACGCGCGGGCGTGCTGCGATGGGTCGACCTGGCCGCGCCCGCGACGCGGGTCTTCGACCCCGAGGGTGCGCGGACGGCGATGTTGCCTGCCCCGCGGCTGGTCTCGGCCGTGCTGCCCGCAGGCGACGGGTCGGTCATGGCCGTCACCCAGAACGGGCTGGAGCGGCTGGGCGAGCATGGCGACCTGACGCCGCTATACGACCCCGAGGCGCACCTGCCCGCCAACCGCTTCAACGATGCCAAGGTCGACAGCGCCGGGCGGATCTGGGCCGGCACGATGAGCCTCGATGCCTCGATGCCCTCGGGATCGCTCTACCGGTTCGACACGCCGACCTCGGCGCGGGCCATGGATGGCGGCTTCCAGGTCTCGAACGGGCTGGGCTGGTCGGCGGACGACCGCACCTTCTACTTCACCGATTCCGGGCTGGGCACCGTCTTTGCCTATGACTTCGACGCCGCGGCGGGCGCGATCTCGAATCGGCGGGTGTTCCTGAGCGTCGACCCAAAGGACGGCAAGCCCGACGGCCTGACCGTCGATGCCGAGGGCACCGTGTGGATCGCCTTCTGGGACGGCTGGCGGGTGGCCGGCTACCGACCCGACGGCCGCCTGGTCCGCGAAATCGACATGCCCGTGCCGCGCCCCACAAGCTGTTGTTTCGGGGGGCCGGACCTGCGCACGCTCTACATCACCTCGGCCTCGATCCGCCTGCCCGCACAAGTGTTGCAGGAGGCTCCGCTGTCGGGCGGCCTCTTCGCGATCGGGATGGACGTGCCCGGACGCCCGACGACCGAGGTGGCGCTGTGACCGATACCTTTCACGGCACCCATGTCCTGGTCACCGGTGCAGCCGCGGGGATCGGCCGCGCCACCGCCATCGCCTTTGCAAAGGCGGGCGCCAAAGTCTCGGCGCTTGACCGCGATCCGGTGCAGATCCCGGCAGGGGATGCGACCCCGGGGCAGATCCATCCCGTCGCCTGCGACCTGAGCGATCTGGCGGCGCTCGAGCGCATCTTTGCCGACCTTATTGCCGCGCGCGGAGCCGTGCGGGTGCTGGTCAACAACGCCGGCGTCGACCGGCGCATCCCGCTGGCCGACCTCGATGCGGCGACGTGGGACGAGATGATGTCGCTGAACCTCGACCACCAAGCCGCGCTTGCCCGCCTTGCCGCGCCGGGAATGGCGGCGGCGGGGGGTGGCGCGATCGTCAACCTGACCTCGACCGCGTGGATGAAGCTTGCCGGCACCCTCGCCGCCTATCACGCGGCGAAGGCGGGGATCGTCGGGCTGACCCGCGGTCTGGCGCGCGATCTGGGTGGCCAGGGCATCCGCGTCAACGCCATCGCGCCGGGGCGGGTTGTCACCGAACGGGTCGAGGCCAAGCTGACCCGGGACTGGATCGCCGAGACCCACGCGTTGCAATGCATCCCCGACCTGATCCGTGCCGAGGACATCGCCGAGGCCGCGCTGTGGCTCGCCTCGCCCGGCGCGCGGATGATCACCGGTCAGACACTCGTGGTCGACGGCGGCGTGGTCTGAGCGCCGCCAGCCCCGCTATTGCGCCGCGACCATCCGAGGCTGAGGGTCAGGGGCGGCAGGCAGCTCCCAGGCCGGGAAGCTGACCGGTTCGGCCGGGGTGGTCCGGGCGGCGATGGCGGTGGCATAGAGCCGCTCGTAGCTGTCGATCATGCGCGCCGCGGTATAGCGCGCCTCGACCCGGGCGCGGGGGGCATGGCGGGGGATGTCGAGCGCGGCGCGCAGGGCGCGCGCCAATGCTGGCGCGTCACCGGGCGGGGCGTACCGGCCGCAGGAGCCCAGAACCTCGCGCACCGCGCCCATGTCGGTTGCGGCCACGGGCAGTCCGCAGGCCATCGCCTCGATCGCGGCCAGGCCGAAGGGTTCGTCCCAGAGCGGCGTGAAAAGCATCGCCGAGGCCCGCCCGAAGGCCGCCGCCAGATCGGCGCCCGCGAGATGCCCGCCATAGCGGATCCCACCCCCGAGAAGCGGCCGCACGCTGTCTTCGAAATAATCGCGATGTTCGATGGTGCCAAAGATCGTCAGCGGCACGCCGGCAATCCGCGCGGCCTGCGCGGCGAGGTGCGTGCCCTTGGTCGGCGTGATCCGCCCCGCCCATACCGCGCTGCCGTCGCCCTGCGCCGCGTAGGACCAGTCGGCAGGGTCGATGCCATTCGCCACGACATGCGCCTCGTCCGGGGCCCTGCCGGGCCACCAGACCTGCCGCTGCCTGTCGCTGCAGACCGTGAACCGGGCCCAGGGGGCGGCTGCGCCAAGCACTGCGCGGGACAGCGCCTCGAACGGGGGCACATGCAGCGAGGTGACCATCGGCACCCCGTCCCTCCGCGCCATCCGCGGCGGATACCGGTGGAGGGAATTGTTGTGGACGACGTCGAACCCGCCTGAGCGCAGCGCGTCCACCCCCGCGCCAAAGGCATCGTCGAGCACTGCGTTGAGCGTCTCGGTCCCGTGAAACCGATGCCAGGGATAGGTGCGGTCGTAGTGTTCCCCGATCACCGGATGCAGGCGAAACGCCGGATCGCTGTCGGCCGAGGCAAACAGAGTGACGTCATGCCCCCGCGCCATCAGGCCGCGGACGAGATGCCAGGAATGCGCCTCCATCCCGCCCATGAAGGGGGCGGCGATGGGGTGACGGATATGCGAGACGACCGCGATGCGCAGTCCGGGCAGTCCCGACACGCCGGTCACTCGGCCGCAACGGCGGTAAGGTCGGCCTGCGCCTGCGCCACCTCCCGCGCCCGATCGGGGGTAAAGCGGCTGTCGCGCTCGATCCCTTGCAGGTGGTCCAGCACGCGGCGGGTATTGGCGTAGGGCATGTCGGGCCGCTGGCGGCACAGGTCGAAATCGGCAGGCTCCGGCGCGCGCAGGATGCGCAGGCCGTCGGGCCCCGCCTCGATCAGTCCCATCAGGCGGAAGGCGTACAGCCAGTGCTCCATCGTCCGGTGCCCCCAGCGCGTCGCGAAATGTTCGGCGTTGCGGATGACCGAGGCGACGTGGTGGATCGGCGGCATGCAATGCGGGTGGAACTGGTGGTAGACGCGCGCGCCACGGGTCCACAAGATGTCGATGCCACGATCGTCAAGCACGCGGCCGAAATCTGTATCCTCGCCGCCATAGCCCAGATACCCCTCGTGGAACCCGCCCGAGGCCTGCCAGTCCGCCCGGTGGATCGCGAAGTTCAGCGACCAGAAGCAGCGGTAGTCGTTGCAGGCGCGCAGGCCCTCGGGCGGTGGCCCCTGCCTGTCCGAGTGGCGCTGCCCGACCGCGTCGAAGGCGGCAAAGTCGAGGCCTGCGTCAGTAGCGCCAGCGGGCAGGTAAAGCACCTCGCCCATCACCAGCCCAAGCCCGGGGCGGGCCGCGTTGGCATAATCGGCGCAAAGCGTCGGGTTCGGAATGCAGTCCACGTCGACGAAGGCCAGAACCTCGCCCGTTGCCGCTGCGGCGGCGCGGTTGCGGGCCGCGGCCAGCGGCAGCTCACCTCCCTGCGGCGGCACCAGGATCTGGCGGATGGGAAAGGACGTCTCGGGCAGGTCGTCGTAGGGCGCGTCCTGCATGACGCCGATCACCAGATCGACCGGCGGACGGGACTGCGCCTGAAACCCGCGGATCACGTTGCGCAGGTGGTCGGCGCGGCCCGCGGCGATGGTGACGGCTGAGACAGAGGTCATGGGGCGGAAACCTTCCTACTGGGAAAATCTGGGTGGGCCGGCGATGGATCGCTTGCGGGCCCGCGCCACAGGCGGGCCGACAGGGTTTCGAGCCAGTCCGCGGTGTCCTGCGCCGCGCGCGGCGTCACCAGCGCGCGCTGCACGGCGGGGTCATGCGTGGCAAACGCCTCGGCAACGGCAGCGCGCCAGCGATGGGCCGAGGCTGGCAGATGCGGCAGGTGGAGCGCCGCACCCACCCGGTGGAGCGCACGCGCCTTTTCAACCTGCTCGTCGAAATAGCGCCACTCGGGCACGGCGATCCACGCCTTGCCGGCGGCGAGGATCTGGTGACAGGTCGTGTTGCCGGTCGAGGCGACGACGAGGTCCGCGGCGGCGATATGTTCGGCCGCCGTGTCGACCCATCCCGCAAGGGTCAGGTTGGCTGGCAACGTCGCGTGCCAGTCGCGCTGGACATGGCCGATGGCGATCCATTCCATCTGCGGGAAACTGCGCGCGGCGACGCCCAGCGGCGCCTCGGCAAACCCGTTGCCGCCCCCGCCCGAGATCACCAGCGCGACCTTCGCATCGGCGGCGATCCCCAACCGGGCGCGCGCCTCGGCCTGTCCTGGCATTCGGGTATCAAGCCCGAGGCCCGGCGCAAAGAACATCCGTTCGCGCATCATGGGCGCCCAGTCCGGCTGCGCCAGGTCGGGGTGAAACGGCGCCAGCAGCCCCGCCGCGCCGTCATAGGCCGCACGATGCCCGGGGTCCGTGCGATCGCCGTGCTGCACCACCTTCACATGCGGGACCGAGCAGATGCGCGCGAGCTGCGCCACCTCGGCACTGACGTCCGAGATCATCAGGGCGGGCGCAGCCTCGGCGAACCAGCCCGCCATCTTGGCCATCGCTGTGCGGATCGTGGACCAGCCCAGCGGCGCGCAATGCAACGTCTCGGGCGTTGGGACATGGTCCATATGCGGCACGCCCTCCTCGGGCGGCTCGAAGAGCGAGGGGATGCGCCGCACCTCGACCCCGGGGCGAAGCGCGGGAAAGATATCGTCGCGCGCGCAGAAGACGGTAACGGGGCGCGTGTCGGGCAAGGCATTGACCACCGCGGCGCAGCGCTCCGCGTGGCCCCGACCCTGATGATGGACAAAGTAGCCGAAGGGCGCGGCGGCGGGAGGATCGAGCAGATCGCGCATGCTCCTATTCCGCCGCGACGGCGAAGCCGGAGGGCGCGGCCAGCCCGAACCGGCCCAGCCCCTCGAGCACGCCATCGGCATGAGCGGCGCGGGCGCGGTAGGCGCGCGCCACGCCAGCCACCTCGGACGAGGCATTGGCCGGAATGATCGCGTTGGCAAAGCCCGCCAGCATGTCGAGGTCGTTGCCACTGTCCCCCGCCGTGATGCAGGCGGTGTCGGGCAGGCCGTGGCGCGCCGCCTCGAACCGGATGGTTGCGGCCTTGCCGGCCTGGGGGGGCAGCACGTCGATCAGGCGCCCGTGCGACGCTACGACCCGGGCGCGCAGCCCCGCCTGCGCCAAAGCCTGTTCGATACGCGCGGCCTCCTGCGCAGTGCCGAAATAGCTCAGCTTCCACCTGCGCTGGTCCCAGGCGGGCTGTTGCGGCACGTCGAGCTCATCGATCGTGGCCGCGATGTCGGCCCGCGCCCAGCCCTGCGTGACATGCGCTGCGAAGTCGGGGCACAGCGTCAGCAGATCGCCCGCGCTCCGCCGCCAGATCTCGGTCCCGACCGAGGTGATGAAGACGTCCGGTTCCGGCAGCCCCCAGTCGGCCAGTACGCGCCGCGCCTCGACCACCGAACGCCCCGTCGCGACGGCGAAGCGGACACCGGGTTCCCGTGTTGCGTGCCAACCGGCGAACCGCGCGGCAGCCGTACGATCGCCGGTCAACGTGCCGTCGATATCGCAGGCCAGAAGCCGGGTCGCCCGCAGGGCCCGGTGATGCGTAACCGGCCCGCCTTGCCTCCGGTCCCGGAGCAGAGCCGCCTGGATGCCGTGGACCCGGGCCGCCCAGCGATCCCAGTCGTAGATCCGCCGCGCCCGCTGGCCGGCCGCCCGCGCCCGGGCCGCCCGGCGCGGATCGTCCAGCGTGCGGCGCAGCGCATCGGCGATATCGAGCGGGTCGGCGGGATCCGTCAGCTCGCCCGCGCCGAGGCTGCGCAGGATGTCCGCCGGACCGCCATTGCGGGTGGCGACCAGCGGCACGTCGGCCTGCGCGGCCTCGATCAGCGTCAGCCCGAAGGGTTCGTGCTGCGCCGGATTGACGAAGACCCCGCCCCGGGCGGCCAGCGCATAGAGGGCCGCGACATCCCCCGCGCCGTGCTGGCGCGGAAGCGCGACATGCCCCCAGAGATCGTGCCGGTCGATCAGATCGAAAAGCTCGGCAAAGACGCCATCGGCCTCGGCCCCCTGCCCGCGCAGCCCTTGGCGCTGGCCCGCGAGGATAACCAGATTGGCACGCGCGCGCAGGGCCGGATCGGCGGCATAGGCCGTGACCAGCCCGGCCAGGTTCTTCTTTCGGATCGGCCGCGCCACGGCAAGGATGACGGGCAGGTCGGGCGCGCGCAGAAACGGCGCGATCAACGCCCGCGCCCGGGCGGTGTCGCGGCTGCGCGCGGCGGTGCCGCCGGGGGCCACCCGATGGGTGCGCCCCTCGGCCTGCGCCGCGTAGGCGACAATCTGGCGCTCTGCCTCGTCGCGAGACGAGGCTATGATCGCGCTCGCCCCCGTTATGGCGGCCCGCTCGCGCGCGATGCGCCGGGCCATGCCGCTGCCCGGCAGGACCTGCGCCCCACCCAGCTTGTCAAGCGCGAGGGAGTGGCTCGAGTAGATCCACGGCAGACCGAAGGCATGCTCGGCCGCCTGCGCCAGCTGGGCGGCATCGGCAAAATGCGCGTGCAGGATGTCGGGGCGCAGGGGCATTCGGCGCAGAAGCCCGAGAAACGCATCGCGCAAGGCGGGAATCTCTTGTTCCAGCGCATCCTTGTCCAGGTAATCCGACCGCGCCGTGCGCAGCCGCAGGATGTCCAAGCCCGGCGCCACCGCTTCGCGCGGCATGGCATGGATCGCCCCCAGCCTGCGATCTTCGAAGGCGCGGGTGACGATATCGACCTGCGCGACGTCCGCCCGCCGCGCCTGTGCCTGCGCAGCACCCAGAACATAGGCGATATGCCCGCCGGTATCCTCTGTCAGGCCATAGCTGACCGGCGGCGACCTGAGACAGCCGCCGAGAGCGATGTGCATGACGCGCATGGCACCCAACCTTTCGATGTTCTGAGATGGCGAAGGTTCGTGCCTCCGACCGCTTGATAACCGCCACCCCGCCTCCAAGTTCCCCCGCACCGCCAGAAGCGCGCACCTCCCCGCCGGCGGGGAGGTGCGCGGCGGCGGATCGGATCGGGGAAAGGGCGTACCATGATGGGGCCGAGATACGTTTTCGTGGGCGGGCTGCATCGCTCGGGCACATCACTGGCGGCGCGGCTTCTGGGCGCTCTGCCCGGTGTCGCCGCGATCACCGGGGCGCCCGTGCCGGAAAACGAAGGCGTCTACCTGCAGGGCGCCATTCCGCACACGGCCCGCGACGGCGCGCCGATGCATTTCGCCACGGACCCCGCGCAACACCTGGTCGAGGGGTGCCGCTGGGACCGGCTGGAGACACGCGTGAGGCTGGTGGCCGACTGGGACCCGTGGTTCGCGCAGGACCCCGGGCGGGATCAGGGGCCGCCCCTCTGGCGGGTCGAGAAATCGCCGGTGAACCTGACCCGCGGGCGGCTGTACCAGCAGCTATTCCCGATGTCGCAGCAGGTCTTCGTGATCCGCCACCCGCAGGTGGTGGCGGCTGCGGTGGCAAAGTGGGTCGACAGGCCCGTCGAGGACCTGCTCGACCACTGGATCGCCGCGCATACACAGATGGAGGCGGATCTGGACTATCTGCACGCGGCGCTGGTCCTACGTTACGAGGACGTGGTCCGCGACCCGTCGCAGGCCATGGCGATGCTCGCCGCCTATCTCGACGTGCCGGGCGGTACCGCGCTGCCCGAACAGGTCCGGGACGGCAATGCCGACTATCCCTGCGACACCGCCCTGCGCGACAATCAGCGGGCGGCGGCGGCCCGCTGGGGCTATGCACCGGGCGGCCGCACCCTGCCCGCGCCCCTGCGTCTGCGCCATCCCCTCCGCCGGGTGCGCGACGCCGTCGCGGCGGCACATGAAGGGCAAGCCGTGGAGGGCTGAAAGCGACCCCGCTGCGCAGGAAGGGCGGAAGGAACCAGGCCGTCGTCGCGGGCCGCCGGGAACATGATCCCGCGCCGCGCCCGGGCATACGGAATAACCGCCGCAATGATCGGTCCGGCACGGGAACGCGGGCGCCCCGGCGCCCGACCCGACCGGCACGTCGCGGGCAGCGGGACGCCCCGAGCGGCCAGCAGCGCCTTCAGCGTAGGTCGGAAGGCAAAGGGCGGCCCGGCCACACGGGGTCCGCCTGCAATACGCTGCCTTGGCCGTCCCTGCCGCGCTCCGTCGTCGTGAATGACCGCCGCGTCACGCGGCGGTCATCCGGTCAGGCCCCTCGGGTCAGACCCGTTCGAGGCCGATGGCAATGCCCTGCCCGACGCCGATGCACATCGTCGCCAGCGCCCGCTGCGCGTCGGTGCGCGCCAGCTCCAGCGCCGCGGTGCCGGTGATCCGCGCCCCGGACATGCCCAAGGGGTGCCCAAGCGCGATCGCGCCGCCATTGGGGTTCACGCGCGGGTCGTCGTCGGCGATGCCGAGGTCGCGCAGCACCGCCAGCCCCTGGCTTGCGAAGGCCTCGTTCAGCTCGATCACGCCGAAATCCGCCTGCGACAGGCCCAGCCGCTGCATCAGCTTCTTCGAAGCCGGCGCGGGACCGAACCCCATGATCCGTGGCGGCACGCCCGCCGTCGCCCCGCCCAGAATGCGGGCGATGGGGGTCAGGCCATGCGCGCGCGCGGCGGCCTCCGAGGCGATGATCAGCCCTGCCGCGCCGTCGTTGACGCCCGAGGCATTGCCCGCGGTCACGGTCCCGCCGTCACGGAACGGCGTCGGCAGCTTGGCGAGCTTCTCGGCCGAGGTTTCGCGCGGATGCTCGTCGCGGTCCACGACGATCGGGTCGGCCTTGCGCTGCGGCACGCTGACCGGAGTAATCTCGACCGCGAGCCGCCCGTCGGCCTGTGCCCGGGCGGCCGCCTGCTGCGACCGCAGGGCAAAGGCGTCCTGATCGGCGCGCGAGATGCCGAACTCTTCGGCCACGTTCTCGCCCGTCTCGGGCATCGACTCGACACCATATTGCTGCTTCATCAACGGGTTGACGAAGCGCCAGCCGATGGTGGTGTCATGCACCGCATTGGCGCGGGTAAAGGCGGCGCCGGCCTTGGGCATCACGAAGGGCGCGCGCGACATGCTTTCGACACCCCCGGCGACGACCAGCTCCATCTCGCCAGACCGGATTGCCCGCGCGGCGGTGACGATGGCATCCATGCCCGACCCGCAAAGCCGGTTGATCGTCGTGCCCGGCACCGTCTCCGGGTAGCCCGCCAGAAGCGTGGCCATCCGCGCGACGTTTCGGTTGTCCTCGCCCGCCTGGTTGGCGCACCCCATGATGACCTCGTCGATCCGCGCGGGGTCGAGCCCGGGATTGCGTGCCAGAAGGGCCTTGAGCGGTACGACCGCCAGGTCGTCGGCGCGGATCGAGGACAGCGCACCGGCGTAGCGGCCGATGGGTGTGCGGATGTAGTCGCAGATGAAGGCTTCGGTCATCTCACAGCTCCGGTACGGTCAGGTCGGCAACATCGCCGTCGGTATGCAGCGTGGCACCGGTCTGGGACTGAAGATCGTCGAAGGACAACCCGGGCAGCTTTTCACGCAGCACGAAATGACCGTCCACGATGTCGATCACGGCGAACGAGGTGTAGACCTTGGTCACGCAGCCCACGCCGGTCAGCGGCAGTGTGCAGGCCTCGACCAGCTTGGGCTCGCCATGCTTGGTGACGTGGTCGGTGATGACCGCGACACGCTTTGCCCCGTGGACGAGGTCCATCGCGCCGCCCACCGCGGGCACGCCCTTCGGCCCGGTCGACCAGTTCGCCAGATCACCCGTCTGCGCCACCTGGTAGGCGCCCAGGATCGCGACGTCCAGGTGCCCGCCCCGCACCATGGCAAAGCTGTCGGCGTGGTGGAAGAACGCCGCGCCGGGGCGCAGGGTGATCGCCTTCTTGCCGGCGTTGATCAGGTCCCAGTCCTCGTCCCCCGGGGCGGGGTTGCGGCCAAAGCCCAGCACGCCGTTTTCGGTGTGGAACACCGCCTCGCGGTCCTCGGGCATGTAGCCCGCGACCATCTCGGGGAACCCGATCCCCAGGTTCACATAGGCGCCATCTTTGATGTCCTGCGCCGCACGCCACGCGATCTGCGCGTTCGACAGTTTCTCGGTCATGGGTGATGCGCTCCTGCGCGGTTGAGCTCTTCTTCCTGCTGCGGGTCCGCGACCTCGACGACGCCGTCGACGAAGATGCCGGGGGTGACCACCGCCTCGGGGTCGATGTCGCCCGCCGCGACCAGATGACTGACCTGCGCCACCGTGCGCGCCGCCGCCGTCGCCATCAGCGGCGAGAAGTTGCGCGCCGCCATGCGGTAGGTGAGGTTGCCGTAGGGATCGCCTTTCTCGGCCTTGATCAGCGCGAAATCGGCCTTCAGCCAGCGTTCCTGCACATAGGGGCGGCCATCGAATTCCTCGACCGGTTTCCCCTTTGCCAGATCGGTGCCGTAGGATGTGGGCGTGTAGAAGGCGGGGATGCCTGCCCCGCCCGCGCGGATGCGTTCGGCCAGCGTGCCCTGCGGCACAAGCTCAAGCTCGATCTCGCCGGACTGGTAGCGTTCGGTAAAGACCCGCGGATCGGCCGAGCGCGGGAAGGAACAGACCATCCTGGCCACCATGCCCTGCTCGATCAGCGCGGCGATGCCGACATGGCCGTTGCCGGCATTGTTGTTGATGACGGTCAGCGCCTTCGGGCTGCCGGTTTCCAGAAAGCGGTCGATCAGCGCGTGGATCAGCTCGATCGGGGCGCCCGATCCGCCGAAGCCGCCGATCATCACCGAAGCACCGTCGGGAATGCCCGATACGGCCTCGGCAAGGGTCGCGATACGTTTGTCCATCTCGTCCTCCCGGTGGGATCACGGGCGCAACCCTAGACCGGGCGCGGCTGCTCAGACAGGGGCGGCGGTCGCATGTTGACATTTGTTCAACATGCGCACATTCCCGGGCGCATGGTGAACAAGACGGATCTGGTGGCCTCGCTGGCCAAGGGATTGCGGGTGATCGAGGCCTTTGGCCCCGACACGCCGCGCCGCTCGATCGCCGACGTGGCGGCGGCGACGGGGCTTGACCGGGCCACCGCCCGGCGGTGCCTGCTGACCCTGCACCACGAGGGGTATGCCGAGTTCGACGGCAAGCATTTCACGCTGACGCCGCGGGTGATGCGGCTGGGCATGGGGGCCTTGGCGGCGCTGCCCCTGGCGCGGATCGTGCAGCCCTGGCTCGACCAGCTCTCGCAACAGATCGGGCAGTCGACCTCGGTCAGCATCCTCGACGAGACCGAGATCGTTTATGTCGCCCGCGCCGCGCAGACCCGGGTGATGTCGATCGGACTGATGCCCGGATCGCGCCTGCCCGCGGTCGCGACCTCGATGGGACGGGTGCTGCTTGCGGCCCTGCCCGAGGCCGAGGCGCGGGCGCTGGTCGACCGGTCGGACCTGAGCCCGCGCACCGCCCGCAGCCTGACCGCGCCGGACGAGATCATGGAGCGGCTCGCGCTTACCCGGGCGCAAGGCTACGCGCTTATCGATCAGGAGGTCGAGATGGGCCTTCGGTCGATCGCCGTGCCTCTCTGGTCCGCGCGCGGGCGCGTGGTGGCCGCGCTCAACACCGGGGTGGCCGCGGTGCAGGACGACGTCGCCGAGCTGGTGCCCGCCTACCTGCCGGCGCTTCTCAAGGTGCAGGAGGGGTTGCGCCGGCTCCTGCCCTGACAGGGTCGTCCGAGCGACCGGCCCGAAGCCGCACCGCGACATGGCGGTCCGCAGGTCGCAGACGGGACGCAGGTCTGCGCGGCGGCAAGGAACGTCATCCGACGAGCTTTCGCGCGCCCCCCCCCTGCGGCGGATGGTCTGCGCCGGGGCGGCGATGTGGCGGCAGGACTTCACCGGACGCGCGGGCTGTGGCATCGAGGGGCACGGCGCCGGGCCAGAGGGGTCCGCGGCAGTGTCGCAACGATGAACGGAGATACGGATGGCGGATCGGATTGCGGTCGTTGGCTCGAACATGGTCGACCTCGTGACTTATGTCGACCGGATGCCCGAACGCGGCGAAACGGTCGAGGCACCGGACTTCGCCATGGGGTTCGGCGGCAAGGGCGCCAACCAGGCCGTCGCCGCCGCGCGGCTGGGCGCAGAGGTCGCGATGATCACCTGCGTCGGCGACGACATGTTCGGCCCCCAGGTGCGCGACAACCTCGCTGGGTACGGCGTAAACGTCACCCATGTGCGGCAGGTCGCGGGCAAGGCGTCGGGCGTGGCGCCGATCTTCGTCGAGCGGGACGGCGAAAACGCCATCCTGATCGTCAAGGGCGCCAATGCCGACCTGTCGCCTGACGACATCGACGCGGCCGAGGACACGCTGAGGGCCGCCGACGCGATCCTGCTGCAACTCGAGGTGCCGCTTGAGACGGTTTATCACGCGGTGGCCTTCGGCGCGCGGCACGGCGTGACGACGGTGCTGAACCCCGCCCCCGCCGACCGCGACCTGGACATCGCGCGGCTGGAGGGGCTGGACTGGTTCTGCCCCAACGAAAGTGAACTGGCGCTACTGTCGGACCTGCCTACCGGCACCGACGACGAGGTCGTGGCGGCGGCGCGCAGCCTGATCGCGCGCGGCATCCGCAACGTCGTGGTCACGCTGGGCGGGCGCGGCGCGCGGATGGTGACGGCCGACCGCGTGGCCGAGATCCCGCCGGTGCCGGTGACCCCGGTCGACACCACCGGCGCGGGCGACGCCTTCATCGGCAGCTTTGCCCGGTTCCTGACCGCAGGCGTGCCGGCGGAAGAGGCGCTGACCCGCGCCGCGCGCTACGCCGCCCATTCGATCACCGGCCGCGGCACGCAGACCAGCTACGCCGACACCGAAGGCTTTGCCGCCTTCTGCGACGGCCTCTGACGGCAGCCCGGCGCCGGCAGGCCCGCCCCCACGTCCAGTCCGCGACCCGCCCGACACCCGGCCGCGACCGGGCCGCGGACCTGCCTGCGCCGGAACGGCGTCCGCCCCCACCGCGCACGGAAAAGGCCGCCCTCCGGAAGGAGAGCGGCCCTGATCAGTAACGCAGTGGCGCGGATCACTCTTCTTCGAGCGACTCCACGGCCTTTTCCAGTTCGTCCTTCGACGCGGGCTTTTCCTCGACCTTGGCAAGCTCGAAGATGTAATCGACGACCTTGTCCTCGAAGATCGGCGCCTGAAGCTGCTGGCGCATCTGCGGGTTCTGCTGCACGAACTCGAAGAACTGGCGCTCCTGGCCGGGATACTGGCGCGCCTGGTTCATGACGGCCTGCGTCATCTCGGCGTCGGTCACCTGGATCTCGTTCTTGCGGCCCAGTTCAGCCAGCAGAAGGCCCAGACGCACGCGGCGTTCGGCCAGCTTCATGTGCTCGTCCGTCGGCTCGATCTTGTCGTGATCGTGGCCCTGCACCTCGGGGTGCTCTTCGTGCCAGAGCTGATGCGCGATCTGCTTGGCCTCGGCGTCGACCAGGCTGGGCGGCAGGTCGAAACGGACCTTTTCATCCAGCGCGTCGAGCAGCTTGCGCTTCATCACCTGGCGCGCGGCGCCCTGGTACTCGGCGGCGAGACGGTCGCGGATCTGGCCCTTGAGCGCCTCGAGATCCTCGGCGCCGTAGCGCTTGGCCAGCTCGTCGTCGATGCTGGCGGCGACGGGCTTCTTCACCGCTTTGACCTTGGTGGCGAAGACGGCCTCTTTCCCGGCGAGGTGGGCGGCGTTGTAGTCCTCGGGGAAGGAGACGGTCACGTCCTTCTCGTCCCCGGCCTTGACGCCCGACAGCTGCTCTTCGAAGCCCGGGATGAACGCGTTCGAGCCCAGCGTCAGCGGGTAATCCTCGGCCGTGCCGCCCTCGAAGACCTCGCCGTCGATCGAGCCCGAGAAGTCGATGACCACCTGGTCGCCATCCTCGGCGGCGGCGCCCTCTTCGCGGTCCTCGAAGTTCTGCGCGCTTTCGGCGAGGTTGCCGAGCGCTTCGTCAACGGCCGACTCCTCAGGCGTGACGACCAGCTTTTCCAGCGTGATCTCGGAGGCGTCGAACTCGGGCACGTCGGGCAGCGCCTCGTAGTTCAGGTCGACCTCGACGTCGTCGCCTTCCTTCCAGTCCTCGTTGGTCATCTTGACCTCGGGCTGCATCGCGGGACGGTCGCCGGTCTTCTCGAAGTGCTCGTTCATCGCACCGTCGACGGATTCCTGCATGACCTCGCCCAGAAGACGCTGGCCGAACTGCTTTTTCAGCAGCGACATCGGCACCTTGCCCTTGCGGAATCCCTTCATCTCGATCGTGGGCTGGGCCTCGACGAGCTTCTCGTTGACCTTGGCGTCGAGCTCGTCGGCGGTCACTGTGATGTGGTAGCCGCGCTTCAGACCGTCGTTCAGGGTCTCGTTCACCTGCATGGGGCGTCCTTCGTGTCTGGTCTCCCCGCGCGGGCGGGGATACGGGTGTCAAAACGGGTTCGCGCCGCGTCACGCGGCGGTCGATAAATCAGGCGTCCTTCTATGAGGCGCCCCCTGCCCTTGCAAGACGAATCCTCGCAGGACGAAAGTCGCGCGGCAGGAAAACCGGGCAGAACCGGCGGCAGGCCGCCCGCGCACGCCCGGTCACGGGGCCTGCCGCGGATGCCGGGAAAGCTGCCGGGCCGGCCTGTCGCTCAGGCGGCCTCGGGCAGCCCGTTCAGAACCTTCGCGTAGCCGCCATCGGCCAGGAACGCACGCTCGGCCTCGGGCGTGTGGCGACCCAGCGCGTCGTTGCGATAGGGAAAGCGGCCGAAGCGGCGGATGATCTCGCGGTGCGCCTTGGCATGGCGCAGGTTCTCGGCCCCGGTCTGCGGCATCCGCGTGGCCATCAGCCGCACGCAGCGGTCCTGGTCGCACAGGCTTTCGGAATGCATGAGCGGCAGGTAGAAGAACTGGCGCGCCGGTTCGTCGATCTCCATGTCCCAGCCGCGGGCGATCGCCATCTTCGACGCCGCCAGCGCGGCGATGTCGGTCGAAAAGGCGCGGGCGTCACCGCGGAACATGTTGCGCGGGAACTGGTCGGTCAGGATGATGTAGGCCAGCGTGCCCGAGGCATAGGTCAGCCACAGCGAATACCCGCCCTCGCCCGCCTTGGACCATGCCGCGTCGAACCTGTCGCGGATGGTGGCGTCCAGCGCGTCGTTCTGCACGTACCAGTCCTTCTGCTCGACCTCGTCGAGCCAGAAGGACAACACCTCCTCGGGCTTTACCGTCATCGCCGTCGCTCCCTGTGCGCGTTCCGGTTCGGGCGACGGTGGCAAGTTTCCCGGGCTCCCGCAACCCTCAGGCGGCCGAAGACGCGGCGTTGTGTTGCTCGTCGGCACTTTCCGCCGTCTCGGCGCTTTCGACGGCCCATTCCTGCGCCACACTCAGCGCGACGGGGCTGGAGGTCGGCAGAACCGGCACGTAGCGATCCGTCTCGTCGGACGAGGGCGCGGCCCGCTGGGTCATGCGGTAGAGCGCGTAAAGACTGGTGGCGCCCATCAGCACGGCGATGAACAACCAGAACCCGCGCGGCCCGATGGCGCCCATCATCCAGCCGGTGACGATGGGACCGATGATGGCCCCCAGCCCGTTGACGAACATCAGCCCGCCCGACGCCGCGGCCATGTCGTCATGCTCGAGATAGTCGTTGGTGTAGGCGATAAGCAGGGAATAGAGCGGGTTGGACATGCCCCCCACCAGGAACGCCACCAGCAGCAGCACCCCGAAATAATGCCCCAGCACGGTGCCCAGCACCGCCGCGATCCCGCCGATGACGGCGGCATACATCACCAGCATCCGGCGATCGAAGCGGTCCGACAGCCAGCCGATGGGATACTGGAACGACAGGCCGCCGATATACATCAGCGAGATGAAGAGCGAGATTTCGCCCACCGACAGCCCGATCTGCGTGGCATAGACCGACGCCATGCCGAACTGCGCCGAGAACACGCCGCCCATCAGGGTCATCCCCACCACGCCCAGCGGCGAATATCGGTAGAGCTGGATCAGGCTCATCGGTTTCGTGGTCCCGAAGGCGGGCGTCGGGTTCACCGACAGAAGGATCGGAGCGAAGGAGATCGACACCAGCACCGACGGCACGATGAACAGGATGAAGCCCGAGGGGTCGCCCAGCACCAGGATGCCCTGCGCCGTCACCACGCCCGCCATCTGGACGATCATGTAGAGCGACAGCGCCTGCCCGCGGTTTTCGTTGGTGGCGGCGTTGTTCAGCCAGCTTTCGGCGGTGACGTAGACGCCCGAGAAGCAGAACCCGATGATCACGCGCAGCAGCGCCCAGGCCCAGGCCTCGGTAATCGTGGGATAGAGGATAAGCACCGCAGAGATGAACGACCCCAGCGCGGCGAAGACCCGCACGTGCCCCACCCGGCGGATCAGCTCCGGCGTCAGCCGCGATCCGCCCAGAAAGCCCAGGAAGTAGGCCGACATCACGATCGACATCTCCCAGGTCGCAAAGCCCTCGATGCCGCCGCGCACGCCCAGAAGCGTGCCCTGCAGGCCGTTGCCCACCATCAAGAGCCCGATGCCCAGCAACAGCGGCCAAGCGCTTCTGAGAACCTGAATCATGCCGTACCCGCCTGTCTTGCCAAAGCCACGCGCCGCGCCCGGGCCTGGGCCCGACCACGGCGGCGCGGTGCGGGGCCTAGCCCCGGTCGCCTGTCGCGGCGGGTATCAGAAGAGAGGCGTCGCCGTAAGAGAAGAAACGGTATTCTTCGCAAATCGCGTGGGCATAGATCTCGCGGATGCGCTCGGCGCCCATCAGGGCCGAGACCAGCATCATCAGCGTCGATTTCGGCAGGTGGAAATTCGTCATCAGCGCGTCGGTCAACGCAAAGCGGAAGCCCGGCGTGATGAAGATGTCGGTGTCGCCCTGCCACGGCGCGATCCGACCGTGGCCCGCGGCCGCGCTTTCGATCAGGCGCAGCGCGGTGGTCCCCACGGGGATGATCCGCCCGCCCGCGGCCTTGGTGGCGTTGATATCGTCGGCCGCGGCCTGCGTGACCTCGCCCCGCTCGGCATGCATCTTGTGATCGGCGATGTCCTCGACCTTCACCGGCAGAAAAGTGCCCGCCCCCACGTGCAGCGTGACATAGGTGATCGCGACGCCCCGCGCGCGGATCCGGTCAAGCAGCGGGGCGTCGAAATGCAGCGACGCGGTCGGGGCGGCCACCGCGCCCGCGTGCCGGGCCCAGACGGTCTGGTAATCCTCGCGGTCGGCGGCGTCGGCGGCGCGCCGCCCGGCGATGTAGGGCGGCAGAGGCATGTCGCCCGCCGCGTCCAGCGCGGCGTCGAAATCCGCGCCGCCGCGGTCGAAGACCAGCGTCGCCGTGCCCTCGGCGCGCGATGCCACGCGGGCGCTCAGCCCCCCGCGAAAGGTGATGACCTCGCCGTCGCGCACCTTCTTCAGGGGTTTCAGCAGGGCGCGCCAGCCCTCGGCCAGGGGTTCGAGCAGGGTGACCTCGATGCGCGCCTCCGTCTCGCCCGCCTCGCCGCTGCGGCGGCGGATGCCCGACAGGCGCGCGGGGATGACGCGGGTGTCGTTCAGTACCAGCCTGTCGCCGGGGCGCAGCCAGTCGGGCAGATCGCCCACCCGCGCGTCCTGCGTGCGCGGCCCGTCGGCGACCAGCAGCCGGGCCGAGCTGCGCGGCCGCGCGGGCCGTGTGGCGATCAGCGTCTCGGGCAGGTCGAAATCGAATTCGGAAAGCTTCACTGCGTCATGGTCTCCGGGCGCTGGGGGGCGGGCCTGCGGAATATCTCGCGGAACATCCCCGGGGTGAAAAGCGACAGCGGATTGACCGAAACGCCGGGACCCGAGGCAGGGCCGTAGACCTTGAAGTTCACGCCCAGAAGTCCCTCGCCCCGCCGCGTCAGGACCGATCCGATCCGGTTGATGAGGTAGATGGGGGACACGACGCCCTGCATGTTCAGCCGCTTGGAGGCGAGGTCATAGACCCCGTCGAGCGAGATGCCAAGCGACGCGCCGACCGCGCTCGACCGGTAAAGGGTCAGGCGGTCGGGGCTGAGGCGGAACTCGGCCGTGACCTCGTCGAAGACGATGCCCTGCCCCTCAAGCTGCTCGATCAGGCCGACCACGGATATGGCCGAGATGATCTCGGCCGCGGTCGGCGCGTTGACCAGCCGGGTGTCGGTGACCTTGAGCGTGCCGTCGAAGCTGCCCGGCGCCCCCGCGGGGTTCAGCATCAGGTCGAGCCGCCCGCCGCGCAGGTTCTGCAGGAACCCCGCGTCACGCACCGCTCCGCCCGCGTCGGGCGATTCGACGCGGACCGAGACGCCGCCCGCCGCCCCCGCAAGCGTGGCGCGCACCGGCACGCCGCCGTTCAGCCGCCCGTCCAGCACGCCGCTTAGCGCCTGCCCTTCGGCGATGCGCCCGCGCACCTGCGTCAGCGCGATGCCACCGGTGATCTGCGCCCGGTCGAGCGCAAGGTCGACCGGACCCCGTCCGCCATCATTTTGGGAGCTTCCCCCCCTGGCCCCGCCGCCATTGCTGTCACCGAACGGCGCGGCGCGCAGGTCGAAGCGGCCGCCGCGCACGGCGATGGCGGGCGGCACACCCGCGCCGCGGCCCTGCAGGGTCACCGGCGCATCCAGCCAGTCGCCGATCACCACGCGGTCGAACCGCGCGGCCTCCAGCCCGCCGCCCGGCCGCAGCGTGACGCCGCCCGTGGCCCGCAGGCCGCCGCCCGACACCTCGAGCCTCTCGACACTGGGCGTGGCGCCCAGCGTCGCCTCGACCGACAGCGCGCCCGCCGCGCCGGGCGACTTGGCCCAGCCGAGCGCGTCGAGCCCCAGCCCGACGCCCGCCAGGTCCGAGGTCAGGCGCAGGCTCGGCGCCGTGTCCTTTGCAAGATCCACCCGGATCTGCCCGGTGCCACGGCCCCGGATCAGCCCCTGCGGCAACGCGATACCCAGCCGCGACGCGCTGTCGGCGGAGAGCTCGACCTGCCCCGTGACCGTGCTGGCGCCGGCGGTATTGCCCTCGACAGCGCGCTGCCACCTGATGTCGAGCGGAACGCCCTCCAGCGTCCCGGCCCCGGCGACGCTCACCATCTGCCGGTCTGCCGAGAGGGTGGCGCGCGGCGCCTCGATCCGCCGACCGTCGACCAGCGTGTCCGAGGTGAAGCCGGTGATCTCGCCCTGCGCCTGCCATGTCACCTCCTCGGGACGGACGCCTTTCTTCATACGGGTTGAAAAGGCGACCTCGGCCGCGACCCGGCCGTGACCCAGATCGGGCGGCGGTCCTGACTTGAAAAGGTCGATGGGCTTGCGATCGAGGATCTCGAGCATCGCGGTCAGGTCGCCCTCGGGGGTCAGCGTGAACTCACCCAGCGCGGGCTTTTCGCGCATGTCCGGTATCACCATGACCGACCCGCCCATCTGCACGACGCCGCCGGTTTCGGGCGCGACCTCCCCCTCGTCCAGCACGAGGGTAAAGCGATCCTCGGCGATGGTGACATAGCCCGCCCCGCCGGTCAGTGGCGGCATGTCGGGCATGTAGCGCACCGCGGCGTCGCGGAACCCGAAATCCAGCGCCATGCGCCGCGTGCCTCCGGGCGACAGGCGCACCGCGGCATCGACGTCCTCTACCGTGCCGGCGGTGATCCGCTCGGTCAGCCACTGCCGCGTCTTCGAGGCGAGTGGCACGGGCCAGAGCGCGGTCACCCGCTCGACCGGCATCGCGGCGGCGGTGGCATCGATCGCCGCCTCCCACCCGTCGTCCTGCGCGGTGATGCGCCCGCGGGCGCGCAGGTCGCGGCCCGCGTCGTCGCGCAGCACCAGCTGCCCGATCTCGACCGAGAACGGCGCCCGGCGCACGCGCAGGTCGGCGGCGCCACCGGCAAAGGCCACGGGCTGACCGAAGATTTCGTCGATCCGCGCCCGCGCGGGCCCCAGCGACAGTTGCGCCACCAGCGCCGCGGGCCATCCATCGGCACCGGTTTCGCCCAGGTCCGCGTGCCCGGTGGCGGTGAAGGCGGCCATCTGCGAGGTCACGCTCAGATCCTGAAGGGTCAGGCGGTCGCGGGCGGGATCGAAGTCGAAGGCAGTATAGGCGCTGTCGAAGGGCACCGGCTCGGCCCCCGCGGTGGGGCGTAGGGCGCCCGCGCCGATGGTCAGCGCGCCGTGAAACGCATCCGTCGCGGCATCTTCGCCGATATCGGTGCGGAAGCGGGCCGAAATCGGGGCGTCGAGCACCTCGAGAAACGCCAGCGCGGGGGATTGCAGCGCGATGTCGCGGGCGGGAACGTCGTCGACACGCGCCGCGATCTGGGCCGCGCCGCTGGCGGCGGAGGTCAGAACCACCAGCCCCGCCTCGGCCGCGTCGTCGGTGCCGTTGAACAGCGCCGCCTCAAGCGTGATCGTCAGGCCCTCGGCCCCGCGGCGCACCTGCATGTCACCCGAGATCTGCCACACCCGCGCGGTGCGCGCGTCCTCCAGCGTGACGGCGAGGTCGGTGGCGCTGATACGGTCGAGCGCCGCCAGCAGCGGCTGGGCAAAGGCCGCATCGACCCCGTCGAGCAGCGGGCCGAGGCCGTTGAAGCTTTGCCCGCCGCCGCCGAGGGACAGCAGGAACTGCCCGTCCGCGGTACGTCGCAGCGTGGCATGGGCCCCGGCGATCCGCAGGCGGCGCAGCTGCACGTCGCCCGACAGCAAGGCCCGGCCCGACAGCGTCGCGCCGATCTCGGACAGATCGGCCAGTTGCGCCCCGCCCGCATCGCGCAGGATCGCGTCGCGCAGCGCCACCCGGGGCACGCCGCCGCGGTCGACATAGACCTCGATCCGCCCGATCGCGACCTCGGGGCCGGCCAGCCCCGCGTTCACCCGCGCCTCGATCCGGTCGGTGACGAAATCGGGCAGCGTCAGGCGCCGGTCGATCAGGGCCAGCGCGGCGATCCCAAGGAGGATTGCAAGGATCAGAAGGATCAGCAGGCTCCAAAGCCCCAGAAGGCGCGCCCAGCCGCCCCGGCGCCCGCGGCGCCGCGCCCCTGGCGACTGGAGCGGGAGCGCATCGGCACGGTCCGGCCCGGCCCTGCGAAGGTCTGCCCCTTCCTCCGCCCCGGTCGCCCGCGTTGCGCCGTCGTCGCTCACACACGTGTCCTTCTTGCTGACCCCATTGCACCCCTCTGCCTGCCCCGCAGGGGATCGCCCACCTGCGAAGCGGCGCCCCTGCGCCACGGCCGCTCGACCCGGATCGCCCGGCGGGGCCGACGTCGCCGGGCGCCCCGCTGCGGTTTTTCCGTCCCGCGCCCCTATCCTGTGCCCCGGAGCGACCTAAACTCCAAGCCGTTCCGCTTCACGTTATGGAAAGAGACCCATGCTCGAAACAGGTGATCCCGCCCCCGAAGTCTCCCTGCCGCGCGATGGTGGCGAGACCGTGGCGCTGGCCGATTTCGCCGGCCGCCCGGTCGTCCTTTATTTCTATCCGCGCGACGATACCCCGGGCTGCACGAAAGAGGCCATCGGCTTTACAGACCGTGCGGGGAATTTCGCCGCCGCGGGTGCCACGGTGCTGGGTGTCTCCAAGGATACCGTCGCAAAGCACGAGAAATTCCGGGACAAGTACGGGCTGGGCGTGACGCTTCTGTCCGATGCCGATGGCGACGTCGCCGAGCGCTACGGCGTCTGGGTCGAAAAGACCATGTACGGGCGCACCTCGATGGGGATCGAGCGCGCGACCTTCCTGATCGCCCCCGACGGGACCATCGCCCGGATCTGGCGCAAGGTGAAGGTCGACGGACATGTCGACGAGGTTTTGGCGGCGGTGCAAGAGCTCTGATCGCGAAACGCGCAGTCAGGAAAACAAAGGACAAAGGTTCCAGACCGGCACAGAAATCGGCGGGATTCCGCCGACAACGGCGCCTTCGCGCCGGTCAAGCCACGGGATTTCCTGACGATTGTTGCCCCGCGGGCACCCTGCCGGTATGCACCTGTAAGGCTTCGCACCCTTCGGCGCGGGCCACACCTATGTGATCCGGGGCAGAAGCGGGGCCGAACACGTGACGTCATTGATGGGAGTAAAGCTGAACGCGATGCTGGGGCGCGCGTTCCCCGAACAGCGTCTCTTCCTTCGGTCCGACACCGAAACCCGCTTCGTCAGATTGTCTCCTGTCACCCAGCTTATCGGCCTTTCGGGCAGCGCGCTTGTCGTAGGCTGGTCGATCATCGCGACCTCGATCATCCTGATGGATTCGATCGGGTCCGGCAATGTCCGCGACCAGGCCAAGCGCGAACAGGCGCTCTACGAACAGCGGCTGAACGCGCTGTCGCAGGAACGCGACGCCCGGGCCGAGGAAGCGTCGGAAGCCATCGACCGCTTCAACGCGGCGCTGACGCAGGTGTCGCAGATGCAATCCTCGCTCCTGTCGTCCGAAACGCGGCGGCGTGAACTTGAGACCGGGATCGAGGTGATCCAGACCACCCTGCGCCGCACCATGACCGAACGCGACGCCGCGCGCGGCGAGGTGCAAGCCCTGACGACCGAGATCGAGGGCACGCAGGACGCCGGCCTGACCGAGGCGCAGAAGCTGGCCGATTACGAAAGCACCGTCGACTATCTCGCCGCGGCCCTCGGCGACACCGCCGAAGAGCGCGACGTGATGGCCGACGAAGCGGCCGAGGCCGAGGCCTTTGCCGAGGAATTGATCCTGGATGCGCGCCTGCAGCAGGAACGCAACGACGAGATCTTCACCAAGCTCGAGGATGCGCTGACGATCTCGGTCAAGCCGCTGGACAAGATGTTCTCTTCGGCGGGGCTTTCGACCGACAGCCTGCTCGACAGCGTGCGCCGCGGCTATTCCGGGCAGGGTGGCCCGCTGACGCCCCTGACGGTGTCGACCAAGGGGATGGCGGCAGCCGCCGACAGCGCCCGCGCCAACGGCATCCTGGAAAAGCTCGACGAGATGAACCTGTACCGGATCGCCGCGCAGAAGGCGCCGTTCGACGTGCCGCTCAAGGATTCGTTCCGCTTTACCAGCGGGTTCGGCCAGCGCTGGGGACGGATGCACGAAGGCACCGACTTCGCCGCCGCCTATGGCACCCCGATCTACGCCACCGCCGATGGTGTCGTGACCTATGCCGGTACGATGTCGGGCTATGGCCGGCTGGTGAAGATCGAGCACGAGTTCGGCATCGAAACCCGCTACGCCCACCAGTCGAAGATTCGAGTCAAAGTCGGGCAAAGGGTCTCGCGCGGTGACCGGATCGGTGATATGGGAAATTCCGGCCGGTCGACCGGCACTCACCTGCACTACGAAGTGCGCGTCGGCGGCAAGCCGGTCAATCCGATGACCTATATCAAGGCTGCGAAAGATGTTTTCTAAGAGCAAGATCAACGAGCCCGGCCCGAAGCAGGGTGGCGAGGGCGTGACGCCGCGGGGGCCCGCCGAGGGTGCCGCGCCCGCGCCCAAGACCTCGACCGATTTCGCCCCGTCTTCCGCGCCGAAGGCGAAGCCGCCCGCATCCGTCCTGTCCTCTGACCTGACGATCAAGGGCAACCTCAAGACCACCGGCGACATCCAGATCGAAGGCACGGTCGAGGGCGACATCCGCGCCCACCTGCTGACCGTCGGCGAAGGCGCCACGATCAAGGGAGAGGTGATGGCCGACGACGTCGTGGTCAACGGACGCGTCGTGGGTCGGGTTCGCGGGCTGAAGGTTCGCCTGACCTCGACCGCCCGGGTCGAGGGCGACATCATCCACAAGACCATCGCGATCGAATCCGGCGCCCATTTCGAAGGCTCGGTCCAGCGTCGTGACGATCCGCTGAACGCCAACAACCAGGGCGGCCGCAGCGGCCCGCCCCGCGGCGAAGGCCCGCAGGGCTCGTCCGAGGGCAACGCCTGATCCGACGCGCCCCTTGGCGACCCGATAAAAGCGGCCCTTTCCGGGGCCGTTTTTTTGTGCCCCAACCTCTTCCCTGCCACGCATCTTCATGCCGAGCCCAGCCTCCCCGGCTGGGGCGAGGTCTCTTGCGCGCCCCCGGATAGTCGGCCGCACTGGCGGGTGGCCTGGTCGAGTGTGGCTGCCCCACTCCCCCAAACCTAGATCGGGACACGGCGTCGGGCCCGGTCAACGGATCGCTTGCCTCGCGGCACGCCGGCGGGCTGTTAGACCGGCGTGGCAACCGCGGGCCCGTTGCCACCTGTCATTGCGCCCTTTTGGGCAGTCTGCCGCTGCCTCATGCGGGCGCCGGCTCCGACCCCGACGCCAGGGTGCGAAGGCGTGGCCAAGCCGGGCCTCATTGCCCCCAGGTTCAGCGGGGCCTGTCCGCGCTTTTTCACCGCGCGACACCACTAGGCGGGCAACCGCACTGCCGCAGCGGGCCGCCTGCCCCCGGGCTGCACGTCGCCACCGGGGGCGCAACGGCGGCCCTGCGCCGCCCCGAGGGGCGCCCTGCGACCGGGATCAGCGCAGGGCGCGCAGCACAGCCGAGACGGGGGACAGGGTGACACGTTGCGCGCGGCTTCCATCGACCCACTCCTGCAAGCCCGAGATCGTCTCGGGGCGGGTGCGGCCGATCAGGATCAGCGCCTCCTCCTGCCGGGCGCGGAACGCCGCCTGGTCGAGGAAGCGTTTGACCGCGGCCTGGGTCTGCCCCTCGCCGTCGATGTCGCGATAGACAGTCGCAGCCGGAACCCCGAGGCCGCGCGCCAGCCGCAACGCCGAATCGAGCCCCCGCGCGCCGCTGACATACCCGAGGCCGGCGACGTCGATCCCGTCCAGCATCTCCTCCAGCATGTCACGACGGGCCGGATAGGCGGTGGCCGTCGGCGGGTCGAATACGGCGACGGCCTCGGGCACCGCCCGTCGCGCAGCGGCAAGCGCGGCGCCCGCGCCCCCCGCGCTGTCGGGGAAGGCCGGCGTCACCATGACCTCCTGCCCCATGGCACGGAAGGCGGCCGCGCGCCCGGCGGCATCGGCCGATTGCGCGTCGATCACCAGCGTCACGGGCATGTCGAGATCGGGCAGCGGGCCGCCTTCGTCCAGCAGCAGCACCGCCACCAGCGGCTGATCCCCGGGCGCGGCGAACTCGGCGGCATAGCGGTCGAGCGCGTCACCAGCCTCGACAGTGCCCTCCTGCGGGCCGGAGGGCCCGGCCTCGGTCGCACCGGCCTCGAACTCGGCCATGTCGGGCGCCGACAGGGCCGGTCCGCCGCCGCCCACGCCGGGGACGAGTGGCGGCGCCTCAGGGGCTTCGCCCACGCGGATCGGCGCAGCGTCGGCGCCGGCCTCGATCGTCGGCGCCAGTCCCGCGGGCAGGTCCGACAGCGGCGTCTCGGGCGCTGGCGCGCGGGGCGCGGCGGGGCCTTCGCTGTCGGGATTGGCGGGGATCTGTGTCTCGGCCAGCAGTTCCGGTCCCGGCGCGGCCGGCGCGGGCGGACCGTCGACGCCCGGCGGCACCTCGCCCGAGGGCGCCTCGGGCCCCGCGCCCGCTCCACCGAAATCGACACGCGGTCCGCGCGCGGCCTCGTCCGCGGGGCTGGCGGACGCGAGGCCCGCCTCGGCCTCCGCGTCCGGGGCGTCGGCGTCCGACGGAAGGTCGGGCGCAAGCGTCGGCGCGGACGGCGCCGATGGCGTGGCGCTGTCCGGCAGCCGGGCCTCGTCCCCGGCGCGACCGGGGCGCAGAGGCGCCGAAAGGGCCTCCGTCGCCGCGGCCGACGCAGTGCGCTCGCTTTGCGCCCGCGGGCCGTCATCGCCGCCTGCGGGTGGCGACGCGTCCGCTGGGACATCAGCAGGGGCCTCCGGCGCACGCGGCGCCGCGGGGCCTTCGGACGGGGGCCGCGCCGGGGTACCGGGCGTGTCCTGCCGCTGCGGCGCTGAAGGGGTCGCGGTTCCGCTCAACAAATTGTCGGCCGGGGCGTCGGCGTTGGGCACGGATCCGGGAGAGGCGTCGATCGCGCCGGGGCGCGGCGCCGTCGGGACGGCGGCCGCGGGGCCGGCATCGGGCGCCCCGGGCGCGTCCTCTGTCACCGGGGCATCCAGCGCGCGCCCGGCCTCGGGCGGGGTCAGGGCGGCGAAATCGGTGGGTTGATCCCCGCCCGAGGGCGACGTCGGCGCGGGCTCGTCCGACGCGTTCGGGGATGTCGGCGCGCGGGCGGCGGATTGAAGGCGCGGCGCCTGCACGGGCGGCGCCGCCGGGCCATCGGACACCGGCGGCGCCCCGGCCTCGGACGCGGGCCGCTCGGCGCGTTCGGGACGACGCGGCGCCGGCGCGGCATCGGGGGCGACATCGGGGGTCGAGGGCGCCCCTGCCTCGGGCCCCTGCGGCGCGTCCGGCGGCTCCGACAGGTCGGTGTCGGCTCCGGCGATCTGCGGGACGGCGGCGGGACTGTCGGAGGTGGCGGCGTCGGGCCGCGGCTCGGGCATCGGCTGCGGCAGTCGCGGCGCGTCGGCCGTCGCGGGGGCGGTGTCGCCCTCGGGCAGCACGGGCTCCCGGTCGGCCAGCCCTTCGGTAAACCCGGTGCCGGGCGGCACCTCGGCCGTGCCCGCCTGCGGCGCGGCGGCAGTGCCCGGCGCCTCGCGCTCAGGCGTCAGCCCGGCGACCAGAACCACCATGCCCGCCGCAACGACGCAGCCCCACATCATCCCCGCAAGGAAACCTCGGCCCACCAGATGCTCCGTCCGTTCAAGTCCGCCCCGGTCCCGTCCGGCGGCGGCCCCCTGTTGCCTGCAGGTTCGCTATCCGACCGGCCGCGGATGGTGCAAGGCCCGTATGTCGGCCGCAGGGCCTGACAGGTCGGCCGTCTTGACGCCGCCCGGCCCGTTCTTCATCTATACCGCGACCCGCCCCGGGGTTCACCCCCCAAGCTACGCGAAGGACCGCCGCGGCATGCTCCTGCTTATCGATAACTACGACAGCTTCACCTACAACCTCGTTCACTACCTGGGTGAGCTCGGGGCCCGCGTCGAGGTGCGGCGCAACGATGCCATCGACGTGCAGGCGGCGATGGCCATGCGGCCCGAGGCGATCGTGCTGTCGCCCGGCCCCTGCGATCCCGACCGCGCCGGCATCTGCTGCGCCCTGATCGAGGCCGCCGCCGAAACGGGGATGCCGCTTTTCGGCGTCTGCCTCGGGCATCAGGCCATCGGACAGGTCTTCGGAGGGCGCGTGGTGCGGGCCCGCGAGCAGGTACATGGCAAGATCGGCATGGTCCGGCACCAGGGCGGCGGCGTGTTCGGCGACCTGCCCTCGCCCTTCGCCGCGACGCGCTACCACTCGCTGACGGTCGAGCGCGAGAGTCTGCCCGACACGCTCGAGATCACCGCGGACCTGGAGGACGGCACGATCATGGGGCTCAGCCACCGCACACTTCCCATTCACGGGGTGCAGTTCCACCCCGAAAGCATCGCCTCGCAGCACGGCCACCAGCTGATCCGCAACTTCCTGGACAAGCTGGCGGTGCCGGCATGAGCGATGGACTGAAGCCGCTGATCGACGCCGCCGCGCAACGCCCGCTGGTCCGGGACGAGGCAGAAACCGCCTTTGGCATCCTTTTCGACGGCGGCGCGACGCCGGCGCAGATCGGCGGGTTCCTGATGGCGCTGCGCACGCGCGGCGAGACGGTCGACGAATACGCCGCCGCCGCCGCGGTGATGCGGTCCAAGTGCCGCCCCGTGCGCGCGCCCAAGGGCGCCATCGACATCGTCGGCACGGGCGGCGACGGCAAGGGCACGCTCAACATCTCGACCGCCACCGCCTTCGTCGTGGCGGGCGCGGGTGTCCCGGTTGCAAAGCACGGCAACCGCAACCTCAGCTCGAAATCCGGCGCCGCGGATGCGCTGACCCAGATGGGTGTCGAGGTGATGGTCGGCCCCGAGGTCGTCGAGCGGGCGCTGGCCGAGGTCGGCATCGGCTTCATGATGGCGCCGATGCACCACCCCGCGACCAAGCACGTGATGGGCCCGCGGTCCGAGCTGGGGACCCGGACGATCTTCAACATCCTCGGGCCGCTGACCAACCCCGCCGGCGTGACCCGGCAGCTGACCGGCGCCTTTTCGACCGAGGTGATCCGGCCAATGGCCGAAACGCTGGGGCAGCTCGGCTCCGAGGTTGCGTGGATCGTCCATGGCTCGGACGGGACCGACGAGATTTCGATCGCGGGCCCCACGGCCGTGGCGGCGCTGGCGGATGGACATGTCGAGATGAGGGAAATCGCGCCCGAGGATGCCGGCCTGCCGCAGCACCCCTTCGAGGCGATCCTGGGCGGTACCCCGGCGGAGAACGGAGCGGCGTTCCGGGCGCTTCTGAACGGCGAGGCCGGCGGCTATCGCGACGCCGTGCTGCTGAACGCCGCCGCGGCGCTGATCATCGCGGGCCGCGCGGCGGACCTGCGCACAGGGGTGGAGATCGCCCGCGAGAGCATCGACAGCGGCGCCGCGCTCGCCCGGGTCGAAGCCCTGGCGCGGCTAAGCCCGGTCGCCTGATCCGACGGGACAGCACGACGACCTGAACGGCGCGGCCGACGAGCGCCGAACCAACCCGGGAAAGCAGGGCCTTCACGGCACCGCTTTCCCGGGGCCAGCCCAAACTTTGACGGCCCTTGCAACCTGCGAGGCCGACCAGCCCGCCCCCGGGAACGGACGGAGCGCCGGTTGGTGCCCCTCCGCCCGCGGGCGAGCCCGCTACTTCGGCAGCGCCGCCGCCGGTTTGGCCGTCGAGGTCGGGCCGGGCCCTCCACCGGTGGGCTCCCCCTGCCCGCCCCCCTTGCGCGGCGCGTCGATCTTTTCCAGCTCGGCCGGCGGAATCAGCGCGACGACGCTGGCACCGGCGGGCACGCGCAGCTCTTCGTCGTCGGTGACGAACTGGAACTGCCCGTCCTTGGTTATCTGCGCCATGATCACGGCCTCGGGGCGCTGGTCGCGATAGCGGGTCAGCGTGAACTCGTCGGTCAGGCCGGTGACGCGGAACTCCCACCCCTGCCACATCCGCTGGTTCAGCATGTTGTAGGTAGACTTGTCGCCGAAAGGTCGCCCCCCAAGCGACGCCGGCAAGGCATGGCGCACATGTTCGGCCTTTTCGCGGGCGGTCTGGTAGACGAACTCGCGGCCGAACTCGGGCGCGAGGTCGGTAGCGACGAGCGTGTTGTAGGCGTCGTTGTTGGTGGCGGCCAGCGCGGTGCGGTAGTTCAGGATCTCCACCCTGTGCTCGGCCGCCTCGCTCAGGATATCGCCGAAGAAAGTGGGGATGCCTGCCTCGCGCGCAGCGCGCAGGCTGGTCCGGTTGGGGTCGGTAAGCAGCACCGGCACCTTGTTTTCCTTCAGCGCCTCGGCCAGCGCCACGGTCAGGCGCGATCCGCCGACGATCAGCACGCCCGGCGTTTCGGCCGCCGTGAGCCCCAGCGCGCGCGCCACGGGGGCAAGGGTGAAGCCGTGGATGATGACCGTGACCGCCACCAGCACGAAGGCCAGCGGACCGATCAGCACCGCGTCGTCGATCCCGAGGGCCATCAGACGCTCGCCGAACAGCCCCGCCACGGCCACCAGGACCACGCCGCGCGGCGCGGTGAAGGCGATCAGCGTCCGTTCCTTCCACGGCAGCTTGGTCGAGGCCAGCGCGCCGTAGACGGTCAGCGGACGCGCCAGCAGGACCACGGCTGCGACAAACACCGCGGCGCGCCAGTTCAGCTGCCCCAGCGCAGTGAAATCGACGCTGGCGGCCAGCAGGATGAACACGCCCGAGACCAGCAGGATCGTCGCGTGCTCCTTGAAACGGCGCATCTCTTCGTAGGACGGCAGGTTGGCGTTTGCGAGAACGATGCCCATGATGGTCACGGCCAGAAGACCGCTTTCGTGCAGCACCGCGTCCGAGGCCGCGAAGACGGCGAGGATCACGACGAAGAGCACCGGCACCTTCATGTACTCCGGCACCTTGGCCCGCCGCAGCGCCCAGGACAGGCCATAGCCGCCCACGGCGCCAAGAACCACCGCGACCAGCCCCCCTGTGGCCAGCTCGAAGAACGCGCCGCCCCAGTCGGTCGCTGTGCGCAGCACCACGATGACCTCGAAGGCGGCGATCGCGGCCAACGCCCCCAGCGGATCGTTGACGATCGCCTCCCACTGCAGCAAGGCGGCGGGCCGGCGCGCCAGCCGCGAGGTACGCAAGAGCGGCGCGATCACCGTGGGCCCGGTGACGATCATGATGCCGCCCAGAACGGCAGAGCTTTCCCAGCCGAGGCCAGCGGCATAGTGCAACGCCAGGGCCGACAGCAGCCAGCCCAAAGGCGCGCCGATGAAGACCAGACGTTTCACCCCCTCCGCCGCATCGCGCAGGGTATTGAGGCTGAGCGTCAGGCCACCCTCGAACAGGATCACCGCGACGGCGAGCGAAATCATCGGTTCGTAGAGCGGGCCGATGTCGCGGTCGGGATCGAAGATGCCACTGACCGGACCGATCAGGATACCCGCGACAAGCATCAGAACGATGGCTGGCATCCGCAGCCGCCATGCTAGCCATTGCGCGCCCACGCCGATCGCCCCCACGAGGGCGAAGGCAGAGATGGGGTCAAGCCCCCCGGCGGCGATACTCTCTTCCATCCCGGTCCTTCCGTAACAGGGTATGCTGCAGCGCAGCCCGCGCAGCAATTTCGCGTGACTTGGGGCGCGACGGGGGGTCGGCAAGGGCCGACGCACGATTCTGCGCCATGGACGCGACGCCCGCCGCCGCGACCAGGCCCACCCCTGCGCGGCGCGGGGTATTGCCCCCCCCGCGCCGCAATGCGCCCCGGTCAGACGGCGCGCCCGGCGGCAGGGGCGCCCGCGCCCCTCTCGTGTCGCCTCAGTCGCGCGCGTCCGACCGTGTTCGGTGCACGGCCCCCGGGGGGCCGACGGCGAACCGGCCCGGCCACGGCCGGGACCGGCGCCCGGGGATCAGGGCGCGGTGGTCAGCGACGGATGGGTGTCGCCGCCCCGGAAATAACGGGCGTGGGTCTGGATCGCGAAGCGGTCGGTCATCCCGGCGATGTAGTCGGCCACGATGCGGGCCATGTCACGTTCGCTCTCGACCTGCTCGACATCCTTGCGCCACTGCTTCGGCAGAAGATCGGGCCGTTCCATGAAAAGAGGGAACAGATCGCGCACGATCTCGGTCACCAGCACCCGCATCTCGACCACCGAGGGCGCGCGGTACATGCGGTCGAAGAGGAACCGGCGCGTCACCTGCAGCTGCTCCCACACCTCTGGCGAGAACCGGGCCACGGGCCGTCCGGCGCGGCGGATCGCGTCGGCGCTGTCGGGCGCGATATCCTCCAGCCGGGTGCGCGCCTCCGCGATCACGTCTTCGACCAGCACGCCGAAGAAACGGCGCAGCGCCTCGTGCCGGCGGCGGTAATAGTTCAGGTCGGGCCAGATCCGGTCGACCTCGGCAAAGCAGCGGTCGAGGATCGGCAACCGCGCTAGTTCGTCGGTCGAAAACAGCTCGGCCCGAAGACCGTCGTGCAGGTCATGGTTGTTGTAGGCGATGTCGTCGGCAAGAGCCGCCACCTGCGCCTCGGCCGAGGCGTGGGTGTCGAGCTCGAGGTCCTGCTGCGCGTTGTAGTCGGCCAGCGCGTAGGGCACCGGCGCGGGAACGGGGCCGTTGTGCTTGGCGATACCTTCCAACGTTTCCCACGTGAGGTTCAGCCCGTCCCAGTCGGCGTAGTGCCGTTCCAGAGAGGTGACGATGCGGATCGCCTGCGCGTTGTGATCGAAGCCGCCATAGGGCTCCATCAGGTCCTTCAGCGCATCCTCGCCGGTGTGACCGAAGGGCGGATGGCCCAGGTCATGCGCCAGCGCGACGGCCTCGGCCAGCTCGGTATTGAGCCCGAGCACCCCGGCCACGGTGCGTGCGACCTGCGCCACCTCGATCGAGTGGGTCAGGCGCGTGCGGAAATAATCGCCCTCATGCTCGATGAAGACCTGTGTCTTGTGCTTCAACCGCCGAAAGGCCGAGGCGTGGATGATCCTGTCGCGGTCGCGCTGAAAGGCTGACCGGAACGTGCTGTCGCGTTCCGGGTGAAGCCGTCCGCGGCTTGCCGCCGGGTCCGATGCATATGGCGCCGACATGTGTCCTGCCCGTTCTTGTCGCCTCGTCTCGCGCCCCATATATTCAACTCGTGCCACAGAGAAAACGCGAAACCCCATGGATTTGACGCTTCCCCCCAAAGTGACCGACCGTGCCTTCGCGCGGCTGGCCGAAATCGACGCCGCGGGCGACGGCCAGGCGCTGCGCGTCGCGGTCGAAGGCGGCGGCTGCTCGGGCTTTCAGTACGACATCAAGCTGGACGCCCCCGCCGACGACGACCTGGTTCTCGAAAAGGACGGACAGAAGGTGCTGGTCGACAGCGTGTCGCTGCCCTTCCTTGCCGGGGCCACCATCGACTTTACCGAAGAGCTGATCGGCGCGCGGTTCGTCATCGATAACCCCAACGCCGCCTCGTCCTGCGGCTGCGGCACGTCCTTCGCGATGTGATCCGCGCCGGGGCCCCTCAGGGCCCCGCGGCGCCCGCCGGGCGCAACCGCCATGGCGGACAGGCGACCCTTGGATACGTTCAGGGCGCGGCCGGTCGGGAAGACAACAGGCTGTGACAGGCGCGGCGACCCCTGCCGCACGGCGCCAGCCTGCCCGCGCTTTCCCGGACCATCCCGTCAGTCGGCGGCCGGCAGCACCTCTTCCAGCGCCGGGACGAGGTGATCCAGCGTATATGGCAGGCTGAGCAGCGAGGCATGCGAAAAGGCCCCCGCCAGCAGCGCGTCGACGAATATCTCGTCGCCGCGGTCATTGGCCTCGAGGAACCGCCGCGTCGGCAGGGCCTCGACGCCCGAGAAATCCCCGTCCGTCGCGAACCACAGGATCACGTCGGCCTCCATCAGGCCGATGCTTTCGGCCGAGATGTCGGTCGAAAAGCCGCCACCGGGCACCCCGGCATCGACCGCGGCGGGCGTCTCGAACCCCAGCCGCGACAGGATCTGCGCCCGGATATCCTGCGATCCATAGACGCCCGGCCGATCGTCCCACATGTAGGCCACTGTGGCGGTTAGCCCCTGCCAGTGCGGGTGATCCTCGGCGGCCGCGTCGAACAACGCGTCGATCTCGGCCACCTTCCGGCGCGCCAGATCCTCGCGCCCCACCGCGCGGCCGGCAATCATCGCCCGGTCGTCCCAGGGCAGCGCGAAGGGGTCCACACCCCGGGGCGGCGCGACGACGGGGGCGATCTGCGACAGCCGGTCATAGGCCGCCCGGTCGATGCCGGACCAGAGCGCGATGATCACGTCCGGCTTTGCCGCCGCCACCTGTTCGAAATTGATTTGCCCGCGCAGGATCTCGGGCGCGCCTTCCAGCAGCGGCTCGGCCCAGGGCCAGACCGCGCGGGGGTGGTCGCCATACCAGTAGCGCAGCGCCACGGGCTGCACGCCCAGCGCCAGAAGGTCGTCGGCGCCCGCGTAGTCCAGCGTCGCGACGCGCGCGGGACGGTCGGGGATCGCGGTCTGCCCGAAGCGGTGGTCGATGGTCAGCGGAAACTCCTGCGCCGCGAGGGGCGCCGACAGCAGCGCAAGAGGCAATGCCAGAGGCAGGAACAGGGCACGCAGCATGGGCGGGGTCCTTTCGGTGTCGGTGCGCGCGGGACGCGCGGTCATTCCAGGGGCAGGTCAGGCCCAGACGCGGGCCGGTTCGACCGGCGCCCCGTTCAGGCGTTCAAGCCCGCCACCCTCCAGCCGGAACACCATGTCGGCGTCGCGGATGGTGTCCAGCCTGTGGGCAATGACCAGCGTGGTGCGGTCCTTCGACAGCGCGTCCAGCGCGGTCTGGATCGCACGCTCGGTTTCGGTATCCAGCGCCGAGGTCGCCTCGTCCAGAATCAGGATCGGCGGGTTCTTGAGAAAGGCGCGGGCGATGGCGACCCGCTGCTTCTGCCCGCCCGAGAGCGTCACGCCGCGTTCGCCCACGATGGTGTCGAGCCCGTCGGGAAGCGCGGCGATCAGCGGGCCGAGGCTGGCCTGCTCGGCGACCGCGACGATCTCGTCCCGCGTCGCGCCGATCCGGCCATAGGCGATGTTGTCGCCCAGCGTGCCGCCGAACAGGAACACGTCCTGCTGAACGATGCCGATCTGCGCGCGCAGCGAGTCCAGCGTCAGGTCGCGGATGTCGTGGCCGTCGATGCGGATGGCGCCGCCGGCGGCCTCGTAGAACCGCGGCACGAGGCTGAGAAGCGTGCTCTTGCCCGCCCCCGACTGGCCGATGAAGGCCGCGGTCTTGCCCGCCCCGATCCGCGCCGTGATGCCATCCAGCACCGGGCGCGCTTCGTCGTAGCCGAAGCGCAGATTTTCAAACTCGACCTCGCCGCGGAAGGCGGGCGCAGGGCGCGCGCCGGGGCGGTCGGCGATCTCGGGCACGGTATCCAGAAGGTCGCAGTAGCGGCGAAACCCGGCCAGCCCGCGGGGATAAAGCTCGATCACCGCGGCGATCTTTTCCACCGGGCGCAACAGGACGCCGACGAGCAACAAGAAGGCGACGAATCCGCCTTCGGTCAGCCCGCCCTGCAGCACCAGCCAGGCACCGACGACCATGACGATCACCTGCACCGCGCGCATCCCCATGTAGGTCAGCGACACCGACCCCGCCATGACGCGATAGGCGTCCAGCTTGGCCTGCCGGTAATTCGCGTTGTCGCGGGCAAAAAGCGTCTGTTCGTGGCGTTCGTTGGCAAAGGCCTGCACCACGCGCATGCCGCCCACGTTCTCTTCCAGCCTCACGTTGAAATCGGCCACGCGCCCCAGGATCGTCTGCCAGGTGCGCGTCATCCGGCTGCCGTAGATCACGGTGACGGCCGTCATCGCGGGCACGATCACCGCGGAGACCAGCGCCAGCGGCACGTTGATCCACAGCATCAGCGCGAAGGCCCCCGCGAAGGTCATGACCGCGATGAACAGATCCTCGGGGCCATGATGCGCGATCTCGCCGATCTCCTCCAGGTCGCGTGTGACGCGGGCCACCAGCCGCCCGGTGCGCTGCTTGTCGTAGAAGGAGAACGACAGCCTCTGCAGGTGGGCGAAGGCCCGGGCGCGCATCTCGGTTTCGATGTTGATGCCCAGCATGTGGCCCCAGTAGGTCACCACGGCCATCAGCGCGGTATTCAGCAGGTAGATCAGCGCCAGCGCCGCCGTGGCCAGCGCGATGATCCCCCAGTTGCCAGAAGGCAGCAGCCGGTCGATGAAGCTTTGCACCGCGAGCGGGAAGGCAAGTTCGAGCAGTCCCGCGAAGACCGCGCAGCCGAAATCCAGCCAGAAGAGGCCGGCCCAGGGGCGGTAGTAGGCCAGGAACCTTCGCATGGGTCACTCCTTGTCGTCGCGTCGGCCGCCCCAAGATCGCCCGCGCCCCACCGGACGGTTCCGGAGGCTGCGCGATCCGGCCGGTGCGGTCCCGGGCGCCTCTCTAGGCGTCCGGGCCGCCGCTTACCAGCGCCGGGTCAGGTCGAGGCTGATCTGTCGCCCCGCCCCGTAGGAGCATGTGACCAGCCCGCGGCACCCGGTGACGTAGGCCTCGTCGCCGATATTCGTCGCGGCCAGGTCGAGGCCCCAGCCGTTGTCCCAGTCGTAGCCCGCGTAAAGATCGACCAGCGTTGCCGTCCCGACCTTCAGCGTATTGGCCTCGTCCGCCCAGCTTTCGCCCTGGTAGCGCAGGCCCGCGCCCAGGCTCAGGCCCTGAAGCCCGCCGTCAAAGTCGTAGTCCAGCCGCAGCGCCGCTTGGGTTTCGGGGATCAGCACAGGGCTGTTGCCCACCAGATCGAGGTTGGCATCCTCTGTAACCTCGAGATCCAGCATCGTTGCCGCTGCCTGCAGGCGGACCCCGTTGCCGAACCCGTAGTGGCCTTCGACTTCGACCCCCTGGCTGCGCACCTCGCCCAGCTGACTGTAATTCCCGAAGGTCCCCGTGATCACGTTTTCACGGTCGATCCGAAAGACCGAGGCGGTGACGAAGGCATCCATCCCCGCGGGCGCATACTTGACCCCCAGCTCGATCTGGTCGCCCGATTCGGGCTTGGTCACGCCCTCGGCGGGCGAGGCTATGGTCGGCAGGAAGAAGCTGGACGCCGCGGCGTAGGGGGTCAGACCATTGGCGAATTCATAGGCCAGACCGGCGCGGTACGAGGTTTCGCTGTCCTCACGCACGAACTCGGTCAGGCCGCGCGTCTCGGTCGTCACCCAGTCGTGGCGCAGGTTGGCGGTGGCGATCCACCCCTGCCCGAACCGCAGCTGGTCCTGCGCATAGATCGCAAAGACGTCCTGCGTGGTCACCCCGTCGATATAGGGGTCGCCCATCACCGGCGTGCCGGGGGCGGTAGGATCCAGCGGGTCGGCGGTGAAGGTGAAGTTCGAGGTCTGGGTCTGGTCCAGTTCGAACCGCCGCGCGTCGATGCCCACCAGCAGGTCGTGGCGGACGCCCCCTGTCGTGATGTCGCCCGCGACGTGCAGATCGCCCTCGTAGGCATCGAGCGTGCTGTCATGGGTGAAGGCGCCCAGCGAAAGCTGCCCCGCGTCGCCCGGCTGCGGCTGGAACCCGTCGTAGCCCGAGGGATAGAAATACCCCTCTTCGATCTCGGCATGGGCGATGCGGCCGGTGGCGCCAAGGCTCCAGCCATTGCCGAACTCGTGCTCGACGATGGCGGTTAGCGCCCCCTGGCGGCGGTCGTAGTAATCCCAGTCCGGGTCGGAAAAGTTCGTCTCGGGGTCGATCGTGCCGAAATCCGCGGGCACGACGGTGCCGTAATAGGGCAGGAAGGTGCCGCCCGAATGCTGTTCGTCGGCATGGGTGTAGTTGCCCAGCAATGTGACCTTGGTACCGCTGTCGAGCGTGAAGGACAGTCCCGGCGCCACGACGCCGCGCACGCCGTCGTTGAAGTCGTCGTAGGTGTCGCCCCCCTCGATCCGCGCGGTCAGGCGGTAGGCGCGCCCCTGCCCCAGGTCGTCACCCCAGTCGATGCCGGTCCAGACCCGGCCCGCGTCGTTGGCGCCGAAGGTCAGTTCGCGCACCCGCCCGCCGGGACGTTTCGAGACGTAGTTCAGCACGCCGCCGGGGTTCGACCCGCCGTAGAGCACCGAGGCCGGGCCGCGCAGCACCTCGATCCGCTCCAGCGTGTAGGGATCGACGTAGAGCGATCCGAACCCGTAGGAGAGGTTCTGCACCCCGTCCCAGAACACCCCAGTCTGGTCGGACTGGAACCCGCGGATGAAGTGCCAGTCGTAGTCCCCGTCGTCGCCGTAGACCTCGGAGAAGACGCCCGCCGAATAGCGCAGCGCCTCGCCCACGGTGGTGACGTTGCGCGCCTCCAGAGCCTCGCTGCCGATGACGGTGACGCTTTGCGGGATCTCGTTGAGGGGCGTTGGCGTCCCCGCCCCCGTCGTCGTGACCGGGTTGGCGATGCCGCCCACCGGGCCGGTGCCGGCGTCTTCCTCGGCCTCGAGCACGATGGTGCCCAGCGTGTCCTGCGCCGTGGCCATGGCGGGCAACATCAGCGCAAGCGCGGCCGTGCCGCCCCTGAGACCGACGCGGAGGCCATCCCTGAGGGTATCCTTGAAGCCGGCCCTGAGGCCGGCCCTGAGATCGGCCCCGGGGCCAGCTTGCATCGAACGTGTCATCTGGGGTGGTCCTTCGTCAGCGTCTGGCGGGGCACGGCGGGACCGTGCTCCGAGGATCGGCGCCACCCTGGCAGGTCGAACCTGATCGATCTTGTCGGAATCAACCGCCGTTTGAAGCGGACTGCGGCAAAGCGCGGGGCGCGGCCGCATTGCGCCTCGCCGCGGCCGGGGTGATGCCACGCAGCGCGCGGAAGGTCCGCGTCAGGTGCGCCTGATCGGAAAACCCGGTGGCGGCCGCCGTCTCGGCCGGTCCGAGACCGCCGTGCAGCAGCGCCTCGGCCCGGTCGATCCGGGCCCGCATGTGCCAGCGGTGCGGCGGCACCCCGGTCGAGATCTTGAAGGCGCGTGCGAACCACGACGGCGACAGCCCGGCCAGCGCGGCCAGTTCCTCCACCGGGACGCGGCGGGTGAGGTTGTCGCGCAGATGCCCCGTCACCCGGTCAAGCTGCCAGCCCGTCAGCCCGCCGCGCGCGGGCGCGGAGGTGGCGGCGTCGTGCGGCAACGGCGGCGGCCCCAGCAGGTCGATGGCCAGCGCCGCGACCAACGCCAGGGCGAGGTCATCCCCCCGCTCGGGCGCGGCGCAGTGATCGGCCAGCATGAGGGCCAGAGCCTCGCACCGGCGGGCGTGCTGCATCAGCCGCGGGCGCGACAGGTCGCCCCCGGGCACGATACGTCGCAGCGCCTCGCTGTCGAAATGCAGGTCGAGATGCCGGATCGGCCCCGCCGCGGCGCAATGCGCGTAGGTCTCGACCCCGGCGGGAACGTAGTGCACGGGCCCGGCGGGCGGCACCGGCTCGGGCCGGCGCGACAGGGACAGGCTGGCGCGGTCCAGCTCGACCACGATGCGCGGATCGGGCGAGACATAGCGCCCCCGCGCGCCCGCGTCGGACTGCACCCGCCACAGATCGATCACGATCCCGTCCAGCGACAGCGTGCACAACGCGTCCGTGACCGAAATGCCGGTCACGAAGGCAGTCATGCGGGGGCTGAAACTCATCTGGCGGATCCTCGGGGCGCGGCGCCGTTCAGCTTTATTCCGACCGATTTTGTCGGGTCAAGACCCAAGCAGCCGGCTCCGTCTCACTCCGGCCTCCCCGCAGGCGATCCGGGGGGCACCGCCCTGCCCTTTCGGCAGCGCGGAACCGCACTGGTCACGCCCCCCGTAGCCGCCTGCATTTCTTCGGGCTATAGCCGACGCTTTGCAGACAGCCGACAGCACGCCCGGAATTCGGCATGCTCCCATTGGCTAAGGGTCGCGTCGGCCTGGCTCTGGTTGCCGATCTCTTTCGGCCGCGGCGCAGTCAGTCCGCCCCCGGCCCCGCCGGTGCACCCAGGAACCGCAGGAAATTCGCGATCTCGCGTCTACGGTGGCGCAGGTCGACGACCTCGTCATCGAGACCCAGTTGCCAGGCGAGATCCCTTCGAGCCGGAGTCTCCTCCAGCGTTTCCAGATCGGCGGCATAGCGGTCGACCGCGCTGTCGTCGCGGGCCAGATCCTGCCGGATCAGCGCCGCCGTCTGCGCCCTGAGCGCATCGGCGATCTCGGTCAGCGCCAGTTCGGGATGATACTGCACGCCCCAGAACACGCCCGCACCTGAACGGATCTCGGCCGCCTCGACAGGGACGTCGCGGCTGCGGGCCAGCGTGCGGCCGCCCGCGGGAAGCCGGTCGACGATCGCCGAATGCATCGTCGGCGCGTCCCACGCTCCCGGACGTCCGCCCAGCATGGGGTGCCCGCGGCCGGCCTCGGTCGCGACGATGTTGCGCGAGAAACAGGCGTTCATCGGGGCCGCACGCGGGCGCACGGTGCCCCCCGCCGCGACGGCGGCGATCTGCAGCCCGGCGCAGGACCCGAAGGCGGGCGACCCGGACTCGAACACCGCCGCCATGAAGCGTGCGGCCTGTCGGACCTCGGGCCGGTCCTCGTGCATCTGGATCGGCGATCCGGCGAAGATCACGCCGTCGAACCGCGCCAGATCCCGCGGCGGGTCGGCAGCCCCGTCGACGCAGGAGGCCTGCGCGATCTCGACCTCGCCCAGCATCTGCCGCAGGGTTCCGGCATAGGTTTCGTGCGAGGCGAGGCCCGAACGCTTGCGCCGTGCGGCCTGCTGGTCGGGGGTCTCGCTCGAGACGACGAGAAGGCTGAGGGGCATCGGAACTCCGGCAAATCTGGAAAGGCACCTGTGGCGCATGACCCGCCACTTAGAACTCGGCACGCACGGGACACCCCCCGGACAACGATGTGCCTCATGGGACGTCGCCCGGCGCCGCCACCGGTTGCGGTAGACCGCAGGCGACAGGCACGCCGGTAAAGCAGGCTTTCGCCGTCGCCCTGCTGTCCCGACCCGGGATCAGCCTGCGTCGGCCGCACCTAGCCTTGCGTAGAAATCGAGGAATATCTCGTCGCGTTGCAGGTCGTGCGCTTCGCGGATCATGTGGCGCCCGGGGCGGGCTTCCCATCGAAGGTCCGATGTCAGCACCGGCGCGGGGGTCTCGAAGGTCGGCACCCAGTCGGGGTTCAACAGCCACGCGATGTCGATCATGTCCCAGATCACCCAACTGCGGCGCCGGGGCTCTTCGGTCGCGAACATATCGTGCAGCGGGTTGCGGTCGTAAAGCTGCCAGAGATAGTCGCCCAGCGCGCCACGCCCTTTCACGTTCTGCGCCACCTCCGGGTGCGACAGGCGCAGCTGCACGCCCACGTGGTATCCCGGCAGGTAGACCAGCGGCACGCCGCAATCGAAAAGCCGCCGCGTCGCGTGCGGATCCTGCACGAGGTTCAGCGCCGAGTGCTGCGGATGCGGCTGCCGCGTGGGGTAACCGGCGGTCCAGAGAACGACGATGCGCTCGGCGATCTCGGGCGCGCGCAGAAGCGCCGCGGCGATGTTGGTCACACAGCCCATGCAGGCCACGTAAAGCGGCGCCGCCCCGCTCTTGGCCAGGTCGACGATGGCCTCCGCGCCCTCGGACCACACGATGTCGTCGGGGGTCTCCATGTACCGCGTGGCGCCTGCATGGGCGGGAACCTCGCGCCGGCACAGCGCATGGATGCGCCGGATCTCGTCGAGGCTCAGCCGCATGCCGGCGTCCGGGTGGACCAGGTCGCGGTCGAGCGCGTCGATGCTGCGCCCGGCACGGGCCAGGCGATCGGCCCAGGCACGGTGGAATGGCGTCGCCCCCGCGCGCAGGGGGGCGAGGTGGTGGCGGAACGAAAACGGCGCGGCCACCGTCGCCTCGACCTTCAGCCGCTCGGGCGCGAACAGGGCCCAGGCCAGGGCGAACTGGTCGTCGATCTCGTTGGCGCAGTCGGTGTCGATGACCACGCGCAGGCGGTCTCCGGTGGGGTGGGACGTCATGTCGCCTCGCTATTCGTGTCATCGGGCGGCGGATCGGCACCATCGGCACCGAAGCGCCGCCCTGCCCGTCCCTCGCACCGGTGACGCACCGGGGGCGGCGATGAAGCGGGCATAGGCCAGAGATACGCCCCCACGCAATGGGCGGCGCGCCCCCGCCCGCCCGGGGCCGGCAGCAAGGTCAGGCGTCCAACTGCACCCGGGCGGCGCCTTAAGATGGGATGAGGGCGCGGGTGAGAGAACTCGAACCTCCACGCCTCGCGGCGCAACAGCCTGGGGTCGAAACCCATAAATTGAGATGAGAGGCCGGAGGCTGCGTGATTCAAACTACGTCGATCGGTTGCGGCATGAGCGAGCGCTTCTGGCTGAGCGAGGCGCTGATGGAGCGGTTGAGGCCGGTCCTCCCCCGGGCCCGAGGCGTGGTGCGCGCCGCCGAGTGCAGGGTGCTGGGCGGGCTCATTCACGTGCATCGCAATGGTCTCCGCTGGCGCTCGCGCCCTCGGCCTACGGCCCGCACAGGACGCTCTACAACCGTTTGGTGCGATGGTCCGTCGCGGGGTCTTCCTGAGGATCTCCCGAGAGTCGGCCGCCCCCGGCCCCATGGCGAGACGATCATGATCGACAGCCCCCATCCGAAGGCTCAACGCATCGCGATCAGCCTCTCAAACGAGGGCTCCGCCCGCGCGCCATCGGACGTACCAAGGGCGGACTGAACTCGAAGCTGCACCTGCTGTGCGATGGGCGTGGGCGTCCGCTGCCGGTATTCCTTTCCGCCTGGCAGATGCGCGATGCCAGAGGCGCCTTGGCCCTGCCCGGGCAAATCCCGCCAGCGAAGCGTCTGCTCGCCGACGAGGTCTGTGACGCCGACTGGTTTCGCAACGGACTGAAGGATTGGGGCACGCGGACCTGCCCTCCGCCGCCCCGAAACCGCAAGCGCCCTGCCCGCGACAACCGCCGCCTCCGTCGCAAGCGCCACCGGATCGAGAACCTCTTGGCCCGCCTAAGGGACCGGCGAGGTATCGCGGCGCGCTAAGGTCGGTGCAAAGATCTCTTCTTCTAGTCCATCGCGCTCGCGGCGACTGGTCTCTTCAATCTGCCGAAATGGGTCCTGACCCGAGGACGGGTGATCCCAATGCCACCTTGCCTCAGAGCTTTGCGCCGACGCCCCGCGGAGCCGCTGCCGTCATCCGTACCGATCCATATCGCGTAGTCTTGCAATCCATGCGCTCCCCCATAAATGTTCAGATGAATATTAAAAGGACATATCGATGGCTGAACGCCCTCCGTCGCGACCACGCGGGCGCCCGCCCAAAAATCAGGGTGGCGGCCGCGAAGCTCTGCTGCTTGCGGGCATGAGCGCCTTTGCCCGGCACGGGTTCGTGGCAGCCGATCTGCGCGGGATCGCAGCGGCTGCCGGCGTCAGTCAGAACCTGATCCGCGTTCACTTCGGCAGCAAGACCGGCCTCTGGATGGCCTGCGTGGAGAAGCTCGCCCAGGCGATGACACCCGCGCTGGAAGCGGCTGCCGAACTGGCCAACAGCGACCCCCGCCCCCTGACCGAACGGCTGCGCGACGCGGTCACACTGACCAGCGATTACTATGATGCGTTCCCGCATGTCCGGGACTTCGTGCTCAGCATCACCGCCGATGACGATGAGAAGGCGGCGGTCGTCACGGAAAAACTCCTGCGACCCGCTTATGAGGCGAGCCGCCCGCTCATCACCGCCGGGATGGAGGCGGGGATCATCCGGGGGGCGCATCCCGCGCTGGTCTATGTGCTGCTTAACAGCATGCTCAGCCAGCCGTTTCGTTTCCCCGAATTCATCGGCCGGATCGACCCCGAGATCGCCCCGACACAGGCCCGTGGAATGCTGATCGAGACGATCATCTCCACCCTCGTCCACCAACCCCGGCCCGGGGATGGAAATGCCCTGACAAACTAGGGGAACGCCCGCCATGACGTCCGACACGACCTCTCTCATTCCTCAGCCGCGTGGTCTGCCTCTGATCGGCAACCTCGGCCTGATCGACAAGGCCAAGCCTGTGCAGAGCCTGATCCGGATGGCCGACACGTATGGGCCAATCTACCGGCTGGCGGGGCTGGGCGAGTCGCTGCTGGTTCTGAGTTCTCAGGCCCTGGTAAGCGAGGTTTGCGATCAGGGCCGCTTTTCCAAGAAGGTCCACCGTCCGCTGGAAATGCTGCGCGATCTGGGCGGCGATGGCCTGTTCACCGCCCATAATGACGAACCCAACTGGGGAAAGGCGCACCGGCTGCTGATGCCCGCGTTCGGTCCGATCGGCGTGCGCGCGATGTTCGACCGGATGGAGGAAATCGCCGACCAGATGCTGACGCGCTGGAGACTTTTCGGCCCGAATGCCGTAATCGACGTTGCCGACAGCATGACGCGGCTGACGCTGGACACCATCGCGCTTTGCGCTTTCGACTACCGCTTCAACAGCTTCTACCAGAACGAGACGCATCCGTTCATTGACGCCATGTCGGATGCGCTGGCCGAGGCTGGCATGCGCGCCAAGCGTCCCGATATGGCGAATGCGATGATGCTGCCGTCGCGGCGGCGATACGAGTCGGATCTGGCGCTGATGAAGCGCGTGGCCGAAACCATCATAGAAGAGCGCCGGGCCGAGGGTCGGGTGGGCGAGCGGGGTGATCTGCTCGACATCATGCTGTCGGGCCGGGACCCGGAAACGGGCGAAGGCCTGCCCGACGACAACATCCGCCACCAACTGGTGACCTTTCTCATCGCCGGGCATGAAACCACCAGCGGGCTTTTGTCCTTCGCGCTCTATTTTTTGCTGCGCAACCCCGATGCGATGGCGCGGGCGCGCGATACGGTGGACAGCGTGCTGGACGGCCGGGCACCGGCGGTCGGCGATCTGGCGAGATTGGGCTATATCGAACAGGTCCTGCAGGAGGCGTTGCGCCTGTGGCCCACCGCACCTGTTTTCGCGGTCTCGCCGCATCAACCGACCCTGCTGGGGGGCCGCTATCCGGTCACCCCCGACGATACGCTGCTGGTGCTGATCCCGAAGCTGCACCGCGATCCTGCCGTCTGGGACGATCCCGACACCTTCCGGCCAGAACGATTTGACCCCGAGCGCGCGGCGGAACTGCCCCCCCATGCATGGAAGCCGTTCGGCAATGGCGGCCGGGCCTGTATCGGTCGGGGGTTCGCCATGCAGGAGGCGCAGCTTGTGCTGACCATGCTGCTGCAACGCTTCACCCTGACCGAGGCGGACAGTGGCTATCAGCTGAAGATCGCGGAAACGCTGACGCTGAAGCCTGACGGTTTCCGCATCCGCGCCAGGCCGCGGGAGGATGTTGCCCCGCGCCCCCGAAACACGGCACCCTCTGCGTTGTCCCGGGCCGCGTCAGAGGCGCACGCCCCCGCGCAGTCGGGCGCCGACAGCACCCCGCTCCTGGTACTTTACGGCAGCAACTCCGGCTCCTGCGAAGCCTTCGCCCAGCAGATCGCGCAGGACGCGGCGGCGCAGGGCTATCAGGCGACGCTGGCACCGCTTGACGCCCATGTCGAAGACCTGCCGCGGGAGGGGGCCGTCATTATCGTCACAGCCTCGTATGAAGGGCAGCCGCCGGACAATGCCCGGCGGTTCGTGCCATGGGTCGAGGGGCTGGCGGCTGATGCGCTGGAGGGCGTGCAGTTCGCCGTCTTCGGCTCCGGCAACCGGCAGTGGGCGCGGACCTATCAGGCGATCCCCAAACGGATCGACGCCGCCATGGGGCAGGCAGGCGCGACGCGAATTAGGGAAAGGGGCGGGACCGATGCGGCGGGCGATTTCTTTGGTGCCTTCGATGCCTGGTATGCCGGTCTCTGGCAGGATCTCGGCCATGCGCTTGGCCGGACGCCGGTCGAACCGGCGAAAGAGGATCTCGAGGTCGAGGTCATCGGATCCAAGAGGCTGGAGGTCCTGCGCCTGACCGATCTGAACCAGGGGCGCATCCTTGAGAACCGCGAACTGGTCAACATGACCTCGCCGCTGGCGCGCTCCAAGCGCCATATCGAAATCGCGCTGCCGACCGGCATGAGCTACCGCACCGGGGACTATCTGGCGGTGCTGCCGCGCAATCCGCAGGCCGATATTGAACGGGTGCTGCGCCGCTTCGGCCTTGCCGCCGACACTCAGGTCATGATCGGGGGTCAGCCGGGCGGTGGATCGCTGCCCTCGGGCCAGCCGGTCGAGCTGGCACATATCCTCGCCGACTATGTGGAACTGGCGCAACCGGCGACACGGGCACAGGTCGCCCGCCTCGCTGCTGCCACACGCTGCCCGCCGGACCGCGCCGTACTTGAGGCGCTCGCCGAGGAAGACGCCTATGCGAGCGAGCTGCTGGCGAAACGGGTCACCCTGCTGGACCTGCTGGAACGCTTCCCGGCCTGCGAGCTGCCGTTGGCGCAGTTCCTGTCCGCGCTGCCGCCGATGCGGCCACGGCAATATTCCATCTCCTCGTCGCCGCTGCGCGATCCGTCCCGGTGTTCGCTGACACTTGCCGTGCTGGATGCGCCCGCCCTGGCCGGGGAGCGGCGGCATCTGGGGGTCGCCTCGACCTTCCTCGCGGGACTGACCGAGGGAGCGGCGGTTTCTGTCGCGGTGCGGCCGTCGCAGGCGGCCTTCCATCCGCCCGAAGATCCTGCGGTGCCGATCATATTGGTCTGTGCAGGCAGCGGCATCGCTCCGTTCCATGGATTTCTCCAGGAACGCGCGATCCAGAAGGCCGAAGGGCGCGACGTGGGCAAAGCATTGCTGTTCTTCGGAATCGACCACCCCGAGGTCGACTACCTGTATAGCGACGAGCTGGAGCAATGGCAGGCCGAGGGCGTGGTCGATATCCGTCCGGCCTTTTCGCAGGCGCCCGAGGGTGACGTGACCTTTGTTCAGCATCGCGTCTGGCAGGATCGCGCGAGGATCACCGCCCTGTTCCGCGCCGGCGCCTCGGTCTACGTCTGCGGCGACGGCGCACACATGGCGCCTGCCGTGCGCGACACCTTCGTGCGCATCTACCGCGACGCGATGCAGGTCACCGATGCCGAGGCCCATGCATGGGCCAATGAGATGGAGCGCGAGCATGGCCGCTATGTCGCGGATGTGTTTGCATGAAGGTGCGCCGAAGCTGCTGACGGGACGGTTATTTTCCAGTACTAGGCCCGCTTCCCTAGTCGGGGGTCTGGATCAAGCTCATCCTCCTTGTCTTGGTGGGATCGGTGTCGCTCATCCGGGTCACGCTTCTCTCCAAAGTCTGGTCCCCTGAGCTCCCCTGTTAGCTTTCGCCGGATTGGCAGAGGCCCCCTGCCCCTATCGGGTGGCCCGGTTCCAGTCTCGGTGCATGACGGGTCTCGATGGCACTGCCGTTGGCTGGGGCGGGGGCAATCCGCGGTCGCGAGGCGTCCAGTCGACTGCCTCTGGCGCGGGTGGCCGATGGCCAAGGGGCCGGTGGGGCCATACGGTAGCCTAACGGATCCCCCATGCGTCGATCACCATGCGCGTCTTGGGCCAGCAAGGAGAAGACCTCCCCGGTCGGGAGGTCGTCGCGGCGCTTCGAGGGGACGTTCTCGCAGTCGCCCTGCCTCGGGACAACGGTCCACTGGACCGTTATCTGCCCCCCCCGACAGTCTTGGGGACTGCCGGGTTCGATGACCGCCGTCTTCGCGCCCAGGGCACCGAACCGGTCCTGCCCTGCCACTGATAGGCCCTGCGATACCTGGTCGGTCACCTGCCGGAGCTTCGCGACGATATCCTCATGCTTGTCACCTCCGCCGGGGCACCGATCCCCCGGGTCGACGCCTGATCCGGCTACGACCTGCCCATTTCACGTACGCCATCTGGCGCCAGAGCCTATTTCAGGGACCACCACCCTTGCGGGGGCCGGCCAGGGTGGTCGCTGCGTTACGCGGCATCCGAGATCGAGCACTAGTCCGCCGTTCGCCAGACTGGCCACTGCTGCAGCGCAGCTTCTCAGAACCGCTCATTCCGGCATCGCTCAGCATTGTCCAACCGATCAGTGTCCGCAGCGCGGACCTTTCTGACGTTCGCTGCAGATGCAAAGGCAACAGTTAGGAAGCTCAGGGAGCGATCTTTCGCCAGATAGATCACGAAAGGCAGCACTTTACTGGCTTTTTTCGGTCTCAGACACGGTTCCTACGGCCCTGACAAACACGAGACCCTCGCCTTGATCAGATCTGGAGCACTTACAAAAACTAACGCAACGAATAGATTTTGTCATTTTCACTAATCCTGCCCTAGTGCCACTCGTACTCCCACTCGGCAGGGAGAGCCGATGAGGGAGGATACATGATCGAGGCGTTCCAGACGCTGACGGGTACGTCGGCGGTTCTATACCTGATGTTCGGCGCTTTGCTGGCCCTGGTGGTGGGCATCCTGCCAGCGCTTGGGGGGGCCGCGGGCCTTTCTCTGTTGATTCCGTTCATCTACGGCATGGATCCAAGTGCGGCGATGGCGATGGTCATCGGGATGCTTGCGACCGTGAACACGGGGGACACGATCACATCGGTCCTCTTGGGCGTGCCGGGATCGGCCTCGTCCCAGGCCACGGTGCTGGATGGCTTTCCCATGGCCAAGAAGGGTCAGGCGGCAAGGGCGCTGTCGGCCGGCTTTCTCAGTTCAGTGATCGGCGGTTTGTTCGGGGCGCTGGTCCTGACCATGACGTTGCAGTCGGCCAAGCAGGTCATCCTTTGGTTCGGCATCCCCGAAATCCTGATGATGATCCTCTTTGGTGTGGCCAGCGTGGCGGCCTTGTCCGGCAAGAGTCTGCCCAAGGGCGTGGCGATCTGCGCCTTCGGCATGGTCGTGGCCTCGGTCGGATTTGCGCCCGCGAGCGGCGAACAACGGCTTGATCTGGGGCTGTTCTATCTGGGCGACGGCCTTCCGTTGATCGCCTGCGTGATCGGGGTCTTCGTCATCCCCGAGATCGTCGACCTGATCCAGCAGAACCGCTCGATCTCGGATCGCCCAAGCCTTGGCAACGGCACCCGGCAAGGGGTCATCGACGTCCTGCGCAACAAGTGGATCGTGTTGCGCTCGGCAACCGTCGGCTGCCTGGTCGGCGCCATGCCGGGTGTCGGCGGCGCGGTGGTGGACTGGATCGTCTACGGCCAGACCGTGCGGTCGGCCAAGGACAAAAGTCAGTTCGGCAAGGGCGACGTGCGCGGCGTGATCGGCGTCGAAAGCTCGAACAACGCGGTCATGGGCGGAGCGCTGGTGCCGACGCTGCTGTTCGGCGTGCCGGGGTCCGGCTCCACCGCGCTGCTGCTGTCGGCGCTGATCCTGATCGGCATCCAGCCCGGGCCGGGCATGCTGACGCAGGATATCGACCTGACCTACCTGATGATCTGGAGTTTGGCACTGGCCAATATCCTGGGAGCCGGGGCCTGCTTCCTGTTTTCCCGACATCTGGCCAAGCTGACGCTGATCCCCTTCGCCTGGATTGCACCCTTTCTGATCGTAGCGATCTCTTTTGCCACGCTGCAGATCAACCGGGATCCGCGCGACCTGTTTCTGATCCTGCTCTTCGGCGCCATCGGCGTCGCGATGCGACGGTTCGGTTTTTCCCGACCGGCCTTCCTGATCGGCTTTGTCCTGCAGCAGAACCTCGAGAAGTCGCTCTACCAGACGGCCCAGCTCTATAGTCTGACCGATTTCCTGTCGCGGCCCATCGTGCTGATCCTGCTTGCCGTGATTCTGCTGATCCTGGGGACCTCGATCAAGCAGCAGATGACGAAGACCGTCGACAATCCTGAGGAGATCGACAGGATCCGCCAGACCCGCGCAACCCAACTGGTGCTGCCCGCCCTGCTGGCTGTGTTCTTTGCGGCGGCTCTGTGGATGGTGAAGGACCTGCAACCGCTGGGACGCATGTTCCCGATGGTCGCCGGCGGCTTCGGCTTGACGGCCTGCGCGGTGATCTTGCTGCAACTGGGCCGCGGCGCGCCCTCGGCTCTGGAGGACAGCCACGTCACCGGCCCGCGCTACTCGGTGTCCTTCTGGCACACGGCGGCGTGGCTGATCGCGGCCGTGCTGTCCATCGCCTGTTTCGGTTTTTCGCCGGAGCGGCGCTCTTCATGGCGGCCTTCCTGACGGTCGAGGCCCGGGCCAAGTCGCTGGCCGTGGCCTTGGGCGTGGTGAGCATCGTCGGGGTCTACCTGTTCCTGACCTATCAATCCGGGACCTTCCTGCCGGATGGCTGGGTCCTGTCACTGAACCCGTGGGATTACTTCTGAGGAGGAGAAGACGATCATGAAACTCAAGACCATCTTGCTGGCCGGGGCTGTCGCCCTTGGGACCAGTCTGCCAGCCGCCACGCAGGATCTGGGTCTGAACCGGATCAACGCCACCGTGCCGTTCGGCGAAGGCGGCGGCAGCGATACGCTGGTACGCGCGGTGGCGCCCTATCTGTCCCAGGCGTTCGAGAACGAGCCTACGATACTTGTCCGGAACGAACCGGGCGGCGGCGGTATTCCTGCTGCCAACCGCTTCAGCAAACGCGCCAGTTCCGATGGATCGGACTTCCTGGCCATGTCCTCGTCGATCTTCATCGCCAGGACGCTGGGGGCGCCGCAGATCAGCTTCACGCTGGATGAGTTCGTACCGGTCTTCATCGCGCCGATGGGTCCCCTCTACTACGTCTCGCCCGCCACCGGCGCGACGGAGACGGGCGACATCGAGGGCATGAAGGGCGCGGATCTCGTGTTCGGTGGCGGGCGTCAGGACTCGGCCGACATCCTGACCGTGCTGTCCTTCGACCTGCTTGGCTTCGACGTGAAATCCGTCTGGGGTCTGGAACGCGGGGGCGGTCGCATCGGGTTTGAGCGTGGCGAGTTCAACCTCGACCACCAGACCACTGCAGCCTACATGCGCAGCGTCCAGCCGCTGGTGGACGAGGGAAAGGCGATCACCATGATGGCCGGCGGTGTCATCGCCCCCTCGGGCGAGATCGTGCGCGATCCGAACTTCCCCGACGTGCCGACGTTCATCGAGCTCTACGAGGAGGTCCATGGCGAGCCGCTGAGCGGCCCCGCCTATGAGGCCTACTACGCGCTGACCAGCGCGGCCATCACCGTCGGCAAGGCCATCGTACTGCCGTCTACGGCCTCGCCCGAGGTGGTCGACGCCTACAGCCGCGCCTTCGAGAAGGTCATCGCCGATCCCGAGTTCCGCGCGGCCAACGAAAAGTCGCTCGGCGGCTACGACCTCTACACCGGGGAGGACGCCCGGGCGCTGTGGGGCACCGTGGCGGACATGTCGCCCGAGGCCCACGCCTGGCTGGCAGATTGGTATGCCGAAAAGGTCGGCTTCAAGCTGCCCGGATGATCGCAGACATGCCCGGACCGACACAGGTCCGGGCTTTTCAAAAGGACTCCCCATGACCGACACGCAGACCTCAGCAAAACCGCAACATACCGGGACCGTCATCCCCCTGCCGGAGGTTCCTCCGGGCGTCGAGGTGATCCATGACGTCTCGTTCGGGCCCCACGAACGTCAGGCCTACGACGTGTATCTGCCGGAAGGCGCAGCGCGTCCGTTGCCCGTCGTTGTCTTCTTCCATCCCGGGGCCTGGCAACGCCGCGACAAGCGGGCGGTACGCACCATGTTCGTTCTGGAACACAGCTTTGCTCTGGTCAGCATCGGCTACCGGCTGGCGCAGCATGCGCGTTTTCCCGCGCAGGTGCAGGACGTCAATGACGGGCTGCGCCACCTGATCGATCATGCCGCGGACTATGGCATCGACCCGGACCGCATGGTGCTGGCCGGCACCTCTGCCGGGGCTCATCTTGCGTCGCTGGCGGTGCTGGCCAAGGATCACGCCGCATTCCATCCGGTCGAGAACCTGTCCCCGTGCGGCATCGTGGCGGTCTATGGCGCCTATGACCTGGCGCATCTGCTGGAGAGTGCCGATGATCTGGCCACCGATCATGTCAGCGCCGACAGCCCGCTTGGGCTGATGTTCGGCGAGCCGCCCCTGGACCGGATGGACCTGCTGCGCGAGATCAGCCCGGCCAACTATATCCGGTCCGACGCGCCGCCTTTCCTGATCCTGCACGGGCGCGAAGACCACGTCCTGCCGTGGCGGCAAAGCGCGGATTTCGCCAATCGGCTGTTCGATGCGGGGGTGAACGCGACCCTGCAAGTGGTCCCGCATGTCGGCCATGGGGCCGAGGCCTTCCGCACCGGCCGTATCGCTGACGAGATCACCGCCTTTGCAAAGCACGTTACCGAGGGGTGATCGTGGCGTCCCGACCCGACGCATCGAGATAGGCCTGCGTACGGGCACGCAGCCCCCCTGCTTCGGCCACCAGCCAGTCATGGAACAAGCCGGCGGCATTGCGCCGACGCCTTGAGACGGGGCGCAGCAGGACGATGGGCGACGCTGCGTCGATGATCGTCGGGTCAGGACGCACCAACCGCCCCTCGGCAAGGTCTTGCAAAACCAGCTCCAACTGAGCGATTGCCACCCCGTTCCCGGCCAAGGCAGCCTCGTAGACCAGTGTCGAGTTCGAGAACACCATGAGGGGTTTCTTGTCATCCGCCGACAGTCCAGCGGCGGCCATCCAGTTGGGCCAGTCTTCCATGCGGTTGCGAGAGGCAATCCGCGTCGTGAGCGACAGGTCCACCCTTGGTCCCAGCCGCTCGGCGACGGCGGGCGTGCAGACCGCCAGAAGGTGCGGCGTGAACAGTGGCACGCGGGTAATGTCGGGCGACTCCTCTGGCCGCATACTGAGCGCCATGTCGAGGTCAGCCCACCCCGCGTCGACGCTCTCGATACCGGTCTCGAATTCGACGGAAATGTCCGGATATTGCTGTGCGAACGCTTCCAGCCGAGGAATGAGCCAGCGGTTCGCCCACGTCTGATAGAGCTTGATCTTGACCGAAGCAGAGCTGGACTTTCCGGTGCCGATCTCCAGTGCCTGTTCGATCTGCTCGAAGGCATCGGAAAGGCCCTGCGCGATCTGCCGCGCCGCGTCGGTAGGCTCCGAACGGTTGCCATAGCGGTGGAACAAGGAAACGCCCAATCCGTCTTCCAGCCGACGAATTTGCTGGCTGACTGCGCCGGGAGTGACATTTAACTCGCGCGCCGCCGCCTCGAACGTGCCGAGGCGAACCACGGCTTCGAAGTGGCGCAGCCCCTGAAGATGAAGGCGGGACAATATGCTGGCTCTGGCGGACATGATCTCGGAAGCGACTGGGTTCAGGTAGACAATACAAGCGGTTTCGAGGTTGGCACAGGCAATCTCACAGGTGAAAGGCGTAGTCCGGCCAAAAGTGAATGAACCTGGCCGCAGGTGCCGACAGCGCCAAGCCTGCCGTGGCCATTTTGATGCGCGTCAATCCACCAAACAGTCCGAGGAGATTGGCACGATGGCGGCCTAGGCAGGGGCCGATCTCTGCGGTCGCGGTTTGCTGAAGGAACCATTGAGGGTGGGAGGGCCATCCTATGGTCAGACCTTAGAAAGACAGCAGCACATGCAAAATCGGCTTGGTAAGCCTCTCTCGATCTGGGCCCGGACATGCGGCGGCGCGGCGGGCCGACCGCCAGGAATGCGGCAACGCCCGACACTTTTGGCCCTGAGCTGACGTTCGAAGCGACCGCCGGTGTGGTACCGTTGCGCCACTGAAGCGGCAATTCATCTCTGCCGCAGTATTTCCAACGACCCAAGGTCGCCTATGCGGGACTTTTCGGTCTTTCGCCGCGATTGCTCGAATGTGAGCTTTAATGTTGCCGCAGCACGCGCCGCTAAAGCATTGCTTAAATTGGATGTGACAGGCCGTTGTCTCCATCTTGCAGGGAAACGACTTGTCGGGTGATGACCGGCCTGTGCGGTCTGCGGCCTTGGGAGCGGATGGACGTCGAAGCGCTCAGTATCCAAGGCTTCGAATAGCACCGTGCTGCGCGAGCAGAGTTTCCAGGCTGAGCTGAAACCTACGCCGGCCCGATGATGGCTGCGCAGATTGCGATGAGGGTGAAGCCGAGAGGACTTACTCATTACGGCGCGCTCCCGGCGGATTTGAGATGCAAAACGCCGTCCCGTAGCGCTACCGCTCTCTTGGCATTGCCGTCCTGCAGCATGATTTGTCCCGCGGCGGCCTCGCGTCGACCGATCACCGCATGGACCGGAATCAACCGCTCATGCGCAATTAGGAGGCGTCGCTGCAGGGTTTCGGCCTGGTCAAGCATCACCGGACGCAGTCCAGCGTCCCGCATCGCCGTGTAGGCTGCCTCAGCTGCGGGGCGCTGCTCTTCCGAGATCGGCAGGACGGCCACCTGTTCGGGGGCAAGCCAAAGCGGCAGCCGACCACGGTGGTGTTCAAGGAGGATCCCGATGAAGCGGCCCATGGAGCCCAGCACCGCGTGGTGGAGCATCACCGGCACATGGCGTGCGCCATTCTCGCCGATGTAATTCGCCTCGAGACGGCCCGGCAGGACCATGTCGAGCTGAATGGTTCCGCACTGCCAAGACCGGCCCTGCAGATCGCGCAGTGCGAACTCGAGCTTGGGCCCATAGAAGGCCCCTTCACCTGGCAACAGTGCCGGGTCGAGCCCCGCGGCGCGGGCCGCATCGAGAAGTTGCGCCTCTGCCGCGTCCCAGTCCTCCTCGGACCCGGCCCGTTTCTCGGGCCGAAGCGAAAGCATCACGTCGAAGTCAGGGAAACCGAGATCGGCATAGACCTTTTTTAGCAGGCCGACAAAGCGGGCGACCTCCGGGACCACTTGCTCGGGGCGGCAGATGACATGGGCATCGTCCTGTTCGAATCCGCGCGAACGCATCAACCCGTGCATCGACCCGGAAGGCTCGTCGCGGTGGCAGATGCCGAACTCGGCATAACGCGCCGGAAGGTCGCGCCAGGAGCGATGGCCTGCGTTGAAGATTTGTAGATGGCAGGGACAGCTCATGGGCTTGAGCGCCAACTCGCGTCCTTCGGGGCGCGGCACGGCGAACATGTTCTCGCCGAACTTCTCCCAGTGGCCGGATTTCTCCCACAGCTCGCGCGGCAGGAGCTGCGGGCTGCGCACCTCCTCGTAGTCTAGAGCGCGCATGCACCCACGGATGTAGTCCTCGAGGGCGCGGTAGATACGCCAGCCGGCCGGGTGCCAGTAGATCATGCCCGGCGCGTTCTCCTCCATGTGATAAAGGTCGAGGCGATTGGCCAGCATGCGGTGATCTTCGTGTTCCATATCGGTGTCCTTGTCGGATGGAGACGACCGGGACCCGCATGGCAAAAGAAAACCCCGCGCGGATGCCCGGCGGGGTTGGGTGGTGAGGATGATGAGATCAGCTCACGACCTGAGAACCCGCCCAAGAGGCGTGGTCGTCGTGAGTGTGGTGAGAGCGATCTTGATCATCATGATGAGTGTCATAGGCGGCGACCCCGCAACGATCAACGGATATCTGCGAAAACAACTTCAGACGTGTCCCAGTTCTTATCAATGTCGTGAGTTCTTCCGCCAAAAACGAAGAAGTCCCATGCGAGATCGCCGCAGCATTCTGTAACTTCGAGTTCGGCGCGGACTTGCGGCGGCGCGGCCTCGACTGCCGGAGGAGCGGGCGAAGTGAGCTTTCGCTACACCATGCATGAAGTTCTGCGGTCACTATGCACCTGCCCGGTGCAAGCGGTCCAGCTTGGCTCGGTAACCAGAGCACTTATTGGCCGTGACGCGCACTCTCAAACGTTCGTATCGCCATCGAACCTCGGGGTGGGCATCATCTGTTCCTTTCCGGCGAGGTGCGGGACGATCGTCCTAAATCCGAGGTGATATCCTGATCATTCGCAAGCGAACGGCTCGGCATGCAGGAAGGTTTGGCGAAGATCACTTCGCTTCTGGACCGCCTATTCGACCGAGGTGGGTGACGTTGAAACCGGCGGGAGATTTGAGACCGTAGCCGAGCATGCGATCGAACCCCGAATGGGCAAGCCAGAGCGAACCCAGTGCGGACGGAAGACCGGCATCTGTAGCGGCACCGAACGCGACGAGAATGATACCAAGCGCATAAATGTGTGCAGCGTTATAGACGACGGCACCCCATCTCGATCCGAACGAATACGCTGCGAAACTGAGGTCCGGTGCGAAGAAAATGAGGACGGCCCACCACCACGGCGCCCCGTAGCCCGTGAACGCATATAGCGCGAGCCCCGCGAGAAAGACGAGCGCGCCTTCGATGCGCTGCCACGTAACGGTATCCACTGGAACGCTCCCATCTTGCTTGAATGCAGCTTCGAGGTTTTGCCCGTCAATTGACGAAGTACCATGCCGACAACGCGGCGCCGACAGCGACCACGGTCCAGCGCATGACCGGAACGGGAACGCGGCGGGCGACGACGACGCCGAGGAATCCGCCCGTGATGCTGGACAGCGTGATGACGACGGCCTCCGGCCACTGCACCAGTCCGGAGAAGACGAAGAGGATTACGGCGAAGCCCTGCATGAAGACCGCGAGGATGTTCTTGGAGGCATTGGCGTCGTGGAACCGGTCGCCGAAGACGATCGAGAGGGACGCGAGCATCATGATGCCCATGCCGGCCCCAAAATATCCTCCGTAGATCGCCACGATGCCTTGCAGCGCCAGTGCTCCGATCGTGGCCTTGGGGACCGGATTGGTTGTCATGCCCGCGCCGCCCCTAATGTGCTGCATGAACGCGGGAATGCGCGGCGACACGGCGAATAGGATCGTCGCGAAAAGCAAAAGCCACGGCACGAGGCCGCGGAAGGTCGTGTCGTCGGTATTGAGAAGCAGCCAGCCGCCGAACAGCCCTCCGACCGCCGATATCGCGCAGAGCGGGACGAGAACGCGGGCGAGTGCTGCAATCTCGCGCCTGTAGGCCAGGGCGGAGGCGATCTGACCGGGCAAAACCGAGACCGCACTCGTCGCGTTTGCCGCGACCGGGGGCAGGCCGATTGCCATGAGCGTGGCGAAGGTGAAGAACGTACCGCCACCTGCGATCGCGTTGATGATGCCAGCCAGCGTTCCGGCTCCGACGAGCGCAAGAAGATCGAAGGTCGAGCTCATGTGCGCACCTCGATCCGGCCGGAATATACATGGGCCGCATGCCCGACCATCGTAAGCTCTTCGCCTCTGACCCATCGCACCGAAAGCCCACCGCCGAGTTGGTCGACCGTGACGTGGTCGCCAGTCAGGCCTGCTTTGATTGCCGCGGCGGCCGCGGCGCAGGCCCCTGATCCGCAGGCCCGCGTCGCGCCCGCGCCCCGCTCCCACATGCGCAGGTCGATCCGGTCCGCACTGGCAATTCGGGCGAAGGCCACGTTGATGCGGTCGGGGAAGAAAGGGGCGTGTTCGAGAATCGGACCGGCATTGGCCACGTCAACCGCTCCGATGTCGTCGACCAGAACGACGAGGTGCGGGTTCCCGACATCGACATGCCAAAGCGGCTCGGCCCGCTCCGCCCGTAGAAGCGCGGAGAGCATCCGGCAGCTCTCGGGAGTCAGCGACTGGGCGTCCACCGGGGCGATGCGCGGTTCTGGCAACGCGACCTCGACACCGTCATCTGTCGTCACGACACGTGCTATGCCACTGCCGGTTTCCACCGACAGTTCTCCCCCAATCAAAAGGCCCACGCAGCGCAACGCATTCCCGCAAATCTCGGCCGGGCTTCCGTCGGCATTGCGGATCTCGACGCGGATCGACGCCATGTCGGAGGGACCGATCAGTACCATCTGGTCGAAGCCGATGCCTGTGTGCCGATCCGCGAGGGCGGCCACGAGAGCCGGATCGAAGTCTGACGGCGTCTCGCGCAAGTCGAAGACGGCGAAATCATTTCCGAGACCGTGCATCTTTTCGAAGCGGTGCATCATGGTCGAAGATCCTCCATTGCGGTCCGGGCTTGAACGAGACCGCCTTCCGGCGAGGGGGCTGTATGTCTACCGGGTCCTCCATGAAGACGGTCGTAGCGCCATGCGAAGGCCCACACGACCAGCCCTGCAAAGGTCAGCGCCACGCCCACGAGTCCTGTCGATGTCAGCCCGAACCCGGCGCTGAGTGCCAGCCCGGCGAGGAACGGACCGAGGGCGTTCGCGGTGTTGATCGCGACGTGGTTCAGCGCAGCGGCAAGGTTCTGCGCATCGCCTGCGACGTCCATGAGTCGCTTTTGCAGGACCGCGGTCATCGACATGATCACGCCGATGCAGGCAACGTCGAGCGAGATCCACCAGACGTTCTCTGCGGCCAGCGGATAGAGCGCGAGTGCTACGGCGGTCCAGACCAGCGTGGCACCCGCGGTCGGCATCTGGGCGCGGTCGGCAAGGCGCGGCACGACGAGGCTGCCGATCGTCATGCCGATGCCGAAGGCCGCGACGACGAAGGGCACCACGACCTCCGACACGCCGGTAACCTGGTCGAGCGTCGCCGTCAGGTACGCATAGACCGAGAAGAGCCCGCCATAGCCGATCGCGGCGATCCCGACGGTCAGCCACACATTGGGCAGCGTAAGCGCGCCGAGTTCGCGCAAAGGGCTGGCCGAGGCTTCGGCCCGCTGAAACGGCACGAAGACGAGGATCGCCGCGGCGGTCGCAAGGGCCAGTGCGGCGACGGCGGCAAAACCCCATCGCCACCCCGCCAAGGTTCCAAGCCAGGTCGCGCCGGGCACGCCCACGATCGTGGCGATGGTCAGGCCCAGAAGCAGATAGCCGACGGCCTCGGTCCGGCGGTCTTCGGGGGCGAGCGAGGCCGCGACAAGGGATGCCATTCCGAGATAGGCCCCGTGCGGAACGCCTGCGAGGAAGCGAGAGGCCATCATCGTGGGATAGGCCGCAGCAAGGGCGCTGAGCCCGTTGCCGAGCGCGACCAGCAACATCAGCCCGATCAGGACGGGTTTGCGCGGGGATCGGCTGAAGAGGATCGAGATCAGCGGCGCGCCGACGAGGACCCCGAGGGCGTAGGCGCTGATCAGGTGCCCCGCCGCCGGCTCTGATAGCGATAGGCTCCGGGCGATGGGCGGCAGAAGGCTCATCGATCCGAACTCGGTCGTGCCGATCGAGAACGCCCCGGTGGCGAGGACCGCATAGGAGATTACGGCTGTTCTGGAATGGGCCAAGGCACGCTCACTTTCGAATGCGCGGGAGGGATACGGTCGATCGGGCGCAGCTCAGTCGAGGCCGCCGCGCCCGTGCGGTTCGGACAGGGACAGCGTCGGGCCGCGGGGAATGATGCCGGTCGGGTTCACCGCCAGCATGCCGCCGTAGTAATGGGCCTTGATGTGATCGAAGCGGACGGTCTCGGCGATGCCCGGAACCTGATACAGGTCGCGCAGGTAACCGTGCAGCGCCTCGTAATCCGAGATGCGTTGCCGATTGCATTTGAAATGGCTGAAATAGACCGTGTCGAACCTGACCAGCGTCACGAACAGCCGCCAGTCGGCCTCGGTCAGGCGATCACCGGCAAGATAGCGGCTGGAAGAAAAGTGCGCCTCCAGCGTGTCGAGCATTGCGAAAACGTCGGTAAACGCGGCCTCATAGGCGTCCTGAGATGTCGCGAAGCCTGCCCGATAGACCCCATTGTTGAGCGCCGGATAGATCCGCTCGTTCCAGTCGTCGATCTGCCCGCGCAGGTCTTCGGGGCAGAGATCAAGGTCCGCTCTCTCGGCCAGCGATCCGAAGGACGAATTGAACATGCGCAGGATGTCGGCGGATTCGTTCGAGACGATCGTCCCTTCGCTATTGTCCCAAAGCGTTGGCGTCGTCACGCGGCCCGAGAACTGGGGATCGGCAAGCTGATAAAACTCATAGAGATAGCGGCTGTCGAATAGCGGGTCCGCGCCGGCATCGTCGAACCCACCGAACTCCCAGCCGTTCTCGCGGTTGTAGGGGTTCACGATGGTCATGCCGACGACGCCTTCGAGCCCCTTCAGCCGCCGCGCGATGATCGTGCGGCAGGCCCATGGACAGGCATAGGAGACGAAGAGGTGGTACCGCCCGGGCTCGGGCGGGAAACGCGCGCCATCCTCGTTCGAGATCCAGTCGCGAAATCCGGCATTCTCCCGTACGAATTTCCCGTCATGGGACTTGGTATCGTACCAGCCGTCGTGCCATGTACCATTCTCGAGATATCCCATGGCGGGACCTCCATTCCTGAATGTTTTGATCACCGCTTCCGTCGCCGCGCGGTGTCTTCTAGACAAAGGGCAAGCGTCAAACAGGGCACATCCTGCCTCAGCGCGATCCTGTCGCGAGGCGGGCAACCTTCTCGCCTTGGTAGCGCGCGATCGACAGTTCAGTACCTGACGGCTGCCGCGATCCGTCACCCCCGGCATAGGTGGCCGCGCCGTAGGGCGAGCCCCCGCGCAGTTCAGAGGTGTCGGACAGGCCTTTTGCCCCCGCATAATCGACCGGAACGATCAGCATCCCGTGATGCGCAAGCGTGTTCCAGAAGGACGTGATCGTCGTTTCGTTGCCGCCGCCCGTGCCGCTCGAGGTGAAGACGGACCCGAACTTGTCGACAAGCTTGCCTTCGGCCCAAAGGCTTCCGGTCTGGTCGAGAAACGTGCGCATCTGCCCAGCCATGTTGCCAAAGCGCGTCGGTGTGCCAAAGACGATGGCGTCGTAGTCAGCCAGTTCCTTGGGATCGGCGATCTCTCCCTCGAGGTCGGTCTTCGCGCCCGCCGCCTCGAGCGCATCGGCTCCCATCGTCTCGGGGACGTGCTTGAGCGTCACCTCGATGCCCTCGACGCTCCGGGCGCCCTCCGCCACCGCTTGCGCCAGCGTCTCGATATGGCCGTACATCGAATAATAGAGAACGAGCATTTTCTTCATGGCAGTCACCTTGGTCCGATCCGTCTGTCGAGCCAGAAGATAGGGGTGACATTCATGCAAAAAAATTGAAACGTTCTGCGCTATATGATCGGAATTATTGAATAGTGGAGCATCGGATGCCGGGCCTCATCCAACAGGAAGCCTTCGAGGTTCTCGAAGCGATCGACCGGTTCGGAACTTTCGCGGAAGCCGCGGCTGCGCTGCACCGCGTGCCCTCGGCCATCTCCTACGTGATCCGCCAACTCGAGGCAGACCTGGGGATCGAGGTATTCGACAGGCGCCGTCGCAAGGCGGTCCTGACGCCGGCCGGACGTTTGCTACTCGAGGAAGGACGCCGCATTCTCACTGCGAACCGAGAAACGCGGGCGGCCGCCACCCGGCTCGCCCGCGGCTGGGAGCCAGAGCTGCGTATCGCCATAGATACTCTGATCCCGCGGGGGATGCTCTGGCCGATCGTCTCGATCTGCCGCGAAGAACTCCCTTTCATTCAGATCCACATCCTCGAAGAGACGTTGGGCGGCACCTGGGAGGCGTTGATAGAGGAACGGGCCGATATCGCCATCGGAGCGGACGATGCGCCGCTTCACCGCGATATTGAGGCAATCGGGAGCATGACGGTGGAGTTTGTCTACTGCTGCAGCGTGAACCATCCGCTGGCACATCGCGCCGGGCCCATTACTGAAGACGCGCTGAAAAAGTTTCCGGCAATCGTGGTCTCGGACAGCGCACGAGCGGTCACCCCGCGCTCGATCCCGCGCTCTCTACTCGACGGACAACCAAGAATTACGGTGTCACACATGGCGACAAAGATCGACGCGATCCGGCAGGGGCTCGGCGTCGGGTATTGTCCGCGCGCCTGGCTCGTGGACGGGCTTGCATACGGCCTCGAGACACTCGATCTCGAAACCCCAAGGCCCCCCATCGATTGCAACATCCTGCTGCACCGGTCTCGGCGTGGGCGAACGCTGGACTGGTTCACGCAAAGGTTGATGCAGATCGACGGAGTACGAAAATTTTGAAAATGGGTCTTGGATACCCCCTACGCCCGCGGAGCGGACGTACATCTCGTTTGCAGAAATCGACATGAAGGGCTCGAAGCGGTCATGCAGCGAGGCAGCTGGGCGTGCGACATGCAGGCAGCAGCGGCCGTCTCTCCCGGCCCTTTACTGCCGTTCGTTGTTTAAGCGACCGCGGCATTGCAGCATGACTGAAGCAATCATTGGGCAAGAAGCCTAATGACTGCACATTCTCGGGTGGGCCTTATAGAACGCTCGGGGGTGGGAACCTGTTGAACGTTTCTCCCCACCGTCGCATGCCGTCCCGTAGGCAATTCGACAACTGCGTCGGCGTCGATCTCGATCATCAGTCGAGGATCGATAAAGCACCAGACTTCGACAAAAGTGCTTGCCGTCGAACCGAGCCGCACACGTCGCCGTGGGCCTTTGCAGCCTTTATCCATGTAGCGATATCCGTGAGCATGATCCGCGTCCGAGCGACAGTGGACATGGGCGCCTCGGTCTCCCGCAGGGCGGCGCCGATGATCTCGAGGCAGCGTTTCGTCTGCTCATAGACGTCAGCCGGGCAGTCGCTCGTTACATCCATAGCGATGTGCGCGGTCCCAGACACGAGTATCTCGTGCCCGATGCGGACCGCACGGCTGAAGCCGATCTCGGGCTCAAGATATGCGCCCGATGAAATGGTCTCTCTACTCATTGGATCCTCCTTGAGGCCCAACTTTGGAAGAATGGAAATGGCGGGCGGGCTAAGGGCGGTTCGACCCTGCGGTGTCGCGCGCCGCGTCGAGGTGGAACTGAATCACAGCGCCGATCCGTTCTACGATCTCCTGCTCTGTCATCTCGGCCACCGGTGAGAGCCGCAGGATGTAGCGACAGAGCGCGAGACCGAAGAGCTGGCTGACGATCAACCCCGCGCAGCTGTCTTCTTCTCCCTCCGGCACGAGGCCCGAAATCGCAGGCACGACCTGTTCCTCGAAGACCTCGTGGATCTTGTCTGCCACGTTCTGGTTCGAGACGGCAGATCGCAGGAGGATCGGCAGGCCGATTCCGCTCCGGTCCCCTTCCCAAAGCATCAGGAAATGCCGAACCAGACCTTTACCGGCCAGGTCGCGGGGGATGCTTCCCAGGTCCGGCAATCGCAAGTCCACGAGTGCCGCCGCCGAGAAGAGCCCCTCCTTCGAGCCGAAATAGCGCATGATCATGGCCGGATCGATCGGCACCGCTTCGGCGATCTGCCGGACCGACGCGCCATCGTATCCCTTCTCGTAGAACAGCGTCTGCGCCGCTTCGAGGATGGCTTGGCGGGTCTTCTCGGATTTCGAGAGCTTTGTAGGTGTCAGGGTCATGACGCATGAATGCCAACGGACGTTGACTTTTGCAAGCAGGGGTGGCACCAACCAGTTAAGTCAACGATCGTTGACTTTCTCGAAACTAAACTTGAGCGCCTGGAAAGGAAGGGCACATGACACCTGCTACCCTAACCCGTATAGACTTCGGCATCGGCACGGTCATCGCGCTCCTGATGGCCGGCGTCTTCACTTGGATCGGCGGCCAGGCGTTGGTCTCGACATTCGTCCCCGGGCTTCTGGTCACCTGGGCGATCTTTCTCTGGATGCATCTGAAACAGGTGGCACTGCCGGACGGGCACGGTCTCTATCCGCTCTACTTCAGCGTTCTCGCGTGGCAGCTCCTGCACTTCAGCGAAGAGTTCATGACCGGGTTCCGAGTGCAGTTCCCTGCCCTTTTCGGCGGCAGCCCGTTCTCGACCGAGCTTTTCGTCGGCATCAACATGGTGTCCTACTTCCTTTTCGTGATGGCCTTCATCGGTGCCTTCGCGGGCGGCCGCCGGTTCCTGCTGGTGCCTGTGCTGTTCTTCGTCGTCTATGGCGCCTTGGGCAACGCGATCGCCCACACCTACTGGGTCATCGACCAAGGCGGATACTTCCCCGGCTTTTTCACCGCGCAGCTCTACTGGGTGCTAGGGATACTGCTGGTCGCCCGCATCGGGGGCTCATGGCGTATGGCGGTCACCGCGACCTGTGGGTTGGGCGTGCTTCTGGTGGGCGTCCTGGCCATGACGATGCAGGCAGCCTGAGGCGCGGCGCTGGGGGCGCCGAGCGAACGCATCCCCTACCCGAGGGAGACAGTGAGAATGGTCACATCCATTATCATTCGACCACCGGGAGATCGCGCAGGCCGTCCGTCACGGGCGTCCTGTCAGGCGGGGCGGTCCGGACGCGGAAAATCGGACTTCGGCTCAAGAGCCGGCGTTCGATATGGGCGGCCACGCCTGACAGCTCCCTGACCTATAAATCGCATTCCAAATCCCGCGTTCAGAACAAAGGAGAAATCCTTATGCCCAGGGTCATTCGTGCCCCGCTCGCCGGTTTACTGGCCTTCACCATCGCCACCCTCGTCAGTAATGTTCTTTTCTTCCAGCTCGGCACGCCGGTCCTCTTCGACCCGGGCCTCTAATTGGCCAAGGTCATCGAGGTGCTCTTCGAGATGGACCCGAAATCGCTGATGTTCTTGGTCCGCCCCCCTGAAGAGTGGTCCTCCCGGAAGTAGGCTTTCGAGCCGTATGGAGGACAAGGAATGGGACAGATCGGAGACGGATGAGGGATCGATCCGGGGGATCGATACCCCGGCGGAGCACATAAGCCTGAGGAGATCGTCGCGAAGCTGAGGCAGGTCGACGTGCTGGTATCGCAGGGACGATCGGTGGCCGAGGCGGTGCGATCCATCGGGGGTGAGGCATGAGCGCGCCAGCGGTCCGAGCGCCATGCCGAACCAGGTCACCTATTACCGCTGGTGCAAGGAACGAGCCATGTCCGCCATTGGTCCGAGGACAATGGCGAGTGCTGGCTGAAGACCGACCGGGTAAAGCGGCTCAAGGAGCTTGAGAAAGAGACCGAACGGTTGCGGAAGGCGGTCTCCGATCTCACGCTCGAGAAGCTGATCCTCCGGGAGGCCGCCTCGGGAGTGAGGGCCGTCTCGGAAACCGTCCGGGGGACCGTTTACGGCCCGAACGGGCGGAGACACTAAGCCCCGCCCGCCGCCGAGCCTGCGTCGATCACGTCAGACGGAAGTTCCGGATCTCCGGACGTCTTGCCTGTCGCGTTCTGGGGCAGCATCGATCGCCCCATCGCTGCGCTGCGCGGGCGGGCCGACGAAGAGGCGCTGACCGCGGACATCGTCGCGCTGGCCAGCCAGTAGGAGCGCTACGGCTATCATCGGATCGCGGCATTGGCTCGCGAGACGCGGGCTGGGCCGTGAACGTGAAGCACGTCGAGCAGGTCTGGCGAAGGGACTGCCGAGGGCCAGAAAACGGTCCGGGGGACCGTTTTTCCGAGGCAGGGCTACTGCGAGAGCTTCAACTCGAAGCTCCGCGACGAATTGCTGAACGGCGAGATCTTCTACTCGCCGGCGGAGGCTTGCGCCGTGATCGAGGCATGGCGGGTCCACGACAACACGGTCAGGCCCCATTCGTCGCTGGGCTACCGACCGCCGGCGCCGGAGGCTGGCCACTGGCCGTCGCGCGGCCAAGAATCAGCCCCGCCGCAGGCATCCGCCTTGGCACGGAAACCCGTCATGTACTAAGTTTGAAACCTGACCACCCGATAGGGGCAGGCCACCTGCTTTGCGGGATTGCCGCCGGAAGGGGAGCGAACACATGTCCAGACGCACGCCCCTCCTGGCTGTCAAGGAATCAACCGCGGCACGGATGCTGGGTATGCGCACAAACAAGTTCAGGAACCTCGTCCAGATCGGCGCGCTGCTGCAGCCCATCGACCTTGCTGGGCAGGTAATGCGGTGGCGGGTGTCTGACCTGAAAGCCATCCTGACTGGCGCCGTTCCCGACGACGGCTTCGAGACATGAAGAAGCTGGAGCTTCCCTATCTGGACACCATCACCGTGAAAGGGCGTACCTACCTCTACCTTCGGAATGGCAAGCCAAGGGTGCGGCTCAAGGCGGCGCCCGGCAGCGAAGCCTGCCCACGGGAGTACTGGCATCTGCGTCGCGGGCAACCTTCTACCGCGTCCCCGACGAGGTGGGACCAGCTTACCGCAAGCCACTATCAAAGCTCAAAGTAAAAGCGCATCAGCAAGGGAACCGCAGCCAACTACAGACGGCATTGCGAAGCGATCCGTGAGAAGAACAGTGCGAGAGACGTCCGCTCTTTCCCTCGGAAACACGCCATCGAGGCGCACGATGCATTGCAGAACACCTGGTCGAAGGCCAACGAACGCGTGGGCGTCCTCTCGATCCTAATGCGCCACGCCGTTGACCTCGAATGGATCGACCGCAACCCGGTCGTGAACGTCGAGAAACTGACGGGCGGCGAATATGAGCGACGGCCCGAGGAAAAGCTGAAAGCGTTTGAGGCAGCGTGCGCGGACGCCAGCTTGGAGCGCATTCTTTATGAGCTGGCGCTCGGTACGGGCCAGCGGCTTGGAGACTGCATCTCGGTGAAATGGACCGACTTTGATGGCGAGTATATGACAGTCGTTCAGGAGAAGACCTCAGCCAAGATCCAAGTGTACAGCCCCCCGCGCCTTCAGTGCTTCCTGAAAACCGTTCCCCGGAGCGGGGCCCATAGGCTTGCGAAGAACCACACGCGGCATATGGGAAAACGTCACGTGCAGAAGAAGGTCGAGGCCATCCGCGAAGCCATCGGCGTTCTGTCCGGGGCAAACCGTCCTGTGCCGCATGGGTGGCGCTACACCGCCGCGATAGGGCTGGCCGGCGCGGGCGTCGACATGCGCGGCATCCAGTCCGTGACCGGCCACAAGACGCTCTCGATGGTTCAGAAATATACCGCCCAGGCGAACCAGAAAGCAGCTTCCAGAAGGCCGCAGACGGCACGCGAACAGGGCGGAAAAGAAAAAGGAAAGCGCTAACAAAGTGCCAAACTCGGCCACTCGATCTGGGCACAGCGATTCCAGTTCAGGAATTTTCCATTGAAAGTCAAAATGGTGCGGGTGAGAGGACTCGAACCTCCACGCCTCGCGGCGCCAGAACCTAAATCTGGTGCGTCTACCAGTTCCGCCACACCCGCAGGACCCGGGGCCATCGCAAAAACGGCTGCACCCGCGTCGCGATCCCGGCGGCGAGAGCTGCGCCCCCCCGACCGGATCGTCCGAAGGTGATACGCAGGAGCGCCCCGCGATGCAAGACGCCTTGGCGCCGCCGGCGCGCCCCGGAGCTGGGGCCCGGGGTACTGTCGGAGCCATCACTCCATCGGGCAGTCCCCGGCACCATCCGAAAGTCCGCCACCACGGAAGACGACGAGGCGATCATCGCAGCGTGGCTGGCCATCACCGAGCGGGCGGGCCGTTCGGGCGTCGCACCCTGCCGAGACGATCCGGTTCGCCTGCGCATTTCGGCAAAGCTGCTATCGACGGGCTGTCGGCGGGACCTCTCATCGCCCCGGAATTGCCGCAGACGGCGCCGCGAAATCGCCATATTCGCACGGCGTGATCGCAGCGAACGGCAAAGGAAGACGAGTCATGACGCGCCCCCTGAACCGCCCGTCGACATGGACCGGCGCCTCGCCCGGGCGGGCCTGCGCCGACCGCGTCTCGGGCTTCGCCCCGGGCGTGCGTATCCTCACCGCCGAGGGCCTGATCCCGGTCGAGTTCCTGGGCGCGGGGGACCGCATCGTCACCCGCGACGGCTTGCGCGCCCTGACCGCGATCGAGACGCGCCAGGCCACGGGGCTGAGCCTCTGCCGGATCAACCCGGGCACCTTCGGGCACGACCTGCCGATGCGACCCTGCGTGATCAGCCCCGCCACGCCCCTGCTCTTCCGGGGCTGGCGGGCGCGTGCGATCTACGACCGCCCTGCCGCGCTGGTGGCCGGGGGGCGGCTGGCCGGCGGAGGGGCCATCGAACGGCTGGCGCCCGGAGCGGCGCGGACCCTGCTGTCGCTGGTCTTCGAGACCGCGCAGATCGTCTATGCCGAGGGTCTGGAAATAGGCGTGCCGGCCCCCGTTCGCGCCGCCGCCTGATCCTTGCGATCGGCCCGCGGGGCGTTGCCACGGGCAGACCGGTCCGCGCGGCGCGCACATCATGATCATCTGGCGGGGCCGGTTTCGCACCGATGCACATGGCCCCTGCAGGCCATTTGGCGCGCCCCCTGCCCCGGCGTGGTGGACAGCGCCGCTGCATAGGCCTATCTGGCGCCGGTGACGGGCGGGACCGACAGGCCGCACCCGGTCCCGGCGACCTTCCGACCGGACGACCGGCCCCTGCCCGCCCTCCCTGCCATGCCCGACCCGGAGGCCCCAGATGAAGCTCGACATCCTTTCCGATCCCGTCTGCCCCTGGTGCTATATCGGCAAGGCCCTGCTGGACCGCGCCCTGACCGAACGGCCGGACCATCCCTTCGACATCGAATGGCATCCCTTCCAGCTGAACCCCGACATGGAGGCGGGCGGCCGCGACCGTGCCGCCCACCTTGCGGAAAAGCTGGGCGGTCCCGACCGCGCCGCCGAGATCCAGGCGCAGATCGACGCGCGCGCGGCCGAAGCCGGGCTGACGATCGACTGGGCGGCGATCACGGTCACGCCCAACACGCTGGACGCGCACCGGCTGATCCACTGGGCCGGGCTGGACGGGCGGCAGGGCATGGTCGTCGACCGGCTGTTCGCCGCGTATTTCCGGCAGGGGCGCGATATCGGAGACCCCGACGTGCTGGCCGACATCGCCGAGGATGCCGGCATGGACCGGGCGATGGTCGCACGGCTTCTGGCCACCGACGCGGATGCCGAGTCGATCCGCGCCCGCGATGCCCATGCCCGCGATCGCGGCGTGACCGGCGTGCCGACCTTCATCGTCGGCGAACGCCAGGCCGTGCCCGGGGCGCAGCCGGCCGAGCTGTGGCTTGACGTCATCGCCGAGATCACCGGTCAGGGCGCCCCGCAGCCCGGTACCGTCACCGGCGATGCGCCCGGGGCCAATGGGCCGACGCAGTGACGGCCCGGCCCGTCACCCGCGCGCCTGCAAAAGGGCCAACCGCCCGCGGGGCCCGCGCTCGGCCCGAATCCGGGCGCGTCGGAGGAGCCTGCCGGAACGCTCCCCGCCTCGGGGCTGAGGCAGGGGGCAGATTTCCGGGTCATCCTCTCGCACCGCGCCCGCGCTGCACGAACGGCGTGCGACTGCATCGCATCGTCGGGCGGAGCGGCGCCGCACATCCCCCGCACCGCGCCCGCCTTGCGGTCACACCCGGGGCCATCCTTTTCTTCCGAGCCCCGGCTGCCGTCCCACCGGGCAGCTATCCCGGGCTCCGTTCTTTGCCCGCTCCCCGAGTGCCGGGCAGCTTCCCATCCCTGACGTATTGGACCGAACCATTGACCCTGCCCCTTCACCACGGCGTGCCATGCCTCGCCCAGCCCGCGACAGGCCGCGCGCCTAACACGGCGGCCCCTGCATGAGCGGGGGACGCGCGCTGTCGCGCCCCGAATTCATCGCCATGATCGCGGCGCTTTTCGCCACGGTCGCCTTTTCCATCGACTCGATGCTGCCGGCGCTGCCCGAGATCGCCGAGACGCTGACACCCGATAACGTCAACCGCGCGCAGCTGATCCTGACCTCGTTCCTGTTCGGCATGGGGCTGGGCACGCTGGTCGTCGGACCGCTGTCCGATGCCTTCGGCCGCAAGGCGACGATCATCGCGGGCGTCGCGCTCTACATCGTCGCCTCGGTCGCCGCGATCTTCGCGCAAAGCCTCGAACTGCTGCTGGCCGTGCGCGTGGTGCAGGGCCTTGGCGCGGCGGCACCGCGGGTGGTGTCGCTGGCGATGGTGCGGGACATCTTCGCGGGTCGCCAGATGGCGCAGATCATGTCCTTCGTGATGATGATCTTCGTCATGGTTCCCGCCGCCTCGCCCTTCGTAGGCTCGATCATCATCGCCAATTTCGGCTGGCGCGCGATCTTCGTGGCCTTCATCGTCTTCGCGCTGATCGGGTCGACCTGGGTGACGCTGCGCCAGCCCGAAACGCTGCCGCCCGAAAAGCGGCGGGCGCTGGGGGTGGCGACGCTCTGGTCCGCGCTGCGCGAGGTGCTGTCGCACCGGATGGTGCTGATCTACATCGCCGTGCTGACGCTAGGCTTCGGCCAGATGTTCGCGTTCCTGAGCTCGGTTCAGCCGGTCTACGAAGAGATCTACGGCATCACCGACAGTTTTCCGATCTGGTTTCTCTGCTCGGGCCTGCTGTCGGGGGCCGGAACGATCCTGAACGCGACGCTGGTGATGCGGCTGGGGATGCGGCGCCTGGCGATCGCCGCCTATTCGACTCAGACGGTGCTTTCGGCGGTTGTTCTGGTGCTGACGCTTTCCGGCGCCGTGCCCGAGGCGCTGGCCTTTCCGCTGTTCTTCGTCTGGTCGGTAACCGTGTTCTTCATGGCCGGGCTGACCTTCGGCAACCTCAACGCGCTGGCGCTGGAACCCTTGGGCCACATCGCGGGGCTCGCCTCGTCCGTGATCGGGGCGGTGTCGACGGTGGGCGCGGTGATCCTGGCGATCCCGATCGGGCTGGCCTTCAACGGCACCGTGGCGCCGCTGATGATCGGGGTGTTCTGCTGCTCGGGCCTGGCCTGGCTGCTGATGTGGAGCGCCCGGCGCGCCGACCCCGCCCCGAAGAAGGTCGTCCGTCACTGACGGGCGCCCTGGCCCGGGCCTCGCGCGTCTTCGGGCCCGCCAGGCCGCCGCTGTAACGGCGTGGCAGCGCCCTGAGGGCGATGCCGGCCTTTTGGTGAGCCCCGGGTCCCGACCCTGCTCAGCCGACCCTGCTCCGCCGACCCTGCTCGTCGACTCTGCCGCCCCCGATTTTGCCCCTGACTTTGCCCGCCAGCCTCATGCCGGCGGGACGTTCAGCAAAAGGCGGCGCGAGAGCCTAGTCGGCCCGCGCGTGCCGGGCCAGGTCCTGGGCGATGGCAAAGGCGCCCTTGATCTTCTCGGGCGTCTTCTCCCAGTCGCGGCGCACCACGATCTTGTTGTCCTTGACCTTCGCCTCGCCCTTCTGGGCGTTGACGAACTCGACCAGACCCTTGGGGTTGGCGAACTTGTCGTTGTGGAACTGGATCGTCGCGCCCTTCGGGCCCGCGTCCAGCTTGGCAATCCCGGCCTTCTTGCACTCGGCCTTGATCCGCACCACCAGAAGCAGCGTGTTCACCTCTTTCGGCAGCTTGCCGAAACGGTCGATCAGCTCGGCCGCGAAGCCTTCCAGCTCGACCTTCGTGGTCAGCCCCGACAGACGCCGGTAAAGCCCCAGCCGCACGTCGAGGTCGGGCACGTAGTCCTCGGGGATCAGGACCGAAACGCCGAGATTGATCTGCGGCGCCCACTGCTCGTCGGTCTCCGACAGCCCCTCGATCTCGCCCGACTTGATCTTGGCGATCGCCTCTTCCAGCATCGACTGGTAAAGCTCGTAGCCCACCTCGCGGATCTGGCCCGACTGCTCTTCGCCAAGAAGGTTGCCGGCGCCGCGAATGTCGAGGTCCTGACTGGCCAGCGTGAAGCCCGCGCCAAGACTGTCGAGCGAACCCAGCACCTTGAGCCGCTTGTCGGCGCCCGGCGTCAGCTTGGCCTTCGGCTTTGTCGTGAAGTAGGCATAGGCGCGGGTCTTGGACCGGCCCACGCGCCCGCGGATCTGGTAAAGCTGCGCCAGCCCGAACATGTCGGCGCGGTGCACGATCATGGTGTTAGCCGTGGGGATATCGAGCCCCGATTCCACGATGGTCGTCGCCAGCAGCACATCGTACCTGCCGTCGTAGAAGGCGTTCATCTTGTCGTCGAGCTCGGTCGCGGCAAGCTGTCCATGCGCGGTGGTAAAGGTGATCTCGGGCACTTCCTCGGACAGGAAGGCCTCGATCTCGGGCAGGTCGGTGATGCGGGGGACCACGAAGAAGCTCTGCCCGCCGCGGTAATGTTCGCGCAAAAGCGCCTCGCGCACCGTGACTGCGTCGAACTCGGACACGTAGGTGCGGATGGCCAGACGGTCGACGGGCGGCGTGCCGATCACCGACAGGTCGCGCACGCCGGTCAGCGACAGCTGCAGCGTGCGCGGGATAGGCGTCGCCGTCAGCGTCAGCACGTGGACGTCGGTGCGCAGGCTCTTCAGCCGCTCCTTGTGGTTCACGCCGAAATGCTGCTCTTCGTCGATGATCAGCAGTCCCAGATCCCTGAACCTCACCGACTTTGCCAGCAGCGCGTGCGTGCCGATGACGATGTCGCAGGCCCCGTCGGCGACGCGGGCGCGCGCTTCGGCCGCCTCTTTCGCGGTAACGAAGCGCGACAGCTGCCGCACCTCGACTGGGAAGCCGCGGAAGCGTTCGGCGAAGGCCTTGTAATGCTGGCGCGCCAGCAGCGTCGTCGGCGCGATGACCGCGACCTGACGGCCAGACATCGCGGCGACGAAGGCCGCCCGCATCGCGACCTCGGTCTTGCCGAAGCCGACGTCGCCGCAGATCAGCCGGTCCATCGGCGTGCCCGAAGAAAGATCCTCGACCACCTCCTCGATCGCGCGCAGCTGATCGTCGGTTTCCTGGTACGGGAAACGGGCCGAGAACGCGTCCCACGCACCGTCGGGCGGCTCCATCACCGGGCCCTTGCGCAGATGGCGTTCGGCGGCGATGCGGATCAGCCGGTCGGCGATCTCGCGGATGCGTTCCTTGAGCCGGGCTTTCTTGGCCTGCCACGCCCCGCCGCCCAGCTTGTCGAGAAGCCCCTCCTCGTGCCCGTAACGGCTGAGAAGCTCGATATTCTCGACAGGCAGGTACAGCCGGTCGCCGCCCGCATATTCCAGAAGCAGGCATTCGTGGCTGGCGCCCAGCGCCTGCACGACCTCAAGCCCCTGATACCGGCCGACGCCGTGGTCGACGTGAACGATCAGGTCGCCCGCGGACAGGCTTTGCGTCTCGGTCAGGAAGTTGTCGGCGCGCTTGCGCTTCTTGGTGGTGCGGATCAGCCGGTCGCCCAGCACGTCCTGTTCCGAGATGACGGTCAGGTCTTCGGTCTCGAACCCCTGTTCCAGCGCCCAGACGGCCAGGTGCACGCGGCCGCGGCCCTCGGGCACGTCGCGCCAGTCGCCGATCAGCTGCGTGTCGGTCAGGTCCTCGTCCTCGAGCAGGCCCTGAAGCCGCTCACGCGCACCGTCCGAGTAGCTGGCGATCACCACCTGCCCCGTCTTGCGCTTCGCCGCGACATGTTCGGCCAGCGCACCGAAGAGGCTCAGCTTCTCAGCCTGGCGTTCGGGCGCGAAGTCGCGGCCGATGCGCGCGCCGGCGTCGATGACGCCCGGGCCGCTCGCGCGGCGGTGCGGGGTGTAGGACAGGACGCGGCGGCCCTTAAGCGTGGTGTCCCAGGCATCGGGCGACAGGTAGAGCTCGCCCGGGGGGCTGGGCTTGTAGACCGTATCGAGCCGCTTTTTCGACACCATCGCTTCGCGCCGGTTGTCGTAGGCGTCCTCGATCATCTCCCACCGCGTCAGGCGCATGGGCTCGGTCTGGTCGTCCAGCGTCACGGTCGCGTCGGGCAGGTAGTCGAAGAGCGTTTCCAGCTTCTCGTGGAAGAACGGCAGCCAGTGTTCGATACCCGCGTGCTTGCGCCCCGCGGTCACGGCTTCGTAAAGCGGGTCGTCGGCGCCCGAGGCCCCGAACTCGACCCGGTAGTTCTGGCGGAACCGGGCGATGGCCGCGTCGTCGAGGATCACCTCGGACACAGGCGCCAATTCGACCGAGCTCAGCTTTTCCGTTGTGCGCTGGGTGTCGGCATCGAAGCGGCGCGCGCCGTCCAACGTGTCGCCGAAGAGGTCCAGCCGCACCGGACCGCCCTCGCCCGGTGGGTAGATGTCGATGATGCCGCCACGCACGGCATAGTCGCCGGGCTCCATCACCGTGGGCGCCTGCGTGAAGCCCATGCGCGACAGGAACCCACGCAACTCGCCGTCGTCGATCCGGTCGCCCACCACCGCACCGAAGGAGGCGGCGCGCAGAACCTCGCGCGCGGGCACCCGCTGGGTCGCGGCGTTGATCGAGGTCAGAAGGACGAACCGCCCCGGGATACCGTGCGCCAGTGCCGCCAGCGTGGCCATCCGCGCGGCCGAGATATCGGCGTTGGGCGACACCCGGTCATAGGGCAGGCAATCCCATGCGGGAAAGGTCAGCACCGTCACGTCGGGGGCAAAGAAGGCCAGCGCGGCCTCCATCGCGGCCAGCCGCTTGTCGTCGCGCGCGACATGGATCACCGGGCGTCCGGTCTTCGCCAGTTCGTCGCGCAGAAGGGCGGCATCGAACCCCTCCGGCGCGCCGCCGACGGTAATATGCGAGGGGGCAGTCATGGAGGCGTGAGGTAACCGCCGAAACGCCGGTGTCAATAGCGCGCGCCGCGCCATGTCATGCGCGGCCGGCGGGGGAGGATCGCACGCCGGCCGCCCCCGGGTGATATCGGCCCGCGCGGCGCCGTCCCGCATGGCAGAGCCAAGGGGACAGCCCGCGGCCCGTCCACCGCCGACAGGCGCTCCGCTCACGGTAGGAAAGGACCAGGTGCGACGGCCAGCTGATCGCCGCGCAACGGTATCGCGTCGGATCATTCGCCCGGCCTCTGCCTGACGTTCTACGGCTACACCCTTGCGGGCAAGGCGCGTTGCTGTTTCAGGTTTCCGTCCACACGCGGAGGCCAAGCGGCCCGGGCCTGGGCCCGCGATCCGCGTGAGCACCATCCACTAGACGGTTTTACGGGCACGGATGCCTCACGGCCCGAATGCGCCGACGTCCAGGTTCTTGTACATCCCCCACATCGCCGTGACGAAGATCGACACCATGCCGATCACCTGCGTCGCGCGGCGGTGGTTCAGCATGCGCCGGTGCAGGTCGGGGCCGACGGACTGGTGCTGCACGATGCCGCGCGCGGTCGACACCGTCAGAAGCCCGACAAAGGTCATCGGCAGGGCGATCAGGAACACCGCCTGCGCGAACTCGACCCCGTAGAAGAACCCGAGGATCGCCAGGCCCGTCAGCAGCATCGACACCAGCGCGATCAGCCACAGGCCCGAGACCTGGGCGATGTAAAGCTGGCGGCTGGTGTTGATGCGGACCATGTCGCGCAGGTCGGACTCGGCCTCGCCGCCGTGGTCGCGGGCGCGCAGGACCATGTCGTAGGGCACGCCCAGGACCCAGTGGCTGGTCGTCGACCACACGACGGCCAGCGCGATCCAGTACCACAAATTCGAAAAGGACCGCATGTCGATCAGTTCGAATACGGCGTCGTACCAGTCCACGTGAAGGCCTCTCCCGCTTCCGTCCCCCGTCCTCCCTATAAGCGGGCGCCGGGAATGACTACCCTTGAGATGCGCCCCGATCCGTGCCACCGCAGGGCCCGTGTCGGCGCGTCCGCGCATGCCGACCGCGTGACGCTAGAGAGGTTCGCCCGCCATGACCATCGCCCCCTTCCCCGCCGCCCGCTTTCGCCGCCTTCGCCGCAGCGACGCCCTGCGCCGGCTGACCACCGAAACCACGCTGTCCACCGACGACCTGATCTGGCCGGTCTTCGTGCGCGAGGGGCAGGATGCCGAAGACCCCATCGCCTCGATGCCCGGGGTCACCCGCCGCACCATCGACCGCCTGTTGCCGCAGGTCGAAGAGGCCGCGCAGCTGGGCATTCCGGCGGTCTGCCTGTTCCCCTATATCGAGCCCGGGCTGAAGACCGAGGCCTGCGAGGCCGCGTGGGACCCCGACAACCTGTCGAACCGCGCGATCCGCGCGATCAAGGACGCGGTGCCCGATATCGCGGTGATGACCGACGTGGCGCTCGACCCCTACAACGCCAACGGCCATGACGGCATCGTCCGCGACGGAGAGATCGTCAACGACGAGACTGTCGAGGCGCTGGTGCGGATGACGCTGGCGCAGGCCGAGGCGGGGGCCGACATCATCGGCCCGTCGGACATGATGGACGGCCGCATCGGCGCGATGCGTGCCGCGCTGGAACGCGACGGCCACCACGGCGTGTCGATCATGTCCTACTCGGCCAAGTATGCCTCGGCCTTCTATGGGCCCTTCCGCGACGCGGTGGGCGCGTCCGGCGCGCTCAAGGGCGACAAGAAGACCTACCAGATGAACCCCGCCAACTCGGACGAGGCGCTGCGGCTGGTCGAGCGTGACCTGACCGAGGGCGCTGACATGGTGATGGTGAAGCCCGGCATGCCCTATCTCGACATCTGCCGCAGGGTGAAGGACAGCTTCGGCGCGCCGACCTTCGCCTACCAGGTGTCGGGCGAATACGCGATGATGGCGGGCGCGGTCGAGCGTGGCTGGCTGGATGGCGACCGGGTGATGCTGGAAAGCCTGCTGGCCTTCAAGCGCGCCGGCTGCGACGGCATCCTGACCTACTTCGCCCCCGCCGCGGCCCGGATCCTGAACGGCTGACGTCGGCCCCGGGGCGCCCCGGCGGGGGGGCGCTGGGGTCCCGGGGTGCACTGGCGGCGGCACACTGGCTGGGGGTTCGGGCCCCGATATCCGCCCCGAACCCTTCCCCCCGCCACCGAAGCCCGGGACACGCTCCATGGGGGACGGAGCACACTCGCACGCCCCCCTGTGTCCCGTCGGTCCCGCCCCACGGTGACCCGCGGCCGGGGCGGCCGTGGCGCTTGCATCGCGCAGACCTGCGGGGCAAGACAGGACGATCGTGAACGCGGTGGAGACTGCCTTGCCCCTCAGCATGCACAATCAGGCGAAATACTGGGGCATCGCTGCGGCGGTGTTCCTGCTTCTGCTGTGGTGGATGGGGGATGTCATCCTGCCCTTCATCCTGGGCGGGGCCATCGCCTATATCCTCGACCCCATCGCCGACCGGATCGAGAAGATGGGCGCCTCGCGGGCGCTGGCAACCACGCTGATCACGCTCTTTGCCGTGCTGCTTTTCGTGCTGCTGGCGCTCTTGGTGATCCCGACGCTGATCAGCCAGACGACACAGCTGATCAACGCGATCCCCGACATCGCCACCAACCTGCAGGGGTTCCTGACCGAACGCTTCCCCGAGGTGGTCGAACCCGAGAGCACCATCCGGCGGTCGCTGGCCTCGGTCGGCGAAACGCTGCAATCGCGGGGCGGCGAGCTGCTCAACACCCTTCTGGCGTCGGTCTCGGGGCTGGTGAACGTGATCACGCTGTTCGTCATCGTGCCGGTGGTGTCCTTCTACCTGCTGCTCGACTGGGACAAGATGGTGGCCAAGCTCGACGGCCTGCTGCCGCGCGACCACGCGCCCACGATCCGGCAGCTGGCGCAGGACATCGATCACACGATGGCGGGCTTCATCCGTGGTCAGGGCCTCGTCTGCCTGATCGTCGGCGTCTACTACTCGGTCGCGCTGATGGCGGTGGGGCTGCAATTCGGCCTCGTCGTCGGGGCCATCGCCGGGTTCCTGACCTTCATCCCCTATGTCGGCGCGCTGGTCGGCGGCGGCCTGGCCATCGGCCTCGCGCTGTTCCAGTTCTGGGGCGACTGGGTGTGGATCATCGCTGTCTGGGCAATCTTCCAGTCCGGCCAGTTCGTCGAGGGCAATTTCCTGACGCCGAAGCTGGTGGGCGATTCCATCGGTCTGCACCCGGTCTGGCTGCTCTTCGCGCTGGCGGCCTTCGGGGCGCTCTTCGGCTTCGTCGGGCTTCTGGTCGCGGTGCCGGTCGCGGCGGCCCTGGGCGTGCTGGCCCGCTTCGCCACCGCCCGCTACAAGGAAAGCAGCCTCTACCGTGGCGAAGACCCCTTTGGCGGGCCGACGCCGGGGCTCTGACGATGTACAGCCAGCTTGCCTTTCACCTGCCCGTCAAGGAGGCGCTTGGGCGCGAAGCCTTCTTCGTCGCCCCCGCCAACGCCACCGCCGTCGCCCTGATCGAGGGCTGGCGCGCCTGGCCCGGCGGCAAGCTTGCCCTCTCCGGGCCGCGGGGCGCGGGCAAGACCCATCTCGCCCATGTCTGGGCCGCCGAGGCCGGCGCGCGGATCATCCCCGCGACCGACCTGACCGAGGACATGGTGCCCGCGCTGGCCGATGCGCCCGTCGCGGTCGAGGACGTGTCGGCCATTGCCGGGTGCGAGGATCGCGAGAGGGTGCTGTTCCACCTCCACAACCTCTGCCTTGCCTCGGGCGGGCGGCTGCTGCTGACCGACGAACGGCCGCCCGCGCGCTGGGACATTACCCTGCCCGACCTCGCCAGCCGGCTCGAGGCCGCGACGCTAGCCCGGATCGAAGCGCCGGATGACACGCTGCTGGCCGCGGTGATGTTCAAGCTCTTCTCGGACCGTCAGCTGGGCGTCGACGAAGAGGTCGTGACCTACCTCGTGCCGCGCATGGACCGCTCATTCGCCCATGCGCTGGCGATGGTCGAGGCACTGGATGCCCGCAGCCTGGCCGAGAAACGCGAAATCCGCGTGCCTCTCGCCCGCGAGGTGCTGGCAGACCTTGCAGACTGGCCCGACGCGCCTCACCCTCGCGACAGCGAGCCACCGGAGGACAGATGACCAGCGCGACCGATTTCCTGCAGGCCCCCCTCCCCGCCTCCGAAGAGCGCGCGGTCGCGGGCCCGCAGCGGTTCATCAACCGCGAATTGTCGTGGCTGGCCTTCAACTGGCGTGTTCTGGAAGAGGCCGAGAACCCCCGGGTGCCGCTGCTGGAACGGCTGCGCTTCCTGTCGATTTCGGCCACCAACCTCGACGAGTTCTTTACCGTCCGCGTCGCGGGCCTGCGCGAACTTGCACAGGCGGGCAACACCACCCCCGCCGCCGATGGCCTGAGCCCCGCCGAACAGCTGAAGCTGATCGGCGTCGATGCCCGGGCGCTGATGGACCGGCAGCAGAAGGCCTATCGCGCCCTGCTGGACGAGATGGGCGAGGCGGGCATCCACATGCTGGACCGCGCGGACCTTACCGATGCCGACCGCGCACATCTCGAAGACGTGTTCCTGACGCAGGTCTTCCCGATCCTGACGCCGATGGCCATCGACCCCGCGCACCCCTTTCCCTTCATCCCCAACACCGGGTTCAGCCTGGCGCTGCAGCTCGAACGGCGCGCCGACCGGCGCAAGCTGCGCGCGCTGTTACCGATTCCGCAACAGACGGATCGCTTCGTCCGGCTGCCCGCACCCGAGGGTCAGGCGCGGTTCCTGCCGCTGGAAGAGCTTCTTCTGCTCCATCTCGACCGGCTGTTCCCGGGATACGCCGAATTGGGGCACTGCGCCTTCCGCGTCCTGCGCGACAGCGACCTGGAGGTCGAGGACGAGGCCGAGGACCTGGTGCGCGAATTCGAGGTCGCGCTCAAGCGGCGGCGTCGGGGCGAGGTCGTGCGGCTCAAGATCTCCACCGGCGCGCCGCCGCAGCTTCGCCACCTGATCATGGAAGAGCTGCACGCCACCGAGGAAGAGGTGATCGAGATCGAGGGCGTGATCGGCGTCTCCGACCTCAAGGAGCTGGTGCTGGACGAACGCCCGGACCTGCTTTGGCCCAGCTTCACGCCACGCGTCCCGGAACGGGTGCAGGATCACGACGGCGACATGTTCGCCGCGATCCGGCAGAAGGACATGCTTCTGCACCACCCCTACGAGACCTTCGACATGGTGATCCGCTTTCTGAACCAGGCGGCAGCGGATCCCGACGTCCTGGCGATCAAGCAGACGCTCTACCGCACGTCCAAGCAGTCGCCCATCGTCGACGCGCTGTGCGAAGCGGCCGAGGCGGGCAAGTCCGTGACCGCGCTGGTCGAGCTCAAGGCGCGTTTCGACGAGGCCGCCAACATCCGCCAGTCGCGCAAGCTCGAACGTGCGGGCGCCCATGTCGTCTACGGCTTCATGAGCTACAAGACACATGCCAAGATCAGCTCGGTCGTCCGCCGCGAAGGCCGCAATCTGGTGACCTATACCCACTACGGCACGGGCAACTACCACCCGATCACCGCGCGCATCTACACCGACCTGTCGTTCTTCACCTGCGACGCGGCGCTGGGGCGCGATGCGACGCGGGTCTTCAACTACGTTTCCGGCTACGCCCAGCCCGAGCGGCTGGAAAACCTTGCCATCTCGCCCATCAACATGAAGTCCTTCCTGATCGAGATGATCGGGCGCGAGGCGCAGGCCGCGCGCGACGGGCGGCCTGCCGCGGTCTGGGCCAAGATGAATTCGCTGATCGAGTCGGACGTCATCGACGCGCTTTATGCCGCGTCCGAGGCGGGGGTCCGGATCGACCTCGTGGTGCGCGGCATCTGCGGCCTGCGCCCCGGGGTCGCGGGGCTGTCGTCGAACATCCGGGTGAAGTCGATCGTCGGGCGATTCCTCGAACATTCGCGCATCGTCTGTTTCGGAAACGGCAACACGCTGCCATCGCCCACCGCGCGGGTCTTCATTTCCTCGGCCGACTGGATGGGGCGCAACCTGAACCGCCGGATCGAAACGCTGGTCGAATGCACGAACCCGACTGTCAAGGCACAGATCGTCGATCAGATCATGGCGGCCAACATGGCCGACACTGCGCAAAGCTGGCAACTGGCGCCCGACGGGCAGTGGCACCGCCCCATGCCCGGGCCGGACGAGGCCTTTTCCTGCCATAGGTTCTTCATGGAGAACCCTTCCCTCTCTGGCCGCGGCTCGGCCGCCGCGACGGGCGAGATGCCGCGCCTCGCACATCGCCGCAAGGGCTAGGCGGTTTGCCTCCGACGTGGCTTCGCCGTCACAAGGGGACGCGGCATGGTTTACCGTTTCTGCATGAATTGACCTTAGCACGGAAACAGGCGCAGTTAGGCGTCGGGGATGTTAAACAAAGGATGGGATCGATGACGAAATCACTTCGTATCGGCGCTGCTTTGGCGTGCGCCCTTACCGCATCAGCATGCGACACGACCGACACCGTAAACCGCAAGGTCACACCGGTGACGGCAAGCTCGAACAGCAACATCAAGGTAACCCCGATGAAAACGTCGGGCGGCAACGTCCACGTGATCTGGGGCGCGGATTCGGCCGGCAACCAGTTCAACTAGGCGCCACGTCACCTTCGCACGCGGGCGGCTCTGCCACCGGCCCGCGATTGACCAGGCGCCCGGGATCGTTAGTGTCCCGCGCAACGGCCTGAGCGGAGGGGACAAGTTCCGATGACCGAAGACACGACGCACCCTGTCGAAGACTGGGGCGCCTTCGGACGCACGCTCTTCGACGATCCCGCCGCGCGCGCGCTCAGCCGCGTCGGGGTCGTCGACGTCGGCTCGAACTCGGTGCGGATGGTCGTCTTCGACGGCGCCGCGCGATCGCCGGCCTATTTCTTCAACGAAAAAGTCATGGCCGGCCTTGGCGCCGGATTCTCGGACACCGGGCGGCTGAACCCCGAGGGCCGGGTGCGCGCGCTGTCGGCGCTGCGCCGATTTGCCCGCCTGGCCGAGGGGATGGGCGCCGCGCCGCTGAACGTCGTCGCCACCGCCGCCGTACGCGAGGCCGAGGATGGCCCCGCCTTCGCCGCCGAGGTCGAAAAGCAGACCGGCCTGCGCCTGCGCATCGTCGACGGCCCGCAAGAGGCCCGGCTGTCGGCACAGGGCGTCCTTCTGGGCTGGCCCGACGCCGAAGGCCTGATCTGCGATATCGGCGGCTCGTCAATGGAGCTGGCGCATGTCGGCGGGGGCGAGGTCGGGCACTGCGTCACCTCGCCCCTGGGCCCGCTTCGGCTGGCCACGCATGACGACGGCAAGAAGGGGATCAAGACCGAGATCACCCGCGTGATGGACGGTCTCGTGGCCGAGATGGGCACCGATCACAAGCGCATGTACCTTGTGGGCGGCTCGTGGCGGGCGATCGCCCGGCTGGACATGGAGCGGCGCGGCTACCCGCTGCACGTCCTGCACGAATACCGCATGACGCCGAAATCGGTTTTCGACACGGTGAAATGGATCGGCACCCACGATGTCCCCACGCTGCGGTCGATGACCGGTATTGGCGAGGCGCGGATGGCCCTGGTGCCGCTGGCCTCGCAGGTGCTCAAGGAACTCGTGCGTCGCTTCAAGCCGAAGGAAATCGCGATCTCGTCCTACGGGATCCGCGAGGGGCTGCTTTACGAACAGATGCCGCAAACCCTGCGCGACCGCGATCCGCTGATCGAATCCTGCCGCTTCGCTGAAAAGAAGGACGCGCGGATGCCGGGCTTTGGCCGGGCGCTTTACGAATTCGTTCAGCCGCTGTTCAAGAGCGAGCGTCCGGCACGGCAGCGGATCGTCCGCGCCGCCTGCCTGTTGCACGACGTATCGTGGCGCGCCCACCCCGACTATCGGCACGAGGCCTGTTTCGACAATGCCACCCGCGCCAACCTCGGCGGGCTAACCCATCAGGAACGCGTGTTCATGGGGCTGTCGCTGCTGCACCGCTACAAGAACTCGCGCTCCGGCACACGGCTTGAGGAGTTGCTGGGCGTCCTCCAACCCGAGGACATCAAGCAGGCCGAAATCCTCGGCCGTGCGATGCGCTTCGGCGCCATGTTCTCGGCCGAGAGGCCTGGGTCCTTGGGCGAATTGCGGTGGTTTCCGAAGCGCAAGAAGCTTGAGCTCTGGCTGAACACCCACGCACAGGATCTTTTCGGCGAGGTTGCGCAATCGCGGTTCAAGGCACTGTCCAACGCGCTTGGCGCCGAGACCGAAATCAAGCGCAAGCGCGACGCGGCCTAAAGCTCGACCTCGGTATCGGGATCGCGCGGCAACTCGGGACGATAGGGCGGCGCGTCATCGCGGCGGCGGATGATGATATCGCCGTCGGGCAGCACCTCGGGCGACTGGTAGTTGTCGAGGTCGTCGATATCGAGCCCATCGAGGTCCCACCCCTCAAGCGCATCGGCCATGTCGCGCATGTGCGGCTCGACATCGTCGAGGATGCCGCGGAAGAAGAGCCGCAGGCCTTCGGAAACCATGTTGTCGTCGTCCCCGGCGTCCTGCGCAAGGGCGGGCCCGGAGGAAAACGCCAGGCCAAGACCCAGGGTCGTGGCGCGCAGCGTGCGATAAAAGGCGGTGTCAGATGTCATGCCCATGGACATAGGTCGTCGCAGTCCCGGTCCAAGCCCCTGCGAACGGCGCCCGGGCCGAGGGCGTTCACCGGCTTGCAGCATCAGGCGCGTTCGCGCGCGATCTCTTCCCACGCGGCGTTGACGGCGATCAGGCGTTTCTCGGCCATGCGCACCGCCTCTTCGGGAACGCCGCGGGCGGCCATGCGGTCGGGGTGGCTTTCGCGGACCAGCCGGCGCCACGCCGCGCGCGCCTCGTCGACGCTGGCCTCGGCCCCCAGCCCCAGAACCGCGCGGGGATCGGGTTCGTCCCCGGCGACGTAGCGGGCGCGAATGGCCCGGAATTCCGCTGGCGGCAGGCCCAGGATCTCACCCACGCGGGCCAGGAACGCTTCTTCCCGCGTGTGGTACTGACCATCGGCCATGGCGATGTGAAACAGCCCCTCGACCAGGTCCGACAGCGCCGGGTTCGGCCCCCCGAACATGCGCGCCACGCGGGCGGCGTATTCCTCGAACCCCGCCACGTCGCGACGGGCCAGGTTGAAGACGCGGGCCGCGGCATCCTCCTGCCCCTCGGGGATCTCGAACACCTCGCGGAAGGCCGTCACCTCGTTCCGGGTGACCTGCCCGTCGGCCTTGGCCATCTTGGCCCCCAGCGCGATCACCGCGATGGTGAAGCCCACCGATTTTTCCGGTGCGCCGCCAAGACGGTCGAACACCGCCGCAAGGCCTTCGCCCTGCGCCAATGCGGACAGCGCGTCCCTGATGCGACTCCAGATCGACATGCCGGCCAATCTACCGCCAAGCGCGGCGGCTGTCAGGTCAAACACGCCTCCCGGCACCGTGAAATGCGCCGCATTGTGCCGGAACCCTGTCCTGCGTCAGTTTGAACCACCCCTCCTGACGGAAAACCTAAACTTTCCACGCGCGCGCGCCTTGATCCGCGGGGGTCCACGCCCATGTCGAACGGAACGCAACCAGACCAACGGGATAGGATTAATGCTGCTTCAGGCGCTCGACCGCTTCTTCAAACACGAAGCCTCGGGGGGGCTGTTTCTGATGGGGGCAGCGCTTCTGGCGATGATCATCGCCAACTCGGCGCTGGAGCCTGCCTATCACGATACCCTGGGCGCCTATCTGGGGGTGACGATCAACGGCAACGGCATCGAGAAACCGCTGATCCTGTGGATCAACGACGGCCTGATGGCGATCTTCTTCTTCCTCATCGGACTCGAGCTCAAGCGCGAGATCCTCGAGGGGCGGCTGCGCAATCCCGCCGACGTGATCCTGCCCGGGATGGCCGCCGTGGGCGGCATGGTGGCGCCGGCGCTGATCTTCCTCGCGCTGAACTACGACAACCCGGTCACGGTGCACGGCTGGGCCATTCCCGCGGCGACCGACATCGCCTTTGCGCTTGGTGTGCTGGCGCTGGTGGGCAGCCGGGTTCCCGCCTCGCTCAAGGTCTTTCTGCTGACGCTGGCGATCCTCGATGACCTTGGCGCCATCCTGATCATCGCGCTGTTCTACACCGCCGACCTGCAGATCGACTACCTGTGGCTGGCGCTGATCCCCTTTGCGCTGATGGCCTACCTGAACCAGAAGGGCGCGCCCCGCGTGGCTCCGACGCTGTTGCTGGGCATCGTGATGTGGGTCTTCGTGCTGAAATCCGGCGTGCACGCGACGCTGGCCGGGGTCCTGACCGCGTTCTGCATCCCGCTGCGTGACATTCGCGGCGGCTCGCCCCTGCACAAGATCGAGGGTGCTCTGTCGCCCTACGTCTTCTACGTAATCGTCCCGATCTTCGCCTTTGCCAACGCTGGCGTGGTGCTCGAGGGGCTGACCATGGAGCAGGTCTTTGCCCCGCTCACCCTGGGCGTCGCGGGCGGCTTGGTTCTGGGCAAGCAGATCGGCGTGCTGGGGGTCAGCTGGATTTTGGTCAAGCTCTTCGGCATCCGCCGCCCCGAGGGCGCAAGCTGGCTGCAGATCTACGGCATCGCCTGCCTCGCCGGGATCGGCTTTACCATGTCGCTCTTCATCGGGTCGCTCAGCTTCCCCGACGCGTTGCACGTCAACGAGGTGCGGCTGGGCATCCTGTCGGGCTCGGCGGTGTCGGCGATCCTGGGGTATATGGTCCTGCGCTATTCGGGCAGCCCCGCCCCCGTTCAGACCGCTGAATCCGCGGGCGGCACGGATCCGCTGGCCGAGAAGTGACTGCTGCGGGGAAACGCCCGCCGGCAAGCCCCATGTGAAACGGATCTGGGGGCGCTGCGGCGCCCCCTTTTCTTTGCGACCGCGGTCGACTCGCGCGAGTCGCCCTACCCCCGAGCCCGCCCCAGCCCCCGGCGATTGCGGATCCGGTCGAGGATGCCGCGCGCGGCCTGGGAGTTCTTGGTGCCCGGCCCGAAAATCGCGGCCACCCGGGCGGCGCTCGGCACGGCGTGATCCTGCCGCGGGATGACGCCGCCGCAGATGCCGAGGATACCCTCGGCCCCCGCCGCCCGCAGCCGGAAACAGGGCGGGCGGCGAGCGCCCGGCGCCCACGGCCAGCGACGAGACCCCAACATATGCGCATCGGTGTCGAGCGCGTCCTGAGCGGCCTATTCCGACGTCTGGAGTAGCGGCGCGACATCGACATCGCAGCCGATACCGGCACAGGCGGCGGCAATGATCATGGCGCCCCGGTAGTGGCGCTCCTGCCCCATCTTGACCACCAGCATCCGCGGGAGGCGCCCCTAACCCTCGGCAAAGGCGGCACCCTCGGCGCACATCGCGTCGACGCCGGTGTCGCCGTCATAGGCGGTGCCCTGGACGTCGCCAAGGGTGGCGCACCTCGGCCCGTTGGCCACCCACTGCGTCAGGCCGCGACGGCTGTCGACCTCTGCCATCAGGTCGCGCGCCTGGGCGATCAGCTCGGCACTCTGGGCCTCGCCGTGGTAGGCGCCCGCCAGCGGGTCGGCGACATGGCATCCCGGCTTCTTCCTGAAGGATCAGCTGGGTATTGCGCGCCATGAGAGGTTCATGCCCACCGCGAAGGCGACCAACAGCCGCGGCGCAAAGGCCTTGATGTCGCGCCCCCGGGCGATGGCCTGCTGCATGTAGGCCCCGCCGTCGGCCGGGGAGAAGGCCTGCTTCTGCAACAGCGTCGCGCCCGCCTTCTGCATGTGGCAGCCCGAGACCGAGATCGAGTTGCAGCGCGGCATCCGGACGGCGGTGAAGTCGGTGATGTCGTCAGTATGGGGATCACTGCGCCATTCAGTGTCCTCCACACCCTGACCCGATCCAGCTGAATGCCGACGAGGAGGTTCTCCATGTCCTCGACCGAACCGCTGGCGACGCCGGCCTTGCCCACGTCGGCCTCGACCCTGGGATGGACGCTGCCATAGCCGCGGTGTTGCGTTAGATCGAAGGCGACCGACACAGCGTGCTGCCCGGCCACAAGCGCCCGGAGGTAGAACGTGTTGCTGTCCTCGGCCGTCGAGAGGCCGACATATCGGCGGATGGTCCAGGGATGGCCGGCATATGTCGTCGCCCGCGTGCCCCGCATGAATGGCGGCTCGCCCGGAAGGTTGCCCATATGGGGAAGATCGCGCGCATCCTCGGGGGCAATGACCGGCCGCAGGACGTTCTCCCCGGCAAGGTACGCATCAGGTCTTTGGGATAGCGGCCCATCGGCTCGGTCGGCGCCGGCGCACGCCACGCGCCCATCCTGTCCGTCACCACTTCGTTTTGCGCCGCGTCGCCCCTATATTGGATGGAAGAGGAGAACCGATGCGCAAGATGCTGTCCCTGACCCTGTCACTCGCCTTCGCCATGCCGCTCGGGGCGGAGGTGTTGGTCACGTCCTCTTCGGATGCCGCGGCCGACCCTGACGCAATGGCCCGCTGGCAGGCCGAGCCTGCGCAGATCTTCGATGCCGGAGAGGTCGAGATCGAGGATTTCCTGTGGCGGGCGCGACCGTTGGTGGTCTTTGCCGATACCCCCGTCGATCCCGCGTTCGAGGAACAGGTCAGTCTGATCGAGGACGCATTCGGCGAACTGGTCCGCCGCGACGTGGTGGTGGTGATCGATTCCGACCCCGACGCCCGCACGGACCTGCGGCAGGACCTGAGGCCAAGGGGCTTTGCGCTGGTGCTGCTGGGCAAGGATGGCGGCGTCAAGCTGCGCAAGCCCTTCCCGTGGCATGTGCGCGAAATCGGCCGGTCGATCGACAAGATGCCCGAGCGCCAGCGCGAGATGCGGGACGGAAACCGCCCCGGCGGATAGGCGCCAACGCGAATCTTGGAACGGCTATTTCTGGTACGAGGAATACTGAGATGGTCCGTAATCCGTGGCGGAATTCCATGATCACCACGTCGTCGGCCAAGCTGTCCCAGAGAGCGGCTTTGACGCTCTTGTCTTAACCAGCGCCGTCTGCACGCAGCAGGGCCTCGATCTTCATCGCCTGCACCGGGCACAGTCGCTGACCCACCTCGATACGGTCGCTTTCGGCCACGCCGAGGTGCGACAGAAACTCCGGAACAAGGCAGAGAAGCAGGTTCGAGGCGCCGGCGGAAGGAAAGTGCGGACGCGATCTTCGGAATAGCCCGGCTTTCGATGGCCCCGCCCGAGGTATCGACATCCGATTGCGCCAGACGCAGTGGCTGCCCCCGAGATGCGGATGATATCTGCGACAAGACCAACACCGATGACCAGTCCCCTCACCGGATGTTTTACCCGAGGAAAATCGATCATCCATATGAAATTTAATGTTTTCCTCATAGATGATACGCTCGCCCATTCCGGCCGAGACATAGCCCGCGGCCCGGTTCAGGTCACATGCCTGTACCCTCGTTCGGGAAGGGGCTCCGGGATTGAAAAAGGGTGACGGCGCCTCCTCGACCGCGTCCTGATTGCGCCGCTGGATCGAAGATTCCGGCTACCCAGGGTGAACGCATGCGCCATGCTCATCCGCCACAGTCTGTGTCTCGGTACGCCGCGGATGGGTGACGTACCGCTTAAGGATGATGCGATCGTCTCCGAAACTCGCAGCCGCTTCGATGGCCGATGTGCGAAACGCTTCCGATGGCCGATGCCGTCGACACTCCGAACGGCGTCGGCGAAATCGAAAGCTTCGGACAGAAGACCATAACCCGAATGCATGCCCTACGCCACTGCCTGACGCAGTTGCCAGGATGGCGTGGATCGCCAGCCCAATATGTGCCGCGTTCTCGGCGCCGATGGCAACGGCCTCACTGGCCGGAGGGACATGCAGGGCGCGGGCGTCGGCCTGCGAACGGATCGCAACGGTCGCGATGTCCCTGGGCCGGGCCGTCCAGATCCTGCGGCAGGCGATGTCGCTGCCGTGCACGATCAGGATCTTGTCAAATATGGCCCCCGCCCTCCGTCGCTCGTCAAGACATGGCGAGGGGCCGAACGAAAACGCCACCCGGATTACGGTCCGGGTGGCGTTCAATTTCAACCGGTGGCGTCACGCCCAAATGCCGTGACGCCCGGAACCGGAGGCCTTAGCGGCGGCAGAGCGCGGGGGCGACGTCGTCGCAAAGCGCGCCGGCGCCAGCGCCGAGAACCGCGCCGGTGCCGACGTCGTTGTCCGTCACGGCGGCAGCGCCAGCACCGACAGCGGCGCCGATGCCGGCACGCTGGGCGTCGGGGGTCAGGCGGCTGTTGCCGTAGGCGTCAGTTTCGCAGGCAGCCAGGCCGAATGCCGCCAGGCCGCAGAGAATCCAGAGTTTCGATTGCATGGCTCAAGGCCTCCAGTAGTAGACTTCTTATTAGCCCGGACACTTAGCGCGAGTGCCGAGTTGCGGTAAACATAGCGCGGCAAATCCTGTTAGCCATGGGCGAAAGCCCGCCGAAACGCATTTACCGCGCGCCCCTTCCCGAACATCGATCCATGTGTCCGACCGGGCATCAGATGATGTCGAAAAGGTGCGGATAGCTTGCGGCGATCGCTTGTGGATCCAACCGCAACAGCGCATCGTAAGAGGCTGGATCAAAAGGATCTTCGGCGGGAATGACTTCGCGTCCGAACAGCCAGGACAGACGCCCGCCATCCAGGTTGCCACGTTCGAAAGGCTCTTCGCCGAACTGCTCCCACAAGGCGAGCAGGAACCCTTCATCCGCGCGCTTGTCGGCGGCGCGACGGTCGCGGAAACGTTCGCGCCGGATCAGCGGCGTCGCCCCCTTGGGGTTCGCACGGCGAAGCGTAAAGCTGAAATCAGTGCCGGGAAGGCGGCCGGGAAAGCCGCGGTGCTTTATCATATCACGTCCTCCGGCCGGACGGACAAGGCCCGGGCGCGCCCGGGAAGGCGGACGGGCCCGGAGGCCCGTCCGGCCCCGAGATCAGTACTTGTTGTACGTGGGCTCGGGCTGAACCATCGGCTGCGGAGCCGGGTCCACGTAGACGACTTCTTCTTTCTCCTGGGCGCAAGCCGCCACAACGGCGATGAAACCCAGCGCCATGATCGCTTTGATGCTCTTCGACATCTCTTAACTCCTGTTGCGCGTATGAAGGGCGGACGGGCTGCCTGTGCGTCCCTTCGACCCCTCGTCCAAAGGCTGAGCCCGACCGGGCTCACCTGAAGCGACATTACCCTACACGGTTATCCAATGATACAGGGGCAAAGCGCATCGGGACGGTTGTGGCAAGGCTGCATCACGTCGCGCAGTTTCTGCATTATATAGCTTAGTATATTGATATTACAGGGTATTTTTCACAGTAAATGGCCGACCAACGGACCGATGTGCCGGTCGCAGCGGGCAACTTGGCAGTTTCCCGCCAAGCGCCTCCGAATCCTTCCTCGGGGAGCGGCCGTTCACCAAATCGCTGCTTGCGCAAAACTGCGAAAGATCGAACCGATCAGTCGCTCCAGAGCACCTTAAAGCGGCATGTTGTCGTGATCCCTCCGCGGCTGCTGCACCTGCATGCCGCGCAGCAACGCAGGTTGGATCACATCGTCGATGAACCCCACGTCATCCGCCTTAAACGTCTTCTCCAATTTTACCTCGTAACTCATTGATATTATTTTGCCTCCCTATAAGGCGCTGTCCGATACAGAGGTTTCCACGATATGGGCTGTCGCACCGGCGCCGGCCTCCCTGAGACGATCACGTTCGTGACGGTCGTCACGATGTCGGGGCCGGTGATGACCCTGTAGGAGGTATCGCGCACCGGGAAGCTGAAACGTCATCTCCGGCGAATAGATCCGGCCGCCCGTACAGGGCCCATGATGAGTTATTGCGCATGTCGCCGTCTCCGTCCCGGGTCGGACCAGCGCGACGTGGGGCGACCGACCAAGGTCATTCTTCGCGCGGGACGTGTGCCATGGACGCCACCGCGGCAACGCAATAGGTCTTGTGAATGGTTGAAGCCCTGTCCCCGCCGCGCCCCCGCTCCCGGTTTCTGGATCGCACGACGCCGCCGCATATCGCCACGCTGATCATCCTCGCCTCGGTTTCGGCCCTGGCGATGAACATCTTCGTGCCCTCCCTGCCCCGCATGGCGCAGTATTTCGACACGGATTACAGTGTCATACAGCTTTCGGTCGCGTTGTACCTCGCGGGAAACGCGGTGCTTCAGATCCTCCTGGGGCCGATATCCGACCGCTACGGACGACGGCCCGTGATCCTTGCGGCGCTGGTGATCTTCGTTCTGGCGACACTGGGCTGCATCTTGGCACCGACGGTCGAGGTCTTCCTGAGCTTCCGCGTGCTGCAATCGGTTGTCATCGCCTGCCTCGCGCTCAGCCGGGCGGCCGTGCGCGACATGGTGCCGGCGGAACAGGCGGCCTCGATGATCGGGTACGTCACCATGGGCATGTCGGTGGCGCCGATGGTCGCCCCGGCGATCGGCGGCGTGCTCGAGGGGCTGGCCGGCTGGCGCGCCACCTTCGCCCTTCTGGCCGTACTGGGGTGCGGCGCGCTGTGGCTGACATGGCGCGACATGGGCGAAACCGCACAGCCGCGCGACATCAGCCTGCGCGACCAGATCGGTGAATACCCCGAGCTTTTGCGCAGCCCGCGGTTCTGGGGCTACTGCGCCGTCAGCGCGCTGTCGTCGGGTGCCTTCTTTGCCTATGTCGGCGGGGCACCCTTTGTCGGCGCGACGATCTTTCACCTGACGCCCACCGCGCTCGGCATCCTCTTCGGCGCCCCGGCCGTGGGCTACATGCTGGGCAACTTTTTGTCGGGCCAGTTCTCCATGCGGCTTGGAATCAACACGATGGTCCTGTCGGGCACGCTGTGCACGGCGCTCGGCACGACGGTGTCGCTGGCGATCACGCTGGCCGGGGCGGACAGCCCGCTCAGCTTCTTCGGGCTGATGACCTTGGTCGGCCTCGGCAACGGACTGGTCCTGCCCAACGCCACCTCGGGCATGCTGTCGGTGCGGCCGCACCTCGCCGGCACGGCCAGCGGTCTGGGGGGCGCCTTCATGATCGGCGGCGGCGCGATCCTGTCGGCCTATGCGGGCACCCTGCTCAACCCCAGCTCGGGCGCCGCGCCGCTTTTGTGGATCATGGCGATTACCTCGGTCCTGGCGATCGTCGCCATCGTGCTGACAATCCGTCGCGAGGCGCGGCTGCACGGTCGGGCATGACGCTTTACCCCTCAGCCGAAGCCGGGTAGCTCTGCGCCGGGAACCGAGGGGAGGACTTCGAATGGAACTGACAGGCACCCGCACCATCCAGGCCAGCCGCGAAACCGTCTGGGCCAAGCTGAACGATCCCGAGGTGCTGAAGGCCTGCATCCCGGGGTGCGAAGAGCTGACGGGCAATGCCGAGGACGGCTATGAGGCTGTCGTGAAGCAAAAGGTCGGCCCCGTGCGCGCGACCTTCAAGGGCCAGGTCACGCTGACCGAGAACACGCCGCTGGAAAGCTATACCCTCGCCGGGGAAGGCAAGGGCGGCGTCGCGGGCTTCGCCAAGGGATCCGCCGACCTGACCCTGTCCGAGGTCGCGGAGGGGACCGAGCTGTCCTACACCGCCGACATCGCCGTGGGCGGCAAGCTGGCGCAGCTGGGCAACCGCCTGATTTCGGGCTTTGCGCGGTCGATGACGGATACCTTCTTCGACCGGTTCAAGGACCATGTCGAAGCCTGAGCCGCGGGCCGTCCGAGCCGCGGCGCCTTAGATTCCGCGTCCCGCGCCGGACCTAGAGGTTCGGCGCGAATTTCAGGATCACCGGAACGACAAGATCCTCCTCGTCGTCCAGATGCCGCGTCAGAAACCCGTTGAACCCGTCCAGCGCGGTTTCAAGCCGCCCGGCGGTCTCACGCTCGTCCGCGCCACCCACCGACTGCAGGAAACGGTTCGTCGTCTCGGCCATGTCGTGGATATGCCCGTCCAGCGCGTGGTGATCGGCGTCGAGCAGCGCGAACCCCTCCTCCAGCCGCGGGTCCAGCCCCGTGAGCGCAGGAAAATAGTGCATGTCCTCGATCTGGTGGTGACCATGCAGCTGGTTCAGCAGGAACCCCGCGTAGCGCTGGGTCTCGCGGGCCTGCGCCCTGCCCTCGACCTCGCCGGCCAGCAGCGCCCTCTGCCCGCCCTGCAGCTTGTCCAGAAGATCGCGGAACATCATGTGCCGCTGCATCCAGAACCGGACGAGGCCGTCGAAGTTGGGATGCGCTTCCCAGCCCGAGCGGGGAAGTTCGCGTGTCAGCACCCGCAGCGCGTCGGGCAACCCGTCGCGGCGGGCGAGCGAAAGATCGGGGGTCATCTTGTCCATCCCCGCCAGATAGGGCCGCAGCTCCGCGGTTTCCAGCCTCAGCGCTGCGCCACCCGCCATGCGGGGTGGATCCACGGCACCTCGTTCGCGCGCGCGAGCGGCTCGCGCCCCAGGATGTGGTCGGCGGCCTTCTCGCCCACCATGATCGACGGACCGTTGAGGTTGCCGTTGGTGATCCGCGGAAAGACCGAGCTGTCGGCAAGCCGCAGCCCCTCGACCCCGATCACCCGCGCCTGCGGGTCCACGACGGCCATCGGATCGTCGCGCCGCCCCATCCGGGCGGTCCCGCAGGGATGATAGGCGCTCTCCGCGTGGGCACGGATGAAGTCATCGATCTCGTCATCGCTGTCGCAGGCCGCGCCGGGCTGAATCTCGTGCCGGACATGGGGGGCAAAGGCGTCTTGCGCAAAGATCTCGCGCGTCAGGCGAACGCAGGCGCGGAACTCCTCCCAGTCGCTGTCATGGCTCATGTAGTTGAAACGGATCACCGGCGCGTCACCCGGCTCGGCCGAGCGCAGGGTGACGCTGCCGCGCGACCGCGACCGCATGGGCCCGACATGGGCCTGGAACCCGTGCCCCTCGGCCGCAGCCTTCCCGTCGTAGCGCACCGCGATCGGCAGGAAGTGATACTGGATGTCGGGATACTCGATCCCCGCGCGCGACCGGATGAAGGCGGCGCTTTCGAACTGGTTCGACGCGCCCGGCCCCGCCCCGGTGAACAGCCACTGCGCACCCACCCGCGCCTTGCCCAGAAGATTCCAGTAGCGGTAAAGCGTGATCGGCTGGCGCGCGGCATACTGCATGTAGACCTCGAGATGGTCCTGCAGGTTCGCCCCCACGCCGGGCCGGTCGGCCAGCACGGCGATCCCGTGGCGCCGCAGCTCCTCCGCCGGGCCCACGCCCGACAGCATCAGCAGTTTGGGCGAGTTGATCGACGAGGCGGCCAGGATCACCTCGCGCCGCGCCGCGATCACCTCGACCCCGCCGCGGCGCTCGATCTCGACGCCCCGTGCGCGGCCTTCCTCGATCACGACCTTGCGCGCCAGGCCCCGCACCAGCGTGCAGTTTTTGCGCTTCAGCGCGGGCCGCAGGTAGGCATTCGCCGCCGACCAGCGCCGCCCGCGCCAGATCGTGGCCTCCATCGGGCCAAAGCCTTCCTGCTTCTCGCCGTTATAGTCGTCGGACACCTCGTAGCCTGCCTGTCGGCCAGCCTCGACAAAAGCGCCGACCAGCGGGTTGTCGCGCCGCCCCCGGCTGACATGCAGCGGCCCTGTGCGTCCGCGCCAATCGGGATCGCCTCCGTGGCCGCCGTCGTGCCACGTCTCCATGCGCTTGAAATAGGGCAGGACATCGGCATAGCCCCAGCCATCAGCGCCGCTTTCGGCCCAGTGGTCGAAATCGCGGGCATGACCGCGCACGTAGACCATCCCGTTGATCGACGAGGATCCGCCGATCACCTTGCCACGCGGGGTGGCCAGCCGCCGCCCGCCCAGGTGCGGCTCGGGCTCGCTGTGATAGCCCCAGTCATAGCGCGCCATGTTCATCGGGTAGGACAGAGCGCCCGGCATCTGGATGAACGGCCCCGCGTCGGTTCCGCCATGCTCGACCACGATGACAGAAGCGCCTGCCTCGCTCAGCCGATAGGCCATGGCACAGCCGGCCGACCCGGCACCGACGATGACGTAATCCGCCTCCATCACACCCTCCGACGCTCCGGGCCCGCCTCTGCGGCCCGGGTCAAGGATGGCGCAAGCCACCGCCCTTGGCGGCGCCGCAGGCGTCCTTGACGCGGGGCGCAGAGGCTTCCCACAATCGACATGGCCTCTTGAGGGGCGGACCCGCCCTTCAGGCGCCTCTCGGCAGACAACCCTGCCCTTGCACCAGCCGCGCCGGCCAGGCCCCGGGCGTCGCCTCGGAGATTTCCTGGCGGGCACGCGCGGTAGCGCTCCTTTTGGCAGGCCTCGCCCTGCGCAAGGCGGGCGTCAGAACGGCGCATCGACGGCCCCCATGCCCACGTACACCGTCTTTTCCTGCGAATAATGCTCCAGCGCGGCGCGGGAATTCTCGCGCCCCACGCCCGACATCTTCACACCGCCAAAGGGCATCTCGATCGGCGTCAGGTTGTACTGGTTGATCCAGCAGGTCCCGGCCCGCAGGCCCGCCGCCACGCGATGCCCGCGCGCCAGATCGCGGGTGAAGACCGCGGCCGACAGACCGAACTCGGTCGCGTTGGCGCGGGCCAGCCCCTCTTCCTCGGTCGCGAAGGAAAAGACCGACATGACGGGACCGAAGATCTCTTCGCGCGCGATGGTCATGTCGTCGGTGACATCGGCAAAGACGGTGGGTTCAAGATAGAAGCCCGCCCGATCGACCCGGCCACCACCGGCGACCAGCCGCGCGCCTTCGGCCCGGCCCTTCTCGATATAGCCTTGCACGATCTGCATCTGCCGCTCGGACACCATCGGCCCGAAATTCACCGTCTCGTCCAGCGGATCGCCCATCACCACGCCCGACAGGCGGGCCGAGAGCTTGGCCAGGAACTCTTCGCGCACCGGCTCTTCCACGAACACGCGGGTGCCGTTGGAACAGATCTGACCCGAGGAGTAGAAGTTGCCGTTGATCGCCGCGGACACCGCGTCGTCGATATCGGCATCGGCGAAGACGAGGATGGGGGACTTGCCGCCCAGCTCCATCGTCACGTGCTTCATCCCCTCGGCCGCCGCCGCGTAGACGCGCCGCCCCGTGGGCACGGATCCGGTAAGCGACACCTTGGCCACGCGATCGTCGCCCACCAGCTGCGCGCCGACCTCTCCCATGCCCTGCACGACGTTGAAGACACCCGGGGGGGCGCCCGCCTCGGTCAGGATCTCGGCCAGCTTCAGCGCGCAAAGCGGTGTCGTCTCGGACGGCTTGAAGACCATGGTGTTGCCGCAGGCCAGCGCCGGCGCGGCTTTCCAGCAGGCGATCTGGGTGGGATAGTTCCACGCGCCGATGCCGACGCAGACGCCCAGCGGTTCGCGGATCGTGTAGGCCCAGTCGCCATCGGCCAGCTGGAAATGCTGCCCCGCGATCCCCGCGGCCAGTCCACCGAAATATTCCAGCGCATCCGCGCCGCTGGCGGCATCGGCGACCAGCGTCTCCTGCAGCGGCTTGCCGGTGTCGAGCGTTTCGAGGGTCGAAAGCTCGCGGTTGCGCTCGCGCAGGATGTCGGCGGCGCGGCGCAGGATGCGGCCGCGCTCTGCCCCCGTCATCGCGGCCCAGACCGGCCCCGCCGCGGCGGCCGCCGCCAGCGCCGCGTCGATCACCGCGGGCGTCGCGGCATGGACGCGCGTCAGCTCCTCTCCCGTCGCCGGGTAGACGACCGGGATCGGCGCGCCCGCCTCATCCTCGCGATAGGCGCCGTTCACGTAGTGGCTGGCTTTGGGCGTCGCGTCGGGGCGGGGGGCGTCTTGTGCCATGGGGGGCGGTCCTTTCGTCGATGAGGCGGCGGCCCCGGGCACGGCGTTGTCGCCGCGACGGTCCGGGGGGTCTGGGGCCGCCCAGGGGCTTCTCGGGGCCCCCGGGCGGCGGGGATAGCACGGCGGCGCGGCGTCACTCGCCGCGCGGAAAGCGCTGGTTCTCCTCGACCACGTTCAGGTCCATGTGGTTGCGCATGTACCGCTCCGAGGCCTTTTGCAGCGGCTGGTAGTCCCACGGATAGTATCCGCCCTGGCGCAGCGCCTCGTAGACGACCCAGCGGCGGGCCTGGCTTTCGCGCACCTCGGCGTCGAAACGCTCCAGGTCCCAACGCGTCGCGGCCTCGACCCGGAACTGTTCCAGCACCTCGGCATGCGCGGGATCCTCGGCCAGGTTGCGACGCTCGGCCGGATCGGCCTCGAGATCGAACAGCTGCTCGGGGTCCGCGGCGCAGTTGGTGTATTTCCACCGGCCCCGGCGCAGCGCCACCAGCGGCGTGATCGAGGCTTCGGCGGCGTATTCCATCGCCACCGGCTGGCGCCGCGGCCCGCCCGCGGCCACCGGCAGCAGGCTTTCGCCGTCGGTCCAGGGCGCGACCTCGTCGATGGACACGCCGGCCAGATCGCACAGCGTCGGGCAGAGATCGATGGTCGACACCGGCTCTTCGATCAGCCCCGGCTCGATCCCCGGTGCGCAGATCATCAGCGGCACCCGCGCCGAGCCTTCGTAGAACGACATCTTGAACCACAGCCCGCGTTCGCCCAGCATGTCGCCGTGATCCGAGCAGAAGGCGATCACGGCTTCCTGCCGCGTCGTTTCCAGCACATCGAGGATCTCGCCGATCTTGTCGTCGAGATACGAGATGTTGGCGAAATAGGCGCGCCGCGACCGCGCGACGTCGTCCTCGGTGATGTCGAACTTGCGCCAGTCATTGGCGTCGAAGATGCGCTGGGTGTGCGGATCCTGCTCGTCATAGGGCAGCGCCGGCGTCTCAGGCGCCAGATGCGCGCAATCCTCGTAAAGATCCCAGTACTTGCGCCGCGCGACGTAGGGGTCGTGCGGGTGGGTGAAACTGACGGTCAGGCACCACGGACGGTCGTCCTTTCCGCGCGCAAGATCGTAAAGCTTGGCCTTGGCGTGGTGCGCGACCTCGTCGTCGTATTCCATCTGGTTGGAAATCTCGGCCACGCCCGCGCCGGTCACCGACCCCATGTTGTGATACCACCAGTCGATGCGCTCACCCGGCTTGCGGTAATCGGGGGTCCAGCCGAAATCGGCGGGGTAGATGTCGGTCGTCAGACGCTCCTCGAACCCGTGCAGCTGATCGGGGCCGACGAAATGCATCTTGCCCGACAGGGCCGTCTGATAGCCCGCACGGCGCAGGTGGTGGGCATAGGTGGGGATCGAGCTTTGGAATTCGGCCGCGTTGTCGTAGACGCGGGTGCGCGACGGCAGCTGCCCCGACATGAACGACGCCCGCCCCGGCGCGCAAAGCGGCGACGCGGTATAGGCATTCGAGAACCGGGCCGAGCGTTCGGCCAGGCGGCGCAGGTTGGGCGCGTGCAGCCAGGCGGCGGGGCCATCGGGCCACAGCGTGCCGTTCAGCTGGTCGACCATCAGGATCAGGATGTTCGGGCGGCTCATGTCGTCTCCAGTAATCTGTCGAGTGTGGTCGAGACGCGCGCATGCGCGGTCTCGGCCGTCATCGTGTCACCCAAAGCGGCGCGGATGTAGACCCCGTCGATCAGTGCGCCGATGATATCGGCGATTTCCCCCGACCGCCCCCCCGCCAGCGGGCGCAGATCATGCACGAGGTTCGAGCGCAGGCGCGTCTGGTAGACCCGCAGCAGCCGCGCCGCCGGGTCCGACCGCTGCGCCCGGGCATATAGGTGCAGCCACGCGCCCACGACCTCGCTGCGGAAGTTACCGACCTCGAAACTGGCGCGCAGCACGGCATCCAGCCGGGCGCGCGGCGCCTCGGCGCGCGCCAGCGCAGAGCGCACCGCGGCGCCGTATTCGGTAAGGATATGGCGCATCGCGGCAAGGAACATCGCCTCTTTTCCGCCGAAGTAATGGTGTGCCAGCGCCGTCGACATGCCCGCCTGCCGCGCGATCTGCGCCACCGTGACGTCGAGCGAGCCGCGGCGGCCGATCTCGTGGATCGTCGCTTTCACCAGGGCATCGCGCCTGATAGGCTCCATTCCGATCTTCGGCATCGTGGGGGGACCTTGCGACAGTGGGTGACCTTCGTGGTGCTAGACGGTATTTGATTGACTCGTCAATCAACAAACACGGGAGATGAAGACATATGACGATGCGCACCACGATTTCCGCCCTTGCCCTGGGCCTTGCCGCGGGACCCGCCCTGGCCGATTGCGACACGGTGACCTTCTCGGACGTCGGCTGGACCGACATCACGGCGACGACCGCCGCCACCACCACCGTGCTGGACGCCCTGGGCTACGAGACCGAGATCAAGGTCCTGTCGATTCCGGTCACCATGACCTCGCTCGCCGCGGGCGACATCGACGTCTTCCTAGGCAACTGGATGCCCACGATGGAGGCCGACGTCGCCCCCTACCGCGAAGAGGGCAGCATCGACATCCTCGGGCCGAACCTCGAGGGCGCGAAGTACACGCTGGCCACCAATGCCGCGGGCGCCGAGGCGGGGATCGCCGATTTCGCCGACATCGCCGAGCATGCCGACGAGCTTGACGGCGAAATCTACGGTATCGAGCCCGGCAACGACGGCAACCGCCTGATCATGGGCATGATCGACGAGGACCAGTTCGGCCTGGGCGATTTCGACATCGTCGAAAGCTCGGAACAGGGAATGTTGGCGCAGGTCTCGCGCGCATCGCGGCGGGACGAGCCGGTGGTGTTCCTGGGATGGGAGCCGCACCCGATGAATTCGAACTACGACCTGACCTACCTGACCGGCGGCGACGACGTCTTCGGCCCCAACCTGGGCGGTGCGACGGTCTTCACCAACACCACGGCGGGCTTTTCCGAAGAATGTCCGAACCTCGGCACCTTCCTCGGAAACCTCGAATTCTCGCTGGAGATGGAGAACGAGATCATGAGCGCGATCCTCGACGACGGCGCCGAGGCCGGCGAGGCCGCGCGCACCTGGCTGACCGAGAACCCGCAGGTTCTGGACACCTGGCTGGACGGCGTAACCACCGAGGCGGGCGAGCCTGGCCTCGCCGCCGTGCGCGCCGATCTGGGCCTCTGAGACGCCGCGGAAGGGGGCCGGCCCGGCCCCCTTCCCCCCGCGGCATGGCCCCGGCCGGGACGTTCGGCCCGCGCCCGCCGCGTGGGCGCACTGCGTCCGCCCATGCCTCGGCCCCGTGGCCACGACCGCGCAGCAGCCCGACCCCATGGGGCATTCGGAACCAGCGGTCCGGACCGGCACGACGAACAGATGCCGCTGCATGACGCAGCGTCTGGACCCCCGTCTGGGCCGCCTCGGCGACGATTCCGGCCGCCCCCTGTGCCGCGCGGCGGCCAGCCTCGCGGCAATGCCCTGCACCGCTCCGCGGCTCCCCGGGGCCGGATCGGCGGTTGCCCCGATCCCGGCCCGCGGGCATGCTGGCCGCTTGACCCACCCTGAGGAGATCCGATGATCCCGACAGCCCCCCGCACCGCATCCGGCGCCCTTGTCCGTGGCGGGCCCGTGTCCCGCGATACCGTCCCTGACGGACCCGGACCCCGGCGGCCCGGACACCGCGGGCCTGCCTCTCTTGGGCCCGTCCATCGGGGTGCCGTCCATCGGGGGAGCGTCTATCAGGGGCCCGTGTGTCGAGGGGCGGCGTCTCGAGGGGCGGCGGCTCGGCGGCACACACCTCCCGGGCCAACCTCGCGTGCGCATGTCTTCTTGCGGCACCTTTCCGGCGGCTTGTCGCATGGAGTGGCGAACACATGAACTGGCTCACCGACTACAAGATCCCCGTGGGCCAAGCCGCCGCCAAGGTCTTCGGCTGGCTCGAGATCAACGGTGCGTGGCTGTTCGACTGGCTGCACGACGTGATGGAGCGGATGATCGACTGGATTCTCTGGGTCCTGCAATCGCCACCGCCGCTGGTTATGGTCGTGCTCTTCGCCGCGCTGGCCTACGCCCTGCAACGGCGGTGGCAGACCGCGCTGCTGGTCGCTCTCGGCCTTCTCTTCGTGCTGAACCAGGGCTACTGGGAGGAAACCACGGAAAGCCTGACACTTGTGCTCTGGGCCTGTCTCGTCTGCATGGGGCTAGGCGTCCCCATCGGCATCGCCGTGGCCCACCGGCCAAGGCTCTATGCCGCGGTGGCTCCGGTGCTCGACCTGATGCAGACGCTGCCGACCTTCGTCTACCTGATCCCGGCGGTGACGCTGTTCAGCATCGGCATGGTGCCGGGGCTGCTGGCGACAGTGATCTTCGTGCTGCCCGCACCGATCCGGCTGACGCACCTGGGCATCTCCTCGACCCCGGTCGCGCTGGTCGAGGCCGCGCGGGCCTTTGGCGCCACCGACCGCCAGCTTCTGCTGAAGGTCGAACTGCCCTACGCGGTGCCGCAGATCATGACCGGGCTCAACCAGACGATCATGCTGTCGCTGTCGATGGTGGTGATCGCCGCGCTCGTAGGCGCCGACGGGCTGGGCGTGCCCGTGGTCCGCGCGCTCAACCAGGTGAACACCGCGTTGGGCTTTGAATCGGGCTTCGTCATCGTCGTCGTGGCGATCATGCTGGACCGTATGCTGAGGGTGCGCCGATGAGCCGTGACAACCAACCCGCCGTTTCGTTCGACAAGGTCTCGATCGTCTTCGGCGATGCCCCCGAGACCGCCCTGCCGCTGATGGACGAAGGCCTGACGCGGGCCGAGATCCACGAGCGCACCGACCAGATCCTCGGCGTGCACGACTGCTCGCTCGACGTCCCCGCGGGCGAGATCCTGGTGCTCATGGGCCTGTCGGGATCGGGCAAGTCGACGCTTCTGCGCGCGGTAAACGGTCTCAACCACGTGACGCGGGGCGAGGTGCGGGTCACCACCGACGGCCATACCGAAAGCGTGACCCGCGCCGACACCAAGACATTGCGCCGGCTGCGGCTGACCCGCATCGCGATGGTGTTCCAGCAGTTCGGCCTGCTACCCTGGCGCAGCGTGGCCGAAAACGTGGGCCTGGGGCTGGAGCTTGGCGGTATCGACCGCTCCGAACGCGAGGACCGCGTGCGTCGGCAGCTGGACCTCGTGGGTCTTGCCGACCGCGCCGACGCCAAGGTGGCCGAGCTTTCGGGCGGCATGCAGCAGCGCGTTGGCCTCGCCCGCGCCTTCGCGACCGAGGCGCCCATTTTGCTGATGGACGAGCCCTTTTCGGCGCTCGACCCGCTGATCCGTTCGCGCCTGCAGGACGAATTGATCGAGCTGCAGCAGCGGCTGGGCCGCACCATCGTCTTCGTCAGCCACGACCTGGACGAGGCGTTCAAGCTGGGCCACCGGATCGCGATCATGGAGGGCGGGCGCATCGTCCAGCACGGCACCCCGCGCGACATCTTCGCCGCGCCCGCCAACCCCTATGTCGCGGATTTCGTGGCGCATATGAACCCGCTGGGCGTGCTGACCGCCGCCGACGTGATGGAACCGGCCGAGGGCGTGGCCCCTGCAGGCGGCGTCCCGGCGCGGATGCCGGTCTCGGACATCGTGGCCCATGGGCCTGGCGCCGAGATCGCGGTGGTCGAGGATGGTCGGCTGGTCGGGCGGATCACCGCGGCATCGCTGCTGACGCGCCTCGGCCGCGAGGCTCAGCCGACGACTAGCCCGTAGGCGATGGCCCACATCACCACCGCGACCAGCGCGTCCAGCACCCGCCACGCCATCGGGCGCGCGAAGAGCGGCGACAGCAGCCGCGCGCCGTAACCCAAGGCGAAGAAGAACACGAAAGAGGCCGTGACCGCCCCCAGCCCGAAGGCCAGGCGCTGCCCCTCCCACCCGGCGGCAACGGATCCCAGCAGCACCACGGTGTCGAGATAGACATGCGGGTTCAGCCAGGTCAGCGCGAGGCAGGTCAGCAGCGCGCGCCGCAACGACCCGGCGCCCTCGGCCGCGGGGTCGAGCGCCTCCTGCACCTTGAGCGCCCGCCAAAGGCTCATCCCGCCGTAAACGATCAGGAACGCGGCCCCCAGCCAGCGGCAGAGCGGCGCGACCCAGGGCGCGGCCCCGACCAGCCAGCCAAAGCCTGACACGCCCGCCGCGATCAGCAGTGCATCCGACAGCGCGCAGGTCAGGCAGACGGCGAGCACATGCGCGCGGCGCAGCCCCTGCCGCAGGACAAAGGCGTTCTGCGCACCGATGGCGAGGATCAGGGAAAGGCCGAGCGCGAAGCCCGCGAAAGCTGCCGTCATGTCCCACCTGATAGCCGCACCGCGCGCAGGGGTGAAGCCCCGCCGGACCGGGCATTGGGCCGGGTGTTGTGCCAGGAGTTGTGCCGATTCCAGTGCCGGGGCCAATGACGCGGCCTGAGGCGGGGCCGCCGAGGCCACGCCGCGCGATCCTGCCGAGAGGGCTGGCGCCCTTCGGTCCAAGCGGCCTTCCCCCCGCCGGTCGTGTCGGACCCGGCCCATGCCGCCTCCGGGCGCCGCCCCTGTTGCCGCGGGGGGCGGCCACAGGCCGGGCGGCCAGTCTGCCCGCTGGCGTATCCGGCGCACATCGCATATGGTGGGGCGCAGAGCAGAACACCCGATATGTTGAGAAGAATGCCACGGGATCACGCCCATCCGAACGCCGCCGCCTTTCTGGGGGTCGAGACGTCGCTCAGCGGTCGCCGCTGGGTCGGCCCGTCCGTCGAAGAGGACCGGCTGGCCGAGGCGATGGCGCAGGCGACGTCCCTGCCCCCTGCGGTCTGCGCGACGCTGGTGCGCCGCGGCGTCACGCCCGAGGGCGCCCCGGCCTTTCTTGCCCCCGCGCTGCGCGATCTCCTGCCCGATCCGCTGACGCTTCGGGACATGGACAAGGCGGCCGAACGGTTCCTGCAGGCCGTGACGCGGCGCGAACGCATCGCGGTCTTCGGGGATTACGACGTCGACGGCGGCGCCTCGGCGGCGTTACTGCTGACGTGGCTGCGCGACATGGGGCGCGAGGCGACGCTCTACATTCCCGACCGGATCGACGAGGGCTATGGCCCCAACGAACCGGCGATGGCGCAGCTTGCCCAGGACCACGACCTGATCATCTGCGTCGATTGCGGCACGCTCAGCCACGCCCCCGTCGCGGCGGCCGAAGGCGCCGATGTCGTGATCCTCGACCACCACCTTGGCGGTGAGACCCTGCCCGAGGCGGTGGCGGTGGTGAACCCCAACCGGCAGGACGAAGACGGCGACCTGGGGCATCTTTGCGCCGCGGCGGTGGTGTTCCTGATGCTGGTCGAAGCCAACCGCCGCCTGCGGGCCGAGGGCGTGGCGGGCCCCGACCTGATGGCGATGCTCGACCTCGTGGCACTGGCCACGGTGGCCGACGTCGCGCCGCTGATCGGGGTCAACCGGGCGCTGGTGCGGCAGGGACTCAAGGTGATGGGCCGGCGGCAACGCCCCGGCCTGGTCGCCCTGTCGGACGTGGCCCGGCTGGACGCTCCCCCCGCCGCCTATCACTTGGGCTTCATGCTGGGTCCACGGGTCAACGCGGGCGGGCGCATCGGCCAGGCCGATCTGGGCGCGCGCCTTCTGGCCACCGCCGACCCGCACGAGGCCGCGCGGCTGGCCGAACAGCTGGACCGGCTGAATAGCGACCGGCGCGACATCGAAGGCCGCGTGCGCGAAGAGGCGCTGGCGCAGGCCGAGGCGCGCGGCATCGACGCCCCGCTTGTCTGGGCGGCGGGCGAAGGCTGGCACCCGGGCGTCGTCGGCATCGTCGCCTCGCGCCTGAAGGAAGCGACGCATCGACCCTCGGTCGTGATCGGGGTCGAGAACGGCATCGGCAAGGGCTCCGGCCGGTCGATCGCGGGGGTCGACCTGGGTGCCGCGATCCATCGGCTGGCCGCCGAGGGGCTGCTGGAGAAGGGCGGCGGCCACCGCATGGCCGCGGGCCTGACGGTGCTGGAGGACGCGATTCCCGCGGCGATGGCGCGGCTGGCAGAACTGCTCGACAGGCAGGGCGCGGCGGCGGGCGGCCCGGGCGATTTGCAGGTGTCGTCGCTGCTGATGTCCAGCGCGGCGACCCCCGACCTGATCACCCAGATCGAGGCCGCGGGCCCCTTCGGCGCGGGCGCCGCGGCGCCGCGCTTTGCCTTTGCGACGCAGCGCGTGACCTATGCCCGCCGGGTGGGCGAGGGCCACCTGAAGATCGGCTTTACCGACGGCGCCGGCCCCGCCTGCGAGGCCATCGCCTTCGGCGCGTTCGACGGCCCCCTGGGGCCCGCGCTGGAGAACCACCGCGGCAACCGCTTCCACCTTGCCGGGCGGCTTGAGATCAATCACTGGGGAGGGCGTCAGCGCGTCCAGCTTCGACTGGAGGACGCCGCCGAGGCCTGACCCCGGGGGTAACGATCCGCGTGCCGGTCTGGGCCGTGGCCCGAGGCCGGAACGCCACCCATCGGCCTTCCCCCTATCCCAGCCACCCCTGTCGCGCCGGCCGTGATGCGGCGCCCCCGGGGCCGGCAGGTGGCCTTTGCCGGTTTCGGGCTGGTCGTGGCAGCGCCTTTCCCGCATCCTTGCCCCGAACCCTCAGTGGAGACCCCATGACCCTTTTGCAGATCGCCGCGCTTCTGATCGTGCTGGCCGGTGCCTTCGGCGCGGTGAACTACCTGTTCCTGCGCCTGCCCTCCTCCATCGGAATCCTCGTCGTGTCGCTTGTCGCATCCCTGGCGATCCTTCTGGCCGACCTCACCTTTCCCGAACTCGGGATGGCGGACGAGGTGCGCGGGATCGTCACGGGGATCGAGTTCTCGGACACCCTGCTGGAAGGCATGCTGGGCCTTCTGCTCTTTGCCGGCGCGCTACACGTCAAGCTGGGCGATCTGCGCGAGGAATGGCCGGTGGTCGTGCTGATGGCGACGATGGGCGTCGCCCTTTCGACGCTGATCGTGGGCTTGGGTTTCTCGTTCGCCACGGGCATGCCGCTGATGGTCGCGCTGGTCTTCGGTGCGCTGATCTCGCCCACCGATCCGGTCGCCGTGCTGGGCGTGCTGCGCGATGCCGACCTGCCGAAATCGCTGGAAACCAAGATCGCCGGCGAAAGCCTCTTCAACGACGGCGTGGGCTATGTCGTGTTCCTCGTCCTCGTGGGGCTGGCCTTCGAGGCCTCGGGCCATGGCGGCGCAGGCGGCACCGGCACCGGAGGCGAGGAAAGCGCACTTGCCGGCGCCGCGCTGCTTTTCGCGCAGGAGGCGCTTGGCGGGGCGGCGCTCGGGGTGGCCCTGGGCTGGCTGGTGTTCCGCGTCATGCGCCGCATCGACGACTATTCGCTCGAGGTTCTGCTGACCCTCGGGCTGGCCTTCGGCGGGTACGAGCTGGCCGTGGCGCTGCATGTCTCGGCCCCGATCATGGCCGTCTGCGCGGGACTTCTGATCGGCGACGTGGGCGCGCGGCACGGCATGTCCGAAGAGACCCGCCGCTACGTCGAGGCATTCTGGAAGCTGGTCGACGAAATCCTGAACGCCGTGCTGTTCCTGATGATCGGGTTCGAGGTCTTCGCCGTCGCCTTTTCCGGCGACTGGCTGACGACGGGTCTGCTGGCGATCCTGCTCGCCCTCGTCGCGCGGTTTGCCGCGGTGGCGGTTCCGGTGACGCTTTTGCGCCCGTTCCGCAGCTTCGACACCGGGGTCGTGCGGATCATGACCTGGGGCGGGCTCAAGGGCGGGATCTCGGTCGCGCTGGCGCTGTCCCTGCCCACCTCCGAGTGGACCCCGACCATCCTGACGGCGACCTACATGGTGGTGGTCTTCTCGATCATCGTGCAGGGCCTGACCGTGGCACCCCTGGCCCGCCGCGTGGGCCGTGCGCCGCACATGGTCTGACGATCGGATCGGGCGCACCGGTCAGCTGAGGCGGGCGGGCGGCGGCCTGGAGAGTGCAGGATCGACCCCAGCCGCCCTGGGCGGCAGCACCTCCGGGCCGGCGTCGTTCGCGGGTGTCCCGCCCTCCGCGAGGGCAGCCGCGGCGTTGCCCGGTTTCCCTTGTCCGCGCAGCACTGGTATAGCTGACCGCGACACCTATCACCCGAGTCCTGTGGAGACCCCATGAGCATCATCATCGACATCATCGGTCGCGAAATCCTCGACAGCCGCGGCAATCCCACGGTCGAGGTCGACGTGATCCTCGAAGACGGCACCATGGGCCGTGCCGCCGTACCCTCGGGCGCGTCGACCGGCGCGCACGAGGCGGTCGAACGACGCGACGGCGACAGCGCCCGCTACAAGGGCAAGGGCGTGCTCGAGGCCGTGGCCAGCGTCAACGGCGAGATCGCCGAAAGCCTCGTCGGCATGGACGCCACCGAACAGGAAGCCATCGACGCCGCGATGATCGAAATCGACGGCACCGAGAACAAGGGCCGCCTGGGCGCCAACGCGATCCTGGGCGTATCGCTGGCCACCGCGAAGGCCGCGGCGGATTTCAGCGGCCAGCCGCTTTACCGCTATGTCGGCGGCACCTCTGCGCGGGTCCTGCCGGTGCCGATGATGAACATCATCAACGGCGGCGAACATGCCGACAACCCGATCGACATCCAGGAATTCATGATCATGCCGGTCTCGGCCCCCAACATCCGCGACGCGGTGCGCATGGGCTCCGAGATCTTCCACACCCTGAAGAAGGAGCTGACGGATACGGGCCTGTCGACGGGCCTCGGCGACGAAGGCGGCTTCGCCCCGATGCTGGGCTCGACCCGCGAGGCGCTGGATTTCATCCTGAAGTCGGTCGAAAAGGCGGGCTATGCGGCGGGCGACGACATCATGTTGGCGCTCGACTGCGCGTCGACGGAATACTACGACGGCACGAACTACCAGATGAAGGGCGAAGGCGCGACGCTCAGCTCGGAAGAGAACGTCGCCTATCTTGAAAAGCTGGTGGCCGATTACCCGATCCTGTCGATCGAGGATGGCTGTGCCGAGGATGACTGGGACGGCTGGAAGGCGCTGACCGACGCCTTGGGCGGCAAGGTGCAGCTGGTGGGCGACGACCTCTTCGTCACCAATCCCGAACGCCTGGCCCAGGGCATCGCCAAGGGCTGCGCGAACTCGATGCTGGTCAAGGTGAACCAGATCGGCACGCTCAGCGAAACGCTGCGGGCGGTCGACATGGCCCACCGGGCGGGCTTTACCAACGTGATGTCGCACCGCTCGGGCGAAACCGAGGATGCGACCATCGCCGACCTCGCCGTCGCCACGAACTGCGGCCAGATCAAGACCGGCTCGCTGGCGCGGTCGGACCGGCTGGCCAAGTACAACCAGCTGATCCGGATCGAGGAGATGCTGGGTGAAACCGCCCGCTTCGCCGGCCGCGGTATCCTGCGCTGAGGCGCAGCCCGGACACCCATGACACCGGGCGCGGCGGATGACCGCCGCGCTCATCTACCTGTTCATCGCCTTCTGCGCCGTGCGCGCGGCGGGCGGGGTTCCACGCCGCCGCGACCGTCGTCGCCGTCTCGCCCGCGTGACCCTTCTGGTGATGCTGGGCGGCTACCTTCTGCAACTGCTGTGGGAGCCCGCCCTGCCGCTATTCCGGCGCGATGCCGCGCGCATCGCGGACGGTGAGGTCTGGCGCCTGCTGACCACCCATGTCTTCCACGCCTGGGGCCTGCGCCACCTGCTGGCCAACCTCGCGCTGCTGGGCGCGCTCGGGACGGTCACCGAAAGCCGCTTTGGCGCGGCACGCTGGGGGATCTTCGCAGTTTGCGGCGCGGCGGGCGGAACCGTGGCGGCGCTGGTCTGGTCGCCCGTCGGCGCTGGCAGCTCATTCGCCCTGCTGGGGCTGGCCGGGGGCTGCCTGGGCGCTGGCGGCGGCCGTGTCTGGCGCCCCATCGGGCTGGCGGTGGCAACCGTTCTCACCGTTCTTGGCGACCCGCACGGCGTGGCGGTGATCGTCGCGGCACTGGTTGGTGCAGCCCTTCCAGCGCCCGGAGCACCTGTAGCTGGTCGTGGTCCCCACGGGCGCGATGCGTGACGTCGGAGGGTACTGAAAACGAAAAGGGGCGCGGCTCGCGCCACGCCCCCTGATCATCGAAAGATTGCCGGATCAGTCGTCGTACCAAGTGTCTTCGACGTCCTGAAGGTCGTTCAGTTGGTCGACCGTGTAGTTGGTGACATAGGCGTACTCGTCGCCGTCCTGCACCAGACGCAGAGCGTCAAGCGGCAGCATGACCTCCTTGTCGCCGATGCCGAGGAAACCACCGACCTCGGCGATCACGCCGACGATCTGGCCCTTCTGGTCAAGGACGATATCCTCGATCGAGCCGGCGTTCTCCCAGTCGGTACCGACTTCGGAGTAAAGCTCGTTTTCGCCCCAAGCGCCGTCGTCGGCATCAATTGCGTAGATCGTGCCGTCCGAAAGCTGGTCGGCCGAGACGTAGCTGCCGAGATCCATCTCGTCTGCGGTCTGGGCCATCTGGGCCGCAGCGGGCAGGGCCGGCAGGGCGGCGATGGTAAGAGCGAGTGCGCTTGCATTGAGGATTTTCATGTCGAAACTCCCTTTCCTTTGTTCACCCCCACAACGGCGACCTGCCCGCCCCTGTTCCAATAATTCGCGTTGACCCAGGGTCTGGACACGGTGTCGTGTCCCGCGCCAGATGGGGGCATGACAGCCGATGACCTGATTGCCCGCCTCGCCCTGCAGCCCCACCCCGAAGGCGGCTGGTTCCGCCAGACATGGATGGCCGACGCGCCGGACGGCGCACGCCCCACGGGCACCTGCATCTACTTCCTTCTCAAGGCGGGCGAGCGCAGCCATTGGCATCGCGTCGATGCAACGGAAATCTGGCACTTTTACGCGGGCACGCCGCTGACCCTGCGCATGGCAGAGACCGACGCCGGCCCGGTGACATCGCTGCAGCTGGGCGCTGACCTTGCCGGGGGAGAGGTCCCGCAGGCGATCGTGCCCGAAGGGCACTGGCAGGCGGCCGAAGCGGGCGCGGGCTGGGCGCTGGTCGGCTGCACCGTGTCGCCCGGATTTCGCTTTGAAGGGTTCGAACTGGCGCCCCCGGGCTTCGACATCCCCTAGACGGTCAGGGCCGCCGCACAGGCGACCAGGTCGCGCGACGCAAGGGTGCGCAGCCCCTTGCCCGCGCGGCACCTGCCCGGCATCCGGCGGGGGGGCGGAGCCGGCACTTGCGCGCCCGCCCCCCGGCCTCAGGCGCCGCGCTTTTGCAGCCAGTCGACCAGCGCGCGGGTCGAGCCGTCCTTGCCGCTGGCGTCGGCCTCGCCTTCCAGCACCGGCTGCAGCGCCTTGGCCAGTTCCTTGCCCAGTTCGACGCCCCATTGATCGAAGGAGTTGATGCCCAGCATCACGCCCTCGACGAACACCCGATGTTCGTAAAGCGCCACGATCTGGCCCAGCACATGCGGGGTCAGCTGCGGATAAAGCAAGGTGGTTGAAGGGCGGTTGCCGGGAAAGACGCGGTGGCGCGCCTGCCGCTCCAGCTCGTCGCCCTCGAACTTGCCCGCCATCAGATCGCGCGCCTCGTCCAGGCTGCGCCCGCGCAACAGCGCCTCGGACTGGGCGAGGCAGTTGGCGACCAGAAGCGTGTGCTGATGCTTGAGGTCGGGCTCGTGCCCCTCGGCCCCCACCATGAATTCGCAGGGGATTACCCGCGTACCCTGATGGATCAACTGGTAGAAGGCATGCTGCCCGTTGGTGCCGGGCTCTCCCCAGACCACCGGGCCGCTATCGACCTCAAGCGTCTCGCCATCCATCGACACGCGCTTGCCGTTGCTCTCCATCTCCAGCTGCTGAAGGTAGGCAGGCAGACGGGCAAGACGCTGTTCGTAGGGAAGCACGGCGCGGGTGGCATAGCCGCAGCCCTGGTTGTGCCATATGCCAGTCAGCGCAAGCATCATCGGCATGTTCTGCGCCGGCTCGGCCGACAGGAAATGGCGGTCCATGTCCTCGGCCCCGGTGAGAAAGGCGCGGAAGTCCTCAGGGCCGATGGCGATCATCAGCGAAAGGCCGATCGGCCCCCACATCGAATAGCGCCCGCCGACCCAGTCGGCGAAGCCGAAGACGCGGCTGTCGTCGATACCGAAGGCCGCCGTCTTGTCCTGCGCCGAGGAGAGCGCCGCGAACTGTGCCGCCGGGTCGGCAACGACCTCGCCCATCCAGGCCCGCGCGGTGGCGGCGTTGGTCATCGTCTCGATGGTGGTGAAGGTCTTAGAGGCCACGATCACCAGCGTCGTCGCCGGATCGAGCCCACGCAGCGTGTCGGCGATCTGCGCCGCGTCGACGTTGGACACGAAGTGGCAGCGCGGCCCGTCGGCATAGGGCGACAGCGCCTCGACCGCCATCGCGGGCCCGAGGTCCGAGCCGCCGATGCCGATATTGACGACGTCCGTGATGCGACCGCCCTGCCCCGTGTAGCTGCCATCGCGCACGGCGCGGGCGAAACCCTCCATCCGGCCGAGGGTCGCGCGGACCTCGATCGTGACGTCCTGGCCGTCGACCATCACCGGCCCGCCGTTCAGGTTGCGCAGGGCGGTGTGCAGGACGGCGCGACCTTCGGTTTCGTTCAGCGTCTCGCCCGCGAACATCGCCCGGGCCCGGTCCATCACGCCCGCCTCGCGCGCCATGTCGATAAGCAGGTCCCGGGTGGCCGCGTCCATGTTGGTCTTGGAGTAGTCGAAGAGCATGTCGCCCGCCGAGACCGAGAAATCGGCGGCACGGTCACCTGTGCCGAAAAGATCGAGGATCGGGCGGCCTTGGGCGGCCTCGGCGCGGGATTTCAGGTCGGACCAGCTCATGCGGGGCTCCTTGATGGGACGACGGCAGGGATCGCGGCACGCCGCGACCGGAACGGACGGGTGCCGGATGGCCCCGGACGGACGGAAGTCGATGTAGGGATGGTTAGGGAAGTTTCGCCATGCGGCCCGCGGCGGACGAGGCCTGAGCTTCGACTGCTGCGTCCACGACCTGCCCTGCGGGCATGGGCCGGAGACATCGTCACGACGCGCGGACCTGCGAGGCGGCAGACCGGAATCATGCGCGCGCCGAGCTGCGGGGCGGTCCGCGCACAGCACGAATCCGGGCATGACGGGGCCGGCACCGACAATGGCCGGCCCCAGGCCCCACGCGCCAGGGAAAGCCGCCGCCCGATCACTCGGCCCAATGCACGGTGGCGTCGCGCAGGACGACAGACACCGGCGCCTCGGCCGGTTTGAGACCGCGCGCCTTTTCCAGCGCGGCGCGCTTTTCGGGGCCCGTGATGACGATATGGGTCGACATCGCATCGCGCAGGACGGGCGCGGTCAGGGTGATCCGCGGCTCGTTCGCCCCGCCCCCGCGCATCGCCATCAGCGGCGGCGCGTCGTCGGCCAACGCATCGGCAAGGCGATCGGCCCCGGGAAACAGCGACGCGGTGTGCATGTCGCCGCCCATGCCCAGCAGCAGAAGCGAGATCGGCAAGTGCCCACTTACCGCGGCCCCCACCCGGTCGATTCCCTCTTCCGGGGTCTCGGTGTCGCAGTGCAGGGGCACGTAATGCGCGGCCTCGGCCCGATCGCGCAGCAACCGCTTGCGCAGGAGGCGGGTGTTCGATCGGGGATGATCCTCGGGCACCCAGCGGTCGTCCGACAGCATCACGTCGACCCGGTCCCACGCGATGTTGATGCCCGAGATGGTGTCGAAGATCGGCCCCGGCGTGGTGCCGCCCGGCACGACGAAGGTCGCGCGGTCGTTGGCCATCAGCCAGCGGTTCAACTCGCTCGCCAGCTTGTCGGCGAGATCGATCATCATCATCTCGCGGTCGGGATATTCGATCAGTTCCATGGGGCAAGCCCTCCCTTCCTGAACCAGATGAAAGCGCGCAACCGGCCGGCGACAAGGCCGGGCGCGCGCGACCGGCGGCTAGTCGCGGATTTCGCGCCAGCGCCGGCCTTCGCGATGCATCAGCATCTGCGCGTCTTCCGGCCCGCTGGTCCCGGGGTCATAGGGTTTCGGCGCATCGTCGCGCTCTTCCCAGGCCTGGATGATGGGATCGGTCCAAGCCCACGCCGCCTCGACCTCGTCGCCGCGCATGAACAGCGTCTGGTTGCCGCGGATCACGTCCATGATCAGCCGCTCGTAGGCGTCGGGTACGTCCTCGGCCTCGGGCCCCAGCGCGTCGGCAAAGGTCATGTCGAGCGGGACGTCGACCAGCCGCATGCCGCCCGGGCCCGGCTCCTTGATCGTGACGCCCAGCATCATGCCCTCGTTGGGTTGCAGACGGATCGTCAGGATATTGCGATGGCGCCCTGCCTCGGCGCCGAAGATCGAATGCGGCGCGTCCTTGAAGACCACCGCGATTTCCGAGGTGCGCGCCTTCAGCCGCTTGCCGGTGCGCAGGTAGAAGGGCGTCCCCGCCCACCGCCAGTTCGACACGTTGATCTTCATCGCGACGAAGCTTTCGGTCAGGCTGCGCGGGTTCTCTGCATGGTCGCGATAGGACGGCTGACCGCCCCCCGCCTCGTACTGGCCGCGGACGATCTGGTAGGGTTCAACCGGTTCCAGCGCGCGGATGACCTTGAGCTTTTCGTCGCGCACCGCGTCGGGATCGAAGCGGCTGGGCGGCTCCATCGCGATCAGGCACAGAAGCTGCATCAGGTGGTTCTGCACCATGTCCCGCATCGCGCCGGACTTGTCGTAATACGCCCCGCGCCCGTCCACGCCCACTGTTTCGGCGACGGTGATCTGGATGTGGTCGACGTATTGCGCATTCCACAGCGGTTCGAACAGCACGTTGCCGAAACGAACCGCCATTAGGTTCTGCACCGTCTCCTTGCCGAGATAGTGATCGATCCGGTAGATCTGCGTTTCGTCGAAATGCTGCGCCAGCGTCTGGTTCAGCTTGCGCGCCGACGCAAGATCGCGGCCAAAGGGCTTTTCCACCACGATGCGGCTGTCGGGCCCGGCGATGCCATGCTGGTGCAGGCGTTCAGCGATGGGTCCGAAGAGGCTGGGCGCGACCGAGAAGTAGAAGGCGCGGATCATACCCTCGCGCATCTTTTCGGACAGCGGCGCCCAGCCGTCGTCGCCGGTCGCGTCGATGGCGACATAGCTCAACCGTTCGATGAACTCGTCCAGGGAGGCTGCATCGCGCTTGCCCTCGGGAATGAACTCCTCGATCGCGGCGCGGGCGATGTCGCGGAATTCCGCATCGTCATGGTCGCTGCGTGCGGCGGCGATGATCCGCGCCTCTTCCGGCATCTGGCCCGCCTGGTAGCGGCGGTAGAGCCCCGGAAGGATCTTGCGCCGCGCCAGATCGCCGGTGCCTCCGAAGATCACGAGGTCGAAGGGATCGACCGGAATGACGCGTGAGACCATGAAAGCTCCCGTCTTGCTCTGGGCGCGCCCGGTTCGCGGGGCACGGTGTTATCGCTATCGGTTGCCGCACCTACAGCGGGGCGCAGGCGAAGTCTAGCGAAGTGTCCGCGGGGCCGAAACCGGATAAGCTACCGGGGCGCCTTATGCCCGCGGCGACGCGGCCGCCCGGTCAGGCAGGCCAGCATCCGCAACATCCGGGCGCGGCGCAGGCGGCGGGCGCGGCGGGCGGCCCGGGCCCGGAACCGCGCGCCTTCGGTCCGGGGCGACGGTGGGGCCGCCACCGGGCGGAGCCCCTTCCAGATATCGGGCAGTTCGGGATGATCTTTCATGGTTGAAACCCCTTCCAGAATGCCGCCACGATGACACGGCCAAGGGGCGCGCAGCAGCGGCCGTTTCCGGAAGGGGAGTTTCAGAAATGGAAAGTCAGCCTCCCAGCCTCGATGATATCGAGCTGTTTCTGGCGGTGGCCGACGGCGGCGGGCTTTCGGCCGCTGCCCGCGCCACCGGCCTGAGCGTTCCCACCCTGTCGCGTCGGATGGCCGAGCTTGAGCGGCGCACCGGCCGGCGGCTCTTTCACCGCGGCCCAAGGGGCTATGCGCTCAGCGCCGAGGGCCGCGCTTTGCTGAACGAGGCATCCGACCTGCGCGGCCCCGCGCAACGCCTGCGCCGCTGGATCGCCGCGCCGGGCACACCGGTGCGCGTCCGGATCACCGCGGGGCTCTGGACCTCGCGGCACCTGGCGCGCTGCATCGGCAGCCACTGGACGCCCGACGCAGGCTGGCTGCCCGAGTTCGTGGCCGCGAACCACCGCGTCGACATCGCGCGGCGCGAGGCGGATATCGGCGTGCGCAACGCCCGCCCCGATCAGCCGTGGCTGGCCGGGCGCCGCACCGTCGCGGTGCGCTATGCGGTCTACGGCACGGGGGAGCGGGTCGCCGGATATGTCGGCCTTGCCGACGAGGTGCCGACGACACCGTCGGACCGCTGGCTGCGCGCGACCGAGGGCGCCCGCATCGTCACCACCGCCAGCGATGCGCGGCTGGCGCTCGACATGGCGCTGGCGGGCGTGGGGCGGATCGTGATGCCGACCTTCGCGGGCGACGCCGAAGCCGGGTTGGCGCGGCTGTCGGACCCGATCGACGAGATCACGCACGACGAATGGTTGGTGTCGCATCACGACGGCCGCCACGACCCGCCGGTGCGGGCCGCGCTGGACGTCGTGCATGAGATCCTGACCTCCCCCGGTCGCGGTGGCTGACGGGCCCCCGCGCAAGGGCGCCAGTCCCCGGGGGCGAGCCTCATGTCGCCGGATGGCAGGAGCGGCCCGTCGCCTGCGCCCTCAGGCCTCCAGCTCGGCGTCCCAGTAAAGGAAATCCAGCCAGGTGTCGTGCAGATGGTTGGGCGGGAACTTGCGGCCCATGTTCTTGAGCTCTTCGGCCCCCGGCTGTCGCGGCGGCTTTCGCAGGGCCAGCCCCACCTGCCGCAGGCTTTTCGATCCCTTCTTGAGGTTGCAGCGCGAACAGGCGGCGACGACGTTCTCCCAGCTCGTTACCCCCCCCCGGGCCCGCGGCACCACGTGATCGAAGGTCAGATCGCCCTTCGCCCCGCAATACTGGCAGCAGAATTCGTCCCTCAGAAACAAATTGAAGCGCGTGAAGGCCACGCGCTTCTGGGGTTTCACGAAATCCTTGAGCACCACCACAGACGGGATCCGGATCTTCGTCGTCGGCGATCGGACCCAGTGGTCGTATTCGGCGACGATGTCGACCCTGTCGAGGAACGCCGCCTTCACCGCCTCCTGCCATGGCCAAAGCGACAGCGGATAGTATGATAGCGGCCTGTAATCGGCATTCAGCACCAGCGCCGGATGGTGCCTGAGATTGTTCGGTTCCCTGACAAAGCTCGTCCTGAAATCGCCGTCCATGTGCGTGTCCCGTCCCGTCCCTGCGACCTGTCCCCGGGCCCAGAGCGGGAGCCCCGCTCCTGCCGTAAGGTCGACTATATATGGGCAATCCCCTCTGGCAAGCCCTAGGTCTAGCCCGACATTTCCGCACCTATCGCAATGCCGTGACGCAGGTGTGACACCGCCGCGGGCGGCGCTTTCACACCCCGCCCGGAGGGCCGCACCGTCGGGCCGCAGAGGATTGTATCGGGGGGGCCGATCGGATGCAGAAGGCGCGCGATGGGGGGAAACGCGGATGCGGCGACCGGGGGGCTTGGCTCCTCCGGTCGACTTCCGACCCCTGCCTCGCGTAACGAACGGGGGCCCGGGGCCGCAGTCATCCGCGGGATCCTCTGCGCCTGCCAGAGCCTGCTTCAGCGTCCGGAGAAGCGCGGCGCGCGTTTTTCCAGGAACGCAGTCACCCCCTCGCGGAAGTCTGCCGTGCGCCCGACCTCGCCCTGCAGCTTCGCCTCGAGCTCAAGCTGCGTGGCGAAATCACTGTCGCCCGCCGCGCGCAGCGCCTGCTTGGTCGCGCGCAGTGCGGCGGTCGGGCCCGCGGCCAGATGCCGTGCGCGGGCCTGCCACGTCGCCTCGAACTCGTGATCGGGGGCGGCCTCCCAGATCATTCCCCAGTCCGCCGCCTGCCGTGCCGTCACCGGCTCGGCGAAAAAGGCGGCGCCCATGGCCCGTGCCAGCCCGACCTGCCGCGGCAGCCAATAGGTGCCGCCCGCGTCGGGGATCAGGCCGATCCGCGAAAACGCCTGCAGGAAGACCGCGCTTTCCGCGGCGATCACCACGTCGCAGGCCAGTGCCAGGTTGGCCCCGGCCCCCGCCGCCACGCCGTTGACCGCCGCCAGAACGGGCACGGGCGCGTCGGTTATCGCCTGCAGCAGCGGCTCGTATTCCTCGCGCAGGATCTCGGCAAGGTCGAGCCTGTCGGGATCGGCGCCCTCGGACAGGTCCTGACCCGAGCAGAAGGCCGCGCCCCGTCCCGTCAGCACGATGGCGCGCGCAGTCTGCGCGGCCGCCGTCAACGCCTGTGTCAACGCAGCCCGCATGTCGCGGTCGAGCGCGTTCATCAGCTCGGGCCGGTTCAGCGTGATGACGGCAAGCCCCGCCTCTTCGTGTACCTCTATCCTGTCCTGGGCCATGGGATCCCCCTCCGCTGCATCTTCGGACCCCCGCGGGGCCCGACGTGCAGCCTAGTGGGGGGCTGCAGACACGGAAAGCCCCCGCCATAGTGACGCAGCGCCCTGCCCGGCCTTCGGCACCAATCCCGGCCCGGGTCGCGCAGGCCGGCGCAGATTGGCACGGGCCCGCGGATCACGCCCGCGCAGTCGTCAGTCCCGCGCCGTCAGTCCCGCATGAGGTCGCGCAAGCGGGCGGTTTCATCCTCGGTCAGTGCCTCGGGCTCTGGCCGTGCGGCGCGGCGGCGCAAGTAGACCAGCGTCAGGCCGAGCGCACCCAGCAGCATCACCGGCCCGGCCAGCCACAGGATCAGGTTCGCGCCGCGGGCATTCGGCCGCAAGAGGACGTATTCGCCGTAGCGGTCGGTGACATAGTCGATCACCTCGGCATTGCTGTCGCCCGCCGTCACACGTTCGCGCACGAGGATCCTGAGGTCCGAGGCCAGGTCCGCGTCCGATTCCTCGATCGATTCGTTGCGGCAGACGAGGCAACGCAGCTCGCCGCCGATCTCGCGCGCCCGCGCCTCGAGCGCGGGGTCGTCCAGCATTTCCGCAGGCGTCACGGCGCCCGCGGGCTGCGCGGTGCCCAGCATCAGGGCCAGCGTCAGGTACAGCGCCGCACAGAGGTGACGCAGGACCGCCCCGCCCCGCACCGCGACGACGTTTCGCAGGCCGCTCATTCCGCGGGCACCGATGCGGTGGGCGCGCGGCGGGCGCCCGCGGCCACGCGGTAGCGCCGGTCGCTGAGCGACAGCGCCCCGCCCAGCGCCATGATGATCGCCCCGGCCCAGATCCAGTTGGCAAAGGGCTTGACGTAGAACCGCACGGCCCAGCCGCCGCCCTGCTGCGCATCGCCGATTACCGCGTAGAGATCGCGCAGCACGCCGTTGTCGATTCCCGCCTCGGTCGTGGGCATCCGCGCCACGGGATAGACCCGCTTTTCGGGGAAAAGCCGCGCGACCTCATCCCCGTCGCGGGCCACCACCATCTCGGCCCGGGTGGTCAGGTAGTTCGGGCCCTCGCCTTCGCGCACGTCCTGCAGCGTGACGTCGTAGCCCGCGATCCGGGCAGTTTCGCCGGTCTGCATCACGCGGATATCCTCGACCGTCCAGGCCGTCATCGCGGCCACGCCGAAGAGCGTTATGCCGAACCCCGCATGCGCCACGACGCGCCCCCAATCCGCGCGCGGCAGGCGGGCCGCGCGGCGGGCGCGCCCGGCCAGAGCGCCGCGCCCGGTGCGTTGCCAAAGGTCGGCGCCAGCGCCCAGCACCAGCCACGTCGCCAGCACCGCGCCGCAGGGGGCGAGGATCGACCGCCCGGTCTGCAACGTCCAGACCAGCGCCCCCAGCGCAAGGCTGAGCGCAAGCGCCCCCGTCAGCGGCCGCACCGCCCGGCCCAGCGTCGCCCGCTTCCACGGCAGGATGGACCCCAGCGGCAGGATCACCGCCAGAAGCACCATGAAGGGCGTGAAGGCCGCATCGAAGAACGGCGGCCCCACCGACAGCTTGCGATCAAAGGCAAGCTCGGCCACCAGAGGCCAGACCGTGCCGATGAAGACCACAAAGCAGGCCACCGAAAGAAGCACGTTGTTGGCCACAAGCGCGCTTTCGCGGCTGACGAGGGCAAAGACGCCCTTGGCCTCCATCGCGCCCGCGCGCAGGGCGTAGAGGGTCAGCGCCCCGCCCACGAAGACCGCCAGCAGGATCAGGATGAACACCCCGCGCGACGGGTCGTTGGCGAAGGCATGCACGCTGGTCAGCACGCCCGAGCGGACGATGAAGGTGCCGATCAGCGAAAACCCGAAGGCCAGGATTGCCAGCAGCACTGTCCAGCTTTTCAGTGCCTCGCGCTTTTCAACCACGATTGCCGAGTGCAGAAGCGCCGCCGAGATCAGCCAAGGCATGAACGAGGCGTTTTCGACCGGATCCCAGAACCAGAATCCGCCCCAGCCCAGCTCGTAATACGCCCACCAGGAGCCGAGCGCGATGCCGATGGTCAGAAACACCCAGGCCGCCAGCGTCCAGGGCCGCACCCAGCGGGCCCATGCCGCGTCGACCCGCCCCTCGATCAGGGCGGCGACGGCAAAGGAGAAGGCCATCGAGAGGCCGACATACCCAAGGTAAAGGAACGGAGGATGGAAGGCGAGCCCGGGGTCCTGCAGCAGCGGGTTGAGATCCTGCCCGTCGAAGGGCGCCACCTCGAGCCGGGTGAAGGGGTTCGAGGTAAAGAGGATGAAGGCGAGGAACGCGACCCCGACCGCCCCCTGCACCGACAGCACGCGGGCGCGCAACCGGTCCGGCAGCCCGCCGCCGAACCACGCCGCCGCAGCGCCGAACAGCGCGAGGATCAGCACCCATAGCAGCATCGAGCCTTCGTGGTTCCCCCAGACGCCGGCGATCTTGTAGAGCATCGGCTTGGCGGTATGCGAATTCTCGACCACGAGGCTGAGCGAGAAGTCCGAGGTCACGAAGGCCCGGGTCAGCGCCGCGAAGGCAAAGCCCAGAAACAGCAGTTGCGCGGTGGCCGCAGGTTCGCCCACCGCCATCCATCCGCGCCATCCGCGGGCGGCACCGATCATCGGCACGACGCTCTGCACGCAGGCGACGAAGAACGCGAGGATCAGCGCGAAATGTCCAAGTTCCACGATCATGGGGCCGACCCTACTCTGCCACGGCGCCGGGGCCAATGGCCCGGTCATCGGGTCGCACCCCCCCGGGGTCAATGGATATGATCGGCGCCCTCGTCAGGGTCCCCGGCCCAAGTGCGCGCCGGCGTGCAGGCCCGCTACTCTGCGTCCCCCCTCGGCAAACCAATGTCTGCGGCCCCCCGTGTCCTTCAGCAGGCGGCAGACCGCTGGCCCGCCCGGCATAATCGTGGGCAACACGCCACGCCAGGCTCACATCGCAGCCCTCCCCCACGCGGCCACGGAAAGCCGCGCTACCTGCGGGCGCGCGATGTGACGACAACGGCGGGGTTTACCCCTGCCGAACCGGGATAATGTGCACCCCCGTCCCGCGCCGGAGGATCGAGACAGGCGGTCAGCGCCGCATCCAGCAGCTGGGTTTCGGAGGGGCGGTTCGCGCCGTGCGATGCATTGATCAGCGCCCGTATCGCGCTGCCATAGTCCACCACCGTTTCGGTGGCATCGGGAAGATCGCCGCGCGTCAGTTCCTCGCGCAGGCGCAGGCGGGCGGCGAACATGGCATCGGCGATGCGCCGAAAGGATTCGCTTTCCCGCGCCTCTGTCGGGTGCGCATAGCGCAGGCTCGCGCTGGCAATGCATCCCTGCCGCGCCGCCGCGCGCAACAAAACCCGCGCACCATCGCGCGGGCGCAGGTAGACCGCGGCGCGGTTCGCCGCGACGCCCGGCAGGGCCACCCGCGCCAGCCGTCCGGCCCCCGCCCCGGCGGCGGCCTCGTGCGCAACGACGCCCGCGCCCAGGATCAACGCCAGCGCTGCGACATCCTCTTGCGTCGCGATCCGGTCGGACAGCCCCAGATAGGCTTCGCCCGTGGCCGCCGCGGCAGCAGTCAGCGCGGCGACATCGGCCAGCTCATAAGGACTGCCCGACCGCGTCGCAGCCAGCACCTCCCGCTCGGCCGCGGCGATGCGTGCGCGGGTGACGCAGGCCGACAGCAGGACCGACGACAGCAGGGAGGCGCCAAGACAGATACGAGAGCAGAACCGGGGCATCGCAATGACTGGACAGAATGTAATACGTCTTGAATTACCCTAGGTAAACCCACGCCCGCCGCGCCCGTCAACCCCTGATTGCGGCAAGGTTTCGCAGCAGCCTGACCACGCCCGACACGCAGTCTTCCCCCGGTCTTGCGCCCCCGGGGGGCTTCACTTAAGGACAACCGCGCCGGAGCGGCTCTCCGGTACGGAATTGCAACGTTGGGACGTAAATGCCGCTTCTGGTGATGAAATTCGGGGGCACCTCGGTGGCCACGCTGGACCGGATCCGCCGGGCCGCCAAGCGTGTCGGCCGCGAGGTCGCCAATGGCTACGACGTGATCGTCATCGTCTCCGCGATGTCGGGCAAGACCAACGAGCTGGTGGGCTGGGTCAACGAGACCTCTCCCTTCTACGACGCGCGCGAATACGACGCCGTCGTCAGCTCGGGCGAGAACGTGACCGCGGGCCTGATGGCGCTGACCCTGCAGGAGATGGATATCCCCGCGCGGTCGTGGCAGGGCTGGCAGGTGCCTCTCAAGACCACCAGCGCCCATGGCGCCGCCCGGATCGAAGAGATCCCGACCGAGAACATGATGGGCCGGTTCGAGGCCGGCATGAAGGTCGCCGTGGTCGCCGGCTTCCAGGGGATCAGCCCCGAGGGCCGGATCACCACACTGGGCCGCGGCGGATCCGACACCACGGCGGTGGCCTTTGCCGCCGCTTTCGGGGCGGAACGCTGCGACATCTACACCGACGTCGACGGGGTCTACACCACCGACCCGCGCATCACCTCGAAGGCGCGCAAGCTCGACCGCATCGCGTTCGAGGAGATGCTGGAACTTGCCAGCCTGGGCGCCAAGGTGCTGCAGACCCGCTCGGTCGAGCTGGCGATGCGCTACCAGGTCAAGCTGCGGGTGCTGTCGAGTTTCGGGGAAAGTGACGACCAGGCGGGCACGCTGGTCTGTGCCGAGGAGGATATCATGGAATCGAACGTGGTTGCCGGGGTCGCCTATAGCCGCGACGAGGCCAAGATGACGCTGATCTCGGTGGCCGACCGCCCCGGGATCGCGGCGGCAATCTTCGGCCCCCTGGCCGAGGGCGGCGTGAACGTCGACATGATCGTGCAGAACATCAGCGAGGAGGGTCGCACCGACATGACCTTCTCCTGCCCCGTCGACCAGGTGAAGCGGGCCGAGCGGGCGATGACCGAGGCGCGGTCCCGCGGCGAAATCGAGTTCGCCGACCTCGTGGCCGATACCGAGGTCGCCAAGGTTTCGGTGGTGGGCATCGGCATGCGCAGCCACGCCGGCGTCGCGGCGCAGATGTTCAAGTCGCTGCGCGACGAGAACATCAACATCAAGGTCATCACCACCTCCGAGATCAAGATCTCGGTCCTGATCGATCGCAAGTACATGGAACTGGCCGTGCAGGCGCTGCACGACGTGTTCGGACTGGACAAGGCCGCCTGACCACGGCTTTCGGCCGGGGGACAGCTTCCCCGGCCCGCCGCTTTCGCAGATCCCCGCACCCGCGATGTGGGCTGCCCTCTCGCCCCCGCAGCCAGCCGGTCAGGTCTGCCGATCCAGTCCGTGCTTGCGGATGCGGTAGTCCAGCTTTGCCCGCGTGACGCCCAGTTTGCGCGCCGCGGCCGACACGTTCCAGTCGCAGGCGTTCAGGGCCGAGATCACCGCCTCGATCTCGAGATCCGTCAGGCTGCGCTCCCGCCCCTCAATCCCGCCCGGGTCGGCCCCGCCGGGGGTCCGGCCCAGCGCGCCGTCCCTGCGGATGCGGTTGGCGAGGTCCGGCGCAACCTCGACCCCGGTGAAGACATGGCGGATGTCGATCTGTCCCCCGGGTTCGGCATAGATCACGCCGCGTTCGATCATGTTCGACAGCTCCCGGACGTTGCCGGGGAAATCATAGCGCAGCAGCATGTCGGTCAGCCCCCCCGCCAGCCCCTGCACCGGCTTGCGGTGCTGCGCGCGGAAGCGGCCGAGGAACGTCTCGACCAGCGCCGGGATATCCTCGCGCCGCTCGCGCAGCGGCGGCGTGTGGATCGGCAGCAAAGACAGGATATAGTGCAGATCGGCGCGAAAGGCGCCCTCGGCCACCGCGTCCAGCGGCGAGCGGCTGGCGGCCGAGATGACGCGGAACCGCTGCTTGCGCCCGTCATGCAATAGCCGCGTGAGGTTGGCCTGCGCCACCTGCGGCAGCGCCAGCACGTCGTTGAGGAAAAGCGTCCCGCCCGTCGCCTGCGCGATCAGCCCGTCATCGCCGAAAAGAACGCGGTCGGCCTTGTCCGCGGGCCCGTCCAGCGCCGAACAGTAGACGGGTACGAAAGGCCCCTGCGGCGTCTCGCCCTGACGGTGCAGGTAGCGGGCGAAATGCTCTTTCCCGACGCCGGGCTCGCCGATGAACATGACGGGCACGCGGTTCGTCGCGGCCTTTTCGGCCAGCCGTCTTACGCGCTGGATCGCCGGGGAATTGCCGATGATACCGCCGAAACGGCCGTCCTCCTGCGGCTGGGGAATGTCCGACGGGGGGGTCCAGGGCCGCGACGGCGGGCGCGGCGGCTGGTCGATACCGAACATCTTGAACTCGGGCATGTCACCCCCCCAGGCGGCGGCATCCTTGCCCATGATGACGCAGCGCTGCGCCCCCTGCGCGATGCACTCGACTTCGCGGAAGATAACCGGAAAGCCCAGAAGCGCCGAGGTATAGCCCGACGGCACCGCCACCTGCATCCAGCAGGCCGGACAGTCGCAGGTGCCGAAGTTGCGCAGATGCTCGGCCCCTTCGGCGCTGTCGATCCAGTGGAACTCGCCCAGGTATTCCAGCTTGCGCAGGTTGAATTCGAACCGCTTGGTCACGACCTTGGCGTGCCCCGCCATCGTGTGGATGCGCGGACCCGCGGCCAGCGCGGCGGTCATGTCGGACTTGCCGAACCGGTTGGCGACAAGGTTGGCGTAACGCACGCCCTGCTCCCACCCCACCTGCATCAGCCGTTCGCGGGTACGGTCCATCCCGATCTCGTGGATCATCGCGGCGCGCAGCTGGCCCAGAACCTCGGACTGCAACAGCAGCATCCGTTCGTCGTTCAGCCAGACCCGCCCGTCGCCCAGCGCGAACTGCAACGCCCCCGCCAGATCCTCAAGCGTCGGCGCCGCGCCCTCTTTCAGCAGGTCGCTGTCGCCACGTTCCAGAATCGCAGGCGCCCGGCGCGAGGCTTCGGACAGGCTTATATGTCGGGGCATTTCATCAATGTCTCAGTCGAAACCGGAATATTTTATATTTTGATGAAACCCCCACCCCGGTCAACAGGCCAGATAATTCATTTACAACAGGCACTTGCCGAAAATCTTAACCCTATCCCGATTTGCGCTTTGGTGAACCCGGCGGATCGACGGACAAATCCTCCTCGGAAAAGCCGCAGGGAGGACGAGCCGCCATAGCGGGGGCCGGACGGGCGGCACAGGTTGGAGGAGACTGGCATATGGATGGCGCAGCGGCATCATTCCTCGACGCGCGGGACTGGCAGGGCAAGATCTATTCCGGCGGCTGGGTGGCCGGATCGGCCGACCCTGCGGATGTCCGCGCCCCGGCCGACGGTTCGGTCGTTGCACGAACCGGCATCGCCACGGCCGGGGATCTGGAACGCGCGGCGCAGGCCGCGGCGCGGGCACAGCCCGCATGGGCCGCGACGCCGGCCGCCGAGCGGGCGGCGATCCTGACCCGCGCGGCCGATATCCTTGTGGCCAATCGCGACGCACTGTTGCCGTGGATCATCCGCGAAACCGGCTCGATCCCGTCGAAGGCGGGGATCGAGGTCGAACACGGCGCGGGCTTCCTGCGCGCCGCCGCCAACGCCGCCATGGAAGAGCAACACCGCAGCCTGCCCTCGGTCGACGGGCGCGGCGCCGAGGAAGAGCTGATCCGCGTGCCGCATGGCGTCGTGGGCGTGATCTCGCCCTTCAACTTTCCGCTGGTGCTGTCGATCCGGGCGATCGCCGCGGCGCTGGCCACCGGCAATGCCGTGGTGCACAAGCCCGATCCGCGGACCCCGATCACCGGCGGCACGATCATCGCGCGCGCGTTCGAAGATGCCGGCCTGCCCGAGGATCTTCTGCATATCCTGCCGGGCGGGGCCGAGGTCGGCGCCGCCATGTGCGACGACCCGCGCATCGCCATGGTGTCCTTCACCGGGTCGCCCGAGGCGGGCGCCAAGGTGGGCGAGGCCTGCGGCCGCAGCCTCAAGAAGGTGCAGCTGGAGCTTGGGGGCAAGAACCCCGTCGTGGTGATGGAGGATACCGACCTCGACACGGCGGCGTCGAACTGCGCCTGGGGCGCGTGGCTGCACCAGGGCCAGATCTGCATGTCGACGGGCCTGATCCTGGTGCCCGTCGGCAAGGCCGAGAAGCTGACGCAGATGCTGGTGACCAAGGCGCATCATCTGCCGGTGGGCGACCCCGCGACCGAGCAATGCGCGCTGGGCCCCCTGATCGCGGAAAGCGAGGCGCAGCGCATCGAGGCGATCGTCGAGGATGCCGTCGCCCGCGGCGCGACCCTGCATGTGGGCGGCAAGGCGCGCGGCACGATGTTCCCCGCGACGGTGCTGTCGGGCGTCACCCCGGGCATGCGCGCCTTCGACGAAGAGATCTTCGGGCCCGTGGCGGTGATCGTCGCCTATACCGATGTCGAGGACGCCGTCGACCTGGCCACGCGCACCGACTTCGGGTTGGCCGCGTCGGTCATCGGCGCGGACACCGACGCCGCCCGTGCCCTTGGCCTGCGGCTGAAGGTGGGTCACCTGCACATCAACGACCAGACGGTGAATGCCTCGCCGCTCGCGCCCTTCGGCGGGCGCGGACGGTCGGGCAACGGCAGCCGTGTGTCGGGCAGCGCGATCTGGGAAGAGTTCAGCCAGTGGGTCTGGATCACCACCAAGCCCGCCGCCACCCCCTACCCGTTCTGAAAGGGCCGATCATGACCACGCAAATCCGTGCCGCCGTCGCCCGCGAGGCCGGCGCCCCCCTCAGCCTCGAAGACCTGACGCTCGACGCGCCCCGGGCGGACGAGGTGCTCGTCCGTATCGTGGCGACCGGGGTCTGCCACACCGACCTCGTGGTGATCGACGGACATCTGCCCACCCCCCTGCCCGCCGTGCTGGGCCACGAGGGCGCGGGCGTGGTCGAGGCGGTGGGCAGCAATGTCACCAAGGTCGCCCCCGGCGATCGGGTGGTGCTGACCTTCAACACCTGCGGCACCTGCCCCTCATGCCGGGACAACGCGATGGCCTATTGCCACGAGTTCTTTCCGCGCAACTTCTTCGGTCAGCGCGAGGACGGGTCGGTCGCCCTGCAGGGCGCCGAGGGGCCGGTCCACTCGAACTTTTTCGGCCAGTCCTCCTTTGCGACCCACGCGCTGGGACATGCGCGCAACGTGGTCCGGATCGATGTCCCCGAGGCTGACCTGCCGCTGATGGGGCCGCTGGCCTGCGGGATCCAGACAGGCGCCGGGACGGTGATGAACGCGCTCAAGGTCCCCGAAGGTGCCAGCTTCGTGGTCTTCGGCACCGGCTCGGTCGGGCTTGCCGCGGTGATGGCCGCGCGGGCGCAGGGGGCCGCGACGATCATCGCCGTCGATCTGCACGACACCCGGCTCCACACGGCGCGCGACCTGGGCGCCACCCACGTGGTCAACGCCGGGTCGGACAACGTGGTGGGACGCATCCGCGAAATCACCGGCGGCGGCGCGGGCTACGCGCTCGACACCACGGGGCAGCCCGCGGTGATCCGCCAAGCGGTCGACGCCCTGGGGAGCCGAGGCACGGCCGCGGTGCTGGGCGCGCCGATGCCGGGATCCGAGATCACGCTCGACAACAGCGATTTCATGTCCTCGGGCAAACGCCTGATGGGCGTGGTCGAGGGCGACAGCGACGGCGACACCTTCATCCCGCGGCTCGTCGACCTGTGGAAGGCGGGGCACTTCCCCTTTGACCGGCTGGTCACCTTCTATCCCTTCGACCGGATCAACGACGCGATCGAGGACAGCCAAGCCGGCCGCACGATCAAACCCGTCGTGACCATGAGCTGAGATCGCCATCCACGTCCGGCCTGTCCCGGGCGAGGGAGGTCCCCCGCGGCGAGGGCCGAACGAACCGGGCAGCCGCGCGGCACGCCGCCCGATATTCGTGCGAGGGGACAGAATGGCCGAGACCGATCTGCCCCGGGGGCGTTTTTGCGGGCTGACCGGGGCCGCCGCGCTGTGCCGGCCCTGGCGCGACAGGCCGGAGGCCAGCGCGCGACGCAGATGATCCGCATCGGCTTTGTCGGACCGCCCTCGGGCCCCCTTACCCTTCGGCGAAGCCGACGCCATGGTGGCCGACGGGCTCCGCGCCGCCTAATTGGGGTGGGCCCCGGGAGAACCGTCCTCGGAGGCGAGGCCTGACCTGCCACCACTTGCTGCAGACCAGGATCTTCGGGCTGTGGGGACCCGAGACACGGTCGCTGGTCGCTGCTATCGGCGCGCTGGCCTGAGCCGGCTGGATGCTGCCCCGGCGGGTTGATGGTGGGCCGGCTTTCGATGACCCTCTTCGCCTTAGCGGTAGGGCTGATCGGCGGCCTGCACGCGATGCTGCGCGCAACCGGGCTGGGCCGCGCGATCCGGGCCACCGCTTCGGTCCCCGGGGCATCCGAGCTTTGCGCCATCGAAACCTGCACCGCCCACCGTGCCCCAGTCGCCATAGCGGTGACGCTGGCGGGCGTGGCCGGGATCTGCCTGGCGATGAGGGCGCAGGTCACGCCCTACTCGGAACCGGCGCTGGGGCTGCTGCTGGCCTGGCCGCTGTTGTGGTTCGTGCTGCGGCTGGGCGCGGCCGAATTCGCCGTCGCGATGCGGGGCGTGGCCGAGGCGGTGCGCTCGCACGGTGATGGGCGACCCGTAGATCCAGGGCGAAACCGGGCAGTCGCTGGTAGCGATGAACGCCATCGACGGCGCGATGTGGCTTGCCTATGGGCTGCTGCGGGATCGGGTGGGGCGACTAGGCGAGGCGATCTGCGACGATGCCGGGACCGCCGCCTCGGTCGGCGTGGACACCGCACGGGTGACGCGGCTGTCCGTCCCGGTCTCGGCGTTCGGCTGCGCTGTGGCCGGGGCGCTTTGGCTTGCCGGTTCGATCACCTACCAGCCGCACACCGTCTTCGGCGTTCAATGGTCGGTCTTCATGCTTTTCATGGTGCTCGTCGGCAGGCTGGGCAGCGACCTCCGGCCGCTCGTGAGGGCTGTGCTGTTCTATCCCCTGAAAGAAAGCATTTAAGGATTTCGGCGCCTGGTCCCTGACGGGCGTCGGTATGTTGGAACACTGGCGATCCTCGCCGCGCTCTATGCCCTGCAGGGCATCACGGGTCAGGCAAGCCAAGGGCACGGGCGCGAACCGCTGTCGCTACGCAACACGCTGCCGTGCGATGACCGCCGGGCCCCGCACCCCGCCCACCTATTTCAGCTGGCTGTCCTTCGAACCGCGGCGGTTGATCCCACCCCGCTGCGCGCGGACGCCGTCGCGTTCGGACTGGCAGTCGATGCACAGCTTCACGCCCGGGATCGCGGCGCGGCGGCGTTCGGGGATCGGCTCGTCGCATTCGGCACAATGCGTCAGGCTTTCGCCGACGGGGCGGCGCGCCGCCTGCATCCGTTTCAGTTCGTCATCGATCGACGCCTCGATCTGCTCGCTCACCGCGCCGTCGCGGGTCCAGCCACCTGCCATGTCGCATCCTCCGTCCTCGGAAAGATACAACTTAGGCGGATCGCAGCCGGTTTGAAGGGCAGGATCGCCACGATCCTTTCACGGCGCGACACCATCGCGTCTTTCCCTTCACGCCTCAGCTGTGCTCTAAAAGAAAGGGCTGGCACGGCGCTGGCCAAGAACGCGGGGCGGGCATGGTCGAAAAGACGGACAGCGAAAGCCGCAAACTTCTGGGGCGGTTGCGGGACACTCTTGCCGAGGATTCGGCCGGTCAGGAGCGGCTGGACCGGATCACGCACCTGATCGCGGACTCGATGCAGACCGAGGTCTGCTCGATCTACCTTTTCCGCGACCAGGGCACGCTAGAGTTGTGCGCGACCGAGGGCCTGAATGCCGAGGCCGTACACCAGACGCGGATGCGCATCGGTGAGGGCCTCGTCGGCCGGATCGCCAAGATCGGCCGACCGATCAACGCCGCGAACGCCCCGGCCGAGCGCGGGTTTCGCTACATGCCCGAGACGGGGGAAGAGATCTACACCTCGCTTCTGGGCGTGCCGATCCAGCGGCTGGGCGAAAAGCTGGGCGTGCTGGTGGTGCAGTCCAAGGACGAACGCCACTATTCCGAGGACGAGGTCTACGCGCTCGAGGTCGTCGCCATGGTGCTGGCCGAGATGACCGAGCTTGGCGCCTTCGTCGGGGAAGGCGCGGCGATGGGCGCGCGGCATCAACACCCGGTGATGTTCCGCGGCACCGTCGCGCAGGAGGGCACAGCCGAGGGTCAGGTCTGGCTGCACGACCCCCGCGTCGTGGTGACCAACCCCATCGCCGAGGACCCCGAAAGCGAAACCCGCCGCCTGACCGAGGGGGTCGAGGCGCTGCGGGTGTCGGTCAACCAGCTTCTGTCGAACTCGGACCTGACCGACGCCGAGGAGCGCGGCGTGCTGGAAGCCTACCGGATGTTCGCCAACTCGCGCAGCTGGATCCGCAAGATGGAAGAGGACATCGGCCGCGGCCTGTCGGCCGAGGCGGCGGTGGAGAAACAGCAATCGCTGGCGCGCGCCCGGATGCAGTCGGTGCCCGACCCCTATCTGCGCGAACGCCTGCACGATCTCGACGACCTGTCGAACCGCCTTTTGCGGATCCTGACCGGACAGGGCCGCGAAACCGGGTCCGAGATGCCGCGAAACCCGATCCTGATCGCCCGCAACATCGGTCCGGGCGAGCTTTTGGATTATGGCCGCTCGCTGCGCGGCGTGGTGCTGGAACAGGGGTCGGTCGGCAGCCATGCCGCCATCGTCGCGCGCGCGCTGGCGATCCCCCTCGTCGTGCATTGCGAGGGCGCCGCCACCGAGGCGCTGACCGGCGACCCGATCCTGATCGACGGTGAACAGGGCGTCGTCCACCTGCGGCCCGAGGACAGCATCGCCGCCGCGTTCCGCGACAAGATCGCGATGCAGGCCAAGGCCCAGGAACGCTATGCCGACCTGCGCGACCAGCCCGCCACCACGCTTTGCGGCACCACCATCGCGCTGATGATGAACGCGGGCCTGATGGCCGACCTGCCGTCGCTTCAGGGGTCGGGCGCCGAGGGGGTGGGCCTTTTCCGCACCGAGCTTCAGTTCCTGACCCGCAACAAGGTGCCGCGCCGGGGCGAGCTGGCCGCGCTGTACCAGCGGGTGATCAAGGCCGCGTCGGGACGGCGGGTGATCTTTCGCACGCTCGACATCGGGTCGGACAAGGTCCTGCCCTACATGAAGCGCGACGACGAACCCAATCCCGCGCTTGGCTGGCGCGCGATCCGGGTGGGGCTGGACAAGCCCGGGGTGATGCGGATGCAGCTTCAGGCGCTGATCCGTGCCGCCGATGGCGGGCCGCTCAACGTCATGTTCCCCTTCGTCGCCCAGTTCGAGGAATTCCGCGACGCCCGCGACCGGCTATTGCAGGAGATCGAGCGCGAGCGGCGGCTGGGCCATGTCCTGCCCTCCTCGCTCGAGATCGGAGCGATGCTGGAAACCCCCAGCCTGGCCTTTGCGCCGCGACAGTTCTTCGAAGAGGCCGATTTCATCTCGATCGGCGGCAACGACCTGAAACAGTTTTTCTTTGCCGCCGATCGCGAAAACGAGCGGGTGCGCAAGCGTTACGACACGCTGAACGTCAGCTTCCTGACCTTCCTCGAACAGATAGTGCGCCGTTGCGACGCGACGAAAACGCCGGTCAGCTTCTGCGGAGAGGACGCGGGCCGCCCGATCGAGGCGATGTGCTTTGCGGCCATGGGCCTGCGGACATTGTCGATGCGCCCGGCCTCGATCGGGCCGGTGAAGCACCTGCTGCGCCGCGTCGATCTGGGCAAGGTCCGCGAGATCATCGACGAGGCGCGGGCCGAGGGCGCGCAGACCGTCCGCCCCGCCGTGCGCGCCTACCTTGCCGCCGAGGGCTGGGCGATCTGAGTGCGCGTTCGGCAGGTCGCACCGGCCTGCCTGCGGCGCCCTGCGGCAGAGCGGCGCCCGCCGCGGATCGGGGTGGCTGCCGCGGCGGTTGGCCAGGGCCCGCGGGTGGACGTTACGGGCCACGGGACAACGGGATCGTCCTGAGTGGATCCCGGGGGCGCAGGTTCCGCGGACCCCCGATCCGGGGCCCGCGACGCTCAGGCCGCTTCGCCCGTCCGGTCGTCGTCACCGTCGGAGTCCGGCGCTCCGCCATCCGGGGTCCCGGCGGGGTCCGCGCCCGTTTCCCCCTCGGGATCGTCAGTCCCGGTCTCGCCCGTGCCGGTGTCGCTGTCGGTATCGGTGTCGTCCGACCCGTCGTCGATCTGCGTGACGACGATGGCGTCCGACGAGATCGGCGCCGTCAGGCCGGCCAGAAGGATCGTCGTGCCGTCGCGCAGCTGAAGTTCGACCCCGTCCGGGGTCACGGTCTGCAACGCCTCGTAGCCCTCGGCATCCGGCAGGCCGGCGGCGCCGGGGTCGGTAATGACCAGCACGTCCTCGCTCTCGTCGAAATCCGAAATCAGGATGCGGCTGTCTTCGGGGGCCGGGTCCGCGTCGGCGTCCGAATCGCCCGCGTCGACCACGACGAAACTGTCGGCGCCGCCCTGCCCGGCGCCCAGATCGCCCGAAAACAGCTGCAGGGTGTCGTCTCCGTCGCCACCGGCCAGGGCGTCCTGGGCGCCGTCGTCGCCACCGACCAGCGTATCGTTTCCGCCGCCGCCCATCAGCGCGTCGCTGCCCGCGCCACCGAAGAGGCGGTCCGGTCCGGCCTCGCCCATCAGGATGTCGCGGTCGGCGCCGCCGTCGAGGCTGTCCGCCCCGCCGCCGCCGGCCAGCACGTCCGCCCCGGTGCCGCCCGCCAGCGTGTCGTCGCCCGTGCCGCCCGAAAGCGAGTCCGCGCCGTCGTCGCCCGACAGCACATCATCCCCGGCATTGCCCAGCATCGTGTCGCTGCCGCCCCCGCCCGAGATCGCGTCGCCGCCCTGGCCGCCGCGCAACCGGTCGGCGCCGGCCTCGCCATCGATGCTGTCGGCCCCACGGCCGCCCAGGATGTCGTCGTCCCCGGTTCCGCCCGTGATCACGTCCTGCCCCGTCCCCGCCGAGATGGTGTCGGCCCCCGCGCCGCCGGTGATGGTGTCGCCGCCGCCCAGGCCGGTCACGCTGTCGTCGCCGTCCAGCCCCTGGATCAGGTCACGGCCCGTTGTGCCATCCAGGATGTCGGCCTCGTCGGTCCCGTCGATCCGCTCGACATCATCCGAGTCGCTGTCGTCGCCATCGTCGTGGATGATTTCATAAAGACCGTAAGACAGCGCCGCGCCGCCCAGGATCATCAAAGAGAGCATTTCCGGACCTCACCCCAATTGTGTCATGAATGAGGCATACCGGGTATCCGGTCCCGGTCCAGAACAATCACGCGAAACAATACGTTTCTCGCGTGAAACATCCCGAATGGAGCACCCCGGTTCGGCGAACTAGACGAGGCGCCCGTCCTCCAGCCGCACCATGCGGTCCATCCGGGCGGCAAGCTCCAGGTTGTGGGTCGCGATCACCGCGGCGAGCCCGGTGTCGCGCACCAGATGCATCAGCGCGGCAAAGACGGTGTCGGAGGTCCCGGGGTCGAGGTTGCCGGTGGGTTCGTCCGCCAGCAAAAGGCGCGGCGCGTTGGCCAGCGCACGGCAGAAGGCGACGCGCTGCTGCTCGCCCCCCGACATCGCCGAGGGGCGGTGCCCCGACCGCGGACCGATGCCAACACTGTCGAGCAGCCCCTGCGCCCTCCGCGCCGCCGCGTCGGCGGAGACGCCGTTGGCGAGCTGCGGCAGGATCACGTTCTCGATCGCCGTGAACTCGGGCAGGAGGTGATGAAACTGGTAGATGAAGCCCACGTCCGACCGGCGCGCGCGCGTGCGGCGGCGGTCGCCCAGACCCGACATCTCTTCTCCGCCCAGCTGCACCTGCCCGCTGTCGGGGGTATCGAGCAGCCCCGCGATATGTAGAAGCGTCGACTTGCCCGCGCCCGAGGGGGCGACCAGCGCCACGACCTCGCCCGGGGCGACGGCCAGATCGGCCCCGCGCAGCACTGCGATCTCGGACGGCAGACCCCGGTTGTAGATCTTCTCGATCGAGGTGAGGGACAGCGCGGGCGAGGTCATGGCGGGCTCCGTGGGCGTTTGCGGGGCGGCGTCATTCATAGCGCAGCGCCTCGACCGGGTTCATGCGCGCCGCGCGGCGGGCGGGAAAGATGGTGACCACGAAGGACAGCCCCAGCGACAGCACCACGGCCGACATCACGTCGGGCCATTCCAGCTTGGCCGGAAGCGCGTAGATGCCGCGGATCGACGGATCCCAGACGCCGCCGCCCATGATCCAGTTGACCGCCGAGAAGATCGGATCGATCCAGATCGCGAAGAGACAGCCCAAGATCACCCCGAAAAGCGTGCCCAGCGTGCCCGTCAGCGCGCCGCAGATGAAGAAGATCCGCAGCACCGACCCCTCGGTCAGACCGATGGTGCGCAGGATGCCGATGTCGCGGCCCTTGTTCTTGACCAGCATGATCAGCCCCGACACGATGTTCATCGCCGCGATCAGCACGAGGATCGACAGGATCACGAACATCACGTTGTCCTCGACATCGAGCGCGCGCAGGAAAGCGCCCGAGGCATCGCGCCACGTCCAGATCAGCGCGCCCTCGCCACTCGCGGCGTAAAGGTCCATCAGCATCGGCTCGATCGCCTCGGGGTCCTCGACGAACACCTCGATCTCGTCCGCCGCGCCTTCGCGGTTGAAGAAGGTCTGCGCCGCGGCGAAGGGCATGTAGACGCGCGTGCGGTCGATGTCGTAGCGCCCGGCGGTGAAGATGTAGCCAATCTCGTAGACCGAGGTGCGCGGCGACGTGCCGAAGGCGGTCTTGACCCCGTTGGGCGAAATCAGGCGCAGCCGGTCGCCGACGCCCGCGCCAAGCTCTCGCGCGACGCCCGACCCGATGGCGATGGTCTGGTCGCCGAAGTTGTCCAGGTGGCCCCATGCCTCTTCGGGCTCCGCGATGCGGGGCACGGTGGCCAGGTCCTCGGGCGCGATGCCGAAGACCTCGACCCCCGCGTTGGCGCCGCCGAGGTTGGCAAGGATCTGCGCCCGGATCAGCGGCGCGGCCCGGGTGACGCCCGGCACGGCGGCGATGCGCTCGGCCCGCTCGGCGTAATCGGTGATCGCGCGGGACGTCTGGCCCGTCTCGGTTTCGTATTCGTCCTGGTAGATCGTGATATGCGCGTTGGCGCCCAGGATCGTGTCGACGAATTCGTCGCGGAAGCCTGAGCGGACGGCCAGCGTCGCGATCAGCGCAAAGACCGCCAGCGTGATCCCCACTAGGCTGATCCACGTCATGACGGAGACCCCGCCCTCGGCGCGCTTGGCCCTGAGGTAGCGCCAGGCGATCATCCATTCAAAGCGGGAAAACGGGGCGGTTCGGCCGGACATGGGCGCCTTTCCGGGGTTGGTCGAATGAGGCGCGACCTTGGTGTGCCGCGCCCGCGAGGTCAAGCCGCAGGAGCTGTCGCGCGGGACCCCTTGGCGGGGTTCCGCGTTGCTGTGCCAAAGGAGATCCCGCATGGCCAGCGCAGACCGCACCCACCCCGAGCTTTGGGACGAGGTAAAGGACGAAATCCGCCAGGGCGGCAAGGGCGGAAAGCCGGGCCAGTGGTCGGCGCGCAAGGCGCAGATGGCGGTTCAGGAATACAAGCGCCGCGGCGGCGGATACGATGACAGCGGCCCGGCGCAGGATGAAACTCACCTGCACCAGTGGACCGAAGAGGACTGGGGTACCAAATCGGGCCGCGAAAGCGGCGACAGCGGCGAACGCTACCTGCCCAAGCTCGTCCGCCTCTTGCTGACCGAAGAGGAATACGACCGCACCACAGCCACCAAGCGCGGCGGAAAGATGCAGTTCGTCGACCAGCCCAAGGACATTCGCGACAAGGCCGCCAAGATCCGCAACGACGGCCCCACCCTTGAGATGCTTCACGACCGCGCGAGCGAGCTGAAGATCGAGGGCCGGTCGGACATGTCGAAGGACGCGCTACTGAAGGCGATCGAGGATGCGACCGACGAAAACGGGCGCGCCCTCGGCTCGGCCGCTGCGCTGGAGGCGATGACCCGCGACGCGCTCTACGAGCTGGCGCAGGACCGTGACATCGAGGGGCGGTCGGACATGACCAAGTCCGAGCTTGTCTCGGCGCTGAAGGATCAGGCGTAGTCGCGGCGCCCGAACAGGATCCGGCGCAGGCCGCTCAGCACGAAGGCGATGATGATCCATCCCCCGACAAAGCCGATGCCGGCAAAGATCAGGCCCTCTACCGTGACGGGCATGGCGGGACGGAAATCTTCGAGCGTGTCGTCGATCAGCTCGCCGTCCGAGAAATACCACGGCTTCACCAACCGTTCGAGAGGTTGCGCGCCCACGAGGTGCGCGTAGTCCTCCTGCAGGGTGTCATAGCGGGTGATGGCGCGGGACATGGTGCCGCGCATCTCGTCGCTGACGGCATTGCCACCAAGCTCGGCCAGCGCGGAATCGCGGTCGAGCCCGGCCGCCGCGGCGGTGGTATCGAAGCTCTCCACGACGACGTGAAGCTCGTTCAACGCGCCCGACAGCCGTTGCAGGTATTGCTGCGAAAACTCGGGAAACTGCGACAGCGCAACCGCGCCGGCGAAGCCCCCCACATAGGAAAGCGTACGGATCATGACCTAGCCTCTGCCCGATGCGGTCTGACGCCGCCTGGGGGTGATGATAGGGCGCGGCGGGCTGGGGTTCCACCGGGGCCCCGCGGATTCCCGCGATACGTGACCTTGGGGCAACCTCGGCGGCGATGCGCCGTGACCGGTCCGACGCCGCGCCGCTCAGCCCAGTGCAAGGCGCAGGGCGGGAACCAGCCCCGCCCCGATGGCCCGCGTCGCCGCGGGGTCGAGGTGGATGCCGTCCACCGGCGACACCCGCGCCACCCGGCCCGCGTCAAGGAACCCGGCCCCCAGCTCCTTGGCCACGGCGGCATAATGGGCGGCAAGCGCCTGCGCCTCGTCCGCCATCGCGGCGGTGACGACGCCGCCGGGCGTCTCCTCGACCATCGGCGGCGCGACGAGGACAAGCTTGGGCACCTGCCCGGCCTCATAGGGGAACCGCTGCACGATCCGACCCAGTGCGCGCATCCCCTGCCCGCAGCGACGGGCCGAAACCGCCATGTTCACAAGGTCGTTCGTGCCCAGAAGGATCACCACCGCCGCGAGCGGCTGGTGTGTGGCCAGAAGTGTCGGCAGCAGCCGCGCGCCATTGCGGTCGGCCGGTCCGCACCAATCGTCGTGAATGAGCGTGCGCCCATTCAGCCCCTCGGCCAGGATCCGCACCTCCTGCCCCGCCGCGCGCAGCCCGGCCCCGAGGGCCGAGGGCCAGCGGTCGGCCAGCGCATGACGCCCGCCCTCGGGGGCATGGCCCCATGTCAGGCTGTCGCCGAAGGCCAGAATGGCGGCCGGATCGCTCATGCCCGGCCGCCGGTCGCGAGGGGCGTGCCGAAGCTGCCGGGCAGGTCGGCCGCCGGGCCACGCGCCAACCGCGGGCGCGGCAGCACCTGCGCCCCTCCGGTCACGCGATGCCCTTGTAAAGCTCGACGACCTTGGCGATGGCGGCGGCGGGCGACATCTCTTCGCTTTCGCCGGTGCGGCGCGAGGTCAGCTCGACCTTGCCTTGCGCCACGCCGCGCGGTCCCGCGGTGATCCGCCACGGCAGGCCGATCAGGTCCATCGTCGCAAACTTGGCGCCCGCCCGCTCTTCGCGGTCGTCGTAAAGCGGCGACAGGCCCGCCGCGGCGAGGCCCGCGTAAAGCTCGGTGCAGACGGCATCGGTGGCGCTGTCCCCCTGCTTGAGGTTGACGATGCCGGCATGGAACGGCGTCACGCCCTCGGGCCAGATGATGCCGCGGTCGTCGTGGCTGGCCTCGATGATCGCGCCCAGAAGCCGGCTGACGCCGATCCCGTGCGACCCCATGTGCACCGGCACCCGGGCGCCGTCGGGCGTGGTGACCATGGCGCCCATCGCCTCGGAGTACTTGGTGCCGAAATAGAAGATCTGCCCCACCTCGATCCCGCGCGAGGTCTGGCGGCGATCCTCGGGGATCTCGCCGTAAAGCGTTTCGTCGTGGGTTTCGTCCGTGCGGGCGTAGGGCGTGGTCCACTCTTCGCAGATCGCGCGCAGCTCGGCCGGGTCGTCGTAGTTCACCAGCCGGTCGCCGAGCCTCAGGTCGGTGATCGCGGAATCATAGAACACCTCGCTTTCGCCGGTGTCGGCGAGCACGAGGAATTCATGCGTGTCGTCGCCGCCGATGGGGCCGCTGTCGGCACGCATCGGGATCGCCTTCAGCCCCATGCGTTCGTAGGTGCGCAGGTAGCTGACCATGTGGCGGTCATAGGCGATCATCGCGTTTTCGTAGTCGAGATCGAAGTTGTAGCCGTCCTTCATCAGGAACTCGCGCCCGCGCATCACGCCGAAACGGGGGCGCACCTCGTCGCGGAACTTCCACTGGATGTGGTAGAGCGTCAGCGGCAGGTTCTTGTAGCTCGACACGTTCGAGCGGAAGATGTCGGTGATCATCTCCTCGTTCGTGGGACCGTAAAGCATGTCGCGGTCGTGGCGGTCGCGGATGCGCAGCATCTCGGGGCCGTAGGCATCGTAGCGGCCCGATTCCTGCCACAGCTCGGCCGATTGCAGCGTCGGCATCAGAAGCGGGATGTGCCCGGCGCGCTGCTGCTCTTCGTGCACGATCTGCTCGATCCGGCGCAGCACGCGATAACCCAGCGGCAACCACGAATAGATGCCGGCGCTGGCCTGCTTGATCATGCCGGCCCGCAGCATCAGCCGGTGGCTGACGATCTGCGCTTCGGAGGGCGTCTCTTTCAGAACGGGCAGGAAATAGCGGCTCAGGCGCATCTGGGGTCCCCGGGGATCGGTGTCAGTGTCTCTGCGCGGGTGTAGAGGCAGCCCGCCCCGCGGGCAAGCCCGTGCCCCGCCCCCTGCCCCCCGCCGCCCGAGTTGGCGGCACACCGCCCCCTGTTCGGCCCCTCCCCGGCCCGCACCGCGGATGCGGACCGGCACACCCCCGCAGGACGCGAAGATCACCGCGCCCCGGCAGGCAGACCACGAACCGGCAGACCAAGAAGCAGGACGCCGCCAGCGGCGCCTCCGTCTGCTAGCGGTGCAACGCGTGTCGGCACTGCTCCCCTGCCGACGCGACTGCCAGCGGCACGGCCTGCCCCACCGTCGGCAAACCCTTTCGTATCGGCGACATCGGTGCGTGACTTGCGCGCCCCCCTCGCATACGATGCCCCCGCGGCGCGCAGACCCGGCAGAAGGTCTCCGCCCTGGGCACGAGCAGACAAGAAGGGCACCCCCGATGATCCCCCAATCCCGTCGCATGTTCCTTGCGGGCGCGGCAGGCAGCCTGTTCACGGCGGCCTGCGACAATGGCATCCGGTCCCGCGGGGCCGAGATGATCGACCGGCGCGTCGCGAACACGTTGCATTACCTCTTCTCCAGCTTTCCCGCCACGCAGGATCTGCGCGACAAGTCCGCGGGCATGCTGGTGATGCCGCTGGTCACCCAGGCGGGCCTCGGCATCGGCGGCTCCTACGGGCGCGGCGCGCTGCAGGTCGACGGCACGACGATCGATTACTACTCGGCCACGCAGGCCTCGATCGGGCTGCAGATCGGCGCGCAGCAATATGCCCACGTGCTGTTCTTCATGACCAATGAATCGCTCTATACCTTCCGCACCTCGCCCGGCTGGGCCGCCGGGGCGGATATCGAATACGCGGTCAAGGATCGCGGCGGCAACCTGTCGGCGGCGACGACGACGTCGCTGTCTCCGGTGATCGCGGTGATCTTCGGCCAGGCGGGGCTGATCGGCGGCGCCTCGATCAGCGGGACGAAATACACCCGGATCATCCCGTGATCCGGCCGGCGGCCCCGGTTGCGCCGCTGAACCCCGCGCTGGGGGCCACCATGGCGCCGCCCGTGATGGCGGCGCGGCGGTGGCTGGAAGGCGTCACCTTCCCCGCCGACCGGCCGCTTCTGAACATGAGCCAGGCCGCGCCGGTAGATCCCCCGCCCGACGGGATGCGGGCCGCGATGGCCGAGATGGTGCAGCACCACGAGGCCGTGCATCTTTACGGGCCCGTCCTGGGCCTGCCCGAGCTGCGCGCCGAGATCGCCGACCAGTGGTCCGCCGATTACGGCGGGCGGGTCACGCCCGGACAGGTGGCGATCACCGCGGGCTGCAACCAGGCCTTCTGCGCCGCCATCGCCACGCTTGCGTCGGCGGGCGACGCGGTGATCCTGCCGCAGCCATGGTATTTCAACCACAAGATGTGGCTGGAGATGAGCGGGATCGACACCGTCGCCCTGCCCACCGGGGACGACCTGTTGCCCGACCCCGACCTGGCCGCCGCGCTGATCGGGCCGCGGACCCGGGCCATCGTGCTGGTATCACCCAACAATCCGGGGGGCGTGGAGTACCCGCCGGCCCTGCTTGCCGCCTTTCGCGACCTTGCGCGGGCGCGCGGCATTGCGCTGATCCTCGACGAGACCTATCGCGATTTCCATTCCCGCGCCGGGTCGCCGCATGATCTTTTTGCCGATCCCGACTGGGACGATACGCTGATCCAGCTTTATTCCTTTTCCAAGACCTACCGCCTGACCGGGCATCGCACGGGGGCCATCCTGACCTCGCCCGCGCGGCTGGCCGAGGTCGAGAAGTTTCTCGACACCGTGGCGATCTGCGCGCCCCAGCTGGGCCAGCATGCCGCACTTTGGGGGATGCGCAACCTTGCCACGTGGCGCGCCGCCGAACGGACCGAGATCCTCGACCGCCGCGCCGCGATCGAGGCCGGGTTCCCCCGCCTGTCGGGCTGGACCCTGCGCGGCGCCGGCGCCTATTTCGCATGGGTCGAACACCCCTGGAAGATCGGGTCCGACGTCCTGGCCCCGCGGATGGTGGCCGAGGCGGGCGTGATGCTGCTGCCCGGCACGATGTTCCGTCCCTCGGGCGGGACCGCCGGCAGGCCGGAGGGCAGCACCGGGCAGCAGGAATTCCGCATCGCCTTCGCCAATGCCGACCGCGCGGGCATCGGCACGCTCTTCGACCGGCTGTCGGAGTGGGCGCCCTAGCCCGGTCGCCAACCGCCCCAGTCGCCCGCCACCTGTCCTCCGGCGCCCGACCGGCCGGCCGCCTCTGATCGCCGCTCACCACCCCGGCCCGAGCCCGGGGTGGCGCCCCGTCCTCCGCGCCACGGCCCGGCGCCTGTTCCCTGCCCGGTCGCACGCCACGACTCCTCGCGCCCCGGACCCTCCCACCGCGGCGCCACCCGCCCGACGAAGCCGCGCCTTCCGGCAGGCACAGCCGCCGCGTCCCCGCCCGGTCGGCGGCGCCCTTGCCCCGACTTCCACGCTGCCCTAGACACCTCTGGAACTGGGAGAAGCCCGAAGGGACCTGTGGCATGGCGCGCGCGAAGAGATCCGTATCGAACATGATCGTGTGGGTGATCCTGCTGCTGCTCATCATCGGGCTGGCGGGGTTCGGCGCGACGAATTTCGGCGGCTCCACCTCCGCGATCGGACGGGTCGGCGACACCGAGATCACCGCGCAGCGCTATGCCAACGCGCTTGACCGCGAACTGCGCGCGATCCGCGCCCAGACCGGCCAGGCGATGACGCTGAGCGACGCCCGCGCCTTTGGCCTGGACCGCGTGGTACTTGAGCAGATCGTGGGCCTTACCGCGCTCGAGGACGAGGCCGACCGCCTGGGCCTGTCGGTGGGTGACGAGACGCTGGCCGAGGAGATCTCGGCCATCCCCGCCTTTCAGGGGCTGAACGGTGCGTTCGATCGCGAGGCCTATCGCTACACGCTTCAGCAAAACGGGATGAGCGTGACCGAATTCGAGACCCGCGTGCGCGAGGAAACCGCCCGCACCATCCTGCAGGACGCGGTATCGGGCGGGATCGAGGCGCCGCGGCCCTTCGTCGACACCCTTTACGAATATGCGCGCGAAGCCCGCGATTTCCGTTGGGCGACGGTCGGCCCGGACACGCTGACAGCCCCCCTGCCCGAGCCGACCGAGGACGAGCTGCGCGCCTATTACGAGGGGAACGAGACCGCCTATACCCTGCCCCAGCGTCGCCGCATCACCTATGCCTGGGTCACGCCCGAGATGCTGGTCGACGATGTCGATATCCCCGAGGACCGGCTGCGCGCGCTTTATGACGAGAACATCGCCCAGTACGTCCAGCCCGAGCGGCGGCTGGTCGAACGCCTGGTCTTCTCGGACGCGCAGGCAGCCGAAGATGCCCGCGCCGCGATCGACGCCGGCGAGACCGATTTCGACACTCTGGTCAAAGACCGCGGCCTGACGCTGGACGACGTCGACTTGGGCGACGTGGCGCAAGAGGACCTGGGCGCCGCGGGCGAGGCCGTCTTTGCGCTGGACGCCCCCGGGATCGCCGGCCCGGCGGAAAGCCCGCTTGGCCCCGCGCTGTTCCGGATGAACGCGATCCTGCAGGCGACCGAGGTGCCCTTCGAGGAGGCCGAGGAGGACCTGCGCGCCACCTACGCCATGGACACAGCCCGTCGCCAGATCACCGACGAGGTCGAGCGTCTCGACGATCTTCTGGCCGGCGGCGCCACGCTCGAGGACCTGGCGGCCGAAACCGACATGGAGCTGGGCGAAATCCTGTGGTCGGGCCAGACGGCCGAGGGGATCACCGCCTACGACGCATTCCGCGAGGCCGCGGCCGCTGCGCAGGAGGGAGATTTCCCGGCGATCGTCGAACTGGCCGACGGCGGCGTCTTCGCCCTGCGCCTTGACGGCATCGTCGAGCCCGAGGTGCAGCCCTTCGAAGAGGTCGCCGACCGCGTCCGCGCCGACTGGACCGAGGCGCAGCAGCGCGACCGCCTGCTGGCGCGGGCCGAAGAGATCGCCGAGGCGATCCGCACCGGCGCGCCCATCCTGTCGCCTGCCGAAGCAGCCCCCGCCGAAGCAGCCGAAGCCGGGGACGCTGATGTTGCGCCTAATGGGTCGCAGACCGACGGGCCTACGATCGAAGAGACTACGGCGGCAGGTGAAGCTGGGCAAGCTGAACTGCCGACCGGCGACGAGGCAACCGCGGGCTCTGAAAATGCCGGGACCGAGGCCGACGCCGGAGCCACCGAAGCCGAATTGCCCGAAGCCGAAGGAACCGACACCGTCGCGGCAGAGGACGTCTCTGAGGACACACCCGCGGACTCTGCCACGGACAGCGGTGCCGATGCCACCGCGACGCCGCTGGTAGCCGCCCTCGGCGCCGACGCGGTGCGCGAGGAAACCGGGATCCTGCGCGACGATACGTTCCAGGACGCGCCCGAGCAGCTGATCTCGACCGTGTTCGCGATGCAACCGGGCGATGTCGAAACCTTCGCCACCGACACCGGCGCTGTGATCGTGATCCTCGACGCCGTGAACCAGCCCGACCCCGAGAACGACGAAGCCCAGGCGGCCAAGTCGAACTTTGCCCGGCAGGCCGCGCAGGGCTATGCGCAGGACCTGGTCGACGCCTACACCCAGGCGATCGAGCGGCGCGAGGGGGTCGAACTGAACCAGTCGGCGATCAACGCCGTCAACAGCCAGTTCCCCTGACCCCGGACCGCGCCATGATCCTCGTCCCCGATTACGCAGATTTCGAGGCCGGTTTCACCGCCGGCCAGAACCAGGTGGTCTATGCCCGCCTTGCCGCGGATCTCGACACGCCCGTGTCGCTGATGCAAAAGCTTGCCGCCGCCACGCCCAACAGCTTCATGCTGGAAAGCGTGACGGGCGGCGAGGTGCGGGGCCGCTACTCGATCATCGGGCTGAAGCCCGACCTGATCTGGGAGTGTCGCGGCACCTCGGCCCGGGTCAACCGCGCCGCCCGCTTCGACCCCGAGGCGTTCGAGGATCTGCCGGGCGATCCGCTCGACACCCTGCGCGCGATCATCGCCGAAAGCCGGATCGACCTGCCCGAGGGGATGCCGGCCAGCGCGGCGGGGCTTTTCGGCTATCTGGGTTACGACATGATCCGGCTGGTCGAAACCAAGCTGGGCGCCCCCAACCCCGATCCGCTGGGCCTGCCGGACGCGGTGATGCTGCGCCCGTCGGTCATCGCCGTGCTGGACGGCGTGAAGGGCGAGGTCACGGTCGTGGCGCCAGCCTGGGCCGGATCGGGCCTGTCGGCGCGCGCCGCCTATGCCCAGGCGGCCGAGCGGGTGATGGACGCGGTGCGCGACCTCGAACGCAGCCCCGCGGGCGCCGTTCGCGACCTTGGGCCGGACAGCGCCGCGCCCGAGCCCGTGTCGAACTTTGCCCGCGCCGATTACCTCGCCGCGGTCGAGACGGCCAAGGAGTATATCCGCGCAGGCGATATCTTTCAGGTCGTGCCCAGCCAGAGATGGGCGGTGCCCTTCACGCTGCCGCCCTTCGCGCTTTACCGGTCGCTGCGGCGCACGAACCCCTCGCCCTTCATGTTCCACTTCGACTTCGGCGGCTACCAGGTGATCGGTGCCAGCCCCGAGATCCTGGTCCGGGTCTTCGGGGGCGAGGTCACGGTGCGCCCGATCGCGGGCACAAGGCGCCGCGGCGCCACGCCCGAAGAGGACCGCGCGCTTGAGGCCGAGCTTCTGTCCGATGAGAAGGAGCGCGCCGAACACCTGATGCTGCTGGACCTGGGCCGCAACGACGTGGGCCGGGTGTCGAAGATCGGCACCGTCCGCCCGACCGAGCAGTTCATCGTCGAACGCTACTCGCACGTCATGCACATCGTGTCGAACGTGGTGGGCGAGCTTTCCGACGACTGCGACGCGCTGCAGGCGTTCTTCGCCGGCATGCCCGCGGGCACCGTGTCGGGCGCACCAAAGGTCCGCGCGATGCAGATCATCGACGAGCTCGAGCCCGAGAAGCGCGGCATCTACGGCGGCGGCGTTGGCTATTTCAGCGCCAATGGCGACATGGACATGTGCATCGCGCTGCGCACCGCCCTGGTCAAGGACGGCACGCTCTACATCCAGGCTGGCGGCGGCGTGGTGCAGGACAGCGACCCCGAGGCCGAGTTCCAGGAGACGGTGAACAAGGCGATGGCGATCCGCCGCGCCGCCGAAGAGGCCGGACGTTTCTCTTCGGGCGGCGGCAACGGCTGAGCTGGGGCTGACCGGGGGATTTGCCCCCCTGGTCCGGCACACACCCGCGGCCCGTCGAGGGATGGATCGTCACAGGGCGCGCAGGCGATGCAGCCGCGCGCCCTGCACGCGATCAGAGGTCGATCACCCGCACCTGCGCGCCCTTCGCGGCCAGGCCGATTTCGCCCCGGCACAGCCGCAACGCATCCGCACCGAAGACCGTCTTGCGCCAGCCGTTCAGCGCCGGGACACTGCGATCCCCGCCCGCGATGGCGTCGAGGTCGGAGGACGTCGCGATCAGTTTCTGCGCCACGCCCGCCGTTTCCGACTTGGCCTTCAGCAACACCCGCAGAAGATCCGCCAGCGCCGGGTTCACCTGCAGCTTCTCGCGGCTGCGGTCGGGGCGCGGATGGTCCTTGGGGTCCATCTCGACCCCGGCCTTCACCGCAGCCAGGATGCCCTCGGCAATCTCGCCCTTGCGCGCCTCGCGCAGAAGCAGGCGCGACCGGCCGAGATCCTCGGGCGATTGCGGCTTGGTCGAAGCAAGCTCGATCAGCGCGTCGTCCTTGTAGACCCGGCTGCGCGGCACGTTGCGCTCTTGCGCATAGGCCTCGCGGAACTGCGCAAGCTCTTTCACGATGGCCAGGAACTTGCCCGACTGGGTGCGGGTCTTGACCCTCTGCCACGCCTCTTCCGGCACGATCCGGTAGGTCGCGGGATCGGTCAGGACAGACAGCTCTTCCTCGACCCACGCGGTGCGACCGGTCTTTTCCAGCTCGGCCGAAAGGTATTCGTAGATGTCGCGCAGATGCGTCACGTCGGCGATGGCATAGGTCTTCTGCGCCTCCGACAGCGGGCGGCGCGACCAGTCGGTAAAGCGCGAGGTCTTGTCGAGCGGGGCATTGGCGATCTTGCGCACCAGCGTCTCGTATCCCACCTGCTCGCCAAAACCGCAGACCATAGCCGCGACCTGCGTGTCGAACAGCGGTCTGGGAAAGACGTCGCCCTCGATAAAGAAGATCTCGAGATCCTGCCGCGCGGCGTGGAACACCTTCACCGTGCTCTCATCCCGGAAGAGATCGTAGAGCGGGTCGAGCGACAGGCCTTTGGCCAGCGGATCGACCAGCACCGCATCCTCTTCGGCGGTGCCGGGCACCGCAAGCTGCACGAGGCAGAGTTTCGAGTAATACGTGCGCTCGCGCAGAAACTCGGTATCGACGGTGACGTAGGGCGCGGCCTTCGCACGTTCGCAAAAGGCGGCCAGAGCTTCGGTCGTGGTGATGGTGATCATCCGGGCGATCTGCGTCCTCTTTCCTCGGGGTCTGCGTTACTTAGGTCCCGCGTCGTCCGGTGGGTTTGCCTTACTCAAGGTCGGCGGGCCAGACGTTGATATTGGCTCAGGTATCGAAAGGAAAGCCCGTCAGGACAGGTGCACGGGGCTGCGGTCCCCGGATGCAAAGCGGCGCAGGACCGCCGGATACAGCCGGTGTTCCATGGTCAGCACCCGCGCGGCCAGGTCCGCGGGCGTGTCGTCGGGAACGACCGGCACCCGCGCCTGCCCCAGAAGCGGCCCGTCATCCAGCGCGGCCGTCACCTCGTGCACCGTACAGCCGGCCTCAGTGTCGCCTGCAGCCAGCGCCCGGGCATGAGTGTCGAGCCCTGGATAAAGCGGCAGAAGCGACGGGTGGATATTCAGCATCCGCCCCTCCCACCCGGCGACGAAACCGGGGGTGAGAATCCGCATGAAGCCCGCGAGACACAGGATGTCGGGGCGCGCGGCGTCGAGCTTTTCGGAAAGCGCGGCCTCGAAGGCCGCGCGGTCACCGCGGAACGGGCGGTGATCCACTGCCGCCGTTGGCACCCCCAGCTCGGCCGCGCGGGCAAGGCCCGCGGCGCCGGGATCGTTCGACGCGACCAGCACGGGCCGTGCGGGGTGATCGCCGGTCATCGACCGCACCAGTGCCAGCATGTTGGATCCGCCGCCCGAAATCAGGATGGCGACGCGCAAGCTCACGCCAGCCGGCCCTCGTAGGAGACGCCCTGCCCCGCTTCGACATGGCCCAGACGCACGACCGTCTCGCCCGCCGCTGTCAGCTCTGCCGCCCGCACCTCGGCCACCTCGGGGGCGACGACCAGCACCATGCCGATCCCCGCGTTGAAGGTGCGCAGCAGCTCGGCCTCGTCCAGGCCGCCGGCCTCGCCCAGCCAGGTAAAGACCGGCGGCAGGCGCCACGCGCCCAGGTCGATCCGCGCCCCCATCCCGTCGGGCAGCACCCGCGGCAGGTTCTCGGTCAGACCGCCGCCGGTGATATGCGCCGCGGCGTGCAGCCCTCCGGCGCGCATCGCGTCGAGCACCGCGCGCACGTAAAGCCGCGTGGGCGTCAGCAGCGCGGGGCCCAGGGGCCCGTCGGCAAAGGGGGCCGCGGCATCCCACCCCAGGCCTGCCCGCTCCACCACGCGGCGGACCAGCGAAAAGCCGTTCGAATGCAGCCCGTCCGAGGCAAGGCCCAGCAGCACGTCGCCCGCCGCCACGTCGCGCGGCAGGGCGCCGCCGCGCTCCATCGCGCCCACGGCGAACCCGGCGAGGTCGAAATCACCCTTGGCGTACATGCCCGGCATCTCGGCCGTCTCGCCGCCGATCAACGCGCAACCTGCGCTTGCGCAGCCCTCGGCGATGCCTGACACGACGATCTCGGCCTCGGCCACGTCCAGCTTGCCCGTGGCAAAGTAGTCGAGGAAGAACAGCGGCTCGGCCCCCTGGCACACCAGGTCGTTGACGCACATCGCGACAAGGTCGATGCCGACGCCGTCGAGCCCGCCCAGACCGGCCGCTGCGCTTTCGATGGCGACGCGCAGCTTGGTCCCGACGCCATCGGTCGCGGCAACGAGCACGGGGTCGGCAAATCCTGCCGCGCGTGGATCGAAAAGCGCGCCGAACCCGCCCAGGGCGTCCATCGTGCCGGGCCGCGCGGTACGCGCCGCGTGCGGCTTGATCCGTTCGACCAGAGCGTTGCCCGCGGCGATATCCACGCCCGCGTCGGAATAGGTGAGACCGCGTTTGTCGGTGGTCATGTCGGCTGGCCCGCCCCTTGATCTGATGGATACCGGCCACGGGCCCCGTCGGCCGCGGCATGCGCCCCGGCGATAGCCGATCCCGCCTGCGGGGGCAACGCCGCGGCGACCTCTGGCCTTGAACACGCTCGATCACCGCGGTTTCGACACACCCGGGGGCGCCCGGACTGCCGACATCCACCTTGAACCGGCGGTACCTGAAAGCTCCGCGCCGCGCCACGATGGCGCCGCGTGATACGACACCAGGTCGCGGACGCCGCCACCCCCGGCATGTGCCGCGCCCCTTTCGGCATGGCGCTGCGGCTTGACCGCTCCGGCGTCTCTGCTATCCAGCAGCCTACGGGGGCCTGTAGCTCAATTGGTTAGAGCAGAGCGCTCATAACGCTTTGGTTGCGGGTTCAAGTCCTGCCGGGCCTACCAAAACCCCGATCTATCGAGCAGACCCTGTGTTCCCATGCCCCGTGCAACACTCTCGGAGTGCTGTTGACGATCGATGACTTGCGGACTTCGTGTCCCACGCATCATAGACCATTGAGGTCCCATCCCGGACGCGCGAAAGCTGACCCTCATCACAAAAGAACTGGGCAAGGATCCTTCTCTGCGTTTGTCAAACGGCTTTTGCGCCCGAGGTGGCATCGGCCCGCGCTGACTTCGTCTTTCGCCGCCGATGTGTCTCTGCTACCATCACCGCGGGCGCCACCCTCGAAAGTTTCGGAATTTGGTCAAAACCAGAATCTCGGAACCGTTTCTTGGCCGGGGCGGAAGGTTTCTGAAGTATAGGGCTGGAAAATTGAGCACCACTCAGCAATTAAATGATCTGTTAAAGAATGCCGATAAGAATGAGACCTTTCTTATCGGCAATGGCGAAAACAGGATCCCGGTCAGGTTCAAGCGTGGCGCGGCCAATGCAGCTGCGCTCATAGTTAATTTTCATGGTGCGATAGACAAGAAAACGCGCAAGGTCCCGGCCTTCATTCCTTGGCTGCCCGTTCCCCCCGCAAGCGCTCATCAAATCAGCATTGCAGATCCGATCATAGAGGGTCACGAAGATCTCTCTATTGCTTGGTATGCTGGGTCAGAGCATTTCGACCTTCAGGCTCAACTGCATGAAATGCTCGATGAATTTTCAGATCTGCTGGGTGTTTCGCGCACGATTTTCTTCGGCACGTCCGGCGGGGGTTTTGCCGCGTTGTTCAATGCATGGAAGGCCGAAAGCGATTCAAGCATAGCCATCGTTGGAAATCCGCAAACGAATATCCTGAACTACTACAAGGGCCATGTTGATCGCTACCAAGCTTGTTGCTGGCCCTCCTCCAGCGACGCTGAAGGAATATCGGAATCCATTTGCCACGATGTTGCTGAGCTTTTTTCGAAAGCCTTCACGAAAACTGTCATCTACATCCAAAGCACGGCAGATACTTTTCACATGTCCAATCACATGACGCCGTTCCTGCAGAAAACGGCTGGCGTTAAAGGCGACAGGTTGATTCTGGATGTCGGATTCTGGGGAGGGTTTCGACATGCCCCGGAAATGCGCGCCTACCTGCCATGGATTCGTGCGGCTTTGACCTCTAAGACGACAAGTAAAAAAGATATTCTTATTGCGAAGGCATCGCTCCAGCACGAAGTTTCGGGTGGCGAAGTGGGGAAGACATCCCCGGAAAAAAATTCCAAAAATTTTGAAGAGAAAGATCTAGCCTTCGCCAAGGTCATTTCCGACTGGATGCTGAAAACTGTAGATACTGGAAAGGTCATCTCATGACTAACCCTTACAAAAGTCAGGACAAGAAGGCTTTTTGGAAGCCTGCGATCGCAGAACGCCATTTCGCGGATCTTGAAGACCTTTGGGTTCCGCTGTCTCTCAAGAGAGAGGAAAAGGTCGCTACTGCTGGCAGCTGTTTCGCACAACACATCGGCAACAACCTTGCTGCCCGTGGCGCCAATTTCATGGACATGGAGCCAGCTCCCCCGCTGTTTTCGTCTGAATCCGAAGCCCGGCGCTTTGGATTCGGGGTGTTTTCCTGTAGATACGGGAACATTTACACCACCAGGCAACTGGTTCAGCTTTTCGACGAGGCGCATGGAAACAGGTCGCCAAAGGATGGTATCTGGAAGAAGGGCGATCGCTTCTTCGACGCGCTGCGGCCAGGCGTCGATCCGGTCGGTCAAGAAACCCCCGAAAAGATCGTGGCACTCCGTCAGCAGCACCTGGGCGCAGTGCGCGACATGTTCCGGGATCTGGACTTGTTCGTGTTCACCCTCGGGCTGACCGAAGGCTGGGAGAGCACCCAGGATGGTACAATGTACCCTATGGCCCCCGGAACAATAGCCGGATCCTTCGACGCTGACGCGTACGTGTTTCACAATCTGCGGTATAACGAGATTCTCGATGACATGAACGCGTTCTGGGAGCGTCTCAAATCAGTTAATCCCGGCGCTCGCATGCTGCTGACCGTCTCACCCGTTCCGCTCACTGCGACTGCGACGCAAGAGCACATTCTGCCGGCCGCCGTTTATTCGAAGTCTGTTTTGCGGGCTGTGGCAGGAGACATGGTGACTGATCACGCTGACGTCCACTATTTCCCGTCTTATGAGATTATCTCGTCTCATCCGGCACGCGGAATGTTCTTCAATCCCGATCAGAGGACGGTCAACAGCTTCGGAGTCGATTACGTCATGAGCCACTTCTTCTCGGGTTCGTTGGGGAAAGAGTTCGGCAGCATGCGTTCAAACGAAGAAGAGACAGAGCTGGACCTGATCTGCGACGAGGAGAAGCTGGAAAAGGCGCTCGACTAGCCTCGGGGTTCACCGAGAGGCGTAAATGCGCGGGGTTTCGGCTTCGCTACGCTCCGAACGCGCTGATTTCCAGAGCGAGAGAGTTTCCGTTGCAGCGAGGGTATGGCTTACAGGAAGACCTTCGGACGTTTGTAGTTTCGGGGCGCGACGCGTTGCGGGTACTTCGGCGGGCCGAACCTGACATATCGACGATGGTCTTCCGCCCCGTCCGGCGGGTGAAGCGCACCTTGCCCCCTCGGTCTTCAAGCCATCCTTGAGCGGCTTGGCATCATGACCGCGATCGCCAAGCCGCCACTGAGCCTCTGGCAAACTGCCCGGCATGGCCATTGCGCAGATGCAGTCACTGAGCTGGCCCTAGGCCATGAAGCGCCGCAACGTGCGCCCCTCCGTGCCGGCGACGGCGTGCGACCTGGCCGTCCATGCCCGCCTTCGGGAAAACGAGCCACCGGATCGTTTTCAATCCCCGAACATCGCCCGATCAGGCGCCCGCGCTTCCCTTTCTTGACCCGCAGCGGTGACAAGGTGCGGTGCGCTTCGAGGTGCTTGCGCAGGCTCACTCGAACACACGGCATTTGCCTGCTCACGTCGATCATGATCCTCGGCGCCTTGAGGCACCTCTGCCGGTAACCCCGCGCCGCATCCAGGCAACGCTCCCCCGCCTCCACGGCTGTAGAGCCTTCGGTCTGGGCCATAAGCCACCGGCGCGCCGCGCCAACACACTCCATTGCGATTGATTAAGATAATCCTGCTAGACCACGCCTGTCCTCGACACGGGGACCGCCATTGCTTTGCGGAACGAAGGGCCGCGGGCGATCCTTCTTAGCCGGGGTTAGCCGGAAAACATCGCTCACGATCGTTGTGTTCTTGCGAAGCCCGGCTCACGCCACCCGCCAGAAATCGATGCGTCTGGGGCCCAACTCCTCGCGACGAGTTCACTCATATCTGGCCCCCAAGGCGCCCAGGGGCGGCCTGGGTGCGTCGCGGTCAAGGTCGTAGCCGTTGAACCAGGGAAACCGCTGCTCCCACTTGTCCCCGATCCAGGCGTCCGCACCGGGATCGTCGAAGCTGCATTTCGCCCCCACGTGGAAAGGAGTCAGCTCGCCAAACCAGATCTCGCCGCGAACGGAGTACAGGTCGACCCGAATGTGATCGAATCCGCGCGACAGGTCATACGCAATTTCGACTGCATCGCTCAGATTGGCGGGAAGTTTAGGGTCGGTTTCATGCCTGTCCGTACCGCTCGCCTTGAACGGCAATCGAACACCGTCGGATCCGAAGAAGCTGTGTTTGTGGTCCTCGAAACGTCCGGTATTGATCTGCATGAAATAGTCGAAAGACCCGTCACTCCCATGAAAGCAAAAGAACTTCAGGTCGTCCGGGCTTTGCGGTCCGCCGTCCCCTAGATGCTCCTCCGCAATGATGCAATTCCACTCTCCGCGTTGCCTGCGTGCATTCAGCTTTGTCCCGATCTGGGAATTGAAGTGCTGACAGGTCTCGTCCCAGTCCAGAGCCGCCTTGTCCTCCACGATCAGGTTGAGCCCCGAGGCATAGGATGACTTGAGAACGAACCTGTCCGGCAACAGATCGAAATCGCCGGGCTCCAGCGCGGGTGTCACCAGGTATCGCTTGGGAATGCGTACGCGATCCCCCACCGCTTGCCGGACGAAACTTGGCACGAGATGCTTGTAGCCGATGAGCGGGTAGATCGGATCCGACGGGCCGGTCAGCCGGACAAGGAGTTTCTCGGAAAATGTCCTTGGCGAAACCAGGTCGGGCTCTCGCTTCATGACCCGCCGCCAGTGCGCCAGAACCTGATCGCGACGTGACGGAGTGCCGTCCCCTCGAACAACCTGCTTCTGAGTCATGCGTCCTCTTTCAGCTGCAATGGAGGATGTCTTCCTCGGGCATTTATACGCCCCGGCAGGCGGCCCCGATAGCTTTCGATCATCGGACATGGCTTTGCAATCGCCCCGCATCTTCTCGGGGTATTACGTCAGCGGTCCGATCACCTCATCCTCGGTCACCACCCAGTCGAGCGGGATGTCGGTGGGCTCGATCGGCAGGTCCCCGACCTCCTGCGCCGCGTAGGCGAAACCTATGGCGAGTGCGGCGCCGCGATCGCGCAGGCCTGCAAGGGTACGGTCGTAGAAGCCGCCGCCGTAGCCCAGCCGTCCGCCCTGCCTGTCGAAGGCGACCAGCGGGACGATGACGACGTCAGGCACCAGCGTTGCACTCCGTTCGGGGATCAGCGCACCGAAGGTGCCGGGGATCAGCGTCGCGTCGGGCGTCCACTGGCGAAAGATCAGCGGCGCGCCCCGGGCCTCGATCACCGGCACGCAGACCGGGCGGCGCGCCGCCTCGGCCTCCATCGCCGGGCGCGGGTCGAGTTCCGAGCGGATCGGCATGTAGCCCGCAACGATCCGACCCTCGGTCCGCGCGAGCAGATCGGACAGGCGCGCCGTGGCACGTGCCGTCGCCCCGTCCCCGGCGGTGCCCCCGGATGTCCCCCCTGCCTTGCCGTACGCGGCCTCGCGCGCCGCCAGAGCGTCTCGTCGCAACGCGGCCTTGCGGCGGGTCAGGGTATCGCCGGGCGTGCCGGGGGCGGACGGGGTGGAATCGGTCATCGCTAAGGCCTCGGACATGGGAACCGTGTGACGGGGCAACCCGCGATCAGATCAGGAAGATCCCCGCAAGGCCGAGGAAGACGAAAAACCCCATGACATCGGTCACGGTGGTCACGAAGACGCCCGACGCCAGCGCCGGGTCGACACCCACCTTGTCCAGCGTGAGCGGGATCAGGATCCCCGCAAGCCCCGCGATGACCAGGTTGATGACCATCGCGGTCGCGATCACAGCGCCCAGCATCGGCGTGCCGAACCAGAGAAATCCGATGATCCCCATCAGGATGGCGAAGACGCAGCCATTGACCAGCCCCGCCACGATTTCCCGCCTGAGCACCCGGATCGCGTTGGATCCCGTCAGGTCGCGCGTCGCCAGCGACCGCACCGCCACGGTCAGCGACTGGGTGCCCGCGTTGCCGCCCATCGACGCGACGATGGGCATCAGCACCGCCAGCGCGACGATGGCGCCGATCGTCTCTTCGAACTGGGCGATGACGAGGCTGGCCAGGATCGCGGTGATGAGGTTGACGAAAAGCCAGGGGAACCGCTGCCGCACGATGGTCAGCGTGCGGTCGTTCAGGCTTTCGACCCCGATCCCGGCAAGACGGCGGATGTCCTCTTCGTTCTCTTCCTGCAGGACGATCATCGCATCGTCGATCGTGATGACGCCGACCAGCCGCCCCTCGCCGTCGGTCACCGGCGCCGAGATCAGGTGATACTGGTTGAAGGCATAGGCGACATCGCCCTCCTCCTCGTCGACGCGGAAGGTGCGAAAGCTCTCCTCGACGATGTCGGCCAGCTTCACCTCGCGCCGCGACGACATGATCTTGCCCAGGGTGGTCTGGCCCACCGGGCGCAGCCGGGGGTCGACCAGCACGATGTGGTAGAACTGTTCGGGCAGGTCGTCATGGGCGCGCATGTAGTCGATCGCCTCGCCGACGCTCCAGTGCTCGGGAGCCATCACGACCTCGCGCTGCATCAGGCGGCCGGCGGAGTATTCGGGCAGGCTGAGCGCCTGCTCGACCGCCACCCGGTCCGAGGCTTCGAGGATTTCGAGGATCGTCTCCTGCGTCGGCTCTTCGAGATCTTCGATCAGGTCGACGACGTCGTCGGATTCCAGCTCGAGAACCGCCTGGCTCAGCACCTGGGGGGCCAGCGCGGCGATCACGTCCTCGCGCACGCCCTCGGCCAGTTCCGACAGGATATCACCGTCGAATTCGTCGCCCATCAGCGCGATCAGGGCGCGGCGGTCGTCGTCGTCCACCTGTTCCAGAAGGTCGGCGATGTCGGCCGCGTGGAACGGCTCCATCAGCTCCTGCAGGCGGGCGCTGTCCTGAGCCTCGACCGCGTCGAGGATGGCGGACACGGTGCGGGAATCGAGCGCATAGGCATCGTCGTCCCGCGGTTCGAGCACCTCGGCCGTGGCGTTGTCTTGTGCCATGCGCGTCTCCCCCTGCAGGACCTCGTGAACCGCGCCGCCGCGCTGCGGCGACCATAGGCGAGCGTTGCCTTCGCCGCCAGTGGGCGCGGCGCGATTTACCTTGTTCGCGGCTCCGCCTAATGTGGCGTCCGGACATGTCGAAAGGACCCCGATGTCAGAGCTGATCCTGGGCCAGACCCTGGCATTCACCGCCGACCCCTTCGTCGAATCGCACGAGGCGGCGACCCGCCACGAACGCCGCGGCGCCGTGCTGGTCGAAGACGGTCACATCCGCGACGTGGGGTCCGCCGACGCCCTGCGCGCCGCCCATCCGCAGGCCACTGTGACCGATCACGGCGACGCGCTGATCCTGCCGGGGTTCATCGATGCCCACGCCCATTACCCCCAGACCGCGATGATCGCGAGCTGGGGCAAGCGGCTGATCGACTGGCTGAACGACTACACCTTTCCCGAGGAGATGCGGTTCGCCGATCCCGCCTATGCCGAAGAGATCGCCAACCGCTACCTCGACCTGACGCTGGCGCACGGGACGACCACGGTCGCCAGCTTCTGCACCATACACCCCTGCAGCACCGACGCGCTCTTTGCCGCCGCCGAAGCACGCGGACAGAGGCTGATCGCGGGCAAGACCTGCATGGATCGCAACGCGCCCGAGGGGCTGCGCGACACCCCGCAATCCGCCTACGACGACAGCAAGGCCCTGATCGAGGCATGGCATGGTCGCGGCCGGCTGGGCTACGCCATCACGCCGCGGTTCTCGCCCACCTCGTCGCGCGACCAGCTGTCGGCGCTGGGGGCGCTCTGGGCCGAACACCCCGACTGCGCGATGCAGACCCACCTGTCGGAGCAGACGGACGAGGTCGCATGGGTGCGCGAGCTCTTCCCCGAGGCGCGCGACTACCTCGACACTTACGAGGCGGCGGGGCTTCTGGGCCCCGGGGCCCTGTTCGGCCACGCGATCCACCTGGACCCGCGCGAGCGCGCGCGGCTGCGCGACAGCGGCGCGGCGCTGGTGCATTGCCCGACCTCGAACACCTTCATCGGCTCGGGCCTGATGCCGCTGGCCAGCCTGCGCGCCGATGGCCAGCGGATCGGGCTGGCCACGGACACCGGCGGCGGATCCTCCTTTTCGATGCTGCGGACGATGGCCGCGGCCTATGAGATCGGACAATTGTCGGGCACGGCGCTGCATCCCGCGCAGCTTTTGTGGCTGGCAACGGAAGGGTCGGCACGGGCCCTGCGGTTGGAAGACAGGATCGGCAGGCTCTCCAAGGGGGGCGAGGCCGATCTGGTCGTGCTCGACCTCGCCTCGACACCCGCGATCGCGCAGCGGGCGGCCCGGGCAGAGGACATCTGGGAGGCGGTCTTCCCGACGATCATGATGGGCGACGACCGCGCCATAGCCGAGGTCCGCGTGGCCGGGCGCAAGATATGATCGCACGGTTGCGCGGGATCGCACCGCAGTCATGCTGAGCGCCTGCGGCGCACGCCGTCCGGTTTGAGGGCCACCCCGTCGGGGTGGCCCTCGTGCCTCCGGCGGGAGTATTTCTGAAGAGAAGAAGCCCCGGGATTGCGCTCGGCGCCCCGGGCGGTGTCGGGCCCTAACGGGGGAGCGCTAGGGGAGTGTTTGCTCCTTCCCCTAGTAAGGTCCGGCCGGGGCTCTTGGCGATCAGCCCTTGAGGAATGCCAGGAGGTCCTTGTTCAGCTGATCCGCATGCGTCGCGGTCAGGCCGTGTGGGGCGCCGTCGTATTCCCTGAGCTCGGCCTGCGGGGCGAGCTTTGCCGCCTGCCGGCCCGACGGATCGATGGGGACGGTCGCGTCGCCGGTGCCGTGAACGACCAGCGTGGGCACCGTGAAAGCGGCCATATCCCCGCGCATGTCGGTACGACCGAAAGCATCGACGCAGTCGAGCGTGGCTTTGGGGGAGGCCATCATCGCCATGCTCCACGCCCAATGGCGCAGCGCCTCCGAGACGCCGCCGCCGGGCGTCCCCGCGCCGTAAAAATCCTTGAAGAACTCGGTGAAGAAGGCGGCGCGGTCGTTTTCGATGCCCGCCTTCATGCTGTCTAGAACCTCGCCCGGCACGCCGTCGGCGTTGTCGTCGGACTTAAGCATGTAGGGCGCGACCGAGGAGATCAGCGCGGACTGCGCCACCCTTTCGCCGCCGTGGCGTGACATGTAGCGCGCGACCTCGCCGCCCCCCATCGAGAAGCCCACGAGGGAGGCATCGCGCAGCCCTAGCGCGTTGATCACGCTGGACAGGTCATCGGCCATGCGGTCGTAGTCGTACCCCTCCCACGGTTGACCGGAGCGGCCGAAGCCGCGCCGGTCGTAGCTGACGACGCGGTAGCCGCCGCGCGCAAGGGCGAGGCTCTGCGCCTCCCAGCTGTCGGCGTTGAGCGGCCAGCCGTGGATCAGGACGACAGGGCGTCCGCTGCCCCAGTCCTTGACATAGAGCTCCGTTCCATCGGTGCTTTTGACGATCGGCATGGAAATCTCCCTTGCTTTGTCACTGCAACACCGGGGCCGGGGCGGCTGTTCCGCTACTTGACCCGCACCCAGGTCTGGCCGCGGCAGATGCCGAAGACGCAGCCCTCGACGCGCAGACGGTCGCCGGTCAGCTGCATGCGCGAGTTGTAGGTCTTGTCACGGTCCGGCGCCCAGACCTTGCCGTCGCCGTAGGCGCCACCGCCCTTGGGCTGCATGTCCCAAACCATCGCGCGGCCGATATTGGCGCTTTGGATCGGCTGGCCATCCGCGCCGAACGCGCGTTCCAGACCGCCGCAGAGCGCATCCCCGCAGGGCGCGATCCGGACGTGGGCAAAGGCGCCGTCGTCGCCGGGCTGGGTCTGCCACAGCCCCTCGGCAGGATCCGCCGCCGCAACTCCGGCCGTCAAGGTGAACAGGGCCGCCGCGGCGGCCATCAGGGTCGTCTTCATCGCACTCCTCCCAAAGTCGATATCGCCATGGTCGCGCCGGGATGCCCCAACGCCAAGCGAAACGTCACGTCGCGGCGGTGGGAGGCCCGGACAGATGGCGGCGCGCCTGCCCCGGGCCGATCCGTTGTCGGCCCATGCTCTTGTCCTTGGCCCCGCCGCCCGGCTACACGAAGGCCCAACCGCACCCGCGGCGTGCAGCACAAAGGACCCCGGCGATGATCCTCTACCCCGCAATCGATCTGAAGGACGGCCACTGCGTGCGCCTGCTGCGCGGCGACATGGGATCGGCGACCGTCTTCGGCGAGGACCCCGCCGCGCAGGCCCGCAGCTTTGCCGAGGCCGGCTGCGACTGGCTGCACCTCGTCGATCTGAACGGTGCCTTCGAGGGCCGCCCGGTCAACGCCGCGGCGGTCGAGGCGATCCTTGCCGCCGTCGAGGTTCCCGTCCAGCTGGGGGGCGGCCTTCGCGACATGGCCACCATCGAGGCCTGGCTCGACCGGGGGGTGGCCCGCGTGATCCTGGGCACCGTGGCTGTCGAGGATCCGGACCTGGTCCGTGCCGCTGCGCGGGCGTTCCCGGGCCGCGTGGCCGTAGGGCTTGATGCACGGTCGGGCAAGGTCGCGACGCGCGGCTGGGCGGAAGAGACCGACGTCGATGCCACGGACCTGGCGCAAAGCTTCGAGGACGCGGGCGTCGCCGCGATCATCTACACCGACATCGACCGCGATGGCGCGATGGCGGGCCCCAATGTCTTGGCGACCGAGGCGCTGGCCCGCGCCGTGTCGATCCCGGTCATCGCCTCGGGCGGGGTGTCGTCGATGGACGACCTGACCGCGTTGCGCGACACCGGCGTGATCGCCGGCGCGATCTCGGGCCGGGCACTTTACGACGGCGCACTGGACCTGCGGGCCGCGCTGGACGCGCTGGCGGGCTGAGCCCGGCGCCGATGCTCCGTGTCATGGCAGGACGCGCGGCGCGGAATGGGGTTCAGGGGAAGGCCCCGGCACCTTCGGCCGGCTGCATCCCCTGCCCCGCGCCCCTGCAAGACGACAGGTTCACACCCTGCACGACACCTACGGGCACAGAGCCTCTGGCGCCCGGCGTCCGAAGCTTCTATGCCTCGGGGCATGCTGAAGACCCGTATCATCCCCTGTCTCGACGTGGCCGATGGCCGCGTGGTGAAGGGCGTCAACTTTCTCGACCTGCGCGACGCGGGCGACCCGGTGGAACAGGCCCGTGTCTATGATGCCGCGGGCGCGGACGAGCTCTGCTTTCTCGACATCCACGCCACGCATGAAAACCGTGGCACGATGTACGATCTGGCCCGCCGCACGGCCGAGCACTGCTTCATGCCGCTGACGGTGGGCGGGGGCGTGCGCACGGTCGACGACGTGCGGGCCCTGCTCTTGGCGGGGGCCGACAAGGTCAGCTTCAACTCGGCCGCCGTTGCCAACCCCGACGTGGTGGCCGAGGCGGCGAACCGCTTCGGCGCGCAGTGCATCGTGGTGGCCATCGACGCCAAGACCGTGGCGCCGGGAAAGTGGGAGATCTTCACCCACGGCGGACGCAAGCCCACGGGCATCGACGCGGTCGACTTTGCCCGCATGGTCGCGGCCAAGGGAGCGGGCGAAATCCTGCTGACCTCCATGGACCGCGACGGGACAAAGGCCGGCTTCAACCTTCCCCTGACGCGCGCGATCTCGGACGCGGTGCCGGTGCCGGTTATCGCCTCGGGCGGGGTCGGCACCCTCGACCACCTGGTCGAAGGGGTGACCGAGGGCGGCGCCAGCGCGGTGCTCGCCGCCTCGATCTTTCACTTCGGCGAATACACCATTGCCGAGGCCAAGGCCCACATGGCAGCCGCCGGCATCCCGATGAGGCCGGCATGACCGATACCGCCCTCACCCGCCTTGCAGCGACCATCGCGGCACGCAAGGACGCCGATCCCGACACCTCGTGGACGGCGAAGCTTCTGGCGCGCGGCCCCGAGAAATGTGCCGAGAAGTTCGGCGAGGAATCGGTCGAGGCGATCATCGAGGCGGTGCGCGGCGACCGCGCCCGCCTTGCCTCGGAAGCCGCCGACGTCCTTTACCACCTGCTGGTGATGCTGGCCGCCCACGACCTGACGCTCGACGATGTCGAAGCCGAGCTTGCCCGCCGCGAGGGCCGGTCGGGCATCGACGAAAAGGCCAGCCGGTAGGCGGTCCGCCCTGCTTTCCCGGCCCGGTCTCCGCGACTCGATTGTAGCGCGCGGTTTGGCGCCGCACTTCCTGCGACCGGCGCCCGGCATGATAGGGCTGGCGGGTGCGTGAAACTGTAAGAAGCGGGCAGATGACCGACCCCGAACTTGTCCGGGCGTATCATGGCTATATCGACTGCCTGAATGCGCAAGACTGGCCGGGATTAGATCGCTTCGTGCATCCCGACGTGGCCCATGACGGCAAACCTCTCGGACTGTCGGGCTACCGCAAGATGCTGCAGGCGGATTACCGGGCGGTTCCCGATCTGCACTTCAACATCGTGCAACTGGTCACCAAAGCGCCGCAGATCGCCTGCAGGCTGCGGTTCGACTGCACGCCTTCGGGCACCGTCTTCGGTCTGCCCGTCAACGGCCGGCGCGTCCGGTTCGAGGAACACGTCTTCTATACCTGCGACGCCGGACTGATCCGCGACGTCCGGTCGATCATCGATACCGAAGCGATCAAGGCCCAGATCACGCGCACCTGAAGAGCGCTGCACGCGTGAAGATGGCCCCCGTGGCCCAGAGACCAGAGTTTCCCGCGAGGTCCACAGGGCACGAAAAAAGCGCCCGGAGGGACCTCCGGGCGCCAGTCTTGGAACGAGGGACAGTGAAGTGAAACGCAGGGTGTTCCGTCCCCGCGATCATGACACATGATTTAGGCACCCGCGGCCCCGGGGAAACCCCGTGTAATGCATCTGTGAACAGAGCTGCGCAATTTGGCGCCGATCATCGCTCCGGCTGCATTCCGCGACGCGGCCCTAGCCGCGGCCACCCTCCTGCGCCATACGCGCGGCATACAGGGCCACGGCAGCGGCGTTCGACACGTTGAGCGACCCGAACCCGCCCGCCGCGGGGATCCGCACCAGCGCATCGCAGGTGTCGCGCGTCTTGTCGCGCAACCCCGGCCCCTCGGCCCCCAGCACCAACCCCACGGGCCGGTCGGCGGCACCGGCCACGGCATCGGCCAGGTCGACCTCGGACTCGCCGGCCAGGCCGAAGAGGACGAATCCCATGTCCTTCAACCGCTCCATCGTGCGGGACAGGTTCGTCACCCGGCAATAGGGCTGACGCTCCAGCGCGCCCGAGGCGGTCTTGGCCAGCGCGCCGGTTTCGGGCGCCGAGTGGCGCGCCGGGGCGATCACGGCGCGGGCGCCGAACACCTCGGCCGACCGCAGGATGGCGCCGACATTGTGCGGGTCGGTCACCCGGTCGAGCAGGACGACCAGTCCCGGCCCCTCGCCCGTCGTGCACAATGCCTCAAGCTCGCCCCAGTCCAACGGCCGCACCTCGACAGCGGCGCCCTGATGGACCGAGCCGGGATCGAGCGGCACGGGGAACCTGCGCGGATCGGCGATCTCGGGCGCGATGCCCGCCCGCTCGGGCGCGTCACCCAGACGGTCGGCGGCGTTCTTCGTCAGCACCAGCCGCAGCTTCTGCCGGGCGGGGTTCAGAAGCGCATCGCGCACGGCGTGCAGACCGAACAGCCACAGCGTCGCCTGCGCCTCCTCCCGGCGCGCACGCTCTTTTTCGATCACCCATTTCGGTTTCTCGGCCACCTGCATCCCCTGTTCTGGATCGGGGCCGACAGATGCGGGATGACGCAGCCAGAGGCAAGGGATTTTCAGGTTGACGCCCCGGGGGACGAACGGTATCCCACGCCTCGCGCTAGGGGGCACGCCCCCGCCGCGCGGGCGACGTGCTGCAAGGTGCGGCAGCGGACTGTAACTCCGCCGGGGAGACCCACGCCTGGTTCGATTCCAGGGTCGCCCACCATCCCCCCCTCCTTGAAGTGACACGATGCCTTTCGGGCCCGCCCCCGCGGGGCTTGGCCCTGGCTTTCGCATCGTCGCCCTCTGGCCGCCGTCGGCACCCGGGCCTAGGCTGGCCCCGCCCGACCCTGCCAAAGGAAACCGGCCGATGCCCGCACAGTCCCAGCCGCGTCCCCTGTCCCGTCCCGAGGTCGCCGTGCTGGCGGTCCTTCCCGGACCCGACGCGGTGCTTCTCGTGCGCCGGGCCAACCCGCCTGACGCGGGCCTCTGGGGATTTCCCGGCGGCCGGATCGAGCGCGGGGAAACCATGGCCGAGGCGGCGCGGCGCGAGCTGCGAGAGGAGACCGGCCTCATCGCCACCCCGGTGCGGGTTCTGACGGCACTGGACGTGCTGGATAGTGACCCCGCGGGGACACTGAGACACCATTTCGTCCTTGTGGCCATGCTGATGCAGGCGCCGCAGGGTCACCCCAGGGCGGGCGACGATGCGACGGAGGCGGCTTGGATCGCCTATGCCGACCTCCCGACGCTGGAGCTGAGCGCGGATGTGGCCGACCTGGCCCTCTCTGCCCGGTCCGAGATCTACGCCCCCGGCGAGGGGACCGTCAGGCCCCCGACAGATCGACCGTGATGCGGCAATCAAGGCCGCCGGCGTGCGGTGCATAATCCATGTCGAAGGCAGGCTGCGCGGCGATCGCCTGCAGCAGGCGCGTCCCCGCCCCCACATGAGGCGGTTCGGCAAAGCCCGGGCCGCCCACCTCGTGCCAGTCCAGGCTCAGCCGCCAGCCATGCGCCCCGTGACTGGCGCCGCTGCGGATGATGACGTGGCCCGACTCGGTCGAGAGCGCCCCGTATTTCACCGCGTTGGTCACCAGCTCATGCACCAGCATCGACATCTCAATGGCGATGTTTGGCGGCATCGACGCGGTTTCGGGGCCTTCGAAGCTGACGCGGGCGCCATCGGGATCATAGGGATCGACCTGCAGGCGGACGAGTTCGCGCATGTCGACGTAATCGTCGCTGCGGCGGAAATTCAGGTCGTGCGCCCGGGCCAGCGCGCGCAGCCTGTCCCCCAGCGTGGCGGCGACGGCCCCCGCGACACCCGAGTGGCGCAGCGACAGCGCGGTGACCGACTGCACCGTCGCCAGCATGTTCTTCACCCTGTGGCGCAACTCGTCCAGCAGCAGCCGTTTCTGCCGGTCGTCCGCCTCGCGCCGCAGCGCGGCGGCAAGGATGTTGGCCACGGATTGCAGGAACACCTGGTCGTCGCGGGTGAAATCGCGTGGCGTGCGCGAATGCACCCCGATCACGCCCATGGGGTTGCGGGGATCGCCTATGATGACGCTCAAGCCAGAGATCACCCCTGCCTGCCGCAACAGCGGCGGCCCGTCGAAGCGGTCGTCGGTCGGCAGGTCGCGCACCAGCACGGGCATCCCGCTCATCAACGTGTAACCCGCCTGCGATTTCGGCCCGCCATCGATCAGCGTGCCAAGCGGCACGTCCAGCCCGTGGCTGGCCACAAGCTCGACCGCATCTGTGCCGGGCCGGCAGCGCAGCACCTTGGCAAAGTCCACGCCCAATACATGGGCCAGTCCGCCGGGGATCTCCGCGGTCAGCGCCGCGGCCTCCATCCCCTCAAGGCTCAGCGTGCCCAGCCGGGCGACGAAACCGTGCTGCGCGACCCGGTTCGACAGCACCACGCGGATATGGCGCAGCTCGGCCCGGATGCGCGCGATCTCCGCCTCCGAAATCGCGGTTCCGGCGTGGTCCTCGGGGGCGGGGCGCGCAACGGGCGCGGGCGTCGGCTCGCCCGTCCCGTCCGCATCTGTCGCGGCGCGGCGCTCGGCAGGCCCGGTCGCAGCGCCGGGGGCGGGATCGGCGACCAGCCGCAGCCGCCCGCCCGTTGCTCGCACCGCGACACCGGGCGGCGCCCAAAGAAGCTGACCGGCGGCCAGCCGCGCGCCCTCCTCGGCCCTGGTCAGCGGCAGCGTCGCGCCGTCGGCCTCGGAGGGGGCAAGGCGCGCCGCCCGCTCGGGCGCCACACCAAGGAGGACGCAGGCCCGGGACGCGGTATCGTTACGCCGGGCAAGACGGGCGCGCAGAGCGGCATCGTCCAGGGGCTCCGCCTCGATCATCAGGACATCAACGAGGAGATCGAAGGCGCCGGGCAGGTCGGCGGCCGTATCCCCATCCGGGTCCTTGCTGTCCGATTCGTCGTCGTCGCGCATGTCACACCCCCTGACATCCATCGATAATTTAGGGCGCTTGCCCCGACCCTTCCAGAATAACCAGCGGGACGCGATGAGGTATTATCGTCGCTCTCACGCAGCCTTCGGCGAACGTGATGGAACCGGCGCCGTCGCGTTTGGTTCACACCCCATGTCAGTTATCTCCGTGCCGCCAGTATCCGAAACCGTGCCCTTGCCACATGGGGCCGCAGCCGGACCCGGGGCGCACCATAATGCGTGACCCTAAAATGCCTTATCGCGTTCTCGTCGTCGAAGACGAGGTCCTCGTCGGTCTCGACCTCATGATGCAGCTTGAAGATGCGGGATTCACCTGCATCGGGCCGGCCCCGACCGTCGCCAGCGCGATGAAGCTGGTCGCGACCGAAACGCCGGATTTCGCGGTTCTCGATGCCAACCTCGGCGGGATCTCCCCCGTCGCCGTGGCCGAAGACCTGCGCGACCGCGGGGTCCCGTTCCTGTATGCCTCGGGCTACGACGAACGCTACATCCGCGACAACCTGCCCGAGGCGCCACTGCTGCAAAAGCCGATCCAGATCCCCAGCCTTCTGGCGCATATCAACGACCGCCTCGCCGCCGTCTAAAACGCGGCGCCTAAAACGCGGCGGCCCGCCGGCCGTCCGGGCGCACGCGGCTCACTTCGCCCGGGCCATCCGTACGCGATCGTAGATTTCCGCCAGCAGCCACAGCGCGAGCAGCCCCGCCGCGATCAGCGCGGTATCGAGCAACAGAGACGGCGGCGTCAGTTCGCGCACCGCACGCGCGGCAAAAGATAGCAAAGTGCCCGCCGCGAAGACCGGCAGCGCATGGCGGCCCAGCACGTCGAAGAACCGCAGCCAGGGGCTGCCGCAGATCCGGCGGACGATGGGCAGGGCCGAGAAGAAATAGGCGGCAGCAAGGATATGCACCAGCCGCGGCACCGCCAGGAACGTCTTGTCGAAGTTGCGCACCCAGTAGGGTGCGCCGTGCTGGGCCAGCCAGCGCAGGCCGCTGTTGGCGGCGTATCCCAGCGTTTTCCACTTCATCCAGAGCAGCGCGCCCAGCACGATCGCCCCGCTCAGCCCGATCAGCGCGGGGTGCCGCGGAACCAGGCGCCGCCCGTCCTTCAGCGCGATGCCCGTCATCAGGCCGATGGTGAAGAGGAACTGCCAGGCCAGCGGGTTGAAGAACCAGCCGCCCGGGGTTGGAAAGTTCGGTAGGTTGATCCGGAACTGGTCGCAGACCGCCCAGACGATGCCCGACCCCAGTATCGTCAGCCACGGCGCGCGCAGCCCCGCGATAATCGGCAGGGGCGCGATCAGCAGCAGCACGATGTAGAGCGGCAGGATATTCACGTAGCCCAGCTGGTGTGTCAGCGACGGGAGCCCCATCAGGAACGCCGTGGGGTCGATCCCGAAATACTGCATGTTGTCGCGCCACAGCATGTCGGGGTCACCACCCCAGCGTGCCACCGCCGCCGCAAGCGCCAGCACCCACACCAGGATGAACAGATGCACGAGGTACAGCGTCCAGGCCCGGCCCCAGATCCGCGACAACCCGGGCCAGAGCGGCCCCGACCGGAAATAGCGCGAATAGGCCAGCCCCGCCGAGGTGCCGGAGAGGAAGACGAACAGCTCGGCCGCGTCGGAGAAGCCGAAATTGCGGCTGGTGATCTCGTCGTAGATCGTCTGCGGGACGTGGTTGATGTATATCATCGCCAGGGCGAGCCCGCGGAAGACATCGATCCGCGCGTCGCGCCCGCCCGTGACAGCCCGCACGACCAGCGAATTTTCGAAACGCTCCGCCCCGCCGGCGCCGGACCCGCCGTCGTCAGCTGACGCGGCGCGCGCGCCGTCGCCCAATCTGTCGCGCGATCGGTCTTCTGAGCAGCCGTCAGGGCTGCCATCGTCGCGGTCGGCCGGGGATCGCGTGCCCGCAGGCGACGACGCCCCGCTTTCGAAGGCGGGGCGCTGGGAACTTGTCGTCTGTGGATCCGTCTGGCTGGCTGCGCCCTCTCCGGGCGCGCGGGCGATGGAAGTGTCAGACACGCATGGGCTCTCCGGCCGGCTCTGACGCGGGGGCGGCCTGATCCCCGTCCGTGGGGTCGCCCGTAGCATTTGCGTCCACCGGATGCCAGCGTGCCAGAACGGCATCGTGCAACGCGGCCACATCTGGACGCGAGGTTTCAGTCGGCGTGGCGAAGACCGCGCCCACCCGACCGCGCGATGTCAGCGAGATGATCGCGGGCGACAGGATCATCGGCAGCAGCACCGGCAGGAGCCAGATCATCAGGTCGGGCGTCCAGATTCGCGCCGCGACCAGCCCCGCAAGTCCCCAGAGCACGACGAAACGGCAGGCGGCCCAGGCTTCGCCCAGCGTCAGCTCGGCCCCGCCGCGGCGGTTGGCGGGCCAGCCACCATCCAGCCCCAGGAGTACCTGGCAGACCGAGCGGGTCTGGTAGGCCATCAGAATCGGCGCCATCACGCTCGACAACGCCAGATCGGCCAGCGTCGAGATCGCCGAGGTCGCGCCACCGAAACCGCGTGCCCGGCCCGAGATCAGCGCCCCGAGAAGGATCAGCAGCTTCGGCATGATCAGCAGGCCGAAGATCCCGATGGCCAGCCCGATCGCCTTGGCCGTTTCATCCGACGGGAAGACCGGGAAGAACTGGTGCGGGTCGGGAAAATAGTCCGGCGGCGGCGCCGTCACCGCGTCGCCCAGCGTCGAGATCACGAAACCCGCCCAGAAAAGCGGTGCGACATAGGCCAGTATGCCCTGCAGGAACACGAACCGGTTCCACCCGGGCAGCCCCGGCGCGGGCAGCAGCCGTGCGTGCTGCAGGTTGCCCTGGCACCAGCGGCGGTCGCGCTTGGCATGCTCGACCAGGTTGTCGGGACCTTCCTCGAAGGACCCCTCAAGATCGACGTCCAGCCGCACGGTCCAGCCGCCCCGCGCCAGCAGCGCCGCCTCGACGTAATCGTGGCTGAGGATATGGCCGCCGAAGGGGGGTGGGCCGGACAGCACCGGCAGGCCACAGCAGCCGGCGAAGGCCCGGGTGCGGACCATCGCGTTGTGCCCCCAGAAGGGCCCCGTCCGCCCCTGAAGACGGGCAAGGCCGCGGGCGAAGACCGGCGAATAGAACGAGGCCGCGAACTGCATCGCGCGGCCGAAGCGCGACTGCGCACGGATGATCTTGGGCAGCGATTGCAGCAGGCCCAGCGTCGGGTCACCCTCCATCCGGCGGACCATCTCGACCACCAGATCGCCCTCCATCAGGCTGTCGGCGTCAAGGATCAGCGCATAGTCGTAGGCGGCGCCGGACTGGCGAAAGAAATCCTCGATATTCCCGGCCTTGCGTCCGGTATTCTCCTTGCGGCGGCGGTAGAACATTCGCCCCTCGCCGCCGGTATCCTTGAGCAGGCGAGCGAACCAGCGCCGCTCCTCCGCGGCCAGATCCTCGGCCCGGGTGTCGGACAGGATGGCGAAATGGGCCTCGAACCCCGGGGCGGCGCGGCGCAACGAGGCGTCCATCGCCGCGATCCGGGCAAAGGTGCCCGCGGGCTCTTCGTTGTAGACGGGCACGAGGATCGCCAGCCGCCCGGCCAGATCGCCGCGCGGCACGGGACGCGGGCGGGTGGGCACCAGCCCCGCCAGACCCAGCGTCGCGCCCCAGGCCAGCCAGGTCGTCGACAGCAGCAGGAAGACCGCGCTGATGACGGCGAAGGGGGTCAGCCCCTTGGCGGCGCTGTATTGCAGAAAGATCGCCGTCGCCCCGCCGCCCGCCAGAAGCGCGAAGAGGATCGCAGCCCAGCGCAGAACCGTCACCCCGGCCGGGGTGCGGCGCGGCGCGCCGACCGGGTCGGGAACGAAGCTCACTGCCCGGCCCGGCGCAGCGTCAGGCCGAAGGGAAGACGAAGGGGCGCGCGCTGCCGTTCAAGCGGTTGCTCGGGCATCGGCAGCGGCGCCTGGGGCAGCGCGCCCCAGCTTTCGGTCTCGGACGACGAGGCCGTGGATTGCGCGGCGGCCGAGGTCAGGTTCGTATCGGTCACGGTTTCACCCATTGGAAAAGCCAGACTTCTGAAAGTTTCCGGCCGTAGCCGGCAATATGTGCCGAAAGCTCAACCACCGAGCCGGGTTCCGATGCGACGTCTAGGACAAGTCGCCACACCCCCGCCTCTGCCACTTTTGACAGCGTAACGACGTCAAGCTGACCACCTGATATAGTCACCACCGGTTCGATCTCTTCGTCGTCGGCGCCGACGCGGTCCAGCATGCCGCCCTGAAAGTCGATGACGAACTTGCGCGAATCCGGCGCCTCGATCAGGCCCGAGGCCCCGCCGACGCCGCCGCGCGTGGCGACGACGACCGCACGTTCCTCGGTTCGGGCCACCGGCAGGTCGCCCCAGCGCAGTCGATAGGAAAACTCGCGCGCCTCGCCCGCGGCAACCGGCGTTTCGGGCACCCAGTAGGCGACGATGTTGTCGTTGATCTCGCGCTCAGACGGGATTTCGACCAGCCGCACGGTCCCGCGACCCCAGTCGCCCTGCGGCTCGACCTCGACCGAGGGGCGGCGTTCGTAATCCGCCTCGGCATCCTGATAGGAGTCGAAGTCGCGGTCGCGCTGGACCAGCCCGAAGCTTTGCGGTTGGGTCAGCGTGAAGTACGAGCTTGCCAGCCGCTGGGGGTTGTTCAGCGGCCGCCACAGGACATCACCGTCGTCGCGCACGATCCGCAGGCCGTCGCTGTCATGCACCTGCGGGCGGAAATCGTCGTAGCCCGCGCGATTGATGTCGGAATAAAGGAACATCGACGTCAGGGGCGCGATGCCCAGCTGCTGCACCTCGTTGCGGAAGAACAGCCGCGCGGTGACGTCGATCACCGTCTCGACGCCCGGCGTGATGACCATGCGGTAGGCACCGGTCAGGCTGGCACTGTCGAGCGCGGCGTAAACCGTGATGCTGCGCGACTGGTCGGCGGGACGCGACACCCAGAAGGCCGAGAACCGGGGAAACTCCTCGGCCTTGGACAGCCCCGTGTCCACCGCCAGCCCGCGGGCCGAAATGCCGTAGGCGTTGCCCTGCCCCAGCGCGCGGAAATAGCTCGACCCCACGAACGAGATCACCTCGTCATGCAGGTCGGGGCGGTTCAGCGGATAGTTCAGCTTGAACCCCGCGACGCCGGGCATGTCGTAGTGCTCGGGTACCGAGTCCTTGACGTCGCCGTGGTATTCGAAGTCGTCGGTCGAAAAGGTGAGCGGTTGCGCCATGCCGTCCTGCAGCTCGTAAAGCTGCACGGGCGCCTTGAAGAGCCAGCCCAGATGGAACGGGTGCAGGCGGTAATCGATCGACTTCGACCCCGCCCAGTGCGCGTTCGTCGGCAGGAACCGGATATGCTGGTATCCGTCGTAGTCCAGCTCCTGGAAAAACCCGCCGGGTTCGGGCGGTATCCTGTCGGGTTTGGTTGCGCGGTTGCGCATCATTTCGGTGAGATAATCGAAATCGAACGGCTGTTGCGCGATATTCGCCTCTTGGGCCCGCGACATCGTCGCAAGACCAGAGGTAGAGCACAGCAGCGCGCCGGCACCGCTGCGCAGTACCGTTCGACGCGTCATGACGCTTCGGCCAACTTCCTGTTTTCGGGACATCTTACTCAGCAGAATTTCGGGTCCAAGCTTCGACCCCTATCAGATTACAAACTGCATTGTGCCACCGTCGTGACGCATGGCTGGTATTCTCATTAAGCATAACTTAACGAAAATCGCGATTCCGTGATCGGGCGTATGGTGGCGGCGAAGGCGACTGGGCCAACATGGCAAGGCGCCGATGCCTGCTGCCCCGGGTGGCCGAACGTCCGTCGGCGCGGCAGATCGCGCCCTCCCCGCTGTCTCACCGGGCGCGCGGAAACCCGCAAAAGACGTCGTTATTTGGCAAGTTGCCGCCGATTTCGCCGCGGCCCCGCCTCTCTGCGCCCGTCTCGGGACAGCTTCGGCAGCCATCGAGGCGGCACGGGTTCGCGCTGACGTTGCGAAGGCGGGTCGGAACATCACCTCCCCGACGGGGTTCTACGCGAAACGGTTCCTCCGTTTGTCGACCGGACACCACCAGTTCACCAGCCAGATTTAGCCAGCCAGATTAAGGATGTCCCGATGAAGACCTCCCTCCGGATCAACGGGGAAGAGCGCCAGCTCGACGCCGATGTCCGCACCACCCTTCTCGACGCGTTGCGCCAGCACCTGGGCCTGACCGGCTCGAAGAAAGGCTGCGATCACGGCCAGTGCGGTGCCTGCACCGTCATCGTGAACGGACGGCGCATCAATTCCTGCCTGACGCTTGCCTGCATGCACGACGGCGACGAGATCACCACGATCGAGGGCATCGGCACGCCCGACAACCTCGCCCCGCTCCAGAAGGCATTCGTCGAACATGACGGATTCCAGTGCGGCTTTTGCACGCCCGGGCAGATCTGTTCGGCCACGGCGATGCTGGAAGAGGCTAAAGCCGGGTGGCCCAGCTTCGTCAGCGACGATCTCGACGACATCGACACCCTGAGCGACGAGGAAATCGCCGAACGGATGAGCGGCAACCTCTGCCGTTGCTCGGCCTATCCCAACATCGTCGCCGCAATCCGCGAAAGCGTGAAGGAGACGGCATCGTGAGAGATTTCACCTATGATCGCGCCGCCGCCACCTCGGACGCGGTGGCAAGCGCCAGCGACGAGGGCGCGAGCTTCATCGCCGGGGGGACCAATCTTCTCGACCTGATGAAGCTCGAGGTGATGGCGCCTGAGAAGCTGGTCGACATCAACCGGCTGGACCTGCACGACATCGAAGAGACCGACACCGGCGGCCTGCGTGTCGGCGCGCTGGTGTCGAACAGCGATCTTGCCGCCGACCGGCGGGTGCGCCGCGATTACGCGGTGCTGTCCCGCGCCCTGCTGTCAGGTGCCAGCGGTCAGTTGCGCAACAAGGCGACGACGGGCGGCAACCTGCTGCAACGGACGCGCTGCTACTATTTCTACGACACCGCGATGCCCTGCAACAAACGTCAGCCCGGATCGGGGTGCGCCGCCATCGGGGGGCAGACACGGCTGCACGCGATCCTCGGCGCATCGGAACACTGCATCGCAACACATCCCAGCGACATGGCCGTCGCGATGCGCGCGCTCGATGCCGAGGTCGAGGTCGAGGGCACCGATGGCGCCCGACGCACCATCCAGATGGCCGAGTTCCACCGCCTGCCCGGGGACACCCCCGCGGTCGAAACCGTGCTGAAGGCGGGCGAGCTGATCACCGCCGTGATCCTGCCGCCGCCGCCCGGCGGGCGTCACGTGTACCGCAAGGTGCGCGACCGGGCTTCCTATGCCTTCGCGCTGGTGTCCGTGGCAGCCGTCGCGCGGATGGACGGCGACAGCATCGGCGACGTCCGGCTTGCCTTCGGCGGAGTCGCGCACAAGCCGTGGCGCGACGACAGGGCCGAGGCGCTGATGAAGGGCAAGGCCCCCTCCGACGCGCTGTTTGACGAAGCCGCGGACCTGATCCTGGCGGACGCCAGGGGCCAGGGTGGCAACGACTTCAAGATCCCCCTCCTCCGGCGCACGCTCAAGGCCGCGTTGTCCGAGGCCACCCAGATGGGAGAGCCGCAATGACCCTGCATCTCAAGCTCGACAATCCCGACGAGGAAAATCGTCTCGACCACATGGCGCAGGGCGTCATCGGCACCGGAGCCAATCGCCCCGACGGCGCGCTGAAGGTGTCGGGCCAGGCAACCTATGCCGCCGAATGGCAGCGCCCCGACATGGCCTACGGCGTGCTGGTGCGCGCCACGGTCCCCGCTGGCAAGGTCGAGAAGATCGACGCCTCGGCCGTCGAGGCGATGCCGGGCATCGTCAAGGTGATCACCGACCCCAAGCTCCTGCGCGTCCCGGCGCAGGGCATGGCCGACGCCGCGCCCGCACAGGGCAATGACGAGGTTCTCTATTTCGGCCAGCCCATCGCGCTGGTCGTGGGCGACAGCTTCGAGGCGGCGCGCCACGGCGCCAACCACCTGTCGGTCAGCTACCTGCCGCAGGAGGCACGGCTCGACCCCGACGCCGTGCAGACCGAACGGCCCGAGGGCAAGCAATCGAGCCAGGGCGACCTTGACGGCGTGATGAAGACCGCGCCTGTCACGCTTGACGAGGTCTGGACCACGCCGGGGCACAATTCCTCGGCGATGGAGCCGCATGCTTCGATGGCCGAGTGGGACGGCGACCGGCTGACGCTGCACGGCTCCTACCAGATGCTGAAGTACAACCGGAACGAACTGGCGGATTCTCTGGGCATCGACCCGAAGAACGTGCGCATCCTGTCGCCCTATGTCGGCGGCGGCTTCGGCTCGAAACTCGGGATCTCGCCCGAGGCAGTTGCAGCCGCTCTGGCCGCGCGCGACCTGGGCCGCCCGGTGCGCGTGGTGATGCCGCGCCAGCAGGTGTTCGAGACGATCACCCACCGCGCCCAGTGCCGCCAGCGCATCCGCCTTGCCGCCGACGAGACCGGCAAGCTTCTGGGCATCGGCCACGACAACCGGGTCTACAACCTTCCCGACGAAGGCTTTGCCGAACCGGTCACCCAGGCGACGCCCTTCACCTATGCCGCCGAGAATCGCGCCATCGGGCAGGAGGTCGCGACGATCAACCGCGTGATCGCCGGGTCGGTCCGCGCGCCTGGCGAGGCGATCGGCGTTCCGATCTTCGAGAATGCCATGGACGAGATGGCCGAGAAGCTGGGCATGGACCCGTTGGAGTTCCGGCTGAAGAATATCCCCGAAACGCCGCCGGGGCAGGACATCCCGTTTTCGTCGAACATGCTGGCCGAAGCACTGCGCGACGGCGCCGAAAAGTTCGGCTGGGACAAGCGCAACCCGACCCCCGGCGCGGTGCAAGAGGGCGAGTGGCTGATCGGCATGGGCATGGCCTCGGCCGTGCGGGTGAACATGCTGATGGAGTCGAAAGCGCGCATCACGCTGACGGCCGAGGGCGCGACGGTCGAGACCGACATGACCGATATCGGCACCGGCACCTACGCCATCCTGACCCAGATCGCGGGCGAGCTTCTGGGCCTGCCGATGGAGAAGGTGACCACCAAGCTTGGCGATACCGACCTGCCCCCGGGCTCCGGCTCGGGCGGGTCCTTCGGGGCGGCCTCTTCCGGCACGTCGGTCTACCTTGCCGCGATGGAACTGCGCCGGCAGATCGCCGACAAGCTTGATTGCGACGAGGCCGACCTGACGCTGAAGGACGGGCAAGCGATTGCCGCCAACAAGACGCACGCGCTGGCCGACCTTGTCGGCGAGACCCCGTTCGAGGCCGAGGGGCATATCGAACCCGGCGACATCGCGTCCAAGGCGTTTCAGGCGACCTTTGGGTCGCACTTCGCCGAGGTGGCGGTGAACCGGCACACCGGCGAGACTCGTGTGCGGCGAATGCTAGGCACCTTTGCCTGCGGGCGGGTGCTGAACGAAAAGACCGCGCGGTCGCAGTGCCTTGGCGGCATGACCTTCGGCATCGGCATGGCGCTGACCGAAGAGATGCTGTTCGACACCCGTGACGGGCACGTCGTGAACAACGACTTCGCGGAATACCACCTGCCGGTGAACCTGGACGTGCCCAAGCTCGAGGTGCATTTCCTTCAGGAGCGCGATCCCTACGCCAACCCGATGCAGGCCAAGGGCATCGGCGAGCTGGGGATTTGCGGCGCCGCCGCGGCGGTCACCAACGCAATCCACAACGCCACCGGCGTGCGGATCCGGGACTATCCCGCGACGCTGGACAAGATCCTGCCCTACCTGCCCTGAAGGGCCTCGGGCGGGGGCCCGCGCCCCCGCCCGTTTCCGCACTTCCCCCGGTTCCGCAGCCCCCGTCCTGGCACCCGGCCTTGCGAACCGCGCCCGGGTATCTCCCCGCAGCGCCCCACCCCGTGCAGCTTGCCGGCGACCTGCGCCGCAGGGCCCTCCCCATTTCTGCGCCATTGACAACCGGGGCCTGAATTTGCCCCCATGGCACAGGCCCACGGCGACAGAACCGCGGGCACCATGGGAGGACGACACATGACACGGCTAGGCATTGCCTGCGCGGCGCTGATGACGCTCGGCACCGGCACATTCGGGACGGGCGCGGTCGCGCAGGATCTCTCTATCGCCACCGGCGGAACCGGCGGCACCTATTATCCCTACGGCGGCGGACTGGCCGAGCTGATCGGCAGCTATGTCGACGGCGCCCAGGCCACCGCCGAAGTCACCGGCGCCTCGGTCGAGAACATGGCGCTGATCGCACGCGAGGAAACCGACCTTGCCATCGCGCTGGCCGACACCGTCTACGGCGCCGCGATGGGCGAAATCGACCCCTTCACCGACCGCCCCGTCGAGGCCGCGCGCGCCATCGCCTCGATCTACCCCAATGCCGTGCAGATCGTGACGCTGGCCGACAGCGGCATCGAAAGCCTGCAGGATCTGGTCGGCAAGCGCGTGTCGGTGGGCGCCCCGGGGTCGGGCACCGAGGTCAACGCCGAACAGGTACTGACGTCGAACGGGATCACCTACGACGATATCGACGAGCAGCGGCTGAACTTCAACGAGACGGCCGATGCGCTGCGCGACGGCGACATCGACGCGGGCTTCTGGTCGGTCGGCCCTCCGACCAGCTCGATCCTGAACCTCGCCGCGTCGCGCGACATCAGGATGATCCCGCTGAGCGAGGACGAAATCGCAGCGGCCAGCGAGGTGCAGCCCGTCTTTGCCCCCTATACCCTCGGCGCGGGCCTCTACGAGGGCGTGGACGAGGACGTGCCCACCATCTCGATCCCCAACGTGCTGGTCGCCAATGCCGCGATGGACGAAGAGCTGGCCTACCAGATCACCAAGGCGATGTTCGAACACACGGACGAGCTGATTGCCGTGCATCCGGCGGCCAACGACACCACGGTCGAGTTTTCGCTGTCCTCGACGCCGATCCCGTTCCACCCGGGCGCGATCCGCTACTACGAGGAAATCGGCGAAACCGTACCAGACGACCTGCGTCCTTGAGCCACGCGGGAACGCAAGGCGGGCGGCCCCGACGGGCCGCTCGTCATGCCCGCCGGGGATTTGCCCGCCTGGGATTCGCCGGTCTCGCCGCCTGCCTGCTGGCCCCGCCCGCCGGCGCGGCGACGCTCGCCGTCGAGGACGAGGATGGCGTGGTCGTGATGAGCCTGCAGATCCCCGCGGGCGACGCGTGGTGCCTGGTCTGGAACCACTCCGTCACCGGGGGTCGCGTCGCGGATTGCTTCGTCACCCGCGCGGGGCAGATGGTGCTCGACCGCTCCTACCTGCACGACTACGCCGCGGGCCTTGGCGAAGTGCCGGGCCGCGGCCAGGTTCGCCCCGCCGCAGGGGGCGGCTACTGGATCGAGGGGATCGACGAACCGATCCCCGGCAACCGCCTGCCCCTGCGGGTCGGGCGCGCCTCGACCGACCACCGCCTGCAGGTGGACGGCACCGACCACGACCTGTCGGCCCGCGCCGCCGGGCGCCGCGTCACGTTGCACCTGATACCATGAGGAGACCGCGGTGACCGAGCCCGAGACCCGCGCCGCAAGGCTGGCCGACCCGGCGCCCGCGACCCAGGCGCCCCTGCCCGGATCCTCGGACCCGACGGGCGCGCCGGACCAGCCGCCCCCGGTGGCGCTTGCCATCGGTGCCGTCGGCATCGCGCTGTCGCTGTTCCAGCTTTACGGCGCCGGGATCGAACCCTTGGGCCTGTTCTACCAGCGCTCGATCCACCTCGCGTTCATCATGGTGCTCTGCGCGCTGATGTTTCCGGCCCTGGGTGACCGCCCGCGCGGGCCGCTGGGCTGGACGCTCGACGCGCTGTTCCTTGCCGCCGCGGTCGCCAGTGGCGCCTATATCTCGTGGAACCTCGACGCGATCTTCGGACGCGCGGGGTTCTGGACGCAGACCGACATCTGGATGGGCATCCTGACGACGCTCGCCGTGCTCGAAGCCTCGCGCCGGGCCATCGGGCTACCGATGACGCTGATCGGCGTGGTGGCGATCCTCTACGGCTTTGCCGGTCCGCGCGGCGCCCTGCCCTGGCTGGGCGACTGGCTGCCGGGGATCCTGTCGCACCGGGGCAATTCGCTCGACCGGCTGGTGGGGCAGCTCTATCTCGGGCAAGAGGGGATCTACGGTCTGCCGCTGGGCGTGGCGGCAACCTATATCTTCGTCTTCGTCCTTTTCGGCGCGTTTCTCGAGGTGACGGGCGCGGGCAAGTTCTTCATCGATCTCGCCTATGCCGCCACCGGCCGCAGGCCCGGCGGGCCCGCCAAGGCCGCGGTGCTGGCCAGCGCCGGGATGGGGTCGATCAGCGGATCGGCCATCGCCAACGTGGTGACCACCGGCGCCTTCACCATCCCTCTGATGAAGCGGCTGGGCTACCGCCCCGCGCAGGCCGGCGGGATCGAGGCCGCGGCCTCGACCGGGGGGCAGATCACCCCGCCGCTGATGGGCGCAGGCGCTTTCCTGATCTCGGAATACACACGCATTCCCTATCTGCAGATCGTCCTCGTCTCGATCTTTCCGGCGATCCTCTACCTCGGGACGGTCTACCTTTTCGTCCACATCGTCGCGATGAAGCGCGGCATGGAGGGGATGCCGACCGACGAACTTCCCCGGGTGCGCGCGGTGCTGGCGGCGGGGTGGCAGTTCATCCTGCCGCTGGTGGTGCTGATCTGGCTTCTGGTGATGAACCTGTCGCCGATGCGCGTGGGCTTCTGGGCGATCCTGTCGGTCGTCGCGGTGGCGGCACTGCGCGGGGCGGCCGAGCTTTTCGTCATCGGGCCGCGCCGCGGTACAAGGCCCACGGGCGCCGCCATCGCCGCGGCGCTGCGCGGCGGGGTCGATGTGATCGGCCGGGCGCTGATCCTCGGCGCGCGCAATGCGGTCGCCGTGTCGATGGCCTGCGCAATCGCGGGCATCATCGTCGGTGTGGTCGGCCTGACCGGGCTTGGGTTGAAATTCTCCTCGATGATGATCGCGCTGTCGGGCGGGCACCTGGTGGTGGCGCTGATCCTGATCCTGGTAGCCAGCCTGATCCTCGGGATGGGGCTGCCGGTGACGGCCTCCTACATCGTGCTGATCGTGCTGGTGGGCCCGGCCCTGTCCGAGCAGTTCGGCGTGCCGCTGCTAATCGCCCACCTGGTGGTGTTCTGGTATTCGCAGGACAGCAACGTGACCCCGCCCATCGCGCTCGCCGGCTTCGCAGGGGCGGCCATCGCCGGGTCGAAACCGTTGGAGACCTCGGTCCAGGCGTGGAAATTCGCAAAAGGTCTCTACCTGATCCCGGTCTTCATGGTCTACAACCCCGAGATCATCCTGGGCGGGCCGGTCCCCTACGTGTTCTATTCCGGCGTGATCGCGGTGCTGGCGCTGGCCGCCTTCGCCGCCGCGCTGGAGGGGTGGCTGTTCGCCCCCATGGACATCGTGTCACGCGTGGCCGTGGTGCCCGCGACGATTGCCGTCTTCCACCCCAGCTTCGCGGTCGAGACCCTGGGCGCACTGGCCCTGGCCGCGATCCTGGGGTGGAACTGGGTGCAGGCCAGACGCGCGGCCGCCCCGCCGACGCGGGCCTAGCGTCTCGCGGTGACGCGCCCGGCACTACGGACAGGTCGGGTGAAGTCCGCCGTCGTAATGCCTGGTCGCTCCACGGCGTCTGACCACACGGCGGCGCCATGGGCCGGGCTGCCGCCCCCATGGCACCTTCGCCAGCGGTCGCAGGCCGAATGCGGGACGGGCGCCTTGGCTCCTCCGCCCCCTCAGCCGAGGCGCGGTGCGTTTACTCTGCCGCGATTCCCGCCGTGGCACGGCCGCAGGTGTCGGAGGCCGGGGTCGCCGACGCCGGAGCCAGCTCCACGCGCAGGCGGAACCCCTGCCCCGGCGCCTGATCCATCGTCAGCCGCGCGCCGATGGCCCGGGCCAGCGTGTCGATCAGCGACAGCCGTAGCGTCATCGGCGTCGAGGTTTCGGCAGTGCCCGACGTTGCGCCGGTGCCGCTTTGCAGGTCGTCGAAAAATCCCTCCATTTCGGGCGGCACATCCTCAAGTGCAAGGGTGCCGCCAAGGCTGGTCGCCCAGAACTCGGGCCCTGCCCCGCCCTGCGCCAGGCCGAGGATGACACTGCCGCCCTGGGGCGTGCGGGCGACGCCGGCCTCGACCAGCGCCGAAAGAAGGTTACGCGCCACCCCCGGCACGGTATGGGCCGTAAGCACCTTCGGCCCGGCCAGTTCGACCTGCACGCCGCGGCGTTCGGCATTCAGGTGCTCCAGCGAAATCGCCCGCTGCGCATAGTCGACCAGGTCGATGGTTTCGCTGTCCTCGCTGATCTGGTGCCGGGTTTCCGCGTCCGACAGGTCCAGCACCGATTGCAGCGTCTGCAAAAGCTCCTGACCCGACCGGCCGATCGTCGCGGCATACTTGCGATAGGCCTCGCCGCCCAGCGGGCCCAGGGTCTCGGCCTTCATCAGCTCGGCAAACCCCAGGATATGCGTCAGCGGCGTGCGGAAGTCGTGGCGCATGCCGGCCAGCATCTTGAACTTTGCCCGGTGGTCGGTCTCCAGTTGCGCGCGCTGCATCTCGGTCGTCGCAAGCGCGGTGTCCAGCCGGGTGATCGCCTCTTGCACCGACGCCATGAGCACGCCGGCCTCGTCGGTATAGCGCACCGGCAGGCGCGGGGTCCGCCTGTCGCGCAGGTAGCCGTCTGCGGCGCGGGTCGCGGCCTGCATCGGCGCCAGCAGCGCGTGCATGACGAACATCGTCCCCGCGGTGCCCAGAAGCGTGGCGACGAGCATGGCCGCAAGGACGCCGATCTGCTCCTTGAACGGCGTGCCGTCGTTCATCAGGACGTAGGTCACAGCCCCCAGCATCGGGATATGGACGCCCAGAAAGCTGACCAGCATGATCTTCCCCGAATAGCTGCGGGGCCAGTTGCGGCGGGCGAGAAACTCGTAAATCTTCATCGGAAATACCTTGAACGACGGTAAAGTGGGCGCGACGGACACGAGCCGGATGAGCGGTGCGCCCGCGCCCGTCTCTCGGCAATCGTTGCGGCGGAATTGCGGCGCGCAGGGCGCGGGCGCATGACGTTTTCCGGGCCCTGCGCCGCGGGACCGGCCACCATCGACGCCCCGAGCGGACACCGAGGGTGGGCGTCCAGTCGCCCTTGCCGCAGCCCTTGCCGCAGCCCCCGGGCCGCGTCTATCTTCGCCGCGATCAATTCCGGGATCCCGCGCCTATGCTTCGCCCCCTCGCCCTCGGCCTGCTTGCCCTGTCGGCCTGTGCCGCTCCGCCAGATCTGTCCGCGACCGACACCGCGGCCGCGTCCCGGGCGCCCTACCCCCGGCTTCTGCCGCTGGGCGAGGCGACGGCCGCCGCCAACGCCGCCCCCCGGTTCCCGCCCGAAGAGGCCGCCCAGCTGGCCCGGCGCGCCGGCGCCATCGGCACGCCACCCGCGTCGGGCACCGGCGATCTGGCCGAACGGGCGCGGCTCCTGCGGGAACGCGCCGCGGCCCTGCGCGACCGGCAGATCGCGGATCAGACCTTTCCGTCCGGCAGCTAAGCTCCGACGAGTTCGCTCGAAGGGCACTGCTGATCCCGCGCCCGGCCCCCGGACACTGCACGCCGTTGGTCGTTCGCCTGCGGCCTGCGGCACGGTCCACATTGCCCGTCCCGGGCAAACACGCTAAGCCTTCGCCGCGAATTCAGATTTTCCCGGAGCCTTTCCTCATGACCCCGAGCCCCGATACCCAAGGCCCCCTCCGTCTCGGCATCGCGGGGCTCGGCACGGTCGGGGTCGGCGTTTTGCGCGCGATCCAGCGCCACGGCGCCTTGCTAGGCCGGCGCGCGGGGCGCGACGTGGTGGTGACGGCCGTCTCGGCCCGCGACCGCAGCCGCGACCGCGGCGTCCGGCTGGGCGACTACGGCTGGGAAGACGACGCCACCGCGCTGGCCGCGCGCGACGATGTCGACGTGGTGGTCGAGCTGATCGGCGGCCATGACGGCCCCGCGCTGGCGCTGGTCGAAGCCGCGATCGCCGCGGGCAAGGACGTGGTGACGGCGAACAAGGCGCTTCTGGCCCATCATGGCCAGCGGCTGGCCGAAGCGGCCGAGGCCGCGGGCGCCGCAATCCGGTTCGAAGCCGCCGTCGCCGGCGGCATCCCGGTGGTCAAGGCGCTGACCGAGGGGCTTGCCGGCAACGAGATTACCCGTGTCATGGGCGTGATGAACGGCACCTGCAATTACATCCTGACCCGGATGGAGCGTGCCGGCCTCACCTATGACGAGGTCTTCGCCGAGGCGCAGGCGCTGGGATATCTCGAAGCCGACCCGACGCTTGACGTGGGTGGCATCGACGCGGGTCACAAGCTGGCTCTGCTGGCCGCGATCGCCTTCGGCACCCGGGTCGATTTCGACGCCATGATGATGGAGGGGATCGAGCGGATCACCATCGACGACATCGAGCAGGCCGCCGACATGGGGTTCCGGATCAAGCTTCTGGGCGTCGCGAGGATGTCAGGGCGGGGGTTGGAACAGCGCATGTCGCCCTGCCTCGTGCCCGCGGCCAGCCCGCTGGGCCAGCTCGAGAACGCGATGAACATGGTCGTGCTGGAAGGCGACGCCGTGGGCCGTGTCACGCTGGGCGGCGCCGGCGCGGGCGAAGGACCGACCGCCAGCGCGGTGATGTCGGACATCCTCGACCTGGCGCGCGGCACCCGCCTGTCGACCTTCGGCCAACCGGCTTCGGGCCTGGCGCCCGCGCCCGCGGCCAGCCAGCCGACGCCCGCCCCCTATTACCTGCGCCTGACGTTGCAGGACAAACCCGGGGCGCTGGCCAAGATCGCCACCGTTCTGGGCGATGCCGGGATCTCGATCGACCGGATGCGGCAATACGGCCATGCCGACACGTCGACGGCACCGGTGCTGATCGTCACGCACAAGACCGGGCGCGGGGCGCTCGACCATGCGATATCGCAGATGGCGGGCACCGGCGTTCTGTCCGGCACACCTGTCGCGATCCGCATCGAAGACGTTTGAGCGGGGCCGGACACGCCGGCGCCGGGCTGGCGCCGCCGCTCACCCAGCCGCACAGGTTCGCCCGCCGCCGCCCGCCGCGGCGCCCTGCCAGCGGCGGCGAGCTTCCGGAGGACGCGGCCCAAACGGTGCGCCGCGGCGCCGCCGCCCGGGTCGAGGCGCCGCGCCGGCCCACGCCACGGCCGCGTCGCTGGGCCACCGCGGTCCTCATCGCCTGCGGCACGGTGATCGCTCTGGGACTGGCCCCGCTTCCCTCCGACCTGGCGCACCCGCAGGGCGCCGAGGCAACGCGCCTGGCCCTCATCCTCGCGGCGCAGCTGGCGCCTCTTCTGCCGTTGGTGCTGGGCCTGTTGCGGGCCCTCGGGCTGCGGACGGGGATGCGCGCGGCCTATGTCTCGGCGCTGATGGTGGGCACCGCGGGCGCGGTGCTGACGATGTCGGCCTACCGTCTGGAGCCCGGCATCGGCGAGGTGCTGCTGCTTCTGGGGGGGATCGTTTCCCTCGCGGCGGCGGCCTCCTTCGCGCTTCTGAACCGCCGCGGACTGGCCAGCATCGGCGGCGGGCTTGCCGGCCTTACGCTGGCGCTTTGCGCCATCCCGGCCTTCTGGTCGCTAGCCTCGGTCGCCGAGATCTCGGTCTCCGCCCGCACCATCGCCGGCGCCGATCCCTACTGCCTGGCCCGCCACAGCCGCGAAGCGCCTGTGCGCAGCCTCGCGGGATTGCGGGCGGCGAGCTTTCGCGCGGGGCTCGATTCTGCGGCGATGGACGCGGGGTGGCAATTCCACGGCCTGCTGCTGCTCGACCGGCCCGGCGGGCTCGAGGCCTGGAACTGGTCGCCGCGCGCGGCACGCTTCGACAGGATCGAGAACCCCGAGCGCTTTCTCCTGCGTCCCCTGACGGCCTGCCGCCCGCAACCCGACTATCTGGGCGACCTGCCGCTGCTGCCGGGCCCGGACTGACCGCCGCCCCCCGGCCCGCAACACGGACACCCCGCGCCGCAGGATGGCGCGCCAGCCGCGATCCCGTGGCCCTGTTCGATGCACGGGGCATTCCGCCGCACCTTCGGCGGTAACAGCCTTGGCGCCCTGCGGCGGCTGGGCTAGACCCGGGGCAACCAGACCCCGGAGGAGCACCGTCCATGTCCAAGCCCGATTTCAACGACCGACTGCTGTCGCTGGGCCTTGCCCGCGTGTCCGAGGCCGCGGCGCTCGCCTCGGCCCGGCTGATCGGGCGGGGGGACGAAAAGGCCGCCGACCAGGCAGCCGTCAACGCGATGCGCGACCAGCTCAACATGCTCGACATCGCCGGAACGGTGGTGATCGGCGAAGGCGAACGCGACGAGGCGCCGATGCTTTACATCGGCGAGGAGGTCGGCACCGGCAACGGGCCCGCCGTGGATATCGCGCTCGACCCGCTGGAGGGCACGACGCTGACCGCCAAGGACATGCCCAACGCGCTGACCGTGATCGCGATGGGTCCGCGTGGCTCGCTGCTGCACGCGCCCGACGTCTACATGGACAAGCTGGCCGTCGGACCGGGCTACCGGCAGGGTGTGGTGACGCTGGACATGTCGCCGTCGGAACGCGTCTCGGCACTGGCCGCGGCGCGGGGCGTCTCGACCGAGGACATCACCGTCTGCGTGCTGGAACGCCCCCGCCACGAAGAGATGATTGCCGAGATCCGCACTACCGGCGCGGCGGTCCGCCTGATCACCGATGGCGACGTCGCCGGCATCATCCACTGTGCCGAGCCCGAGCGCACGGGCATCGACATGTACATGGGCTCCGGCGGCGCGCCCGAGGGCGTCCTGGCCGCGGCGGCTCTCAAATGCATGGGCGGGCAGCTTTACGGCAAGCTGCTGTTCCGCAACGATGACGAAAAAAGCCGCGCCGAGAAGGCCGGGATCACCAATCTCAACCGCGTCTACACCCGCGACGACATGGTGACGCGCGACGTGATCTTCGCCGCGACCGGGGTGACCGATGGCTCGATCCTGCCGGGGATCAAGCGCGAGGTCACGCATCTGACGACCGAGACGATCCTGATGCGGTCGAAGACCGGATCGGTCCGGCGGATGATCTACCGCAACCCGGTCAAGCACAGCCCCACCCCACAGTAAGGTACGACAGGCCCGGACCGGCGCGCGCCTTGCCGGCCGGTCGCCGCCTCCGGCGGGAGTATTTTTAAAGAGAAGAAGCAGGATGTTCCGCGTCGTCCGAAGCCTGCCGCCATCTGACAGTACGTAAGGCGGTAGCGCGGGGAACCGCGGGCCGTAAGCTGTTTCTTCTCTTTCCAAATACTTCCGCCGGAGGCGTCCGCGGCCTGCCGAAATCGCATCGCTCCCTAAAAGCGCGCGCCCGCCTGCCAAGCAGGCCCGATCCAGGCTCCCCGTCGCACGGGCCGGCATTGGGCGGCGGCGACCTCCCGCGTCATTTGGCGCTCAGGTCGCCTTCTCTTGGCGGGTCCAGCACCACAGGCACATGATTTCCGTGGCCACGTGGGCGGCCGCAATCGCGGTGGCGCCGGTGGTGTCGAAGGGGGGTGAGACCTCGACCACGTCGCCCGCGACGAGGTTGATCCCCGCGATATCGCGCAGGATCGCCGCGGCCTGCCAACTGGCCAATCCGCCCCAGACCGGCGTTCCGGTGCCGGGCGCGAAGGCGGGATCGAGCGCGTCGATATCGAAACTCAGGTAGGACGGCGCGGTACCGGCGGTTTCGCGAATCGCGTCGGCCACCCAGGCGACCCCGCGCTCGTGCACATCGCGCGCCGGGATCGTGCGGATGCCCAGCGGGTCGGGGTTCACGGTCCGGATACCGATTTGAACCGACCGCGCGGGATCGACGATGCCTTCGCGCACCGCCTTGTAGAACATCGTCCCGTGGTCGATCCGGGTCATGTTGTCGTCGGCCCAGGTGTCGGAATGGGCGTCGAACTGGACAAGCCCCACCGGCCCGTGCCGCGCGGCCACCGCGCGCAACAGTGGCAAGGAGATCGAGTGATCGCCACCCAGGGTCAGAAGTCCGGCCCCCGCCTCAACCACCTGCGCCGCACGGGACTGCAGCACCTGCGGGAAGGCCGCAACATCGGCATAGTCGAAGGCCAGATCGCCGGTATCGGCGATGGCGAATTCCTCAAGCGGATCGAAATCCCAGCCCCAGGGCGGATCATAGGGCTGAAGCAGCGATGCCTCGCGGATCGCCCGCGGGCCCAGCCGCGTCCCGGGACGGTTGGTCACCGCCTGGTCGAAGGGCACGCCCATCACTGCCAGATCGACGCCCACCAGGTCCTTGGTATAGCTGCGCCGCAGGAAGGAGGCCGCGCCACCGAAGGCATTCTCGAAGGACCGGCCCTTGAGCCCCTGCCGCGTGAATGCGGAATCAACTTCGTTCTTCGCGTCTTCCAGCGCCATGGCCCGACCTTTCCTTCGCAGCGTCACGCCATCAAAGAAGCCCAGGAGCCGGTGGGGTCAAGCGCCATGCGCCACGTATTTGTCTCTGGCCAAGGCGCTGAGACCTACGGCACCGAGGCGGGTCTGCGCGCGCAACGGGCAACGCGCGCGCATCGCAGCCCCCGTGGCCAAGGCGCGATGATCGACAGCCGGCGTTTCGAGACAGGCGATGCCCGTCCGGGCCGTCACCGGCAATGATAAGCACGTTCGGCGGCTGTCGGAGCGCGCAAGGGTCGTGGCGAGTGTCAGGGCGGCCGCTGGCCCGCAGCTTGTCACCCGCGGGACGCTCGCCGCACCGTTAAAACGGACGGCGGACTCTGCGCCCCGCCCCACTGGTGCGTTGCGCCGGGGGGTCAGCCGTCGAAGTCGATCTCCTGCATCAGGCGCAGCGCGTCGTCGCGATTGGCGGCGATCTCGGGCAGGTCCGTTTCGTCCGGCCGGATCTCGCCCCAGCTCGCCACGAGGTCCGAGGCCGGCGTGTCGGGGTCGGCGGGATACTCGTGCACGACCTCGGCGTAGATCTTCTGTGCCTCGGGCGAGGCGAGGTAGTCCATGAAGGCGCGCGCGGCCTCGGGATGCGGCGCGGCGCGGGTCATCGCCACGCCCGATATGTTGACATGCGTGGTGTCGGTATCCTCGAAGACCGGGAACTCGATCCGCACCGCGTTGGCCCATTCGGCCTGCTCGGGGTCGTCCAGCATCGCCCCCATGTAATAGGTGTTGCCCAGCGAGATGTCGCATTCCCCGGCCCAGATCGCGCGGACCTGCGCACGGTCGTCGCCGGCGGGCGGACGGGCGAGGTTATCCTTGATCCCCTGCGCCCATTCCTTCGTCGCGTCATAGCCGTGGTGGGCGATCATCGCCGCGACAAGCCCCAGCGTGTAGGAATGCGTGCCTGAACGGGTGCAGATACGGCCCTTCCACTCGGGGTCCGCGAGCGCCTCGTAGGTGGTGATCTCGCCCGGGGCCACGCGGTCCTTCGCGGCGTAGACGATGCGACCGCGATAGGTGACGCCGAACCAGTGCCCCTCGGCGTCGCGCATCGCCGCGGGAATATGCGCCGAGAGAGCGTCGGAGCTGACGGGCTGGGTCACCCCGGCCTCCTTGGCCTGCGTCAGGCGCGAAATATCGACCGTCAGGATGATGTCGGCGGGCGACCGGTCGCCCTCGGCCACCAGTCGCTCGGTCAAGCCCTGGTTGATGTAGGCGGCGTTGGTCTCGATCCCCGTGGCCTTCGTGAACCCGTCGAGGATCGGCTGGATCAGCTCGGGTTGGCGGTAGGAGTAGATGTTGACCTCCTGCGCCACGGCCGGGCTGCTCAGAAGCGCCGCGGCCAGGGCGAGCGGAGTGGGACGGATCATCATGGACATACCTCCGGGAATTTCGTGGCCAAGGTAAAGGCGATGCCCGCCCCCGGGTCAATGCGCGGCGGGGCCGCAGGGCGCGGGCAGCCCCTGTCCGACGGGGCGGACCTACGAAACGTGCGCTGGCGTCCGGGGCTGATACCCTGCCACACGGGGCCGCGTTTCCTCATGCGGCCGCCCGTGACCCTATGGCCCAGGCGGCCGGCCCCGGATCCGAGCCGTGCGACACCCGGCGCGGCCCGCCCGCCCCGGCGCGGGTTACGCGCGCTCGTCGCGCGCCGCGGCCTTGGCGGCCTGCCAATGCGCCTCCATCTCCTCAAGCGTCGCGTCGCGGGGGGAGCGGCCCTCTGCGGCGAGCCGGGCCTCGACCTGGGCGAAGCGGTGCGCGAACTTCTCGTTCGCGCGGCGCAGGGCGGCCTCGGGGTCCTGCCCCATGTGGCGGGCGAGGTTCACAGTCGAGAACAGCACATCGCCCAGCTCGTCCTCGATCGCGTCGGGATCGCCGGTTCGGGCCGCCTCGGCGAACTCGGCGGCCTCTTCGGCCAGCTTCTCCGCCGCGCCCCCCGGATCGGGCCAGTCAAAGCCCACGCGCGCGGCACGCTTTTGCAGCTTCAGCGCCCGGGTCAGCGCGGGCAGCCCGAGCGCCACACCGTCGAGCGCCCCGCCCTCGCCCCGGTCCGCGCGTTCGCCGGCCTTCACCCTCTCCCAGTCGCCGACCTGCGCGGCGGCGGTCTTGTCGCGGCTGTCGGACCCGAAGACATGCGGGTGGCGCGAGATCATCTTGGCCGTGACGCTGCGCGCGACGGCATCGAAATCGAACCGCCCGGCCTCGTCCCCCATCTGCGCGAAATAGACCACCTGCAACAGCAGGTCCCCCAGCTCGCCCGGCACTTCGTCCCATGCGCGGCGGGCGATGGCATCGGCGACCTCATAGGCCTCTTCGATGGTGTAGGGCACGATCGAATCGAAATCCTGCTCGATGTCCCACGGACACCCCTTTTCAGGGTCGCGCAGCCGCGCCATCAGGGCCAGCAGACGCGGCATCCCGTCGGGCACGTCGTAGATGGGGTCGTAGTCGGGCGCGGGTCCGCGCGTGACGTCGGGGGTTGGGGTCATGGACAAGGCTCCTGTTCCGCCGCAAGTCTGTTCCATCAGGACCGCGAAGGAGAGTCCATATGCCCGTGCTGAACCGCATCGCCGAATTCGGCGCCGAGATGACCGAGTGGCGCAGGCATCTGCACCGCCGCCCCGAACTGGGCTTCGACTGCCACGAAACCGCGGCCTTCGTCGCCGCGCGGCTGCGCGACTTCGGCGTCGACGAGGTACACGAGGGCATCGCGCAAAGCGGGGTCGTGGCGCTGATCCACGGGCGTGGCGACGGGCCCGTGATCGGCCTGCGCGCCGACATGGACGCCCTGCCGATGGACGAGGCGACAGGCGCCGATCATGCCAGCGAAACCGTGGGCAAGATGCATGCCTGCGGCCATGACGGGCATACGGTGATGCTGCTGGGCGCCGCGCGCTACCTGACCGAGACGCGGAATTTCGCGGGCTGCGTTGCGCTGCTGTTCCAGCCCGCGGAAGAGGCGGGCGGAGGCGGCGGCGTGATGGTCGACGAGGGCGTGATGGACCGCTTCGGCATCGCCCGCATCTTTGCCCTGCACAATGCACCGGGCCAGAAGATGGGCAGTTTCGAAACCTGCGCCGGTCCGATCATGGCCGCGGTCGACGAGTTCGAGGTCACCTTCGAGGGCAAGGGCGGGCACGCGGCCTTTCCCGATCTCTGCACCGATCCGATCCCGCCCGCGCTGGCCTTTGCGCAGGGCTGCCAGTCGGTGGTGGCGCGCAACGCCCCCCCGACCGAGGCGCTTGTGGTGTCGGTGACGCAGGTGCACGCAGGATCGGCCTCGAACGTGGTGCCGGGCGACGCCTGGGTCGGCGGCACGGTGCGCAGCTTTGCCCCTGCCGTGCGGGACATGGCCGAACGGCGCATCCGCGCGCTGGCCGAGGCGCAGGCGCAGGCTTATGGCGTGACGGTCAGGGTGACGTATTCGCGCGAATACCCGCCCACGGTGAACGACGCGGATCAGGCGGCCTTTGCCGCCGAGGTCGCGCGCGAGGTGGCCGGCGACGCCGGTGTCCGCGAGGATCGGCGCCCCGAGATGGGGGCCGAGGATTTTGCCTACATGCTACAAGCCCGACCGGGCGCCTACCTTTTCCTGGGACAGGGCCCGGGCGCCTTCTGCCACCATCCGGAATACGATTTCAACGACGAGATCGCGCCTGTCGGCGCCTCGTTCTTCGCCCGCCTCGTGGAGCGCGCACAGCCGCTCTGATCCCATCGGGCCGCGCCTGCACCTGCCCCCTCAGACCGGGCGTCAGGCCCCGGGGGACAGGGCGGCAAGCGGTCGCCCCCTTTGTCCGCGGGCGGCGCCCTGCCCCACCGGACGGGCCCCGCGCCCCGGATGGACCGGGCATGACACGGGGGACGGATGCTGCGACGGGGGACGGACGCTGCGGACCGGGCCGGGCGGCTTCGGTACCGTCAGATCATGGCAAGGCGTGCATCCGCCTGTCGGTCACAGGCCAGCCCAGACGATCCGAGGTCCAACGCACATGGCGGTCGGCGACATCTTCGGGCGAAGTCCGGGATCGAACCCTCGGCCTGCCCGATCACCGTCATGCCGTGCACGGATCTGTCAGGGGCCGAGATGTCGGACACCGAGACATAGGGCAACAAGAGGTAGGGAACCGAGCTTTCGGCACGAATCTGCGGGGGGGGGAAGTCTGAAGAGAAAATGGCGCGGTTGACGGGACTCGAACCCGCGACCCCCGGCGTGACAGGCCGGTACTCTAACCAACTGAGCTACAACCGCGCATCTCGTGCGGTGTCGGCGAAATGGGACAGTGATGGCGCGGTTGACGGGACTCGAACCCGCGACCCCCGGCGTGACAGGCCGGTACTCTAACCAACTGAGCTACAACCGCCCACTGTCCATCCGGGGCCGACCCCGAACGTGAGGCGCGTTCTATGGCCGCCTCCCGCCCCCGTCAAGCACCAAGCCCCGCCGCATGACGCTTTTTCTGCGCGACCATGCGGCAAGTGCGGGCATTGCCGGTGCGCATCGCCGGTTGACGTCGCGGCAGTGCCGCCCGTGCTTCACGCAGGCACCGTCCGGGTCGCCCGGCAAGGGCCGGCGCGCGGCCCCCCCCCGCCCTTCCCCTGCGGCGGCGGTCATCCGCGCCCGGGATCGTCGGGTTGCAATCTCGGCCGGGCCGCATCCGGTCGGCAAGGCTATGACCGGGTCGCGGCAGGCCTCACGCCATCCAGGCGAGCGCGTCGCAGGGTCGCCGCCGCTTTCCACCGCGTGACGGGCGAGTGGAATGGTCGCCCGCCCTTCGTCCGCCCGGCGCGCCGCAGCCCTCGGGCAGCCCGCGCGTGGCCCCCGGGTGGACTCAGCGATTCGCGCGGGCCAGGACACCCGTGGCGACCAATCCCACCGCCATGACCAGAAGCGCCGCCGGAGCGGCCTCGCCCAGTTTCTCGAGCGAGGCCTGCTCGTAGACCCGGGTCGACAGGGTGTTGTAATTGAACGGACGCAAAAGCAGCGTCGCCGGCAGTTCCTTCACCGCGTCGACGAAGACCAGAAGCAGCGCGGTCCCCACGCTCGACCGCATCAGCGGCAGATGCACGGCGCGCAGCGTGCCGCCGGCGCTGCGCCCCAGCGTGCGCGCGGCCATCGGCAGGCTGGGGGCGATCCGGCCCATCCCGGCATCCGCCGCGCCTTGTGCGATGGCGAAGAACCGCACGACGTAGGCCAGCACCACCGCCGCGGCCGAACCGGTCAGCAGAAGGCCCGGATCGTGCCCTGTGAGGGCCTGAACCGCATCGGCCAGACGGTTGTCCAGCGCCGCGAGCGGGATCAGCAGACCCAGCCCCAGCACGGCGCCGGGCGCGGCATAGCCCAACGTGGTGAAGGGCAGCACCAGTCGCGGCAGAGCCCGCCCCGACAGGCGCATGCCATAGACCATGAAAAGCGCCGCGGTCACGGTGATCACCGCCGCGCCGCCCGCAGCCGTCAGGGTATGCCACAGCGCGCGCGCCAGCGCCGGGTCGACCCAGGCGTCGGGGTGGCGCAGGGCATGCGCCCCGATCACGCCAACCGGCAGCACGAACCCCAGCGCAACCGGGGCCACGCAGACCGCGCAGGCCGCCCAGCCGGCAAGCCGCGGCAAAGGCTGCGGCACCGCCGGACGGTCGCTGCGCGAAGGCCGGTGAAACCGCACCCGCCGGCGCCCGATCTTTTCAAGCGCGACAAGCGCTCCCACCACGGCGAGGATCACGCAGGCAATCTGCGCCGCGCCTCCCGCATTGCCCATCTCGAGCCAGGTGGTGAAGATGCCCGTGGTCAGCGTCTGCACGCCGAAATAGTCGACGACGCCGAAATCGCTGACCGTCTCCATCATCGCGATGGCCGCGCCCGCCGCGATGGCCGGGCGCGCCAGCGGCAACCCGACGCGCCGGAACCGTCCCAGCCCGCGGGCGCCGAGCGCGCGGGCGACCTCGTAGACGCCCGCCGACTGTTCGCGGAACGCCGCCCGGGTCAGCAGGTAGACGTAGGGGTAGAGAGCCGCGCTCAGCACCATCGCGGCGGCAGGTTCGGACCGGATCGCCGGGAACCAGTAATCAGCCGGGCTCTGCCAACCCATCGCGGCCCGCAGTCCGCGCTGGACCGGCCCCGCGTATTCGAGGAAATCGACCAGGGCATAGGCCCCGACATAGGCCGGGATCGCCAGCGGCAGCAGCAGCGCCCATTCCAGCCAGCGCCGCCCGGGAAAGCGGTACATCACGACAAGCCACGCGGCCCCGGCCCCCACCATCGCCGACAGCGCCCCGACCGCCAGCGTCAGCCGCAGCGAATGCCCCAGATAGCGCGGCAGGGTGGTGGCCATCAGGTGCGGCCAGATATTCTCGGTCGGTGCGAAGGCCAGCACAAGCACCGCCGCGATCGGCATGCAGACCAGCGCGGCGATCGCCAGCGCCCCCGCCGACCAGGGCGAGATCGGTGTCGTGGTGCGCCGCACGGCGGGCTGCGTGCTCTGGGCTGTCTCTGCGCTCATGACCCAAGCTTTTCTCCGATACCGGCGTCCCTGTCCAGAATCCCTCCCCCACCGCTTCGGGGGATTGAACGCCATCGCGGGATGGCAGAGAAATAGGGACCGCCGCAGAGGCGGCGACGGATCATCGGCGCCGTCCAGCGGGGGCGCCCGGGCCCCGAGACCCAGGCACGGGCACGGCGGCAAGGCAGGAGACGGGATGGAGATCGCCTTTCACATCGGTGCGCATTGCACCGACGACGACCGGCTTCTGAAGACGCTGCACCGCAATGCCGAAGCATTGGCCGCGCAGGGCGTCAGCGTGCCCGCCCCCGCACAGTACCGCATCCTTCTGCGCGACCTCGCGACGGGGCTGCGCGGCGACGCCGCCACCCACGAGGCCGAGGAGGCGCTTTTGGAGGCGATCCTCGGCGGCGCGGACCTGGGGCGACTGGTGCTGAGCAACGACAGCTTTCTCAGCGCCCCGGCCCGGGCCGTGGGCGAGGGCCGCTTGTACCCCCGCGCGCACAAGGCGGCGTGGCTGCGCAACGCGGTGCCGTCCTGCGACGTGTCCTTTCACCTCGCCATGCGCGATCCGGCGGGCTTCGTCCCGGCGGTCTTTGCCCGGCAGGGTGGCCGGCCCGAGGAATTTCGCGCCTATATCGAGGGCACCGACCCGATGCATCTGCGCTGGTCCGACATGGTCGCGCAGCTGCGCGAGGCGGTGCCCGATTGCCCGATCACCGTCTGGCAGAACGAGGAGTCGCCGCTGATCTGGACCGACATCCTGCGGGACATGGCGGGGCTCGGGACGGATGCGCCGCTGCAGGGCGGGTTCGACGGCATCCGCCCGATCATGTCGCAGGAGGGGATGAAGAAGCTGCGTGCCTATACCCGCGCCCACCCCCCGGCGACCGAGGCGATGCGCCGCCGGGTCGTCGTCGCCTTCCTAGACAAGTTCGCGCTCGACGAAGAAGTCGAGGCCGAGTTCGACCTGCCCGGCTGGACCGAAGAGCTGACCGATGCGCTGTCCGAAGCCTACGAGGCCGACATGGCCCGGGTGGCCGAGATCCCCGGCGTCACCTTCCTGACCCGCTAGCCCTGACCCGCTAGCGCGAGGTGGGTGCGACCGGGCGGGCCAGCAGGGGCATGCCGGAGGGGGAGGCCGGTTCAGGCCGACACGCATCGCCGCCCGCGCCCTTACCGCCCCCCGTCCGGGACAGCCGCCACAAGAGTGCGCGCCAGCCGGCCCCGGGCGACTGGTCTTGCCGCGATCGGGCGTCAACGGGCGCTTTCAGATTGCGTGATAGGTGGGCCGACGGCCGGGAACGCCGTGGCAGTCGGGACGCCAGTCACAGGAAGTCGGGGCCGTCACGGCCGCGACTGTCCGGTGGCCTGCCTGTCCCGAGCCGCCGGCGGCGCAGACGGGCCGGGCCTCGCCAGTCGTTGGGTTGGCCTTTAGGGCGGGCGGCCCCACGGGAGCGACGGCCCGGTCGATCCGGGCGCCGTCCACAGCGCCCCGAGGAGCCCTCGCGCATAGGCGGAAGTCGCCCCGCCGGGGCGGGGCTGAAGTTACTCCATCCCGAGGGCGGACTTGTACATTTCAAGCACCGCCTCTTCCTCGGCGATGTCGTCCTTGTCGCGCTTGCGCAGGGCGATGACCTTGCGCATCACCTTGGTGTCGTAGCCGCGGCCCTTCGCCTCGGCCATGACCTCTTTCTGCTGTTCCGCGATGTCCTTCTTTTCCTGCTCGAGCCGCTCGAAGCGCTCTATAAACGACCGCAGCTCGTCCGCGGTGACGCGGTAGCTGTCGGATGTCGGATCGGTGATGTCGCTCATGCCGGCCTGCCTCAGCCTTGTTTCCTGTATGGTCCATGCCTCTAGCCCGTCCACCCGGCCGCCCGCAAGGTCCCAGCGGACCGCGGGCGCAGCGGCGTGTCGCCCGCGCCAGAGGCCGTCGCATGCCCTGACCGCGCCCCTGACCGTTTCCACCGGGACCATGCCCGAGATTGCCGAGCCGGCGCGGATGCTCTAGGCAGGCGCGCGGAACCGGCAGCGCAGGGGCAGGCACATGGACATCTTGATCTGGATCGGCGTCGTACTGACGCTTCTGGGCATTGCCGGGCTGGGGCTTTGCGTGGTCAAGGGCGTATCGCTGCGTCGCGCGGGACTGTCGGACGCCGACCTGCGGGCCCGTCTGCAAAGACTGGTGGCGCTGAACCTCGGGGCGCTGGCCGTGTCGGCCCTGGGACTGATCGCGGTCATCACCGGCATCCTGCTGGGCTGAGCCGCTTTCGGCGTCGGCCAGGCGCGGGCGCGACGGCCGACTCAGTCGAACGACCGGACCCGCGCAGCGGCACCGCCGTATCGGCGGTTGGCGGTCGAACGCAGCGTCCTTGGTACAGTTAAACAGCCCGGACAGGCGTCGTCGGCGGCTCGACCTCGCAAAGCGATCCTATTCCGACGACCAAATGTAAGCGGCGTGGTCCCGCACCTCCCCAGCCCTGCCCGGCGCACCATGCCCGTCGTCACGCGACCCGATCCCCCTTGCGGCCCGCCCGGCTTCATCGTCCATCGTGACGCCCGGCAGGCAAGTTGCATCAGGCGGGATACGTCAGGCAGGAAGGCTTTCGGGTCGGGGCGTGTCGCGGGGGGCATCGTCAGGCAGCCCCCCCCTCCAGCGTTCGACCCGTCTTGATCAGGTCGGCCAGCAGCGGCGGCGGGGTCCAGAGCTCGGGATCTTCGGCGGCGAGGGCGCGCAGGCGGGATTGCAGGCGGACAAGACCGCCCTGCCCCGCCGCGTGCATCGGCCCGCCCGAGATCCGCGGCAGGCCCAGTCCGTGGATCGCCACAAGGTCGATATCCGCCGCCTGTCCCGCCGCGCCTGACGCCACAGCGCGCAGGCCCGCGACGGCCAGCGCGGCCTCGATCCGGTCGCGGATGCCCGCGGCGTCGGGCGGCGCCTCGCCAGCGTCGGGTGTCGGGGCCGCGGCCTCGGTCCCGCCGGAGATCGCGCGCAGGACCAAGGGCGTCACCCCCCCGGGCTGCCCGCCCGCCCAGTCGTAAAGCCCCGCACCCGCGGCCCGCCCGGTCTGCCCGACCTCGGCCAGGGTTTCCAGGAACCCCAGCCCGGGGTGCGCCCAGCCCGCGGCCGACGCGGCGGCGGCCTGCGCCGTCACCCGGTCCAGCCCGTCGCGGTCGAACCGCAGGCAGGGCCCGGTGCGCCACCCCGCGGCGCGCAAGCTTGCATCGATAGCCTCAGGGGTGGCGCCCGACAGCAGCAGCCGTTCGACCGTCCGGGCGAGGGTTGCCGACAGCGTCAGCCGCAGCCGTCCGGCCACGCCCGCGCCCTGCACCACGTGGCGCCCCAGCCGCCGGGCGAATCCGGCCGCCGCCGCGACCGCATCTGGCGTCGCGCCGGGGGCGGCGGCCAACCCCGCAAGGCCGCGCGCCTCGATATCCCGCGGCAGGTCCAGCGTGACCAGAGCGGGCTGCGCCCCCTCGCGCGCCAGCCGGTCCACGTCGCCGGTGGCGTCGATCCGCACGCAGCGGGTGTCGGTGCCCGCCGCCACCGCCATTGCGCGCAGCAATTCGCGGACCAGGTCGGGGTCCGTCTCGCCTCCCTCCACGGCCAGGGGCACCGCGCCCAGCCGCTCCAGCCGGGTGGTCGGGGCCAGCCGCGCCAGCCTGCGGTCGCGCTCCTCCGCCGCCAGCCGGCCGGCCAGCACCTCGGCATCGAGCCCGTCTACCAACGCCCCGAGCGCGGTATCGAGCCCGCCCTGGTCGACCTCGACCAACGTCACGGCCAGTCCGGCCGCCAGAGCCTCGGCCACGAGCGGGACGCCCGCGACACCGATCACCGCGACTTCGCCGCGGGCAGACGCCGTGCCGCCCGAGGGACGCAGGCGGGCGGGATCGACCTCGGCCCGGGCGACGTGGATCAGCGCACGCGTGGCCGGTGTCGCCAGGGCATCGGCGCGCGCGGCGCGCTCCATCCCGAGCCCGGCCTCGAGCGACAGGATCAGCGCGGCCTCGACGCAGTCGATGACCCGCAGCGCCACGGTGTCCTTACCCTGCTCCCCGGAAGAGAGGGCCGACCGCGCCTGCGCGATCTCGGCCAGATAGGCCGAGGGATCGGCCAGCCCCGCGTTCCGGTCGAGCGGCCGAAGCTCGGGCGTCACGGCCAGCTCGGCGGCGAGCGCCATCGCCTCGGGCAGCCCCGCGACAGTGTCGTGGAACGGGTGCGCCGCCGTGGCCGCCGGGCCCCGGCGCACCGACAGATCGGCGATACCGGCCGCGACGGCCCCGGCGGCGTCCAGCGTCGCGCCTCCCAGCAGGCAGTCCAGCGCCTGCCGCGCGCCACAGCGCCGCGGCAGGCGCTGCGTGGCCCCCGCAGCGGGCGGCAGGCCCAGTGCCGTGTCGGTAAAGGCCAGCGACAGCCCCTCGACCGCGATGCAGCCATCCGCGGCGAGCGCAAGCTCGGCCAGGCCGCCGGTCACGCGGCCGGCAAGGCGCAGTACGACCGGACAGGGCATGGCCTCGATCATCTCGGCAAGTTCGGCCAGCGTCGGCGGCGTATCTTCCGCGTCCGCCCGTCTGCGCCTGGTCGCGGGAGGGCGGAGCGCATCCGGATCGGCCAGCCCGGCATCGGCAAAGCCCGCGGGGCCCGCAGGGCCCAGGACCACGCCGACCAGCCCGGTGTCCGTCGCGGCGTCCTGCAACGCCCGGGCCAGCCCGGCCCGATCGTCGGGGCCCAGCCCGGCGGCCGGCAAATCAGCGAGGGCCAGGAGAAGGATGCCCCGGCGGCGGGCCTGGAGAAGTCGGCTCATCCTCGTCGCGCCCGGCCGGGGACCGCGACGCGAAACGCGGAGGACTGGTGGCGATCCGGTGCGTCATGTCTGTGTGTCATGAGGTCAACCGTTATCCGTACATCGGAAAAACGCAATCTCCCCCGACCTTTCCCGGCCTCCGGTTGCGATGGTGTTGCCCCCGCGCGCATCCGGCCGGGCCGTGTCGCACCACGTCGGCCCCCTGCGCGGCGGCCCCTCTCCGCCCGGGATTGCGGGCGCCGTGCGCGAAGCGGCACTGGACGAGGGCCGGGGCGAGGCTGTAATCATGGCGCCATGGATATCAGACCGCTCACCCCCGCCTACGCCGTTGCGCCGCAGATCGCGCCGCAGGATTTCTCTGCTCTGGCCGAGGCCGGTTACACCACGGTAATCTGCAATCGCCCCGATACCGAAAATCCCGAAGAGCTGGGGTCGGACGCGATGGCCGAGGCCGCTGCTTCGGCGGGGGTCGACTTCCACTATGTCCCGGTGATGAACGGCGCGCTAGGCCCCGAGCAGGTCGAGGCGCATCGCGTCTTGCTCGACGCGGCGTCCGGCCCGGTCTTCGCCTACTGCCGGTCGGGCACACGGTCGTCGATCATCTGGGCGCTGGGTCAGAAGGGCCGGATGCCCACGGACGAGATCCTGTCCGCCGCGGCGGGCGCCGGTTACGACCTGTCGGGCCTGCGCGGCGAACTCGACGCCTGAGGCGACGAAAGAGATCGACCATCCTGACCCTGTGCGCGCAAATGGGCAGGCGAAGGCTGGTGACCTAGCTCCGACAGGTCAGGTTGGACGGGCCAAGACCGCAATTGTCGACACAGGGTCACGCCCGGACCGGCCACCCGCACTACCAGCCGCCGGGCGGCCACCGGATCGGCGTCGTCCCTAGTATTCCGCGATCCCGGGAAGCGGCGGAGGAGCCCAGTCTGCGGGTTCGTCCGCCGGCGCATCCGGACCGTGAAGCCGCACCGCGCGGAACCCGCCCGCCTGGCCCAGCTGCCCTTCGCCCACGCGCCGCCCGTCGTTCGATTGCAGCCGCACCCGCCCCAGGTCTGAGCGCAGAAGCGGCAGGGTCGCACCCGGGGTCAGGCCCATCACCTCGTCGATGGGCATGCGGATGCGGCCGATCCGGGCGTCCAGCGTGACGGTGCTGGCCATAACGGCGGTTTCCATCCGGTCGCGCCACTGCTCTTCGGCCTCGGCCTTGGGGTCGGCGCCCTGCCCCGCGGCCCATTCGGGCGGGAACCCCAGCCGCATGCTGCCGCGGCGCACCCCGCCTGCCAGCGACAGCGACAGCGTCAGCATCTCGTGCGGCGCATCCTCGAGCTTCAGCGCAAGCGCCGCGCCCTGCTCGATCCGGGTGGCAAAGCGGAAGCCCAGCGCCGGGTCGGACATGTCATGATCCCGCAGCGACTTCTGAAACAGCGCCAGCACGCGATCCAGCGCATCGGCCACCATGGTCGCATCCGTCGGCGTGGGCGCCCGGGTCTTCGGCGCGCGGGCGGTCACCCGGCCCATGGTCAGCGATTCGATGATCCCGGTCAGAACCTGCGGGTCGAGGATCGCAAACCCGAACCGGCCCGAATCGTTTTCCAGCAATGCGATCAGGTCCCCCTCTTCGGGGAGGGCGGCGATGTCGTGCGGCATCATCTCGGCCGTGACGTTGTCGGTCACCGTCGCATGCAGGCCGGCCGAATCCGACAGGCCCCGCGCCAGCGCCATGCGCCACGCCCTGAGGACGACATCGTCCTGCAGCGGATCGTCCCGCCGGGTGGCCGCGATCTTGCGGCGCAGAGCCTCGCCTGCCTGTCGGCTCATCTCATCCTGTCCAATTGCTGCCGGGGACCATGGAAAGGTCTGACAGATCGGGGTTACCAAATGCTTTCCCGCGCAGGTCCACACGTCGCCGCGTTTGAAACCGCTAGCCCGCCTTGCGCGGCAGCGTCACCCGGAAGGCGCCGCCGCCCTGTCCGGGAAGATAGGCAATCGTGCCGCCCAGCCGGGCCATCACCTCGCGGCAGATCGCCAGCCCCAGCCCTGCCCCGCCCGCGGCCGAGGTGTCGCCGACGCGCGAGAATTTCTCGAAGATCACGCCCTGATCCTCGCGCGGGATGCCGCGGCCGTTGTCTATGAAATCGACGGTCACCGCCTCGGGACCGGCCAGCACCGCGATGCGCAGGACGGGGTCCGGGGCGTCGCAATACTTCGCCGCATTGGCCACGAGGTTCAGGAACACCTGCGCCAGGCGGTCGGGATCGGTGTCGATCCGCACCTTTTCATCGCCGCCCAGACGCTCGATCCGCAGCCCGCCCGCGGGTTGCCACGCCGCCAGCGCGCGATCGATCACCTCGCCCAGTGCGACCCGCTCGCGGTGAAGCGTGACCTGCCCGTTCTCCAGCACGCTGAGATCCAGCAGATCGTCGAGCAGCCGCGTCAGCCGCAGGGTCTCGTCATGGATGATGCCGGAATAGCGCGTCCGCTCGGGCGCGCCGATCCCGTCCCCGTCGCGCAGGATCTCCGAGAATGCGCGGATCGAGGTCATGGGCGTGCGCAGCTCGTGGCTGATCTGCCCCAGGAACGCGTCCTTCTGGACCGACAGCCGGGTCAGCTTGTCATTGGCCTCGCGCAGCGCCCGGGCAGTGCGGCCCAGCTCGGCAGACTTCTCTTCCAGACGGCTGGAGTACTCCATGATCTGCGCGGTCTCGTCCGCGACGCGCATCAGGTCCTCGACCGAAATGGCGCTGCCGCCGGTGATCTGGCCCATCATCGCGTGCGCCGTGGCCGCGCCGACCGACCCCGCCAGCACGCGCTCCAGGCTTTCCAGGAACTCGGGCGTCGCATCGGGCAGGTAGCCCTGCTTGCCCTGCGCGGCGGCGGCGGACTGGAACAGCGCCTGCGCCTCGCCGGGCCCCAGGATGCGCTGGGTCATGATCAGCAGGTCCTCCGGCTCGGCCATGTGTCGCGACCAGCCCCGCGCGCCCGAGGAATAGCGGAAGACGTTGACGAAATCGGCGCCCTGCAGGCGTTCGACCGGGCCGGGAAAGGTGGCAAGCGACACGGCGAGAAAGATCGCCGTATTGACTAGCATCGACCAGAAGAGCGCGTGGATCACCGGATCCATCGTGGCGATCCCGAAGAGCGCCTGCGGACGCAGCCAGCCCACCCCCCCGGGCCCCTGCGCCAGCATCCCGGCCGAAAACGCGGCCCCCGTGCCGAGACTGGGCAGCAACAGCGCGTAAAGCCAGATCGCGAAGCCCGCGCACAGCCCGCAGATCGCGCCCGCCCGCGTCGCCCCGCGCCAGAACACGCCGCCCAGAAGCGCAGGCAGCACCTGCGCCACCCCCACGAAAGAAATCAGCCCGATCGTCGCCAGCGCCGTCCCCCCACCCGAAAGGCGGAAATACACGTACCCAAGAAACAGCAGCCCCGCGATCGAGATGCGTCGCGCCCGCAGCACCACCTTGCGCACGTCGCCCGACACCTGCGCCCCGCCGCGCACCACCGACAGCCAGATCGGGACGACGACATGGTTCGACACCATCGTCGACAGCGCGATCGCCGCGACGATCACCATCGAGGTGGCCGACGAAAATCCGCCGAGAAAGGCGAACATCGCCAGCCCGGGACGTTCGGCCGCCAGCGGGACGGTCAGCACGAAAAGGTCCGGGTTCGCCCCCTCGGGCATCATCGCCAGCCCCACCACGGCAATCGGCACGACAAAGAGCGACATCAGGCACAGGTAGGCCGGAAAGGCCCAGGCGGCGGTCGCAAGATGACGCTCGTCCGCGTTCTCGACGACGAGGACGTGGAACATCCGCGGCAGACAGATGAACGCCGCCGCGGAAAGAAAGCTCAGGCCCGCCCAGCGCGCGCCCGGGATCTGCCATGTCGCGAGCGGCGACGCCTCGATGGCGCGGAACATCTCGGCCGGGCCGCCCGCTAGGCCCCAGACGACGAAGACGCCCACGAAGAGCAGGGCCAGCAGCTTGACCACGGCTTCGAGAGCGATGGCCGTGACCACGCCGTGGTGGCGTTCGTTGACGTCCAGGTTGCGGGTTCCGAAGATGACGGTGAAAAGCGCGAGCCCCGCCGCGACCCAAAGCGCCGTTCCCTCGGGGTCGGCCAGCCCCGGATCAGTGGCACCGGGACCGCCCCCCTGCGCCGCGAAAACGGCAAAGGACAGCGTGACCGATTGCAGCTGCAAGGCGATGTAGGGCGTGGTGCCCACCACAGCGAACAGCGTGACGATCACCCCCAGCGCGTTGGACTTGCCGTAGCGCGACGAGAGGAGGTCGGCGACCGAGGTGATGCGCTGGCTGCGCCCGATGGCCACGAGCTTGCGCAGAAGCCCCCACCAGCCGATCATCACCAGCGTCGGCCCGAGATAGATGGTGACATATTCCAGCCCCGACCGCGCCGCATAGCCCACCGCGCCGTAGAACGTCCAGGCGGTGCAGTAGATCGACAGCGACAGTGTGTAGATCCAAGGCGAGCGCAACCATCCCAGCCGCCCGCGCAGCGCCCTCTGTTCGGCCCAGAAGGCGACTGCGAAGAGCATTGCGACATAGCTCAGGCAGACCGCGACCAGCAGGTTGAAGCCCAGCGTCACGCCCGGCCTCCGCGGGCGGACCTGGCCGCGGCAACGTCGCCCGCGCCGGGGCTCTCTTTGGCGCGACCCCCACGGGGCGCAGCCGGGCGTGCAGGCTCGGAGATGGCCGGACGATCCCTGACCGTCCCGTCGCCGGCCCGTGCAACGGGGCCTGCATCCGCGTCCCGGCGCGCCGGGTCGCCCTTGTGGTGCATGTCGAGACAGATGGCAGACGGGGCCGTCCGACCCGCGCCCGCCAGGCGCACCGCAGGACCGCCCGACGGGGCCAGTCGCGGACCACCCGGGGCTTGGTCCGCAGGCAGTCGGTCCGCGCAGAGCTGGCCTTCGGGCGAATGGCCGGCGAAGGTGTGGTCGTCGCGGAACTGGCCGGCGGGACCCCGCGATGCCGGCCCGACCGTCCCCGGGCCCTGATCCTCGGGGCCGATCGCCGGCGCGTCCCCGGGGCGGCGGGGCGTCGGGTCGGGGTCCGGCGCAGCCGCCCCGCCCTCCGGCCCCTCGGATGCGGGCGCGACGAGACGGCGCGACAGAATAAAGGCAGCCGCGATCAGCGCGGCCCAGACGGCAAAGACGTAAAGACCGCGCAGGGCTGTCGACCCCGCGGCGCCCCAGATCGGCGGCGCGGCGAACACCGCCGCCCCCAGCCACGGCAGCAGGCGCGCGGCGTCCATCAGGCGGCGGCGGCGATAGTTTTGCCGCTCCAGGAACACGGGCTCGCGCGGGGCCGCCATCTCAGCCCCCGGCGAGGTCACGGACGGCGGTCAGCATCTCGGCATTGGCAAACGGCTTGGTCATGAAGCGGCTGACCCCCAGCCTCATGGCCAGGTCGCGGTCCTTCTTCTGGCCGCGGGCAGTCAGCATCAGCACCGGCAGCCCCGAAAGCTGCGGGTCGTCGCGCAGGTCGCGCAACACGTCATAGCCCGAGCGATTGGGCAGCATGACATCGAGGATCACCAGATCCGGCCGCCTGCGCCGCACCGCGTCGAGCGTTCCCTGCCCGTCCGAGCGGGCCTCGACCGTCCAGCCATCGCGCGACAGGATGAAGCGGATCGCCTCGATGATGTTCGGCTCGTCCTCGACCAGAAGGACACGTCGGCCCATGCGGGCTCCTCCTCCCGACGGATGCACGGTTCTCCGGGGCGCGGCCCTCCTCCGGCCCCGCCACGCGGCCAGGTTGCATTCCTACCGCGCGATGCGACTATGGCAAGCAGTCGGGCCCCTGTCAAAACGCCGCGAGCCTGCCGCCGACGTTTTTTAATGCAAGGCAGATCTCCGAGGTCAGGCATCCGAAAGCCCGCCCGCGACGGGTCGGCACACGAAGGCCCAGCACGCGGAGGCGCAGGCCTGCGTCGGGCCGGACCGGTCGCGGTGACGGTGACGGTGCGCCCGGTCGTATTAGGACAGGCCGCCGCCCTCCTCCGACGCTGCCAGGACAGATGGTTCGCGGCGGGCTAGGCACCCCCCGCGGGGACAGATGCGGCAGCTCGTACCGACCGGGTCCGGCGGCGGCGGGCCGGAGTCTGCGCCGCCCAAGGTTCGCAACGCGTCGGCCCCGGGGGTCAGAAGCATCGCCGCCTCGACGATCTCGGGCCCGTCGAAGCCGCCCGCGCGCCGCGTTTCGGCCACCGCCCATGCGGTGAAGCGGCGGGCGGGCTGACCGGGCAGCTCCAGCACGGCACGCAAGGGCCAGCCGGGACGGCCCAGCGTCTGATAGAGCGGCCAGAGCGGACAGCCCGCCCCGAACCGCGGCAACGCGAACCCGTCCAGCGGACGGCGGAAGGTCGTCGTGCCCGTCCCGTCGCAAAGGATCAGGCCGAACGGACGCCCGGCGGCCGCAGCCTCCAGCCCGCCCAGCCGCCGTAGTGCCGCGCCCGGGCCGACGCCGAAGCGCGCCGCGATCCGCGCCGGATCGATCCCGTGCGCAAGCTCGGCCAGAAGGGCGGCGCGCGGCATCGCCCGGGCCTCGTCCCGCGCCCGGGACAGGTGCGCCCGGGCCAGCGCGCGCCCCGCCGCGCTTTGCGGCGCGTCGGGTGCCGACAGAAGCGCAGCGAAGCCGGGCGGAGACGTCGGCACGGCGCCGGGCGACCGCTGCTGTGGCTGCGCGCCTGCGTCACCGGACGCGGCCGCGGGGCTATCGGCGCCGGTGTCGCGCACATGGGCACGGCCTGGGCCCGAAGGGTCGAAGACGTCGTGCGGGTCCGCGTCGGGGTTCAGCCCGGGCTCCAGTTCGGTCTCCAGCTCGGGCAGGCGATAGTTGCGGGCGGCGAGCCAGGCCTCGACCTCTTCCTGCGGGCTGGCGGCCGCTGCCTGCGCGGGGTCGGCGGCGCCGTCGAGATAGGCCGCAAGCGCGCGAGCCGTGTCGGCAAGACGCTGCCCGTCGCTGTCGAGGTTGCGGTGGAACCGGGCGCGCCAGTCGGGCTCGAGCTCGGGCTCATCGCGCAGGATCGTCGCCGTCGCGCGGATCGAGGTCGCGGCCGACAGAAGCGCGTGCATGGATTCCGACAGGAAGGGATCATGCGTCAGCCGGTCGCTGAGCGTCGCCAGGGCCTGGTCACGCTGCGCGATGTGGCGCGCCTGCGCAGCCAGCAGCCCCGCCCAGCCGGGATAGGCGGCGGCAAAGGCCTCAAGCCGATCCAGCTCGGGCGGGGATCCCGGCTCCGCAAGGCTGGCCGGCCGCGCGGCGGGCCCCGGACCGGCTGCCCCCGCGCGGCCGGCAGCGTCGGTGACAGCGGCGGTGGCAGCGACGGCAGCCTCGCCCCCCGCGGCCGCACCCCCATGCGGCGCCGCGTCGTGCCGGACCATGGCCGCGGCGGTGCGCAGTGCGTCGAGCAACCCGACTTCGGCCCCCTCGGCCAGCACGCCCGGCTCGGTGTCCAATTCGCGCGCGATGGCGTTCAGCAACCTGCCGCCGATTCTGCGCCGATCATGTTCGATCAGGTTGAGGTAGGAGGCCGAGATCCCCAACCGCGCCGCCAGTCCGGCCTGCCGGATCCCCAGGTCCAACCGCCGCGCCCGGATCCGCCCCCCGGTTCCCCGGTTGTCCCGCTCTCCTGCCGACATCGAAAAACCCTCTCGCCTCAGCGGCTTTCTGCACCCGCGGGAAAAGAAATTTACACAGCACCCGCCATGATTGTTCAGTTATTTACAAAATAATTCAACGGTTCCGCATACTTGTTGCGATGTTTTCACCGGCGCCCCATCCTGAGGTCAGTTCCGTAAAAGGAGCATGGTGCGGTCGGGTCTTTTGAGGAGGAGAGCCCGCGCGCCCAATCAAACGGGAGGACATTCATGACCAAAGCGACCTTCACCCGCCGCGGGCTGTTGCGCACCGGTGCGGCCACCGGGGCGGGCCTTGCCATGCCCACGATCTTTACCGGTGCGTCCTGGGCGCAGGGCCAAGGGTTCACCAATGCGCCGACGGGCGACACGGTGACCCTTGGCTTCAACGTGCCGCAGACCGGGCCCTATGCCGACGAGGGCGCGGACGAGCTGCGCGCCTTCGAACTGGCCGTCGAACACCTGAACGGCGAAGGCGACGGCGGCATGCTGCAGACCTTCTCTGAAAAGAACCTCGACGGCACGGGCATCATGGGCAAGCGCGTGGCCTTCGTGACCGGCGACACCCAGACCAAGTCCGACGCCGCCCGTGCCAGCGCCCGGTCGATGATCGAGAAGGACGGCGCGATCATGATCTCGGGCGGCTCGTCCTCGGGCGTGGCCGTGGCGGTGCAGGGCCTCTGCCAGGAGGCCGGCGTGATCTTCATGTCGGGGCTGACCCATTCCAACGACACCACCGGCAAGGACAAGAAGGCGAACGGCTTCCGCCACTTCTTCAACGCCTACCAGTCGGGCGCCGCGATGGGGCCGGTGCTGGAAAGCCTCTATGGCACCGACCGCCGCGCCTATCACCTGACCGCCGATTATACCTGGGGCTGGACCACGCAGGAATCGATGCAGGCCGTGACCGAAGACCTGGGCTGGGAGACGGTGAACAATGTGCTCACCCCGCTCGCCGCGACGGATTTCTCGTCCTACATCGCGCCCGTCCTGAATTCGGGCGCCGACGTGCTGTTCCTCAACCACTACGGCGGCAACATGGTCAATTCGCTGACCAACGCCGTGCAGTTCGGGCTGAAGGAGGCGCAGGCCAACGGCAAGCAGTTCGAGATCGTCGTGCCGCTTTATTCCGAGCTGATGGCACGCGGCGCGGGGCGCAACATCGCCGGGATCCCCGGCAGCCAGAACTGGGACTGGAAGCTCGAGAACGAGCTTGGCAGCCGCTATGTCGGCACCAACGCCTTCACCCAGAGCTTCGGCACGAAATACGGCTTCCCGCCCAGCCAGGCCGCGCATACCTGCTACGTGCAGACGCTGCTTTACGCCGACGCGGTGCAGCGCGCGGGGTCGTTCAACCCCTGCGCCGTGGCCGAGGCGCTCGAGGATTTCGAGTTCGATGGCATGGGCAACGGCCCCACGCTGTACCGCGGCGCCGATCACCAGTGCTTCAAGGATGTCGTCGTCACCCGCGGCAAGGAGAACCCGGAGAACGAGTTCGATCTGGTCGAGATCATCGAGGCGACGCCGACCGAACAGGTCACCTACGAGCCCGATCACCCGATGTTCGCCGGCGGCGCGCTGGGGGAATGCAACCCCGGCGCCTGAGGTCCCGCAGGGGGCGCGCCGGCCTGGCGCGCCCCCGATCCGGCCTGGGCCGAATGATCGTCGCGGGCCCCGTGACCCGGGGGCGTGGGCCGCCAACGCCCACACCTCGCCAGCCTGATCATGCTCGCCGGACCAAGCTGGCCGGACCTCGCCGCCCCTGACCTCACTGGCCTGACCCGCTGACCTGATACCCCACCTGCCCGACCGCATTGCCCCGCCGCAGCGACCTGCCGCAGTGACCTGCCGCCCTGACCAATCGCACAGACAGACGGACCCCAGATGGACGCGATACTTCTTCAGATCCTCAACGGCCTAGACAAGGGGTCGGCCTATGCGCTGATCGCTCTCGGCCTGACGCTGATCTTCGGCACGCTGGGGGTGGTGAACTTCGCCCATGGCGCGTTGTTCATGATCGGCGCCTTCTGCGCCGTGACGCTGCAGCGCATCCTGACGCTCAGCCAGACCACCATCGACGAGACGCGCACCGATTTCCTGGGCAACCCGATGCAGGTCGACACGCCTTATGTCGTGCTGTGGTTCGGCGAAAGCACCGGCGCCGCGATCGTCGACTGGGCGGTGCCGCTGGCGATCCTTTTCGCGATTCCGGTCATGCTGATCGTCGGCGTGGTGATGGAGCGCGGGCTGATCCAGCATTTCTACAAGCGCCCCCATGCCGACCAGATCCTCGTAACCTTCGGGCTGGCCATCGTGCTGCAGGAGATCATCAAAGCCTTCTACGGCGCCAATCCGATCCCCACCCCCGCGCCGCAGGCGTTCCGGGGGTCGTTCGATTTCGGCGTCCTCGTGGGCTTCGACCCGAACACCATCATCTATCCCTACTGGCGGCTGGTCTACTTCGCTTTCGCCGCGATCATCATCGCCGCGGTCTTCGCCTTCCTGCGCTACACCACCTTCGGCATGGTGGTCCGCGCGGGCATGGCGGATCGCGAAACCGTGGGCCTTCTCGGCATCAACATCGACCGCCGCTTCACCGCGATGTTCGGCATCGCCGCCGCCGTCGCGGGACTGGCGGGGGTGATGTACGCGCCAATCAATGCGCCCAACTACCACATGGGGATGGACTTCCTGGTCCTCAGCTTCGTCGTCGTGGTGGTGGGCGGCATGGGGTCGCTGGCCGGCGCGGTGCTGGCCGGGTTCCTTCTGGGCATCCTCGAAAGCTTCGCCTCGATGACCGCGGTGATCGACCTGATCCCCGGCATCAACCAGATCATCATCTACCTCGTCGCGATCATCGTCCTTCTGGCCCGCCCGCGCGGCCTGATGGGCCGCCGCGGCGTGATGGAGGAGTAATTCCATGCAGAGCTTTGGCCGCAAGGACACCATTCTGCTGATCGTCGTCGCCCTGCTCGTCCTGCTGGCGCCGGTGATCCTGAACCCCTTCCCGCAGGCGTCGTCGCTGGCGCAGTTCAACGCGGGCTATCCCGACCTGATGCAGCGCTTCGTGATTTTCGGGATCTTCGCCATCGGCTTCAACATCCTTTTCGGGCTGACGGGCTACCTGTCCTTCGGACATGCCGCCTTTCTCGGTGCCGGGTCCTATGCCGCGGTGTGGATGTTCAAGCTTCTGTCGATGAACGTGATTCCCGCCATCGTGCTGGCAGTGGTCGTGGGCGGGCTCTTCGCCGCCCTGATCGGCTACGTGTCGCTGCGCCGCTCGGGCATCTACTTCTCGATCCTCACGCTGGCCTTCGCGCAGATGTCCTTTGCGCTGGCCTATTCGGTCCTGACGCCGCTGACGAACGGCGAAACGGGGCTGCAACTGTCGCTGTCCGATCCCCGCATCTTCGACCCGGCCGCGACCGGATCGCTACCGACCACCAACCTTTTCGGCATCGACATGCGTGCGACCACGACGATCTTTGCGGGCCCGTGGGAATTTCAGCTGAACGCGGGATACTACATGTCCGGGCTGATCATGCTGGTGGCCTTCTGGCTGTCGATCCGCATCTTCCGCTCGCCCTTCGGGATGATGCTGCGGGCCGTCAAGTCGAACCAGCAGCGGATGAGCTACACGGGTCTGTCGACCCGGCCCTACACGCTGGCGGCCTTCGTGATCTCGGGCATGTACGCGGGTCTGGCCGGCGGGCTTCTGGCCGCGATGGACCCGCTGGCCGGGGCCGAGCGGATGCAGTGGACGGCCTCGGGCGAGGTCGTGCTCATGACCATCCTCGGCGGCGCGGGAAGCCTGATCGGGCCGGTGCTGGGCGCGGGCTTCATCAAGTACTTCGAAAACATCTTCTCGAAGATCAACGACAGCGTGCTGCACACCTGGTTCGGCGCCCTGCCCGACGGGTTGGAGACGGCGCTGGTCACGCTCGTGCATCCCTTCGTGGGCAAGGGCTGGCACCTGACGCTGGGGCTTCTGTTCATGCTGGTCGTCATCTTCCTGCCCGGCGGGCTGGTCGAGGGCGGGCGGCGCATCCGCGGCGTCGTGGGGCGGCGCAACCGCAAGGCCGGGGACCCAGAGGCCCGCGCCGCATCCAAGCAACCGGCGGAGTAAGGTGATGAGCATTCTCGAAGTCAAGAACGTGGGCAAACGCTTTGGCGGGCTGCAGGCGCTCGGCGACGTCAACCTGAGTATCGCCGAGAATTCGTGCCACGCGATCATCGGCCCCAATGGCGCGGGCAAGTCGACGCTGCTCAACTGCCTGATCGGCAAGCTTATTCCCGACACCGGCAGCGTCATGTTCGACGGCCAGTCAGTGCTGGGGCGCAAGCCGCACGAGATCAACCAGATGGGCATTTCCCGCGTGTTCCAGACGCCCGAGATCTTTGCCGACCTGTCGGTCTGGGAAAACGTGATGATCCCGATCTTTGCCAAGCGCGACGGGTCATTCCGCATGCACGCCTTCGAAAGCGTCGCGCGCGAACGCAAGGTTGTCGACGGCGCGATGCAGATGCTCGACGACGTCAACATGGCCGACAAGCGCGACCTGCTGGCCGGCAGCCTGTCGCGCGGCGACAAGCGGCGGCTTGAAATGGCGATGTGCCTGTCGCAGAACCCGCGCCTTCTGCTGCTGGACGAGCCCACCGCGGGCATGGCGCGGGCCGACACCAACAACACCATCGAGCTTCTGCGCGAGATCCGGACCAAGCGCGACATCACCATGGTGATCATCGAACACGACATGCACGTCGTGTTTTCGCTGGCCGACCGGATCACCGTTCTGGCCCAGGGCACGCCGCTGGTCGAGGACACGCCCGACCGCATCAAGGGCCACCCCAAGGTGCAGGAAGCTTACCTCGGCGAAGCCGCCCACTGATGGCCGACAAGGATACCCCCATGAACGCCCCCACGACCTCCGAGGACTGGAACCCCAACGCCAACCACGCAGTGACCGCCCCGGCCTTTCTGTCGGTGTGGAACATCGAAGGGTATTACGGCGAAAGCTTCATCGTGCAGGACGTCAGCTTCAACGTCCACGAGGGCGAGATCCTGGCTCTGCTGGGGCGCAACGGGGCGGGCAAGACCTCGACCCTGCGCACCATCGCGCGGGTCGGCACGCCCGAGCTGAAGCGCGGCGAGATCTGGCTGGACCACCAGCCCCTGCACAAGATGAAATCTTACGAGGCCGCGGCGGCGGGCATCGCCCTGGTGCCCGAGGATCGGCGCATCATCGCCGGACTGACGGTCGAGGAGAACCTGCAACTGGCGCAGATCGCGCCGCCCGTGGGCTGGTCCCTCGACCGGCTATACGAGCTGTTTCCGCGCCTGGGCGAACGGCGCAAGCAGGAGGGCGTGACGCTGTCGGGCGGTGAACAGCAGATGCTGGCGATCGCGCGGGCCCTGGCGCGCGACATCAAGGTTCTGCTGCTCGACGAACCCTACGAAGGCCTCGCGCCCGTCATCGTGCAGGAGATCGCGAAGACGCTGAACCTGATCCGCGACCAGGGGATCACCACGATCATCGTCGAACAGAACGCCGTCGCGGCGTTGAAACTGGCCGATCGTGCCGTGATCCTCGACACCGGGTCGGTGGTCTACGACGGATCGGCGCAAGAGGTCCTCGACAACGAAAAGCTCAGGGCCGAATATCTGGCCATCTGACGGGCCGCGCCGCGCGCGCGTCCCCCGGGGGCCCGGGCCACCGCAGGCCACGGACCTTGCCAAGATTAGCGGGAGGAAACCGATGCTCGACCAACCCAAGACCTTCGCGCCCGATCCGGGCCTGGTCGAAACCGCCCATGCCGACAAGGCCCGGTACGAAGAGATGTATGCCCGCTCGGTCACGGACCCCGAGGGGTTCTGGGCCGATGAGGGCAAGCGGCTCGACTGGATCGAGCCCTACACGAAGGTCAAGAACACCTCCTTCGAGCCCGGCAACATCTCGATCAAGTGGTTCGAGGACGGCATCCTGAACGTCGCGGCGAACTGCGTCGACCGGCACCTGGCCACGCGGGCCGACCAGACCGCGATCATCTGGGAGCCCGACGAGCCCGACGCCGAAGCCCTGCACATCACCTACAGGGAGCTGCACGAAAAGGTCTGCCGCTTTGCCAACGTGCTGCTGAGCCAGGGCGTGATGCGGGGCGACCGCGTGGTGATCTACCTGCCGATGATCCCCGAGGCCGCCTATGCCATGCTGGCCTGCGCACGGATCGGCGCGATCCATTCGGTCGTCTTCGCGGGCTTTTCGCCCGACGCGCTGGCCAACCGCGTCAACGACTGCGGGGCCAAGCTGGTGATCACCGCCGACACCGCGCCGCGCGGCGGCAAGCGCACGCCGCTTAAATCGAACACCGATGCCGCTCTGCTGCACTGCTCGGACAAGGTGCGCTGCCTCGTCGTGAAGCATACCGGCGACCAGACCACCTGGATCGCCGACCGCGACGTCGACGTGAAGGCGATGATGGAGGACGTGGCCCCCGACTGCCCGCCGCGCCCGATGGGGGCCGAGGATCCGCTCTTCGTGCTCTATACCTCGGGCTCGACCGGCAAGCCCAAGGGCGTCGTCCACACCTCTGGCGGCTACCTCGCCTACGCGTCCATGACGCACCAGTACACCTTCGACTACCACGACGGCGACGTCTTCTGGTGCGCCGCCGATGTCGGCTGGGTGACCGGGCACAGCTATATCGTCTACGGCCCCCTGGCCAACGGGGCGACCACGGTGATGTTCGAAGGCGTGCCCACCTATCCCGACGCGGGGCGGTTCTGGCAGATCATCGACAAGCACAAGGTGACGCAGTTCTACACCGCGCCCACGGCGCTGCGCGCGCTGATGGGCAAGGGCAACGACCTTGTCGACGCCGCCGACCTGTCGACGCTCAAGGTTCTGGGCACGGTGGGTGAACCCATCAACCCCGAGGCCTGGACCTGGTACAACGAAAAGGTCGGCCATGGCCGCCTGCCCATCGTCGACACGTGGTGGCAGACCGAAACCGGCGGCCACATGATCACCCCCCTGCCCGGCGCCACGCCAACGAAACCCGGATCAGCCACCCTGCCGTTCTTCGGCGTTCAACCCGCGGTGCTGGAGCCCGAAAGCGGCAAGCTGATCGAAGAGACGGCCTGCGAGGGGGTCCTCGTCATCGCGGACAGCTGGCCGGGGCAGATGCGCACCGTCTGGGGCGATCACGAGCGGTTCGAGGAGACCTATTTCTCGCAGTACAAGACCTACTACTTCGCCGGCGATGGCTGCCGCCGCGATGCCGATGGTTATTACTGGATCACCGGGCGCGTCGACGACGTGATCAACGTGTCGGGCCACCGGATGGGCACGGCCGAGGTGGAAAGCGCGCTGGTGGCCCATGCCAAGGTGGCCGAGGCCGCGGTGGTGGGCTACCCCCACGACATCAAGGGCCAGGGCATCTACGCCTATGTCACGCTGATGAACGGGGAAGAGCCCTCGGACGACTTGCGCAAGGAGCTTGAGGCGTGGGTGCGCAACGAGATCGGCCCGATCGCCAAGCCGGACCTGCTGCAATGGGCGCCGGGCCTGCCTAAAACCCGGTCGGGCAAGATCATGCGCCGCATCCTGCGCAAGATCGCCGAGGACGACTATGGCAGCCTGGGCGACACGTCGACCCTTGCTGAGCCCGAGGTCGTCGACGACCTGATCGCAAACCGTATGAATCGCCGCTGACCACGAGCGCCGGCAAAATCCGGCGCAACAATACGGGCGGCGATCCGCTTAATACGAAACCGCCCTGCATCCCTGTGGGGCGGTTTTTCGTTAATGAAATCGTGCACATCTCCCCGCGAGCACGATGTTCCCTAAAAATATGGGTGAATTACCTAAAGTTGCGCTGGTTTAAGATCGGTTCAATCGACGCGGTGATTTCGGAACATGACCGCGCCCGCCCGGTTCCCTCACCGTAATTCACGTAAACGGGAGACAGATATGACCCTCAAGACCATGATGGCCTCGGTAGCTCTGACCGCCCTCGTCGCATCCGGCGCAATGGCGCAGGACACCGAAGAAGATATGGACACCGACGCCGCGCAGGCGACCCAAGAGGTCGACGCCTCGGGTGCCGAAAGCGACATGGATGCAGACGCAGAGACCGAGGTCGAAGGCGGCCAGGTGATCGTCGAACAGCCCGAACCGCAGGTGAACGTCGACGTCGACGATCCGAACGTCACCGTCGACCAGGCAGCGCCGACGGTCACCGTCGAGCAGCCGCAGCCCGAAGTGCGCGTGCAGCAGCAGCAGCCGAAAGTGACGGTCGAACAGCAGGCCCCCACCGTGACCGTGGAACAGGCCCAGCCGGTCGTCACCGTCAACATCCCCGAACCTGTCGTCACCATCCAGATGCCCGAGCCTGACGTGAGCGTCGACGCCTCGCAGCCCGAGGTTTCGGTCGAGCAGCCCGAGCCGGTCGTGCGTTTCGTGCGCCCCGAACCCAGCGTCGTGGTCGAGGAATCCGAGCCCGAGATCGTCGTCGAGCAGGCGCAGCCTCAGATCACGATGGGCGAACAGGAAGAGCCCGAGGTCCAGATCGAGCAGGAAGAGCCGGTCGTGACCGTGGAAGAGGCCGACGGCGCCCAGGTCGACGTGTCGCAGGAAGAGGCCGAGGTGCAGGTCGAGGAAGGCGAAGACGCCCAGATCGATGTGCAGCAGTCGGACGCTCAGGTGAACATCGAGGAAGAGGGCGCCGAGGCGTCCGAAGACGACCAGTCGATGGCTGACGAAGCCGAGACCGAGGCGGAAGAAGCCGCGGCCGACGCCGAGGCGACCGTCGAAGAGACCGAAGCCGAGATGACCGAGGAAACCGACGCCACCCCGGCCGCGAGCGGCCTGCCCGTGCGCGAAGGTTACACTGAGGTCGCGATCGACGAGCTGACCGCCGAGGACCTGGAAGACACGGTGGTCTACGGCACCAACGACGAGCGCATCGGCGACGTCGAAGAGCTGGTGCTCGACGGCGACCAGATCGGCAGCGCCGTGGTCGGCGTCGGCGGGTTCCTGGGCCTGGGCGAACGCTCGGTCGAGCTGCCCTTCGAAACCCTGTCGATCCAGCGCAGCGAAGACGGAAGCGACATCCGCCTTTACAGCGAATCGACTCGGGAAGAGATCGAGGCGATGGACGAATACTGATCCAGGGAACCACCGCAATCGGCCGGCCATGCCGGTCGGTTGCGATCCCTGCATTCGCCCGCTCCGCCCGACGGAGCGGGCGTTTTTTGTTCGTGACGATGGAGCCCCCATCATGTCCCGCAAGGACTATCCCCGCACCCCGGACGGGCGCTACTTTGTCGCCCGTGGGCGCCTCTGGCGCTGCACCGACCCTGGCCTTTCGGAAGAGGACCGGGCGGCGGCGGTAAAGGCGCTGATGCAGGCGCGGCGCGCCGTTCGCGAGGCAGGCACGGACGGGGAGACACGCGACGCGCGCGACGCCGTCGATGCCGCGAAACGACGCCTGGGCGAACGCGGCCCGGTCTGGTGGAGCGACGACGCCCCCGACGAAACCCGCCGCGCGCCCTTGACCTCAAGCTACGCGGCATGGTGGTCGGAGCTTTCCGAAGACGCGCAGAAGCGCGGCCTGGATTGACGGACCAGCCAGTCGCGCCGTACGTCGAGGTCGACGCAGCTATTATATTTATATTTCAGTTACTTGTTAGAAGTCCCTGAGACGAGGCGTGCAATCCGCCCCTTTCGGGGATAGATGCGTAAAATACGCAGAATCCCAGAGGCTTACCCGGCAACCCTAACGCAGCGCAGGGTCAAACACCGCTGGCGGGAATGCCGGTGCGCTCAACCTTCCGGGGGGCGGTAAGGCCCTTCCAGGTAGACAGCGCCGTGTGGACCGACTGGTTCGGAGGACGCTTGACGAACCGGCCCGCGCCGGGCGTGCTCTGCAACTTTCCGTCATTCACGACCACCCGCCCCCGGGACAGCGTGAAGCGTGGCAGGCCCTTGACCGCGATGCCCTCGAACACGTTGTAGTCGATGGCCGAGACCTGCCCCCCGGCGGTGATCGTCTTTTCCTTCTCGGGGTCCCAGACGACAAGATCGGCATCCGCCCCCACCAGCACGGCCCCCTTGCGCGGGTAGATGTTGAGGATCTTGGCGATGTTGGTCGAGGTTGCGGCGACGAATTCGTTCGGTGTCAGCCGTCCCGTCGCCACCCCGTAGGTCCAGAGCAGCGGCAGCCTGTCCTCAAGCCCGCCGGTGCCGTTCGGGATCTTGGTGAAATCTCCCACGCCATAGCGTTTCTGGTCGGTCGTGAAGGCGCAGTGATCGGTCGCCACCACTGACAGGGTGCCCGAGGCGAGCCCCGCCCAGAGACTGTCCTGATGCTGCTTGTTGCGGAACGGCGGCGACATCACGCGGCGCGCCGAATGGTCCCAGTCGTGGTTGAAATACTCGCCCTCGTCGAGCAGCAGGTGCTGGATCAGCGGCTCGCCCCAGACCCGTTTGCCCGCCTGCTTCGCCCGGCGGATGGCCTCGTGGCTTTCCTCGCAGCTGACATGCACGACATAAAGCGGCACGCCCGCCATGTCGGCGATCATGATGGCACGGTTCGTAGCCTCGCCCTCGACCTGCGGCGGCCGGGAATAGGCGTGGCCCTCGGGGCCGGTATTGCCCTCGTCCATCAGCTTGCGCTGCAGGTCCGCCACGACATCGCCGTTCTCGGCGTGGACCAGCGGGATCGCCCCAAGCTCGGCGCACCGGCGGAACGACGCGAACATCTCGTCGTCATTGACCATCAGCGCGCCCTTGTAGGCCATGAAGTGCTTGAAGGTGTTGATGCCGCGTTCGCGCACGACCTGCGCCATCTCGTCAAAGACCTGTTCGCCCCACCAGGTGATCGCCATGTGGAACGAATAGTCGCAATGCGCCTGCGCCGACTTGTTGTCCCAGCGTTTGATCGCGTCCAGCAGACCCTGCCCGGGGTCGGGCAGCGCGAAGTCGACGACCATCGTGGTGCCGCCCGCCAGCGCCGCCTGGGTGCCGCTGTCGAAATTGTCGGCCGAATAGGTGCCCATGAACGGCATCTCGAGATGGGTGTGGGGATCGATGCCGCCCGGCATGACATAGCAGCCGGTGGCATCGATCTCGTCGTCTCCGCCAAGCCCCTGTCCGATCTGCGCGATACGTCCATCCTCGATCAGCACGTCCGCCTTGTAGGTCAGGTCGGCGGTGACGATGGTGCCGTTGCGGATGACAGTGCTCATATCGCGTCCTTTCGGGGATCGGGCTCAGGCGAAGGGGGTCATGCGTCGCAGACGGGCTGGCCCGCGTCGTCGATCAGCTGGATGCCGCGCGGCGGATCCGAGGCCTCGACCGCGATGCCGTAGCAGCCGTTGCCGTCGCGGATCAGAAAGGTCGGATCCATGCCCTCGGGCAGCGCCGCCATGGCGGCGGGCGAAATGTCGGTCAGCCGCTGGGGGCCCGTGGGCTCTTCTTCCTGCGGGGTGGCGAGGTTGCATGTGGCAGGCGCCGTGGCCAGCGCCAGAGCCATCAAAATCTTCACGTTTCTCTCTCCTTCACTCGACGATGCCGGCGGTTTCAACCACCGCATGGAACAGGACGTCGGCACCTGCCGCCGCCCAGTCGGGGCTGATCTCTTCCGCCTCGTTGTGGCTGAGACCCCCGACACAGGGACACATCACCATGGCGGTGGGTGCAACCCTGTTGATCCAGCAGGCATCATGACCCGCTCCGGAGATGATATCCATATGCGTATGTCCCAGACGCTCGGCCGCGGCGCGCACCCGGGCCACGCAATCGGGGTCGAACGCCACGGGGTCGAAGCCGCCGACTTGCTCCAGCGCCAGCTCCAGCCCCATTTCGGCGCAGATCTTCGCGGCGCCCTCGGCCAGCCGCGCTTCCATGTCGGCGATGACCTCCGCGTCGGGCGAGCGGAAATCGACGGTGAAGACCGCGCGCCCGGGGATGACGTTGCGCGAGTTCGGGAAGACCTCGACATGCCCTGCCGCCCCCACGGCATGGGGCGCATGCGACAGGGCGATCCGGTCGACCAGCTCGAGGATGCGCGCCATGCCGAGACCCGCGTTGCGCCGCATCGGCATCGGGGTCGAGCCGGTGTGCGCGTCGCGCCCCGTCACCGTCACCTGCGTCCAGCTCAGGCCCTGCCCATGCGTGACGACGCCGATAGCCCGCCCCTCGGCCTCGAGGATCGGGCCCTGTTCGATATGCAGCTCGTAGAAGGCCTGCATCTTGCGCGCACCCACGGGCTCCTCACCACGCCAGCCGATGCGATCGAGCTCGTCGCCGAAGCGCGCGCCCGCGGCATCGGTGCGATCCTCGGCCCAGTCCTGCGCGTGCACGCCGGCAAAGACGCCCGAGGACAGCATCGCGGGGGCGAAGCGCGTCCCCTCTTCGTTGGTCCAGTTGACCACCACGATGGGATGGCGCGTGGCGATGCACAGGTCGTTGAGGCTGCGCACGACCTCGAGCCCGGCCAGAACGCCCAGCACCCCGTCGTAGCGCCCGCCCGTGGGCTGGGTGTCGAGGTGCGAGCCCACGTAGACCGGCAGCGCCTCGGGATCCGTGCCCTCGCGCCGGGCGAACATGTTCCCCATCGTGTCGAGCCCCATGCTGCAGCCCGCCGCCTCGCACCAGCTCTGAAACAGGGCCCGGCCCTCGGCATCGGCATCGGTCAGGGTCTGGCGGTTGTTTCCGCCCGCGACGCCCGGGCCGACCTGCGCCATCTCCTCCAGCGACTGCCACAGGCGGTCCTTGTCGATCTTCAGGTTTTCGCCCGGTGCCGCCATGGCCCGCTCCTTCTTGCCGTCCTGCCGGTGGGGCGCGCGGGGGCCCTGCCAGCCTCAAAATGTTTGACCGTGCGGTCAGGATCACGCTAGCACGAAGGCCGCGCGGCGGGACGAATTTCCGCCCCTGTCGCGCGGTGCCGCGACCATGGTCGCCCCCGGGGGTCCGTTGGTTGAATTTTATGCAGGGTCGGATCGCGCGGACACCTTCGCTTGCGCCGCCCCGGTCATGGCAGGAGATGGCATGACGCGTGACGGCAGGACGGGGGGCGCGCCCCGCACCCGGATCCAGCAGCGCAACCGGCGCGCCATCCTCGATGCCGCGCTCGACTGCTTTTCCGCCCACGGCTTTCGCGGGGCGACACTGGATCAGATCGCGCGCGCGGCAGGTTTGTCCAAGCCCAACCTGCTCTACTACTTCCCGTCGAAGGACGCGATGCATGCCGAACTTCTGTCGTCGCTTCTGACGACATGGCTCGATCCGTTGCGCGCGATCGACCCCGCGGGCGATCCGGTCGAGCAGATCCTGGCCTACGTGCATCGCAAGCTGGAGATGTCGCGTGACTACCCCCGGGAAAGCCGATTGTTCGCGAACGAGATCCTGCAGGGCGCGCCGCGGTTCGGCGATCGCATTGGCGGGGAGCTGAAGACGCTGGTCGACGAGAAATGCGCGGTGATCGCGCAGTGGCAGGCCGAGGGGCGGATCGCGCCGTTGGACCCGCACCACCTGATCTTCTCGATCTGGGCCACCACGCAGCATTACGCCGATTTCGAAGTGCAGGTCGACGAGATCCTCGCGCAGGGACGCGCTGCGCAATTCGACGCCGCGGCGGTCTTTCTGGATACCATCTACCGCCGGACGTTGCGGCCCTAGGCGCGATCCCGGGCGTAATCTCGGACGTTGGGCGCGATGCGACGTTAACCGGCTGTTAAGATTCGGTCTGGCAAAAGGCACCTGTGGGGGCCTTCGCTACGGAGAGTCGCGATGCCCGGACCCATATCGCCTGTCATGCCTATGCAGGACTTGTTTCAGGGCGACCAACTGCGTTCCAATCGGCCTGGCGCCGCCCTCGCGGCGTCGGAAAAGCTCGCGGGCCATTCTGGCGTGCTGACCCGCGACGCGGATGTCCTTTACCGGATCAACGGAGTGCGCGCCGCCGACCGCGGCGCCGAAGCCGGGCGCACCGGCTCGGGCCGCGACCTGCGGGCGTCGCCCGCGGCGCCGCAGTCGCTGCTGCCGCCGGACCCCGATCCGCCGACCGGGCCGCCACCGACCTTCGACCGTTCGATCCTGGAACAGCTGCGCATCGACAGCCAACGCCGGATGCGCGAACCGCTCGACGTCGCGCGAGAGGAGGATCTCGGCAAGGATGAAGACCGCACCGACAGGGCAAGGGACGCCCCCGGTGCCGCAACAGCGCCCTCCCTGGCAGACCCGACGGCGGAGGATGGTCCGGAAACCGGCTTCGCCCCCGTCCCCTATGCCGAAGTGCCCTATGCCGAGGGGCGCATGGGGATCCAGGGCTTCCTTGCCCCGGACAAGGCGCCCCCGGCCGTGGATCTGCGCAGCTGACACGCCCCTGCGCGCTGCGGGCGTGCACGCAGCCGCTGTGGGCACGCGCTGTCGGCACCCCCGCGTGGCCCGTGCCAGCTGCGGACCTCGCGCCGCGCCGTGGCCCGCAAGCAGGCGGCGGCGGGGCCTTGCGACGGTATCGCAAGACCCCGGGCGCCGAGCCGCCGCGATCACTCGGCCGCGTGGGCCGCCGGGTTGTTGGGGTGGGTCGTCCAGTCTCCGAACTCGGCCGGGACCACCCGGCCCGTCCGCGGGTCGGTGGCCCCGGCCGGCAGCCGCTCCATGGTGATGCAGTCCTGCACGGGGCAGACGTTGACGCACAGGTTGCAGGCCACGCATTCGGCGTCGATCACCTCGAAGGTACGGTCGGGGCCCATGCCGATGGCCTGGTGCGAGGTATCTTCGCACGCGGCATAGCAGCGACCGCACTTGATGCAGAGATCCTGATCGATCCGCGCCTTGGTCACGTAGTTGAGGTTGAGGTTCTTCCAGTCCGAAACATTGGGCACCGCCCGGCCCGTGACCGCCGCGATGTTGTCGTAGCCCGCGCGGTCCATCCATTCCGACAGCCCCGCCGTCAGCTCCTTGATGATGCCGAAGCCATAGGTCATCGCCGCCGTGCAGACCTGCACCGACCCCGCGCCGAGGGCCAGGAACTCGGCCGCGTCGCGCCATGTGGTGACACCGCCAATGCCGCTGATCGGCAGGCCCGCGGTCGCGGGGTCGCGCGCGATCTCGGCCACCATGTTCAGCGCGATGGGCTTTACCGCCGCGCCGCAATAGCCGCCATGCGACCCCTTGCCGTCGATCATCGGCTCGGGGCACATCGCGTCCAGATTGACCGAGGTGATCGAGTTGATCGTGTTGATCAGGCTGACCGCGTCCGCACCGCCCGCATGCGCGGCGCGGGCGGGATGGCGGATATCGGTGATGTTGGGCGTCAGCTTCACGATCACCGGCATGCGGGTGGTCTGCTTGCACCAGCGCGCCACCATCTCGATGTATTCAGGCACCTGCCCCACGGCCGACCCCATTCCGCGTTCGCTCATCCCGTGGGGGCAGCCGAAGTTCAGCTCGATCCCGTCGGCGCCGGTCTCCTCGACCTTGGGCAGGATCTCCTTCCAGGCCCATTCCTCGCAGGGCACCATCACAGACACGACCATCGCGCGGTCGGGATAGTCGCGCTTGACCGCCTTGATCTCGCGCAGGTTCACCTCAAGCGGGCGGTCGGTGATCAGCTCGATGTTGTTGATCCCCAGCACCCGCCGGTCGGCACCGTGGATGACGCCGTAGCGGGGGCCGTTGACGTTGACGACATGCGGGTCGAGGCCGAGCGTCTTCCACACGACGCCGCCCCACCCCGCCTCGAACGCGCGGCGGACGTTGTATTCCTTGTCGGTGGGCGGGGCCGAGGCCAGCCAGAAGGGGTTGGGCGACTTGATACCCACAAAATCGGTGGAAAGATCGGCCATCACGCGGGCTCCTTCTGGGCTGGCTGGGCGTCTGTCAGGTAGTCGTGGATCGCGGCCGCCGCATCGCGGCCCTGCGCCACCGCGGTGACGGTCAGCGCCTCGCCGGACGCAGTGCAGTCGCCGCCGGCAAAGACGCCGGGATGCGATGGGACCGCGCCGGTTCCGGCCGTGCGCAGCTTGGTCCCGTCAAGATCGAGCGCCGCCTCGGGATCGGCCGTCAGCGGCTGCATGACTTGTCCGATCGCCTTCAGCACCTGGTCGGCGGGCAGCCAGAAGCCGTCGTTCATGGTGACGAGCCGCCCGCCCTCGTCCGAGGTATAGGCGAACTCGACCCGTTCGACCGCACGGTCCCCGTGCAGCCGCACCGGCACCGCGCCGGTGATGAGGCGTACGCCGTTGATCTGGGCGAGGTTCTGTTCGTAGACCGACGCATTCAGCCGCTCGGCCCCCCGGCGGTAGACCATGGTGACGTTCTGCGCCCCGAGCAGCCGGGCCTGTATGGCGGCGTCCACCGCCGTCATGCCGCCGCCGATCACCACCACGTCGCGCCCCACGGGCAGCGCCGCGCGATCCCCCGCCTGCCGCAGCCGGGCAATGAAATCGACGGCATCCTCGACGCCCGCCATGTCCTCGCCGTCCAACCCCAGCGCATTCACACCGCGCAACCCGTTGCCGATGAAAACGGCATCATGCGCGGCGCGGATGTCGTCGAAGCTGCGGTCGCGGCCGATCTCGGCCCCGTATTCGATGGTGATGCCGCCGATCTGCATCAGCCACGCGACCTCTTTCTGCGCAAAGCCGTCGGGCGTCTTGTAAGAGGCGATGCCGTATTCGTTGAGTCCGCCGGGACGCGGCCGCGCCTCGAACACGGTGACGTCGTGACCGCGCCGGGCCAACCCGTGTGCGCAGGAAAGGCCCCCAGGCCCCGCCCCGATCACGGCGATCCGACGCCCGGTCGGCGCGGCCCTGGTATAGGGATGCACCCCCGCCCCGATCAGCGTGTCGGTGGCATAGCGTTGCAGTCGCCCGATCTCGACCGGCTTGCCCTCGGCCGCCTCGCGCACGCAGGCCTCTTCGCACAGCGTCTCGGTCGGGCAGACGCGGGCGCACATGCCGCCCAGAATGTTGCTGTCGAAAATCGTCCGCGCCGCAGCCTCGGGCAGGCCGGTGGCGATCTGGCGTATGAACAGGGGTATATCGATTGCGGTGGGACAGGCCGTGATGCAGGGCGCGTCGTAGCAGAAATAGCAGCGGTCCGCGGCAACATGTGCCTCGTGCGGATCATACCGCGGATGAAGATCGGCGAAATTCGTCTCGTAGGCGTCGGGTGGAAGCCGTCCCGCTACCACGCCCGGTGTCGTCCGGCCGGTTTCCATGGCCCAGTCTCCTTGCGCTTTGCTGTCCCGATCAGCTTGGCACGCCCCCGGATTTTATCATCCGGTAAAAAACAAGACGGCCGCGCGCCCCCGGGGAAATGCGCAAAATTCCGGCAGAAACACGCCCCTTCTGCCCCGTCGCGGGGCGACAAAGGCATGGCAGCGGCTTTTCACGGCCACCGGCCTTGCGTATAAGCGGCCCACAAGACCGAATGCGCCCCAGCGGAACGGGCAGCCATCCTCGAGGGACGGAATGACAAAGAACAATCACGAAGCGGACGTTGCCTTTATCGAGGCTCTGGCCGGACTTCTCCGCGAAAACGACCTGACCGAGCTTCGGGTCAAGCGGGAATACGCGAATAACGACAGCCTTGATGTGCTGGTGAGCCGCTCCGCGCCGCCGGTGGTGCAGCAGGCCGCGGCCCCCGCCGCCGCCCTGCCCGCAGCCGCGCCGCAGGCGCAGGCGCAGGTGGCCCCCGCCGCGGCCGAAATCGCCGAGGACCCTGCCAGCCATCCCGGCACGATCTCGTCGCCGATGGTGGGCACCGCCTACCTGGCCGCCGAACCGGGCGCAGCCCCCTTCGTGCGCCCCGGCGACACCGTGACCGAGGGGCAGACCCTGCTGATCATCGAGGCGATGAAGACGATGAACCACATCCCCGCCCCGCGCTCGGGCACGATCGGGCGGATCCTGGTCGACGACGGCGCACCGGTCGAATTCGGCGCGCCTCTTCTGATTCTCGAATGAACGGGCGGATATGTTCGACAAGATCCTGATCGCCAACCGCGGCGAAATTGCGCTGCGCGTGATCCGTGCCTGCCGCGAAATGGGCATTGCCAGCGTCGCGGTGCATTCCACGGCCGACGACGACGCCATGCATGTCCGCATGGCCGACGAATCCGTCTGCATCGGACCTGCACCGGGGACGCACAGCTACCTGTCCGTGCCGGGCATCATCTCGGCCTGCGACATCACCGGCGCGCAGGCGATCCACCCCGGTTACGGCTTTTTGTCCGAGAACGCGAACTTCGTGCAGATCGTCGAAGATCATGAGCTGACGTTCATCGGCCCCTCGGCCGAGCATATCCGGATCATGGGCGACAAGATCACCGCCAAGGAGACGATGAAGAAGCTGGGCGTGCCCTGCGTGCCCGGCTCCGAGGGCGGCGTTCCGGATTTCGCCGCCGCCAAGTCGGTCGCGGAAGAGATCGGGTTTCCCGTGATCGTCAAGGCCACGGCCGGCGGCGGCGGGCGCGGTATGAAGCTTGCGCGCACAGCCTCGGAACTGGAATCGGCTTTCCGCACCGCGCGGGCCGAGGCGAAATCCGCCTTCGGCAACGACGAGGTGTATATCGAGAAATACCTCACCACGCCGCGTCACATCGAAATCCAGGTCTTCGGCGACGGCAAGGGCGGCGCGGTTCACCTGGGCGAACGCGATTGTTCGCTGCAACGCCGCCACCAGAAGGTCTTCGAAGAGGCGCCCGGCCCCGCGATCGACGCCGAGACCCGTGCGCGCATCGGCAAGACCTGTGCCGACGCCATTGCGGCCATCGGCTATTCCGGCGCCGGCACGATCGAGTTCCTCTACGAGGATGGCGAGTTCTATTTCATCGAGATGAACACCCGCCTGCAGGTCGAACACCCGGTGACCGAGGGCATTTTCGGCGTCGACCTCGTCCGCGAACAGATCCGCGTCGCTGCCGGCCTGCCGATGTCCTTTACCCAGGACGACCTTGAGCTGCGCGGCCACGCCATCGAGGTGCGGATCAACGCCGAGAAACTTCCCAACTTTTCGCCCTCTCCGGGCCGGATCAGCCAGTACCACGCCCCCGGCGGGCTGGGCGTGCGGATGGATTCGGCACTTTACGACGGCTACCGGATCCCGCCCTATTACGACAGCCTGATCGGCAAGCTCATCGTGCATGGCCGCGACCGTCCCGAGGCGCTGGCCCGGCTGGGGCGCGCCCTGGGCGAACTGATCGTCGACGGCGTCGACACGACGATCCCGCTGTTCCACGCCCTGCTGCAGGAACCCGCGATCCAGTCGGGCGACTACTCGATCCACTGGCTGGAAGACTGGCTGGAGACGGCGACGTTCTGACACCATGCGAGGGGAGGAGGAGCATATCACGCTGACGCCTGAGCTTCTCCTTCACGCCTACGCGTCGGGCGTCTTTCCGATGGCCGAGTCGCGCGACGACCCAGAGATTTTCTGGGTCGATCCACGCCAGCGGGGGATCATGCCGCTGGACGGTTTCCACATGTCGCGCTCGCTCGCCCGGACGATCCGCCGCGCGCGCTACCGCATCACCACGGACACCGATTTCACCGGCGTCGTCGAAGGCTGCGCCGCGCGGGACGAAACCTGGATCAGCCACGACATCCAGGACCTTTACGAGGCGCTGCACCAGCAGGACCACGCGCATTCGCTTGAGGTGTGGGACGGGACACGGCTGGTTGGCGGCGTCTACGGCGTGGCGATCGGCGGGGCTTTCTTCGGCGAAAGCATGTTCAGCCGGGTGCGCGACGCGTCAAAGATCGCCCTGGCCTATCTGGTGGACCGGTTGCGCGGCGCGGGCTTCAGCCTATTCGACACGCAGTTCATCACCCCGCATCTGGCCAGCCTGGGCGGGCAGGAGATCCCGCGTGCCGCCTATCGGGCCACCCTGAGCGAGGCGCTGCGCCGCCCCGCCGCATTCGGGGTACCGGGCCCCCCGCCCCCAGCCGATCAGCTGGTGCAGCGAATGACCCAGATATCATAGCGCGCATGCTCCAGCGCGTTCAGGGCGGGGCTCGACGCAATCATCCAGCCATCGAAGATCGGCGTGTCCTGCCCGGCTTCCCGGATCACCAGGTAAGCATAGGCATCGCCCGACGGGTTCTCGGTCGGATAGCGGCAATCGCCCAGCGTCACCTGCAGGCGGCCGACCTCTCCGGTCTCGCCGCGCGACAGTTCGACGTCGCGAATGGCACCGTTCAGCTTGTCCAGCCCGCGCAACACCGCGCCTGAGGCTTCGGACACACGCTCGACCTCGGCGGCGGGCGCCTCGGTCTCGCTCTCGAAACCCGTCGTCGGCGCCTCGTCCTGCGCCCGGACCGGCGTCACGGCCAAAAGGGCCACGGCGCCTGCGGCTAGGGTGCGTCTGATCACCATCGCGCTCACTCGGGCGACCACGCCTCGTAATCGCTTCGGGCCGCCGGCTGCGGTTGCCGGATCGACCCCTGTGGCGCATACGCCCGGGCCGTTCCAGTCAGGTTCTCGAGATGCGGCTTTTCCCAGGGCTTGTGGACCAGCGGAGCCTCGGTCGGCGGTTCGTCCCAGGTATGGTGCAGCCAGCCATGCCATTCGGGGCTGACCCGGCTCGCCTCGGCCTCGCCATTGAAGATCACCCAGCGTCGGGCTCCGTCGTTCGACTGGTAGAACACGTTGCCGGCGCTATCTTCGCCGACCTTCGTGCCATGCCGCCAGGTCCAGAACTGGGTATTGAGCGTCTGCCCGTTCCACCAGGTCACGGCGCGCTTCAGCGTATTGAGAAAGCTCATCGCTCTCCTCCGGAAAACCACGCCTCCCTAATGCACCAAGGCGCGCCGAAGGTCCAGCAACCGCATCGCCGCACCCGCATCCCCGGCACACCGCAACGCAAGTCACTTGGCCCAGCCTCCCACGCCCAGCCCCCCCTTCTCTTCTTGTAAAAATACTCCCGCCGGAGGCCCCGGCCCGCAGCCACGCCGCCGTCGATCCTCTCGCGATCACGTACCGGTGTCCGACAGAAAGTCGTGCGGCAGCGCGGTTGCACTGTCGGTCACGCCCGCGTCAGGCGCGCCGTAACCTCGATCTCGATACGCATGTCGGGGGATTGCAGACCGGCGACGATCATCGTCGCCGCTGGCCGCACCTCGCGGAAGGCCTCGTTGACCACCGGCCAGCAGATCGGCCAATCCGACGCGTCCGGCAGGATATACCGCACCCGCACCACATCATCCAAAGAGCCACCCGCCTCGCGCAGGGCGCGTCCGATCGTGGCCAGCGCATTGCGGCATTGGACCACCACGTCGCCTGGCATGACCATGGTTGTGTAGTCGTACCCGGTGGTTCCCGCGACGAAGACCCAGCCATCGCAGACAACGGCCCGGGAATAGCCGATTTCGGCTTCGAAGGGCGAGCCCGAGGAGATCAGCCTGCGCTGATCCCCTTCCGCCGCGTCCATCGTCCCGCCGCCGGCCCGGACCTCAGCCCGCGCTGGCCGATTCCTTCTTCTGCTCGGCGTAGATCATCAGCGGTGCCGCGTCGGAATTCACCGCTTCCTCGTTCACCACGACCTCGTCGACGCTGTCCATGCCCGGCAGATCGAACATGGTATCCAGCAGGATGTCCTCCATGATCGACCGCAGCCCGCGGGCGCCAGTCTTGCGCGCGATGGCGCGCTTGGCGATGGCAGTCAGCGCGTCGTCGGTGAAGGTCAGGTCGGTATCCTCCAGCTCGAAAAGGCGCTGGTACTGCTTCACCAGGGCGTTCTTGGGCTGCGTCAGGATGGTGACCAGAGCTTCCTCGTCCAGATCCTCCAGCGTCGCGATCACTGGCAGGCGGCCGACGAATTCCGGGATCAGGCCGAATTTCAGCAAATCCTCAGGCTCGAGCTCGCCGAACATCTCGCCCACGCCGCGGCTGTCGTTGTCCTTGACGTCGGCACCGAAGCCGATGGCCGAGCCCTTGCCACGCTGCGCGATGATTTTCTCGAGCCCCGCGAAGGCCCCACCGCAGATGAACAGGATGTTCGTCGTGTCGACCTGCAGGAACTCCTGCTGCGGATGCTTGCGCCCGCCCTGCGGCGGTACAGAGGCAACCGTGCCCTCCATGATCTTCAGCAGCGCCTGCTGCACGCCTTCGCCACTGACGTCCCGCGTGATCGAGGGGTTGTCGGACTTGCGCGTGATCTTGTCGACCTCGTCGATATAGACGATGCCGCGTTGCGCTCGCTCGACATTGTATTCAGAGGCCTGCAGCAGCTTGAGGATGATGTTCTCGACATCCTCGCCCACGTACCCGGCCTCGGTCAGCGTGGTGGCGTCGGCCATGGTGAAGGGCACATCGAGGATCCGCGCCAGCGTCTGCGCCAGCAGCGTCTTGCCGCACCCCGTGGGGCCGATCAGCAGGATGTTCGACTTGTTCAGCTCGATATCCGACTTCCCGGCATGGTTGAGTCGCTTGTAGTGGTTGTGCACCGCGACAGACAGCACGCGCTTGGCGATCTTCTGGCCGATCACGTAGTCGTCGAGAACCTCGCAGATCTCTTTCGGGGTAGGCACGCCATCGGTGGATTTCAGCCCCGAGGATTTGGTTTCCTCGCGGATGATGTCCATGCAGAGTTCGACACACTCGTCACAGATGAACACCGTCGGCCCGGCGATCAGTTTGCGGACCTCGTGTTGGCTCTTGCCGCAGAAAGAGCAGTAGAGCGTGTTCTTGCTGTCGCCGGAAGTCTTCGCCATTGTCACAACCTCTGGGGCGCGTCGCCCTCTCGTCTGGCCGCCGGCGGAGGGTCCGCCAGCGGGTCGGTCTGCCCTATTGCCTGAGCCTAGGGCAGAGGATTTCCGGGCACAACGTCAAAGTGCCCGGGGCGCGTTCGGCGCGGATCAGCCTTCGCTGCCGCTGGTGCCCGGCTCGGGGCGGATCCGGTTCTCGACGATTTCGTCGATCAGGCCCCAGTCCTTGGCTTCTTCCGGCGACATGAAATTATCCCGTTCCAGCGCGTCGACCACCGTCTTCATCTTCTGGCCGGTGTGCTTCACGTAGATCTGATTGAGCCGATCCTTCAGCTTCTGCGTCTCCTGGGCGTGGATCATGATGTCCGTCGCCTGACCTTGGTAGCCGCCCGAGGGCTGGTGCACCATCACCCGGCTGTTGGGCAGCGAAAACCGCATGCCCGGCGCGCCGGCGGCCAGCAGAAGCGACCCCATCGATGCCGCCTGACCCACGACGAGGGTCGACACGGCGGGCTTGATGTACTGCATGGTGTCGTAGATCGAGAGCCCCGAGGTCACCACGCCACCGGGGCTGTTGATGTACATCGAGATCTCTTTGCTGGGGTTCTCGGCCTCCAGGTGCAGAAGCTGCGCTACGATCAGGCTGGACATGCCGTCGTGCACGGGCCCCGACAAAAAGATGATCCGCTCCTTCAAAAGGCGCGAGAAGATGTCGTAGGCACGCTCGCCCCGGCTCGTCTGCTCGACCACCATGGGGACGAGGGTGTTCATGAAGTGCTCGTGGGGATCGTGCATATGTGCCTGCCTCGTCGTGCCCGTGGATTGCAGAAATACAGTCGAATTGATTGCAGGAGTCTTAGTGGTGCGGAGTTTTCCCTGCAAGGGCACCCCGGACCTGGGCTTCCGCCTCAATGGTTGACTTTCTCGTAAGCATGCACTTACGGTAAGTCGTGGCTTACGAGATTGCAATAGCAGCCCTGGGCGACCCCACCCGCCGCGCGATACTCGAGGCGCTGCGGGCGCGGCCCCTGCCCGTCGCGGCGCTCGCGGCGGAACTGCCTGTCTCGCGCCCGGCGGTGTCTCAGCATCTCAAGGTCATGTGTGCGGCGGGTCTTCTGACCTGCACGCCCAGCGGTGCCCGCCGGATCTACGCGATCGACCCCGCCGCCCTGGCCGAGCTGCGGGATTGGCTCGACAGGCTCTGGGACGATGCGCTGACCTCGTTCGCCGATGCCGCCCGCGCCCAGGCCCGCCGCAGTGGAGACCCCGCATGACCCCGCCGATCCGCAAATCCCTGGCCGTGCCGCTGACGCCCGATGCCGCCTTCCGCCTCTTCGCCGAACGCACCTCCACATGGTGGCCCGCCCCGACGACCGCCAGGGCGGCCAACGACACCACGCCGCCGCTCGGTTCCGCCTCCGCCCTGGACTTCGAGCCGCGGCAGGGCGGCACCGTCCGCTGCGCCGGCCGACCCTGCGGCCAGGTAACGGCCTGGACCCCGGGCAAACACCTGGCCTTCGACTGGCACCAGGACGGCGCCCCGGTCACCCGGGTCGACATCCGTTTCGTGGAAGAGGCGGCAGGCTGCCTCGTCGTTCTCACGCATGACGGCTTCGACGAAGCAGGACGACCCTACGCCTCGGCCGCCTGACCCGACTGCCGCCAGTGCATCCCGGTGACCGCCCGGACCGGCGCCCCGGCTCTTCTTCTCTTCGAAAATACTCTCGCCGAAGGCATCGCGCCCCCGTCAGGGGGCGCCACCAAGGGCATGCGCCGCAGGCGCTCCGTTAACCTCCACGCCGCCCGGGCCTAGCGCGCCAGCGCCAGCCCCGCATCGTCGAAGAAATGCAACCGGGTTTCATCGAAGACAAGGCCTATCTCCTGCCCGGGTCTGAGGTCGCTCGCCCCGTCCGCCCGCACCGTCAGGCGTCCCACCGCGGTGTCGAGGATCACGAAGGTGTCGGCGCCCAGGTATTCCAGCACGTCCACCGTCGCGTCGAGCTGCCCCTCGCCCGGCGCGGCGATGGTCACGTCCTCGGGCCGCACGCCCAGGCGCGAAGCCGCGCTGCCGGTCCAGGCACCGCCGCGCCCGCCCGGCAGGGTATAGCGCCCCTCCCCCGTCGTTACCTCCACGACGTTCATCGCGGGCGAGCCGATAAACTGCGCCACGAACAGGTTGGCGGGCCGTTCGTACAGTTCGCGCGGGGTTCCCACCTGCGCGATGCGCCCCGCCTCCAGCACCACGATGCGGTCGGCCAGTGTCATTGCCTCGACCTGGTCGTGGGTGACGTAGATCATCGTCGAATCCAGCGTCTGGTGAAGCTTGGCGATCTCGTAGCGCATCTCGACCCGCAGGGCGGCATCGAGGTTCGACAGCGGCTCGTCGAACAGGAACGCGGTCGGGTCGCGCACGATCGACCGGCCGATCGCCACCCGCTGGCGCTGGCCACCCGACAGGTCCTTCGGCCGCCGGTCGAGGTAGTCGTGCAGCTTCAGCACCCGCGCCGCCTCGTTCACCTTGGCCTCGATCTCGGCCTTGGGCGCGCCCGCGGTCTTCAGCGAGAAGCCCATGTTGTCGCGCACCGACATGTGCGGGTAAAGCGCGTAGCTCTGGAACACCATGGTCAGCCCGCGCTTCGACGGCGGCTCGCTGGTGGCGTCCCGTCCGTCGATAATCAGGCTGCCGCGCGAAATCTCTTCGAGCCCGCCGATCATTCGCAAAAGCGTGGACTTGCCGCAGCCCGAGGGACCGACGAAGATCACGAACTCGCCATCCGTGATCTCAAGGTCGATGCCCTTGATGACCTGCGCGTCGCCGAACCACTTCTCGACGCCCTTCAGTTCAATGGATCCCATCTCAAGCCCCCTCTTCCTTGCCGGCCCAGGTCAGCCAGACCGCCGCCGTCCATGTGAAATCGCTTCCCCCGCAGGGGGTGCCGTCAACCGGATCGAAATACTCGTAAAAGCCGTGCTCGCGGATCAAGGTCGCGGTCTCGCGCCGCAGCCTCTCGGCCGCCGCGCCGTTGCCGGCCTCGGCAAAGCCCATTGCGATCAGCGAATTAACGACGGGCCACATCGGCCCCCGCCAGTAGCGGCGCGGGTTGAAATGGGCCGACCCGGGGTCCGAGGACGGGATGCCGTAGGCGACCTTGTCCCAGATCGCGAACAGCGTCTCCTCGACCCCCTCGCGTGCCGCGCCCGACAGCCAGGCCAGGAACCCGCCCGACCCCAGGATGCCGGCGAACTCGCCGGTTCGAAGGTCGCGCGCGTCGTAGCAGCCGATCTCCGGGTTCCAGATGGTGGCAAGCCCCGCCTCCAGCTCCCCCGCCCAGCTTTCCAGCTCGGTCACGGAGTGGCCCAGCTCGGCGCCGATCGCGGCCAGGTCGCGATGCGCGCGGATCAGGATGAAGGTGATCGCCGGGTCGGCCATCAGGAAGGGCCCGGTCTCGACGATGGTCTCCTGGTCCCAGCCGCAGGCACGGCCGAACTGGACCATCGCCACGTAGCGGTCGTAATCCTCCTTGCCCGGGCGCATCGAGGCATCGACATGGCCGGTGTCGCGCCGCGTGTAGGGCCCGACCTTCGACCCGTCGACGTTGCGCATGCCGGGGTCCCAGTCGGGACAGTTGTCGCGCCCCGACTCCCAGGGATGGGTGATCGCCACCGCGCCCGAGCGGGACCGGTAGTCGTGCCACCAGCGGTGCCAGGCCAGAAGCTTCGGATAAAGCGCGGCGATCCGGTCGCGCCCGGCCGCGGCATCCGCCTCCCAGATCCTGCGGGCAAGGATCGCGGCCACCGGCGGCTGCGAGATCCCGGAACTGGCCGGCGTCGTGCCGGTCTGCCAGACGTCGGGCCCGGGGAAATAGCCCTCGCTCGCCTGGTGAAAGACGATGTGCGGCACCATCCCGTCGCCCCACTGCGCAGAGAACAGCGTTTCCAGCTCGGTCCACGCCCGGTCCACGTCGAAGGTCGAAAACCCCCAGGCGGCAAAAGCACTGTCCCAGTTCCACTGGTAGGGGTAAAGACCGTGGGTCGGCACGGTATAGCCCCCCCGGTCGTTACCCTTCAGGATGGCGCGGGCGCGGTCGTCCAGCGTCGTGTCGGTCATCTTGCGTCCTTGTTCTTGGGGCTGCGAACCGCACCGGGGGGCCCGGCGCGCGCGCCTAGCCCTTTACCGAGCCCGCGGTCAGCCCGCGGGTCATGAAGCGTTCGAGGCCCAGGAACAGCGCCATGATCGGCACCGTCGCGATCACCGAGCCCGCCATCAGGTGCTGGCGCGGGATCTCGGACGAGTTCAGCATCGCCACCCCCCGCGTCAGGGTAAATTTCGATGGATCGTCCAGCAGCATGAACGCCAGCAGGAACTCGTTCCACGCGATCATGAAGACATACAGAGACACGCTCGCCAGCGCCGGCAGCGACAGCGGCAGCGTGATCTTCCAGATCACCCCCAGCCGGGTCAGCCCGTCCATCAGACCCGCCTCCTCGACCTCCGCCGGCAAGCCGCGGAAATAGCCTTGAAGCATGTAAAGCGCGACGGGGATCGTGGTGACGGGATAGATGATGACAATGCCGAAGACGGTGTTGCGCAGGCCGGTCATCGAAAAGGCGATGTAGATCGGCAGCGCCAGCACGATCATCGGCACCATGTAGATCAACAGGATCGAACGCGAGAACGCCGCAGCCCCGCGAAACCGCAGCCGCGCCACGGCATAGGCCCCGGGGATCGAGAACAGCAGCGTGATCAGCACCGTCAGCACCGAGACGTAGAACGACGTCCAGAGGTAGCTGCCGAAGTTGAACTGGGCGAACAGCTCGACATAGGACCGGAAAAGCCCCCAGCCCTGGCTCAGGTCCAGCGAGAAATCGAGCGGGTTCTGCACCAGCTGCGACTGGTTCTTCAGACTGGTCATCACCATCACGTAGAAGGGGATGACGACGATCACCGTGAAGAAAACATAGCCGAAGCCGGTCAGGAACCGGATCACCGATGCCTCGAACTCGTGCCGCGTGGCGCGCCCCCAGGGGTGGCCCGCCAGCATGCGCCGCAGCGGGAACAGCGTCGCGGCCCACAGGATCACTGCCGCGACCACGACGGCGACCCGCCCCGCCTCGGACACCACGGGGCCAAGCCCCAGCCAGGGCGCGACAAGCGCCGCCGCCAGCGCGGCCACCCCCACGGTCCAAAGGTTGGCGAGGGCCAGGATCCCCGCCCCCAACGCCGCACCGTAGACCAGCGCGCCAGAGGCCCCGGGGCGGAACCCCGCGCCCGTCAGGAAGGACATCGCGACGCAGACCACGACGGCCACGGTAAAGGTCCACAGGACACCGATCACGGGCCCTGCCACGTATCCAAAGCGCACCGCCTTCATGTCCGGCCCTCCCGCAATTCCCAGCCCTGCCGCAATTCCCGGCCCTGCCGCATCGCCGGACCACGGGCCCGGCAGGCCCGCCCCCCGGCTTCTTCTCTTCCGAAATACTCCCGCCGGAGGCCCGCCCCGCAGGGGCGCAACTGGTGCATCCTCACAACCCCTCCTCCCGGCTCATGAAGCGGAAGAAGAAGGCCGAGAACACCAGCAAACAGCAGAAGATCACCACGGCCACGGCCGCGCCCGCGCCGATGTTCGACACCGCGAAGGCCTGTTCGTAGACGTTGACCGTCAGCACCCGCGTGCCCGCATTGCCGCCCGTCAGCAGGAAGATGTCGTCGAACTTGTTGAAGGTCCAGATGAAGCGCAGCAGGAACAGCACCGACAGAATGCCCAGGAGCTGCGGCAGCGACAGGTACCAGAACTGCTGGAAGGGCGAGGCGCCATCCATGTCCGCGGCCTCGTACATGTCGCCGTCCATCGACTGCATCCGCGCGAGGATGAACAGGAACGACAGTGGGAAGTAGCGCCAGATCTCGAAGACCGTCACCATGATCAGCGCCAGCGGCCGCTGACCGAAGAAGTTGATCGCGCTCTCGCTCACCCCCATCTGGATCAAAAGCGCGTTGGCGCTGCCGGAATAGGGATCGAAGAGGATGATCCAGGTGAAGGCCACCGCGATCACCGGAGCCACGTAGGGAAAGAGGTAAAGCCCCCGCAGGATCCCCTGCCCCCGGAACGACTGGTTCAGCAGCATGGCGGCAAAGAGCCCCATGACCAGCGCCCCGACGGTGCCGAAGAAGGTGTAGAAAAAGGTGACGCCGATCACGCCCCAGAACTCGTCGCCGTCGAAGATGCGGGCGAAATTCTCCAGCGTGAACTCGGCATTCGTCAGGATGTTCGGCGCCGATCCCGAAACCCCGGCCGGCACGGCATCGAGGTCCACGGGCGCGTCGAGGTAGCCCTGCGCCACCGTCACCGGGATCTCGACCGCGCCGCGGCCGCCGGGCTCGAGGTCGCCCAGGTCGCAGGACAGCTGCCGCCCCTCCAGGGTGCAGCGCGGGTCGATCTCGCCCGCCTCCAGCCCCGCCGGAATCTCGTCGCTGATCCGCACGCCGCTGATCGCCACGTCGCGGGACGAGTTGCGGTATCGGTACTGCAGCTCGGCCTCGTCGCCCACTGCCTCGGCATCGCCGCGCAGCGCCTCGCGCAGGACCGCCTGCGGTGGGCGAAGGTCGGCCAGGCCCACGGGCTTGAAGCTGATCCAGAACACCGACAGGAGCGGCAGCACGACCACCAGCGCCACGGCGATGATGGTGGGGGCCAGCAGGCCCCAGGCCAGCCGCGCCTCGCGCTTGGCGAGCGGTCCGCGCCGTTTCGGTGGAACTGCCGTCGTCATCGCCGGCCCCCTTTCATGCCTCTGGATGTCGCCTCCCGCCGCGCGGCGGGAAGGCGGAGGGGCGCCGCCACCCCCGGCCCGCGGGCCGGAGGGGGCGGCGACGCCCGGTTTCATGCGGCTCGCCAGAGCCCGGTCACTGGATCTGGGCCAGCTCGCCGTTCATCTGTGCCACGGCATCCTCGGGCGACAGACGCCCGTCGATCACCTGGCGGACGACCCGGTTGATGACCTGGCTGTTGATGATCTTCGAGGCGAGCGCCAGCTGGCCGTCCTCGGCGCCCCAGCGCTGCGCCACGTCGAGACCGCCGACCAGTTCGTCCAGCGCCTCCTGGCCGTAGATCTCGCCCAGCGGCTGCTGGCGGTCGACACCGGCGGGCAGCTCGGCCCAAGCCTCGACGAACTCGGTCGGGTTGTCCTCGGTGCCCTGGCGCACGGGGAACTTGCCCTCGGGCGCGATCGACAGCGTCTGGGTATAGCCCTGATCCATCGAGTATTCGATGAACTGCTGCGCCTCGTCGAAGTCGGCATCGACGGTGACGCCCATGTAGCGGATGTCGGCCCAGGCGGCGCCGTCGGGGTTCGAGGGACCTGCGAAGTTCGTCACGATCCCGGTGTTCTCGGCCAGCTCGGTCGATGTCGGGTCGTCGTTGATCGTGGGCGGGTTGGAATCGCGCAGGCCGGCCAGTTCATCGAGGATGAAGGGCGACCAGATGATCATCGCCGCGTTGCCGCCGAAATAGATGCTGCGCGACTGGTCCCAGTAAATTTCGCCCGGGGGCGAGGCTTCGGCGATGGTCTTGTAGAAGTTCAGGACCTCGACCGTCGGCGCCTCTTCGAAGCCCTTGAACCCGTCGGCGCCCACAGGAGACACGCCGTTGGCAAGGAAGACGTGTTCGAGCACCTGGCTCATGAAGTTCTCGTCGACCTTGGTGGCAGCGACGAAGCCGAACATCTCGGGCGGGTTGTGCAGCGCCTCGATCGCGGTTTCGACCGCGGCATAGGTCGTCGGCGGCTCCAGCCCGGCCTCTTCGAAGAGGTCGGCGCGATAGAGGATCATCTGCGTCCAGCCGTCGACCGGAACGCTGGCCCAGCCGTCGTCCGTCTCGGCCAGGCTCAGCGCGCCGGGGGCGAAGGTGTCGGGGCCAAGCTCCTCGATCACGTCGGTCGCGGCCTGGGTGTCCAGGATACCGGCCTCGACCCAGGGCAGTGCGTATTGCAGCGTGTGGTAGATCACGTCGGGCAGGTCGCCCGCGGCAAAGGCCGCGGTGGCGCGGGTGCCGAGATCGGTTTCGGTCACGGGGATCACCTCGACGGCGATGCCGGTTTCCTCTTCGAAGGCGTCGGCCAGCTCCTGCTGCTTGGCCAGCCGCTCGGGCTGTTCCTCCAGCGTCCACATGCGGATGTCGGCGCTGGCGCCGGTGGCCGCCAGCGCGACGGCGGTCGCGGTGCCGGCCAGAAGCCGGGCGGTCTGCGTGCTCAGGGTCATCGGGGTTGCTCCTCCCATTTGGTCGATGATCTGCGATGTCCGGTGCGGGCCTGCGCCACGCGGGCGGCAAGCTCATCCGGGGTGAGACGGGGCGCGCCGTCCGAGCCGCCGGGCCGCAGCCGGGCGCGCACGGTTTCGCGCAAGGTTTCGGGGGCGGCGCCGCGGCAGAGCGCGATCAGCAGTTCGGCCAGCCGTCCGCCCGCCGCGCGGGTCTCGACGTGGTAGGTCGTCAGCGGCGGATCGGCATGCGCGGCCTCGGGGATCCCGTCGTAGGAGATCACCGACACGTCGCGCCCGACGCTCAAGCCCAGCTCGGCCGCCGCGCGGTAGACGCCGAGTGCGGCCATGTCGACGGCGCAGACCAGCGCCGTCGGCGGTTGCGGCAGCGACCACAGCCGCAACGCGGCCTCTCGCCCACCCTCGCGGGTCAGCGCGGCCTCGGCGAAAAGTTCGGGATCGGCAGGCAGGCCGGCTTCGGCGACGCCGGACCCGGCGCCCGCCCGGCGCAGCCCGGCATAGTGGAAATCCCCACCGCCGATATAGCCCACCCGCCGATGCCCGGCGGCGGCAAGGCGCAGGACAGCCTCGCGCATCGCCGCCTCGCCCTCGACGTCGTACCACGCACAGCCCGCGGGATCGCCGGTGCGCCCGTAGAGCACGAAGGGCACCCCCGCCGCGCGCAAGAGCGCGATGCGGGGATCGCTGGTACGGGTGCGCGGCAGCACGAAGCCGTCGGCCTTGCGCTCGTCGATCAGGCGGCCCAGCGTGGCGGTCATCTCGTCGCCCGGCCCCGCCGTGGCGACGGTCAGCGTCCATCCCGCCTCGCTCGCGCTGAGGGTCAGACCCTCGAGGAACTCGGCAAGGAACGGGCGCTGATCGTCGTGGCCGCCCCGTTCCAGCACCAGCCCCAGCGACCGGGTGCGCCCGGTGCGAATCGACTGCGCCTGCGCCAGGGGGCGATACCCCATCTCCTCGGCCGCCTGCGCCACGCGGCGCCGCGTGCGGTGCGAGATGTCGGAATAACCGTTCAGCGCCCGCGAGACGGTACCCTTCGTCAGACCCAGCCGCCGCGCCAGATCGTCGATCGTGACACGCCGCGCCCGCGGGCTGGCAGAGGCGTCGCCTTGTGTAGCGCCCGGGGCAGCGGGATCTGGCGTTTCAGGTTGGTACATTTCTTCTCCCTGCCTTTACGGTCGTTACCGAAACCGGTTTCGGCAAGGGGTTTTCGCAGTATTTCCGCAAGGTCGGTGCGAACGCGAAAGATCAGGCTTTCCAAGGGGATGATGGGCGGAGCAACCGAGGGGCGATAAAAAAGAAGGATTCTCGCCGCGGCGCCACAACGATTCGCCGCATCGCGGCGTAAGCTGTTGCAGGGGCGGCGAAACTGCAGGCCTGTGCCGGGCCGGAGCGTCGGGATCATGCGTCGGCGGCGCTGCCGGACGGGACGTCGGGCGCGTTGCCCGGCAGCGCCGCCGCGGGTCAGACCGGGGTGCTGAGGATACCGCCGCCGATCGCTGCAGCGACACCGGTGGTCCCCGGCGCGCTGGTGGGCCAGCCGCGCGCCACCCGCACGGCGAGATAGGCAAAGGCCTGCGCCTCGAACATGTCACCGTCGAGGCCCACCGCCTCGACCGGTTCGACCCCGCCGGGCAGCATGTCTTGCAGCAGGGACATCATCACCGCGTTGCGCCGCCCGCCCCCGGCCACGAACACCCGCCGGGGCGGAGCGGGACACTGCCGCAGCCCCTCGGCCACGGCGGCGGCGGCGGCGGCCGTCAGCGTCGCGGCGGCATCGGCGTCGGACAGCCCGGCCACCGCTTCGCCGAGCCAGCCGAATTCGTCGCGGTCGAGCGACTTGGGCGGGGGGCGATGGAAATACGCGGCACCGAAGAGGCGACGCAGGACATCCTCGTCCACCTCGCCGGTCGCGGCCAGGGCGCCGTCGCGGTCGTGGTCCCATCCCAGCCGCGCCTGCACCAGATCGTTAATCGGCGCATTGGCGGGGCCGGTATCGAAGGCCAGGCAGGCGCCCGGCGCCTCGGGCGCGGGGGCCGCGGGGTCGACCCATGTCAGGTTACCGACCCCCCCGAGGTTCAGAAAGGCAAGCGGGCCCCCGCCCCCGGATCCGGGTCCGGCGTCCGATGCAGGCGCGACGCCGGGGCCCGTGGCCGCGGCGATCATCCGGGCGCAGGCATAGTGGAAGAACGGAGCGAGCGGCGCGCCCTCGCCCCCCATCGTCACGTCGGAGGTGCGGAAATCCCAGACCACGGGCAGACCCAGCGCCTCGGCCAGCACGCGCCCGTCGCCTGCCTGGTGGGTGCCGCGTCCGCGCGGATCATGCGCCAGCGTCTGGCCGTGAAACCCGACGACATCCACGCCCTCGAAGCCCGACAGAAGCTCGGCATGCGCAAGCTCGACGATCTCGGCGGCCTCGGCCACGCCCGGATCGCCCGGCCAGAGACCGAGCGCGGCGCGCAGGCTGGCCCGTTCGGCCGTGCTGTAGGGGCGATAAGCCCGGGCACCGAACTCGAGGATGCGGTCGCCGTCGGTCAGCACCATCGCCGCATCTACCCCGTCGAGCGACGTGCCCGACATCGCCCCCAGCGCCCAGACCGGCCCTGAGGCGGCCTTGTGTCGTAGTCCCTGCGCCATCCACGCCTTCCTCATGCCCGCTCCATGGACCCTCTCCGGCCCATCCCCGACCCGGTCGTTCGGCCCGGTCCGGTCGGGCCTGTCATCCGGACCCGTGTTCCGGCTCAGCCTTCCGGTCCGGTCATCTGCGCCGCTTCCCGATGCGGCGCCCAGTCCGTTCCCCGACCCGATCCCCGGTACAATCCCCGACCAGTTTTCCGCCCCGATGCCGCCCCGATGCGCCATGGGCCCCGGCCATCCCCGTCGCGCCGCGCCGTCCGAGCGTCGACGGCGCCCTGCCGTCACCGCTTTTCCTTCGGCGCCCCGCCCCTTATAGGGAGACGGGCGCGTTTTGCGAGACTGGACCTAGCCCTCATGACCTATCATCCGAAATCGGACTTCCTGCACATCCTGATCGAGCGTGGCTTTCTGGCCGACTGCACCGATCTGCAGGCCCTCGACGACACCCTGATCGCCGGGACGGTGCCCGCCTATATCGGCTATGATGCGACGGCCAAGTCGCTGCACGTGGGCCACCTGCTCAACATCATGATGCTGCGCTGGCTGCAGAAGACCGGGCACAAGCCTATCACGCTGATGGGCGGCGGCACCACCAAGGTGGGCGATCCGTCCTTCCGCTCGGACGAGCGCCCGCTTCTGGACAACGCCGCCATCGACTCCAACATCGCCGGGCTGCAGGGGGTCTTTGCCAAGTACCTCAGCTATGGCGAGGCGCCGTCGGATGCGCTGATGCTGAACAATGCCGAATGGCTGGACGATCTGAACTACCTGGCGTTCTTGCGCGACATCGGGCGGCACTTCTCGGTCAACCGGATGCTGAGCTTCGAGTCGGTGAAATCCCGGCTCGATCGCGAACAGTCGCTGTCGTTCCTCGAATTCAACTACATGATCCTGCAGGCCTACGACTTTCTGGAGCTCAACCGCCGCTACGACTGCGTGCTGCAGATGGGCGGATCGGACCAGTGGGGCAATATCGTCAACGGCATCGACCTGACGCGCCGGGTGCTGGACCACCAGATCTTTGGCCTGACGACGCCGCTGCTGAGCACGTCGGACGGCCGCAAGATGGGCAAGAGCCAGGGCGGTGCGATCTGGCTGAACGGCGACATGCTGAGCCCCTACGAGTTCTGGCAGTTCTGGCGCAACACCACCGACGCCGATGTCGGCCGCTTCGCCAAGCTTTACACCGAGCTTCCGGTCGAGGAATGCGAGCGCTTGGGCGCGCTCGGCGGGTCCGAGATCAACGCTGCCAAGATCATCCTAGCCAACGAGGTGACGACGCTGTGCCACGGCGCCGCCGCGGCCGCCGCGGCCGAGGCCACCGCGCGCGAGGTGTTCGAGAAGGGCGGCGTGGGCGACGACCTGCCGACACTGGCGCTGTCGGCCGAAGAGGTCGCGGGCGGCATCTCGGTCGCGCAGCTGATCGTGCGGTCGGGGCTGGCGAAATCGGGCAAGGAAGCCAAGCGGCTGATCTCGGAAGGCGGGGCGCGGATGGACGACGCGCCGCTGAGCGACCCGGGCCTGATGCTGGACGCCGCGGCGCTGGCGCAGCCGGTGAAGCTATCTGCCGGGCGCAAACGCCACGCGCTGGTGACGCTGGCGGGCTGAAGCAGGCGCGCCCGGGGGGCGCGTTGCGGCGCGCGTTACGGGGCACTCTGGCGCTTCGGAATTGAGCGCCTGCGGCGCACGCCATCTGGTTCGAGGGCCACCCCGATGGGGTGGCCCTGTCGCCTCCGGCGGGAGTACTTCGAAAGAAGAGAAGCAGGCGGAGCGTCGCGGTGCGGGATGTCGCACAGCGGGGGGCTCGCCTGTTGCGCGGGTTCTGGTTATGGGTTCGGGGCGTATCACGCGGTGCGCCGCACCCGATTCCGACCCGCAGCGCCCGGAGGAGCCCAGACCCGATGACCACGATCCTCGACCGCATCAAGGCCTACAAGCTGGAGGATGTCGCCGCGCGCAAGGCGGCCCGTCCGATGGCCGAGGTTGACGCCGCTGCCGTGGCGGCCCCCGCCCCGCGCGGATTCGCCGACGCGCTGCGGGCCAAGAGCCGCGACGGCTACGGCCTGATCGCCGAGATCAAGAAGGCGAGCCCCTCGAAGGGGCTGATCCGTGCCGAGTTCGACCCGCCCGCGCTGGCCCGCGCCTACGAGGCCGGTGGCGCCGCCTGCCTTTCGGTGCTGACCGATGCGCCGTCGTTCCAGGGCGAGGACGGGTTCCTGACCGCCGCGCGCGCGGCCGTTTCGCTGCCCGCCCTGCGCAAGGATTTCCTCTATGACCCCTGGCAGGTGGCCGAGGCGCGGGCGCTGCATGCCGATGCGATCCTGATCATCATGGCCTCGGTCTCCGACGCCCAGGCGGCCGAGCTTGAGGCCGCCGCGCTGCACTATGGCATGGACGCCCTGATCGAGGTGCACGACGAGGCCGAGCTGGACCGCGCGCTGCGGCTGGCCTCTCCCCTCATCGGGGTCAACAACCGGGACCTGCACAGCTTTGCCACCGACCTGGGCGTCACCCGGCGGCTGGCGGAGCGGTTGCCCGAGGGGCGGATGCTGGTGTCAGAATCGGGCCTCTCGACCCCCACACATCTGGCCGAGATGGCCGGGTACGGCGCCCGCGCCTTCCTGATCGGCGAGGCGCTGATGCGGCAGGACGACGTGGCCCGAGCCACCCGCGAGTTGCTGGCCGATCCGGTGCCCGCCTGATGGCCGGCCTGTCGCATTTCGATGCCGAGGGCCACGCCCACATGGTCGATGTCTCGGACAAGCCGCAGACCGCGCGCAGCGCCACGGCCGAGGGCCATGTGATCATGGCGCCCGGGACGCTGGACCACGTCCTGCAGGGCACCGCGAAGAAGGGCGACGTTCTGGGCGTGGCGCGGCTGGCCGGTATCATGGGGGCCAAGAAGACGGCCGAGTTGATCCCGCTTTGCCACCCCCTGCCCATCACCAAGATCGCCCTGGAGCTTGCGCCCGATCCCGGGCTGCCAGGGGTGCGGGTGACGGCCACCGTCAGGACCGCCGGCCAGACCGGGGTGGAGATGGAGGCGCTGACCGCCGTCTCGACCGCCTGCCTGACGCTTTACGACATGCTGAAGGCCGTCGAGAAGGGCATGGAGATCGGCGGCATCCGGCTGCTGGTCAAGGAGGGGGGCAAGTCCGGCCGCTACGAGGCCGCGCCGTGATTTCCGTGTCCGACGCGCTGGAGAAGATCCTCGCCCTCGTTGCCCCTACCGGCACTGAAAGCGTGCCGCTGCGCGAGGCGCGCGGACGGGTGATGGCCGCCCCGCACGTGGCCGCCTACGACCAGCCGCCGTTCTCGGCCTCGGCGATGGACGGCTACGCGGTGATCGGGTCCGAGGCGCGGGAGGGGGCGCGGTTCCGGGCCATCGGCGAATCTGCCGCGGGTCACGGGCATGCAGGCGCGGTCGCCGCGGGCGAGGCCGTGCGCATCTTCACCGGCGCCCCGATGCCCCGGGGCGCCGACCGCGTGATCATCCAGGAGGACGTCGCCCGCGACGGCGACATCATCACCGTCACCGCCCCGCAGGAAAGCGGGCCGCATGTCCGCCCCGCCGCCGCGGATTTCGCCAAGGGGGCAGAGGCCTTCCCGCGGCGCAGGTTGGGGCCCGCCGATCTTGCCTTGCTGGCGGCAATGGATGCCGACCGCCTGGTGCTTCATCGTCGCCCCGAGGTCGCGCTGATCGCCACCGGGGACGAGCTGGTGATGCCCGGCACATCCCGGCGCCCGGGTCAGATCGCCGCGTCGAACAGCTTTGGCCTGGCCGCCATGGTCGAGGCCGCGGGCGGCATCGCCCGGCTGCTTCCCATCGCCCGCGACGACATCGACGCCCTGGCGCAGAGCTTCGAGCTGGCCCGGGGCGCCGACCTGATCGTGACGATCGGCGGTGCCTCGGTCGGCGATCACGATCTGGTCGGCCGCGCCGCAGCCCTCGGCGGGATGGAGCAGGCCTTTTACAAGGTCGCCATGCGCCCCGGCAAACCGCTGATGGCTGGCCGACTGGGCACGGCGGCGATGATCGGTCTGCCGGGCAACCCGGTTTCCGCCATGGTCTGCGGCCACGTCTTCCTGCGCCCGGCGCTGGACGCCCTGCTGGGGCTGCCCGCGGGGCCGGCCCCGCGCCGAACCGCACCGCTGGCCTGCGATCTGCCCGCAAACGGACCGCGCGAACACTACCTTCGCGCCCGGCTCGGCATCGACGGGATCACGCCGTTCCCGACGCAGGACAGCTCGCTTCTGAGCGTGCTCGCCGAGGCCGATGCCCTGCTCGTGCGCCCTGTCGGAGATCCTGCGCGGCGGGTGGGCGAGACGGTCGACTACCTGCCGCTGGGCGGGCCGGGCGGCGGTTGACACGAACGCGGAACGGGCATAGAACAATAGCCGAACGACAAGGAAAGAGGCCTGATCCGTGCTGACCCGCAAACAGTTGGAACTGCTGACATTCATCCACGAACGGGTGCAACAGGATGGCGTTCCGCCCTCTTTTGACGAGATGAAGGAAGCGCTGGATCTCAGATCGAAATCGGGGATCCACCGCCTGATCACCGCGCTGGAAGAGCGTGGCTTCATCCGCCGTCTCGCCCACCGCGCCCGTGCAATCGAAATCGTGAAGATGCCGGAGACTCTGACCAACAGCAAGGCACGGGCCCGCCGCGACGAGGCGCAGGCGGCTTCGGACGACGACGGCGACACCTCGCACCCCAGGGGCGCGATGGAGGTGACGCCGGGCTCGGTGTCCCTGCCGATGATGGGGCGTATTGCCGCCGGCGTCCCGATCGAGGCGATCAGCGACGTCGCGACGCATGTCGCGGTGCCGCACCAGATGCTGACGGGCGCGGGCACGCATTTCGCGCTTGAGGTCCGGGGGGATTCGATGATCGAGGCCGGGATCAACGACGGCGACATCGTCGTGATCCGCGAAGGCGACACTGCCCAGAACGGTGATATCGTCGTGGCGCTGGTCGAAGGGTACGAAGCGACGTTGAAACGTTTCCGCCGCAAGGGGGATACCGTGGCCCTCGAAGCGGCGAATGCTGCCTACGAGACGCGTATCTTCCGGGATGACCAGATCCGGCTGCAGGGCCGCCTGGTCGGACTGATGCGGACCTACTGACCTCGCGGCCTGCACAGCGTCACCTGCGCGCGGCGGAGATGGAAATTGGGGGCGCGAGGGTCAGCCAGCGCCGCCCTGTCCTTGGTGGGGCGGCGGATCGTCCGAACAGCGGGACACACCCTGCCCCTTACCGCGCGCTCCATGGCCGGGCTCCGGCGCGCTCCGCGGCCCAGACCCGGCGCAGCTTTCCCGCGTCGACATAGATCGCCATGGCACCCCGGTGCTGCAAAACTTTCGCATCGATCAGGTCGCACCCCTCGGGCCGGTCCTCGGCCTCGACCGACAGGATCACGATCTCGGCTGTTTCGCAGGCGTCCGCCACCCGGTCCGCGGCACCGCGTCCGGTCAGGTGCACGGCATCAACGGCGCCCAGGCTGACCCGTGCCGTCCCGCGGGGGCCGTCGAAGCCAGGGCGTGCCGCGGCAAGCTCCTGCGGGACGGGATCGCCGTCGTTCTCGAGCCAGACGCGGGCCACGAAACCCTCGCCCTGCGGTTTCGACAGGGCCAGCCCGGCCTTGGTCCGAACCCCGACCAGGCCCCCGCGCTCGGACACCAGAAGGTCGGGCCGGGACGAACCTGCCCAGAGGATGCAGGCAATCCCCATCGGCACAAGCCCGGCGAGACGCCCCCACCCGACCCAGAGGCAGAGCCATACCCCCCCGATCGCCATGAGCGGCAGGACGGCGGGCCCCGGCCGCCACACGTGGCTGAGCGCGCCGTCCCGGGCGGCCACGCTCTCGGCCACCTGCAGGATCCAGCCCAGACCGACGCCCATCAGGTGCAGCCCAATATCCTCAAGGCCGACGGGGACCAGGACGGCCGCCAGCACCGCGGCTGGCATGACCAGCGCCGCCATCACCGGCACTGACAGGAGGTTCGCGATCAGGCCGTAATGCGCGATCTGGTTGAAATGCGCGGCGCCCACGGGAGCCGTCGCAGCCCCCGCCACCGCCGACGACATCACCAGGCCAAGGATCCAGCGACGCCAGCGCGCCCCCCCGGCCCATGCCTGGCCGCGCAGCGCGGCAAAGGCGGCCACCAGGGCCACGGTCGCGGCAAAGGACATCTGGAACCCCGGGCCCGTCAGGCTTTCGGGACGAAGGATCAGCACGATGAGCGCCGCCACCGCGACCGCCCGAAGCGTCAACCCCCGGCGCCCCAGGATCATCGCGCCGAACAGAACCGCCGCCATGACAAACGCCCTCTCGGTCGCGACGTTGCCGCCTGACAGACCGAGGTAGACAGCCCCCGCGGCCAGCCCGCCGGCCGCGGCCCAGGCCCGGATCGGCGCCGTCAGGGCCAGCCTCGGGCTGCAGGCCAGGCCCAGCCGCAGGACGCCGAAGACGAAGCCGGTCAGCAACCCCATGTGCAGCCCCGAAATTGCCAGCAGGTGGGCGAGGTTCGCCGCCCGAAGGTCCGCGAGCACCCCGGCCGGAATGGCCGATCGATCGCCGGTCGTGATCGCCGCCGCCACGGCACCGCGTGGCCCGGGAAGCGCGGCGCGCACCGCCGCCGACAGGCGCATCCGTGCCCGCGCAACAAGGTACGCGTCGTCGGGCGCCCCGGCACGCAGAACGGGGACGCGGGTATACCCGACAGCGCCGAGCCCCAGAAACCAGGCATGGCGGCGAAAATCAAAGCCACCAGGTTCGACCGGGCCGCCGGGCGGCGACAGGTGCGCCGTCGTCATCACCCGGGCGCCGGGCAGGATCTCGAACGGATCGGGCGCGCCCGGCGGCGCCCGCGCCGCGGCCTCGGCAACACGCTCGGCCACTGCCCCCGCTTCGGCCGGGCGCCAGACGTCGGCGTCGTGCAGCGAGATGCGCACCCGCCTCGGCGTGCGCCCGGGGGGCACGTCGTCCAACCGAACGCGGTCCAGCGTCAGCCTCACCGCATCGCTCGACGACCTGTCGACCGCGGCGACGCGCCCCTCGACCGCACCGTAGTAGCGAAACCCAAGCACCGGCGCCGCCACGATCTGCGTCCGCGCGCCCGCCAGAAGCGCACCTGCCAGCGCCATCGCCAGAGCCAGCGTCAGCGGGCGGGCGGCGGGCTGGCGCCCCAGCCGGACCAGGCAGGCCAGGCACCCGGCGCCAAGCATCCCCCACTCGGCGCGCGACGGCTCGACAGGCAGCACGAAATACACGCCGATCCCGACGCCCAGAAAGACCGGGAGCCACGGAAAAAGATGCCCGCGCTGCCGGTCGACCGTCGCGAAGATCCCCGTGGAGATCCTCTGAAGGATCACCGGAACAATCGCCGGGAGGATCGCCGCGACGGGCCGCACACTTGTCCTTCTCCCCCTGAGAAGCTAGATCACGGCCAAAGAATTCTCCCTTATGGTTTCCAAAAGGTTAAGCCCTTTATGAGCACCCCCGCGTCCGCGACACCGCCCTCCGACGGCGAGGTCGTCACCCGTTTTGCCCCCTCGCCGACGGGGTTCCTGCATATCGGGGGGGCGCGCACAGCGCTGTTCAACTGGCTTTACGCGCGGGGCCGTGGCGGCAAGTTCCTTCTGCGGATCGAGGATACCGACCGCGCCCGCTCGACCCCCGAAGCGACCGAGGCGATCTTTGCCGGGCTGCGCTGGCTGGGGCTGGACTGGGACGGCGAGGCGGTAAGCCAGGCCGCCGGCGCCGAGCGCCACGCCGAGGTCGCGCAGGAAATGCTGCGACGCGGCGCGGCCTACAAGTGTTTTTCCACGCAGGACGAGATCGCCGCCTTCCGCGAGGCCGCGAAGGCCGAGGGACGTTCCACCCTGTTCGAAAGCCCCTGGCGCGACGCCGACCCCGCGACCCACCCCGATGCGCCCTACGCCATCCGCGTCAAGGCGCCCCGCGACGGCGAGACGGTCACCGAGGATGCCGTGCAGGGCCGCGTCACCGTCCGCAACGATCAGCTGGACGACATGATCGTGCTGCGGTCGGACGGCACGCCCACCTACATGCTGGCGGTGGTGGTCGATGATCACGACATGTGCGTCACCCACGTGATCCGCGGCGACGACCACCTGAACAACGCGGCGCGTCAGCGGCTGGTCTATGACGCGATGGACTGGCCGGTTCCGGTCTTCGCCCATATCCCGCTGATCCACGGCGAGGACGGCAAGAAGCTGTCGAAACGGCACGGCGCCCTCGGGGTCGAGGAGTATCGCGACATGGGCTATCCGGCCGTCGCGATGCGCAACTATCTGGCGCGGCTGGGCTGGAGCCACGGCGACGACGAGGTGTTCACCGACGCGCAGGCGCAGGAGTGGTTCGACCTCTCCGGCATCGGCCGCGCCCCGGCCCGTCTGGATTTCAAGAAACTGGGTCACATCTCGGGCCAGCACATCCAGTCGATGGACGATGACGCACTGCTGCAAGAGCTGATCGGCTTTCTTGACGAAACCGACCGCACGCCGCTGACCCCGACCCAAGTTGAACAGGTCGGTACAGCAATGCCGCACCTGAAGTCGCGCGCGAAGATCCTGCCGGATCTCATTGATCAGGCTCACTTTATCCTCGCAAGCCGGCCCCTTGAGATCGACGAAAAGGCCGCCAAGGCGCTGACTTCGGACGCCAAATCGCTTCTGGCAGATTTGACGCCGCACCTGCAAAATGCTAGCTGGGAGCGTGATCGACTGGAGGGGATCGCGGCCGCCGTCGCAGAAGAGCGCGGGGTCGGACTGGGCAAGGTTGCGCAGCCGCTGCGGGCCGCACTTGCCGGTCGCACCGCCACTCCCAGCGTATTCGATATGATGCTCGTCCTCGGCCGGGACGAAACGATTGCCCGGCTGAACGACGCTGCGGCTTGATTGCTGGGCGCCACGTCTTGCGCCTTGCCTGACTAATGGTTCGCCGGGACATCCCGGCCGGAACGACATGGAAGGGACTGCCATGGCTGACAGCCAGAAGACCGCAACACTGACCTTCGGCGACAAGACCGTCGAGCTGCCGATGCACTCGCCCACTGCCGGGCCCGACGTGATCGACATCCGCAAACTCTACTCCGAAGGCGGCGTCTTTACCTACGATCCGGGCTTCACCTCGACCGCCTCCTGCGACTCGACGATCACCTTCATCGACGGCAACAAGGGCGAGCTGCTGCACCGCGGCTACCCGATCGAGCAACTGGCCGAGAAATCGCATTTCCTCGAAGTCTGCTACCTGCTGCTTTACGGCGATCTTCCGACCGCCGAGCAGCTTGAGGATTTCGAACATCGCGTGACGCAGCACACGATGATCCACGAGCAGATGCAGAACTTCTTCCGTGGGTTCCGCCGCGATGCGCACCCGATGGCCGTGATGGTGGGTGTGGTCGGCGCCATGTCGGCCTTCTACCACGACAGCACCGACATCGCCGATCCGTGGCAGCGCGAGGTCGCGTCGATCCGGCTGATCGCCAAGATGCCGACGATCGCCGCGATGGCCTACAAGTATTCCGTCGGCCAGCCCTTCGTCTATCCGCGCAACGATCTGGACTACGCCTCGAACTTCCTGCGGATGTGCTTCAGCGTCCCGGCCGAGGAATTCGTGGTCAACCCGATCCTGAGCCGCGCGATGGACCGGATCTTCACCCTGCACGCGGACCACGAGCAGAACGCCTCGACCTCGACGGTGCGGCTGGCCTCGTCCTCGGGCGCCAATCCCTTTGCCTGCATCGCCGCCGGCATCGCCTGCCTCTGGGGCCCTGCCCACGGCGGCGCCAACCAGGCCTGTCTCGAGATGCTGCGCGAAATCGGCACGCCCGATCGCATTCCGGAGTACATCGCAAGGGCCAAGGACAAGAACGATCCCTTCCGCCTGATGGGCTTCGGCCACCGGGTCTACAAGAACCACGACCCCCGCGCGACGGTGATGAAGCAGTCCGCGGACGAGGTGCTCGACCTTCTTGGGATCGAGAACAACCCGACGCTGCAGACCGCCAAGGAGCTGGAGCGCATCGCGCTGGAAGACGACTATTTCCGTGACAAGAAGCTGTTCCCGAACGTCGATTTCTACTCGGGCATCATCCTCGACGCGATGGGCTTCCCACAGTCGATGTTCACGCCGATCTTCGCCGTGGCGCGGACCGTGGGCTGGATTTCGCAGTGGAAAGAGCAGATCTCGGATCCGCAGCTGAAGATCGGCCGCCCGCGTCAGCTGTACCAGGGCTCGACCTCGCGCGACTACGTCGACGTCGAGAACCGCTGAGCCTTTCGTCGCAGGCAGGCACCGTGCCCGCCCGCGGCTTGAGGGTCCCGCCGGGTCGCCCGGCACCTGCGGCCGCCCCTACCGGGGCGGCCGGTTTCGTTCCATGCAAGGCACATAAAGGGGGCGCGGCCATGCGGCTGTCATCGCGGATCGAGGGGATCTTGGGCGGCGGATCGGATGCGTGGGGGCTGTTCATCCGCGCCCGCCAGCTGAAGGACGCGGGCCAGCCGGTGGTCGAGCTGACCATCGGCGAACCCGACAGCCGCACCGCCCCCGCGATCCTGCAGGAGATGCACCGCGCCGCCATGGCCGGGCACACCGGCTATGCCGCGATCCCCGGCATCGCGCCGCTGCGCGACGCCATCGCCGCCCGGGTCGAGGCGCGCACCGGCGTGCCCACCACGCGCGACAACGTGCTGGTGACCCCCGGCGGGCAGGCCGCCCTCTTCGCGGCGCACCAGGCTGTCACCGATCCGGGCGATACCGCCCTGATCTGCGATCCCTACTATGCCACCTACCCCACCACCATCCGCGCGAGCGCCGCCCACCCCCGCGCCGTGGCGACGCGGCCCGAGCATGGGTTCCAACCGCAGGCGGCCGATCTTGCCGCGGTGGCGCAGGGCGCACGGTCGCTGCTGATCAACACGCCCAACAACCCCACCGGCGCCGTCTATTCCCGCGACACGCTGGACGGGATCGCGCAGGTGGCCCGCGACCACGATCTCTGGGTGATCTCGGACGAGGTCTACGACACCCAGGTCTGGACGGGCGATCACCTGTCCCCCCGCGCCCTGCCCGGCATGGCCGAGCGCACCATGGTGATCGGCTCCCTGTCGAAAAGCCATGCGATGACAGGCAGTCGCCTGGGTTGGCTCATCGCCCCGCCCGAGGCAATCGCGCGCATGGCCGACCTGGCCGTCACCACCACCTACGGCGTGCCCGGATACATCCAGGAGGCGGGGCTTTTCGCCTTGTTGCAGGGCCCCGACGCCGAGGAGAGAAACGCCGCCCCCTATCGCCGCCGCCGGGACCTGGCGCTGAGCCTGATCGCCGGGCAGAAGGTCGTCCGGGCGGTTCCGGCGCAGGGCGCGATGTACCTGATGCTGGACATCCGGGACACCGGCCTCGGCGGCACCGGCTTTGCCGAGGCCCTGCTCGACCGCCACCTGATCGCGGTGATGCCCGGAGAGGGGTTCGGAGACGCCGCCGCGGGCCATGTGCGTATCGCCCTGACGCTGGAGGATGCGGCGCTGCGGGACGCCCTCGCCACCCTGCTGGACTTTGCCGCCGAGCTGTCGCGCGCGCGATAGCGCGCCGTCCTGCAGTTCCTGCCGCCCAGTGGCGGGCAGCGTCAGTCCTGCCGCGCTGTGGTCCATGCGGGGTCAGCCGCCAGGGCGCCCTGCCCGATCCCGGACAGCGCGCACGACGCGTGGCCCCCGCCCGTCACCCTAGGAGATTGCCGCCAAGAGAGTGCAGTCCAAGGGGGCCGCGAGGCATCAGCCCCAAGGCGTTGCGGGTCCGGTGCCCCGCGCGGCTTGCCTGCCGCGGCCCAAAGCGGCGCGGGGTCAGGAGCGAAGGCCGGTTTCCCGCAGCAGCCCGCGGCGCTTGGCCTCGTAGTAATACCCGCGGGAATACCAGCCCACGGCCTCGTCATAGTCGCCGTCCGAAACCATCCACGCGCCGCGCAGGTATTTCACCGCGTAGCGCAGGTTGGTTTCGGCATCCAGCAGCCCCTCGGGCGGGCCGCTGTAGCCCATGGTGCGCGCGGTCGTGGGATGGATCTGCATCAGCCCGTAATAGGGCCCGTTGCGCGCCGCCGGGTTGTAGCTGCTTTCGCGCTGGACGACGCGGTGAACCAGCGCCGGAGGCACGTTCCACTCCGTCGCCCACTTGTCGACCAGCACCCGCATCCGGGGGGTTGCCCCGGGGGCGAGCGGCGCGTGGCGCGTCACCTCGTCCTGCCTGCTGCCACAGGCGGCCAACGCGGCCAGCGCGCCCCCGAGCGCCGCGCGACGTGTCCAATGCTGCATCCTGTCCGTCCCCGGAAATGGCTGTTCCCGGCGCCGAGATTAGCCGCGCGCCGGCGCCACGGCAAAACCTTTTGCCCGCGGCGCTGCGCCGCATCGGCGGCCCGGCGCCTGTCGGCGGCTTGACCTCGGCGCGGTTGCGGCCCAAAGACCGCCGCATGACCGAAAGCACCCGTCCGCTCGCCATCGTCACAGGCGCCTCGCGCGGGCTCGGCGCGGCCCTCGCGCTCGAGCTTGCCCGTGATCACCATGTCCTCGCCGTCGCGCGCACGACCGGCGGGCTCGAGGAACTGGACGACCGTATCAAGGCCGCGGGCGGCAGCGCGACGCTGGCGCCCATGGACGTGGCGGACGAGGCCGCGATGGCGCATCTGTGCCGCTCGGCCTACGACCGCTGGGGCCATGCCGCGATCTGGGCGCACACCGCGATCCATGCCGCGCCGCTGACCCCGGCGAACCATATCGACCCCAAGGACTGGTCGAAATCCGTGTCGCTGAACCTCGACACCACGGCAATGCTGATCCGGATGATGGCACCGTTACTGGGTGCCGACGGGCAGGCCCTGTTCTTCGAGGATGCCGGCGCGGGCGAAAAATTCTTCGGCAGCTACGGCACCACCAAGGGCGCGCAGATCGCGTTGGCCCGGTCCTGGGCGGCCGAGACCGCGCGCACCGGCCCCCGCGTGCGCATCCTGTCGCCGCGCCCGATGCCCACGGCCGTCCGCGCGCGGTTCTACCCGGGCGAGGATCGCGCCCCGCTCGCCGCCCCCGCGGACGAAGCGCGCCGCCTGCTGGCCGGTCTGACGGGCTGACCGCGGGGGCCTGGGGCCACCGTTCAGCTACGGGCCAAGCCGCATACCCGCACGGTTTGTGCCCCCCCTCGGCCGGGGGTACCGGGTTCCGGGGCGCGGCGGCATGACAACACGACGCCGCAGGCGCGGCAAACCCCGCTTGCCGCGCGCCCGGGGCTCGCCTATTCAGAAACAAAGAGCAGGTTTCCATGCGCATTCTCATCACCAACGACGACGGCATCAACGCCCCGGGCCTCAAGGTGCTCGAAGCCATCGCCGAGGCGGTGGCCGGCCCGACGGGCGAAGTCTGGACTGTCGCGCCCGCGTTCGAACAATCGGGCGTGGCGCACAAGATCAGCTATACCCACCCGATGATGATCGCCGAGTTGGGCCCCCGCCGCGTCGCGGCCGAGGGCGCGCCGGCCGATTGCGTCCTGGCGGGTCTGCACGACGTGATGCCGCAGCTGCCCGACCTTGTCCTGTCGGGGGTCAACCGCGGCAACAACGCGGGCGAGAACACGCTCTATTCCGGCACTGTCGGCGGCGCGATGGAGGGGGCGCTGCAGGGCATCCGCTCGATCGCGCTCAGCCAGTATATCGGGCCGCGCAACGCGGGCCTCGACAACCTGTTCGAAGCCGCCGCCGCCCATGGCGCCGATGTGGTGCGCAAGCTGCTGGACCACGGGATCTGGGACGAAGGCGGCTACCGGCTGTTCTACAACGTCAATTTCCCGCCCGTCCCGGCGGCCGAGGTCAGGGGGCTCGCCGTCACCCACCAGGGCTGGCGCGAAAACTCGGTCTTCGGGGTCGAGCCGCATTATTCCCCCTCGGGGCGGAAGTTCCTGTGGATCAAGGGCGGGCGCCAGGACCAGCCCGGGCCGGAAGGCTCGGACGTGGCGGCGAACCTTTCGGGCTACACCTCGGTCACGCCGATGCGCGCGGACCTCACGGCGCATGACCTGGTCGCCGACCTGAAGGACCGGCTGGGATGAGCAGCGAGGCCGAACGCACTATGCAGTTCGTCTTCGCCCTTCGGTCGCGCGGGGTCACCGATGCCCGGGTGCTTCAGGCAATGGAGAAGATCGACCGCGGCGCCTTTGTCCGCGGTCTCTTCGCCGAGCGTGCCTACGAGGATATGCCGCTGCCCATCGCCTGCGGCCAGACCATCTCGCAACCCTCGGTCGTGGGTCTGATGACGCAGGCGCTGGACGTGCGCCCGCGTGACAAGGTGCTCGAGATCGGGACAGGCTCGGGCTATCAGGCGGCGATCCTCAGCCAGCTGGCCCGGAGGGTCTATACCGTTGACCGACACCGGCGCCTGGTGCGCGCGGCCGAACAGGTGTTCCGCGATCTGGGCCTCGCCAACGTCATCGCGATGACGGCCGACGGCAGCCGCGGGCTGCCCGACCAGGCGCCGTTCGATCGCATTCTTGTCACCGCCGCCGCCGAAGACCCGCCTGGCCCCCTCTTGGCCGAGCTTCGGGTTGGCGGTATCATGGTGCTGCCTGTCGGCCAGTCCGACACGGTGCAGCGCCTGATCAAGGTCGTCCGCCACGAGGACGGTTTCGATTACGAAGAACTGCGTCCGGTCCGGTTCGTCCCCCTTGTCGAGGGGCTTGGGGACGACTGACCTTCGCGGGCGGACGCCCGGGGCGCGCTGGACATCGCAGGAGCCGACCCGCCAGAGGTCGCCCGGCAAGCGAAGGACGAGCAGGATGGCACGAACAGCGAAACGGCCGGTCAGGGCCTGGCGCGGAACCCTACTGGGCGGGGCAGCGGCCCTCACCCTTGCGGGTTGCGACGAACAGGGGTTCGATTTCGACCTCCGGAACAACCTCGGGGCCGGGCCTCTCGACACCTCGCAGGCGGTCTACGGCGTCTACCGCGCCCGGCCTACGCCGGATGCGCGCGGCGTGCTCTCCTACTCGGACTATCAGGTCGCCGTGGCGCGCGACGGCGATACCGTGGCCGACGTGGCCGGTCGCGTCGGCCTGCCCGCGGTCGAGCTTGCGAACTACAACGGACTGCCGATCGGGGCAGAGCTGAAACATGGCGAGATCGTCGCGCTGCCCAGCCGCGTGGCCGAGCCGCAGGGCACCCGCGTTGCCGCGGCGCCCGCCCCCGCGCCGGGGCCGCAGGCCGCCCCCGGCGGCACCGCCGGACGGCCCACCCCTCAGGTCGACGTGTCGACGCTGGCCGGCAATGCGATCGACCGCGCCGGCCCCAGTGCACCGCAGCGCACGCCGCAGGCCACCCCCGCTGCGCAACCCTCTGGCCAGACCTCTGCACCGGCGCGCTCGGACGGCGATCCGCAGCGGCACCGGGTGGAGCACGGCGAAACCGCCTACTCGATCGCGCGGAAGTACAACGTGCCGGCCAAGGCGCTGGCCGACTGGAACGGTCTCGGCCCCGACATGTCGGTGCGCGAAGGCGCGTGGCTGCTGATCCCGGTGGCCGAGCCCGGCACGACGCCGCAGCCCGACCCCGAAAAGACCTCGCGCCCCGGCGAGGGCAGCCCCACGCCGACCCCGCCCTCGGCCTCGGCCCCGCTGCCCGAGCCCGAAGAGGCGCAGAGCGCCCCGGTCAAGGAAACGCCCGCCTCGCCCGCCATGTCGCAGGAGGCCAGCACAGCCTCGGACGCCCGGATGAGCTACCCGGTGCAGGGCAAGATCATCCGCGCCTTCCAGAAAGGCAAGAACGACGGCATCGACATCGCCGCCCCGGCCGGAACCTCGGTCCGGGCCGCGGACGGCGGGCGCGTCGCCGCAATCACCCGCGATACCGAGGGCGTTCCGATCCTGGTCTTGCGGCACGAGGACAACCTGCTGACGGTCTATTCCGGCGTCGACAAGCTGGCCGTGAACAAGGACGATACCGTCAAGCGCGGGCAGGAGATCGCCAAGGTGCGGGCGCAGACACCCTCGGTCCTGCATTTCGAGATCCGCGAAGGCTTCGACAGCGTCGATCCCGTCCCCTACCTGAACTAGGCGCCCGCGCGCCTGCCGCCCACACGTCCCGCACGCGTCGCGTCAGCGCAGAAGCGGAACCAGCACCGCCGCCGTCGCCGCGGCGGTGCCCCAGACCAGCCCGCGTGCCGCGCCCGAGGGCAGCGAGCTGCGGATCACCGCGAAGTGCAAGAGCGCCCCGGTCAGATAGAGCGCGAGGCAGGCAAAGACCGCCGGCGGCACCGCCTGACCGGGCAGCGGGCCGGGCGCGGCCCCGACCCGCGCCCACCACAGGCAAAGGCCCGCCGCCCCGGCCCAGGAAAACGCCATTCCCAGCGCAAGCGGTGTCGCCCGTTCTCGCCAGAGCCACAGGAACGTCGCCGCGATGGCGGCCGCCAGCGGTGTCATCGCGGTGTATCCCGCCCGTGCCGCGGCGCCGGGCCCCAGCCCGACCCGCGACACCCACAAAAGGACAGCCACCCCGGCCGTCAGACAAAGCGCCTGTTTCATAGCGGCCAAAGCTCCCTCAGCGCGGCATCCAGCCGCTCGGCGGCATCGCGGTTGCGTCGTTCGGCCTGCGACAGGCGGCGGCTGAGGAAGAGCCGCGCCCAGATCCGGCCCAGCCCGGTCATCGCACCGCCCCCCGAGACAACCGGTCGCGCACCAGCGTCGTCATCTCGATCAGGATGGCGGTGTTCTTGTCGAGCGCGCGCCGCGTGGCCGCGTCCTTTTGCTGGTCGCGGTAGAGCAGGAAGAATACCAGCGCGACCCAGGGCCCATGTTCGGCCAGAAGTGCGGCGAAAAGCTCACTCATCGCGCCGCTCCGCGCGCCAGTCCGCCAGCGCCGCGTTGCCCCATGCGGCGGCGGTGGCGGGAACCTTGTGGGGGGCCTTTCCGTCCACCGCGCCGCCTGCGGGATAGGCCGCCAGCGTTGCAGCAAGGCTGCGCTGAAAGTCCTGCCCCTTCGCCTGCGCGCGGGCGCCGAAATAGAACGACACCACGGCCCCCATAAGCCACCAGAGCGGCTCGGGGATCAGGGCGAGGCCCTGCATCCGCTCGGAGAACCAGACCGGGTCGACCATCGCCGCGCCGATCAGGCCCAGCGTCCCCAGTGCCATCGCCGGGCGCGGCAGACGGTTCAGCCCGTCCACCAGCCGGTCGAACCAACCCCGCCGGGATTGCGCGAACTCGGCCGCGAACTGGGCCAGCGCGGCCTCCCGCAGGGCATGGGCGCGGCCGGCGCGGCCTTCGGCACTCTCGCGAAACACCTCGACCGTGTCGCGCAACGCGCCGCAGCCCGGTCCGAAAAGCCCGCCCATCAGACGCTCGATCAGTCCCATGCCGCCACCCGCGCGCGATGCTCGCCCTCGGTCAGGCGGTAGCGGGGCGAGATGAACTCCTCGGCCCGGAGGATCCAGCCGCCCTTGCCTCCGTCGCGGCGGCGGGCGTACTTGCGGCTGGCGGGACGCGCATCGGCGAGCGCGTAGTAGTAGTTCCGCCGGGCGATGCCGTAGGCGTCGGCCAGGTGCCGCGGCGCCGCGGCCTGGGCCAGAGCGGCGGCGGCAATCGTGCGGGGCCCGACGATGCCATCGACCTGCAGGCCGTGCCCCATGTCGTTCAGAAGCCGCTGCAGGATCTTCACCGCATTGGCACCCGCATTCACCGACATGTCGAAAACGCTGGCGCGGATCTCCTCGGGCAGGTCGCCCAGCCGTGGCGCATGATAGTAATGCTGCAGGAAGATGTCGCGCGCCTGGCTACGCGACAGGCGGCGCAGATCGGCCAGGTCGACATCTCCGTCGCCGTCCAGATCGCCGCCGATCCGCCGCAGGGTGGCCAGTGTCACGCCGCGGTTGGTGGCACCGCCGGGATCGTCCGGGTCGTTCACGAAGCCGCCCTCGCGGGCGACGATCCCGTCTGCAATCTCTTCGACCGTGGTCGGCATCGGCTTTCCCTTCCGCTCCTGAGGCCCCTTCGGGCAACGGCGGGAAAGCTGTCACGACAGGGTTAACCCTCGGGCAAGCCTGCGCTCGGTGCGGGGTCGAGGCTGTCGGTCGCCACCGCGTCCGAGCCGTTCGGATCCTCGTAGACGCCCTGCTCTTTCAGCGCGTCGACGACCTCGCGCGGCATGTAGCTTTCGTCGTGCTTGGCCAGGATCTCGGTCGCCTCGAAGGTGCCGCCGACATAGCGGCCGGTGCCGATCATACCCTGCCCCTCCTCAAAGAGATCGGGCAGCACCCCGGTATAGGCAACGGGCACCGAAGCCGCGCCATCGGTCACGGTAAAGCGGATGGTCTCGCCCTGCCCGCGCACCAGCGTGCCCTCCTCGACCAGTCCGCCCAGGCGAAACGTCTCGGAGGGGCCCGGCGGCTCGGCCAGCACCTGCGCCGGCGCACGGAAAAAGTTGATGCCGTCGCGCATGGCATAGCCGATCAGCGCGGTCGAAATCACCAGCGCCAGCGCCGCGACGACAAGCACCTGGATCCTACGGCGTTTCTTCAACGATCGCATCGCGCGTCTCCATCATCCGCCCCCCGAGGGCCCCGGGGTCAGGCCGGGCGGCCAAGCCCCCCGCCCCCCCGGTTGCTGCGCCCCGGCTGGGCCACTGCGGCCCGGACCGCGGCCCTTACGGGTAAAGCGCCACGCCGGTCAGGCCCGCGGTTTCCTTCAGGCCCAGCATCAGGTTGGCGTTCTGCACCGCCTGCCCCGAAGAGCCCTTGCACAGGTTGTCGAGCGTGGCGATCACCACCGCCCGGCCCTGCCTGCGGTCGCCCGCGACGCCGATATGAACCATGTTGGTGCCCCGCGTGTCCTTCATCGACGGCGCCGACCCGAAAGGCAGCATATGCACGAACGGCTCGGCCTCATAGGCATTCCTGAGGGCTGCGTCGATTTGATCCGCCTCGCCGCGCAGGTGCACGGTGGCAAGGATGCCGCGGCTGGCGGGGATCAGGTGCGGCACAAAGGTAACCTCGACCGGGCGCCCGGCGATCTTCGAGAACTCCTGGTCGAATTCGCCCAGGTGCCGGTGCTTGCCCCCCAGGCCATAGCCCGCGGCATTCTCGTAAAGCTCGGCCAGCAGAAGGTTTTCCTTCAGCGACCGGCCCGCGCCGCTGGCGGCGGCCTTGAGGTCGATGATGATCTCGTCAAGGTCGATCACCCCCGCCTGGATCAGCGGACGCAGCGCGAACTGGCCCGTGGCCGCGTTGCAGCCCGTCCCTGCGACCAGCCGGGCACCGCGAATCTCGTCGCGGTAGAACTCGGACAGGCCATAGACGGCCTCTTTCTGAAGCTCGGGCGCGGCGTGCGGCTTGCCGTACCACTTTTCATAGGCCGCGGGGTCGCGCAGCCGGAAATCGGCCGACAGGTCGACGATGCGCAGGTCGCGCGGCAGCTGCGAGATCACCGCCTGCGTGGTGGCATGCGGCAGCGCGCAGAAGCACAGGTCGATCTGGGAGAAATCGATCTCGTCGATGGTGACGAGCCGCGGCAGGTCGAGCGGGCCGAGATGCGGATAGACCTCGCGCATCTGCATCCCCGCCTTCCGGTCGGCGGCGAGGGCTGCGATGTGCAGGTCGGGATGGCCGGCGATCAACCGGACAAGCTCGGCCCCGGTATAGCCGGAGGCGCCGAGGATGGCGACGTTGTGGGTCATGATCTTGCGTCCTTGTGGGCGCGCGGCACGAAGGTGCCAGCGGGGCCCTGAAAATTCGTGAGGGGCGATGGCGTCAGGCAGACACGAAATCGACCCTTCGTCGCAGGAATCGCGTGGCCCCGTCCGACACGCGGCGCGGATCGCCCGTGGTGAGGAAGGCGGGGGCACCCCGGCCCAGCATGTCGGGATGCCGGCGCAGGTAGTCGGCCAGGCTTTCGGCGACAAGGCTGGCCTGCGAATAGACCTCGACCTCGGCGCCCAGCGCGTCCTGGAACACGTCCTGCATCATCGGGTAGTGCGTGCAGCCCAGGATAGCGGCCTGAGGGCGCGGCATCTTGCGTTTAAGCGCCTCGACATGGCTGCGCACCAGCGCCTCGGCCAGGATCATGTCGCCGTCCTCGATCGCGTCGACGACACCGCCGCAGGCCTGCGCCTCGACATCCACGCCGATCGCGCGGAAGGCCAGTTCGCGCTGGAACGCGCGGCTCGACACCGTGGCGGGGGTGGCAAACAGCGCGACATGCGTCACCGCAACCTCGCGCGGGGGGGAATTGTCGCCCCACTGCCGTTCGGTCAGCGCCTCGATCAGCGGCACGAAGACGCCGAGCACACGCTTGCCCTCGGGCAGCCCGACCTCTTGCATCCGGCGCAGGGCCGCGGCGCTGGCGGTATTGCAGGCAAGGATCACCAGATCGCAGCCCGCCTCCCACAGCCGGGCGACGCCGGCGCATGTCAGCTCGTAGATATCCTCGGCCGTGCGCACGCCATAGGGCGCGTGCGCACTGTCGGCGAGGTAGATCAGGTCCACGTCGGGCAGCCGCGCGGCCACCTTTTCCAGAACCGTCAGACCACCCAGACCGCTATCGAAGATGCCGACCGCCATGTCGCTTGCCCCTTTCGCTCGGGCCCTTGCCCCGGGGCGCGGTCAGTCCTTGTACCGCGCCTCGAACTCAAAGCCATAGGACGCCGCGGGTGGCGGCGTCGGCGACAGGGCATAGGTCCGTTCGCGAAGAAAGTCCATCATTCCCCGCGGGTCACGGCGATAAGGTGCAAGCGTCGCGGGCCCGAGCGGCGCCCCCACCGCGATCTGCACCGGCCGATCGGTCCGGGCGCGGAATTCCGACATCAATAGGCCCATCCGCAAGGTGTAATGCGCGTGACTGGCCAGTTGGAACAGGCGCGAATTGGCGCCGTCGAAATAGACCGGCACAACCGTCGCGTCCGAGCGGGCGATCATCCGCGCGGTGAAGCCGCGCCAGACCGGGTCCAGCGGGCGGGAGAAGGGCCGCGCCGCGGTCGAGACGGTGCCGCCGGGAAACACGCCGATCGCACCGCCATCGCCAAGGAACTGCAGCGCCGCCCGTCGGGTGGCGATGTTGGTTTCCTGCGCTGCCATCGTCTCGTCGAAATCCACCGGCAGGATGACCCGGTCCAGATCCCCCGCCTGAGCGAAGACCCGATGCGCCAGAATGCGAAAATCCCCGCGCAGACGCCCCAGAAGCGCGCCCATGACCAGCCCGTCGAGGATGCCGAAGGGATGGTTGGCCACCACCACCAGCGGCCCCTGCCGCGGGATCGGGGCAAGCGTGCCGGACACGATATCGACCGAAACACCGTACCGGGCCAGCATCACCTGCCAGAAATCCGCGCCCCCGGCGATATCGTCCTGGTACCCCCGGGCCCGGCGGATCAGGCCCGGACGGCCGCAGGCATTCTCGATCGTCCGGATCACCGCCCGCCCAGCCCGGGTCCGGGCCGAGGCGGCATAGCTGATCTGGCGCGCGATCTGCCGCGCCTCGCGGGGCCGCGCCTTGTCGGGGGGTGGACATTCGGCGCCGATCGTTTCGCTCACCTGTCGGTCCCTTCCGGTCTGGCAGTCCGGCGATGATGACGACCTGCTATGACATCCCTGTGACGCAAGCGCCCGCCACTGCCCGGATTGCCGCTGCCCGGATTATCGGCACCGGCGCCCCGCCCCGCCCTGACCGCGCCCGCCGCCGCGGTCCGCCACGACCCGCGACGAACCGCCGCCCGCGGCGTACTTACGTAGCGTGAACCTTTGCAAATCATGCTAACCTGACCCAAGTGCGCCCCGCGCCCCCTTGGCGTCGGCACGAACGGGAGAAAGACGGAATATTATGGACTGGGACAAGCTGCGTATCTTTCATGCGGTTGCCGCGGCAGGCAGCCTCACCCATGCGGGCGACACGCTGCATCTCAGCCAGTCGGCGGTGTCGCGCCAGATTCGCGCGTTGGAGGAATCGCTGAACACCACGCTGTTCCACCGCCACGCGCGCGGGCTGATCCTGACCGAGCAGGGCGAGCTGCTTTTCGACGCCACGAATGCGATGCGTCGCCGGATCGATACCGCCGCGGCCCGCATTCGCGACAGCGAGGAAGAGGTGTTCGGCGAACTGCGCGTCACCACGGCGACGGGCTTCGGCACCTTGTGGCTGACCCCCCGCCTGCCCACGCTTTATGCCAAGTACCCCGACCTTAAAATCGACCTGATGCTCGAGGAACGCGTGCTCGACCTGCCGATGCGCGAAGCCGACGTTGCGATCCGGATGAAAGAGCCCAGCCAGGCCGACCTGGTCCGCCGACGCCTGATGACGATTCGGATGCGGCTCTACGCCTCGCCCGAGTACCTCGCGCAGCGCGGCACGCCCAAGCGGATGTCGGACCTCGCCGATCACCGGCTGATCTGCCAGAACACCGCGTCGCACCAGGTCGCCGCGGGCGCGACGCTGGTGCAGGAGCTGCTGACCTATGACGTGCCGTCGATGCTGACGGTGAACAACTACTTCGGCGCGCTTCAGGCGGTGATCGCGGGGCTCGGGATCGGCGTGCTGCCCGACTACGTGATCCAGGATTTCCCCAACATCGTGCGGGTGATGCCCGACATCGAATCGGCCGAGGTGCCCGTTTTCCTCGCCTACCCCGAGGAGCTGCGCCAGTCGAAGCGGATCGCGGCCTTCCGCGACTTCGTCACCGAAGAGATCATCGCCCATCGCAAACGGCTGCAGGAAGAGAAGGTCGGCGCCTGATCGCCGTCTCGGACCCCCGGTCTGGCGATATGCAGCCGACGCATATCCGGCATGCCGCCGACCGCGGGGATTCTTCTTGAAGAGCCCAATCGGGAAGCATAGGTGGGATCTCGAAGGCGGCGAATTAAGCATTCGTTGTTTTCACCTCCCTGTTGGACTTCGGCCGAGCTTAGTGCTCGGCCTTTTTTTTGGCCGCACGGCATCTGCCAAGCCGTTGGACAGGCCGCTTTTTCCAAAGCCCTCACTCTCAGCCCCGTCCCGCCCCGCACCCGATGCGCCGCATTTGACCGGCGTGGCGAAACCTGTCCGTCTGTCGGATGACGCGCACCACCGCGTCCAACCGACAAGCAAAGGAGACAGGGAGATGACCCCCATTCGCATGCTGCTTGCCACCGCTGCCCTGACGATCCCCCTGACAGCCCCGCTCGCCGCGCAGCAGACGGCGACCATCGACCTGCCGCGGGGCGTGTCGACCGACATGGTGATGGGCACCACCAACCGCTACGGCATTTCGACCGGGATCGAGACGCCCGACCTTACCGGCGCACAGGTTCTCAGCTCGGACGGCACGGTCTTGGGCACCGTCACCCAGACGGGCGACGCCAGCCTGACCTTCACCGCCGAACCGGGGGCCGGACTGGCCGCGGACACGGTCACGGTGACCGGGCAGACCGAAACCGAAGACGGCGCCATCGTGCTGCCGATCACCCTGCAACAGGTGACCGAGGCCGTTGCCGCGCAAACGGGCGGCTGAGGCGCCGATGCACCGGATCGGGCCGGACACGCAGCCCGGCCCTTTTCAGCGCCCCCCTCCCGCCCTAGAAGCCAAGGTCAAGCCGCAGGGGGGCCCGGACATGACAGAACCTGAGATTTCCGACGCACTGATCGCCGCACATGGGCTGAAGCCCGACGAATACCAGCGCATCCTGGATCTTCTGGGCCGTGCGCCCAGCTTCACCGAGCTTGGGATCTTCTCGGCGATGTGGAACGAGCATTGTTCCTACAAGTCGTCGAAGAAATGGCTGCGCACCCTGCCGACCGAAGGGCCGCAGGTGATCTGCGGGCCGGGTGAAAACGCGGGCATCGTCGATATCGGCGACGGGCAGGCCGTGGTCTTCAAGATGGAAAGCCATAACCACCCGTCCTACATCGAACCCTACCAGGGCGCGGCGACAGGCGTGGGCGGCATCCTGCGCGATGTCTTTACCATGGGCGCACGCCCCATCGCTGCGATGAACAGCCTCAGCTTCGGGCGCCCCGACCACCCACGCACGAAACGGCTGGTGTCGGGCGTGGTCGAGGGCATCGGCGGCTACGGCAACGCCTTTGGCGTGCCCACCGTGGGCGGCGAGGTGCGGTTCCATGCCTCCTACGACGGCAACTGCCTGGTGAACGCCTTCGCCGCCGGCCTGATCGACAGCGACAAGATCTTCTATTCCGCCGCCTCGGGCGTCGGCATGCCGGTGGTCTACCTCGGTGCCAAGACCGGGCGCGACGGCGTCGGCGGGGCCACGATGGCCAGTGCCGAGTTCGACGACACGATCGAGGAAAAGCGCCCCACCGTCCAGGTGGGCGACCCCTTCACCGAAAAGCGGCTGCTCGAGGCCTGTCTCGAGCTGATGGCCACCGGCGCCGTCATCTCGATCCAGGACATGGGCGCGGCGGGCCTGACCTGTTCCGCCGTCGAGATGGGCGACAAGGGCAATCTGGGCGTCCGGCTCGACCTTGAACGCGTGCCCTGCCGCGAAGACGCGATGACCGCCTACGAGATGATGCTGTCGGAAAGCCAGGAGCGGATGCTCATGGTGCTCGACCCCGACAAGGAGGACGTGGCCCGCGCGATCTTCGACAAGTGGGACCTGGATTTCGCCATCGTCGGCGAGACCATCGCCGAAGACCGGTTCCTGGTCATGCACAACGGCGAGACCAAGGCCGACCTGCCGCTGAAAGCCCTGTCGGGAACCGCGCCCGAATACGACCGTCCGTGGGAGCCGACGCCGCCCGCCGAACCCTTCGACGAAATGCTCGACATCGCGCCGCTCGACGCGCTGCGCAAATTGGTAAGCTCGCCCAACCATGCCTCGAAACGCTGGGTTTGGGAGCAGTATGACAGCCAGGTGATGGCCGACACCGTGCGCCAGCCCGGTCAGGGCTCGGGCATCGTGCGGGTGCACGGCACCGGCAAACGGCTGGCCTTCACCTCGGACGTCACGCCCCGCTATGTCCGCGCCAACCCGCGCGAGGGCGGCAAGCAGGCGGTGGCCGAAGCGTTCCGCAACCTCGTGGCCGTTGGCGCCACCCCGCTGGCCGCGACCGACAACCTGAACTTCGGCAACCCCGAGAAACCGCGGATCATGGGCCAGTTCGTCGGCGCCATCGAAGGCATCGGCGAAGCCTGCACCGCCCTCGACATGCCGATCGTGTCGGGCAACGTGTCGCTTTACAACGAAACCGACGGGCGCGGCATTTTGCCCACGCCCACCATCGGTGCGGTCGGTCTGATCGCCTCCGAGGCCGACGAGATTTCGGCGATCCCGGTGCGCGGCGACCTCGCCGTCGTCATCGGGGCATGCCACGGCCATCTGGGCCAGTCCGCTCTGCTCTACGAATGCTTCGGACGGGAAGAGGGCGACGCCCCGCCGGTCGACCTTGAGGCGGAAAAGCGCAACGCGGCCTTCCTGCACGATCACCGGCAATGGATCACCGCCGCGACGGACCTGTCGGACGGCGGCCTGGCGCTTGCCGCCTTCGAGATGGCCGAACGGGTCGGCACGGGGTTCCGGCTGGACCCGCCCGACCTGGGCACGCTTTTCGGAGAGGATCAGGGCCGCTATCTGGTCGCCTGTTCCTTCGACGCGGCCGAATGGCTGCTGACCGAAGGGTCCAAGGCCGGAGTGCCGGTCAGGGTCGTGGGCAAGTTCGGCGGCCGCAACATCCGCATTGCGCGCAAGAAGGTGCACCGCAACGAGCTTTACGACCTCTTCCGTGGCGCCTTTGCCGAGGCTCTGGGCTAGGCCCTCGCTTGCAGGCGGGGCCCTGCACCTCTACATCTGTCGCGAACGACAGGAGGGACCCGCCGCCATGCCGATCGAGGCGCAGGAGATCGAAGATCTGATCCGCGAAAGCTTTCCGGACGCCAAAGTCACCGTCACCGACCTTGCCGGTGACGGCAACCACTATGCTGCCGAGGTGATCGACGAAAGCTTCCGCGGGCAGAACCGGGTGCAGCAGCAGCGCGCCGTCTACGCCGCGCTCAAGGACAAGATGTCGGGATCGAACGGCGCCCTGCATGCGCTGGCCCTGACCACCAAGGTGCCGCCGGAGTGACTGCCTGGATCCTCGGGACGGCAGGACTTCTGATCCTCGTCGTGGCCGGGACATGGGAGACGCTGCGGCGTCTGCGCCGGGCCGACCGGCAACTTGGCGGCGACAGCGATACCCATGGCCACGAAGACGGCGACCGGTCCGGGGACAACCCGGCCCACAGGGTGTCCGAGAGGGCCGGAGCGGCAGACCGCCACATCAATCACACAGCAGGGCCGGACCGGACCGAGGCCGCCCCGCGAGACACAGGAGATACGCGATGAGCGCGCAGGAGCAGATCAAGGAAACCGTCGACGCCAATGACGTCGTGCTGTTCATGAAGGGCACCAAGTCCATGCCCCAATGCGGCTTTTCCAGCCGCGTCGCGGGTGTTCTGAACTTCATGGGGGTCGAGTATACCGACGTCAACGTGCTGGCCGACGAAGCCATTCGTCAGGGCATCAAGGACTATTCCGACTGGCCCACGATTCCGCAGCTTTACGTGAAGGGCGAATTCGTCGGCGGCTGCGACATCATCACCGAGATGACGCTGTCGGGCGAACTCGACCAGCTCTTCGAGCAGAAGGGCGTGACCTTCGACAAGGGCGCCGCAGACAAGATCCGCGAACACAACGCGTGACCGGGCCGGGGCTGCGGCCCCGCCCCTCCCCGCCTCCGGCCGGACCCTAAGACCGCCGTGATCAAAAGTCCCGGAAATCCGCCGGTTTTTCGGGCATCGCGAATTTACTTGCAGTCATTGTCCCGCCAGCCTGCTAGACTACTTCAGGTTGATTGCTGGTAGTGGGGGACATATGGCGAGTGATCTGGATTCAAATGCGAGTTCCGAGATGGACAGCCGGGCCTACCTGGCGGTTTCGGTCGCCCGGCCTCCCCGGCATGCCGATCAGACCGGCGTCCTGATCCGGCGACTTTGGCAACGCACGCGCGAAACCTTTGCGCGCCAATGCCGCGACTTCGGGGTTACGCCCGAGCAATTCAACCTCATGCTTCTCGTCCGCGACACGCCCGGCATCCTGCAGGCGGGTCTGGCCGAGCGGGCCGCCCTCGACCAGGCGACGACGGGCCAGATCATTGCCCGCCTCACCGGGCGCGGCCTTCTGGCCCGGACCCGCAACCCCCGCGACACGCGGTCCTGGCAGGTCACGCTGACACCGGACGGACAAGAGCTGATCGAAGAGCTCCTGCCGCTCAGCCTCCAGGCCTCGGAGGATTTCCTGAGCCCGCTATCGGCCGAGGAGCGTGACGCCCTCTTCTCGCTGTCTCACAAGATACTCGAGGGCAGCGCCCCCGCGCGATAGCCCGCGCGGTCACCCCTCGTCGCAGGTATAAAGGCCGATATATCCCGTCTCATGCCCCGCGGGACCATCCGCCGCCTCCGCTGCGGCGTCGGCCGGGGTCCCGGCACTGGCGGCATCGCCGGTGGGGTCCCCCGCGTTGGGAAAGATGGTCACCACCATCTCGGCCAGCGTGGCGGGGCCGCCCAGCCAGCCCGAGCCCTTGGCCAGCGGCCGGATGCGCACCCGCGCGCCTTGGGCCGCGAAAAGACCGCCCGCCGCCAGGCCACCCGGGCCCAGCGGCTCGGCGCGGCTCAGGGGGACCAGCACGTCGTTCAGCCGGATCACCCCGCGCGGCGCCGTATCGCCCCCGCGGGCCCAGAAGACCGGCGCGGCATCGCCGGAAAAGCGGAAATGGCACACCCCCGCCCCGCCAAGCGCCGTTTCCGCCAGCATCGCATCCATCGGGTCGGGCGACACCTCGGCAAGCCGGCCCGCCTCCAGCGCCTCGACCACCGTGCCGCGCACGACGTCGGGCGCGGCCCTGGCCGCGCCGCCCCGCCCGGCCGTCAGTTCGGCGGCCAGGTAACGCGCGCGCGCGATCTCTTCCGCGCGGGCATGGCGCAGCTCATCGGCAAAGGCTTGCACCCTCGGATCCGCCAGCGGCGCCCGGGACGACGCGAGGATTGCGGCAGAGCTTTGCGGCACCAGTCCGCGCAGGTATCCGGTGTCCGTCTGCCACACTTGCGTGCGCACCATCGCCACCGCGAGAACCATCAGAACGGCGGCGAGCGCCCAGGCCCGTTTCCCGAGCGTACCCCCAAGGCATACGGCGGTTGTAGCCGCACCCAGCGCCAAGGCCGTCCAGGCCTGGGTCTGAGAAAACAGCGCGTGACCGCGGGTGGCGAGGGGCAGATAGGTCAGGGCAAAAGCGATCGCGGTCGCGACCGCGATGGTCAGGGCGAAGCGTAGATATGGCACGCGGCTGGGGCCTCCAGTGCTGCACGTCGCTCCGCACTGGGGGCGGAGAGAGGGCCGGTGAATGCGGCGCCCTCCTCCCACGCGCAGCCCCGGGCGGCAACCTAAGGCCCGGCCGGTCCGGCACTGTTTCGCCGGTGGCCGTCAGCTGCCCCCTGAACGGCCCGCCCGCCGCGCATCCCCCGCGCATCGCGGGGGCCCCGATGTCAGCCCGGCGACATGCCGCGCAGTTTCTCCGACCGCCGGCGCAGGATCTCGACCACCGACAGCAGCACGATGGAAATCACGACCAGGATGGTCGCCACGGCAAGGATCGTGGGGGATATCTGTTCGCGCAGCCCGATGAACATCTGCCACGGAAGCGTCTGCTGGTTGGCAGAGCCCACGAAGATCACCACCACGACCTCGTCAAACGAGGTGATGAAGGCAAAGAGCCCGCCCGAGATCACGCCGGGCAGGATCAGCGGCATCTGGATCTTGAAGAAAGTCCTGAGAGGCCCGGCCCCGAGGTTGGCCGAGGCCCGCGTCAGCGATTTGTCGAAACCGACAAGCGTCGCGGTCACGGTGATGATGACGAAGGGAATGCCCAGCGCCGCGTGCGCCAGCGTCACGCCCACGTAGGTCCCCTGCAGCCCGATCCGCGAGTAGAAGAAATACATCCCCGCGGCCGAGATGATCAGAGGCACGATCATCGGCGAGATCAGGATCGCCATGATGGCACCGCGGAACGGCACGTGCGACTGGCTCAGCCCCACCGCCGCCAGGGTGCCGAGCGAGACCGAGATCAGCGTCGCCACGGGCGCGATCCGCACCGAGTTCCACAGCGCCTGTTGCCAATCTGGATTGGTGAAGAAATCCCGGTAATGCCGCAGCGAATAGGCATCGGCGTCGAAGGACAACATCCCTGGCGTGAAGGTAAAGAAGTTCTCGGCATTGAAGCTGAGCGGGATGATGATCAGGATAGGCGCGATCAGGAAGAAGAAGATCAGCCCGCAGATCACCAGGTAGGCGTAATGCCAGACCTTCTGGCCGGTCGAGGCATAGGGGGGAAGCTCGATACTCATAGGTTCGGTCTCCTTACCCGAGCGACACGTTGTCGATGCCCACGATCTTGTCGTAGAGCCAGTAGAGGATCAGCACGACGGCGAGCAGGATGGTCCCCAGCGCCGCGGCCAGACCCCAGTTCAGCGAATTCGAGATGTGGTAGGCAATCCGGTTCGAGATGAACGTCCCGGTCGTGCCGCCGACAAGCTCGGGCGTGATGTAGTAGCCGATCGACAGGATGAAGACGAGGATGCAGCCCGCCCCGATGCCCGGCACGGATTGCGGGAAGTAGACCCGCCAGAACGCCGTCCAGTTGGTTGCGCCCAGCGACTTGGCGGCGCGTACATAGGAGGGCGGGATCGTCTTCATCACCGAGTAGAGCGGCAGGATCATGAAGGGCAGCAGGATATGCGTCATCGCCACGATGGTGCCGAACTGGTTGTTGATCATGACCAGCCGCCCGCCGTCCGAGATGATGCCGAGCCAGACCAGCACGTCGTTGATCACCCCCTGCTGCTGCAGCAGCACCTTCCAGGCGCTCGTGCGGACCAGAAGCGATGTCCAGAACGGCAGGAGCACGAGGATCATCAGAAGGTTCGAGGTGCGCATCGGCAGGTTCGACAGCAGGTAGGCCACCGGGTAGCCCAGCGCGACGCAGCAGGCCATGATCGTCAGCGACAGAAACAGTGTCCGTTCGAACAGCAGGATATAGATGCGCTCGCCCTCGGGCTGACGCTCGACACCGTCGGGCGTCTTTTGCAGATCGACCGAGGACAGGAAGTAGCCCGAGGTATAGGGCCCATCGAAGGCCTTGATCGTGCCCCAGACCTCTGGCTCGGCCCAGTCCTCGTCGACCTCGATCATCTGGTCGGTCACGGTCATCGTTTCGAAGTCGGGGACGGCGGTCGCCGCCTCGCGCAGAAGATCGGCGCCGGGACCGGCATAAGTTTCAGCCGCACTGCCCAGCTGACCCGAGAGGTCGTCGTAAAGCGCCTGGTAGACCACGTTCCACGGCTCTTCCTCGGCGGGCGACTCTTCGTCCTCGGTGCGGATGGTGTCGGCGAAGGCTTGGTAGATGCCCGCCGTCTCGGGCAGGATCTCGGCAATCCGGTCGGCGACCTCGAACCGGGGCGGAAGATCGTCGAAATCCTCGTCCGCGGCCTCGGCCGCCTCGCCCGCGGCGACCCACTCGGAATGGGACTCCTGCCAGTCTTCCGACGCCATGAGGGTGACCCAGGTCGCGGGCTCTTCCCATGCCTCGTTCAGCTCGACGAACTGGTCGGTATAGACCTCGCCCACGTCATCGACGCCGCGCCCCGACTTGCGGAACAGCGACGAGATGCCGGTGGTCTCGTAATTCAGGCGCGACCCGACTCGGGTGTGTTCGCGTCGCTCGGCGGCGATCATCAGGTCGAAGGCCATCGCGCGATAGGCGGGCTCGTCCGGGGCCTCGCCGCTGGCGTAGTCCCAGTCCTGCAGCGCCGCGACGGTGCGGGGCAGCGTTTCGACCACGATCTCGTTCTCGACCGAGCGGAACAGCATGTCCACGATCGGCGCGATGAAGGTGACCAGGATGAACAGCAGCAGCGGCGCGATCAACGCGAGGGCGCGCAGCTTCTGCGCCCGCAGCGCCCGGTTCAGCGATTGTTTGAGTGGCGTTCCATCGGCGGCAAGCACGGGATCGCCGGGTCCGCCTGACCCACCTCCCCGGGCTTCGGCGCGATCGGCATCGCGCAACGCGTTGTCGGGGGTGGGGCCTGTCAGATGATCGGGGCCAGTGGTCGCGTCGGTCATCGGCGGCCTCCTAGAAGCTTATGCTCTTGCTTATGCTTTTTGGGGTCGAGGGGGCGGCGTACCGCCCCCTCGCCGTCGGACTGGGCCAGTATTACTGCGCCAGCCACGCCTGGAACTTGGCGTCCAGATCGTCGCGGTAGTCAGCCCACCATTCGTAGTTCTGCACGAAAGCGTTCGAGCTGTTGTCGGGGTTGGTGGGCATGTGCGGGCCCATGTCGATCCCCAGTTCCGCATGCTGGCCGACCATCGGCGCCGAAGACGCGCGCGCGGGACCGTAGCTGATGTACTTGGCCTGATCCGCCAGACGCTGGGTGTCGGTCGCGAACCACAGGAAGTCCTTGACGCGGTTCAGCGTTTCCTCGTCCAGACCTTCGGGGATGACCCAGCCGTCAAGGTCGTAGGACTGCGCGTCCCACATCATCTCGACCGGCTGATCCTGCTCGACGATCAGGCTGAAGAGACGCCCGTTGTAGGTCGACCCGAAGACGACTTCGCCATCGGCCAGAAGCTGCGGCGTGTCGGCGCCGGCGGTCCACCAGACCGTCTGGTCCTTGATGGTGTCGAGCTTGTCGAAGGCGCGCTGTTGCCCCTCGTCGGTCTCGAGCTCGTCGTAGACGTCTTCCATGGCGACGCCGTCGCAGATCAGCGCCCATTCCATGTTGTTGTGCGGCCGCCGCTCCAGGCTGCGCTGGCCGGGGAAGGTTTCAAGATCGAAGACATCGCAGATCTCGTCGGGCGTCTCGCCGTTCCAGTCCGACACGTCGGTGCGGTAGCCGAAGGTGTAGGAATAGGCGATCTGCGGGATGAAGCAGTCGCTGACCAGCATGTCCTCGCCGAAATCCTCGGACGCCTCGGTGCCGTCGGGCGCGGGCGCGGCGATCTCGTCGATATCGACCTCCATCGCGAGGCCCTCGTCGCACAGGCGCATCGCGTCGGCGGCGGTCGCGTCGACGAGGTCCCAGGTGATGTTGTTGGCTTCGGACTGGGCGCGCATGCCGGCCACCGCCTCGCCCGAGCTTTCGTCCCAGGTGACGGTCAGCTCGGGGTGCATTTCCTGGTAGGGTTCGACATAGGCCTTGAGCTGGCTTTCCTGATAGGCGCCGCCCCAGGAGACGATGGTCATCTCGTCGGCCATGGGCTCGCCCGCGACCGGGCTTTCCGGGGTTTCGCTGTCCTGAGCGACGGCGCCCGCCGCCATGAGGGCCAGCGCGCCGGAGCTCATGAGTATGGACTTGAGTTTCACGTGATCTCTCCTTGTTGCATTGCCCGTTTGACGTCTCTCCTTCGCCTCCGGGCACGGGTCGAAGGTTGGCGCGCAGCCCCCGCGATCAGGGGTCGAGCGCGCGGCAATCTTGCGGCAGCCAGCCGATCTGGATCTTCTGGCCGGGCGCAAAGCGGGTCTGGTCGGCGCGGTTGCGCGTCTTGACGATGAAGTCGTCGCGCCCGGCCACCTTGAGCCGCGTGCGGAACACGTCACCCATGTAGATGAACTCCAGCACCTCGGCCGTCAGCGTGTGCGCGTCGGGCCCAAGCTCGGGGTTGAACTCCACCCGTTCGGGGCGGATCGACACCAGCGTCTCGTCCCCCTCGCGGGTAACGTTCACTGGCAGCGCGTCGATCTCTTCGCCGGTCTCGTCCAGCCGGACCACGCAGTGATCGCCGGACAGCTTGGCGACTTTGCCGCGCAAGGTGTTGTTTTCACCGATGAACTGGGCCACGAAACTGTTCTGCGGCTGCTCGTAGAGGGTGTCCGGCGCCGCCAGCTGCTGAATGCGCCCGTCGTCGAAGACCGCCACGCGGTCCGACATTGTCAGCGCTTCGGTCTGGTCGTGGGTCACGTAGACGACCGTGATGCCCAGATCGTGGGCAACGCGCGTGATCTCGAACTGAAGCGTTTCGCGAAGCTGCTTGTCGAGCGCGCCCAGAGGTTCATCCATCAGCACGAGCTCGGGCTCGAATACCAGCGCGCGGGCCAGCGCGATGCGTTGCTGCTGACCGCCCGACAGCTGCGTCGGCCTGCGGCCGCCGAAGCTGCCCATCTGCACCATGTCGAGCGCGCGCTTGATCTTCTGCTCGCGCTCGGACTTGCCCAGCTTGCGCACTTCCAACGGGAAGGACAGGTTCTCGGCCACGGTCATGTGCGGAAACAGCGCGTAGTTCTGGAACACCATCCCGATGCCGCGCTTGTGCGGGGGGATGTTGTTGATTTCCTTGCCGTCCAGCCTGATCTCGCCATGCGTCGCGGTCTCGAACCCCGCAAGCATCATCAGGCATGTCGTCTTGCCGGACCCCGAGGGGCCGAGCATGGTCAGAAATTCGCCCTTGCCGATGGACAGGTTCAGATCTTTGACGACAAGCGTCTCGCCGTCATAGCTTTTCTGCACGCGGTCAAATTCGACAAAAGCTGTCGAGCTATCGGTGGATGCCACCCAGTTCTCCCTGTTGTCGCCGCTTTTTTATGCGATCTGGTGCCAACTAAAGCGGAAGCCCTCTCGCATTGCAAGTACATGCGGAAGGAAAGCGCCGCTTTGCCACGTCACCCTGCAGATGAGGCGAATTTGGGCAGCAAATCCCGGCGCTTGCCCGACGATTATACGCCACATGCCCCGCGACGGGGCCCGGTGTCCCGTCCGCGCTCCGGTTTGACGCGGGCCCGCCCCTGCCCCACCTTCGGGGGAGATGCTGGAAAAGGAGGCCCCCGATGGCCCTGGAAAAGCCCCCCGTGTGCGACTTTGGCTGGACCGCGCCGACGTTCGAATTGCCGGGAACGGACGGGAAGACCCACGCGCTCGAAACCCTGCGGGGACCGCAAGGAACGCTGCTTATTTTCATCTGCAACCACTGCCCCTATGTCCTTGCCGTGGTCGACCGGATCGTGCGGGATGCGAAGGACCTGCAAAGCCTCGGGGTCGGTGTGGCCGCGATCTGCTCCAATGATGCAGAGGCCTATCCCGCCGACAGCTTCGACAACATGGCGCGTTTCGCGACCGAGCACGGCTTTACCTTCCCCTACCTCCATGACGAAAGCCAGGAGGTTGCGCGGGCCTACGGCGCGGCTTGCACGCCCGATTTCTTCGGGTTCAATGCCGATCTCGCGTTGCAATACCGCGGCCGTCTGGATGCCTCGCGCGCCGAACCGGCGACGGGGGCCCGCCGCGACCTCTATGAAGCGATGAGCGAGGTCGCCGAGACGGGACGCGGTCCCGCGCAGCAGATCCCCTCGATGGGCTGCTCGATCAAGTGGAAGGACACGGCATGACCGCCGCGCCCATCGTCGTCTTCGATCTCGACGGCACCCTGGTCGACAGCGCCCCCGACATCCGGGCCGTGGCCAATGCGGTGCTGGACCATCAGGGCGTCACCCCACCCCTGACGATCGAGGAAACGCATGGGTTCATCGGGCGCGGCACGCCGCATTTCGTCAAATGCATGATGGACGCGCGCGACATGGGCAACGATCCCGCGCTTTACGAAGCTCTGCACGTTGATTTCCTGTCGCGCTATCCCGACGCAACGCAGCTGACGGTCGTCTTCGACGGGGTCGAAACCGCGCTCCACGATCTCCGGCAGGGCGGCGCGCGGCTGGGTCTTTGCACCAACAAGCCCGAGGCAGCGGCCCGCGCCCTGCTCGAAGCGCGCGGATTATCCGACGCATTTGATCTTGTGCTGGGCGGCGACAGCCTGGCCCAGCGCAAGCCCGACCCCGAGCCGCTGCGGACCGCCGTCGCGCGGCTGGGGGGCGGTCCTGCGCTCTATGTCGGCGACAGCGAAATCGACGCCGAGACAGCGCAAGGTGCAGGCATTCCCTTTGTTTTCCACACCGGCGGCTATCCCCTGGGCGACCCCGCGCGGATCGAGGCTGCCGCCCGCTTTGACGAGTTCGCCAGCCTGCCCGCCCTCCTGCGCGACCTGCTCGGGGCCTAAGGCCGATCGTTTCCCGCCCCGGCCGCTTCGGCACTCGGGGCGGCATCGCGCAACGCATTCTTAAAGGTTCTGCGTCAGGAACGGCGTAGCGCCGCCCCGGACCGTATCCCGGGGGCCCGGCCCACCGGGAAGGATGACGTTGCCGCGATGACCGACAGGATTTCCGCCAACGAATTGCTCGATATGCAAGGCGCGCAGGCGCTTGCCGACGGGCTTCGCGCACGTCGTGGCCAGCCCGTGACGGTCGACCTGTCGCGGGTGCGCCATGCCGGCGCCGCCGCGCTGCAGGTGATGCTGGCCGCGCGCGAAGCCTGGCAGTCCGACGGCGTCGATTTCGCCGTTCATGAGCCGTCCGAGGCGCTTCAACAAAGTTTCGCGCTGATGGGCGCCGATCCCGAGCTTCTAGATCACAGGGGGGCGTGATGCCGCTGACCGTTCTTGCCGTCGACGATTCCCGCACGATGCGCGAAATGCTGACCCTCGCGCTCAACGACGCGGGATTCGAGGTGCGTCTGGCCGAAGATGGCCGGGACGGGCTGGAAAAGCTGCAGGCCGGGGCGCCCGATGTCGTGATCACTGACATCAACATGCCCAAGATGGACGGCTTTCAGTTCATCGAGGCCGTGCGCGGCTCGGGCGACTGGCCGGGCCTGCCGATCCTCGTCCTCACCACCGAAAGCGCGGCAACGCTGAAGGACCGCGCACGCCGTGCCGGCGCCTCTGGCTGGATCGTCAAACCCTTCGAGGAGACGCGCCTGATCACGGCGATCCGCCGCGTCGCGATGGCCTGATCCGATGAGCAGCACCAGCGATCTGCGCGACACATTCTTCCTGGAATGCGAAGACCTCCTCGAATCGATGAGCGAGGGGCTCCGCCTGCTTCAGGACGATCCCAACGACATCGAGACGGTGAACAGCGTTTTCCGCGCCGTACACTCGATCAAGGGCGGCGCCGGGGCCTTCGCCCTGGGCGACCTGGTCGGATTCGCCCATAGTTTCGAATCGGTTCTGGACGCGGTCCGGTCGGGCAAGCTGTCCGTGACGCCCGACTTGATGAAGGTCATCTATCACGCGGCCGATCACCTGACGGACCTGGTGGAATCCACGCGCGATGGCACGACCGCCAACCAGGAGCGCGGCGAGAAGATCCTGATCGACCTCGAACAGGCGATGCCGGTCAGCGAGGATGACGATGACGAGGAGATCGACTTCGCCCCGATGGCGATGGACTTCTCGCTCGACCTCGACCTGGGGCCCTCGCGGTCCGAGTTCCGCATCGGCTTCCGGCCCAACCCCGATGCCTACCTGACCGGCAACGATCCGCAGCCGCTGCTGCGCGAGTTGTCCGAAATGGGCGACTACGCGGTCACGCTGAACCCGCAGGCCCTGCCGCCCTTCGATGATCTCGACCCGTCGCGCGCCTATCTTGCATGGGACATCCTGTTGGGCACCGACCAGGGCATGGCCGCGGTCGAAGAGGTTTTCGAGTTCGTCGAAGGCGCCTGCACCCTCGACATCATCGAGCTCGAAGAGCCCTCGGGCGCGTTCGACACCGACGACGCGGACACGCAGGACGCCCCCGACATCGCGGCCGAACCAGACGGCGACGACCCTGCGCCCGGCGCCGAAGAGACCGCCACCCCGGGTAACGAGACCGGGGCCGCCCCGCAGGAACCTTCTCCGCAGCCCCCGACCGACACGGCGTCGACGGCCTCCGGCTCCGGCGCGGGCGCCCCCCCGGCAAAACCGGCCGAACCCACCGCCGGCGGCGGGGGTGCAGGTGGTGGCGGCAATGCCCGCGCGCAGGGCGCGCAGACCATCCGCGTCGCTCTGGACCGGGTCGACCGCCTGATAAACGTCGTGGGCGAGCTGGTCATCCATCAGGCGATGCTGACGCAGGCGATCGAGCAGCTGAACCTCGCCCCCGGATCGGACGTTCTGATCGGGCTGGACGAGCTCAAGCAATTGTCGCGCGAAATGCAGGAAAGCGTGATGGCGATCCGTGCGCAGCCGGTGAAGCCGCTGTTCCAGCGCATGTTCCGGATCGTGCGCGAAGCCTCTGAAGCCACGGGGAAATCGGCCCGGCTGGAAACGGTTGGCGACACCACCGAGGTCGACAAGACGGTGTTCGAAAAGCTCTCGGACCCGCTGACCCACATGATCCGAAACGCCGTCGACCACGGGCTGGAAAACGCCGCGAAACGGGCCGAGGTCGGAAAGCCCGAAGAGGGCACAGTGACGCTCTCTGCCGGTCACCGGTCCGGGCGCGTGGTCATCACCATTGCCGATGACGGGGGCGGCATCAACCGCCCGCGCGTGCGCCAGATCGCCGAGGAAAAGGGATTGATCTCGCCCGAGGCCGACCTGACCGCGTCCGAGATAGACAACCTTCTGTTTTTGCCCGGTTTTTCTACCGCCGCCGAGGTTTCAAGCCTGTCTGGGCGCGGGGTCGGGATGGATGTTGTCCGCAGCGCGATCCAGGATCTGGGCGGCACCGTGTCGATCACCTCCTTTCCCGGCAAGGGGACGACCTTCACCATCTCTCTGCCACTGACGCTCGCGGTGCTGGATGGAATGGTCGTCGACGTCTCTGGCCAGCAGATGGTCGTGCCGATCACCGCGATCGTCGAAACCCTGCGCCCCTCGCCCTCGGACGTGCAGGCCCTTGGCATGAACGACTGGGTCGTTTCGGTGCGCGGCTCCTACCTGCCGATCGTCGACGTGGGCCACGTGCTGGGCTTCCGGCCGCCGCTCGACTCTCCCGCCGACAAGGTCGTGCTGCTGATCGAAACCGATGACGATGCCCGCGCGGCCCTGCTTGTCGACGACATCCAGGACCATCGGCAGGTCGTCATCAAGAGCCTCGAAGAGAACTTCCGCCGGGTGCGGGGGGTCGCCGCCGCAACCGTCTTCGGGGACGGACAGGTCGCCCTGATCATGGACACGAACACACTCGTCGACCGCAGCGCCTTCTTCAACGCCGCGGCGATGACCGAGACCGACACGCCCCAGACGGAACCGCGCCATGCATGATCCCAACACAGCCCAGACCGGCGACCGCGAACTGGTTGCTTTTCGCACTGCCGAACAGGATTTCTGCGTCGACATCATCTCGATCCGCGAAATCCGCGGCTGGACCAAGACCACGTCGCTGCCGCACGCGCCAAGTTACGTGCGCGGCGTCATCAACCTGCGCGGATCGGTCGTGCCGATCGTCGACCTGGCGGCGCGGCTGGGTCTGGGCGCCCTGCCCGACAGCGATCGCAACGTGATCGTCATCTCTATCGTCGGCAACCAGATCATCGGCCTGCTGGTCGAAGCCGTCTTCGACATCCTGACCGTGCCTGAGGAAACGATCCAGCCCACGCCCAACGTTGCCTCGGAACTGGCCAAGGCCTTCGTGAAGGGCGTGATCTCGGAAGGCGACCGGATGATCCGCCTGATCGACCTCGACCGCGTCCTGCCCACCACGGCCGAGGAAGCGGCGTGAGCGGGGCCGTCGCCCCCTCGCCGGATCCGGGGACCTCGGGCTCGCGCGAATTCCCGTTCTCGGACGAGGATTTTCACCTGATCGCCACGACGCTGCGCGACTGGGCGGGGATTCATCTTGCCGACAACAAGAAGCCGCTGGTGTATTCGCGTCTGGCCAAACGGCTGCGCGCCCTGGGACAGAGCAGTTTCACCAGCTACTGCAATTTCGTGCTGAGCGACGCCGGCAGTGGTGAACGGGACCATTTCCTCGCCGCGCTGACGACGAACGTGACCGCCTTTTTCCGCGAGGAGCATCATTTCCAGATGCTGGCCCGCGACGTCGCGCCCGAGCTGGTCGCGCGGGCCCGCGCGGGCGGTCGGGTGCGGCTGTGGTCGGCGGCCTGCTCCACGGGGCAAGAGGCCTATTGCATCGCGATGACGCTGATCGAGGCCTGCCCCGACATCCATCGCCACGACGTCAGGATCCTTGCCACGGATATCGACACCACCGTCCTCGCCACCGCGAGCGAGGGGCGCTACCAGGTGGCCGCGCAGACAGGGCTGGACCCCGCCCGACGGGCCAAGTTCTTCGACGAACATGCCGATGGATCGATCAGCGCGCGCGACGATCTGAAGCGCCTCATCGCATTTCGCCCGCTCAACCTGATGGCCAGCTGGCCGGTCTCGGGCCCCTTCGACGTAATCTTCTGTCGCAACGTCGCAATTTATTTCGAACGCGAGACACAGGCGCAGATCTGGAGCCGCTTTGCCGAGCTTCTGGCGCCGGGCGGCGCACTTTACATCGGCCACTCAGAACGGGTGGCAAACGAAACCGGGATCGGCCTGAAGTCGGCCGGCATCACGGCTTATCGGAAAACCGCAGGCCCCGGCTTCAGGACCTAGGAGGAACGCGACAATGTCACTGAAAGACAGTCTTCGGGTCATGGTGGTGGACGACATGTCGACCAGCCGTGGGCTGATTACGCAGGCGCTCGACTGGATGGGCGTCAAGCATTACGACACATGCAACGAAGGCGCCAAGGCGTTGAAACAGCTATCCGCCAGTCCGGTTCATCTGGTGATCTCCGACTTCAACATGCCCGGCATGGACGGGCTTGGCCTGCTGGAGGGATTGCGCGGCAACAAGTCGACCCAGCGTATCGGCTTCATCCTCGTGTCCGGTCGGATGGACAAGGAGACCGTGACGCGTGGACGGGCGCTGGCGATGAACAACTACATCGAAAAGCCGTTCACCCCGCCGGCCATGAAGGCCTGCATCGAACGCGTCGTGGGAAAGCTCTAGAATGGCCGAGGCATCGCTGCCGCTGGATCGGCTGCTGAACGGCATGGCCGGGGAATTGTCGCAGCTGACCGACCTTGCCAGGGACGTCGAACACGTCGTGGCCGAAGCCGTCGCCGGTCGCGCCAACATGTCTGACCTTCGTCGCGATCTTCAGGCGCTCGACCTGATGACGCAATCGCTCGAGGCGCTGGCAGGCGTGGCGCGGCGGTGCACCGCGCTACCCAGTGTCGCGGGCATGACGGTGCCCGGAGCGGCCGTGCTCGCCCCCGTCACGCTGGCCGACATGCGCACGCGTCTTGCGGGCGACGAGGCGACGCAGGGCATGGAGGCGGGAGAGGTCGACCACTTCTGATCCTTGAAACGCCGCTGGCGCAGGCAGGACATGTTCGGTCCTCCGCGCCTGTCGGTCATGTCCGGATCCGTGGGCATGCCCGGATCCACGGGCGCCTCCGTAGCCGCCCGCGCTCCAACGCCCGCGCACGGGTCTGTGCGGGGTTGCGGACCAGCCGGGCGGGGCGAGGCCCGCGCTACAGCAGGCTTCCCTGCTCCGGCGGCGGCTCGTCCTTCGGCTTGCGCCTACGCGGCGGCGCGGCGCCCAGGGTCAGGCGCCCGTCGCGGAACTGGATCTCAAGGCTGCGCGCCGTCTCGGCCGCGGCCTTGGTCGTGACGACCTCACCATCGCCCCGGACCACGGCATAGCCGCGGGCCAGCGTCGCCTCGTAGCCCAGCGTGACGCGCAGGCGATCGAGCGCGGCGAGCCGTTTGGCTTCGGCCTCGATCCGGTCGCGAAAACGGGGCGTCAGCCGCGCCGCGACCCGGTCCACCGCCTCGTGCCCGCGGGCGATATCGCGCCGGATTGGCCGGTCCGACAGGCGCAGGGCAAGCCGGTCGAGATCGCGTGCCGCCTGCCGTCGCCCGCCCGCCAGGGCCTGCGCCATCCGCGGGGGCAGCTGATCCAGATGCCGCCGCTCTGCCGCGATCCGCGCGGCCAGCCCTTGCGGCCGCAAGGTGGCCGCCAGTTGCGCCAGTTCTGACCGCCGCGCCTGGGCCAGGCCGGTCAGCGCCGCCGGCAGCCGGGTCTCCAGCCAGTCCAGCCGTTGCCGCGCCGGTTGCGTCAGCCCGGCGGGCCGCGGCAAGGCGCGCGACAGGTCGGCCAGCCGCTGCCGGCGTTGCCCCACCGCGCGGGTCAGGCTGCCCGACAACCGCGCCGCCTGCTTGTCGAGCGTGGCCAGAAGATCGAGCCGGACCGGCACGGCGGCCTCGGCCGCGGCGGTGGGCGTGGGCGCCCGGTGGTCCGAGACGTAGTCGATCAGCGTGGTGTCCGTCTCGTGCCCCACGGCCGAGATCAGCGGAATCTGCGAGGCCGCCGCCGCGCGGGCGACGGACTCTTCGTTGAACCCCCAGAGATCCTCGATCGAGCCGCCGCCGCGCGCGACTATGATCAGGTCCGGCCGCGGCATCGCGCCGCCCGGTGTCAGCGCGTTGAATCCCTCGATCGCGCGCGTCACCTCGGGCGCGCAGGCCTTGCCCTGCACCGCCACCGGCCACACCAGCACCTTGCGCGGGAACCGGTCGCGCAGGCGGTGCAGGATATCGCGGATCACCGCGCCCGAGGGCGATGTGACGACGCCGATGACCTCGGGCAGGTAGGGCAAGGGCCGCTTGCGCGCGGGATCGAAAAGGCCCTCGGCCTGCAGCGCCGCCTTGCGCTTTTCCAGCATCGCCATCAGGGCGCCGACGCCCGCGGGCCGCAGGTCGTCGACCGTCAGCTGGTATTTCGACTGCGAGCCGAAGGTCGTCAGCTTGCCCGTCGCGATCACCTCCATGCCCTCTTCGGGCAGGGTCTCGAGCGCCGCGCACTGCCCCTTCCAGCAGACCGAGGCCAGCACCGACCGATCATCCTTGATGTCGAAGTAGAGGTGCCCAGACCGGGCGCGGAACACCCGCCCCACCTCGCCGCGCACGCGGACGCGCCCGAACTCGCCCTCGAGCACCCGTTTCACCGCGCCCGAGATTTCCGAGACGGAGAATTCCGGCAGGTTGCCCCCCGGCGCGGGGTCTGGATCTTCGAAGAGGTCGGACATGGGAACTGCGCCTTGTGATCTGCGGACGCCGCTTGTGATGTGCGGACCCCGACCCTAGAACGGCGGCGCCGGAAGGAAAAGCGGGGCGCACGAGACGATGAACATCCTGATCCTGGGCGGCGGTGGCCGCGAACACAGCCTGGCCTGGGCGGTGATGCAGAACCCCAAATGCGACAAGCTGATCGTCGCGCCGGGCAACGCGGGCATCGCGATGATCGCGGAATGCGCCAGCCTCGACATCCTCGACGGCGGCGCCGTGACCGAATTCGCCGAGGCCGAGGCGATCGACCTTGTCATCATCGGGCCCGAGGCGCCGCTCGAAGCCGGGGTCGCCGATACGCTGGCGCAGGCCGGGATCGCCGTCTTCGGCCCCTCGGCAGCGGCCGCCCGGCTGGAAACCTCGAAGACCTTCACCAAAGAGATCTGCGACGCCGCCGGCGCCCCCACCGCAGCCTGGGCACGGTTCGAGGCGCTGGAGCCCGCGCAGGCCTACGTGCGCGCGAAGGGTGCGCCCATCGTGGTCAAGGCGGATGGCCTTGCCGCGGGCAAGGGCGTCGTCGTGGCCGAAACCGAGGCCGAGGCGCTGGCCGCGCTTGACGACATGTTCGCGGGCAGCTTCGGCGCGGCGGGCGCCGCGGTGGTGATCGAGGAGATGATGCGCGGCGAGGAGGCATCGTTCTTCGTGCTGGTCGACGGCGACACGGTGCTGCCATTTGGCACCGCGCAGGACCACAAGCGTGTGGGCGACGGCGACACCGGTCCCAACACCGGCGGCATGGGCGCCTATTCCCCTGCCCCGGTGATGACCGACGCGGTGTCGACGCGGGCGCTGGACGACATCGTGCGCCCCACCATGGCCGAGATGGCCCGCCGCGGGACGCCCTATCGCGGCGTGCTCTATGTCGGGCTGATGATCGACAACGGCGCGCCGCGGCTGGTGGAATACAACGTCCGCTTCGGCGACCCCGAATGCCAGGCCCTGATGATGCGGCTGGGGGCGCAGGCGCTGGACCTGATGCAGGCGGTGGCCGAGGGGCGTCTGGGCGACATGCAGGTGACCTGGGCCGAGGATCACGCGGTCTGCGTGGTGATGGCCGCGCGCGGCTATCCCGGCGCCTATGAAAAGGGGACCGAGATCCGCGGGCTCGACACCCTGCCCGAGGATGCCGCGCACATGGTGTTCCACGCGGGCACCCGGGCCGAGGGCGGCAAGATCGAAGCCGCGGGCGGCCGGGTTCTGGGCGCGACCGCGCGCGGTGCGACGCTGGCCGAGGCTCAGGCGCGGGCCTACGCGCTGGTCGACGGGATCGACTGGCCCGAAGGCTTCGTGCGCCGCGACATCGGCTGGCGCGCTCTGGGCTAAGCCTGACCGGTGGCCGCGCCGGTCGCGGGGCGTGGGCGCGCGGGTCGCCCCGTCCGGTTTCAACCGGCGCCCAGCACCCGGCGGGGGTTGAGGATACCCCTGGGGTCGAATGCCGCCTTCAGCCGCGCCATCGCGGCGATGCCCGGAGCATCGGCCACCAGCGGCAGCCAGCGGGCCTTGCCCCGCCCCATGCCAGGCTCGGCCGTGACCGATCCGCCCATCTCGACCACCAACGCATTTACCGCCTCGGAAACCGCCGCGCCCTCTGCAGTCTGCACGAGGTTATGCAGGTTGCCGTCGCCAAGGTGGCCATAGATGTGGCTGCGTGCCCCCGGGTCGATCGCGGCCACGATCCCGGCCGCGCGGGCGCAGAAGGCAGGCAGGTGCATCGGCGGCAGGCTGATGTCGTGCGGCACCAGCCTGCCTTGGGCAAAGCACCACTCGGTGCAGGCCTTGCGCAGTTGCCAGAGGGCCGTCGCCTCGCGCCCCGACCCGGCTATCACCGCGTCGGCGACGATCCCGTCCTCGATGGCGGCCATCAAAGTGGCGGCGAACCTGTCCTGCGTGGCCGCGCCGCCGTAGCGGACCTGCCCCACCAGAAGGGAGATACCGCCCGCTCCGACGGGCAAGGGCGTCGCGCCCCCGTGCGCGTGGCGCCTGCATAGACCCCGGGCCAGATCGCCTGGGCCGCCGACAGCGCAGGCCCCAGCGACAGCTCCGATAACGACGCCGGTGTCGTGGTCGGCGACGGGGGGCGGTGCGCATCGCTTACGCGGCGGGGGCGTCTTTTGCCGGCGCGCCCGTGGCGCGGGCGATCATCACCATCTCGACCTTCATCGCGGGGCTGGCCAGCGCGGCTTCGAAACACGCGCGAGCGGGCGGCGCGACACCGTCGAGCCATTCGTCCCACACCGCGTTGACCTCGGCCACGTCGCCGATGTCGCGCAAAAGGATCGCCACGAACAGAAGCCTGTCGCGCGCCGATCCGATGGCCCGCAACCGCGCCTCGGCCTTGGCCAGCAGCTGGCGGGCCTGATCGGCGGCGCCGAGGTCGGGGTCATAGGGCGCATCGGGCGTGACGGCGAAGTAGCCGTTGCCCCCCGCCACCGTCGCCAGCGACGCGCGGGCCGAGGGCGACAGGCGAAGGATATCGTCGCTCATCGGGTCACCACGTAGACGGCGTCCTCGGTCCAGCTGACGGTCGCGGCGTCGCCCTCCTTCAGGATCACCACGTCGGCCCCGTGCAGCCGCACGCGGATCGGGGTGCCGCCATGGCGCCCGATCACCAGGGCGCTGTCGCCGAAGTTCACGATGGTTTCGACCGTCATCGCCGCGTTCATGCGCCCCGGCACCGGATCCCGGCTAAGCTTCATCTGCTCGGGCCGCAGGACCAGCGCCACCTCCTGCCCGTCGGCCAGCGCCGGCAGACCCTCGGCGGCATAGCTCACCTCGCCCAGCACGGGACTTTGCGCGCGGCGGGCGGCGGCGTCCGTGACGGTCGCGTCGAACAGGTTCGTCTCGCCGATGAAGTCCGCGACGAAGCGCGTCTGCGGCCGGTGGTAGATGTCCAGCGGCCGGCCCGCCTGCTGGATGTTGCCCTTGTCGAACACAACGATCCGATCGGACATCGACATCGCCTCGGACTGGTCGTGGGTGACGAAGATCGTGGTCACGCCCAGCTTGCGCTGGATGCGCTTGATCTCGATCTGCATCTGCTCGCGCAGGTTCTTGTCGAGCGCGCCCAGAGGTTCGTCGAGCAGCAGCAGGTCGGGTTCGAAGACCAGCGCGCGGGCCAGCGCCACGCGCTGCTGCTGACCGCCCGAAAGCTCTTTCGGATAGCGGTGGCCGAACCCCTCCAGCCCGACGAGCGTCAGCATCTCCTCGGCCCGGGCCAGTCCTTCGGCGCGTTTCACGCTGCGCATCTGCAGCGGGAAATAGACGTTCTCGGCCGCGGTCTTGTGCGGGAACAGGGCATAGTTCTGGAACACGATGCCGATGTTGCGGTCCTGCGGCGCAAGCCCCGCCAGCGACTGGCCGGCGACTTCGACCGCGCCGTCGGTCGCGTCCTCGAACCCCGCGATGATCATCAGCGTCGTCGTCTTGCCCGACCCCGAGGGCCCGAGGAAGGTCACGAACTCGCCTTTCTCGACGTCCAGGTCGACATGATCGAGCGCGGTGAAGGCGCCATACTGCTTGTTGACGCCGCTGAGGGTCAGGTAACTCGTCATGTCTGGTCCCTGGGGGTGGTGCGGCGGCTGGCCGTGGCCAGCATCCGCCGGGTAAGCCGCATGGCGTGCGGCGCCAGAAGCGCCAGCGCCACGATGAGAAACAGCAGGGTCGAGATCACGGCGATCACCGGATCGGCCTCCTGCCGGATGGAGTCGAACATCTTGCGCGGCAGCGTCTCGGCGTCGCGCCCCGAGATGAACAGCGCCACGACGGTTTCGTCGAAGGACTGGATAAAGGCGAAGAGCGCCGAGATCGTCAGCGACGGCCGCAGGATCGGCAGGGTGATGTGCACGAACACCTGGCGCGGCGTGGCGCCCAGGCTGCGTGCCGCACGTTCGAGGTTGCGGTCGAAGCCCTTCAGGTTGGCCGACAGCACCAGAAAGGTGATCGGCACCGACAGGCAGGTATGCGCCAGCACCACGCCGGTCTTGGAGAACACCAGCCGCAGGTCGCCGAAATAGCTGTAGTAGCCCACCGCCATCACGATATGCGGCACGGCGAGCGGCATCAGCATCATCAGGTTGGCGACGCTCTTGCCGTAGAACCGGTGCCGCACCAGCGCGAAGGTCGCGGGCACCACCAGCGCCATGGTCAGAAGCGTCGTGAAGAATGCGATGACGAGGCTGTTCCACGTCGGCCGCAGCCAAGACATGTCGGTGAAGTAGCTGGCATAGTAGCCCAGCCACAGCCCCGGCGGCGGGAACTGCAGCGACGCCGACGTCGACAGCGACATCGGCACCACGATCAGAAGCGGGGCTGCGATGAAGACGATGGCGAAGATGCCGATCAGGCGGAGGGATGCGTTCATGTCATCACCCGTAAAGCCGGTCCAGGCCGAAGCGGCGGTGATAGACCGCAAGGATCACCAGCGTCACGGCCAGAAGGATCATCGCCATGGCGGATCCCGGCCCGAAGGCGAGGAACTCCTCGATCTGGCGCCCGATCAGGCCCGCGGCCATCTGTTCGCGCGGCGATCCCAGCAGGACCGGCGTGACGTAGAAGCCCAGGCAGATCACGAAGACCAGCACGGCGCCGTTGGCGATGCCGGGCGCGGTCAGGGGCAGGTAGACATGGCGCATCAGCGATCCGCCGCGCGCGCCCATGCTTTCCGCCGACCGGATCAGCGCGGGGTCGATTTTGGTCATCACGGAATAGATGTTCATGATCATGTAGGGCGCGAGGATGTGCACCATCGCCAGGGTCGAGGCGAAGCGGGTGAAGAGCATCTGCGGCGGCTCGCCGTATCCCAGCGCCTCGATCGCCCAGGCCACAGGCCCGTTACGCCCCAAGAGGACCATCCACGCATAGGTGCGCACCAGGAACGAGGTCCAGAAGCTCATGGTGATCAGCAACAGGATCGCGGTGGCGCGCGCCGGCGTGGTCTTGGTCATCAGCCAAGCGAGCGGATAGCCCACCAGCAGGCAACAGAACGCGACCAGCGCGGCGGTGAAGAAGGTGTTCAGCATCACCTTGCGAAACAGGGTGCCCGTCAGCGCATCGGCGTAGTTGCCGAAGCCCGGCGTGGGTTCGCTGACGCTCATCCACGCGACCTGCGCCAGCGGGACAAGGAAGAAGATCGCCAGATAGAGCGCAAGCGGCGTCAGCAGCAGCCACGGCCACAGGGTCGGTCTGTCAGTGAGGGAGCGCGGCGCGGTCGACATGCCGGTCCTTTCGGAATGGAGGTGAGGGAGAGCCGCCGGAGACGCCCGTGGCGGGCGCCCCCCGGAAAGGCCGGTCGAAACGCGGGCGATGTCAGCTCGCCAGCCACTCCTCGAACCGCATCGAAACCTCTTCGGGATCGGCCCCGAAGTTCAGCATGTCCTGCTCGAAAGTCTGCGGATAGGTGTCGGGCGCCGTGGGCATGCGCGGCTTGGCGGCGTCGGCGATGAACGCGTTCGCGGCGGGGTTCAGCGCGCCGTAGTTCGCCTGCGTTACGAAACCGGCGAGCGGTTCCGCCGAGGTCGCGAATTCCACGAACGCCTTCGCTGCCTCCATGTTGGGCGTGTCCTTGGCGACGACCCAGTAGGCACGTTCGATCTCGGCCTGGTTCCAGGTCATCGCGACGGGCGCGCCCTCATCCTCGGCGGCGAAGTAGTTGCCGTGCCAGATGCCGATCATGTCGACCTCACCGTCGCGCAGGATCTGCGCCGACTGTGCGCCGGCCGTCCACCAGACGGTGATATGCGCCTTGATCTCGTCGAGCTTGGCGAAAGCGCGGTCGATATCCAGCGGGTAGAGATCCTGCGGCGCGACGCCGTCGGCCAGAAGCGCCAGCGGGATGATCCGGGCCGGATAGCGCTGCAGCGACCGCGTACCGGGAAAGCGGTCGACATCCCAGAAATCGGCCCAGCTTTGCGGCGTCTCCTGCCAGTCGGTATCGGTGCGCCACGCCAGAACCGTGGCGAAGGCGTGCGAGCCCATGCCGTTTTCGAACAGACCGTCGGGATAGGTCGGCTCGATCTCTTCCAGCAGACCCGCCTGGTTGGCACGGACGATATCGCCGCCCCCCAGCGAGGTGACGTCGAACTCGTAGACGCCGGTGCGGACCTGCGCGGCCAGCTTGGCAAAGGAGACGGGGCTGACCGTCTCGACCCGGATGCCGGTCTGTTCCGCGAAGGGCTCGAACAGGTTGGCGGTCGCAGCCTCAAGCCACGGACCCCCCCATGAGTTGACGTAAAGCACGTCGGACTGGGCCCGGGCGATGGACGGAGCGGACAGCGCGGCCGCCCCTGCGGCGGCAGTGCCCTGAAGGAAACGGCGGCGCGTGGGACGCAGCAGGCCGTTGCGCTTGGTGAAAGCGGTCATGGTATCCTCTCAGCTGTCGGTCTTGCGGAAGGTTTCGCCGTAGAGACGAAGCCAGTTGCCGTGGGTGATCTTGTCGGCCTCTTCTTGCGAAAACCCCACGGATCGGAGGCCGTTCGGAATGGCGGTCAGGTCTTCGAGTTTCTGGAACCAGTCGGGCGGAGGCGCCTTGCCGGGCCGGGCCGCGCTGGCCGCGCCGTAATCCACGCCGCGGGTCCAGCGGCCCATGCGCATCCACGCATAGTCGGGCGCGGTGAAGTTATGGGCGCGGTCGGTACCTATGGCGACGCTGTCGATGCCCGCGATGTCGACCGTGCGGGCAATCATCTCGCACCACTGCCCAATCGGGCCCGAGTAATAGTCGCCGGTGATGTTGCGATAGGCCGCGCAACCGATCACGCCGCCGGTCTGGCCCAGCGCACGCAGCACGTCGTCGGACTTGTTGCGCTTGTGCGGAAACAGGCTGTCGGCATTGGCGTGGGTGACGGCGATGGGCTTCCCGCTGGCCTCGATCGCCTGCAGGGTCGACCGGTTACCGACATGGCTGCAATCGACCAGCATGCCTGCGCGGTTCATCTCGGCGATCACCTCGCGGCCAAAGCGCGCCAGCCCGCTGTCCTCTGCCTCGTAGCAGCTGCCCGCCAGGTCGTTCTGGTTGTTGTAGGTCAGCTGCACGACCCGGACGCCCAGTTCGGCGAACATCTCGACCAGCCGGATGCGGCCCTCGAAGAGGTTGGCGTTCTGAAAGCCCAGGATCGCGGCGACCCTGCCCTCCTGCGCGGCGCGGGTAATGTCGGCGGGGGTGCGGGCAATCGTGGCCACGTCCGCGTTGTCGCGGATCAGGTCGCGCCAGGCCCCGAGACTGTCGAGGCTTTCCAGCGCCCCCTCCCAGAAGCCGCAGGTGACGACGACGCCCGAAACGCCGCCCGCCTTCAGCCGGGTAAAGCTATCGCGGTCGAAATGACCGCATTGCAGGCCGTCGATCATCATGCCTTGGCCTCCGCGGTGCCGCGCCCGCCGCGGATAAAGCCCGGGTCGGTGTCGTCGTCGTTGTCGGTGCGTCCGATCAGCCTGCCGTCCGGGGTCACGATGACCGGCCCGGCATGGCGCCGCGACACCTCGGAGTCGGGCATGAGCGCGGTCTGCGCCAGCGCCCAGACCCGCCACCACAGCGCCTCGGGGATCGCGGCGCCGTCCTGCATCAGCCGGTCCAGCAGCGGATCGACGGGCGCGGCGCGTGTCGCCGACAGGCAGAGCCCGCCCGCGACGGGGTGCGCGGTGACCTGAAGCCCGAGGCGCGGGCCCAGCGCGGCGATCACCGCCAGCTCCTCCTCGGCGGTGGCGTTGAGTATGGTCAGCGGCGCGTCCACCTCGCCCAGCAGATCGAGCGCCGAGGGCACCGCGATCCACGCATGCTGGCCGCCGACATCGAGCACACGCTCCCTCAGCATCAGCGCGGCGGGATCGGCAGCCTTCACCGTCTCGATATCCGCAAGCAGCCGGTCAAAGCCGCCCAGCCCGGCCCCTTGCGAATACATCACCACATCGCAGAGCGCGGAGAAGAACCCCTTGGGCATAGCGGAGAGCGACAGGATGCGTTCGGACATCAGCCGCATCTCGCGCGGCATCACCCGCAGCAGGCGGTCGGTCGGGGCTGCCATTGGCGAGACGGTCATTGGCGGGGCTCCTCGGGGTAGAACCAGTCGCCGCACTCACCCGCACGCAGGTCGTCAGGGGTGGGAGCGCCGTGACACAGCACACCGCGCAGATTGCGGTTCAGGTAGTCGCGGGTCTTGTCGATGCCGTGCACGGTGACGTTCATCAGCCGCACCAGCGCGATGGGGACGAAATCGGCGGCATTGATATTGGCAAGCGGCGTGTGGAACCCGACGCCCGCCAGCCCCTGCACCCGCGCGACCATGGCGCGATGGCCGGGATGGGCCAGCAAGAACCGCGCCATCGTCGTGTCGGCCGCCGTCGCGCGCAGGTCGGTCGCCAGCCGCTGCACGTCGCCTGCCACGTCCAGGCCGAGGTCGCGCGCGCCGGGCACCTCGGACCGCAGGCCGCGGCGCGGCTCCTCGGCGCTTTCGGACTTGTACCAGACGTAGTCCATCGCGCCCCCGGCCCGCATGTCGATCTCGGTCGCCCAGGTCCACTCCCCCTCGATCAGGTGCAGCATCTCCGACGCGGTGCGACGGGGGTCGACCTGCATCTCGTCTTCGCCCGCGATCCCCGCGGCCAGCGCGTCGGCGGTTTCAGGAACCAGCTCGATCATCAGCGACAGAAGCGTCTCGGACGTCTCGGGGCAGGTGCCGCGCGCGGCGTGTTCGGCCAGGTCGCGCAGGGGATATCCCCCCTGCCCCTCCAGAGCTTCGAGCGGGGGGATCAGGCCGCGCAGTTCGGCCGCGACCCGGGCGCTGGCGGCGAAGGTCTCGTAGACCATGCGGTCCTCTTCGCGGAACGTCGCGGCGCGGTCGATCAGGCCGCGCAGCCGGGCCACCCGCTGCGGCGTGGCCGGCAGCCGCAGCGCCGCCGCGATGGCGCGTTCGCGCGCTTCGATCCAGCCGGCGATCAGGCGCGGATGCTTCTGGATGTAGAAGATCAGCCCAAGCGCCGAGCCATTGCCGACCCCCAGCCAGCGCCGGATCCGGGGGGAAAGCGGCACGGCCGTGTCGGGCGCTTGCAGCCGGGCCAGATGCTCGACCAGATCGCAGGAAAACTCGCGCATCAGGTAGGCGGTCAGGATCTGTGCCTCGAGCGGGCGACCCAGGGCATGGTCGGGCCCGAGCGCCGGGAAGGGCCGCGTGCCAAAGGTTCCGTTGCCGTCGAGCCCGGTGTTGCGCATCAGGTAGCAGACGTCGTTCAGGTCGCCGATGCGCGGCTGCCGCCCTTCGGCTAGCGCATCGCGCGTCAGGCCGAAGGCGCGCATCGACCGGTTCGACCGGCACCAGATCAGCGCGTTCGGCGTGGCCCGCCCACGGTAGAGGCGCGGCAGCTCGTCGCGCGCGCTTTCGATGTCGGTCTCGGTCGCGGGGCCTTCGTTCAGGGTGCCCATCATGTCCCACGACCGGCCGATGATCCGCCCGGTACGGCCCTTGGGCTCGGGCTTGAACGAGATGCCGATGAAGCTGAACTCCTGCCCCGGCGCCTTGATCGAATAGACCACCGTGCCGCGCCCCTCGGCATCGACGTCGAAACGGGTGGGCCGGATGTCCCAGCGTTCGCGGCCCATCTTGTTGAGAAAGGCGCGCGCGCCCGACAGGCGCGAGGGCTGCATCGCCGACAGCCGGTCGGGCTGCATGACGACGCGCCAGTCGCGCAGGCCCGGCGTGCCGTCGGTGTCGAAGGGATGGGCGGGGGTCATGTCGGGGTCTCCTGAGAGCCGCGCAGCATCGCCGAGATTTCGGCGGCGGCGGCCAGAACCGGGCCACGCACGTGGTCGAGGTCGAAACGCTGATCGGGCTGGACCAGCGACAGGGCCGCCGCGCAGCCCCCGCGCGGGTCCGCGACCGGGGCGGCGAAGCCCACAACCCCCGAATGGGTGTAGCCCGACGACACCGCCCAGCCGTCCGCGCGCACCTGCGCCAGCACATCGGGCGGGGCCAGCGGCACGGTGCCGTCCTGCAACCGCTGCAGCGTCGCGGCGTCGGCAAAGGCGGTCAGCACCCGCCCCGAGGCCGAGCCTTCGAGGTCGAGCATCGTCCCGATCTCCTGCACCGCGCGCAGCAGGCTGTCGGATTCGACCCGGGCGACGATGCAGGGGCGCCCGCGGTCCAGGATCGCCAGAGACACGGTTTCGCCCAGCGTCTCGCACAGCCGGTGCAGCACGGGTTCGGCCCGGGCACCGATGTCGGCCTGATCCAGCGCGGCGGCAGCCAGCCGGACCGAATACATCGACAGCCGGTAGCTGCCCCCGTCGTCCTGTTCCAGCATCCCCGCCTCGAGCAGCGTCAGCAGCCGCTGGTAGGCCGTGGCCCGCGACAGGCCGGTGGCGGCCGTCACCTCGGACAACCGCAGCGGCCGGCGCGACGCGGCAAAGAGCGCCAGCAGGTCGAGCGTCTTGAGAACCGTAGACAAGGGGCGCACGCCGCGGTTGGCTGCCTTGTCGGGTTGTATTTTATTAGAATACTTGTTATCCATATTGAATATGCTGCGTTGCCGTCGCGCGACCTGTCAAACCCGATTTTCGGGTCCCTGCAGCGCCTGCCTGACCGAAATCGCGCCTTTTCCTGAGCAATCCTCAGTCTTTCTTCGGTTGGAAACCGAAACGACATCGGCAGAAAAATTCTTATATTTCCCACCACTGACCGTTTCATGAGCGGAAATTTCACGAATCGGCCTGTTGCACCGCACCCCAGCACTTCGCGGCCGCCTGGGGTGCTCAAAATATTTGACAGGCGCATCTGCGCGCCCGATGACTTTGCCCGTATGCCGGATGCAAAGGACGCCCAGATGACCGATCCCGACCGCCATGACGGCAAGCCCACCTCCGCGACGTCCCAGACCGGCCCGAATGCGCCGAACGGGGCCGATGCACTGATCGGCGCGCTGGTGGAGGGCGGGGTCGATACCTGCTTTGCCAACCCCGGCACGACCGAAATGCATCTGGTCGCCGCGCTGGGCCGGGCCCCGGGAATGACCACGCATCTTTGCCTTTTCGAGGGCGTGGCGACGGGCGCCGCGGACGGCTATGCGCGGATGACGGGGCGGCCGGCGATGGTGTTGCTTCACCTTGGCCCCGGCCTCGCCAACGGGATGGCGAACCTGCACAACGCGAAGAAGGCCGCGACACCGCTGGTCTGCGTGGTCGGCGAACATGCCACCCACCACCTGGCCTACGACGCGCCGCTTGCCGCAGATATCGAGGGGATGGCGCGCACCGTCTCGGACGTCGTGATCACCCCAGACACGCCCGACCACGTGGCGCGCGACACTGCCGATTTACTGGGCCGCCTGACCCGGGGCGACACCCGCGTCGGCACGGTGGTGATGCCCAACGACGTCGCGTGGTCCCCCGTCTCGGCCGAAATCACGCGCCCGGACCCGCGCCCCGCGCCTGCCCAGGACGCCCCGGCGATCCGGGCGGCGGCCGACACCCTGCGCGCAGCCGGCAACAAGGGCCTGCTGCTTCTGGGTGCGCCGCGCCTCACCCGGCGGGCGGCGGCGTTGGCCTCTGCCATCGGGGCGGCCACCGGCTGCGCCGTGCGGACCGAGGCGGCGGTGGCGCGGATGGAGCGCGGGCGCGACACGCACCCGCTGACCCGCGTCCCGTTCCACGTCGACCTCGCGCTCGAGGCGCTGAAGGACGTGGCCCAGGCGGTGCTGGTGGGCGCGCGCGAACCGGTGGCCTTCTTCGCCTACCCCGACCGCCCCAGCCGCCTGCTGCCCGAAGGCTGCGGGGTAACGGCGATCGCGCCGCCGCTGTCGGATATAGAGGCGCCGCTCGCCGCGCTGGCCGAGGCACTGGGCGCCGCGACCACCGCCCCCGTGACCGCCCCCGACGCGTCGCCCGGGGGGGATGGGCCGATAACGCCCGACACGCTGGGCGCGTCGGTCGCGGCCACCCTGCCCGAGGGGGCCATCGTCGTGGATGAATCAATCACCAACGGCGCACCGATGTTCACCGCCTGCGCCGCGGCTGCGCCGCATGACTGGCTGAACAACCGCGGCGGATCGATCGGCTACTCGATGCCCGTCTCAGTGGGCGCCGCCACGGCCTGCCCGGACCGGCGCGTGCTGTGCGTCACCGGCGACGGCTCGGCTGCCTATACGCCGCAGGCGCTCTGGACCATGGCGCGCGGTCGGCTCGACGTCACGGTGGTGATCCTTGCAAACCGCGCGTACCGCATCCTCGCCAACGAGATGTCGAAGATCGGCGCGGGCCGCCCCGACGGGACGACGATGCCGATGATGGAGCTGACGGACCCGACGCCGGACTGGGTGAAGATCGCCGAGGGCCATGGCGTGCCCGGCGTCCGGGTCGACACCGCCGCGGACCTGACCCAGGCGCTGGCCCGCGCCCACGCCACCCCCGGCCCGACCCTGATCGAAGCCGTGCTGGCATGACCGGCATCGCACCCGAATTCGACATCGGCGCCCGCCTTCTGGCGATGCGCCGTGCGGCCCGCCTGTCCCAGCGCCAGCTGGCCGAAAGAGCGGGCGTGCCGCATGCCCAGATCTCGGTGATCGAAACAAACCGCTCAAGCCCCTCGATCTCGACCCTGCGCAAGATCCTGACCGGGCTGAACCTGACCATGGCCGATTTCTTCGACGGCGAACGCGCCGCCCCAGAGGGCCCGTTCTTCGGCCGCGACGACCTGATCGACCTGACCTCGAAGGTGCCCGTCTCGGGCGCGCAGGACATGGAGGGGCGCATCACCTTCCGCCAGATCGGGGATGCGCGCCGCAACAACCTGCAAATGCTGCACGAGGTCTACGAAGCCGGCGCCGACACCGGCGAAACCCGGCTCGAGCACTTCTCGAACGAGGGTGGCTACGTCATCGAGGGCGCGCTCGAGGTGACGGTGGGCGAGGATGTGCGCGTGCTGTGCCCGGGCGAATCCTACCTCTTCGACAGCCGCATCCCGCACCGGTTCCGAAACGTGCACGACGGCAGGACCGTGGTCGTGTCGGCCTGCACGCCGCCCTACCTGTGATCTGCGCAAAATATAACGCCGTCCGGGATCGGCACATCCTGATACCACCAAGAATCCGCCAATGTCCGCTCAATTTTCTAAGCGCACCCTTGCACCCTTTCCCCGCCGGCGTAAGCTGACCCGCAAAGCCTCCCCCCACCTGTCCGGAGCCCCCAGATGACCGCAAATTCAGACCTTGAAACCCGCCGCCGCGCGGCTGTCGCCCGCGGCGCGGCCGGCAAGGGCGTCTATGCCGTGCGCGCCGAGAATGCCGAGCTTTGGGACGCCGACGGGCGCCGCTATCTCGACCTGGCCGCCGGGATCGCCGTTCTGAACACCGGCCACCGCCATCCCCGCGTCATGGCCGCGGTCGAGGAGCAGATGGCCGCCTTTACGCATACCTGTTTCCACGTCGCTCCGTTCGAGGGCTACGTGAGGCTGTGCGAACGCCTGAATGCCGCGGTCGACACCGGCGCCCCGAACCGGTCGCTTCTGCTGACCACCGGGGTCGAGGCGGTGGAGAACGCGATCAAGATCGCGCGCGCCGCCACCGGCCGCAGCGGGATCGTCGCCTTCGGCGGCGGCTTTCACGGGCGCACCAGTCTTGGGATGGCGCTGACCGGCAAGGTGATGCCATACAAGCGTTCGTTCGGCCCTTCGCCCGTGGGCATCTTTCACGCGCCCTTCCCCAACGCCTATCATGGCGTGTCGGTGGACGAGGCCCTGCGCGGGCTCGACATGGTGCTGCATGCCGATCTCGCCCCCGAGGACACCGCCGCGTTTATCGTCGAGCCGGTGCAGGGCGAAGGCGGGTTCAACGTGATCCCGCCCGAATTCATGGCGGCGCTGCGCGAGATCGCGGATCGCCACGGCATCCTGCTGATCGTCGACGAGGTGCAGGGTGGCATGGCGCGCACCGGGCGGATGCTGTCGGTCGAACATACCGGGGTGAAGCCCGATCTCGTGACGCTGGCCAAGGGGCTGGGCGGCGGCTTCCCGATCTCGGCCGTGGTCGGCCGGGCCGAGGTCATGGATGTGCCGCATGCCGGCGGCCTGGGCGGCACCTATGCTGGCAACCCCCTGGCCGTGGCCGCCGCCAATGCCGTGCTCGACGTGATCGAGGACGAGAACCTGATCGGGCGCGCCACCGAGATCGGCGCCCGGATCAAGTCGCGCCTGACCGCCACCGCCCAGCGCAACGCGATGTCGGCCATCGGCGATATCCGCGGCCTGGGCGCCATGATCGCCTTCGAGCTTGTGACCGACCGCGACAGCCGCGCCCCCGACCCGGGCCTTGCCGCGCGCATCGCGGCCGAGGCCGAGCGGGCGGGCCTTCTGATCCTGACCTGCGGCACCCGTGGCAACGCGGTGCGCCTGCTTCCGCCGCTGACGATTTCGGACACGCAGCTTGACGAGGCGCTCGACCTGCTTGACCAAGCCATTGCCGCCGCGATCGGCGCGGACATCGCCGCCTGAGGAGACACCGACATGCCCAAGGACACCCCGAACCGGCTGGTCTGGGACGACCCGCTGCTGCTGGAAGACCTGCTGACGGAAGACGAGCGGATGATCCGCGACGCCGCCCGCGCCTTCGCCGAGACCGAGCTGCGCCCCCGTATCGACCGCGCGTATCTTGACGAGGAAACCGACCCCGAGCTGTTCCGCCTGATGGGCGAACAGGGCCTGCTGGGGGTCACCGTGCCCGAGGAGTACGGCTGCGCCGGAGCGGGCTACGTGTCTTACGGGCTGGTCGCGCGCGAGGTCGAGCGCGTGGATTCGGGCTATCGCTCGATGATGAGCGTGCAGTCGAGCCTGGTGATGTACCCGATCTTCGCCTACGGCTCTGACGCGCAGAAGCAGGAGCTTCTGCCAAAGCTCGCCACCGGCGAGTACATCGGCTGCTTCGGGCTGACCGAACCCGACGCGGGCTCGGACCCCGGGTCGATGAAGACCCGCGCGGTCAAGACCGCCGACGGCTACCGGATCAGCGGCGCGAAGACCTGGATCTCGAACGCGCCCATCGCCGACGTCTTCGTCGTCTGGGCCAAGTCCGACTCGCATGACGGCAAGATCCGCGGTTTTGTCCTGCGCAAGGGGATGAAGGGCCTTTCGGCGCCCAAGATCGACGGCAAGCTGTCGCTGCGCGCCAGCATCACCGGCGAAATCGTGATGGAGGATGTCGAGGTCGGAGAGGACGCATTGCTGCCCGGGGTTGAGGGGCTTGCCGGCCCCTTCGGCTGCCTGAACCGGGCGCGCTACGGCATCTCCTGGGGCTCGATGGGCGCGGCCGAGGATTGCTGGCACCGAGCGCGGGCCTACGGGCTGGACCGGACGCAGTTCGGCCGCCCCCTTGCCCAGACCCAGCTGTTCCAGAAGAAACTCGCCGACATGCAGACCGAGATCACGCTGGGCCTGCACGCGTCGCTGCGGGTGGGACGCCTGATGGACGAGGGGCGTTTCGCGCCCGAGATGATCTCGATGGTCAAGCGCAACAACTGCGGCAAGGCGCTGGACATCGCCCGTACCGCCCGCGACATGCATGGCGGCAACGGCATCCAGATCGAATACCAGGTGATGCGGCATGCCCAGAACCTTGAAACCGTCAACACCTACGAAGGCACCCATGACGTGCACGCCCTGATCCTGGGCCGCGCGCAGACCGGCCTTCAGGCGTTCTTCTGATCCGACTTCAGAACCCTTGGACCCCGACATGACCGACTATCCCGATACCCTGCTTTTCATCGATGGTGAGTGGCGCGCCGCCTCGGACGGCCGCACCATCCCCGTCGTGGACCCCGGCACCGAAGAGGTGATCGGCCAGGTCGCGCATGCCTCGACCGGCGATCTGGACGCCGCGCTCGACGCCGCGGCGCGCGGCTTTGCCACCTGGCGCGCGGTGCCGGCCTTCGACCGGGCCAAGCTGATGCGCAAGGCCGCCGGCCTGCTGCGCGACCGCGCCCCCGCGATCGCCCGCCTCATGACGCTGGAACAGGGCAAGCCGCTGGCACAGGCCCAGGCCGAGACGATGGCCGGGGCCGACGTCATCGACTGGTTCGCCGAGGAGGCGCGGCGCACCTACGGCCAGACGATCCCCGCTCGCACCCCGGGCGTGACGCAGATCACGCTGAAACAGCCCGTGGGCCCGGTCGCGGCCTTCACGCCCTGGAACTTCCCGATCAACCAGGCGGTGCGCAAGCTGTCGGCGGCGCTGGCCACTGGCTGCTCGATCATCGTCAAGGCCCCCGAGGAGACACCCGCGGCGCCCGCCGAACTGGTGCGCTGCTTCATCGACGCGGGCCTGCCCGCCGGTGTCGTGGGACTGGTCTTCGGCGTGCCGGCAGAGATCAGCGAATACCTGATCCCGCACCCCGTGATCGCCAAGATCAGCTTTACCGGCTCGACCGCGGTGGGCAAGCACCTCGCCGCGCTGGCCGGAGCCCACATGAAACGCGCGACGATGGAGCTGGGCGGCCATGCGCCGGTCATGGTCTTCGACGACGCGGACGTGCAGCAGGCCGTGTCGCTGATGTCGGCGCACAAGTATCGCAACGCGGGGCAGGTCTGCGTCTCGCCCACCCGGTTCCTGGTGCAGGACGGCATCGCCGACCGCTTCATGGCCGATTTCGTCGACTATGCCCGCGCGGTGAAGGTGGGCCACGGGCTTGACGACGGCGTCGACATGGGACCGCTGGCCAACGACCGCCGCGCTCCGGCGCTGGAGCGGATGATCGAGGATGCCGTGGCCCGGGGCGGCCGGCTGGTTCATGGCGGGCGCCGCATCGGCAACAAGGGGTATTTCTTCGAGCCCACCGTGCTGGCCGACGTGCCCGCCTCGGCCGAGATCATGAACGAAGAACCGTTCGGCCCCGTTGCCGTGATCAACCGCATCGCCGGCGCCGACGACGCGCTGACCGAGGCGAACCGCCTGTCCTACGGTCTTGCCGCCTATGCCTTCACCGGCTCTTCGGCAACTGCGCAGCGCCTGCGCGACGAGGTGCGGGCCGGCATGCTGACGATCAACCACCTGGGCCTCGCCCTCCCCGAGGTGCCCTTCGGCGGCCTGGGTGATTCGGGCTATGGCACCGAGGGTGGCTCGGACGCGGTCGTGGCCTATCTCGACACCCGCTTCGTCAGCCAGCTGCACTGACATCCCGGCGCCCCCGTCAGGGGGCGCTCACTTCCACCCGGCAGGCCGGGTCGACTGGCGTTTCGGCGGCCTCCGCCCCGTCCCCCGCGATCAAGTGATGTCACACGTGAGCGCCGGCCGGGGCCGCCGAACCGACACGCCAAGCTGTGTTTCGGGGCCGCTCCGGCCTTGCCGGCCCCGTCCCTTCGGGTACCATTCCACGCGAGAGACCCACGCGCCGTCACGGCGTGCCGTGCTGGGGCGCCACTGGACGGCCCAAGCCCACCCGGTAACAGGAGATGCGACGTGACCCGCGGACACTGCCTGTGCGGCGCCTGCCGCTACGAGTTCGATCCAGACGCCCTGCTGTGGCAGGGCCATTGCCACTGCGATAGCTGCCGGCGCGCCACCGGCGCGGGCTTTGCCAGCTATGCCGCGGTGCGCGACGATGCGTGGGGCTGGAGTGCGGGCGTCCCGCGCCCCTACGAAAGCTCGCCCGGGGTCTGGCGCTGGTTCTGCCCCGAATGCGGCGGGGCGTTGGCCTATGCCGCGCCCCAGGCCTATCCGGGCGAGATGCACTTTCTGGCCGCGACCTTCGACGATCCCGCGCGCTTCGCCCCCACCCACCACGGACATGCCGAAGACCGGCTTCCCTGGATCCGGCTGGATGACGGCCTGCCGTGGCGGCGCGGCACCGATCGCGATTGAAGCGGACCGGTCCCCGCCCTAGGCTTCGGTCAAAGGAGACATCCCATGCCCGAAGATCACGCCAACAGCTGGGAGGCCCGCGCCGCCGCCCACAGCTTCTACGGCTTCACCGACCTGCCCTCGGTCCGCGAGCGCGGCACCGTCGTCGTCACCCATGGCGAAGGCGCCTATGTCGTGGACACGCACGGACGACGCTACCTGGATGCCAATTCCGGCTTGTGGAACATGGTCGCCGGCTTCGACCATCCCGGCCTGGCCGCCGCGGCCAAGGCGCAATACGACCGCTTTCCCGGATACCACGCCTTCTTCGGCCGGATGTCCGACCAGACGGTGATGCTGTCGGAACGTCTCGCCGCGCTTGCACCCTTCAACGACGCGAAGGTTTTCTATACCAACTCGGGCTCGGAAGCGAACGACACGCTGGTCAAGATGCTGTGGTTCCTGGCCCGCGCCGAGGGCCAGCCCGCGCGTCGCAAGATCCTGACCCGCAAGAACGCCTATCACGGGGTCACGGCGGTCTCGGCCTCGATGACGGGCAAGCCCTACAACGAGGTCTTCGGCCTGCCGCTGGACGGGTTCATCCACCTGACCTGCCCGCATTACTGGCGCGAGGGGCGGCCGGGCGAAAGCGAGGCCCAGTTCACCCGGCGCCTGGCCGAGGAACTGGACGAGGTCATCACCCGCGAGGGGCCCGAGACCATCGCCGCCTTCGTGGCCGAGCCTGTGATGGGCGCGGGCGGGGTCATCCCGCCCTCCGAGGGATATTTCCAGGCGATCCAGCCGATCCTGAAGCGCCACGGAATCCCGCTGGTGTCGGACGAGGTGATCTGCGGCTTCGGCCGCACGGGCGAGGTCTGGGGAGCCGACGCGCTGGGGTTCACGCCCGACGCGATCATCGCCTCGAAAGCGCTGACCGCGGGGTATTTCCCGATGGGCGCGGTGATCCTGGGACCCGAGCTGGCCGACCGGCTGCAGGTGGCGGTGGATGCGATCGAGGAATTCCCCCACGGCTTCACCGCCTCGGGGCACCCGGTAGGCTGCGCGGTCGCGCTGAAGGCCATCGAGGTGATCCTGGACGGCGCCGATGGCGCGGCGCCGCTGATCGACAACGTGCGGCGCATGACCCCGGTGTTCGAGGCCGGAATGGCGCGGCTGGCGCAGCACCCGCATATCGGCGAGTGGCGCGGACGCGGGCTGATGGGGGCGCTGGAGGCGGTGGCCGACAAGGACAGCGGAACACCCTTTGCGGGGCATCTTTCGGTGTCAGAACGCATCGCCAACACCTGTACCGACCTGGGGCTGATCTGCCGCCCGCTGGGCCAGGCCGTGGTGCTGTGCCCGCCCTTCATCCTGGATGACGGGCAGATGGACGAGATGTTCGGCAAGCTGGAGACGGCGCTGGAGCGGGTCTTCGCGGAGGTCGCTGGTTAAGTTGTGCCATGGCGCCGCCCCTGGCGGGCGTCGCGCCGCGGGGGTTTCACACCCCCGCACCCCCGTGGAGTATTTGGAAAGAGAAGAAACAGCGGGCCGGGGATCGGGGGCGATCGGGGTGCGCGGGAGGTGGCCTTACGCTCTTGCGATTTCCGCGTTGCTCGGGGGTGGGATGTATGCGCGGAGTGCCGGGCGGTTGTCTGGGCGCCGTGACGGCGCCCTCCGTCAGCCTTCGCGGGCGAGGCGGGCCTGAAGTTCGGCGAGCTGGCGCTTGATCTCCGCGATCTCCTGCTTGTCATCGTCCGCTGGGTCGGGCGCCTCGGGGGCCGGACCCGACGTGCCGGACCAGCCGCCGGTCATCGCCTTGAGGAACGCCTGCTGCTGGGCGCGCATCGCCTCGAACGCCGGGACGCCGGCCATCGGCGCGGTCATGTTGTCGAGCATCTTGCTTTGGCTGTCGCGCAGCATCTCGAAGGACTGGGCGAGGAATTGCGGCACCACGGACTGCGTCTGCGTCGCATAGCTGCGCACGAGATCCGTGAGCACGGCCAGCGGCAGGACGTTTTCGCCCTTCGATTCGTGTTCGGCGATGATCTGAAGCAGGTACTGCCGGGTCAGGTCGTCGCCGGACTTGAGATCGACGATCTGCACCTCGCGGCCCTTGCGGATGAAGCCCGCGATATCCTCGAGCGTGACGTAATCGCTGGTTTCGGTGTTGTAGAGCCGGCGGCTGGCGTAGCGCTTGATCAAGAGCGGTGACTGGGCTTCGGCCAAGGCTTCCCTCCCCCTTGTTGCTGTGCAGCATGAGCGTAGGTCACGCAACGCCCGATGGAAAGAGCTCATCCATCCGCAGGGGATGCACGCGTCTGCCGAGGTTTTCCGTGGGGCCGTCGCCGACGGTCGCGGGCCGCATGGCAGATGCGGGTGGGCATGAAAAAGGCCCGCCCCCCGCGATGGGGAAGCGGGCCCGTTCCGTGCCGTGCGGCACGCTTACTTCGATGCGGCGCCGGCGGTTTTCTTGGCGGCGGACGTCATGTCCGAGCCAGCCTTCTTGGCGGCCGAGGTCATGTCCTCGCTCATATCCTTGCCGGCGGCGAGCATCAGCTCGACCGTCTCCATCTGCACCTTCTTCGCCACTTCGGCGTAGGCGGCCATCGATTCGGCGGTCATCTCGGCCTGGGCCGATGCGAAATCGGTCATCGCCTTGGTGTAGTCCGACGGATCGTCCTTGACGGTGGCGATGCTGCCGACCTTGCCGATCGTATCCATCGCCCATTTCGACGAGATCTCCGTCGACTTCTCGGCGGCTTCCAGAGCGACCTTCGACATCTTTTCGCCAAAGGCGGCATAGGATTTGAAGCTGTCCTGCATGTGGCCCATGTCCATCGGGAACTGGCCCATCATGTCCTGCATCATCTTGGTGTAGTCTTGCGTGCTGATCATCGTCTGTCTCTCCTTCTCAGAGCCGGCTTCCCTAGCGTCGGGATTGAGAGATATATGCATGCTGCGCCGCAGCATTTCAAGGATTTTCTGCATTGCAGAATAACCCTCAGGTTGTTCCCCGGAAATCAGGCGTTTGGCTGTTCGGTCACGTAGGTTCCCGGCGCTGGGCCCAGGACCTCGACCCCATCCTCGCCCGGGACCCTAGCCGGGATCTTGCGACCCGACCGCCGTGACAGCCAGTCGCCCCAGCGCGGCCACCACGAACCTTCGTGGAATTCGGCCGCCTCTTTCCAGGCCTCGGCGCCGCCAGACCAGTCGCCATGCGTCCAGTGGCCATACTTCTTCTTGGACGGCGGATTGACGATGCCCGCGACGTGCCCCGCCTGGGTCAGGAAGAACGTCTTGGATCGGCTTCCGGTCTGCGCCATTCCGCGGAAGCTGGACCGCCATGCGGCGATATGATCGGCCTCGCACGCGATGGCGCATAGCGGCTGGGTCACGTCGGACAGGCGCACCGTCTCGCCCAGGATCTCGAACCCCGTGGTTGCAAAGCGGTCCTGCTGACAGAGCCCGCGCAGGTATTCGACCGCCATCCTTGCGGGCAGGTTCGTGGAATCGCCGTTCCAGTAGAGCAGGTCGAAGGCGGGCGGCGCCTCGCCCAGCATGTAGCTGCGGATCGCGGGGGCATAGACCAGGTCATTGGCCCGCAGGAACGAGAAAGTGCGGTTCATGAAGACCGAGTGCAGCACGCCCTTCTCCTGGCAATCCGCCTCGATCCCGTCGACGAAGTCGTCGTCGAGGAACGCCCCCACCTCGCCCGGGTCCGAGAAATCGGTGAGCGTGGTGAAGAAGGTAGCGGACTTCACCGACCTGTCGCCGCGCCGGGCCATCAGGGCCAGCGTCAGGGCCAGTGTCGTGCCGGCGATGCAGTAGCCCACGGCGTTGACCTGATCTTCGCCCGTGATCTGCTTGACCGAAGCGATCGCCTGCAGAAACCCGCGCTCGACATAATCGTCCATGCCGACGTCGCGATAGCTGGCATCGGGGTTCTTCCAGCTGACCACGAAGAGGGTGAAGTCCTGTTCGGTGATCCAGCGGATCAGGCTGTTCCTCTCGCGCAGGTCGAGGATGTAGAACTTGTTGATCCACGGCGTGAAGATCACCAGGGGCGTGCGATGCACCTGTTCGGTGCGCGGCGCGTACTGGATCAGTTCGAAGAGGTCGTTGCGGAACACCACCGACCCCTCGGAGGTGGCGAGGTTGCCGCCCACCTGAAACGCCTGCGGATCGGAGAGGGTGACCAGAAGCTCGCCGTCATTCGCCTCGATATCGCGGACGAGGTTTTCCAACCCGTCGACAAGGCTCTGCCCCTCGGTTTCAAGCGCGCGCGACAGGGCGGTGGGGTTGGTGGCGAGAAAGTTCGTCGGACTCAGCATGTCGAGGATCTGCTGGCTGAAATAGGCCAGCCGCTGGCGGTCGCCCTCGGCCAGGCCGTCGAGATCGGCTACCGCGTCGCGCACCGCCTGCGCGTTGATCTGGTACTGCTGCTTGATCCAGTTGAAATAGGGATGCGTGTCCCACATCGGATCGGCGAAACGGCGGTCCTTCGGACCTGGATCTTCGGGCGCGGAGAGGGGGCCGCGGGTCAGCGACTGCTGCGCCTCGGCGTAGTGCTTCAGCGTGCGGCCCCAGTAGCCCACCTGATGTTCCATGATCTTGGCGGGATTGGCCATCGCTTCGGCCCACCACGCGGTCGCGGCCCGGGCATAGAGGTCGGGTGACGGCCCCTGCAGCGAGGACCGCACCGGACGGCGCTGCGACAGCGCGGTCATCAGGCGGCCCGAAAGCTCCTCGATCCGGCCGAGGTTGCGGGTCAGCGTATCGATCTCTTGCGGCGGCGTCTCGTCGTGAGTTGTCATCTTAACCCTTGCCGCCTATCTTCGCTGCATAGCAGCATTGCCCCGGGGGGTTTTGCTGCAGGCGTCGTCACCGGCCCCGTCCTCCGTGGCGGACCGGAGGAAAAGGCGTCTCGCGGCCTTTGATATGGTCCGGATCGCGATCCGGGAAAGGAGAGCCCATGCGGCAGTTGCCGACTTACGACATGATGGAGACGATCCGGAACACCAACCAGTGGCTGGGTGCGACCGCCTCCGCCTTCGGATCCTACCCGATCACAGGCCTCGTGCCAAACCCGGCCTTTCAACTGATGGCCGCCTGGGGCGCGGTCACCGAACGAAGCTTTTCGCGCATGGTGGCCAAGCCCGACTGGGGCATCCACACCGTCGTGGGAGAAGACGGGCGCGACCACGTTGTGACCGTCGAAAAGGAGCTGGAGCAGCCCTTCGGCGACCTTTTGCGGTTCCACGTCCATTCCCGCCCCCAACGGCCGCGCCGCATCCTTCTGGTCGCGCCGATGTCGGGGCACTACGCCACGCTCCTGCGGTCGACCGTCGCATCGCTGCTGCCCGACGCCGAGCTGTGGATCACCGACTGGCACAATGCGCGTGACATCCCCGTGTCGGCGGGCAAGTTCGATGTCGAGGATTTCACCGATTACCTGATCGATCATATCCGGCATCTGGGCCCCGACATCCATGTCATCGCCGTCTGCCAGCCCGCCCCGCTGGCGCTGGCCGCCGCGGCATGGCTAGCCGAGCGCGAGCCGCAGGCGCAGCCGGCCTCGCTGACCCTCATCGGCGGCCCGATCGACCCTTCTGCCGCCGCGACCGAGGTCACGGATTTCGGCCACCGCGTCACCATGGGCCAGCTTGAACACCTCGCCATCCAGCATGTGGGCGTGAAATATGCGGGCGTCGGGCGTCTGGTCTATCCCGGGCTGATGCAGCTGTCGTCCTTCATCGCGATGAACGCCGAACGGCACGGTCAGGCGTTCTTCGACCAGATCGTCGCCACCGCCAAGGGCGAAGCGCGCGACAACGACAAGCACAACAAGTTCTACGACGAATACCTCGCCGTGATGGACATGACGGCCGAATTCTACCTGTCGACCGTCGAGCGGATCTTCAAGAACAACGAGATCGGGCGCAACGCCTTCACCATCCGGGGCGAGCAGGTGGATATCGGGGCGATCACCGAGACCGCCGTCAAGGTGGTCGAGGGCGAGAACGACGATATCTCGGCCCCCGGACAATGCCTTGCCGCGCTGGATCTGCTGACCGGCCTGGCGGATGCGAAGAAGGCCAGCCATCTCGAGCCGGGCGCGGGCCATTACGGCATTTTCGCCGGGCGCAGCTGGCGCAACAATATCCGCCCGCTGGTGCTGGATTTCATCGACGGCAACAGCCGCAACCAGCCCAAGTCGGGCCCGCGCCTGAAGGCCGTCGGCGCCAGCGGCAGCGGTGGTGGCACCCCCAAGGGCGGGCCAACCCCGGTCTGATCGACGGCGGGACCCCGGCCTGCCGCGCGACGGGCGGCGGGCCGGGCCCGACGTGCACAGCCTACCCTTTGCTATCCCCCGGCCGCGCAGGGCCGCAAGGGCGCGACGACCGCAAGCGTAGAGGCCCGGGCGGCGGTTGCCTCGGCCTCGGACAGCGCCCCGGTCTTCACTATTTGCAAAAGCACGAAATCGCGCCGGGTCCGCGCCAGATCCCGGTCGCGCGCCGGGTGCGGCATCGCGGGGGCCGCGGCCAGTACGGCGATATAGGCGACCTCGGCAGACCGAAGGCCATCCCCTCGCTTGCCGAAATAGGCCACCGCCGCGGCGGACACGCCGTGGCATCCCCGCCCCAGGTAGACCGGGTTGGCAGACCACTCCAGACACTCGTCATGAGACTACGTCGCGGCGATCTCGACCGCGCACCCCGCCGTATCCTCGGGTCTTCGTCCGGGCGTGGTGTCCCCGGCGCGCGGACGGAGCGCGTTCATCTGCGCGATGCTCGGGGCCGTGGAGGAGGCATCGAAGAACCGGCGTTTCTGCCCTGTGAGAACGGCCTGCAGGACCGACGGGGGAGCAAAGACGGCCATGCCGCTCCCCCCGCTTCATATGTGGCGCGAACCCGGTCGGGGCCGGACGCCGCCGCCTGCTGCGCACGCGCCACCGGTCAGGGCGAGCTGGAAGCACAGGACAGCCCCGCCCCTGCCCCGGCACCAACGCTCCGCTCCGGCACTCCCGTTGCCCACTGCCAGCCGATACCGCAGTACCGCCCCCTCCCCGACCGCGTCACACGCGGGCCGAGACCTCGTCGACCGCGGCCTCGATCAATGCAAGGCAGTCGGGCGTCGAGAAGCGGTGATCGGCGCCCTTGACCAACCGCAGATGCATGTCCCCGGCCTCGGCATGGGTGAGCAACTTCAGCGCGACCGACACGTCGACATCCTCGTCCGCCGTGCCCTGCAGCAGGCGCACCGGCATTGGCAGGACCAGGGGGTCGCGCAGAACCAGCTGGGTGCGCCCCTCCTCGATTAGCCGCTGCGTCACGACCAGCGGCTCGCCGTACTCCGACGGCCGCTCGATCCGGCCGGTCTCGGTCATCGCCTCGACCTCTTCGCGGGTCATCGAGGCCCAGAATCCGTCCTCGGTGAAATCCGGCGCGGCGGCGATGCCGACGATCGCGGCAACCGCCTCCGGCATCGCCTTCGCCACCAGAAGCGATATCCAGCCGCCCATCGACGACCCCACCAGGATCTGGGGCCCCTCGGTCAGCGCGCCGATCGCCGAAATCGCATCCTCGGCCCAGTCGCCGATGGCGCCGTCCTCGAACGCGCCGGACGAGCTTCCGTGCCCGGAATAGTCGAACCGCAGGAAGGCGCGGCCCTGCCGCCGGGCCCAGTCTTCGAGGTAGACCGCCTTTGTCCCCTCCTTGTCGGAGCGGAAACCGCCGAGGAACACCACCCCCGGGCCGGTGCCCGGTGTCTGGTCATAGGCGATGCGCCGGCCCTGCGGCGTCTCGAGATAGTCGGTCATCGGTGGTCGCTCCCTCGGGGTCTGTCGGCGCAGATACCTAGCAGCCCATGCCCCAGAGGCAAAACCTGTCCGCGACTTGACGCCGCCCCCCGGCGCGGTCAGAAACGCGACCCGAGACATACCCGCAACCGGGCGTTCCGTGGGCGCCAAACCGACGAGGAGGACCAGGCCGATGAGCCTTGACCAATCCCCGATTTCCCTGACCTTTCCCGATGGCAACGCGCGCGACTATCCTGCCGGCACCACGCCGGCCGAGGTCGCCGAAAGTATCTCGAAATCCCTGTCGAAGAAGGCGATCAGCGCCACCGTCGACGGCCGCCACTGGGATCTTCAGTGGCCGATCGAGGCCGACGCGCAGATCGCCATCCACACGATGCAGGACGAGACGCAGGCGCTCGAACTGATCCGCCACGACCTGGCGCACATCATGGCCCGCGCCGTGCAGGAGCTGTGGCCCGACGTGAAGGTGACCATCGGCCCCGTCATCCAGAACGGCTGGTACTACGACTTCGACCGGTCCGAGCCCTTCACGCCCGAGGATCTGGGCGCGATCGAGAAGAAGATGAAGGAGATCATCGCCGCCCGCGATCCGGTTCGCACCGAAACGTGGGAGCGTGCCGACGCGATCCGCCACTACGAACAGAACGGCGAACCCTACAAGGTCGAGCTGATCGACTCGATCCCCGGCGACGAACCGATCCGGATGTACTGGCACGGCGACTGGCAGGATCTCTGCCGCGGCCCGCACCTGCAGCACACCGGCCAGGTGCCGTCGGACGCATTCAAGCTGATGCGCATCTCGGGTGCCTACTGGCGCGGCGACAGCTCGCGCCAGCAGCTGCAGCGGATCTACGGCGTCGCCTTCCAGAATCGCCAGCAGCTGAAGGATCACCTGACCTTCCTCGAAGAGGCGGAAAAGCGCGACCACCGCCGCCTGGGCCGCGAGATGGAGCTGTTCCATTTCCAGGAGGAAGCGCCCGGCATGGTGTTCTGGCATCCCAACGGCTGGTCGATCTACCGCGAGCTGGAGGATTACATGCGCCGCCGACTGGGCCGCGCCGGGTATCGCGAGATCAAGACGCCGCAGATCGTCGACCGCAAGCTGTGGGAGGCCTCGGGCCACTGGGACAAGTACCGTGAGAACATGTACATCACGGAGATCGACGAAGAGCACGCCAACGAAAAGCGGGTGAACGCGCTCAAGCCGATGAACTGCCCCTGCCACGTGCAGGTCTTCAACCAGGGCATCAAGTCCTACCGCGACCTGCCGCTGCGGCTGGCCGAGTTCGGCTCGTGCCACCGCTATGAGGCGCATGGCGCGCTGCACGGTCTGATGCGGGTCCGCGGCTTCACGCAGGACGATGCGCACATCTTCTGCACCGAAGACCAGATCGAGGCCGAGTGCGGCGCCTTCATCGACCTTCTGGCCAGCGTCTACAGCGATCTCGGCTTCGACAAGTTCGAGATCAAGCTGTCGACCCGCCCCGAAACGCGCGTCGGCTCGGACGAAGTCTGGGACAAGGCGGAAAGCGCGCTGGAAAAGGCGATCCTGTCGGTGCGCAGCGACTACGAGGTCGATCCGGGCGAAGGCGCCTTCTACGGGCCGAAGCTGGATTTCAAGCTGACCGACGCGATCGGTCGCGAATGGCAGTGCGGCACGTTCCAGGCCGACTTCAACCTGCCCGACCGACTGGATGCCAGCTATGTCGGCGCCGACGGCGACCGGCACCGCCCGGTGATGCTGCACCGCGCGATCCTGGGCTCGTTCGAACGGTTCCTGGGCATCCTGATCGAAAACTACGCGGGCAAGCTGCCCCTTTGGCTGGCGCCGCGGCAGGTGGTCGTGGCCTCGATCGTGTCGGATGCCGATGATTACGTCCGCGAGGTCGTGCAGCGTCTGACGGCCGCGGGCCTGCGGGCGCAGGCCGATACCCGCAACGAAAAGATCAACTACAAGGTCCGCGAACATTCGGTGGGCAAGGTGCCGGTGATCCTGGCCATCGGCGGGCGCGAGGTCGAAACCCAAAGCGTCACCGTGCGGCGCCTGGGCGAGAAGCAGACCCAGACCCAGTCGCTCGACGAGTTCATGGCGCAGATCCAGCGCGACGCGATGCCGCCCGATCTTGCCTGATCGGGATGGCCCCGGGGCGGAACGGCCCCGGACCGCAGCGCGTTAACCTTTGCATGCGTATGTCCGGCCGGACCCATTCCGCCCGGACACGCGCATGTGATATTGTGACCCGGCGCCCGGCCTCTTCCCTTTCGGCCGAGACTGCCGACATGTAGCGTTGTAACGACTTACCAGGAGCCTTCGATGTCCAACCGTACCCTTGCCGTTGCCAGTGCCGTCGCGGCCGCTCTGACCGCCACCTACGGCGCGGCGCCCGTCCAGGCGCAGGCGATGGAGAAATGCTACGGCGTGGCCGAGGCGGGCGAAAACGACTGTGCCGCCGGGCCGGGCACGACCTGTGCCGGCACATCGACGGTCGACTGGCAGGGCAATGCCTGGACCCTCGTCCAGGCAGGCACCTGCGAAGAGATCGACCTGCCGGGCGACCGACAGGGATCGCTCGAACCGCTCGATCGCGATCTGCCCGCCTGATCGGGCCCATGTCCACCGCCGGGCCCATTCCCCGCGACCGCCTGCCCCCGGCCCCGGGGGTGGGCTTCAAGGCGCGGCATTTCGCGGCGATCATGGATGATCCGGGCCCCGTCGAGTGGCTTGAGATCCATGCCGAGAACTACATGGGCGACGGCGGGCGCCCGCTGTCGCAGCTAAGCACCCTGGCCGATCGGTTTCCGATTTCGGTGCACGGCGTCGGCCTGTCGATCGGCGGGGAAGGTCCGCTCGATCCCGGACATCTCGACCGGCTTTCGCGGCTGATGGGCTGGCTCGCCCCCGCCAGTTTCTCGGAGCATCTGGCCTGGTCAACGCATGAGGGCGCCTATTTCGGCGACTTGCTCCCCCTGCCCTATACGCAAGCGACGCTCGACCGTGTCGCGGCGCATATCGATGTCGTGCAGGACAGGCTTGGCCGGCGCATGCTTTTGGAGAACCCGTCAAGCTACCTGGCCTTTGCAGAAAGCGACCGGTCCGAGACCGAGTTCCTGACGGACCTCGTGGCCCGGACGGGCTGTGGCCTTCTGCTCGACATCAACAACGTGTTCATCTCGGCCACCAATCTGGGGCTGGACCCTCGCGCCTATATCGATGCCGTCCCGACCGGTGCCGTGGGGGAGATCCATCTCGCCGGGCATGACGAGGATCACGACGATTCGGGACGCCCGCTTCTGATCGACAGCCACAACCGCCCCGTGGCCGACCCGGTCTGGGCGCTTTACGACCACGCCCTTGCACGGTTCGGCCCCGTGCCCACGCTGATCGAATGGGATACCGATGTCCCCGACTGGCCTGTCCTCGCGGCCGAGGCCGCGCGGGCTGCGCGCGCTCTGGGACAGCAGGCCGCGGCGTGACCCGGACGGCCCCGGAGACGCCGCCGTTCCTGGGCCCGCTGCTGGACCCCGCCAGCCCCGAACCAAACGGGCTGCGGGCGCCGGATGGCGGACCCGCCGGGCGGCGCTACGACGTCTACCGCAACAACGTGACCATCGGCCTGATGCAGGCGCTGAAGTCCGGCTTTCCCGTGCTCGCGCAGGTCCTCGACGACCGATTTGCCGACCTCGCGCGGGCCTTCGTGCGGACGCATCCGCCGGATTCGCCCATCCTGCAGCGTTACGGCGCGGCCCTGCCCGGGTTCCTGGAGACTTGGGCGCCTGCACGCGGAGCCCCATGGCTCGCCGATCTCGCCCGGCTGGAGCTGGCCTTGCGCGAAAGCTACCACGCCGCCGACGCCCCGCCACTTCCGCCCGAGGTCCTGGCAAACGTGCCGCCCGACCGGCTGATGACCGCGCACCTGCAGCTTGCGCCGTCCCTGCGGCTGGTCCGGTCCCGCTGGCCGGTGCTGAGCCTCTGGACCGATATCCGCGACGGGCGTGCGCCCACGGCCCGCGCGCCGGGCGAGGCGGTGCTGATCCTGCGCCCCGACTACGACCCCGCGCCGCATCGCCTGGCCCCGGGCGGCGCGACGCTGCTGCTGGCGTTGAGCGCGGGCCAGCCCCTCGGCCCCGCGCACGCGGCCGCGGTTGCCGCGGCGCCGCAGTTCGACCTCTCGGCGCTGCTGACCCAGCTACTGACCGGCAAGGGCCTGACGGGGCTGACCTTCGACTGATCCCGGGCAGGATACCGGCGTGACTGCCGTGCGATGCGCATTCGAGCGACGGAATGCGACCCGCGCCCCAACGTAGCAAGACTTTTACTTGCGTTTTGCGGAATCACCGGCATCCTTTGGGATCGTGACACACCGACTTTCTGTCACGCGCGCGCCTTGCCCCAGGTAGGCCGCAGGATGTGGAAGACCCGGCAGCACCACCCCGCCGCACTCCCGCGGGCGGTCCGACGACGAAGGAGAAGCGGAATGCCGACTGGCACCGTAAAATGGTTCAACACGACGAAAGGCTACGGCTTCATTGCGCCGGACGATGGCGGGAAAGACATCTTCGTACATATTTCGGCGGTCGAACGGGCCGGCATGACCGGCCTCGCCGACAACCAGAAGGTTCGCTATGAACTGATCGAGGGCCGCGACGGTCGCAATTCGGCGGGCGACCTGTCGGCGATCTGACGCCATGCGTCCCGGATCGGCCCTGTTGCAGGGCCGGTCCAGTCCGGCGCCCGTATCAGGACGCCAGCGCGCGGGCCACGAGAACGCCGATCCACGCGGAAACGCCGGTCAGGATCGTGCCCCACGTCCCGTCGACGATGACCTGCTGCCACGACCAGTTGCGCAGCGTTGCGAAGTTCGTCATCTCGTAGGTGCCATAGGCCACCAGTCCCAGAACCGCGCCGTTCAGCAGGGCCTGTGACGGCGCGCCGGCCTTCAGCGCGGGCCAGGAGACGAGGTAGACCAGACCGGCCACGTAGATCAGGTAGAACCCCGCCGCCGCCCCCAGCCTGGGCGAGGGCAGCAGCCAGTCGCCGACATGGGTCTCAAACAGCGGCCGCATCAGGGTTCTGAGCGCAACCGCGTCGGCGGCAAGGAACACGATGGCGGTGGCGACATAACAGACGGCGATCTGGATCACGTGGACGGCCCTTTGATCTTTGCCCCCGCGCGGGGGGCAGGTTGGAATTTGCCGCCGGGCGAGCTTCGCCCCGGGGCCGGCCCCCGGACACCTCGCCATGCGACCTTGTGGTAAGATACGCGGATCGGTCGAAACTGGATCTGCCTGCGCAGATTATTCGGCCGCCGCACTCCCCCGCCCCGGTCGGCATGGACCGTGTGAACGTCCCCATACGACGACGCCGGAAACCATTCGGTTCCCGGCGCCCGCGATCTTCGCCGCTAAGGCTTGATAAGAGTCATTCCGAACAGCGCCGAACGTCTGCCCTACCCAGCTTTCCCCGGGCTCGGAAGCACGGCTGGGCAACGGGTGAGTCCGGACCGGCGCGACTTGGTCAGCGCAACGGAACGTCCGCGACCTTGTCCTGATAATCGGACTTCGGATCAGAGCCGAAGAGCGACTTCACGCCGGCGACCAGCGACGATCCGTTTTCCCAGATCTCGGCGCTGGACAGGTCCATCCGCAGAAGGACCAGCTGCGGATCGTCCTTGCCCTCTTCGTACCACGCCGCGACGTGAGGGTTCCAAAGCCGCTCGACGACCTGGGGGTCGGTATCTTCGCGCAGGGTGCCGCGGATGGTGGCAAAGATGTCGTGCCCCTTGGACACGAAGCTTGCGATGGCAGGCGACGGTGACCCCAGCGCCTTGGAAAGGCTGGCCTTGCGCGAGGTGAAGAACCACAGCGGCCCATGCTCTTCTCCCTCCTCGTCGAGGATGGCCGTCATGGGGCGGGGGTGGTCGTCAAGCGCGGTTTCCAGCCCCAGCATCACGGTCATGTCCGAGGCGAGGTTCTTCCAGAGCTTGTGTTCAAGTTCTTGCGGGGTGGGCATCGGGTATCTCCCTTCCGGTGTTCGCCGGCGAAACGGATGGAGAGTGCCAGCGGTTCCAAGGGTCGGGACAACAAGCCACCGGGGCACGGCACCGGCTCTCGTGCCACGCCACGGTCCGGCCTGCTGCGCAGGATGACGCAAGGCGAACGCCGCGTCGTGCGCGGGTAAACGGCGGACCTAGGGGCGATCACGGTGAGCCAGGATCGAGCTTCGCTAGACGCCGACAGGACGCAGGGGCGAACTGCCCGTAGGACGGACATGTGAACCTGCGCCCCCCTCCGGCAGAGACGGAGGCCCGCAGGCGCCGCCCCGGCGACCGGGCAAAGGGCAAGGCCTGCCTTGCCGCTCAGCCGTCCATCTTCAACGCGTTGATGAAGGCTTCCTGCGGGATTTCGACCTTGCCGAACTGGCGCATCTTCTTCTTGCCGGCCTTCTGCTTGTCCAGCAGCTTGCGCTTGCGGGACGCGTCGCCGCCGTAGCACTTGGCCGTCACGTCCTTGCGCATCGCCGACAGGGTTTCGCGGGCGATGACGCGGCCGCCGATCGCCGCCTGGATCGGGATCTTGAACATGTGGCGCGGGATCAGCTCTTTCAGCTTTTCGCACATCGCACGGCCCCGCCCCTCGGCCCGGTCGCGGTGCACCATGATCGACAGCGCATCGACGGGTTCGTCGTTGACGAGGATCGACATCTTGACCAGCGAATCCTGGCGGTAGCCCATCATCTGGTAATCGAAGCTGGCATAGCCCTTCGTCACCGATTTGAGCCGGTCGTAAAAGTCGAAGACGACCTCGGCCAGCGGCAGGTCGTAGACCACCATCGCCCGACTGCCCGCGTAGGTCAGGTCCATCTGGATGCCGCGCCGGTCCTGGCACAGCTTCAGCACGTCGCCGAGATACTCGTCGGGGACGAGGATCGTCGCCTTGATCCGCGGCTCCTCGATATGCTCGACGGTCGCCGGGTCGGGCATGTCGGCGGGGTTGTGCAGCTCAAGCATCTCGCCGTCGCGGGTATAGACGTGAAAGATCACCGAGGGCGCTGTGGTGATCAGCTCGATGTCGTACTCGCGCTCGAGCCGGTCGCGGATCACCTCAAGGTGCAGGAGCCCCAGGAACCCGCAGCGGAAGCCGAAGCCCAGCGCGGCCGAGGTCTCCATCTCGTAGGTGAAGGAGGCATCGTTCAGCGCAAGCTTTTCGATGGCATCGCGCATGTCGTCGAAATCATTCGTATCGACCGGGAAGAGGCCGCAGAAGACCACGGGCACCGACGGCTTGAAGCCCGGCAGCGGCGCGGCGCACTGGCGTTTCTCATGCGTGATCGTGTCGCCCACCCGGGTGTCGCGCACCTGCTTGATCGAGGCGTTGAGGTAGCCGATCTCGCCCGGGCCCAGTTCTTCGGCGGCGGTCATCGCGGGGCGGTAGACGCCCACGTCGTCCACGTCGTAGGTGCCACCCGTCTTCATCATCCGGATGCGGTCGCCCTTCTTCAGCACGCCGTCGATGATCCGCACGATGACGATGACGCCCAGGTACTGGTCGTACTTGCTGTCGACCAGCATCGCCTTGAGCGGCGCGTCGCGGTCCCCCTCGGTCGGCGCCGGCAGCCGCTGCACGATGGCCTCAAGCACGTCGGGGATACCAAGGCCCGTCTTGGCCGAGATTTCGACCGCGTCCTGCGCATCGATGCCGATCACGTCCTCGATCTGTTCCTTCACGCGGTCGGGCTCGGACGCGGGCAGGTCGATCTTGTTCAGTACCGGCACGATTTCGTGGTCGGCGTCGATGGCGGTGTAGACGTTGGCGAGTGTCTGCGCCTCGACCCCCTGCGTGGCGTCGACGACCAGAAGCGACCCCTCGACCGCCTGCATCGAACGGCTGACCTCGTAAGCAAAGTCGACGTGGCCGGGCGTGTCGATCAGGTTCAGGATGTAGGTCTGCCCGTCCTTCGCCGGATAGTCGATGCGGACGGTGTTGGCCTTGATCGTGATGCCGCGCTCGCGCTCGATATCCATGGCGTCGAGCAGCTGATCCTTCATGTCACGCTCGGCCACCGTGCCGGTCAGCTGGATCAGCCGGTCGGCAAGGGTGGATTTCCCGTGGTCGATATGCGCGACGATTGAGAAATTGCGGATGTGCTTGAGCTCGGTCATGCGGGTCCGGGGCTGAATGGGTGGTTTCGACGTGGATGGCGTGGCGGGCGGCGGTTTGCAAGGGAAATAGGGCGTGAACGTCGGGGCCCCTCGGAGATCGCGGTCGTGGCGCGCACCCGGGCCGCCCCATGCCGCATCCGCCCCGGAACCCAAGCGCCGAGGGACCGTTGCCCCCCTAGCGACGGGCCGGACCGGCCCCAAGGAACGATGAAGGAAATGAGGACGAAATGGACGAAGACAGGGTCACCGTGGGCGTTACCGTAGCGGGGCGGGTTCAGGGCGTGGGCTTTCGCGCCTGGACCAAGGCCGAGGCAGAAACCCTTGGCCTGTCGGGCCGGGTCTGGAACGATGCCGACGGCACCGTTGGCGCGATCCTGGCAGGCGCCCCCCGCGCGGTGCAGGAGATGGTCGACAGGCTGCGCAAGGGCCCGCCGAGCGCCCGCGTCGACACCGTCGATACCCAGCCGATGCAGGACGACCCCGAACCGGGTTTCGACGTGACCAACTGACCGGCCGGGCATCGCGGGCGGCCCGACTGGTATGCCGCCCGGGTGCCGCCCCGGGGTGCGGCTGCGCGGTGCCGCCGCAATCCCTTGCGGCGGATCGAACGTGCAGTCGGCCGCTGTCGGAGGTGGTCACCCGGACGACCTCGGTTCGTCCCGCCCCTCGCCGCCTATGGCCGACCCCTTAACCTGCCACAGCCCGCTCGCCGGGGCAGCTCGTCACGGTGCGCTCCTTGGGGGCCCGCACCGCCGGATACTTGGAATCCCCCATGAAATCGTGAATTGAAAATACCGGGGCCGTTTGGCACCTTCGCAGGCATGGCAGTCGCGCCGGGAAAACCGCAGGCAAAATGCGGAGCCGGCACAGGAACGAGGCAAGGAACCCTATGAAGAAGAGATTTGCCGTCGCAGCTTTCGCGCTGCTGGCGAGTTGCGGCGCGAGCGCGGGCGTGGTCGAGAAAGCCTGCCTCAACTCGGACCGCGCGCAAAGCAACCGCCAGCTGTGCGGCTGCATCCAGCAGGTCGCGGACATGACTCTGGACGGGCGCGAACAGCGGCAGGCCGCGAAATTCTTCGCCGAACCGCATCAGGCGCAGGAGATCCGCCAGTCCGACCGCCCGAACCACGAAGTCTTCTGGAAGAAATACAGACATTTCGGGGCGACCGCGGAAAGCTACTGTTCGTGACACCCCGCCCCGATCCGGCTGCCCGGCATCTGGACCAGGGCCGGAGCGCCTGATGCGCATGGTCGTGCTGACCGGGGCGGGCGTTTCTGCCGAAAGCGGGTTGGGCACCTTTCGCGACAAGGGCGGGATCTGGGCGCGCTACGACCTGTCCGAGGTCGCCACGCCCGAGGGGTTCGCCCGCGATCCCGGGCGGGTGCACGACTTCTACAACCTTCGCCGCGCGCAGGCGGCGGAAAGCCGGCCCAATACCGCGCACGCGGCGCTGGCGCGGCTGGCGCAGGCGATGGACGGGGATCTGCTCTTCGTCACCCAGAATGTCGACGACCTGCACGACCGCGCGGGCACGCCGGGCGTCCTGCACATGCACGGGCGGCTGGACACGGCGCTCTGCGCCGCCTGCGGGGCGCGCTGGACGGCCCCCGCCCGGATGACGCCGCGCGACCCCTGCCCCACTTGCAGCGCGCACGCGACCCGCTCCGACGTGGTCTGGTTCGGCGAGATGCCGCACGGGCTGGACCGCATCGCGGGGGCACTGGAGGCGGCGGACCTCTTCGTGGCGATCGGCACCTCGGGCAGCGTCTACCCGGCTGCGGGCTTCGCCGCCGGGGCGCAGGACGCCGGGGCGCGGACGCTCGAACTCAACCTCGCGCCCTCCGATGCCCCCGGCATCGACGGGGGCCGCTACGGTCCCGCAACCGTAGTCGTCCCGGCATGGGTGGACGAGATCCTCGGCACGACCGGCGGTTTCTGAACCCGGGACCGGCCCCGACGCACCGCGACACGCCCGGGGTGCGGCCCGGCATCAAGATGCCGACCGCCCGGCGGTCCCCATGCCCGGGCCAGAACCAAACACCCGAGCTCAGCCACCCTGTCCCCCAACGCAAAGACCCCCGCGCCACAAGGGCCGGGGGCATGCAGGGGATCCCGGGGCGGGAAAAAGCCGTACGACCGGCCTTCCCGCGGGTCGGGGATCAGGCCGAGGCGCGCGCCTTGGCGATGTCGCGCTTGATCTTCAGCGCGGCGGGCGACAGCTCGGTGTCGCGCGCTTTCAGCAGGAAGGCGTCCAGCCCGCCACGGTGATCCACCGTGCGCAGGGCCGAGGCCGAGATGCGCAGACGGAAGGTCCGCTCCAGAGCCTCGGACATCAGCGAGACGTCGTTGAGGTTGGGCAGAAAGCGGCGGCGGGTCTTGTTGTGGGCGTGGCTGACGTTGTTGCCGGTCATCGGCCCTTTGCCGGTCAGTTCGCAGCGGCGCGACATGAGCGTGATCCTCGTTTCTCTGGCAGGTCCGCGACCCTCGCCGCCGATCCCGCAATACAAACGGGCACGCCCTGCAGCCGTGCCCGGAATTCCGTCCGCGCGATCTATCGCCATACGGGGGCGGCGTCAAGCAGGCTCCCCCTATTCGGCAGGTCCAAAAGCCCGTCTTGCGGGGCAGACGGTGGCGTCATGGCCCCTCCGCACCGCGCGCGTCCCGAATGACGGACCGCCCGGACGAAACGGCAGCCCGGGGGCGAATCGTTACGTGCCCGGGCGCCGGCGCGCGGAGGCAGGGGGCGCGCGCCCCGAAGCGCGGGGGCGCAGCCGGGGTCAGCCCCGGTCGTCGTCGCCGGGGACGCCGGCCCTGTCCAGTCCCGCGGCGCGCGCGGGGCCGGAGAGACCGCGCAGAAAGGCATCGATCTGCACAGGCCGCGGGCCGGTCACGGCCGCTTCGAGCGCCTCTGCGGTCCAGCCCCCGGGCCCCGGCGTCAGGGCAGCGAAGTGGTCGCGGGCGCTGCGCCGGTCGGCCACGCCCAAGGGCAGTTGCAACGCGGCGGCCAGGACCTGCCGCAGCTCCTGCACCCGGCGCATCGCCGAGAACGCCCGCATCATCGGGCCGGTCAGCGCCGGCGTCTCGCGCCAGTCGGCACCTCCAAAGACCTCGGCCGTGACCTTCTGCCCCGCGCCGGCGCAGTCGTAGGCGACGCATCCCGGGAACCCCGCGCGCGCCCGCGTCGCGTGGATAGTGCAGCCTCCGCCGGGCGCGAGGTTCGGACAGGGCTGGCCCGCCGGCTTGTCGATGGCGAAGGCATCACCCCGATCCAGCGCCAGAGCAAGACAGCAAAGATCGGCGCAGGCCGCGCAGTCGCCGCGGAACTCGGGCCCCGCGGGGTGCGGCACACGCAATCCCGGTGCGCCCGACGACGCGGCGCGGGCGAGAGGGGGGTCGATCACAGGTCCGGCATCGGGATCTGGGGCCATGCGCGCCGCCTAGCAACGCCGCGGAGACGGCGCAATAGGCGACCGGCCCTGGCTGCCCGCCGCCGGCCGGGCAAGCCCCCCGGACGACGCGATCCTCCCGCCTTCGTAACTGGCAGAGTCGTCCAGACGGCGCCCTCCGGCGGACCGCGACCGGACGCGTCGGCGACCAGCCTGCAGCCCCCTGCCGTATGAAAGGGCGGCCCCGCGGCGCCGTCCCGCGACGCGGGGGGCGTGCGCGGTCCGGATGGCCGGGCCACCACCCGCCGCCCATGTCGTGCGGGACTGCGTCATCCGGCGCGCGCATGGACATGCACCAGCTCGGCCGGCGATGGTGGATTCCCGCCCCGCGATGCTCGATAAGCCCGGGCATGACCCGACTGCCGATCGAAGACGCCCTGCCCGACCTTCTTGCCGCGCTCGACCGGGCCGGCCGCGCCGTGCTGCAGGCCCCCCCCGGCGCGGGCAAGACGACGCGGGTGCCCCTTGCCCTGCTCGACCGGCAGGCGGCGCGCGGCGGCGACAGCGGCCCCTCGCCGTCGGGCCGCATCCTGCTGCTGGAACCGCGCCGGCTGGCCGCGCGCACCGCGGCGCAGCGCATGGCAGAAACGCTGGGCGAGGCGCCGGGACAGCGCGTGGGCTACCGCATTCGCGGCGAACAGAAGGTGTCGAAGGCCACGCGGATCGAGGTGGTGACCGAAGGCATCCTGACCCGGATGCTGCAGACCGACCCCGAGCTTTCGGGCGTCGGCATGGTGATCTTCGACGAGTTCCACGAACGCTCTCTCGACGCCGACCTCGGGCTGGCGCTCTGCCTTGAGATCCGCGGTGCGCTGCGGCCCGACCTGCAGCTGCTGGTGATGTCCGCCACGCTTGACGCGGGGCCCGTCGCCGCGCTGATGGAGGATGCGCCGCTCGTCACCTCGGAGGGCCGCGCCTTTCCGGTCGAGACGGTCTTTGCCACCGCCCCCCTCCCCCGCGGTCGCCTGCGCGACGCCGCGGTTGCCGACCGCCTGCGCGAGATCGCCGCAGAGACCGAGGGCGGCATCCTCGTCTTCCTTCCGGGCGAGCGCGAGATCCGCGGCGTCGCCGCCGGGCTGCAGCGGGATCTGCCCCGGGGCGTCGTCGTCCAGCCGCTTTACGGCGCGCTGCCGCACAAGGCACAGCAGGCGGCGATCACGCCGCTGGACGGGGCGCGCAAGCTGGTGCTCGCCACCTCGATCGCCGAGACCTCTCTGACCATTCCGGACATCCGCGTGGTGGTCGACGCGGGCCTTGCGCGGCGGGCCCGCTTCGATCCCGGGTCGGGCATGTCGCGGCTGGTGACCGAGCGCGTCACCCGGGCCGAGGCCGACCAGCGGCGCGGTCGCGCGGGCCGGGTTGCGCCCGGCGTATGCTACCGGCTCTGGACGCGGGGCGAAGACGGGGCGCTGGCCGCCTTTCCGCCCGCGGGGATCGAGGCCGCCGACCTGACGCGCCTGGCGCTCGAACTTGCGCTCTGGGGCGTCTCGGACCCGGCCGACCTGCCGTTCCTGACGCAGCCCCCGGCCGCCGCCTTCGACGAGGCGCGGGCGCTTCTGCGGGGGCTCGGTGCGCTGGACGAGACCGGGCTGACCCCGCACGGGCGGCGCCTGGCCGGGCTGCCGCTGCATCCCCGGCTGGCGCATATGCTGCAGATCGCGGGCGGGTCGGCCGCCGACCTCGCCGCGCTGCTGTCGGAACGCGACATCCTGAAGGCCGCGCCCGCCGACATGACCCTGCGGCTGGCGGCGCTGACCGACAAGGGTCGGTCCGGCTACGACAGCCTGCCCGCCCCCCGAGCGCGCGTGCAGGAGGAGGCCCGCCGCCTGAGCCGGGCCGCCCCGCCGGGCGATGCGGAAGAGCCTTTGACGCCCGCGCAGGCCGCAGCCCTGGCCTACCCCGACCGGATCGCGCTGCACCGCCCCGGCGAGGCGCCGCGGTTCCTGCTGTCGGGCGGCAAGGGCGCGCGGATCGATCCCGCGGATCCTCTGGCAGGCAGCCGCCTTCTGGTCGTCACCGATACCGACGGCGACCCGCGCGAGGCGCGTATCCGCCAAGCCTTCGAGATCGGCGAAGCCGCCCTGCGCGCGGTGCCGGGGATGCGGCCCGAATGGGTCGACGTCTGCACATGGTCACGCCGCGCGGGCCGGGTCGTCGCACGGCAGCAGGAAAGGCTGGGCGCGCTGGTGCTGGACGACCGCACCTGGGCGGACGCGCCGCGCGACGCGGTGGCCCGCGCTATGCTGGAGGGCGTGCGCGAGATCGGGTTGATCTTCCCCCCCGGCGCGGCGCGGTTCCGCGCCCGGGTGGCGTTGCTGCGCGAGACGGGGGACGCAGGCATGCCCGACCTGTCGGACGCCGCCCTGATGGCGCGGATCGAGGATTGGCTGCTGCCCTATCTCGGGGGCGTGCGCAGCGCAGCGGACTGGCGCCGCTTCGACCCCGAGCCCGCGCTGCGCGCGCAGCTCGACTGGGAGGCGATGCAGCGGCTGGATCGCGAGGTACCCGGCGGCATCGACACGCCGCTGAGCCGAACCATCCCGGTCGATTACGCGGGCGAGGCGCCCGAAATCGCCGTGCGCCTGCAGGAGATGTTCGGCGTGACCCGCCACCCCACCGTAGCCGGACGCCCGCTGCGCGTCACCTTGCTGTCACCCGCGGGCCGGGCGTTGCAGACGACGATGGACCTGCCGCGGTTCTGGCGCACCTCCTATGCCGACGTGCGCAAGGACATGCGTGGCCGCTACCCCAAGCACCCCTGGCCCGAGGATCCGACGCAGGCCGAACCGACGTTGCGGGCCAAACCCCGCAAGTAACCGGCACGCGAGGCGCCGGTCGGGTGCCTCGGTGCTGCGCTCGGACTGCCCCTGCGGGCGGGGCTCAGGCGCCCCAGGGGCCGTGACGGTCGGCGCGGCCGTCGATGTAATCGAAGCCGTGGGCGCCGAAGACATCGCGTTGGGCCTGGATCAGGTTGGCGGTGCCCCGGGCCTGGCGCATCGTATCGTGATAGCCCAGCGCCGCGGCCAGCGCCGGCACCGGCAGCCCCTGCCCCAACGCGGCCAGCACCACCCGGCGCAGCGACGGAATCGTCTCTTCCAGCATCGCGGAGAAGGCCGGCGCATGGGTCAGCTCGCCCTCGGGCAGGCCTGCCCGCGCGGCGCCGGCTATATCGTCCAGCAGGACCGAGCGGATGATGCAGCCCGCGCGCCAGATCTCGGCCGCCCGGGCAAGGTCCAGATCCCAGTCGAACGCGTCCGAGGCCGACCGCATCAGCGTCAGCCCCTGGCCGAACCCGATGATCCGCGCGGCCAGCAGCGCACGGCCAAGCTCGTCCACCGCTGGCGCGCCGGCGCCGCCGCCCGCGGGCGCGAACAGCGCCGCACCGGCCTGCCGCGCCTCGGCGCGGCTCGACCACGCGCGCGCGGCAACCGCGGCCTCGATGACCGAGGCGGATTGCCCCAGCTTGAGCGCCTCGATCACCGTCCAGCGCCCGGTGCCCTTCTGCCCCGCGCTGTCGCGGATCACGTCCACGGCCGGGCGCCCGGTCTCGGGATCCTCGGCCGCCAGGATCTGGCCCGTGATCTCGATCAGGTAGGAGGACAGCGGCCCGGTGCGCCAGCCTTCGAACATCGCGCCGATCTCGGCGGCCGACTGCCGCGCTCCGTCGCGCATGATGCCGTAGATCTCGGCGATCATCTGCATGTCGGCGTATTCGATCCCGTTATGCACCGTCTTGACGAAATGCCCCGCCCCGTCGGGTCCGAGCCAGGCGGCACAGGGCTCGCCCTCGTGCCGGGCGGCGATGGCGGTCAGGATGTCCTCGACCAGGCCCCAGGCCTCCTGCCGGCCGCCGATCATCAGCGAGGGGCCGTGCCGCGCCCCCTCTTCCCCGCCCGAAACGCCCATGCCGAAGAAGTTCAGGCCGCGTTCGGACAGCGCCGCCTCGCGCCGCCGGGTGTCGAGGAAATCGGAATTGCCGCCGTCGATGATCAGGTCGCCGGGGGCGAGCTGCGGCGCGAGGCCGTCAATCACCGCGTCGACCGCGCCCGAGGGGACCATGACGAGGATCGCGCGCGGCGTGGGCAGCGCGGCCAGCAGCGCCTCGGTCGTCTCGGCGGCGGTCAGGTTTTCCGCCAGCGGACCGGCCCGGTCGATCAGCCGTCCGATGGAGGCCGCGTCGAGGTCGTGGACCGCCACCGCGACGCCCTTCTCGGCCATGTTGAGCGACAGCGCCGCCCCCATGACCCCGGTTCCGATAACCCCGATCCGTGCCATCCGCCGTCTCCTGTATCCCGTATCGCATCCGTCGATGTGTCCGGGCGCTTACGCGTCCGGGCCGCAAAATGCCAGTGCTTTGCCCCCGCGGGCCGCTGCCCTAGGATGCAGAACCGCGGAGCACGGGGGCGTGGGCGCGCGACAGGCCGCACGATTGAGCCCACGACGGAGCCGCGACGGACCCGCGAAGCGGAAGGAACGGCAATGCAGATACTTGAGACCGTGGCGGACGATCTGGCGCGCAAGACGCTGGACGTGGTCGCCCGGACCGGCGACGACGATATCGAGACGCGGATGTCCGAAACGCTGGGTGCCTCGTCCACCACGTTGCAGGAGGCCTTTCTGACCGCGCTGCGCATCCGCAAGGCCGAACGCCGCGGGCGCGCCCTGCTGCTCGAAGCGCTGAAGCGTGTGCCCAAGACGAAGGGCGACAGCTAGGACGCGGCCCGGGGGCGAAGAGCCGCGCCGGTCAGACGACCGGGCTGCGACGCAGCCCGTCGCCGGCCACGACGGGGGCCGCGACCGAGGCGTGGCTACGGCAGGCGCGCACGACAGGGCGACCGCGGGGGCAACGCGCCCCCCAGACGCCGACCGCTACCTGGACCGTGACACCGCCCGTCCCGACACCCGCGCCGCAATGCCGCGCCCCCAGGGGCATTGCCGCCCCCGGGCGGGCGCCATCGCTGCCGGGATCAGACCCCGAGGCAGTGGCGCAGGACGGCCTTTTGCGCGTGCAGGCGGTTCTCGGCCTCGTCGAAGATCACCGAGTTCGGACCGTCCATCACCTCGCTCGTGACCTCGTCGTCGCGGTGCGCGGGCAGGCAGTGCATGAACAGCGCATCGGGTTTGGCCTGCGCCATCAGAGCCGCGTCCACCCTGTAGGGGCGCAGCTGGTTGTGCCGCCGTTCGCGCGCCGACTGGGGGTCGTGCATGCTGACCCAAGTATCGGTGACGACCAGATCCGCGCCCGCGACCGCCTTGGCCGGATCCCGTTCGATCGTCACGCCCTCGCGGAATGCCGGCTCGGGATCGAGCGTCTTGGGGCCTGTGAAGGTCAGATCGAAGCCCAACTGACGCGACGCCTCGGCAAAGCTGGCGAAGACGTTGTTGCCGTCACCCGACCAGACGACCTTCTTGCCGGTGATCGGGCCGCGATGTTCCTCGTAGGTCATCACGTCCGCCATGATCTGGCAGGGATGGGTGCGGTTGGTCAGCCCGTTCACCACCGGCACGTCGGCATATTCGGCCATCTCCAGCAGCGTCGCCTCCTCGAAGGTGCGGATCATGATCAGGTCGACATAGCGCGACAGCACGCGGGCGGTGTCGGCGATCGTCTCGCCATGGCCCAGCTGCATCTCGGACCCCGACAGCACCATGGTCTGCCCGCCCATCTGGCGCACACCGACGTCGAAGGACACGCGCGTGCGGGTCGACGGCTTCTCGAAGATCAGCGCGACCATGCGGCCGGCAAGCGGCTGGTCGTCATCGGGGGTGCCGCGCGGACGTCCGGCGCGGGCCTCCTTCATCGCGCGGGCCTGGTCGAGGATGGCGCGGATCTGCGGCGCTTCGGTGCGGGAGATATCGAGGAAATGGGGCATTCAAGTCTCTTCTTGGCTAAGGGCGGCGGGGCCTTCGCCCTCGCGTGCCCCTGACGGGCAGGCCGCCCGCCGCAACCGACGGGGGCCTTCATGGGAAACCGGGGGTCAGGCCCCGGCGGTCGCCGGTTCCAGCCGGGTCGCCGCACGGTCGAGCCGCGCCACGGCTTCGTCGAGTTCCTCGGCACCCAGCGTCAGCGGCGGCAGCAGGCGCACCACGTTGTCGGCGGCGGGCACGGTCAGCAGGTGTTCGTCATAGCCTGCCTTGACGAAATCGGCGGGGGCCACGCGGGTCTTCAGCCCCAGCATCAGCCCCTGCCCGCGCACGCCCTCGAAGATGTCGGGATGCGCAGCTACGAGGCCTTCGAGCTTCTGCCGGAAATGCCCCGCCGTGCGGTTCACGGCGTCGAGAAAGGAGGGGTCGGAAATGATCTCCATCACCTTCGCGCCCACAGCGCAGCCAAGTGGATTACCGCCGTAGGTCGAGCCATGGGTGCCTGCGGTCATGCCCGCGGCCGCAGCCTCGGTCGCCAGGACGGCGCCCAGGGGAAAGCCGCCGCCGATGCCCTTGGCCACCATCATGATGTCAGGCGTCACGCCGGACCATTCATGCGCAAACAGCCGTCCGGTCCGGCCCATGCCGCACTGCACCTCGTCGAAGATCAGCAGAAGCCCGTGCTCGTCGGCCAGCTGCCGCAGCGTCTTCATGTCGGCGTCGGGCAGCGGGCGGATGCCGCCCTCGCCCTGGATCGGCTCGACCAGGATGGCGCCGGTCTCGGGCCCGATCGCGGCTTCGGCCGCGGCCACGTCGCCCCAGGGGATCTGGGTGAAACCGGGCACGAGCGGGCCGAACCCCTTGGTCATCTTCTCGGACCCCGCCGCCGAGATCGCGGCGATCGAACGGCCGTGAAAGCTGCCCTCGAAGCTCAGGATGCCGGTCTTTTCGGGGTGCCCCGCCGCATACTGGCACTTGCGCGCCATCTTGACCGCCAGCTCCAGCGCCTCGGTGCCCGAGTTGGTGAAGAACACCGTGTCGGCAAAGGTCGCGGCGACCAGCGCATCGGCCAGCCGTTCCTGTTCGGGCACCCGGTAGAGGTTCGAGACATGCCAGAGCTTCGCCGCCTGCTGGCTGATCGTCTCGACCAGCGCGGGATGGGCGTGGCCCAGGGCGTTCACGGCGATCCCGGCGCCGAGGTCGAGGTATCGGGTCCCGTCCTCCGCCTCGAGCCATGCGCCTTCGCCTTTGACAAAGGAGAGCGGCGCCCGGGAATAGGTCGGCAGGACAGACGGGATCATGGAGGCATACCTCGCGTAGGGAAGCCCAAGACGTGCCAAGGCACGGGGGCGGTGTCAACGTATGGGGGGTGAATGAGAAACGGGCGCGCCGGACGTCAGGACCGGCCGCGCGACGGCGGACGCTGGATCAGCGTCGGCGTCGAAGCGTGGAGATGGCGCGCAGGTTGCTCATGCGGCGCTGATACCCCGGCCGGGCCCGCCTGTCCATTGAAACCTGTCCATTGAAATAGGTGACGCCGGAATCCCGGCCCGGGGCGGGCCGCGTGTTGCACAGCCGACGTGACATGATGTGGGCCCGCGGCACGGAAGCGGGACGCCGGGCGGACCCGGCGCCCCGCCCCCGGGGTCAGGCTTTCAGCCGATAGCCGCGGCGGAACCAGTGCCAGCAAAGCACGCAGACCAGCACGTCGGCGATCAGCACCACGATCAGCCCCAGCCAGGGCGAGCTGTCGGATTGGCCGATCATGCCGTAGCGGACGCCGTCGATCAGGTAGAAGACCGGGTTGAAATGCGTCAGCCAGAACATCGCGTCGGGCAGCCGGTCGATCGAATAGAAGGTCCCCGACAGAAAGCTCAGCGGCGTGATCAGGAAGTTGGTGATCGCGGCCATCTGGTCGAACTTCGTCGCGATGATCCCCGCGATGATGCCCAGCCCGCCAAGGAAGGTCGCCCCCAGCAGCACGAAGACCACGGCCCAGACCGGGTGTTCGAGCCCCGCCCCCACGACGACCGCCATCAGGATCCAGATCGGCACCGCGACGAAGACGCCGCGTGCCACCGACCCCGCAAGATAGCCCAGGACCATCTCGACCGGCGACAGCGGCGGCATGAGGGTGTCGACGATGTTGCCCTGCACCTTCGACACCATGATCGACGAGGACGAATTGGCAAAGGCGTTCTGGATCACCGTCATCATCAGGATGCCGGGGGCCAGGAACTCGATGAAGGGCACGCCCATCACGTCGCCCCGCGACGGTCCGATGGCCAGCGCGAAGACCGTCAGGAACAGGCCTGCCGTGATCAGAGGTGCCAGAAGCGTCTGGGTATAGACTCCGAGAAACCTCAGGATCTCGCGCAGGGCGAGCGTCTTGAGCCCGGTCCAGTTCCAGCGGCCGAAGCGGCGCGCGCCCATTGCGACCGTGGTATCGGCCATTCCTCGCATCCTTTCTGTTAGCTGGGCGGCCCGGTGCTTGTTTCCGGGCCGCGAGTGACTAGAATAGGGTCCCTGACGAAAACTCCAAGCCGCCTGCCTTCGGGGCAGCCGGCGAACTCATCCGAAGGAAGCCCAATGTCCTGGACCGACGAGCGTGTCGAGACCCTGAAGCGGATGTGGAACGAAGGCCAGTCGGCGAGCCAGATCGCCAAGGAACTGGGCGGCGTGACCCGCAACGCGGTGATCGGCAAGGTGCACCGTCTGGGCCTGTCGAACCGCGTCGGCGCCGCCGCCGCGACCGAAGCCACGGCCGCGCCCGCCGAACCGGCGGCCGCCGCGACCCCGTCCGCCCCCGCACCCGAACCGCAACGCGCGGCCGACCCGGAACCGCAACCGGCCCCCGCAGCCGCCCCGGCATCAGCGCGCGCCGAACCCGCGGCCCCGGCAGCCCCCGCGCGCAAGCCGATCGTGCCTGCGGGCCAGCCGCTGCCGCCGCAGCCCTCGGCCAACGAAATCAGCCCCGAGGCGCTGGCCAGCGTCCGCGAGATCGAGAAGAAGGCCAAGCGCATCTCGCTGATGGAGCTGACCGAACGCACGTGCAAATGGCCCGTGGGCGACCCCGCGACCGAAGATTTCTGGTTCTGCGGACTGCCCGTCCAGCCGGGCAAACCCTATTGCGAGGCGCATGTCGGCGTGGCCTTTCAACCAATGAGCTCGCGCCGCGACCGCCGCCGCTGACCTCCATCCTCAAACTGCCAAAGACGCGTCGCCCCCGGGGCGGCGCGTTTTTCGTTTCTGCCGCGCCATGCCATGGCGCATCTGGATGCTTACCACGCCGCTGTCGATGCGCAGGACATCCTTCAGGTAAAACCTGAGCTTTACAGCATAAGTCACTGTTTTTACCTCTATTCCATATCTTTCTAACCTGTACCTTCCGCCGCGCGACCTACGCATGACGATTGGTTCTGTCTTGCCTGCCAGGCCGACCTCGCAATTTGCCTGATCGGGGTTGCCCGGGCCCGGGCCACACGCTAGGTGGCGGAGTTGTCACGTTATACCATATCCTACAAGCGTGAACGTCCGAGTTGCGAACAGAAGGGAATGCCAATGCAGTTCGACCTTTCCAAACACGTCAGCGCCCTCGCCATCGGTGCGATGCTGGCCGTCTCTCCCGTGGTGCAGGCCACCGCGCAGACCAACGATACTGCCAACGCCGAAGACCATGACCACGACCACGATCATGCTGAAGGTCACGACCACGACCACGACCACGACCACGACCACGCGCATGATCACGGCGACATGAACGTCTACAAAGGCATTTTCGAAGACAGCCAGATCGCCGAGCGCGAGCTTTCGGACTGGGAGGGCGACTGGCAGTCGGTCTACCCCCTCCTTCAGGACGGCACGCTCGACAGCGTCATGGCGCACAAGGCCGAGCATGGCAGCAAGACCGCCGAAGAGTATCACGACTACTACGAGACCGGCTACGAGACCGATGTCGACCGCATCGTGATCGACGGCGACAGCGTCAGCTTTCACGACGCCGATGGGACGGTCGAGGGCACCTATGAAAGCGATGGCTACGAGGTTCTGACCTACGAGGCCGGCAATCGGGGCGTCCGTTTTATCTTCGAGAAGACCGAAGGCGACGAGGACGCGCCGCAGTTCATCCAGTTCTCCGACCACCGCATCGCGCCGGCGGACGCCGATCACTACCACCTCTACTGGGGCGATGATCGCGCCGCGCTGCTGGACGAGGTCACCAACTGGCCGACCTACTACCCGTCGGACCTGTCGGGCGAGGAGATCGCTGCCGAGATGAAGGCGCACTGAGCGTCCTGCCCCGGGCTGCCTGGCGGTCCGGGGCCACCATGCGCCCTGCCGCCAGGCAGCCCCTAGGCGTCGCCCCGGCGTTCGTCGCGCACCGACATCTCGCCCCGCATCCGCGGCAGGCTTTCGGGATAGGTCGCCTGCAGCCAGTGCAGCATCGCCTCGCGCACCTCGCAGCGCAGGTCCCACGCGGTGGGCGAGTTGCGCGCGCTCATCAACCCCCGGATATGCATCGTGTCGCGGTCGGTCTCGATCACCTGCAGGTTCACCACGTTGCCGTCCCACCGCGACGACCCGGCGACGATCTCGTGCAGCTTCTCGCGCATCTCCGGGACCGGGATCGTGTAGTCGAGGTACCATGTCACCGCGCCGATGATCGAGGACTGCTCGCGTGTCCAGTTCTGGAACGGCTGCTCGATGAAGAAGGACAAGGGCACGACCAGGCGCCGCCAGTCCCAGATGCGGATCACGACGTAGGTGGCGTTGATCTCCTCGATCCAGCCCCACTCATCCTCGACGATCACGACGTCGCCGATACGGATCGGCTGGGTCAGCGCGATCTGGATCCCCGCGATCAGGTTGGCCAGTACCGGGCGCGCGGCAAAACCCAGCACAAGACCCGCCGCCCCGGCCGAGGCGAAGAGGCTGACGCCGTAGTCCCGCACCGATTCGAAGGTCGACAGCACCAGCGCGGCGGTCAGGATCACGATCAGGATCCGCGCGGTCTGACGCAGCACGCGCAGCTGGGTGACATGCTTGCGCGCGGTGATGTCCTCTTCGTTGTCCAGCGACAGCTTGCCCAGCGCCCTCTCAATCAGGAAATCGACGGCCACCAGCACGGTCCATCCGAAGATCGCCACCAGCACGGCGACGGCGATCCCTTCAAGCCAGTCGGTCCCCGCGCGCGAGATGTCGAGCGCGGGGACAAGAACCGTCAGCGCCGCGACGAAGGTAAATAGCCGCGAGGGCCGGCGCAGACGGTTGGCCAGCCGCCAGAAGGTCGTGAACTCGGTCCGCCGCCTCCGGGCGACCAGCCGCCACAGCGCGGTATGCGCCGCAAGCGCCAGCGCCACGCCCGCGATCAGCAGCAGCCATTGCACGAGGTTCGAGTTCAGGGCGGTCTGGAGGGTGATCAAGGCGCGCTCCGCGAATGACAATCGAGGCCGTCCGCGCAGATGCGCGGCAGCCGTCTCCTCCCGCCCTCTATGCTGCGGTGCGGCAGGGGAATGTCAAGCGGTCGGGCTGCCGGGCCGCCGCCGCACGCAGCGGTACTCCGTCCGCGGCTTCGCCACGGCGATCCGCCCCCCCCCTCGAAGAGGGCGGCACCACTCCTGACGGGGGCAAGACCACCGGTGTCGGCCCCCAACCCGCGCAGGGCTTTCGCGGTCTCAGATCATGCGCAGGCGTCGCCCGTTCTGCGGCCGGGACGTTGGCGGCACCCGAAGATGCAGCTTCACCGAAGTGACATCAAACTGTCGGGCGAGTGTTAACGGCGGATGGGAAACGAGGACCTGCACACGTGTGCAACGCCATTGCAACGACACGAATTCCGGGAATGCTCTCCATGACCCTCCACGTGAAAACCGCGGCGCTCGCCGCGCTTCTGGGCTCGGTGGCCCTTGGGGCCGCCGCCGAAGACTACACCATCACCGTCTGGTCCGGCGGAACGGGCGACACCTCGACCTACCGGATCGACGCCATCAAGCTCGCAGCCGAGCAGATGATGCGCCAGGCCGAGATCCGCGGCGACGATCTTTCCATCACCGTCGAAGGACAGGCGTGGTCCGGCTGGGATGACTTCAAGCAGGCCTTCACCCTCGCCTCCGAGGCCGAGAACGCCCCCGACATCGGGGTGTCGGGCCACGAGGATATCGGTCCCTGGTCCGAGGCGGGCCTGATCCGTCCGATCGAGGACTACGTCTATTTCGACACCTGGCCGCTCAACACGATCTACCCCAACCTGATCGAGACCGCGACCTTCAACGACCGGGTCTGGGGCGTGCCGCAGGACGCCGAGGCGCGCGTCATGTTCTGGTCGATCCCCGCGCTTGAGGCCATCGGCTGGTCGCAAGACGAGATCGAGAGCCTCGCCCAGCGTGTGGAATCGGGCGACTTCACGCTTTACGACATGCTCGACACCGTGAAGACGATGCAGGACGAGGGCGTGATCGAGCCCGGGATGGGGTTTGGCCCGCGCGTCTCCAACGGCCCAGACTACTGGCAGTTCTACCAAAGCTTCGGCGGCGAGATGTCGGACCCCGAAACCGGCAAGCTGGTGGTCGATACCGGTGCGCTGGAGGGCATGTATGGCTTCTTCGCGGACGCCGTGGAGAAGGGCGTCGTATCGAACACGCATCTCGGCACCGAGTGGGATGTCTGGCACCAGAACGCCGCCGCGGGCAACTACGGCACGTGGCACGGCGGCACCTGGCACAAGGCCCAGTGGCAGAACCAGTTCGGGCTCGCGGATTTCTTCGGCGATGTCCAGTACACGCTGATCCCGGCCGGCACCGAAGACGGCCGCGCCAATTCGATTACCCATCCGCTGGTCTACCTGCTGAGCGCGACCAGCACCGAGGATGAATCGGTCATCGCCGCCGAGCTGATCGCCATGGCCTCGGCGCCCGACATCAATGCCCTGCACGCGGTGAAATCCGCCCACCTGGGCATCTCCAAGGACGAGACGCGGGTGCCGTTCTACGCCGCCGACGAATGGCTTTCCGCCGCGTCGAGCCGTCTTGCGCCGCACACCAACGCGATCCCGAACAACTCGGACTTCGGCACGTTCTGGACGGCCATGTACCAGGGCCTCGAGGCCAGCTGGACCGGCGCCAGCACGCCCGAGGAGGCCGCGCAGACCGTGGCCGATACCGTCAAGCAATCGCTGGGCGACGATGTCGTCCTTCGCTGATCCGATCGTGGACGGGGCGCGCAGGGCGCGCCCCGTCCGCCCGCGCCGCGCGCCGGTATCACGGCTGGGCCTGATCCTGATGGCGCCCGCGCTGCTGCTGCTGACGCTGTTCTTCTTCCTTCCGGTGGCCCTGACCGGCGTTTTCGCCTTCACCGACCTGTCGACCTCGACCGGCATCGGGCGGGGCGACTATGTCGTGACGCCCACCCTGCTGCGGCAGCTTGGCGACAAGGGCCTGTCCGATACCGACGCCGAGGCGGTAGCCCGCTCTAGCGTGACAGTCGACGCGGCGGGCCTCGCGCGCGCCCGCGCAGCAGGTGTCGACGACCGCTTCCTCGACGAGATCGAGCGGCGGTTCATGGGCCGCGACTACGAAGCTCCCGCCGGGTTCGTAAGGGACCTGCGCGGACTGCGCACCGCGCCGCGCCGTCCCCGCGATCTGAAATCCGCCGCCGCCCTGTTCGAGACCTCGGTCCTTAACCAGCGCTTCGCCACGTCCCAGGCGCTCGCCGCGCAACTGGAGGCGATGGCGCCCGAGATCGCACCGGCAGTCCGCGCGCGGATCGTCGAGGCCAGTTTCACCGGCGCGCGCTTTACCACCGAGAACTTCCGAACCCTCGCCACGCAGAAGGAAACCGCGCGGCTGGTCGGCAACACGTTTCTCTACGTCGGCGCGACGTTGTCCTTGTTCAATGTGGGGCTCGGGCTCTTTCTGGCCGTGGTGCTGTTCTACATGCCGAAAGGCGCCAGCAGCCTGTTTTCGACATTGTGGCTTCTGCCGCGCATCACGCCGGTCGTGCTCTATGCCGTCATGTGGAAATGGTTCACCTGGGAGGGAGGCTTTCTGCCGATCCTCGCCGACCAGGTCGGCCTGCCGTCCTTCAACTACATGAAGGGCTCCGTCGTGACCGCCTGGGCCACGATGATCACGCTGAACGGCTTTATCGGCGCGTCCTTCGGGCTGATCCTGTTTTCCGGGGCCCTGCGGGCGATACCCCTGCAGCAGCTCTGGGCCTCCGAAGTGGACGGCGCGTCGCGATGGCAGCAGGTCCGGCGGATCATCCTGCCGCAGATGCGCTGGCCGATCCTCTTCGTGACCGCCTACCAGACGCTGTCGCTGCTGTCCTCCTACGAACAGATATGGCTGACCACCAATGGCGGTCCGGGGCGCACGACCAGCGTCTGGGCGCTCGAAGCCTTCAAGACGGCGCTGTCGAACTACACCGGCAACCTCGAATACGGGATGGGCGCGGCCATGGCGCTCGTGCTGGTGGTCGTGGGGCTGGCGCTGTCGCTGATCTACCTGCGCCTGTTCAAGTTCTCCGAGCTTGTCGGCCGCCCGAAAATCGAGATCTGAGATGACCCGGAACTTCGCGCTTTTCCCCCTGATGGTCGTCATCACCCTCATCAGCCTTCCGTTGATGGTGATGTACGGGTTCCTGATCCTCGACACGGTCACCGACGCCCCGCCGGGCGCGCTGTGGCCCGACGAATTCACCCTTCGCCACTGGCGGTTCCTCTGGGACATGTCGGCGGCGGGCAATGTCTGGAAGGCCACGCTGAACACGGCCGTCCTGGCGCTGTCGATGGTCGCGGTGGTGGTCCCCGTCTCGTCGCTGGCGGGCTATGCCATCGCGCGGCTGAACCTGCCCTACCGGCGGTTCTTCCTCGGGGGCATCCTCGTCATGCACGCCTTTCCGGCGGTCACGCTGCTGATCGGCGTGTTCTTCGTGCTGAAGTTCGCGGGCCTCTACAACACCATGATCGGGGTGATCCTGGTGAAGGGCGCGCTGATGCTGCCCTTCGGCATCTGGATCATGAAGGGCTTCTACGATGCCGTCCCGTGGGAGATCGAGATGGCCGGCGTGCAGGATGGCGCATCGCGGCTGACGGTGTTCCGGCGGCTGATCCTGCCGCAGGTCAAGCCGGGGCTGGTGGCCCTGTCGGTCTTTGCCTTCCTCGACGGCTGGGGCGAATACCTGCTGCCGCGGGTGCTGGCGCCGGGATCGGACATGACCGTCATGTCGGTCCTGCTGAACGGGCTGATCGCCGGCGACGACATCGGCTACGACTTCAATCTCTTCAAGGCCGTGGGCGTGTTCTACACCCTGCCGGTGATCGCGCTTTTCGCGATCTTCCAGAACCGGCTGATGACAATCTTCGGCGGAGGCACAAAGGGCTGATGCGACTGAACCTCGAAAACTTCACCAAGTGCTTCGACGGAACCCCCGTGATCGAGGGGCTCAACCTGACCGTCGAGGATGGCGAGATGCTGGCGCTGCTGGGGCCCTCGGGCTGCGGCAAGTCGACGACGCTTTTGTCGGTCTGCGGGATCTACCGGGCGGATGGCGGGCGGATCCTGTTCGGCGGCCGCGACGTCTCCGCCCTGCCCTCGCAGCGGCGCAACGTGGGCGTGGTCTTCCAGAACTACGCGCTCTATCCGCACCTGACGGTCGAAGAGAACATCGCCTTTCCGCTGACCGTGCAGAAACCACGCCCCAGCGCGGCCGAAATCGCCCGGCAGGTCCGCGAGATCGCCGAACTGATCCATATCGATGCCCTGCTGGGACGCAGGCCCGCGCAGCTTTCCGGCGGGCAGCAGCAGCGCGTCGCCCTCGCCCGCGCGCTGGTGCGCAAGCCCGACGTTCTTCTGCTGGACGAGCCGCTGGCCAACCTCGACGCCAAGCTTCGGCTTGAAATGCGTTCCGAGATCCGCCGCATCCAGCTCGAGACCGGGATTACCGCGATCCTCGTGACCCATGACCAGGTCGAAGCCATGTCCATGTGCGACCGTGTCGCCATCATGGACAAGGGCGAAATCCTGCAGATCGACAGCCCGACGCAGATGTACCGGTCCCCGGCCAACAGGTTCGTCGCGGGGTTCCTCGGCAACCCGCCGATCACCTTCCTGGAAGGCAGGACAGGTCCCGAAGGGCGGTTTTCGATGGAGGCGGGACTGACGCTGCCCCTGCCCTCGCATCTGCGCGGCATGCCCTCCGGGCGTCCGATCGCGCTGGGATTGCGCCCCGAACATTTCGGCCATGGCGGCCAGGGACAGGCCACGGGCCGGGTGACCTTTGTCGAGCCGCAGGGGCGCGAAATGCTGTTCGACGTGCAGGCGGCGCCCGGCGTGACGCTGCGATCGATCCAGCCCACACGCGATGACGTGTCAATCGGCGACGAGGTGACCTGGAAGGTGGACGCGGACAGGATGCTGGCCTTCGACGCCGAGGGGCGACGGCTGTGAGGCCGGGGCTGCGGTTTCCCTTTCCCGCCCGCGCCGACGCGCGCCCCTTGTGCATCGCGCACAGGGGCGCCCCGCTCTATGCGCCCGAGGGCTCGGGCCGGGGGTACGACATCGCGGCCGACCTCGGGTCCGACATGTGGGAGGTGGACATCCACCTCAGCGCAGACGGCAGTCCGGTGGCCTGTCACGATCCGGTGGCCGGCGGACGCCGCGTCGCCCAGACTGCCCGCGCCGATCTGCCGGAGCTGATGGATCTGGAAGACCTCGTCGAGCGTGCGAAGGCCCGGGGCCAGGCGCTGTACCTGGACCTCAAGGTCACGGGCAGCGGGCAGGCCTGTCTCGACGTCCTTTCACGACACGATTTCCGGCCCGTGGCGCTGGGCGCCTTCGACGATGCCGAAGCGCGGGCGCTGGTGGCAGCGGACTGCCCCTGGCCGGTCTGCGTGCTGGTCCGGCCGGGAGAGGATCCCTTTGCCAGGGCCGCGGCGACGGGGGCCGATATCATCCACCTTTGCTGGGAACGCGCCGCGCCCCGGCCGCAGGACCTCGTGACGCCGGACCTGATGTCCGAGGCGACGCGGCGCGGCCTGGGCATCGTCCTGTGGCACGAGGAACGCCCCGAGGTACTGCACGATCTTCTACGGTTGCCCGTGCTGGGAGTGTGCACCGACCAGCCCGAGCTGATCGGTGGCTTCGACAGTCTCGGCGCGCATGGCATCGAGGTGGTCTGTCACCGCGGCATCAACCACATCGCGCCCGAGAACACGCTGGCGGGCGCACGTCTGTGCTACGACATGGGCTGCGACTGGCTGGAGCTTGACGTGCGCACGACCCGCGACGGGGAAATCGTGGTGATGCACGACCCGACGCTCGATCGGACCACCAGCGGCTCGGGGCCGGTCCTGGACCACGACTGGGCACAGGTGGCCCCGCTGGACGCCGGATCATGGAAGGCCGCGCACTGGCGGGACGAACACCCGCCGACACTGGCGCAGATGATCGACCTGGCGCAGGCCCGGGGCCGCCGGATCTACATCGAGAACAAGTCCGTCCCGGCGCAACAGCTTCTGGACTTCGTCGCGGCGCGGGATTTCCTGCAGGATTGCTTCTTCTGGTCCCCCGACCCGGCCCTGCTGCGCGAGATGCGGCAGCTTTCCGACCGCGCCAACATCAAGTCGAACACCATGCATCACGCGGGTTTCCAGGCGATGGTCGATGACCTCGCCCCGCAGATCTGCGAGATCCAGGTCGCCGACTGGGAGACCGAGGCCCCGCTTTGCCGTGCGCGCGGCATCCGGCCCATGCTGCAGTATTTCGGCGCGGACCCCGCCGTCTTTGCCCGCATCGCCGACTGGCGGCCCGAGATGATCAACCTCGACCGGGCGGACCTGCTGCTGGCCGCGTTGAAGGCCAGGTCGTGAGCCGGTCACCCCGCGCGTCGGACGTCGCGGCCCGCGCCGGTGTCTCGCGCTCGGCGGTCAGCCGCGCCTTCACCGAAGGCGCGTCGGTCGCGCCGGACACCCGCACGCGGATCATGGCCGCGGCCGAGGAGCTGGGCTACCGCGTCAACTACCTTGCCCGCAGCCTGAAAGAGGCGGCACCGTCCAAGCTCGTGGCGCTCGTGGTGTCGGACATGGACCATTCGCTGCGGGCGCGGCTGGTCGATCTGCTTGCGCGACGGCTCGTGGCGCGGGGCTTTCGCCCGGTCCTGCTGCCGTGGTCGCAGGGCGACGACCCGCACCGGGTGATCGACATGATGCTGAACTACAATGTCTCGGGCGCCATCGTGACCTCGGACACCCCGCCCGGGGAGATCAGCCAGCAATGCGCCCGCTTCGGCGTGCCGCTGGTCCTCGTGAACAAGGCCCCGGTCGATGCCCGCGCCGCGCGTGTCGTCCAGGATACCGCATCCGCCGGGCGCATGGCGGCAGAGCTGCTGCACGAGGCAGGCTGCCGCAGGGTGCTCTATGCCGGCCAGACACGCGCCTCGTTCACGATCGACGACCGGCGCCGCGTCTTCTGCGCGGCGCTCGACGATCTGGGCATGACCCTCGCAGGCGAGGTGACCGGCCCCAGCCAGAACCATGCCGGGGGCATGGTCGCCGCCGGTCGGTATCTGGCCGCAAAGGACAGGGTCGACGGCGTGCATTGCGCCAATGATTTCCTCGCGCTCGGCTTCATCGACGGTCTGCGGCATGCAGGCGTCCCGCGCCGGGACTGGCCCGCCATCGTCGGGTGCGACGACATAGCCGAGGCATCCTGGCCGGCCTACGACCTGACGACGCTCCGGCAGGACCCTGAGCTGCTTTCCGAAGCCTGCATCGAAGCCCTGGCGACGCGGATCGCGCATCCGAACAGCCTGGCAGAAACCCGAACGATTTCCGTCGCGGCGGTCCGGCGCGGCACCACGAGGAAGACCGACATTGACTGAAGACCTGACCGCGCGCATCGCGTTCGCCGAAACCGTGATCGCCGAGGCATCCGCCCGTGCCCTGAGCTACTTCGAGCGCCGCTCCGACCTTTCGGTCGAATGCAAGTCCGACGCACAGGATCTGGTAAGCGAAGCAGATCGTGGCGTTGAGAGGGTGATCCGCGAAGAGCTTTCCAGCGCGTTTCCCAACGACAGCATGTTGGGGGAAGAGCTCGGGCTGGCCCCCGGCCGCGGAGGCTGGAGCTGGATCATCGATCCGATCGACGGGACGGCCCCTTTCCTGCATGGCCTGCAGGGGTGGTCGATCTCGGTCGCCCTGTCCCACGGCGGCACGATCATGGCGGGCTGGGTGGCACATCCCTGCGGGGACAGGCTTTACAGCGCCGTTCGGGGCCGGGGTGCATGGTGCGGGGGCGCAGGGTGCGGGGCGACCAGGTTGCAGGCCTCGGGCGGAACCCGCCTGTCGGACGGCCTGGTCGCGATCGGAACCGGAGCGCCCGACGTGATGGCCGGGATGGTCAGGTCCCTCCTCATTTCGGGCGGCAGCTTCCAGCGCAACGGGTCGGCTGCGCTCAGCCTGGCGCATGTCGCCGCCGGCCACTACCTGGGCTTCGTCGAGCCGCAGCTTGCGCCGTGGGACTGTGCCGCCGGCCTGCTGCTGGTCGAAGAGGCCGGCGGTTGGCACGCCCCGCACCCGATGGACCGCCCAGCCCCCGTGCTCGCCGCGGCGTCGGGGATGCGGCCCGAAATCGAGCGGCTGGGCCTTGGGGTCCTGCACCCGGCCTGAGGCCATTGGGCTGCGGGCGGCGGGGTCCAACTGGGCCGGGGTGCTGCAAAAGATCCGCCTTCGGCAGGCTGGGACGGCCAGCTTTACGAAGGGTCACGCGTTCCGGGTGGTGGGGGGCTACAGGGCGCGCGGTACCTGAGCCGTCGAACGGTCCCTTTGCAGCCCACGGAAGCAACATGGGCCGGCGGCGGGGACCAGCCCCCCCCGCAGCGGGGCGCAGGTCGGGCCTGCACGGTCACCCTGGCTGTCCGCCACCGCTTCGGGTATGGGCCCGGCCATCACGGGTCGAGGTCGCGCCGAACCGGAGCCGCGCAGCGCCTGCAAGCTTGTGTTGACTTAGCCCCGGCTATATATCTTTCGGATCGATCAAGTTCGACATCCGGGACGCCTGCCGATGCAAAAGCCAGTTTCACGCCAGTCTGGTCGCCGCAACACCCTGGACGCCGAAAGCCATGCCGAGGCGTTCCAGAAAACGCGTGACGCACGGCGCAGCGAACTGGTCGAGGACTACGTCGAACTTGTCGCCGAGCTGATCGATACCGAAGGCGAAGCGCGTCAGGTCGAGATCGCGCGCAGGCTGGGTGTCGCGCAGCCGACCGTCGCGAAGATGCTCAAGCGGCTGGCCGAGGACGGGATGATCCTGCAAAAGCCCTACCGCGGCGTGTTCCTGACGGATGCCGGTCGCGCCCTGGCCAGCGAATGCCGCCGCCGGCACGAGATCGTCGAGGCCTTTCTGATGACGCTTGGCATTGATGCCGAGATCGCGCGCCATGATGCCGAAGGCATCGAACATCATGTCAGCGCCGAAACCCTGACGGCCTTCGAAACCTTCGTCGCGTCGAGGAAAAGCGGCGCAAGCTGACGCCCGGCCCCCTTTCGCCGCCGCCTGACAAAGCTGCCCCGTCTGCCCCGGGGCAGGCGCCTCGTGGCTCACCCATCGCCGCGCGGCCCTGCCGAAGACGACCGCCCGCATCCCGGGCCGGTCGTCGCCTTGCGTCCCGCATCCCTGTGCCGCCCCCCTTCTTTCATGGTTGACAGGAATCCCCCTCTGAATATAGCCATTGCTATATCACATAGTAAAAGCTCGCCTGAATAGGGAAGCCTCTGCAATGAAGTTCTTGCTTACCACCACCACGGCAACCAGCCTCCTCGCCGCGACGATGGGGGCAGCCATGGACCAGGAGGCGCCGGTCAATGCCGTCGTGACGATCGGCATGATTGGCGATGTCGTGAAGAACGTCGGCGGAGACTGCGTCGATGTGACCGCGATCATGGGGCCCGGCGTCGATCCGCACCTCTTCGAGGCCACCGCATCGGACGTCAGGACGATGCAGGGCGCCGACGTGATCTTCTACTCGGGCTATTCGCTCGAGGGGCAGCTGGGCGACGTGCTCGAACGTTTCGGCCGGCAAAAACCCACGGTCGCGGTCGCGCCGGCATCGGTCGATCCGGGCGACCTGATCACCACCCAGGATGTCTACGGTATCGACCCCCACATCTGGATGGATGCGCAGCTCTGGTCGCAGATCGCGCCCACCATCGAGGAAACGCTCGCAGAGATCCGCCCCGACTGCGCCGACCGCATCGGCGCCAATGCCGAGGCGTATCAACAGGAGCTTCTGGCGCTTCACGATTGGGCCGCGGCCTCGATCGGGTCGATCCCCGAGGCGCAGCGCACGCTGGTCACGGCGCACGATGCCTTTGCCTATTACGGCCGCGCCTACGGGATCGAGGTCGCCGCCATCCAGGGCATCAGCACCGAATCCGAGGCGAGCGTGGCCGATATCCGCGCGACCGCCGACGCGGTGGTCGAGGCCGGGGTGCCTGCGCTCTTCGTCGAGACGACGATCAATCCGCGGACCGTCCAGTCGGTGATCGACGCCGTGCGGGCGCAGGGCCACGAGGTCGAGATCGGCGGCGAGCTTTTCTCGGACGCGATGGATGAGGACGGCACGCCGGCCAGCACCTATATCGGGATGATCTTCGAAAACACGGCGAAAATCACCCAGGCGCTCGGCGGCGAGGTGGCGGATGTCCCCGACGCGCTCTCCGGCTGGGCAGATGAGTGGAACGCGGCCGAGATCATCGACCGGTAACACCACCGGGCCCGGAGGAACGACCGCTGCGCCGGGTCCCCCGGCGCGGCCCTTTCACAGGTAAGGACATCGCTTTGACCGATCAGTTGCACGAGCCCCAGCTTGCCCTGCATGTCGAGGACCTGACCGTCAGCTACGACGGCAAGCCGGCGCTGTGGGACATCGACATCGACGTGCCGCCGGGTGTCATGGCCGCCATCGTGGGGCCGAACGGCGCGGGCAAGAGCACCTTCATCAAGTCGGTCCTGGGCCTCGTCAAGCCGACGGCGGGGCACGTGACGATCTTCGGGCGGCCCTATGGCACGCAGCGGCGCAAGGTCGGGTACGTGCCGCAGCGGTCGTCGGTCGACTGGGATTTCCCGACCACCGCGCTCGATGTCGTGACGATGGGGCTCTACGGTCGTCTCGGCTGGCTCAGGCGACCGGGCCGCGCCGAGCGGGAGACGGCGCTGCGCGCGCTGGAACAGGTCAAGATGCAGGATTTCGCGACCCGCCAGATCAGCCAGCTTTCGGGCGGGCAACAGCAACGCGTGTTCCTCGCCCGTGCGCTGGTGCAGGACGCGGACATCTATTTCCTCGACGAACCGATGGCCGGCGTCGACGCCACGACCGAACGTGCCGTCGTCGCCATCCTCCACCGGCTGCGCGAAGAGGGAAAGACGCTGATCGTCGTGCACCACGACCTTCAGACGGTGAAATCCTACTTCGACTGGATGGTCATCCTGAACGTCCGCCCGATCGCCCAAGGCCGCGTCTCAGAGGTCTACACGGCCGATAACCTGCGCCGCGCCTACGGCGGCCAGATCGCGCTGATCGAGCGCGAGGCCTTCGGCGCCGACGCGGCCAATGCCGCCGGATCCGGGGAGCATGGCTGACATGCTCGACCTGTTGTCCGACTACACCATCCAGACCGTCGCGATGGGGGCCGCGCTTCTTGGCGTCTCGTCGGGCGTGCTTGGCTGCTTTGCGGTGCTACGCCGGCAAAGCCTGCTGGGGGACACGCTATCGCATGCCGCCCTTCCGGGCGTCTGCCTGGGCTTCCTGGTCGCCGGAACGCGCGATCTTGGCAGCATCCTGGCAGGCGCGCTTGTCACCGGGGCGGCGGCCGCGCTGGTCGTGCTGGCCCTGACGCGGCTCAGCCGGCTCAAGACCGACGCCGCGCTGGGTGTCGCGCTCAGCGTGTCCTTTGCCCTGGGCGTCGTGCTGCTGACCTATATCCAGGGTACCGGCAACGCCTCGCAGGGGGGGCTCAACTCGTTCCTCTTCGGGCAGGCGGCGGCGATCCTGCGCAGCGATCTGTGGATCATGGGCGGCATCGCCGCCGCCTCGCTCGCCCTCGTCGCGGCGCTCTGGAAGGAGTTCAAGCTGGTGTCCTTCGACCCCGGCTTTGCCACGTCCCTGGGGCTTCCGGTCGTCGTTATCGAGATCACGATGACCGTGATGGTCGCGCTGGCCGTCGTCATCGGGCTGCAGATGGTGGGCGTCGTGCTGATGACGGCGATGATCGTGGCCCCCGCCGTCGCCGCGCGGCAGTGGACCCGCAGGCTGGGCAGCATGGTGGTGCTGTCGGCGGTCTTCGGGACGGTCGCGGGCGTCGCGGGCGCCACACTCAGCGCCACGGCGCGCGGGCTGTCGACGGGTCCGCTGATCGTGCTCGCGATCTCGGCGATCGTCTTCGTCTCGCTCCTGCTGTCGCCCGAGCGCGGCCTGCTGTGGGAGATGGCGCGCCGCTGGCGCGACCGCCGGTCGCTGCGCGGACGGCAGGTGCTGACAACGCTGCACGCGATGGCGGCCGAACATGGCGACCGGAGCTATCCCGCGGAACTGGGGTCGCTTGACACCTATCACGGCACCGACACGCGCCGCGTCCTTGCCCGGCTGGAACAGCGCGGGCTGGTCCGGCCGGTCACCCACGCGCCCGAGACCACGCCGCACTGGGAACTGACACCATCCGGCCATGTCGAGGCACGGCGCCTCGCGGCCGATATCGAGGGACACCAATGATGCTCGAGGTCATCTTTGCCAACTCCGCGCTGATGATCATGCTGACCGGGGCGCTTGTCGGCTGCGCCTCGACCCTGGTCGGCACCTTCCTCGTCCTGCGCGGAAACTCGCTTCTGTCCGACGCGATCAGCCATTCGATCATCTTCGGCATCGTCGTGGTCTGGCTGCTGACGCACGCGACGGCCGGACCGGTGCAGATCGTCGGCGCGGCGCTGACCGGCGTGCTGACCGTGTTCCTGACCGAGCTTCTGTTCAGCACCCGGCGCGTGAAATACGACGCGGCCATCGGGCTGGTCTTCCCGGTACTCTTCTCGGTCGGCGTGCTGCTGCTGAACGTCTACGCCCGCGACGTCCATATCGACCAGCACACGGTGCTTCTGGGCGAGATCGGTTTCGTCTGGCTCGATACCATGGCGATCGGCGGATACGAGGTGCCGCAGGCGGTGGTCTTCATGGGCCTTGTCACCGCCGTGAACCTTCTGTTCGTGACGCTGTTTTTCAAGGAGCTCAAGATCACCACCTTCGACCCCGGGCTTGCCGCCGCGCTGGGGTTCGCGCCGGGGGTCATGTTCTACGCGCTGCTGTTCCTTGTCAGTGCGACCGGGGTCGCGGCCTTCGACGCGGTGGGCGCGGTGCTGTTCATCGCCTTCGTGATCGTTCCGCCCTCGGCCGCCTACCTGCTGACCGACCGGCTGTGGCTGATGCTTGTCCTGGGCGCCCTGATCTCGATCGCGGCGAGCGTCCTGGGATACTATGCCGCCATCACGCTCAACGTGTCGATCGGCGGCATGATGGCGGTGATGACGGGTGTCTTCCTTGCGCTCGCCTTCCTGTTCGGCCCGCGCTACGGGATCATCGCACGCGCCTACCGGCGGCAGGCCGAGCGGCAGGAGAACGAGCTGCGGACCGTAGCGGTGCATCTCTTCTCGCACGAAGACACCCGGGACCGGGCCGAAGAGAACGTGGCGCAGGCGCTGCGCACCCATCTTGGCTGGGGTGCCGACACCGCGCACCGCGTCATCGCGAACGGCATCTCGGACGATCTTTTCGTGCGCGACGGCAAGCTGCTGGCGCTGACCCCCAAGGGCCGCGCCACGGCGCGATCCATCCTGGAACCCTGGCGGACCGAGGCACAGGGACAGCCGTGATCTAGGGAGCGGCGCCGTCTGCCGGACGGGTCAGGTGCCACAGGGTCTCCGACGCGGCCACCCTGCCCCTGAACCCGCCCGCGACATCGCGCGTCTCGAGCGCCGCGCACGCGTATGTTCCGCCGTGACAGGCGGCGACCTCGGCCGCGTCGACGCTGAAGGGCGGACCGTCCATCGCCGCCTGGTCATAGGCGAAGGTGATCAGCATCTGTGGCGCCGCACCCGTGATCCCGGCGATATGGGCGGCGTAGCGGCGGCGCAGAGGTTGCGGAAGCGCCACCAGCGCCGCGCGATCGTAAACCGCCCCGACAGGGCCCAACGTGCGGGCGTCCAGATCGAACACATCGCCTTCGAGGATCGCGACGCCGTCGCCCTCCCACCGTGTCAGGGCGCCGGCGGGAACGCGGGTTGGCGTCACTCCGGCCTCGTCAAAGAACCGGGCGACCGCCTTTTCTGAGAGCTCGGCGCCGATCACCCGCGCGCCCCGGTCGCGCAGCCACCACATGTCGACCGACTTGCCGCATAGCGGGACCAGGACCGTTGCCCCCGGCGGCAGGCCGATGGCCTCCCAGTGCCGGGTGAGCAGCCCGTTGGCGCGGCCCTCATGGAACCCGGTCTGGCCCTTTTGCCAGCGGTCGTGCCAGAAATTCGCGTCCATCGTGCCTTGCCCCCCGGGGTGCCTTCCCCGCGACCCTAGCAGAGCGACGCCGACAAGGCAGCCTGGCACACGACCGACGCGCGGCATAAGGCGCCCATAGAGCAGCGTTCGTGGCGGCGTCCCGCTGCGCGTCCCGCCGCATGGCAGCCGCGCCGGAAACGTCGGCCCGTCGTGGCATGGCGCGTACCCCCGATTGACGCGAACAGGACCGCTGCGCGGCAACCTCTCCTACGGGGGCCTACCGGACGCCGCGGCCCGGTTCGGGCGGCCCCTGTCAGCGGTCGTCCGGACGGGCACAGGCCGCGCCCTTCGCTTGCCGTGTGCGCATGCGGCCGCCGAAAAGGACTGCGGCCCGACATGGTCTCTTCCGCCAGCGGGGTATAGGACAGCCCCGACGCCACGCAGCATGACAAACCCGAGGGACGCAGATGACCTACAGCCTTGCCATTCACGGCGGTGCCGGAACCATCAGGCGCGACGCACTTACGCCCGAGATGGAGGCCGACTATCACGCTGGCCTCGCCCAGGCGCTCGCCGCCGGTGAGGCGGTGCTCAAGGCCGGCGGCTCGGCCGTCGATGCCGCGGTCGAGGCTGTGTGCGCTCTTGAGGACAACCCCCTGTTCAACTCCGGGCGCGGGGCGGTCTACACGACCGACGGCGTGCAGGAGATGGACGCCGCGGTGATGGAAGGGACCCACCGCAACGCAGGCGCCGTCGCAGGCATCCGCGGTCCGCGCAACCCGATCCGGGCCGCCCGCGCGGTGATGGAGACCTCGCCCCATGTGCTTTTGATCGGCGAAGGTGCGCTGGACTGCGCGCGCGCCGCCGGCCTGCCCTTCGAGGAGGACAGTTACTTCTTTACCCAGGCCCGCTGGGACGCGCTGCAACGCACGTTGAAAATGCGGGCCGAGGGGGTCGAGGACGACGATCCCGCCCGCCGCCACGGCACCGTCGGCGCGGTGGCCCGCGATGCGCAGGGACGGCTGGCCGCCGCGACCTCGACCGGCGGCATGACCGCCAAGGCGCCGGGGCGGGTCGGCGACAGCCCGGTGATCGGCGCTGGCACCTTCGCCGATGATGCCACCTGCGCCGTGTCGGCCACGGGCCATGGCGAGGTGTTCATCCGCTGGACCGCCGCCTCGGAGATCGCGGCCCGCATGCGTCACGCAGGCCAGTCGCTGCAGGAGGCGGCGCATGTCGTGGTGATGGAGGACCTTGCCCCGAACGACGGCTCGGGCGGGCTGATCGCCGTTGACCGCGACGGCACCATCACGATGCCCTTCAACTCGGACGGCATGTACCGCGGCTGCGTGCGAGCGGGGGGACAGCCCTTCACCGCCATTTTCGGCCGCGAAGACGGCGACCCGGCCTGACCCGCGCCCCAGCGCGTCACCGCAGACACCACAAGGAGCACTTACATGCGTATCTTCATCTCCGTCGACATCGAAGGCGTGGCCGGGGTGGTCGCGTCCGAACATGGACGCCGCGGCAACGCGGATTACGAGCTTGCCCGCCGCCTGATGACGGACGAGACCAACGCCGCCATCGCCGGCGCCGCCGAGGCGGGCGCGACCGAGATCGCCGTCGCCGACAGCCATGGGCCGATGACCAACCTCATCGCCGCCGAGATCGACCCGCGCGCCCGGCTGGTGTCGGGCAAGCCGCGCCCGCTGTCGATGATCCAGGGCGTCCGGCCCGATGATCACGGCGTGGTGCTGATCGGCTACCACGCCGCCGCGGGCCGCCGGGGTGTGCTGGCCCACACCATCAACAGCCGCGCGTTTTCCAGGATCGACGTCAACGGCGTGCAGGCGAGCGAGGCGACGCTCTTCGCCGGGCACGCCGCCGAGATCGGCGTGCCGCTGCTGGCCGCCAGCGGCGATGATTGCCTGGCCCGGGACCTGGCCGACCAGTTCCCCGAGGCCCGCGCCATCATCGTCAAGGAGGCGCTGGGCGCCGCGGCGGCTGACAGCCTCGCCCCCCGCGCGTCCTGCGACCTGATCCGGCAGGAGGTCGCCGCCGCCGTCTCGGGGCCCCGCCCTGCCGCCCGCATGGTCACCGACCCGCCGCTTCGCGTCTCGGTGCGCTTCGTGACGCAGATCCAGGCGGATGTCGCTGCGCTGCTGCCGTTCTGCGACCGCGAGGATTCGACGACCGTCAGCTTCGAGGTCGCCAGCTATGCCGAGGCGATCGGCGTGCTGGCCACCTTCTCCTTCGCGGCGATGGGCGTCAGCTAACGCGGCGCGTGCCCGGGAAAGCGCGTGGCGAAGGCGGGCAGCCTGTCGCCGCGCCACCCCGGGTGCGGAACCCCGTGCCAGAGCGCGGCACAGATCGCCTCTTCGACCGCCTCGACGGTCGCGGCGAATAGCGGGTCCATCCCGCGTTCGGGCCATGACGGCCGCAGCGCACCCAGCGCGGCATCGCCGCGCTTCGGCAGGGCGGTCGAAAAGGCCACCGCCAGATCGCCGCTGCCATGGCCGATATGGCTTCCCATCCGGCCCAGGGCCGCGGGACAGCGCCGGGCGAGCCGCCCAAGCTGGCGCGAGCTGAGCGGCGCATCTGTGGCCAGCACCATCACGATCGACCCCGCATCGGGGCCCACCGGCCCCAGTTCGGCGCCCAGATGTTCGCCCCGCACGCGCAGATCTTCGGCCCGGCCGAAATTCGACAGGACCATCGCACCCAGGCGAACCTCCTGCCCTTCGACCGTGACCATGCGCGAGGCGGTGCCGATCCCGCCTGCAAAGCCGAAACTGCGCATGCCCGTGCCGGCCCCGACGGTGCCCTGCGGGGGGGCCTCGCCCGCGGCCTCGGCGATCGCGGTCAGGGCGTCCTCGGGACGCAGATGCATCGCCTGGATGTCGTTGACGCGACCGTCATTGCACTCCAGCACCAGCGGATTGACCGTTGGCAGGTCCCGCCCGATCCCGGGCTGGGTGCCGATCGCGTGACGGATCAACGCCGTCGCACAGGCCGGCACGCCGAAAGTTCCGGTCAGCAGGATCGGTGTCTCGATCGCGCCCAGTTCGGTCAGCTGCATCAGCCCCGCCGACTTGCCGAAGCCGTTGAAGACCTCGGCCGCCGCAACGACCGGCGCGTCGAACAGGTCGCCGTCATGCGGCAGGATCGCCGTGACGCCGGTGGCCGCGCCGCCCCCCAGACGCGTGCAGTGCCCGACGCGGACGCCGGGCACATCGGTGATCGCGTTGAACGCGCCCGGGGGCAGGCGCCACCAGTCGGCGCTCACGTCTGCTCGAGCTTCGGGTCGAGCGCGTCGCGCAGACCATCGCCCAGCAGGTTGAAGCACAGCACGGTGATGAAGATCGCGAGCCCGGGAAACACCGTCAGGTGCCACTCGCCGGCCAGCATGTAGTCGCGCCCGGTCGACAGCATCGCGCCCCATTCCGCGATCGAGGGTTCGACGCCGAGCCCCAGGAAGGACAGCGACGTCGCCGTCAGGATCGAGGTGCCAATGCGCATGGTGAAATACACGATCACCGCCGACAGCGTGCCGGGCAGGATGTGACGCCCCATGATGACCATGTCAGAGGCCCCCGCCGCACGCGCCGCCTCGACATAGGTGCTTTCCTTTAGCGCGAGCGTGCCGGATCGCACGATCCGTGCGAAGGCGGGCAGCGAGAAGATCGCGACCGCGATGATCACGTTGCTAAGCCCGGGCCCCAGGATCGCGACGATGCCGATGGCCAGCAGCACGCCCGGAAAGGCAAAGAGCACGTCCGACATGCGCATGGTGATCGAATCGATCCAGCCGCCGTAGAACCCGGCGAGCAGCCCGGCGACGATGCCGAAGGCTGCGCCGATGCCGACCGAGGTGAAGCCGATGAACATCGACAGCTTGGCGCCGTTCATCAGCCGGGCAAAGATGTCGCGACCGAATTCGTCGGTGCCGGCCCAGTGCGTCGCGCTCGGCCCCTGCAGGGTGTTGAGATAGTCGAAATCATTCGGCCCGTAGGGCAGGACGTAGGGCGCGGCGAAGGCGAAGAGGTAGATCGCAAGCAGGATCAGCATCGCGGCCAGCGCCACGCGGCGCTGGCGCAGGCGGCGCCAGAATTCGCCGACCGGACCGCGGGTGCGCCGGGTCTCGGACGTGGCGGTGCCGGGAGTGGCCGTATCGGGGGTGGCTGTAGGTGTCATGATGCGCCTCTTCCTCACCGATACCGGATCGCGGGATTGATGATGCCGTAAAGCAGGTCGACGGCGAGGTTGATCAGCAGGAACTCAAGCGAGAACAGCATCAGCTCGGCCTGCACCACCACGAAATCGCGGTAGTTGATCGCCTCGATCAGCATCGACCCCAGCCCGGGCCAGCGGAACACGCGTTCGATCACGATCGACCCGCCCAGCAGGAAGCCGAACTGCAGGCCGGCCATCGTCACCACCGGGATCAGCGCGTTGCGCAGCGTGTGCTTCCACACCACGACGCGTTCGCGCAGACCCTTGGCGCGGGCCGTGCGCACGTAATCCTCGCGGATCACGTCGACCATGGCCGAGCGGGTAAAGCGCGCCATGACGGCGGCGACGCCCGCGCCCAGCGTGATCGAGGGCAGCACCAGGTCCGACCAGTCGTCGAAGCCCGAGGTACCGAACCAGCCCAGCTGGACCGAAAAGACCTGCATCAGCAAAAGCCCCAGCCAGAACGGCGGGATCGAGATCCCCGAGACGGCGAGGACCATGGCCGAGTGATCGGCGAAACTGTCGCGGCGACGTGCCGAGATCACCCCGGCGATCAGCCCGAAGACCACCGACCATGCCAGCGACGCGACGGACAGCCAGAAGGTCGCCGGGAAGGCGCGCATCATCATGTCCCAGACCGGCTCGCCCGTCCGCAGCGACGTGCCGAGGTCGAGGGTGACGAGATTGCGGACGAACTCGACATACTGGACCGGCAGCGACCGGTCGAGGTTCAGCGCCCGCCGCATCGCCTCGACGTCGGCCTGGGTGGCGTTTTCGCCTGCCAGAACGCGCGCGGGATCACCCGGCAGGGCGTGCACGAACAGGAAGACGAACACAGAGATGATAAAGATCACCGGCACCAGGGCCAGGAGTCTCCGGACGAAATACTGAAACACGTGCTCTCCGAGAATCTGGGATGGCAGACAACGCGCGGGACCGGGCCCGCGCGGTGTCTATAAAGGGCCTGGGCCCTCTTATTCTTCGACGGCGGCGTGGCTGTACTGCATGGTGCCGTCGGGCATCTTGATGACGCCGGTCACGCCCTTCTTGCGGCCGGCCATCTTTTCGTCGACCGCCAGGAAGATCGCGGGCTGGTCGGCCCAGATCTGTTCCTGCGCCTTGGCATAGGCTGCGGCCCGCGCCTCGGGATCGGCGGTGGCGAGCGCTTCGGCCACGGCCCCGTCGACCACCTCGTTCGAGTAGAAGGCCATGTTGTACATCGCGGGGATGAAGCCTTCGGTCGCGTAGACCGGCCGCAGGTGCCAGTCGGCATCGCCGGTCGAGGGCGACCAGCCGCCGATCGCCAGGTCATACTCGATGGTCTCGGGGTTGACGTTGCTGCCGAACAGGCGCTCGGACCGGGTCGCCCCTTCGAGCGGCAGGACAGTGGCGTCGACGTTGATCTGGCTCAGCTGCTGCTTGAGGAACTGCAGCATCCGCACCTCGGTCGAGTTGTTGCGGGCCCAGATCTCGACCTCGAAACCGTCGCCGTACCCCGCCTCTTCCATCAGTTCGCGGGCCCGCTCGACGTCGGTCGACAGCGCGGGCTCCTGCGCCTCGTGGAACTGGGTGTTGGGCGCGATCGGGCTGTCGGGGACCGAGCCATGGCCCGAATAGACCACCTGGAGGAAGGCTTCCTGATCGACGACGAGGTTGAACGCCTCGCGCACCTTGGGATCCTGGAAGTGCTCCTTGTTCATGTTCATCGCCGCGGTCCAGACGGTCAGACCTTCGCGGCTGAGAACCTCGTAGTTGTCGTTCGATTCGACGTTCTCGGCCAGCTCGGCGGGCAGGACGTAGACGAACTGAACTTCGTCGGACAGAAGCATCGACACCCGCGTCGCGTTCTCGGGGACCGGGTAGAAGGTGACGCTGTCGACCTTCGGCCACTCGGAATCCCAGTAATCCTCGTTCGCGACGACCCGCAGCTGTTCGCCCGGGACCCATTCGTCAAAGCGGAAGGGACCGGTGCCGACGGGATTGTCGCTGACATCGCCCTCTTCCAGCGAGGCGGGGCTGTGCATCACCACGGCAGGGTGAGCCAGCGTGTTGATCATCGCGCCGAAGGGTTCCTTGAGGTTGATCACCACGGTCGTCTCGTCGGGGGCCTCGACGCTGTCGACCATGTTGAACATGCTGTTCTTGGCCAGGTTCTGGCTCTGGTCGGCCAGCCGCTCCAGGTTGGCCTTCACCGCCTCGGCGTTGAAGGGCGTGCCGTCATGGAACACGACGCCTTCGCGCAGGGTCAGGGTGAACTGGGTCGCGTCTTCGTTGGCCTCCCACTCGGTGGCCAGCTGCGGGACAAGGCCCATGTCCTCGTCGAACGAGATCAGGCGTTCGAACACGCCTTCCATCGACGAGAAGTCTACGTTGTAGTTGCTGTCCTGCGGATCGAGCGTGTGAAACACCTGATCCATGGCGACCTTGATGTCCTGCGCCTGCGCAAGGCCGCCCGTCGCCGCGAGAACGGCGGCAAGCGCGGTTGTCTTGAGGTATGCCATGTCGAAGGTCTCCCTGTAGGTTATGGAACTGTTTTATGCGTTGGTCTTCGCCCCGGACGTCAGCCCGCCGGGGATTGTCCTGCGACCGGATCGGCGATCACGAAGCCTTCGGGATCGGCGATGAAATGCCCCTCGCCCGCCGGTTTCAGCGGCGTGCGGACCGGCGGATCTCCGATCGCGCGGACCGGGCTCGGCACCTCGCCGGTCATCCGCACGCGGGTGCGGTTGCGGCTTTCGGGGTCGGGCACCGGGGCCGCGGCCATCAGCCGGCGCGTATAGGGGTGCTGCGGGTTTTCGAAGACCGCGCGGCGGGTGCCCGCCTCGACGATCTGGCCCAGGTACATCACCGCGACGCGGTGACTGACCCGCTCGACCACCGCCATGTCGTGGCTGATGAAAAGGTAGGCCAGCCCGAAGCGCTGCTGCAGCTCCATCATCAGGTTCACGACCTGCGCCTGGATCGACACGTCGAGCGCCGAGACGGCCTCGTCCGCGATCACGAGCTTGGGGTCGGTCGACAGCGCGCGGGCGATGGCAATGCGCTGGCGCTGCCCGCCCGAGAAGGCGTGCGGATAGCGATCGGCGTGCTCGGGCGACAGGCCAACCTGCTCCAGCAGCCAGGCCGCCTTGTCGCTGGCACTGCGCCGTGTCTCCAGCCCGTGAATCAGCATCGGTTCGCAGATCGAATAGCCCACCGTCAGCCGCGGATCGAGCGAGGCATAGGGGTCCTGAAAGATGAACTGCACGTCGCGGCGCAGCCGTTGCAGCTGCGAAGGCGCCATGTCGGTCAGGTCATTCCCGGCAAAGTGCAGCTGATCGGCATGCGAATCGACAAGCCGCAGGATCGAGCGCCCGGTCGTCGACTTGCCGCAGCCGCTTTCCCCCACGAGGCCAAGCGTCTCGCCCGCCCAGATATCGAGGTCGATCCCCTCGACCGCGTGCACCCGGCTGTTGACGCGGTTGAGCAGGCCGCCGCGGATGTCGAACGCCGTGGTCAGGCCGCGCACCGACAGGATCGGCTCGGCAGCGTAATCCACGGGCGTCGGGGCAGCCGGGGTCGTCTGCGGCTCGGCCGCGGGATCGGTGGGCGTGCTGTCGCCGCCTTCAGCGTCAGGCGCGGCGCGCACCATGTCGAAGGGGCGCGGCGTATCGGTGCCCGCCATCGCGCCCAGTTTCGGCACGGCGGCCAGAAGCGCCTTGGTATAGGGATGTTTCGGGGCGGCGAAGATCTCGGCGACCGGACCCTCTTCGACCTTTTCGCCGTGGTACATGACGATGACACGGTCCGCGATCTCGGCCACCACGCCCATGTCGTGCGTGATGAACAGGACCGACATGCCCTCGTCGTCCTGCAGATCGCGCACCAGCCCGAGGATCTGGGCCTGGATCGTCACGTCGAGCGCGGTGGTCGGTTCGTCCGCGATCAGAAGCTGCGGACGGCAGGCCAGTGCCATCGCGATCATCACCCGCTGCCGCATCCCGCCCGACAACTGATGCGGGTGGCGTTTCAGCATCCGCTCGGCATTGGGGATGCGCACCTTCTGCAGCATCTCCAGCGCGGTCGCCCGGGCCGCGGCGCGGCTCTTGTCGCGGTGCGTGACGATTGCCTCGACCAGCTGGTCCCCGACGGTGAACACCGGGTTGAGCGAGGTCATCGGTTCCTGGAAGATCATCGCGATCTCGTCGCCGCGAAGCTCGCGTGCGGCATCCTCGTCCAGCTGGCAAAGATCGACCTCTTGTCCGTTGCGGCGTCGCAGTAGGATCTCACCGCCGGTGATCCGGCCTCCGCCGAATTCGACCAGCCGCACCATAGACAGCGCCGAAACGGATTTACCCGACCCGCTTTCCCCGACGATGGCGACGGTTTCGCCGGACCGCACCGTCAGGTTCAGGCCACGCACGGCAGGCGTCTTCTCGGCGTTGCGGCCGAAGCCCACGTACAGATCACGAACCGTCAGCAGCGGCGCCCCGCCGGTCTCCTCTGCCGCGCTCATTCCGGGCCTCCGCCAAGCCTGGCCAGCATCGGGACGAAAATCGGGGTGGGCAAAGAGATCATTCACGACCGCCGGAACAGGAAAATATGTGCGCACAACATGTGGCAAAGGGCCCGCGTATGCAACCGCATACGCCGCCCGCGGATGCAGCGCCCGGCTTGCTCGGGGGCGTTCAGTCGGCACCGCCCGGAATATCCGCTTCGGCGCCATCAATTTCAGCGTGAAATCAACGATGTTTCCCCAGCCCGCCTATCCCTGCGCCGCTCCACTGCAACGAATGTCGGTTGCCCGGGCGACCGGCCCCTTCGCGTCGCCCGGGCCGGTTCGTGCATGCATGCCGGTCTGGACATCGCCGCAGCGAGGCGGTGAAGCCCCGCACCTGCTGACCATTCAGGGCCGACAGCGACAGAAGCGGAGCGTGGGCCTCGCCTGCCCTGTCGTGTTGCGGCACGACGGGTTGCCCCCCCCGCGTGCGTGTTGGGCCCAGGCGGCGGGCCCGGTGCATGATCCCACCCATCAACAGAGAAAGACGCGCCGGGCCCTCAGCCTCGCGGGATCGGGGAAGTCCGTGGGGACCGGGAGTACCGAAATTCCGCCGCTTCGCGCGCCAGAACGTCACTGATCCGTTCATGACCCGGCTCCGGGCCCGGGTTACCGCCCCGTGTCGCCGCGGGGCGGGGTGTACCCCTCACACCCCTAGCCAGGACAGAGCCGCAAAGACGGATACGCCCACCGCCATGGTGGCGATGACATGATCCGTCAGGATCGCGATGCCCAGCGCCACTGCTGCCGCGATCCAGGTCAGCAAGGGCTGCCCCACCAGAGAGGAGGTGACCAGACTGACCACGATCAGGCCCGGCAGATCGTCCAGCACCCAGGCATGACGCGAGTCCCGGATACGTCGCCCCGCGACCAGCCCCGAGACGCGGATCGCAAACGCGCCGACCGCCAGCAGACCGATCACCGCCCAGTGCGCGCCAGTCATGAGGCCGCCCTCCCCTTCTTGCCCAAGCGGTTTCCGCGTTGGGTGATCCGGCGCATCATGGATATGACGACCAACCCGCTCAGCGCCCCCGCGACGATTCCGTAGGCCCTCGGCGCTCCGAACGAAATGGCAGCCATCGTCGCCGCGGCCGCCACGGCCCAGGGCAGCGCGCGGCCCCGCCCCCGCCAGAGACCACGGGCCATAGCGATGAACGCCGCGGTGAAGGCAAAGCCCAGTCCGAAACGTTCGAGATCCGGCAGGACCGCTCCGATCAACGCCCCGCCCGCGGTGGAGGCCGTCCAGACGGATATCATGACCAGGCCCGATCCCATCAGGAACGCCGCACCAACGTCGGGAGATTTGGCCCGCCGCGCCATGGTGAGGGCCCAGTTCTCGTCCCCCGTTATGTGGATGGCAATCAGCTTCCTGCCCAGCGGCAGTCCGTCCAGCACCTGCGACAAGGACGCGACGATGCCGACGTAGCGCAGGTTCAACGCGGCAGCTGCGAGGACGGCCCCCAGAACGGTGCCGGTCGTGGCGAACTGCTCCACGGCGACGATCTGCGACGCACCGGCATGGACCGAGACGCTCATCACTCCGACGCCCCACCACGGAAAGCCCGACTGCGACGCCAGAAGACCGAAGGCAAAGCCATAGACGGCCGCCCCGAGGGCAAGGGGCACTATTGCAACGGCCCCGGATATCATACCATGCTTCATGACACGCATCCTAGGCGACACTGATGATGCGCACGATACTGATTTCGGGCCATATGCGCCCATGGACGATCAGAATCCCTGCGAATAAGACCCGGTGACATCATGAACACTCTGGATCGGAAACTTCTCGATCAACTCCAAAGGAACGTGCGAACCTCGCTGCAATCCCTTGCGGAGATGACCGGCCTCTCGACAGCCTCGGTGCAGCGACGGATGCGCGCCCTGAGGGAGGCCGGGGCGATCCGGCGTGAGGTGGCGATCCTCGATCCCGAACAGGTCGGGCTTGGCCTCACAGCCATCGTGGCGGTCGAGCTCGAGCGGGATCGAATCGATCAGATCGACGCCTTCAAGCGCAAGGCGCGTGCGGAGCGCATGATCACCCATGCCTACTGTATCGCCGGCGAATCCGACTTCATTCTCACCGTCATGGCCAGGGACATCCCCGATTACGAGGCCTTCACCCATCGCTTTTTCTTTTCCGATGAGAATGTCCGGAAGTTTCGAACATCGATCGTGATCTCGACGGAAAAGGCGACATCAGAACTCCCCATCTGAATTTGTGACCACATGCGCTCATCCCCACAGGGGGCTGACGGGATCGCCGGGTTGCAGGTGCTGGGCGAGACCTCCTTTACCTTTCCGCACGGGGCAAGCGCCGGAGAACACGTTGTTTCCCGGCTATGACATCAGCCTCGGGGTGCCTGCATGGCGGCGCCCCGAGGTCCGCATACGTGGGCCTTCAGCCCGGGCAGCTACCCTAACCGGGGGGGGACAGAGGGCGCATTCGGGTCGTATCAGATCGCGCCCCGGGACAAATCCAGCCGCATGGGGGCCGGCATGCGGATGCCGGCCTGCCTGAGAATGGCCAGTGACGAACGCCGTTCGGATGCCGCTTATCCGCGTCGAGGCACTCCCCCCCGGCGTCTCACTTCCCCCCATGGGACGTCGCCTGCCTCCCGCTCAGTCGCGGCCGCCTCCCTCCTTGTGCTGCATCGACCGGCGCAGCAGGTACCCTCGCAGCAGGTCCACCCGTCGCGGACGGAAGCTGGTTCCGCCGGGGCGCATCTTTTCGATCCGAGCTGCGTGAAACAGGCGATAATCCTGTCTGAGCTGACAAAAGCCAAGCAGTATCAATGCGTTCGGCCCGTAGGACAGACCCAGCGGCCAGATTTCCCGTTCGGTCCGGCGCTCGCTCAGATCGCAGTAGGAAATCCAGAGGCTCGTCTCCTCCCAGCAGGATCGCCGCACCAGATCCATGTCGAGGTTCACCACCGGCCTGCTGTCGGAGGGTCGCCACGACCGCAGGATCGTGTGCATGGCTTGCCGGGCCTGGCCGTCGGGAAGTGTGGCGATGATGCGGGCGATCGCATCGCGCCCGGCACGGGCCAGATCCGCGTCGCCCAAGGCGTCGAGGCTGCCGATACCCAGCATGAGGGCCTCGATCTCTATGCGGGAAAAACTCTGGGGCGGCAGGGCCGGGTCTTCGGTCAGCGTGTAGCCATAGCCGGCCTCGCCATCGATCAGGACGCCGCCGGCCCGCAATGTCGCGATGTCGCGGTAAAGCTGGCGGCGCGAAATCTCGGTCTCGGCAGCAAGTCGTTCCGCCGTCACCGGCGCGGGCAGGCGACGGAGAACGTCCATCAAGCGCATCAATCGGTCCTGGCGGGCCATAGCCTGCTGCCTCGTTCTGTCAGCAGCCGACGCGTACACCGAACCCGCAAATATCGAAAGGATACTTCCATGCCCATTCTCTACCATTCCCCCCGATCCCGCTCGGACACCGTCGCGACGCTGGTCCGGATGCTGAACGCCGACGTCACGATCCGAGAGGTCACGATCCCCCGCCAGGACGGGACGGGGGCGCCGGATCCCGACAACCCGCACCCCGAGAAGAAGGTGCCTTTTCTGGTGGATGGCGAGGAGACCGTGCGGGAGCGCGGCGCCATCATCGCCTACCTGACAGACGCTTATCCCGCGGCAAAGCTGGCGCCTCTTCCCGGCGAGCCCGGCCGGGGCGCGTACCTGTCGTGGCTGTTCTACTATCAGGGCATCATGGAGCCCCTGCTGGTCCTGCATTGGGCCGGTTTCAGCCACCCCGCGGTCACGGCATCGCTGCGGGATCTCGACACGATGGTCGATCGGTTGGCCGAGGCACTGGCAAAGGGTCCATGGCTTCTGGGGAACGACTTCAGCGCAGCCGACATGTTGTGCAGTTCGCCTTTTGCCTGGTTCCCCGACATCATGCCGGAAAACCCGAAGATCCGGGATTGGGCCGCCCGCTGCACCGAGCGCATGAGCGAAGCGACCTCCTGAGCCCCCGCACCCGCCACGGAGCGCCCGGGCCGATGGCCCGGACGACGCCATGTCCCGCACAGCCGGGCCTACGACGTGGCCGACGGCGCGCGGGCCGTGCATTGATCGTCTCCGTCGGGCCGCAGCGCGACCTGACAAACCTGGGCGGAGACCCGGCATGGCCTGCAACCGAAGCAATGCGCTCTTCCCGTCGGTTCGGTACGGACGCGGCGACGCCGGGAGCGGAGCCCGGTTGCCGCGGTGAAGGCCCAGGCACCGCCGCCCCCGACCGCCGCAAATGCAATCGGGCGCGAACAGCCCTTGGCCGTCCCACAGCCATCGCCCCCCCTGCCCGCAACTCCGCAACCGAAGGGTGAGACAAGGCGCACCGTGGCTGCAAGACGGGCCTTTTGCAGGGCGGGCTTTGCCCCTATATCGCGGCCATGCAAAACCCGCCCGACCTTCGCCCCGATCTCGCCCGCGCCCGCGTCACCGAGACCGCCCACCACGGCCAGCCGACCATCGGCATGGTTTCGCTCGGCTGTCCCAAGGCGCTGGTCGACAGCGAACGCATCCTGACCCGCCTGCGGGCCGAGGGCTATGGCATCTCACCCGACTACGCGGGCGCCGACGCGGTGATCGTGAACACCTGCGGGTTCCTCGACAGTGCCAAGGCCGAAAGCCTGGACGCGATCGGCGAGGCGCTCAGCGCCAATGGCCGGGTGATCGTGACCGGCTGCCTGGGCGCCGAGCCCGCCTATATCACCGGCGCGCACCCCAAGGTGCTGGCCGTGACCGGGCCGCACCAGTACGAACAGGTGCTGGACGCCGTCCATGCCGCCGTGCCGCCCGCGCCCGATCCCTTTGTCGACCTGCTGCCCGCCAGTGGCGTCAGCCTCACCCCGCGGCATTTCAGCTACCTGAAGATTTCGGAAGGCTGCAATCACAAGTGCAAGTTCTGCATCATCCCCGACATGCGCGGACGCCTCGCCTCGCGCCCCCACAAGGCGGTGATGCGCGAGGCCGAGAAACTGGTCGAAGCCGGGGTGCGCGAGCTTCTGGTGATCAGCCAGGACACGTCGGCCTACGGCACCGACTGGAAAGACCGTGACGCTAAGGCGCCGATCCTCGATCTCGCCCGCGACCTGGGATCGCTGGGGGCGTGGGTGCGGATGCACTACGTCTATCCCTATCCGCATGTCCGCGACCTGGTGCCGCTGATGGCCGGAAACGCGGGCGCGGCATCGGGCGGCGGGCTACTGCCCTACCTCGACATTCCTTTCCAGCACGCGCATCCCGATGTGCTGCGCCGCATGGCGCGCCCCGCCGCCGCGGCGCGGACGCTGGACGAGATCGCGGCATGGCGCGCCGCCTGTCCCGACCTGACCCTGCGGTCGACCTTCATCGTCGGCTACCCCGGCGAGACCGAGGCCGAGTTCCAGACCCTGCTCGACTGGCTGGACGAGGCACAGCTCGACCGGGTCGGGTGCTTCCAGTATGAAAACGTCGAGGGCGCGCGGTCGAACGCCCTTCCCGACCATGTCGCGCCCGAGGTCAAGCAGGAGCGGTGGGAGAGGTTCATGCAGAAGGCGCAGGCGATCTCCGAGGCCAAGCTGGCCGCGAAGGTCGGCACCCGGCAGGAGGTCATCGTCGACCTGGTCGAGGACGACGCCGCCACCTGCCGCACCAAGGCCGACGCACCCGAGATCGACGGCAATCTCTTCATCGACGAGGGGCACGAGCGGCTGTCCCCCGGCGATATCGTCACGGTCGAGGTCGACGAGGCCGGTGAATACGATCTATGGGGACGGCTGGTCTGATGAGCGATCCCGTCGAGCTGCACGTCGCCTGCCCGGATGCGGATACCGGCCTGCTGATCGCCCGCGCGGCGGTCGAGGCACGGCTGGCCGCCTGCGGCAATGTCCTGCGCGGCGTCACCTCGGTCTTTCGCTGGGAGGCCGCGGTCGAGGAGGATGGCGAGGCGCTTCTGGTGCTCAAGACGGTCTCGTCCCGAACCGCTGCGCTGACCCGGCTGATCCGCGACCAGCATCCCTACGACCTTCCTGCCATCACCTGGCACGAAATCGCGGCGGACGAGGCGACGGCCCGGTGGCTTTGCGACGAGACCACCGACCCTGAGCTGCCCCAGACCGGGACCGACGGTCAGGCCGAACCGGCGACCGACGTCCCGCGCTGATCCCGGGATCCGAGTTGCCCCCTTCGGCAGCGGGTCAGGACCAGGGTGGAGCTGCAGCGACGCAGGACACCGCTCGCCATGACCAACCACCCGGCTCGACGTGCGCTACCCGTTCTTTGCGGCAGCCACGGTTGCGAGGAACTTGCCCGTCTGGTCGAACCCCGTCTCCAGCGTTCTGGCGCCGGTCATGTCGGACATCCGAGGGAAGGCGCGGGCGAAATCGGACGGGCTGCGTGCCTCGGGCGGCAGGTAGACACCGGCGCTTTCCACCACCTCGATCACCGAGTAGGCCCCGGCGCCTGCGCCCATGATGACGCCCGATGGCGCTGCGCCGCTGGCCAGGAAAAGCACCGCGGGCGACACCGCCTCGGGCACCAGAAGTGCCGCCTCCGCGTCCGGGATGATCCCGTCGGTCATCCCCGTGGCGGCAAGCGGCGCGATGGCGTTGACGCGGATGTCGTACTTGGCCCCTTCCTGCCGCAGGGTCTTCATCAGTCCGACGATGCCCATCTTGGCCGCGGCATAATTCGCCTGTCCGAAATTGCCATAAAGCCCCGAGCACGAGGTCGTCAGGACGATCCGGCCCGCCCCTTGGTCCCGCATCGCGCCCCAGACGGCGTGGCAGATATTGGCGGTTCCGGTCAGGTGGACGGCGACGACGCGGTCGAAATCCGCCATCTCCATCCGGGCGAATGACCGGTCGCGCAGTATCCCCGCGTTGCTGACCAGCACGTCGATCCGGCCCCAGCGCGAAAGCACTCGGGCGACAAGCGCGGCGACCTGCGCCCGATCGGCGACGTCCGCGGGCTCGGCCACCGCTGTGCCGCCCACGGCCTCGATCTCGTCCACCACCGCCTGCGCTGCCGCGCTGGGCCCGCCGTCAGGGCCTGCGATGTCATTGACGACGACCCGCGCGCCCGCTTTGGCCAGTGCCGTCGCATGGGCCCGCCCCAGCCCGGCCCCAGCCCCGGTGACCACGGCGACCTGTCCTTCGAAATCCCGATCCATGCAGTGTCCTTTCAAGCGCGGGCCAAGCCTGTGCCAAGCGCAGGCAAAGTGCGGGAAAGCCCGCTCGCGGTTCGTCGATATATGCGCGGACCGCTCTGCAGCCACGCTTCGCCAGGCGGTTGTGACGCGGGCAAGGCCCGGCTGCAATGCCCCGTGGTGTCCCCGGACAGGCGCAGGGCGCGGTCCCTTTCGGAGCCGCGCCCTGCGTGCTTCGGCGTCATCCGACGCGTTCTGTCAGATCCAGTAGGGCGTCACACCGTAGTGCGAGAACGCCGATTCCTCCCATGCGCGGTCATCGCGCCAGTCGCGCGGACGGCTCGGCGCGCCCTCGACCTCTTCGCGGGTGACATCGCTGGTAAAACCTCCGCGCGTCGGGTCATAGCGCAGCTTGGCCCAGGGGATGGGATGATGCTCTTCGCCCATCCCCATGAACCCGCCGAAGGCCATGACGGCATAGGCCACACGGCCCGAAACCTTGTCTATCATCAGGTGATCGATATGGCCCAGGTGGTCGCCCGTGGGGCTGTAGACCTCGGTGCCGTCAACCTCGGTCGAGGCGACGAGCGCTCGGGTGGGGCGCGTGGTGTCGGCTGCGGGGGTGCGGGTATCGTCTTGCGTCAACATCGGTCTCTCCTCCGATCAATGACTTGATACCCCCTAAACGCGCAGCCCTTACGCGGCGTTCCAGAGCCCGGTGGGCCGGGATCCCGGAGCGCTGATCATGGCCTACGCCCTGCGGCACCCCCTGCGCCCGATCTGTTCCGGACCTGCGCCCTCCGGGGCGGCAGTCTGCAGCCCGCGCGCAGCCAGACCGCAAGGTTCCGCCCCGACCGGGCCCGGGGCCTCAGGCCGGTGCGAGGCCGCGCAGCAGGTCGGCATTGCGGCACCACTCGGGGGCGGGGTCCTGCGGCAGGTGGCGGGCCTGCCACGCGGCGCAGGCTCCGCTGCGCGAACAGCCCGTGCAGCGCAGGACGGCGGCGCGCAGGCGGGAGGCGCCATTCGGCTGCCCGGCCAGGTCTGCCGGGTCGGCGCCGTGATGCGCCGCCATACCGGAAAACAGGTCGAAATGCTGGTCGAGACGATCGAAAAAGCTCATGTCCGGGGTCCTTTCTGGCGGGTCGTGCCATGTCCTGCCCCGACAGAAACCCTGCCTGTCGCAGGGTCACCATGATATGGATCAAACGGCCCGGGCCACCATGCCCGACGGCAAATGGCCCGAACCGGATTTCAGCCCTGCACCCGGGACGTTACAGCCCGGCGGCGGTGCGGCGCACCGTGGCGATGCGTTCGGCGTTGGGCGGATGGGTCCCCAGGAACTCGTTGCCCGGGTCGGGTGAGCGGGCAAAGAACTCGGCCCCGCGCAACGGGTCGTAGCCCGCCCGCGCGGCGATGATCGTTCCAAGCGAATCGGCCTCGAGCTCGAAGTCCTTGGAGTAGCGCCGCGCGCCAAGCTGCGCCCCGAACTGCTGGCCGCTGCGCACCGCCGCGGCATCGCCGCCACCGACCGAGGCGAGGATGCCGCCGAGGATGGCCCCCGTGACCGCGGCATCGCGCGACCGGCTGAGATGGCCGGCGATGTGATGCCCCGCCTCGTGTCCGAGGATGAAGGCCAGTTCATCCTGGTTGCGTGCCTCGGCGATCAGCGACAGCGTGAAGCCGACCACCGGCCGCCCCGAGGAATCGACGGTCTGGAACGCATTCGGCGCCAGCCCCTGGCGGTCGTCCACGACGATCGCGAAATCGCAGTTCATCCCCGTGGTCTGGCTGCGGCAAAAGCTTTCGGCGACGGGTTCGACTCGGTCGATCACGTCGACGAAGTTCCGCGCGGCGACCTGTGCAGTGGCCCGCGGCACGACGTCACCCGCGTCCCCGGGCGGCATGCGCGGCACCGGTGCCGTGGGGGCTGGCCCGGCGGGGCCAGGGCCCGTGGCGACAGGCTCGCAGGCGGCGAGGATCAGGGCGAACAGCCCGAGGCAGAGGCCGGAGACGGCACGCATCCAAGGCTCCTTTCGTAACGCAGCAATCGGTCCGTCCGACCGGGGCCGCGATGGCCGCGGCGGTCGGTCGGGGTCTCAGAGGTCGCCCGCACCAATCCGCGGCGCCGGCCCGGCCCGGGCGATCCGAGGGGCACCATATCCGCTGTCCTGCATGGCGCCACCCCCTTTCGGCGCCCCGCCCGGACCCACCCTGCCGCGAACCCTCTTGCAGGGCGCGCGGGGCGGGCTATCCTGACGCCCATGTTCACCATCGAGCACGATTTCGACGCGACCGTGATCACCCTGGTCGACGAAGCCGCCCCGCACCGTCAGGAGGACGTGATCGTGCAGGCCTTCGAAGACTGCGTGACGGTCGAACAATTCGACCCCCGCACCGACAGGATGGAGAAGATCACCCTGTCCCTGTCGCAGGTGCGCGACCTCTCCGCGGCGCTGGACCTGCCCGAAGGCGCCTATCGCATCGAACCGAAGCGTCGCGGCTGACGGGGGGCTTGGCGCGGTCGAGATGGCCCGCGCAATCGTGACCCGCCCTGCCCCGGCCCGCCGGGACCGCTCGCCGCGCGATCCAATCCAACCTGCGGCCCCCACCCCGACGATGTCGCAGCCGAGCTTGTGCTTTGTGCAATCCCCCAACCGGCTACTGGTGCCGCTGTTCTGGCCCCGTTTCTCTGGGCCAACCCACATCACCCCCTCGCCCGGCCCCTCACCGGGGGCCAAGATAAACTCAGCCCTCGACCCGAAAGACCTTGTCGCGCGAGGTGGCGCCGCGCAGCAGGGTCAGGCGGGATTTCGGCACGCCCAGTGCCTTGGCCAGAAGCTTCTGCACCGCCGCGTTGGCCTTTCCGTCCTCGGGCGGGACGGTGACGTAGACGCGCAGCGGCGTGCCCTCGACCACCGCGTTGCGTGCCGCCCGCGGGGTGACCCGGACCGCGATCTCGTCGCCCGGGGTCGGGGCCGGAAGATCCGGGCCTGCGGGTCGGGCCATGACGGGCTCCTTGCGGGATGCGGACGGAGTGGCGGGCGGGGTGGCGGGTGGACAGCGGCGCGGCCCGCGGTCACGGTCGGGATACGAAAGCCAGCGGCGAAATGCGAGGGGGGACAGGCATGGGCACGGAACGCACGGGATTTTTTTGGGACGAACGCTGCTTCTGGCACGGCGGCGGGCACTATGCCCTGACGGTGCCGGTGGGCGGACTGGTCGAACCCTCGGGCGCGGGCCTGCCCGAAAGCCCCGAGACCAAGCGCCGGCTGAAATCGCTGATGGATGTCACCGGGCTTACCGCCCAGCTGACCGCGGGCGGGGCGCCTGCGGCAACACGCGACCAGCTTCTGCGCGTCCACCCGGCCGAGTATCTGGACGCGTTCCGGGCGCTGTCCAATGCGGCGGGAGGCGAGCTTGGTCCTCGCGCCCCGTTCCTTCCCGGCGGATACGAGATCGCGATCCAGTCGGCGGGCCTTGCCGTCACCGCCCTGGCCCGGGTTCTTTCTGGCGATCTGAAGTCGGCCTATGCGCTGACCCGCCCGCCGGGGCACCACTGCCTGCCCGACCGGCCCAATGGATTCTGCCTGCTGGCCAACATCGCCATCGCGGTCGAGGAGGCTCTGGCCACCGGGGCCGCGAGCCGTATCGCAGTGATCGACTGGGACGTGCACCACGGCAACGGGACCGAGGCGATTTTCTACGACCGGCCCGAGGTGCTGACGCTGTCGCTGCATCAGGAGAGGAACTATCCGCTCGATACCGGCGCGGCCGAGGATCGCGGACACGGGGCCGGCGAAGGTGCCAACGTCAATGTGCCGCTGCCACCCGGCACCGGGCACCGCGCCTACCTTTCCGCCTTCGACCGGATCCTGCGCCCAGCACTGGACCGGTTCCGACCCGACGCGATTGTCGTTGCCTGCGGTTACGACGCCTCGGCGGTCGACCCCCTGGGGCGGATGCTGGCCACGGCGGACACCTTCGGCGCGCTGACCCGGCGAACGAAGGCCGCGGCACAGGATCTTTGTGGCGGGCGTCTGGTGCTGGTCCACGAAGGCGGGTATTCGGAGGTGCACGTGCCGTTCTGCGGTCATGCCGCCATCGCCGCGCTGGCCGGCAGCGAGATCGAGGCGCCCGATCCGCTGGCCGCGACACTGGCCGCGCGACAGCCGGGACCGGCGTTCGACGCCTTTCTCGATGCGCAGATCGACGCGCTCGCAGCCTATCACGGCGGCAGCTGACCGGCCGCCGCCCGCGCCTCTACCGCGACAGCCGCCGCCCGTCGCCCGACCGTTCAGGAGACACTGATGCCCGATCCCAACCCCGCCGCGCTGGACTTCCTTCTGTCGCGCCGGTCGCGCCCGGCCAAGACGCTTGGGGCCCCCGCACCCGATCGCGACGCGCTGCGGCCGATCCTGACCGCGGCGGCGCGTACCCCCGATCACGGCAAGCTTGAGCCCTGGCGGTTCATCGTTCTCGAACGCGCGGCGCTGGACCGGCTGGCCGATCTGGTCGTCGCGCGCGGCGCGGCGCTGGACCAGCCCGAGGAAAAGGTCGCCAAGGAACGCGCGGCCTATGCGGGCTCGCCTCTGGCCGTCGCCGTTGTCGCCTGCCCCAAACTCTCCGAGAAAGTGCCCGCCATCGAACAGACCCTGTCGGCCGGGGCGGCCTGCCTGCAACTGCTGAACGCGGCGCTTGCCGCGGGCTGGGGGGCGAACTGGCTGTCGGGCTGGCCCAGCCACGACCGCCCTTTCTGCGAAGAGGGCCTGGGCCTCGCGCCCGAAGAGTGGATCGCCGGCGTCATCTATATCGGCACCGAACGCGTGACCCCGCCCGAGCGTCCGCGCCCCGATCTCGACCGCATCGTCACCTGGGCCGACGCCTGAGGCCCGCCCCCGAAGCGCCCCCACGGACAAAGAAGGCAAATCGATGATCCTGAGCGATTTCTGGAAGGCGCTGGCGCAGACCGGCGACCCGGTGTTCCGCCGCGTGCTGGCCAAGGGCATCGGCCTGACCGTGCTGCTGCTGGTCGCGGTCTACGCGCTGGTGCTTTGGCTCTTGAACACCGTGCTGCCAGACACCGTCACCCTGCCGCTGATCGGCCAGATCGCCTGGGTCGACGACCTGCTCTCGGGGGCGTCGATCTTGCTGATGCTGGTGATGTCGGTGTTCCTGATGGTGCCTGTCGCCTCGGCCTTCACGTCAATCTTTCTCGACGACGTGGCCGACGCGGTCGAGGCGCGGCACTATCCCGCGCTTGCCCCCGCGCCGCGGCTGAGTCTGCTGCAGGGGCTAAGCGACAGCCTGCGGTTCCTGGCGGTGATCTTCGCGGCCAACCTCGTGGCGCTGGCGATCTATCTTGCGGTCGCCCCGCTGGCGCCGTTCATCTTCCTGGCGATGAACGGCTGGCTTCTGGGGCAGGAGTATTTCCAGCTTCTGGCGATGCGGCGGCTGGGCCGGGCGGGCGCCAGGGCGATGCGGCGCCGTCATGCGCCCGAAATCTGGATCGCAGGCACGCTCATGGCGCTGCCGCTATCGGTGCCGATCCTGAACCTCGCGGTTCCGGTCCTGGGTGCGGCGACCTTCACGCACCTCTATCATCGGCTGGCACGTCGCGGGCGGCCCCGGCAGGCGGATCCATTCGCCCGAACCAGTCGAGATCACGCACCCCGATAGGCCCCCACAGGATCATCGCGCAGGCCGCCGCCCATATGACGATGGTGGCAACCGTCACCCAGATGAACTTGGCCTTGTAGAAGATATGTTCGGGCGCGCCCGCATGTGTGCCCGGAACGATGTCGCCCAGATCGCCCTGCGTCCGGATCCGGATCGGCAGCGCGACGAACAGCGCCATGAACCAGATGACGGCAAAAAGCACGATGGCCGACGTGATCGCCATTGGGGCGTCTCCTCCTGCAACTCGGGGTGCCTGTCACAAAGCCCGGGACGCGCGGGAAAACAAGGGGGCTGCTTCCTAAGGTCGCGCCGGCTGGGGCCGCCCTGCCCGGGCACCATCGGCCGGACGGGGCTCCGTCTCCTCCAGCTCGATAAGGCAGCCGGCAAAGTCCTTCGGGTGCAGGAACAGAACCGGACGGCCGTGCGCGCCGATCCGCGGCGTTCCGTCGCCCAGCACCCGCGCCCCCTGCCGCACCAGCCGGTCGCGGGCGTCGACGATGTCGGGCACCTCGTAGCACAGGTGGTGCATCCCGCCCGCGGGCGCACTGCGCAGGAACCCCGAGAGGGGCGACGCGGCACCCAGGGGCTGCATCAGCTCGATCTTGGTGTTGGGCAGGGTGACGAAGATGACCGTGACGCCATGCTCGGGAAGATCGCGGGGCGCGCCGACCTCGGCCCCCAGCGTGTCGCGATACTGGGCCGCCGCGGCCGCGAGGTCCGGCACCGCGATGCCCACGTGATTGAGCCGACCGATCATGCCCGGACCTCCCTGCCGCCCGCGCGGTGCGCTTAACCCTTCCTTAGCCTTATCGACTCATGCTGATCCAGACGAGGCCCCGCGCCCGAAGGCGCCGTTTTCAGGATATGCCCGATGTTGATTGACGACAGCATGCAATTCGTCCCCCGCCCGACGCGGGACCGCCCCCTGCTGGGGCAGACGGTCCTGGTTGTCGAGGACAGCCGCTTCGCCGGCGAAGCGCTGCGCCTGATCTGCCTGCGCAGCGGGGCGCGGATCCGCCGGGCCGACAGCCTTCGGTCGGCCGCGCGGCACCTGACGACCTACCGCCCCACCATCGTGATCGTGGACTTGGGTCTACCGGACGGATCGGGCCTGTCCCTGCTGTCTGACCTGGCGGCGGCGCGGCCCCGGGTGCCCGCGATCCTGGCCATCTCGGGCGATGACACGCTGGCCGGGCGCGCGACCGAGGCGGGCGCCGACGGGTTCCTGGAAAAACCCTTCGGCACCCTGTCGCAGGTGCAGGCCGAACTGATCCGGCTGCTGCCGCAGGACATGCAGCTGCGCGAGCCGCGGCTGGTGGTGGAAGAGCCCATTTCGCCCGACCGTGCAGCCTTGCAGGACGACCTGTCGCTGGCCGCGTCGCTGCTAGATGCCGGCACCGACGATCCGACGCTCTCCTACGCCGCAGGCTTTGTTCGCGGGTTGGGTTTGTGCAGCGGCGACCCCCTGCTGGTGACAGCGGCACAGGATTTCATGCGCCAGACCGACCACGCCGCCGCCCCGCAACGGGCGATGCTCGCGGGCATGGTGCAGGAACGTCTGGGCCGCCTGTCGAAGACCCCGTTGAGCGCATGATCCTTTGGCCCCGCGCCGCGCGGCCACGCCTTGGGAGGCCGGACAGAGCCCGGCCGGGGATGAACGGGTCGAAGACTGCCACCTCAATATACGTCCATGACCAAAATCCTGCCCGATTTCAGGGTGATCAAGAAAGAAACCGTTAACTCAGATCCCACTGCAAGCCGGGTCTGACCGAGTTCAGGGAGCGATGCGATGCTTCAAAGCGTGATCGACGGGATCGAGCTGCCCCAGACCCCTGCAAAGGTGCTCGGGCGGGCGGTGTTCGCGGCTGGTCTGCTGTCGCTGTGCATCGCGATCACCGGCACCCTGGTCCGGCTCGACCCCGCGGCGGACGCGCTTCGGGACAGTGCCACGCCCGTGGCGCAGCCCGCCGCCGCGCTTTCCCAATCCGACACCGACCGCGCCTGAAGAGGTAACCGGACGGTAAGACCTCGGCTGCTTTCGCTTGAAGCAGCGCCTTCCCCGTTTTGGGTGTCAATACGAGCACCACCCAAGGGACGTTTGCCGGACGGTGTCCCGCCGCAATGTGCCACCGACTTGCGCTGGCCGTTCCGGTTTCGCCTATAGCACCAGCCCGGGATCTTCGCCGAGGTCGAGCCCCGGAAATATGCTGGTTTCGATCGCGGATCTCTCTACCCCGAACAGCCCCCGCATCACCCAGGCGGCATAGCTGCGGACGTCCGAGGTGGGCATCAGGTCACGCCGGTCGTAAAGGTCGGCCTCGCCAAGGCCCGGCCATCTGCCCAGAACCCGCCCCCCGCGCAGCGCCCCACCGGCGGTCAGCATCGCGCCACCGGTGCCGTGATCGGTGCCCTCGGTGCCGTTAAGCCGCGCGGTGCGCCCGAACTCGGTCATCGCCAGCACGGCGGTCTTGTCCCAGACCGGGCCCAACCCGCGCTTCAGCACCAAGATGGTTTCGGCCAGCCGCCCCAACGAGCGGGTGATGGCGCCCTCCTGCCCGCGATGGGTGTCCCAGCCGGGCAGCGAAAAGGCCGCGATTCGCGCCTCGTCGTAAAGCCGCGCGGCGGCAAAGGCAGCCAGGGCCTCGCCTGCGCGGCCGCCGCCCTTGCGCATCGCCTCGGCCAGCGCGACCTCGCGCGGGGCAGTGCCGCCGAACCGCCCCAGCTCGGCCAGCTGGATCGCCTGGTCCGCAGCGCCCCGGAACAGCGGATCGTCCTTGTAGACCTCGCCCAGCAGCAGCTGGGCCTGCGCGGTCAGATTTAGCCGCGCGTCGGGCGACCAGCTTTTGAAGGGCGCCGCGCCGCTCAGGATCTTCAACTCCTCGCTGCCCACCGCATAGGCCGTCTCGCCGCGCAGCCCGGGCGTCGTCTGCAGCATCCGGTTCAACCAGCCATCACGCACATGCGGGGCATCGACGTCAAAGCCCGTCCCCGCCTCAAGCAGGTCCTGCCCGTCGAAATGGCTGCGCTTGTCGCGATAGGGGGTCGAGGTCGCGTGGACGACCCCCAGCTGCCCCGCCTGCCACAGCGGGTAGAGCGGGCTGAGCGCCGGATGAAGCTGGTAGAACCCGCCCAGGTCCAGCCCCGGACTGGCTGCGGGACGCAGCGCCGCAAAGCCCGGATCGCCGACCGGGCGTACCACGTCCAGCCCGTCCATCCCGCCGCGCAAGATGATCACGACCAGCCGCGCATCCCCGGGCGCCGAGGCGAAGGTGATGGCCGTGGTCAGGGGATGCGCCGCGACGGAGCACCCCATCAGGGCCGCGCCCTTCAAAAGCCCCCGCCGCGTGAACCGGCCCTGCGCCGGTCTGCCGGTATCGGTCATGATCGCCCCACCTACCTGCGGTTGAATTCGGGCGCGGACAGCACGAGGCCCACCCCCTGGTCGCGCGTTTCCGACGCCGCGGCCGCCCAGACCAGCCGCTCGGACGCCATGTCCCCCAGCACGGTGAGGACGAAGTCGCGCGGATCGGGCAGCGGATCGACCAGCCTTGCCGGCACCGACATCGCCCAGTGGATGCGCCCTGCCAGGCCCTGCGGCGTGATCCAGGCCGCGGCCTCTTCGGACCAGCCTGAGGGGTCGGGCGGGGCCATGAAAGGTTGCCCCATGACCTGTGCCGGGCGGGCAAAGGCCTGGTTCAGAAGCTTGTTGGGCATGTTCGACACCGTGCTCCCGGCGACGCCCAGCGCGACCAGTGCGCTGGCCATGAAATCGAAGGGCCGCTTGGCCTTGCCAAGCTCTGTCGCCCAGGCTGCGGGATGGTCGAGCATAGCCGAATAGACCTGCATCAGGTTGCCGTCGCTGCGGCTCCACGCTGTTTCCATCTCTGCGATGACCCCGGGATCGGGGCGGTCGGCCAGAAAATGCGTGGCGATCGCGGTCGAGACGTGATGCGCCGTGTCGGGATGCAGGGCGAGGTCGTCCAGAAAGGCGAGGATGTCGCGCCGGCCGGGTTTCGCGCCGCCGTAGGCCACGCCCAGCACCGTCTCCGCGCCCGGCTCGGCCCGCCTGGGCAGGAACAGCGGGCCCTTGTTGATGTTGAAGGAGAGCCCGGTCAGCAGCTCCGCGAACTCGGTCACGTCGGCCTGGGTATAGCTGCCCTCGGCGCCCATCGTGTGCAGTTCCAGCACTTCGCGCGCGAGGTTCTCGTTCAGCCCCTGCCCCCGGTCGCGCCCCAAGGCCGACCCGGGCCCGACCGAGGCGACCTGGTCGAGGTAGACAAGCATCGCCGGGTGAAGCACCGCGGCCTTGAGCAGATCGCCGAACTGCGCAGCGATATTCGGCCGAATCGCCTGGTCCAGATAAGCGGGCCCAAGGCCGGACAGCCGGGTCTGCGTGACACGAACCGCGAAGTGATCGGCCCAGAAATGCATGAGGCGCTCGCGAAAGGGCGCCGGGCTGTCGGCAACCCGGGCCAGCGACTGGCGCAGCCCGCTCATCTGCGCCGACGACAGGTCCTGCCGCGTACGCTCTTTCACCGTCTCGGCGCCCGGCTCATTGCGGGCCACCGCCTTTTGCGCATCGCGGTCGGCGCGCGCGATCTTCAGCGCCCTGTCGAGGGACGGCATCGGGAACGCCCGAAGCAAATCGTCGGGGGCGGACAGCGAGGCAAGGATCGCCTCGGCCCCAGAGGGCATCGCGCGCGCGCCCGGACCATAGCCGAAGCGGATCGCGGAAAGGCTGCTGAGGGTCATACTCTGGTCGAGGTCATGAGGGGCCCGTGGGATGGCTGGCCGGGAGAGCCCGGCCGTTGCCCCCCTTTACCGCACCTCCGCGCGATCCGTGCATCACGTTTCGCGGCGACCGCACCGGATCGGCACGGGGCCGCCCCCGCCGGGGCGGCAGTCCGCCGCGCCCTGCCCCATGGGTCGGGGCGGCACGGCGGGTCGCGCGCGCCTAGCTGTGCTCCAGCTGGCCGCGGCGGTATTCGCCCTGTCGTTGCAGCATCCAGCCGGGATACTCGGGCGGCAGCGCGGTCAGGTCGTCAAGCCGCGCAAGCTCGTCGTCGGAGAGGGTGACATCGACGGCGCCCAGGTTGTCGGCCAGTTGCTCGGGCCGCTTGGCCCCGATGATGACGCTGGTCACCACCTTCTGGTGCAGAAGCCAGGCCAGCGCGATCTGCGCGACGCTTGCGCCCTTGGTCTCGGCAATCTCGCGCATGGCGTCCAGCGCGGGGAACGCGCGGTCGGTATCGACGGGCGGAAAGTCGAACTCGGCCCGGCGTCCACCCTCGGGCGCGATGTTGTCGCGGGTGTACTTGCCCGAGAGGAACCCGCCGGCCAGCGGGCTCCAGACCATCAGGCCAAGGCCCTCGGACCGCAGCATCGGCACGACCTCGCGCTCAAGCCCGCGGCCGACCAGAGTGTAGTAGGCCTGCAGCGAAAGGATCGGCGCCAGTTGCCGGGCCCGGGTCAGGCCCACGGCCTTCATGATCTGCCACGCGGCCCAGTTCGACAGGCCGATATAGTTGACGTGGCCGTGCTGGACGAGAAGGTTCAGCGCCTCGAGCGTCTCTTCCATCGGCGTCGCGGGATCGAAGCCGTGGATCTGGTAGAGGTCGATGTGGTCGAGGCCGAGGCGCCCAAGGCTTTCCTTGCACTGCGCCAGGATATGACCGCGCGAGGCGCCGCGCTTGTTCGGCCCCTCGCCCATCGGGCCCATGACCTTGGTCGCCACGACTACATCGTCGCGCGCGACACCGAGGTTCTTGAGGCTTTGGCCGAAGATGCGTTCGCTTTCGCCGCCCGCATAGACGTTGGCGGTGTCGAAGAAGGTCACGCCCGCGTCGAGCGCCGTCTTCACCAGCTGATCGGCCTCGTCCTGTTGCAGGCGCCCGATCTTGCCCCACTGCCCGTCGTCGCCGCCGAAGGTCATGGTGCCGAGGCAAAGCTCGGATACGAACAGGCCGCTGGGGCCGAGGGGGCGATATCGCATGGGATGTCCTTTGCGTGTCTGGCAAAAACCGGGCCGGAACCGGCCCCTTCTGTCCCGGATATGGGCCTTGAGTTGCCGAGGGCGACCCCTGGGCGGGCACGTCCTGCCTGCGATTTTTCGCGATCGGCCGAGAGGTTTCGCCTGGGCGCTGCCGATGGACGCCTCCGGCGGGAGTATTTTAGAAGAGAAGAAACCAGGGGCGCGCCTTCGGATCCGAGGGCTTGGGGCAGGCACCCTCGCCCCTCGGGTCGAGGGTTCGGCGCAGCCGGGCGCTGTGCCCGGTCCCATGTTCAGAGTATCGGCGCCTAGCGCCCGTCCCAGCGGTAAAGCCGGCCGCCCCCGGCCTTGCGGCCCGTGTCGTCGACGCCCGGAAAGTCGCCGTTGCGCACGGCCTTCAGGAAGTCGCGACCCCGGCTGACCTTCTCGCCGATAGGCAGGCTGTCCCAGCCGGGGCCGTAGAGGTCGGGAAAGTGGAACTCTCCCGTATCGAAATCGGCCAGCCGTCCGGCCAGCCGATCGCGTTCGCAGTCCTGCATCAGTCTTCGCGCGGCAGGACCCGCAGGCCCAGTTCGCGCAGCTGATCGCCCGTGGGTTCGGACGGGGCGGCCATCATCAGATCCTCGGCGCGCTGGTTCATCGGGAACATGATGACCTCGCGGATGTTCTGTTCGTCGGCCAGCAGCATGACCATCCGGTCGATGCCCGCGGCGCAGCCGCCATGCGGAGGCGCGCCGTACTGGAACGCGTTGACCATGCCGCCGAAGCGCTTGCGCACCTCGTCTTCACCATAGCCCGCCAGCTCGAACGCCTTGAACATGATGTCGGGGCGGTGGTTCCGGATCGCGCCCGAGACCAGTTCGTAACCGTTGCAGGCCAGGTCGTACTGGTAGCCCAGAACCTCCAGCGGATCGCCGTCCAGCGCCTCGCGCCCACCCTGCGGCATCGAGAAGGGGTTGTGGGAGAAGTCGATCTTGCCCGTCTCCTCATCTGCCTCGTACATCGGGAAATCGACGATCCAGGCAAAGGCAAAGCGGTTGAGGTCGGTCAGGCCCAGCTCTTCGCCGATCACGACGCGGGCGCGGCCGGCGACACGTTCGAAGTCCGACGGACGCCCGCCGAGGAAGAAGGCGGCGTCCCCCTTGCCAAGGCCCAGCTGCTGGCGGATCGCCTCGGTCCGCTCGGGCCCGATGTTCTTGGCCAGCGGGCCCGCTGCCTCGACCCCGTTCTCGCCGTCACGCCAGAAGATGTAGCCCATGCCGGGCAGACCTTCTTTCTGGGCAAACGCGTTCATGCGGTCGCAAAACTTGCGGCTGCCGCCACCGGGGGCCGGAATGGCGCGGATCTGGGTGCCGTCCTTTTCCAGCAGGTTGGCGAAGATCGCGAAACCCGAGCCGCGGAAATGGTCGCTGACCACCTGCATCTTGATCGGGTTGCGCAGGTCGGGCTTGTCGGTGCCGTACCAGAGCGCGGCATCGGCGTAGGAAATCTGCGGCCAGACACTGTCGACCGGACGCCCGCCGCCGAACTTTTCAAAGCAGCCCTGGATCACCGGCTGGATGGTGTCGAAGACGTCCTGCTGTTCGACGAAGGACATCTCGAGGTCGAGCTGGTAAAAATCGGTCGGGCTGCGGTCGGCGCGCGGATCCTCGTCGCGGAAACAGGGCGCGATCTGGAAATACTTGTCGAAGCCCGACACCATGATCAGCTGCTTGAACTGCTGCGGCGCCTGCGGCAGCGCGTAGAATTTGCCCGGGTGGAGGCGCGAGGGCACCAGGAAGTCGCGCGCGCCCTCTGGGGAGGAGGCGGTGATGATCGGCGTCTGGTATTCGTTGAATTCCTGCGCCCACATGCGTTCGCGCAGATCCTTCACCACGTTCGACCGCAGAACGATGTTGTCGTGCAGCTTTTCGCGGCGCAGATCGAGGTAGCGATACTTGAGCCGAGTCTCCTCGGGGTATTCCTGGTCGCCGAAGACCTGCAGCGGCAGTTCCCTGGCCTGGCCCAGCACCTCGATGTCGCGGGCATAGACCTCGATCTCGCCGGTGGGGATCTTGGCGTTCACCAGTTCCGGCGCGCGGGCCTTCACGGTGCCGTCGATGCGCACGCACCATTCGGCGCGCAGCTTCTCAACCTGGTCGAAGACCGGGCTGTCGGGGTCGCAGATCACCTGCGTCATGCCGAAATGGTCGCGCAGGTCGATGAACAGCACGCCCCCATGGTCGCGCACACGATGCACCCATCCGGCAAGGCGCACGTCCCGCCCCACGAAATCGGTGTTGAGGTCGGCGCAGGTCTGGCTGCGATAGGCGTGCATCTTGCCTCCTTTCAGGCGTCGGCGGATCGCGGTCGATACACCGCGCCCGGCCCGGGAAGTCAAGCCGGGCCGCCGCGACGCCGCCGCTCGCAACGCCATGCCCAGCCCGAGCGGACCGGCGTGCCCGCTGTGCCCCCGGCCCGGGGTTGATCGAATCCGCCCTGCCCGAGACGTCCGCACATGGTGCGCAACACATCGAGGTTAACAAAGTCTTGACGTGATGGAACAAAGTCCCAGAGTTGCAAAGTGAACGGGACGGTTCGCCATCGTTCCGCAGAAGACGTGCCCCGCCCAAGGGCCGGGGCCTTCGCGACAAGGGGGTTCACGATGTGGGACAAGGCATTCGATCAGGCCGTGCGACGGATCATCAAGACCGGCACGCTTGAGGTCACGATGCCCGACGGGCAGGTCAACCGCTACGGCGACGGAACCGGAACGCCGGTTCGGGTCGCGCTTCGCGATCGCAGCCTGCCAAAGCGCATCGTGCAAAGCCCCGACCTGGGCGTCGGCGAAGGCTACACCGACGGCGATCTGGTCATCGAAAACGACGATCTTCACGGCTTCATGGACCTTGCAGTGCGCAACACGGCGCGGCGCGATTTTGTCTGGTGGCAGACGGCGGCGAATCATTCCCGCACCGCCCTGCGGCGGCTGGCGCAGTGGAACCCCGTGGGCAAGGCCCAGTCGAACGTCGCGCATCACTATGACCTGTCGGGCGAGCTTTACGATCTCTTCCTCGATATCGACAAGCAATACAGCTGCGCCTATTTCACCCGGCCCGACATGACGCTGGAAGAGGCGCAGGAGGCCAAGAAGGCGCATATTGCCGGCAAGCTTCTGATCGAGCCGGGCATGCGGGTGCTGGACATCGGCTGTGGCTGGGGCGGGATGGCGCTGACACTGGCGCGCGACTACGGCGCGCATGTCCTGGGCGTCACGCTCAGCCAGGAGCAGCACAAGGTTGCGGTGCAGCGCGCGAAGGAGGCAGGGCTGCAGGACCGGGTCGAATTCCGGCTGGTCGATTACCGCAACGTGACCGAAACCTTCGATCGCATCGTGTCGGTGGGCATGTTCGAACATGTCGGCGCACCGCATTTCCGCGAGTATTTCCGCCATGTCCACGACAAGCTCAAGCCCGAGGGCATCGCCCTGATCCACACCATCGGCCGCGGCGGGCCCCCGGGTGCCACCAGCCCGTGGATCGCGAATTACATCTTTCCCGGGGGCTATATCCCCGCCCTGTCCGAGATGATGGCCGCGGTCGAAAAGGAAAACCTCGCCTCAACCGATGTCGAGATCTGGCGGCTGCACTATGCCGAGACGATCCGGCACTGGTACGACCGCTTCATGTCCAACATCGACCGCGCGCGGGAGATCTACGATGAACGTTTCTGCCGCATGTGGCGCTACTACCTGATCGCCTGCGAGATGACGTTCCGCCATGCGCAGCAGGTCGTCTACCAGGTGCAGCTTGCGCACGACAAGGCGGCCGTCCCGCTGACACGCGACTACCTTTATCGCGACGACACCCGTGATGGCGCCGAAGACAAGGTCCCGGACCGCGCCCGGGACAGGATGGCCCACGCCGCCGAATAAGGCGCCGCCGAACACGGGGCGGGACAAGGGAAACCCGCCGCCGGTCGCCCGGCGGCGGGGTCTGCCGTGTATGAAACCGGGCCCCGGGGGTCCGGGGCCGCCCTCAGAAAACCCGGGTCTTACGCCCGGCCGTATGCCTCGGCGATGGCGATCTGCATCGCGTCCTTGGTGCTGCGGTCGCCCCAGACGACCAGCTGGAAAGCGGGGTAGAAGCGTTCGGCGGCAACCACGGCCGCGGTGATCAGCCGGTCGATCTGTTCCGGCCCGGCGATCTGCCCGCCGGCCAGAACCAGCCCGTAGCGCCACACCATCAGCCGCTGTTCGGCCCAGTAGGTGAAGGCCCCGGTCCAGCACTGGTCGTTCGTGGCGTTCAGCACCTCGTGCAGCTCGGCCAGACGATCCTCGGGCGGTTCGAATTCAAAGGTCGAGATCAGGCGCAGCGTTTCGTCATAGGACGACCAGGCGAGGGTGATGGAATAGGTGCGCCACTGCCCTTCCACCGTCATCGCGATCTGGTCGTCGCCCACGCGGTCGAATTCCCAATCATGGATCTCGGCAAGATGCTCGACGATATCGATCGGGTGGATTTCGGCGGTATCGAGGTACTGCTCGGAAAGCGACATGGGCGGCCTCGCTGGTTGTGGCGGAAAATCCGCGAAGGACCTACCGCTTGGTGCCTGCTCTAGGGGCGGCGGACGAGGCGCGCACCCTCACGAAATATGGTGTGCGGAAAGCACACCCCTGTAAAGCGAAATGTTGGTGACAACTGCACTCTCTTGTGGATGAGAAATCCCCAACCACCGAGTCTTGTCCCCAGCCGATATCCACAGCCTGTGCGTAAGCCTGTGAGATTCTGGTCCTGAACCGACCGTGGTCCTGTGCGGCACCCTCCCCCTGACTATGGCCAACCTGCCGACGTCCCCGCGGTCCCTGTCACGGGCCCGGGCATCCCCTGCCCGCAGAACGGCCCGGACGGGCCCGGCGCCTGCGCGATATTTCGGCAAAAAGCCGTCCACGACAGGGCCACCCTGCGCGGAACGGGGTTAAGAATGAATTGAGGCGCCCGCGGTCACGGACGCCTCAGTCAAAAGTCTGCGTAAGATGCCCCCTCCCGCCGCGCGAAGGGTCGCCGGATCACTCTCCGGCGTGCTTGGCCTCAAGTGCGGCGATGCGCGATTTCAGCGCCTCGTTTTCCTCGCGCGCCTTCTGCGCCATGACGCGAACGGCATCGAATTCCTCGCGCGTGACCAGATCGCGATCGGCGAGAAAGCGGTCGATCCAGCCGTTCATCGCGGTCTCTGCCTCGCCCCGCGCGCCCTGTGCCACGCCCATGGCGTTGGTCATCAGTTGCGAGACGTCGTCGAAGATCTTGTTACGGGTCTGCATGGATGGGCTCCCTTGTCGGTTATCCCTTATATGGGCGTATCGGCGGGTATTCTCAAGCGGCCCGCGACGTGGCTTGACTCTGCCGCGCCGCCGGGCTCTGACCCCGCCCATGCAGGCAGTTCTCTCCTTCCCCGACATCTCGTCCGAGGTCTTCTCGATCTCGGTCGGCGGCTTTGACTTCGCGCTGCGCTGGTACGCGCTGGCCTATATCGTGGGCATCCTCGCCGGCTGGCGGCTGGCGGTGATGACGGTACGGCGCGACCGGCTGTGGCCCGGCGGACGCGCCCCGATCCCGGCCGACGCGATCGAGGATCTGGTCACGGCCGTGATCCTGGGCATCGTGCTGGGCGGGCGGCTGGGCTTCGTGCTGTTCTACCAGCCGGGCTACTACTTGGAGAACCCGGCCCAGATCCCGGCGATCTGGACCGGCGGCATGTCGTTCCACGGTGGCATGATCGGCGTGGTCCTCGGCGGTGCGTGGTTCCTGCGCCGCCACCCGATGCCGGTGCTGTCGCTGCTCGACTTGCTGTCGCTGGCAGTGCCGCCGGGGCTGCTGCTGGGGCGGATCGCGAACTTCGTCAATGCCGAGCTTTGGGGGCGGCCTTCGACCGCGCCCTGGGCGGTGATCTTTCCCGGCGCCCGGGCGCAAAGCTGCACCAATGTCGACGGGCTGTGCGCGCGCCACCCCTCGCAGCTTTACGAAGCCGGGCTGGAAGGGCTGGTGCTGGGCGGGCTGCTGATCTGGCTGGTCTATGCGCTGGGCGCGCTGAAGCGTCCGGGGTTCTGCGTGGGCGTGTTCCTGTCGGGCTACGCACTGGCGCGGATCTTTGTCGAGCTGTTCCGCCAGGCCGATCCGCAGTTCATCACCGCGGCGAACCCGATGGGATATGTCGTGCAACTGGGCGATTTCGGCCTGTCGATGGGCCAGCTTCTGTCGCTGCCGATGCTGGCGCTGGGGCTGGGTTTCCTGATCGTCGCATTGCGCCGCCGCCCCGCCCCGGCATGAGCGGGCCGCACGAGACCGCCGCCGCCCGCAGGACGCCGGCGGCGCACTGGATCCTCCGGCAGATCCGGGCGCTTGGGCCGATGACGGTGGGCGATTACATGGCGGCCTGCCTGACCCACCCCGAGTTCGGCTATTACGCCGTGCGCACGCCGCTGGGCCGTGAGGGGGATTTCATCACCGCGCCCGAGATCAGCCAGATGTTCGGCGAGCTTCTGGGCCTGTCGCTGGCGCAAGCCTGGCTGGACCAGGGGGCGCCGGCCCCGTTCTGCCTGGCCGAACTGGGCCCCGGCCGCGGCACGCTGATGGCCGACCTGCTGCGCGCGACGCGGCAGGTGCCCGGCTTCCACGACGCGATGCGGCTGACGCTGATGGACAGCTCCGGGCCGCTGCGGGCCGATCAGGCCCGGGCGCTTGCGCCCCACGCGCCCGCGTGGATCGACGGCCTGTCCGAGCTGCCGGAGATGCCGCTTTTCCTCGTGGCCAACGAGTTCTTCGACTGCCTGCCCGTGCGCCAGTTCCTGCGGGCGGGCGACGGATGGCGCGAACGGATGGTCACCGCGCAGGGCGACGCGGGCAGCAGTGCCCTGGCCTTCGCCCTGTCGCCCGAGGATCGCTTTGCCGCGCTCGAACCCCTGCGCGCCGTCACGCCCGAGGGCGAGATGGTCGAATACAGCGCGCCGTCCGAGGCGACGGCCGCAACCCTGGGAGCGCATGTGGCGCGGTACGGCGGCGCGGCACTGATCGTCGATTACGGCGCGGCGCAGTCGCGCGGCGACACGCTGCAGGCCGTCTCGGGCCATCGCAGAGCGGGGCCGCTGGATGCGCCCGGCGAAACCGATCTGACCGCCCATGTGGCCTTCGGCCCCCTGGCCGCGGCGGCGCATCCGGCGGGGGCCACGGGGCCAGTGCCGCAGGGCGTCTTCCTCGAACGGCTCGGGATCACGGCGCGGGCGCAGGCGCTTGCCCAAGGGATGACCGGTGCCGCGTTCGACACCCATGTCGCGGCGCATCGGCGGTTGACCCACCCCGAGGAGATGGGCAACCTTTTCCAGGTGATGGCGATACACCCGAAAGATGCGCCGCCCCCGCCGGGCCTGGCAGAATGACGCTGGAGGTGCTGACCGCACCGGCCCTGCGCCCCGTGCGCCACGGCTTCTTCACGCGCAAGGGCGGAGCCTCGTCAGGCGTGTTCGGCGGTCTGAACTGCGGGATCGGATCTTCGGACCAGCGCGAGGCAGTGGCGATCAACCGCGCCCGCGTCGCCGCCGACATGGGCGTCGCGCCGGGGGCGCTGGTGACCGCGCATCAGGTCCACTCCGCCGACGTGGTCGAGATTACCGGGCCCGCCGCCGTTCCGCCGCCGCGCGCCGACGCGATGGTCACCCGCGAACCGGGCATCGCGCTGGCGATCCTGACCGCCGATTGCCAGCCCGTTCTCTTCGCCGATGCCGAGGCCGGCGTGATCGGTGCCGCGCACGCGGGATGGAAGGGCGCGCTGGCCGGCATCCTGGGCAACACCATCGACGCGATGGAACGTCTGGGCGCGCAACGTGACCGGATCACCGCGGTGATCGGCCCCTGCATCAGCCAGCGCAATTACGAGGTCGGGCCCGAGTTCCTTGACAGCTTCATGGCCGAGGACCCCGACCTCACCCGGTTCTTCGCTCAAGGCCCGGGTGACAGGATGCTGTTCGACCTGCCCGGCTTCGGTCTGCACTGCCTGCGCGCGGCGGGGGTGGGTCAAGCCGAATGGACGGGGCATTGCACCTACGACGACGCGGCACGCTTTTTCTCCTACCGCCGCTCCTGTCACCGGCAAGAAGCCGATTACGGCCGCCTGATCTCGTCCATTCGGCTCTGATTTCCGGCTCCCTTGCCGCTGACCGTATCGACGCACTGCCGGCTTTCCTTTCGTGGTGAGAGCTCTCGGGTCGCGCCAGCCCTCGGGCCCGCCAACGACCCCCCTGCGCAATTTGGCAGGAATAAGGCAGGCGTGGCGCGCAAATCGGCCCCAACTTTCCCTGCAAGCGCCCCATCCGCGCCCCAATAGAGAGGTCTTCTGGGGTCAACAGAGGCGCGTCCCAGCTGCCGGGACGGTCGCGAAAGACCAAGGAAGGACCGATCATGGCCCATAACCGCCGCTGGCTGCAAAGCGCGATCGACGAAAGCCGCACGACCGAGGTCAGCCTGCCCTGGCAACGCACCGCGCACAGCGTGGATGCCACAGCGATCAGCCAATTGCATCCGACGCAGGCCCCTGCAAAACGCTGAGCCGCGGGCGCACGTGTCCGGCACTGAGCTCCCCGCCGTCTGATCCAATCTGCGCGGCTCCTTCGGGCACCCCCCGCCCTATCCCTCGCCCCCTCTCCGCGAACCGCCCCGCTGCGCGGCGCCAGACGGCCCTGAAAGGACTGACGTCATGTCGTATTCCCGCCCCGGCCCCTCTGCCCGCGCGGGGTCATGGCGGGTGACGCCGGCCTGGAGCGCCCGGCAAAAGACGCCCCGCCCCGACCCTTCACCGCCTATGTTGTCGTCCGGTCCGATGCGCCGCTACGACATTTCCTGGATGCTGCCCTCGGGCGACAGCCAGTCGACGGCGCTGGCCGCCCCCGCCATCCCGATGTTCGAAGAGGCCTTCGGTGGATTCGGCCGCGGCGCGATGGTGACGACCTCCGAGGGGCCCGTCGCGGTCGAGGACCTGGTGCCTGGCATGATGGTCGAGACATCGCACGGCCGGGAGCCGCTGCTGTGGATCGGGGCGATCACGCTGGTCCCCGACCCGACGGGCGAGCCACCGGTGCGCATGTTCCGCCTGCCGGCGGACGCCTTCGGCCTCGACCGTCCCGCGCCCGATCTGATGCTCGGCCCCGCGGCGCGGCTGGTCAACCGCGCGCCCAGGCTGCGCGCTGCGATGAAGACCGACGCCGCGCTGACCCCGGTTTCGGCGATGGTTGACGGCACCCGCGTGATCCAGATCACCCCGATTTCGGCAATGCGCACGTTTCACCTGGGCTTTGCCGGTCACCAAACCCTGTCGGTCAGCGGGATCGAGGTGGAAAGCTTCCATCCCGGCACGCTGAACCTTGCGCAGCTTGGCACGGGGATCGTCGAGCTGTTCATGTCGCTGTTCCCCCATCTTTCGGGGGTCGAGGCCTTCGGGCCGCTCTGCATGCCCCGGCTGACCGAAGAGGATCTGGAGTGGGTCCAGGTCGCCTGACGGCGCCCCCACCGATCCGGCGCCCCGTCGTCGCGCGGGGCTCAGGCCGAGCGCGTCAGCCGGTCTTCGAGGATGTCGAAGGGCACGCCGGGTTCGTCCTTGGCGCCACGGATCACAAGCGAGGTCTTCACGCTGGCCACGTTCTGCGCCGCGGTCAGCTTCTCGGTCAAAAAGCTCTGAAAGGTCGACAGGTCCGGCGCCACGCATTTCAGGATGAAATCCACCTCGCCGTTCAGCATGTGGCATTCGCGGACCAGGGGCCAGGCGCGGCACTGCTCCTCGAACCGGGCGAGATCGGCTTCGGCCTGGCTTTGCAGGCCGACCATGGCGAAGACCTGAACCTCGAACCCCATGGCGCGGGCGTCGATCCGGGCGTGGTAGCCGTTGATATAGCCCGCCTCCTCAAGCGTGCGGACCCGCCGCAGGCAGGGCGGGGCCGAGATCCCGACGCGCCGCGCAAGTTCGACGTTGGTCATGCGCCCGTCCGCCTGAAGCTCGGCCAGAATCTTGCGGTCGATCGGGTCGAGTTTGCTGGCAGCCATCAATTGTCTCCAAGAAAGCCCAAGAGGGCCGAATTTCACGCCCTGTTACTGGTATCGCTCTGGAGACGCAATAATGTTGCAGCGTTGCGCAACAAAAATACAACCGATCCGGTCCCTCCCCGCCCCAGGCCAGCATCGCCGATGGCAGATCGCGTTCCCGGACGGTTGGTTGCTCCTTGCCCCCGGGAGGCGCGCCACATAGCTGTGACCTCATGCCGAGATTGCGCCTGAAGAACATCCCCCTCCCCGTGCTGCTGGTCTGGGCCGCGCTCGGGCTGGAATTCGTGACATCGCTGCTTGAACGGCAGTGGCCGCTGGCCTTCGTGGCGGCGCTGACATTCGCGCTGACGCTGCTGCCCATCGTGCTGGCGCCGCGCGTCGGCATCCGTCTGCCGATGAGCTTTACCGCCGCGATCGTGCTGTTCATCTTCGCGACGATTTTTCTTGGCGAGGCCTTCGATTTCTACAACCGCTACTGGTGGTGGGACATGGTGCTGCACGGGGGGTCGGCGCTTGGTTTCGGGCTAGTGGGCTTTCTCTTCGTCTTCATGTTGTTCGAGGGCGACCGCTATGCCGCGCCGGCCTGGGCACTGGGTCTGATTGCCTTTTCCTTTGCCGTTACCATCGGCGCGGTGTGGGAGATCTTCGAATACGGAATGGACCAGATCTTCGGCTTCAACATGCAGAAGTCCGGGCTGCATGACACGATGAAGGATCTGATCGTCGACGTGATCGGCGCCGCGATCGGGGCCACCGTCGGTGCGCTTTACATGAAAGGGCGCGAGCTTGGCGGATTGTCCAAGCCGCTCAAGGACTTCGTCACGCAGAACGCGCAGCTTTTCCGCCGCTCGAAATAGGCCCGCACAGGCGCGGCCCCTTCGCGCCATGTCCCCTCGCGAGGGCTCTCATGCCGTGCCATGGGCTTGCCACCAACTGCCAGCTTTCATACCTGAACGCCACGCCGGCAAAACCGGAAACGTAGAAACGAAAGGGCGGCACCATGGCCGAGACGAAGCACAGCAAGGTTCTGATCATCGGCTCCGGCCCGGCGGGCTACACCGCCGCGGTCTATGCCTCGCGCGCGATGCTGGACCCCGTCCTGATCCAGGGCATCCAGCCCGGCGGACAGCTGACCATCACCACCGATGTCGAGAACTGGCCCGGCGAGGCGTCGATCATGGGCCCCGACCTGATGGTCAAGATGGAGGCCCATGCCCGCGAGATGGGGACCGAGATCATCGGCGACATCATCACCTCGCTCGATCTGTCGCGGCGGCCCTTCACCGCGCAATCCGACAGCGGCACGGTCTACACCGCCGACGCGCTGATCCTGGCCACGGGTGCGCAAGCCAAGTGGCTGGGCCTGCCCAGCGAGGAGAAGTTCAAGGGCTTCGGCGTGTCGGCCTGCGCCACCTGCGACGGCTTCTTCTATCGCGGGCAGGAGGTCGTGGTGATCGGCGGCGGCAACACCGCCGTGGAAGAGGCACTGTTTTTGACGAACTTCGCCAGCAAGGTCACGCTGATCCACCGCCGCGACACGCTGCGGGCGGAAAAGATCCTGCAGGACCGGCTGTTCAAGAACCCCAAGGTCGAGATCATGTGGAACCACGCCGTCGACGAGGTCGTGGGCGCCGAGACCCCGCTGGGCGTCGAGGGTGTGAAGGCCCGCCATATCGAGACCGGCGAGGTGACGCAGGTGCCCTGCGCCGGCTTCTTCGTGGCGATCGGTCACGCGCCGGCGTCGGAACTGGTGGCCGACCAGCTGGACACGCATCACGGTGGCTACGTGGTGACCAAGCCCGATTCGACCGAAACGTCGGTGCCCGGCGTTTTCGCCGCGGGTGACCTGACGGACCACGTCTATCGCCAGGCTGTGACCAGCGCCGGCATGGGCTGCATGGCCGCGCTGGAGGCCGAACGCTACCTCGCCGGGCTGGGCGAGGTCGAGGACAAGGACGAAAGCGAACCGCTGGGCTACGGCGCTCCGATCGAAGCGGGGCACTGATCGCGGTTTCATCCGCTTTCGACCGTCGAGCCCCGAGCATTTCCGGCGCGCGGACCGTCCCGCGCGCCGACTTCCCCTCCCCGGCCAAGCCGCCCGGCTGGCCACCCTTCGACAGACCGCGGGAGACTGGGCGGCGTCGTGCTCGCCATGTCCTGCGGTGCGATCGAAGCCGCCCATACCTGGAGAGACTTCGCAGAAATTCGCTCGCCTCCCAGATTCGGGGGTTCCATGACGCCGGGGCATATGCAATGTGTTCATCCGTGAACAAACTTTCAGCCATCGGCCCTACCCGTGACGCACGCCCCTGAGATTTCAGACGAGGAAGGCCAGACCTTCCGCCTCTTGCGCCAGGTCGACCTGACGCCGGAAGCGTCGCAGCGGGGGATCGCCGCGGCGCTCGGGATATCGCTTGGCCGACTCAACACGCTGCTGCGCCAGGCAAGCGAGGCGGGGTTCGTGCGCGTGACCGACCGCGCCGGTCCCGACCGGCGACACCGCTTCAGCTACGAGCTGACGACGCGTGGCGCCACGGAGAAGGCCCGGCTGGTCGATCGGTTCCTTGCCTCGAAATTTGCCGAATACAACGCACTGCACGCCGAACTGACCGGCGCAAACGCCACCCTCGACACCTCACCATACAGGACCCGCATGATGTCGAACTCCTTCGCCCCGATCCCGGAACTCTACGTCTCGTACGACTCGGCCCAGAAGCTGAAGGTCGAAGCCGGCACCCTGCCGTCGCTCGACCTGACGCCGCGCCAGATCTGCGACATCGAGCTGCTGATGAACGGTGGCTTCTACCCGCTCAAGGGTTTCCTGGGCGAGGCCGACTACGACGGCGTCGTCGAGAACATGCGCCTGGCCGATGGCACCCTCTGGCCCATGCCGATCACGCTGGACGTCGGCGAAAAGTTCGCCGACAGCATCGAGCCGGGGCAGGATATCGCCCTGCGCGACCAGGAGGGCGTGATCCTCGCCACCATGACCGTCACCGACAAGTGGGTGCCCAACAAGTCGCGCGAGGCCGAAAAGGTCTTCGGTGCCGATGACGATGCGCATCCGGCGGTCAACTACCTGCACAACCAGGCCGGCAAGGTCTACCTGGGCGGGCCGGTAACCGGCATCCAGCAGCCCACGCACTACGACTTCAAGACCCGTCGCGACACGCCCAACGAACTGCGCGCCTTCTTCCGCAAGATGGGCTGGCGCCGGATCGTCGCGTTCCAGACGCGCAACCCGCTGCACCGCGCGCACCAAGAGCTGACGTTCCGCGCCGCGCGCGAAAGCCAGGCCAACCTGCTGATCAACCCCGTCGTCGGCATGACCAAGCCGGGCGACGTCGACCACTTCACCCGCGTGCGCTGCTACGAGGCGGTGCTGGACAAGTACCCCGCCGCGACCACGACGATGAGCCTTCTGCCGCTCGCCATGCGCATGGCCGGCCCGCGCGAGGCGGTGTGGCACGGCCTGATCCGCAAGAACCACGGCGTCACCCACTTCATCGTCGGCCGCGACCACGCCGGCCCGGGCAAGAACAGCCAAGGCGAGGACTTCTACGGCCCCTACGACGCGCAGGAGCTGTTCAAGGAGCACCAAGAAGAGATGGGCATCGAGATGGTGCCGTTCAAACACATGGTCTACGTGCAGGAGCGCGCCCAGTACGAACCGAATGACGAGATCGCGGACAAGGATAACGTCACGATCCTCAACATCTCGGGCACCGAGCTGCGCCGCCGCCTGCGCGAAGGGCTGGAAATCCCCGACTGGTTCTCGTTCCCCGAGGTCGTCAAGGAACTGCGCCGCACCTCGCCGCCGCGCTCCGAACAGGGGTTCACCGTTCTCTTCACCGGCTTTTCGGGGTCGGGCAAGTCGACGATCGCCAACGCGCTGATGACCAAGCTGATGGAGATGGGCGGCCGCCCGGTGACGCTTCTCGACGGTGACATCGTGCGCAAGAACCTGTCGTCCGAACTGGGTTTCTCTAAGGAGCACCGCGATCTCAACATTCGCCGCATCGGCTATGTGGCGTCCGAGATCACCAAGAACGGCGGCATCGCGATCTGTGCGCCCATCGCGCCCTACGCGGCCACCCGCCGCGCGGTGCGCGAGGATATCGAGGCTTTCGGCGCCTTCGTCGAGGTTCACGTCGCCACCCCGCTCGAGGAATGCGAGCGCCGCGACCGCAAGGGGCTCTACAAGCTGGCGCGCGAGGGAAAGATCAAGGAGTTCACCGGCATCTCCGATCCCTATGACGAGCCCAAGAACCCGGAATTGCGGATCGATACCCAGAACGTGGATGTCGACAACTGCGCCCACCAAGTCCTGCTGAAACTGGAAAGCATGGGGCTGATCGGGACCGAACGCTGAAGCCCCGACCGGACACACGCGTAGATCAGCGGCCCTGCCCCCGCGGGCGGGCCGCCCCTTGCGACCACACGGGCCATCAGGCCATCGGTTCGCCCTAGTCGATCGCAAAAAGGGCCGCGTCTTCGGGTGAAGACGCGGCCCTTTCGCATTCTCTGGCGGGATCAAAAGCCCGCGCGTCAGGCGCGATCAGTGCACGCTGACCGGCGCCAGATCGTTCTGCCGCGCCACGATGAACGCCAGCTGCCGGTCCTTGACCAGCGCCAGCCGGTCGCCTTCTTCGTTGTGGACGGCATAGACCAGGTCGAGGTCGCCTGCCTGTTCGCGAACGTCGTCCGGCAGGTCATGAACCTTCACGGGACGGACATAGACGATGTTCTGGCCCCCCTCGGGGACGGCTTCGTAATGCGTATCCATCTGGACTACCTTTCCCTCAACCTTTCGAAATCTGGATCGTGCGGACCACCGTTTCGGGCACGGACCGCTCCAGATCGACATGCAGCAAACCGTTTTCCAGCGCCGCGCCTGCCACCTCAACGCCGTCGGCCAGCACGAAGGTCCGCTGAAACTGCCGGGCGGCGATGCCGCGATGCAGGAACAACCGATCCTCCGACGGCTCGGACTGGCGTCCGCGCACCACAAGCTGGCGATCCTCGACGGTGATCGACAGGTCGTCGTCGCCGAACCCGGCGACAGCCAGGGTGATGCGATACGCGGTCTCGCTGGTTTGTTCGATATTATAGGGGGGATACCCTCCGGCATCCGACTTGGCGGTGCGCTCGACCAGCCGTTCAAGCTGCTCGAACCCCAAGAGGAACGGGTGGGACCCAAGGGCCATTTTCGTCATCGACACGTCCTTCATCAAGCGATCGTGCAGATCAGCCCCGTGCGGCGGCTGTCTGACCCGAATATGGGGGCGGGTTTCACGCCCTACAAGGTTTCTTTGCGATCGCGCGCAAACGCGCTAGACAGGGGGCGCAAAGCCCGGGATAGCGAAAATGAACGCCTCCAGCCGAATGGAAACAGAAGAGGTCCTGCGCGTGAAGCTCGGGGTGCTGCGCCGCGAGCATGCCGACCTCGACGCCGCGATCCGTGCCTTGCAGGACGGACCGCCGGGCGAGGCGTTCACCCTGCAGCGCCTGAAAAAGCGCAAGCTGGGACTGAAGGATGAAATCGCCCGAATCGAGGATCGCCTGATCCCCGACATCCTGGCCTGAGCCGGGCCAAGGGCACGGCGCCGGGCCTACGGCACCCGAAACCACTCCAGGTGACCCGACCGCGCAGGCCATGCCGCCTGCCGGCCCTGTCCCGCGCCGCATCGCGACCAACGGGCGAGAGGTCCCCGGGGGGCCGCGCGGCGGGCGCCCCCCCCCGGGCCGGTTCAGCGCCCGGTGATCCCGGGGAAGGCGATCAGCACCGCCAGCGCCAGGACCTGCAGCGCGATGAACGGCAGGAGCGACTTGAAGATCTCGCCGAGGCTGATCTCGGGCGGCGCCACGGATTTAAGGTAGAAGGCCGCAGGTCCGAAGGGCGGCGTGAGAAAACTCACCTGCATGTTCATGCAGAACAGCACCCCGAACCACACCGCATCATAGCCCAGATCTTTGATGATCGGCACGAAGACCGGCATCGCCAGAAGGGCGATCCCCACCCAGTCGAGGAACATGCCCAGCACGAAGAGGATCGCCATCATGAACAGCAGGACATGAAGCGGATCGTCGCTGAGGTTCGTCAGCAGCGACCGGATGAAGTCCAGCCCGCCCATCAGGTTGAAGACCCCGACCAGGGCCGACGCGCCGATGCCGATCCAGACGATCATGCCGACGGTCCGCAGTGTCTGCAGCGCCGCGCCCGTGAGCAGGCCAAAGGTGAACTCGCCCCGGATCATCGTCGACACGATCACGCCCAGCACGCCCACGGCCGATGCCTCGGTCACGCTGGCGACGCCGCCGTAGATCGAACCCAGGACCCCGATGACCACGAGGATCGGCAGGATCAGCCCCTTGAGCAGCGGCAGTCTGTCGCGCCATGTCTGGCTGTCGTCGGCCTCCATCACGGGGGCGACGGCGGGGTTGAGGTAGGCGCGGATCAGCACGTAGGCCACGTAGAATCCCGCCAGCATCAGGCCCGGCAGGAAGGACGCGGTGAAGAGATCCCCGATCGACACGTTCGCCGTCAGACCATAGATGATCAGCACGATCGAGGGCGGCACCATGGTGCCCAGCGCCCCGCCCGCGCAGACCACGCCGATGGCCAGCCGCCGGTCATAGCCCAGCCGCAGCATCTGCGGCAGCGCGATCAGGCCCAGCAGGACGATCTCGCCGCCGATGATGCCCGACATCGCGGCCAGGATGACCGCGACCAGGATCGTCTGGATCGCCACGCCGCCGCGCAGACGGCCGCCGACCAGCTTCATCGCGTCGAAAAGGTCCCGCGCAATGCCGGATCGGTCGAGGATCGCGGCCATCAGCACGAACATCGGCACCGAGACAAAGACGAAGCTGGAGACGAAGGAATAGACACGGCTGGTGATCAGCGGCACCGCCATCGGCCCGAACCAGCCCAGGGCGAAGATCAGCGCGACCAGAAGTGTTACGAAGGCCAGCGGGATGCCGGTGACCAGAAGCACCAGCAGCATCGCGAACATGAGGTAGGTGGCGTTTTCGACGCCGAGGCCCTGAAGCGAACCGAAAATGTCCATGTCAGCGCCTTCCCCGCGCGTAGTTGATGGCAAGGATGAGGAACTGGAGGGCCATCACGGCCATCACGGCAAGCAGGAAGAGCTTCATCAGCCCCGGGTAGACCGGGTCCCACGCGCTGCCCGAGGTTTCGAGCCGGAAGTCACCCGCGGGGGTGAAGACCGCCCGTTCGACCATCAGCCACGCGGCCCAGGCGAACATGCCCGAGGCCAACGCGCAGATGACCGAGATCACGATGTCCAGGATGCGGCGTGCCCCTCGCGGGATCGCATCGTAAAGCAGCACCACGCGGATGTGGTTGTCCTGCGCCACGCAGTAGAGCCCGCCGTAGACGAAGGCGATCCCCGACAGGAAGATCGTCGTCTCGTGCGCCCAGACCGTGGGCGAATTGAAGAAGTAGCGCAGCACCACCTCCTGGATCAGGATCAGCATCGCCACAACGATGCCCGCCGCGAACACCAGCCCCCCGGCCGAGATCGCCCTACCCAGCAGGCCGGATTCGGCGATGGCCCCCTGCGGCGCCTCGTGGGCCGCCTCGCTCGTCTCTTGATGGCTGACCATCTGTCCCCTCCTCGGACTGCAAGACCCCGGGCCGACGCGCAGGCCGGCCCGGGCATGGCTCGGGTCGCTGCGATTACTCGGACTGCATCAGCCCGGCATCGGTGAGGTAGGTGGTCAGCGAATCGTAGACCTTCTGTGCGTTCTCCGACTTGTCGGCCACGGTCTGCCATTCGCCCTGCGCGATCTGGCGGAAGCGCGCGCGCTCGTCCTCGGGCCAGTCGTGGATCGTGATGTCACCGGCTTCGCGGGCCTTCTCGACGGCGGCCTCGTCGGCGGCGCGAAGTTCCGACACCTGCATCTGCGCGAACTCGGCGACCGATTCGACCAGCGCGGTCTGCTGCTCTTCGGGCAGGCTGTCGAACTTTTCCTTGTTCATGGAAATCTCGACCAGCGGCATCGAGTGGAAGCCGGGGTAGACCGGGTGCTTTGCGACGTCGTGCATGCCCTGCGCCTGGTTGGTCGAGAACACGGTGTAGTCGGCCGCGTCGATCACGCCCTTGTCGAGCGAGGTGAAGACCTCGGACCCGGGCAGGTTCACCGGCGCGGCACCGGCCGCGGCAAAGACCTGCTGCACCAGCCCCTCGGGCGCGCGCATCTTGAGGCCCTGCAGGTCGTCGACCCCGTCCAGCGGCACCTTCGCCACCAGCGCCTCGAGCCCCGGGGTCGTCGCGCCGAGGAACTGCAGGCCATACGGGTTCAGCAGCTCGTTCATCAGCTCGCGGCCGCCGCCCTCTTCCATGTAATCGAACATTTCCTGCGGGTCGGACCACGCGCCGACGGGGTTCGCGATCAGGCCGAAGGCCGGGTCCTTGCCCGCAAAGTACGAGGTGTCGGTGACGTGGCCGTCAAGAATGCCGGCGGCGATGGCGTCCTGCGTTTCGTTATGGGCGACGATGGATTCGACCGGCAGAAGCTCGACCGTGATGGCGCCGTCGGTCTTTTCGGAAACGCTTGCGGCCCATTCCTTCTGCAGCAGGAAGTTGGGGTTGCCCGCGGGGTCCGACGACTGAAAGCGCAGCGTCATCTCCTGCGCCAGCGCGCCGGTCGCGGTACCAAGGGCCAGCAGGGCGGTCAGGGTAAGGGTCTTCATGTTTGGTCCTCCCAAGGTGAAAAGTCCCGGTTACGCCGAGGGGCGTTCCGGGGTCGTGAATTCGACCGCCTGCGCCACGAGCGCATCGAGCGGCTGATCGATATCCAGCCGCAGGACACGCGCGCCTGCGGGCGGTTCGAGAGCGGACAACTGGCTGTCGATCAGGCTGACGGGCATGAAATGTCCTGCACGGTCGGCCATGCGCCGGGCGACCAGATCGCGGGCGCCGTCCAGGTGGATGACGTCGATCTCGCCAAGCGTTTCGGACAGACGGTCGCGATACGCCCGCTTCAGCGCCGAACAGGCGATCGCCGTCGGCCGGCCTTCGGCGAGGGCGGCCTGCGCCACGCGGTCAAGCCAGCCCCAGCGGTCGTCGTCGGTCAGCGCCTCGCCACGGGCCATCCGGGCAATCGCCTCGGCCGAATGATGATCGTCGGCCTCGACGAATCCCCGCCCGGTGCGCGCGGCCAGCAGCCCGGCGACGGACGATTTGCCCGTGCCGCAGATGCCCATGACCAGCACGTGCCGCATAGCTCCCCCCATGGTTGCGCGCTGCGCGAATGACAGCGTTGTCATGGGCGCAATGCTTATTGACAGCGCTGTCATGCGTCAAGGATAGTTTCCCCATGTCACGCATCGATGCCCCCTCCCCCTCTGGCCGCAGGTCGTCCCGCCGCGTCACCCTCGCCGACGTCGCGGCCCGGGTCGGCACCTCGACGATCACCGTCAGCCGTGCGCTGCGCCGCCCCGAAATGGTATCGCCCGCCCTGCGCGCCCGGATCGCCGAGGCGGTGCACGAGCTGGGATACATCCCCGACCCGGCGGCACAGGCCCTGGCGTCGCAGCGCACCTCGGTCATCGGAGTTCTGATCCCGTCTGTCACCAACAACGTGTTCTCGGACGTGCTGAGCGGGGTCTACAGCGCCGTCTCAGGGACGCCCTACAAGGTCCAGCTCGGCAACACCCGATACCGCAGCGAAACCGAGGAAGAGCTGATCCGCGTCTTCCTCAGCCAGCGCCCCGCGGGGCTGGTGGTGGCGGGCGTCGACCAGACGCCCGAGGCGCGCACCCTGCTTGAACGGGCCGGATGCCCGGTGGTGCAGATCATGGACCTGGCCCAGGATCCCATCGACATGATGGTGGGCTTTTCCCACCACGAGGCGGCGCAGGCGGCGACCGAACACCTGATCGCACAGGGCTACCGGGCCCCGGCCTTTATCGGGGCCCGGATGGATCCCCGTTCGACACGCCGCCGCGCAGGGTTCCGCGCCGCGCTCGACGCCGCCGGCCTGCCCGTCGAGGGGCACGAGATGGTGACGAACGACGCCTCCAGCGTATCGCTGGGCGGCACGCTTCTGGACCGGCTGCTGGCGCAGGCGCCCGAAACCGACGCGGTCTTTTGCAACAACGACGACCTCGCGCTCGGGGTGCAGTTCGCGGCGCTGCGACGGGGATTTCGGATCGGGGAAAGCTTCGGCGTCTGCGGCTTCAACGATTTCGAGGTCAACGCCGCCGCCTATCCCACCCTGACCAGCCTGCGCACCTTCCGGCACGACATGGGGCGCACCGCGATGGAGAAGATCCTGGCCCGCCTCGACGACCGCGATCCGGGCCCCAGGATCGCCGACCTCGGGTTCCGTCTGATGCCGCGTGAAAGCACCCGCCGCGGGTAGGCGCCGCGCGCGGCCCCACGGGGCCAGCCCCGCAGCCCGGTCCGCCCCCCCCCTGTCACTGCCGGCTATAGCCTGCCGCACGAGGATCCGGCTCCGCGCCCTCGCGGTGGACACCGTGACGGCCCGCGCCCGTTGCGCCATGGGGCGGCTGCGTATACTGGCCGGGGCAGATCGAAGTTCAGGAGGCAGGCGATGGGCGTCGACGTCGGGATCATCATGGGCAGCCAGTCGGACTGGCCCACGCTGCGCGAGGCGGCGACCATTCTGGACGAGCTGGGCGTCACGCACGAAACCCGCATCGTCTCGGCCCACCGCACGCCGGACCGGCTGTGGGACTACGGCAAGACCGCCGTGGACCGCGGCCTGAAGGTGATCATCGCCGGCGCCGGAGGGGCGGCGCATCTGCCCGGCATGATGGCGTCGAAGACCCGGGTGCCGGTGATCGGTGTACCGGTGCAGACCCGGGCGCTGTCCGGGGTCGATTCCCTCTATTCAATCCTGCAGATGCCCAAGGGCTTTCCCGTCGCGACCATGGCGATCGGGTCGGCTGGCGCGGCCAACGCGGGCCTGATGGCCGCCGCGATCCTCGCCGTCTCCGACCCTGCGCTGGCCGGGCGGCTGGATGCCTGGCGCGCCGCGCTCTCGGCCTCGATCCCCGAGGAGCCCAGCGATGACTGAGACCACGCCCCCCCTCGCCCCCGGATCCACGATCGGCATCCTCGGCGGCGGCCAGCTGGGCCGCATGCTGTCGGTGGCCGCGTCCCGGCTGGGGTTCAAGACCTGCATCTTCGAACCCGGCGGCGATTGCCCCGCCTCGCATGTCGCGAATTTCCACATGAAGGCCGGCTATGACGATACCGAGGCGCTGACCCGTTTCGCGCAGTCGGTCGATGTCGTGACCTACGAGTTCGAGAACATCCCGACCGCCGCGCTGGATACCGTCGAGGCGATCCGCCCGATCCGACCGGGACGCGAGGCGCTGCGCGTCAGCCAGGACCGGCTGACCGAGAAGACCTTCCTCGCCGATCTGGGCCTGACCGTCGCGCCCTTTGCCGCCGTGGACGGCGCCGAGGACCTCGGCACCGCGCTGGCGCAGGTGGGCGCGCCAGCGATCCTCAAGACCCGGCGCTTCGGCTACGACGGCAAGGGACAGGCGCGGCTGGCCACGGCGCAGGACGCCGACGCGGCCCTTGCCACCCTCGACGGTGCGCCCGCGATCCTGGAAGGCCTCGTGCCGTTCGAGCGCGAGGTTTCGGTGATCGGCGCCCGCGGTGCCGACGGGTCCGTGGCCTGCTTCGATCCGGGCGAGAACCTGCACGAGGACGGCATCCTGCGGACCACGACCGTGCCTGCGCGGCTCAGCGCATCGCAACGCACCGACGCGGTGCTGGTCGCGGCACGCATCCTCAACGCGCTCGACTATGTCGGAGTTCTGGGGGTCGAGCTTTTCGTGACGCCGGACGGCTTTGTCGTGAACGAGATCGCGCCGCGGGTCCACAACTCGGGCCACTGGACGCAGAACGGTTGCGACATCGACCAGTTCGAACAGCATATCCGCGCGGTGGCAGGCTGGCCCCTGGGCGACGGGTTGCGCCATTCCGACGTGGTGATGGAGAACCTGATCGGTGCCGACATGGACCGCCTGCCCGATCTCAGGACCTCGGGCGCGGCGCTGCACCTTTACGGCAAGGCCGAGGTGCGCGCGGGACGCAAGATGGGCCACGTGAACCGCCGCACCGGCGCCGCCTGACCGCGGCCCGGGCGCCCGAGGACACTGGCAGGGGACGACGCCAGTGCCCGGACGCGCCCTCAGGCTGCATCAACCAGGGTCTCTAGCGCCCCCGACCCCCGGTCGCGTCGCGCGCCGGGACCTACGCGTCCTCCCTGTCACGCGGAAACTGGGCCGCACCGGGGACCGGGGTCAGCCAGCTTTCGCGCCGGCAGGTCCAGACCTCGTAATCGGGGCGCAGACTGTCGGGGGTATCGAGAGCGCCCAGATGAACCTCGATTTCCTCGCCGCTCTGCGCAAAGACCGACGAGCCGCAATCGGGACAAAAGGCACGCCCGCGATAGGCCCGCCATGGTCCGGTAATCCGCACGTTATCGGCCCGGAAGATCGCGGCCGCATAGAACGGCGCGCCATGGTGGCGGCGGCAGTCCAGACAGTGGCACAGGCCGACACGCAGCGGCCGACCCCTGGCCGAAATGCGCAGCGCCCCGCAAAGGCATCCTCCGTCGTGGCGTTCCATGCTTGGCACCTCGTGGGTTTGCGGGCTCGCAGGCGTAAGGCCAAGACTGGACCACCGCGCCCCCGCCCACAACGAGAAAGGGGCGCCCCTTGCGGAACGCCCCTTCCTGTCTGTCGGGGTCGACCGGCGATGCCGATCGGTGGCCCGGGTGGCTTACATCATGCCGCCCATGCCGCCCATGTCGGGCATGCCGCCGCCGGCGCCGCCCTGGCCTTTCGGCTCGGGCTTGTCAGCGATCATCGCTTCGGTGGTGATCAGCAGGCCGGCGATCGAGGCTGCATCCTCGAGCGCGGTGCGCACCACCTTGGCCGGGTCGATCACGCCGAACGAGAACATGTCGCCATATTCTTCGGTCTGGGCGTTGAAGCCGAACTTGAGGTCCGAGCTTTCGCGGATCTTGCCCGCGACGACCGAGCCGTCGACACCGGCGTTCTCGGCGATCTGGCGCAGCGGCGCTTCGAGCGCGCGGCGCACGATGGCGATACCGGCGTTCTGGTCGCTGTTGATGCCTTCGAGCCCTTCGAGCGCCTTGGCACCCTGGATCAGGGCCACGCCGCCACCGACGACGATGCCTTCCTGAACGGCCGCACGGGTCGCGTTCAGCGCGTCATCGACGCGGTCCTTGCGCTCTTTGACTTCGACTTCGGTCATGCCGCCGACGCGGATGACAGCCACACCGCCGGCGAGCTTCGCCACGCGTTCCTGCAGCTTTTCACGGTCGTAGTCCGAGGTGGTTTCCTCGATCTGGTTGCGGATCTGGCCGACGCGGGCTTCGATCTCGGCGCTGTCGCCGGCACCGTCCACGATCGTGGTCTCGTCCTTGGTGATCGAGACGCGCTTGGCCTGGCCCAGCATGTCGACGGTCACGTTCTCGAGCTTCATGCCCAGATCTTCCGAGATCACCTGGCCGCCGGTCAGGACGGCGATGTCCTGCAGCATGGCCTTGCGGCGGTCGCCGAAGCCGGGGGCCTTGACGGCAGCGATCTTCAGGCCGCCGCGCAGCTTGTTGACCACGAGGGTCGCCAGCGCTTCGCCTTCGACGTCCTCGGCGATGATGAGGAGCGGCTTCTGGCTCTGGATCACCGACTCGAGCAGCGGCACCATCGGCTGCAGCGACGAGAGTTTCTTCTCGTGCAGCAGGATCATGCAATCGTCCAGCTCGGCAATCATCTTGTCCGAGTTGGTGACGAAGTAGGGCGACAGGAAGCCGCGGTCGAACTGCATGCCTTCGACGACGTCGGTTTCCGTTTCGAGACCCTTGTTCTCTTCGACGGTGATGACGCCTTCGTTGCCGACTTTCTGCATCGCGTCGGCGATCTGGCGGCCGATTTCGGCTTCGCCGTTGGCCGAGATGGTGCCGACCTGAGCGACTTCGTCGGTGCCCGACACGTCACGCGCGGCGGCGCGGATCTGCTCGACGACCTTGGCAGTGGCCATGTCGATGCCACGCTTGAGGTCCATCGGGTTCATGCCCGCGGCGACCGACTTCATGCCTTCCTTGACGATGGCCTGGGCCAGAACTGTCGCGGTGGTGGTGCCGTCGCCGGCTTCGTCATTGGTGCGGGAAGCGACTTCCTTCACCATCTGCGCGCCCATGTTCTCGAACTTGTCTTCCAGTTCGACTTCCTTGGCGACGGTGACGCCGTCCTTGGTGATGCGGGGCGCACCGAACGATTTGTCGATGACGACGTTGCGGCCCTTGGGGCCCAGCGTGACCTTGACCGCATCGGCCAGGATGTTCACGCCTTTGAGCATCCGGTTGCGGGCATCGGTGTCGAATTTGACGTCCTTGGCAGCCATTATGCTTGCTCCTTGAATGTCGTGTGTTTCACAGAAGAAAAGGCGCGGCCCTGCGGGGGCCGCGGGACGATCAGGCGATGATGCCCAGGATGTCCGATTCCTTCATGATCAGCAGGTCTTCGCCGTCGAGGCTGACCTCGGTGCCCGACCATTTGCCGAACAGCACCTTGTCGCCGGCCTTGACCGTCATCGCGATCAGTTCGCCGGAATCCTTGCGGGCGCCTTCACCGGTCGAGACGATTTCGCCTTCGGCAGGTTTCTCTTTGGCGCTGTCGGGGATGATCAGACCGCCCTTGGTCTTATCGTCGGACTCGACACGGCGGACCAGCACGCGGTCATGCAGCGGTTTGAAAGCCATCTCTGAACGCTCCTTCGGGTTCACGTTTGTCTTCACTTATCACTCACTAGGGGTGAGTGCTAACGACGGGGAGATAGGGGACTGCCTTCACGCTGTCAACTGGGATCGCGCGACCTGCGCCGCAACCCCCCCGCGCCGCGGGGGCTCGCCTGCAGCGGCAATCCGCCGCTGCCTTCGTGGGGGAGGCGGCGCACCCCCGAAGCGGTCCCCTTTCGGGCAGCTTGACGACGGGCTCGCCGCCGGCGGACCGTGGCCCCCCGGGCCGGGTGACAAGGCCCGGCGCCCTGAATATAAGGGCGCCGAAACCAAACCGGATCACGGGACAGCCTCAATGACCATCAAAGTCTTCGGACACAAATCCCCCGACACCGATTCCACCGGCTCGCCGATCATCTGGGCGTGGTACCTAAACGAGGTCGAGGGCCGCGATGCCGCCCCCGCCCTGCTGGGCGAGCCCAACACCGAAGCGGCGTTCATGCTGCAGCGCTGGGGCCTCGACAAGCCGCAGATCATCGACGGCGTCGGCGCCGGCGATCCGGTGGTCATCGTCGACACCAACAACCCTGCCGAGCTGCCCGCGGACATCAACGCCGCCGACATCACCGCGATCATCGACCACCACAAGCTGGTCGGCGGGATCGAGACCAAGGGTCCGATCGACATCACTGTCCGCCCCGTCGCCTGCACCGCGACCATCATGCACGACCTGATGGGCGCCGAGGCGACCAAGATGCCCGATCCGATCAAGGGCGCGATGCTGTCCTGCATCCTGAGCGACACGCTTGAATTCCGCTCGCCCACCACGACCGACGCGGACCGCAAGCTGGCCGAGACGCTGGCCGCCGACCTGGGCGTCGACATCCCCGGCTACGCCGCCGAGATGTTCGCCGCGAAGTCCGATGTCTCGGCCTTCTCCGACGCCGAACTGCTGCGGATGGATTCCAAGGAATACGAAGTCGGCGGCAAGAAATTCCGCGTCTCGGTGCTGGAAACCACGTCGCCGGAAACCGTGCTGGCGCGCAAGGCGTCGCTGGTCGCCGCGATGGACGAGGTCGCGCGCGAGGACGGCGTGGACCAGGTCCTGCTTTTCGTCGTCGACATCCTGCGCGAAGAGGCGACGATGCTGGTCCCCAACGACCTGACGCGCCAAGTCGCCGAGAAGAGCTTTGCCACCGTCTGCGGCGACGACACCGTCGTGCTGCCCGGCATCGTCAGCCGCAAGAAGCAGATCATCCCGAACCTCGCAGTCTAAATCCCCCACCCCGGCCACGCGCGCCCGCCGCGCGTGGCCGCCACCGGGTCCGGCCGGGGCGTGCCCTTCCGGTTGGCGCCCCGGGCCCGGGTCCGACCGGCGCACGCCCGACCCTGCGCGGATCGCGCATCATCATCAGGAGGCTGCGGCCCGTGACCCGACTTATCGAGACCCTCGACCAGATCGCCGACGACTACGATGTCCTCTACTGCGATCTCTGGGGCTGCGTGCATGACGGCCTGCGCGCCCTGCCCGAGGCCGTGCTGGCGCTGAACGCCTTCCGCGCCGCGGGCAAGACGGTGGTCCTGGTCACCAACTCCCCCCGCCCGCGCGCCTCGGTCGCCACGCAACTGGACAGCTTCGGCGTGCCGACCTCGGCCTGGGACGCCATCGCCAGCTCGGGCGACGCGGCGCGCGTGGCCCTTTTCGAAGGCGCCGTGGGGCGCGACGTGTGGTTCATCGGCGCCGAGCACGACCGCGCCTTTCTCGACCCCCTCGCGCTCGTCGCCTCGCCGATCGAGCCGCGGCTGGTCGCGCCCGAGGCGGCCGAGGGCATCGTCTGCTGCGGCTTCCCGACGCCCGGCGAAGAGCCCGAGGCCTATCGCCCGACGCTCGAAGCAGCAGTCGGGCGCGGGCTGAAGCTCTTGTGCGCGAACCCCGACATCGTCGTCGACCGGGGCGAGACGCGGGAATGGTGCGCGGGCGCGCTGGCGCGTCTCTATACCGACCTCGGCGGCGAGAGCCTCTATTTCGGCAAGCCACACGGCGCGATCTACGACCTCGCGCGCCGGCGGCTGGACGAAACCGGGCGCGCGCCCGACAGCCCCCGCATCCTGGCCGTGGGCGACGGCATCCACACGGATATCAGGGGCGCGCGCGACGCCGGTATCGACAGCCTCTTCGTGACCGGCGGCCTCGCGGCCCGGGAAACCCGCACCGACAGTCAGCCCGAACCGCAGGCGCTGGCCGCCTATGTCGAGGCAGAGGGCGTCGCCCCGGACTTCGCGATCGGCTTCCTGCGCTAGGGCCGCGCCGCAGCGGCATCGCCCGACCCCGCTTGCACCCGCGCGGGAGCGGCGCTATCGCATCGCCCATGCGGATCGTGCGGGATCATCAGTTCGTCGCCGAAGGCGATCGCGGCGCGAGCGCGGCCATCGGCAATTTCGACGGCGTCCATCTGGGCCATCGGGCGGTCATCGACCTTGCCCGGGCCGAGGCCGTGCGGCTGGGCGCGCCGCTCGGGGTGATGACCTTCGAACCGCATCCGCGTGAATTCTTCGCCCCCGACAGCCCGCCGTTCCGGCTGATGAACGCCGAGGCGCGCGCCAACCGGCTGGACCGTCTGGGGGTGGATCTGCTCTACGAGCTTCCCTTCGACACTACGCTGTCGCAACTGCCAGCACGGGCCTTCGCCGAAGAGGTGATCGCCCGGGGGCTGGGTCTGCGCCATGTCGTCGTCGGGCGCGATTTCCGCTTTGGCAAGGGGCGCGACGGCGATGCCGATGCGCTGGCTGCCTTCGGCGAGGAATTCGGGTTTGGCGTCACCCGCGCCGATCTTCTGGAAACAGCCGGGCTGCGCGTCTCCTCGACCTCGATTCGCGAGGCGCTGGCCGAGGGCCGGGTGCGCGACGCGACCGCGATGCTGGGCCACCACCACAGGATCGAAGGCGCGGTACTGCACGGCGACCGGCGCGGGCGGGACCTGGGCTACCCCACCGCCAACATGTCGATCGCCGGGCTGCACCAGCCGCGGTTGGGCGTCTATGCCGTGCGCGTGCGGGTCCTGACGGGCGCCTACGCGGGCGACTACGACGGCGTCGCCTCGATCGGGACGCGCCCGACATTCGGCGTCAACGCGCCCAACATCGAAACCTTCCTCTTCGATTTCCGCGGCGATCTTTACGGCGAACACCTCTCGGTCGCGCTGGTCGAGTTCTTGCGGCCCGAGCTGAAATTCGACGACCTGGACAGCCTGATCGCGCAGATGGACGACGACAGCGCCCACGCCCGGTCGATCCTTGCGCAAGAACGGGCCGATCAGGGCGCATCGGCGCCGCTGGATGGCCGGACGGACGGCATCGATGGCTGAGCATGACCGCAGCGATGGGCGCAGCGACGACCGCAGCGACGGGCACAGGGAAACCGCCCGCGATCCGATCCCGCGCGACCGCCTGCGCCCCCGCTACTGGGACACGACGCCGCTGGACCAGATGACGCCCCGCGAATGGGAAGCCCTCTGCGACGGCTGCGGCAAATGCTGCCTCAACAAGCTTGAGGACGAAGAGACGGGCGAGGTCGCGCTGACCCGCATCTCCTGCAGGCTATTCGACGACGGATCATGCCGCTGCGCGCAATACGAGATCCGCAAGCAATTCGTTCCCGAATGCGTGGTTCTGTCGCCCCGCAACCTGCCCGAAGTCGCCTATTGGATGCCCGCCACCTGCGCCTACCGGCTGCTATGGGAGGGCAAGCCGCTTTACGACTGGCATCCGCTGATCTCGGGCACGCCCGAGAGCGTTCACGACGCGGGCGTCTCAGCCCGCGGGATCACCATTCCCGAATTCGAGATACCGGAGGAGGAGTGGGAGGATCACATCATAGAGGAACCCGGCACATGAACTTCGCCTCCGACAACTCCAGCGCCGCCCATCCCAGCGTGATGGAGGCCGTGGCCGCCGCGAACCGCGACTATGCCATGCCCTACGGCAAGGACCCGATCATGGACCGCGTCCGCGCCCGCCTGCGCGAGGTGTTCGAGGCGCCGCAGGCTGCCGTTTACCTCGTCGCCACCGGGACGGCGGCGAATGCGCTGGCGCTGGCCAGCTACTGCCAGCCCTTCCAGGCCGTGTTCTGCCACGCCGACGCGCATATCAACGTAGACGAATGCGGCGCGCCCGAATTCTATACCACCGGGTCCAAGCTGGTGCTGACGCAGGGCCGCGATGCAAAGATGACGCCCGAGGGTCTGGACGCCGCGATCCGCACCACCGGGGGTGCCGTCCACTCGGTCCAGCCCGGCATCGTGTCGCTGACCAACTCGACCGAAAACGGCACCGTCTACTCGGCCGAGGAAACGCGTGCGCTGTGCGACGTGGCAAAGTCCCACGGCCTGCCCGTGCACCTTGACGGCGCGCGGTTCGCCAACGCGGTGGTCGCAACCGGCGCCTCGCCGGCCGAGCTTTCGCGCAAGGCCGGCGTCGATGTCGTGTCCTTCGGCGGCACCAAGAACGGCTGTCTCGGGGTCGAGGCGGTGGTGTTCTTCGACCCCGCCAAGGCGTGGGAGTTCGAGCTGCGGCGCAAGCGGGGCGGGCACCTGTTCTCCAAGCACCGTTACCTTTCGGCGCAGATGGAGGCCTACCTGGCCGACGACCTGTGGCTCGACCTCGCGCGCGCTGCCAACGACGCGGGGCGCACCCTGTCGGACGGCATCTCGCAGGCGGGCGGCCGGCTTCTGCACCCGACCGACGCGAACGCGGTCTTCGCCGCCTTCCCGCGCGCGGCGCATCGGCGCCTGCAGGACGCCGGCGCCGCCTACTACCTCTGGCCCGGCGGGCAGTCGCTGGAAGGGCCCGACGACGAGCTTCTATCGGCGCGGATGGTCTGTTCCTGGTCCACCGCGCCCGAGGAGACGGCGCGATTCCTCGAACTTCTGCACGGCTGAGGCATCGGGGGACAGGCCCCGCCCCCGACAATACCGCCCCCGACAATCCCCTCCCTGACCATCCCGCCCCTGCCCGCCCCGCCCCTCAGGCCCGTGTGTCGGGCAGGCGTCTCGGGCTGTCGTCGGTGGGCGGCGGGGCCGGTCAACGGCACCCGCCGGAGGGCATCCGCCCGACTTAATCAACCTGTCCCCGGGCGCAGGTGCCCCCGGCCGGCCCTTGGGCCCCGCCGATGCCTGTCAGATCTTGCCCCCCAGGTGCAGGTCCAGATCCTCAAGCCGGTCGCGCCCCCAGAACCGGGCGTCGTCGGGCGTGATGTAGAAGGGTGCGCCGAAAACCCCGCGGGCCGCGGCCTCTTCCAGATTGGCGGCATAGGTTTCGGCACCGGCCAGCAATCCGCTGTCGGCAAGCGCGGGATCGAAGCCCGTGCGCGCGAGGCAGTCGCGGATCGTGTCGTCCTCTGCAATGTCGCGCTCTTCTGCCCAGCAGGCGGCAAGGATCGCCCGCACCAGCGCGCCTACGTCGCCGTCTGCGCCCGCCTCGACCGCCCGCTGCGCGGCGATGACGGCATAGGACGACGGCGCGGCATTCGTGGGCCAGTGCGCCGGCGCGACGGCCAGCGGCAGCCCGACCTTGCGCGCGCTCCGGGCAAGATCCTGCGCGCGGTACTCAAGCCGCGCGGGGTGGCGGTCGCCCACGGGCGTCCCGCCGGTGCGTGGGAACAGCTGGGCCAGATCGAGGGGCTTGTAGACGATGGTCGCGTCGTGTCGGGCGGCAATCCGCTCAAGCCCGTCGCCCGCGAGGTAGGCATAGGGCGACAGGGTCGAAAAGAAATAGTCTATCTTTGGCATTTTGCATCCTCCTGCGGCGCTTCGGCTTGCGCGACGGTACGCCCGTGTTAATCCGTGTCAACGCGACCGCAGCTGCCACAGGACCCCTGCCCCCATGCCCTCCATGATCGAGCCGAAACTCATCTCCGGCAACGCCAACATGCCGCTTGCCAACTCAATCGCACGGCGGATGTCGCTGCACCGGGGGATGAATGTCGGGCTGGTCGACGCAAGGGTCGAGCGGTTCAACGACGGCGAGGTCTTCGTCGAGGTGTTCGAGAACGTCCGCGGCGAGGACATGTACGTGATCCAGCCGACCTCGAAACCCGCCAACGACAACCTGATGGAGCTTCTGATCATCACCGACGCGCTGCGCCGGTCGTCGGCGGCCAAGATCACCGCCGTGATCCCCTATTTCGGCTATGCCCGACAGGACCGCCGCACCAAGTCGCGCACGCCGATCTCGGCCAAGCTGGTCGCCAACATGCTGACCGAGGCCGGCGTGGCGCGGGTGCTGACGATGGATCTGCACGCGGCGCAGATACAGGGCTTCTTCGACATCCCCGTCGATAACCTATATGCCGCGCCGATCTTCGCGCTGGACATCATGCACCACTTCAAGGGGCAGCTCGACAACCTGACCGTGGTGTCGCCCGACGTCGGCGGCGTGGCGCGCGCGCGGTCGCTGGCGCAGCGGCTGGGTTGCGCGCTGGCGATCGTCGACAAGCGCCGCGAAAAGGCCGGTGAGGTCGCCGAGATGACGGTGATCGGCGAGGTCGAGGGAAAAACCTGCCTGATCGTCGACGACATCTGCGATACCGCCGGCACCCTGTGCAAGGCCGCGGAGGTCCTGATGGGCAACGGAGCGCAGGAGGTCCACGCCTATACCACGCACGGCGTCCTGTCGAAGCCGGCGGTCGAGCGGGTGAGCGCGTCGAAGCTGAAAAGCCTCGTGATCACGGACACGATCGAAACGCCGAAGGCCGCGCTGGAGGCGCCGAACATCCGCGTGGTGCCCACCGCGCCGATCTTCGCCCAGGCGATCCTGAACACCTGGCACGGCACCTCGATCTCGTCCCTGCTCGAAGTCGACACGCTGGTGCCGATCTACGAAGGCACCTACGCCCGCCCCTGACCGCGGGCCCCAAGATCTGCCAGGCCTGCGGGGGCAGCGCCCCTGCCCGGCCGATACTTGCACGTTTGAAACGCAGCGCGGCGCCTCGGTTTGCGGTGGCGCCGCGCTCTGCAAGTTAGTGGTCAGTCGATCAACTCAGCGCAGGATTCTGATGACCCGTCGGGCGATTGCCTCGCGCTCATCGTTGCGCGCCGGGCGGGGCGGCCGAGGCGCCGGACCCGGAGGGCCCGGCACCCGGACACGGGGTCACGACAAGTCGCGCACCCAGATGTTGCGATAGGCCACGTCGGCGTCGTGATCCTGCAGCATGATCGGCGCGCAACCATGTGCCTCGTCGTAGCTAGGGGCTCCGATCCAGACGGTCTTTCCCTGGATCTGGACGTCGTTCTGCACGACGATCCCGTTGTGCATCACCGTCACGCGCGCGGGCTCGCTCACCCGGTCGTCGGATCCGAATTCGGGGGCGGTGTAGATAATGTCGTAGCTTTGCCATTCCCCCGGCGGCCGCGAGGCGTTCACGAGCGGGATGTGCTGCTTGTAGATCGACCCCGCCTGCCCGTTGGCGTAGGTCGGGTTGTCGTAGCTGTCGAGCACCTGAACCTCGTAACGCTCTTGCAGGAACACGCCGGAATTTCCCCGGTCCTGCCCGTCGTAGCCTTCGGTCTCTTCTGGCGCGCGCCACTCGACGTGAAGCTGCACGTCGCAGAAGTCTTGCGTGGTGCGGATCGCGCCCGAGCCGCGGTTCACCCGCATGATCCCGTCCTCGACCAGCCACGCGGCCTTGCCACCCTCGACGCTTTCCCAGGCTTCGAGACTGTCTCCGCCAAAGAGGACGGTCGCGTCCGAGGGGGCCTCGTCCGCCGGCGCCGCGATCTTCGGCGGCTTCGGTCCGTCAAGCTCGGTGATGGTCGAGCGTGCCGCGTCGCTCATTTCCTGCGCCATTGCGGGGGCGGCACCGTTCAGCGCGGCCAGGGCGGCCAGCGCGGTCATCATACGTGTCATGTCTCTCTCCCTCATGTTCGGGGGCGGGGCGCCTGACGCGGCAACCCGCCCGTAGTCACGCCGTGATCAGGTCGCCCAGGCGGGTTCGCCGTTGTAGTCGACATCGCCATCGAAGCGTCCCGGCACGGCGACGTAACGCAGCACCTCGGTGGCGCCGACCTGGGACGTGAAGAAGGCGAAGATCACCAGCTGCTTCATCATCGTGAACCAGTGCAGGTCGGCGGCGCCCGCCCCCTCGCCCGCGCCCGACGCGACGATCCTTGCAGTCATGTCGAGATCGTCGACGAAGGCACGTCTCTGGCTGTCGGACAGTCCCGCGAAATCGGTGCCGTAGACGACCTGCACCCGGTCGCGCAGGTCGTCCAGGCCCGCGCGGAACAGCGCCTGCTCCCCGTCGTCGTAACAGTCCGAGACGTATTGCGTGATGAAGGGGCCGACATCGGCGTCCCTGGCGCCGGGCGTGTCGGTGGCGGGCAGGATCGTCTCGCCCAGATCGTTGAGAAGCTGACCATCCTCGGACGAGAACAGGTTCTGCCCCGTCTCGGTCGGCTCGTAGGCCTGGACCTTGCCGGCGATGAAGGCCGTGCCCGTCGCCGCCGCGATCATCTGGAGAAGCTGTCTGCGCTGCATCAGAGGTTTCCTTTCTTCAGCTCGGACACCGCGAAATCCGCGGCGCGCGCGGTCATCGCCATGTAGGTGAGCGAGGGGTTCACGCAGGAGGCCGAGGTCATCGCCGCGCCGTCGGTGACGAAGACGTTCGGCGCGTCCCAGACCTGGTTATGGGCGTTGAGCACGCTGGTCTTGGGGTCGCGCCCCATGCGCGCGGTCCCCATTTCGTGGATGCCCATGCCGGGCGCATAGCCCCAGTCGAAGCCCTCCACGTTTGAGCCACCCGCCGCGGTCAGCATCTCGACCGCATCGTCGCGCATGTCCTTGCGCATCCGCTCTTCGTTCTCGCCGATCTCGACCGAGAACTTCAGGACCGGCAGGCCCCAGGCATCGGTGACGTCGGGATCCAGCGCGATGTGGTTGTGATGCGCGGGCAGCATCTCGCCGAAGGCCAGCATCATCATCGTCCACTCGCCCGGCCGTGACAGCGCATGCTTGAGGTCCGCGCCGCTGCCCAGTTCCGCAACAGACCGGTCCCAGCCCTCGCGGCTGGCGCTGCCCTGGTAGCCGAAGCCCCGCACGTAGTCGCGGCTGTCGCCGTTCCAGTTGCGGTAGCGCGGCATGTAGTACCCGGTCGGGCGACGACCGTAGTAGTACTTGTCCTCGAACCCTTCCAGCGTCGCCTGCGCGCCGGTGCGGAAATGGTGGTCCATCACGTTGTGGCCCAGCTCACCGCTCGACGAACCAAGCCCGCCGTCCCAGACATCCGTCGCGGAGTTCATCAGGATCCAGGTCGAGTTGAAGGTCGAGGCGTTCAGGAAGATGACGTTGGCGGTGTATTCGTAGGTCTGCCCGGTCTCTGAATCGATCACCTCGACCCCGGTGGCGCGCTTCCTGTCCTTGTCGTACATCACCTGCCGCACGATGGAATGCGGGCGCAGCGTAAGGTTCCCCGTCGCCATCGCCGCCGGCAGGGTCGAGGACTGGGTGGCGAAGTAGGCGCCGTAGGGGCAGCCAAGCCAGCATTTGTTGCGGAACTGGCACTTCGTCCTGCCCTCGTCGGGCTTGTCCTCGGTCATGTTCGCCATGCGCGCGTTGATCAGGTGACGTTCGCCGCCGAACTCGCGCTTGATGCGCTCGGACACCGTCTTTTCCACGATGTTGAGCGGGATCGGAGGCTGGAAATTACCGTCGGGAAGAACGTCGAGCCCGTCGCGGTTGCCCGAGATGCCGGCATGCCCCTCGACGTAGTCGTACCACGGCGCGAGGTCGGAGTACCGGATCGGCCAGTCGACGGCGATCCCCTCCTTGGCGTTCGCCTCGAAATCCGCCTCGTTCCAGCGGTAGGTGTGCCGCCCCCAGAGAAGCGACCGCCCCCCCACGTGATAGCCGCGGTACCAGTCGAACCGCTTCTCCTCGGTATAGGGGTTCTCCTGCTCGTCGGCCCACATGCCGTGGGTCTGTTCGTTGAGCGGGTAGTCGCGGCTGAGCACGGGGTGCTTTTCGACCATGTCGCGCGTCGGCTCGCCGCGATGCGGATAATCCCACGCCTCGTTCTGGGCGTTCACGTAGTCGACCTGGTGCTCGATGTTGCGGCCGCGTTCCAGAAGCAGAACCTTCAGCCCCTTCTCGGTCAGCTCCTTGGCAGCCCAGCCGCCACTGATCCCCGACCCCACGACGATCGCGTCGTAGTGCATGTCGTCCGCCATTTTCTCTCCTCCTCTGGCTATGTCGCTGGATGTCTCAGACGCTGCAGATCCGGACCGCGTCGCGCAGGGACGCGGCGGGATCGCTGGCGGTCGGCAGGAACTCCTGCGCGAGGTATCCGGTGAACCCGGTCTCCTCGATCGCGCGGATGATCGCCGGATAGTGCAGTTCCTGGTTCTCGCCGATCTCGTTGCGGCCGGGCACGCCCGCGGTGTGGTAGTGGCCGAAACAGTCGCCGTGATCGCGGACCGTCCGGATCACGTCGCCCTCCATGATCTGCATGTGATAGATGTCGTAGAGCAGGCGGAAGCTGTCCGAGCCGAGCCGGGTGCACAGCTCGACCCCCCAGGGCGAATTGTCCGCCATGTAGTCGGGGTGATCGACCTTCGAGTTCAGAAGCTCCATGTGCAACACGACGCCCCGATCCTCGGCCCGGGACAGAATGCGCCCGATCCCCCGCTCGGCATTCGCAAGCCCGGTGCCGGGGTCCATGCCGCGCGCGTTGCCCGAGAACAGGATCAGGTTGCGATAGCCCGCCTCGGCCACGAGGTCGATGTGACGTTCGTAGCTTTGCACCAGCGCGTCGTGAAACTGCGGGTCGGCGAAGCCGTCCGTCAGGTTCGGCTCGGCGCCGTTGCACATCGAGCTGTCGAGACCGGCATCCTTCAGCGTCTGCCAGTCGGCGGGGCCGACGAGGTCGATAGCCTGCATGCCGATGCCGCGGGCCAGCGCGCAGAGATCGGGCAGCGCCATCGCGTCGAAGGTCCAGCGCGCGACGGAGTGGCGGACGCCCGCCCTGTTGCCGGCCGCCTGATTTGCCGTGGTGTTGGCCGGGCTTTCGGTGGCCCCGCCCGTCGCGGCGGCTGCCGCGCCGGCCTGCAGCCCGGCCGCCCCGGCCAGGGCACCGAGCGCCATTTGCCGGCGAGTAAGGTCGCGGTGTGCAGGGTCCTG